>NZ_CP072916.1:0-3337500 GCF_018064205.1 Comamonas aquatica | reverse complement strand
ACCGATAGTGAACCAGTACCGTGAGGGAAAGGCGAAAAGAACCCCGGGAGGGGAGTGAAATAGATCCTGAAACCGTATGCTTACAAAAAGTCGGAGCCTCGAAAGGGGTGACGGCGTACCTTTTGTATAATGGGTCAGCGACTTACATTCAGTGGCAAGCTTAACCGAATAGGGAAGGCGTAGAGAAATCGAGTCCGAATAGGGCGTTCAGTCGCTGGGTGTAGACCCGAAACCAAGTGATCTAACCATGGCCAGGATGAAGGTGCCGTAACAGGTACTGGAGGTCCGAACCGACTGATGTTGCAAAATCAGCGGATGAGCTGTGGTTAGGGGTGAAAGGCTAAACAAACTTGGAAATAGCTGGTTCTCTCCGAAAACTATTTAGGTAGTGCCTCAAGTATTACCTGCGGGGGTAGAGCACTGTTTTGGCTAGGGGGTCATGGCGACTTACCAAACCAAGGCAAACTCCGAATACCGCAGAGTACAGCTTGGGAGACAGAGCACCGGGTGCTAACGTCCGGACTCAAGAGGGAAACAACCCAGACCGCCAGCTAAGGTCCCTAAAATTGGCTAAGTGGGAAACGAAGTGGGAAGGCTAAAACAGTCAGGATGTTGGCTTAGAAGCAGCCATCATTTAAAGAAAGCGTAATAGCTCACTGATCGAGTCGTCCTGCGCGGAAGATGTAACGGGGCTAAGCCAGTTACCGAAGCTGCGGATGTGCAATTTATTGCACGTGGTAGGAGAGCGTTCTGTAAGCCTGTGAAGGTGTCTGGTAACGGATGCTGGAGGTATCAGAAGTGCGAATGCTGACATGAGTAGCGTTAAAGGGGGTGAAAAGCCCCCTCGCCGTAAGCGCAAGGTTTCCTACGCAACGTTCATCGGCGTAGGGTGAGTCGGCCCCTAAGGCGAGGCAGAGATGCGTAGCTGATGGGAAACAGGTCAATATTCCTGTACCGATCAATAGTGCGATGTGGGGACGGAGAAGGTTAGCTCAGCCAACTGTTGGAATAGTTGGTTCAAGCCTGTAGTCGTGCCTGGTAGGCAAATCCGCCGGGCTGAGATGAGGGGTGATAACGAGTGTGCTTGCACACGAAGTGAGTGATACCCTGCTTCCAGGAAAAGCCACTAAGCTTCAGCTATTGACGACCGTACCGCAAACCGACACTGGTGCGCGAGATGAGTATTCTAAGGCGCTTGAGAGAACTCAGGAGAAGGAACTCGGCAAATTGATACCGTAACTTCGGGAGAAGGTATGCCCCTAGTAAGTGAAGTTGAACAAACGGAGCTCAACGGGGTTGCAAAAAATCGGTGGCTGCGACTGTTTAATAAAAACACAGCACTCTGCAAACACGAAAGTGGACGTATAGGGTGTGACGCCTGCCCGGTGCTGGAAGATTAAATGATGGGGTGCAAGCTCTTGATTGAAGTCCCAGTAAACGGCGGCCGTAACTATAACGGTCCTAAGGTAGCGAAATTCCTTGTCGGGTAAGTTCCGACCTGCACGAATGGCGTAACGATGGCCACACTGTCTCCTCCTGAGACTCAGCGAAGTTGAAATGTTTGTGATGATGCAATCTCCCCGCGGAAAGACGGAAAGACCCCATGAACCTTTACTGTAGCTTTGTATTGGACTTTGAACGGATCTGTGTAGGATAGGTGGGAGGCTTTGAAGCCAGGACGCTAGTTCTGGTGGAGCCGACGTTGAAATACCACCCTGGTGCGTTTGAGGTTCTAACCTAGGTCCATTATCTGGATCGGGGACAGTGCATGGTAGGCAGTTTGACTGGGGCGGTCTCCTCCCAAAGCGTAACGGAGGAGTTCGAAGGTACGCTAGGTACGGTCGGACATCGTGCTAATAGTGCAATGGCATAAGCGTGCTTAACTGCGAGACTGACAAGTCGAGCAGATGCGAAAGCAGGACATAGTGATCCGGTGGTTCTGTATGGAAGGGCCATCGCTCAACGGATAAAAGGTACTCTGGGGATAACAGGCTGATACCGCCCAAGAGTTCATATCGACGGCGGTGTTTGGCACCTCGATGTCGGCTCATCTCATCCTGGGGCTGTAGTCGGTCCCAAGGGTATGGCTGTTCGCCATTTAAAGAGGTACGTGAGCTGGGTTTAAAACGTCGTGAGACAGTTTTGTCCCTATCTTCCGTGGGCGCTGCAGATTTGAGGAAGCCTGCTCCTAGTACGAGAGGACCGGAGTGGACACACCTCTGGTGTACCTGTTGTCACGCCAGTGGCATCGCAGGGTAGCTACGTGTGGAAGAGATAACCGCTGAAAGCATCTAAGCGGGAAACTCGTTTCAAGATAAGATCTGCCGGGGCCTTGAGCCCCCTGAAGGGTCGTTGTAGACCACGACGTTGATAGGCTGGGTGTGGAAGCGCAGTAATGCGTTAAGCTAACCAGTACTAATTGCCCGTGAGGCTTGACCCTATAACTTTGATACTGCTGTGCAGTGTTCAAAAGACTTTATGCCCATGTGCGCAATCGAATAAAAGCTGATTAGGCTCTATGAATTTGCAAGGTAGCGATGAGCTGCTTTGCGACAAGTTATGCCTGGTGACCATAGCAAGTTGGCCCCACTCCTTCCCATCCCGAACAGGACAGTGAAACGACTTTGCGCCGATGATAGTGCGGATTCCCGTGTGAAAGTAGGTCATCGCCAGGCTCTTACAGCGACAAACCCCCTGACCTCCAACGAGGCAGGGGGTTTTGTTTTTGGGGGATGAAATGCGTCCATCCTGGCTGTGAACCGGCGTTGGCAGCTTATGGATCACAAGTGTTTATTCCAATCTCCTAAAAAATAAGAGCGCACTGCGTGCGCTCTTATTGCGATTCAGGCCCCAAAGACCTGAGACCCGAATCTGGATGAGCGCCAGGCGCTCACGGATTGGATTTTCAGGCCACTCACTTGGCTTCTGCAGGCGCAGGTGCGTGCAATCCATTGCGTTTTATGTTTGGCGGCCTTCAACGCGGTGATGGTGCGTATCGCCATGCCGCAGGGCGCTACGGGGGCAGTGCGGCTGCACAGTCACAGTGCATGAAGGTGACTGGTATCTGAAGGTGATTGGGTGGTACGCTTGCCGGCGCTGCCACTCGCACGGGATGTGCCGCTGAAGGCGACCCTCGTCCCTCCATCGCAGAGCGCTCCCCACGCTGGACGACACTCACGTCGCTGTGTGTCCCGTCGCGTGGCATCTGGATGGCAGCCGCTGTGGCTGCTGCCCGCCGCGCAGTGGCCACTGCAACCTTGCCCAGTTGGCGCCTTGCCGGCTGGGCCTGTGTTTCCTCGTCCCAGGCTGCGAAGACCGCCGGGCCAAGGCGCATGTTGCACCCCGGCTGTTGCTTTTCTTGACCGTGCAGTCCATGGACCGTCCGATGGCAGAGGGCCCTGCTGCACATTCTGCGTCCGACATGCGATTGAACGACACACCTTCTTCCCACCTGCCTGCCACCGTCCGCCGTGGCAGCTTCCGTATGGCCAGCCTGGCTGCGATGGCCTGGCTGGGCCTGGCCGGATCGGCCTGGAGCGCACCGCCCACGGTGGCCTCCATCGAGGCACTGCTGGCGGCCACCAAGAGCGAGGCCCTGATTGCCAAGACTGGCGCCGATCTGGAGCGCAACATGCGTGATGCCGTGCAGGCCAGCTTGCAGGGGCGCAAGCCCAGCGAGCGCGAGCAGCAGGTCATCGACAAGATGACCCGCGAGAGCGCGGCCCTCATCCGCCAGGAGCTGAACTGGAGCCACATGCGGCCCATGATGGTCCAGATCTACCAAAGCACGTTCACCCAGGAGGAGGTGGATGGGCAAACGGCCTTCTACCGCACGCCGGTGGGCATGGCCGTGGTGGAGAAGATGCCGGCCGTCATGCAGGCCACCATGGCTGCCACCCAGCAAAGCATGGCCCGGCTGATGCCCCAGTTGCAGGCGATTGCGAAAAAGCACATGGCGGAAGCCCAGGCGGCCGGCGCTGCCGCAGGCACTCCGCCTGCCGGCGCCAAGCCCTAAAAGCTAGCACTGTGGCCGTCCCCAGCGCATGGGCGTGAGACTGGTGCAGCCCCGCCGCCCCGCCGCGGTGACGTTGGCGGGGTTTTCTCTTGGCAGGGTGGGTGGCATGCCATCATTTCGATAGCTTGCAGCACTGATGAAATAAGCGCCGGTGGCCAATTTTGTGCAAATCACCAAGACGTGTTTTCTTCCGGTACTGCCATGTTGCGGAATGCAGGGGCACCGGCTGAGGGGGCTGGGCCGGTATCCCCTGCTGCCGCAGAGCAGGCTGCGCGGATGTGCCGCCTCCAGCGCGGCGACAGGCAGCATCGCTGAGGTCCGCACCGCTCTACCTCAGCGCAGCGCCGGCGTGAACGCCAATCTGCGCGGGGGCGAAGGGGAGCGCCACAGTCCCTGCAATCGAACCGTGGCCTGCCGAGGCCATGCAGGGTCGCCGTGCGGCTGTCACGGGAATACGGGTTGCGGCGCGGGGCCCCACGGCGCGATCGACGCAAGCCTCTGCTTTCTGCCACGGGCACAGGAACCGGAACTGCGCCTTCCTACCCTGCGGCAGCCACGCTGGCGGTGCGTGCCCCTGCTGTGGTATCAGGCCTGGGGGCGGCTTTGCCCCTGGTGCAGGCGGCCATCGACGAACACATTCACCACCCCGGGTTCAAAGGCGGTCCAGGCTTCGTTCTTGGTCAAGGGGGCGGTCACCACCACGGCCACGCGGTCGTGGGGCGTGGTTTCGCTGGCAAAGTCCACGCTCAGGTCTTCGTCGGCCAGGTGGGCCTGGGCGAAGGGGTGGCGGCGCTCGGTGAAGAACAGGTGGGTGGTGGCGTGCGCCCACAGGGCTTCACCATTGGACAGCAGGAAGTTGAAGGTGCCATGCGGCGCAATACGCCGGGCCAGGTCCTGCAGGGTCAGGGTCAGCTCTGCGATGCTGGGCACGCCGGCGTGGGATTTCCACAGCTCCTGCATGATCCAGCAGAAGGCCAGCTCGCTGTCGGTGTTGCCGACGGGGCGAAAATGGGTGTGCAGCTTGGGCGCGAAGTGCTTCAGATCGCCGTTGTGCGCAAACACCCAGTTGCGGCCCCACAGCTCGCGCACAAAGGGGTGGCAGTTCTGCAGGCTGACCACGCCCTGGGTGGCCTTGCGGATGTGGGCAATGACGTGCTTGCTCTTGATGGGGTAGCGGCGGATCAGCTCGGCCACCGGCGAGTCGATGGCGCGTTCGTGGTCCACAAACAGCCGCAGGCCCTTGTCCTCGAAGAATGCAATGCCCCAGCCGTCGGTGTGATCGCCGGTGTTGCCCGCGCGCTGTGCAAAGCCGCTGAAGCTAAAACGCACATCGGTGGGCGTGTTGCAGTTCATTCCTAACAGCTGGCACATGGGCAGGGGCTTCCAAACGGGCAAGACAACAAAGGGGCATAGCCTAACGCGCGCCGGCGGTTTGTGCAGCAAAGGTGCAGCTTGCCTGCCGGGTTTGTGCCGCTGTGGCGCCCGCTGGCCAACGGTGTGGCGCGTCCAGCCGGCCCAGACCAGAGGGCTTGGGGCGGGCGCTGTAGCCGGCCCGCGGTGCTTCGCTTGGTGATGGGGGTGAGGGGGGAATACGCCAGCATTCACCCAATGGCGGGGCGCGCGGACCACCCAGTACGGAGGACGTGGCTCCTGGGCTGCGGTTGGCAAAGGCCGGATGCGCAGTCTCGGTGGGTGGAGGGCGCAGGGGCTCAGCGGGGGGCCTCGGGGTGCGGTGGCGTTTGGCCGCAGGCTGGGCAGACACAGCGCTGGCCGCGTTCGGCGGCGGGAATGCGTTCAAGCACCGAGGCCGGAATCCGGGTCTGCATGCACCAGCAGGTTTCCGGCGGCAATCCGGCCGCGACCGCGCAGGCATTGGCTTGGCCGCACAAAGGGCAGGTCGCAGGGGAGGGGGCGGCAGACATGGCGCCAGTGTATGCCGTGTTCAGCCGCCCCCGGGTGGGACGCGGAAGTTCTCCAGAATGCGCTGCTCGGCCCGTTGCAAGGCCGATTGCAGACGTTGCGGCCACGGGGGCCGTGGGGCCTGGGCTGGCGGTGCATCCGGTGGGCGCCGTGGGTGCAGCGGACACGGTGGGCGCGGGCGCCGAGGCGGGCGGCACCATGGGCGCGGGAGCAGGTGGTTTCAGCATGGAGGACATGCTCCGGGCTGGCCAAACATCTGTAAAGTTGAATTCAATGAAGATTCAATTCAGGAATTCTGATGCGTAACCTCAACCTCGACCAGTTGCAGACCCTGATCGCCATCGCCGACCTGGGCACCTTTGCTGCGGCGGCGCAGGCCCTGCATCTGGCGCCGCCGACCGTGAGCCTGCACATCAAGGATCTGGAATCGCGCCTGGAGGCGGTGCTGTTGCTGCGGGGGCGCCGGCAGGCCGAGCTGACGCCGGCGGGCCAGGCCCTGGTGGAGCAGGGGCGCAAGCTGCTGGCCGCCAGCGACGATCTGATCGACCTGGTGCAGCGCCGCGCCAGCGGGCGCGAGGGCCTGGTGCGCGTGGGTGTGTCGGCCGGTGTCAGCACCCGGCTGCTGCCCCTGATGCTGGAAGCCCTGGGCCGGCGCAGCCCGGGCGTGGAAGTGCGGCTGGAGGCCGTCGGCATCCACCGATGCCATGCAGCGCTTGCAGGCCGGCACGCTGGACATCGCCGTGGTGGCCAGCCCCCAGCCGGCGACGGCCGACATCGTGCTCACCCCTTGGCGCACCGACACCATGGTGGCGTTGCTGCCGGCGGTCTGGCAGGCGCCGGCGCAGATCACGCCGCAGTGGCTGGCCGAGCGGCGCTGGGCCTCGTTCGCACCGGCCACGCAGATGCATGGGCTGATCTCCGCCTGGTTTGGCCAGGCGGGCTACCACCCGCGCCCGTTCCTGACGCTGACCTACCCGGGTGCCCTCAAAAGCTTGGCTGTCGCCAGCCAGAGTGCGGCGCTGTTGCCGCTGGAAGAAGTCGAGGACCAGCGCCACGTGCCCGGTGTGGACATCCGGCCGCTGCACCCGCCGCTGCTGCGGCCCATGGCCGTGGCCCACCGCCGGCTGCCCGTGCCCCACCCGGCGGTGGAGGCGGTGCTGCAGGTGCTGGCCGCATTTGGCAGTTGAGGGCGCGCCAGGCTGCTGGCGGCGTGCAGTGGTGCATGCGGCAAGGGGGCGTGTGCAGTCCCCATCGCGCGTGTGGGCCCGCCCGCGGGGTGCACCCGCAGCAGGCGGTATCCCCGTGCAGCCGAAGATTGGGATGAAATGCCGCAAATGCGCAGGCGGGGTGCGCCCAGATAGCTATGGTTTTTGGGGCTGGGGTGCCGCTGGCACCCCGGTTTGCCAGCGGGCCCGCAGGTCGGCGCAATGGTCCTGGGCGGGCACGGCCGGGGTCTGCACCAGCCAGTCGTAGTCACCGGGCGGGGTGGGTGTGGCGCCCTGCGCCTGGGCCACGGCGACTTGGGCGTGCAACCCGGCCGGCAGCCAGGTGGGAATGCCCACGCTGCGCAGCACATGGCCGCGGCCGGCGATCACCAGCACGGTCTGGCCGGGCTGCAGCTGGGCCTGCGCCACGGCGGCGATGCTGGCGTCCTTGGCCAGCTGGATGCGCGCCATGGGCGTGAGCTGGCTGGTGGGCAGCAGATCGCAGTGGCCGCTGCGGATGGCGTCGCGCTGGCGCTCCCACGCGGTGGGCGGCAGGTGCTGGTCCCAGTGCGTTTGCTGCATCACCTCCCGCATGTGGCTGCGGCGCAGGTTGCCGCCATGCACGGGCACCCCGGCCTGCACGGCGGCCATGACCACGGGCGCATAGGGCGCCCAGTCCCAGCCGGCCGCCTGCCAGTCCAGGGCCTCCTGGACCTCGGTTTCCGAGGCCGTGGGGGCCAGCGCCCGGGTGCTGTGCCCGCTGTGGGCCATCTCCAGCACCACGGCCGCCAGGCGCTGCTGCCGGGCCAGGGCCTGGACCGTGTCGCGCTCCCAGGCCTGGTGTTCCGGGGCATCGTGCTGTTCGCCCAGCAGCAGCACCTCGGGCAGGGGGGCGGGGGCCTGCAGCTGGCGTTGCCAGCCCGTGGTGTCGGTGGCCGGTGCCGGTGACAGGGCGGCGCAGCCGCCGAGGCTCAACCACGCACCGAACACGGCGGCGCGCACTGCGTTGGAAATGAGAATGGGTTTCAATGCCATGCCCGGCATGGTAACCGGGATGGCCGGGTCGCCCCCGTGGCGGTGGGGCGTTGCGCCCGCATGTTGCCCCGTTCTGCGGCGGGGCCAGCACCTGGCGGGGCGGTGTGCCTGTGGCAGTGCCTGCGCCGCAGGGGATCGCGTTCCGGTGTCTGCACGCCGGTCATCCCCCAGGCCCCGCAGGGCCGGGGGGTGGATGGGCGGGGGGCTTATTCGGGCGTGATGCCGGCGGCCTTGATCACCTGCCCCCACTTGGTGGTTTCCACCGCCTGGAACTGCGCCAGCTCCTGGGGGCTGGTGGTCCAGGCCTCGGAGCCGGACATGTCGAAGAACGAGGCCGCGGCCGGACTGCCGACGGCGGTGCGCAGCAGTTGATTGAGCTTGGCCACCACGGGGGCGGGCGTGTGGGTGGGGGCATAGGCCGCGAACCAGTAGCCCATGTCATAGCCTTTGACGCCCGCTTCAGCGATGGTGGGCACGTCGGGCAGCTGGGGGCTGCGCTTGGGGGTGGAGTAGCCCAGGGCCCGCAGCTTGCCGGCCTTGATCTGCGGCACGCCGGTGGACATGTCGGTGACCATCAGGTTGATCTGCCCGCCCATCAGGTCGGTGATGGCCAGCGGGTTGCTTTTGTAGGGCACGTGCAGGATGTCCACGCCGGCCAGCTGCTTGAGCATTTCCCCGGCCATGCGGCTGGAGGAGCTGCCGCTGCCAAAGCTCAGCTTGCCGGGGTGGGCCTTGGCGAAGGCCAGCAGCTCGCCCACGGTCTTGTAGGGGGCGTTCATGGGCACCACCAGCACCTGGCCGCCCTTGCCCAGGCCGGTCAGCGGGGCAAAGTCCTTGACCGGGTCGTAGGCGAGCTTTTTGTACAGGTGTTCGTTGGCCGCGTGCGTGGTGTTGGTGGTGATCAGCACGGTGTAGCCATCGGCCGGGGCCTTGGCCGCCGCCTGGGCGGCAATCATGCCGCTGGCGCCGCCCTTGTTCTCGACGATCACGGGCTGCTGGGTCTGCTCGGTGATCGACAGGCCCAGGGCGCGCGCCAGCTGGTCGGTCGCGCTGCCGGCCGCAAACGGCACCAGCAGGGTGATGGGCTTGCTGGGAAAGCTGCCCTGGGCGAAGGCAGCGGGTGCCAGGGCCAGTGCGAGGCTGGCGGTCAGCAGGTGGCGGCGGGTCGTGCTTGTCATGGTTGTCTCCTGTGTGGTTATGGGAATGGTCAAGCGGGACGGGCAATCCAGGGGGCGAGTGCCCCGGGAACGGAAATCGGCATCTGCAGCACCCGGAAGCACAGCGTCTTGCCGTGGCTGTCGAGGTTCAGGGCATCGTTCACGCCCCCGTCCAGCACCTCGTCCAGCACCAGGTTCATGGCCTGCAACTGGGGCAGCAGGTAGCGGCGCACCTGGCGCGGCTGGCGGTCGGCAAACAACTGGGCCACGGCGGTCTCGGTGACCTGGGCGCAGATCGGTCCCCACAGCTGCGGGTGGAAGGCGATCACGCTGATGTTGGAGCGGTTGCCTTTGTCGCCCGTGCGGCCGTGGGCCAGCTGGTACAGGGGGACGGTCAGGGTGTCGGTTGCAGTGTCAGCCATGGGCGCGCTCCGGTGCCGGGCCAGGGGCGGTGGCCCAGGTGAACCCGGTGGGGATGTGGGTGTGGGGGATCAGGCAGGAGGTCAGCCCCAGGCGCTGGCGCATGTGCGTGCGCACCCCGCCGCCGCCCGCCGGACCGCAGCAGTACAGGGCGTTGACCTCGCGCGGCAGGCGCTGGGCAGTGGCGTGGTCGGCATGCTGCCAGGCCATGCGCAGGCGCACATCGTGGGGGGCGTGCCGCAGGTCGGCGCCATCCAGCCAACTGCTGGCATCGTTGCCCCAGACGCTGGTCACGCCGATCAGGTCGGTGCGCAGCGGCGCGAGATGGCCCAGGCGCTGCTGGATGGTCTGGCCCGCCAGGCGCGCGCGCTCGGCCGCACGCGGGCCGGCGTAGGAAATCTCGGCCTCCGCAAACCAGCCCGTGGCGTAGCAGACGTTGACCTTCAGCGTGTCGGGCCGGGGGTGGCCGCGCACCCCTTCCAGGCGCACGCGGTCGGGCCCCACGGCGTGGACCTGGGCCTGGGTGATGTCGGCCACCACGTCGGGGGTGAGGTACTGGGCCGGATCGTGGATCTCGTACAGCAGTTGTTCCTTGACCGTGGCCGGGGTGATGCAGCCGCCCGTGCCCTGGGGCTTGAAGAGGGTGCAGTGGCCGTCGGCGTCGATCTCGGCGATGGGATAGCCCAGCTGGTCCAGGCCCGGCACGTCCTTGTAGCCGGGATCGGCAAAGTAGCCGCCGGTCACTTGCGTGCCGCATTCCAGCAGGTGGCCGACCATGGTGGCGCGGCCCAGGCGGTCCCAGTCGTCCCAGGCCCAGCCGTAGTGGGCCATGACCGGACCGACGACCAAGGAAGGGTCGGACACGCGGCCGCAGACCACGATGTCGGCACCGGCCTGCAGGGCCGCCGCAATTGGCTGGGCACCGATGTAGGCGTTGGCACTGACCAGCTCCTGCGCGGGCATGCGCTCGGCCAGGGTTTCGGCCAGCAGCGGGCGGTGCGCGGGGCCGCTCAGGTCATCGCCGTGCACCACGGCAATCCGCGGCGTGCGCGTGCCCAGGGCCTGGGCCAGGCGGTGGATGGTGCGGGCCGCGGCCTGCGGGTTGGCGGCACCGAAGTTGCTGACGATGCGGATGCCGTGCTGCAGGCAGTCGGCCAGCACCGGGCGCAGAAACTCGGGCATCAGCGGCTCGAACCCGGCCTCGGGGTCGCTGCGCCGGGCCAGCTGGGCCAGGGCCAGGGTGCGTTCCGCCAGGGTCTCGAAGATCAGCACCGCAGGCTGGCGCTGGCGGATCAGCTCCTGCACGACGGGGCCGGCGGCATCGATACGGTCCCCGGAGAAGCCCGCGGCGCAGCCGATCAGCAGGGGCAGGGTGGTGGCGTGGGGTGAAGTCATGGAATCTCCTGCTGGCCACTATAGGAAGGGCTGGCTAAGCTGTGAAATCGATAATTGAGATGAATTGATTTGGAAGTCAGATGAATATTTCGGCCCGCGACATCCAGGCCTTCCTGGCCCTTGCCGAGGTGAGGAACTTCACCCGTGCGGCAGCGCGCTGCCACCTGTCACAGCCGGCGTTCAGCGCGCTGATCAAGGCGCTGGAGGACCACGTGGGCCTGAAGCTGTTCGACCGCAGCACGCGCCACGTGCTGCTGACGCAGGAGGGCGAGCGCTTCTGGCTGTCGGCCCAGCGGATTGCCGAGGAACTGGAGGACTGCGCCAAGGCCATGCGCGACACCGCCCAGCTGGCACGCGGGCATGTGGCCGTGGCCCTGCTGCCCTCGTTGGCGGCGGGCTGGCTGCCCGGCGTGCTGGCGCAGTTTCTGGCGCGCCATCCCGGGGTGGAGGTGGCGGTGCAGGACGTGCTGTCCGAGCCCTGCATCACCGCCGTGGCCCAGGGGGAGGCGGACTTTGCCCTGGCGGCGATCCGCGCCGACACGCCCGAGCTGCAGGCGGAGCCGTTTTGTCGTGACGGCTTCCACCTGGTGTGCCGCGATGACCACCCGCTGGCGCAGCAGGCCGAGATCGGCGTGCCGGATCTGCAGCCCTGGCCGTTTGTGCACCTGGCCCGGCACAGCAGCGTGCGCCAGTACCTGGATGTGGCGCTGTTTCCCCAGACCCTGCGCACCCTGGTCGAGGTGGAGCAACTGGCCACGGTGATGGGGCTGGTGCAGGCGGGGTTGGGCATCAGCGTGGTGCCGGCGCTGTCGCTGTTCCATTTCGACAAGCCCGGCCTGTGCACCCGGGCCTTGCAGCTGCCGGCGATGGAGCGCCAGATCTACCTGGTGCGCCGGCGGGGGCGCAGCCTGTCCGTGGCGGCCCAGGCCTTGTACCGGCTGATGCAGGACATGCGGCCGGCGTGCGTGACCGCCTGAGCGGCCGTGCCGCCGGGGTTGCGAACAATTAAGTCAAAACCGCCTTTGGCCCATGCTCCAAGCGCGCTGCATGCTCTGGATGTGGGAGCGTGCAGGCGCCGGCCCACCAGCCACGCCGGGCCGGCGGGCCAGGGGGCGCGTCAGTTCTTGCCGTACAGCGGCGAGCGCGGTCCGTACAGCAAGCCGTTGGGCGTGCCGGCTGCCAGCAGGCGGTTGGTCGCCACGCCGGCCATGGGGTGGGCAGCATCGGTGGCCGAGTTGACGATCTGGTGGACCAGGGCCGTCACCAGCATGCCGACCAGGCCACCGCCCGAGTTGTTGCCGCCTTCCTGGTTGGAGGCCGAGGCGCGGCCATCCCAGAGCTGGGTGCCGGTGCGCAGGTCCACCAGGCGCGCTTCGACGCTGACCACGGTGGCGCTCTGGATCACCTGGTAGGTGGTGCCATAGCGGGTGACGCGCAGGTACAGCGCGGCGTCGGCGCCAAAGATCTCCTGGAGCTTGGCGGGGGCCACCTCGTGGATGTCGCCGGCGATTTCCAGGCCGTTCTGGCGGAAGGTTTCGCTCACCAGGGTCACGGGCAGGACGTAGTAGCCCGCCTCGGCCAGGGGCAGGGTCGCCTGGGACAGCACGCTGGCACTGGCCTGCACTTCGGGTGCGTCATTGATGGGCGGCAGCACCAGGATGGAGGCCGGCTTGGCCGCGCGGTAGGCGCTGTAGTCCTTGCCGGGGGCCGTGGCGCAGCCCGCCAGCCAGGCGCAGGTGGCCAGCAGGGTCGACCACTTCAGGATGCGGGGGATCAGGGGAATGCGCATGTCAGATGCCGTTCTTCTTCAGGTTGCCGACCAGGTAGTCGATGTACGGGGCCGATTCGGGGAACTGCTTCTTCTCCTGCTCCCAGGCGGCCAGCGCCTGGTTGGTGCGGCCGGTGTTCAGGTACAGCAGGCCCAGGTGGGCCTGGTAACCGGGCGGCAACTGCGCGCCCTGGCTGGCGCTGACCTGCACGCCTTTTTCCAGTGCCAGGATCTGCTCTTCGGCGGCCGGGCCGTCGCTCTTGAGGTACTGGTAGACCTGGTGCTGGTAGCCGTTCCAGCTGTACAGGGACTTGGGCGCGGCGCAGCCCACCAGCAGGGTGGCCAGCGCCAGGCTGGCGCCCGCGCGAATGGCGGTGTGGAGGTGCATGGTGCGGCCTTTCAACGTGCGGTCGCGGCCAGGGCAGGCAGGGCGCCGGCATCGACGGCTTCGCCCAGGCGGTCCACGGCCTCGCGGATGGCCAGGTCCAGCACCTTGCCGTTGAGGGTGGAGTCGTAGCTGGCGGTGCCGCCGAAGCCGATGATCTCGCGGTTGGACAGCTGGTACTCGCCCACGCCCTGCACCGAGCGCACCACTTCCGAGGTGCGGATGTTGACCACGTTCAGCGTGACCTTGGCATAGGCGGTTTGCGTCTTGCCGCGGCCCAGCACGCCGAACAGCTGCTTGTCGCCGACTTCCTTGCGGCCGAACTCGGAGATGTCGCCGGTCACCACGTAGTCCGCGCCCTTGAGCTGCTGCGTGGTGCCCTGGATGGCCGCTTCCTGTTTGATTTCGGCCATGTTGTCACGGTCCAGCACGTTGAAGCGGTTGGTCTGCTGCAGGTGGGACATCAGGATGGTCTTGGCCTGGCTGCCCAGACGGTCGACGCCATCCGAGAACGCACCGCGCAGGTAGCTGGAGCGGTTGTCGAACTTGCCCACGGCGATCGGGCTGCGCGGCCCGTGGTAGCTGCGGCTGGCGCTCTGGGTCTGGGTGGCGTTCAGGGCCTGGGACGTTTCCGTCGCGCAGCCGGTCAGCCAGAGGGGAACGGCCACGACGGCGGCCAGGGGGATCAGTCGGAAAGAGCGCATGGTGCAGTGCAATCAAGAGAAAAGTGGATTGTCTCCATATCGGACCGCGCGATGCTTGTGGCTGGCTGACAGAAGGGGCCAGCGCCCACCAAAAAGGCACCCGCAGGTGCCTTGTCTTGCGCCATGTCAGACGCCGGTGCGTCGCCCGGATCCCGATCAGGGCCGGGACTGCGGGTCATGCCCGGGTCAGCAGCGCCGGGGCGGCGGTGATGGCGCGTTCCTGGCCGACCTGGAAGTGCACCATGGCCTGGACCAGTTGCACGGACTGGGCCTCCAGCGCGCGCGTGGCGGCGGCGGCTTCCTCGACCAGGGCGGCGTTCTGCTGGGTCACGGTATCCATCTGCGTGATGGCGTGCTGCACCTGTTCCAGGCCCTGGGTCTGCTCCTGGCTGGCCGCGCTGATCTCGCCGACGATGTCGGTCACTCGGCGCACACCGGCCACCACGTCGCGCATTACCACGCCCGCTTCCTCGACCAGGGTGTGGCCGGCGTCGACACGCTCCACGCTGGCGGTGATCAGGTCCTTGATCTGCTTGGCCGCATCGGCACTGCGCTGCGCCAGGGTGCGCACCTCGCTGGCCACCACGGCGAAGCCGCGGCCCTGCTCGCCAGCACGCGCGGCTTCCACGGCGGCGTTCAGCGCCAGGATGTTGGTCTGGAAGGCAATCGCGTCAATGACGCCGATGATGTCCACGATCTTGCGCGAGGCCTCATGGATGTCGCCCATGGTGCCCACCACCTGGTCAACCACCTGGCCGCCGCGGCTGGCCAGCTCCGAGGCCGAGACCGCGAGCTGGTTGGCGGTGCGGGCGTTGTCGGCGTTCTGGCGCACGGTGGAGGTCATTTGCTCCATCGAAGCGGCGGTCTGCTGCAGGGCGCTGGCCTGCTCTTCCGTGCGGCTGGACAGGTCCAGGTTGCCGCTGGCGATCTGGCTGGAGGCCGAGGCCACGCCGTCCGCACCCTGGCGCACCTGGCCGACCACGTCGCGCAGCTGGTCGCCCATGCCGTCCAGGGCGCGCAGCAACTGGCCGGTTTCGTCCCGGGCATCGCTGCGCACGCGGTGCGTCAGGTCGCCGGCGGCCACGGTTTCCACGGCGTGCACGGCGCGCGCCAGCGGGGTGGTGATGCTGCGCGTGATGGTCACGGCCAGGGCCACGGCGATCAGCACGGCCAGGCCCCCCAGGCCGGCCAGCTGCATACGGCCGCGTTCAAACTCGGCCTGCACGCCGGCGGCGGCGTCGCTGATGCGCTGGCGCTGGTGGTCCAGCAGGGCTTGCAGGGTCTGCAGGTAGGCGTCGGCCGCCGGCTGGAAGTCGCTGCGCAGCAGGCGCTCGGCCTCGTCGGCCCGGCCTTCGGCCTTGGCCTGGTAGATGGTGTCGCGGGCCTGTACGAAGCGGGTGCGCAGCACGCTGACCTGGTCGAACAGCGCCTGTTCTTCGGGCGTGCTGATCAACTTTTGCAGCTCCGCCTGCTGGCGCGACGAGGCCTTGGAGGCCTCGACGTTGTCGGCCACAAACTGGCGCGCCAGATCGGCGTCGCTGCTGCGGGCGACCAGGGCGTGGCGGCTCACGTTGCTGTAGACGGTGCGGTACCAGTCGGAGATGACGCGCTCCTTGGACAGCGGGCGCGCCATCATGTCGGCCGTGGACTGGGCCACGGCCTGCAGGCGCCAGATGCCCACCGCCAGCATGGTGGCGATGAACAGCGTCAGCACGGCAAAGGCCAGGCCCAGGCGCTTGCCGATGGAGATGTGTTGAAGTGGCATGGAGATGGAGTAAGTAAAAACCCTGATTGGCGGCGATTGTCCAAGCAATCACCGCCCACTCCGTCTACGCGCCAATGACAACCTTACATCCTGTAGCAATATCTGCAGAGCTGGCGACGCCATGCAAAAAAGCGCCCCGCAGGGCGCTTGGTCGTGCCTGTCGGGGCCTGGGGCCCCGTGGCTTCAGCGGGCGCCGGCCTTGACCTTCAGGCGCCAGGCGTGCAGCAGGGGCTCGGTGTAGCCGGACGGCTGTTGCACGCCCTTGAACACCAGGTCCAGTGCCGCCTGGAAGGCCGCCCCCTGTGGGTTGGCGACCAGGCTCTTGTAACTGGCGTCGCCGGCGTTCTGGTTGTCCACCACCTGGGCCATGCGGGCGAAGGTGTCGCGCACCTGCTGCTCCGTCACCACGCCGTGCAGCAGCCAGTTGGCGATGTGCTGGCTGGAGATGCGCAGCGTGGCGCGGTCTTCCATCAGGCCCACGTTGTGGATGTCAGGCACCTTGGAGCAGCCCACGCCGGCGTCCACCCAGCGCACCACATAGCCCAGGATGCCCTGCACGTTGTTGTCCAGCTCCTGCTGCTTCTCGGCGTCGGTCCACTTGGGGGCCTTGGCCACGGGGATTTGCAGCAGATCGGCCAGGATGTTGGCGCGCTCGGTGTCGGCGCTGGTCTTTTCCAGCTCCTTTTGCACATCGGCCACATTGATCTGGTGGTAGTGCAGGGCGTGCAGCGTGGCACCGGTGGGCGAGGGCACCCAGGCGGTGTTGGCGCCCGACTTGGGGTGGCCGATCTTCTGCTCCAGCATGGCCTTCATCAGGTCGGGCATGGCCCACATGCCCTTGCCGATCTGGGCGCGGCCGCGCAGGCCCATGGTCAGGCCGACCAGCACGTTGTTGCGCTCATAGGCCTGCAGCCAGGCACTGGTCTTCATGTCGCCCTTGCGCACCATGGGGCCGGCGCGCATGGCGGTGTGCATTTCGTCGCCGGTGCGGTCCAGGAAACCGGTGTTGATGAAGGCGACGCGGGCGGGGGCCGCGGCGATGGATGCCTTCAGGTTCACCGAGGTGCGGCGCTCCTCGTCCATGATGCCCAGCTTCACGGTGTTGGCGGGCAGGCCCAGCAGTTGCTCGACACGGCCGAACAGCTCGTTGGCAAAAGCGACTTCGGCAGGGCCGTGCATCTTGGGCTTGACGATGTAGACGCTGCCGGTGCGGCTGTTGCGGATGCCGTTGGCGCCATGGCCCTGCAGGTCATGGATGGCGATGGCGGTGGTGACCACGGCGTCCAGGATGCCTTCGGGGATTTCCTTGGCCTGCGCACCCCACAGGATGGCGGGGTTGGTCATCAGGTGGCCGACGTTGCGCACGAACATCAGCGAGCGGCCGTGCAGCACCACGGGCTGGCCGTTGGCACCGGTGTAGACGCGGTCGCCGTTCAGGCCCCGGGTGACGGTCTTGCCGCCCTTGTCGAAGGATTCGGTCAGCGTGCCCTTCAGGATGCCCAGCCAGTTGCTGTAGCCCAGCACCTTGTCTTCGGCATCCACGGCGGCCACGGAGTCTTCCAGGTCCAGGATGGTGGAGAGGGCGGCTTCCACCACCACATCGGCCACGCCGGCGGCATCGGTGCTGCCGATGGGGGTGGACTTGTTGATGAGGATGTCGATGTGCAGGCCGTGGTTCTTCAGCAGTACCGAGGTGGGGGCCGCCGCGTCGCCCTGGTAGCCGACGAACTTGGCGGCGTCCTTCAGGCCGGTGGTGTTGCCGTTCTTCAAAGTCACGACCAGCTGGCCGCCTTCCACGCGGTAGCCGGCGGAATCCTGGTGCGAGCCCGTGGCCAGCGGCGCAGCCTGGTCCAGGAAGTTGCGGGCGAAGGCGATGACCTTGGCACCGCGCACGGGGTTGTAGCCCTTGCCCTTGTCGGCGCCGCCGTCTTCGGGGATGGCGTCCGTGCCGTACAGCGCGTCATACAGGCTGCCCCAGCGGGCGTTGGCCGCGTTCAGCGCGTAGCGCGCGTTCAGGATGGGCACCACCAGCTGCGGGCCGGCGATCTGGGCCAGCTCGGCGTCCACGTTCTCGGTGGTGGCCTTGGCGTCCTTGGGCGGTTCGACCAGGTAGCCGATCTGCGTCAGGAACTGCTGGTAGGCGGCCATGTCGGCGATGGGGCCGGGGTGGGCCTGGTGCCAGGTGTCCAGCTCGGTCTGCAGGCGGTCGCGTTCGGCCAGCAGGGCGGCGTTCTTGGGGGCCAGGTCGGCCACCAGGGCGTCAAAGCCCTGCCAGAACACGGCGGCATCGACGCCGGTGCCGGGCAGCACCTGTTCATTGATGAAAGTGTGCAGTTCGTGGGCAACTTGCAGGCCGTGGACCTGGGTGCGAGCGGTCATGGGAAGGCTCCTTGGATCGTGGGAAGTCGGAAAACCGGTGTCGCCGGGACGGGCCAGCGTTGCATCCCACTGTATTCCAAATGTATGCAGCAATAAATTGCTGAAAAATCTCAAAACTGATGACTTTTACGCAAAAGTGGGCAACACTCCCCAGCGTGCATGCAGCGTCGATAATCAAAGAAAACATAGCTTTCAGCGCTTGCTGCATCAGCGCTGCAGGCCTATTGGGCACCTGATCCGTCTCGCCATGGACAAACTCAAAGCTTTCGAGTCCTTTGTCTCCGTCGCCACCAAGGGCAGCCTGACGGCCGCCGCCAAGGCCGAGGGCGTGGCCCCGGCCATCATGGGGCGCCGGCTGGACGCGCTGGAGGAGCACCTGGGCGTCAAGCTCATGGTGCGCACCACGCGGCGCATCACCCTCACGCACGAGGGCAGCGCGTTCCTGGAGGACTGCCAGCGCCTGCTGTCCGATGTGGCCAACGCCGAGGCCAGCGTCTCGGCCGGCGGCATCAAGGCCACCGGGCACCTGCGCATCACCGCGCCGGCCGGCTTTGGCCGCCGCCATGTGGCGCCGCTGGTGCCGCTGTTCCACGACCTGCACCCCGAGGTGACCATCTCGCTGAACCTCAGCGACCGCGTGGTCGACCTGGCGGGCGAGGGCTATGACTGTGCGGTGCGCGTGGGCGACCTGCCGGATTCGTCGCTGATCAGCGTGCGCATGGCCGACAACCGGCGCCTGTGCGTGGCCACGCCGGCCTACCTGGCGGCCTATGGCACGCCCCGGCACCCGGGCGAGCTGGCGCAGCACCGCTGCCTGACGCTGTCCAGCGATGCCTCGCAGACCCGCGGCTGGGCCTTCAGCGTGCCCCGGGACGGCGGGCGCGAGAGCGTGCACATCAAGCCCGGCGGTCCGCTGGACTGCTCCGACGGGCAGGTACTGCACGACTGGTGCCTGGGCGGCTGGGGCATTGCCTGGCGCAGCACCTGGGAGGTCGAGGCGGAAATCGCCGCCGGCCGGCTGGTGGAGGTGCTGGCCGACTTTGCCGCGCCGCCGAATGGGATTTACCTGGTCTTTCCGCAGCGCAAGCACATGACCTTGCGCCTGCGGCTGTGGATGGACTACCTCAAGGCGCACTATGAGCGCCCGGAATTTTGGAGCAAAGGAGGAACGCAATGACCTTGGAAGCCTTGTTAGCCAGCCTGCACCTGCTGGCCATCCTGACCCTGGTGGTCTTCTTGTCGAGCGAGGCAGCGCTGTGCCGCAGCGAGTGGATGAACGCTGCCGTGGTGCGGCGTCTGGCGCGGCTGGACATGATTTACGGCATCACGGCCCTGGTGCTGCTGCTGACCGGGATCGCCCGCCTGGTGTGGGGCGTCAAGGGCCTGACCTGGTACGTGTCGCAGCCGCTGTTCCACCTGAAGATGCTGCTGTTCTTCGTGGCGGCGCTGATGTCGCTGCGCCCGACCCTGGCCATCCGCCGCTGGCTCAAGGCCCTGAATACGGATGGTGCGCTGCCCGGCGAAGAGGCGGTGCGCAAGGTCCGCGCCTGGATCATGGTGCAGGCCCACATCATCCCGGTGATCGCCGTCGTGGCCGCGTACTGGGCCCGGGGCATGTAGCCGGCGGCAGGGCGCGGGAATCCTGGCTGCGGGCATAGCGGCGCCCGGGCACGTAAAATCCGCCGATGCTTTCCGTCAAACAGGATTTGCTCGCGGCCCTGGCTGCCGAGCTCGAAACACTCTCGCCCGGCGCCGGCGCCCGCGCCGCATTTGAAAACCCCAAGGTGGCAGCCCATGGCGACTTCGCCTGCACGGCGGCCATGCAGCTGGCCAAGCCCCTGAAGGCCAACCCGCGCGCTTTGGGCGAGCAGCTCAAGGCCGCGCTGGAAGCCACGCCCGCGTTCCAGCAGTGGGTGGATGCGATCGAGATCGCCGGCCCCGGCTTTCTGAACATCCGCCTCAAGCCCGCCGCCAAGCAGCAGATCGTGCGCGAAGTGCTGGCGCAGGGCGCCCAGTTCGGCTACCAGCCGGCGCGGGGCGAGCAGGTGTTGGTCGAGTTCGTCTCCGCCAACCCCACCGGCCCGCTGCACGTGGGCCATGGCCGCCAGGCGGCCATCGGCGACGCCATCAGCAACCTCTACGCCACCCAGGGCTGGAAGGTGCACCGCGAGTTCTATTACAACGACGCGGGCGTGCAGATCGACACCCTGACCAAGTCCACGCAGTTGCGTGCCAAGGGCTTCAAGCCCGGCGACGACTGCTGGCCCACGGACAGCGAGAACCCGCTGGCCAAGAATTTCTACAACGGCGACTACATCGCCGACATTGCCCAGGCCTTCCTGGCCAAGGAAACCGTCAAGGCCGATGACCGCGAGTTCACCGCCAATGGCGATGTCGAGGATTACGAGAACATCCGCAACTTCGCCGTGGCCTACCTGCGCAACGAACAGGACAAGGACCTGCTGGCTTTCAACCTGAAGTTCGACGAGTACTACCTGGAATCCAGCCTCTACCAGAACGGCCATGTGGCGGCCACGGTGGAGCGTCTGATCGCCAGCGGCTACACCTATGAGCAAGACGGTGCGCTGTGGCTCAAGTCCACCGAATTTGGGGACGACAAGGACCGCGTGATGCGCAAGTCCGATGGCACCTACACCTACTTCCTGCCCGATGTGGCCTACCACATCCAGAAGTTCCAGCGCGGCTACGGCAAGGTCGTCAACATCCAGGGCACGGACCACCACGGCACCATCGCCCGCGTGCGCGCCGGGCTGCAGGCCGCCAATGTGGGCATCCCCCAGGGCTACCCCGACTACGTGCTACACACCATGGTGCGCGTGGTGCGCAACGGCGATGAGGTCAAGATCAGCAAGCGTGCCGGCTCCTACGTGACCCTGCGCGACCTGATCGAGTGGACCAGCAAGGACGCCGTGCGCTTCTTCCTGCTGAGCCGCAAGCCCGACACCGAGTACACCTTCGACGTGGACCTGGCCGTGGCGCAGAACAACGACAACCCCGTGTACTACGTGCAGTACGCGCACGCCCGCATCCAGTCGGTGCTGCGTGCCTGGCAAGAGGCCGGCGGTGCCGGCGTGGCGGCGCTGCAGAGCGTGGACCTGTCCGCGCTGCAAGGCCCGCAGGCCCAGGCGCTGATGCTGCTGCTGGCCAAGTACCCCGAGATGCTGAGCGCCGCGGCCGCGGGCAATGCCCCGCATGACGTCACTTTCTACCTGCGTGACCTGGCTTCCGCCTACCACAGCTACTACGACGCCGAGCGTATCTTGGTGGACGACGAGGCCGTGAAGCTGGCGCGTCTGGCCCTGGTCGCCGCCACGGCCCAGGTGCTGCACAATGGTCTGGCGGTGCTGGGGGTGGATGCTCCCGAGCGCATGTAAGTGACGCAACAGAAAGTGACAGGCGGTTTTATGGACAAGCAGCAGCGCGGGGGCACGATCCTCGGCTTCATCCTGGGTTTGATCGTGGGTCTGGGGGTTGCGCTGGGGGTGGCGGTGTATGTCACCAAGGTGCCCGTGCCCTTCCTGACCAAGGGCGAGTCGCGCAACACCCCGGCGGCCGAGAGCGAACGCAACCGCAACTGGGACCCCAACTCGCCGCTGTATGGCAGCACCCAGGCCCGTCCGGCGCCGGCGGCCACTCCTGAGGCCCCGGCTGCCCCAGCGACCGCCACGGCCACGCCGGCGGCGGCCAGCCCGGCCACCCAGCTGCCCGCGGTCGCCGCGGACCCGCTGGGGGATCTGGCCAAGGCCCAGGTCAAGGCAGCCGATGCCAAGGCGGCTGCGGCCGCCAAGGCCGGGGCCCCCGGTGCGGGCGGCTCCGACGGGTTCAGCTATTTCGTGCAGGCGGGGGCTTTCCGCACCCAGGCCGATGCCGACGCCCAGCGCGCCAAGCTGGCCATGCTGGGCTGGGAGGCCCGCATCAGCGAGCGCGAGCAGAACGGCCGTCCCGTGTTCCGCGTGCGCGTGGGCCCCTTCGACAAGCGCGGCGATGCCGAGCAACTGAAGCAGAAGCTGGACGGTGCGGGCGTGGACGCCGCCCTGGTGCGCGTGCAGCAGTGAACTTTCTGAGGCTTTCCCCCTCTCAATGCCCATATCTCAAGAAGGAGTCCTTTTGATGCAACGCCGCCAGTTCTCTTTGGCCGCAGCCACCGCTGCGACCTCCATGGCCTTCGGTGCCAACACGGCTTGGGCACAGGCTGCCGCCCCCAAGGAAGGCAAGGAATACCTGCGCCTGTCGACCCCCGCCCCCACGGAAGCGGCCGCTGGCCAGATCGAGGTGGTGGAGTTCTTCTGGTACAGCTGCCCCCACTGCAACGCGTTCGAGCCCACCTTTGCAGCGTGGAAGCAGAAGGCCCCGGCCAACGTGTCCGTGCGCCGCGTGCCCGTGGCCTTCAACGCCAGCTTCGTGCCCCAGCAAAAGCTGTATTTCGCGCTGCAGGCCATGGACAACTTCGACGCCATGCACGTCAAGGTGTTCCACGCCATCCATGTGGAGCGCAACAAGCTGGCCAAGGACGAGGACATCTTCAACTGGGTCGCCAAGCAGGGCGTGGACGTGAACAAGTTCAAGGAGATCTACAACTCCTTCAACGTCGCCAGCCAGGTGCGCAAGGCCACTCAGGTGCAGCAGGCGTATGACGTGGAAGGCGTGCCCTCCATGGGCGTGGCCGGCCGCTACTACACCGACGGCCCCCGTGCCGGCAGCATGCCGAATGTGCTGCGTGTGGTCGAATACCTGGTGGAGCAAAGCCGTAAGGCCTGATCCGGCCCTGCGGCCCCCATCCCCGAGCCCGCCTTGCGCGGGCTTTTTTGTGGGCTTGGGAGGCAGGATGACTACAATGTCCAGCAAGAAACGTGCCCTGCCCATGACACCCAAACTCCTCACCTGCCTGTTGTTGACTGCCCTTGCGGGGGCTTCTGGCGTGGCGCATGCCGAGCGTGCCGACCGCGACAAGCCCATGAACATCGAAGCCGATGCCTTGCGCCACGACGAGCTCAAGCAGACCAGCGTGTTCACCGGCAATGTGGTGATGACCAAAGGCTCCATCGTGCTGCGCGGCGCGCAGCTGGACGTGCGCCAGGACGGCGAAGGCTACCAGCACGGCATGGTCAAGGCCGAAGCCGGCAAGCGCGCTTTCTTCCGCCAGAAACGCGACACGGCGCCCGGCGCCCCCGAAGAGTTTGTCGAGGGCGAGGCCGAGGTCATTGAGTACAACGGCCGCACCGACGATGTGAAGCTGATCCGCCGCGGCCAGTTGCGCCGCTACACCGGCGGCAAGCTCAGCGACGACATCATGGGCAGCGTCATTACCTACAACAACCTGACCGATGTGTTCACGGTCGACGGCGAAAAGCGCAGCAACCTGCCTTCGTCGGCACCCGCAGGCTCGGGCGGCCGCGTGCGCGCCATCCTGGCGCCCAAGTCCACGCCGGGCAGCAGCCCCGCGCCGGCACCGGCCCAGCCCTTGCAGCCGTCGGGTGGTCTGAACTCCCAAGGACAGTGATGGCAGAAGATTCTCGTGACACGCGTGCCACCAGCAAGCTGGAGGCGCGCCACCTGGCCAAGACCTATGGCAGCCGCAAGGTGGTCAAGGACGTGTCCATGACGGTGCAAAAGGGCGAGGTGGTGGGCCTGCTCGGCCCCAACGGCGCGGGCAAGACCACCTCGTTCTACATGATCGTGGGTCTGGTGCGCTGCGATGGCGGCGACATCCTGATCGACGGCCAGTCCGTGGGCAACATGCCCATCCACCAGCGCTCGCGCCTGGGGCTGTCCTACCTGCCGCAGGAAGCCTCGATCTTTCGCAAGCTGAATGTCGAGGACAACGTGCGCGCCGTGCTGGAGCTGCAGACGGATGCGGCCGGCCAGCCCCTGAGTGCCGCTGCCATCGAGCAGCAACTGACCAGCCTGCTGCAGGAGCTGCGCGTCGAGCACCTGCGCAAGTCGCCGTCGCTGGCGCTGTCCGGCGGCGAGCGCCGCCGCGTGGAGATCGCGCGCGCCCTGGCCTCCAACCCGCGCTTCATCCTGCTGGACGAGCCCTTCGCCGGCATCGATCCGATCGCCGTGATCGAGATCCAGCGCATCATCGGCTTCCTCAAGGAACGCGGCATCGGTGTGCTGATTACCGATCACAACGTGCGCGAAACACTGGGTATCTGTGACCACGCCTTCATCATCAGCGATGGCACAGTACTCGCCCAGGGCACACCCGAGGAGATCGTCGAGAACCCGGATGTGCGCCGGGTCTACCTGGGCGAGCACTTCCGCATGTAGTCTGGCCCGGCAGCGTCGGCAATCACAAGAAAGTTCGAGGGGGTACAGCGTTGAAGCCAGGTTTGTCACTGCGGGTCTCACAGCATCTGGCGCTCACGCCGCAGTTGCAGCAATCCATCCGGCTGTTGCAGCTATCCACCCTGGAGTTGTCCCAGGAAGTCGAGCAAATGCTCGACGACAACCCGTTTCTGGAGCTGGCCTCGGACGACGCCCCGCGCGAGGAGTTCGGCCTGCAGGCCGCGGACGAGCCCGCCCAGCACGAGGGCGGCTCGGTCGACGAAACACCATATTCCATAGCAGACAGCGCAGGTGCCGCAAGCGCTGAAGGCCAAAAAGACCAGGAATCCGCGGCGCCCGACAGCGACGTGCCCAGCGACTGGGAGGGCGACGGCAGCGTCGACATCGCGCACGACGACAGCGAATGGGGCGGCGACGCCCCGGCGCGCGGCAACCGCAATGACGACGAGGATGCCCCCACGGCCCTGGACCTGGCGGGCGCGCACGAGTCGCTGACCGATTTCCTGCACCAGCAGGCGCTGTCGCTGCGCCTGTCCGAGATCGACCGCTATGCGCTGCGTTTCCTGATCGAAAACCTCAACGACGATGGCTACCTCGAGGACCCGCTGCAGGCGTTGGCTGAGGGCCTGGCCGGCACCGACGATCTGGAGCAGCTGGACGAGCTGGTGCACCGCTTCACCGTGGCCCTGCGCCTGCTGCAGTCGCTGGAGCCCGTGGGCGTGGGCGCCCGCGACCTGGCCGAATGCCTGCGCCTGCAGCTGCTGCACCTGCACCGCGAGGATCCGCAGGACGAGATGCTGGGGGTGGCGCTGCAGGTCTGCGCCCAGCCGCTGGAAATGCTGGCGCGGCGCGATGTGCGCAAGCTGATGCAGGCCTGCGGCCTGCCCGAGGCCAAGGTGCGCGCCGCGCTGGGCGTCATCGCTCGGCTGGAGCCCAAGCCGGGGCGGCGCTTCACCGATGTCGAGCGCCACATCATCGTGCCCGACGTGATCGTCAAGAAAACAGCGCGCAAGGGGGGGGATGGCCTGGCGCAGTTCAGCGTGCAGCTGAACCCGGACGTGATGCCGCGCCTGCGCGTGCACGACGTGTACGCCAACGCCCTGCGCAGCCACAAGGGCAGCGACGGGCACGCCGGCCTGCAGCAGCGGCTGCAGGAGGCGCGCTGGTTCATCAAGAACGTGCAGCAGCGCTTCGACACCATCCTGCGCGTGTCCAAGGCCATCGTCGACCGGCAGAAGAACTTTTTCGTGCACGGCGAGCTGGCCATGCGCCCGCTGGTGCTGCGCGACATTGCCGACGAACTGGGCCTGCACGAATCGACCATCAGCCGCGTGACCACGGCCAAGTACATGGCCACGCCGCACGGCACCTACGAGCTGAAGTTCTTCTTCGGCTCGGGCCTGGGCACGGAGACCGGGGGCAACGCCTCCAGCACGGCGGTGCGCGCGCTGATCAAGCAGTTCGTCGCGGCCGAGAGCCCGAAGAAACCGCTGTCCGACAGCCAGATCGCGGACATGCTCAAGGAGCAGGGCATCGAGTGCGCGCGCCGCACCGTGGCCAAGTACCGCGAGGCCTTGAAGATCGCCCCGGCCAACCTGCGCAAGGCGCTGTAGACGCGTTCCGGTCCGGTGGGGGCAGCCGGTGGGACAGCACCGACACAGCGGCCAATCATCAAAAAGAGAGCTGCTGGCGCTCCATACACAAAGGGTTCAGATGGAAAACCATCTGAACCCTTTTATGCAAGCGCGCGAGCAGCTCTCTTTTTAAAACCCCGCGGGCCCGCGCTGCGCGTGCCCGGCGGTGTGTCAGCGCAGGGCCAGGGCCTGCGTGGCGGGCGCGTGGTCCAGCTTGAAGCCGCCGACCACCTCGGCCAGCTGGTGCGCCTGCTGCTGCAACGACTGCGCGGCGGCGGTGGCCTGTTCGACCAGGGCGGCGTTCTGCTGCGTGCCCTGGTCCATCTGGCTGACGGCGCCGTTGATCTCGCCGATGCCGTTGCTCTGCTCCTGGCTGGCGTGGCTGATCTCCGCCACGATGGCGGTGACGCGGCGCACGCTGTCCACCACTTCCTGCATGGTGGCGCCGGCCTCCTGCACCAGGCGGCTGCCGGTGTTGACCTGGTTGACCGAGTCGTCGATCAGCTGCTTGATCTCCTTGGCCGCGGCGGCGCTGCGCTGGGCCAGGGTGCGCACCTCGCCGGCCACCACGGCAAAGCCGCGGCCCTGTTCGCCGGCGCGGGCGGCTTCCACGGCGGCGTTCAGCGCCAGGATGTTGGTCTGGAAGGCGATGCTGTCGATCACGCCGATGATGTCGACGATCTTGCGCGACGCGGCGTCGATCCCGCCCATGGTCTGCACCACCTGGCCGACCACGCTGCCGCCGTGCGAGGCGACGGAGGAGGCGCTGCTGGCCAGCTGGTTGGCCTGGCGGGCGTTCTCGGCGTTCTGCTGCACCGTGGCGGTGAGCTGCTCCATCGCCGCGGCGGTCTCCTCCAGCGAGCTGGCCTGCTGCTCGGTGCGCGAGGACAGGTCCTGGTTGCCCATGGCGATTTCCTGGCTGGCCAGGCGCACCGATTCCGAGGCGGTGCGGATGCGCAGCAGCACGGCGGCGATCTTGTTCACGAAGTGGTTGAAGGCGGTGGCGATCTGTGCCAGCTCGTCCTTGCCGCTGTTGTCCAGGCGCACGGTCAGATCCCCCTCGCCCGAGGCGATGTCTTCCAGCGCATCGCGCACCATGGCCAGACGGCGCAGCTGGCGGCTGACGGCCACCGACACCAGGGCCACGGCCGCCACCAGGCACAGCGCGGTGATGGCCGCCGCCACCTGCAGCAGGTGGCGCAGCGGCGCGGTGGCCTCGGCGCGGTCGATACCGATGGCCAGCACCCAGGGTGTGCCCTCGACCTTGACGGCATACAGCATCTGCTCGGCATCACCGATGGTGACGTTCGCGCTCTGGCCTTGGCTGGTCAGCTGCTCGATCAGGGCCGGCGTCAGCGCCGGCGCGAGGGCGCTCATGGGCTTGAGCACCAGGTCCGCCTGGGCATGCGCCAGGATGTTGCCCTGGCCGTCCAGCAGGAAGGCAAAGCTCTTGGGGGTGGGCTGGATGCTGGTCACCTTGCGGGAGACCGTGTCCAGGTGCATGTCCGAGCCGACGACGGCCACGGTCTGCCCGTTGGTCACCACGGGCTCCACGAAGCTGATGGTCAGCTTGCTGGTGCTGGCGTCAACGTAGGCCGGCGTCAGCGCCGCCTTGCCTTCGCGCACCGCCTGCTGGTACCAGGGGCGCGCCGTGCCGTCGTAGTTCTCGGGCATCGGGTGGCTGAAGACATGGCGCTTGTCGGCAAACACAAAGTAGGTGTCGTCGAAGGCGCCGGCCTGTTTGGCTGCCAGCAGCGCGGGCACGGGCTCGGCCTGGGGCACGGCGGCCTTGATGGAGCTGGTGATGCGCTGCTTTTCCTTGACCCATTCGGTCAGCTCGCCGGCATAGACCTGGGTGAGCTGGTGGATGCGCTGGTCCAGGCTCTCCAGGGTGTTGCTGCGGACCAGCAGGAAGGTGGGCACTGCCAGCGCCAACAGGGACAGCGCAGTGATGGCAACACAAATGCCGATGAGGCGGGCGCGCAGACTCTGGAACATCGAGGACTCCCGAAAGGAGATGTAATAAAGTGATTCTGGCTGCTATTTCGACGGAAATTGAACTGGATCAAGCGCGATCTGCAAAGTTACAGGTGTAAAAAATTGCGTCAAGCAATTCCTGGCGGCAACGCGTATCCTCCGCAGCACTACTTATGAATGCCCTGCAAATTTTTCTGCCCTGCGCCGCCGGCGTCGAGGGCTTTTTGGCCGATGAGGTCCGCGCCATCACTGGCGTCGGCCCGGAGGATGTGCTCACTGGCCGTGGCGGTGTGCTGGTGCGCGCCATGTGGCGCGACGCCCTGTTGCTGAACCTCCACAGCCGCCTGGCCCAGCGCGTGCTGGTGGAGCTGTCGTTCACCGAATACCGCAACGAAAACGACCTGTACCGCGCCGCCAGCGAGGTGGCCTGGGAGATCTGGTTCTCGCCCAAGGAAACCTTCAAGATCGAAGTCACGGCCCAGCACAGCCCGTTGACCAGCCTGAACTTCGCCGCGCTGCGCGTCAAGGACGCGATCGCCGACCGTTTCCGCGCCAAGCGCAACGGCGTGCGCCCCAGCGTGGAGACCCACCACCCCGACGTGCGCGTGCACATGCACCTGACCACGGACAGCTGCACGCTGTACATCGACACCACGGGCGAGGCGCTGTTCAAGCGCGGCTGGCGCGAGGACAAGGGCGATGCCCCGCTCAAGGAAACCCTGGCCGCCGCGATGATCGCCGCCACCGGCTGGAACCCGCACGGCCCCAACCCGCAGCCGCTGTACGACCCCTGCTGCGGCAGCGGCACGGTGGTGATCGAGGCGGCGCAGATCGCGCGCAAGATCCCGGCCGGCATCCTGCGCCGCTTTGCCTTCGAGAAGCTGGTGCCCTTCCAGAAGCATGTCTGGGAAGCCATGCTGGACGAGGCCGAGGCCCAGATCCTGGACGAAAGCCCGGTGCCCATCTACGGCTCGGACGTGTCGCACCGCATGGTCGACTTTGCGCAGCGCAACGCCGAGCGTGCCGGCGTCGGCCAGACCGTGCAGCTGCGCGGCGGCGATGCGCTGCAGCGCATGCCGCCCTGCGAGCAGCCCGGTGTGATGCTGCTGAACCCGCCCTATGGCGAGCGCATTGCCGCCGCCGGCAGCGCCGGCCGCAACGCGGCCGAGCGCATGGGCGTGGTCGAGCGTGCCGGCCGCGAAACCGCGCAGACCGAAGACGGTGTCGACTTTTTCGACCAGCTGGCCGCCCACTGGAAGAAGCATTACAGCGGCTGGCAGGCCTGGCTGCTGACGCCCGACCTGAAGCTGCCCGGCAAGATGCGCCTCAAGGAAACGCGCCGCACGCCGATGTGGAACGGCCCCATCGAATGCCGGCTGTTCCGCTTCGACCTGATCAAGGGCGCGGTCAAGCCCCGCAAGGATGAGAGCGCACAACGCCCATCCGACGAGGGCTAAGCCATGAAAATCGTGCTGAAGTGGCCGGCCTGCAACGCCGGCTACACCGGCCCCTGGCCGCGTCCGCTGGTGCTGGACACGAATGTGGTGCTGGACATGCTGATCTTTGACGATCCGCACATCCCGCCCATCCGCGAACTGGTGGCGCAGGGCGCCGTGCGCTGGATTGCCGACCAGGCCCAGCGCATCGAGCTGGAGCGCGTGCTGCACTACAGCCAGATCGCGCCGCGCGTGGCCTTCTACGGCAAGACCGCCGAGGGCGTGCTGGCGGCTTTCGACGCCGCGGTGACCTATGTGGCCGAGGCGCCCAAGATCCGCTTCACCTGCACCGACCCCGACGACCAGCATTTCCTGGACCTGGCCAGCCAGCACCAGGCCCTGCTGGTCAGCAAGGACAAGGCCGTGCTCAAGCAGCGCAAGCGCGTGGCCACCACCTACGGGGCGACCGTGGGCAACCTCGTGCTGCTGGAAGCGGCGCTGGCCGAGGCCTGAGTCTGGCGATGGCGGCCCCTGGGGGCCGCTGTTTGCACCCCGCCCACCAGGGCCGCAGCGGCGGCACGGAACGGGGCGAATGCGCGGGGGCACGCGCATGGCGCGACAATAGCGGGATGAACGCCCCCACCCACACCAAACCCGCCGCCTTGTCCACGGTGGACAAGACCCGCATCGACGACACCCGCATCAAGACCGTGCGGCCCCTGCTCACGCCGGCCTTGCTGGAAGAGTGGCTGCCCGCCACGGAGCAGGCGCTGGCGCTGGTGGAGCACAGCCGCCGCGCCATCTCACGCGTGCTGCATGGGCAGGACGACCGCCTGATCGTGGTGGTCGGGCCGTGCTCCATCCACGACCACGAACAGGCCATGGCCTATGCGCGCCAGCTCAAGCAGCAGGCCGATGCGCTGCAGGACGACCTGCTGATCGTCATGCGCGTGTACTTCGAGAAGCCGCGCACCACCGTGGGCTGGAAGGGCTACATCAACGACCCGCACCGCGACGACAGCTTTGCCATCAACGAGGGGCTGGAGCTGGCGCGCAAGCTGCTGCTGGAGGTGGTGGAGCTGGGCTTGCCGGCCGGCACCGAGTTCCTGGACCTGCTGTCGCCGCAGTTCATCAGCGACCTGGTCAGCTGGGGCGCCATCGGCGCCCGCACCACGGAGAGCCAGAGCCACCGCCAGCTGGCCAGCGGCCTGTCCTGCCCCGTGGGCTTCAAGAACGGCACGGACGGCGGCGTCAAGGTGGCCAGCGACGCCATCCAGGCCGCGCAGTCGTCGCACGCCTTCATGGGCATGACCAAGATGGGCCAGAGCGCGATTTTCGAGACCCGCGGCAACCAGGACTGCCACGTCATCCTGCGCGGCGGCAAGCAACCCAACTACAGCGCCGCCGATGTGCAGGCGGCCTGCGAGATGCTGGTCAAGGCCGGCCTGCGCCCGCAGGTGATGGTGGACCTGTCGCACGCCAACAGCAGCAAGCAGCACCGCCGCCAGATCGACGTGGCCGCCGATGTGGCGCAGCAGATCGCGGGCGGTGACGCGCGCATCACCGGCGTGATGATCGAAAGCCACCTGGAAGAAGGGCGCCAGGACATCGTCGAAGGCCAGGAGCTGGCCTATGGCGTGTCGCTGACCGACGCCTGCATCAGCATGGCGCAGACCGTGCCGGTGCTGGAGCAACTGGCCGCCGCCGTGCGCGCCCGCCGCACCCAGTCGTAAAGAGCAGAGCGCACTGCGCGCGCCCCCAGCCACTTTCAGCCCTATAGCGTGCTGAAAGTGGCTTTTTGCTTGCGCAGGCAGCTATCTTTTTGACAGACCTGTGCGGCGGAGCACCCCGGGCCGGGTGGGGTGCCCGGGCACGGGGGCTGCGCTCAGTCACTCAGTACTTGTTGGAGAAGTTGGCGCTGATGCGCTGCTTCAGGTACTCGGCGGCGGTGATGTCCGGGTACTTGCCGCCGGGGCTGCGGATCACCACGTCCTCATTCGCCTGGCAGAAGAAGGCCAGGCTGTAGCGTGCGCCCTGGTACTCGTGCGCGGCGGGGTGCTTCACGCGGTGGAAGTTGGAGGGCAGCTGGTCATCGCTCCAGCGCATCAGCATGTCGCCGATGTTGCAGGTGATCACACCCTGCGCGGGCTCCACCGGCGTCCAGGCGCGGCCCTGCATCTCCTTGCCGGGCAGCACCTGCAGGCCACCCTGGCCGGGGCGCTGGAACAGCAGGGTCAGGCAGTCGAAGTCGGTGTGCGCGCCGGCGCGCCAGGTGCCGGGTGTGTGGGCGCCGTCCTGGGCAAAGTAGTGCAGCATGCGCAGCGTGCTCTGGTAGTGCGGGCTGTCGGGCGCATGCGCCCGGGCGAAGAAATCGCTGTCAAAGCCCAGCCTGTCGGCAAAGCAGGACAGCACCTGCATGCCGACCTGCCAGCACTTGGCCTCGAAGGCCAGCGCGGCCTGCTGGAAGCCGGGCAGCTCCTGCTCCGACGGCCACAGCCCGGCCATGCGCGGGCGGGTGATCTGGTAGGACTCCTTCTGGTCGGCCGTGCCGGTGGACGGGCGGATCTGCGACAGGCTTTCCCAGCCGGCGTTGCGCGACAGCGGCCACTGCGCCTTGGTCGCCGTGGGGAGGGCGAAGAAGGATTCGGACAGGGCGAAGGCGTCGTCGATCTCGGCGTTGCTGATGCCGTGGTGGTCGATCTGGAAGAAGCCGATTTCGGTGGCCGCGCTCCACAGCTGCTCGGTGATCTCGGCCTTGCGCGCGGCAAAGTTCGACAGGTCGATGCGGCGGATGTCGCGCTGCACGGTCGTGCCTTCGCTGCCCATGGTGGATTCTTTGCGCAACTCTTCGAGGGCATAGTCGGGCGCGGCAGCGGAGGTGGAATAGATGGCTGGCATGGCAAGGGCTTTCAGGGGCAAGAGGTGGAAATTCCTGCTCGCCCGGCCTTGCACCGGGGTGGTGCGCTCAGCGGGGCGGTCAGGCCTGTTGCGGTGCACGCAGGCACCGCACGCTGAGCAATTTCCGGCCGTGCCCGCCGGCCAGGCTGGGGGCACTGCTGAACGCTTCTACTCGTGCACCTTGATTCAAGCCAAAACCGTGCCAGGCCGCGCTGCGCCATCTTTGCGTTGCCGCAAGGCGCGCTGGCATGCGATGTGCTTGGCAGGGTGCTGAGTAGAAGCGTTCAGCACACCACGGCCCTGGCCGTGCCGCCGGAAATTGCTCACCCCCACGGCTGCAGGACGGCCGTGGACGGGGTGGGCCAGCCTGGCGCGCGCACCCCGTCTGCCCCGGCTTGCAGCACATCCCCCGATGAAGGAGTTTTGCCATGCAACGCCGCCACTTTCTGCGCTCTGTGTCTTCCCTGTCCGCCGCTGCGGCCCTGGTGCCCGCCCACACCTGGGCGCAGGGGGCCAAGCCCGCCCTGACCCCCGTGAAGTTCACCCTGGACTTCAAGGTCACCAGCCAAACCGCACCGTTCTTCCTGGCCGCGGCCAAGGGCTACTACGCCCAGGAAGGGCTGGACGTGCAGATCGACGTGGGCGCGGGCTCGGTGGCGTCGCTCACGCGCGTGGCCTCCGGGGCCTACGACCTGGGCCTGGGCGACATCAGCGCCCTGATCGAGGCGCACGCCAAGGGCAGTCTGCCCGTGCAGGCGGTCTACCAGTACTACAACCGCGCGCCCTTCGTCATCATCGGTCGCAAGGACCGGGGCATCACCACCCAGATGGCCAGCCTCAAGGGCAAGAAGGTGGCCGCCGCGGCCGTGGAATCCACGCGCCGCAGCTGGCCCATGGTGGCCGAACAGCAAAAGCTGGGCAGCGACTTCTTCGAATGGGTGACCACCGACTTCAGCGCGCGCGACAACGTCATGGTGCGCGGGGACGTGGACGCCGCCACCTACTTCCACGACTCGGCCGTGTCGCTGTTCCAGCGCATGCCGCCCGAGCAGCTGAGCGTGCTGTCCTATGCCGAGGCCGGCGTGCACCTGTACGGCAATGCCATCGTGGCCAGCACCGCACTGATGAAGGACAAGCCCGAGCTGGTGCGCGGCTTCCTGCGCGCCACCCAGCGTGCCCTGCTGGACGCCCTGGCCAACCCGGCCGAGGCCCTGGCGGCGGTGCGCGCCCGCGAGCCCATGCTGCGCGACGACCAGGAGCGCGCGCGCTGGGCCATCACACGCACCTACCTGGCGAACGCCGAAACCGCCCAGGTGGGCCTGGGCCGCATCCAGACGGCCGTGCTGCAGCAGCAGATCGCGCAGATCGGCAAAACCTTCGGCCTGCCACAGCTGCCCACGGTGCAGGCGGTGTGGAACACCGGCTTTCTGCCCACGGCCGTGCAGCAAGGGGCGGGCGCATGACCGCGATGACAGCACCTTCCGTGGCCACCTTCCCGGCCGAGCAGCCCGTGGCCGAGCGCGACGCCACCTACCTGCGCCAGGCGATTGAGCTGTCGCGCACTGCGCGCCAGCGCGGCAACCGGCCCTTTGGCTCGGTCATCGTGGCGCCGGACGGCACGGTGCTGGGCGCGGGCTGGAACAGCAATGGCGAGTCTGGCGACTGCACTGCGCATGCCGAGGTGCAGGCCATTCGCGAGGCCTGCCAGCGCCACGACCGCACGGCCCTGGAGCAGGCCACGCTGTATGCCTCTGGCGAGCCCTGTGTGATGTGCGCGGGCGCCATCTTCTGGGCCAACATCCGCCGCGTGGTGTATGGCATTGACGACCAGCGCCTGCGCGTGTTCCGTGGCGAGCGCCTGGACCAGCGCGATGTGGAGCTGTCATGCCGCGACGTGTTCCGTGCCGCGCCGTTCGCGGTCGAGTGCACCGGCCCGTCCCTGGTGGACGAGGCCAGCCAGCCCCACGTCGGCGCCTGGAAGTAAGGCGCGAGCGCGCGCCGCGGCCCGGGCGCCACTGTGGCGTGGCAACCACCCAGGCGCTGCCCGGGCTTGGGACGGCGCGCGGGCCACGGGCGCAGGGCCGGCCTACACTGGCTGCAGCTTCACAGCCGCGCGCTGTGCCACCAGGGACGGCCCTGGCGGAATCCACATCCGGGGACGGCCCCTGTGCGGTGCCTGGCACCGCCAAGGAGCAGGGTCATGGCATGGTGGTATCTGTTGGTGGCAGGGGTGTTGGAGGTGGTGTGGGCCTACACCATGAAGCAGTCGCAGGGCTTCACACGGCTGCTGCCCAGCGTGATCACCGGCGTCACCATGGTCGCCAGCTTCGGCCTGCTGTCGCTGGCCATGCGCACGCTGCCGCTGGGCACGGCCTACACCATCTGGACCGGCATCGGCGCCGTGGGCGCCTTCGTGGTTGGCATCACGGTGCTGGGTGAGCAGGTCAGCGCCACGCGCGTGCTGGCGGCCGTGCTGATCGTCAGCGGCCTGGTGCTGATGAAGCTGTCTGCCACCGAGTGAGCGCGGGGTGCCCGCAGGTCCGTGCGGCGCGTGACCGTGGTGCCCCTCTTGAATGCAGCCGCTGCGGCGGCCCTCCCTTTGCCGGGGTCGGTCAGGCCAGGACCACGGCCGTGCCGCTGGCGGACACCATCAGCATGCTGTGCCCCGTGCCCAGGATGGCGTAGTCCAGGTCCACACCCACCACGGCGTTCGCCCCCAGCTGGATGGCGTGGGCCTGCAGCTCCTGCAGCGCCAGTTCGCGCGCCTTTTGCAGTTCGCGTTCGTTGGAGCCCGCGCGCCCGCCCGTCAGGTAGCGGATGCCGGCAAACATGTCCTTGAACACATCGGTGCTGAGGATGACCTCCCCCGCGACCACGCCGCAGTACTTGCTGATGTGCTTGCCTTCCACGTTCGGGGTGGTGGTGATGATCATGGGGCCTCCAGGCGCGGCTGCGCATGACGGCATGCTCCAAGCGCGCAGGGCGTGCGCGGTGTAGGACGCAGGCCGAAAGCACCGCGCAACCCCGACCAGACCCGGACCAGCGTGCCCGGCCCAGGCCGGCGGGCTGTGGCGCGATGCCCACACCTGGCGCAGGTGGCATGTTGCGGTGCAAAAAAATCGCATGTGGTTTATACTTACGTCTACGGGTTATCACTTAGAGGTTATCCCGAAGTTGTGCGGTGGTTGAGATGCCCGCCCACAGCACCCCCAGCAAGGCATCTCGTATTTACAGAAAGAAGACTGTCATGCGCCAAGCCCTCAACACCGTGATCGAGTTGATCCAAGCAGCCCGCGCTGCCCACCTGGAAATCGCCAGCCAGTAATCTGGCCCTGGCGGCAGCCGCTGCGGCTGCCTGACAAATGCAGTGACAAATGCCCTTCAGCCACAGGCTGCGGGGCATTTTTGTTGGGGGTTTGCGCCGACAGGGGGCGTGGATATGGCCCGCATGGCAGACTCGCGCCATGCCCCACCCCACCTTGCTGGTCGCCGACGACCATCCCCTGTTCCGTGCCGCGGTGCTGCACGTGCTGCGCGAACGCTTTGCGCAGTACCAGACGCTGGAAGCCGCCAGCGCCATGACCGTGAGCAGCACGCTGCAGGCCCACCCCGAGGTGGAGCTGGTGCTGCTGGACCTGACCATGCCGGGTGCGCGGGGCTTTTCCACGCTGCTGCATGTGCGCGGCGAGTACCCCGAGATCCCGGTGGTCATCATCTCCTCCAACGACCACCCGCGCATCATCCGCCGGGCCCAGCAGTTCGGGGCGGCGGGCTTCATCCCCAAATCGGCCCCGGCCGAAGACATCGCGGCCGCCGTGGCGGCGGTGCTGGACGGTGGCAGCTGGTTTCCGCCGATGGCTGCGGAGCGCTCCGAGGCCGACGCCGAGCTGGCGGCGCGCCTGGCGCAGCTCACGCCGCAGCAGTTCCGCGTGCTGCTGTGCATTGCCGATGGCCTGCTGAACAAGCAGATCGCGCACGAGCTGGGGCTGGCCGAGAACACCGTCAAGGTGCATGTCACGGCCATCCTGAAGAAGCTGGCCTGCTACTCCCGCACCCAGGCCGCGGTGCTGGTCAAAAGCCTGGAAAACGACCGCGAGGCCTGAGTGGCGCAGGCCCCAGGCGGGGCAGACTTTCATTGGTGTTTTGGGGTACTTGCCCAATGCTGTCAAGCGCCTAGAGCTCTGATTTTTGAGTCTCCGGTGGCAGCTTGGCGATGACCTTGATTTCCAAGATGAAACCGGACAGCCAGGTGACGCCGACGCCGGTCAGCGCGGGGTAGGGCGCCTCGCCCCAGTAGCTGGGCAGGATGCGCCAGATGCGTTCGAGCTGCTGCGGCGGATCGACGAGGAAGACCGTGACATCGACCACATCGTCAAAGCTGCAGCCAGCGGCCTGCAGCACCGCCTGCAGGTTCTGGAAGGCGCGGTGCACCTGGGTGTCCAGGTCGGGTTCGGGCGAGCCGTCTTCGCGGCTGCCGACCTGGCCGGAGACAAACAGCCAGCCACCGCTGCGCACCGCCGGGGAGTAGCGGTGGCGCTCGTACAGGGCGTGGCGCCCGGGTGGAAAAACAGCATCGCGCAGGGGGGAGTGCATGGGGGATCCAAGGTGATAGCGTCCCGCAGGGACAATGCAGCCACTGTAAGAATCTGGAGCCCGCGGATCGAGGGCCAACCCGTGCCAACACTGTTTGTGAAATCCCAACAATCCCTTTGCCCCTGGAATGCCCATGGACCGTTTTGATGCCATGCAGGCCTTCGCCCGTGTGGTGGAGGCCGGCAGTTTCACCCAGGCCGCGCAGACGCTGCACATGGGCCGCGCCACCGTGACCCAACTGGTCCAGCAGCTCGAAGCGCGGCTGCGCGTCAAGCTCTTGCACCGCACCACGCGCAGGCTGCGCCTGACAGAGCAGGGCGCCCTCTACTACGACCGGGTGTGCCGGGTGCTTGCCGAGCTGGAGGAGGCCGAGTCCCAGCTCTCCAGTGCGGCCCACCAGCCCCGTGGCCGCCTGCGTGTGGACGTGCCCAGTCCGCTGGCGCAGCGGGTGCTGATCCCGGCGCTGCCGGACTTCTTTGCGCGCTATCCGGAGATCCAGCTGGAGTTGGGCGTCAGCGACCGCAATGTGGACCTGCTGCGTGAGCGGGTGGATTGCGTGCTGCGCGGCGGCAGCATCGACAGCCCCGGCCTGGTGGCGCGCCAGGTCGGCAGCCTGCGCCTGGGGGTGTATGCCGCCCCGGCCTACCTGCAGCGCCACGGCACCCCGGCGCACCCGCAGCAGCTGGCCGGCGACGGGCACCACATGGTCGGCCTGCTGCAGTCGCGCACCGGCAAGCCCCGGGTGGCCACGCTGCGGCGGGGCACGGAGTCGGTGGCCCTGCCCGCGCGCTACGTCTGCGCGGTGGACGACGGCAACGCCTATCTGGCGGCCGGGCTGGCCGGCTTGGGGGTGGTGTGCGTGCCTGACTACATGGCCCAGCCGCATGTGGCCTGCGGGGCCTTGCAGCCGCTGTTTGCCGACTGGCAACTGCCCGCCATGCCGCTGTCGATCGCCTATCCGCCGCAGCGCCACGTGAGTGCGGCCTTGCGGGCCTTCATCGACTGGGTGGTGGCCCTGATGGCCGTGCATGTGCCACGGCCGGAGGATGCACCGCCCGCCGCGCTGGATTGAGGCGCGGGTGTAGCGCCGCTCAGAGCGTGGCGGCCACCCAGCCGGTGGCCAGCACGCCCAGCTGCCAGTTGCGCCACAGCTGCCAGGTGGGCGTGGCCTGTTCGGTCCAGCGGAACAGCTGGGCGCCGGCCACCACCGACAGCAGCACGGCCGCCAGCATGCCCAGGGCATTGGCGGTCACGCTCTGGGGCCAGTGCAGGGTGACCAGGGCGTTCACCAGCAGGCTGGTGGGGAAGTGGATCAGGAAGATGGCGTAGGAGCGCTGGCCCATCCAGGTCAGCAGCGGCCATTGCGGCCAGCGGCCGGCGGGCAACCACAGGCCCTGCAGCACCAGCGCCAGGGCCGTGACGCCGGCGATGGCGATGCGGGTGCGCCACTCCAGCAGCAGGGCGCTGCCGGTCAGCAGCAGCATCAGTGCCACCCAGCCCCAGCGCTGCCAGGGATGGGGTGTGTGCGTGGCCCACCAGGCCATCATGCCCAGGCCGTAGGCGCCGAGGAAGTACAGCGCCCACACATCCAGGCTGCTGTCCAGGTTCCAGACCCACAGCGAGGCGGCCGTGGCCAGCACCAGGCCGGTCTGGCCCAGCGCGGGCCAGCGTGGCAGGCTGCGGCTGCACCACAGCCATATCAGGCACAGGGCATAGAGCTGGAAGTCGATGGCCACGTACCAGACGCCGGCCGACAGGGCTTCCCAGTCGCCCAGGCTTTGCACCAGCAGCAGGTGGGCCAGCACCGCATCCCAGGTCGGCGTGGCGGAGACCGAATCGTGGTCAAAGCCCCAGCTGCGCACCACCTCGTTGACCACGATGGCGCAGGCCAGGGCGGCGCTGTAGGGCAGGCACAGGCGCACGAAGCGCTTGCCCAGCACTGGGCCGATGTCGGCATGCCGGGCCTGGCCCTGGGGCGCCAGCGCGGCGGCGGCCCAATAGCCCCCCAGCACCAGGAACAGCTGCACGGCCATGCGCCCATACTCGTCCAGCCAGCCCAGCAGGCCGGGCCACAGCGGGCGCAGCACGTCGGACATGGGGCCGTAGAAAGCCAGGTGGTGGCAGACGATGACCAGGCAGGCCACGGCCTTGACGTGGTCCAGGGCGGTATTGCGGGAAGTCACGATCCAGAGGGTTTGTTAGGTGTTGTTCTCCCCCCTCAACGCGCCAGGGGGGCGAATGGCTGACACGCGCAGCCCGCGGCACCCGGTGGCAGGCGCACGGGGGGCGCTGATGGGCCGGGCAGGCTGGCTTGAGGCGTGGCGGCCCTGGCGCTACAGTGGGCCATCCCTCTGTCACCGGAGTACGGTATGCAAATCAACGAGATCCACCGGGGTCGCCTGATCGACCATGTGCAGCTGGTGGTGCGCGATCTGCCGCGCACCCAGGCCTTCTACACCGCCGTGCTGGCGGCGCTGGAGGTGCCCCTGGGCGGCACGGGGGAGGGCTACTTCTGGGCGGACGAGCTGTTTGTGACCAGTGCCGACAGCGAGGCCGCGCTGGGCCAGCTGACCGGGCGCCACCACCTGGCCTTCCAGGCCCGGGACCGGGCCATGGTCGATGCCTTCTACCAGGCCGCGCTGGCCCACGGTGGCCGCGACCACGGCGCTCCCGGGGAGCGCGCCTACCACCCGGGCTACTACGCGGCCTTTGTGCTGGACCCCGATGGCAACAACATCGAGGCCGTGTTCCACGGCGAAGCCCAGCGCAGCGCACCTTCCGTGCACATCCGCTTCTAGGCGGCGGGCCGGGTCAGCGCAGATTCGCATGAAATAGGCCGTGGGCCCAGGTGGAATCAGCGTGGGCAGCTCTGCTTTTTAGGGTGCTGCGGGGCGGGGCCGTGGCTGCGCAGGCTGCTCCGCTTCCACCGGCCTCAGTGCCGGCGGCGCCGGGTTGATCTCCACCGTGATGTGCACCAGCTCCTCGTGGATGGCGAGCTGCTGGCGGATGGCGTCGGGCGTCACGCCGTCGCGCGCCTCCAGGGCCACGATGCAGGCGTACAGGCCCTTGCCCACGCGCCAGACATGCAGGTCGGTCAGCACCACCGGCTGCGGCGCGGCCGCCAGGACGTCACGGATCTCCTGCACCACGGGCGCATCCATCTCGGCGTCCAGCAGCACCCGGCTGCTGTCGCGCAGCAGGCCCAGGGCCCAGACGGCCACCAGCACCGCACCGACCAGGCCCATGGCCGGGTCCAGCCAGGCCGCGCCCCAGAGCATGCCGCCCAGCAGGGCCAGGATGGCCAGCACCGAGGTGGCCGCGTCTGCGACCACGTGCAGGTAGGCCGCGCGCAGGTTCAGGTCTTCGGGCGCGTGGTCATCGGCGTGGCCGACGGGGTGGTGCCCGTGGTCATGACCGTGATCGTGATCGTGATCGTGATCGTGATCGTGATCGTGACCATGATGATGGTGGTGGTGGCCGCCGCGCAGCAGCCAGGCGCAGGCCAGATTCACCGCCAGGCCCAGGCCGGCCAGGGCGATGGCCTGGGCGTAATCGATGGCCAGGGGCGCGCGCAGCCGGTCCAGGGACTGCACCGCCATCCAGCCGGCGACGAACAGCAGCAGGATGGCGCTGGTGTAGCCCGCCAGCACTTCCAGCTTCCAGGTGCCGAAGGCGAAACGGCGGTCGCCCGCCAGGCGCCGCGCCGCCACATAGGCCCCCACCGACAGGCCCAGCGCCAGGGCGTGCGAACTCATGTGCCAGCCGTCGGCCAGCAGCGCCATGGAGTGGAAGTAGTAGCCGCCGCCGATCTCCAGCACCATCATGGTCAGGGTCAGCCAGACCGCCAGCGTGGTGTTCTTTTCCGCCAAGGGGTTGCCCGTGTCGAAGCGGTGGCTGTGGGACCGGGGGCTGGGTGACAAGGGATTCAGGGTTATGGAATCGGTGTGCATTTTTATACTGTACCCCAGTATATTATCACCCCTAGAATAGGGGCCATGTCACACACCCTGCAGAACCGAAAACCCTTGCTGGCCCGCATCCGGCGCATCAAAGGCCAGACCGAGGCGCTGGAGCGCGCGCTGGAGAACGCCGAGGACTGTGCGGTCATCCTGCAGCAGCTGGCGGCGGTCCGTGGGGCCGTCAACGGCCTGATGCTGGAGGTGCTGGAGGGCCATGTGCGCGAACACCTGGGCGCGCCGGACGTGCCCGAGGCCCAGCGCGCCCAGGACCTGGACCTGGTGGTGAAGGTGCTGCGCTCGTACGTGAAGTGAGAGCCTAGGCGCCGCCGCCAGTGCGTGCGCGCCACCACAGCCAGGCCGCCACGGCAGCGGCCAGCCACAGCAGCACGATGGCCACGGCACCGGCGGTGCTGCGGGGCTGGCGGCCCGTGGTGTGCATCCAGGCCTCGGCCTGGGCGCGGCAGGCCACCAGCACGGGCGGCGGCAGCAGCCGCAGGGTCAGCCAGATCAGCCCCGGCAGCAGCAGGACGTCGTCGACAAAGCCCAGCACCGGGATGAAGTCCGGGATCAGGTCGATCGGACTCAGGGCATAGGCGACGACCAGCACGCCCAGGGCCTTGGCATGCCAGGGCGTGTCCGGGTGCCGGCCGGCGAACCACAGGGTCACGCCGTCGCGCTTGAGGCGCCGGGCCCAGGTTTTGAGGGTGTCGAGCAACTGCATCTGCAAGGTGGGAAAAGGCCGGGGGCCGGTATGCCGCGGATTGTAGGGACAGTCCTGCGGTCCGCGCGCCTGTCCGTCGCACGGACCCTGTTGCGTTTGCATGCAAAAAACAGAGCTGCCGGCGCAGGCTGCATCAGCACTGGAGGCCTGAAAGCAGGGGCATCACCTGCGGCGCCGTGGCGCCGGGCCTCAGCCTTCGCGGATGCGCAGCAGCATCTGGCTCATCAGGGCGCGCAGGGCCGGGGGGCGCACCGGCTTGGCCAGAAAGCCCCAGCCCTTTTCCGCGGCTTGGCGGCGCAGCGAGGCATCGCGCTCGGCCGTGACCAGGATCACCGGTGGGGTCTGGCCCCAGCGTTCGCACAGCTGGGCATAGACCTCGGGGCCGTACAGGTCGCCGCCCAGGTGCACGTCCAGCAGCAGCAACTGGGGCACGCTGTCGGGGCTGGCCAGGGCCAGCGCTTCGTGCGGGCCGCCGGCGAACGGCACATGGCAGCCCCAGCGCTCCAGCAGGGCGCCGGTGGCGCTGCAGGTGCCGGGGTCGTCGTCCACGTACCAGGCGACGCCGCCCTGCAGCGGTGCATCGTCGGTGTGGACGGTGACCTGGGGGCGGGCCGTGGGCTGCAGTGCGGCGCGGTCGCCCAGCGGCACCTTGACCCAGAACACGCTGCCCTGGCCGACCTCGGAGCGCAGGCCGATCTCGTGGCCCAGCAGCCGGCCCAGGCGCTCCACGATGGCCAGTCCCAGACCGGTGCCGCGGTCGTCGGCGTGGCCTTCGTCCAGGCGGCGGAACTCCTCGAAGATCTCCTTTTGCAGGCTCTGCGGGATGCCCGGGCCCTGGTCGTGCACCTCGATGCGCAGGAACTGGCCCTCGCGGCGGCAGCCCACCAGGATGCGGCCGCGGCGCGAGTAGCGGATGGCGTTGGAGACGAAGTTCTGCACGATGCGGCGCAGCAGGGCCTCGTCGCTGCGCACCACGTAGTGGCCGGCCCGCGTGCGCAGCTGCAGGCCTTCGCTTTGCGCCAGCATGGCGAAGTTGTTGTGCACCACGTGCAGCAAGGCATCCAGCGTGAAGTCGCGCACGTGCACCTCCAGCTGCCCCGATTCCATGCGGGCGATGTCCAGCAGGCTGGTCAGGATGGCGTCCTGCGAGGCCAGGGCCGCCTCGATGCTGTCGACCACGTGGCGCCCGGCCTCGTCGCGCACATGGGCCGGCAGCAGGCTGGTGAACATGCGTGCGGCGTTCAGCGGCTGCAGCAGGTCGTGCACGGCGGCGTTGACGAAGCGGGTCTTGTAGCGGTTGGCCTCTTCGGCCTCGCGCTTGGCGGCGGCCAGGTCGCGGGTGCGCTCCACGATGCGCTGCTCCAGCGCATCGGCCAGCGACCGCAGCTCGCGCGCGGCGTTCTTGTAGCTGGTGATGTCGGCGTAGCTGGTGACGAAGCCGCCGTCTGGCAGCGGGTTGCCGCGGATCTCCAGCACCGTGCCGTCGTCCTTGGCGCTTTCATGGAGGTGGGGCTTGCCGCTGCGCAGGTGCTGCAGGCGGCGCTGGATGGCCTCTTCCATCGGCGCCGGGCCCAGCAGGCCGCGGCGGGCGTTGTAGCGCAGCAGGTCCTCGATCGGGCGGCCCACCTGCAGCAGCTCGGACGGGTAGCGGAACAGTTGCAGGTAGCGCGAATTCCAGGCCACCAGGTTCAGTTCGGCGTCGATGATGACCACGCCCTGGGGCAGGTGCTCCAGGCTGCGCGACAGGCCGGTGTCGGCCTGCTTGGCGGCCTGGACGATGCCGTCCTGGGCGGTGCGCAGCTCCTGCGCATGCTGGCGCAGCACGGTCTCCAGCTCCTGGCGGCTGCGCTGGCGCACGCGGGCCAGGCGCTGGCGCTGGCGCACGAACAGCACCAGCAGCCCACTGGCCAGCCACAGCCCCCCCGCCGCGGCGGCCGCCCAGATGCTGGTCTGCAGGCTGGTGCGGATGTCGTGCAGCAGGTGCATCTTCCAGCCGCTGTGCGGCAGCTCCAGCGTCTGCAGCAGCATGCGGCCCGGCAGGTCGCTGTCGCGCAGGCGCACCAGCCGGCCGCCGTTGTCCAGCTGCTTGCGCACGTCGAAGTGCAGTGGCGTCAGGGTCTGGCCCTCGTACTGGCGCGTGGCGGCCAGCATGGCCAGGTCCTCGGACGAAAGCGGCTGCAGCAGCCGGTAGCGCCAGGCTTCGCGGCTGGTCAGGAAGATCACGCCGTGCTCATCGGCCACCACCACCACGTCGGTGGTGCGCAGCCACTGGCGCTCCAGCTCATGCAGGGCGATCTTGATGGCCACCAGGCCGATCACCTGGCCGGCCTCGTCGTAGATGGCCTGCGACAGAAAGTAGCCCGGCTCGCCGGTGGTGGTGCCGATGCCGTAGAAGCGCCCGCTGCCCGTGGTCAGGGCCTGCTGCACGTAGGGGCGGAAGTTGTAGTCCTCGCCCACGTTGTTGCGCGGCGAGCGCCAGTTGCTGGCGGCCACGGCAATGCCATGGCGGTCGATCAGGGTCAGGGTGGAGGCCTGGCTGGCGCCGTTGGCCCGCTCCAGCTTGCGGTTCAGGTAGTTCACATCGCCCGCCGACAGCGGGTGCTGCAGCGCGGCGCGCAGCTCGTTGTCCAGGGACAGCACCTCGGGCAGGGTGCGGTAGCGGTCCACGCGCTGGGTCAGCCCCTGGGCGCGCACCGCGAGCTGGCGCAGGTAGTTCTCACTCTCGGCCAGCAGGGTCCGCTCCCAGGTCAGCCAGCCCGCGGTCAGCATGCTCAGCAGCATGCCCAGCAGCAAGGTGGCGACGGTCCAGACGGTGCGGCGGCGAAGGGGGAACAACATGGCCTCCAGTGTGCCCGTTCGGGCGTCTGGGCGTGCGTGGCGGGTGCTGGGCAAGGGGTGAAATCGTTCGTATTTCTACGTAGAAAAGCGGCTTTCTTGCAGCAAAAAGGGGGCCTCTAATACCAATAGGTTATCGGCGTGGGCGCGGCGCAGCAGTACAACCCCGGCAGTTGCACCCCCGGGTGCGTTTTTTTGGACTTCCGGAACACCTCGCATGCATGCCGTCCCCGCTGAAGCAATGAACACCCTGAAGCTGCCGTTCTACCGCCAGCTGTATTTCCAAGTGGTTGCCGCCATCATCATCGGCGTGCTGCTGGGCTATTTCGAGCCCGCCTATGGCGAGGCCATGAAGCCGCTGGGCGATGCCTTCATCAAGCTGATCAAGATGATCATCGCGCCGGTGATCTTCCTGACCATCGTCACCGGCATCGCCGGCATGACCCAGCTGTCCACCGTGGGCCGCGTGTTCGGCAAGGCCATGGCGTACTTCCTCACCTTCTCCACGCTGGCGCTGGTGGTGGGCCTGGTGGTGGCCAACGTGTTCCAGCCCGGTGCGGGCATGAACATCAACCCCGCCGACCTGGACCAGAAGGCCGTGCAGGGCTTCGTGGCCAAGTCGCACGACATGACGCTGGTCGGCTTCGTGATGGACATCATCCCCAAGACCCTGATCAGCCCGTTCGTGGGTGACAACATCCTGCAGGTGCTGCTGGTGGCCGTGCTGTTCGGCGTGTCGCTGGCCATGGTGGGCGATGCCGGCAAGCCCGTGCTGAACTTCTTCGAAGCCCTGACCAAACCCGTGTTCAAGCTGGTGAACATCGTGATGAAGGCCGCTCCCATCGGTGCCTTCGGTGCCATGGCCTTCACCATCGGCAAGTTCGGTCTGGGTTCGCTGCTGAACCTGGCCGAGCTGGTGCTGACCTTCTACATCACCTCGGCCATCTTCGTGCTGGTGGTCCTGGGTGCCGTGGCGCGTGCCTGCGGCTTCTCGGTGATCAAGCTGATCCGCTACCTGAAGGAAGAGCTGCTGCTGGTGCTGGGCACTTCGTCGTCCGAATCGGCCCTGCCTTCGCTGATGGAAAAGATGGAAAAGGCCGGCTGCAAGAAGTCCGTGGTCGGCCTGGTGGTGCCCACCGGCTACTCGTTCAACCTGGACGGCACCAACATCTACATGACGCTGGCGGCGCTGTTCATCGCCCAGGCCACCAACACCGAGCTGACGCTGGGCCACCAGATCGCGCTGCTGCTGGTCGCCATGCTGTCGTCCAAGGGCGCGGCCGGCGTGACCGGCGCGGGCTTCATCACCCTGGCCGCCACCCTGGCCGTGGTGCCCGAAGTGCCCGTGGCCGGCATGGCTCTGATCCTGGGCGTGGACCGCTTCATGTCCGAGTGCCGTTCGCTGACCAACTTCATCGGCAACGCCGTGGCCACCGTGGTCGTGTCGCGCTGGGAAAAGGGCGTGGACATGGAACGGCTGCATGCCGCGCTGGATGGCAAGCCCCTGCCAGCGCTGGACGCCGTGCCCGCCAAGGCCTGAGGCCGAGCGCGCAGCCCGACCCCGAAGCCCCGCTCAGCGGGGCTTTTTTCATGCCCGCCAGGCGCGGGGTGATGCTGCAACCAATCGGCCGCTGGACCAGGTGCAATGGGCGCAGGTTGCTATTTTTTTGCGATGGCTGCCCAGTCTACAGCACCACCGCCTGCGCGACCACGCGGTTGCGCCCGGCGTTCTTGGCCGCGTACAGCAGCCGGTCCACCGCGTGCACGAAGCTGGCGCAGTCCTGGTCGGGCTGCGGCACCAGGCTGCCGGCGCCGATGCTGACCGTGACCTGCTGGCCGAAGGGCGAGCGGGCATGGGGAATGGCCTGCTCCTGCAGCAGGCGGCGAAAGCGCTCGGCCACCTGCCGGGCGATGTCCAGGCCCACCTTGGGCAGCAGCACCACGAATTCCTCGCCGCCATAGCGCGCCACCAGGTCGTTGCACTTGTCGCAGACCTGGGCCAGCGCCTGCGCCACCTGGACCAGGGCCTGGTCGCCGGTCTGGTGGCCGTAGCAGTCGTTGAGCTGTTTGAAGAAGTCGATGTCCAGAACCAGCAGCGACAGCGGTGTCTGCGCGGTCTGGGCCTGGGCCCAGGCCTGCTCCAGCGCCTCGTCGAAACGGCGGCGGTTGGCCACGCGGGTCAGGCTGTCCTGGTAGGACAGGGCCTGCAGTTCGCGCTGCAGCGCCAGCAGCCTTTGCTCGGTCTGCTTGCGTTCGTGGATGTCGAAAATGAAGCCGACCAAGGCCTCGGTGCCGCCCTGTGCATTGCGCAGCACGTGCACCGTCTCGCGCACCCAGACGTAGCGCTGGTCGGCCGTCAGCGCGCGGTAGTCGGCCTCGTGGTCGACGCCGGCCTGCGACAGCTCCACACAGCGGTGGACCACCTGGTCGCGTTCATCGGGGTGGATGCGGTCGATCCAGTCCTGTACCGTGCCCCAGTCGTCGGTGCGCCAGCCCAGCAAGGCCTCGATCTGGGGGCCGACATAGACGTAGCGCTGGCTGGCCCAGTCGATCTTCCAGGGGATGGCCTGGGTGGACTCCAGCAGCGTGCGGTAGATATCGTCCTGGTCGATGGGCTGGGGTGGGGGCAGCTGGGGCATGGGGCGCGACCTCCGGGCTCAGGCGCTGTGCTGCGGCGCCTGCGCGGGTGGGCGGCTGTGCAACGTGGGCAGCGGGTTCCAGTACCAGCGGAAGGAGTCGTCCTTCTCGCGCAGCAGGGTCTGGGTGTGCACGCGGTCCTGGAACAGGTCGCCCCAGCAGGCGCGTGCCGAGTTCCGGTTGTTGTGCAGGTCCACGCAGGGGGCCGTGGCGTTGTCGGGCTGCGCTGGCAGGAACACGCTCCAGCCCTGCGGGATCCACAGGTCGGCCATGCAGATGCGGCCTTCGGCGGGCCAGTAGCGCGCCACGCTCAGCACCAGCGGCTTGACCGGGTCGCAGGAGATGAAGAGGTGCGGAAAGTCGTGGTGTTCCAGGTCGGTGCAGATGGTGGTGCACAGGCGGTTCTGCGTGCCCTGGTAGGGCGACCAGTGGCCGGCAAACACGCCGTACTCGAAGTGCATGTGCTGCAGCTCGGGGAAGCGGCTGTCGATGCGCAGCCCCTGGCCGGGCTGGATGACGGTGATGCCGAAGGCGGCGGCATGCTCCGCAGTGGCCCACAGCGGCTCGAACACCACCTCCTCGGCGGCCAGGTCCAGCTCGTACTCCACGCCAAAGCCGGGCGACAGCTTGGTGTTGCGCAGGCCGCGCACGCGGTAGGGGCGGCCGGCCTGGGCCTGCGGGTCGCAGGGCGCGGGCTGGAGCAGCGTGGCCTCGGGGGGCAACTGGTCCAGGTAGCAGGGCTGGCCCCCGGCGTTGTAGAAGAACGGGGTGCGCTCCAGGCTCACGGTGCGCGATTGCAGCTCGCGGATCAGCAGCGGAGGGTCGAAGTGGTCTTGCGTCATGGGTCCCAGCAGGGCGGCAAAGCGCTCGATCCTAGGGACTGGCGGCGACGGTCGCTATCGCGGCAGGGGGCACGATCCACGGTCAAATGGCATGAAATAGCTTGTGGCTATTGCATATAGTGCTATGTTATTTATTCTACCGGCGGTCGTGCAACCGCTCGCCGGCAGGGTGCGGCAGCGCCTGGTGCGTGGGCGCGCACTCTCGGGCCAGGCGGCATGGGGTGGTCTGTGGCGGGGTCAGGGGCGTCAGCGGTCGGCGCGCACCAGTTCGAACGCGCTGCGCAGGCGCTGTGCGTCGCGGCCCAACCGGCGGCTGTCGGGCAGGCGGCCGGCCCAGGCCATGCGCGCGATGGAGGCGTGCAGCAACTCGCGCGCGTCGGGCGACAGGGTGCTGACCCAGGCCTTCCACTGCGCGCGTGCCGGCTCCAGCGCCCCGGCCTGCGCCAGGATCCAGGCCGTGGAGTGGGCATAGCACAGGGCGTCGCGGACCTGGCACACGGCCAGGGGCAGGTGGGCGGCGGGGTCGTCCTCGAAGTCGATGTAGCCGATCACGCCATCGGGGCAGCGCACCAGGTTGCGCGCAAAGGCCTGGCTCAGGCAGGTGCCGGCCTTGTGTACCTTGGCAATCGCCTGCAGACCCTGCTTCCACAGCGCCAGCACGGCGTGGGCGCCGCGGGGCATGGCTTCTTCCATCGCATTGCCCAGGTTGGGCGTTTCCTGGCCGGGGGCGCCCAGGTGGCGCATGACAAAGCCGTCGGCGCAGTGCGCCAGCACGGTGGGCACGCGCAGGCCGCGGCGCTGCAGGTCCTGCAGGCGCGCCACCTCGATGGCCATGGCCGCGCGCCCGCCGGGGTTGGGCACGGGGCTGAGCACGGGCATGCGCAAGGCCTTGGCGGCCGCGCCCAGCACCCGCAGGCGCCAGCCCGGCACGGTGGCGCCGGCCCGCTTGACCCACAGGCTCTCCCCGTCCACGTCGTAGCGCATGACGCTGTGCGGCTGGCTCTGCACATGGGCGTGGAGGAAGGCGTCGTAGTCGGGGGCGGTCGCGGAAGCAGGCACAGGCAGTCGGTCCAGAAAAACAGGGGCCTCCGGGCAGGCCGGCGGTCGGTGCGGCGATTGTGCCTTGTTCGCCAGGGGCTGCGCGCGGGTCGACAACGCCAGGGTGCGCGACGCGGACTTGGCCTGCGGGCTACACTGCGCGGCAACGGCGCTGCATGCCTGCGCATGCCGCCACCTTCCGGCCCCCGCGACGGCCCTGCCATCGCCCCGGCCCCTCCCCCGCACACCGACACCGTCCCATGACCGATACCCCTGACACCCTGGAACCCCAATCCGCCCTGAGCACCGAGATGCTGGAGGAGCTGGACGCGATGCTGGAAGCCATGCGCGAGCGCGCCGAGGAAATCCCCCAGTGGGAGTTCTGCGACGGCTTCCTGGCGGCCATCGTCTGCACCCGCCGCGAGATCCCCGCGAACGAATGGCTGCCCATGCTGCTGGGTGACGGCGAGGCGCTGAGCGTGGCCGAAGGCCAGCCCCTGCCCCAGCTGGAAGCCTTTCTGGACGCGGCCCAGCAGGCCCGTTTCCTGGAGCTGGCCGCGCTGCGCATGGCCGAGCTGCGCACCCAGCTGGACACCGAGATCAAGTCCCTGCAGGACGAGGCCGCCTTCCAGCCCGAAGTCATGGACACCCGGGGTGCCGTGCTGATGCTGCCCGAGGCCGAGCGGGCCGAGCTGGCCGATGAGGAGATCCCGTCCTTCGCCCAGGTCTGGGCCCTGGGCTTCATGTTCGTGGTGGAAAACTGGGCCGAGGAATGGGCCGCCCCCCGCGACAAGGAAGCCGCGCAGATGCTGGATGCGGCCATGGAATTCGTGGTCGACCTGACCGAGGACGACGACGGCGAGCCCGCGCTGAACCTGTACGCCGAGGAAGGCCCCGCCTCCACCAGCCAGGAGCGCCTGGACGCGTTCGGCGAAGCCATCTGGGCCGTGTACGACCTGCGCCAGCTGTGGCGCAGCATCGGCCCCCGCGTGGAGGCCGTGGTCAAGGGCGACCAACCCGGCCGCAACGATGCCTGCAGCTGCGGCAGCGGCAAGAAGTTCAAGAAGTGCTGCGGCGCCTGATCGCCTGAATGCCGGAACGCCGGGGCGGAATCCGTCCCGGCACGCTTCTTGAAAAGGAGCTGCTGGCGCTGGTATGCAAAGGGTTTCAGATGGTTTTATCTCTGAAACTTAGCCATATCCAGCGCTGGCAGCTCCTTTTTTGTGGGTGACCGCCAGGTCCCACCCCGCCCTCCGCCCCGCTCGTTGCACCTGTCCATGTCCTTGCCCCTGCTTGCCCGCCTGCGTGCGGAATGGGCGCCCAGCATTCCGCGCGAACTGCTGGCCGGCGCCGTCGCCACCTTCGCCCTGATTCCGGAGGTGATCGCCTTCTCCTTCGTCGCCGGGGTCGATCCGTCCGTGGGGCTGTTTGCCTCGTTTGTCATCAGCATCGTCATCGCCGTCTTCGGCGGGCGCCCGGCCATGGTGTCGGCGGCGGCGGGCTCGGTGGCCCTGGTGGCGGCGCCGTTGGTGGCGGCGCACGGTCTACCCTACCTGTTTGCCGCTGGCCTGCTGGCCGGGGCCCTGCAGATCGTCTTTGGCCTGTGCAAGCTGGGCGTGCTGATGCGCTTTGTCTCCAGCTCGGTGCGCACCGGCTTTGTGAATGCGCTGGCCATCCTGATCTTTGCCGCCCAGCTGCCGCACCTGCACGGGGCGAATGCGCCCACCTGGGCCCTGCTGGCGCTGGGCCTGCTGTTGATCTACGGCCTGCCGTGGCTGGGCCAGCGCCTGGGGCTGACGCTGTTCGGCCTGATCCCCTCGCCGCTGATCTGCGTGGTGGTGCTGACCGTGCTGGCGGCGCTGCTGGGCCTGCCCGTGGCCACGGTGGCCGACCTGGGCCGGCTGCCCGAGGCGCTGCCGCAGTTCGGCCTGCCCGCGGTGCCTGCCAGCCTGGAGACGCTGCGCATCATCTTGCTGCCGGCGCTGGCCATCGCCATGGTCGGCCTGCTGGAGTCGGTGCTGACCGCCGCCGTGGTCGACGAGATGACCAACACCCCCAGCGACAAGAACCGCGAATGCACGGGCCTGGGCCTGGCCAACATGGCCTCCAGCGTCTTTGGCGGCATTGCCGGCTGCGGCATGATCGGCCAGGCCGTGGGCAATGTGAAATACGGCGGGCGCGGGCGCCTGTCCACGCTGTTTGCCGGGGTGTTCCTGCTGGTGCTGATGGTGGCGCTCAAGGACTGGGTGTCGCAGGTGCCGGTGGTGGCCCTGGTGGCCATCATGGTCATGGTCTCAGCCTCCACCTTCGACTGGAAGTCGCTGGGCAACCTGGTGCGCCACCCGCGCCTGTCCAGCGGCGTGATGCTGGCCACGGTGGTCATCACCATCGCCACGCACAACCTGGCGGCGGGCGTGATCACCGGGGTGTTGCTGTCGGGCGTGTTCTTCACCTTCAAGGTGGCGCACATGCTGCAGGTGCGCCATGCCGATGATCCGGCCACCGGGGCGCGCACCTGGTGGGTCAGCGGGCAGGTGTTCTTTGCCTCGGCCGATGCGCTGGTGGAAAGCTTCGACGTGCGTGCCGTCGCCGGGCTGCCGGTGCGCATCGACGTCAGCGGCGCGCACTTCTGGGACATCACCGCCGTCGGCGCCCTGGACAAGGTGGTGCAGCGCCTGCAGCAGCATGGCTGCACGGTGGAACTGGTGGGCCTGGACGCCCAGAGCCAGCGCCTGGTGCAGCGCATGAGAACCTGAGCAGCCCTTGGCCCTGGGCCGGACACCAAAAAGCCCGCTGGCGCGATGCGAGCGGGCTTTTTTGCGGGGTGTCGCGCGGCGCGTAGTTCTCAGCTCAGCACGTCTTCCGAGAAGATCTGCCAGCGCCCGTCCTGCTTGCGCCAGTACTGGCGCACGGTGGGGCTGTTGCCGCCCTTGGTCGCCACATGCAGGTTGACGATGCGGATCTCGCCAGCCGCCTCGCGCCAGTTGTAGACCGACATGTCATCGATCGCCAGGCTGGCCAGCGGGCCGTACGAGGACAGGCGGCTGCGGCGCTTGCTCAGCGGCTCGGCACCGGCCAGCTCGGCGCTGTACAGCGCCGACAGGCGCTGCGTGTCGCCCTGGCGCCAGGCCGTCTGCCACTGCTCCAGGCCCTGCATGAAGCTGTCCTGCTTGTGCTGCTGGGTGGTCCACTGCGGGGTGACCCAGTCCAGCTTTTCCGCGATCAGCACCGGCGTGCGGCGGTCGATGGACTCCATCAGGAAGCTGATGTCCGGGTTGGACAGCACCACGCAGCCATCGCTGGCCTGGGGCACGCGCGCGAACTGGTCGGAGGGCACGCCGTGCAGCCAGATGCCGCTGCCGGTGCGGCCCTGCAGGCGGTCCCAGTCGTTGGGGTAGTTGACCGTCAGCGCGCCCTTGCCATACAGCTCGGGCAGCTTCTCGCCAGGGATCTGGCGGCCGACGAAGTACACGCCCAGCGGTGTGCGCTGGTCGCCTTCGGCGCGCTTGTGCACGCCGTTGCGGCCCACGGTGACGTAGAAGTTGGAGATCAGCTCCATGCCCTGCGGGCCGTTGGCGAACACGTACAGCCGCGAGCGGCTGGCATCCACGGCGATCGCATGCCGCACCGAGGGGCTCAGGTGCAGGAAGTTGCTGGGGATCATGCCCGGTGGCGGCAGGTCGACCGCGGCCTGGCGGCGGCGCTGCAGCTCGCTTTGCAGGCCCTGGAAGAACTCGGGCGGGGCAATGCTCTGGTCGGCCACGCTGCGGTTGCTGGTGCTGGGCGTGGTCTGTGTCTGGGCCAACTGGGCGCCCATGGGGCCGCTGCCGGTGCGCATGCGCAGCAGGTCGGCGTAGAGCAACTGGGCGGCGCGGAAGTTAGGCACCTCCTCGGTCAGCTCGGCCACGGCGCGCAGGGCGGCGTTGATTTCGCGGCGCTCGATCTGCGCCAGGATGGCGACCAGGCGCTGTTCGGCACGCGCCAGCTCCTGGGCCTGCGAGGAGGCCCAGACGGTGGAGGTCCAGCCCAGGCTGCCCGCCAGCGCGGCGCCGGCCAGGCAGGTGGCCAGCCAGCGCGGGCGGAGGGGGGACAAGGGGCTACGGATCGGATCGCGGGACATTAGCGGCCTGTTTCTTCTCGGACGATGCGCCACTGGTTGCCCTCGCGCTGCATGCGCAGGGTCTTGCGGGTGGTGGCCTTGTAGCTGCCGGAGGCGTAGTACTGCTGGAAGCTGGCGGCCGCCTTGTCGCCGTCCAGCGTGACCTTCAGGTTGCGCACCGCCACGGTGATGGCGTCGCGGCCCACGATGCGGTCCTTGCGCTCCTGCTTCCAGGCCGCCAGGGTGCCGCCCTGGGGATCGAAGCGGGGGCTGTAGGCCGCGTAGTAGGCGTTGATGTTCTGCTGCTCCCAGGCCTTGGCCCAGGCCAGCACGGCCTTTTCCACCGCGTCGACGGCCTGCTGGTGGGCCGAGGGGCCTTCCTTGGCCTTCTCGGTCTTGTCGGCCTTCTCGACCACGGCGGCGGCCGGGGCGGCTGGTGCAGGTGGGGTGGCCGCGGGCGCCGGGGCGGGTGCTGGCGCAGCAGCCGGTGTCACCACCGGTGCGGGGGCCGCAGCTTGCGCAGGGGCTGCCGGTGCCGGTGTGGGGGCGGGTGCTGCGGGAGCCTTGGGCTCGACCGCGGCGGGGCGGGGCGCCGCAGCCGGTGCGGCCGCGACCACGGCGGCGCCGGTGCCGGAGGTCGGGAAGATCTGCTTGATCAGCGACAGCTTGGGCGGCGCGGGCTTGCGGTTGTTGTCCAGCTGCAAGGCCTTGGCATAGGCGTCGCCGGCCATGCGGGCGTACAGGTCGCCCAGGTTCTCATGGGCGGTGGCGTAGCTGGGGTTGGTGCGGATGGCCTGTTCCAGCACCTGGGCGGCCTTGCGGTCCTCGCCCTTGGCGGCGTGCAGCACGGCCAGGTTGTTGTAGGGCTCGGGCAACTGGGGGTGGTCGCGTGTCAGGGCCGTGAAGACCTGGATGGCCTGGTCGTACTTCTGCTGTTCGGCCGCGATCACGCCCTGCAGAAAGCGCAGCTGCACATCCTGGGGGCTTTGCTTGAGCAGGGTCTGCACGCGCTGCGCGGCATCGTTGATCTTGCCTTGGTCAACCAGCTGTTGCACCTCGGCGGCGGGCGCAGCGGCCGCCTGGGCCAGCGGTGTGGCTGCGGCCATAACACACATCAAACTGGCGGCTGTTACAGGTCGTATCCACCGTCCTGGCTGGAGCATGGGGGCAGCGCGAAGCCAGGAAAGCACGGGCGGAAGAGACATAGAAGCACTTTCTCTGCGGAACAAAGAGGGGGAGTGGATAAAGCCCGCGCATTTTCGCCTGTAAGCGCTTGGCTGACAAAGCGGGAGATTTTAGGGGGAATCGACCGTCTGACTGCGTGCCGGGGTTGTCGCCGTGACGGGTGGGGGACCCCTGCGCTCAGGGTGGCTGGAGGGTTGTCACCAAATGTTGCAGTGCCAGGACCGTGGTCTGCGCCCGCACGGCCGCGCGGTCACCGGGGAAGTGGTGCACGCGGCTGTGCACCTGGCCCTGCACGCACCAGGCCAGCCAGACCGTGCCGACGGGCTTGTCGGCACTGCCCCCGCTGGGGCCGGCCACGCCGCTGACGGCGACGCTGACCTGGGCCTGGGAGTGCGCCACCGCGCCGTGGGCCATGGCGCGCACCACGGCCTCGCTGACGGCGCCGTGCGTGGCAATCAGGGCGGCAGGCACGCCCAGCATCTCGGTCTTGGCGGCGTTGGAATAGGTCACGAAGCCGCGGTCGAACCACAGGCTGGAGCCCGCCAGGTCCGTGCAGGCGGCGGCGATCTGGCCGCCGGTGCAGCTTTCGGCGGTGGCCATCAGCCAGCCGCGCTGCTGCAGGGCCGCCGCCAGCTGGCGCACGGTGGGGGCAAGGTCGGGCGCGGCCGTCATGGGCGGCCTCAGCCGAACAGGTGGCGCCACACCGCCAGCACCAGCAGGGTGCAGAAGGCCGCCACCAGGTCGTCCAGCAGGATGCCCCAGCCGCCGCGCGGGCCGAAGCCCTTGCACAGGCGGTCGGCCCAGCGCACGGGGCCGGGTTTGGCGGCATCGAAGAAACGGAACAGTGCAAACGCGCTCAGCTGGCCCCAAAAGCCCATGGGCATGGCCAGCCACAGCACGATCCACATGGCAATCACTTCGTCCCAGACGATGTGGCCAGGATCGGCCACGCGCAGGTGGCGGGCGGTGACGGTGCAGGCCCACCAGCCGACGGGCAGGCTGGCGGCGATCAGCCAGCCGATCTGTGCGGGTGTCAGCCACAGCTGCAGCACCAGGAACGCCAGCCAGGCCCACAGGGTGCCGACGGTGCCAGGCGCCACGCGGCTGAGGCCCGAGCCGAAGCCCAGCGCGATCAGGTGGGCCGGGTGTTGCAGCAGGAAGCGCACGCTGGGGCGTGGGGGCGCGCTGGCCGGTGCGGCGGACGCGCCGGCCCCGGGGTGTGCGGTGAAGCGCTTGGGCTGCACGTCGGTGATGGGTTCCATGGAGCGATTGTAGAAGTCGCGCAGGGGGCGCCGGCCAGCCCGGCGTCAGGCGAAATGGTCGAACGCGGCGAAGCGCAGCGGCAGCTGCTGGCCGCCGGGGGCGATGACGCGCACGCCGCGCTGGGCCTCGATGCGGCCGATGCAGGTGACGGGCGTGGCGCTCTGCTGGGCCGCCTCGCGCACGGCGGTCTGGGCGCTGGCGGGGGCGGTGAAGCACAGCTCGTAGTCGTCGCCGCCGGCCAGGGTGCAGGCGTCGATGCGGGTGGTGGCCAGGGCCGCCATCAGCGGGTGGCGGCGCGCATGCAGCAGGCCGCGCGTGATGTTGGCGTCGATGCAGGCGCCGACGCCGCTGGCGTCCAGGATGTGGCCCAGGTCGCCCAGCAGGCCGTCGCTCACGTCCAGGCAGCTGCTGGCAATGCCGCGCAGCGCCTGACCCAGGGCCACGCGCGGGGTGGGCTGCTCCAGCCGCTGGCGCGCCTGGGCCAGCACGGCGGGGGGCAGGGCGTGCTGGCGCAGCAGGGCGTCCAGCGCCAGGCGTGCGTCGCCCAGGGTGCCGCTGACCCAGATGTCGTCACCGACCTGGGCGCCGCTGCGCAGCAGGGCCTGGCCGGTGGGCACTTCGCCGAAGATGGTGATGCACAGGTTCAGCGGGCCCTGTGTGGTGTCGCCGCCGACGAGTTCGCAGTCGTGCTGCGCGGCCAGGGCGAACAGGCCGTCGCTGAAGGCCTGGCACCAGGCGGCATCGGCGCGCGGCAGCGACAGCGCCAGGGTGAAGGCCAGGGGCCGGGCACCGCAGGCGGCCAGGTCGCTGAGGTTCACGGCCAGGGCCTTGTGGCCCAGCAACTGGGGATTCACGTCCGCAAAGAAGTGGCGCCCTTCGACCAGCATGTCGCTGGACACGGCCAGCTGCATGCCGGGCGCGGGCGCCAGCAGCGCGCAGTCGTCGCCCACGCCCAGGGGCGAGCGGCGCACCGGGCGCTGGAAGAATTTGCGGATCAGTTCGAATTCGCCCATGATAAAAAAGTAGCGGTTTGCGCTTGTCATTCAAGCGTTTCAAGCACATTTTGGTTCGAAAGCATTGTTTGACAAGCGCATGCAGCTATGTTTTTGGGGTTGCCCCCGGTGTTCCCTAAATGGCCTCGCCCCGGAACCGGCGCGAGGCCTGGCGCGTCACCTCGCCCAGCAGCTGTTCCCGTGCCTGGCGTTCGCGCAGCCAACGTGCGTCATTGTGGCTGTTGGCGACGTCGCTGCGCAATGTCTGCAGCGCCGGGGCTGCGCCGTGGCGTGCCGCCTGGGGGGTGATCTGGTCGATGGTCTGCAGGATGTGCTCGGACAGCGGCATGTGCTGGCCCGTGGCCGGGTCGACGTAGACCGCATCCAGCCCGAAGCGGCAGGCCTGGAAGCGGTTGTAGGTGTAGACCAGGTAGTCGTCCTCGGCCGGGGTGAAGGGCTGGGCCTCCAGGAACCAGGCGGCCAGCGACTGCACATAGCCCGCCAGGGCGGCGGCGCGTTCGATGGTCAGCGGCGTGTCGAACACGCGGATCTCGATGGTGCCGAACTCGGGCTTGGGGCGGATGTCCCAGTAGAAGTCCTTCATGCTCTTGACCACGCCGGTGGCGGTCATCTTGTCGAAGTACTGCTCGAACTCCTTCCAGCTCAGCACGCAGGGCGCGCGCCCGGACAGCGGGAAGGCGAACACCGAGTTCAGCCGCGCCGAGTCAAACGCCGTGTCCTGCCCCTGCACGTAGGGGCTGGAGGCCGACAGCGCGATGAAGTGCGGGATGTAGCGGCTCATGCGGTGCAGCATCAGCAGCGCGGCATCGGCATCGGGGCAGCCGATGTGGATGTGCTGGCCGAAGATGGTGAACTGCTTGGTCAGGTAGCCGTACAGCGCCGACAGCTCGTGGAAGCGCGCCTTGTCGTAGATGCGCTGCTGGTGCCACAGCTGGAAGGGGTGGGTGCCGCCGCCGACCACGGCGATGTTGAGCTTGTCGGCGCTCTTGACCAGCGCGTCGCGGATGGGGGTGAGCTGGCTCAGCACCTCGGCCGCGCTGCGGCAGATGCCGGTCGAGACCTCGATCATGCTGCTGGTCATCTCGGGCACTACGCTGCCGGGCAGGGCGTGCTTGTCCATCAGGCGCAGCATGTCGGTGGCGTAGGGCGCCAGGTCGTAGTCGTGGGTGTTGACCAGCTGCAGCTCCAGCTCCACCCCCAGGGTCAGGGGTTCGGACTGCTGAAAGGCTTCCAAAGGCATGTTCAGGCTCCGTCTTGGGGGGTGGGCAGGGCCGCCTGCGCCTTGGGCGAGGTTTCCCCGGCGCGGCGCAGGGCCAGCGTGGCCAGGATGGCGCCCAGCAGCTCCAGCAGCAGGATGGCGGGCAGGGCCGTGGCCGAGATGGCCTGGGCCTGCTCCGGTGCCGCCTGGGCGAACTGCGAGGTGATCAGCAGCGCCACGGCCGACATCGGCGCCATGGCGCACGACACCCAGACCGCCTGGCGCCAGCTGGCGCCGGTGCTGATGTTGCCCAGGCCCACGCCCACGGCCTTGGCCAGCAGGCGGGCCACCACCAGGGCCAGCACGGCCAGGGCCACGGCCCCGCTCCACGAGGCCTGGGCCGCCACGGTGGAGACCAGCACGAACATCAACAGGGTCAGCAGCGACGAGGCCGTGCCCAGCTGTCGCGGCCAGGCCCAGGGGCGCTGGTGCAGCTGCTTGAGCAGCATGCCGCCCAGCAGCGCCGCCAGCGGGGCCGAGCCGCCCAGGTGCGCGGCAATCGCGGTGGCCGCCGCGATCAGCGCCAGCATCAGGATGGAGGTGTTCTCGCTGGTCGGGCTCATCAGCTGCAGCGCCAGGCGCATCGCCAGGCACAGCAGGGCGGCAACCGCCACCGACACGCCCAGCACCACCAGCACGGGCGTGATGTCCTGCCACAGCGAGGCCGAGGGCCGGGCGAAGATTTCGGCCTTGGCGCTGCCCAGGGTCAGCGCATACAGCGTGGACAGTGTGGCCAGGGCGATGGCCCGGTCGGTCACCGGGCCGGCCGCGCGCGTGTCGTTGACCACGCGCGTCAGCACCACGGGCGAGGCGGCCATGGCGATCAGCGCCAGCGGCGTGGCCGTGGTGGGCGGCACCTGCAGCCAGACCAAGGCGTAGAACACGGCGAAGTAGGTCAGCGCCGCTTCCAGCAGGCTTTGCACCAGCACCATGGGGTTGTGGCGGAACCAGCGCAGGGTGATGCGGCCCCCGCATTCAAACAGGATGATGGACACCCCCAGTTCCAGGGCGAACAGCGCCGGGCCCTGCAGCGGCCAGGTGGTGGCGCTGAAGCCCAGCAGGCCGGCCAGGGTGCCGACCACGGCATACCCCAGCACCTTGGGCATTTGCAGATGGCGCTGGAACACATAGCCGATCAGCGCGGCCAGCGCCAGCAGCAGCGACCATTGCAGGGTGTCGAGGCCTGCAGAGGGTTTGAGCCACTGGGCCCAAAAGGTGGGATCTGGGGTCATACCTTCATCCTTAGGGGGGTCTCCTCGTCAAGGGCAGGCCCGGCGGGCTGCCCGGTCTGGGCCGGTGGGCTCAGGGCTTGAAAAAACTCAGGGGGCGGGTGCGCAGGCGGTGGCGGATGGCCGCGTAGATGCGCGAGCGCTCCACCCCGGTGACGTTCTGCGCGCGCAAGGCCATGCGGAACGCCAGGTAGAAACTTACCAGCACATTGAGGGCGCCGTTGAAGGGCAACATCGCCACGGCCCACCAGAAAGCGTCGTCATGCACGATCTCCCAGCCGAAGGTGGCACCGGCCACGCCCAGCTGCCCCGAGGACAGGGTAACGTGGCGCACTTCCAGGCCCAGGCCGAAGAAGCCGGCGATCGCCGGGGTCAGGCCCAGCATCAGGCCCAGGGAGATGTTGGCTGCAAAGCCGGAGATGTTGCGGCGCCAGAAGTCGCCCCAGCGCTTGGCGCGCGGTGCGCCCAGCAGGCGGGTGATGCGCGGGTTGTAGCGCATGGCCGAGTCCATGCGGCGCAGCACGAACCAGTTTTCCGCCCAGCCGGCGATCAGGCTGCTGACGAACAGCAGCACGCCGGTGAAGGCCGCAAACAGCAGCGAGGGGCCCAGCAGGCTCAGCGAGTCCAGCACCTGGGTGGCGTGCACCACGTCCAGCGGCGGGTGGCCCAGCGCCCGGCTGAACAGCCAGGCCAGGCCCAGTGCGGCCGGGAACACGACCAGCACATTGCCCAGGATGGCCGCCACCTGGCTGCGGGTGAGGTTGGCCACCTCGTCCACAAAGGTCTCGATGGCCCCGTCCTCATTGATGTTCTTGAGCTTGGAGGCCATGGCCGGTGCCGTCATCGCCGGCTGCTTGGTGGCCACCGTAAAGTGCAGCAGCTGGATCAGCACGAAGCTGATGGCGTAGTTAAGGCCGGCCCAGAACCCGCCCCAGAAGGCGGAAAACGCCAGCGCGGCCAGGCCGAACTTGACCAGGGTGGTCACGGACATGACCAGGCCGCCGCCCGCCGCCCGGCGCAGCATCTGCAGGTATTCCCGGCTGTTGCGGGTGATGTAGTGCTCGCCGGTTTCCGCGCTGCGCTCGGTGACCTTGGCGGCCAGCAGCGAGGAGTTGGTGGACAGCAGCGAGCGCAGGCTGCGCCGCTCGCGCCCGACGCTGACGAAGCCCGCCAGCAGGCGCATGGCGTCCTGCTCGGTGTGCGCGCTGGTCAGGCAGTCCAGCAACTGGCGGATGCGCACGATGCGCGTGCGCAGCTGGCGCACGCGGAACACCAGGCCGACGGAGATGCCTTCATCGCCGAAGTGCTGGTAGACTGTGCCGATGGCCGCTCGGCAGGCATCCAGGCGTTCGCGCAGGCGCTTCTCGGCCTCTTCCAGCCGGTCGGTGGTGCGCAGGCCGTGCAGCACCTCGATGCGCAGGCTCTCCACATCGCGGATCAGGTCGTGGAAGGGGCGCTGCTCGCGCGCCTCCTCGCTCATGCGCAGGCGCAGCTCGGGCGCAAAGCCGTTGGCCAGGATCTGGCCCGCGCAGTAGGTGATGGCATTCAGCAGCGCGTGCTGCCAGAAGCTGGCGCCCTGGCTGTCGGCCGGGGCCAGCAGCGCGGCCAGGCGCTGCAGCAGCGGCTCGGGCAGGGCGATCAGCCAGCGGGCATCGAACTCGCTGGGCAGGGCGATGGAAAACAGCTCGGAGGCATCGATGGTCTCGGGCGTGCCGGGTAGCAGCTTGTGGCGCAGGCGCTCCGACACCTCGGTGATCATGGCCGTGCGCGGCGCAAACCCGAAGTCGGCCAGCAAGGTGGTGATGTCCACGCGGTCGATGAACGCCAGCCACCAGGCCTGCAGGCGCTGGCGCAGATCGGCATCGGCCTCGATCGCCGCCACCAGCGACTCCACGCGACCCAGCGCCACCTCGACCGAGGGTTCGGCGGCCCGGACCCACTCCAGCACATGGATCAGCCACAGGTGGCGTTCCGCCAGCTCGGCGTGGGGGTCAAGTTCCGCCAGCAGGCGTGGGAGGTCGTGGGTGGGATGGGGCATTCAGTGCAGGGTGCGAGAGGGGGGAGACGGGATATCCGCGCCCGTGGCCGACGGGTCGATATCCAGCACGAACAGAGCGATCGGGGTGTCGAAAGTTTCCCCGGCTTCTGTGACACACAGGTAGCGGCCCTGCATGGTGCCGCTGGGGGTGCGCAGCTCGCAGCTGCTGCTGTAGCGGAACGACTCCCCGGGCTGCAGCATCGGCTGGCGGCCGACCACGCCCAGGCCGTGGACTTCCTGCTGCGCGCCCTGGGCGTCGGTGATCAGCCAGTGGCGCGCAATCAGCTGCGCGGCGCCCTCGCCGGTGTTGGTGACCGTGATGGTGTAGGCGAAGCGAAACAGGCCTTGCTGGGGCATGGACTGCTCCGGCTCGTACTGGGCCTGGGCCTCGACGTGAAACTCGTACATGGGCATGTGGCAATGGTAACTGCGACAATTGGCGGCCATGAACCCCACGTACCGCATCGCCCCTTCCATCCTGTCCGCCGACTTTGCCCGTCTGGGTGAAGAAGTGCGCAATGTCATTGCCGCAGGCGCCGACTGGATCCACTTCGACGTCATGGACAACCACTACGTGCCCAACCTCACGTTTGGCCCCATGATCTGTGAGGCTTTGAAGCCCCATGCCGTGACGCCCGATGGCCGCCCCGTGCCCATCGACGTGCACCTGATGGTGCAGCCCGTGGACGAGCTGGCCAGCGCCTTCGCCAAGGCCGGTGCGGACTACATCAGCTTCCACCCCGATGCCTCGGCCCACGTGCACCGCAGCATCCAGAACATCAAGTCGCACGGCGCCAAGGCCGGCCTGACCTTCAACCCCGCCATGCCCCTGGACGTGCTGGACTGGGTGATCGAGGACCTGGACCTGATCCTGCTGATGAGCGTCAACCCCGGCTTCGGTGGCCAGAGCTTCATCGACAGCACGCTGCGCAAGATCGAAGCCGTGCGCAAGCGCATCGATGCCAGCGGCAAGGACATCCGCCTGGAAGTGGACGGCGGCATCAAGGAAGGCAACATCCGCGCCGTGGCGAATGCCGGTGCCGACACCTTCGTGGCCGGCAGCGCCATCTTCGGCAAGCCCGACTACCAGGCCGTGATCGACCAGATGCGTGCCAACCTGGCCGCATAAGCCGGTCTTTCGCCCCCAAGGCCTGCGATTGCAGGCCTTTTTAATTTCTCTGTGTTTTTGACGGTTTGCGCTTATCTGGCAAGCGCAGACAGCTATCGATTTGTGAAGAGGACGACATGTCTGTGCAAGTAACTGTGGGCGCCCAGGCGCTGCACCTGGTGGTCCAACTGAATAAAGTTGGAAAACAAAAAAATCCTCTTTGCAATGGGGGCGAATCTTACGAGGCGATAGTCAATACAGCGAAGGTTGAAAACGGTGGCGATTCCCGACCTGTTTTGTGACTTATGGCAGGAATAGAGTTGCAAGCAGAAGTGAACAGGGCTGGTGCAGCACTACCAAGCGGAGCCTATCTATATACCGCCTTGGTTCATCTACATCGTTCATCTGCGCACCGTTCGCCGCGTACAGCTACAGCAAGTTTTTTTAATCAGCCACGGATGATCACAATCCCCTATTTGATGGGAACGCGTTCGGGCACAATTAGCAGTACATACTTTGCTGGAGTACTTTCTCCCGAAGAAGTTATACGGCGACACACATTATTTGGATACGTGAATCTTTCGATTGACAAAGAGGATGCAAATAACCGTGAAAAAGCGTTGATACCTGATTATTTTGGGTTGAATTTCAGTATTGACAGAGTAAAGCATCTTCGTTGGTGTAAGAACTGTTCAGATGAGGAACTCGATGTGTATGGTTTCGCAAGCTGGAAAGTTATGCATCAAATTTCTTCAGTTAGAATTTGTCATATCCATGGAAGCCCGTTGCTGTCGCAGTGCAATAATTGCGGAAATTTACTTGGGGCGATAAATAATTTTAGATTGCCTGGTGACGCATGCCCTAATTGCAGGAAATTCGATTTTTCCGGTGAGACTATCGGGGTCGTAGATGCGTATAAAGTGCTGTTGAAGAGCATGGGAATGGCATTTCAGAATCAAGAGGAATACTTTCGATTTACTGAATGGAACAGGCGTGTTGCAAAATTTATCGAAAATTTTTCTTCGTGGTTTGATGCGCATAGAGCCTTAGAAGAATATCTGTGTCAAGCTTGGGATGCCTCATCCTTATCATCAATTTTGGAATTATTGAAAACCCCATTGCCTGCTAGGGGACACTGTTCAGTTGTGGTGATAGGCACCTAAGTGTGCGAATTCTTCTTAGTAATGCAATGTGGGAAATTTGTCCGTTTCTCCGCAGCATCACTGTGAACGATGTAGATAAACCTCCGTCAGCTGAGCTAGGAGTTTTGCATCTTCCGTCGGTAATAAAGCAGCATGCGCGGATGTTAAAAATTAATGAACGCGTAGCTGATGCGCTATGCATGCCCTTGAATGTTAAGCAAGCAGCAAATGCTGTGGGTGTCGATTACGCTTCTACCTCCAGAGATTGGAATAAAATATTAGATTCGATGAGGTTGAACATTCCACATGAAGAAATTTCTGAATTATTGCCCGGGAACAGTCGTGTAGCCGGATTAGCTGCTTGTGGTAATACTCGTCTTGAATAAATGGCTTAGGCGAATGCTAGTCGAAATTTGAATGTGATCATTAGCCTTAATTCCCAGGGGTAGAGAGGTCTGAGGGTCTAATACTATATTTTTTATTATCATTTGAGGAATGTATTAAACTATTAATTTTATCAACGGATCACTACGATCTATTTTTATTAAATAATGTTTTAGTTATTTTATTCCGAGTTGTATTTTTGATGTTGAAAATAATTTTTGAATGATTTGGAGATGAGATGCTTATTTCAATTCGCAGTATTGGACATAGCAAGCTGGTTGTGATCCCTCAGAAGATCCTAGCCCAGGCGGGCTTGGACGGGGAGACCATTGCTGTTATGACGGTGGAAGGCTCCGGTATTGTGCTGCGCAAGTCTGAAAAACCGGTGCGCGAGGGGTGGGCTGCGGCCGCTCAGGCCGTTGCGGCCAGTGGTGAAGCTACGCTTGTGATGGGAGCGTTTGGTAATCTTGATGACGAGGCTTTACAGTGGTGAAGTGTAGGGACTCCGGCTCTGCTCCATGATTTGCGTGCCTGCTTCAATCGTGAATTCTTCGGTGTGACGCTGACTCCTAGTAAGGGCTGCTGTTGGAGCGGAAATGGGGGCTTGGAGCTATGTACAGAACTCTGGTCGATTCAAGTATCGCTTCAGACGTTCCTCCGCTACTACTTGTATGGGGGGTGTCCGAATTTTTGTGTAAACGGGTCGGACTTCAATTGACGGAGATGCGGTCTCCGAACTGAATGGTAAAGCGGGTCAGTGCGGCCTTCCAATCCCGGATGGGCATGGTCCACTTCTGGCTGATGTTGCGCAGCGCCAGGTAGAACAGCTTGGTCAGCGCCTCGTCACTGGGGAACGAGCCCCGGTTCTTGCTCAGCTTCCTCAGGCTCATGTTCACCGACTCGATGGCATTGGTGGTGTAGATGACCTTGCGGATTTCCGGCGGGTAGTCAAAGAACGGGGTCAAGCGGCTCCAGTTCCTGCGCCAGGACTGGCCGATGGGCAGGTACTCGGCATCCCATCGGGCCTCGAACTCTGCGAGCATCAGTTCGGCCTCCTCGGCGGTGGCGGCCGTGTAGATGCGGCGCAGGTCGGCCGCCACTTCCTTGCGGCGCTTCCATGAGACGTAGTTCAGGCTGTGGCGCACCATGTGAACGATGCACAGTTGCACCACCGCCTTGGGGAACACCGCCTCGATGGCGTCAGGGAAACCCTTGAGCCCATCGACACAGGCAATGAAGATGTCCTGCACGCCCCGGTTGCGCAGTTCGGTCACGACCTGCAGCCAGAACTTGGCTCCCTCGGTTTGCGCCAGCCACAGACCCAGCACCTCCTTCTCGCCCGTCATGGTGATGCCGATGGCCAGGTACACCGCCTTGACCCGCACCGCGCCCTCGCGCACCTTCACGTGGATGCAGTCCAGATAGACGATGGGGTAAATCGGCTCCAGCGGCCGGGCCTGCCAGGCCTTGACCTCGTCGGCCACGGCATCTGTCACCGAGGAAATCAGGCTGGGTGAGACCTCGGTGCCGTACATCTCTTCGAGGTGGGCCTGTATCTCGCGCACCGTCATGCCACGGGCGTACAGCGAGATGATTTTGTCGTCGAAGCCGGCCCAGCGGGTCTGGTGCTTGGGGATGAGCTGAGGCTCGAAGCTGCCATGGCGGTCGCGTGGCACTTCGATGGGCAATTCGCCGAACTCGCCCTTGAGGGTCTTCTTGCTCTTGCCGTTGCGGGTGTTGCCAGCGGGGTTGGCCACCGCCTCGTTGCGTTCATGGCCCAGGTGCTCAGTCAGCTCAGCGTCCAAAGCTCGCTCGACCAGCAGCTTGGTCAGTTGCTTGAGCAGGCCGTTCTCGCCGATGAGGTCTTCAGGCTTCTTGTAGTTGGCCAGCAGGCCAGACAGCAGTTCTTCGGGTACGTCGTGTTTCTTGGTGTTCATTGTGTTTACGGACAGCCCGGCTTGCGCCGGCGGTGGATTGTCCGTTTACACAAAATTCTGCACACCCTCCTTGTATGCGGCCGTGACCCTCCGGTTCTTCACCTTTTCAGCACACTGGACTATCGCTATGAAAGCACCACTGCATCCACTGCTTGAAGACGTACAACTAGAGTGTCGCAACGGCTGGTACAACATCGTTCGCGTGCTCTGCGAGCAGTTGCAAGATCAGGCCGACAGATTCGGAGCACCTGAGCCTAAGGTTCTCGAGGTCAAAGAAAAGTACGGAACACTTCACTTTTACGCTAACCAGTGCTCTCAGACGCAATACGCACTTATTGAGTTAGCTGAAGAGTTGTCGGCACATACCTGTGAAGTGTGCGGCAAAGCAGCCACGCTGCGCAGATTTGGCTGGCTTCAAACGCTGTGCGACGAGCACGCAGAAGATGCTGGGACGTGAGATGAGCTTTCATCTTCGGTCAGAAGCAGTACCCCAACACAGATTGCCTGAAGCCTGCGTCAGGCTGTGTGCAGCCTGCCGCCAAACGGCAGACCTGATGGGGCAGCGCCACAAACCTGAGGTACCGATTAGTGGTCCTTCGCGTTGGCCAACAGTAAGCGGCCGGCCATCCCACCTTGGCTAGGCATCGGTGTGGGATGCCGCTAGATTGGCTATCGGAGGTTCAGGATGCGCCGGGCACCGCTGAGCACTATCAGCGCAATGACTGCGCCAATCACGAGGTCAGGGTACGAGGAGCCCGTCCAAGCGACCAAAACACCAGCGACTATCACCCCCGCGTTTGCGATCACATCATTCGCAGAAAAAATGTAGCTTGCCGTCATGTGGGCGCCCCGATCCCGCTTCTTGGCGATCAGCACCAGGCAGGTGACGTTGGCGATCAATGCGACCAGCCCGATACTCATCATGAGCATGGACGCCGGCTCACTTCCCACAACTGCCCGCCGAACGACCTCCAAAAGCGCGCCAAGCGCAAGCACGACTTGCAACCAACCAGCGATGTGCGCTGCCTTCATCTTCAAGGCGGCGGCGCGGCCCACCGCATAGAGCGCCAGTCCGTAGACCGCCGCATCGGCGAACATGTCAAGCGAGTCCGCTATGAGACCTGTGGACTGGGCGATCAGGCCAACGATCAACTCAAAGACAAACATCGCACCGTTGATAGCGAGCAGCAGCTTTAAGGTCCGAGCCTCAGAGGCATTCCCCTCTGCGTCTGGGGCCGTAGACTCGTCGCTTTGCACGCTGTCCAACACTTGCGCGCCGAGGTTGAGAGGGATGAGACGGCCCAGCAGCTCTTGCGTACTTCCCCCATGCTGCACGGTGAGTACACGGTCCTTCAGATCGAAGTCCAGTGCCGCAACAGCCGACGCATCGGCCAGCGCCATCCGAATGAGATTCTCCTCCGACGGGCAATCCATCTTCGGCACGGAGAAACGCGTCTTCCACTGCCCGCCTTCGGTGCGCCTCTCGCTTGTCAGCAGAACCGCACCCAAGTTCAGGGGCGTCAGCTTCTGGGCGATCCTGGCGGGCTCGCCCGAGTGCACCACCCGGAGCTGCCGATGGGCCAGATCGAAGGTCATCGGCCCAACCCCGGTCAGACCACCCAGCGCCATGCGAATGAGGTTCTCCTCGGAGGGGCAGTCCATTCCCGGAACTGAAAATGTGCTCTCCACGGAAGCAATGGCGCTTGGGGCCTCGTCGACCGTCTGCGAATTGCAACTGCTCGAGCAGCTACTGCTTTGACATGTACTCATGTCCCGTATTAGAAACCCTCAAGTAGCTGTAGAGTCAAGCGGTAGGTAGGCAAATATGAAAATCGGTGAACTATCGTCATTGGCAGGGTGCTCCGTTCCCGCGGTGCGCTTTTATGAAGCAGAGGGCCTTCTGCAGGCGCCCCTGCGGGCCGCCAACAACTATCGGCAATATGGCCAACAGCATGTCGACAGGTTGGCCTTCATCGTTCGGTGCCGCTCGCTGGACATGTCGCACGACGATATCCGGGCTCTGCTGCAGTTGCAGGACGACCCCGCCATGTCCTGCGACGAGGTCAATGCCTTGCTAGACGATCAAATGCGCTTGGTAGAGCAGCGAATCGCCGAGTTGCAGGCGCTGCGCAAGCAACTGCGTGCCATCCGCAGTACCTGTGCGGGAGGGGTATGCGTTGGCGATTGCGGTGCACTTGAATCGCTGCGCAGCGCCACTGGGGCAAGCTGGCCAACCGTTCGCTGAGCGGAGCCTCAAATAACGACATTCAGCTCGGTGCGAACCAACGATGCGGTAGCAACTCGTGAACCAGGCTAACCCGTTGCGTCGGCAAGCGAGCCAAAACGTCCTTGAGATACGCATAGGGATCATGCCCATTGAGTCGTGCTGACTGGATGAGCGTCATGACGGCTGCTGCCCTCTGACCAGCTCGTAGGCTGCCCGCAAAGAGCCAGTTGTTGCGGCCAATGGCAATCGGCCGAATCTGGTTCTCGATCCAGTTGTTGTCCACGGGCAGCTGTCCGTCATCGACGAACCGGGTCAAAGCCTCCCAGCGCCGCAAGCTGTAGTCCAGCGCTTTGGCGCTTGCCGAGCCTTCCGGCACCTTCTGGCGTTGCAGCACCATCCACTGGTGCAAGGCATCAAGCAGCGGCTTCGTTTGTTGTTGCCGGATGGTTTGGCGCTGATCGGTCGCAATCTCCTTGACCTCACGCTCGATCTCGTAGACCCGCGCGAACTGCTGCAGCGCGACCTCGGCGATCTGGCTTTGGTTCGCCGCGTGCAAATCGAAGAACTTGCGCCGCGCGTGCGCCAGGCAGCCGACCTCGGTCACACCACTTGCGATCAAGGCCTTGTAGCCGCTGAAGTCGTCACAGGTGAGGCTGCCTCTCCAGTCGCCCAGGAAGCGCCGGGCGTGTTCGCCCGAGCGCGATTCGCAGAAGTCGTAGACGACCGCCTTGATGTTCTCGAAGGCGCCCGTGGCATAGGCCCATAGGTACGCCCGGTGCGCCTTGCCGTTGCCCGGCTTGAGCATGGACACCGGCGTCTCGTCGGCATGCAGCACGCGGCGCTGCAGCAGCTCTGTCCTCATGGCGTCAACCAGTGGCTGCAACTGCACGCGGCGTTGTTGCATAAATCGTTGCTCAGCAAGCGGTAGGCTTGCGGCATGAGCCACTCGGTGGAGAGCCACAGCGCATCAATGCGGATCATCGGAGCCAGTCGCGCAGCCACGCTGCACATGACGCTGCATCTTCCAGGGGCCAGTTCACGGTGACTACGCTGGCGCTGCGCCGAACATCAACGCGAATCGCACGCGACACGGGCGGCGAGCTGGTCTCGGTTGCTGGGAGCTGTTCAACTGGTGGAGGCAGATTCAGCGCAACGAACTCATTCCGGGGCGCTGGCAACAGGGAGTCTGCTTGCTCGCGCATCCAGCGATGAACGATGTTGGCGTTGATTCCGTGTGCAAGCGCTACGCCGGCCACTGACGCGCCGGAGACCTGGCATTCGGCCACGATCTGGCCTTTAAGTTCCGGGGAGTAGTAGTGCCGCTTGGGGCGCTGGGCGATCGTGTCGTTCGCCATAGTGTGCGTGATGTTCATCGTGCACACGATGCCTCGACACTGGGTCTATCTCAAGATGGGATTGCCGGACGCTTACGGCCAACAATCGACCCATAGCTGTCGTCTGTATTTACGCAATCGATGCCCGCTGTGCAGCGTTTACTGCCGGTCAACTCTGCTAGTCAAAGACGGGTTTCAGCCAAGTAGCTGTCATCCCAAGAACCATGGCCTCTGAATATCAATGGCTGTTTTCTGGGGTGAGCGGAAAAATTCCTGCCCCGTTTACCTTGATGGCCGTCTTGCAGCACTCAATGGCCAGACTCTTAGAGTGAGGCGTCAAACAACACAGTAAAACGTGTTTGTCCCGCGTTAGATTGAACGTATATCGATCCACCGTGCGAGCTGACGATCGCCTTGGTGATGGCCAGCCCAAGCCCCGCCCCTTCGGAAGCAGGGTGGGCTCTGGACTTGTCGGCGCGGTAGAAACGGTCGAAGAGCCGAGGGATGTCCTCCGTTGCTATGGAAGTCCCTTGATTGCTTACCGTGAGTGTCACTGCACCTTCGTTCGACGCCACCTGGACCGCCACTGCCGACCCTGCATCAGCATGGCGTAGTGCGTTTGACAGCAGGTTGCTGATGGCACGGCGCATCATCAGCTTGTCGCCGTCTATTTCAGCTTGCCCTTCCAATACCAGGATGACGTGCTTTTCGTCGGCCACTGCTTCATAGAAATCGAACAGCGCTAGCACTTCCTTGTGCAGCTGGATACGTTCCCGATAGGGCAAGTCAATACCGTGATCAGTCTTGGCCAAAAAGAGCATGTCCGAGACCATCTTGGCCAGGCGCTCGAACTCCTCGGCGTTTGAGGCCAGAATATCGCGGTACTCGTCGGCAGTGCGCCGCTGCGTAAGAGCCACCTGCGTTTGCGTCAGGAGGTTGCTTAAAGGGGTGCGCAGCTCGTGTGCCAGATCGCTGGAAAAGTCCATCAAGCGCTGGAAATCTTGCTGGAGCCGCCCGAACATGCCATTGAGACTGGCTGCAAGTTCAGCAAACTCCACCGGAACAGACTCCACAGGCATACGCTCCTGCAAGTTGTAGGCGGTGACTGAAGTCGCTCTTTCGCGCATTGTCTTCAAGGGTGCCAGTCCGCGGCGGGCGGCCCACCAGCCCAGCACACCGCTGACCAAGGTCGCGACCAGAAAGTAGGCGACCAGCGTCTTGCGTAGTTCAGCTAGGAAATGGGCGTGGTGCGCAGTGTCCAAGGCCACCAATACCCGCAGGGTTTGCGTATTGGTGGTGGATGCCAATTGCGATGCTGGTGGGCGTGGCAGGCTTTCCACAACGCCGCGCAGCGACTGCCCAGCGTGGGTCCACTCCATCAGTTGCTCTGTCGCCAGAGTATCAGCGAGGATGTTCTGTGTCAGCGCTGGCGGACCATAAATGAGCTCGCTTCCGAGCCAGACCTGTACAAACAAGCCTTTATGGCTGTCCAGCATGTCATCAAGTACACCTTTCAAGGCAGCAGGGGTGTCGGCTTCAGCGACGAGTTTTTCTACAAGATGCACTTTGTCGTCGAGAAACATCCGATCTAGTTCGACAAAGTGACGGGCTGTGGCCCAGGCTACCAACACACCCAGCCCCAACAGCACCATAGCTGCCACCAACGTGAATAGGACCGTCAGCCTTGCGGTCAGAGGCAGGCGCAAAGAGTTCATCGGGTTTCAGGGTTCTCCAGTACGTAACCCATGCCGCGCACGGTCTGGATCAGCTTCACATCAAAGCCGTCGTCTACCTTGGCACGCAGGCGCCGCACCGCCACTTCAATGACGTTGGTGTCGCTGTCAAAATTCATATCCCATACTTGCGATGCGATCAGTGAACGCGGCAGCACTTCGCCTTGACGGCGCATCAGCAGCTCAAGCAACCCGAATTCCTTGGCGGTGAGATCGATGCGCATGCCTGCGCGAGAGACACGGCGACGCAACAGATCCAGCTCTAAGTCCGCCACCCTCAATGCCGTACTTTCGGAGCTGTTGCGGCCCCGGCGCAGAATGGTCCTCACTCGCGCCAACAGCTCGGCAAACGAAAAAGGTTTCACCAAGTAGTCGTCTGCCCCCAACTCTAAACCTTTGACCCGATCTTCTACCTGATCGCGTGCAGTCAGGAACAGCACTGGCATCTGCCGGCCTCGGCTGCGCAAGTTCTGGAGCACTTGCCAGCCATCCAACCCCGGCAGCATCACGTCCAAAATCACCAGATCGTGGTTGCCATCCAGCCCATGGTGCAGGCCATCTATGCCGTTGGTCACCAGGTCCACGGCAAACCCTGCTTCGCGCAGCCCTTGGCGCAGGTAGTCACCCGTCTTGGGTTCGTCTTCAACGATGAGTATCTTCACAGCAAGTATTCCTGTGCCTGTAGTGTGCCCGGGGTCAAGCAGCCGCGGGCGAACATGACGCATTTGTAATCTTGCCGACAGGCTGTTGTCGGTGCTGCCTATTCAGAATTCATCCGTTTGATACGCATCAATAGGAGCGATTTCGATGAAGCATCGATGGCTGAAAAATAAAGTGATGCCCATGCTGACGCTGGGTCTTGTGGTCGCGCACTGGGGTGCTCAGGCACAGGTTCAGGATGATGTTGTGCAAGACTGGCGCAAAGCGAATGAGACTGTCGGTCAGTTCCCGAGAGGTCACGCAGATGTGCTGCGCTGGGAGAAGTCACAGCCGACAACGCAAGCGGCAACGCCAGATGCTGTCCCAGAATTTGCGCTGCCATCTACTTCTGATGCCATTCGGGCTGCCTGGAAAGTCCATCGCGAACTGGCATCACCTCTGGCTCGACTGGGGCGGGAGAACGTGGAGCGTATTGCTGCCGGTGCCTGGGGTGAAGTCGACACCAGACTTCAGCAAAGGATTGATGGTGCCGATGAGGTGCTGAAAGTGGCAGCGGACACGCGAAAGGCCTGGATCAGGGCCGTGGCTGCAAGACAAGCGCTCAAGTCAGTGGAAGATTCCGTGACAGCCGCAGAAGCGGCTGCGGAACTTGGCCGCCGTATGGTGAGTGTAGGCAACTGGAGCCGCTATCAACAAGCCCAGGTGGCTTTGGGCGAATCATCTGCCCGGATGGAGCTCAAACGAGCGCGATTGACCGCAAGCCAGGCCGAACGCGCACTGCTGAAGTCGATGGGACTTGACGCGGTACACAACCGCGTGGCTTTGCCTGATCGCCTGCCGGACACAGCAACGCCGATGAGCGACACAGAACTGCGAACGCGCCTAGCGGCGATACAAGGCAACTTGCCATTGGCACAAAGCAGAAAAGCTGGCAACAACGCCATGCAGGCTTACGCAGCCTATGCCGCCAGTCTTGACGTTTACCACGGTTATCGCAATGACGTTCTCAAGCAGCGCGAACTGATTGGAGAAGAAACCCAGCTTCGCTACAACGGCATGCTCGAAAGCGTCTGGGGCGTTTTGGCAGACGTAAAAGCGCGCTCACAGACCGTAGTGGCCGCCATAGACGCGCAGCGTGACGCACTGATCGCTGAAACCGATCTGCAATGGGTGCTGCAAGGTGGTCAGCCTGATGCCTTTGTTGCCCTCGGTGGCGGCGAGCAGGCCACTGCCGCAGCCGGCCATTGAACCCGCTTCGCATCAACACCTGGACTATTACGCATGACAACGAACATTCCCTCCCGGCGCCGCTTCTTCGCGGGTGCTGCAGCTTCTGTTGCTGGCTTGGCAGTTGCCCGCTCCGCTTTGGCAGCACTGCCCGAACCTGTTATCCAAACCTCAGCAGCCACAGCAGATCCACTGGTGCCTAACACCGGGCGCCCCTACAACCCTGTGGTCACAGTCAATGGCTGGACGCTGCCCTGGCGCATGAACAATGGCGTCAAGGAGTTCCACCTGGTGGCTGAGCCTGTGGTGCGCGAGGTGGCCCCAGGCTTCGTGGTGAACATGTGGGGCTACAACGGTCAGAGCCCTGGACCCACCATTGAAGTGGTGGAAGGCGATCGCGTGCGCATCTTTGTGACCAACAAGTTGCCCGAACACACCACCATCCACTGGCACGGCCAGCGTCTGCCCGCCGGCATGGATGGTGTGGCTGGCCTGAACCAGCCCGCGATTCCGGCTGGCAAGACCTTCGTCTACGAGTTTGAAGCGCGCCGCCCGGGCACTTTCATGTACCACCCGCACGCCGACGAAATGACGCAGATGGCCATGGGCATGCATGGTTTCTGGGTTACCCATCCCAAGACCAAGCACCCGCTGATCAGCGACGTGGACCGCGACTTCTGCTTCCTGCTCAACGCCTTTGACGTGGAGCCCGGCACCCGTACGCCCAAGATCAACACGATGACGGATTTCAACATCTGGTGCTGGAACAGCCGCATTTTCCCGGGCATTGACAGCTTCAACGTGCGATTGGGTGACCGGGTTCGCCTGCGTGTAGGTAACCTGACAATGACCAATCACCCCATTCACCTGCACGGCCACGAATTCGTGATGACAGGTACTGATGGCGGCCCCACCCCCTTGGCGGCACGATGGCCCGAAGTCACTGCCGACATCGCTGTCGGTCAGATGCGCCAACTCGATTTCATCGCAGATGAGGAAGGTGACTGGGCCCTGCACTGCCACAAGAGCCACCACACCATGAACGCCATGGGACACGCCGTGCCGACCATGATTGGTGTCGACCACCGCGGCCTGATCGGCAAGATTCAGAAGGTGGTGCCCGATTACATGCTGATGGGGGAACGCGGCATGGGTGACATGGAAAGCATGGAAATGCCCATCCCCGAAAACACCGCCCCCATGATGACCGGCCATGGCCAGTTTGGCCCCATCGGCATGGGCGGCATGCTCAGCGTACTCAAGGTACGCAAGGACCAAAAACCCGGGGATTACAAGGACCCTGGCAACTACAAGTTCCCTCCCGGCACTGTGGCCCATGAATGGACCGGAGCCACCCCGGCCCCAGCCAAGGCAGCTGCGCCCAGCACACCGGCCAACGCCAAGGCTGTCAAAGGCATGCAGCATTGAAGCCACGCTCGCCGTTTTCTCTGCTCCCCTCAACACTGCCAGAAAGATCACACATGAAGTTCAGTAAATCCTCCTCCTTCTTCCTTGCCGCCATGACTTTGGCCGCATCCACTGCGTTCGCCTCGGGCAAACACGCGGGTGGCCATGACAACTCGACACCTGGTGAGCCCGGCATTGCAGCTAATGTCACCCGCACCATCCAGGTGGACGCTGCTGACAACATGCGTTTCACGCCTTCGGATGTGACCGTCAAAAAGGGGGAAACCATCCGGTTTGTCATTAAGAACTCCGGCAAGGTGCCCCATGAGTTCAGTCTTGGCACGGAGCAGGAGTTGAAGGAGCACTACGAAGAGATGAAGAAGTTTCCTGGCATGGAGCATGAGGAAGCAAACAAGATTTCACTCAAGCCCGGCCAGCAGGGTGAGGTGATCTGGCGCTTCACCAAAGCAGGTGTTGTGCACTTTGCTTGCCTGCACGTGGGCCACTACGAGGCAGGCATGAAGGGCCAAGTCAAAGTCTCGGCTCGCTGAACTGTTGAGCCTAATTTGCACAGGATGCAACCATGAAGAGTTTTCGCGTTTTTCTAAGCGCTGCGGCACTAGCAGCCTCCACCCTCGCCAGCACTCAGGCGTTCGCGCAGGTGCCCATGGACCACAGCAAGATGGACATGGCCGCACCAGCCGACATGACCGAGGGAGAGGTTCGCCGCATCGACACTGGTGCGGGCAAGGTGACTATCAAACACGGCGAGATCAAAAACTTGGATATGCCGCCGATGACGATGGTCTTCACCATGGCCGAACCCTCCATGCTCACGAACCTCAAAGTCGGCGACAAGGTCCGGTTCGTGGTCGAGCAGCAAAATGGCAAGATGGTGATTACCCAAATCACCCCTGCATCCTGACAATTTTGTAATCCAGCGGTCATGTTCCAGTGACTCTTGCAAGCATAGAGTGAAGTCACTGGTGTACATCAAGCGTCATGGGGACGCGGTGGTGGCGCCACACTGGCGATGACCGCTGGATTTTGTCTGGAAAGGACTGCACCATGAATGCCTCAAAACCCCTGGCCTTAGCGATGCTTATCGGCATCACGGCGTTCTCCGCCTCAGCCCAAACGGCTGCCGAGCATACGCAACATCACCCTGACGGAGCAGCCGCACCGGCCCAGGCCGTGCCAGCAACTCCCGAGCAGCAGATGTCAGCCATGGACAAGCAGTTGCAGCTGATGCGCGACATGAGCCGCAAACTGGCAGACGCAAAGACGCCGCAGGAACGGCAGGCCATGATGGCTGAGCATCAGAAGACCATGCAAGACAGCATGAAGATGATGGGGCAAATGCAAGGCATGCCGATGGGGGGCATGGGCATGATGAGTGGCCAGATGATGGGAGGAGCAGGAATGTCAGGTAACTCGACGACTCCTCCATCTGCACCAGCAAGCAGCACATCAGCGCCAGGCATGGGGCCGCAAATGATGGGGCAGATGATGCAGCGCCATGCCCTGATGGAAAAGCGCATGGACATGATGCAAGCCATGATGCAAATGATGATGGACAAAGACTCCGGCAAGCATTGAGCGCAATCTGCGCAGGAGGTCACCATGAACTCACCAGAGCCCAAAAGCCAAGGGCATACCCCGTTTTGGCGCAGGCCGCTAACCCTGGCTTGGGCAACGGCGGCTGCGATTGCAGTGTTTTACCTGCTGCGGGAACATTGGGGGCATCTACTGGGCTGGTGGCCCTACCTAGTGCTGCTGCTTTGCCCGCTGATGCACTTGTTTCATGGGCACGGAGGAGATCACTCCCACCATGGCCACAAGAAGGACGGTACTTGAAGCATGGACCACTCCCACCACCATAGCGTCGGCCATCAATCGCGCACCACTGCAGGTGCCGATTCTTCGTTGGTATCGCAACCTTCGGTGACAGGCACCGTCTACACATGCCCCATGCATCCGGAGATTCGCCAGGACCATCCGGGCACTTGTCCCAAATGTGGCATGTCGCTGGAGCCGGTGATGCCGTCTCTGGACCAAGATGAAGACCCGGAACTGCGCGAATTTCAGCAACGCTTCTGGTGGACCTTACCCCTGACCGTGGTGGTCGCTTTTTTGGCAATGGCGGGCCATCGCGTGCCAGGTTTGGACATCGGCGTACAAACCTGGCTGGAACTGGCACTGTCGCTGCCAATCGTGCTGTGGGCGGGCATGCCCTTCTTCAAGCGGGGCTGGCAGTCGGTGGTGAGCCGCAGCCCCAACATGTGGACGTTGATCGGTCTGGGCACCGGTGCAGCCTTCGTTTACAGCGTTGTGGCAACACTGGCGCCCGGGGTGTTTCCCGATTCGTTCCTTTCGATGGGGCGCATAGGTGTGTATTTTGAGGCTGCAGCCGTGATCATCTCTCTGACACTGCTTGGGCAGGTCCTGGAGTTGAAGGCACGCTCGCAGACATCGGCAGCGATCCGTTCGCTGTTGGGCCTGTCTCCTAAGACGGCGCGGCGAATATTGCCTGATGGTGGGGAAGAAGACGTTCCGCTGGCGCACGTTCACCTTGGAGACTTGCTGCGTGTGCGCCCAGGTGAGAAAGTCCCCGTAGACGGTGTCGTCGTAGAGGGCTCCAGCGCCGTAAACGAGTCGATGCTCACAGGAGAACCACTGCCTGTGAGCAAACAGCCGGGTGACAAGCTGATTGGCGCAACACTCAACACTAGCGGTGCCCTGGTAATGCGGGCGGAAAAAGTAGGCTCGGCCACGGTATTGGCGCAGATCGTGCAGATGGTGGCCCAGGCACAGCGCTCCAAGGCACCCATGCAGCGTATGGCTGACCAGGTAGCTGGCAAGTTTGTGCTCGCAGTCGTGGCTATCGCCGTCGCCACCTTACTGGTCTGGGGAGCCTTCGGCCCTGAACCAAGCTGGGTGTTTGGCCTGATCAATGCTGTCGCCGTGCTCATCATCGCCTGTCCTTGTGCCCTGGGGCTGGCCACGCCCATGTCCATCATGGTCGCCACTGGCAGGGGTGCAACGCAGGGCGTTCTGTTCAGGGATGCTGCCGCTATTGAGAACATGCGCAAGGTGGATACCCTGATCGTTGACAAGACAGGGACACTGACAGAAGGAAAACCTGCATTTGAACGGGCGATCGCGGCGCCTGGCCATACCGAAAGCGATGTTTTGCAACTGGCAGCAAGTCTGGATCAGGGCAGTGAACACCCGCTGGCGGATGCGATTGTGCACACAGCCCGTGAGCTAGGTTTGGCGCTTTCTTCTGTTAGCCAGTTTGAGTCGGAGTCTGGCATTGGCGTGACGGGTGTGGTCGATGGCAAACGGCTGGCCCTGGGCAACACCGCATTGATGGAACGAGAAGGCGTGGACGTTTCAGGTCTACATGAACATGCGGAGGCGCTGCGGCAAACGGGGGCCAGCGTGATGCACTTGGCCGTAGATGGGAGCCTAACGGGCTTATTGGCAGTATCTGATCCGGTCAAGGCCAGCACCCCAGAAGCGCTGGCTGCACTGCACCAAGCAGGTATCCGGGTCATCATGGCCACGGGCGATGGCTGGACCACTGCGCGCGCGGTTGGCAAGCACCTGGGCGTGGACGAAGTGCATGCCGAGGTGAAACCCGCAGACAAGTTAGAGCTGGTGAGCAAGCTGCAGGCCGAGGGACACATTGTTGCCATGGCAGGCGATGGCATCAACGACGCACCGGCGTTGGCTAAGGCCGATGTTGGCGTGGCCATGGGTACAGGCACCGACGTAGCCATGAATAGCGCTCAGGTGACACTCGTGAAGGGCGACTTGCGTGGAATCGCAGTGGCACGGGAGCTGTCAGTCTCTACGGTCCGCAATATGAAACAGAACCTGTTGTTTGCGTTTCTGTATAACGCGCTGGGCATACCGGTGGCAGCAGGCGTGCTCTACCCGATCACTGGGTGGCTGCTCTCACCGTTGATCGCGGCGCTGGCTATGAGTCTGAGTTCAGCATCGGTCATCGGCAATGCCTTGAGGCTGTCAAAACCTTCCCATGATGGTCTCCCATCGAGTTGAGGGCTACAAAGGATGCACTCTTGAGCGGGCGCACCTCTGACTCACCTGAGCGACGAGTGATGGACTACTGCCACGGCCTTCTGATGGTCAGCTTCCTGGCACTGTCACGAATTCACCCTCCCGGCCAGAAGCCGACGCTCTATAAGGAGGACTTATGGCGAGCTATGGCATGCATGGAGGCTCGATAAAGGTACGCGCCTGGTAAGCTGTGCCACTTGATTCTTAGCTACAGTGCTCAGTCATGAACATCCTTCTATTTCTCGGCGGGCTTTTCTTGCTGGTCATGGGTGCCAGCTTGTTGGTGCGAGGCTCTTCCAAGCTGGCCCTGTCGTTTGGCATCAGTCCGCTGGTCGTGGGACTGACGATCGTTGCGCTCGGCACAAGCGCACCCGAGGTTGCAGTCAGCGTGGGGGCCGTGCTCGATGGGAAAACCGACATTGCCATTGGCAACGTGGTGGGCAGCAACATATTCAACGTTCTGTTCATCCTTGGCATCAGCGCGTTGATTGCACCGCTGGTGGTCAACATTCAGCTGATACGCCAGGAGGTACCGATCATGATCGGTGCATGTTTTCTCTTGCTCGCCTTGGGGTTGGACGGTCAACTTTCGTTTTTCGATGGCGGTTTTCTCTTCGTGCTGCTGGTGTCTTACACAGTGTTCCTGATCGTGCAGTCACGGCGCGAAACCCAGCTCGCCAAGGACGAATACGCGGGTGAGATCAAACCCTCTGCCCCCGGCGCCTGGGACGATCGGTTGCTGGTTCAGTTGCTGCTGATTGCCGCTGGCCTAGCTGCGTTAGTGTTCGGCTCCGAGTACCTAGTGCAAGCATCGGTGAGTTTCGCAAAGGCCATGGGTGTGAGCGACCTGATCATTGGGCTGACCATCGTTGCCGCTGGTACCAGCATGCCCGAGGTTGCCACCAGCATCGCCGCAGTCATCAAGGGCGAACGGGACATCGCAGTAGGCAATGTGGTGGGAAGCAATACCTTCAACATTCTGGGCTGCCTGGGTGTCTCGGGCCTAGTGTCGGGTGACCTGGGGTTGGACATGGCTCCATCGCTGCTGGCCTTTGACATCTGGGTCATGGTGGCAGTGTCGTTTGCCTGCCTCCCCGTGTTCATGACTGGTCGCGAGATCGCTCGCTGGGAAGGCGGGGTCTTTCTGGGCTACTACGTCGCATACGTGGCTTACTTGATCATGGCCGCGCAGCAGCACGATGCGCTGCCAGCATTCTCGGGCGTCATGCTCAGCTTCGTCGTACCGCTGACGGTCGTGACGCTGGTTGTTGTGTTGATCCGCCGCCCAGTAAAGAAAGGATAGAGCACTAAAACTTTGCCCTCTATCACTAGCTAATGACTGCTATGGGTCGTCACCACCAGTTCGCAGCTTACGAAAGCTGCCGTTCAGGTTGTCTGGCGCACTGCGTCCAGCGAGTTTCCGGTTTGAAGGGGACAACAGACGTCTAGCCAGACAGCGGGTCAACGTCTGATATCGGCGGCAGCGGTCACAGGCTTGCCAAAGTTCAGTGGCGGTAATCAGCCTGAAGCAGTCGTCTGCGAGCGCCCGCTCGAAAACCTCTACTGGCCGAACACAGTGGTTCACGACCAGCAGCCTGTTCAGCCACAGCCGGTACAGACGGTCATTTCAATCGGAATACGTAGCCTACTAGCGTGCTTCGTGTGGGTCGTGGAGGCACTGAGCAGGTCGCTGTTTTAGCAGCTTCGCAGCTTAAGTCTTGAGGGGGCCAGCAGCCTGATTTCTGCGGCTGCCAGGAGCTTCCGATATGTGCCAAGAACTTGTCCTGGCTGCTGCATTCCAACTGTGCTGTGCGTGGCACAGTGGACAAGTAGGCATAGCTAACCTAGGAACTACATTGATGGGGTCCACCATGGACGAAAATACACAGGAGCATCTCTGCAGACGCGCTTAGCGAGGAATTTGGACACAGCGAACTTCTCGATTAACCATCATTTTTGTCATAGCACTGACACATGCTTTGATTACTTTGCTTGACATGCCCGGATGACGTATCAGGTGGAGGTGCTCGGTGTCTTCCCATCATGAGGAAACCACTGCGGAATTTGCAAAGGACGCTGGCCTACCAGTGGCCCAGTATGTCCGTATGTCCACCGAGCACCAAAAATACTCCACAGAGAACCAGGCCGCAGCCATCGCCGAGTACGCCAGACTTCATGGCATGAGGATCGTCAGGACCTACGAGGACTCAGGCAAGAGTGGCTTGAATCTCAAAGGACGAAACGGACTCCAGGCACTGCTTCACGATGTCGAGCAGCCATCTCCAGGCTTCAGCGCCGTACTTGTCTATGACATCAGCCGCTGGGGGCGCTTTCCCGATCCAGATGAGGCGGCAGCCTATGTGCACTCCTGCAAGAGCCGTGGCATCCAGGTGATCTACTGCGCCGAACCATTCAATAACGATGGCTCGTTACCTTCCACTGTCTTCATCGGTATCAAACGCAGCATGGCAGCCGAGTACAGCAGAGAACTGTCTGTCAAAGTTTTCAATGGCGCCTGCACTATCGTCCGTCATGGCTACAGGCAAGGTGGCGCCCCTGGTTTTGGGCTTCGGCGACAACTCATTGATGAGCAGCACAAGGTCAAAGGACTTCTGTCCCGGGGGGAGAAAAAGAGCATCCAGACGGATCGCGTCATCTTGGTGCCTGGTCCTCCTGATGAGGTTGAACTGGTAAACCGGATCTATCGGCTTTTCCTAGATGACAACATGCCGGAGCGCGTTATCGCATCCGTCTTGAACCGGGAGGGACTAACCAACGATGCTGGCAAGCTATGGACTAGAGGAACGATCCACCAGATACTCACAAATGAAAAGTACATTGGCAACAACGTATACAACCGCTCATCCTTCAAACTGAAGATCCAGCACGTACGAAACCCACCTGAGCAGTGGGTGCGTAGAGATGGTGCTTTCGAAGCCATCGTGCCAGCAGTAGTGTTTATGCAGGCACAGGCAGTCATTGCGGCCCGATCGCACCACTTGGATGATGCACAAATGCTGGAGATGCTGCGCCAGACCTTGGAACGGCATGGCGCTCTCTCTGGCATCGTGATTGATGAAGATGACGAGGCTCCGTCTAGCTCCGCGTACCGTACACGCTTTGGCAGCTTGTTGCGCGCCTACAGCCTTATAGGCTACGCCCCTCGACGAGACTATGCCTACTTGGAGATCAACAAGTTGCTACGTCGGCGGCACCCCGAATTGATTGACGAGATGGCCGCGAGCATCGCATCGTCTGGAGGCTGGGCCGCACGCAATGATGAAACCGATTTATTGACGATCAACGACGAGTTCACTGCCTCCCTAGTGATTGCCCGCTGCAAGCCAACCGCTACAGGCTCCTATCGCTGGTTGATCCGATTCGACGCAGGGCTTCACCCAGATGTCACGGTGGTCGCGCGTATGGACCCATCTAACAGCCACGCGTATGACTACTACGTTCTTCCTGGAATTGACTTCTCTGCCGAGACATCCCCTGTTCTGGAGAACAACGGATTCACACTTGACGCATACAGGGTGGACTCGCTGGAAAACTTCTGCCAATTGGCAGGACGAACGACCCTTCAGGAGGTCGCATGACAAAACCACCGCAACGGGTCGAGATGATTTCGATCGCCGACATCGCTGTCGTCAACCCCCGGCTTCGTAGCCAAAAGATTCACAAGACGATTACACAGAGTATTGAGCTTGTGGGTCTCAAGCGGCCGATCACGGTTCGTAGAGTCCCGTCAACTCAAGGCGCTCTGCCATACGCACTCATATGCGGGCAAGGGCGCCTGGAATCCTATAAGTTACTGGGCCAGAGTGAAATTGCTGCGCTTGTGCTGGACGTTGACGAAGAGACCGGACATGTCATGAGCATCGTCGAGAACATTGCGCGCCGCACACCTCGGGCTGTCGAAACTATGGAACAAGTTCGAGTGCTCAAACATCGCGGCTACAGCGATGAAGAGATCGCGGCAAAGTTGGGCTGTACAGCTTCCTGGGTGAATCAAGTCAACCACCTTCTGGAGTGCGGGGAAAAGCGCCTGCTAGCTGCCGCGGAATCAGGTCATATTCCACTGCATCTGGCAGTCAGCATCTCAAGGGCCAATGACAGCGATGCCCAGAAGCTGCTACTTGAAGCCTATGACAGCGGTGAGCTCAAAGGGCGCAAGGTGACCGTCGTGCGCAGGATACTGGAGCAACGCGCTCGCAGTGGCAAGCAGGGAAACAACGCCTTTGCGAAAGTACCTCCTCGCAAACCCATGACACCGGAAGATCTGACGAAGCTCTATCGTCGGGAAGTCGAGGTGCATCGCCGGATTCAGAAAAAATCCGAATTCATCCAGCAATCGCTTCTGCTTGCGCGCCAGATCTTCAAAGAGCTTTTTGCAAACAAAGAATTCTGCGCACTACTCAAGGCAGAGAAACTGACCAGTATTCCTCAGCCTTTGGCAGATTTACTGCCTCGCGGAGGGCTGCGCCGATGACACCGTCATTGCTTAGATCGATTCGACTTGGATTTGAGCGCGACTGTGTGGAAGTTCCACTAGACAAGATCCGTTTCACCATCCCTTTGCCCCTGGGGATTAAGGAGTCGGTGGTTTACCGGAGAGTCAGCACCTCAATCAACGCTATTGGGCTGGTAGAGCCCATCGTGGTTGCACTGGATCGTGATCAGGTAGGCGCATTCATCATTCTTGATGGGCGTATGCGAGTGGAAGCTCTGCGAGACCTTGGCGTGCTGCAAGCAATGTGTCTCATCTCCACTGATGACGAAGGCTACACGTACAACAAGCGGGTGAACCGTCTTTCGGTAGTTCAGGCACACCGAATGATTGTGCGTGCAGCCGAGCGAGGAGTTTCGGTTCAGCAGCTAGCGGATGCGTTAGATGTCTCACCGGGCGCTATTCGCGCACGCTTCAGACTGCTGGATGGCATTTGCAATGAGGCAGTCTCGCTGTTGGCAGATAAGCCAGCAACGTATGGCATGTTTCGTCTACTCAAGCAGATGAAGCCGTTTCGCCAGATCGACGTGGCGCAAACCATGGTGAATCTTGGCAACTATTCCGTCAAGCTGGCGACGGCGATGCTGCAGAGCACGCCCAACGACCAGCTCTCCGATGCCACAGCGACCAAAACGAAGTCAAGCGATGTGACTGAGGCACTGCAGCGTTTGGAGCGCGAATTGGCGTCCATGCAAGCCGACACCTGTCTTCTCGAAGAAGGCTACGGGCCTTCAAGCCTGCAATTGGAGATCATTAAAACTCACATTGGTGCCACACTGTTGAACAATGCGGCGATTGTCCGTTGGCTAGCCAAAAGTCAGCCGGAGTATCTCCAGCAACTACAGCGTATCGCGGATATCAGGGAACTGCCGACTTCATAGTCGTACATTTCTGTTTTGCAGCGTATGCGTCCGGTTATCCCATCTTGACATGGGCCGCTCACAGATAGCTTAGCAAGAGATCAAGCCGCGGGTTTACAGCAACCAGCTTCACCACCGATCTGGATTGGTGGGCAGGGAACGGATCCGTACGAGCAGAACACACAGCAGTCACCGGCCTTCGGGCGCAAGACGGCGTGGCACCCTTCGCACTCATAGAACCATTGGCAGGCATCGGTGGGCATCTCTTCGGTCTTCATATGACCGCACTCGGGGCAGGTGAAGACAGAGGTCAGGATGACATCGCTCATGGGTTTACAGACACAACAGTGGACGGGAATCCGGCGTTCTTGGTCGCACTGGTCAGGGCCTCAACCTTCACCTTGGCACTGTCAAACACCACTGTGGTTTCCCGCTTGGGCAGGTTGGACTTGACGTCGATGACCCCATCGATCCGGGTCAACGCCAATTTGACGGTGATTGGGCAGGTCGGGCAGTTCATCCCTGGCACCGAGAGGACCGCACTCTGCTGGGCCGCCCAGCTCGGCCCGATGAGTAGCATTGCCGCCGCAGGGATGATCCATCGTTTCATTGCAGAACCCTTCATTCAGTAGAACCAGTGGGCGATCCAGGGGAACGCCAATGAAATTCCCAGTAGTAGGACTACCAGCAGGAACAGCACCTTGTAGGACCGGTTGACCATGGGGCGCTCACAGACCTGGCCCACATCGCACGCTACCGCAGGGCGCCATATCCGGCGTCCTGCAACCACCAAGGCAATCGCCGCCGCCCCCATGAACCACGGTTGATAAGGCTCCAGCAGCGTCAGAGAGCCGATCCAGGCCCCGGAGATGCCCAGCATGATCAGCACCAGGGGGCCCAGGCAGCAGGCGGAGGCGAGCAGCGCCGAAATACCACCAGCAATCAGGGCCTTGCCGCCGCCAGTGGTCTGGCCCGGGTGGTCGGTAGATGTTGTAGACATGCGATAAGCTTACTTCCGTACCAAAGTACAGAGTCAAGCGCCATGACCCATACCCCTTCACAGTCCGACGGCAGCATGACGATCGGAGATCTCGCGAAAGCGGCCGGTGTGAACGTCGAGACCATCAGGTTCTATCAGCGCAAAGGGCTGATGCCAGAGCCGGACCGTCCTGTGGGCAGCATCCGGCGCTATGGCCGAACCGACCAGTCGCGGCTCAGCTTCATCAAGTCAGCGAAGCGGCTGGGATTCAGCCTCGACGAGACCGCGCAACTGCTTCAACTGGAGGACGGGGAGAGTTGTACCCAAGCTCGGCGGCAAGCGGAGTCTAAGCTGGCAGAAGTCAGGCTCAAGCTAGCCGACCTCCAACGCATGGAGGCTGCACTCTCTGGCCTGATTCTGCTTTGCGGCTCTGGCAAGGGGAATGTGCGCTGTCCGCTGATCGCAGCCATGGAGGGGCACTAGATTCGATCAATCGGTTGAGGGATTCCAGCGATGCGGCAGCAGCTCACCGATACGGCTGTTGGGCCAGGTCGGCAGCCTGTCCATCACATCCTTGAGATAGGCATACGGATCAAGGCCGTTGAGCTTGGCCGACTGGATCAGGCTCATGATGGCAGCGGCTCGTTGCCCAGCCCGCAGGCTGCCCGCAAACAGCCAGTTCTTGCGGCCCAGCGCAATCGGGCGCATCTGGTTCTCGACCCAGTTGTTGTCGATCGGTATCCGCCCATCCTCCAGGAACCGGGTGAGCGCAGGCCAGCGGCGCAGGCTGTAATCCATGGCCTTGGCCGTGGCCGACCCACTGGGCACCTTCCCTCGGTGTTCTGTGAGCCAGAGGTGTAGGCGATCCACCGCCGAGCGGCTCTGCTGCTGCCGTATGCGCAGCCGCTCATCTGCCTCTACCCCCTGAGCCTGTCGCTCGGCCTCATAGATCTGTCCGATCAGGGCCAGCGCCTGCTCAGCGAGCTGACTCTTGTTGGCCGTGTGGAGCTCAAAGAACTTGCGCCTTGCATGGGCCCAGCAGCCTGCCTCCTGGATCTGTTCACCCATGAGCTGCTTGTACCCGGCAAAGTCATCGACCAGCAGCGTGCCCGCCCAGCCCTCCAGGAAGGAGGCGGGATGGCGCCCGGCCCGGGTCTCGCTGAAGTCATAGACCACCGCCCTGGTCTGCTCGTGCCGCCCTGGTGTGTAGGCCCACAGGTAAGCCCGCTGGGTCTTGCCATCTCTCTGAGCGGCCGGCTTGAGCATCTGCACCGGCGTCTCGTCGGCGTGCAGGACGGCGTGGGCAAGCACCTCTGCGCGCAGGGCGCTGGCCAGCGGTTGGAGTTGTACGCCACAGCTGCCCACCCACTGCGCCAGGGTGGAGCGTGGGATCGGCACACCAGCGCGGGCGTAGATAGCCTCCTGGCGGTGCAGGGGTAAGTGATCGGCGTACTTGGCCACCAGCACATGGGAGAGTAAGCCCGTGGTGGCCAGCCCCTTGTCGATGATGTGCGCATCCACCGGGGCCTGTCTGAGCGTCTGGCAGCAGGCGCAGGCCCACTTGCCCCGCACGAAGCGGTGGACCGTGAAGACGCCTGGGGTGTAGTCGAGCTTCTCGGCCACGTCCTCACCGATGCGCTTCATCGGCTGGCCGCAACACTCGGTGGAGGTAGGCTCATGGCGCAGTTCCTGGCGGGGAAGCTCCGGGGGCAGGGGTTGGCGCCTGGGCTGCTGGCGGGTTACCTGCTCGGCTGCGGGCTGGCCTGCGTCGCCCATCTGTTCGATCTCGAGCGCCACCGCCTGCAGATCCTCATCGAGGGCGTCCTCAAGGAGGCTGCGCTGCTCAGCGCTGAGCGCCTCGCTGCGGGCAGCGAACTTCATGCGCTTGAGCATGGCGTTCTCGAAGGTGAGCTTGTCGAGCAGCGCCTGCTTGTGGCGCAGCTCTGCAGACTGCTGCTGCAGCTGGCCCATCAGGCCCAGCACCAGTTGGCGCGTGCCCTCGTCCATGCTCTGCAGATCCACCGCTTCGTTCATGGCAGTGATCATGACCGGTGCCAGTGGCTGTGCCCATTGGCACATTCACGAATTGAAGAGCGCACACGCCCCGTTCAAGATCACAGCACCGTGATGACACCTGCCTGCCCAAGGCGCTGCCAGGGTAGGCCCGTGACCAGGGCTTGTAGCTGCTCCTGGCTCAGTGGCAGGCGGGGAGTGCTGGAGTTGCCCCAGACAAACCGGCCCTGATGGAGCCGGCGTGCAACCAGCCAGACGCCAAAGCCGTCGTGGACCAGCACCTTCATGCGGTTGGCTCTGGCGTTGGCGAACAGGTAGGCGTGATGGGGGTGGGCTGCGCCGAAGACTTGTACGACACGGGCCAGAGCGGTCTCTGTACCCGCTCGCATATCCAGGGGTTCACAGGACATCCACACCGCATCGATGCGGATCACCGCAGCACCTCGCGCAGCAGGGTCCCGCAGTGCTCGAGTGGGCACTGTACGCTCACGATCAGGTCACCGCGGCGCAGTTGCAGCTCAACCGGTCTCGGGGCGGTGGGAGCAGTCTGATCCGCGCTGCCTGCGGGCGCTTGGGGCACGGCAGGACTGAGCAGGTCCAGGGGCACGGGAGTGAACCTGGGCTGCATCGCTTGCGCGATCTGGCTACCCGGCATCCCAAGAGGCGCTCGGTATGCAGCGCCGGCCTCCCTGATCCAGCGGTGGACCATGTTGGAGTGCAGCCCATGGGCCAGAGCAACACCGCCCACGCTCGCTCCGGGTTGGCGGCACTTGGCCAGCACCTCGGCCTTGAAGTCTTTGCTGTACTCACGGCGGCGCGGTCGCCCTTCGTTTGAAATCTGTTCCATCGTCTCCACGATCCTCCAATCGTGGGGACGATGCCCGCTTCTCAACTCACATTCAAGATGGGTTGACCGGACGGATACTTTGCAGCGGCTGCTACCGGTCACATCTGCAAATCGAAGCACCGCTTTCTGCCAGATACCGAGCATCAAATCTGCGACAGCGAAAGACTGAAACCGCAGCGAAGCAGTCCTTTATACGATGTTGGGTGGAGGCATAATCTATGCAGATGGTCTAACGGACGATTCAAGCAGGCTGAAGCCTCTGCTGGGTGGTTCGCAAGCAAAAGATGATTGATGGCAAATGACTCGCTAAGTGTTCAAGGAACCTGCTAGAAAGTGGTGCAAGGTTGGTTGAATTTAGTACTCAAGCCGGGATTGCACCGAGTTTCGATTGGCCAGCGATTTCATTAACTCTATGAGCTGGTTAGGTGCATGCTCACGCATCCATCGGTACTCTGCAGCGCAATGATTTTCAATATCAGCTCGCCTGCTTTGTGGCACGCTTTGGGCGAAACTTCGGATGCGTTCAACACATTCGGCCTGGCGAGTGTTGCGTAGCCGTGATTTCCATTCGAGGCGTAGCTTGGGGTCGGCTTCCAGCCATCGAACAACGTCGTGGCGACTCACGTTTAAGCGCGCCATTACCGCTGCATAGCTGTCGCAGCATTCAAATGCTTCACAGACGTGTTCAGGTGCTTTTCTTGAGTCTGTTGGCAGATCACTAAACAACAGGAGTTGGCCTTGTATAGATCGACTGCGACCGGCAGCTGCATCGGCGAAAGAGAGAATGAGCTCATTCGAAGACTTCCACTCAAGAGCGTTCCATAAAAGTGCCCAGGCAATCGCAGTCGTCCTTTTTTGACGCCAAAGCAGTCTCGAAATTAGGCTGCCATCAATGAGTGCGTTTAGATTAGGTTGTGCAATCCGAGCTAGAGCACAAGAAGTGGTGGAAGCGAACCATTGAGCGATTCGTTCATGCCGCACACCGTTGGCTGAATGTATGACACCAATTTCTTGAAGTCGGTAGATGGCAAATCGGCGCAGAGAGAGCATGTCTATGCATGGAATCCTTCGCAGGCTGCTGCTTAACGTAGTCGCGTTGCTCGCCGCTTGCAGCAAGGTATCAGGGATTGAAACTGTAAGGCCGACTTCTTTATGGGGCAACCGCCATTGCTTGCTCCGTAGAGCACTCGAATTCAATACTTCGTTGTGTTGGGTGCAAATTAAAGCAACTGGGTGTTGATGGACCGTACGCCATAAGGGGCGGCCAATAGTCTCGAGGTCATCTTGGATGCAACGGTGACACCACTTTAGCGGGTGCATAACCTTCTGAGTTCGTGAAGAGCCTAGTGCGGCTCTCATCCAGTGAGTTGATTGTTGGGATAGCGATTTCGAAGCAAGCTCTTTTTGTTCTTGCTCACTAAGAAAAGGCAAGTAGAAGCCCGCAACAGTATGGTCACGGAGAAGCCCAAGGATGCACGCACGCTCTGCCCTTGAGATCGCGATGAAGCTATCAAGTGAGTGTGGGAACTCGTGCTGGCGAACAGCATGCACAGCACCGAGAAGAGATAAAGCAGTAGCCGCAGAATTACGACTACTGCTCATCGCATGGTTCGCTGCACACCAGCTATATATCGTCTCATCCGGATGGATCGAAATAAGACTGTGGCCGGCCATAGAATGGCCTAGCTCAGGTGATTTTTTCAGCATCAGGCTTTTCTGTTACTTGGTCCGTGGAGATTTCCCTTTTTCAACAGGCTTGAGGTTCTCTAGTTGTTTCGTCATCCCACTAATCAGCTCTTCGCTGACTCCTAAGCGTCGAATATCCTCGGGCTGGGCTGCTGCCGGTTTCAAAGACACCTTGTTAAGGTGGAAGATGAAACCGGAGGTGGTTCATGGAGACAAGAAGGACATTCAGCCGCGAGTTCAAGCTCGAGGCGGTCAGGTTGGTCACCGAGCGTGGCGTGGCTGTGGCCCAGGCAGCCAAGGACCTGGACGTTCACGAGAACGTGCTGCGCAAGTGGGTTCGTGAGTTGCGAGAGGAGCCCCAGGAGGCGTACCCTGGCAACGGCAAGCAGAAGGCCCAGGACGCGGAGATAGCGCGACTGCGCAAGGAGGTTGCCAAGCTCAAGATGGAGCGCGACATCCTGAAAAAAGCCGCGGCCTACTTCGCGAAGGAGTCGATGTGAAGTTCGGCTTCGTGGCGAAACACCGAGGGGCCTGGCCGGTCAATCTGATGTGCGAGGCGCTCGGTGTCTCGCGGGGTGGCTTCTACGCGTGGCTCACACGGCCCAGGAGCCAGCGCAGCCTCAGCGATGAAGTGCTGGGCGCGCAAGTCCACCAGAGCTTCGTGCGCAGCGACCGCACCTACGGCGCGCGCCGTGTGTGGCACGACGTGCTGGAGCAAGGTCAAGCCTGTGGTCTGCACCGCATCGAGCGACTCATGCGAGAGCAGGCACTACGAGCCAGGCCCCGACGACGTGGACTGCCCAAGGACCGGGGCACGCGCAGCGCGGTGGCCGACAACGTGCTGGACCGCCAGTTCCGGGCCGATGGCCCGAACCAGAAGTGGGTAGCCGACTTCACCTACATCTGGACAGCCGAGGGCTGGCTGTACGTGGCGGCGGTGCTGGACCTGTACTCGCGGCGCATCGTGGGCTGGTCGATGCAGGAGAGCATGACCTCGCAGCTCGTGGTGGATGCGCTGATGATGGCAGTGTGGCGTCGAGGCAAGACGGTGGCCTTGTTGCATCACTCGGACCAGGGCAGCCAGTACACCAGCGAGCACTTCCAGAAGCTGCTGGATGAACAAGGCATCACTTGCAGCATGAGCCGGGCTGGTGAGGTCTGGGACAACTCGGCCATGGAGAGCTTCTTCAGTTCCCTCAAGACCGAGCGCACGGCCAGGAAGGTGTACCGCACACGAGGGCAGGCCCGTTCAGATGTGTTCGACTACATCGAGTGCTTCTACAACCCGACGCGCCGGCATTCGACGCTCGGCTATCTCAGTCCCGTACAGTTCGAGAAAGCTCAAGAAGCTTAGGTCGGTGTCAACGGAACCGGCAGCAGCCCACTTGCCCGTAGCCAGCACGAAGCAGTGCTTCTAGCTTCTTGGCGGTCATCAGCCCAGTTTGGGGCGGGGGAGGGGGTTTGGGGCGAGCGAATTCCCCAACATTGAAGTCAGATGCGGTCCACATAGACCCAGCCTTTCTCTTGGAATCCATTTGTGCAAAGCTGTGCACGAGAAGACTTGACCCTCCGCCCTGCGGCGGATAAATTTGGACCTGTCGGATCCTTGGGACTAGCTTCTCGGGGTGACAAAGCCTCGGGTTGCCGCCCGGGGCTTTGTTGTTTCTGCGATGACGCAGACAGTCGGTACGTAGCCGTTGGGGAAGGTGTTATTTCAAACCAAGCTCCTTTGCGATTTGTGCACTTTTTCCTCGCACGCACTTTCGATCCCCTTTAAGAATCGAGTAAACAAGCCAAGGGCTGTATCCATGCTCCTTCGCCCACGAAACCACGGAAATTCCGTTTTGCCGGAAGTATTCCCAGGTCATGGGCGGCTTTCCTGCAGCGGATGTATCTGGTGCTGGGGGCTTGTGCATGGACGTGACGCGAATAACGGCGGCGAATGAGCGGCGGCCGATGTTACGTACAAATCTTTTAAAAGTCCAATTTGATTTTGTTTTTATATTTCCAGATCTATCTGCCTACATAAAATTATCACCATTTATTTTCATGTGTGACTCTGGGGCTGTAGATATTAACCAGCATGGCTACAAATAAATATCATTTATTTGTCTTGTAAATTGCCAAAAAATAACCTTGCTGTTGGTGTGGTATTTTCTGAGGCGACCGAATTGTCCACGCTGAGGCTGCCGAGGTCATGCTTCGTTTGAATGGTCGCTGAGGCCTTGCCGCGGCTTCCATTCGCGCTCAGAATGTATCTGTCTTGCCTAGTCATGGCTCTTTCGCTCTTTCGGCTGATGTGAGCGATTGCTTATCTTGCGAAGATAGGTCAGGGCGGTTAATAGATATAGGCGGGCTGTCTATCGATCTAATTTTTTGTCAAATGAAGAAAGCATCTAGGAGTCGGTATGCGCACTGAGTATGAGATGCGGATGCGACTAAAGCGCTTGCAAAGTGAATTCAACGTGGACGTGAGTCCAGCGGTTGAGTTGCATGGTCGAGACTTGTCGATATGGGTTAGCCAAGCTGAGAAAGATGCCTCAGCTACATTTAACGCAGCTCTTCGGTTGTTGTACAGCCGTACAGAGTTCCCTCCACTTCCACCACACCCGTTGTCTCAAAAGACTTTAGACAAACTTAGGAGGGAACTTCGTTTGTTGACTAAGATTGGGTATGCATCCAGCATTAGTATGACAAAGAAAATAGAAAGAATTAATGCGATAGAAGCGCTCATTGAGCGGTATAAATAGCGCTGCACTTCGGATAGCCAAATATTCAGTGATTTCCGGAGCCAGCGTCTAGCCGGGATGTGCCACAGACGCTTAGCCTTGAGCGCGGTTCCCAGCGGCCAGTGTGTCGAGCAGGCGTTGTTGCATAAATCACCCTGAGGCCGAGCTACCCCAAACCTCAGACGGATTTACGCAGCAGCGACCGTCTGGGGTGTGCCCAGAGCGGTAAATTGATTGAGGATTGACGCTCGAATATTGAGCTCGGCCACCTGGCGTTCAAACGTCCAGGCCATCACCTTCTCGCCCAGGCGCTTGAAGCAATTCATCTTGGTCTCCACCAAAGACCTTCGGTGGTAGCCGCTCCAGCGTTTCCAGATAGCCCGCCCCAACTGCCTACACGCCTTGACCGCTTCATTGCGGTGAGCAAATGCCAGCCCCTTGCGTAGCTTCGCTCCCTTGCGTGGCGGGATGATTGGAATGGCTCCCCGCAGGTAGCAGGCCTCATGCACATCCTTGGTGTCATAGGCCCCATCACCAGTCAAGCTAGCTACCTGTTCATGGCTGGGGATCTGGCCCAGTAAGACAGCGGCCATGGGCGAGTCACCTACTTCATTGGTTGTGACTGCGATAGCCCGAATCTGCAGTGTCTGGGCATCAATACGCAGATGCACCTTGCGCCACTGGCGGCGGCGCTCGGCACCGTGCTTTTTGGTTTTCCACTCACCTTCGCCCAAGAACTTGATGCCCGTGGAGTCGGCCAGCAGGTGCAAGCCTTTCTCGCTTGCTCGGTAGTGCACCTGCACATTCAAGCTCTTTTGTCTGCGACACACCGTGCTGTAGTCGGGCACTGGCTAAGGCAGGCCTGCCATACGCAATAGCGACTGCACCAGGCCCAGCGTCTGGCGCAAGGGCTGCCCAAACAAGCCCTTGATGGTCAGGCAAAACTGGATGGCCGCATCTGAGAACTTCTGGCAACGACCACGCTTGCCCCTGGGCTGGGCCAGCCACTGCATGCCCTTATCCAGCCAGATGGTCAGGTCTCCTCGCGCTTTCAACGCTGCGTTGTACGCCTTCCAGTTCGTTGTGCGGTACTTAACCCGACCCCAGCTCGTCTCACTCATCTCCCGAGCCTACCTCACCTGCGACCGGCATTTATGCAACAACGCCGTGTTAAACCGCCAGTCAATTTTTGCACCTTTGATTTAAATGGTGAGAGGCTTTTCAATCACTTGATTTGTAAGCTCTTCATTTATGAATGGGAGATGTGTTTTAAAGAATTGCCGCACTCGCCGCTCCCTTTCTTCGGTCCCATTTGATTTGCAAATACTCCGATATTGATCTTCCAAATTTAGATGCTTAAGCCAGTATGGAATTTTTTCGTATGCCGCCGTGTCCAGCTGTAGGCTTTTGTCGATACCCCTTGCGAAGCGGATGGTTATTGCAATTAGCGTTGATGCATCTTTGAGGGTAATAGACCTATCGTGAAAATGCTTCAGGGTTTCTTTGACATCAATTTTTGCATGCGAATTTTTTATATCTTCAGCATGCTCTATAATAGAGGACTCCTGTTTTGCGCTAAGCTTGGCGTTTGATGCTGGGTGAACAATTCTGTTTCGCCAATGAACAAGTAAAGATGCAAAAGGTCCCCAATATTCTTTTTCGGGCGTGTGAAGCGTGCAAATATGCTCTAGGCGTTCGGCTCCGCCTTCAATCTTGGTCGTCTGTTTTAGGGTTTCTGGCGCTGCAGGATGCTTTGCTAGATAGCGGACATATTGCATTAGAGCTTCTTCAACAAAGACAATTGCTGCATTGATTGCGAATGTCCTTGATTTTCGCGCGGACCAGCATGGATCCTGCGGGTCCCAGGTGACTGTTAGGTCATCGGGCTTCGTATAGATGCGCGTTTCTACTCCATGAAGGCCGACGCAAATTGTGTTCAATGAGTGAACAGAGTTTCCTACTGACTTCAGGAATTCAGAGAGTCCCAAACTTTCCATTTTTGTCCTTGGTGCACCGTAGGGGAATCGAACCCCCAGTTTCCTGCTTTGAATTGAATGGTAATAGACAGGCGTCTTAACCGCTAGACCACGGCGCGATGCAAATTTACCAGAATCTAACGCAATTTTGACAGCGACCAAGTCGCAGGCAATGTCTGGTGCGTGTGGTCTAAATTGGCACAGAAAATCGCGGAAAGGGCTTGTAGCCTAGAATCCCGCATTTTTGCTGTATAAAAATACAGCTCTAAACTCAGCCGTTAAACCCGCCGCAGCCTCGTGTGTTACGCGCCACACGGTTGCTGAAGCAGGTCCTCGAGCGAATTCGCTACAAACACAATAGCCTGCGTACCGAGCAGACCTATGTGCTTTAGGATAGAAGCGCGATTTCGCAACCTTATTCCTGAGTAGCTAACATACATCCCTTTGGATTTGCGAACTCTATTTCATGGTTTCCATCTCTATTCCGTCGTTCCACCTGGAAGTGGACGCCGCCATCGTGGACCTGGACGGCACCATGGTGGACACGATTGGCGACTTTGCCGAGGCCATCGCGCGCATGCTGGCCGACCTGCAGCTGCCGGCGCTGGACGCCGCCTTGATCGAGCACATGGTGGGCAAGGGCACGGAGCACCTGCTGCGCAGCGTGCTGGCCCATGTGCTGGCGCAGGCCGGCCATTCCGCAGATGCCCTGCCAGCGGCCGTGGCCAGCCTGTTGCCCACGGCGCTGGCCCGCTACGAGCAGCATTACCTGGCCATCAACGGCCAGCACTCGGCGCTGTACGCCGGGGTGCTGGAAGGCCTGCAGGCGCTGCGGGCCAGCGGCCTGCGCCTGGCCTGCGTGACCAACAAGCCCCTGGCCTTCACCCGGCCGCTGCTGGCGGCCAAGGGCCTGCAGGGTTTGTTCGAGCAGGTGTTCGGCGGGGATTCCTTCGCCACCAAGAAGCCCGATCCGCTGCCCCTGCTCAAGACCTGCGAAGCCCTGGGCACGACGCCGGCGCGCACCCTGATGCTGGGTGATTCCAGCAACGACGCCCAGGCCGCCCGCGCCGCGGGGTGCCCGGTGGTGCTGGTGACCTATGGCTACAACCATGGGCAATCCGTGGAGGTGGTGGGTGCTGATGCGCTGATTGACAGCATCGCGCAGCTTCGTGTGGTCTAAAAACGGAAATTGCCGTTATTTGTCCTTTGCAGTGCTTGTGGTTAGGATGCCAAGCTTTGCCCGCTTGACAAACAGATAACCCAATGCGCTGCAGGGAGGAGCTCTTCGCCCTGGCGTTTCGTGTGACAGGGAGGACTCCACACCATGCAAGGTTTGCACCTGACGGCCGATTTGTACCAATGCGCGTGCGACGATGCGCTGATGCTGGATGCGCAGGCGATCGCCGCCCTGTGCCGAAGGCAGACGGAGGACGCCGGTCTGACCCGGGTGGATGACCGCTGGGTGCAGTTTCCGGCCTGGCAGGGCCAGCCCGGGGGCGTGACCGGCACGGTGCTGCTGGCCGAGTCGCACCTGGCCATCCACACCTGGCCGGAAACCGGCAACGTCACCATCGACGTCTATGTGTGCAATTTCTCGGCCGACAACTCGGGCAAGGCGCAGGCGCTGATGGATGGCGTCGTCGCAGCGTATGCCCCACGGCACGCCGTGCGCCAGCAGCTGTGGCGCGGCGATATCGCCACCGATGGCGTGGGCCAGTACCCCTGGGTGATGGAACAGCTCAGCCCCGATGCGGCCTTCGGCTTTCGCGCCGACAACGTGCAGCGCCGCCAGACCCCCTACCAGACGCTGGAGATGATGGACACGGCGCACTTTGGCCGTGTCATGCGCCTGGACAACTGCTTCATGACCAGCGAGCGGGACGAGTTTTTCTACCACGAGTGCATGGCCCACCCGGCGGCCATCGCCCACCCGGCGCCACGGCAGGCGCTGATCCTGGGCGGCGGCGATGGCGGCCTGGCGGAGGAACTGCTCAAGCACAACACCCTGGAGCGCGTGGTGCTGGCCGAGCTGGACGAGGCCGTCATCCGCGCCAGCCAGGCCGAGCTGCAGGCCGTGCACCGGAATGTCTGGAGCGACCCGCGCCTGCAGGTGCGCATCGGCGATGGTATGGCCCTGATCGCAACGACGACCGAGCGCTTCGACCTGCTGGTGCTGGACCTGACGGACCCCGACACCCCGGCGGGCTCGCTCTACGCGCCGCCGGCGCTGCAGCGCATGCGGCAGGTGCTGGCACCGGGCGGGGCACTGGTGCTGCACCTGGGCAGCCCGGTGTTCCATCCGCAGCAGGTGCAGCGCCTGGTGCGCAGCCTGCGCGGGGTGTTCCCGCAGGTGCGTTGCTATGGCGTGTATGTGCCGCTGTACGGCGCTTACTGGGGCATGGCCGTGTGTTCCGACTCGCTGGATGCCACGGCCCCCACGGCGGCGCAGGTGCGCGAACGCCTGCAGGCGCGCGGTGTGGGCGATTTGCAGTACTACAACCCCGCGGTGCATGGCGCCCTGTTCGCCCTGCCCAACTACTACGCCCAGCTGGTCGCGCCCGCGTAAATCGCGCCGCCCGCCGTGGGGGCGGCCCCACGGTGTGGAGCAGCTCCCTGGGCGCTTAGAAACTTTCCCAGTCGGCGTTGTCGGTGGTGGACGTGGCCGGTGGCGCACTGCGTGGCAGAGCTGGGCGGGCGACCGCTGCCGTTGCCCCTGCACCTGCACCTGCACCTGCACCTGCACCTGCACCTGCACCTGCACCTGCGGCAGTTGCAGGGGCGGGGCGCGGCGCTGGCACGGGGCGGGGCATGGTGGCCGCGCGCACCACGGGCGCTGGGGTCACGGCGGCCGGAGCGCGGTCCGGCTGCGTGGCCTGCAAAGCCAGGCGGAACCTGGAGACGGCCTGCAGCAATTGCTCGGCCTGCATCTTCAGGCCGTTCGCGGCGGCCGCACTTTGCTCCACCAGGGCGGCGTTTTGCTGGGTGTTGTGGTCCATCTGGGTGATGGCCTCGGCGATCTGGCCGACACCCGCGCTCTGCTCGGCGCTGGCCGCGCTGATTTCGCCCACGATGTCATTCACATGGCGGATGGCGGACACCACGTCGGCCATGGTGTGGCCCGCACGGTCCGCCAGGGCCGAGCCCTGGGCGATCTGCTCGACGCTGGCCGTGATCAGGGTCTTGATCTCCTTGGCGGCCTCGGCCGAACGGCCGGCCAGGCTGCGCACCTCGGCCGCGACCACGGCAAAACCGCGGCCTTGCTCGCCCGCCCGCGCGGCCTCGACGGCGGCATTCAGCGCCAGGATGTTGGTCTGGAAGGCAATCCCGTCGATCACGCCAATGATGTCGGCAATGCGCTGGCTGGCGCTGTTGATGCCGCGCATGGTCGTGACCACCTCCTGCACCACCTGCCCGCCCTGCTGCGCCACCTGGCTGGCGTTGAGCGCCAGCTGGTTGGCCTGGCGCGCGTTGTCGGCGTTCTGGCGCACCGTGCTGCCCACCTGTTCCATGGAGGCGGCGGTCTGCTCCAGGGCGCTGGCCTGCTCCTCGGTGCGGCTGGACAGGTCGTGGTTGCCCTGGGCGATTTCCTGGCTGGCCAGGGTCACGTGTTCGGCACTGTGGCGCACGCCCTGGACGATGTCCGCGAGGTGGGTGCGCATGTGCTCCAGGCCCTGGGCCACACTGCGGGCGTCGCCTCGGTGGGCAATCGGGGTGCTCAGGTCGCCCTGGGCCATGCGCTCAGTGCCGGCCAGCAGCGCTGCCGGCTCGTTGCCCAGTTGGCGCAGGATGCTGCGTGAGATCAGCCAGCCCATCAGCACCAGCAGCAGCGCCAGCGCGGCGCTGACCGCCGCGGCGCCGATCATGCGCTGCAGGAAGGCGGCGTTGACGGTGTCGATGTATACGCCCGAGCCCACGACCCAGCCCCAGGGCTGGAAGCCCATCACGTAGGAGATCTTTTCCACCGGTTCATCGCTGCCGGGCATGGGCCACAGGTAGCTGTGGAAGCCCGCGCCGTCCTTCTTGACGATGTTCACGAAGTCGATGAACAGCGCACGCCCGGTCGGGTCCTTGTTGCCGCTGACATCCTGGCCGTTCAGTTGCGGACGCACGGGGTGCATGATCATGCGCGGGTGCATGTCGTTGACCCAGAAGTATTCATTGCCGCTGTAGCGCAAGGCAGCCAGGCTTTGCAGGGCCCGGGCCTGGGCTTCTTCGGTGCTGATCTTGCCCTGTGCGGCCTGCTGGTGGAAGTGGGCAATCAGGCCGTGGGCGATTTCCACGGTCTGGCGCACCCCGTTCTGGCGCTCCTGCAAGAGCAGGCTGCGTTCGGAAAGGCTCAGGCCGGCCCCCAGGGCCAGTAAGGTCAGTATGGCCATGGCCACCAGTCCGCCCAGGCGGCGTGTGACCGTGATGTGCTGAAGCAGTCGCATGGAATCTCCCCTTGATCATTCTGTCTGCGCGCGCCCCGACCTGCATGGGCAGGCCAGGGAAAAGTGAGGGGCTACTTTGTCAGCGATTGCTGCGATGTGTTTTGCGTAGAAACAAGCTTGTCGAATGCGGCGGATTGCGTTAGTTACCGCTGGTCGGCGCGCCGTCTCAGGGGGCGGCGGCCAGCAGCGCCTGCTTGAGGCCGCGGTCCGCGGGCTTGGGGCCCAACCAGATGCCCAGCATCGCCTGGTAGAACTCGGGCTCGGTGAATTCGGCCGGCTCGGGCTTGCCGTTGACGCTGATCACCATGCCCTTGCCGGGCAGCCAGTCCAGGGTGAAGCGGTCGCCGGCCTTGAGTTCCTTGTGGCGGTTGAAGACCTCGCTCATGCGCACCACGCCGGGTATCAGCTTGGAGAACTGCTGCTTGTCCATGTTGTCCTCCATGCCATGGGCGAACAGCGTGCCCAGTTCCGCGGCGTTGATGCTGCGCAGCATGCTGACGCTGATCCGCTTGGGGCCGGTCAGCAGGCCGATGGCCTCCAGCGAGGCCGCCGGCTTTTCCAGGTACAGCGCCGCCGAGTAGACCTTGAAGATGGCCTTGTAGCGGATGCCGGCCCCGTTGCGCTGCAGGTTGTGGCCGTCCACCTGCACCGTGGCCGGGTGCACGGCCAGCTCCGCCGGCTCGCTGCCCTGGGCCAGTGCGGGCAGGCTGGCGCTGCCGGCCATGACCAGCAGGGCCAGGGCCCACCGGCGCAGGCGTGACAGCGGGAGAAGGCGCGGGGCAGCAGGCATGGTGAAGTCTCCGGGTTCAGGTGTTGTTGGCACGACCGTGCTTTTTGACGGTCATTGTCGGCCGGACACGGGGTGCCCCACAACTACCGGCCGGGTGGTTTGCGGGAAAACGCCCTCGGGACTAACGCGCAAGCGGCGAGGCCCACCATCGCCGGCCAGCGCTTGGGGGCGGTGGTGCAATGCGCTACACTTGGCTGCTATGTTCATTCACTACGTGTTCATCACAGGTTGCGCGGACCGGGGAGCCTGGCCCTGGCGTAAGCCTGCCGCCATGACCGTCTGATCGCGCCTGTTTGCACGGGTGCACCCTTGTCCGCCACCGCCGCGGACGGTTTGAATGAATCGCAGCGCCTGCCCGGCATGACCCTTGCGCAGTGTGCTGCCCCGAATGGGAACCCTGCTCTGTGATCACAGAACTTGAATTCAAAAGCCTGGCCAGCGAAGGCTACAACCGCATCCCCCTGGTCAGCGAGGCGTTTGCCGACCTCGAAACCCCGCTGTCGCTCTACCTGAAGCTGGCCCATGCCCAGGGAGATGGCAAGCACAGCTTCCTGTTGGAGTCGGTGGTCGGTGGCGAGCGCTTTGGCCGCTACAGCTTCATCGGCCTGCCGGCGCGCACCTTCTTGCGCTCCAGCGGTTTTGGCGCGGCGGCCAAGACCGAGGTCGTGACCGATGGTACGGTGGTGGAGACACACGCCGGCAATCCGCTGGACTTCATCGCCGCCTACCAGCAGCGCTTCCGTGTGGCCCTGGTGCCGGGCCTGCCGCGTTTTTGCGGCGGTCTGGCCGGTTACTTCGGCTATGACGCCGTGCGCTACGTCGAGAAGAAGCTGGAGCAGTCCTGCCCGCCCGACACGCTGGGCACACCCGACATCCTGCTGCTGCTGTGCGAAGAGGTGGCGGTGATCGACAACCTCTCGGGCAAGCTGTACTTCATCGTCTATGCCAACCCGGCCGAGGCCGAGGCCTACAGCCGCGCCAAGAAGCGCATGCGCCAGCTCAAGGAGCAACTGCGCTACTCGGTCAGCGTGCCGAAGATCAAGGGCGGCGACAGCCACCCGGCCGAGCGCAGCTTTGCCAAGGCCGACTACCTGGCCGCCGTGGAGCGCGCCAAGGAACTGATCGCGGCGGGCGACTTCATGCAGGTGCAGGTGGGCCAGCGCATCCACAAGCGCTACACCGAGTCGCCGCTGAGCCTGTACCGCGCGCTGCGCTCGCTGAACCCCAGCCCCTACATGTACTTCTACAACTTCGGGGACTTCCAGGTCGTGGGCGCCAGCCCCGAGATCCTGGTGCGCCAGGAGAAGGTGGAAGAGGGCGAGAAGATCACCATCCGCCCCCTGGCCGGCACGCGCCCGCGCGGTGCCACGCCGGAGAAGGACAAGGCCACCGAGCAGGAGCTGATCGCCGACCCCAAGGAGCGGGCCGAGCACGTGATGCTGATCGACCTGGCGCGCAACGACATCGGCCGCATCGCCAAGACCGGCAGCGTCAAGGTGACCGAGGCCTTCGTGGTCGAGCGCTACAGCCACGTCATGCACATCGTCAGCAATGTGGAGGGGATCCTGCAGGACGGCATGACGAGCATGGACGTGCTCAAGGCCACCTTCCCGGCCGGCACGCTGTCGGGCGCGCCCAAGGTGCACGCCATGGAGCTGATCGACGCGCTGGAGCCGACCAAGCGCGGCATCTACGGCGGTGCGGTGGGTTATCTGAGTTTTGCGGGCCACATGGACATGGCCATCGCCATCCGCACTGGCGTCATCAAGGATGGCACGCTGTACGTGCAGGCGGCGGCCGGCGTGGTCGCCGATTCGGTGCCCGAAATGGAATGGAAAGAGACCGAACACAAGGCCCGCGCGGTCTTGCGGGCGGCGGAACTGGTAGAGGAAGGTCTGGAATGAGCCGAGCCATCGACAATGTGAAGCAGTGCCAGAGCATGGCCGAGGTGCGCGCCGGCGTGAATGCGCTGGACGACATCCTGGTGCCCTTGCTGGTGGAGCGCAGCGGCTACATGACCCAGGCGGCGCGTGTGAAGAACGACGAAGGGCTGGTGCGCGATGAAGCGCGCATCCAGGCCATCGTCGACCGGGTGCGGCCCATGGCCGAGGCGCAGGGCGGCAACCCCGACCTGATGGAGCGCCTGTACCGCGCCATGATGGAGTGCTACATCGACTACGAACACCAGGAGCTGGCGCGCCTGCGCGCCGCCGGCCTGGCGCCCAAGGACGACAGCGCGGGGAGTGCGGCATGAAGCTCTTGATGATCGACAACTACGACAGCTTTACCTACAACATCGTCCAGTACCTGGGCGAGCTGGGTGCGGACGTGACCGTGGTGCGCAACGACGAGGCCACGCTGGACGAGGTGATCGCCCTGGTGGCCGAACAGGGCATCACGCGCATCGTGATCTCGCCCGGACCGTGCTCGCCGGCGGAGGCCGGCATCTCGGTGGCGGCCATCCAGCACTTCGCCGGCCAGCTGCCGGTGCTGGGCGTGTGCCTGGGCCACCAGAGCATTGGCGCGGCCTTTGGCGGCGACATCATCCGCGCGCAGCAGCAGATGCACGGCAAGACCAGCGTCATCACCACCGACCAGCAGGGCGTGTTCGCCGACCTGCCGGCGCAGTTCACCGTGAACCGCTACCACTCGCTGGTGATCGACCGCAACACCCTGCCCGAGTGCCTAGCCATCACCGCGACCAGCGAGGATGGCGAAATCCAGGGCGTGCGCCACAAGACGCTGGCCGTGGAGGGGGTGCAGTTCCACCCCGAGAGCATCCTGACCGAGCACGGTCACGCCATGCTCAAGAACTTCCTCGACCAGCAGTGACACCCGGGCCGCACTGCCACCCAGCAGGCGGCCCTTTGTTTTTGAGAGCTGCTGGCGCGCGTTGTCTCTGGTTTTCCAAGCCATAACTATCTGAAAGCCGCAAACAGCCAGCGCAGGCAGCTTCGCAACCGATAGCACAGGATCCACCATGCCCCGCATCACCCCCCAGGAAGCGCTGCAGCGCACCATCGAACACCGCGAAATCTTCCACGACGAAATGCTGGAGCTGATGCGCCAGATCATGCGCGGCGAGCTCTCGCCGGTGATGACGGCGTCCATCCTCACCGGCCTGCGCGTGAAGAAGGAAACCATTGGCGAGATCTCCGCCGCCGCCGAGGTGATGCGCGAGTTCTCGAACAAGGTGCATGTGCACGACCGCACGCACCTGGTGGACATCGTCGGCACCGGCGGTGACGGCGCCAACACCTTCAACATCTCCACCTGCGCCACCTTCGTGATCGCCGCGGCCGGTGGCAAGGTCAGCAAGCACGGCGGGCGCAGCGTCAGCAGCAAGAGCGGCAGCGCCGACGCCATGGAAGCCCTGGGCGTGAACATCATGCTCGCGCCCGAGCAGATCGCCGACTGCATCCGCGACGTGGGCATCGGCTTCATGTTCGCGCCCAACCACCACCCGGCCATGAAGAACGTGGCCCCGGTGCGCAAGGAACTGGGCGTGCGCACCATCTTCAACATCCTGGGCCCGCTGACCAACCCGGCCAGCGCCCCCAACATCCTGATGGGCGTGTTCCACGAAGACCTGGTCGGCATCCAGGTGCGGGCCTTGCAGCGCCTGGGCGCCGAGCACGCGCTGGTGGTGTACGGCCGCGATGGCCTGGATGAAATCAGCTTGGGCGCTGGCACCCTGGTGGGTGAACTTAAAGACGGTGTGGTGCGCGAGTATGAAATCCACCCCGAGGACTTCGGCCTGCGCATGGCCGGCACGCGCGCGCTGAAGGTGGAGACGCCCGAGGAATCCAAGGCCATGCTGATGGGCGTGCTGCAGGGCGAACAGGGCCCGGCGCGCGACATCGTCTGCCTGAACGCCGGCGCGGCGCTGTACGCGGCGAATGTGGCGGCGTCGATCGAAGACGGCCTGCAGCGTGCCCAGGCCGCGCTGGACACCGGCGCAGCACTTCAGAAATTGAAGCAGCTGGTGGCCTACAGCGGCGCGTTGACGGCCTGAACGCGTGGCAGCCGTCCTGTTTTCGGTGGTGCATCCGGCTCGGCGCTGATGCCCACGGCCCCGCCCCCCGACCCGTACCCGCCGCTGGGCGCCGTGCTGCGCCAGCTGCAGACCGATGCCGAGCTCTGGCTGCCCGCGCGGCTGGCCCACGGCTGCCCTGGCCGGCTGTGGCGCGGGGAGCAGGCCCCGCTGTGGCAGGTGCTGCTGTTTGCGCTGGGGGCGGTGCTGGCGTTCCGGCAGGTTTGGGCGCTGGCGGTGGCGCTGGCCGTGGCCAGCGGGGGCGTGTACCGCTGGCGCCACCCGCGCGATCCGGCCGAGGACCTGGGCCTGCCCCTGGAATGGAACGGCTGGCGCATCGATATGGCGCAGCGGACGCTGGCGCGCATCGGCACCCCCGCCGATCCGCGCGCGCAGCCGATGGACGTGCTGCAGCTGGAGCCGACCGCCGCCTGGAGCCTGGGCGTGCTCCCTGGCGATGTGCAGGACGCCCGGGCGGTCCATGCCTGGCAGCTGGAATTGCGCCACCAGCGGCGCGGTCCCGTCGTCACGCTGTGCGTGGTGCGCAGCAACTCGGGCGCCCAGACGGTGCAGCAGGACGTGGATGCACTGGTGGACGCTTTGGTGGCCCGCCTGGGCATCCGCCGCTCGGGCTCGCGGCTGGTGCCGCCAAAACGCCGACAATAGACCACAAGGCGGTCTGCCCCCGCGGCAGGCCCGCCACCGAACACAAGGAAAACACATGTCCGACATTCTGAAAAAAATCTGCGACGTCAAAGTGCAGGAAGTGGCCGCCGCCAAGAAGGCCACGTCGCTGGCCGAGGTGCGCCGCGATGCGGAAAGCCGTGTCTCCACGCGCGACTTTGTCGGCGCCATCCGCGCCAAGATCGCCCAGGGCCAGGCCGGCGTGATTGCCGAGATCAAGAAGGCCAGCCCCAGCAAGGGTGTGATCCGCCCCGACTTCGATCCCGCCGACATCGCCCAGAGCTACATGGTGGGCAACGGCAAGCTCAGCGCGGCCTGCCTGTCGGTGCTGACGGACCGCCAGTTCTTCCAGGGCCAGCCCGACTACCTGAAGCAGGCGCGCGCCAGCACGCTGCTGCCGGTGCTGCGCAAGGACTTCATGGTCGATCCCTACCAGATCTACGAATCGCGCGTGATGGGCGCTGACTGCGTGCTGCTGATCGCCGCCTGCCTGGACGATGCGCAGATGGCCGAGATGGAGCAGATCGCGTTCAGCCTGGACATGGCCGTGCTGGTGGAGGTGCACGACGGCGCCGAGCTGCAGCGCGCGCTGCGGCTCAAGACGCCGCTGGTGGGCATCAACAACCGCAACCTGCGGACCTTCGAGGTGGACATCCAGACCTCGATCATGCTCAAGCCCGAGGTGCCGGCCGACCGCCTGCTGGTGACCGAATCCGGCATCCTGACCACGACCGAGGTAAAGACGATGCGCGACGCCGGCATCGACGCCTTCCTGGTGGGCGAAGCCTTCATGCGCGCCAAGGAACCCGGCGAGGCGCTGGCCAAGCTGTTCGCCTGACGGCCGGCGGGCCTGTGCCCGTCTGCGCGCCCGCCAGCCCACGGGCCGTGACTGTGACCGTCGCAGCCCGCCCGAGTGGCGGGCGCGGGCGCGTGGTTGGAGGGGCACTGGCGGCGGGCGCCGTACGCGGTGGGCCGCCAGGCACTCCCCAAGCAGGAGCAGTCAGCGCTGGTCGCTCCAGCTTTTTGTAGAGAAAACGTTCTGAAATGACCGATACACCTGCGCAAACCGCTACGCAATTGATGAGCGCCGACCCCGGCGACTGGCGCGTCGCGCCCGGTTGGCAGGGGGTGGTCGATGCCTACTTCGCCTCGGCCACCGGCCAGCAGCTGCTGGGCTACCTGCAGCAGCGCCTGGCGGCGGGCGCGGTCATCTTCCCGCCCCAACCGCTGCGGGCGCTGGAGCTGACGGCGCCCGAGGACGTGCGCGTGGTCATCCTGGGCCAGGACCCCTACCACGGCCGGGGCCAGGCCGAGGGGCTGGCGTTCTCGGTCGCGCCCGGCGTGCGCCTGCCGCCGTCGTTGCTGAACATCTTCAAGGAAATGCAGCGCGACCTGGGCGTGCCGTTTCCACCCTTCCCGCAGCCCGGGGGTTCGCTGGTCAAGTGGGCGCACAACGGCGTGCTGCTGCTCAACACCTGCCTGACGGTGGAAGAGGGCCAGGCCGCCAGCCACAGCAAGCGCGGCTGGGAGGTGCTGACCGATGCCGTGATCCGCCAGGTGGCCGAGCAGGGCAAGCCGACGGTGTTCATGCTCTGGGGCAGCCATGCCCAGTCCAAGCGCGTGCTGATCCCCGCCGACCGTGGCCATCTGGTGCTGATGAGCAACCACCCCTCGCCCCTGTCGGCGCTGCGCCCGCCCGTGCCCTTCATCGGCAACGGCCATTTCAGTCAGGCGCGCGATTTCCGCCAGCAGCACGGATACTGACGGGCCTATGTCGACACCCTCGCCCTATATCGTCGGCCGCATTCCCAAGCTGCCGCCCAAGTACGCCCTGATCGTCATGCCGCTGCTGATGTCCGGAATGATGTCCGGCATCATCTGCATGGTGAACCTGGTGCGCGCCCTGGGCTGGAGCCGCGCGGCCCTGACCGCCTGGCCCGGCACCTGGCTGCTGGCCTGGGCCGTGGCCTTCCCGACGGTGCTGCTGGTGATCCCCCTGGTCAAGCGCATCACGGGGCGGCTGGTGCGCCTGTCCTGAGGCCGGACCGACGGCGGCGGGCCGGCTAGCCCCGGCCGCGCACGCTGAGCCAGATATTGACCAGACCGCAGCCCAGGATCACCGCGATCCCGGCCAGGGACAGCCCGTCCGGGCGTTGGTCGAAGAACAGCCAGCCCATCAGCATGGCAAAACCGATCTGGCTGTAGAGGAAGGGCGACACCACCGACGGCGTGGCGTGGATGTAGGCCTGCAGCAGCAGCAGGTGGCCCACGCCGCTGCACACCCCCATCAAGCCCACGGCGGCCCAGACCTGCCAGTGGGGCACGGGCTCCCACAGCCAGGGGATCAGCGGGGCCGTCGCCAGCACCGGCAGCCAGGTGGTGTACAGCTGCGTGGTGGTGGGTGGGTCCAGGCGCGCCAGGCGGCTGCCCAGCAACTGGTAGGTGGTGCCGCACAGCAGCACGCCGACCGGGGCCAGGGCCATCCAGCCCAGGGGCAGGCCATCCTGTTCGGGGCGGACGATGGCGATGACGGCAATCAGTCCGATCACCAGCAGGGCCCAGCGCGCGGCGCTCACTTTTTCACCAAACAGCAGGGCCGAGGCGACCACGATCAGCAAGGGGCCGGCCGACCACACGGCGGTGAAGTTGGCCAGCGGCATGTGCTGGATGCAGTAGAAGGCGAACACCGTGGTCAGCACCCCGCTGAGCGCGCGGCCCAGCTGGAACTTCGGGTGCTGGGTGCGCAGGGCACGCAGGCCCTGGCGCGGCAGGACCACGGCCGTGGTCACCAGTGCCTGGGCCACGAAGCGCAGCCAGACCACCATCAGCATCGGCAGGAACTGGCCGGAAAATTTGGTACCGCTGTCCAGCAGCGCGAACAGGGCGCAGGCCGCGACGGTCAGGGCGATGCCGGTCAGCGCGGCCCGGGCGGGGGAGATGGCGGGCGCACACCCGGAGACGGAGGACATCCAGTCCACCCACTTTCTGCAAAGACATCCCCGCAGCCACGGCGGGGGCGGCGGGCGGCAGGACCGCCCGGGTGCGGGCGCCCCATGCGGCCGGCACGGCTGGCGATTGTAGGGGCTGGGGCGGCGGCGCCGGGCGGTGGCGCGGGCCGGTGGCCGCGCCGCTGTCGGGGCGGTGACACCAGGTGGCCCGGGACTGATCTGCATCAGCGTGGCGCGGCTTTGCGCAACTTTACAAAACCCATGCCAGTCTTATTGAGAATTATTCTCATAGAATGCACCGCAGTGCCGGTGTGAAGTGCCGGCCTTGAACAAGGGAAGAATTGATGAACGGCTTGTTGACGCGCCGCCATGTGCTGGGTGGCTTGGGAGTGCTGGTAACCATGCCCTGGGCGGTGGCCCAGGCGGCAGAGACCTTGAAGGTGCAGGACAACACGGGTGAGGTGAGCGTGCCGCGCCGGCCCAAGACCGTGCTGGTGTTCGACCTGGGCGCGCTGGACATCATCCAGTCCCTGGGCGGCGAGGTGCAGGGCGTGCCCAACCAGGCCGTGCCCGAGCTGCTGCGCAAGTACCGCGACAGCGCCAAGTACCCGCAGATCGGCAGCCTGTTCGAGCCCGATTACGAAAAGGTCAAGGCCCTCAAGCCCGACCTGATCATTGCCGGCAACCGCACCCTGCCCAAGATCGACGAGCTCAAGAAGTTCGGCCCGGTGCTGGACGTGACCATCGACAACCAGAACCAGATGGCCCACGTGTACCGCAACATCCGCAGCATCGCGGCCATCTATGGCGTGCCCGACCAGGGCGAGCAGCAGATCCAGTCGATCGAGGCGGCCATCGCCGAGCTGAAGGCCAAGGCCGCCGGCAAGGGTGGGGCGCTGTTCCTGATGACCAACGGCGGCAAGCTCAGCGTCTACGGTCCCGGCTCGCGCTTCGACATGCTGTACTCGGTGTTCGGCATCAGCCCCACCAAGGACAAGATCGAGGTGTCCAAGCACGGCCAGGCCGTGTCCTTTGAATACCTGCTCAAGGCCAACCCCGACTGGTTGCTGGTGCTGGACCGTGACGCCGCCATCGGCAAGGACGGCGATGCGGCCAAGAAGCTGCTGGACAACAAGCTGGTGCATGCCACCAAGGCCTGGCGCCAGCAGCGCGTGGTCTATCTGAATGCGGCCAATTGGTACACGCTGTCCAACGCGGGCCCGGCAGCCCTGAAGGAGAACCTGAAGCAGCTGTCCGATGCCTTCTCCGCATAAGCACACACCCGCCGGGCGCATGGCGCTGGCGTGGACAGGGGCCCTCGTGGCCCTTTTTGCTTTGGCGCTGTGGAGCCTGGCGGTCGGCGTCAGCGACGTGTCGTGGAACACGCTGTGGTCCCGCCACGAGGACGACATGGTGGCCCAGGTGCTGATGTACGCGCGCGTGCCGCGCACGCTGGCGCTGATGCTGGCGGGCAGCGCCATGGCCGTGGCCGGCCTGCTGATGCAGATGCTGGCGCGCAACCACTTCGTCGAGCCGTCGACCATGGGCACGGTCGAGTCGGCCACCCTGGGCATGCTGGTGTGCATGCTGTGGGCGCCGCAGTGGTCGGTGCTGGCCAAGATGGGGGTGTCGGCGGTGACGGCCATGGCCGGCACGGCCCTGTTCATGGCGGTGCTGTCGCGCATCCGTCTGCGCTCGGCCTGGATCGTGCCCTTGGTGGGCCTGATCCTGGCGGGCGTGCTGGAGGCCGCGGCCACCTTCCTGGCCTACCAGTACGACATGCTGCAGTCGCTGCGTGCGTTCTCGAACGGTGATTTTTCCGTGGTGGTCGAAGGCCGCTACGAGCTGCTGTGGCTGTCGCTGGGTGTGACGGTGCTGGCCTGCCTGGCGGCCGACCGCTTCACGGTGGCCGGGTTGGGCGAGTCGTTCGCCACCAACCTGGGCCTGAACTACCAGCGCCTGGTGCTGCAGGGGCTGATCGTGGTCTCGGTGGTCACGGCCTGCATCGTGGTGACCGTGGGTGCGATCCCGTTCGTCGGCCTGATCGTGCCGAACGTGGTGCGCCTGGTGCTGGGCGACAACGTGCGCCGCAGCGTGCTGTGGGTGGCCCTGGCCGGGGCGGCGCTGACGCTGCTGTGCGACCTGTTTGGCCGTCTCGTCATCGCCCCGTATGAAGTGCCCGTGGGCACCGTCATGGGCGTGGTGGGCAGTGCCTTGTTCCTGGTGATTTTGCTGCGCCGCCGGGCGCGGCCGGAGTGACGCCATGGCTGGCGATGCAAGCAAGGCCCTGCAGGCCGGGGCCTGGACCCGCAACTGGTCGCGTCAGGGGGTTCGCCTGACGGCGCTGGCGGTGTTGGCGGCGGTGACGCTGCTGGCCTTCATGACGCTGGGCGTGGAGGCCGACTGGGCCTTCGTGCTCCAGCACCGGGGCACCAAGGCGCTGACCATGCTGGTGGTGGCCTGTGCGCTGGGCATGTCCACCGTGGTGTTCCAGACGGTGACGCACAACACCATCCTGACCCCCGCGGTGATGGGGCTGGATGCGCTGTACCTGTTCCTGCAGGCGGTGCTGGTGCTGGTGCTGGGCTCCGTGGGCGTGGTGCAGTTGGGCCTGCTGCCCAAGTACGGGCTGGAGATCGTGCTGATGGTGGCCCTCAGCGTGGCGCTGATGCGCTGGCTGTTCACCGGCCATGCCAGCAGCCTGCACCTGATGCTGCTGGTGGGCATGGTGATGGGCATCCTGTTTCGCAGCATGACCAGCTTTGCCATGCGCATGATCGACCCCAACGAGTTCGCGACGCTGCAGGACCGCATGTTCGCCAACTTCAACACCATCCACACGCAGCTGTTGCTGCCGTCGCTGGTGGTGCTGGCGCTGGGCACGGCCTTCTTCTGGCACCGCCGCCATGTGCTGGATGTACTGGCCCTGGGGCGCGATGCCGCCGTCAACCTGGGCGTGCACTACCAGCGCCAGGTGCTGCAGCTGCTGGTGGTGATGTGCGCCATGGTGGCCATCTCCACGGCCCTGGTCGGCCCGGTCACCTTCTTCGGCCTGCTGGTGGCCAACATGGCCTACCAGTGGATGGGCACACGCCGCCACGCCTGGGTGCTGCCGGCGGTGGTGCTGTGGGGCTGCGTGCTGCTGCTGGCCGGGCAGGTGGTGCTGGAGCGGGTGCTGGGCTTCAACTCCGCCCTGTCGGTGGTGGTGGAATTTGTCGGCGGGCTGGTGTTCATCTACCTGCTGATGCGCAAGGGTAAGCAATGATCGAAACACGCAAGGTGGTGAAAGTCCACGGAACGACGACCGTGCTGCACGGGGTGGATGTGCAGATTCCGGCCGGCCAGCTGACGGCCATCATCGGCCCCAATGGTGCGGGCAAGAGCACGCTGCTGGCCCTGGTCAGCCGCCTGGCGCCGATCACTTCGGGGACGGCCAGCGTGGCCGGCCTGGACGTGGGCAAGACCGCCAGCGACGCGCTGGCCAAGGTGATGGCCATCCTGCGCCAGGACAACCAGTCGGCCCTGCGCCTGACGGTGCGCGATCTGGTGGGCTTCGGCCGCTTTCCGCACAGCAAGGGGCGCATGACGGGCGAGGACCTGCGCCATGTGGACGAGGCCCTGGCCTTCTTGCAGCTGGAGCCGCTGGCCGACCGCTTTCTGGATGAGCTTTCGGGCGGCCAGCGCCAGCGCGCCTACATCGCCATGGTGCTGTGCCAGGACACGCCCTACATCCTGCTGGACGAGCCGCTGAACAACCTGGACATGGCCCACGCCGTCAGCATGATGCGCCTGCTGCGCCGCATGGTGGACGAGCGTGGCAAGACCGTGGTGGTGGTGCTGCACGACATCAACTTTGCCAGCTGCTACGCCGACCACATCCTGGCCATGAAGGACGGGCGCGTGGCCTACGAGGGCTCGCCCCTGCAGGTGGTGCAGGATGCGGTGCTGTCCAGCCTGTACGGGCTGGAGGTGTCGGTGCACGAGGTCAAGGGCCAGCGCCTGTGCCACTACTTCGCCTGAGGCGGTGCTGCTGAAAAAGTGAGCGCCTGGCGCGCATGAAAAAAGGACTTCAAGGTGTTGATGCCTTGAAGTCCTTTTGCTTTCAGCGCTGGCAGCTATGTTTTTTGCTGGCTCAGCGGCGGCGCTCCAGCAGCATGGAGTCGCCATAGCTGAAGAAGCGGTAGCCCTGGGCGATTGCGTGCTGGTAGACCTGCATGATGTGCTGGTAGCCCGCGAAGGCGCTGACCAGCATCATCAGCGTGCTCTTGGGCAGGTGGAAGTTGGTGATCAGTGCGTCCACCACGCGGAACTCGAAGCCCGGCGTGATGAAGATGTTGGTGTCGCCCGTGATCTGGCCGGTGCGCGCCCAGGACTCCAGCGTGCGCACGCTGGTCGTGCCCACGGCGATGATGCGCCCGCGCCGCTGGCGGCAGCGCTCCAGCGCGGCCAGGGTCTCGAACGGGATGTTGTACCACTCGCTGTGCATCTGGTGCTCGGCCAGGTTCTCGGTCTTGACCGGCTGGAAGGTGCCGGCGCCCACGTGCAGCGTCACGGCGGCGGTCTCCACGCCCTTGGCCTTCAGTGCCGCCAGCACCTGGTCGTCGAAGTGCAGCGCCGCCGTCGGCGCGGCGACGGCGCCGGGGTGGCTGGCGAAGACGGTCTGGTAGCGCTCGGTGTCCTCGGCCGCGTCGGGATCGACCTCGGCGTTCTGTTGGCGTTCGATGTAGGGCGGCAGCGGCAGGTGGCCGAACTGGTCCATCAGCTCCCAGGGCGTTTCGCCGCGGGCGCCGGTCAGCGCAAAGCGGAACAGCGGACCGTTGTCGTCGGGCCAGCGGCCCAGCAGCACGGCGTCAAAGCCGCCGCCCTGGATGCCGCCGCACAGGTGGATGCGCGCGCCGGGCAGGGGCTTCTTGCTGACCTTCATGTGGGCCACGACTTCGTTGCCCTGCAGCACGCGCTCGATCAGCAGCTCCAGCTTGCCGCCGCTGGCCTTCTCGCCAAAGACGCGGGCCTTGACCACCTTGGTGTCGTTGAACACCAGCAGGTCGCCCTCGTGCAGCAGCCCGGGCAGGTCCTTGAAGATACGGTCCACCAGCTCCGGCGCGCGTGCATCCAGCAGGCGGGAGGCGCTGCGCTCGGCAGCCGGGTGTTGGGCAATCAGGTGCTCGGGGAGCACAAAGTCGAAATCGCTGAGCGTGTGCGCGCGGGGGCTGAGAGACATGCGTGTGCTTGAGGGCCTGACAAGCCCGTTCCAAGGTGAAAAAACCAAAGACCGCGATTCTCGCAAATCTGCAGCGCCCTGCGCGGCAAGTGGCCGGCAATGTCCCTGATGGCCTCGGGTAAGCCCTAGGCACGAAGACCGCTTCCTTTGATGCGGGTCACAGCCGGGTGTCAAAACATCCTTACACTTGATTACAGACTTCCCTTTCTGGATGACTGCACTTCATGGACACCTCTTTCGCATGGGACCAGCATTTCGTGACGGACCTGGATGCCGTGGACGAGCAGCACCATGCGCTGGTGGATCTGTTCAACGAGCTGAGCCAGGGCCTGTTTTCCAAGCGCAGCGACCGTGAGGTGGTGCTGGCTGACACCTACGCGCGCCTGCTGTCGTACACCGAGCACCACTTCCAGGAAGAGGAAGCGCTGATGGCCCAGTACGCCGTGGACCCGCGCCACGTCGAAAGCCACCACAGCATGCACCAGCAGTTCGTGGAGCAGGTCATCATGCTGTGGGCGCAGCGCACCACCATGACCGACCCCGCCACCACGCTGGTCGGCTTTCTGACCTCCTGGCTGGGCCTGCACATCCTGGGCATCGACCAGTCCATGGCGCGCCAGATCAAGTCCATCCGCGAGGGCATGACCCCGGCTGCGGCCTACGACAAGGAACGCGGCAACCACGACAACGGCACGCAGGCGCTGCTGAAGATGATCGGCAAGCTCTACACCGCGCTGTCGGCCCAGAACGCGCAGCTGGCGCTGGCCAACCAGACGCTGGAGGCCCGCGTGGCGCGGCGCACGCGCGAGCTGGAGGCGGCCAACGCCCGCCTCAAGGCCTATTCCTGCACCGACGCCCTGCTGGGCATCGCCAACCGCGCGCACTTCAACGAGCGCTTGGAGCAGGTGTGTGCCATGGCCCGGCGCGGCGTGCGCCCGGTGGGCATGGTGCTGGTCGATGTGGACGATTTCAAGCGCTACAACGACCGCTACGGGCACCTGCAGGGTGATGCCTGCCTGCAGGCTGTGGCCCAGGCCATCCAGGGCTGCGTGCACCGCGAGACCGACCTGGTGGCGCGCTATGGCGGCGAGGAATTCGCCGTGATCCTGCCCGATACCGACCTGGACGGCGCCTATGCCGTGGCGCAGCGCATGGTGGAGGCCGTGCGCGCCCTGGGCTGGGTGCATGAAAGCTCGCAGGCGGCCCAGGTGGTCACGATCAGCGCCGGGGCCTACAGCATGGTGCCGACAATCGCCGGGGCCAAGCTGCTGCTGCGGGGCGCCGACGAGGCGCTGTACCAGGCCAAGGGCCGGGGCCGCAATTGCGCCATGAAGCTGCAGCTGCTGCAGACCGCCACCGCCGAGGGCCGCGCGCCCTGAGTAGCACCCGGCCTCAGGCCAGCGCGGTGGCGGCTTTCTGCCACAGGCTGTCCAGGTTCTGAAACGGCCATTGCGCCGGGTCCTCGCGCGACACGATGCGCTCCTCGGGCAGCTGGCGCAGGTCCAGCAGCCGGGCAGGGCGCAGCAGGCGCTGCTGCCCGATGTGGTAGAAGGCCATGACCTGGGGCGTGGACAGGCTGGCCTGCGCGGGGGCGCAGACCACGCCCAGCAGCCCGGACTGCAGGCGCACCAGGCTGCCGATGGGGTAGATGCCCATGGTTTTCACAAAGCTCTCGAACAGCTGCACATCCAGGTGGCCTCCGCACCATTCGGACATGCGCTGCAGGGCAATGCCCGGCGACCAGGCCTGCTTGTAGGGCCGGTCCGAGGTGATGGCGTCATAGATGTCGCAGATCGTGGCCATGCGCGTCAGCAGGGGAATGGCGTCACCGGCCAGCCCCTGCGGATAGCCCCGGCCGTCCAGGCGTTCGTGGTGGTGCAGGCAGGCGTGCAGCACGGCGGCATCCTGCACACAGGCCTGCAGCATGGCGTGGCCCCGCACGGGGTGCAGTTTCATCTGCGCAAACTCTGCCTCGGTCAGCGCGCCGGGCTTGTTGAGGATCTGCAGGTCCATGTGCGCCTTGCCCATGTCGTGCAGCAGCCCGGCCATGCCGGCCTGGTGGACCTGGGCCGGGGTGTGGCCCAGTTTCTTGGCCAGCGCCACCATCAGGCCGCAGACCGCCACCGAGTGCATGTAGGTGTAGTTGTCCAGGGTTTTCAGGCGTGCCACGCTGATCAGGGCATCGGGGTGGCGTTCGACGGAGCTGGTGATCTCCTGGACCAGGTTCTGCGCCGTGATCATGTCCACCGCCTGGCCCATGCGGGCCTCGCTGAACATGTGCATCACGGCGTCGCGGGCTTCGGCGCACAGCGCGGCCGCACGCTGCACCTCGCTGCCCAGGGTCACCGGGCCCTCGGCCGCAGGCTGCGTGGCCGGGGCGGTGGGAGGCGGTGCGGGCAGGTCACGCCCCCGGTCGGTATCGATCCACAGCTCCTGCACCGGGCTGGCGCGCAGCTTGTCCAGCACCTCGGCTTTCTCGAGCAGAAAGGACGTGCGCCAAAACGGGTGTGACAGCCATGGCCCGCAGAGCGCATGGACATGCATGCCGATTTCCAGCTGATCAACACGGATTTTTTTGAGCATGGGTCGAAAAGGCGGAGAACGTAACAACTGGATACGCGCACGCCCATGGTAGCCTTTTCCCCTCTCCCTGCAATTGCGTCAACTGCTACCGCTCCATGTCCGCCCCTTCCGCATCGCCCGCCAAGAAAACAGCCCCCAGCGCGGCCCTGCAGGCCATGCACAAGCTGGGGCTGGTGCGCGATATCGACCTGGCGCTGCACCTGCCGCTGCGCTACGAGGATGAGACGCGCATCACCCTGCTGCGCAACGCCCGCGATGGCGACACCGTGCAGATCGAGGCCACGGTCACGCAGTGCGAGGTGCAACTGCGCCCGCGCCGCATGCTCAAGGTGACGGTGGACGACGGCACGGGCGAATGCGTGCTGACCTTCTTCAGCTTCTACCCGTCGCAGCAAAAGAGCATGGCCGTGGGCGCGGTGCTGCGCATACGCGGCGAGGTCAAGGGCGGCTTCTGGGGGCGGCAGATGCTGCACCCCGCGTTCAAGGCTGCCGGCGGCGAGCTGCCCCAGGCCCTGACGCCGGTCTACCCCACGGCGGCCGGCCTGCCCCAGCCCTACCTGCGCCGCGCCATCGCCAGTGCCATGCAGCGCGTGCAACTGCCCGAAACCCTGCCGCCCGGCACGCCGCCGCCGGTGATGAACTATTGGGGTGAAAATGGCCTGCAGCCCTTGATGGGTCTGCGCGAAGCGCTGCATTTTTTACACCACCCGACCCCCGACGTGGCCCTGGCCACGCTGGAAGACCACAGCCACCCGGCCTGGCAGCGCCTGAAGGCCGAGGAGCTGCTGGCCCAGCAGCTGTCCCAGTTCCGCGCCAAGCGCGAACGGGCGCTGCTCAAGGCCCCGGTGCTGACGGTGCCCACACCCGAGCCGGGCATGCTGACGCTGGTGGAGCAGTTTCTGCAGCAGCTGCCGTTCGGCCTGACCGGGGCCCAGCAGCGCGTGTGCCGCGAGATCGCCGAGGACATGGCCCGCCCTCTGCCCATGCACCGCCTGCTGCAGGGCGATGTGGGTTCGGGCAAGACCGTGGTGGCGGCCATGTCGGCCATGGTCTGCATCGCTGCGGGCTGGCAGTGCGCGCTGATGGCGCCCACGGAAATCCTGGCCGAGCAGCATTTCGGCAAGCTGGTCGGCTGGCTGGAGCCCATCCTGGCGCCGCTGGGCAAGAAGGTGGCCTGGCTGTCCGGCGCACAGAAGAAGAAGGAGCGCGCCGCCATGCTGGCCCTGGTCGCCAGCGGCGAGGCGGCCCTGGTGGTGGGCACGCACGCGGTCATCCAGCAGCAGGTGGAATTCCACAACCTGGCCCTGGCCGTGATCGACGAGCAGCACCGCTTTGGCGTCGCCCAGCGCCTGGCATTGCGGCAAAAGCTGGCCCACGCCGGGCTGGAGCCGCACCTGCTGATGATGAGTGCCACGCCCATCCCGCGCACCCTGGCCATGAGCTATTACGCCGACCTGGATGTGTCGGTGATTGACGAGCTGCCGCCGGGCCGCACGCCCATCGTGACCAAGGTCATCTCGGACAGCCGCAAGGACGAGGTCATCGCCCGCATCGGGGCCCAGGTGGCGGCCGGGCGGCAGGTGTACTGGGTGTGCCCGCTGATTGAGGAAAGCGAGGCGCTGGACCTGTCGAACGCCACGGCCACGCACACCGATCTGAGCGAGGCCCTGCCCGGCGTGATGGTGGGCCTGCTGCACTCGCGCATGCCCACGGCCGAGAAGAAGGCCGTGATGGAGCTGTTCACCGCCGGCATCATGGGCGTGCTGGTGTCGACCACGGTGATCGAGGTGGGGGTGGACGTGCCCAACGCCAGCCTGATGGTGATCGAGCATGCCGAACGCTTTGGCCTTTCGCAACTGCACCAGCTGCGCGGCCGGGTGGGGCGGGGTGCTGCGGCCTCGGCCTGCGTGCTGCTGTACTCGGTCAACGACAACGGCCGCCTGTCGGACACCGGCAAGGAGCGGCTGCGCGCCATGGCCGAGACCAACGACGGCTTCGAGATCGCGCGGCGCGACCTGGAAATCCGCGGCCCTGGCGAGTTTCTGGGGGCCCGCCAGTCCGGGGATGCCTTGCTGCGGTTTGCCGACCTGGAGCGGGACGTGGCCCTGCTGGAATGGGCGCGCGAGCTGGCGCCCACCATGCTGCAGCGCTACCCGCACCTGGCGGACCTGCACATCCAGCGTTGGCTGGGCGCCAAGTCCGAGTTTCTCAAGGCGTAGGACAAGCGCGGGTTTGGGCGAAATAATCAGGCATGCGGCCGTGCAGAGAAAGCCAGCCTGCTATACATTCGATTACATCCCCGCTTTGCACTTTCAACCCACGAACTGCGATAGGCGCACGTTCCGCCCATGACACTGACTGAACTGAAATACATTGTTGCCGTAGCCCGAGAGAAGCATTTTGGTCGCGCTGCAGACGCGTGCTATGTGTCGCAGCCCACCTTGTCGGTGGCCATCAAGAAGCTGGAAGAGGAACTGGACGTCAAGATTTTCGAGCGCAGCGCGGGTGAAGTCTCGGTCACGCCCCTGGGCGAGTCCATCGTGCGGCAGGCCCAAAGTGTGTTGGAACAGGCGGCGGAGATCAAGGAAATCGCCAAGCGCGGCAAGGACCCGCTGTCGGGCGTGCTGACGCTGGGGGTGATTTACACCATCGGCCCCTACCTGCTGCCGGAGCTGGTGCGCAACTCCATCAAGATGACGCCGCAGATGCCGCTGATGCTGCAGGAGAACTTCACGGTCAAGCTGCTGGAGATGCTGCGCACCGGGGAGATCGATTGCGCCATCGTGGCCGAACCCTTCCCCGACACCGGCCTGGCGATGGCGCCGCTGTACGACGAGCCCTTCATGGCCGCCGTGCCCAGTGCCCACCCGCTGGCGCAGCAGGAATCGGTGACCACCACCGAGTTGAAGAACGAGACCATGCTGCTGCTGGGCGCGGGCCACTGCTTCCGCGACCATGTGCTGGAGGTGTGCCCCGAGTTCGCGCGCTACGCCAGCAATGCCGAAGGCATCCGCCGCACCTTCGAGGGCTCGTCCCTGGAAACCATCAAGCACATGGTGGCCGCCGGTATGGGTGTGACCCTGGTGCCCCGCCTGTCCGTGCCCAACGAGGCCCTGGTCACGCAGCGCCGCCGCAGCTCGGACGATCCGCACATCCGCTACCTGCCTATCCGTGGCGACGACGGCAATACGCCGCCCAGCCGCCGTGTCGTGCTGGTGTGGCGCCGCAGCTTCACCCGCTACGAAGCGATTGCCGCGCTGCGCAACGCCGTCTACGCCTGCGATCTGCCCGGCGTCAGCCTGCTGACCTGAGCGGCGGCGGGCTATCCGTCCCATTGGCCCAAGTCATGAAACCGACATGCCGCGCCCTGCGGCATGCGCTAAAGTCGTAAGGCCGACCGTGCCTGCGCATGTGGCGCACACGGCGCCCCGTTCAGTGTTTGAGGAGAAATACCATGGCGAAAGAATCGACCAAGACCAACAAGAAGCAGCCTGTGAAGGCTTCTGTGGCTGCTGGTGTTGCTATCAATATCGGGATCAGTGACGAAGACCGTGCAGCGATGGCGCAGGGCCTGTCGCGCCTGCTGGCCGACACCTACACCCTGTACCTGACCACGCACAACTTCCACTGGAACGTGACCGGTCCCATGTTCAATGCCCTGCACAACATGTTCATGGACCAGTACACCGAGCTGTGGAACGCCGTGGACCCGATTGCCGAGCGCATCCGCTCGCTGGGCCACCCCGCACCCGGCTCCTACGCCCAGTTCGGCAAGCTGACCAGCCTGGCGGACGTGCCTGCCACGCCGCCCAAGGCCAAGGACATGATCCGCATCCTGGTCGAGGGCAATGAGGCCGTGGCGCGCACCGCACGCAGCCTGTTCCCCCTGGCCGACAAGGCCAGCGACGAACCCACGGCCGACCTGCTGACCCAGCGACTGACCGTGCACGAGCAGACCGCCTGGATGCTGCGCTCGATGCTGGAAGAGTGACACCCCGCGCCGGCGCCCGTGCGCCGCGCCCCGCCACAACGCCCGCTGCCAGCGGGCGTTGTGCATTTGGCGCGACAATTTGCCCATGACCCGTCCTGCTTCTCCCGGTGCCGCTGTGGCACCCCGCTCCAAACTGTCGCTGTACCTGGACCTGATCCGCTGGAACCGCCCGGCCGGCTGGCTGGTGCTGGTCTGGCCCACGCTGGCCGCGCTGTGGGTGGCGGCCGAGGGTTTCCCGGGCTGGCACCTGCTGCTGGTGTTCGTCGCCGGCACGGTGCTGATGCGCAGCGCGGGCTGCACCATCAACGACATTGCCGACCGCGATTTCGACCGGCATGTGAAGCGCACCACGCAGCGCCCCATCACCAGCGGCCAGGTCAGCGTCAAAGAGGCGGCGCTGGTGGGCTTGGTGCTGACCCTGGTGGCCTTCGCCCTGGTGCTGACCACGCGCTGGGAGGCCGTGGCCTGGTCCGTGCCCGCCGTGCTGTTCACCATCCTCTACCCCTTCACCAAGCGCTTCTTTGCCATGCCCCAGGCCTTCCTGGGCATTGCCTTCAACTTCGGCATCGTGATCGCGTTTGCGGCCGTGACGGGCGAGGTGGGCTGGACCGCCTGGACCCTGTGGCTGGCCAACATGTTCCTGGTGCTGGCCTACGACACCGAATACGCCATGGTGGACCGCGACGACGACCTGAAGATCGGCATGAAGACCTCGGCCATCACCCTGGGGCGTTGCGACGTGCCGGCCATCATGGGCTTTTTTGTGCTGTGCCTGGGCCTGACCGTCTGGGCGGTGCTGCCCCAGGGGCTGGGCTGGCCATTCTGGTTGGGCCTGGGCGTGGCCGCGGCGCAGGTGCTGTGGCATTACACGCTGATCAAGGACCGCACGCGCGAAGGCTGCTTTGTGGCCTTCAGCAAGAGCCATTACATCGGCATGAGCCTGTTTGCGGGGATTGCCCTGGGCTTCGCGCTGCGCTAGGCCGCTGCGGGCGGAACTTTGCCGTGCCGGGGCACTCAGTCTGCCCAGTGCTTGCGAGGGGCCAGGCGCCCCTTGTTTCATGCCCGCATCCCGCGATGCATCGCGCAGAAAGTGGGAAGATGCAACGCAGACATTGGCTGGGCATGGCCGCAGGCGCGGCGGCCCTGGCCGCCACAGGAGTCCCTATGAGCATGAGCCACACGCTGGAGGGCGCCGCGGCGCAGGCCGGCATCACCGCGCTGCGGCCCTCGGCACGCATGCCGGTGCTGTTCGTCGGCCATGGCAGCCCCATGAATGCGATCGAGGACAACGCCTACCGCCGCAGCTGGCAGCAACTGGGCCAACAGTTGCTGGCCCGGGCCGAGCGCCCGCAGCTGGTGCTGTGCATCTCCGCCCACTGGATCACGCAGGGCCAGGGCAGCTGGCTGACGGGCATGGCCCAGCCCCGGACCATCCATGACTTTGGCGGCTTTCCCGACGCGCTGTTTGCCCAGCAATACCCTGCGCCGGGCGCACCGGTGGTGGCGCAGCAGTTGGCCAGCCAGCTGCACATGCCGCACAGCCAGCAGGCGCTGGGGGTGGATGCGGACGGCTGGGGCCTGGACCACGGCACCTGGAGCGTGCTCAAGCCCATGTTCCCGGCCGCCGACATCCCCGTGGTGCAGCTGAGCATCGACTACCGCCGCCCGTCGGCCGAGCATTTCGCCCTGGGGCAGCAGCTGCAGGCCCTGCGGGAGCGCGGCGTACTGATCGTGGGCAGCGGCAATGTGGTGCACAACCTGCGCGCCCTGCAGCGCACGCAGTCGCCCCTGCAGGCCTATGACTGGGCGATCGAGTTCGACCAGATGGTGACCGGGCTGGTGGAGCGGGGGGATCTGGCGCGGCTGGGCGACTTCCAGCAGCTGGGCACGGTGGCGCAGATGGCCCACCCGACCTACGACCACTACCTGCCGCTGTTGTATGCGGCCGGGGCCGTGCACCCGGGCGAAGTGGCCCAGTTCTTCAACGCCGACTTCCAGATGGCCGCCATTTCCATGCGCTCCATGGTGTGGGGCGCTTGATGATCTGGTGCGGTATGCGAAACGATGGCGCGACGGATGAGGCAGCCCAGGAGCATCACGACATGGTCACGCAGTACAAAGCCCAACGGTACAAATATGGTGATGGCAGCAAAAGTACGGTGCAAATCGTTCTGGATGCCTTGGTGAGTTTGGGCGGTGTCGCAACACGCCATGCAATTACGGCAGAGGTGCTGCGTGTCCTGCCAAACTTTAATCCGAAAAATGTGGCACCGGATCTGTCCACTTTGGCTGTGAATTCGTTTGCTCGAAGCAACTTTGGCGGCAATCAGATCGCTAGGCGGTCAGATGAAGGTCACCTGCATGACCAAATCTTTTGCTTCAAACGTGATGATGGCGAGACCCTATTCACGCTGTATGACCGCAACCAGCATGGCATTTGGGCGCTGGCACCTGACGCACAAGGCAAGCTGCGCCCGCAGTTGGTCGAGCACCCATCAACGAGCGATGCGCTGTATCAGGCGCAGCATGACGTGGAGTCTGAGCATGGCTGGGCGCTGCATGAAGATGCACGCCGCAGAGAGATGGCTCTGATTGTGCGTAGGCAAGGCCAGCCCGCATTTCGAGCAAGTCTGATGGCCGCGTATAAGGGGCAGTGTGCGATCAGCCGATGTCGGGTCGCTGCATTGCTAGAGGCTGCGCATATCGTTTCTTATCGAGGTCCGCACACGAACGCGGTCAGCAACGGCTTGCTTTTGCGAGCAGATTTGCACAAGCTGTTTGATCTTGGTTTGGTGTGTGTGGACCCCAGTAGCTATGTCGTTCGGTTGCACGAAAGTTTGCTGGATTCAGAGTACGTGCAATGGAATGGCGTCAGGCTTGCCATGCCTGCTGTGGAGCAGCATAGGCCGAGTGGTGAAGCTTTGGCCTATCGAGCGCAGCAGCGTGCCGGGGCGTGAAGGCTCCTGGCCGATTGCGTAAAAAATCCCCGCAGCAGCATGCTGGCGGGGATTTTTAATGAAAGTACGGCGCCGCGTTACCGGCCGAACTCCTGCGCCAGTTCCTGGGCGCGGGCTTCGGCCTTGCGCAGGGCTGCAATGAAGGTCTGCGGCAAGCCGGCCTGCTGCATGTGGGTGATGGCGGCGTAGGTGGTGCCGCCCTTGCTGGTCACGCGCTCGCGCAGCACGCTGGCGGGCTCGTCGGAGCGGGCTGCCAGTTCCGACGCCCCCTGGAAGGTGGCCACGGCCATCTGGTAGGCCTGCTCGGCGGTCAGTCCCATGTCCACGCCGGCCTGGGTCATGGCTTCCAGCAGCAGGAACACATAGGCCGGGCCGGAGCCGGACAGGGCCGTCACGGCGTCCAGCTTGGCTTCGCCATCCACCCACACCAGCTGGCCGGTGGTGCCGATCACGCGCTCGATCAGGGCCTGGCCGCCGGCGTCCACCTCGGGGCGGGCGAACAGGCCGGTCATACCCTTGCCGACCAGGGCCGGGGTGTTGGGCATGGCGCGCACGATGCGGCCCGTGCCCAGCCACTGCGCGATGCTGTCGGTGGTGATGCCGGCCGCCACGCTCAGGTGCAGGGCCTGGGCGGTGTGGGGGGCGGCGGCGCTGGCGGCGTCCTTGAAGGTCTGGGGCTTGACGGCCCAGACCACCAGGTCGGCCGCGTCCAGGGCCGCGCTGGCGGCGGGCAGGGCGTCGATGCCGAACTTGGCTTGCAGCGCGTCACGCGCGGCCTCGAAGGGTTCGACCACACGGATATTTGCCGCCGGCAGGCCGCTGGCGATCAGGCCGCCAATGATGGCGCTGGCCATGTTGCCGCCGCCGATGAAGGCAATCACGGGGGAACGCTCAAGCTGCGTGGAGTGGGTAGTCATGGTAGGACACGGAAATCAGAAAAAAGGAGGCGCTGCGGCGCCGTGCCGGAACTATAAACCGTGCCATGGCGCCTCCGGGATGGCGCCGCACCGCACGGAGGTGTCGCATGGCGTCGAATCTACAGAAGTGGTCGGCAGAGCTGGTGGGCACGTTCTGGCTCACCTTCGGTGGCTGTGGCAGCGCGGTGCTGGCGGCCGCCTTTCCGCAGGTGGGCATTGGCCTGCTGGGCGTGTCGCTGGCCTTCGGGCTGACCGTGGTGACCGGGGCGTACGCGCTGGGGCCCATCTCCGGCGGGCATTTCAACCCGGCGGTGTCGGTGGGGCTGGCCGTGGCCGGGCGCTTTCCGGCGGCGCAGCTGCCGGGCTACATACTGGCCCAGGTGCTGGGGGCCATCGCGGCGGCGGCCCTGCTGTACGTGGTGGCCAGCGGCCAGGCCGGGGCCTTGATGGGCGACCTGGCCACGAATGGTTTCGGGGCGCACTCGCCGGGCCGCTACTCGATGACGGCGGCGCTGGTGGTGGAGGTGGTGCTGACCGCAGTGTTCCTGGTGGTGATCCTGGGGGCCACGGCGCCGAAGGCGGCTGCGGGTTTCGGCGGGCTGGCGATCGGCCTGTGCCTGACGCTGATCCACCTGATCTCCATCCCGGTGACCAACACCTCGGTCAATCCGGCGCGCAGCACCGGGCCGGCGCTGTTCGGTCCCGCGATCGCGCTGGAGCAGCTGTGGCTGTTCTGGCTGGCGCCGATGGCCGGTGCGGTCCTGGGGGCGCTGCTGTACCAGGGGTTGCTGGCAGACGCGCCCGAAGCCTGAAGGGCGCACGCGTCGCACCCAAAATGCCCGGGCGCCATGTTGGAGTCTTTTAGGCCTGTAGCCATGATCCGACGAGCGCAGGTTGCTATGTTTATGCGGCAACGGTCTGGCGCACGGCGCGTTCCCAGCGCGCCATCAGCTCGTCGGCGCGGGACTTGTCCATGGTGGGGACAAAGCGGCGCTCGGCCTTCCACAGCGAGGACAGTTCTTCCGTGCTCTGGTAGACGCCGCTGGACAAGCCGGCCAGGTAGGCAGCGCCCAGGGCGGTGGTCTCCACGCAGGCCGGGCGCACCACGGGGATGCCCAGCAGGTCGGCCTGGAACTGCATCAGCAGGTTGTTCACGCAGGCGCCGCCGTCCACGCGCAGCTCGCTCACGGCCGCGCCGCCGTTGGCGACCGCATCGCGGCTCATGGCCAGCAGCAGGGCGGCGCTCTGGTAGGCGATGGACTCCAGCGCGGCGCGGGCGATGTGGGCCAGGGTGGTGCCGCGCGTCAGGCCGGTAATCGACCCGCGTGCATCGGGCTCCCAATAGGGGGCGCCCAGGCCGGTGAAGGCTGGCACCAGCATCACGCCGCCGCTGTCGGGCACGCTCTCGGCCAGTTGCTGCACCTGGCCGCTGTGTTCAATCGCCTGCAGGCCATCGCGCAGCCACTGCACCACGGCGCCACCGACGAACACGCTGCCTTCCAGCGCAAACTGGGGCGTGGCGCTGGGCTGGGCGGCGCTGGTGGTCAGCAGGCCGTTGGCCGAGGTCTGGAACTGGCCGCCGGTGTGCATCAGCATGAAGCAGCCGGTGCCATAGGTGTTTTTGGCCATGCCCGCCTGAAAGCAGGCCTGACCAAACAGCGCGCTTTGCTGGTCGCCGGCCACGCCGCCGATGGTGATGGGGCCGCCCAGCACGTCCTCGGCCGTGCGGCCAAAGTCGGCGGCCGATGGCAGGACCTCGGGCATCAGGCTGGCGGGGATGTGCAGCAAGGCCAGCAGGTCGGCATCCCACTGGTTGGTGTGCACGTTGAACAGCATGGTGCGGCTGGCGTTGCTGACGTCGGTGACGTGGCGCTGGCCGCCGGTGAGCTGCCAGATCAGCCAGCTGTCCACGGTGCCAAAGGCCAGCTCACCGCGCTCGGCGGCGTCGCGCGCGCCGGGCACGTGGTCGAGCAGCCACTGCAGCTTGGTGCCCGAGAAGTAGGCATCGATGCGCAGGCCGGTTTTCTGCAGGATGGTGTCGCTGTGGCCGGCTTCGCGCAGCTGCTGGCAGGTGGGCTCGGCGCGGCGGTCCTGCCAGACGATGCCGTGGTGGATGGGCACGCCGGTGGCACGGTTCCAGACGATGGTGGTCTCGCGCTGGTTGGTGATGCCGACCGAGCGGATGTCGCTGGCCTTCAGTCCGGCCTTGGCCAGGGCGTCGCGCGCCGTGCCCAGCTGCGTGCGCCAGATCTCGCGCGGGTCGTGCTCCACCCAGCCCGGGCGGGGGTAGATCTGGGGCAGCTCCTGCTGGGCGGAGGCGACGATGCGGCCCTGCGTGTCGAACACGATGGCGCGGGAGCTGGAGGTGCCTTGGTCCAAGGCGAGCAGGTAGGTGGTCATGGGCGGTGGTGCAAATCAGAGGTCGAGGACAAAGCGGGCGGCCTGGGCCTGCTCCTGCCAGCCCTGTCGGGCGTAAAAGCCCCGGTGGTACGAGTCGCGCTGGCGGTTGTTGACCAGCCACAGGCGGCGGCAGCCACGGCTGCGGGCCGCAGCGGTGACCTGGTCCAGCAATTGGCTGCCCACGCCCAAACCCCGGGCGCTGTCAGCGATGAACAGTTCGCTCACATAGCCTTCCCAGCCTTGCAAGATGGCGATGGGCAGCCAGTGCACGGCGCAGTAGCCGATCAGCTGGCCCTGGGCGTCACAGGCCACCAGTTGCAGCTGGTGTGGGTTGGGGGTCAGCAGGGGCGCCAGCTGGGCCGCGTGCGCCTCGGGGTGGCCGGTGGCAAAGCGGTCGAACCAGCCAATGCCCTGCAGCAGGGCGGCCAGCGCCGGGGCATCGTCCGGCTGGGCCGCGCGCAGGGTGCAGGTGGCGCTCATTGCGCCACCACGCACTGCACCTCGGCGTCGGCCAGCAGGCGGTCGAAGGGGCTGGGCGGCGGTGCGTCGGTGAACAGGCGGTCGATCTGGCGCAGGCTGGCCAGCTCCACCATGGCCTGGCGGTGGAATTTGCTGTGGTCGGCGGCCAGCCAGACTTCGCGCGACTGCTGGATGATGGTTTGCGCCACCTTCACCTCGCGCAGGTCGTAGTCGCGCAGCGTGCCGTCGGCCTCGATGGCGGAGATGCCGATCAGGGCAATGTCCACCTTGAACTGGCGCATGAAGTCCACGGCCGCCTCGCCGATGATGCCGCGGTCGCGCGTGCGCACCACGCCACCGGCGACGATGACTTCGCACTCGGCGTTGCTGCTCAGTATGGCGGCGACGTTCAGGTTGTTGGTGATCACGCGCAGGCCGCGGTGGTGCAGCAGGGCCTTGGCCACGGCCTCGGTGGTGGTGCCGATGTTTAGGATCAGCGAGCAGCCGTTCGGAACCGCCTCGGCCACGGCCTTGGCGATGCGCGCCTTGCCGTCGGCGTGCAGCGTTTCGCGCCGCGTGTGGGCCAGGTTCTCCACGGTGGCGCTGGGCACGCGCACACCGCCGTGAAAGCGCACCAGCAGGCCGGCGCCGGCCAGTTTCTGCACATCGCGGCGCACGGTTTGCAAGGTCACGCCCAGGGTCTCGGCCAGCTGCTCCACGGTGGCCGATTGCTGGTTGCGCACTTCTTCCAGCAATTGCAGCTGGCGGGGGTTGTTGTTGCTGATCACGTTGCTGTGGGGTTCATGCTTGGGGCTGGTGTATCCTAAAACCGAAAGCAAAATAATGAAAATCGAAAGAAACCAATCACAAACGCGCAAAAAGCGGGACAATGTGTGCTATGCGCTGGACCCGCTGGGGCGGCGCGCAGGATCGGCGTGCACTGACGCCCCCGTTCCTGCTGATTGATTACCCTCAGACACCTGCTCAGTCCTGAAGCGCCATGACGATTGCCACCACGCCCCTGACCACCGATCGTGCCGAATTATTGGCCCGCTTGGCCCAACCGGAAACCTACGATCTGCTGATTATCGGCGGTGGAGCCACGGGCCTGGGCACGGCCGTGGATGCGGCGGCCCGCGGCTTCAAGGTGGCACTGGTGGAGTCGCACGACTTCGCCAAGGGCACCTCCTCGCGCGCCACCAAGCTGGTGCACGGCGGCGTGCGCTACCTGGCCCAGGGCAATGTGTCTCTGGTGCGCGAAGCCCTGCACGAGCGCAGCACCTTGCTGAACAACGCACCGCACCTGGCCCAGCCGCTGCCGTTCGTGATGCCGTCCTACCGCCTGCTGGATACGCCGTTCTACGGCGCCGGCCTGAAGATGTACGACGCGCTGGCCGGCAAGGACGGCCTGGGCCGCACCGAATTCCTCAGCAAGGACAAGACCCTGCGTCTGCTGCCCACGGTGCGCACCGACCACCTCAAGGGTGGGGTGAAGTACTGGGATGGCCAGTTCGACGATGCGCGCCTGGCGCTGGCGCTGGCCCGCACGGCCGCCGCCAAGGGTGCGCTGCTGGTGAACTATTGCCCCGCCAAGGAACTGCTGCACGAAGGCGGCAAGGTGGTGGGCGCGGTCTGCGAGGACGCCGAGACCGGCAGCCGCTACACCGTGCGCGCCAAGTGCGTGGTCAATGCCACCGGCCCCTGGGTGGATGCGCTGCGCCAGCAGGATGCCGAGCTGCTGGGCAAGCCCGTCAAACCCATGGTCGCGCCCAGCCAGGGCGTGCATGTGGTCGTGGACCGCGAATTCCTGCCCTCCGACCATGCCCTGCTGGTGCCCAAGACCGCCGACGGCCGCGTGCTGTTTGCCGTGCCCTGGTTGGGCAAGGTCATCCTGGGCACCACCGACACGCCGCGCCACGACCTGGCGCGCGAGCCCCAGGCCTTCGAGGAAGAGATTGAATTCATCCTCAAGGAAGCCGGCAACTACCTGTGCCGCCGCCCCTCGCGCGCCGATGTGCGCAGCATCTGGGTGGGCATGCGCCCCCTGGTCAAGCCCCAGGACGACGATGGCGAGAACACCAAGAAGATCAGCCGCGAACACACGGTGATGACCAGCAAGTCCGGTCTGGTGACCGTGACCGGCGGCAAATGGACCACCTACCGCGCCATGGCCGAGGACGTGCTGCAGGAATGCTTCGAGCAAAAGCTCCTGCCAGGCCGCGCTGGCGGCGTGACCGTCAAGCTGCCGCTGGTTGGCGCCCCCAAGCCCGAACAGGTCAAGCACCGCATGAACGCCGCCCAGGGGGAGCACATCTACGGCACCGAAGCCGCCGCCGTGCACAGCCTGCCCGGTGCCGACCAGCGCCTGGCCGAAGGCCTGAGCGAGGCCATGGTGCGTTTTGCGGCGCGCTACGAGTACGCCCGCACCGTCGAGGACGTGCTGGCCCGCCGCAGCCGCCTGCTGTTCCTAGACGCCCGCCTGGCCGCCCAGGTGGCGCCGCGCGTGGCCGAGATCCTGCAGCAGGAACTGCCCGGCGTTGACGTCAAGCTGACCGACTTCCTGGCCTTGTGCCAGCAGTACCGCCTGGCGGCCTGACCTCCCAACCTCCCGATTGCCGAGCTGTGGCGCCGATTGCTTCCGAATCAGGAGCGGTCGGCGCTTTTTTATGGCTGTTTCTGTCTTTAAAGTCCTTTGAAACTGCCGCTGGATAAGCGCTAGCAGCTATGTTTTTTATAACCGCTGCGTGGCAGGCCGTCTGCCCCGCAGGTCAGCTGGTTTTGGCGTGCTAAGCAGTTGACACGCAAGGATTTTCCTGCGATACTCCTCTGCTTCACGTGTAAAAGCGTGAAAGTTCTGCCCAGCGGGAAGCCTTTTGGAATGGTCCAGAAGGTGGACGACGGGCCCAAGACTGACCGGCTGCTCGTTCGGCCCTTGAGAAGTTCTCTGGGGCTGTCCGGGTCTGCTGGAGCAAGTTGGGAATATTGAAATGATCCAAACAGAATCTCGGTTAGAGGTTGCCGATAACACGGGCGCGAAGTCTGTTCAGTGCATTAAGGTGCTGGGCGGTTCTCATCGTCGTTACGCAAGTGTTGGCGACATCATCAAAGTGAGCATCAAAGAAGCCGCTCCCCGTGGCCGCGTCAAAAAAGGCGAGGTCTACAGTGCTGTGGTCGTCCGTACCGCCAAGGGCATCCGCCGTGGCGACGGTTCTTTGGTGAAGTTCGATGGCAATGCTGCCGTTCTGCTGAACGCCAAGCTGGAGCCTATCGGCACTCGTATTTTTGGCCCCGTGACACGTGAACTGCGTACCGAGAAGTTCATGAAGATCGTGTCCCTGGCACCTGAAGTTCTCTAAGGAAGCACCATGAACAAGATTCGCAAGGGCGACAAAGTCATCGTGCTGACCGGCCGTGACAAGGGTAAGCAAGGCGTGGTGACTCAGCGCGTTGACGATTCGCATCTGTTGATCGAAGGCGTGAACCTGGTCAAGAAGCACGTCAAGCCAAACCCCATGAAGGGCACCACCGGCGGTATCGTGGAAAAGGCCATGCCTATCCACCAATCCAACGTGGCTATCTTCAATGCAGCGACTGGCAAGGCCGATCGCGTGGGCATCAAGGTGAACGCCGATGGCGCACGTGTTCGCGTGTTCAAGTCCAATGGCGCTGAAATCGCCGCCTAAGGAGTAACACATGGCACGTTTGCAAAAACTCTATCGCGAAAAGATCGCGGCCGAACTGAAGGAAAAGTTCGGTTACACCTCCTCCATGGAAGTGCCCCGTCTGACCAAGATCACCCTGAACATGGGTGTGAGCGAAGCCGTGGCCGACAAGAAGGTGATGGACAACGCCGTGGCTGACCTGACCAAGATTGCTGGTCAAAAGCCCGTGGTGACCAAGGCCAAGAAGGCTATCGCTGGTTTCAAGATCCGTGAAGGCCAAGCCATTGGCTGCATGGTGACCCTGCGTGGCGTTCAAATGTACGAATTCCTGGACCGTTTCGTGACCGTGGCTCTGCCCCGCGTGCGCGACTTCCGCGGTATCTCGGGTCGTTCGTTCGACGGTCGCGGCAACTACAACGTCGGCGTCAAAGAACAGATCATCTTCCCTGAAATCGAATACGACAAAGTGGATGCTCTGCGTGGTCTGAATATCAGCATCACGACGACCGCGAAGACTGACGACGAGTGCAAGGCACTGCTCGCAGCGTTCAAATTCCCCTTCAAGAACTGAGGTGGCGCATGGCTAAGAAAGCTTTGATCGAGCGCGAACTGAAGCGCGAAAAGCTGGCAGCTAAGTACGCTGCCAAGTACGCAGAACTGAAGGCAATCGCCGGCGACGCCAAGCGTTCCGACGAAGAGCGTGATGCAGCCCGTCTGGGTCTGCAGAAGCTGCCCCGCAACGCCAACCCTACTCGCCAACGTAACCGTTGCGAAATCACCGGTCGTCCACGTGGCACATTCCGTCAATTCGGTCTGGGTCGCGCCAAGATCCGTGAACTGGCCTTCGCTGGCGACATCCCCGGTGTCACCAAGGCCAGCTGGTAAGCAAGCAGGAGAGATACAAGATGAGCATGAGTGATCCTATCGCCGACTTGCTGACCCGTATTCGCAACGCCCAAATGGTGTCCAAGGCCACTGTGTCGGTTCCTTCCTCCAAGGTGAAGGTTGCCATCGCACAAGTGCTGAAGGACGAGGGCTATGTTGACGGTTTTGAAGTCAAGACCGAAGACGGTAAGTCTGAACTCGTTATTACCCTGAAGTACTACGCCGGTCGCCCCGTGATCGAGCGTATCGAACGTGTGAGCCGTCCTGGCCTGCGCGTGTACAAGGGCCGTGACGCAATTCCCCAAGTCATGAACGGCTTGGGTGTGGCCATCGTCACCACCCCCAAGGGCGTGATGACCGATCGCAAGGCGCGTGCTACCGGTGTCGGTGGCGAAGTGCTGTGCTATGTGGCCTAACGGACATTAAGGAGAAATACTGAAATGTCTCGCGTAGCAAAAGCAAACGTGACCATCCCCGCAGGCGTGGATGTGTCGATGACTGCTGAGACCATCAAGGTCAAGGGCAAGGGCGGCGAGCTGTCCCTGGCACTGAACCCCCAAGTGGTGATCAGCAACAACGAAGGCAAGCTGTCTTTCGTTCCCGCCAATGACTCCCGTGATGCTGACGCACTGGCCGGTACTTTCCGCCAGCTGGTCAACAACATGGTCAAGGGTGTGACCGAAGGCTTCGAAAAGAAGCTGACTCTGATCGGCGTGGGCTACAAGGCCGCCGTGCAGGGCACCAAGCTGAACCTGGCTGTGGGTTACTCGCACCCAGTGAACTTCGAAATGCCTGCCGGCATCACTATCACTACCCCGACCCCCACGGAAGTGGTGGTCAAGGGTGCTGACCGCCAGGCGGTGGGTCAGCTGGCTGCTGAGATCCGCGCCGTTCGTCCTCCCGAGCCTTACAAGGGCAAGGGCATCCGTTATGCGGATGAGAAGGTCGTGATCAAAGAGACCAAGAAGAAGTAAGGAGCTGCAATATGTTGACCAAGAAAGAGCAGCGTCTGCGTCGTGCACGCCAAACACGTATCCGCATTGCACAGCAAGGCGTGGCGCGTCTGAGCGTGAACCGCACGAACCTCCACATCTACGCCAGCGTCTTCTCCGAAGACGGCACCAAGGTGTTGGCCACAGCTTCGACTGCCGAAGCCTCCGTGCGCGCACAACTGGGCGCCGCTGGCAAGGGTGGCAACGTGGCTGCCGCCACACAAATCGGCAAGCTGATTGCCGAGCGTGCTAAGGCTGCCGGCGTTGAGAAAGTGGCTTTCGATCGCGCTGGTTTCGCATACCACGGCCGCGTGAAGGCTTTGGCAGAAGCCGCCCGTGAAGCGGGCCTGCAGTTCTAAGCGGAGCGGACAAAAATGGCAAAGTTTTCCCCCAAGGTGCAAGACGAAGGTCGTGACGACGGTCTGCGCGAAAAAATGATCGCGGTGAACCGCGTCACCAAGGTTGTGAAGGGTGGTCGTATCCTCGGCTTCGCTGCACTGACCGTGGTTGGCGATGGTGATGGCCGCGTTGGCATGGGCAAGGGCAAGTCCAAGGAAGTGCCTGCAGCTGTGCAAAAGGGCATGGAAGAGTCCCGTCGCAACATGATGAAGGTGTCGCTCAAGAGCGGCACCATCCACCACTCCGTGGTGGGTCACCATGGCGCGGCTCGTGTGGAACTGCACCCCGCCCCCAAGGGTACCGGCATCATCGCTGGCGGCCCTATGCGCGCTGTGTTCGAAGTGGTCGGTATCACCGATATCGTGGCCAAGAGCCATGGTTCTTCGAACCCCTACAACATGGTTCGCGCCACTTTTGACGCGCTGAAGAACTCCACAACCCCTTCGGAAGTGGCAGCTAAGCGTGGCAAGTCGGTCGAAGACCTGTTCGTCTGATCGGAGTCAGCACATGTCTACACAACAAACCATCAAGGTTCAGCTGGTCCGTAGCCCCATCGGCACCAAGGAAGACCACCGCGCTACCGTGCGTGGCCTGGGTCTGCGCAAGCTGAACAGCGTCAGCGAACTGCAGGACACCCCTGCCGTGCGCGGCATGATTAACAAGATCGCCTACTTGGTGAAGGTTCTCTGAAAGGATTGATGATGGAACTCAATAGCATCAAGCCTGCAGAAGGCGCCAAGCACGCCAAGCGTCGCGTGGGCCGCGGTATCGGTTCCGGTCTGGGTAAGACCGCCGGTCGTGGTCACAAGGGTCAGAAGTCGCGTTCGGGTGGCTACCACAAGGTGGGCTTCGAAGGCGGTCAGATGCCTTTGCAGCGTCGTCTGCCCAAGCGTGGCTTCAAGTCGATGACACTGAAGTTCAACGCCGAAGTGACACTGACTGCTCTGGAGCAACTGGGTCTGGCGGAAGTCGACGTGGCCGTTCTGAAGCAAGCTGGTCTGGTGGCCGCCAACGCCCAAGTGGTGAAGGTCATCAAGAGCGGTGAGCTGTCCAAGGCTGTCAAGCTGAACGGCGTTGCCGCTACAGCTGGCGCCAAGGCCGCCATCGAAGCTGCTGGTGGCAGCATCGCCTGATTAAGTTCTGAAAGAGACATCCGTGGCTACTAGCGCAGCTCAAATTGCAAAAACCGGCAAGTTTGGCGACTTGCGTCGTCGACTGGTTTTTCTGCTGCTTGCGCTGGTCGTGTACCGCATTGGGGCGCATATCCCCGTGCCGGGCATCGATCCAGCGCAGCTGCAGCAGCTGTTCAATGGCCAGCAGGGCATTCTCAACCTGTTCAACATGTTCTCGGGTGGAGCGCTCTCGCGCTTCACAGTGTTCGCACTGGGGATCATGCCGTACATCTCGGCATCGATCATCATGCAGCTGATGACCTACGTCGTCCCCACATTTGAGCAGCTGAAAAAAGAAGGTGAAGCGGGTCGTCGCAAGATTACCCAGTACACCCGCTATGGCACTTTGGCTCTGGCAATTTTTCAGTCGTTGGGTATTGCTGTGGCTCTGGAAAGCTCTCCAGGTCTGGTGTTGGATCCAGGCTTCGGCTTCCGCCTCACGGCGGTGGTCAGCCTGACTGCCGGCACCCTGTTCCTGATGTGGCTCGGTGAACAGATCACGGAACGTGGTCTGGGCAACGGCATCTCGATCCTGATCTTTGCTGGTATTGCCGCAGGCTTGCCCAGCTCGATCGGTGGTCTGTTGGAGCTGGTGCGCACTGGTGCCATGAGCATCCTGGCCGCGATCTTCATTGTCCTCGTAGTGGCAGCCGTGACGTACTTCGTCGTGTTTGTCGAGCGCGGTCAGCGCAAGATCCTGGTGAATTACGCACGCCGCCAAGTCGGCAACAAGGTGTATGGTGGTCAGTCTTCGCACTTGCCACTGAAGTTGAACATGGCCGGGGTCATTCCTCCCATCTTCGCTTCCTCAATCATCTTGCTGCCAGCAACAGTGGTGAATTGGTTCAGTGCAGGGGAATCCATGCGCTGGTTGAAGGACATTGCATCGACGTTGACCCCCGGTCAGCCGATTTATGTGATGCTCTACGCAGCCGCCATCATTTTCTTCTGCTTCTTCTATACGGCGCTCGTGTTCAATAGCCGCGAGACCGCTGATAATCTGAAGAAGAGTGGTGCTTTCATCCCTGGCATTCGCCCCGGTGACCAGACAGCCCGCTACATTGACAAAATTCTGGTGCGTCTGACATTGGCTGGCGCCGTCTACATCACGTTTGTGTGTCTGTTGCCGGAGTTCTTGATTCTGAAGTACAACGTTCCGTTCTACTTCGGTGGTACATCGCTGCTGATTATTGTGGTGGTGACCATGGACTTCATGGCGCAAGTGCAGAACTACATGATGTCGCAGCAGTATGAGTCCCTTCTGAAGAAGGCCAACTTCAAGGCATCAGGTCACTGAGATATGAAGGCCATCCCCCCGGCCCAGGTCGGGAGGGATCCAACAACAGGCAAGTATGAGTGCTCTGCGCTCTTTCACGGTCACAGGCAGTGTCCAGGTGGAAAGAGTGGAACGGATGCAAAGTTTTAGGAGAATGAAATGAGAGTTTCGGCTTCGGTCAAGAAAATCTGCCGCAACTGCAAGATCATCCGCCGCAAGGGTGTGGTGCGCGTGATCTGCACAGACCAGCGTCATAAGCAGCGCCAGGGCTGATTGAAAGTATTAGAGGACTAATATGGCACGTATTGCTGGTATTAACATCCCGCCCCACAAGCATGCTGAAATCGGCCTGACCGCCATTTACGGCATCGGTCGTACGACTGCTCGCAAGATCTGCGAAGCTTGCGGCATCGAGTACTCCAAGAAGATCAAGGAGTTGACGGACGCTGATCTGGAAAAGATCCGTGACCAGTTGGCTGGCATGACTCTGGAAGGTGACCTGCGTCGCGAAACCACGATGAACATCAAGCGTTTGATGGACATCGGTTGCTACCGCGGCTTCCGTCACCGTCGTGGTCTGCCTATGCGCGGTCAACGTACGCGTACCAATGCCCGCACCCGCAAGGGTCCGCGCAAGGGTGCAGCTGCACTGAAGAAATAAGGGATTGAGAGATCACTATGGCTAAGGCACAAAACAACGCTGCAGCACGCGTTCGCAAGAAAGTTCGCAAGAACATTTCCGACGGCATCGCGCACGTGCACGCTTCGTTCAACAACACGATCATCACCATCACCGACCGTCAGGGCAACGCTCTGTCGTGGGCTTCGTCGGGTGGCCAGGGCTTCAAGGGTTCGCGCAAGTCGACACCTTTCGCCGCTCAGGTTGCTTCCGAAGTGGCTGGTCGTGCTGCTATCGAACAGGGCATCAAGAACCTGGACGTCGAAATCAAGGGTCCCGGTCCTGGCCGTGAATCCTCGGTGCGCGCCCTGGGTGCCCTGGGTATCCGTATCACTTCCATCTCGGACGTGACACCGGTGCCTCACAACGGCTGCCGCCCTCAAAAGCGTCGTCGTATCTAATTTTTGTAAGCCCACCGCCACCCGGGGTGTGTCATAACATCCCGGGTGGCTCCCGTGTGTAAGCACGGTAGATGACATAAAGGAAGTTCAAGTGGCACGTTATCTCGGCCCCAAGGCCAAACTCTCCCGCCGTGAAGGCACCGACCTGTTCCTGAAGTCTGCTCGTCGCTCGATCGCCGACAAGGCGAAGTTCGACAGCAAGCCCGGCCAGCATGGCCGCACTTCGGGCCAGCGCACTTCTGACTACGGTCTGCAACTGCGTGAAAAGCAGAAGGTCAAGCGCATGTACGGCGTGCTGGAAAAGCAATTCCGCCGTTACTTCGAAGCTGCTGACCAGAAGAAGGGCAACACCGGTGCCAACCTGCTGGGTCTGCTGGAAACTCGTCTGGACAACGTGGTGTACCGTATGGGCTTCGGCTCCACACGCGCTGAAGCACGCCAGCTGGTGTCCCACAAGGCCATCACTGTGAACGGCCAATCCGTGAACATCGCTTCCTACCTGGTGAAGGCTGGTGACGTAGTGGCAGTTCGCGAAAAGTCCAAGAAGCAAGCCCGTATTGTTGAAGCCCTGCAACTGGCTCAGCAAGTTGGCTTCCCCGCTTGGGTGGAAGTGAGCCTGGACAAGGCAGAAGGTACCTTCAAGCAAGTGCCTGACCGCGACCAATTCGGTGCAGACATCAACGAATCCCTGATCGTTGAGTTGTACTCGCGTTAATCGTAGTTTCGGTTGAGCAATCAACCATCCCGTTCCTAAACCGCGAGGCATCGCGGTTTAGGTGCTTCACCAGCCTTACCGGTGTAACGAGCCGGGGGTATTGAGAGGAAGTCTGCATGCAAACAAATCTGCTGAAACCCAAGACGATCAATGTTGAGCAGCTGGGTCACAACCGTGCCAAGGTGACTCTGGAGCCGTTCGAGCGTGGCTATGGCCATACGCTGGGCAACGCCCTGCGCCGCGTGCTGCTGTCGTCCATGGTGGGTTATGCAGCGACGGAAGTCACGATTGCTGGCGTGCTGCACGAGTACTCGTCCATCGATGGCGTGCAAGAAGATGTGACCAACATCCTCCTGAACCTGAAGGGCGTGGTGTTCAAACTGCACAACCGTGACGAAGTGACCCTGAGTCTGCGCAAGGATGGTGAAGGCGTGGTGACCGCGCGCGACATCCAGACTCCCCATGACGTGGAGATCATCAATCCTGACCACGTGATCGCCCACCTGTCGCAAGGCGGCAAGCTGGACATGCAGATCAAGGTGGAACAGGGCCGTGGCTATGTGCCCGGCAACGTGCGCCGCTACGGTGACGAGTCGACGAAGTCGATCGGCCGTATCGTGCTGGATGCTTCGTTCTCGCCCGTGCGCCGCGTGAGCTACACCGTGGAATCCGCGCGTGTGGAACAGCGTACCGACTTGGACAAGCTGGTGGTGGAAATCGAAACCAACGGCGCCATCAACGCAGAAGACGCCGTGCGCGCCTCCGCCAAGATCCTGGTGGAACAGCTGGCGGTGTTCGCACAGCTGGACGGCGAGTTCGGCGAAGGCGGCATCCTGCAGGCTGGCGGCAGCCGCTCCAGCGCACAGACGTTCGATCCTATCCTGCTGCGTCCTGTGGACGAGCTGGAGCTGACCGTGCGTTCCGCCAACTGCCTGAAGGCAGAGAACATCTACTACATCGGTGACCTGATCCAGCGCACCGAGAACGAGCTGCTGAAGACGCCTAACCTGGGTCGCAAGTCGCTCAACGAAATCAAGGAAGTCCTGGCTTCCCGCGGCCTGACACTCGGCATGAAGCTCGAGAACTGGCCACCAGCAGGCCTGGAAAAGCGTTAATTCGCGAGTCCGGCTATAATCGCCGGCTCTTTGCCTGAGAGGGTGAAGAGCCAGTTATTTTTACCACGTGCACCGGGCGGTACCTGATACGGCCATCCGACCAAACTATCTGAAAAGGAAAGCACCATGCGTCACGGCAACGGCCTCCGTAAACTGAACCGTACTTCTGCTCACCGCAAGGCGATGCTGCAGAACATGATGAACTCCTTGATCGAACACGAAGCGATCAAGACCACCGTGCCCAAGGCCAAGGAACTGCGCCGCGTGATTGAGCCCATGATCACTCTGGCCAAGGTTGACACCGTCGCCAACCGTCGTCTGGCGTTTGACCGCCTGCGCGACCGCGACAGCGTGACCAAACTGTTCAACGTGCTGGGTCCCCGCAACGCACAGCGTCCCGGTGGCTACACACGCATCCTGAAGATGGGCTTCCGTGTGGGCGACAACGCCCCCATGGCTTACGTGGAATTGGTGGAGCAAGCCGCTGAAACCCAAGCTGCAGAATAATTCTGTGCTATAATTTGGACATATCGCGAGGTGGAGCAGTCTGGTAGCTCGTTGGGCTCATAACCCAAAGGTCGTTGGTTCAAATCCGGCCCTCGCAACCAAATCAAAAACCCTGCTGAAGCAATTCAGCAGGGTTTTTTGTTGCGTGATTGGTTCCATCGCGCCTGCGACGACAGTTTGGTAGGGATGCGGCCTGGCACGCAGGGAAAACCCTGATTGCGGCAGGCGAATTGCGGTTATGCGCTACAATACATGCATATCGCGAGGTGGAGCAGTCTGGTAGCTCGTTGGGCTCATAACCCAAAGGTCGTTGGTTCAAATCCGGCCCTCGCAACCAGATCAAAAACCCTGCTGAAGCAATTCAGCAGGGTTTTTTGTTGTCTGGCTGGGGAGGACGCTGCTGCAGAGCAGGGTGTGGCAGAGCTACCGGTGCGGTCCGGAATGCGTCGGCGCCATGGCGAAAGCAAAGTCACCAGGCGTGGGTGGTGCTGGTGGCTCTTCGCTTTGTGCGTTGCGATAAGCCTCGGCGTAGTCAAACGCTGGGCAGCGTGTGCTCACCGGGCGCTGGGGCAAAGACCGCCTCCATGCCTGGGGTGGTTCCTGGCGGGCCTGCAGATCTGGGCGCAGGCTGCCACAATGGCGCCCCTTTGTTGACCGCAGAATGCACAAAACCATAGCTTCTTGCGCTCGCATAACAAGGTGTTCAGGTGTTTTTCTCTCTGAAAGCCTTGTTAAGCAAGCGCTGGCAGCTCTTGTTTTATGCAGTCCGCCTGTTTGAATTTGCTTCGCATGCGCTTGCTTCCCCAGACCACGCTAGGTATCGATTTCGGCACTTCCAATTCCGCCATGGCGTGGCGCAGCGCCGGGCAGACGGCACAGCTGGTGCCGTTGGAAGGGCGTGCCGCCGCGATGCCGACGGCGCTGTTCTTCCACTACGAGGACCACAGCACGCACTACGGGCGCGATGCCATGCAGCAGTATCTGGCGGGCGAGGAGGGGCGGCTGATGCGCTCGCTCAAAAGCCTGCTGGGCAGCAGCCTGCTGCAGGACAAGACGGCGGTGCATGGCCAGTTGGTGAGCTACCAGGACATCATCGCCATCTTCCTGCGGCACCTCGCCGCCCAGGCGCAGGCCCACCTGGGCGGCATGCCGGAGCGCGTGGTGCTGGGGCGGCCCGTGCACTTTGTGGACGGCAATCCCGAGCGCGATGCGATGGCCCAGTCTTCGCTGGAGTCCGCGGCGCGTACGGCGGGATTCCAGGAGGTGGCGTTCCAACTGGAGCCGATTGCCGCAGCGCTGGACTACGAGCATCGCCTGAACTCGGAGGCCTGCATCCTGGTGGTCGACATTGGCGGGGGCACGTCAGACTTCACGGTGGTGCGCCTGGGGCCGCAGCATGCCCGCAAGAGTGACCGCAGCCAGGACATCCTGGCGACCACGGGGGTGCACATCGGCGGCACCGATTTCGACCACAAGCTCAACGTGGCCGAGGTGCAGCCGCTGCTGGGCCTGGGGCACCACGGCCCCACGGGGCGCGAGGTGCCCAGCCGGGTGTTCTACGACCTGTCGACCTGGCACCTGATCCAGTGGCTGTACACCGCCAAGGCCTTGCGCGAGGCGGAAGCGCTGCGCACCGACTACAGCGATCGCCGGCTGCATGCCCGCCTGATGCGGGTGCTGCAGGAGCAGGCGGGCCACCGTCTGGCCGATGCCGTGGAGCAGGGCAAGATCGCGGCTTCCAGCACCGCGGCCACGGCGCCGCTGGACCTGCGCTGGGTCGAAGAAGACCTGACCGCCGCCATCAGCCCTGCCAGCCTGGCCACGCATCTGCAGCTGCAGCTGGCTGATGTGGTGCGCTGCGCCGAGGCCTGCGTGGCCCAGGCGGGACTGCGGACCGACCAGATCACGGCCTTGTACCTGACCGGTGGTTCCTCGGCCTTGCAGACGCTGCGGGATGCGCTGGCGGTGGCGTTTCCGGCCACACCGCAGGTCGCTGGCGACCTGTTTGGGGGCGTGGCTTCGGGCCTGGCCTACGCCTGAGCCCAGATACAAGCGCTGCCGCGCAGGCTGACGGGTGGGCGGTGCCCAGGACCGGCCCATCCCCGTGCTGTGTGCGCCCAGCCTCGCCGGGCGCAGCCCAAGGAGGCGGTCAGGCCTTGTCGGCTTCGCGCTTGATCTCCAGCGCGCGGTCGTACAGCGTATTGCGGTTGCCGCCCGTGATCTCTGCCGTGAGCTTGACCGCGGTCTTGGTGGGCAGCTCCGCCAGCAGCAATCGCAGCACGCGCTCGGCGTCCCCGCCGTCCTGCTGCACCGCCACAGGGTGCAGCACCACCACAAACTCGCCCTTGCTGCGGGTGGCGTCGGCGTCCAGCCACGCGGCCACGTCGTGGGCCGCATGGGTGCTGATCTGCTCGAACTGTTTGGTGATCTCGCGCGCCAGCGTCACCGGGCGCGGGCCCAGCACGGCCAGGGCCTTGGCCAGGTCCTGGATGCGGTGGGGCGCCTCCAGCAGCACGGTGCAGCGCGGCTCGGCCGCCAGCTTGTGCACGGCCACCTGGCGCTCGGCGTTCTTGGTGGGCAGAAAGCCGGCAAACACAAAGCCGCCTTCGGTCTGACCGGGCGGCACGCAACCGGCCACGCTGAGGGCACTGGTGATGCTGCTGGCCCCGGGCAGGGGCATGGCGCGCAGGCCGGCGGCGGCCACGGCCGCGCACAGGCGGGCGCCCGGGTCGCTCACGCCGGGGGTGCCGGCATCACTGACATATGCAATCCGCTGGCCCTGCTGCAGGCGGGCGATGATGCCGGCGGCCGCCTCGGCCTCGTTGTGCTGGTGCACGGCCAGCAACTGGTTGCCGGGGCGCTCCAGGCCGTAGGAGCGCAGCAGGCCCTGGGTGTGGCGCGTGTCTTCGCAGGCGATCGCGTCCACCCGTTGCAGCACATGCAGGGCGCGCAGCGAGATGTCGGCCAGATTACCGATGGGCGTGGCCACCACGTACAGGCAAGCCTGGGGATAATTTTGGGAGGCAGCCGCATCATGCGCTGCTGTCAATGCCGAAGCGAAAGAGGCACTCAATGTTCTTCCTTGGGAAAAAGCCACAGACCGCCGCGCCAGCCACGGCCGCACAGTTGCGTGGCCGGGCGGGCGAGGACCGAGCCCTGGCGCATTTGCAGGCACGGGGCCTGCGCTTGCTGGTGCGCAATTATCAAGCGCCTGGGCGCGCAGGGGGCGAGATCGACCTGATCCTGCAGGATCCGCAGGGGACTGTGGTCTTCGTCGAAGTGCGCAGTCGCAGCCGTGCGGACTTTGGCGGGGCCGGTGGCAGCATCGGTGCGGCCAAGCGCCAGCGCGTGGTGGCGACTGCCCAGCATTGGTTGCAGCGGCACGGGGCCGCGTGCCCCTGCCGCTTCGATGTGGTGCTGATCGAGGGTGAGCAGTTGCAATGGCTGCAGGCCGCGTTTGATGCGGGCTAGTGGCCCGGGCGGGCCGACCGGCGGCGGGAACTTCAGAAAACGGTTGGCAATCCGACTCCGTGTTAACCGAACGCTACAAAATTCGACAAAGCACGCAGGTATCATCCCTATCCCATGCTTGAGCAACGAATCCAACAGCATTTCATTGACAGCGCCGACCTGAAGTACCAGTCCGCGCAGTCCTTGAGTGCGCCCATTTCGGCGGCCGTCCAGGCCTTGCTGGCCTGCATCACCGGCGGTGGAAAAATCCTGGCCTGTGGCGCTGGCGTGTCGGCCAGCCAGGCCCAGATGTTTGCCAGCCTGTGCGTCAGCGGCTTTGAGCGCGACCGTCCCGAGCTGGCGGCCGTGGCCCTGTCGGCCGACAGCGGCTTTCTGGCCTCGGTGTCCGGCGCAGCGGGTCTGTCCACCCACTACCTGGCGCGCCAGGTGCGGGCCCTGGGGCAGGCCAGCGATGTGCTGCTGGCCATTTCCATCACCGGCAACGACCACAGCCTGCTGGAAGCCGTGGAGGCCGCGCACGAGCGCGACATGATGGTGGTCGTGCTGACGGGCCACACCGGTGGTGCACTGGCCGCGCGCATGCGCGAGACCGATGTGCTGATCTGTGTGCCCCATGAACGCCCCGCACGTGTGCGGGAAACGCACGATCTGGTGCTGCACTGCCTGTGCGACGGGGTGGATACCCAATTGCTGGGCGAACAGGAGATGTGATGAAACGAGGATGGTGCCGTACAGGCTTGACCTTGGTGGCTGCCGGCGTGCTGGCTGGCAGCTTGACCGCCTGCGTCCCGCTGCTGCTGGGCGGCGGCGCGGTGACGACGGCCCTGGTGGCGTCGGATCGCCGCACCTCGGGCATGTACCTGGAGGACGAGCGGATCGAGCAAAGCGCGGCGGCCAAGCTGCGTGAAACGCTGAAGGAAGGGACACGCGCCAGCGTGACCAGCTTCAACCGCCTGGCGCTGGTGACGGGCGAGGTGCGCTCCGAGGCAGAAAAGGCCGAGGTCGGCCGCACCGTGGCCAGCGTGGAAAACGTGCGCAACGTGGTCAACGAGGTCGAGGTGGTGCCCTTCATTTCCTCCATCGGCCAGCGCAGCCGCGACACGCTCCTGACCAGCCAGGTGAAGGCCAGCCTCATCGATGCCAAGGATCTGCAGGCCAACACCATCAAGGTGGTGACGGAAATGAACGTGGTCTACCTGATGGGCATCGTCACCCCCCGCGAGGCCCAGCGTGCCGCCGAGATCGCCCGTGGCGTGAACAATGTGCGCAAGGTGGTGCGCGTGTTCGAGAACATTTCGGAGCAAGAGCTGGCCAGCTACAACACGCGCCAGCAGCCGGCACCGGTGGTGCAGGACCCCGCCGCGAAGTGAGCGCGTGGCCTGACCTCATAAAAAAGCCCGGCACTGCCGGGCTTTTTTGTGGAGCGCCAGGGATCACAGGATGCGGAAGTGCTCGGTACCCGCCGCCAGGTCGGTGTTGTGGGCACGTTTGCTGTGCAGCTTGATCTGCAGGCGCAGGTCGTTCACCGAGTCGGCGTTGCGCAGCGCATCCTCGTACATGACGGCGCCGCTTTCGTAGAGGTCGAACAGCGACTGGTCGAAGGTCTGCATGCCCAGCTCGCGACTTTTCTTCATGATTTCCTTGATTTCCACCACGTCGCCCTTGGCGATCAGGTCCGAGATCAGTGGGGTGTTGAGCATCACCTCCAGCGCGGCCACACGGCCCTGGCCGCCTTCTTTGGGCAGCAGGCGCTGCGAGATCATGGCGCGCAGGTTCAGCGACAGGTCCATCAGCAGTTGCTCGCGGCGCTCTTCCGGGAAGAAGTTGACGATGCGGTCCAGCGCCTGGTTGGCACTGTTGGCGTGCAGCGTGGCCAGGCACAGGTGGCCGGTTTCGGAGAACACGATGGCGTGCTCCATGGTTTCACGGTCGCGGATTTCGCCCATCAGGATCACGTCGGGCGCCTGGCGCAGCGAGTTCTTGAGTGCCGCTTCCCAGCTGTCGGTGTCCAGACCCACTTCGCGCTGGGTGATGATGCAGTTCTTGTGGGGGTGCACGAATTCGATGGGGTCTTCCACCGTGACGATGTGCCCTTCGGAGTGTTCGTTGCGCCAGTCCACCATGGCCGCCAGCGAGGTCGACTTGCCCGACCCGGTGGCCCCCACAAAGATGCACAGGCCGCGCTTGGTCATGGCCACTTCCTTCAGCACCTGGGGCAGGCCCATGCCGTCGATGGTGGGGATGTCGGCCGGAATGGTCCGCAGCACCATACCCACGCGGCCCTGCTGGATGAAGGCGTTGACGCGAAAACGCCCGATGCCGGCGGGTGAGATGGCGAAGTTGCACTCCTTGGTGCGCTCGAATTCAGCCACCTGCTTGTCGCTCATGATGGAGCGTGCCAGCATCAGGGTGTGCGTGGGCACCAGCGGCTGGTCCATCAGCCGTGTGACCTTGCCGTCGACCTTGATGGCGGGCGGAAATTCGGCGGTGATGAACAGGTCGCTGCCCTTGCGCGCCACCATCAGCTTGAGGAGGTCATTGATGAATTTGCTGGCCTGATCGCGTTCCATGTCGCTCTTTCTGATGTACAGCGTTTAGCCGGGGAAGTTGTCCGGCGATTTGGCCTTGCCGCGCGCCTCGGCGGCGCTGATGACGTTGCGGCGCACCAGCTCGGTCAGGTTCTGGTCCAGGGTCTGCATGCCGACATTGCTGCCGGTCTGGATGGCGGAGTACATCTGGGCCACCTTGGCTTCGCGGATCAGGTTGCGGATGGCGCTGGTGCCCAGCATGATTTCGTGCGCCGCCACCCGGCCGTTGCCGTCCTTGGTCTTGCACAGCGTCTGCGAGATCACCGCCTGCAGGGACTCGGACAGCATGGCGCGCACCATTTCCTTTTCCTCGGCCGGAAACACGTCGATGATACGGTCGATGGTCTTGGCGGCGCTGGAGGTGTGCAGGGTGCCGAACACCAGGTGGCCGGTTTCGGCGGCCGTCATCGCCAGGCGGATGGTTTCCAGGTCACGCATTTCACCGACCAGGATGCAGTCCGGGTCTTCACGCAGCGCCGAACGCAGGGCCGCGGCAAAGGAGTGCGTCATCGGACCGACTTCGCGCTGGTTGACCAGGCATTTCTTGGAGTTGTGCACGAATTCGATGGGGTCTTCCACCGTCAGGATGTGGCCGTGCTCGCTGTTGTTGAGGTGGTCGACCATGGCCGCCAGCGTGGTCGACTTGCCCGAGCCGGTGGGGCCGGTGACCAGCACCAGCCCGCGCGGCTTGAGCGCCAGGTCGGCCAGAATTTTGGGTGCGTTCAGCTCTTCCAGCGTAAGCACCTTGCTGGGAATCGTGCGGAACACGGCGGCCGCACCGCGGTACTGGTTGAAGGCGTTGACACGGAAACGCGCCAGCCCGGCGATCTCGAATGAGAAGTCCACCTCCAGGTTTTCTTCGTAGGCCTTGCGCTGGCCGTCGTTCATGATGTCGTAGACCATGGCGTGCACCTGCTTGTGGTCCAGCGGCTCGACATTGATGCGGCGCACGTCGCCGTGCACGCGGATCATGGGCGGCAACCCGGCGGACAGGTGCAGGTCCGACGCCTTGTTCTTCACGCTGAAAGCCAGCAGGGTGGTGATGTCCACGGTAGTTCTCCCTCTCGCAAGCCGCATCCGGGGGCGGATGTCCCGGATCCGGGTTCCGGCTTGTATGGTTTGGTACGCTCGCAAAGATTATGACCACGATTGCCAGCAAGCTTCAAAGCGTATACGCACAGATTGGCGACGCATGCCAAAAGTGCGGCAGACAGCCCACAGAGGTGGCGTTGCTCGCCGTCTCCAAAACGTTTCCGGCCGAGGCCGTGCGCGAAGCCGCGCTGGCGGGCCAGCGGGCGTTTGGCGAAAACTACATCCAGGAGGCCGTGGACAAGATGGCGGCCGTGCGCGCCATGGCCGATGTGCCCGCGCTGCAATGGCACTGCATCGGCCCCATCCAGAGCAACAAGACCCGGCTGGTGGCCGAGCACTTCGACTGGGCCCACACCGTGGACCGCGACAAGATCGCCCAGCGCCTGAACGACCAGCGCCCCGACGGGCTGGCGCCGCTGCAGGTGTGCATCCAGGTGAATGTCGATGGCGGCACCAGCAAGTCCGGCTGTAGCCCCGACGAAGCGGTGGCCCTGGCCCGGGTGATTGCCGGAATGCCCCGCTTGTGCCTGCGCGGGGTGATGAGCATTCCCGACCCCCAGGCCGACGACGCCGCCATGCTGGCCGTGCACCGGCAGGTGGTGGCCGTGTTTGCGCGCATCCGGGACAGCGTGCCGGGCCTGGTGCAGTGGGACACCATCAGCCTGGGCATGACGGCGGACATGCACACCGCGATTGCGGCGGGCAGCACCCTGGTGCGCGTGGGCAGCGGCATCTTCGGCGCGCGCGACTACCGTCCGCAGGCCTGACGCGGCCTGGCCGGTGCGCGGCCGTATAACGTGTATACAGTTTGTGTGAACCCGCTCGCCGCCCGGCGACCTGCGTGCTAAGCTGGATCGGCTGTGCGCGTGCACGGGGTGCCGCGCGAATCGGAGGCGGTCTGGCCGGCATGTGCGCCTAACCACAATTCGGAGAAAACATGCCCGGACTTTTGCCTGAAATCGATCCAGACGGCCTGCTGGAATTCTCGGTGGTCTACACCGACCGCGCCTTGAACCACATGTCCCAGCGCTTTGCCGGCGTGATGCAGGACATCCTGGGCACGCTCAAGGAGGTCTACCACGCCCACACGGCTGTGCTGGTGCCGGGCAGCGGCACCTTCGGCATGGAGGCCGTGGCGCGCCAGTTTGCCAACGGGCAGAAGGTGCTGATCGTGCGCAACGGCTGGTTCAGCTACCGCTGGACGCAGATTTTCGAGGTCGGCAACTTCGGCCTGGGCGGTGGCGCCGTGGTCTGCAAGGCGCGCAAGCAGGGGGCCGGCAGCCAGGATCCGTGGGCGCCATGCGCCGCGCAAGACGTGGCCGCGACCATCCGCGCTGAAAAGCCCAAGGTGGTGTTTGCCCCGCACGTGGAAACCGCCAGCGGCATCCTGCTGCCCGATGACTACATCCGCACCATCAGCGATGCGGCGCACGAGGTGGGCGCCCTGATGGTGCTGGACTGCGTGGCCTCCGGTGCGATGTGGGTGGACATGGTCAAGACCGGCGTGGACGTGCTGATCAGCGCGCCGCAAAAAGGCTGGAGCAGCTCGCCCTGCTGCGCCATGGTGATGCTGTCCGAGCGCGCCCGCCAGGCCATCGACGGCACGCAAAGCTCCAGCTTCTCCTGCGACCTGAAGAAGTGGATGCAGATTGCCGAGGGCTACGAGAAGGGCCAGCACGCCTACCACACCACCATGCCGACCGATGCGCTGGTGCGCCTGCGCGACGTGATGCTGGAGACCCGTGCCTATGGGTTCGACAAGGTGCGCCAGGAGCAGATCGAGCTGGGCGCCCAGGTGCGCGCCCTGCTGGAGTCGCGCGGCTTTCCCAGCGTGGCCGCCGAAGGCTTCAAGGCCCCGGGCGTGGTCGTCAGCTACACCACCGATCCCGGCATCCAGAGCGGCAAGAAATTCCTGGCCGTCGGGTTGCAGACCGCGTCCGGCGTGCCCTTGCAGTGCGATGAAGGCGCGGATTTCCAGACCTTCCGCATCGGCCTGTTCGGCCTGGAGAAGTGGCACCACGTGGACCGCACCGTGGCCCACCTGAGCGCGGCGCTGGATGCCATTGGCGTGCCTGCGGCGCAGGCATGATGGCGTTTTGACGCAAAGGAATGCCATGAAACATTGGATCTGTGTGGCCGCAACCAGCCTGCTGGCGCTGGGCAGCGCGCATGCCGCGGCGGAAACCACGGCCAGCGGCCTGGTCTATGAAACCATCACCGTGGGCACGGGCGCCCAGCCCGCGCCCACCGACACCGTGCGCGTGCACTACCGTGGCTGGTTCCCGGAAACGGGCAAGGAGTTCGACAGCTCCATCGCCCGCGGGCAGCCGGCGGAATTTCCGCTGAACCGCGTCATCCCCTGCTGGACCGAGGGTGTGCAGAAGATGAAGGTCGGCGGCAAGGCCAAGCTGGTGTGCCCGCCGTCCATCGCCTACGGCAGCCGCGGCGCCGGTGGTGCGATCCCGCCGAATGCCACGCTGCACTTCGAGGTGGAGCTGCTGGGCGTGAAGGGCAAATAAGCGCCCTGCAAAATCAATAGCTGCTAGCGCTCGTCAAACAAGAGTTTCAGCATCCAAACCAGCTGAAGTGTTTGTTTGTCTTGCACAAGCAGCTATTTTTTATGCATGGATGCACGCAAAAAGGGGAGGCTTGGCCTCCCTTTTCTTGTTGTTTGCAGATTGTCTTGCTTAAAACTCGTAGGTGCCTGATACCCACAGGCGGCGGCCTTCCTGAGGGTTGCGGTAGCGGTTGCTGTAGGCAGTTGTCGCACCGTTCTGGTATGCGCCGTAGTCCACAAAGTTTTTGTTGAACAGGTTGTAGATGGCGGCGTTTAGTGTGAATTGAGGTGTCGCACGGTAGCTGCCTCCAATGTGAAACTGGGCGTAGGCTTTGTAGTCACCCAGGGCTCGGGTGGCTGCATCCGTGGCAGGATTGCCGCGGTAGCGTTCGCTGCGGTATTCGGCGCGTGCCCATGCATTCCATTGCGCGGTGGGCTTCCAGTCCAAGCGCAGATTGAGGGCGTGTTTGGGCGTATCGGTCAGAGGCAGACCCGCGCTGGCACCGCTCTTTTGTTCACTCTTGGTGTAGGTGTAGTTGGCGTTGGTGCTCCATGCTTGATTGATGGTGTAACGCCCTGTCAATTCAATGCCACGTGTCACAGCGCTGTCGATGTTGATCGATTGGCCGAACTCTTCAATAGTAGGCCAGTTGCCGACATTCACGCAGCCGGGCTGGTTGGGGCTGACTGCCCAGGAACAGTTGGCGATGGGCTCGCCGGTGGCGATCTTGTCCTTGAATTTGTTGTGGAACAGAGTGATGCCGCCTGCAAAGCGCTGGTTAGCGTCGTCAAAGTGGATGCCCAGCTCTGTGCTGCGGCTGGTTTCTGGCTTGAGGTCAGGGCTGCCGATGAGTGGCAGTGCCCCCTGACGGCCAAAGCCGCTGATACCTGGTGTCAACTGTTCCAGCTTTGGGGTGCGGTATCCATTGCTCACGCCACCCTTGACAGTCCATTGCGGTGCAGCGGCCCAAACACCGTACACGCGGGGACTGACCTTGCTGCCAAACTCGCTGTGGTGGTCGTAGCGCGCGCCCAGTGTCAGTTTGAAGGTCTCGGCTAGGCTCCATTCATCTTCGGCAAATAGTGCTTTTTGGGTGAATTCCCATCTCCCCGCCGTGGAAACGCCGTCCACCATCTCTGCATCGATCCATTGCCCCCCCACCGTTGTCAGGTGGTTGCCCCAGGGGGTGACTAGCTTGGTGTCCAGCACCTTGCTGGTGGTCTCTAGCGTACGAGGCAGGCCTGCGCCAGGCAGGCCTGCACCGTTCAATGTCAGTGGGTTGATACGGCCAATGGTCTCCGTGGTGTTCGCCATATAGCTGGTGTCCCACACACCGAAGCTGTAGCGTCCGGTATGGGCCAAGCTCCATTGGTCGCGGTTGTACTTCTGTTCGGCAGCGTAGCCACCTACGGCGCCCAATGTGCCCATTTGGCCGCGTGAGTTGTCATAGGTCTGGCGGCCAGCTTCTATGTCCAAAATGATGTCGTGCTGGCGGTTAGGCGTCAAAGCCAAGCGTGCTCCGAAGGTGTTGATATCCGATTTGACGGGGTTGCTGCCCATCGTTGGAACAATCACCGCGCCGTTGTTATTGGTGTAGGTGATGTCTGCGGCTTCACGGTGCTGGGTGCTACCGCGCAGGGCCAAGCCCAGCAAATCTTGTTTTATCGGGCCGCTCAGATAGAACTTGCCGCCGTAGGTGTCACCAAAAGCGGATTCCTCTTGCAAGCTGCCATCCACGGTGATGGAGCCGCCCCAGGTCTTGCCGACCTTGCGGGTGATGATGTTGATCACGCCGCCCATGGCGTCGGAGCCGTACAGGGTGGACATCGGGCCACGGATGACCTCGATACGCTCGATGGCCGATACCGGGGGGATGAAGCTGGTTTGCGTGCCGCCAAAGTCGTTGGGTGCCACGTTGCCAGCTACGTTCTGGCGGCGGCCATCAATCAGGATCAGCGTGTAGTCGCTGGGCATGCCTCGAATACTGATATTGGGTCCGCCTGTCTTGTCGGTGCCCGCACCCACGTCCACGCCTTCTATATCTTCCAATGCTTGCGCTAGGTTGTTGACTCGTTTTTCTTCGAGTTTTTCGCGGGTGATGACGGTGATAGAAGCGGGTGCTTCCTTAATATCTTGCTCGAAGCCCGAGGCCGAGACCACGACTTCCGACAGGGACTGGGTCGATTCCTGGGCCACAGCCGAGGCGCAGGCTGCCGCCGCCAGGGCCAGCAGGGTGGGTTGGAGAAACAGTGCAGACGATTTTTTAGACATGGCGAAGCCTGCCAGCAGTGCCGGCATGGAAACGGTTGAAGGGAGTGCAGTGCGGCGCGGCACCGGTGGAATCGGTGCGGCCATGTCCTGTTATGAATTGTTATGGGGACGGTGTAGGGTGCCGATTATGACTTGTTGAATGCTAATGGTTCTCAGTGGTAAATGCTTTTTTGTTTTTCTGTCGCATGAAACCGACGCTGGGGACCGCTCCGTCCAGGGGGCATCAGCTCTGCGCCTACTTGCAATTGCTGGACTGGCGCCAGAGCTGGCGCGGCGGTCTGCCGTAGGCTGGCTGCAGCAAGGAGGGGAATGGCATGCCTGGGGACTGGAATCTCACCAACGATCTGCGCCGCGCCAAGTGGCAGGCGACGGGCTTGCTGCTGCTGGTCACCGCCGTGTTTGTGGCGACCCACTGGTTGCCGGCCACGCTGACCGTGCGCGGGGTCAAGGCCGTGGCCGAGGCCGCGATGGTGGGGGCCTTGGCCGACTGGTTTGCGGTGACGGCCTTGTTCCGGCGCATTCCCTTGCCCTGGCTGGGGCGCCATACCGCCATCATTGCGCGCAACAAGGACCGGATTGGCGAGAATCTGGCGGTCTTTGTGCGCGACAAGTTCCTGGACACGCCCTCGCTGCTGGCCCTGGTGCGCCAGCATGACCCCGCGCAGCAGCTGGCGCATTGGCTGGCTGCGCCGGCGCACCGCCAGTTGCTGGGGCAGCAGCTGGGCCGGGTGCTGGCCGGGGTGCTGGAGATGGTGCAGGACCGGCAGGTTGAGCGCTGGCTGACCCGCGCGCTGCGCAGCGTGCTGGCGCAGGTGGACATGGGGCAGTCGCTGGCCACACTGCTGGCAGCCCTGACGCACGAAGGCCGCCACCAGGTGGTGCTGGACGATGTGCTGCAGCGCCTGTCGTCCCTGCTGCGCCGGGAGCCGACGCGCCTGTTCATGGCGCAGACGATTGTGCAGTGGCTCAAGCGCGAACACCCGCTGAAGGAGAAGGTGCTGCCCAGCGACTGGCTGGGTGACAAGGGGGCCGATGTGCTGGCCGAGGCCCTGGACAGCGTATTGGCCGAGGTGGCCCAGGACCCCCAGCACCAGATGCGGCAGGCGTTCGACCGCAGTCTGGCGCACTTCATCCTGCGGCTGCGCAGCGATGCGGCCTACCAGGCGCGGGCCACGGAGCTGCGGGACTATCTGCTGCACGATGAGAACCTGGCCGGCTACCTGCACGCTTTGTGGAGCCGCACCCGCGCCAAGCTGCAGGCCGACCTGGCGAGCGAGCAGTCCTGGACGGTGCGCAAGCTGGCCGGCATGGGCCAGTGGCTGGGCCAGTCCCTGGCCCAGGATGCGGCGCTGCGCGCGTCCATGAATGCGCGGCTGGAGCGCTGGGCGCAGGCCCTGGCGCCGGATGTTTCGCAGTTCATCGCGCGCCACATCCAGGACACGGTGCAGCGCTGGGATGCGCAGGAGCTGTCCGCGCTGGTGGAGCAGCACATCGGCAAGGACCTGCAGTTCATCCGCATCAACGGCACCCTGGTGGGCGGGGCGGTGGGCTTGCTGCTGTTCCTCAGCGGTCTCTGGCTGGCGCCCTGAGCCGGTGCCGCCACCACAGCAGCGGCGCGTCAGGCGGGCACGGCGCTGCCGATGGTCTCCAGGGCCTGCAGGGCGGTGGGCGGCTGGCCCACGGTCATAGTGCGCAGGTAGGTGTTCAGCGGCGCCAGGGCCGCGGCCACCGACCCCGTGCCCGCCGGCAGCAGCACATGCAGCCAGCCGGCCCAGACCAAGACCTGCAGCAACTGGCTGATCAGGCCGGGCTGGTGCGCATACGCGGGCAAGCGCGCCAGTTCGGCATAGCTCGCGGCGCCGTGGCGCAGCGCGGTGATCAGCGGTGCCACCTGGGCCACTGGCAGGTGCACGGGGCCAATGCGGGTGTCCAGCACCAGCTCGCCCTGTGTCGGCGGCAACTCCCGCGGGGCGGCCGGCAGCAGGCCGATGCGCTGGCGCAGCAGTGCCTGGCGGTGCTCCTCACTGCGCAGGGCCAGGCCGGCCGGGTGCTGGCGCAGGTAGAGGTCGCGGCGCTGGTTCTGGTTGCGTGCCACGTCCTTGAAGGTTTCCAGCAGCGCGGGGCTGGCCCCCTGGCGCTGCAGGGCCTGGAAGGCGGGCAGCGACTGCCCGGGCAGGGAGACGGCATCCAGGTTCTCAAGCGGCGTGGCGCTGGCGGCGTAGTGGCAGTCCACGGCGTTCAGGTCGGCCATGACATCGGCCACGTGCAGCGAGTCCCAGTGCGGGTTGAGCAGTTCATGCGCCAGATAGTCCGCATCCAGCGCGGCCAGCCGATCGATCTCCTGGACCAGGCGCGGTTGCTCGCCAAAGTGCCCGAGCCCTTGCTGGGTCAGGTGCTGCAGCCAGGCGACACCGGCACGGGCCTTGTCGGCCGAGCTGCCGGGCAGGGGTTGTGTGGCCAGGTGCAGCAATTTCTGGGTGGCCGCCATGGCGCTGGAGCCTGGTTGGCTCATGTAGGCCAGGTACAGCACCCCACCGGGCAGCAGCCGTTGCTGCACCAGTTGCCGCAGGGCCTGGCGCTGCGGGGGCGCAATCCAGGAATAGACGCCGTGGCAGACCATGAAGTCGCAGGCCGGCAGGGCGGGCGGGGATTGTGTGGCCGCCGCAAAGTCCAGGCATTCGTAGTGCAGGTTGTGCACGCCCAGCGTTTGGGCACGGGCACGCGCCTGGGCAATCGCGGTGGGGTGGATGTCGATGCCGAGGAACTGGCCCTGGGGGTTGGTGGCGGCCGCAATCAGGGTGTTAAGGCCACTGCCGCAACCCAGGTCCAGGTAGGTGTAGGGGCGGGTCAGGTCGGGGCTTTTCAGGCCCATCGCGGTCAGCGTGGCGCACAGCCAGGCCGGCATGGTCTCGCGGTGGAAGTGGGCCGGATAGGGAACGTCGTGAACGTAGGCCGCATCGGTGCGGTCAGCGGGGTGGTGCATGGGGGCGGGCCGTGGCGCCGCACCACCCGGCGGTGGGCGGCGCCACGGGGAGGGCGGTTTAGAAGGACGCGGTGGCCGTCAGGTAGTAGGCACGACCGGGCTGGTTGTAGGTGTAGGCACCGGCGGAGCTGCCTTGCTTGCCCTTGCGCAGGAATTGCTTGTCGAGCAGGTTGTTGATGCCGGCGCCGATGCGCAGGCGCTTGCTGACGTCGTAATTCACACCCAGGCCGAACAGGGTGTGGGTGCCGATTTCCTCCACGCTGTCCACCGGCGTGCCGTTGGCCATCTGCGTGCGTGGCTTCTGGCGGCCATAGACCGTGGCCTTGAACTGCGCCGACCAGGCCTGGTTGACATGCCAGTCCAGGGTGCTGTTGATGGTGAACTTGGGAATCACGGACAGCGGCTGGTCGGTGTCCTTGCTGTGGTTCTTGTTCATCCAGGTGAAGTTGTTGATCAGCTTCAGCGTGCTGCCCGAACTGCCCAGCAGCGGGATGTTCAGATTGCCTTCCAGGCCTTCGACCACGGCCTTGCCGGCGTTGTTCCACTGGAAGTAGCGGTAGGTGCCCTGGTCGACCACGGCACCGGCGTTCATGTCCGCCACGATCTTGTTGCGGTAGTCGTTGCGGAAATAGGTCAGGCTGGACTCCCAGCCCTGGTGGTTGTTCCAGGCCACGCCCAGTTCCTTGTTGACGCTGATTTCCGCATCCAGGCTGGGGTTGCCCTGGATGTAGCAGGGGCCGGTCACGCCTGTGGGGCAGCCGTTGCCCATGGTGGTGTACCAGTAGTTGGCGTTGGACTGGTACAGGTTGGGGGTCTTGAACACGCGCGCGATGCCGCCCTTGACCGTCCAGTCGGACGACAGTTCATAGCTGGCGTTCAGGCTGGGGCTCCAGTTGTTGCCGAAGTCCTGGTGGTGGTCGAAGCGCAGGCCCGGTGTCAGGATGAAGGCCGGGCTGATCTCGATGTTGTCTTCGAGGTACAGGGCCAGCGACTTGGCCTGGCTCTTGGACGAGGCGGTGATGGGCCCCGTGGGCGCGTTCTGCTGTGTGGCGTTGGGGTCGTCCAGGCTCTGGTGGCGCACTTCCAGGCCGCTGGTCAGCATCTGGTTGAGGCCACCCAGTTTCAGCGGGGTGTTCAGCTCCCCGCTGAGGAAGTAGTTCTGCTGTTCGGATTCCACGAACGCGATGGGGGCCATGCAGCTGCCCTCGGGACCGCCAGCGGGGTTCTTCTTGCAGTTGCTGTTGCGCGTGTTCTCGTACTGAAGGATGACGCGCGACTTGCCCAGTTCCCCCAGGTTGGCACGGTGCGTGACCGAGGCCGTCTGGCGGTAGGTGCGGCGCAGTTCGGCCCCGTTCTCCGCCAGCTCCTTGATGATGGCGGTGTTCGTGGCGTTGGTGTTTTGCGGGACTTCGCCCACGTAGATGTTGCCCTGGCGGCTGAAACCGGCCTCGAACTCCAGCACCTGGTCGGGCGTCAGGTCCCAGCGCAGCAGGGCGTTCAGATCGCGGTTGCGGTTGCCTTCGCGGCCGGCGGCCAGCGGCAGGCCGTTGGCGTCCAGGCCGTTGATGCCGATGTCATCGCCCTCGGTCTTGGCGACGTTGCCGTACAGGCGGAAGGACAGGGCCTCGCCGATCGGACCGGTCAGGTTGAAGCCCAGGCGGTTGGAGCCGCCTTCCTGGCTGTCCTCGGGCTGCAGGTAGTAGGCCGTGACGGAGCCCGACAGCTGCTTCTGCGGCTTCTTGGTGATGATATTGACGACCCCCCCGGCTGCGCCCGAGCCATAGCGTGCAGCGGCCGGGCCGCGGATCACTTCGATGCGTTCGATCTGCTCGGCTGGCACCCAGTTGGTGTCACCGCGCGTGTCGCGCTCGCCGGTGCGGCGCATCTGTGCGGCCTCGCGCGACATCACGGGTTTGCCGTCGATCAGGATCATGGTGTTCTCGGGGCCCATGCCGCGCAGGTCGATCTGGCGTTGGTTGCCATAGGCACCGCTGGAGCCGGCGCCGGTCAGGTTGACGCCGGGCATGGTGCGGATGATTTCCGACAGGTCGTTGCTGACTGGGCTGCGGGCGATGTCCTCGGCCGTGATGATGGACGTGCCCAGTGCCTGGCGCGCCTCGTCTTCGGCGGTGCCGAGCACCCGGACTTCGGACAGCGTGGCGGCGGTGTCCGGGGCGGTGGTGCCTTGGGCAAAGACCAGGCTGTGGGCGGCCAGGGCCACGGCCGACAGCGCGAAGCGGCGCATTTTTTGGGAGGAAGATGGCATGGTTTGTAAAATATGTATTGAGATCAATTCTCATTACTATTCTATTTAACGATCAGGGTATCTCCCGAGTCCCCCTGCGGCCGTTGCCGATTTGTTGTGTATTTGTCACAGGCTGTGACGGTGCCAGGGCGGGTCGGCGGGCCTGTGAACAAGGAGTTGAAATGCTGGTTCTACAACGTCGTACCTGGGTGGCGGCCATGGTGGCAGGGCTGTCGGCCCCGCTGGCCTGGGCGGCGCCGTCCACGGTGCTGGTGCAGCATGCGCAGGGCGCCACGGCGGTGCCGCAGCGGCCCCAGCGCGTGGTGGTCTACGACCTGGCCACGCTGGACACCATGCAGGCACTGGGGATGGCGGTGCGCGGCGTGCCCCAGGCCCAGCTGCCGCCCTACCTGGCGGGCTATGCCGATGCGCGCTACACCGTGGCGGGCTCGCTGTTCGAGCCCGATTACGCCGCGCTGAGCCAGATCCGCCCCGATCTGATCATCGTCGGCGGCCGTTCCGCGGCCAAGTACGAGGCGCTGGGCAAGATCGCGCCGACGCTGGATTTCAGCGTGCGCGGCGACCACCTGCTGCAGGACATGGCGCGCAACATCACACAACTGGCCCAGCTGTCTGGCCAGCCGGCCCAGGGCCAGGCCTTGCTGGCGCGTCTGGAGCGCGAGGTGGGCGTAGTGCGCCACCTGGCGGCCCAGGCCGAGCCGGGTCTGCTGCTGATGGCGGTGAACGAGCGCATCCTGCCGAACGCCCCGGGCTCGCGCTTCGGCTTCCTGTTCGATGTGCTGGGGGCCCGCTCGGCGCTCCGCGCCCAGGACCTGCCGGCGCGCGGCACGGTGTACGACTTTGACGCGGTGGCCCGGCTCGACCCGGCGTGGATCTATGTGATCGACCGCAACGCGGCCACCGGCTCGGCGCCCTCATCCCGTCGCAGCAGGTGTTCGACAACGCCCAGGTGCGCGGCACGCAGGCCGGCCGCAAGGGCCAGGTGGTGTTTCTGGACCCCAAGGGCTGGTACCTGCTGGGCAGTGCCGGCCCGACCGCCTTGCTGGGCAATCTGGCGCAGCTGCAACAGGTCTACCGTGCTGCAGGCCTGCGTTGACCGGCAGGCTTAGAAAATGAGAGCGTCTGGCGCCCATCTTTCAAGCCTTTAACGGTATTTGATGCCTAAAAGCAAAGAGCACCCTGCGCGGGGTGCTCTTTTTTTATGCAGCGCAGGGCGTCAGGCGCCGTCTGCGTCGGGCGCCTGGGTTTGCAGCAGGTGCTCGCCGATCTGCTTCCAGGCCTTGGCCGCGTCGTGCTCGCCGGCAAAGTGGTGGCAGCTGGCGGCCGTCATGGCGACACGGCCGTTGTCCGGGTCCAGGTCGAAGGCCTGCTCGCACTGTGCGGCGGCGTTGGACCACATCACCAGGGCGTTGGCCGAGCCTTCCTTTTGCAGCGCCAGGGCCTCGGCCATCCATGCCTGGGCCAGGCGGAAGGCCGCTTCGGCGTGGTCGGGTTCGGCCTTGTGGGCGTGGAAGAAGTGCTGGCCGGCCTGCTGCCACAGGGCGCGGGCCTGCTGGAAGTCGACGGTCGCGGCCTGCTGGGCCCGGGCGACCAGGGCGTTGCCGGATTGCAGGTGTTCTTCAAAGCTTGCTTCAGTCATGGGTGCGGCACGGCGGTCTGCGTCAAAGCCCGCATTGTGGCGCGATGCGGGTAGGCGCGTGCGGCACCCGGCTTCTGCCGCCGGGCGCCGCCGCGCTCAGGCCATCTGGCTGATGGTCTTGCGAAAGCGCGCCAGCGACAGCGCAAACAGCACGCTGCCGATGGCGGCCAGCGCCAGGAAGGGCTTCCACACCACCTCCAGCCCGGCGCCGCGGTAGAGGATGGCCTGGCCCAGCTCGACGAAGTGCGTGGTCGGCGCCAGCAGCATGATGTCCTGCACCAACTGGGGCATGGACTCGCGCGGCGTCATGCCGCCCGACAGCAGCTGCAGCGGCAGCAGCGTCAGCACCATCAGCAGGCCGAACTGCGGCATGGAGCGTGCCACCGTGGCCATGAAGATGCCCATGGCCGTGGTGGCGAACAGGCACAGCGCCGCGCCGGCCATGAACAGCGGGATGCTGCCCTCGATCGGCACCTGCAGAAAGCCGCGCACCACCAGGTTCAGCGACACCCCGGCCGCCACCAGCACCACGGCGCCCATGGACCAGACCTTGGCCAGCATGATCTCGGTGGGCGTGACCGGCATCACCAGCAGGTGCTCGATGGTGCCGTGCTCGCGCTCGCGGATCAGGGCCGCACCGGTCAGGATGATGGACAGCAGGGTCACGTTGTTGATGATCTGCATCAGCCCGCCGAACCAGATCTTGTTCAGCGACGGGTTGAAGCGCGCGCGCAGCTCCAGCTCCACCGGCAGCGTGCTGGCGCTGCGGTGGCGCTGGGTGAATTCGTTGATCTCGGCCAGCACGATCTGCTGGATGTAGCCGCTGCCCGAGAACGCCTGGCTCATGCGCGTGGCGTCCACGTTCAGCTGCAGCTCGGCCTTCCTGCCGGCCAGCACGTCGCGCTGGAAGCCGGGTGGAATGGTGAGCGCGAAGGTGAAGGTGCCTGCGTCCATGCCGGGGTCCACCTGCTGCCAGTCCAGCATCTGCGGCGGCATGAACTGCGGCGGGTAGAAGGCCGAGGCAATGCGCGCCGACAGCGGCGACTGGTCCTGGTCGACGATGGCGATGGGCGCGTGGTGCAGCGTCTCGGGCATGGCCGAGGCGGCGGTGTAGACCGAGGCGGTGAAGGTGTAGACGATGAGCACCAGCATCACCGGGTCGCGCCACAGGCTCCACAGTTCCTTCACGCCCAGGCGCCAGATGTTTTTCAAGCTATGCAGCATGGCAGTTTCCCCAATGCTTGACGGATGCCGAAGCGCCGTTTTGTGGTGGCCTTGGTAAGTGATTCGTGCGGGTGCGCCCAGACAGCGCTGCAGGCTTGGTTGCGGGCCCTGGCCATCCCCCAGTACTGTCTGCGGGCCCACGCCGCGCCTGCAGCGCTGTCTGGGCGTTGTGGCGCGCGAACGGAGCCCCGCTGCGCTGCGCGGGCTCGCTCTGGCAGGCATGCCACATACCAGAGGCATTGCGCAGAAGCTGCCGCCATGCAGTGCAGGCATGCCGCATACCGAGACCCCTTGCGCCAGGGACACCGCGCAAGGGCCGCCCCGCCGCGCGGGTGTCGTCCCCCTCCGGCGAAGCCAGAGAGGGGGAAGGCGCGAAGCGACTCAGGGGGAGATTCGTCATTTCTCTTGCTTGGGCAAGGCCCAGATGGCGATGCCCATGATCACGGGAATGGCCAGCAGCAGCGGCAGGTAGGCGCTGGTCAGCTCGTGCAGGCCCAGGGCCTTGCTGAACACGCCGCGGCTGATGGCGAACATGTGGGTGGCGGGGTAGATCTCGCCGATCCAGCGGCCCGCGCCTTCCAGCGAGCTGACCGGGTCGGTCAGGCCCGAGAACTGCGTGGCCGGGATCAGCGTGCCCAGCATGGCGAAGAACAGCGCCGCGATCTGGCTGCGCGTGACGGCCGAGGCCAGCAGGCCCATGCCGGTGGCGATGACGGCAAACAGCAGGGCCGCCAGCGTCAGCGCCATGAAGCTGCCGGTCATGGGCACGCCGAAGGCGAACACCGCCATGGCGCACATCAGCAGGTAGTTGAGCAGCGCCAGGGCCACATAGGGCAGTTGCTTGCCCAGCAGGAACTCCAGCCGCGTGACCGGCGTGACGTAGAGGTTGACGATGGAGCCCAGCTCCTTCTCGCGCACCACGGCCAGGGCCGTCAGCATGGCCGGGAACATCAGCAGCAGCATGGGGATGACGGCGGGCACCATGGCGGGCAGGCTCTTCACATCGGGGTTGTAGCGAAAGCGCGTCTCGATCGCCACCTGGCTGCCCATGCGCAGGCCGGTGCGCTCGCGCACCTGCTGCACCAGCCAGTATTGGTGGATGCCTTGCACATAGCCCTTCACGGTCTCGCCGCGCTGGGGCATGGCGCCGTCGAACCAGGCGCCCACGGCCACCGGGCGGCCGCGCAGCACGTCGCGGCCAAAGCCGGGCGGGATCTCGATGGCCAGCGACAGCTCGCCGCTTTTCATGCGCCGGTCCAGCTCTTCGTAGCTGTGCAGCGGCGGCTGCTCGACGAAGTAGCGCGAGCCCGACAGGCTTTGCGTGTAGCTCTGGCTCAGCGTGCTCTGGTCGCGGTCCAGCACGGCAAAGCGCAGGTCTTCCACGTCCATGCTGATGCCGAAGCCGATCACCACCATCAGCACCAGCGAGCCGGCCAGCGCCATGGTGGCGCGCACCGGGTCGCGCTGCAGCTCCAGGGTTTCGCGCCACAGATAGCTCCACAGCCGCTGCAGGCTGAAGCGGGCGGGGCGTGCAGCTTCAGAAGCAGGAGCGGTTGGCGCTGATTGAACAAGGCTTTCCGATGGTTTTGTGCCTGAAGTTGGCGTGGAGCTTGCGCTGGCTGCTTCGGGTTTTGCGTCCAGGTCCGGTGCGGCCTCGCCCGAGGCTTCGACCAGGTAGCCGATGAAGGCCTCCTCCAGCGTGGCCGCGCCGCGCTTGGCGACCAGGGCGGCGGGCGTGTCGCTGTCCAGCACCTTGCCGGCGTGCATCATCGACATGCGGTCGCAGCGCGCGGCCTCGTTCATGAAGTGGGTGGAGATGAAGATGGTCACCTGGTCGCGGCGCGACAGCTCCACCAGCAGGCGCCAGAACTGGTCGCGCGCCACCGGGTCCACGCCCGAGGTGGGCTCGTCCAGGATCAGCAGCTCGGGCCGGTGCACCATGGCCACGGCCAGCGACAGGCGCTGGCGCAGTCCCAGCGGCAGGCGCTCGGGCAGCTCGCGGCGCTCGGCGGTCAGGCCAAAGCGCTCCAGCATCTCCTGCACGCGCGCCTGCACCTCGGCCTCGGGCACGTGGAACAGCTGGGCGTGCAGCACCAGGTTCTGCTCCACCGTCAGCTCGCCGTACAGCGAGAACGCCTGCGACATGTAGCCCACGCGCCGGCGCGTGGCGATGTCATTGGGGTTCACCGCGTTGCCGAACAGCCAGGCCTGGCCTGCGCTGGCGGGCATCAGCCCGGTCAGCATCTTCATGGTGGTGGACTTGCCGCAGCCGTTGGAGCCGAGGAAGCCGAAGATCTCGCCGCGGCGGATGCGGAAGTTCACATGGTCCACGGCGACAAAGTCGCCAAAGCGCATGGTCAGGTCCTGGGCCTCGATGGCGATGTCCTGGTCGTCGGCCTGCAGCGGCGGGATCTGCACCGCGGCATGGCCGCGCTTCTTGGCTTCGGGCAGCAGGGCGATGAAGGCCGCCTCCAGCGACTGCGTGGCGGTGCGTGCCAGCAGCTCGGCCGGTGTGCCGGTGTCCAGCACCAGACCATCGTCCATGGCCACCAGCCAGTCAAAGCGTTGGGCCTCGTCCATATAGGCCGTGGCCACCAGCACGCTCATGTGCGGGCGGGTGCTGCGGATGCGGCGGATCAGGTCCCAGAACTGGGCGCGCGCCAGCGGGTCCACGCCGGTGGTGGGTTCGTCCAGGATCAGCAGGTCGGGGTCGTGGATCAGTGCGCAGCACAGGCCCAGCTTCTGCTTCATGCCGCCCGACAGCTTGCCGGCCGGGCGGGCCAGGAATTTCTTCAGCCCGGTGCTCTGCGTCAGGTCGTCGATGCGGGCGCGGCGCTCGGCCGCGTCATGGCCGAACAGGCGGGCGAAGAACTGCAGGTTCTCCTCGACCGACAGCGTGGGATAGAGGTTCTTGCCCAGCCCCTGGGGCATGTAGGCGATGCGCGGGCACACGGCCTCGCGGTGCGCCTGGCTGCGCATGTCACCGCCCAGGGCCCAGACCTGGCCGTCCTGCACCGCGCGGGCACCGGCCAGCAGCGACAGCAGGCTGGACTTGCCCACGCCGTCCGGTCCGATCAGGCCGACCATGCCGCCGGCGGGAATCTCCAGCGTGATGCCGCGCAGCGCCTCGGTGCGGCCATAGCGCAGGCGCACGTCCTGCAGCTGGGCCACCGCGGGGCGGGAAGGGGGGGGCGCCACTGTCATGCGCGCTTACTCCGGCAGCTTCACTTGCAGGTGGGCGGGCCACTGGGCGCCAGGCTCGGCCAGCACCCAGGCCTGGCCGGGTAGGCCGGTCTTCACCTGGCTCAGGTGCTTTTGCAGCAGCTGCGGGTCGATCTGCGCTTTGACGCGGAACATCAGCTTCTGGCGTTCGCTGGCGGTCTCCACGGTCTTGGGCGTGAACTGGGCGGTGCTGGCCACGAAGCTGACCTTGGCGGGGATCACCCACTGCGGCGCGGCGTCCAGCACGATGCGCACCTCGGCGCCCAGGGCCACGCGGCCGGCCACGGTCTCGGGCAGGAAGAAGCCCATGTACACGTCCGACAGGTCCACCAGGTTCAGCAGCTTGCCGCCGGCCCCCAGCACCTCGCCGGGCTGGGCCAGGCGGAATTGCACCCGCCCGTCGCGCGGGGCGGTCAGCGTGCTGTCGTCGAGTTCGGCATCGATGCGCTGCACGGTGGCCGCGGCGGCGGTCACGGCCGAGACCGAGCCGGTGACCTGGGCCTTGGCCGCCTCGATGGCCGCCTTGGCGGCCGCCGCCTGGGCCTGTGTGGCCTTCAGTGCGGCCTGGGCGCTGCGCATGCGGGCGCGGTCGTCGTCCAGTTCCTGCACGGCGCTGGCGCCTTCCTTGGCCAGGGTTTCGGAGCGCGCCAGGCGGCGCTGGGCGGCGTCCAGCTCGGCCTCGCGCTGGGTCACCAGGGCCAGGGCGGCGGCGTGGTCGCTTTCGCGCAGCGCCACCTGGGCGCGGGCGGCGGCCACGTTGTGCTCGGCCCGGTCCTTGCCGGCCACGGCCTCGGCATGCTGGGCCTGAAGGGTGTGGATCTGCATGCGCGCCAGCGGTTCGCCGGCTTTCACGAAGGCGCCTTCGGTGACCAGGATCTCTTCAACCCGGCCGCCGAGCTTGGTGGCGACGTCGATCTCCGTGGCTTCGATGCGGCCGTTGCCGCTGGCCAGGCCGGCATCGACCTGGCTGGCCTGCCATTGCTGCCAGGCATAGCCAGCGGCCAGCAGCAGGGCCGCGGCCATCGCGACGGTGGTGAGGGTCTTGCGGGTGGTGGGTGCGATGGGCATGGTGGGCACTGCGGTCGGTTAGGGGGTGACGGCGGAGGGGCGCTGGCGGTCGGTGCCGGCGGGGGCGCCCCCCAGGGCGGTGTACAGGCTGACCTGGGCGGCCTGCAGGGCGTAGGCCACCTGCACCGCCTGCTGCGCGGCGCCCAGCAGCTCGCGCTGGGCATCCAGCACGTCCAGGTAGGGCGAGGCACCGTTGTCATAGCGCAGCTGGGCCAGGCGGTTGCGCTCCTGCAGCACCTGCAGGTTGTCCTGCTGCACGCGCAGTTGCTGCGCCAGGAAGTGGCGCGCCGACAGGGCATCGGCCACCTCGCGGAAGGCGGTCTGCACGCTGCGCTCGTAGCTGGCCACGGCGCTGTGCTGGCGCACCGTGGCCAGGTCCAGGTTGGCGTGGCGGCGTCCCCCGTCCAGGATGGGCAGGGAAATGCTGGGGGCAAAGGTCCAGGCCTTGCTGCCGCTGTCGAACAGACCGTCCAACTGGGCGCTGGCCGTACCGAAGCTGCCAGTCAGCGCAATGCGCGGGAAGAAGGCCGCGCGGGCGGCCGCCACCTGGGCGTGGGCGGCCTGCAGCTGGTGCTCGGCCGCGACGATGTCGGGCCGCGCCTGCAGCAGGTGGGAGGGCAGGCCGGCCGGGACCTCGCCCAGGATGGCCGCCCCGGGTGGCAGGGCCGGCAGCGGGTCGATCGCCTGGCCCGTGAGCTGGCCCAGGGCATGGACCTGCTGCGCACGCGCCTGCTGCAGCTGCACCACCAGGGCATGGGCCTGGTTGTACAGGCTTTGCACCTGGGTCAGCGCGTATTTGGAGGTGCTGCCGACCTCATGGCGGCGCGTGAAGATGCGCTGGGTTTCGGCCCGGGTGTCCAGCGTGCTGCGCGCCAGGTGCAGGCGCTCGTCGGTCTCGCGCAGCGCCAGGTAGCTGCGGGCCACCTGGCCCAGCAGCGTCAACTGGGCGGCCCGGGCCCCGGCGGCGCTGGCCAGGTACTGCTGCAGGGCGGCCTCGTCCAGGCTGCGCACGCGGCCCCACAGGTCCAGCTCCCAGCTGTTGAGGCCGACGAAGACTTCATGGTCGCTGCCGGTGACCGGGCGGCCGCTGACGTTCAGATCGCCGGGCACGCGGGCCCGGGCATGGCTGCTGCCCACGGCCACCGTCGGAAACCGGTCGGCGCGCTGCAGGCCGTGCACGGCGCGCGCCTCTTCGACCCGCAGCAGCGCCAGGCGCAGGTCGCGGTTGTGGGCCAGGGCCTGGGTCTGCAGCTGGGCCAGCGTGGGGTCCTGCACCCACTGCTGCCAGTCGGGCAAGGCGGCCGTCACCGGGGTGGCATGGCTGTCGGACGGCCACTGGCCGGGCAGCACGGCGGGGTCGGGTTGCGCCAGGGGGGTGGCACCAGGGGCACAACCACCCAGCAGCAGGGCACATGCCAGCAGCACCGCCAGGCGGACGGGAGTGGCAGGGGGCAGGCAAACGGAGGTGTTCATGGCAAGCATGGGTGTGCAGCGGGTGGTGGTTCGCAGCGGCGCCACCAGGTCCGGCCAGTCTGCAGCGCCGCCGCAAGGCGGTGGCGGGCTGGTCGGAGTCTGCAGTGGGAGCAGGAGGGGGCGGCAGCGCCGGGTCGCAAGACCACCCGGTGCGGATTGGCAGGATTCACCAGCCTAATGTTACAGCCTTGCCGCCCGGCGGGGACAAAGGCCAGCGGTGCCACTAGGGTTAGCACCGGGGGGATGTTTCCAAAAGTTGCGCGCTGCGGCCATACTGTCGAGTTGGCCGTCGCGTGGGGCCTGCGTTCACAGGGGCAGCCAGCGCTGCCACCAGACGGGTGCGGGGGCCGGGCGGGCGACGGCCCCGTAGGCCTGCAGCAGCGGCAGCAACTCGGCATCGCCGCGGGACTGCGCGGCCTGCAGCGGGCTCAGGCTGCCCAGCTCCGCAGGCAGGTTGGGGTCGGCGCCATGCTCCAGCAGCAGACGTGCGACCTCGGCATGGCCCTGCAGCAGGCTGGCGACCAGGGCCGTCTGCATCACCTCGGGGTGCTGGTAGTCGACGTCCACCCCGGCACTCAGGTGGTAGCGCACGCAGGCCGCATCGCCGCGCTCGGCTGCGTTGTACATGTCTTTCCAATCACCGCCTCCACTGGCCATGGCACCTCCTCGTTGGTCCATCCTCCCGCCCTTGTAGTGCAAGGCCCGGGGTTCGCACAGCGGGATTTCGCGCAGTCGGCGCGGGAAGGGAGGCCGGGAGCGCCTGGTTGCGTGGGCTGCGGCGGTGAAAAAAAGTTCTTTGCAGGTCCCGGGTGCCGCGGGCCCAGGGCTGTGCCCGGCGCTGCCGTGGCACGGGCGGTTTATCGGGTGCCCGTGGCGCGAGGATTGAACCGGCGTGGCCGGGCATCATCCGCCGCCGAGCGCATCTGCACGCAGATGGCAGCCCGGGGCTGCAAACGATGTGGCAGGCGGGCGCTGTGCCGCTCAGAACCTGGGCAGGTCCGGGTGGCTGATCTGGCCGCCGCGCACCAGCATCTTGCCGTACTCGGCGCAGCGGTTGTGCGTGGGGATGACCTTGCCGGGGTTCAGCAGGCCGGCCGGGTCGAAGGCGGCCTTCAGGGCGAACATCTGCTGGTTCTCCTCGGTGGTGAACTGGGTGCACATGCTGTTGAGCTTTTCCACGCCCACGCCGTGCTCGCCGGTCACCGTGCCGCCCATGGCCACGCTGGTCTCCAGGATGTCGGCGCCGAACAGCTCGCAGCGGTGCAGTTCGTCGGCGTCGTTGGCATCGAACAGGATCAGCGGGTGCAGGTTGCCGTCGCCGGCGTGGAACACGTTGGCGCAGCGCAGCTGGTACTTCTTTTCCATCTCCTGGATGGCCAGCAGGATGTCGGCCAGGCGCTTGCGCGGGATGGTCGAGTCCATGCACATGTAGTCGGGGCTGATGCGGCCACTGGCGGGGAAGGCGTTCTTGCGCCCGCTCCAAAAGCGCAGGCGTTCCTCCTCGCTCTGGCTCACGCTGATGGCCGTGGCGCCGGCGGCGCGCAGCACCTCGCTCATGCGGGCGATCTCTTCCTCCACCTCCTCGGGCGTGCCATCGGATTCGCACAGCAGGATGGCCTCGGCCGTCAGGTCGTAGCCGGCGCGCACAAAGTCCTCGACGGCGGCGGTCATGGGTTTGTCCATCATCTCCAGCCCGGCCGGGATGATGCCGGCCGCGATCACGGCGGCCACGGCGTCGCCGGCTTTGCGCACGTCATCGAAGCTGGCCATGATGCAGCGCGCCAGCTGCGGCTTGGGGATCAGCTTGACGGTCACCTCGGTCACCACGGCCAGCATGCCCTCGCTGCCGATCATGGCGGCCAGCAGGTCGTAGCCGGGCGCGTCCAGCGCGTCGGAGCCGAACTCGACCGGTTCGCCCTCGATGGTGAAGCCTTTGACCTTCAGCACGTTGTGCACCGTCAGACCGTATTTCAGGCAGTGCACGCCGCCGGAGTTCTCGGCCACGTTGCCGCCGATGGTGCAGGCGATCTGGCTGCTGGGATCGGGGGCGTAGTACAGGCCGTAGGGCGCAGCGGCCTCGCTGATGGCCAGGTTGCGCACGCCGCACTGCACCACGGCCGTGCGGCTGTAGGCATCGACCTTGAGGATCTGGTTGAACTTGGCCAGCGACAGCGTCACGCCCATGGCGTGGGGCATGGCGCCGCCGGACAGGCCGGTGCCCGCGCCGCGTGCCACCACGGGCACGTTGACAGCGTGGCAGGCCTTGAGCACCGCCTGGACCTGGTCATAGGTCTCGGGCAGGCAGACCACCAGCGGGCGCTGGCGGTAGGCGGTCAGGCCGTCGCACTCGTACGGTGTGGTGTCTTCGGCATTCCACAGCAGGGCGTGCTCGGGCACATGCTGGCGCAGGGCGGCCACGACTTCGGCCTGGCGGGTGGCGCGTTCGGAAAGGCTGGGGCTGGTCATGGCGCCGACTGTAGGGCAAGCCGTGGCGCGGTGCTGTGATTTTTTTGGCAAGCGGCTGTGAAAGCGTCACCGGCACGACCCCGGGGGGCGTCCAGGTACTTCAAAATCAGGAGCTGCTGACGCTGGTCCTGCTTGCGTTAACTGCCAATTCGACTCAAAAAAGCATCAGCCCACGGTCTTGGCCAGCCACTCGGCGAAGGCCTGGCATTCCCAGCGGTCCATGGTGCCGGTGCGCCAGCACAGGTAGTGGGCATGGGGGCTGGCCACGTCCAGGTCGAACAGGCGCACCAGGGTGCCGTTGTCCAGCCAGGGGGCGCCGAGCTTGAGGCGCACCGGCGCCACGCCCATGCCGGCGGCGGCGGCGTCGCACAGCAGGCCCACATCGTTGAACTGCGAGCCCTCGCTGGGCTCGGCCCAGTCCAGGCCGGCAGCCTGGAACCAGGGGCGCCAGGATTCCAGCGGGCTGCGCAGCAGCGGCAGCTCCTGCAGGTCCTCGGGCTTGGTGATGGGGCCGTGCTGGCGCAGAAAACTGGGCGAGGCCACGGGCGTGTAGACGTCGCGGGCGATCTCCAGGTGTTCCACGTCCGCGTAATGGCCAACGCCGTAGCGCACCATCAGGTCGGCATCCTCGGCCACCACGTCCAGCAGCGGGATGGCGACCTGCAGCGTCAGGTCGATCTCGGGGTAGGCCTCGGTGAACTGCGCCAGGCGCGGGATCAGCATGCAGCGCGCAAAGGTGGGCGTGACCGCGATCTTCAGCCGTGCGCGGCCGCTGGCTACCGGGTGGTTGGGGAAGCACTGCAGCGCCCCTAGGCCTTCGCGCACCTGCTGCAGGTAGTTCTGGCCGTCGGTGGTCAGCGAAAAGTCCGTGCGCCCGAACAGCTGCGTGCCCAGCACCTGCTCCAGCTGGCGCACGCGGTGGCTGACCGCGCTGGGCGTGACGCTGAGCTCCTCGGCCGTCAGCGTCACGCTGCGCAGGCGTGCCAGGGCTTCAAAAGTCAGCAGGCACTGGATGGGCGGGATGCGCCGGGCCGAGCGGCTGTCAAAGAAGCGGCTGGGGCGTTGGCCGTTGCTGCGGGGTGTGGACATGGCGCGGGGTGGTGGCTGCGGTTGGAAAAGCAAGAAGCGCTTGCGGTTGCGGGTTTCCAGGTCGACAACCGGGAACCCAGCAACGGCAAGCGCTACCTGCTGCGATGTGCTTCGCTCAGCGGAACACCACGGTCTTGTGGCCGTTGACCAGCACACGGTGTTCGCTGTGCCACTTCACGGCACGCGCCAGCACCTGGCTTTCGGTGTCCTGGCCGCGGGCGGTCAGGTCTTCCACGGTGTCGGTGTGGTCGGCACGGGCCACGTCCTGCTCGATGATCGGGCCTTCGTCCAGATCCGCGGTCACGTAGTGGGCGGTAGCGCCGATCAGTTTCACGCCACGGTCATGCGCCTGGTAGTAGGGCTTGGCACCCTTGAAGCTGGGCAGGAAACTGTGGTGGATGTTGATCGCACGTCCGGACAGTTTTTGACACAAGTCATTAGACAGGACCTGCATATAACGGGCCAGAACGACCAGCTCGGCCCCTTCCGCCTCGATAATCTCGAACTGCTTGGCTTCGGCCTGGGCTTTGGTGGCGGCAGTCACCGGAATGTGGTGGAACGGGATGTTGTAGCTGGCGGCCAGTTGGTAGAAGTCGCGGTGGTTGCTGATGATGGCCTTGATGTCGATGGGCAGCAGGCCGGATTTCCAGCGGAACAGCAGGTCGTTCAGGCAGTGGCCCTGGCGGCTGACCATCAGCACGGTCTTCATGCGCTCCGATTCGGCGTGCAGGCTCCACTTCATCTCGTAGGTGTCGGCCATGACGGCGGTGGCCGCCTTCAGGCCGGCCAGGTCGGTGTGCTCGCAGGCAAACTGCACGCGCATGAAGAACAGACCGGTGGCGCTGTCGTTGAATTGGGAAGCTTCTTCGATGTTGGCGCCTTGCTCCAGCAGGAAGCCGGAGACGGCATGCACCAGACCACGGCGGTCGGGGCAGGACAGAGTAAGGATGTAGGCTTGGGTCATAGCGGGGGCAATTGTCGCAGCATGGCCGGGGTCAAGAGGGGATTGAGGGAATACATGCAACACGAGGACGCAGTCCCGCATCTGGCACCCTGGCGGGCGCTGGTGCTGTATCTGGTGGTCGGCCTGCTGTGGTTTGGCGCAGGGGACGCGATCATGCCGCAGCTGGTGCAGGACCGTGCGCTGTATCTGCTGCTGCAGCAAGGGCAGGACTATGTGTTCGTGCTGCTGTCGGGCTGCTACGCGGCCTGGCTGGTGCTGCGGACCATGCGCGCCGAGGCACGGCGCAGCGCCGACCGCCAGGCCCTGGAGGCCAGCGAGGAAAAGCTGCGCCTGGCGCTGGATGGTAGCGGCAGCGGCATGTGGGACTGGGACATGGCCCAACGGCGCCACACCTTCTCGCAGGGTGTGGCCAAGCTGATGCGCTACGAGGGCTGCAACTTTTCGGCGGAGTTTCGCTTCAAGCCGCGCATCCACCCGGACGACCGCGCCATGGTGGGCCAGGCGGCCCAGGCCACGCTGGAGCAGGGTGTACCGTTTGTGGTGACGGCCCGCGTGCTGTGCTTTGACGGGGCCTACCGCTGGTTCGAGGCCCGCGGCACCCGCCACCTGGACGACCGCGGCCAGCCCGTGCGCTTCTCCGGCATCATCACCGACAAGACCCAGCAGCGCGCCGAGGAAGACCGCCTGCGGCTGGCGGCCAGCGTGGTAGAAAACACCGCCGAAGGCATCGTGGTGACCGATGCCAACAGCCACATCCTGTCGGTCAACCCGGCCTTCTCGCGCCTGCTGGGCTACGAGGCGGCGGAGCTGATCGGCAAGCGCCCCTCGACCTTCAAGTCCGGCCTGCACGACAAGGCCTTCTATGACGAGATGTGGAGCAGCCTGCACCGCAGTGGCCACTGGCGCGGGGAAATCTGGAACAAGCGCAAGAACGGCGAAATCTTCCCGGAGCGCATGTCGCTGAACGCGGTGCGCGACCCGCAAGGCCATGTCTCGCACTACGTGTGCATGTTCACCGATATTTCCGAGGAGAAGCAGCGCGAGCGCCAGCTGGAGCATCTGGCCCACCGCGACGCCCTGACCGGCCTGGCCAACCGCAACTGGTTCGTGCAGGAGCTGACGCGCTGTGTGCACCACGCGGTCGAAACGCGCGAGCGCATGGCGGTCATCCTGCTGAACCTGGACCGTTTCAAGGACGTGAACGACAGCTACGGCCACTCCGTGGGCGACGAGGTGCTGCGCCACATCGCGCGCCAGGTGCAGTCGGCGCTGCGGCCCGGGGACCTGATCGCGCGCATGGCGGGCGACGAGATCGTGGTGCTGACGCGCCACCTCAAGCACCGCAAGGAAGCCTCGGACATCGCCGAGCGCTTGATCCACGCGGCCGCCCAGCCCTGGAAATCCCCCGATGGTTTTGCCGTGGTGGTCAGCGGCAGTGCCGGCATCTGCTGCTACCCCGAGCACGCCCAGGATGCGGCCCTGCTGGTGCAGGGCGCGCACGCTGCGGTGTACGGTGCCAAGGACGGCAAGGGCGGCAGCAACCAGTGGTGCTTCTTCAACGAGGACATGACCCAGGCCGCGCGCGAGCGCATTGCGCTGGAGTCGCGGCTGCGCAATGCCGTGGCCCAGGGGCACCTGCAACTGTTCTACCAGCCGCAGATCGACATCGCCACCGGGGGCCTGATCGGCTGCGAGGCCCTGGTGCGCTGGTTCGACCCGGTGGACGGCATGATCTCCCCGGCGCGCTTCATCCCGGTCGCGGAGAGCACCGGGCTGATCGGCCCCCTGGGCGAGTGGGTGCTGGGCGAGGCCTGCCGCCAGGCCCAGGCCTGGAGCGGTCAAGGGCTGCCCGACATCTCGATCGCGGTGAACCTGTCGCTGCACCAGTTCCTGCTGACCGACATCGTCGGCTGCACGCGCCAGGCGCTGGCGCGCTCGGGGCTGCCCGCCGGGCGCCTGGAGCTGGAAATCACCGAAAGTGCGCTGGCCGCGCGCCCCGACGAGGCGCTCACGGTGCTGCGCGGGCTCAAGGACCTGGGGCTGCGCCTGGCGATCGACGACTTCGGCACCGGCTATTCGTCGCTGGCCCACCTCAAGCGCTTCCCCATCGACCTGCTCAAGATCGACCAGAGCTTCATCCGCGACATCCCGCAAAGCGCCGACGACATGGCCATCAGCCATGCAGTGATCGCCATGGGCAAGAGCATGGGCATGGAAGTGCTGGCCGAGGGCGTGGAAACCGCGGCGCAGCTGGAGTTCCTGCGCCAGCACGGCTGCCATTTCTACCAGGGCTATTTCTGCAGCCGCCCCCTGCCGGTGGGCGAATTCACCGTGCTGCTGGAAGGCGAGGCCCAGCGCCGTCGCCAGGAAAGCCTCAACAGCCTGGGTCTGGGCATCTAGGCCCGGGCGCCGAGCCGCCTCCTCCGGGCGGTCGGTGCGCCCGCGGCGCAGCCCTCAGTGCATCACGACGGGGTTCTGCGCCAGCTGGGCGTAGCGCTCCAGCGTGTCCTCGACCTCTTCCTCGCTGGGCGATTCGCGCTGCCATTGCTGGATCTGCTGCTGGAACAGCTCGGCCCAGGAACCGTCCAGGTAGACCTCCTTGCCCGAGCGCTTGTCCACGATCTCAAAACCGTGGCGGGGCAGGCCGGGGGCGCTGGTCTGGCCATCGGTCAGCAGGATTTCTGCGGGCAGCCCGAGATCGGGTTGCAAGTGGAGCACCACAAAAGTGTCGGAGTCGTAAAGCATTTGCATGGTGGTCCTCCTCTCTTGCCGTTTCGCGGGCCATGCCGGGTGGGCGGTGGCCCTGCCAGCCAGTTGCGGGCGAGACGGTCAGTTTCAAGGTGCCCGGCGGCGACCGGGCAACTCCAGTATTCCACGAATGGCCGGTCCGCAACGGCTGGCCTGGTCGGCGCAGGTCAGGGCTTGCTGTGGGACTGCAACTTCAGGTCCAGCTCGTCGCGACCGCCGTCCTCAAGCATGCGGATGCGCACCGGCAGGTACTGCAGGCCGGGCGCCAGCCACAGTGCCGACTGCAGGCCGTCGGCCGCACCGCTGTCCGAGCTGTGCTCCAGCTTGATGGCGCTCATGCGGCCGGCGGGCAGCTGCAGTTCTTCGGTGCCGCGCACCGTGAAGGTCCAGGGCGCCACCCGGCTGCTGCTGGCGGCCTGCACCGTGATCTGCGTGCCCGCGGGGTAGCGCTGCGGCGCGGCGGCCAGCATGCCGGCCACCTGGAAGAACACGCTCATGCGGTCCTGGGTGCCACGCTGCCAGGGCGCCGGATCGCTGCCCCGGCTGAAACGGATCTGGCCCGCGGCGGCGTCGAAGGTGGTGCTGTACTCCTTGCGGCTGCGGTCCAGGAAGATCTCGGGTTGCAGGCCCTGGGGGCCGATGCTGCCGACGCTGGACTGGCGCCGGCTGCCCAGCACGGGGATCTGCACCTCCTGCGCGGCTTCGTAGCGCTGGCCCTGGGGCAGCCAGTCCAGCTGGGCCCGGGTCTGGTAGGGCAGGCCCTTGAACTTGCCCTGCACCGTGAACTGCAGGCGCGCCGCCGCCGGCGCACGCCAGGCCAGGCTGGCCTCGGGGCGCAGCGTGCCCTGGGCGTTGCGCACTTCGATCGGCGCGGAGGCGGGCTGGGCATGGCTGGCTGTGCCACCCAGGGCGGCGGCGGTGGACAGCAGGGTCAGCAGACCCAGGCGCCAGACAGGCGCGGCACGGAAGCAAGGGTGCAGTGGCATGGGCGAACCTTAGAATTTGCAGCTTACGCAGTGTGAGCCTGCAGCCGCCGGTGGCGGGCCGCATCCGGGCGGCTGACGCCACGGGCGTTGGCTCACTCGCACCCTTCCATTCTTGCAGCAGCCCACGCCGTGTGCTGCTGTATGGCCTTCCGGTCTACACCGCATTGCACATGAAACTTGCCACTTACAAAGACGGCGCCCGCGACGGGCAACTGGTCGTCGTCTCGCGCGACCTGCGGCTGGCCCATTACGCCACCGGCATTGCCTCGCGCCTGCAGCAGGTGCTGGACGACTGGGGCTTCATGGCGCCCCAGCTGCAGGACCTGTACCACCAGCTGAACACCGGCCGTGCGCCGCATGCCTTTGCCTTTGACCCCATGCAGTGCATGGCACCGCTGCCGCGCGCCTACCAGTGGCTGGAGGGCGGGGCCTACCCCTCGCACCTGGCGCTGACCCAGCCGGACTGGGCCCTGCCCGGCACCGAACCCGTGCTGCGCCAGGGCGCGGGCGACAGCCTGTCCGGCGCCTGCGAGGAGGTGGTGGTGCCCAGCGCGGCCCTGGGCGTGGATTTTGGCGCCGGCCTGGCTGCGATCACCGGCGATGTGCCGATGGGCAGCACGCCCGAGCAGGCGCTGTTCGGCATCCGCCTGCTGATGCTGTGCAACAGCTGGAACCTGCGCCAGTTGATGCCCACGCCGCCGGAGGCGGGCTGGGGGCCGGTGCACGCTTGGCCGTCTCTGGGCTGCAGCCCGGTGGCGGTGACACTGGACGAGCTGGGCGAGGCCTGGCGCGGTGGCCGCGTGCACCTGCCGCTGCACAGCAGCTGGAACGGGCGCAAGGTGGGCATGTGCGAGGCCGGCGAGGACATGGCCTTCCACTTCGGCCAGCTGCTGGCCCAGGCCTGCAAGACGCGCAGCCTGCGCGCCGGCACGGTGGTGGGCAGCGGTGTGGTCAGCAACCAGGGTGTGACCAGCGGCCGGGGCGCGGCACGGCGCACGGAATGGTCCAAGGGCTTTCACAGCATCGCGGAAAAGCGCGCCATGGAGCAGCAGCAGCAGGAGCAGGCCACGACCGGCTTGCTGCAGTTTGGCGACACGGTGCGCATCGAGATGAAGGGCAAGGATGGCCAAAGCCTGTTTGGCGCCATCGACCAGACCCTGGTCTCGCCGCAGGGGGACGGCAGCGGCAGCTGAGGGCCGCCCGGATGGCCACGGCGCGTGGCACGATTGGATGAATAAATGGGCATCTGACGCAGGATGGATCAGCGTCAGATGCTATTTTTTTGTGTTTCTCAGGGCAGCTCGCGCAGCGTCAGCGTCAGGTGGTCGCCGTTGGACTCCTGCATCTGGATGCGCACCGGCGCGTAGCCCAGTGCGGGCGCCAGCCACAGCAGGGCCTGCTCGCGGTCGCCGGACTGGGGCGCGCGCTGCAGGCGCAGCGTGGCCAGCGGGCCGCTGGGCAGCTCCAGGGTGTCGGTGTCCTGCACGCGGAACTGCCACCTCTGCAAGCTGCGCGATCCCAGGGTGGGGATCTCCACCAGGGTGCCGGGCGCGCGCAGCGCGGGCAGGTGTTCCAGCAGGGCGGACAGCTGCAGGAACACGCTCAGGCGGTCCTGGGTGCCGGGGCCGATGGCGGCCGGTGGGCGCTCGGGCTCGAAGCGGGCCAGCTGGGCCTCCCAGTCCAGCGTGGCGCTGCGCAGCCGGGTCAGCCGGCGGTCGTCAAAGCGCTCGGGCTGGAAGCCCTCCGCGCCGATGCGGCCGCGGCTGGTCTGCTCCAGCGAACCCAGCAGGAAGGCGCTGATGGACTGGCGTGCCTGGTAGCGGCCGCCCTCGGTGTGCCAGCTCAGCTCGGCCTGGGCGTGGTATTCCAGCCCCTTGATCCAGCCGTGCACGCGGTAGCGCAGGGCCTGGTGCTGGGGCGTGTCCGTCGCGGCGGCGGGCAGTGCTACTGCCAGTGGCTGGCCGTCTGCGCCGCGCACCTGCCAGTGCGGGGCGCCAGCGGGCGTGTCTGCAGGGCGGCTGTCTTGCGCGGGGGCGGCTTCGGGGGGCGTGGGGTCGTGGTCCGCCACGGCGGCCGCCACCGGGTCTGGCTGCGGCGGGGCGGGCATGTCCGTGGCGGGGGCTGGCACGGGCAGGGGCGCAGGCGCCGCCGGGGTGGCCGGACGTGCCCGTGTCTGGCGCACGGGGCGGGGCGCCGGTGGTGGCGGGGCGGGTGCCGCCACGGGCGGGCTGATCCACACCGTGTCCAGTCGCGCGACCTCCGCCGGCACGTCGGGCTGGGCCTGGGTCCAGGCGTCACCCGGCCCCCACAGCACCAGCAGGTGCACGACCAGCACGGCGGCCGCAATCAGGCCAATGTTCCGGGGGGGCATGCGGCCTCAGTCCAAGGCGCGCTGGCGGCGCATGGTCAGGCCCAGCACGGCCAGGCTGATCACCGCCCCCAGGCCGCCGAGCACCGGAAACACGGGAATGCCGAACAGGTGCACCTGCGAGGCCAGCAGCGTCGGGCCGATGCCCAGGATGAAGGCGCCGGCGACCACGGCCAGCGACAGGCGCGTGGCGGCGCGCTCCAGGGCGGTGGACAGGCGGTGCAGGTGGCGCACCTCCATGTCCACGCCCAGGCGCCCCTGCTTGAGGCGGTACATCAGCAAGCGCAGGGTCTTGGGCACATCGGCCGCCATCTCGTACATCTGCCGGCTGGCCGCACGTTGCTCGCGCAGCAGGCGCCGCGGGGTGTAGCGGGCGCGCATCTGCTCGCGCACCAGGGGCGCGGCGGTGCGGATCACGTCGAAGTCCGGGTCCAGCTGCAGCAGCACGCGGTCGGCGGTGACCAGGGCCTTGAACAGCAGGGCCATGTCGGGCGGCATGGCGATCTGCGATTCGCGCGCCAGGTCCATGAATTCACTGATCGAGTCACCCAGGCGCAGCGGGCCGCTGCCGCGCCGGGCGATGTAGCGCTCGACGGCGGATTCCATCAGGCCGATGCTGACCCGGCTGTCGCCCGTCCATTCCAGCAGCACCATGACCAGGCTGTCGGCATCGCCTTCGACCAGGGCGCGCAGCAGCACCAGGAACTGGTCGCGTCGGTGGGGCGAGAGGTGGCCGACCAGGCCGAAATCGATGAAGCCCACGCGGTTGCCCGGCAGGGCGAAGAGGTTGCCGGGGTGCGGGTCGGCGTGGAACAGGCCGTCGCGCAGCACCATGTGCAGGAAGGCATGGGCCCCGCGCTGGGCCAGCAGGCGGCCGTCGAACCGGGTGTCGCCCGCGGCGCGGTTGGCGGGGATGCCGTCCAGCCAGTCCTGGACCAGCAGCTCGGGCGTGCTCAGCGCCCAGACGACGCCCGGGATGGCGATGTCCGGATCGCCGGCAAAGGCCTGGGCCACCAGTTCGTTGCTGCGGCCTTCGATACTGAAGTCCAGCTCCTCGCGCAGGGCGTCGCCGACCTGGCGCGCCACGTCGCTGGGGCGGTAGCGCTCCAGCTGCGGAAAGCGTTCTTCCACCAGGGCGGCCACATGGCGCAGCAGGCGGGCATCGGCTTCCAGCCCGGCGCGGATGTCGGGGCGCTGCACCTTGACCGCCACCTCGCGCAGGCTGCCGTCCGGGCGGCGCAGCTGGGCGCGGTAGACCTGAGCGATGGAGGCGGCGGCGATGGGTTCGGGGTCAAACCGGACGAAGGCCTCGTGCACCGGGCGGCCCAGCTGGGCCTCGATGTGGGCCTGCATCACCGACCAGGGCTGGGGCGTGGCCTGGGTGTGCAGGGTTTCCAGGGTGCGGGTCCATTCGCGCGGCAGCAGGTCGGAGCGCGTGGCCAGGATCTGGCCCAGCTTGACGAAGCTCGGGCCCAGCGCCTCGATGGCCAGGCGCACGCGTTCCGCGCGGCTGAGGGCGGTGTGGGCCGCCTCCGCCTCGGCCTCGGTGCTGCGCCAGGTCGACCAGCGCGACAGGCCCAGCGAGTGCACCACGTCGGCCAGACCGAAACGCAGCAGCGTGCCCACAATCTCTTGCAGGCGGGCGCGGTCCCGGACGGCGACGACGGCGGTGTGCAGCATGGGCATCTCCTGGTGGCTGCCCCAAAGCATAAACCCAGGCACCGGCCCTGGCCGGCGTGCTGCGCCGGGCACCCTTGGAAAAAGGAGCGGCTGGCGCAGGATTTACAGGCATTTCGCGCTGTTTTGGTGTGAAAGCCTAATCCTGCCGCGCGCGACGCGCTCTCTTTTTTCAGGGTCAGTAACGCACCACGATCTTGCCGAAGTGCTGGCCCGACTGCTGGTGGGCAAAGGCCTGGACCATCTGCTCCAGCGGGTAGTGGCGGTCGATCACCGGCTGCCAGCCCCACTGCTCCAGTGCGCGCACCATGTCCTGCTGCTGTTCGCGGCTGCCGACGATCAGGCCCTGCAGCGTCTGCTGCTTGGCCATCATTTCGGCCGTGGGCACGCTGCCGGCAAAGCCGGTCAGCACGCCGATCAGCGCGATGTGGCCGCCCACGGCGCCGGCGCGGATGGACTGCGGCAGGGTGTTGGGGCCGCCGACCTCGACCACGATGTCGGCGCCGCGCCCGCCGGTGGCGGCCAGCACGGCGTTGCCCCACTCGGGCGTGTCGCGGTAGTTGATGACCACGTCGGCCCCCAGGGCGTGCAGGCGCTCGGCCTTGGCGGCGCTGGAGGTGGTGGCGATGACGCGCGCGCCGGCGGCCTTGGCCATCTGCAGCGCAAAGATGGAGACCCCGCCCGTGCCCAGCACCAGCACCGTGTCGCCCGGCTGCAGGCGACCGTTGACGAACAGCGCACGCCAGGCGGTCAGGCCGGCCGTGGTCAGCGTGGCCGCTTCCTCGTGCGACCAGCCGCGGGGCGCGTGGGTAAAGGCCGTGGCCGGCCGGGTCACGGCCTCGCAGGCAAAGCCGTCCACGCCGTCGCCGGGCACCAGTTTGAAGTCCGAGGGCACGCGGCGGCCCGACAGCCACTGCGGGAAGAAGGTGGACACCACGGCATCGCCCACGGCGAATTCGGTCACGCCGGCGCCCACGGCGGTGACCACGCCGGCCCCATCGGCCATGGGGATGCGGCCATCGGCCGTGGCGCCGGGGCGGCTGACGACCAGCAGGTCGTGGTAGTTCAGCGAGGTGGCGTGGATGCGCACCTGGATCTCGCCGGCCCCTGGCGGGGGCGCATCGGGCAGGGTGGTCAGGTGCAGGTGGTCCAGGCCACCGGGGGCGGCCAGTTGCAAGGCTTTCATGGCGATCTTTGCGGGCAGTGAAGGATGGCCGCCATGGTGCGCGCTACCGCGCGGCATGACCAGTACCAACATATTTGTGGGGTAGTATTAAAAATGTAAGCAATGCAGGCCGCGCGGCCTTGCGGCAGCATCGGATACACCGGCCCCCGGGCCACCCAGCACCAGGCGCAGGAGGCCGCATGAAACGTTTGAATAGCAAGAGCGGCTGCGCCGTGGAGGTGACGCTGTCGGTGATGGGCGGCACCTGGAAGCCCATCATCCTGTTCCAGCTGCTGCACGGCAAGAAGCGCTTTGGCGAGCTGGGCCGTGCCATCCCCGGCATCACCCAGCGCATGCTGACGCTGCAGCTGCGCGAGCTGGAAGACGCCGGCATTGTGGCGCGCACGGTGTATGCCGAGGTGCCGCCGCGCGTGGACTATGCGCTGACCGAACTGGGCCGCAGCCTGCAGCCGGTGCTGATCGCCATGCGCAACTGGGGCATCGCCTACAGCCAGAACTTTGCCCCGGCCGAGCCCCTGCACGACGCGGATCAGCACGGCGCCAGCTGCCTGCCCGATTTGCAGCAACAACAGGCTTGAACGCTTGTCCCTCCAGCGCAAGCAGCTATCCATTTCAATCCACCACCGCCCAAAGCCCGCAGGCGGCACACACCGGCGGGCTGGGGGGCGAGGCTGTAGCGCTTACTTGGCGGCGGTCAGCGTGGTGTAGCTGTGGATCAGGTTGCGGTAGTCGGGGATGTGGTTGGCAAACAGCGTCCCCAGGCCCTCGATGTCATTGCGCCAGTCGCGGTGCAGTTCGCAGGCCGCACCGAACCAGGTCATCAGCTGGGCGCCTGCCTGCTCCATGCGGCTCCAGGCGGCCTGCTGGGTCATGGGGTTGAAGGTGCCCGAGGCATCGGCGATCACAAACACCTCAAAGCCTTCCGCCAGGGCCGACAGCACGGGGAAGGCCACGCAGACCTCGGTCACCACGCCGGCGACGATCAGCTGTTTCTTGCCGGTCGCCTTCACGGCCTGCACGAAATCTTCGTTGTCCCAGGCGTTGATCTGGCCAGGGCGGGCGATGTAGGGCGCGTCGGGGAATTGGGCTTTCAGCTCGGGCACCAGCGGGCCGTTGGGGCCGGTTTCGAAGCTGGTGGTCAGGATGGTGGGTAGGTTGAAGTATTCGGCCATGTCGGCCAGGGCCAGCACGTTGTTCTTGAACTTGTCCGGGTCGATGTCGCGCACCAGGGACAGCAGGCCGGTCTGGTGGTCCACCAGCAGCACGGCGGCGTTGTCTTTGTCGAGGCGGATATAGGGTTTGTTGCTCATGGGAGTCTCCTTGAGAGCGGGGGAAAGCATACGGCGCAGGCGCGCGCCGGACGGGGAAAACCAGGCTCAGGCCAGGGCGTGGGACTGGGGCATGCGCCCGAAGCGACCGCTGCGGAAGTCGTCCAGGGCCTGTTCGATCTCGGCTGCGGTGTTCATCACGAAAGGGCCATGGCCGACCACGGGTTCGTCAATGGGTTCGCCCGACAGCCACAGCAAGGTGACTTCGTTGTTGGCCTCCAGGTGCACGCTGTCGGCGGCGCGGTCCAGGTGCACCAGCTGGCCGGCGCGCACCACCTCCTGGCCGTTGACCATCACCGTGCCGTGCAGCACCACCAGGGCCAGCGTGTGGCCGGGCTGGGCCTGCAGTTCGGTGCAGGCACCGGCGTTCAGGCGCACATCCCACAGATGGATGGACGTGAACGTGCGGGCCGGCCCATGGGCGGCAGCAAAGTCGCCGGCAATCACACGCACCGAACCGGCGCCGTCAGGCAACGCCACGCGCGGAATGTCGGCCTTCAGCAGGGTTTGGTAGCCGGGGGCGGACAGCTTGTCGCGGGCCGGCAGGTTGACCCACAGCTGCACCATCTCCAGCGGGCCGCCAGAGCGGGCGAAGGTTTCGGCGTGGAACTCCTCGTGCAGGATGCCCGAGGCGGCCGTCATCCACTGCACATCGCCGGGGCCGATGGTGCCGCCCGCGCCGGTGGAGTCGCGGTGGGCGACCTCGCCCTCGTAGACGATGGTCACTGTCTCGAAGCCGCGGTGCGGGTGCGTGCCCACGCCACGCCGGCCCTGCGTGGGCTGGAAGTGCTGGGGACCGGCATGGTCCAGCAGCAGGAAGGGGTTCAGCGCCTGGCCGTGGTCGGCGTAGCTGAACAGCGAACGCACGGGAAAGCCGTTGCCCACCCAGTGGGGGCGGGGTGGGCTTCGTAGACACCCAGAATCTTTTTCAACATGGGAGGAATTTTGAATTTGGAACGATTGTTTGGCTGGACTGCAAAAATCGCATGCAGCGTTCCATTTTTAAAACGATGAAGCTCCCGGACCTGAATCCCCTGTACTACTTCGCGCTGGTGGAGGAGCACGGCGGTTTCGCCCCGGCGGGGCGGGCCCTGGGTATTCCCAAGTCCAAGCACAGCCAGCACATCGCCCTGCTGGAAGAGCGCCTGGGCGCGTAGCTTTGCCGTGACCGAGCTGGGCAAGCGTTGCTACGAGCACTGCCGCGCCATGCTGACCGAGGCGGCGGCGGCCGAGGAATCCGTGGCCCTGACGCACAGCGAGCCCTGCGGCGTGGTGCGCCTGAGCTGCCCGGTGGCGCTGCTGGCGGCGCGCGTGGGGCCGATGCTGGCGGCGTTCATGGCCCAGCACCCGCGGGTGAGCCTGCAGGTGGACGAGACCAACCGCCGTGTGGACGTGGTGGCCGAGGGGCTGGATCTGGCGATCCGCGTGCGCCCGCCGCCGCTGCAGGACAGCGAGCTGGTGCTGCGCCAGCTGGCCGAGCGCCACCAGTGCCTGGTGGCCAGCCCTGCGCTGCTGGAGCGCATTGGTCCGGCCCTGGGGCCCATGGACCTGACGCGCTGGCCCAGCCTGGACATGGGCCAGCCCCAGGACAGCCACCGCTGGGTGCTGCTGGGGCCGAACCAGGAGCGCGCCGAGGTGCGCCACCAGCCGCGCCTGGTGACTCCATCCATGCTGGCGCTGCGCGATGCGGCCCTGGCCGGCGTGGGCGTGGTGCAGTTGCCCAGCATGTTCATTCGCGCCGAATTGGCGCGCGGCAGCCTGGTGCAGGTGCTGCCGGGCTGGGCCCCACGGGTCGAGGTGATCCACGCCGTCTACGCCTCACGCCGGGGGCAGTTGCCCGCGGTGCGGGCGCTGCTGGATTTTCTGGTCCAGCAGTTCCAGGCCCTGGCCGAGGACTGAGGCAGGGCGTGCGCCGCCGTGGTGCGCAGCCGCCGGCGTGCCCGGGGCGCGAACTAGGCCAGCCGCTCCACCTGCACCGCGCAGTCGTAGAAGCAGGGCGCGCGGCCGATGTCGGTCAGCTGCTGGTGGGTCAGCTCGTTCACGTTGGTGCCGTTGGCGCCCTGCTTGCGCCACCAGATGCCCAGGCCCACCACCACCCCGGGCCGTGCCCGGCCGTTGACGGCGGCGTGGCAGACGTGGCTGCCCCGCGCGTTGAAGACGCGCAGCCGGTCGCCATCGGCAATGCCGCGCGCGGCGGCGTCCTCGGGGTGCAGCTCCAGCAGCGGGCGCTCTTCCATGCGCGCCAGGCTGGCGACATTCGCGAAGGTGCTGTTCAGGAAGTTGCGCGCCGGCGGCGAGATCATGGCCAGCGGGTGGGCGGCCGTGGGTGGCTCGTAATTGGGCACGTGGTCGGGCAGGGTGTTGATGCCCAGCGCGGCCAGCCGCGGGTTGTCGAACTCGCACTTGCCCGACGGCGTGGCAAAGCCGCCCTGGGCAAACGGCGCCTCGGCCACCGGGATGTGGGCAAAGCCCTGGGTCAGCAGGCTTTCGAAATCCATAGCTGTCCCCGAAAGCGCCGTGCGGCACAGCGCCTCATCCGGCTCGGAAAAGTGCGGGGCGGCAAAGGCCGGGTCCAGCTGCGCCATCTGCGCGGCCAGGTCGCGGAAGATCTGGGCGTTGCTGCGCGACTGGCCTTCGGGGGCGATGGCCGGGCGGTTCAGCAGCACATCGGTGTGGCCGTAGCTGCCATGGATGTCCCAGTGCTCCAGCTGCGTGGTGGCGGGCAGCACGTAGTCGGCGTGGTCGGCGGTGTCGGTCAGGAAATGCTCCAGCACCACGGTGAACAGGTCCTCGCGCGCAAAGCCGGCGGCCACCTTGGCCGATTCCGGGGCCACGGCCACGGGGTTGCTGTTGTAGACCACCACGGCCTCGACCTGCGGGCCGAACTGCGCATCGCCGGGGTGCAACAGCACGTCGCCGATGGTGCTCATGTTCAGTGTGCGCGGGCGGCGGTTGCCCAGCAGTTGGGGCAGTTGCAGGGCCGCCTTGTTGAAGGGTGACACGCCCGAGCTGGACAGCAGCAGGCCGCCCGCACGGTGGCGCCAGGCGCCGACCAGGGCCGGCAGGCAGGCGATGGCGCGCACGGCATTGCCACCGCCGCGCACGCGCTGCATGCCGTAGTTCAGGCGGATGGCGGCCGGCCGGGTGGTGCCGTAGTCGCGCGCCAGTTGGCGGATCTGCTCCACAGGCAGGCCGCAGACCTGGGCGGCGCGCTCGGGCGGCCACTCCAGTGCCCGGGCGCGCAGGGCCTCCCAGCCCAGGGTGTGCTGGGCGATGTAGTCGTGGTCCAGCCAGTCGTTCTGGATGAGCTCGTGCATCAGCGCCAGGGCCAGGGCGGCGTCGGTGCCGGGCAGCAGCTGCAGGTGCTCGTGGCACTTCTCGGCGGTCTCGCTCTTGCGCGGGTCGATGCACACCAGCTTGGCGCCATTGCGCTTGGCCTCCTGGGCCAGGCGCCAGAAGTGCAGGTTGCTGGCAATGCTGTTGCTGCCCCAGATCAGGATCAGCTGGCTCTCGGCAAAGAACTCCATGCGCATGCCCAGCTTGCCGCCGTAGGTGGCGGCCAGGGCCTCGCTGCCGGCGCTGGCGCAGATGGTGCGGTCCAGCAGGCTGGCACCCAGCTGGTGGAAGAAGCGCCGGTCCATGCTCTCGCCCTGCACCTGGCCCATGGTGCCGGCATAGCTGTAGGGCAGGATGGCCTCGGGCTGGCGCTGCGCAATCGTGTGCAGGCGCTGGGCGATGTCGCGCAGGGCCTCGTCCCAGCTGACCGGGGTGAACTGGCCGCTGCCCTTGGGGCCGCTGCGTTTGAGGGGCTGCAGCACGCGGTCGGCGTGGTAGGTGCGCTGGGTGTACTTGCTGACCTTGGCGCATAGCACGCCGCCGGTCATGGGGTGGTCGGGGTTGCCTTGCACCTTGGTGGCCACGCCGTCGATGACCGTGGTGGTGAGCGAGCAGGTGTCGGGGCAGTCGTGGGGGCAGGCGCCGAGGATGTGGGTCACAGACATGGCAAACGGGGCAGTTCCAGGGTGGGGTGCTGATTTAAGCATGGCGCGCCACCCTGGCGCATGCGGCTGACACGGATTTGTCACGCCCGCGGCCTAGCATGCCGCCATCGTGCAAATGACCCATAACACCAAGATGCCAGGGGCCGCCGTGCGGGTGCAGGGGCTGCGCCGCGTCTACGGCGACCGCACCGTGCTGGACGGCCTGGACCTGGACATCGCCCCCGGCGAAATCATCGCCCTGCTGGGCCCCTCGGGCTGCGGCAAGACCACCTTGCTGAAAATCCTGGCCGGGCTGGAGCAGCCCAGCGCCGGCGAAGTCTGGATGGGCGACACCTGCGTGGCCACGGCCGGGCACAGCGTGCCGCCCGAGCAGCGCGGCCTGGGCATGGTGTTCCAGGATTACGCCCTGTGGCCGCACCTCAGCGTGCAGGGCAATGTCGGTTTTACGCTGCGCATGCGCGGCGTGCCGCGCCAGGAGGCCGCGCGCCGCGTGGACGAGGCGCTGGCCCTGGTCGGCCTGCAGGGCCTGGGCGCACGGGCGCCGTCCAGCCTGTCCGGCGGCCAGCAGCAGCGCGTGGCATTGGCGCGGGCCGTCGTGGCGCGACCGCAGCTGGTGCTGTTTGACGAACCCCTGTCCAACCTGGACCGCGACCTGCGCGAGAGCCTGTGCGCCGAGATGGGCAGCCTGCTGCGCGAGCTGGGCTGCACCGCCGTCTACGTCACGCACGACCACGAGGAAGCCTGCGCCCTGGCGGACCGCGTGGCCGTGGTCATGGACGGGCGTTTTCACCAGCTGGATGCGCCGCAGGCCCTGTGGTCCGCACCGCGCACGCGCCAGGTGGCGCAGTTCCTGAAGCTGGGCACCCTGCTGGATGCGCAGTGGCAGGGCAGCCACTGGCAGGTGGCGGGCGCGCAGTGGCGCTGCCTGGTGCCGCCGGTGGTGCCAAGCACCGCGGCACAGGGGCAGTTGCTGCTGCCCCATGGGGCGCTGGCGCTGGGCGCGGCGCAGCAGGACGACCACCTGCCCGTGCAGGGCCGCGTGCTGTCGCAGCACTACCGCTGCGGCCAGTTCGACACCTGGATCGATGCCGACTGGGGCCAGCCGGTGCGCGTGCACAGCAGCGAACGCCTGCCTGCCGGCGCCCGCGTGCCGCTGCGCCTGGACATGCAGCGCCTGCACTGGTTTGCCGCGGTGGACTGAGGCCGCGCCCGCCTTCTGTTTTCTCACTGTTTGGATGGAACGATGAACATGCATTCACGCCCCTGGTTTCGTGTGCTGCGCCCCGGTGTGGTCGGCGCCCTGGTGTTGGTGGCCCTGCAGCCGGTGGCCCAGGCGCTGACGGTCTATACCGCCGGCCCGGCCGGCCTGATCAAGGAACTGGCCCAGGGCTTCGAGCAGCAGGGTGGCGAGAAGGTCGAGGTCTTCCAGGCCGACTCGGGCAAGGTCATGGCGCGCGTGGAATCCGAGGCCGGCAACCCCCGCGTCGATGTGCTGATCTCGGCCTCGTGGGACAGCGCGCTGGACCTGCACCAGCGCGGCTGGCTGCTGAACTACCGCAGCCCGAATGCCAAGACCGTGCCCGCCGCCTACCAGGGGCCGTCGTACGTGGCCCAGGGCCTGTCGGCGCTGGCGCTGGCCTGGAACCCGTCCAGCGGCACACCGCGCCCCAGCGACTGGAAGGACCTGGCGGAGCCGGCCTTCCAGGGCAAGGTCAACATGCCCGACCCGAGCAAGTCGGGCACGGCGCTGGAGCTGATCTCCGGCCTGCAGTCGCAGCACGGTGCCCAGGCCTGGAAGCTGTTCGGCGAGCTGCGCGCCAACGGCATGCACATTGCCGGCGCCAACGCCCAGGCCTTGAACCCGGTGCTGCAGGGGGCCAAGGCGGTCGTGTTCGGCGCGGTCGACTATGTGACCTACGCGGCCCAGGCCAAGGGCGAGAAGGTCGAGATCATCTTCCCGCGCAGCGGCACGGTGGTGGCGGCGCGGCCCATGATGATCTTCAAGCGCAGCGCCAAAGTCGAGCAGGCCAAGCGTTTCGTGGACTATGTGCTGTCGGACGAGGGGCAGCGCATCGTCGCCAAGTCCTACCTGCTGCCCGCGCGCAGCGATGTGCCGGCCCTGCGCCCGGTGCTGGGCAGCTTCCAGGCCTGGCCCCCGGAGTCCGACGCCCAGCGCGCCGGGCGTGCGGCGTTGCTGCAGCGCTTTGACGAACTGTTCGTGCGCAAGTGATGCACGGCGCCCCACCGGGCGCCGGCAAGGAATGGAACCGATGATGCCGTTGCAACGAGGGGGCACGCTGCTGCCCGGTGCCGCCATGCTGGGCATGGGCGTGCTGGTGGTGGTGCCGGTGGCCTTTGTGCTGCTGCAGGCCGTGTTCCCCGGTGCGGCGCAGGCCGACTGGGCGCAGCCGCTGGCGCACTGGCGGCAGGTCTGGCAGGACACGGCCATGGCCCAGTTGCTGGGCAACACCGTGTCCCTGGGCGTGTGGGTGGTGCTGGGCTGCCTGCTGCTGGGTCTGCCCCTGGGGCTGCTGCGCGGACTGGGGCGGCTGCCGGGCAGCGCCCTGTGGGACCTGTGCTTTCTGGTGCCCTTCATGGTGCCGCCCTACATTGCGGCCATGGGCTGGATCCTGTTGCTGCAGCCCGCCGGTTACCTGCAGCAGGCCACGGGCCAGCACGCGGCGGGGCTGCTGTTTTCGGTGCCGGGCGTGGTGCTGGTCATGGTGCTGAACCTGTTCCCGGTGGTGTACTTCGCCGTGTCGCGGGCGGCGGCTGCGGCGGGCGCCCGTCTGGCGGTGGTGGCCCGGGTCTGCGGGGCCAGCCCCTGGCAGGCGCTGTGGCGCGTCACCCTGCCCCTGACGCTGCCGGCCCTGGCGGCCAGCGGGTTGCTGGTGTTTGCCATGACGATCGAGGAATACGGCACGCCGGCGGTGCTGGCCTCTCACGTGGGCTTTGCGGTGCTGGTGACGGCCATCGAGCAGCGCCTGTCCGACTGGCCCATTGACCTGCCGGGCGCGGCCCTGCTGTCGCTGGTGCTGATGCTGCTGGCGGTGCTGGCCTATGTGGGCCAGCGGCGGCTGATGGCCGGCCGTGGCTATGAGGCCACCGACGGCAAGCCACAGGCCCTGCACCGCGCGGCCCTGGGCGTCTGGCGCCTGCCGGTGCTGCTGCTGTTTGCGGCCGTGGCCGTGTGTGCCACGCTACTGCCCTTGCTGGCGATCGGGGGCACGGCGTTCACGGGCACGCTGTCGGGCGGGTTGGCCTGGGACAACTGGACGCTGCGCCACTTCCGGTCGATTCTGGGGGCTGGCTCCGAAGCGCTGCAGGCCCTGGGCACCAGCTTTGCGCTGGCGCTGGCGGCCGCGCTGCTGGTGGGCGTGTTCGGGGCCCTGGTGGCCTACTGCAGCGTGCGCCTGCGCACCCGCACGGCCCTGGCGCTGGACGTGCTGTCGGTGCTTCCGAACGCCATGCCGGGCATCGTGGTGGCCGTGGGGTTGATCCTGGCCTGGAACCAGCCGTGGCTGCCGGTCACGCCCTACAACACCTGGCTGATCCTGCTGCTGGCCTATGCCTGCCTGCTCTTGCCCTATCCCATCCGCTATGCCAACGCCGCCTTGCAGCAGGTGAGCGTGCAACTGGAATCGGCTGCGCGCGTGCACGGGGCCAGCCTGTGGCAGATGCTGGCGCGGGTGGTGGCGCCGCTGCTGGCGCCCAGCGTGGCGGCGGCCATGCTGCTGGTGTTTGCCATCGCCTCGCGCGAACTGGTGGCCTCGCTGCTGCTGGCGCCGACCGGGGTGCAGACGGTGTCGGTCTATGTCTGGCGCCAGTTCGAGCAGGGCTCGGTCGGCGAGGGCATGGCCATGAGCCTGATCGCCATCGGCCTGACGGCCCTGCTGGTGCTGCTGGCCGCACGCCTGGCACCGCGCCCCGGCCACTGATCCGCCGCGCGCCCCTTGGCGGCCCCTGGTTCCGCTGGGGCACCCCGGCCCTGGGCGTGTGCCGGGCGCCCGGCGCCACGGTTGGTGGCCTTGCAGCGGGTGCCTGTGGTGCGCAACCAAATCGTCATCTGCCCGACGTGGCCTTGTCATCTCCGAATTTTCCAATCGCAGCCAGCGCCGGGCGATGCACTCGGCGTGATTCACAACCCAAGGGAACGGAACATGAACAAGCAAATGCACGTGGCGCTGGCCATGGTTTTGGCCGCTGCCGCCGGCAGCGCGGCCGCACAGTCGAACGTGACGGTGTACGGCGTGATCGATACCAGCGTGGGCCGCGGCTACAAGAGCGATGCCAGTGCCGAAATGATGAGCGGCTATACCGACACCTCGAAGCTGGGCTTCCGCGGCTCGGAAGACCTGGGCAACGGCCTGAAGGCGAACTTCCAGCTGGAGGGCGAGATCGGCAGCGACACCGGGGCCTGGGCCGAGGGTTTCAAGCGCCAGTCGTGGGTGGGGCTGTCGGGCAGCTTTGGCGAAGTGATGCTGGGCCGCACCACCACCCCCCAGAACCGCCTGATGGGCACGTTTGACCTGAATGGCACGGCCGATGGCTCCAGCGCCATGAAGGTGCTTGGCATCGCCGCCAATGGCTCGTTCATGAGCTCGCGCCAGTCCAACCAGGTCTAGTACGCCACGCCCAAGCTGGGCGGCTTCCAGGCGCGCGTGGCCTACGGTTTCTCCGAAACCGTCAGCGGCACGGCCGGCGACAAGAAGGACTTCCTGCAGCTGGCCGCCAGCTACCAGACCGGGGGCCTGACCCTTGGCGCCGCCTTCCAGCCCAAGAGCATGTCGACCCAGGCCGCCGTGGGCGCCACCGACAACCGCAACGGCTATGCGCTGGGCGCCAAGTACAACTTCGGCGTGGCCGAAGCCAGCGTGATCTACACCCGCAACGAGAAGACCACCGAAGGCGACGGCATCGGCATCGGTATCGCAGCGCCCATCGGTGCCTGGAAGGTCGGTGCGCAGTTCGCTCGCCTGACGAATGTGAAGAATGCCGATGGCACCAAGTCGGCCAAGGAAGGCGCCAACGCCTTCGAACTGTTCGCCAACTACAGCCTGTCCAAGCGCACGGCGCTGTATGCCGCCTACGGCAGCGTGAACAGCAAGGCCGAGACCGCGTTCAGCCTGGCCCGCGACAACACCATGGCCGTGGGCGTGATCCACAAGTTCTAACAACAAGGCGGCGGCGCCTGCGGGTGCCGCGAACTCCGAGGTGGTTGGCGTGCAGGCGTGCCTGCACGCCTTTTTTTGCTTTCGCACGATCGTGCTTTTTGACGCGATTTTGGCTACACTGCGCCCCATCACTACACCACAGGAGACCCGTCCATGTCCGATCTGCAAGCCGCGTTCGACGCCGCCGTGAAGAATTCCACATCGCTCAGCGAGCGCCCCGACAACGCCACGTTGCTGAAGATCTATGCCCTGTACAAGCAGGCCACCGAAGGCGACAACGAGGCCAAGAAACCCAGCTTCACCGACATGGTGGGTCGCGCCAAGTGGGATGCCTGGGAAAAGCTCAAGGACATGTCCCTGGACGACGCCAAGCAGCAGTACATCGACCTGATCGAGTCGTTGCGCTGAGCGCCATTCGGTTCGTTCCTAAAAAAAGCAAAGGCAGCCCAGGCTGCCTTTTTGCTGTCGGATGCTGTGAAAAAAGGAGCATTCAGCGCGCTTGATGCAAGGTTTTCATAGGCTTTTGGCAATGAATTCCAGGTGCGACAAGCGCAGCCAGCTATCTTTTCAGGATGCCAGCATGGCGTCGAACTGCGCGTGCAGCTTGGCCTCGATCTTCTCCTGGAACATCGTGGCCAGAAAGCCCAGCTCGGCCTCCAGGCGCAGCTGCTCGGCGCTGACCTGCAGCTGGCCCTGCATGCCGCTGCCGTCAAAGTGCAGCACGTCCTGCGTGCTGCCGGCCTCATAGCGGCATTGCACGCCGAACTTGGCGGTGGCCTGTGCGGCCCAGTGCCGGGCGTGCTGGCGGGCGGCCTCCAGGCCGAGGGTGTGGGAGCGTTCAATCAGGATCTGGGACACGGGACGGAGCAATCAGGCAAGGGCCAAAACGGCGGATCATAAAAGTCCAGCGGTACCCAGGGCGCGCCTGGGCTGAATACACTGGGGGCTGGATTGTTGCAGGCAGGCGGACTTCGCACTATGGATTTTTTGACGTGGATTATCGTGGGCTCGATCGGCATCTATGTGCTGCAAGGCATGGAGCACCGCCGCCGTGTGCGCCTGCTGGGGGCGCACCTGGCGCCGACCCAGGTGGAAAAGCTCATGGGGGGCTTGATCGAGGGCTATATGCGCGCCCTGGACGAAAAGGAGCCCGAGCGGCGCCAGCAGGTCTGGGCCATCCTGGACAACAGCGAAAAGACACTGGCCGACCAGCTGCAGCGGCTGGCCGACAGCTTTGCCCAGGAAAACGCCCAGGACACCCGGGTCAGCACCTTGCCACTGGCGCTGCCGTACTTCGACCGCCTGATGCCTGCCCACACCTTCGACATGCGCGAGGCCCTGCAGCTGCATGCGCGGGCCGTGCGCGACGCCTGCGCACCGGACGGGGTGGACCCGGACACACGCAAGCGCATGGCCTTCACCATGACGGCTGAGCTGCTGCTGCTGCAGCACACCTGCCACTGGTTCTGCAAGACGCGCACCATCGCCTCCATGCGCCTGATGGCGCGCCAGAAGACCACGTACGAGCAGGTGCTGCAGTCCGTGTCGCGCAACACGCTGGCCGCGTACAAGAAGCTGGTCGGCACGGTCTGAGCGCCACTGCCCCATCTGCCGTGGAAAAGCGACAGCACCGGTAACACGGGAAAAAGTCTGTCAACGCCACGGCGTGGCGCGCATTGACGCGCGGCGATCCGGGCTCCAACAATCGGACGCATGAAACACATGCTGGCTGCCTTGGAAGCCCGGCTGGCGGCGCTGCCAGTCCCGATGGCGGTGGAGCTGCCATCGGGGCAGCGCATCGGCCCTGCGTCCTGGCAGGTGCTGGTGGTGCTGCGCGCCCCCGAGGCTTACCTGGCGCTGGCCCAGGGGCAGATCGGCTCGCTGGGGGCTGCCATCGTCGAAGGCTGGGTCGAGGTGCATGGCAGCATGCGCGATGTGATGGCCGCAGCCCTGGGGCTGCTGCAGACCGATCCCGTGCGGGGCACGGCCAGCTGGTGGTCCCAGGTCATGGCGCGCGCGCGGTCCATGGCCTTGCACACGCTGGAGCGCGACGCGCAGCAGGTGCAGTTCCACTACGACCTGTCCGACGATTTCTATGCCCTCTGGCTGGATCCGCGCCGGGTCTACTCCTGCGCCTATTACCGCGAGCCGCAGATGAGCCTGGCCCAGGCCCAGGAGGCCAAGCTGGAGCACATCTGCCGCAAGCTGGACCTGCACCCGGGCGAGCGCTTGCTGGACGTGGGCTGTGGCTGGGGCGGGCTGATCATCTGGGCGGCCCAGCACCACGGCGTGCAGGCCAAGGGCATCACGCTGTCGCGCAACCAGTTCAACCATGTGCGTCACCTGATCGAGACCCTGGGCCTGCAGGGGCGCGTGCAGGTGGAGCTGTGCGACTACCGCCAACTGAGCGATGCGTCCTACGACAAGCTGGCCTCGGTCGGCATGTTCGAGCATGTGGGGCAGGCCAACCTGCCGGAGTACTTCCAGACCGTCTACCGGCTGCTGCGCCCCGGGGCGCTGGCCCTGATCCACGGCATCACCGCGGGCGGCACGCGCAACCGGCAACTGGGCGCCGGCATGGGGGACTTCATCGACCGCTACATCTTCCCCGGTGGCGAGCTGGTGCATGTCAGCACGCTGCTGCAGACCATGGCTGAAGCGGGGCTGGAAATGGTCGACACCGAGAACCTGCGCCCGCACTATGCGCGCACACTATGGACGTGGTCTGACGCATTGGAAGCGCAACTGGACGCTGCGCAGCGCATTTTGGCGGTACAAACTGATACTGAGCGCTCAGGTCGCGCGTTGCGTGCCTATCGCTTGTATCTGGCAGGTTGTGCGATGGGGTTCGAGCAAGGCTGGATGGGTCTGCACCAAATGCTGGCGATACGCCCGTCCGGTGAGATCCAGACCGGCTGCTTGCGAGGCGCGCAATCTGACTATGCGTTCCAACGTGACTACATGTACCCAAAAGGATAAGCAAGATGGCCTACACCTTTCAATCACGCGCTACGGCCGACTTGATCATGCTGAAAGCCACCGCCGAGCAGTTGCTGAAGCTGCTGGACAAGCAGGTGGGGGAGCCTGGCATTGTGACGGTCGAGCAGATCCCGCATGCCTTGGATGTACTGGAGCGCGCCGTGGCCGAGGACGATGCCAAGCGCAAGGCAATCGAAATCGAAATGCAGTCCTCGGCGCACGAGGATGTGGCCAAGGCGGCCCTCGCATCGGCGCAGCTGGGCTCCGTCAGCCTGCGCCAGCGGGTGGTGCCCTTTGCCGACATGTTGCGCCGCAGTGCGGCCGAGGGCAAGCCAGTGACCTGGCACCTCTGACGCCAGACCGGGCCCGCTGCGCGAAGGTGCGCCGCGGGTCGCTGGCATAAAAAAATCGCCTGGGTGCGTGTGCGCCCGGGCGATTTTTTTGGTGGGCATGGCGCTGTGCCATGCCCTGGGCCCAAGGCCTTAGTCGGCGAACTGGCCGGCGGCCTTGATGACCTTGCCCCAGGTTTCGATTTCCTTGGCCACGAACTTCTTGTGTTCGGCGGGTTCGACACGGTTGTCGGCCACCACCACGGCGCCCAGGCCTTCCTGCTTGCGGACGAACTCGGGGTCCTTCACGGCCTGCTTCAGGGCGTTGTTCAGCTTGGTCAGGACTGCGGCTGGGGTGCCCTTGGGGGCGTACAGGCCGTGCCAGACGGTCACATTGAAGCCCTTCAGGCCCGAAGAGTCCAGGGTGGGGATGTCTTTCAGGGCGGGGGCCTTCAGCGGCTGCAGCGTGGTCACGCCGTAGGCCTTGACCTTCTTGCCTTCGATCTGCGACGAGGTGTTGGTGGTCTGGTCGCACATCAGGTCGATGGTGCCGCCCATCAGGTCGGTGATCGCAGGGGCCGCGCCCTTGTAGGGCACGGTGGTCATCTGCGTGGCCATCGCGCTCTGGAACATCAGGCCGCACAGGTGGCCGGCGGAACCCAGGCCCGAGTGACCGATGTTGACCTTTTCCTTGTTCTTGTTGATGTACTCGCGCAGTTCGGCGAAGTTTTTGGCTTCCAGGGTGGGGCGGCCAATCACGGTCATGGGCACGTCGTTGACGATGCCCAGGAATTCGAAGTCGTTCAGCACGTCGAACGGCAGCTTGCGGTACAGCGAAGGCATGGTCGACATGCCAATGTGGTTCAGCAGCAGGGTGTAGCCATCGGGATTGGCGCGGGCCACCTTGGCGGCGCCGATGGAGCTGCCGGCACCGGCCACGTTTTCGATCACCACGGTGGCGCCACCCAGGGGCTTGCGCAGGGCTTCTGCCAGGTCGCGGGCCACGCGATCGGTGGGGCCGCCGGCGGTGAAGGGAACGACGACGGTGATGTTCTTGCTGCCAGGGAAATCTTGGGCTGCCACACCGAACGAAGTGGCGGCGGCTGCCAAGGCGATGGCGGCAATGCGGAATGTCTGGGCCATTGTGTGTATCTCCTAACGCTTGTAAGGGGGGAATGCTATGAATATGTGGTGGGATGCCATCTCCGCACATTCCCTAGGTTGTCCGGAAAAAATTCTAAGAACGGAAAATGCTTGCGCGAAATCAATCAACGGCGTGCGGCAGTAGTGTTGCCAAGGTGACTTTAAATTCGTGAAATTTCGAGTAAATGCGCGCATTTTTTGACTTGTTCACCAAACAAAACAGGCCCGGAGGGCCTGTGAAGTGGGTGTGTGAAGCTTCCATGGGCGGCCGGTGCGGCCCGCCCACCCAAGGGTCATCTGTGCTTTTTTTGCATCATGCGTACTAATTTTTGCAATGCGGGAATTCAGGCGTAGCTGCGGGCATCCTCGATCACCTTGCCGTCGTTGGGCAGGCTGCCCGGTGCCACCAGCTGCACGTCGGCGCGCAGCTTGGTGACTTCGCGCACGGCCTCGGCCATCAGCTGCGCCAGGCCGGGCGCGGTCTCGGTGCTCTCGACCAGCATCGTCATCTGGTCGTTGGCCATCTCGCCGCTGACCACCAGACGCGCCTTGCCGGCCTGGGGGAAGCGCTTGACCACTTCCGAGACCTGGCCGGGGTGCACGAACATGCCGCGCACCTTGGTGGTCTGGTCGGCACGGCCCATCCAGCCCTTGATGCGCAGGTTGGTGCGCCCCGTGGGGCAGGTGCCGGGCAGCACGGCCGAGAGGTCGCCGGTGCCGAAGCGGATCAGTGGGTAATCGGGGTTCAGGGTGGTGATCACCAGCTCGCCCACCTCGCCCTCGGGCACGGGGTCTCCGGTGCCGGGGCGCACGATCTCCACGATCACCCCCTCGTCCAGGACCAGGCCTTCGCGGGCCGAGGTTTCATAGGCGATCAGGCCCAGGTCGGCGGTCGCGTAGCACTGGTAGGCCGTCACGCCCCGTGCCTGCAGCCAGTCCCGCAGCGAGGGCGGGAAGGCTTCGCCACTGACCAGGGCCTTGCGCATCTGGGGCAGGGCCACGCCCAGGTGTTCGGCCTTTTCCAGGATGAGCTTGAGGAAGCTGGGGGTGCCGATGTAGCCGGCCGCCTGCAGCTCGGCCATTGCCTGCACCTGCTGCTCGGTCTGGCCGGTGCCGCCGGGGAACACGCTGCAGCCCAAGGCGTGGGCCCCGGTTTCCATCATCGAGCCGGCGGGCACGAAGTGGTAGCTGAAGCAGTTGTGGATCAGCTCGCCGGGGCGAAAGCCCGCCGCGTAGATGGCGCGGGCCATGCGCCAGTAGTCCGGGCGCGTGCCTTCGGGCTCATAGATGGTGCCGGGGCTGGCGAACACACGGGGCATGCGTGCGCCGAAGGCCTGGGTGGCAAAGCCGCCGAAAGGGCTGCTGGCGCGGTGGGCCTGCTGGGTGGCCAGCAGTTCGTACTTGCGGGTCACCGGCAGCTGGGCCAGGGCAGCGCGCGAGTGGATGTCGCCCGCCTGCACCCCCGCCAGGATGCGGGCAAAGGCGGGCGCGTGCTGCTGCGCATGGGCCACCTGGGCCGGCAGGGCCGCCATCAGCGCGGCTTCGCGCGCGGCCGGGGCGCGGGTCTCCAGATCGTCGTAATGCTGGCTCATGCGAATGCTCCGAAACTTGGGGGGTGAGAATGGAAGGCGAAATGGGTCGTTTGCGCCCTGCTGGCGGGCGCATCCAGCTATGGATTTGGGGTCTTCAGGCCAGCCAGCGCTTGCGGCGCTTGTAGCTTTTGACGTCCTTGAAGCTCTTGCGCTCGCCGCCGCCCACGCCCAGGTAGAACTCCTTGACGTCTTCGTTGGAGGCCAGGTCGGCCGCGGGGCCATCCATCACGATGCGGCCGCTTTCCATGATGTAGCCGTAGTCGGCGTACTTCAGCGCCATGTTGGTGTTCTGCTCGGCCAGCAGGAAGGTCGTGCCTTCCTTGGCGTTCAGGTCCTTGACGATGTTGAACACCTCTTCCACGATCTGCGGCGCCAGGCCCATCGAGGGTTCGTCCAGCAGCACGATGTTGGGGTTGCTCATGATGGCGCGGCCGATGGCGCACATCTGCTGCTCGCCGCCCGAGGTGTAGGCCGCCTGGCTGGTGCGGCGCGTCTTCAGGCGCGGGAAGTAGTTGTAGACCTTCTCCAGGTTGGCCGCGATCTCGCCCTTGTCGCTGCGGGTGTAGCTGCCGGTCATCAGGTTTTCTTCGATGGTCAGGTGGGCGAAGCAGTGCCGCCCTTCCATGACCTGCACCACGCCCCGTTTGACGAGGTCCGCGGGCGACAGGTTCTGGATCTGTTCGCCGCGCAGCTCGATGCTGCCCTTGGTCACCTCGCCCCGCTCGCCCTTGAGCAGGTTGGAGATGGCGCGCAAGGTGGTGGTCTTGCCGGCACCATTGCCGCCGAGCAGGGCCACGATGCCCTTTTCGGGCAGCTGTAGCGAGACACCCTTGAGCACCAGGATGACGTGGTTGTAGATGACCTCAATGCCGTTGACGCTGAGGACGATGTTCTGTGCTTGCATAGTCGTGCCTTTCAACCAATCGACAGGCCTGCGCATGGGTGGCAGGGCTGTCGGCTGGACACTGCGCCGAAGCGGGCAGTGCCGTTGCACAAGTGCTGGAGCCGGGCTGGCACCAGGAGGTCCAGCCCGTGCTGCATTACTTGCAGTCCGCGGCGGCGCGGCGGGTGTGCTTCTTGTCGGCCAGGTACTTGTCGCCCTGTTCCTTGATCAGCGGCTCGATCACCTTGTCATCCGACTGGTACCAGTCGCTGCCCATGTTCCACTTCTTGCCGTCCCAGGTGTGGATGCGGGCCCAGGTGGAACCCATGTGGTCGCCGCAGCTGGTCTTGAGCGGACGCATGATTTCGTCGAAGCCCAGCTCCTTCAGGCGCGCGTCCGTCAGGTTCAGGTTTTCGTAGCCCCAGCGCACCTGCTCGCCGGTCATGGGCTTGCCCTTGCCGAACTTCTCCTGCGCGGTGCGGATGGCTTCCACGGTCAGCATGGAGATGATCATGCCGCGGGTGTAGAGCACGGAGCCGACTTCGTCGCGCGGGCCGGTGCCGGCCTTCTTGTCGTGCACGTGCTTGAGCACGTCCTGCGCCACCTTGGTGTTCTGGCCATAGCCGTTCAGTGCCAGGGTCTGGTAGCCCTTGGCACCTTCGCCCACGTCGCGGACATCGGGTTCGGCACCGGCCCACCACACGCCATACAGCTTGTCACGCGGGAAGCCGGTGGCCTGGGCCTCCTTCAGTGCGGTGGAGTTCATCACGCCCCAGCCCCACAGCAGGGCAAAGTCGGGGCGGCTCTGGCGCAGCTGCAGCCAGGTGGCCTTCTGCTCCACGCCGGGCGCGGTCACGGGCAGCAGCTGCAGCTCGAAGCCGTGCATCTTGGCGCGTTCCTGCAGCACCGGGATGGGTTCCTTGCCGAAGGGGCTGTCGTGGTAGATCAGCGCAATCTTCTTGCCCTTGAGCTTGTCCAGGCCGCCGGCCTTCTTGCCGATGTGCTGGATCAGGATGTCCGCGCCGGTCCAGTAGCTGCCCATGAAGGGAAAGTTCCACTGGAAGGCATTGCCGTCCTTGGCGATCGACAGGCCATAGCCCAGCGTGATCAGCGGGATCTTGTCCACGGGCGCCTTTTCGGTCAGCGCGAAGGTGATGCCGGTGGCCTGGGGGTCGATCGCGGCCACGAAAGGCTTGCTCTTCAGGCGTTCGTAGCACTCCACGCCACGGTCGGTGGCGTATCCGGTTTCGCACTCTTCATAGGCAATCTTGACGCCGTTGATGCCACCGTCGCGCTCGTTGATCAGCTTCAGGTAGTCCTGCTTGCCGTTGGCCCATGGAATGCCGTTGGGGGCATAGGCGCCGGTGCGGTAGGACAGCAGGGGAATGAATTGCTCGTTGGCTTGTGCCGCTGCGCTGCCAGCAAAGCCGGCACCGGCGGCAACCAGGGTGGCCGCCAGGGCCAGACGGGTGAACTTCATGGTTTGTCTCCTTGTTGGGATGGATCTCTAACGTCACCGAAAACGCGCAACACGCGCACACACACCTTGAAACTCGATCAATGCGGGAAAGGCCAGACGCGCATCTTCTGCTTGCCGATGGACCACAGCTTGGCCAGTCCATGGGGCTCGACGATCAGGAACCAGACGATCAGGCCGCCGAAGATGATGAATTCCGCGTGCGACACGCCGGCCGTGGAAATCTCGAAGCCGAACAGGTTGGCCAGGGCAGGCAGCAGCAGGCTCAGGAAGATGGGCAGCACCACGATGAAGGCCGCGCCGAAGAAGCTGCCCATGATGGAGCCTAGGCCGCCGATGATCACCATGAACAGCAGCTTGAAGGAGATGTCCACCGAGAAGGCGGCCGGCTCCCAGGCGCTCAGGTGCACAAAGGCCCACAGCGCACCGGCCACGCCGACGATGAAGGAGCTGACGGCAAACGCACTGAGCTTGGCGTACATAGGGCGGATGCCGATCACGCTGGCGGCCACGTCCATGTCGCGGATGGCCATCCACTCGCGGCCGATGGCGCCGCGCACTAGGTTCTTGGCCAGCAGGGCCAGCACTACCAGCACACTCAGGCAGAACAGGTACTTGGACTGGGCCGAGTCGATGGCCATGCCGAAGACCTGCAGGTCCGAGACCGACACCGAGCCCGAGGGCGAGTTGTTGGTGAACCACTTGATGCGCAGGAACATCCAGTCGCTGAAGAACTGCGCGGCCAGCGTGGCCACCGCCAGGTACAGGCCCTTGACGCGCAGGCTGGGCAGGCCGAACAGGATGCCGAAGAAGGTGGCGCACAGGCCGCCCAGGATGAGGGCCGGAATCAGCGGCATGCCGGGGATGCGCACGATGACGTTGTAGGCGCCGTAGGCCCCCACCGCCATGAAAGCCCCCGAGCCCAGCGAGATCTGGCCGCAGTAGCCCACCAGGATGTTCACACCCAGCGCGGCCAGCGACATGATGACCAGCGGGATCAGGATGGCGCGGTAGAAGTAGTCCGAGGCGAACATCGGCACCACCAGGAAGGCGGCGGCGATCAGCACCAGGATGGCGATCTTGTCCTGGCGGATGGTGAAGATCTGCTGGTCGGCCCGGTAGCTGGTTTTGAACTGACCGTTCTCACGATAGAACATGTGTGTCTCCTAATTGTTCTGGGGGTGGACCGGTCAGACGCGGTCGATGATCTTTTCGCCAAACAGCCCTTGCGGACGGAACAGCAGGAACACCAGGGCCAGCACGTAGGCGAACCAGATCTCGATGCCGCCGCCCACATAGGGACCCAGGTAGACCTCGGACAGCTTCTCGCCCACACCGATGATCAGGCCGCCAATGATGGCGCCGGGCACCGAGGTCAAACCGCCCAAAATGACCACTGGGAGAGCGCGGAGTGCTACGGTTGTGAGAGTGAACTGCACGCCCAGCTTGGAGCCCCAGATCATCCCGGCCACCAGGGCCACGATGCCGGCCACGCACCAGACGATGACCCAGATGCGGTTCAGCGGAATGCCGATGGACTGGGCGGCCTGGTGGTCGTCGGCCACGGCGCGCAGTGCGCGGCCGGTGCCGGTCTTCTGGAAGAAGATGGACAGGGCGGCCACCAGGCAGGCGGCGATCACGGCTGCGATCACGTCTTCCTGGTTGATCATCACGCCGCCGTCAAACACCGAGTCCAGCACGAACACCGGGTCCTTGGGCATGCCGATGTCGATCTTGTAGATCTCGCTGCCGAACAGCGTCTGGCCCACGCCTTCCATGAAGTAGGTGATGCCTAGCGTGGCCATCAGCAGCGTGGCGGCGTCCTGGTTCACCAGGTGGCGCAGCACCAGGCGTTCGATGATCCAGGCGCAGACGAACATGATGGCGGCAGCGATCACAAAGGCCGCGACGTTGGCCACCAGCTTGCTTTCCAGGCCGGTCCACTGCGGAATCCACTCCGCAAAGCGCGCCATCGCCAGGGCCGCGAACAGCACCATGGCGCCTTGGGCGAAGTTGAAGACACCCGAGGCCTTGAAGATCAGCACGAAGCCGAGGGCCACCAGGGCATACAGCATGCCGGCCATCAGGCCGCCAAACAGGGTTTCCAGAAAGAATGCCATTGCGAGTCTCCCGTGTTCCGTGGTGGTCAGTGGCTGGTGCCCAGATAGGCACGGATCACGTCTTCGTTGTTGCGCACTTCGTCGGGGGCGCCGTCGCCGATCTTCTTGCCGTAGTCCAGCACGACCACGCGGTCCGAGATGTCCATCACCACGCCCATGTCGTGCTCGATCAGCACGATGGTGGTGCCGAATTCGTCGTTCACGTCCAGGATGAAGCGGCACATGTCCTGCTTTTCCTCGACGTTCATGCCGGCCATGGGCTCGTCCAGCAGCAGCACCTGGGGTTCCATGGCCAGGGCACGGCCCAGGTCCACGCGCTTTTGCAGGCCGTAGGGCAACTGGCCCACGGGCGTCTTGCGGAAGGCCTGGATTTCCAGGAAGTCGATGATGTGTTCGACGAATTCGCGGTGCGCGATCTCTTCCTTTTCCGCAGGCCCCAGGCGCAGCGCCTGCATCAGGATGTTGCTTTTGATCTTCAGGTTGCGGCCGGTCATGATGTTGTCGATCACGCTCATGCCCTTGAACAGCGCCAGGTTCTGGAAGGTGCGGGCCACGCCCATTTCGGCCACCTGGCGGCTGTTCATGTGCGAGAAGGTCTGGCCACGGAAGGTGATGGAGCCTTCGCTGGGCGTGTAGACGCCGTTGATGCAGTTGAGCATGGAGCTCTTGCCGGCGCCGTTGGGGCCGATGATGGAGCGGATCTCATGCTCGCGCACATTGAACGAGATGTCGGTCAGCGCCTTCACGCCACCGAAGCGCAGGCTGATGTTCTGGATGTCCAGGATGACATCCCCAATCTTCTTGTCTGTCATGGCTGCTGCTTTCTGGGTGCGGCTCAGGCGGCGACGCGGGATGCGGGATAGGTCTGGGCGTTGAGGATCTGCAGCGTGGCGCTCACGCTGCCCGTGCGCCCGTCTTCGAACTTGACCTGGGTTTCAATGAATTGCTGGGTCTTGTCGCTGTAGAGCGCATCGATCAGGACCGCGTACTTGTCGGCAATGAAGTTGCGGCGCACCTTGCGGGTGCGGGTCAGCTCGTCGTCGTCGGGGTCCAGTTCCTTGTGCAGCACCAGGAAACGGGCGATCTGGGTGTCGGACATGCCGGCTTCGGTGGCCAGGTCGGCATTGACCTGGGCCAGGCACTCGCTGATCAGCTCCAGCACCTGGGGCTTGGAGGCCAGGTCCACATAGCCACCGTAGGGGATGCCCTGGCGTTCGGCCCAGTTGCCCACGGCTTCGTAGTCGATGTTGATGAAGGTGCAGACCTGGTCGCGCAGGTTGCCGAAGCACACGGCCTCCTTGATCTGCGGGAAGAACTTGAGCTTGTTCTCGATGTAGTTGGGCGCGAACATGGCGCCGGTGTTCATCTTGCCCACGTCCTTGGCACGGTCGATGATGCGCAGGTGGCCGTCCTCGTCCAGCACGCCGGCATCGCCGGTGTGGAAGTAGCCCTGCTCGTCGATGACTTCGGCCGTGGCATCAGGGCGCTTGTAGTACTCCTTGAGCACCGACACGCCCTTGACCAGCACCTCACCGTTGTCGGCAATCTTCAGCTCGATGCCGGGGGCGGCCTGGCCGACGGTGTTCAGCTTGACGTGGCCGTTCTTCTGGATGCAGACATAGGCGCAGGTCTCGGTCTGGCCATACAGCTGCTTGAGGTTGATGCCGATGGAGCGGAAGAACTTGAACAGATCGGGGCCGATGGCCGCACCGGCGGTGTAGGCCACGCGGATGCGCGACAGGCCCATCACGTTGCGCAGCGGCCCGTAGATCAGCAGGTCGCCCAGCTTGTACTTGAAGCGGTCCAGCGCACTGACGGGCTTGCCGTCCAGGATGTCGGCGCCGACCCGCTTGGCCAGTTGCATGCACTTTTCATACAGCCACTGCTTGGCGGGGGCGGCATCTTCCATGCGGATGGAGACCGAGGTCAGCATGCCTTCGAACACCCGGGGCGGGGCGAAGTAGTAGGTGGGGCCGATTTCGCGCAGGTCGATGTTGACGGTGCTGGCCGATTCCGGGCAGTTGATGGTGAAGCCCGCCACCATCCACTGTGCCAGCGAGAACAGGTGGTCGCCCACCCAGGCGGGGGGCAGGTAGGAAATGATGTTGTCGGCCGGGGTCAGTCCGTCGACCTCGACACCGCCCTGGGCCGAGCCGATAAAGCTGGCGTGCGTCTGGCACACGCCCTTGGGCTTGCCGGTGGTGCCCGAGGTGTAGAGGATGACGGACACGTCCTCGGGCTGCACGGCACGCGCCATGGAGTCCCACACGCCGGGGTGGCTGCGGTCCCACTCGGCGCCCAGTTGCTTGAGCTGTTCGGTGCTGATCAGGCCGGGCTGGTTGTAGTTGCGCAGGCCACGCGGATCGTCATAGATGATGTGCTGGATGCCGGGGTGCGATTCGCGCACTTCCAGCAGCTTGTCGACCTGCTCCTGGTTTTCCGCGAAGGCGAAGGCAATGTCTGCGTCCTGCATCACAAAGCCCATCTCCTGGGCCACGGCGTCCTGGTACAGCGGAATCGGCACGGCGCCCAGGCTTTGCACGGCGACAAAACCGATGTAGACGTGGGGGCGGTTGTCGCTGATGAAGGCCAGGTTCTGTCCCTTGGCCAGTCCGAGGGCCGCCAGGCCGCAGGCCATGTGGCGCGCATCCCGGGCCACATCGGCCCAGGTCCACGTCTGCCAGATGCCGTATTCTTTTTCGCGCAGGGCAGCAGCGTCGGGCCTCTCGGCGGCATGCTTGAGCAGCAGGTGCGGAAACGTGGTCACCATTGCAAATCCTTACAGCTTGTCAATCTCGAACTCGGCGATGGAGTGCGTCGTGAAGGCGACGACCCAGTCAATGGAGGCGATAGTAGGCAGGGGTTTGACGTTTTCTTGTCTTTACAACGACATTCAGGGGAAAGACCTAATCGGGTAATTACGCGGGTTTTGGCGTTTTTTCTGCGTGCGTTCGCTGTTTTTGACCTGCATCACGAACTGCGGACAAGTGCGGTGCCACTGGTCGTGGCAAACCCGAATGGCATTGCGCCGGGGTCTGCGCACATGCTCGGGTGTATGACTTCACGCACGACCTTGTACCAACGCCGTCGCCTGGCCACCCCGGAAGAGATTGCAGGCATTCCCTGGATGCAGTTGCTGCAGCCGCACGAGCGCGAGCGCGCAGTGGTCGGCCTGCAGGTGACCGAGGCCTGCGTGGGCGAGTTCGTGTGCCATGCGGGGCGTCCCGTGAGCTACTGGTTCGGGCTGATCGACGGCCTGCTGAAGATGAGTGCCGACAATGTGGACGGCATGACCATGACCTTCACCGGCGTGCCGCCGGGCGGCTGGTTCGGCGAGGGCACGTGCATCAAGCGCGAGCCCTACCGCTACAACATCCAGGCCCTGCGCAAGAGCGTGATTGCCGGCATTCCCATCGACACCTTCCAGTGGCTGCTGGACAACTCGCTGGGCTTCAACCGCTTCATCATGAACCAGCTCAACGAGCGCCTGGGCCAGTTCATCGCCGCGCGCGAGATCGACCGCATCAGCAACCCCGATGTGCGCGTGGCCCGCAGCCTGGCGGCGCTGTTCAACCCGGTGCTCTATCCCGGGGGCGGTTCGGTGCTGCGCATCACCCAGCAGGAACTGGCCTACCTGGTGGGGCTGTCGCGCCAGCGCGTGAACGAGGCCCTGGCCACACTGGAGGCGCATGGCGCCATCCACGTGGAATACGGCGGCCTGCGCGTCATGGATCTGCAGGCCCTGCGCGACGGGCGCTTCGCCCCCGGCAAGCGGGTGGCGCTGGCGGTCGGGTAAAACGCGTGGGCATCCACGGCCTGCCCAGCAGAAGTGGCCCAGCGGGGGGACAATAGCGGACCAACTCCAAGAGCCAACATGTCTTTCAAAGACCAACCCCATTCCCGGGGCCCCTCCAAGCCAGGTGCCCCCCGTTCCGCCAAGCCCGCAGGTGCGCGCCGCGATGGCGAGGATCGCCCCCGTGGTGGTGCACGCGACGAACGTGCGCCCCGCCGTGAAGGCAGCTTTGGCGGCGGTGACCGCCCCCGCTTCAACGACCGCAACGACCGCGGCCCCCGTCCCGAACGCAGCTTTGGCGACCGCCCCCGCCGCGAAGAAGGTGGCTTTGGCCGCTCGGACCGCCCACGCTTCAACAGCGACGAGCGCGGACCACGCCGTGAAGGCGGCGGTTTTGCCGGTGGCGACCGCCCCCGCTTCAACGACCGCAACGAGCGTGGCCCCCGTCCCGAGCGCAGCTTCGGCGACCGTCCTGCGCGCCGCGAGGAAGGCGGCTTTGGCCGTTCGGACCGCCCGCGTTTCAACAGCGACGAGCGCGGACCACGCCGTGAAGGCGGCGGTTTTGGCGGCGGTGACCGCCCCCGCTTCAACGACCGCAACGAGCGTGGCCCCCGTCCCGAGCGCAGCTTCGGTGACCGTCCTCCGCGCCGCGAAGAGGGTGGCTTTGGCCGCTCGGACCGCCCGCGTTTCAACAGCGACGAGCGCGGCCCGCGCCGTGAAAGTGGCGGTTTTGGCGGCGGCGACCGCCCCCGCTTCAACGACCGCAACGAGCGTGGCCCCCGTCCCGAGCGCAGCTTCGGCGACCGCCCACCACGCCGCGAGGAAGGTGGCTTTGGCCGTTCGGACCGCCCGCGCTTCAACAACGACGAGCGCGGCCCACGCCGTGAAGGTGGCGGTTTTGGCGGTGGCGACCGTCCCCGCTTCAACGACCGCAACGAGCGCGGCCCCCGTCCCGAACGCAGCTTCGGCGATCGTCCCCGCCGTGAGGACGGCGGCGCCGGTCGTTCGGACCGCCCCAGCTTCAACCAAGACCGTGGTCCCCGTCCCGAGCGCAGCTTTGGCGACCGCAAGCCTGGCTTTGGCAAGGGCCCGCGCAAGGATGGCGGCGACCGTGGTGGCCGCGAGCCGCAGGGCGATCGCTCCTTTCAGCCCCGCGAGGGCGAAGAGCGCCGTTCGCTGGGCGGCATCCGCACCTACCGTGCGCCGGCATCCCTGAAGGGCAAGGCCGCCCCGGTCAAGGTGATCCGCCGTGAAGAGGACGACCAGTAAGACCGGCTGAAAACATAGCGCCTGGCGCTGGTGTCTCAAGTCATTCAAGGCCAAAAGGCTTTGAAATCAAGAAAGGGAGCGCGCAAGCAGCTCCCTTTTTTATTGCTTTGGCGCTGCCGGCTGCCAGAGCACTTGGGGCGTGATGGCTTCCAAACTGGCGCAGCCCAGCTGGGCCATGGCCAGTTCCAGCTCGGCCCGCAGCAGGTGCAGCAGGTGGGCCACGCCCAGCATGCCGGCCGTGGCCAGGGCGTGCAGCTGGGGGCGGCCGATCAGCACAGCGTGTGCGCCCAGGGCCAGGGCCTTGACCACGTCCGTGCCGTGGCGCACGCCGCTGTCCAGCAGCAGCGGCACGGTGGGGCCGACGGCCTGGGCGATGGCGGGCAGCACCTCCAGCGGGCTGACCACGCCGTCCAGCACCCGGCCGCCGTGGTTGGAGACGATCAGCGCATCGGCCCCCAGGGCGACGGCCTGCTGCGCCTGCGCCGCGGACAGGATGCCCTTGACCACCAGGGGCAGGCGGGTCTGGTCGCGCAGCCAGCGCAGGTCGTCCCAGGTGGGCGCCTGCTGGGTCAGCGGCGTGCCGAACAGGATGGGGCCTTGCAGTGCGCTGGGGTGCTGGGTGCTGGGCATGCCGCGCAGGTTGGCGGCCTCCACCCCGGGCGGCAGGGGAAAGCCCGAGCGCTTGATGCTGGCGTCCACCGTCCAGACCAGGGCGGTGTAGCCGGCGGCTTCGGCGCGGCGCACCAACTGCAGGCTGTGCTGGCGGTCGGGTTGCAGGTAGAGCTGGAACCAGCGCGGTGCGCCCTGGCCCAGCTCCTGCGTGGCCTGGTCGGCGGTGGCGGCAATGGCTTCCAGCGTGTGGCTGGACAGGGTGCTGACCACCATGCCGGTCTGCAGCGCCATGGCGGCCTGGATGGTGGCCAGCTCGCCCGCCGGGTGCACCAGCTGCTGGTAGGCCACGGGCGCCAGCAGCAGCGGGCAGTGCAGCGGCTGGCCCAGCAGCGTGCGGCGGGTGTGGGCCTGCTGCAGCTGCGCCAGCGGCTGGGGCAGCAGGCGCAGCTGGTCGAAGGCGGCGCGGTTGTGGGCCAGGGTCAGCCCCTGGTCCGTGCCCCCCTGGATGTGCTGCCAGGCCTGGGCCTCCACATGGTGGATGGCATGCCGCTCGTAATCGGCGGCATGGGCGATGTCCGGCGGGATCTGTGCGTGGGCGGGGCGCACGGCGGCGCCCAGGGCGTTGAGGGCAGCCATGGGTGTCAGGCCTCGGACCACATGCGCAACAGGTTGTGGTAGGTGCCGGACAGCGCGGACAGCTTGGCGTGGTCCGGGTGGTCCACGGTCAGCTGCTGGATGGACTGGTCCAGGTCGAACAGCAGGCGGCGCTGTTCGTCGGACTTGACCAGGCTTTGCGTCCAGAAGAACGAGGCATAGCGCGTGCCCCGGGTGACGGGGTTGACGCGGTGCAGGCTGGTGCCGGGGTAGACGATGGCATCGCCCGCCGCCAGCTTGACGCTCTGGTAGCCGTAGGTGTCCTCGACGATCAGCTCGCCGCCCTCGTACTCCTCGGGGTCGCTGAAGAACACGGTGGTGGACACGTCGGTGCGCACCTTGATGGCGGTGCCGGGGATGACGAACAGGGCGTTGTCGATGTGGTTGCCGTAGGTGCCGCCGCCCTCATAGCGGTTGAAGCGCGGGGGCAGCACGCGCAGCGGCAGCGCGGCCGACAGGAACAGGGGGTTGCGGCCCAGGCGGTCCAGGATGAGGTTACCCAGCTGGGCGGCGATGGGGCTGTCGATGGGCAGTTGCAGATTGCTCTTGACCTTGACGGCCAGGCTGCCCGCCGTGGTGCGGCCATCCTGCCAAGTGGCCTGTTCCAGGGCCTGGCGGCAGTCGCGGACTTCGTCCGGGGTCAGCAGGGAAGGGATGCGCAGCATCATGGGGTCAGCAGCCTTTCAGAAAATCCGCCCTCGGCGCGGTGGCGGAGGGGGACAGTATCTATGGCAAAGCCCCGCAGCAGCAGGTGCTGGCGGGGCTGGAAGGCAGGCCGCCTGCGCCGGGTGCAACCCGGGCGCTGGCGGTGTCGTGCCGGCTTAGTAGGTGAACTTCAGGGTGGCGACCGCCGAGCGGCCGGCCCCGATGTTGGCGTAGTGTGGCGAACGCACGCCGGAGTAGTACACCTTGTCGGTCAGGTTGTAGACGTTCAGCTGCAGCGCCAGGTTGGGGTTGAACTGGTAGCTGGCCATGGCGTCGTAGCGGCTGTAGCCGGCCACGCCCTTGGTCACGATGCCCTGGTCCACGCCGGAGCGCACATAGCCCTGGGCGACTTCGCTTTGGGCGTACAGCCCCAGGCCCAGCGTCAGCTTGGCCATGGGCTTGTAGCTGGCCCACAGGCTGAAGCTGTGCTTGGGCGTGTTGGGGAAGGGCAGGCCGTTGCCGACGTTGTTCAGGCCCAGATCCTTTTGCTCGCTGTCCATGTAGGTGTAGCCACCGAAGACGCTGAGCTGGGGCAGGATGCGGCCGCTGAAGCCCAGTTCCAGACCGTTGACCACCTTGTTGCCGCCCATGTAGGTGACGCCGTTTTCGGTGATGCGCACGTTGGTGACTTCATTGCGGAACAGCGCGGCATTCAGGCTCAGCTGCTGCTGCAGCACCTCCCACTTGGTGCCCAGCTCGATGGAGCGTGTCTTCTCGGGCTTCAGGTCGGCCAGGGCGTTGGTGGTGGTGCTCAGGTCTTCGTTGCCGTTGCCCAGGGTGGAACCACCGGGGCGCGACGAGGTGCCGAAGCTGGCGTAGATGCTGCCGTTGGTGGCGGGCTTGTAGACCAGGCCCAGCTGGTAGTTGTACAGCGTGTCCGAGCGCTTGAGGTCGTACGCAGGGTAAAGCAACGTGGCGCCACGCCGGCTTTCAGGGCCGGAGGCGCTCAGGCGGTAGTGGTCCACGCGCAGGCCGGCATTCAGCAGCCACTGGTCGTTGAACTTCAGGGTATCGAAGCCGTACAGGGCCGTGGTGTCGATCTGGCTGAGCGTGGGCTGCGCGGGCAGTGTCCAGGCAAAGTTCCACGGCACGGAGCTGTCGGGGTTGTCCAGCGGCGTGCACCACATGTTGCCTGGGGCGGGGCAGGGGGCGATGGGGTTGCCTTGCTGCACGGCCGAGGACTTCACATCGGACTTTTCCTTGGAGAGCTCCAGGCCGAAGGCATAGCTGTGGGCAATCGTGCCGGTCTGGGCCTTGCCGGTGAATTCCGAGACGTTCTGCAAGGTGCGTACATCGGCCAGGCGGGCATTGCCGCGGCGGTACACATAGCCGTTCAGGACGTTGCCCTTGCTGTCATCGGGCTGGGTCCACACGGTGTCCTGCTTGGACTTGCTGTAGCGCAGCGTGTTGCGGAACTTGTTGTGCTCGGTGAACTTGTGCTCGATCGAGGCGGAGAACAGATCGCTTTCTTCCTTGCTGTAGTCGCGGTCCTTCAGGCCATACCAGTTGGCGCGGTTGCTGCCATAGGTGGGGCGGATGACGCTGCCGCCGGGCAATTGGGTGGCATTCGTGGTGCCGGCACCATTCGTGCTGCTGGAGTACAGGTAGGGGACGCCGCCATCGGGCATGTCATCGGTCTGCAGGTGCTGCCACGACAGGGTCACTTCCGTGGGCGTGCCCATGCCGAAGGTCACGGTCGGTGCAATGCCCCAGCGCTGGTTCTCGGGGCCGTTGCGGCCGGGCACGTCGGCATCGTGCGCCATGGCGTTCAGGCGGAAGCCGATGGTCTCGCCCAGCTTGCGGTTCAGGTCCAGTGTGGCGCGCTTGTAGTTGTCGGTGCCCAGGCCCACATCGCCGCTGATGAAGTTGTCGGCCTTGGCCTTCTTGGTCGTCAGGTTGATGGAGCCGCCCGCGCCGCCACGGCCGGCGTAGGCCGAGTCGGCGCCCTTGATGACTTCCACCGATTCCAGGTTGAACACCTCGCGGGTGCCGGCGGCGATGTCGCGCAGGCCATCGACGAAGGTGCTGGACTGGGCGTCGGCGCCGCGGATGAAGGGCTGGTCGCCCGTGGGGCTGCCGCCTTCGCCATTGCCGAAGGTGATGCCGGGGGTGGCCTTCAGCGCTTCCTGCAAGCTGGTGGCGCCGCTTTGCTTGATCAATTCTTCATTGATCACCTGGACCGTCTTGGGGGTGTCGAGCAGCGGGGCCGTGAACTTGGCCGAAGGGGCGGTGTCGACTTTCAGGGACGGTGTGGCGCTTTCCTGCACCGTGACGGTGGACAGGGTGGCGTCTTGGGCAAAAGCGGACGCACCGACGACACACAAACCCGTGGCCAAGGCCAGCTGGGTGAGTTCGCAGTGCAGTCCGGCCTTGTTGTATGGTTTTGTGGCGTTGGACATGGGAATTTCGCGATGAAAAAAGCCCCTGGGCAGGGGGTGGCGCGAATTCTAAGCGTGATTGATAACAATTCTTTTTTACTTTCTTGTTGATCTGGGTCAGCGTTGCCTGGGGGCAACAGCTGCGGGCGCTATGGGGGACTTGAATTGCCACCAAGTGCCTTCATATGGGGGGCGAGCCGGGTTTCCGGCGTGGTGTGACGGATCGAAACAGAAGACGCAACTCGATAGAAAAACATGAGCAAGCAAACCCATTCCTTCCAGGCCGAAGTCGCGCAACTGCTGCACTTGGTGACGCATTCGCTGTACTCCAACCCGGAGATTTTTATGCGCGAGCTGGTGTCCAACGCTTCGGACGCCTGCGACAAGCTGCGCTTCCAGGCGCTGAACGACGCCAGCCTGTATGGCGACCAGCCGAACCTGGAAGTGCGCATCGCCTTTGACGAGCAGGCCAAGACCATCACCATCACCGACACCGGCATCGGCATGAGCCAGGCTGAGGCCATCGAGCACCTGGGCACGATTGCCAAGAGCGGCACCAAGGCCTTCGTCGAGCAGCTGTCGGGCGACCAGAAGCAGGATTCGCAGCTGATCGGCCAGTTCGGCGTGGGCTTTTACTCGGGCTTCATCGTGGCCGACAAGATCAGCGTGGAATCGCGCCGTGCCGGTCTGCCCGCCAGCGAGGCCGTGCGCTGGACCAGCGGCGGCACGGGCGACTTCGAGGTGGAAACCATCACCCGCGAGGCGCGCGGCACCAGCGTGATCCTGCACCTGCGCGACGACGCCAGCGAATTCCTGAATGGCTGGAAGCTCAAGCAGCTGATCACCAAGTACTCCGACCACATCAGCCTGCCCATCCTGATGGAAAAGGAAGAGTGGAAGGACGGCGAGAACGATCAGCCTGGCGCCATGGTCAAGACCGGCGAGTGGGAAACTGTGAACAAGGCCAGTGCCCTGTGGACCCGTGCCAAGAAGGACGTGACCGAAGAGCAGTACAAAGAGTTCTACAAGGCCATCAGCAACGACTACGCCGATCCGCTGACCTGGAGCCACAACCGCGTCGAGGGCAACACCGAGTACACGCAGCTGCTGTACATCCCCGGTAAGGCCCCGTTCGACCTGTACCACCGTGAGAAGAAGGCGGGCGTGAAGCTGTACGTCAAGCGCGTCTTCATCATGGACGACGCCGAAGCGCTGCTGCCCGGTTACCTGCGCTTTGTGAAGGGGGTGATCGACTCGGCCGACCTGCCGCTGAACGTCAGCCGCGAGCTGCTGCAGGAAAGCCGCGACGTGAAGCTGATCCGCGACGGCTCGGTCAAGCGCGTGCTGGGCATGCTGGAAGACCTGGCCAAGCACGATAAGCATGAAGCATCGACCGATGCCGATGGCGTGACCGACGTGGTCAGCGAAGAGGACAAGGCCAAGGAAGGCAAGTACAGCCAGTTCTACGCCGAGTTTGGCGCGGTGCTCAAGGAAGGTCTGGGCGAGGACTTCGCCAACAAGGAGCGCATTGCCAAGCTGCTGCGCTTTGCCTCGACCACCTCGGACGGGGTGACGGTCTCGCTGGCCGACTACAAGGCGCGCATGAAGGACGGCCAGGAGGCCATCTACTACATCACCGCCGACACCCTGGCAGCCGCCAAGAACAGCCCGCAGCTGGAAGTCTTCAAGAAGAAGGGCATTGAAGTCCTGCTGATGACCGACCGCGTGGACGAGTGGGCGCTGAACTACCTGACGCACTTTGACGGCACCCCGCTGCAGTCCGTGGCCAAGGGCGCCGTGGACTTGGGCAAGCTGCAGGACGAGGCCGAGAAAAAGGCCGCCGAGGAAGCCGCTGAAGCCTTCAAGCCGGTACTGGCCAAGCTCAAAGAAGCGCTGAAAGACAAGGCCGAGGACGTGCGTGTGACCACGCGCCTGGTGGACTCGCCGGCTTGCCTGGTGGTGACCGATGACGGCATGAGCCAGCAGCTGGCGCGCATGCTCAAGCAGGCCGGCCAGGCCGTACCCACCAGCAAGCCCGTGCTGGAAGTGAACCCCGAGCATGCCTTGGTCAAGAAGCTGGACGGCAGCGTGCACTTCCACGATCTGGCGCACATCCTGTTCGACCAGGCCCTGCTGGCCGAAGGCGGCATCCCCGAAGATCCGGCCGCCTACGTCAAGCGCGTGAACGCCCTGCTGGTGTAAGCCGCCAGCCGCGCGTTCCCTCCACGTCCGCTCCAGTAGCCCCGGCTGCTGGAGCTTTTTTTATGCTTGAAAAGCGGGTTGACCCTTATCCATCAAGCGCAGGGTGCTATGTAATCTGCCAATCACCGTGGTGTGACGGGGTGGGTGGCTGGCGCCGGCAACGCCGCCAATCCTGGAACACCGGCCCTGGAACACCGGCGTTTGGCAGGGTTTCGGAGGCCGCGCACAATCGGGGCATGCATACACACACCGTTTCTTTGCGCCGGCTGGGCCTGCTGGGCGTGCTGGCCCTGACCGCCTGTTCCCCTTACGTGGGGGTGGGCGTGCCTGTGGGGCCGTTCAACGTGGGGGTCGGTGTGGGCTCGGGCGGTGTGTCGGCCGGGGTTGGCACGGGCGTCGGGCCCGTCGGAGTGGGCGTCGGTGTGGGCTCCAGCGGCCAGGTGACCGGGCATGCGGGCGTGGGCACGTCGGTGCCGGTCGGCGGCGGTGCGCACGTGGGCGCCGGGGTAGGGACGTCCACCGTGTTGCACGCCCCCGGGGCTGAGAGTGCCCCGACTGCATCGCCCCCCACGCCGGCAGCTGCCGCGCCCGAGGCCACGACGCCGCCGCTGCAGTGGCGGGATGCCCACGGCAACGTGGTGCCCGAATGCCGCGTGCGTGGGCGCTGCTAGGCGCTCGCCCGCCGGCTAGTCCTCGCTGATGATCCGGTTGCGGCCGCCGCGCTTGGCGCGGTACAGGCGGGCATCGGCCAGGGCCAGCAACTGGTGGCTGCCGGGCACTTCCTGCGGCGTGGCCGCGGCCACCCCCATGCTGACCGTGACGAAATCCGTGGCCTGGGCCTGCACATGGGGCATCTGCAGGCCGGCAATCGCGGTCTGGATGTCGTGGGCCAGCTTCAGGGCGCCGGAGACCGGGGTGTTCGGCAGCAGGCAGACGAATTCTTCGCCGCCATAGCGCGCCACCATGTCGCCGGGGCGCTGCAGGCACTGAGCGATGGCCTGGGCCACCAGCTGCAGGCATTCGTCGCCGCGCAGGTGGCCGTAGTGGTCGTTGAAGGCCTTGAAATCATCCACATCGATCATCACCAGCCCCAGGGGCTGGTTCTGGCGCTGCATGCGGCTGAATTCGCGCGATAGCATGGTGTTGAAGTAGCGGCGGTTGGCAATCCCGGTCAGCCCATCGCTGTGGGACAGGCGCTCCAGCAGATGCCGCTGGCGCACCAGCTCCAGGTGGTTGCGCACGCGGGCCAGCAGCACGGCGGTGCGGAAAGGCTTGGCAATGAAGTCCGCGGCCCCCATGTTCAGTCCGACTTCCTCGGCGCTCATGTCCGAGATGGCCGTCAGGAAAATCACCGGGATGTGGGCGGTGCGTGGCTCGCTCTTGAGACGGCGGAACAGTTCGAAGCCATCCATGCCGGGCATCAGCACGTCCAGCAGGATCAGGTCGGGGTTGTACTGCAGGGCCAGTTGCAGGCCCTCAGTGCCCGAGGTGGCGGTCTGCACCTCGCACAAAGTGCTGATCACGCTGGCGATCAGCGTGGCATTCATCTCCACATCGTCAATCACCAGCACCTTCTGTGCGTGGGTGGTCGCCAGCAAGTGAGGGTGAATGGGCTGCAGACTTGCGTGGGACATGGCGGGGCTCAGGCTTGGGAAAAACACGCTGGGCAATAGGTGCGCAACTGTGCCACGCCATCTTCCGCGCAATCTGCAATTTGTTGTGCCAGTGTGGTTGTTTGGGCGGCGTCGGCGGCCTTGAGCGCGGTCGACAGGGCGGACGACAGGAAGCCCAGGCGCATCAGCCCGAAGGTGGCCGCCGTCCCGGACAGCTTGTGCGCTTCGGCACGCATGGTCAGCCAGTCGTGCTGGGCAGCCAGGGCGGGCAGGCTGCGCGCCCGCTGCAGGCTGTCGTTGGCAAATTGGGTCACGAGCTGCTGCAGCTTGTCGGGATTGAACAGCTGTGCCAGGGCGTCGATCGCGGAGGCGTCGAACACCAGGGGTTGGGGCGGGCTGGGGGGCGCGGCATCGCTGCCGTCTTGGCGGCCGGTGGGCGCCCCAGGGCTGGCGGCCAGCCATTGCTGCAATGCGGCGTGCAAGGACGACTCCAGCAGAGGCTTGGACAGGTGGGCATTCATGCCGGCGGCCTTGCTGCGCTCCATGTCCTGCACCCCGGTGTGGGCGGTCATGGCGATCACCGGCACGGATTCGAAGCCGGGCATCTGGCGCAGTGCCTTGGTGGCGCTCAGGCCATCCATGTGCGGCATCTGCACATCCATCAGGATGCAGTGGTAATGGCCCGGGCCCACGGCCTGCAGCCGCAGCAGGGCCTGCACGCCGTCTTCGGCCGCCTCGGTCTGCAGGCCGGCCGCGTGCAGCATGCCCTCGACCACTGCGCGGTTGAGCGGGTGGTCGTCCACCACCAGCACGCGTTGCCCTTGCCAGGTGGTGGGCGTGGGGGCGTGCGTGCGCTGTACGGGCGTGCGGGCGGGCTCCAGCAAGGCGGTGAACCAGAAGGTGCTGCCCTGGCCCAGCTGGCTTTTGACGCCGGTGTCTCCGCCCATCAGCTTGGCCAGCGCGCGCGAGATGGTCAGCCCCAGCCCGGTGCCGCCAAAGCGGCGGGTGATGGAGTTGTCGGCCTGCTGGAAGGCCTGGAACAGCAGGGGCATGCGGTCGGCGGGAATGCCGGGGCCGGTGTCCTGGACGCTGGCGTGCAGGATGATGCGGTGCAAGGTGCTGCTGGGGGCCAGGTGGATGGCGATGCGGATCCAGCCGGAGGCCGTGAACTTGATGGCGTTGTTCACGTAGTTGAGCAGGATTTGCGCAATCCGGTGCGGATCACCGCGCAAGCTGTCCGGCACCTGGGGGGCGATGTGGTAGTCCAGCGCCAGGCCTTTGTGGCTGGCATCTTCGCGGCACATGCTCAGCACATCCAGCACCACGTCGTGCAGACTGAAATCGGTGCTTTCCAGCTGCAGCTGGCCGGCATCGATCTTGGAGAAATCCAGCACTTCATTGACGATGCCGCGCAGGTGCTGGCTGGCGCGCAGCACGCTTTGCAACTGCTCGTGCTGCGTCTCGGGCAGGTTGGCCTTGAGCAGCAGCTGCGTCAGGCCCAGGATGGCATTGAGCGGGGTGCGGATCTCATGGCTGATGCTGGCCTGGAGGTTGGATTTCTCCTGCGCCACCAGTTCGGCCTGGCGCTTGGCTTTTTCCAGCGCCAGGGACTGCATCACCTCCTTGGTCACATCCAGCCAGACGCCGTTGAAGACCACGCAGCCATCGCCTTCCATGTGGGGGTTGGCGCGGGTCTTGATCCAGCGGGTGACGCCGTCGGCCATGCGCATCGAGACATCGAAGTCCACCGGGGTGAGCGTCTGTGCGCTGTCCTGGAAGTGTTGCCGCGCCGTGGCGGTGGCGTGGGCGTCGTAGTGCTTGATGATCTGGGCCACCGTGCCGGTCTGGGTGTCCTTGTCCTCGCTGGCGCCCATGCCCATGAGCTGGGCCCACTGGGGGCTGACGAAGGTCAGCCGCCACGCGCCATCGGGTGTCATGCGCATCTGGAACACCGCGCCCGGCAAGGCGCTGGTCAGTTGCAGCAACTGGTCGGTCAGCAACTGGTTGTTCTGGTGCTGGACCAGGGCCTGCTCCAACTGCTCCGCCTCCTGCAGCGACTGGCCGAAACTTTGCAGGGCCCGTGCCATGGAGCCGATCTCGTCTTGCCGGTGTTGGTCGGCGATGGGCGTGTCGTACTGCTGCCGGCTCATGCGCTGCATGCTGCGTGTCAGCCGCCCGATGGGGCGCGACACATGCAGCCAGGCGATCCAGGCGGTGCCGGCGCACAGCAGCAGCAGGCTCAGCCAGCCAGCCCAGGTGGCCTGGCGGATGGTCTGGGTCGTGTCCATCGCCATCTGTTGCGTGCTCTGGGCCAGCACATGCTGGGCATCCACGCGTAGGGCCTCGACCTCGGTGTGCAGCAGGGCAACTGCCGGGTTCAGGCTCAGGGTCAGGCTTTGCAAGGCCTGGTCGCTGTGCCAGTGCAGGGTTTGCTCAATGATGCGGCGGGCGATTGCAAAGCTGTGGCGCGCCTGCATCAGCACGGTATCCAGGCGGAACTCATAGCCTGGCAAGGCAGGGTACAGGCTGTGCAGGGTGCGCTCGAACGATTGCTGGGTCTGGTCAAGCTGCTCTGCGCTGGCCTGTGCCTGCCCGGTGCCCGGGGCCCTCAAGCTGGCATGCACCAGGCTGGAGGCGTCGGTCAGGTGCTGGCGCACCTGGCTGACCTTGTCCGCCACCAGGACTTGCTGGTCCAGCAGGGCGTGGTACTGGCCCTCGATGCGCTGCATGTGCCATGTGGCATACAGCGTGATGATGCCCGATACCGCCCCCAAGCAAGCGACCAGGGCAACGATTTTGGCAGTCAGGCTGGAAAAGGAAAGCTTCATGGCCAAGGGCGCGGCATGGGCGGATGGAACAGGGTGGCGGGCCGAATGGGGCTCAAGTATGGCAGGCACAGCCTGGCATAGGCCAGGCGATGGCCCCCGTGGCCGACGGACGGAGCAGGCCAGGCCCCCGCGATGGCCGTGGGCTGGCGCTGCGCGGACCGCGTGCCGGATCGGCATGCCCGTCGCCGTGCCTGCCGGGGGGGCCTAGGCCGTGGGTGCTGTGGCCGCTTCCGGGGCCGGCAGGATTTCCATGCGGTAGCCCAGGCCGTAAATCGCGCTGAGCTGGTAGATCTGGCCCTGACCATGGAACTGGCCCAGCTGCAGCTTGGTGCGCAGGCGCGAGGCGTGGGTGTCCAGGGTGCGCGAAGGCGTGGGGGTGATGCTGCCCCAGACCGCTTCGGTCAGGTGGTTGCGCGACAGCAGGCGGCCGCAGTTCTGGAACAGGAACTCGGCCAGCTCGTACTCGCGGTGCTTGAGCTCGATCGGCTGGTCGTGCAGGTACACCGTGCGTGCCACGGGATCGAGCCGGTAGGGCTCGAAGTCCAGGCGCATGGTGGTGACGTCGGGGTAGGCGCGGCGCATCAGGGCGGTGACGCGGGCCATGAGCTCCTGCACGCGCAGGGGCTTGATCATGAAGTCGTCGGCCCCGGCATGGAAGGCGGCGACGATGTCCTGTTCCTCGTGGCGCTGGCTGGCAAACAGGATGGGCAGCTTGCTGCCGCCCGCTTCGCGCAGGGCGCGCACCACGTCAATGCCACTCAGGCCCGGGAGCAGCCAGTCGACGATCAGCAGGTCAAAGCTTTCGCGACGCATGGCGCGCAGCAGGTCTTCGCCCGTCTCAAACAAGATGGTGGCATGACCCATTTGGTGAATCGTGGCCTCCACCAGCCGTAAAAAAACCGTGTCGTCGTCGAGAACAGCAATGCGCATGGTGGCGTTTGTAACAAAAAATTTCACATGATGGTGTGCGGCAATGCAAATGAATGCAAAAACGCCAGGAACGCCCGATGCAGGGACCCTTTCTCAGGCCCCATTTTGGCCCAGGATGGAGCGCTCGCCCGCCGAAGTGCACGCTTCAAGTCTAGCGAAAGAGTGCGTGCCAACTAAGTGGTGGGGGTGCTGGCGTGACCGGTGTGCAACTGTCCCAGGGCTTCGAAGGGCAATTGCTGCTTGACCAGGATGACGGTGCACGGGGCATCGCGGGCCACGCGCATGGGCACCGTGGCAATCAGGCGCTGCATGTGCAGGCCGTGCGTGGCCGCGCCCAGAATGATCAGCCCGACGCTGTTGCCCTCGGCATAGCGCACCAGGGCCTGGGCCACGTCGCTGGCTTCGAGCACGTGGAAGCTGATGCCATGGCCGGCGCTGTCCAGCCCCTGGGCCCACTGCTTGAGCTGGGCCAGGTGCGTGCGGTGCAGCTGGGTTTCGCTGCGCCGGCTGTCGGTGCTGCTGCTGGCCGAGGGCGAGATCACGGTAACCACCGCCAACCGGGCCCCGGGGCGGGTGGACAGCGAGCGTGCCACGGCCTGGCGCAGGCTGTAGAGGGTGGCATCGCTGACGTCCTTGTGCGGCAGCGCCACCATCAGGATCGGCACTTCGGAGATCTGCTGTGTGGGCAGCGGGCTGGGGCGGTACTCCATGCCGGCCGCGCGGATCCAGCGGCGCAGCTGACCCCACAGCGGCAGGCCACGCAACCGCAGGCCACGGCGCGTGATCGGAACCTGCCCGGGATTGGCCAGGTCGAAGGCCAGCTCGGCCGCCGTGGCATAGCGGTTGGCGGCCTCGGGCTCCAGGCAGCGCAGGATGATCTCCTGCAGCCAGTCGGGCACGTCGGCGCGCAGGGCGCGCGGCGGCGTGGGGGCCATCCACATGCGCTGGCGCAGGCCGCCATCGGTGCTGGGGTTGCCGAAGGGCAGCTCGCGCGTGGTCAGCTCGTAAAGCATGACGCCGATGGCGAAGATGTCGCTGCGCAGGTCGCCGCGCACGCCCACGATCTGCTCGGGTGCCATCCAGGCGGGAGAACCCACGGCCTTGCGCAGCTCTTCGGCCAGCAGGTCGGGGTAGTGGGCGTGGCAGGACAGGCCGAAGTCCAGCAGCACGGCGTTGCCGTCGTCCTGGATCAGTACGTTGCCGGGCTTGAGGTCCAGGTGGCAGCAGTTCTGCTGGTGCAGGCTGTGGGCGGCCTGGGCCATGGCGGCGCCCAGTTGGGCGATGGTGGCAATCGGCTGTGCGCCGGGCTGGTCCAGCCAGTGCTGCAGGGTGTGGCCGGGCATGTGCTCCATGACCAGGTAGGGCAGGCGCAGCAGGTCGCCGGCCGCGACAAAGCGGGGCACGTGGGGGCCGTGTAGGGCCGGCAGGATTTGCAGCTCCATCTCGAAGCTGACGATGTTCTCGGCCCCGTCGCCGGCCGTCATGCGCGGGATCTTCATCACCATCGGGAAGCCCGGGCTGCTGCCGGGGCTGCGCGGCTGGGCGTAGGTGACGGTGTAGATGTGGGCCATGCCGCCGGCATGGATGCAGTCATGCACCAGGAAGCCATCGACTTCGGTGCCGGGTGCCTTCTTCATGGCCGTGCCGTTCCCTGGTGCTTCGGGGATCTGTGGGGCGCGCCCAGGCCCGGGCGGCGGGGCGGGGTCTGCGGGCTCATCGGCCTTGCTCCAGGCGCTCGGCAAACTCCGGCGGCATGCCGCTGCGCTGTACGGCCTGCACGGCGGCCGCATGGTCGTAGGGCACGCGGTAGAAGGTCAGGGTGGCGGCGCTGTCGTCGTACAGGGCATACATGGCGCGCAGGTCGCCGTCGCGCGGCTGGCCGCAGGCGCCGACGATGCCCAGCCACTGGCGGTGGCTGGGTACGGGAATGGGCACGCCGGGCTGCGGCACGAAGCGCATGAGCTTGGCCGTGGGCGTGCGGTAGTACAGCGCCTGCTGGTGCACATGGCCGCTGAAGACGTAGCGGATGCCGGGGTCCAGGTCGCTGGCAGCGGCCATGCTGCGCTCGGCCATGACGCTGTTTTCGACGTAAGGCCAGCGCTCGGGCTGGTGGGCGCTGGCATGCACCAGCAGGATGCGGCCGTGCGGGGCCAGCAGCGGCAGGTGCTGCAGGAAGTCCTGGTGGTGGCGGCCGAGCTGGTCGTGCGTCCACTGCGCGCCCTGTTCCCCTTGGTGCTGGATGTGGCGGGGCGGGTGCAGCGCCACGTCATCGTGGTTGCCGCGCACGGCCCAGGCGCCTTGCTCGACGGCCTGCATGACCGTGTCCAGCACCTCGGCGGGCGAGCCGCCGTAGCCGACCAGATCACCCAGGAATGCTAGCTGCGTGGCGGACTGGGCGCGGGCGTGGTCCATGCAGGCCTGCAGGGCCTGGAGGTTGGCGTGTATGTCGGAGAACAGGGCCAGTTTCATGGACGACATGCTGCGCCTCCAAGCTGGCGGCTGGCTTGCAGTGTGCCCTGGGGCTTTCCCGGGGATGGAAAAAGATAGCTGGTTGCGCTTGCTCAATGCGGATTTGCAAAGCAAATGGCTATGAAATCCAGCCATGCAGCGCGCAAGCAGCTCCTTTTTCTGAATCCGAGGAGGCGGGGTTTGCTGGCACACTGCGCAGGCCATGCCGTTTGACCCTCCCGTTTTCACCCAGGCCTGCGAAGACCGCGACTTTGCCGAATGGCACCAGGGCTGCGCCTGGTGCGCCGTCTGGGTGCTGTGGCTGCGCGCCCCGGCGCTGGCGCAGCGCGTGCAGCGGGCGCGCCAGGCCTTGGGCCCCCGGCTGTGGCCGGGTTATGCCCGCCAGCCGCATGTCACGGTGGCCTACCGGGGATTGATGGCGCAGGGGGCGGGCCCAGCGGCCGCCACCTTCGGGGTGGCGCAGTTGCGCGCCGACATCGCCGGCCTGCAGCATGCGCCGGCGTGGCCGCGGGTGCTGCGCGTGCAGGGCAGCGGCAGCTTCAGCACCGTGCCCTACCTGGGGCTGGATCCGGCCGATGCCGTCGCCCTGCAGCCGCTGCACCAGGCCCTGGTGCCCGAGCCGCCAGCCCCGGCGTGGCACTACGTGCCGCACGTGACCCTGGGCCACTATGCCCAGAGCGTGCCGATGGCGCCCATCCTGCACACCCTGCAGGCCGCGCTGGCCGGCCTGGCGCCACTGGCGTGCGCGGCGCCGCAACTGTGGCTGGTGCGCTACCGCACGCACGCCTTCGCCGGCCCCCTGGTTGCCGAAGGCTGCCTGGACCTGACCACGCGCCGCTACACCGCCTTGCCGGGGGCGCTGCTGCGGCCCTGAAGGCGCAGCCCCCGGTGCACGCAAAAAAGCCGGGCTGGGCCCGGCTGTGGGGAGTGGGTGCTGCGGGCTCAGACCAGGGTCAGCGTCACGTCGATGTTGCCGCGCGTGGCGTTGGAGTAGGGGCAGACCTGGTGGGCAGCGTCGACCAGCTTCTGGGCCTGTTCACGGTCCAGGCCGGGCAGGCTGATTTTCAGGCGGGCGGCGATGCCGTAGGCATTGGGGATGGTGCCCAGGTCCACTTCGGCGTCGATGGCCACGTCCTGGGGCACGGCGATGCCTAGCTTGCCGCCCACGGCCTTCAGCGCGCCGATGAAGCAGGCCGAGTAACCGGCCGCGAACAGCTGCTCGGGGTTGGTGCCCGTGCCGCTGGTGCCGGGCGAGGACAGCTTCACATCCAGGCGACCGTCATCGGTGCGCGCGGCGCCATCGCGGCCGCCGGTGGTGTGGGCGCGGGCGGTGTAGAGAACTTTTTCCAAAGAGGCCATGGTGTGCTCCTGACAAAGGGCTGAGGAATCGCTTCAGGACGAAGCGGGGGACAACGAAAGGGGGGCGGCCAGGCGGTCGCGCAGTTGCTGCACCTGGGCTGTCAGCGCCTGCAGCTCGGACAGTGTGCACTGGCTGTGCTGCAGCACGCAGGCGGGAATGCCTGCGGCCTGAGCCTGCAGGGCCCGCCCGGCGGGACTGAGCGTGACGCGCACGCGGCGCTCGTCGGCCGCGTCGCGCTGGCGCTGCAGCCAGCCGGCGGCTTCCATGCGCTTGAGCAGGGGGGTGAGCGTGCCGGAGTCGAGGAACAGGCGCTCGCCCAGTTCCGACACCATCAGGTCATCGCGCTCCCACAGCACCAGCAGCACCAGGTACTGCGGGTAGGTCAGGCCCAGGCCTTCGAGCAGGGGCTTGTACAGCTTGGTCATGGCCAGCGACGCCGAATACAGCGCAAAGCACAGCTGGTGGTCCAGTTGCTGGGCGCGGGCATCAAGGCCGGGTGCGGTGGAAGTCATGGGGGTAAATGTAGTGCTTAATTAAATTGTGTGCAATTTAATTGTGAAATCCATGCCGACAGCAAGGTCAGCACACGGGATAGGCCCCAGCACAACGGCCAGGCAGTGAGCCTGGCCGTTGGAGGGTAGAGCACCCCGCGCAGGGCGCGAGGGTGGGCCAGCAGGGGATCAGTAGGTGTACACGCCCTGGCCGGTCTTGCGGCCCAGGCGGCCGGCGGCCACCATCTCGCGCAGCAGGTAGCAGGGGCGGTACTTGCTGTCACCGAATTCCTTCAGGTAGACCTCCATCACGGCCAGGCACACGTCCAGGCCGATCATGTCGGCCAGGGCCAGTGGTCCGATGGGCTGGTTGCAGCCCAGCTTCATGCCGGCGTCGATGTCCTCGGCCGTGGCCGTGCCTTCGGACAGCACGTAAAACGCCTCGTTGATCATGGGCACCAGGATGCGGTTGACCACAAAGCCGGGCGCGTTCTTCACGGTGATGGGCGACTTGCCCAGCTTTTCCGACAGGGCCTTGACGGTGTCGTGCGTAGCATCGCTGGTTTGCAGGCCACGGATGATCTCCACCAGGGCCATCATGGGCACGGGGTTGAAGAAGTGCATGCCGATGAACTTGTCGGCGCGGCGCGTCGCGGCACCCAGCTGGGTGATGGAGATGGAGGAGGTGTTGGTGGCAATCAGCACCTCGGGGGCCAGCAGGGCGTCGAGCTGCTGGAGGATCTTGACCTTGAGGTCGTAGTTCTCGGTGGCGGCCTCAATCACCAGTTGGGCGCCCTTCAGGTCGTCATAGCTGGTGGAGGTCTTGATCCGCGCCAGGGCCTGTTCCTTGTCGGCGGCGGTGATCTTTTCCTTCTTGATCAGACGGTCCAGGCTGCCGGCCACGGTGGCCAGGCCCTTTTGCACGGCGGCTTCGGAAATATCGACCATCACCACCTGGATGCCGGACACGGCGCATGCCTGCGCGATGCCGTTGCCCATGGTGCCTGCGCCAACGATGCCTACGGTTTGAATGCTCACAGTGTTATCTCCCCAGTTAATGATTGAAATGCGGGAAAGATGGTAGCGAATTTCCCGCGGCACGCCCGTAAAGTGCGCGTCTTCAGACCGGGGGAGCGAGCAGCATGGATGAAACCTTTGATTTCGTGGTCATCGGCGCAGGCTCTGCGGGCAGCGTGCTGGCTGGCCGCTTGAGTGAGGACGGCGCGCACCAGGTGTGCCTGCTCGAAGCCGGTGGCGCCGATGCCAGCCCGCTGGTGCAGTGCCCGGCCGGCATCGCGGGCTTGGCCAGGACCGGCCAGTTCAACTGGTCGATCGACACCGTGCCCCAGCCCGGCTTGAATGGCCGCTGCGGCTTTCAGCCCCGCGGCAAGGTGCTGGGCGGCAGCAGCTCGGTGAATGCCATGATCTACCTGCGCGGACAGCCGCAGGACTATGACGCCTGGGCCGCGCAAGGCAACCCCGGGTGGTCGTGGCAGGAGGTGCTGCCCTGGTTTCTGAAGGCCGAGCACAACGCACGTGGCGCGGACGCGCTGCATGCCCAGGGCGGGCCGTTGCATGTGGCGGATTTGCAGCAGCCCAATCCGCTGAGCCTGGATTTTGTCGAGGCCGGGGTGCAGGCGGGGCTGCCCCGCAACGCGGATTTCAATGGCCCCTCCCAGGAAGGCGTCGGCTGCTACCAGGTCACCCAGAAGCAGGGGGAACGCTGCAGCGCCGCCAAGGCCTATCTGACGCCCCACCTCGGACGCCGCAATCTGCGGGTGCGCACCGGGGCCCAGGTGCTGCGCATCCTGCTGTCGGACACCTCGCAGGGGCTGCGTGCGACCGGGGTGGAATACCTGCGCGATGGCGCACGCCACGTGGTGCAGGCGCGGCGCGAGGTGCTGCTCAGCGCGGGCGCACTGCTGTCGCCCCAGTTGCTGATGCTGTCGGGCCTGGGGCCGGCGGGCCACCTGCAGGAACTGGGCATTCCGCTGCGGTGCGACCTGCCCGGCGTGGGGGCCAACCTGCATGACCACCTGGATGCGATCTTGCTGTGCGATGCGCCGGGACTGACACAGTCGTTCGGCCTGTCGCCCGCCGGGCTGTGGCACGTGGCGCGCGGGGCCTGGCAGTGGCACCGCCAGCGCACCGGCCTGCTGACGACCAACTTTGCCGAGGCCGGCGCCTTTGTGCGCAGCCGTGCGGAGCTGGCGCAGCCCGATCTGCAGCTGCACTTCGTGGTGGGTAAGTTGCTGGACCATGGGCGCCAGACCGTCTGGGGCCATGGTTTTTCCTGCCACCTGTGCCTGCTGCAGCCGCACAGCCGCGGCCAGGTGCGACTGCGCAGTGCCGATCCGCTGACCCTGCCGGCCGTGGACCCGAACTTCCTGGGCGAAGCCCGGGACCTGGCGCCCATGGTGCAGGGGGTGCGCAGCATGCGCCACATCCTGGCCCAGCCGGCGCTGGCGCGCCATGGCGCCAGGGAGCTGCCGGCCTCGGCTGCGGCGCAGACCGAGGCGCAGATCGCCGACTGGCTGCGGCAGACTGCCGACACGATCTACCACCCGGTCGGCACCTGCCGCATGGGCCCTGGCCCCCTGGACGTGGTCGACAGCCAACTGCGGGTGCACGGGGTGCAGGGGCTGCGGGTGGTGGACGCCTCTATCTTTCCGCGCATCACCAGTGGTAACACCAACGCCCCGACCATCATGGTGGCAGAGAAGGCGGCGCACTTGGTGCTGCACGCTGCGCAGCATGCCGCAGCGGCGGTTGGCCTGGTCAGCATGGCGTAAGGCGCGGAGCGCGGGCTGGGCGTCAAGCCGCGGACGCCGGGAAGCGGGTGAAGCTTGATGCGAATCAAGGTGCGGAGGTTTGGATTTGGTGGTTGCGGTGGTTTTCCCGAGAATGGTTACTGGTAGCTACAGTTGTAACCATTAGGCCCCGAGATGAGCGAGACTTCACCGAACATACCGACCCGCCCAACCCATGGCGCTTCCCCAGCCGAAGCCGCGCAGGCCCTGGATGACCAGGTGCGTGCCGCGCTGAGCGCCGGCACCATGGGCCTGTCCCCCGTGGCCCTGGGTTTGGCCGCCGCCGACTGGATGATGCACCTGGCCACGGCGCCGGGCAAACAGATGACGCTGGCCCACAAGGCGGTGCAACTGGCGCAACAGGCTGCGCAAGCCAGCCTGCAGCCCAGCAGCGAAAGCGATGCCCGCTTCAAGGACGTCGCCTGGCAGCAGTGGCCTTACCGGGCCGTCAAGGAACACTTCAAGGCGGCCGACAGCTGGTGGCGCGAGGCCGCGCAGGTTGACGGTATGACGCGCCACCACAGCCATGTGGTCGAGTTCTTCACCCGGCAGTGGATGGATGCCCTGTCGCCGTCCAACTGGGCGGCCACCAACCCCGAGGTGCTGGTCAAGGCCAAGGCCACGCAGGGCGAGAGCCTGCGCCAGGGCGTGAAGCTGTTTGCCGAAGATGTGCAGGCCGCGCGCAAGGCCAAGGCCGACACTGCGGCCGACCAGCTGGAGCCGCTGGAATTCGCCGTCGGCCAGGATGTGGCGTGCACACCGGGCAAGGTGGTGTTCCGCAACCACCTGATCGAGTTGATCCAGTACAGCCCGCAGACCGAGCAGGTGCTGCCCGAGCCGGTGCTGATCGTGCCCTCGTGCATCATGAAGTACTACATCCTGGATCTGTCGCCGCAGAACTCAATGGTGCGCTACCTGGTCAGCCAGGGCCATACGGTGTTCATCGTCTCCTGGCGCAACCCGGATGCCTCCGACCGCGACCTGAAGATGCAGGACTACCTGAGCACCGGCGTGCTGGAGGCCATGGCGGCGGTGAAGTCGCGCACCGGCGCAGCCAGCATCCACACCGTGGGTTATTGCCTGGGCGGTACCTTCCTGGCGATTGCGGCCGCCACCCTGGGGCGCTTGCAGCGCAAGAAGACCCGCACGGCCAAGGAGCAGGCCCTGGTGCCAGCCGATATGCCCCAGCTGAGTTCGGTCATTCTGCTGGCGGCGCAAACCGATTTTGCCGAGCCCGGGGAGCTGGGCGTGTTCATCGACGAGGACCAACTGGCCAACCTGCGCCAGCGCATGAACGAGCGTGGCTACCTGTCCGGCAAGCAGATGGGCGGCTCCTTCCAGTTCCTGGCCTCCAAGGACCTAGTGTGGTCGCGCAACACGCGGCGCTACCTGATGGGCGAGGACGATGCCAGCTTCGACCTGATGAGCTGGAATGCCGACCAGACCCGCCTGCCCGCGCGCATGCACAACGAGTACCTGACGTCGCTGTTCCTGAACAACGCGCTGGCATCGGGGCAGTACCGCTTTGCCGGGTCGACGGTGGCCCTGATGGACATCGCGGCACCGATGATGGTGGTGGGCACCACGCGCGACCATGTGTCGCCCTGGAAGTCGGTCTACAAGATCCACCTGCAGACCGACACGCACGTCACCTTCGTGCTGGCCGCCGGTGGGCACAACGCCGGCATCGTCTCCGAGCCCGGACGGCCACGGCGCAGCTACCAGATCGCCAGCGTGGAAGAAGGCCATGGCTGGACCGATCCCGACGACTGGGCCGCGCGCACGCCGGTGGTCCAGGGCTCCTGGTGGGAGGCCATGGATGCCTGGATCAAGGCCCGCTCGGGCACACCGATGAAGGCCCAGCCGATCCGGGCCGAGCACGTGGTGTGCGAAGCCCCGGGCGAGTACGTCATGGTGCGTTACGCCGACTGACGGCGGAGCGCATCCCCCATACTGGCCTGGCCACCGTGTGCCAGGCCCCCGTTTTTCATAGCTACAGCGCCCAGGCGCAAGAGAGGGAGAGAGGATGCAGAACAACGCAGCCCATGCATTCAGCGTGGCAGGTAAAAAAGGTCTGGTGCTGGGTGTGGCCAACGATCGCTCGATCGCCTGGGGGTGCACGGCGCAGGCCCGCGCCCAGGGCGCCGAGGTAGTGGCCTCGTGCCTGAACGACAAGGCCCGCAAGTGGGTGACGCCGCTGACCGACCCCATCGGTGTCGACCTGGTGAACTGCAACGTGGAAGAGCCCGGCCAGCTCGAAGCCCTGGTGGAGCACGCCGTGCGCAAGCTGGGCAAGCTGGACTTCGTGATCCACTCGATCGCCTGGGCCCCGCTGGACGATCTGCACGGCGATGTGGTGGACAGCTCACGCGAAGGGTTTGCCCGGGCGATCAGCGTCTCCTGCCACTCGTTTGCAGAGCTGGCCAAGCTGTGCGCGCCACACATGCCGGATGGCGGCAGCATGCTGTCGATGAGCTACCTGGGCTCCGGCGAGGCCGTGCCCAACTATGGCCTGATGGGCCCGGTCAAGGCAGCACTGGAGTCCATGGTGCGCTACATGGCCATGGAGCTGGGGCCGAAGAACATCCGTGTGCATGCGGTCTCGCCCGGCCCGATCCTGACGCGCGCCGCCTCGGGAATTGCCGACTTCGATGGCCTGATGGCCTCGGCCCAGGCCAAGGCGCCGCTGCAGCGGCTGGTCACGCTGGAAGAGATTGCCCAGCTCAGCACCTTCCTGTGCTCGGATGCCGCCTCTGGCATGACGGGCCAGACCATCTATGTGGACGGCGGCGTCCACGCCGTGGACTGAAGATCCCCCTGGATTTTTGGCTTTTGCAGAACTGCACCGGCGCCCCGGCGCCGGTCGACCGGAGAAACCCATGAACACCCAAGCCCCTGCGATGGAATGGATGGAAAACGTCACCTACGACGAGCTCGAAGTCGGCCAGAGCGCCCGTTTGCTGCGCACCGTGACGCTGGAGGACATCCAGGCCTTTGCGGCCGTGTCCGGGGACATCAACCCCGCCCACCTGAACGCCGAATATGCCGACGCCACCATGTTCCACGGCGTGATCGCGCATGGCATGCTGGGCGCGGCGCTGATCTCTGCCCTGTTCGGCACCCAGTTTCCCGGCCCTGGCACGATTTACCTGGGCCAGGAGCTGAAGTTCACCAAGCCGGTGCGCATCGGTGACACCCTGACCGTGGTGGCGACGGTGACCGAAAAGGACGACGAGAAAAAGCGCGTCAAGATGGACTGCCTGGTCACCAACCAGAAGGGCGAAGTGGTGCTCAAGGGCGAAGCCAGACTGATGCCGCCGACGCAGAAGGTCAAGGTGCCCACGGTGCACGCACCGCAGATCCAGCTGTTCGACCCGGAGGCCCGCCTCAAGGACTTGCTGGCGCGCGCAGAGCCGCTGCCGGCGGTGCGCTGCGCCGTGGTCCACCCCTGTGACGAAGGATCGCTCAGCGGTGCCATGGACGCGGCACGCCACGGCCTGATCGTGCCGGTGCTGATCGGCCCCGAAGGCCGCATCCGCCGTGCGGCGGAGCAGGCCGGCATCAACCTGGATGGCGTGGAAATCCATGCCGTGGAACACAGCCATGCGGCGGCCGAATTGGCGGCCAGCATGGCGGCCAGCCAGCAGGTGGAAATCCTGATGAAGGGCAGCCTGCACACGGACGAACTGCTCAAGGCCGTGCTGGCGCAGCCGGCCCTGCGCACGGGCCGCCGCCTGTCGCACGTGTTCCGCTTCGATGTGCCTCTGTACAGCAAACCCTTGCTGATCACGGACGCAGCTATCAACATCCGCCCCACGCTGCAGGAAAAGGCCGACATCATCCAGAACGCGATCGATTTCGCGCGCGTGCTGGGCACGGCCGTGCCCAAGGTGGCGATCCTGTCGGCCGTGGAAACCGTGACGCCCAGCATTCCCTCCACGCTGGACGCCGCGGCCCTGTGCAAGATGGCCGACCGTGGACAGATCACGGCGGCGCAGCTCGACGGCCCGCTGGCCTTCGACAACGCCATCTCCATGGACGCCGTGCGCATCAAGGGGATTGCCTCCGAGGTGGCGGGGCAGGCTGACATCCTGGCCGTGCCCGACCTGGAAAGCGGCAACATGGTGGCCAAACAGCTGGAGTACCTGGCCGGTGCCTCGGGCTCCGGGCTGGTGCTCGGCGCCCGCGTGCCGATTGCCCTGACCAGCCGTGCCGACGGCCCGCAGGCCCGCGTGGCCTCGTGCGTGCTGGCGGTGCTGTCCGCCCACGACCGACGCCAGCAGCAGGCAGCCAACGCCTGGAAGCAGGGCTGACCCCAGCCAGGAGACACGCACATGGCCATTCTTGCGGTGAACGCCGGCTCCTCGTCCCTGAAGTTTTCCCTGCACCCGCTGCAGGAAGGGCAGGTGCAGCCCTATGTCCTGTCGGGCTGCATCCAGGGGCTGGAGCCCCAGGGGACGCCCGTCATGGACTGGGTATATCTAGGAAAAAAGCACTCTGAGCCTCTTGCAGTCAGCGCAGGCAGCTCTTCTTTTGAAAGTGCCTTGCAGAGCCTGCGGGCCCTGGTGCACCGCCTGGAGGCGGCACCGGACATCCAGGCCGTCTCGCACCGCGTGGTGCATGGCGGCGGCGTGTTCACGGGGCCGGTGCTGGTGACCGACGAGGTGCTGGCGCAGCTGGCGCGCTTCAACTCGCTGGCGCCTTTGCACCAGCCGCACAACCTGGAGGGCATCCGCCAGTTCCGGGCGGCGTTTCCCCAGCTGCCGCAGGTCGCGTGCTTTGACACGGCCTTCCACGCCAGCATGCCCGAGGTGGACTTTGCCTTCGCCCTGCCGCAAGCGCTGCAGGAGCAGGGTGTGCGCCGCTACGGTTTCCATGGGTTGTCCTACCAGTACATCATGTCGATGCTGCAGACGCACACCATCCGCGGCCGTGGCCGGGTGGTGATGGCCCACCTGGGCAATGGCGCCAGCCTGTGCGCGGCCCTGGCCGGCAGCAGCGTGGCTACCACCATGGGCTTTTCGGCGCTGGATGGCCTGATGATGGGCACGCGCAGCGGATCGCTCGATGCTGGGGTGTTGCTGTACCTGATGGAGCAGGGTTGGCCCCATGCCCAGATCGAAAAGCTGCTCTACAAGCAAAGCGGGCTGCTGGGCGTGTCCGGCATTTCGGCCGACATGCGCAAGCTGCGGGCCGATGGCAGCGCGCCGGCGCAGCGCGCCATCGACCAGTTCACGCACCGGGTGATCCGCGAGACCGGCGCCCTGGTCGCCTGCCTGGGCGGGCTGGATGCCATCGCCTTCAGCGGCGGTATTGGCGAGAACGATGCCGTGCTGCGTGCCCAGGTGTGCGAACGCCTGGGCTGGCTGGGCATCCGCATGGACGAGCAGCGCAACCAGGCCGCCAACGGACAGGGGGCCTATGCCATCCATGCCCCGGACAGTGCCGTGGAAGTGTGGGTGGTGCCCACCGACGAGGGGCGCATTGCGGCCAAGGAGGCGGCTGCCTTGCTGGCCGGGCAGCCTGTGGCAGCACAGCGCCAGGCGCAGCACCCAGCGTTGGCACAGGACTGAGCGTCGCCTTTCGCCGCGCTCCGTCGCGGCTTCAGGCGGGCGTCTGCGCCGGACTGAGGGCTGTGGGCGGTTGCGGCCGCTCCACCACCGTGCCGAACACCAGGCGCCGGCGGCCCTGGCTTTTAGCTTGGTACAAGGCGGTGTCGGCCCGCTGCAGCAGCTGATCCAGGTTTTGATCGCTGTCGGTCTGCAGGGCACAGCCCGCACTGATGTGCAGGGCAAAGCCCAACTCCTGCTGCGCGCGTTGCAGCAGCGCTGCGCTGAAGCGTTGGTAGAAGCTTTGCACGCCATCCGCATCGGCATGCAGCAGCAAGCAGAACTCTTCGCCGCCCCAGCGCGATGCCATCTCGTTGGGGCGCATCTCGGCGTGCAAAACCTTGGCGACCAGCTGCAAGGCGTGGTCGCCGGTGGTGTGACCATACTGGTCGTTCACGTTCTTGAAGTGGTCCAGATCCAGCAACACCACCGCCAGCGGCAGATGCTGGCGCTGTGCCAGGGACTGCATGCGCGGTGCGGTTTGCAGCAGCGCATGGCGGTTGGCCAGGCCAGTCAACTGGTCGGTCAAGGCCATGTCACGCAATTTCTGGTTGGTCTCGTCGCGCCAGGCCACCAGCATGCTGACCAGCGCCAGGCTGCTGCACAGCTGGGCCAGGATGGCGAACAGGTAGTTGGCGGCGGAGTCGTGGGCGAATTCCCGCAGCCAGGGGGTGTAGTACGCCAGGTAGGCGCGTGCCAGCAGCCCCAGGCTCATCGTGGTGGCGCAGGCGGCCATCAGATAGCGCCAGCCGCGGGCCACCGGACGCAGGGGGTGCAGGCACATCCAGCCCAGGCAGGCGACGCTGGTGCCATGGTAGAGGCTGTACCACGCCAGCCGTGTCGGGATGTCGTGCAGCCACCAGGCAAAGCCCAGCGGCCCCAGGATGGCCAGTCCGATGACCAGCCAACGCAGGGGGCGTGGTCCCAGCCAGCACTGCAGGGCCTGGGCCATCTGCCATTGGGCGGCAGCGGCTGCGCAGGTGGCGGACAGGCTGAGTACCGGGTCCCAGAAGGTGCCGCGGATGCGGCTGGCGACCAGGATCAAGGACCAGCCCAGGGCTTGCAGGAGAAAGTAGCGCTGCACGTGCCGTGCTGCCGGGCTGACCGGGGAACCCATGGCCCAGGGCAGGGCCAGGCCGATGGCTGCCAGGTTGATGGCGATCAGGATGGCCATCGAAGCGAAGTCCAACTGGGGCATGGGTGTGGGGCGCGGTGTTTTTACTGGAAGGCAACTTCGGCAAAGCTGCGCAGCTTGCGGCTGTGCAGGCGTTGCGTACCACCGTCGCGCAGCAGTTCCACGGCACGCATGCCGATGCGCAGGTGCTGGTCCACGCGCTCCCGGTAGAAGTGGTTGGCCATGCCCGGCAGCTTGATCTCGCCGTGCAGCGGTTTGTCGCTGACGCACAGCAGTGTGCCGTAGGGCACGCGAAAACGGAAGCCGTTGGCCGCAATTGTGGCCGACTCCATGTCCAGCGCCACGGCGCGGCTCTGGCTGAAGCGGCGCTGCGGCAGGTTGTCGGGCAGCAGCTCCCAGTTGCGGTTGTCGGTGCTGGCCACGGTGCCGGTGCGCATGATGCGCTTGAGGTCGTCGTCCGATACCTGGGCCACGTCGGCCACCGCCTGTTGCAGCGCCTGCTGGATCTCGGCCAGCGCCGGAATCGGTACCCACAGCGGCAGCTCCTCGTCCAGCACGTGGTCCTCGCGCACGTAGGCATGGGCCAGCACATAGTCGCCCAGGCGCTGGCTGTTGCGCAGGCCCGCGCAGTGGCCCAGCATCATCCAGGCGTGCGGGCGCAGCACGGCGATGTGGTCGGTGATGGTCTTGGCGTTGGCCGGCCCGACGCCGATGTTGACCATGGTGATGCCGCTGCGGTCGGCGCGCACCAGGTGGTAGGCCGGCATCTGCGGCAGCCGGGGCGGGGGGGCGCCCAGCCTGTCCACATCCTCGGCGGGCAGGCCGGCGCGGCGGGTGACCACGTTGCCGGGCTCGATGAAGGCGATGTACTCGCTGTCCGGTCGGGCCATCTCGGCGTGGCCCAGGCGGATGAATTCGTCGATGTAGAACTGGTAGTTGGTGAACAGCACGAAGTTCTGGAACCACTCGGGTGCCGTGCCCGTGTAGTGGCGCAGGCGGTGCAGCGAGTAGTCGATGCGCGGTGCGGTGAACAGCGACAGCGGCAGGGCCCCGCCGGGGCGCGGCTGCCAGGTGCCGTTGGCGATGCCGTCGTCCATGGCGGCCAGGTCCGGCAGGTCGAACACTTCGCGCATGTACTGGCGCCGTTGCGCGCTCAGGCTGCCTTCGACGTGGTCGTTGTCCGCGAACGAGAAGTGGATGGGGATCGGCTGGGTGCTGAGGCTGACCTCGAACTGCACGCCGTGGTTGCGCTCCAGCAGGCTCAGCTGCGTCAGCAGGTAGTGGCCGAATAGGTCGGGCCGGGTGATGGTGGTCTCATAGACCCCGGGATGGTCCAGGAAGCCGAAGGCCAGGCCCGATTCCGGCCGACGCACGCTGTGGGCCTGGATGCGCAGCAGCGGGTACCAGGCCCGCACGGGCTGCGGGAAATCCTGGCCTTCCACATAGGCCTGCATGGCCTTGCGCAGGTGGTCGATCTGTTGCTGGTAGAGCCGCTGCAGCTGTGCCAGCGCATCCTGGGCGCGGGCAAAGACGGTGGGCTCGGACGCCAGGGTGAAATATGAAACAGGGGTGTGTGCCATGCCTCATTGTGGCGCACTCATTTGACAGCGGTGCTGCTGCCAGCGCAGCGCCTCCTCGGCCGCCATCGGGCGGGCCAGGTAATAGCCCTGGATCAGGTCGCAGTGCATGGCCTGCAGCATGTCCCACTGCGCCTTGGTTTCCACCCCTTCCGCCACCGTGCGCAGGTTCAGGCTGCGCCCCATCTGGATGATGGCCTGGATCAGGCTGACGTCGTCGGCATCCTGGGGCGTGTCCTTGACGAAGGAGCGGTCGATCTTGATCTTGTCCAGCGGATAGCGCTTGAGGTAAGCCAGCGAGGAGTAGCCGGTGCCAAAGTCGTCGATCGACAGGCGCACGCCCAGCTGCCGCAGCGCCTGCAGCGTGTGCAGCACATGCTCGGACTGCTTCATCAGCGTGGTCTCGGTCAGCTCGATCTCCAGCCATTGCGGGTCGATGCCGGTGTCGGCCAGCACCAGTTGCACCTCCTCGACCAGGGTGCGCTGGTTGAATTCGGTGGCGGACATGTTCACCGCCACCACCACGGGCGGCAGGCCGGCATCGCGCCAGGCGCGCAGCTGCTTGCAGGCGGCGCGCATCACCCAGCGGTCGACCAGGGAGATCAGGCCCCGCGCCTCGGCAAAGCCGATGAACTCGGCCGGCGGCAGCAGGCCGCGCTGCGGGTGCTGCCAGCGCACCAGGGCCTCAAAGCCCTCCAGCCGGTTGGTGGCCAGGTTCCACAGTGGCTGGAAGTGCAGCACCAGCCCCTGGTCATTGGCCACGGCCTCGCGCAGCAGGCGGTCCTGCACCAGCAGGCGGCTGGGGCGCACCTGCAGGTGGGCGCTGTAGTACTGCAGGTGGCCCTGGCCCAGGCTTTTGGCGGCCTCCATGGCGGCGCTGGCGTTGAGCATCAGCTCCTCGGCCGTGCTGCCGTCCTCGGGGTAGATGCTGACGCCGATCGAGGCCGGCAGGTTCACCGCCTCCTTGGGCAGCACATAGGGCTTGTTCAGCGCGAAGCGCAGTTCGCGCAGGATGCAGTCGGGCTGGCAGGCAGTCAGCGGCGAGGCCAGCACCACCACGTACTCGTCGGCGCCCAGCCGGGCGACCAGGTCGTCGGGGTGGACCTTGCTGCGCATGCGGCGTGCGGCATCGATCAGCAGCTTGTCCCCGGCGTCGTGACCCAGCGAGTCGTTGACGTCCTTGAAGCGGTCCAGGTCCACGTACAGCACGGCAATGTGCTGCTGCGTACGCTCGGCCTGCAGCAGCACCTGGCGCAGCTGCTGCATCAGCCCCTGGCGGTTGGGCAGGCGGGTCAGCGGGTCGTGGTTGGCCAGGAAGTAGACCTCGGCCTCGGCGCGCTTGCGCTCGGTGATGTCATTGAGCACCAGCATGCCGTAGGTGTCCCCATCCTCGGGCAGCAGGTGAACGGCGATTTCTACGTCCAGCTCCTGGCCGCCGTGGTGCAGCAGGCGGGTTTCGTGGGCGTGCTCCGTGCCCTGGTCGATCAGGCTTTGGGCTTCGGCGCGCAGCACGTGGGGCAGCAGGTGCAGCACCGGGCGATCCAGCAACTGGTGCAGCGGGTAGCCGGTCAGGGCAATCGCGGCCGGGTTGGCGTCGAACACCCGGCCCTGGCGGAAGAAGATGATGGCCTCCCGCGTGGCGTGGGCGTAGCGCTGCAGCCGTGTGTCACTGTCCTGCACCATCTGCAGGGCGTCGGTGTGCGACAGGTCCTGCAGCGGAATCACCACGATGGCGCGCACCGCGCCGTGTTGCACGTCGGCCACCAGCTGGGTGGGGACGGCCTGCTGGCGGGCAAAGCGCAGCGGGGTCTGCAGGCTGGTGCCGGGCTGCGGGCTGTCGGCCAGGCGTTCCAGCTCGCACTTCCACTCGTTCCAGGTGCAGGGGGACAGATAGCTTTGCGGCGCCTTGTCCAGCAGCTCCTGGCTGGGCATCTCCAGCAGCCGGGCGTAGGTGGCGGTGGCCCAGATGCACCGTCCGCCCGGCCATTGCAGGTAGGCCATGGGCGTGCCGGTGGCCACGGCCACGGCGTGCAGCAGGTCGTGCGGCGGAACGAGGGGGGCACGTGGGGGCACGTTGCTCATGAGACAGATGGGCTTGAGAAGGGCGGTGGTGGCGAGCGGGCGCAAGGCCCGGCTTGCATGGACAATCACCATCCATGCAGGAAGAGCCGTGGGTATACCCAAAGCCCGGTGACTGCGTTTTGCGTTACGGCAAGGCGCGCCGCCGATCGCTGCCGTTGGAGCAGTTTGTGCAGGCTCTCCCAGACCAACGGCGGTGCCATTGAAAACCGCAGCTGTTTGCGTGCCCAGGGATTGGTTTCTGGGCCGTTTTGGCATGGATTGCCATGTAGGACGAGCGCAGGCAGCTATGAAATTGTGAGATTGGTGTGATCACTGTGTTGCAACGCGTGCGCGCCGCGCATGTCGAAATCGACGGTCAGGTGGTGGGGCGGATTGGCGCGGGCCTGCTGGCCCTGGTGTGTGCCGAGCAGGGCGACACCGAGCAGGAGGCCGACAAGCTGCTGGTCAAGGTCCTGAAGCTGCGCATCTTCAGCGACGCCGAGGGCAAGATGAACCGCAGCGTGCAGGACGTGGGCGGCGGGCTGCTCATCGTCAGCCAGTTCACGCTGGCGGCCGATGCCAGCGGCGGCAACCGGCCCAGCTTCACCCAGGCGGCGCGGCCCGAGGCGGGGCGGCGCCTGTACGAGCATGTGGTGGAGCAGGCCCGGCGCCTGCACCCCGTGGTGCAGACCGGTGGGTTTGGCGCTGACATGCAGGTGCACCTTGTCAACGACGGGCCGGTGACGATTCCCCTGCGCATCGCTCCCCCTGCCGCGGCCTGAGCCTGGCACGCCGGCCAGGGCTCGATTACAATCTGGCCCTCTTTTCCTTCCGAGGAGCGTTGCAGCGTGCACCCGATGGGCGGTGCCGTGAGGCTCGGAAGGGCAGCAGACCGTGGTCACGCGGCCTCGCTCCTAGGCAACGACGCTCACCCACGCTTTCTGTGCGGTGAGGCCTCTGTCATCAGCCCCCAATCCCCAGAACGTGGTTTTTTCAAGTTGTTTTCCGCACCGGAGAAACCATGAGCAATACCCAAGACCGCGCAATCGCCGACATTTCCCTGGCCGACTGGGGCCGCAAGGAAATCAGGATTGCCGAAACCGAAATGCCTGGCCTGATGGCCATCCGCGAAGAGTTCGCTGCAGCCCAGCCCCTGAAGGGCGCGCGCATCACCGGCTCGCTGCACATGACCATCCAGACGGCCGTGCTGATCGAGACGTTGAAGGCCCTGGGCGCCGATGTGCGCTGGGCGTCGTGCAACATTTTCTCGACGCAAGACCACGCTGCCGCCGCGATCGCCGCCACCGGCACGCCCGTGTTCGCCATCAAGGGTGAATCGCTGGAAGACTACTGGGATTACACCCACCGCATCTTTGAATTCGGCGCCGCCGGCACCGAAGGCGAAGGCCCCAACATGATCCTGGACGATGGTGGCGATGCAACCATGCTGATGCACCTGGGCCAGAAGGCCGAGAAGGACCTGTCCGTGCTGGCCAACCCCGGCTCGGAAGAAGAGCGCATCGTGTTTGCCGCCATCAAGGCCAAGCTGGCCGTGGACCCCACCTGGTACACCCGCAAGTCGGCCCAGATCATCGGCGTGACCGAAGAAACCACCACCGGCGTGCACCGCCTGAACGAGATGAGCGCCAAGGGCACGCTGCTGTTCCGCGCCATCAACGTCAACGACTCGGTGACCAAGTCCAAGTTCGACAACCTGTACGGCTGCCGCGAATCCCTGGTGGACGGCATCAAGCGCGCCACCGATGTGATGATCGCCGGCAAGGTCGCCTGCGTGGCCGGTTACGGTGACGTGGGCAAGGGCTCGGCCCAGGCCCTGCGTGCCCTGAGCGCCCAAGTGTGGGTGACCGAGATCGACCCGATCAACGCCCTGCAGGCTGCCATGGAAGGCTACAAGGTCGTGACCATGGAGTACGCCGCCGACAAGGCCGACATCTTCGTGACCACCACCGGCAACAAGGACATCATCCGCCACGAGCACATGGTGGCCATGAAGGACCAGGCCATCGTCTGCAACATCGGTCACTTCGACAACGAAATCGACGTGGCTTCGATCGAGCAGTACCAGTGGGAAGAAGTCAAGCCCCAGGTGGACCAGATCACCTTCCCCGACGGCAAGAAGATCACCCTGCTGGCCAAGGGCCGCCTGGTGAACCTGGGCTGCGCCACCGGCCACCCCAGCTTCGTGATGTCGTCCTCGTTCGCCAACCAGACCATCGCCCAGATCGAGCTGTTCACCAAGCCGGCCGAGTACCAAGCCGGCAAGGTCTACGTGCTGCCCAAGGTCCTGGACGAAAAGGTCGCGCGCCTGCACCTGAAGAAGGTCGGCGCCATGCTGACCGAGCTGACCGATGAGCAAGCCGCCTACATCGGTGTGAACAAGCAAGGCCCTTACAAGCCTGACACCTACCGCTACTGATCATGGCGGACCGGAGCCGCGGCAGGGGCCGTGGCTCTGCCCTGGGTAAACATCCATTTTTATAGCTGCATGCGCAGACTGGATGTGCGCTCAGGGTCTGTTTGAGTATTAAAGGAAAGACGCTATGCGCGCAGATGTATTTTTGGTGGACCACGGCTACGCCACCACCCGCTCCCAAGCGCAGCGCCTGATCGCTTCGGGCGTGGAATGGCGCCTGACGCCGCTGGCCCCGTGGAAGAAGGTCGCCAAGAACGGTGACGACATTCCCGCGGGCGTCGAGCTGAAGCTGCTCGACAACGCCGAGGCCAAGTACATCTCGCGCGGCGGCCTGAAGCTCGAAGGCGCGCTCGAGGCCACCGGCCTGAAGGTCGACGGCCTGCGCTGCCTGGACGTGGGCCAGAGCACCGGCGGCTTCACCGACTGCCTGCTGCAGCGCGGTGCGGCCCAGGTGATCGGCGTGGACGTGGGCCACGGCCAGCTGCACGAGCGCCTGCGTGCCGATGTGCGCGTGGTCTGCGTGGAAGGCATGAACGCCCGCGCCATGACCGCCGAGGTGCTGCAAGACGCCTGCGAAGAGGTGATCTCTGAGCGCTGGGAAGAGGAAGAAGACAACGACACCCAGCCCAAGGCGCCCTACGCCTGGATGCGCAATGGCGGCCAGGTCGACGAGGACTACGACGACAGTAACGACGCCAAGGACAGCGACATCGAGGCCTTCAAGGCCGAGCGCGCGGCCAAGGCCAAGGCGCGCGAAGAGGGCACCGTGCCGACCGAGCGCCGCCGCAAGGCGGAATACGCCGAGGTGGACACCACGCCCCTGTTCGACTTTGTCACCGGCGATGTGTCCTTCATTTCGCTGACCCTGGTGCTGCCTGCCGTGGTGCGCCTGCTCAAGCCGCACGGCCAGTTGCTGATGCTGGTCAAGCCCCAGTTCGAACTGCAGCCTGGCCAGATCGGCAAGGGCGGCATCGTGCGCGAGCCGGCCCACTTCCAGGAAGTGGAAGAGCGCGTGCGCACCTGCCTGACCGAGCTGGGTCTGGAGGTCAAGGCCTGGATGGAATCCGCCATCGAAGGTGGCGACGGCAACCGCGAGTTCTTCATCCATGCGGTGCAAGGCCAGACCATCAAGGGGCTGGGTGAGCCCCTGCCCGATCAGCCCGCGGCGCCGGCGGCCAAGCGCGTGTCGCGCACGGTGCTGCGCGAGCTCAAGCGCATCGACGTGATCGACGACGAGGAAGACGGCTACAACGTCCCCGGCCCGGCACGACCCAAGCGCAAGAACACCAAGAAATACTGACGGTGGAACCCGGGGGCCGCATGACTGCAGGCCCCTGGCCGTGACCCCAGACCGCCAACAGCCTGCCGGGAGGGCAGGCGAGGAGAGATGAACGTGGTAAACGCAAACCCCAGCAGCTTCCCCATCAGCTTCGAGTTTTTTCCCACCAAGACGCCCGAAGGCGCGGCCAAGCATGTGCAGGTGCGCCAGGACCTGTACGCGCGCAAGCCCGAGTTTTGCTCGGTAACCTATGGCGCGGGTGGCTCCACGCAGGCCGGCACCTTCAGCATGGTGCGCGACATCCAGGCCGAAGGCATGCAGGCGGCTTCGCACTTTTCCTGCATCGGCGCGACCAGCGACAAGGTGCGCGCGGAGCTGCAGCAGCTCCAGGACATGGGCGTGCGGCGCATCGTGGCGCTGCGCGGCGACCTGCCCAGCGGCTATGGCCTGGGCGGTGAATTCCACTACGCCAGCGACCTGGTGGCCTTCATCCGCCGCGAGTTCGGCGACTGGTTCCACATCGAGGTGGCGGCCTACCCCGAGACCCACCCCCAGGCCCGCTCACCCGAGGCGGACCTGAAAGCTTTTGCTACAAAAATCCAGGCCGGCGCCAGCTCCGGAATCACCCAATATTTCTACAATGCGGACGCTTATTTTCGTTTTGTCGAGGGGATTCAAGCACTTGGCGTGTCGGCTCCGGTGGTTCCGGGTATCATGCCGATCACCAATTCCTCCCAACTCATGCGCTTTTCCGATGCGACAGGCGCTGAGATTCCCCGCTGGATCCGCCTGCGCCTGCAGGCCTACGGGGACGACGTGACCTCCATCCGGGCCTTCGGTCTGGACGTGGTCACTCGCTTGTGCGAGCAGCTGCGCGACCAAGGCGCACCCGGCTTGCACTTTTATACGATGAACCAGAGCGCTGCCACTTTGGAGCTGTGTGACCGTTTGGGCCTGTAAACCGGCTTGCGCGTGACCCTGACCCTGTGGTGCGGCTTTTTGAGCGCTCACCGTGAGAAGGGTTAGACCATGTCCGCACTTGCGTGCCAGCCTGCTGCCACCGCCAATGTGTATCTGAAGTTTTCGCTGCGCCGCAGCGCCTGGCCTGCGGCTTCCGTGCTGCTGGCCTCGCTGCTCAGCGCCTGCGCACCGCTGCCCCCGGCCACCGAGGCGGCCGCGGTCAGTGTCCCTTCCGCCACCAGCACCGCCCCGCGCGCCAGTGGCCGCACCGGCTCCGAAGCGCTGGCCCGTATGGCGCCCCCTGCGCTGCGTCCCGACCGCCTGGGTGATCCCGCCAAGGCCGTGCAGCAAAGCCTGTACGACCTGGAGCTGCCCGAGGTGGATCAGCAGGGCATTGCCTCCTGGTACGGCCCGGGCTTCCATGGTCGCAAGACGGCCAACGGCGAGCGCTTCAACCAGTACGAGCTGACCGCGGCCCACCCCACCTACGAATTCGGCACCCAGCTGTGCGTGCGCAGTAAGAGCACCGGCCAGGCCGTGGTGGTGCGCGTGAACGACCGGGGCCCCTTCGCCAAGAACCGCGTGATTGACCTGAGCAAGGCCGCGGCCGAGGAAATCGGCATGCTGGGCAAGGGCGTGAAGACTGTGGAAATCTACAAGCTGGACGACGGCCAGGACAGCTGCCCCGAGGCGCTGCTGGCGGCCAACAACTGAACGGGATCTCCGGCGCGGCCAGCGTGCCGCCCGGGTATCGGTGAAAAAAGGAGCTGTCAGCGCTTGTCGTTCGTGGACTTCGAGAGCTTTAAGCCCTGGAATCCTTGAAAAGACAGCGCTGACAGCTCCTTTTTTATGTGGCGTTGTGACGTGCCGTGCCGGCGGTCCGCGATGAATCTCCGCGTTTATCGCGCTTGCCGTGCGACGTGCCCGGTCAGGCCGTGGCCCTGCTGCGGCACGGCCTGGGGCACCTCACCGTGGTCTTGCCGCGCCTGGGGTGTGTTTATTCGCCGTATTCCAGGGTGTGCGTGGCGTTCTTGTCCTGGGCCAGCAGTTGCTGCATCTGCGGCAGGGCTTCCTTGAGCGCCGCGCGCAGCGTGAACGGCGGGTTGATCAGGAACATGCCGCTGGCGGGCAGGCCGGGGCGCTTGGCCTCGGTGGTGTTGCCCCAGTCGTTCACCTCGCTGCGCAGCTTGCTGCCCTTGACCGTGAGCGTGGCGTGCAGCCAGCCCTTGCCGGCCTTGGTGGCGATGGTCTTCAGGCGCTTGGGCAGGTCGTGTGCATCCTGGCGCGGGATGATAGGGTACCAGACCGCGTAGGTGCCGGTGGCAAAGCGCACCAGCGCGTCTTCGATCATGCTGATCACGCGGCCGTAGTCGGTCTTCATCTCGTAGCTGGGGTCGCACAGCAGAAAACCGCGGCGCGAGGGCGGGGGCAGGAAGCGCTTGACGCCGTTGAAGCCGTCTTCCATCAGCACTTCCACTTGCTTGCCGGCATCCAGCTGTGCCATGTTGCCGTCCAGCGCGCGCCAGTCGGTCGGGTGCAGCTCGAACAGGCGCAGCTTGTCCTGCGGGCGCAGCAGGCTGTGGGTGATGAAGGGCGAACCGGGGTAGGTCTTCACGCCCTTGCCCTGGTTCACGCTGCGCACGGTCTGCACATAGGCGCGCAGGGCCGGTGTCAGCTGTGCTTCGGGGATGTCGATCAGGCGGGCGATACCGTCCTGGGCCTCGCCGCTGGTGCTGGCGAAGTCGCCGTCCAGGCGGTACAGGCCAGCGCCGGCGTGCGTGTCGATCACGCTGATGGCCGTGTCCTTCTGGGCCATGTGCTGCAGGGCGGCGATCAGGACGGTGTGCTTGAGGACGTCGGCGTGGTTGCCGGCGTGAAAGCCGTGGCGGTAGCTGAACATAGGTCGTAATTCTTTGCTTGGCAGTGCGGCAGCCGGGCTGCAGCGGGGCAGGCGGCCCGGGGCCGCAGGGATGGGGTCCAGTGTCCGGGGATTCGTGCGCGTGTGCCTAAATCCACATGCCGACAAAGGTGCATGGCCGTATTGGACGCTATTTTGTATAATGGCGGGCTTCGCAGCGATTTTATGGGTCCCGCGGCGAAGTGTTTGGGAGCAATCCCAGGCAGTCCCCGCCTAAGAGGCTTCCTGTTCCAGCGATGGAGTCAAGAAGAAGCACCGACCGCGGAAAAGGATCCGCCAAACCCTCTAGAAAGAGCAATCTCATGTCTACATTCAGCGCAAAGCCCGCTGAGGTGCAACACGAGTGGTTTGTGATTGACGCCACCGATAAGGTGCTCGGACGTGTCGCCAGCGAAGTGGCACTCCGTCTGCGCGGCAAGCACAAGGCCATCTACACACCTCACGTTGACACCGGCGACTACATCGTCATCATCAACGCCTCCAAGCTCAAGGTCACTGGCACCAAGAACCTGGACAAGGTGTACTACCGTCACTCCGGTTTCCCCGGCGGCATCACTGCCACCAACTTCCGCGACCTGCAGGCTAAGTTCCCTGGCCGCGCTCTGGAAAAGGCCGTCAAGGGCATGCTGCCCAAGGGTCCCCTGGGCTACGCCATGATCAAGAAGCTGAAGGTGTACGGCGGTGCTGAGCACCCCCATACCGCACAGCAGCCTAAGGCTCTGGAAATCTAAGGAGACTTGAATGATTGGTGATTGGAACAACGGTACCGGCCGTCGCAAGTCTAGCGTCGCCCGTGTATTCCTGAAGAAGGGCTCCGGCAAGATCACTGTGAATGGCAAAGACATTCAGCAGTACTTCGGCCGCGAAACCTCCATCATGATCGCTAAGCAGCCTCTGGTGCTGACTGGTAACGTCGAAGCTTTCGACATCCAGATCAACGTCCATGGCGGCGGCGAATCTGGTCAGGCTGGCGCTGCCCGCCACGGCATCACACGTGCCTTGATCGACTATGACGCGGCCCTGAAGCCTGCACTGAGCCAAGCCGGCTTCGTGACTCGCGACGCCCGTGAAGTCGAGCGTAAGAAGGTCGGTCTGCGTGGTGCACGTCGCGCCAAGCAGTTCTCGAAGCGTTAATTCGTTTCAGACCTCGGCAGGCTGTTCTTCGGAGCGGCCTTGCCACAAAAAAGCCGCTGGGCCTTCGGGTCAGGCGGCTTTTTTGTGGGATGACGTCCCGTGGCCCGCTGGCTCCAGCGACCTCGGGCAATGCCCCCACTGCCACTGCCGTCAAACGCGCCGGGGACCGAATTCCCGAGCGGATTGCAGTACCATTCGAGCCGATTTCAGAGACCACTCGGAGTATCCCCATGAGCGCCGTTGCCGAACAACAAGTCACAGACATGCCTGATCCCATCGTTTTCACCGACAGCGCGGCTGCCAAGGTGGCGGATCTGATCGCGGAAGAAGGCAATCCCGATCTGAAGCTGCGTGTCTTCGTGCAGGGCGGCGGCTGCTCGGGCTTCCAGTACGGCTTCACGTTCGACGAGATCACCAACGACGACGACACCACCATGACCAAGAATGGCGTGTCGCTGCTGATCGACGCCATGAGCTACCAGTACCTGATCGGTGCCGAGATCGACTACAAGGAAGACCTGCAGGGCGCGCAGTTCGTGATCAAGAACCCCAACGCCAGCACCACCTGCGGCTGCGGTTCCAGCTTCTCGGTCTGATCCCGAGGTGGCGGATCTGCAGGATTCGCCCTCTCCCTCCAAGAAGCCGCTGCCTCCAGCGGCTTTTTTGTATTCAAATTGGGGTTTTGCCCTGATCCAGCCTGCGAAGTCAGCTCATCTTTTTATCCATGAACGCAGTCCCCCCCACTTCTTCCATGGCCAGTGAACGCCTGTTGTGGCTGGTCGCAGTCGGCTTTTTCATGCAGACGCTGGATGCCACCATCCTGAACACGGCCCTGCCCAGCATGGCCGCATCGCTGGGGGAAAGTCCGCTGCAGATGCAGTCGGTGATCGTGGCGTATGCCCTGACCACGGCCATGCTGATCCCGGCCACGGGCTGGGTGGCGGACCGGTTCGGCACGCGCCGCATCTACACCGCCGCCATGGCCTTGTTCGTGCTGGGCTCGGTGCTGTGCGCGCTGGCGCCGTCGCTGCAGTTCCTGGTGGGCGCGCGCGTGGTGCAGGGGGTGGGCGGCGCCATGATGCTGCCGGTCGGGCGGCTGGCGGTGCTGCGGGCCTATCCGCGCGATGCCTTCATCCGTGCCATGAGCTTCATCGCCATCCCGGGGCAGGTGGGGCCGCTGCTGGGCCCCGCCCTGGGGGGCTGGCTGGTGGAATATGCCTCCTGGCACTGGATTTTCTGGATCAATGTGCCCGTCGGGGTGGTCGGCATCTGGGCGGCCTGGCGCTGGATGCCCAAGTCGGATGCGCAGCCGCCACGGCCGTTTGATGGGGTGGGCTTCAGCCTGCTGGCCACAGGCATGGTCGGGGTGTCGCTGGCCCTGGATGGCTTGTCGGGCATCGGCATGGGGCGGGCCCTGGTGACGGTGTTGCTGGTCTTCGGCATGGCCAGCCTGGCGGCCTACTGGTTGCATGCGCTGCGCACGCCCACGCCACTGTTTGCACCGGCGCTGTTTCAGGTGCGCTCGTTGCGCGTCGGCCTGATGGGCAATCTGTTCGCACGCCTGGGCAGTGGCGCGGCGCCATTCCTGGTGCCGCTGATGCTGCAGGTGGGGCTGGGTCTGTCGCCGTTCCATGCCGGCAGCATGATGCTTGCCATGGTCATCGGCAGCATGCTGGTCAAGCGCATGGCCGTGCGCACGGTGCTGCGCTATGGCTACAAGCGTGTGCTGCAGGTGAACTCGGTGCTGCTGGGGCTGATGATTGCCTGCCTGGGATGGATACACCCGGGGCAGCCGATGTGGTTGATCCTGCTGCAGCTGTTCATCTTCGGTGGCATCAACTCCATGCAGTTCTCGGCCATGAACTCGGTCACGCTCAAGGACATGACCGGCGAGTCCGCCAGCAGCGGCAACAGCCTGCTGTCCATGGTGCAGATGCTGGCCATGAGCATGGGCGTGGCCGTGGCGGGGGCGGTGCTGGCCAGCTATGCCGACCTGTGGCAGGCCCGCGAGGGCTACAAGCTGCTGGCCTTGCAGGCCACCTTCGTCACGGTCGGGGTCATGACGCTGGCGGCCACAATAGTCTTCAGTCAGCTGGATGCGGACGAGCGCATCGCGCCCACGCCCGACCGCCCCGAGGGCTGAGGCGCTAACGCGCGGTGCGGCTCAGCCGGGATAGATCGCGCCCAGGATCCGGGGCCCCTTGGCGCCGGTGACCGTCGGCAGGTTGCCCGGCAAACCGTGCAGGCACTGGCGTGCCAGCCAGGCGAAGGCTGCGGCCTCCACCTGCAGCGGCGGCAGTCCCTGTGCGGCGGTGCTGGTGACGGTGTACGCCGGCAGTAGGGCCTGCAGCTGGCGCATCAGCTCGGTATTCAATGCGCCGCCCCCGCAGACCAGCAAGCGACCACTGTCACCCGCATGCCGTTGTACCGCGTCGGCACAGCTGTGGGCGGTCAGTGCGGTCAAGGTGGTCTGGACATCCTGGGCCGGGATCGTGGCTGCCACGCGCTGGAGTTGCGCCTGCAGCCAGTGCGGGTTGAACAGGTCGCGTCCGGTGCTCTTGGGGGGCGGTTGCTGCAGAAAGGGTTCGGCCAGCAGTTGCTGCAGCAAGGCCGGGTGCACTTGGCCGCCGGCAGCCCAGCGGCCCTGGTCGTCGTAGGCTGCGCCCGTGTGCTGCAGGCACCACCAGTCCATCAGCGCGTTGCCGGGGCCGCAGTCAAAACCAAGGATGACCGCATCGGCCTGGGTGCTGGGCGGCAGGATGCTGAGGTTGGCAATCCCGCCGATGTTGAGCACCACCGTGGTGGTCTGCGCATCGGCGAAGACGCCCTGGTGAAAGGCGGGGACCAGGGGCGCACCCTGGCCGGCGGCCGCCACATCGCGGCTGCGCAGGTCGGCGACCACGGTGATCCCCGTGGCTTCGGCCAGCAGCGCCGGGTTTTGCAGCTGCAGGGTGTAGCCCGTGCCGTCGTGCAGCTGTGGCTGGTGGCGCACGGTCTGCCCGTGGGCGCCAATCGCCCGTACCGCACTCGGGGGCAGGTCGGCCTGCTGCAACAGCTGCCGCACCACCGCGGCATAGGCGCGACTGATAGCGTTGCCGGCCAGGGCCGCGCGGTGCAATTCGTTGACGCCGTCGGGGCTGTTCAAGGCCAGCAGCTCCTGGCGCAAGGGGGTGGGGAAGGGTTGGCAGGCGTAGGCCAGGACCTGCGAGGGCTGGTCTGCCTGCCAGCGTACCAGCACGCCATCCACGCCGTCGAGGGAGGTGCCTGACATCAGGCCAATAAAGTGTTCAGGCATCGTCACAAGCTGCATCCGGGAAAAGAAAAGGGCCTCACGCTGGAGGCCCTGGGGAGTCACTGCGCGCAGCGGCTTATTGTGCGCTGGCTTGACGGATCTGCTCGGCAGAAGCCAGTTGCATGTGCATGAATTCGGCGTGCTGCTTGAACTGCTGGCGCACCTTGGCGGAAATCTCGTTCGCTTCGCTCTTGGCGATCACGGTCTGGGGGTCCTGGTGGACGCCGTTGACACGGAACTCGAAGTGCAGGTGCGGACCGGTGGCCCAGCCTGTCGCGCCCACGGCGCCAATCGACTGGCCTTGTTCCACGGGCTGCCCCTTCTTGACGTCAATACGGCTCAGGTGGGCGTAGACGGTGACATGGCTGCTGTTGCTGTGCTTGATGAACACCACATTGCCAAAACCGTTTTGCCAGCCCGCAAACTCAACCACGCCGTCGCCCACGGTACGCACCTTGGTGCCGGTGGCGGCGGCAAAGTCCGTGCCCAGGTGCTTGCGCCAGGTGTTGTGGATGGGGTGCATGCGCATGGCAAAGCCGCTGCTGACGCGCGAGAACTCCACGGGGGAGCTCAGGTAGGCGCGGCGCAAGCTGGAGCCGTCCATGGCGTAGTAGGAGCCACGCTTGCCGGGCTCCTGGAACCACATGGCCTGGTACAGCTTGTCGCGGTTGTGGAATTCTGCGGCCAGCACGCGGCCCGAGCGCAGGAATTCGCCGTCGGCTTCCAGGGTTTCGTAGATGACGGAGAAGCGGTCACCTTTGTGCAGGCGGTGGAAATTGACCTCTTCAAAGATGTCGGCGATCTGCACGGCCACGGCATCGGGCAGGCCGGCGGCATCGGTCGCGGCGAACAGGCTGCTGTGGATGGTGCCGCCCGCCAAGCGGGTGCTGGTGGTCAGCGGTGCGCTGGACACGGTGGCGCTGAACTTGCCGTTGGCATCGCGCTCCAGCACCAGGCGCTCGAAGTTCTGGCTGGTTTCGTCCTGGATCCAGCGCACGGTCAGCTTGCGCAACTGGTGGTCGTTGCTGGCTTCGGCGGAGACCAGGCGGCCATTGCGGCTGAACAGGTGCTGGCGGGCCAGCTCGTTGCTGCGCAGGAAGGCGGAGGCGCCCGGATCGGCGATGCCCAGGCGCTGCAGCAAGGACTCGGCGGTGTCGCTGGCGCGGGTGTAGTCGGTGCGATAGAGCGAGAAATCGTTGACGTCCGTCAGGTCCGCCAACGTACTGCCTTCCACCAACGAGGGGACGGTCTGCGTGAGTGTGCGAACCGGCAGTTCAGCGGGGTCTGGACCCAGCGAGGCCACAGCAAACGCGCCGCCGCCTGCGCTGAGCATGAGGGCGGCGATGGCTGCGGTGAGTCGCTTGGGGTGTCGCTGAATGGACCGGGCCAGCTGTGCAAGCAAAGCACTGCCGGCAGAAACTAGGCTGTTATTCAAAACATGGTTCCCGGAAGTGGCGCGTACCCTGAGAAGACAAACGACCATGTGAGTGACGGGATACGCTTTCTGTCAGCATAGTTGCCATTGCGCTGTATGCCAATGGCCGGCCGACTAGAATTCGTCACTGCAATCGAGCCCGAAGTATAGCGGGGGCAATACCCCCCGTGCTGGAAAAAACCCTTATGAATCAAAATGCTGTTACAACATACCCGGTCACCGAGGCTGTAAGACAAGCGCTTGAAGTCACGTTGCGTGGTGTGGATGAGCTGCTGCCCCAGGAGGAATGGGCGCAGAAACTGGCGCGTTCGGAGGCCACGGGCGTGCCTTTGCGCATCAAGTTGGGGCTGGATCCTACGGCGCCGGACATTCATCTGGGGCATACGGTGGTGCTGAACAAGATGCGCCAGCTGCAAGATCTGGGCCACCAGGTGATCTTTCTGATCGGTGACTTCACCACGCTGATCGGCGACCCCTCGGGCCGCAACTCCACCCGCCCGCCGCTGACGGCCGAGCAGATCAAGGTGAACGCCGAGACCTATTACACCCAGGCCGCCAAGGTGCTGGACCCGGCCAAGACCGAGGTGCGCTACAACAGCGAATGGTGCGACCAGCTGGGCGCGCGCGGCATGATCCAGCTGTCGGCCAAGTACACCGTGGCCCGCATGATGGAGCGCAACGACTTCCACACGCGCTTCACCGAAGGCAGCTCCATCAGCCTGCACGAGTTCCTGTACCCGCTGCTGCAAGGCTATGACTCGGTGGCGCTGCAGGCCGACCTGGAGCTGGGCGGTACGGACCAGAAGTTCAACCTGATGATGGGGCGCCATCTGCAGGCCGAATATGGGCAGGCGCAGCAGTGCGTGCTCACCATGCCGCTGCTGGTGGGCCTGGACGGCGTGCACAAGATGTCCAAGTCCAAGAACAACTACATCGGCATCACCGAGGACGCCAACACCATGTTCGCCAAGGTGCTGTCGATCTCGGACGACCTGATGTGGGACTGGTACACCCTGCTGTCCTTCCAGAGCCTGGAACACATCGCCCAGCTGAAGGCCGAGATTGCCGCCGGCGGCAACCCCAAGCACGCCAAGGTGGCGCTGGCCAAGGAAATCACCACGCGCTTCCACAGCGCGGCGGCGGCCGATGCGGCCGAGCAGGATTTCATCAACCGCTCCAAGGGCGGCATCCCCGACGACATCCCCGAGCTGAGCCTGTCCGGCGCGCCCCTGGGCATCGGCGCTTTGCTGAAGCAGGCTAATCTGGCGCCCTCGACCAGCGAAGCCAACCGCCTGATCGATGGCGGCGGCGTGCGCGTGGATGGCAACGTGGTCAGCGACCGCGGCCTGAAGCTGGACGCCGGCATCTTCGTGGTGCAGGTGGGCAAGCGCAAGTTCGCGCGAGTGACGCTGGCGTGATGTGCGGGGCGCCCTGGGCGCCCCGGGTGTGCGGCAGAAGGCGGTATCTGGAAGCAGGTGCCGCCTTGTTTTTTTCAAAACCAGGAGCGTTTGGCGCTGGCTGAAAAAGGTGTTCAAGGTCTTTAGCCTTGGAAAGTGCCGTTCAGCAAGCGCTGGGTGCTTCGCTGGTGATAGCGCCCGGTGCACCCGCCTGGGCGATAGCCGCCTGCAAAAAGGGCACGTAGGCGCGGTCCTCCTGCAGGATGTGGTGCAGCAGCCAGTGCTTGAGAAAGGCCATGGCCTCCAGGTCCACCTCTTCCCCGGCCTCGAAACGCAGCAGCCAGTGCATGGCCTGGGTGGTGAACTGGCCATGCTCGGCCGTGTGCGCCGTCGCCTGCGGGTAGCTGTAGCGCTGGAACATGACCTCTTCCTCGATGAAGTGGTTGTGCGTGTAGTCGACCAGTCCTTCCAAGACTTCACCAATCACCGCGCGGTCCGGGATGGGGTTGTCGAGTTCGTCGTGCAGGGTATTGATCAGCGCCACCAGGTGCTGGTGCTGGTCGTCAACATGGGGGATGCCCAGCATCAAGTCGCTGGACCACGGCATGAAGGTCATGGGCTCTCCGAATCGGTGAAACATGGGGTGGGGTGGCCCTGCGGCGCACAACGCCTGCCCAGGATGCATAAAGTGCCGGCGCCTTCCAATGGGGGCAGGGCGCTGGCGCAGCGTCTGTCTGACGGACATCAAACGCCGGGCGGCGCGATGTGGGCTGCGTCCCACGGGACGGATGCGGTGGCCATGCCGATCACGCCCGGCGCGGCGGCCGGGCGCGTGATAATCGAAGACCATCGCCAGCGCTGGCTGGCTTCACTGTGAGTTGATTGCGTCCCATGTCCCTGAATGCACTCCCCCTGGATATCGTCGTCATGGCTGCCGGCAAAGGCACCCGCATGAAAAGCCGCACCCCCAAGGTGCTGCAAAAGCTGGCGGGGCGGGCCTTGTTGCAGCACGTGCTGGACACGGCGCAGCAGTTGCAGGCGCGCTCGGCCGTGGTGGTGACGGGCCATGGTGCTGCAGAAGTGGAAGCATTCATCGCTGGCACAGCGCGTGCTGACAGCCATTTGGACCTGAAGTTCGTGCGCCAGGAACCCCAGCTGGGCACGGGCCACGCCGTGCAGCAGGCCGTGCCGGTGCTGGCGCGCGACGGCATGGTCGTCATCCTGTCGGGCGACGTGCCGCTGACCCAGGCCGACACACTGGCCGCGCTGGTCGACGCCGCTGCGGGCCAACGCATGGCGCTGCTGACCGTGTCGCTGGACAATCCCACGGGCTATGGCCGCATCGTGCGCAATGACGCCGGCACGGTGCAGCGCATCGTGGAGCAAAAGGACGCCAGCGAGGCCGAGCGCGCCATCACCGAGGTCTACAGCGGCATCATGGCCGTGCCGGCCCAGCGCCTGGCGCAGTGGCTGGGCCAGCTGAACAACCACAACGCCCAGGCCGAGTACTACCTGACCGACATCGTCGCCATGGCCGTGGCCGACGGGGTGGAGGTGGTGGCGCACCGCATCACCGACGCGGTGCAGGTGGCCGGCGTGAACAGCCCCTTGCAGCTGGCCGAGCTGGAACGTGCCCACCAGCTGCGTGCAGCCCATGCCCTGATGGAGCAGGGCGTGCGCCTGGCCGACCCGGCGCGCTTGGACCTGCGTGACGACGTGCGCGGCACGCCGGCGCAGTTGCGCTGCGGCCAGGATGTGGAGATCGACGTGGGCTGCATCTTCACCGGCCGGGTGGAGGTGGGCGAGGGCGTGCGCATCGGCGCCTACTGCCACATCAGCAATGCCCAGATCGCCGCCGGCGCGGTGATCCATCCCTTCACCCACATCGACGGCGAGAAGCTGGGCGCCCGCGTGGGCGAGGGGGCGCTGGTCGGCCCGTTTGCCCGCCTGCGCCCCGGCGCCGAGCTGGGCCGCGAGGTGCACATCGGCAACTTTGTCGAGGTCAAGAACTCGACCCTGGCCGACGGCGCCAAGGCCAACCACCTGGCCTACCTGGGCGATGCCACGGTGGGTGAGCGCGTGAACTACGGCGCAGGCAGCATCACTGCCAACTACGACGGCGTCAACAAGCACCGCACCGTGATCGAGGCCGATGTGCACGTGGGCAGCAATTGCGTGCTGGTGGCGCCGGTGACCCTGGGGGCGGGCGGCACCGTGGGCGGTGGCTCGACCATCACCAAGAACACCCCGCCCGGCACCCTGAACGTGGCGCGCGGCAAGCAGGTGTCGATCGCCAACTGGCAGCGCCCCACCAAGCAACCCAAGGCCTGAGGCGCCATGCACCCCGTGTTGCCGTCGACCCTGGAGGAGGCCCAGGCCGTGATTGCGCGCCAGCAGCAAGAGTTGGCGCAGTTGCAGGGCGCGCACGAGGCCTGGATGCGCGCCGTGGCGCACGATTTGCGCGCGCCGCTGCGGCATGTGCTGTCGTTCGCGCCGCTGCTGCGCGAATCGGTGGAGGAGCTGGCCGCGGCCGCGCCCCAGGCCGCCGACGCCGTGGCCGATGCGCGCGAGTTCACCACCACCATGGAGCAGTCGGCGCGCAAGATGTCGGCCATGCTGGACGGCATGGCCCAGGTCTCGCACGCAGCGCGGGCACCCTTGGCCCTGGGCCTGATCGACTGGGGCGTGGTGGCCCGGCATGCGGCGCAGCGCTGGCAGGCCACGCACCCGCAGGTGCAGTGGTCGCTGCCCGAGGCCCCGGTGCCCGTGATGGCCGACGCCGCCGCGCTGCAGGCCCTGACCGAGGCGGTGCTGCACAACGCGGTCAAGTTCTCGGCCCGCCAGGCGCAGCCCGTGGTCCGTCTCAGCGCCCAGCCCCTGGACGATGGCTGGTGGCGCCTGCAGGTGCAGGACCAGGGCGTGGGCTTTGACCGCCAGCGCGCCCAGCACCTGGGGGAGCTGTTCCAGCGCATGCACCGGGACGCGGAATTTCCCGGGGTCGGCTGTGGCCTGGCCCTGGTGCAGACCGTGGCGCAGCGCCATGGGGCGCGGGTGGCCATCGAGGCCCAGCCGCAGGCCGGCTGCACCGTGTGCATCGATTGGCCGGGTGCACTCTGAATCTCTGCCAAAAATGGCTGTGACGCGCTTGCAGCCTGCGCAGGTAGCTATGGGTTTTGTGGCGCCAGCGGCGGCAGGTGCGGGCTGAACTTGGCCCGCCGGGTGGCAAAAAAGCTCTTCACATTGCGCACATTGCCCTGGGTGGTGAACAGCCGCTGCGACAGCGCCAGGTAGGCCGGCATGTCGCGGCAGGCGACGACCAGCACGAAATCGGGCCCGGGCGAGACGCGCCAGCACTGCTGCACCCCATCCTCGGCCACGGCCAGGGCCTCGAAGGCCTGCAGCGCTTCGGCGTGCTGGCGCTCCAGCGTCACCTCGATCAGGGCCTGCAGCCCGTGGCCGACCAGCGGGGCCAGCACCTCGGGACGCACGATGGCGACCTGGCGCTCGATCAGCCCCAGCGCATGCAGGCGGCGCACCCGGCGCAGGCAGGTCGGGGGCGAGATGTGCAGCAGCTCGGCCAGGCGCAGATTGCTTTGCCCCGCGTCGCGCTGCAGCAGGTCCAGCAACTGCAGATCGGTCAGGTCCAGGCTGCCATCAGGTGTTTGAATTTCATATTTCATTGGAAATTGGAATTAAATTTCTTGAATGATTTTTGATGAAATTTAATTTCTGAAACTGTGAAAAATAGATCATAAGTTTTATGGCGATGCTTTTAGCATCGGTCCACCTTCCAACCCTTTCGGAGTTCCGCCTATGTGTGGCATCGTCGGCGCCGTTTCTACGCGCAACATCGTTCCTCTGCTGGTGCAAGGCTTGCAGCGCCTGGAGTACCGCGGCTATGACTCGTGCGGCGTGGCCGTGCACCGCATGGTGGCCGGCAGCCCCATCAGCCAGGGCCTGCAGCGCGCCCGCAGCACGGCGCGCGTGGCCGAGCTGCTGGAGCAGGTCACCACCGACGACCTGCAGGGTCTGACTGGCATCGCCCACACCCGCTGGGCCACGCACGGCGAACCGGCCGTGCGCAACGCCCACCCGCATTTCAGCTATGGCCCGGGCGAGACCGTGGACGGCGGCAAGCCCGCCCGGGTGGCACTGGTGCACAACGGTATCATCGAGAACTACGAGGCGCTGCGTACCGACCTGCAGGCCAAGGGTTACATCTTTGCCAGCCAGACCGACACCGAGGTGGTCTGCCACCTGGTGGACAGCCTGTACGACGGCGACCTGTTCGAGGCCGTGAAGGCGGCGCGCGCCCAGCTGCATGGTGCCTATGCGATTGCCGTGATGCACAAGGACGAGCCGCACCGCGTGGTCGGCGGGCGTGCCGGCTCGCCCCTGGTGCTGGGTGTGGGCCAAGACAACAGCGAATTCTTCCTGGCCAGCGATGCCATGGCCGTGGCCGGTGTGACCGACCAGATCGTCTATCTGGAAGAGGGCGACTTGGTGGACCTGCAGCCCGGCCGCTACTGGATCAGCAACAAGAGCGGCCATGCCGTGCTGCCTGAGCAGCGCCCGGTCAAGACCGTGCACGCGCACAGCGGTGCCGTGGAGCTGGGCCCTTACCGCCACTACATGCAAAAGGAAATCTTCGAGCAGCCGCGCGCGATTGGCGACACGCTGGAAGGCATCGTCAACATCGCCCCCGAGCTGTTTGACGGCGCCGATGGCACGGCGGCCTGGCGGGTGTTCCAGGAGATCGACAACGTCCTGATCCTGGCCTGTGGCACCAGCTATTACAGCGGCTGCACCGCCAAGTACTGGCTGGAAGGCATCGCCGGCATTCCCTGCAACGTGGAAGTGGCCAGCGAATACCGCTACCGCACCAGCGTGCCCAATCCCCGGACCCTGGTGGTCACCATCAGCCAGTCGGGCGAAACGGCGGACACCCTGGCCGCCCTGCGCCATGCGCAGAGCCTGGGCATGGCGCACACGCTGACCATCTGCAACGTGGCCACCAGCGCCATGGTGCGCGAGTGCAAACTGGCCTACATCACCCGGGCCGGCGTGGAAATCGGTGTGGCGTCGACCAAGGCCTTCACCACGCAGCTGGCCGGCCTGTTCCTGCTGACCCTGGCGCTGGCCCAGTCCAAGGGCAAGCTGACCGAGGCCAAGGAGCAGGAGTACCTGACGGCGATGCGCCACCTGCCCGTGGCCCTGCAGTCGGTGCTGGCGCTGGAGCCCCAGGTGGTCAGCTGGGCCGAGAACTTTGCCAAGCACCAGAACGCGCTGTTCCTGGGGCGCGGCATGCACTATCCGATCGCGCTGGAAGGGGCGCTCAAGCTCAAGGAGATCACCTACATCCACGCCGAGGCCTATCCCGCCGGGGAGCTCAAGCACGGTCCGCTGGCGCTGGTCGACAGTTCCATGCCTGTGGTGACCGTGGCGCCCAACGACGAACTGCTGGAAAAGCTCAAGAGCAACATGCAGGAAGTGCGCGCGCGCGGCGGGGTGCTGTATGTGCTGGCCGATGCCAAGACCAACATCGACAACGCCGAAGGCCTGCACGTGATCCGCATGCCCGAGAACTACGGCGCCCTCAGCCCCATCCTGCACGTGGTGCCGCTGCAACTACTGGCCTACCACACAGCCGTGGCGCGTGGCACCGATGTGGACAAGCCCCGCAACCTGGCCAAGAGCGTGACGGTCGAATAAGCGGCGAGCGCCGGAGCGGCGCTTGTTGTTCTGGGTAATTAAAGTCGTAAACCGGCAAATAAAGTCGTAAACACAGGGCAAGCATTCATGCGGGTTTGCGGGGCGGTGATTTGTAACCGTAAAGTCGTAAACCCAAGCGGCTCTTTGTGATTTTTGCCAGTGATATCTAGACTTTTATTGCTGCAGATTGATCTCTTTTGTTACGAAAAAAGCGCTCTGATGGAGCGCTTTTTCTTCTATGGGGCAGGCGCTGCATGTACAGCGAGATATAGAGGGCGTCTGATCACTCAAAGAGTCGCTTGAAGAGTCCATAGGTTCTATCAGGCAGTTATGGGCGTAAAAGCATGCGTGGAGAGCACACGACTAGAGGGCAGCCTAGGCTGAGCAACCGTTTGCTTCAGTTGATGCAGACGACTGCTATGCAGTGTGGATTCAACTGGTCAATGCAACACAATGACCGCCTCTGGCGGAAGGAGTGTTGGCATGAAGCGAAGACCGCGGATTTACTACACCGAAGCTCAGAAGGCCCTGATGTGGGACCGCTGGAAAGCTGGTGATACCTTGCACGAGATCGGCAAGCTGTTTGATCGACCGCACACATCCATCCACACCATCCTGAGTGCAACGGGTGGCATCCGGCCGCCTGCAAGGCGCCGATCTCACTTGACTCTGTCTCTGGCCGAGCGCGAGGAGATATCACGCAGCCTGGCCGCAGGTGAGTCCATCCGCGGTGTAGCCAAACGCTTGAAACGAGCAGCGTCCACCATCAGCCGTGAACTCCTGCGTAACGGCGGCAAGACTTGCTACCGAGCTACAAAAGCAGACGAGGCGGCCTGGGAGCGAGCACGCCGCCCAAAGACGTGCAAGTTGGCCTGCAACCCTGAGCTGGCGCAAATAGTGGCGGGTAAATTGCAGAGTCAGTGGTCGCCCGAGCAAATAGCAGGGTGGCTCAAACGAACTTACCCGGGCGCAAAGGATTTGCAGGTGTCTCACGAAGCCATCTACCGCACGCTCTTTGTTCAAACACGCGGGGCTTTAAAGAAAGAGCTTCTGGAGCACCTGCGGCGTACCCGGGGGATGCGTCGCTCACGCCACTACACGCAGAAAACACCCATCCATGGGCGTATCGTCGATGCAGTGCCCATCAGCGAGCGTCCAGCCTGCATTCAGGATCGGGCAGTTCCAGGCCACTGGGAAGGCGACCTGTTGTTCGGCGATGCCTACAGCCAGATTGCGACGCTGGTCGAGCGACACACGCGCTACGTGATGCTGGTCAAGCTGGTGGACAAAGACTCCTACACCGTCGCTGCGGCGCTGGCCAGGCATGCACAGATCTTGCCACAAGAGCTCTATCGCTCCTTGACCTGGGATCGAGGATCGGAGATGGCGGGGCACAAGCGCTTCACGGTGGCCACCGACATCCAGGTCTACTTCTGCGATCCGCAAAATCCATGGCAGCGCGGAACGAACGAGAACACCAATGGGTTACTCAGGCAGTATCTGCCCAAGGGCCTCGACATCTCGGGCTACTCACAAGATGAGTTGGATGCGATTGCCCGAAAGCTAAATGAGCGGCCCAGGAAAACCTTAGGGTACAGAACCCCGGCTGAGATGTTTAACGAGTGCGTTGCATCGACCGGTTGAATCCACAAGCGGTTGCAGACGTCCGTAGTCGTGCACTGAATGATCGGTGTGGGTCAGATATCGGACATTCGGCTCTTCAGGTACCGCCTTGTGCCATCGGCAGAGGCACAAGGCGCGGCGCGAAGTGACATCCTGTGTTTCTTTTGCTTCAAAAAAGTTCCAAAAATTGGTACAAGCTTTACAATGCATTTTGAAAATGAGAATTATTCTCGGTTGCATTAGCTGCCAGCCCACGGTTTTCCGTTCTAGCCACAGCACTTCTTGTTGCCCGTGGTTGAGCGCGTTGTGCGGTTTCCATCGGGTCTTCCGTGGTTTCCGTATTTGAGTCGCTCATGTCCGCTCGTTCTCTCCAGTCCCGCCGCCACGCTGTACCAGGCCGCCTGCATGCCTGTGCCCTGGCCGCTGCGTTGTTGTTTGTCCTTGCCGAGCCCGCTTGGGCACAAAGCGCACCGCCGGCTGGCGACGCCGCCGTCCTGGGCGAGGTGACGGTGACCGAGCAATCGGCCCCCAGTGTGTACAACGAGGCCCGGGACTCGTACGTGCCCAAGGCAGTGGAGGTCGGCAAGGTGGCACAAACGCTGCGCGAAATTCCCCAGTCCGTCACGGTGGTGACCCGCCAGCGCATGGACGACCAGGCGCTGCGCACGCTGGACGATGTGATGCAGCAGACGACCGGGGTGACGCGCGAGGAGACCTGGCTCGATACCACCTACCTGTCGCGCGGGCTGCAGATCACCAACATCCGCTATGACGGCGGTGCGGCGGGCTCTACCCGTTCGGGCAGCCGCAGCCTGGACATGGCGCAGTTCGACAGTGTGAGTCTGCTGCGCGGCGCGGACGGGCTGTTTGGCGCGGGTGAGGCCGGCGGCGTGATCAACTTCACCTACAAGCGCGCGTTGGCCCAGCGGCAAATGCAGGTGCTGATGTCGGGCGGCACGCTCAACAACTACCGTGCCGAAATCGATGGCACCGGGGCCCTGAATGCCGAGGGCAGTTTGCGTGGGCGTTTTGTGGCGGTCCACCATGACCGCAGCGAAATGGCCGACCGGTATCGCGGCCGCCGCTGTCGTGCGCCGGTTGTACCGTGTCCCTGCGGTGCAATCCAGACGCAGCGTCCCGGTGGCCCGCAAGGCCACCGGATCCATCGCACAGCCGGAGTCGGGCGTATGAGCATGTGGCAAGCCTCGGTGATTGCAGGGCTGCTGGCCTTGGGCGGCATGGCGGCGCTGGCATGTGCCATGGACCGCCACTACCCGCAGTGGTCTGGGCAGGACGAGATTCCGCTGCCGCTGTGTGTACTGCTGCGGGGTGGGGGCCTGCTGCTGCTCGCCAGCGTCTGGGTGCCCTGCGTGCTTGGCTGGGGGGCTTCGGTCGGCACGGTGGCCGCCCTCGGGTTTTGGTCCCTGGGGGCGCTGCTGACTGCGGGTGGGATGTCGTGGTCGCCGGCCTGGACGGTGCGTGCCGGCGCGACCGCTGCCTTGTTGGGTGCGGCGGGCTGCGTCCTGGCGTGGCTGTGAGGGGCGCCGTGGTCGATTTAGCAGGCCTTGATGCAAGGCGGGCGACGGCCTGTGGCGGCCGCGTGGACTGGTCCACGGCGCCCGCCGATCAATTTTTCTTGAAAGTGCCGCTTTGATGCAGCTTGGTGGAATGAAGCGTTGGGCCGTGACGGCCTTGGTGGTTGTGGGGTGCGCTGGGGGCGTCTTGTGGGCGGCCAGCCGGCCCAGCACGACGTACCAGACAGAACCTGCGGTGCGCGGCGATGTGGAGGCCACGGTGACGGCGATTGGTACCTTGCAGCCGCGCCGTTATCTATTGCGCGTGCGCTGATGAATGGGGGGCACGTCATCCTGGCCGATGAACCCACCGGGGCCCTGGACTCCCACAGCGGGGCCGAAGTCATGGCCTTGCTGCACGAACTGGCCGATGCCGGGCACACGATCGTGCTGATCACGCACGACCGGGCGGTGGCGGCCCAGGCACGGCGGGTGATTGAAATCCACGACGGCCGCATCCTCAGCGACAGCCGGGAGCCTGCCCCGGCGCCCCGGGAAGCGGTCTTGGCTCCGCCCCCAGAACTGGCACGGTCGCCTGCGGCCACGGCGGTCTGGTGGGCCGATCTGCGGGAAGCAGCACGCAGCGCCTGGCGTGGCATGGTCATCAACCGGGTGCGCACCAGCCTGACCTTGCTGGGGATCGTGATTGGCGTGGCCTCGGTGAGCGTGATGCTGGCGATTGGCGAAGGTGCACGCCGCCAGGTCATGGAGCGCATGGGCACCATGGGCACGGCCATCCTGTACATGGGCAGCAAGCCCCCAGCCACAGGCGGGCCGGCAGGGCAGTTGACGGAAGAAGACCTGCAGGCCGTGCGCGAGCTGGCAGAGATCCGGCGCGTGCTGCCCGTGATCGGTGACCCGGTGACAGTGCGGTACGGCAGCGTGGACAAGCAGCTCTATGTGTTTGCGGCCAGCGAGGAGATGCCGGCCGTCCATCACTGGTCGGTGGCGCAAGGGCGTTTTTACACCGCCGCGGAAGACCACGACCTGGCCCCCCTGGTCGTGCTGGGGCACAAGGCTTGGCAGCATTTCTTCCCCGATACCCCCCATCCCTTGGGCCAGCAACTCATCATCGGCACCTCGGCTTTCGAGGTGATCGGGGTGATGAGCGAGCGCGGCGCGGAGTCCGGGGCGCAGGACTATGACGACATGGTGTTCATCCCCTACAACGCTGGCCGCGCCCGGGTTTACCAAAGCCAGACCCAGCCGGACTATGTGGTGGTGGAGGCCATGTCTTCCGCGGACGTCCATGCGGCAGTAACTGCCATGCGGCAATTGCTGATCGCCCGCCATGGTGGGCGGGAAGACTTTGGCATCGGCAACGCGGCCGCGCGCATCCAGGCGGAGGCCGCCACCCGCCAGAGCATGGCCATGATGCTGGGCCTGATTGCCGCCGTCTCGCTGGTGGTGGGCGGTATCGGCGTGATGAATGTGATGCTGATGACGGTGAAGGAGCGGACGCGCGAAATCGGCATCCGCATGGCCGTGGGTGCGCGCCAGCGCGACATCCTGCGGCAGTTCCTGACAGAGGCCAGCCTGGTGACCCTGGTCGGCGGCAGCGCCGGTCTGGTCGTGGGGCTGGCGCTGGGGGCGGTGCTGATCGCCGTGGGGGTGCCGGTGGTGTTTTCCGTGCGCGCCATGCTGGGTGCCTTCGCCTGTGCGGTGATCACCGGGCTGGTCTTTGGCTACAAGCCCGCGCAGACGGCTGCCCGCCTGGATCCGGTGCGGGCTTTGGCAGGAGAGTAGGAATGCAGCGATTTACCACCGCCGGCGCATGTGCGGCGGTCTTGGCCTTCACGGGATGCACCGCACCCGTGGCGGACACCGCCCACTGGGCGCCGGCCCTGCCTGCGCAGTGGCAGCAGGCCCCACAGGGGGGCTCGTCCGGGGTCAGCCGAAGCTGGTGGCGCAGTCTGGGCAGCGCCGAACTCGATGCCCTGGTGGCCCAGGCCGAGCGTGACAGCTGGGATGTGGCCGCTGCCACCGCCCGTGTGCACCAGGCGGCTGCCAGTGCCCGCCTGGCGGGGGCTCCGCTGCTGCCGGAGTTGACCGCCGGCGTGGAGGCGCGCCGGGAAGACCGCCTCGGTGGCCAGGCCTCGGTCAGCGGCTCGCGCTATGGGGGCAGCCTGTCGGCCAGCTACGAACTGGACTTCTGGGGGCGCAACCGGTCTGCACGGGTTGCGGCCGAGTCGGCGTGGCAGGCCAGCGCCCATGACCGCGACACCGTGCGCCTGACGGTCACGGCAGGCGTGGCCAGTGCCTGGCTGCAAGCGGTGGCGCTGCGCGAACGCGCGGACATTGCACAGTCCAATCTGCGCGCAGCGGAACGCTTGCTGCAACTGGTGGACGCCAGGGTGCGGGCGGGGGCTGCTTCGCCGCTGGACCTGGCCCAGCAGCGCGGGTTGGTGGCCACACAGCAGCGCAGCCTGGCCCTGCTGCAGCAGCAGAGGGCCCAGGCGCAAACCACGGTGGGCATGCTGCTGGGGCAGGCACAGGAGGTGCCCATCGCGGCACGCAGCGTGATGGCGTTGCGGCCCGCGGCGCTGGATGCTGGGCTGCCCGCAGCATTGCTGGTGCGCCGCCCTGACGTGGCACGGGCGGAAGCGCAGCTGGCCGCGGCGCACGCCGACGTGGCGGCCGCCCGCGCCGCCTTGCTGCCGCGTGTGACGCTGACCGCCAGCCTGGGCAGTGGTGATGACCGGTGGCATCACCTGTTCGACAACCCCCTGTACACGCTGGCCGCCGGTCTGGTGGCCCCGGTCTTTGATGGGGGGCGGCTGGCGGCGGGGCACGAGCGGGCACAGGCCCGGCAGGCCGAACTCCTGGCCACGTACCGGCAGACCATCGTCCAGGCCGCAGGGGAAGTGCAGACCTCGCTGCACACCCTGGCAGGGGTGGACGCGCAGATCCAGGCACAGGGGCAAGAGCTGGAGCAAGCGCAGCGTGCACTGGGGCTGGCCGAGGTGCGCTACCGCGCCGGTGCGGAAAGCCTGCTGGTTTTGCTGGAGACACAACGCGTGCTCTACGCGGCCCAGGACCAGTCGGTGCAACTGCAGCTGGAGCGCTTGCAGGGTCATGTGGCCTTGTACAAGGCCCTGGGCGGTGGGTGGTCCCCCGAAGTTTTGACGGACGCGCCGTCCTCATAGCGGGCGGCAGGCATGGCCCGCCGCATGCCGCCAATGCGGCACGCGGGGTAGCGCCTGCGGCCCGACAGTCCCAGGCTCAGGGTTTCAGACAGATGGTGACCAAGGCACTGGCGTCGGTCACGGCGTGGACCGCGTGCACCGTGTGCCGGGTGAGGAACAGCAGGGCGCCGGCTTCCAGCCGGACGCTGCGCGCCTCCAGCTGAATGTCGAGGCTGCCTTCGAGGCAGTGGATCGTGACCTCCCCGGGCACCTTGTGCTGCGGGAAGGACCGGCCCGCCAGCAGGACCAAGCGCAGGATCTCGAGATCCTCCGACTTGAACAGGGCCGAAGTTTTCGCGTCCGCAAGGCGCGGCCCCAGTGGGCGTACGTCGAGGGCCTGGCCGGGTGATGCATGTGCAAGTGCCATGTGAATCCTTCCGCAGTCCGGGGGGAATGTACAGCGAGTGGTACCGATTTCAACCATTTTTCCTGTGCCTGGCAACACCGGGGGAATGCCGGGTCTGAATGCCCTGAGGCGGGGTTCCAGGGGGGCGAGGCCCGATGCAGCGCCGTCATGCATGGCGTCGGATGTGAGACACCCCGCAAAAAAAGGGCCCTGCAAGCAGGGCCCAAGGTGCCACTCTCAAAAAACAATGACCTAGGCCAGAGCCTCGATGCGTGGGTAAAACTCGCGGTTCTCGCGCTGCATGCGGGCATGCAGGCGGCGCAGCACATCGTTGGCATCGGCGCGGAACCCTTCGGTGTCCGCGCGCAGGCGCTGTGCGGTGTTCCAGCGGCGTACAAAGCCGTCATAGGCCTCGGCCAGCTGCGCCATTTCGTCCTGGTACAGCTGCCCCATGTGCGCCATATCGGCATCGTGGCTGCGCTGCAGGGCTGGGTACAGGGCCTGGTCCTCCACGGCCAGGTGCAGCTTGATCACGGCGCTCATCCCCACAATGCCGGCGGCAATCGCGGGTGCGTTCGGGGCCACGCCCGCATGGGTGAGTTGGCGCAGGGCTGCCAGGCGCGCCAGGATGTCGGCGTGCTGGTGTTTGAGTTTGTCGATCTGCATTCGAGGGCCCTTCTGCCGCGTGCACCCCCAGGAGGGCGCACGCGCGGTCTTTCTTTCCATCGTTGTTATTTCGCCGGAATGACGGTGGCGCTGGGGTGCGAGGCGGCCGAGGTCCCGCGCACGCCGCTGACCACCTGCCAGGCCATGGCCACGGCACCGACGATGAACACCACGTCACCGAAGGTGCGCACCCAGCGCAGCGTTTCCAGCAAGGGCTGCTGCATGAAGGCTTCGCTGCGGGCCCACCACAGGCCTTCGCTCACGCTGGCGTGGAACTGCAGGATGCCGATGGGCAGCAGGCTGGTGGCGATCATCAGCACCAGGCCACCGTTGAGGCACCAGAAGGCGGTTTTCATCAGCCCTTCGCTGAACACCAGTTGCGGGCGCACATAGCGCAGCACCATCAAGGTAAAGCCCAGGGCCAGGAAGCCATACACCCCGAACAGCGCGGCATGGGCGTGCAGCGGCGTGGTGTTCAGGCCCTGCACGTAGTACAGCGAGATGGGCGGGTTGATCATGAAGCCGAACACCCCGGCACCCAGCATGTTCCAGAAGGCCACGGCCACGAAGCACATCAGCGGCCATTTCACCTGCTGCATCCAGGGCGCGCGGCGTTGCAGGCGCCAGTTCTCCCAGGCCTCATGGCCCAGCACGATCAGGGGCACCACTTCCAGCGCGCTGAAGGCGGCCCCCACGGCCATGACCGGGGTGGTGGTGCCGGCAAAGTACAGGTGGTGGAAGGTGCCAGGAATGCCGCCCAGCAGGAACAGCGAGGCCGAGGCCAGGCTGGCGGTGGTGGCCATGCGGCGCGACACCAGGCCCATGCTAGAGAAGACGAAGGCCAGGCCGGTGGTGGCGAAGACCTCGAAGAAGCCCTCGACCCACAGGTGCACCACCCACCAGCGCCAGTACTCCATGATGGTCAGGCTGGTGCGTTCGCCGTATAACAGACCCGCGCCGTAGAACAGACCGATGGCGCCGCACGAGCAGGTCAGCAGGGCCAACAGGTTCTTGTCTTCACCATTGCGGGCCAGCAGTGCCGGCAGCACGCCGCGCAGCATCAGCACCAGCCACAGCAGCATGCCCACCCATTTCAGGATTTGCCAGAAGCGCCCCAGGTCCACGAATTCGTAGCCCTGGTGGCCCAGCCAGAAGTTCCAATCCGGTGGCATGATCTGGGCGATGGCCAGGTAGTTGCCCACGAAGGAGCCGACGCAGACAAAGACCAGCGCCCAGAACAGCACGTCCACGCCCAGCTTCTGGAACTTGGGGTCCTTGCCGCCGTTGATCACCGGCGCCAGGAACAGGCCCAGCGCCAGGAAGCCCGTGGCGATCCAGAACAGGGCGCTCTGGATGTGCCAGGTGCGGGTGAGCGAATAAGGGAACCACTGCGACACGTCGATGCCGTAGAACTCCTGGCCTTCCACCGTGTAGTGCGCGGTGAAGCCCCCCAGCATCACCTGGAAGATGAACAGGCCGGCCACCAGCAGCAGGTATTTGCCCAGGGCCCGCTGCGAGGGCGTGAGGGCAAAGCGGGTCAGCGGGTCCTGGGCCGGTGCGGCCATGTCCTCACCGTCCTGGTGGCGCAGGAAGGACCAGCCCCAGACCAGGAAGCCCACACCGGCCAGCAGGATGACCACGCTGGCAATCGACCAGACCACGTTTTCGCTGCTGGGCACGTTGCCGATCAGTGGCTCGTGCGGCCAGTTGTTGGTGTAGGTGACCTTGCTGTTGGGGCGCTCGGTGGCGGCGGCCCACGCGGTCCAGAAGAAGAACTTGGTCATCTGTGCCCGGCGTTCGGCGCTGGGCAGGGTGTTTTCCTTCATGGCAAAGCTCTCGCGGCTGCCGCGCAGGGCGGGAGCGTCGGAGAACAGCTGGTCGTAATAGGCTGCCGTCTGGGCCATGGCCTGGGCACGGCGCTCACTGACGGTCAGTGTGTCGTCGGCCCCCACGCGGTTGCCACGGTACTCGGCCTGCAGTTCGGCGCGCAGCGCGGCCTGGGCGCCCACGTCCAGATCGCCGTAGGGCTTGTGGTGGCGCTCCTGCGCGGCCATCTCCAGCCAGGCGCTCAGCTCGCGGTGCAGCCAGTCGGCCGTCCAGTCGGGTGCCTGGTAGGCACCGTGGCCCCAGATGGAGCCCAGTTGCATGCCCCCCACCGACTGCCAGGCGGTCTGGCCATCCAGGATGTCGTCTTGGCCAAAGAGCTTGTGCCCCTGGGCGGTGACCACCTGGGCGGGAATGGGCGGCGCGGCGCGGTAGATGTCGGCACCCAGGTAGCCCAGCAGCGAAAACATCACGATGCACAGGCCGATCAGGGTGAACCAGTGCTTTTTGTACGGACCCATGGTGGAGCCTCCCAATCAATGTTCACAGCACCTGCGCGGGCGCGAAGCGCTCGAACAGGATGTTGTTTTCGGTGTGGATGTGTTGAATCAGGTCGTCGCGGAAGCTGCGCAGGCCGGTGTAGAGCGCGCGCCAGGTGGTGCAGGCGTCGCGCGGCGGGGTGATGCCCTGGGTCAGCGCATCCAGGCGGCGCAGCTCGCTGCCGTGGTCGTCGTGTTCGGCGCGCATGGCGGCGATCGGCATGTTGGCCATGCCGCCACGGCCCTGCGTGATCATCGGGAACAGCACCAGCTCTTCCTTGCGCATGTGGCTGTCCAGCTCCTGGGCCATGGCCTCCAGGTGGTCGGCCAGGCCATTCGGACAGTCCTCGCGGTCACCATGCACCTGCTCCACGCGGCGCGCCAGGCGGATCAGCTCGGGCAGCTGTTCGCGGTGCACGGCGTGGTAGCGCACCAGCAGGTGCGCGATCAGCTGCGCATCGCTGGCGCTGCTCCAGTCCTGGGCAGGCTCGGGGGTGGCGCGCTGCTCCAGCGCTTGCAGCGCCTCCACCAATGGCTGGGGATCGATGCCCAGGCTTTGTGTGGCGGTGCGCAGGCTGCGGTTGCCCGCGCAGCAGAAATCCAACTGGTGGGCATCGAACAAGCCGGTGGCGCCAGGAATGCGGCGGGCCAACTGGCCCAGGGATTGTTCCAGGTAAGACATGGAGGGTGTCCTCATCAAGGTGTCGGAGGGGGGAAGGCAGCCCCGTGCCGGGGCTGCCGGTGATGTGGCGCGCTGCGCAGGGTCAGAGCGCGCCGGAGTGGTAGACGCCGGGGGGGCTGTCGCCGGTGACTTCGAGCACGCCGACGGCACCCTTGCCGGTGCGTGACAGGGCGTGGTCCACCAGCAGGTAGCTGCCGGGGTGGTCCATCTTCAGTTCCACGATGGTCGCGCCACCGGGGGCGACCAGGGTGGTCTGCACGCTGTGCTTGATGGTGTTCAGGGCGGCTTCGCTGTAGACCTTGTCAAAGACCTCGCCAATTACGTGGAAGGACGACACCTTGTTGGGGCCGCCGACCCCGAAGTAGATGCGCACGGTCTCGCCCACCTTGGCCTGCATCTTGTGCGTCTTGCTGAGGGCGCCCACAGCACCGTTGAAGACGTAGTAGCTGGGCAGTTCATCGGACATCTTCTGCAGGTCCACCTCCTGGTGCCCCTTGGCGCCAATCGGACGCTGGGTGTACATGTCGCCCTGCATCACATAGAACTCGCGGTCCACCTTGGGCAGGCCTTGTTCGGGCTCGACCAGGATCATTCCGTACATGCCGGCCGCGATGTGCTGCGGCACCAGCGGGGTGGCGCAGTGGTAGACGAACAGGCCGGCGTGCAGGGCCTTGAAGGTGATGGTCTTCTCCTGGCCGGGGGCGACCTGGGTGTCGGCACCTCCACCGTGTCCCCCGGTCACGGCGTGCAGGTCGATGGAATGGATGGCCTTGCTGTCCTTGGAATTGGCCAGCGTCAGCTCGATCGTGTCACCGATGCGGGCGCGCAGCATCGGCCCGGGCACCTGGCGGTTGAAGGTCCAGTAGGTGAAGCTGGTGTCGTCGTCCAGCTTGCCGGGCAGCTCCACTGTTTCCAGGCGCACCTTCTGGACCCGAGGCGCATGCGCCGCCATGGGGGCGGGCAGCTTGCTCGGGTCGGCGGCAATGTCCACGGCCGCGGGGTCTGCGGCCCGGAGCGGGGTGGCTGCGGGGGCATACAGCGCCACGGCCGCGTTGCTGCTGGCGGTGGCGGCCGGCAGCGATTCCCCCGACACCTTGAGGGTGCCGAACATGCCCACCTGCCGGTGGCCCGGGATGGAACAGTAGTACTGGAATTCCCCGGCCTGGGTGACCTGGAAGCGCAGCTTCTGCTTCTGGGTGGCGCTGAACTTGGGCGAAGCCACCCCCAGCTCGTCAATGATGAAGTCGTGCTCCGCGCCTTCGCCACTGAACAGCTCGATCTCCACGGTGTCGCCTACGGCCACATGCAAGGTGGGGTTGGCCACTCCCTTGTCATCCACGTAGACCATCTTGCCGTCCACCACATTGGTGTGCAGCACAAAGCGCTTGACGGCCTGCGGGGCCTTGGCCGCCGAGGCCGCAGGCTGGGCCTGGTTGGGGGCGGCCTGCAGCACGGGGGCGGTACCTGCCAGGGTCAGTGCACACAGGGCCAGAGAAAGTGCGTTCAGAGAGAGCTGTTTCATGGTGAATATCTCCGAGAAGTGAGGGCGGATTTGCCGTCACCCGGATCCATGCATGGAACAGGCCAGAAAAAAATGAAACAAAAACAAATGTTTACATGGATCAAGGTCATAACTACCCTGATGCTTTAGGGTTGAAACAACCCGCGAAAGGTAGTTTTCACCATGAATCCTCTACATGCTTTGTTGCTGACCGATCTCTCCATGGAGTTGCCGATTGCCGTGCGCCTGCAGCGCATGGTCGAGCTGCTGCGCATGCATTTCGGCTGCGGGGCCGTGGCGCTGCTGGGCCTGGACAAGGAAACCAGCAGCCTGCGGCCCGTGGCGGTGGAGGGGCTGTCGCGCGACGCCTTGGGGCGGCGCTTTCCGATTGCCGACCACCCGCGCCTGGCGACCCTGCTCAAGCGTGCGGGCGAGGTGGTGCGCTTTGCGCATGACAGCAGCCTGCCGGACCCCTACGACGGCCTGGTGATCGAGCAGGCGGGCCAGCCCCTGGATGTGCACGACTGTATGGGCGTGACGCTGGAGGTCGAGGGCCAGTGCTGGGGCGTGTTGACGCTGGACGCATTGACCGTGGGCACCTTTGCGGGCAAGGCCGTGCGCGACCTGGAGCAGCTGGTGCCCCTGATCGAGGCCGCCGTGCGCGTGACCCGGCTGGAGACGGCGCTGCGCGGTGCGCGCCAGTCGGCCGGGACGGTGGCGGAAAGCCTGGTGGCACGCCCCGAGGGCGAGATCATCGGCGACAGCCCGCCCCTGCAGCGCTTGCTCAAGGAGCTGCAGGTGGTGGCCGACACGGAGCTGCCCGTGCTGCTGCTCGGTGAGACCGGGGTGGGCAAGGAGCTGTTTGCCCGGCGCCTGCACCAGATGTCACGCCGCAGCGCCAGGCCCCTGGTGCACGTGAATTGCGCGGCCCTGCCCGAGGCCCTGGCCGAGAGCGAGCTATTCGGCCACGCGCGCGGTGCGTTCTCGGGGGCGATCACCGACCGTCCTGGGCGCTTCGAGGCTGCGGAGGGCGGCACCCTGTTCCTGGATGAGGTGGGGGAGCTGCCTCTGTCCATCCAGGCCAAGCTGTTGCGGGCTCTGCAGAACGGCGAAATCCAGCGCCTGGGCGCGGACCGCCCGCGCAAGGTGGATGTGCGCATCATCGCCGCCACCAACCGCAATCTGCAGGAACGGGTGCAGGAGGGCAGTTTCCGCGCCGACCTGTACCACCGGCTGTCGGTCTACCCGGTGCCGATTCCACCACTGCGCGAACGCGGCCACGATGTGCTGCTGCTGGCGGGCTTCTTTGCCGAGCTCAATCGCGCCCGCCTGGGCCTGCGCAGCCTGCGGCTGTCGGCATCGGCCGAAGACGCCATGCGCCGCTACCCCTGGCCCGGCAATGTGCGCGAGCTGGAGCACGTCATCAGCCGTGCTGCACTCAAGGCCCTGAGCCACGGCGCGCAGCGCAGCGAGATCGTCACGCTGGAAGCCGACTGGTTGGGACTGGATGTCCAGCCCCAGCTGCCCTCGCCCCTGCCATCCACCGTGCCCCCGGTGGCACCGGGGCTCTCCCTGCGCATGGTGGTGGATGAGGCGCAGCGTGCCGCCATCCGGCAGGCGCTGCAGGCCTGCCACGGCCAATGGGCACAGGCCGCGCGCGCGCTGGAGCTGGATCCCAGCAACCTGCACAAACTGGCCAAGCGGCTGGGGATGAAGTCGCCATAGGCCGCGCTCGCCAGGCTTTCGGGGGTGCCAACGGGACCGTCCACTGGTGGTGGCAGGCATGGGGTCCGCGTCTTCGCGGCCTACGTTCTGGCAGGTACGCCGTGCGGTGGTGGATGGAGCTTGTGGCAGTGGGCGCGGCTATGCACCAGCAAGGGGGGACAGGAATTAAGGGTGCCAATGGCTGACCCTGGCCGGCGTGGAGGTCGTGCCGGTGTTGCCGGCCAGTTCATAGGACAGTTGATTGGCCGCCGCAATCACCGTTGGCGCGATCTCCTCCAGCCTTTGCTGCGACAGGCGTGAGGCCGGACCTGACACGCACACCGATCCCAGCAGCCGCCAGTGCTTGCCGAAAACCGGGGCGGAAATGGTGGCCACCCCTTGCTCGCGCTCGCCGATGGACCAGTGATAGCCGCGCTGGCGGATGTCTTCGTACAGCTCGCCGGGCTCCCCGGAAAAGGCCAGGATCACGCGTCCGGGTGACCCCCGGTCCAGCGGCAGGCCTTCGCCCATGCGGGCATGGTGGCGCAAGGCCTGGGGACCTTCGACACGCACCAGGCAGGTTCTCACATTCCCTTCCCGGACATAGAACGCGGCACTTTCTCCGCTGGCCAGGGTCAGGGCGCGCAGCGCAGGTTCCAGCACGTTCTGCACGTCGAAGCCGGCCTGGTAGCGTGCGCCCAGCCAGCCTGCCGCAGGGCCCAGGCGCCAGTCCCCATCCTCGCGCTGCACCAGATAGCCCGACAGGGCCAGGGTGCGGGCGATGCGCAGCACCGTGGTCTTGTGCAGCTGGCAGCGACGGCTGAGTTCGGCCAGTGGCAGGTGGGACTCTCCCAGGGCAAAAGCATCCAGCACCTGCATCGCGCGCAGGACTGCCGTCACGCTACCGGTCGAGGGGGGCTGGTTGTCATCGGCATCGCTCGGCAGGGCTCCTGGGGAGGGGAGGGCCTGGACCGAGGGCGGTGTGCGGCGGTGGGAAGGGTTGCTCATGGTGCAATCGGTTTCGCTGTTCGAAACGTCATTGTACGCAGCGAAACTTTTTTCTACAGTCGTGCACCACCTGGCGCAAAGACCGGGCGGACATTCCAAAACACAAGACGGAGACAACGCATGACCATCACGAAACGAGTCCTTTCCACGCCAGCACGCCTGTGCACCTGGGTGTTTGGCGCCGCCCTGCTGGCCACGGCCGCGGTGAGTGCCCAGGCGCAAGCCGCCTACCCGGCCAAGCCCATCCGCTTGATCGTGCCTTTCCCGCCCGGTGGCGGCACGGACATGATCGCGCGTTCCGTGGCGCAAAAAATCACCGAGAAAACCAGCTGGAACATCGTTGTCGATAACCGCCCCGGCGCGGGGGGGAACCTGGGGGTGGATGCCGCAGCCAAGTCCATGCCCGACGGCTACACCCTGGTCATGGGTCAGACCAGCAACCTGGCCATCAACCCGGCCTTGTACAAGAAGCTGCCCTATGACCCGCTGAAGGACCTGGTGCCCGTGGCCCTGGTGTCATCCTCGCCCATCCTCATGGTCAGCGGTGCGGGTACCTCCTTCAAGTCGATGGCCGAAGTGCTCAAGGCCGCAAAGGCCAAGCCGGACGTGATCACCGTGGGCTATTCCGGCAACGGCACGGTGGCCCATCTGGCGGTGACGCAGGTGGAGCAGGCCACCGGCATCAAGCTGCGCCACATTCCCTACAAGGGGATTGCGCAGGCGATCACGGATTTGTCCGGCGGGCAAATCGATCTGTTCGTGGGCTCGATTCCCTCGCTGATCGGTCAGGTGCGCAATGAAAAGCTGCACCCCTTGATGGTCACCTCCAAGCAGCGCTCGGGCCAGTTGCCCTCGACCCCGACCATGTCCGAATCGGGCAGCCAGAACTTTGAGGCCATCACCTGGTTCGGCATCCTGGCGCCGGCGGGCACCCCTGACGCGGTGGTGCAAAAGCTGAACACCGCTATCAACGCCGCCCTGGCTGAGCCGGACGTCGCCGAGAAATTGCGCTTCGAAGGCGGCGATGTCCTGGGCGGTAGCACCAAGGATTTCGGCCAGTTGCTGCAAGCCGAAGTGCCGCGCTGGGCCAAGATCGTGAAGGACTCGGGCGCCAGCCTGAACTGAGCTCGCATTCGTTCTCGATGCGAATGGACATCGACATGCATCGCGACAGCCAGGCCAGGCCCGTACGCTTCTCAGCGGGCACTGCTGCGCCCCGCACGGCACTCCCGGCGGGCGCTTGCGACTGCCATGTGCACGTCTATGACAGCCGCTTCCCGGCGACCCCGGGGGCCAGGCTGCTGCCGCCCGATGCCTCGGTACAGGACTACCGCGCCTTGCAACAGCGCATTGGCACCACGCGCACCGTGCTGGTCACACCGTCCACCTACGGGACCGACAACCGCTGCATGCTGGAAGCACTGGCTTCTCTGGGGTCCGATGCCCGGGGGGTGGTAGTGATCGACGGCAGCGAGAGTGATGCCGAACTGCAGCGCCTGCACGCCGTCGGTGTGCGCGGTGTGCGGTTGAACCTGTCACTCGGCGTGTCAGGTTCGGTGGACTTGTTGCGGCCGCTGGCGCACCGCATCGCCCCGCTGGGCTGGCACCTGCAGTTGCTGATGGCGCCGGACATGCTGGTCACGCAGGCGAAGGTGTTGCGCCAGCTTCCGGTGCCTGTGGTGTTCGACCACTTCGGGCGCATCGCTCCCAGGCTGGCCGGTCGACACCCCGCCCATGCCCTGCTGCTTGATCTGCTGCAGGGCGGGCAAGCGTGGATCAAGTTGTCCGGCGGCTACATCGTGAGTGAACACCACCTTGTGGATGACCCCGCGCTGGATGCGCTGGCCGCAGGCTACCTGCGCGCCGCACCCCAGCGCGTGCTGTGGGGCAGCGACTGGCCGCATGCCACGGCCTCATCCGGGTTGCAGCCCATGCCGGACGACGCCAGGCAGATCGACCGCTTGAATGACTGGGTCCAACAAAACGGTGGCCCCACCACGCTGCAGTGCGTGCTGGTGGACAACCCGGCGGCACTGTACGGCTTCGCGCCCCTTGCGTCCTCATAACAACCATCCGGAGACAAACATGAACGTATCGACTACCACCTCTTTTTCACCGGGTCGCACACGCCGTATCCTGATCACTGCCGCAGGCGCTGCGCTGTTGGGGCTGCTGTCTGTGCCCCCAGCGCAGGCACAAGGTGACTGGCCCGCCGGCAAAGTCATCACCTGGGTGGTGCCGTATCCGCCGGGCGGCAGCACCGACGTGCTGGGGCGCAACGTGGCGCAACGCGTAGGCATGTCCTTCGGCACGAACGTGATCGTGGACAACAAGGCAGGGGCCACAGGCACCATCGGTGCTGCCTACGTCGCCAAGGCCGCGCCGGACGGCTACACCGTGCTTGGCACCTCCATCGGCCCGCAGGCCATCGCGCCGCATTTGTTGGGCAAGCTGCCTTACGACCCGATCGCCGGTTTTGAGCCAGTGGTGACCATCGGCACCATTCCGCACATTTTGGTGGTAGGGGTGAACCAGCCGTTCCAGACAGTGGCCGAGCTGGTGGCCGCGGCCAAGGCCCAGCCGGGCCAGTTGGCCTATGCCTCGGGCGGCAACGGCACCATCTTGCAGATGCAAGGGGAATTGCTGCAGCAGCAGACGGGCGCACGCTTCATCCACGTGCCCTACAAGGGCGATACGCCTGCCCTGCAGGACACGCTGGCGGGGCAGGTGCAGTTCATGTTCGCGCCCGTGGCCGCCGCGCTGCCCCACGTGCAGGCCGGCAAGCTGCGGGTATTGGCCGTCACCTCGGGCCAGCGGCTCAAGGCGCTGCCCGCTGTGCCCACCATGGGCGAGGTCGGGATGAAGGACTTCGTAGTCGAGCAGTGGCAGGCCGTGTTTGCGCCCGCCAAGACGCCCACCGCAGTGGTGCAGCGCCTGAACCACGAAATCAATAACGCCCTGAAGGACCCGGCCGTCGTGTCCCTGGCCGACAAGCTCGGCGTCACGCTGGTCGGCGGCACACCCAAGCAACTGGGTGACCTGCAGAAGGCCGATTCCGCCAAGTGGGCCAAGGTCATCAAAGACGGAAACATCAAAGCCGAATAAGGAGTTTGGTCCACCCGCCACCGCTGCCGTCGTTGCCAGCAGTGCCAAGTGAACCGCGACTGAACCGTTGCCGCTGTGGCGTCAGCCATGCCACTTTTTCTTTTATTTCACCCAATGAGCATCACCATGAGCCAACTTCCCGAAGTCATCCGTGACATCGAACGCGTCAGCGCCGATGTCGTTGCCAAAGCCAGTACCTTCCAGGCTGCCATCCTGGCCGACGTGGCAGGCCGCCGCGGCACCATGCACGCCCGCGTCGCCCCCGTGCACCAGGACATGAAGGTGGCAGGCCCCGCCTTCACCGTCGAGGTGCGCCCCGGCGACAACCTCATGATCCACGCCGCCATCGCGCTGGCGAAGCCCGGCGACGTGCTGGTGATCGACGGCAAGGGCGACCAGACGGCGGCCCTGATGGGCACGCTGATGCTCAGCGCCTGCAAGAAGATCGGCCTGGCCGGCGTGATCGTCGACGGCGCCATCCGCGACAAGCTGGAAATCCTGGACCTGGACTTCCCCGTGTTCAGCGCCGGCTTCAACCCCTCCGGTCCCACTAAGTACGTGCCCGGTCGCATCAACCACCCCATCTCGGCGGGCGGCACCGTGGTGAACCCCGGTGACCTGGTGGTCGGCGACGCCGACGGCGTGGTCGTGATCGAACGCGCCAAGGCGCCCGCCATGATGGCCTTGGCCGACAAGAAGGTGGCCGACGAGGCCGCGCGCATCGAAGCGATTGCGCGCGGCGACACGGCATCGAAGTGGCTGCCCGCCGCACTGCGCGCCGCCGGCGTGCTGAAGGAAGGAGAATCGCTGTGAGCACCAAACCCGCCCTCATCATCACAGGTGCCGACCTGGCGCAACAGGCGCTGGACCTGCTCACCAGCTACGAGATCGTTTACGCCGGCAAGGCCCCCACCGAAGAGGACATGGTGGCCTTGTGCAAGCAGCACGACCCCGTGGCCATCATCGTGCGCTACGGCAAGGTGGGCGCGGCCGTGATGGACGCGGCCCCGTCGCTCAAGGTCATCTCCAAGCACGGTAGCGGCACCGACACCATCGACAAGGTGGCGGCGAAAGCGCGTGGCATTGAGGTGCTGGCCGCTGTGGGCGCCAACGCCGCCGCCGTGGCCGAACAGGCCTTGGCACTGTTGCTCGCTTGCGCCAAGTCGGTGGTGCAGCTCGATGCCCGCATGCACGCCGGCCACTGGGACAAGGCCACGCACAAGAGCCTGGAGTTGGGTGGCCGCACCGTGGGCCTGGTGGGCCTGGGCGCCATCGGCCTGCGCTTTGCCAAGATGGCCGATGCACTGGGCATGCGCGTGATCGGCTTCGACCCGTTCGCCAAGCACCTGCCGGACTATGTGCAAAGCGTTCCGCTCGAAACCATCTGGCGCGAGGCCGATGCCATCTCGCTGCACTGCCCGCTGACCGACGAGAACCGCGGCATGCTGAATGCCGCCACGCTGGCCCAGTGCAAGCGCGGCGTGATCGTGGTGAACACGGCACGCGGCGGCCTGATCGACGAAGCCGCCCTGCTGGACGCCGTGCGCTCCGGCCAGGTCATGGCCGCCGGCCTGGACAGTTTTGCGGTGGAGCCGATGACGGCCGGCCACCCCTTCCAGGGCGAACCGCGCTTTATCCTCAGCCCCCACATCGGCGGCGTGACCAGCGATGCCTACGTCAACATGGGCGTGGGCGCCGCGCGCAACGCGCTGGCGGTGCTGCACCGAGCTGCCACGGTCTGAGAGGGGGCAATGGATCCGCCATGCGGATTCATTGCCCTTTCTGATGTGCATCCATTTCAATTCCAAAGGAGACCATAGGCCATGAATCGTCGCAATTTCAATGTGTTCGCCGCTGCCCTGGCAGCCTCAGGATTCGGCGCGCTTCCCGCTGCAGCATCGAACTGGCCGAGCAAGCCGATCACGCTGGTGGTGCCCTACGCACCGGGTGGCACTGCCGATGCTCTGGCTCGGGTGCTGGCCCAGCATCTGGGGACCAAGCTGCAAGTGTCTGTCGTTGTCCTGAACAAGGCGGGTGCCAGCGGTGTCATCGGTGCGGCATCGGTCGCGCAGGCTGCGGCGGATGGCTACACGGTGCTGTACGACGCAACACCGTTGTCTATCAACCCCCATCTGCAGAAGCTACCGTTCGATGCCGCGAAGGACCTGCAGCCGGTGGCGTTGGTCGGCGTGACGCCCATGCTGGCCGTGGTGCCCAAGAATTCGCCCTACAACACGCTGCAGGAACTCATCGCCGCAGCAGCCAATGCGCCAGGCAAGCTGACCTTCTGCTCCGGTGGCCAGGGCACGGTGCAGTACATGGGCTCCGAGCTGTTCAGCCAGGGCGTAGGTATCAAGATGCTGCACGTGCCGTACCGCGCTGGCGGATTGGCGTTGCAGGCGATTCTGGCAGGGGAAGTGGACATGGGCTTTTTCAACCTGCCCGCGCTGAGCAGCCACATCAAGGGTGGGGCGCTCAAGCCTCTGGCCATCACCTCGGGCAAGCGCAACCCTTTGTTTCCTACGGTTCCCACGATCAGCGAAACCGGTGTGAAGGGCTACGAGGTCTATGAGTGGAACGGCATGTTCGTGCCCAGCGCCACGCCTGCTGACATCGTGACCCGGCTCAACGCCGCCGTTCGGGAAGTGCTGGCGATGCCCGAGGTCAAGGCGCGCTTCGAAGCGCTGGGCTCTGAGATCGTGGGCTCGCAGCCGGATGAGTTCCGTAAGCGCCTTGCAGCAGAGTCTGCACGGTGGGCCGAGACCATCAAGGCCGCTGGCATCAAGAAAGAGTAGGCCTTCCTCAATCTAATCCTCGCCTGGAGCTTTACGGATAAGCAATAAATGCTATTTAATAAATAGCAAAAAGAGCCTGGTTTGCACAGGCCTAGCCTTTCAAGCCGGTGCAGTGGGTGTTTGGCCTTGCCGCCAGCGGCCCCACCGGCGTGGTGCAGAACAAGCCAGGCGCCAACGCCATCTTGGCGCGCAGCCTGGCATTTCCAATGGAGACAAAGCCCATGAATCGCATGAAATTAACCCTGTGCGCCGTCCTGGCGCTGGCTTGTGCCGCTGCCGGTGCACAGGCGCAAACGGCGTATCCGGAAAAGCCCGTCAAGATCGTCGTGCCGTACCCGCCCGGCGGCGCCGTGGACCAGGTGACACGCCGCATCGCGCAGAAGCTCACCGAGCAGACCGGTCAGAGCTTCTATGTGGAGAACAAGGCCGGCGCCACCGGCACCATCGGCGCGGCGCAGGTGGCGCGTTCGCCCGGCGACGGCTACACGCTGATGGCCAACGACACCACGTACTCGATCCTGCCGCATGTCTTTAAGAAATTACCGTGGGACTATGCGCAGGACCTGGTGCCCGTGGCCGGCTTCAACTTCGCGCCCACGGCGGTGGTGGTGGCCGCCAACTCGCCGTTCAAGACACTGGGCGACATGGTGGCGTACTCGCAGGCCCAACCCGGCAAGCTCAACTACGGCACGGGTGGCGCCGGCACCATGCCGCACTTCGCCACCGTGGCGCTGGAAGGTGCCAGCGGATTGAAGGCCACCCACGTACCGTTCAAGGGCGCGGGCGAGGCCACGATGGCGTTGCTGAGCGGCACCATCGACTTCCAGATCGCCTCCACCCCCGGTGTGATGGGGCAGGTGCGCGGCGGCAAGGTGCGCCTGCTGGCCGTGAGCGGCGACCAGCGGCTGAAGGCAATGCCGGGCGTCCCCACCTTCGCCCAGGCGGGCGCACCCGCCTACAAGGTCGTCAATTTCACGGGCCTGTGGGCTGCCAAGGGCACGCCCGAGCCAGTGCTGGAAAAGCTGCGCAAGGAAATCGCAACCGCGATGGCCAGTGCCGATGTGCAGGCCTTCGCCGACGACCTGGGCGCGGTGCCCGGCGTGGTCAGCGGCCCGGCCTTCGCCGACAAGCTCAAGGCCGATGCGCAACTGTGGGAGGCCGTGGCCGCCAAGGTCGGCCTCGACAAGCAATGACCGCTGCCGTACCGCATTCCGTGGGCCTGAACCGGCCCGCGCGCGCGCTGCCGCCGCTGGCCTGCGACAGCCACATGCACATCTTCGACCCGCGCTTCGCCCCGTCGCCGCACTGGGAGCGCACACCGCCCGATGCGCCCGTGGCCGCCTACCGGCAATTGCAGCAGCGCCTGGGCACATCGCGCACGGTGGTGGTCACGCCTTCGACCTATGGCACCGACAACGCCTGCACCCTGGATGCGCTGGACCAGTTCGGCGACGGTGCGCGTGGCGTGGCCGTGGTGGCACACGATGTGGCCGCGGCCGAGCTGGACCGCCTGCACGCGCGCCGGGTGCGTGGCCTGCGCGTGAATTTTGTCTCGCCGCAGTCCTGGGGCGAGACCACCACTGAAATGCTGACCACCCTGGCGCGCAAGGTGGCGCGCCTGCCGGGCTGGCACCTGCAGGTTTTCATGCACCCGCAGCAGATCGTGGCGTGGGCCCGCGTGCTGGCCGCGCTGCCCGTGCCGCTGGTCATCGACCACCTGGGCCGCATCGACCCGGCCCAAGGGCCGGCCGCCGAGGCCTGTGGCGCGCTGCGCCGGCTGCTGGATGGCGGCAACACCTGGGTCAAGCTCTCGGGGGCCTACATGCGCTCCACGGTGCACGGCCCCAGCTATGCCGACACGCTGCCACTGGGCCGCGCCCTGGTGCAGGCGGCGCCCGAGCGGCTGGTGTGGGGCAGCGACTGGCCGCACACCACCGAGGCCCCTGGCACGGTGAACGATGCCGACCTGGTGGACCTGCTGCAGGCCTGGTGTGGCGCCACGGCGGTCATGGACCGCATCCTGGTGGACAACCCCGCCCAGCTCTATGGCTTCGGCCACTGTTGACAATTTCATCGCCGGTCCCGACCCTGGGCACTGCACGCCCAGCCCGGTCGGGCCCTGATTCCATCCCGAAGAAAGCTGCTTTCATGTTTTTGCTGCACCCTCCCGAAGTTCGTGAACTGGACACGTTCAGCACCATGCCCGATGCCTTCCGCCGTGCCCAGCGCAGCGCCTGGGCCGATGCCAACCGGGGCGGCACCATCACCGACTCCTTCCTCGAAGGCCCTGTGCTGGACGAGGCCGGCCATCTGTACGTGACCGACATCCCCTGGGGCCGCATCTTCCGCATCGATGCGCAGGGCGCCTGGAGCCTGGTGGCCGAGTACGACGGCGAACCGAATGGCATGAAGTTTCTGCGCCCCGGCACCCTGCTCATCACCGACTACAAGAACGGCCTGATGCAGCTGGATGTGGCCAGCGGTACCGTCACCCCCTTCCTGGAGCGGCGCAACAGCGAACGTTTCAAGGGCGTGAACGACCTGGTCTTCGATGCCGAAGGCAACCTGTACTTCACCGACCAGGGCCAGAGCGGCCTGCACGACCCCTGCGGGCGCCTGTACCGCCTGCGCCCGAATGGTCAGCTGGACCTGCTGCTGCACAACGTGCCCAGCCCGAATGGAGTGGCCCTGTCGCCCGATGGCCGTGTGCTGTACCTGGCGGTCACCCGCGGCAATTGCGTGTGGCGCGTGCCCCTGCTGCCCGATGGCAGCGTGGCCAAGGTCAGCCAGTTCTTCACCTCGTACGGGCCCAGTGGCCCGGACGGTCTGGCGGTGGACGCCCAGGGCCATGTCCTGGTGGCCAACCCGGGCCTGGGCTACGTCTGGGTGCTGAACCACCGGGCGGAACCGGTGCAGGTGCTGCGCGGCGTGCCGGGCAGTTCGACCACCAACCTGGCGTTTGGCGGCACCCTGCGCACGCAGCTCTTTGTCACCGACTCCACGCACGGCCGCATTCTGACCACCGTGCTGGACACCCCCGGGCTGCCGATCCACCGCGGTCCCGCGGGCTGAGTCCGTCGAACGATGGGGGGCAGAAGTCCACGGCGGGCAGCGTCTGCACACAGGGTCACCAGCATCGGTGCCAGTGCCAGGCCGCCTTTCCGGGTGCTGCATGCAGCCAAATGTTACATAAAATGCATGGAAAGGCGCTTAGTGCTTGAGCAGCATGCTATGCATTAAAAAGCGTTTCGGGGAGTGATCGGTATAAGTCGTGGGGCCGCATTCGTCCGGCGAAGTCGAAGCCCTGGTTTTCCAGGCCGAGGGGCAGTTGTGCCCGAGCATCGCCTCGGACCACACCGACCGCAAGCTGGAAGCCCACAGCGTGGCCTTGTCCAAGCAGGTCTGCGCCAAGCCCGCGGCCACCGATGCCTGGCTGTACGCCGATGTGGCGGACCACATCGATGCGCTGGTCCCGCGCTCGTGGATCGTGGAAGATGGCGAGCGCAAGCCCTACCAGGATGGCAGCATGGCCACGTTGCGCACCCCCGAAGACCTGATCCAGGGCTATCTGGGGGCGACCGGTGCCACGGCGTTTGCCGAAGGTCATGTCATGACCTGCGGTACCGTACCGGCCATCGGGGGTATCCGCCCCTCTCAGAATTTCGAGATGGAATTGCACGACCCCGTGCTGCAGCGCTCGCTGCGCCACCGTTACGAAGTTCAAGTTTTGCCCGAAGTCGCCTGATAAAACCGCCATGACCACGACCTCCCTCGAACGCACCCGCGCCGCTTTGCAGGCGATTGCCGATGCCGGCGCCGAAGGTGCGCGCATCTTCACCCAGGTGTATGCCGACACGGCCCTGCAGGCCGCCGCGGCAGCCGATGCCCGCGCGGCCGCCGGCATCCGCCTGGGTCCTCTGGATGGGCGCATCGTGTCCGTCAAGGACCTGTTTGATGTGGCGGGAGAGACCACGACGGCGGGCTCCAAGGTGCGGCAGACGGCAGCGCCGGCCGAGCGCGATGCCGTGATCGTGCAGCGCCTGCGTGCCGCGGGCGCGGTCATCATCGGCAAGACCAACATGACCGAGTTCGCGTTCTCGGGCATCGGCATCAATCCGCATTACGGCACGCCGGGCAATGCCCGGGATGCAGCGCGCATTCCGGGGGGCTCTTCGTCCGGGGCTGGCGTGGCCGTGGCACGGGGGATGTGCGAGATCGCCATCGGTTCGGACACCGGCGGCTCCATCCGCATTCCCGCGGCCTTGAACGGGGTGACCGGGTTCAAGCCCACGCAGGCCCGGGTGCCACGCGAGGGAGCGTTCCCGCTGTCGTTCTCCCTGGATACGGTGGGCCCGCTGTCGCGCAGCGTGCTGGACTGTGCCCAGACGGACGCCGTGCTGGCTCAGCAGCCCTGGGCGCCCCTGGTGCCACGCACGGTCGCGGGCCTGCGCGTGGCGGTGCCACGTGGCCTGCTGTTCACTCAGACGGAGGACCAGGTGCTGGCCGCGTTCGAGCAGACCCTGGCCGGGCTGCGCGCCGCCCAGGTGCGCACCACGGATGTGAATCTGGACGCTTGGCTGGGCGCACCGTTCCAGTTGCAGGAGCAGGGCACGTTGATCGCCGCCGAGGCTGCACAGATCCACCGCGAGCTGCTGGCCGCGGGCCAGGCCGACCAGCTGGATGCCCTGGTGCTGTCGCGCATTCGCCGCGGGGAGACCATCACGGCCGCCCATTACGTCGGGGTGCAGCAGGCCCGGACACAGCTGCAAACGCAGCTGGATGCCGCGCTGGCCGACTTCGACCTGCTGGCCCTGCCGACCGTGCCGGTGGTGGCACCGACCATCGAGAGCCTGGACGACGCCGACACCTTCCATCGCACCAACATGCTGGTGCTGCGCAATCCCTCGGTGTTCAACTTCTACGATCTGCCCGCAGTCTCGTTGCCCCTGCCGCGCGCCGCCGGGGAACTGCCCGTCGGCCTGATGCTGGTGGGCAAGCGCCACGGCGACCGGGAGCTGCTGTCCGTGGCGGCCGCGGTGCAAGCCCACCTGGCGCGCTGAGCCAGGGCTCCAACCCCCCAACTGCATCGGCAGGCCTGCCATTGACCACCCTGGGTCGTCTCCACGGGCGGCCTGCAGCGCCTCACGGGCTGAACGGCCGCGTGGACAGGGCCTGCACGATGTGGTCCACAAAGCAGGTGATGCGTGGGGCCAGTGCCGTGTTGCGGTAGTAGACGGCATGGATGGCCTGGCGCACATCCAGCGTCGCGGCCGCTAACAGCGGCACCAGCGCCCCGCTGCGGCGGTCTGTGGCCGTCATGAAGTCCGACAGGCAGACGATCCCCAAGCCCTCCAGCGCCATCTGGCGCAGCGTCTCGCCGCTGGACGAGGCGATGCTGGGCTGGATGTGCAGGCTGGCACCACTGGCATCGCGCAGGGGCCAGTCGTTCAGGGTCTCGGGTTGGGTGAAACCCAGCAGCGCATGCTGGGCGAGCTGGCCGGGGTCCCGGGGCGTGCCGTGGCGCCGCAGGTAGTCGGGGCTGGCCAGCACCCGCACACGGCTGCTGCCCACGGGGCGGGCGTGCAGCGTGGAATCTTTCAGCGCACCGATGCGGAAGGCCACATCGGTGCGTTTTTCCAGCAGGTCGATGAAGCCCTCGTTCGAGGTCAGCTCCAGCTCCACCTCCGGGTAGCGCTCGCGAAAGCCCGCGATCAGCGGCACCAGCACATGCAGCATGAACGGGGTGGCGGCATCGACCCGCAGCCGGCCGGCCGGGCGCGTGCGGCGGGCCGCCATCAGCTCTTCGGCCTCGTCCACGGACGCCAGGATGGCGCGGGCACGCAGCAGGAAGGCGGCACCTTCCTCGGTCAATTCCAGGCGCCGCGTGGTGCGGCGCAGCAGCGTGGTCTGCAGCTTGTCTTCCAGCCGGGCCAGGGACCGGCTGGTGGCCGACACCGTCAGCCCCAACAGCTCTGCCGCTGCCGTGATGGAGCCCGCATCGACCACGGCCACCAAGACCTGCAGCTCATCGAGGGTGGTTTTCATTGTTGAATTGAATTCAAAAGAATTTGGCTGATAAGGGGCTTAATCTGCAAATATTAAGCGGGCACACTGCCGGCCATGAAATCTTCTCTTGCTTTGTTTGCGCTGGCCGTGGGGGCATTTGCCATCGGCACGACCGAGTTCAGTCCCATGGGCCTGCTGCCGGTGATTGCCGAGGGCGTGCAGGTCAGCATTCCCACGGCCGGCATGCTGGTGTCGGCCTATGCCATCGGCGTGATGCTGGGCGCGCCGGTGATGACCCTGCTGTTCAGCCGCTGGGGCCGCCGCAAGGCGCTGGTGGCGCTGATGCTGATCTTCACGGTCGGCAACCTGCTGTCCGCCCTGGCGCCGGGCTACACCAGCCTGCTGCTGTCGCGGCTGATCACCAGCCTCAACCACGGGGCGTTCTTCGGCATCGGGGCCGTGGTGGCCGCCAGCGTCGTGCCCAAGGACAAGCAGGCCAGCGCGATCGCGGCCATGTTCATGGGCCTGACCTTGGCCAACATCGGTGGCGTGCCGGTGGCGACCTGGGTCGGGCAGCAACTGGGCTGGCGCCTGGCGTTCGGCGGCACGGCCGTGCTGGGCCTGATCACGATGGCCGCCCTCTGGCTGGCGCTGCCCCCCGGCGAGGCCGGCCCGCGACCCAACGTGCGCCGTGAGCTGGCGGTGCTGGTGCAGCCGTCCGTGCTGCTGGCCATGGGGACCACGGTCCTCGGGTCGGGGGCGATGTTCGCGCTCTACACCTATGTGGCACCGGTGCTGACCGAGCTGACACAGGCCAGCCCCGGCTTTGTGGCCCTGGCACTGGTGCTGATCGGGGTCGGCTTCACCCTGGGCAACAGCCTGGGGGGACGGCTGGCCGACTGGTCGCTCGACGGCGCCACCCTGCTCATCCTGGCGACGCTGGCCCTGACCATGGCCGTGCTGCCGCTGCTGCTGACGACCCAGCTGGGGGCCGCCATCGGTCTGGTGGTGTGGGGGGCGGCGGCCTTCGGCATCGTGCCGCCGGTGCAGATGCGGGTGATGCAGGCGGCGGCCCAAGCGCCCAGCCTGGCCTCGTCCGTGAATGTGGGCGCCTTCAACCTGGGCAACGCCCTGGGGGCGGCGCTGGGCGGGCTGGTGATCAGCCTGGGCTGGGGCTATGCCGCCGTGCCCTGGGTGGGCGCAGCCCTGGCCGCCAGCGGCCTGGGGCTGGCCTGGCTGGGCCGGCGTGACCGCAGGCCGGCGGCAGTCTGCACTTCTTCCTTGTGATTTTTCTGGAGTCTTGATATGACCAACATCCCTTGCTTTGGCGTCGGCACCTTTCGCCTGAACGGCCAGACCGTGATCGATTCGGTGCGCAATGCGCTGGACGTGGGCTACCGCGCCATCGATACCGCGCAGATCTATGGCAATGAGGCCGAAGTCGGCCAGGCGATTGCCGAGAGCGGCGTTCCGCGTTCCCAGCTGTTCGTGACCACCAAGATCTGGACCGAGCACTACAGCCGCGCCCGCCTGGTGCCCAGCCTGCGCGAGAGCCTGGCGAAGCTGCGCACCGACCAGGTGGACCTGACGCTGATCCACTGGCCTGCGCCCGGCAACGGCGTGGCGCTGGCCGAAACCATGGCGGCCCTGGCCGAGGCCAAGGCCCTGGGCCTGACCCGCCAGATCGGCATCTCCAACTTCAACATCGCGCTCACGCAGCAAGCCATCGACATCGTGGGCCCCGGCGAGATCGCCACCAACCAGATCGAGCTGAGCCCCTACCTGCAAAACCACCGGCTGACGGCCTTCCTGCAGGCGCAGGGGATTGCCGTGACCTCGTACATGACCCTGGCCTACGGCAAGGTGCTGCAAGACCCGGTGCTGGCCCGGATCGCGGCCAAGCACCAGGCCACCGTGGCCCAGGTGGCCCTGGCCTGGGCGCTGCAGCTGGGCTATGCGGTGATTCCCTCGTCGACCCGGCGCGAGCACCTGGCCAGCAATCTGCGCGCGCAGGACCTGGCCCTGGATGCCGAGGACATGGCCGCGATCGCCATGCTGGAGCGCAATGGCCGCGAGGTCAACCCCGAAGGGCTGGCGCCCGCCTGGGACTGAGGCGCGGGGCGTTCCCCGCCACCGTGCCGCGTCAGTCGCGGGCCTGGGCCACGGCGTGGGCCAGGCGCTGCACGGCCTGCTCGATCTGCGGCACATCCGGCGCGGCGAACGACAGGCGCATGGTGTGGCGGTCCGGGGTGTGCGGGAAGAACGCCTGCCCCGGCACGTACAGCACCTGGGCGGCCACGGCCGCGTCAAACAGGCGCTGCGGGTCGATGCCGTGGTCGATCTGGGCCCAGACAAACATCCCGCCCGCCGGTGGGCTGCAGCGGATGTGGCCGGGCAGGTGCTGCTGCAGGCCTTGCACCAGGGCCTGCATGCGCTGCTGGTAGGTGTGGCGTGCGCGCTCCACCGTGGCCGGGTAGCGGCCGCTGTGCAGGTAGCAGGCGGCCATGGCCTGGGTCAGCGGCGCGGTACACAGGTCCACGGTCTGCTTGGCGATGGTGCAGCGGCGCAGCACGGCGGCATCGCCCAGCATCCAGCCCACGCGCAGCGCCGGCGCCACGGTCTTGGACAGGCTGGACAGGTAGAGCACCGGGTTGCGCGCGGCACCCCCTGCCTGCTGGGCGGTGGCGTAGACGGTGGCGGGCGGAGGCGCTGCGTCCCCGCCGGCGGCATCGAAGCGCAGTTCGCCGTACGGATCGTCTTCAACCACCCAAAAACCATAGCGCTGTGCCAGCTCCACCAGGGCGTTGCGGCGCGCTGCGCTCAGCAAGGTGCCGCGGGGGTTGGAGAAATTGGGCACCGTGTACAGCAGCTTGGGCCGCTGTGCGGCGGGCAGTTCGGCCAGCAACTGCGCCAGGGCCTCGGTCTGCAGCCCCTCGGCGTCCATGGGCACCGGCACGATGTGCGCCTGCGCCAGGCGCAGGGCCTGCAGGGTGGCGGGGTAGGCGGGCACTTCCACCAGCACGGTGTCGCCGGGGGCCACCAGCACGCGCACCAGCAGGTCGAACGCCTGCTGCGAGCCGGTGGTCACCAGGATGTCGCTGGCGGCGGCCGCCATGCCGCGCGCCTGGCATTGGCCGGCCAGGGCTTCGCGCAGCGCGGGCAGGCCTTCGGTGGCGCCGTATTGCAGCAGTGCCGGGCCCTGACCCAGGGCCTGGGTGGCCGCGGCCGCCAGTCCCTCGGCATCGAACAGGCTGGGCGAGGGATAGCCCCCCGCCAGGGAAATCATGCCGGGGCGGCTGAGGTAGGGGAACAGCTCCCGGATGGGCGAGCCCGCGGGCTCGGCAAACAGCGGGGCGAAGGCGGCCATGCCGTCCGCCGTGGAAGGGGTGTGCATACAGGGCAATCCAGTCAGGTGGCGGCCGGATCGCTCCGGCCGCCGGGGCCAGGCGGGGCGTTCAGGCGGTCACGGCGCCCAGGGCGGCGCGCACGGCGTCGATGGAGCGCTGCTGCGCCTGCGCGTACAGCGCGATCTCGTCGAGCACCGGGGCACCGAGGTCGGCCTCGAAAGCCTGTTGCGCGGCGTGGGCCTGGTAGTGCTTTTGCTCATCCCCGCCCAGGTTGGACTGGAAGATGCCGGCCGCGCTCACGGGCAGGAAGTCTTCGTAGGTGATGGGGTCGGCCTGCACCAGGCCTTGGGCCAGCAGTTGCTCCAGGTCGGCGTCGGCCGCCAGATCGCCCACCTGCGCCTGGCCCTGGGCCGTCAGGCTGTAGCGGTAGAAGGCCAGGCCCTGGCGGCGCAGCTCGGCGTGGCTGTCGGGGAACTGGGCGAAGGCCTGCGCCAGGCGCGTGGGGTAGTCGGCCGCGGCGCTGCCGGCATTGCCCATGCTGCGCACCTCACCCAGCAGGCGGTCGTACAGGGCGCGGCCCTGGTGGGTCAGGGCGACGCCGCGCTGCTCGATCTCGCCGAAGCGCGCGGTGTGCGCGCCGGCACGGTCCGCACCGGCATCGGTGAAGCGCACGGCCTCCTTGAGGGCCTTGAAGCTGGTCTGGCGCAGCAGGATGGGGCAGGCGCGGCGCGGCGGGCCTTCGACCACGTCCTTGGCATCCATGCCGCGCGCGGGCATCGCGGCCTGGGCCGCGTCGATGTCCAGGGTGCGCGGCGTCAGGTGGTTGATGTGCGGGCCCTTGAAGCACACCACATCGGCCACCAGGCGGTGGGACTTTTGCAGCGCGTCGTAGGTGGCGGCATCCACGGTGGCCTCGCTGTGCCAGCGGAAGGTTTCCAGCGCTTCCTGCACGAAGCGGTCGGCGTCGGCACTGTCCAGGCCGCCGGCGGCTTCGGCCTGGGCGATCAGGCCCAGCACGCCGGGGGTGAAGATGTTGCGCTGCGCCAGGATGGTGGCCGCCTGCGCGCGCAGGGCCGGGTCGGCGATCAGCTCCAGGCGCAGCAGCGAGGTGAAGACGCGGAACGGGTTGGCCAGCAGGGCCGCATCCGTGACCGGGCGGAAGGCGGTGGAGTGCACGGGCACGCCGGCCACCGACAAGTCGTAATAGCCCACGGGCTGCATGCCCATGACGGCAAACAGGCGGCGCAGCGTGGCCAGCTCCTGGGCCGTGCCCACGCGGATGGCGCCGTGGCGCTCCACGTCCAGGCGCGGCAGCTCGCCGCTGTGCGCCATCTGCGCCTGCAGGGCCGGGTCGGCCTGCAGCACCTGGGTGTTGATGTCGGCCACCAGTTCCACCAGCGTGCCGTACTGGGGCACCTCGGTGCGGTACATCTCGGACATGGCGCGCGAGAAGCGGGTGCGGATCTCGTCGCTGGAGACCAGGTGGGCAGGGGTGTGGTGCGTGGTGCTCATGAGGGGTGGGGCAGTCGGGTTCCGGGGGAAAGGGGCGGGGCGGCCATGTGGCGGCACTGGCAGCGCCCCTGCGTATGGGGGAATGTAGGGGGGCGGATTGACCTGGGTCAAACGATAATCTGGCCCCCAGGTCATACCCATACAGAATGACCTGCGGCGCGCGGCCCGCTGGCGGGCGCGTGCCGCCCTTGTCCCCCCGGAGTGTTCTTCCATGCAGTTGTCCCGCCGTTTCCTGCCCCCTATGTCCCTGCTGTGCGCCTTCGAGGCGGCGGCGCGGCACCAGAGTTTCACGGCAGCGGCGGCCGAGCTGCACCTGACGCAAAGCGCCGTCAGCCGGCAAATCCGCGCGCTGGAAGAGCGCCTGCAGGCCGAGCTGTTCGTGCGCGAGCGCCAGACCGTGCGCCTGAGCCCCGCCGGCCATGCCTATGCGCAGGAGATCCGCGGCGCGCTGGCGCGCATCGCCAGTGCCACGCTGGGCTTCAAGGCCAACCCCCAGGGCGGCAGCCTGAACCTGGCCATCCTGCCCACCTTCGGCACGCGCTGGCTGGCGCCGCGGCTGCCGCAGTTCCTCAGCGCGCACCCCGGCATCACCATCAACCTGACCACGCGGCTGTCGCAGTTCGACTTCCAGCTCGAGGCCGTGGACGCGGCCATCCATTTCGGCCTGCCGCACTGGCCGGGGGCCGAGATGGCGCTGCTGATGACCGAGACCGTGGTGCCGGCCTGCAGCCCGCAGGTGCAGGCGCAGTACGGCTTCAGCCAGCCGCAGGATCTGCTGCAGGCGCCGCTGCTGCACCTGGCTTCGCGCCCGGATGCGTGGCGGCGCTGGCTGCACGGCCATGCCGTGACCAGTGGCGATCCGCAGGGCATGCTGTTCGACCAGTTCGCCACCGCCGCGCAGGCGGCGATTGCCGGCGTCGGCGTGGCGCTGCTGCCGCGCTTTCTGATCGAGCGCGAGCTGGCCCAGGGCGATCTGGTGCGCGCCCTGCCGCAGCTGCCGGAGATGGAAAGCGCCGAGCGCTACTACCTGGTCTGGCCCACCAGCCGCGGCGACTACCCGCCGCTGCAGGCGCTGCGCACCTGGCTGCAGGCGGCGGCGGGCGATTTCATGCTGGCCTCGGCCGAGGGCTGGTCGGCACCGGCGAAGCTATAAAAAAAGGAGCTGCTGGCGCAGCTCCTGATTCGGTTTCAAGTCGCAATGGGTGTGAAACCCATGTTTGGCGTGCGCCAGTCGCTCCGGTTGGCATAGCTACCGGGCGGCCGGGTGCGCGGCCCGCTCAGCTGGCGTAGGCTTCCAGCGGCTTGTCGTTGGGCTCCTGCATCAGGCGCTTGAGCGTGTCGCCCATGGGCAGGTTCAGCGGCGCGCCCTTGGGGGGGATGGGCTGCATGAACCACTTGTCGTAGATCTTGGCCACTTCGCCGGACTGCATCATCTGGCGCAGCGCCCCGTCCACGGCCTGCTTGAAGCTGGGGTCGTCCTTGCGGAACAGCAGGGCGATGGGTTCCGAGCCCAGCACCTCGCCGACGATCTTGTAGCCCTGGGGCGCCTTGGAGTTGGCGATCACGCCGGCCAGCAGGTTGTCGTCCAGCACAAAGGCTTCGGCGCGGCCCGACTCCAGCATCAGAAAGCTTTCAAAGTGGTCCTTGCCCAGCACGGTGGGCAGTTCCACGTTGTGCTCGCGGCCGTACTTGCGCAGCAGCTGCACGGCGGTGGTGCCGGCCGAGGCGGCCACGGTCTTGCCGTTGAGCTGCTTGAACGAGGTCACGGGCGAATCCGCACGCACGGCCATGCGCACCTCGCTGACGTAGGTGGTCAGGGCGAAGGCCACCTGCTTCTGGCGGCCCAGGTTGTTGGTGGTCGGGCCGCAGCCCAGGTCCACCGTGCCGTTCTGCACCAGGGGCAGGGTGTTCTGCGCCGTCATCGACAGGTATTCGATGGTGGCCTTGGGGGCGATCTGCGCCAGCACCTTCTCGCACAGTTCCACGTGGTAGCCCACGAACTTGCTGTTGGAGCCCAGGGCATAGGCCATCGGGGCCGAGCTTTCGCGCACCCCGATCACGACCTTGCCGGCCTTCTCGATCTTGGACAGCGTGCTGCCCTCCACGGATTGGGCATGGGCGCCCAGGGCGGCGGTCAACAGCGAACAGGCCAGGGTGAGGCGACGTACCAGAAAGCGCATTCTTCTTTTCCTTCCAAAACAGCAGGCGGGGCAAGGGTCGTGTTGATCGCGGCAGATCGTGGTGGCTGCGCGGCGTCAAGCACTTGCATCAACTATCCCGTAAATGTTGGCCCCGTCATAACGATGAAACGGAAGGAGGTCATGTGGGCCCTGCATGACCCTGCCCTGCCATGGTGCGCTGGCGGCCAGCGCCGTGCCCGGCCTGGACTTGCACCCCTGGGCTGCCAGGGGTGTGGCCTGCCCCCCGCTGCACGCAGCAGCCCGGTGGCCGGGGGCGATGGTGGGGCGTGGGGCCTGCAGGCGCTGCCGCCACCGCAGCAGCCTTGGCCGAGCGTGGGCCCGCGCAGCAGGCCGGTGCAGGTGGGCCAGCGGGGCGTTCGCTGGTGGGTGCCATCGAGTTCCGGCGCCACCCTGCCGCCGGTGCGGGTGCATGCGCCCGCGCTGCCGCCGTGAAGCTCTGAAAAAAAGAGCGGCCTGCGCACGCTGTATCTGCGTGGCAGGCCGTTTTGGCATGCAATCGTCCGGCTCAGGACGGCATGCGCGGCACGTCCACGAAGTCGTCCAAACGCAGGCCTTTTTCCTGCAGCAGGGCTTCCAGCACCGGCTTAAGGCGGCCCAGGCTGGCCTCGACGGTCTCGCGCACCGTGTCCACCACCACCTGGGTGCTGCGTTCGATCTCGATGTTGACCAGGTCGCCCACGCGCTTGTGGCCGAAGACCGTCATGCGCAGGGTCTCTGGGATCAGCCAGACCTCGAACCAGCCGGCCTTGCGGTCCACCTCGGCCACCGTCAGGCTGGCGCCATTGATGGCGATGTAGCCCTTGGCGAACACGTAGGGGCGGAAGGCCTCGGGAATACCGAAGCGAATCTTGTGGTTGGTCTCGGTGCTCAGCACCTCCAGCACCGGCGCGGTGAAGTCGACGTGGCCGGACAGCGGGTGGCCGCCGATCTCGGCGCCATCCTTGGCGGCGCGCTCCACGTTCAGCACGTCGCCCACCTGGTACTGGCCCAGGGTGGTGATGGCCAGGCTCTGCAGCATCACGTCGAAGGTGGCGCGGGTGGGCGACAGCAGCTCGGTCACCGTCAGGCACACGCCGTCGTGCGAGACACTGGCGCCAATCGCCAGGTCCTGGCAGAAGCCTGCGGGAAATTCCATGGTGAAGGTGCGCAGACCGTCCTGGTCGTGCAGCGCGGCAATGCTTGCCACGGCTTGGATGATGCCGGTGAACACGGGGTGGGCCCTCGAAGAAACAGTGACTGCGCAGTGTACGGCGCGCCGCCGCAGCACGGCGGCGGTGCGGGCAATCAGCCGCCGAAGCGCTGGTACAGTGCCGCCGCCCAGACGCCGCCACACAGCAGCAGGCTCAGCAGCACGGCAGCGCTGCCCACGTCCTTGGCCATCTTGGACAGGGCGTGCCATTCCGGGCCGATGCGGTCGATGGCCGCCTCGATGCCGGTGTTCAGCAGCTCGGTGATCAGCACCAGCACCACGACCACGGCCAGCAGCGCGGTTTCCACCCAGGTCCGCCCCAGCCAGAGGCTAGCGGGCAGCAGGCACAGCGCCAGCAGCACTTCCTGGCGGAAGGCTGCCGATTCCCTCAAGCCCGTGACCAGGCCGGCCACGGAATAGCCATAGGCGTGCCAGATGCGCGACAGCCCGCGGCGGTGCTTTTGGGCGTCTACGGCTTCGATCTCAGGGGGCATGGTGGGGCGCTCGCGCAGGTCAGGAAAGGCGCAAGCATAGCGCGCGGCGGTGGGTCGGGCGGCCATGCGGCCCGGGCGATGGGCCGTGCGCTCAGGCCCAGGCCGGCGCCTGCTCTTCCCACCAGCCGCTGATCAGGGCCTGCGGCTTGCGCAGGGCGCGCACCCAGGCGCAGTCCGGCCAGGCGTCCATCTGCACGTTCATTCCGGCAAAAACGCCATAGCCCGGGCCAGCGGCGATCTCGCCCTCGGCCTGCAGGGTTTCGCCCGCGCGGATGCTGCAGGCCGCACGGATGTCGCCGCGCGCCTTGATGCCCCAGCCGGCCTGGATGTGGTTGCCGCAGACGATGTCGCCCTGGGCCGCCAGGCCGTCGCCCACCTCCAGCAGCCCCTGCACCGCCACTGCGCCCCCGGCGCGCAGGCCCTTGCCGCAGTGCAGGCCGGCCTGCACCTCCACGTCCTGGCCGATGAAGGCGCTGCCGCGCAGCGCCACCGGGCCGCCGCAACGCAGCTCCCAGCCGGTGCGCAGCTCCTCGGCGCGCAGCTGGCCCTGCACGTCCACGCTCCAGGCCGCCTTGATGCTGCCCCCGGCCTGCAGCAGCGTGTCGGCAAAGAGGGCGCCGCCGCTGTGCAGGTCCTCGCCCACCTCCACCTGGCCGGCGCGCAGGCCCCCGCCCACCTGCAGGCTGCGGCCCACCAGCAGCTGGCCGGGCACGCGCACGTCGCCGTGCACGATCAGCGTGCCGGCGAACACGCAGTGGTCGGCCTCCAGGTGGTCCAGCTCCAGCACCGTGTTGGTGGGGCCGAAGTTTTGCAGCAGCCAGCGCGCATCCTCGACGCGGCCGGCGCGCACCTGGGTGTCCATGGCGCTCTGGTAGTCCTTGCCGCCCAGTTCGTGGCGCACAAACCAGCGGTAGCCGGTGGCGCAGGGGTTTTTGCCGCGCAAGAAGGTTTGGGTCAGTTCCATGTCCATGGTGCAAGCTCGTCGGTTCCGGGGGAGGGGGAGAACGGGCGCGTGGCGGGGCCGGAACGTCGCAGCAGACGTGGTGGGGCCGTGGTGGCGCAGGCGCCCTTGCGGTGTGCAAGAGGTGGCGGCCGTGCGGAGGGAAGAGGGTGTGGGTCTTACACCTTCCGCACGGCGGCGGAAAGCATGGCCGTGACGCCGCTGAGGCTCACGAAGGCGGTCGGCACGCCATGGCGGCGTGTGCGCTGGTGCCGCAGCACGCGGGCACAGGTCTGCGGCACCTGGGCGAAAGCCGCAAGGCGCAAGCCGGCGAGGGTCGGTGCGAGCGTGGAGACCATGGGAAGGATGGATGTGAAGGCACCATTATGGTGCGGCGCGGATGCCGGCACGCGGCAGTGCGACATTGCCCGGAAGCCTTGGTGCCGGTCAAGGCATAGGGCTTTGGGTAACATCGGCCCTCCTGCGGGCGCGCGCCCGTCAGCCGGCGTGTGGCGCGGCCCCGCCCCGCGCGCCCTGTCCCCATTTTTTGCGGACCTGCATCCCTGGTGCCTGTGCACGGATGCCGGCCTGGCCTGAGACCCACCATGAGCTCCAACACCCCTCCCTCGTTCCTGAGCCGCATCGCCATCGCGATCGGCAGCTTCTTCGCCATCCTGGGCAATGGCCGCCTGGCCGCCGATGTGACCCGCCTGCGCGCCGGTGAGGCCCTGGCCGCCGACGTCGCGCCGCGCGAAATCCGTGTCGAGGTGCCCGTCGAGAAGATCGTCGAGGTCCGCGTGGAAGTGCCTGTGGAAACCATCGTCGAAAAGACGGTGGAGCTGCGCGTCGAAGTCCCTGTCGAACAGCGCGTCGAGGTGCCCACCGACACCGCCGCCCTGCAACTGCTGGGCCTGCTGCAGCGCGAGGCGCGCTTTGTGGACTTCATCCAGGAAGACGTGGCTCCCTACACCGACGCCGAGATCGGTGCCGCCGCCCGCGTGGTGCACGCCGGCTGCCGCAAGGTGCTGGGCGAGCACTTCACGATCGCCCCCGTGCGCCCCGAGACCGAGGGCGCGCGCATCACCTTGCCCGCCGGGTTTGACGCCGCCGCCGTGCGCCTGACCGGCCATGTCGTCGGCCAGGCGCCCTTCACCGGCACCCTGGGCCACCGCGGCTGGCAGGTGACGCAGGTGCAACTGCCCCAGCTGACCGACCCCCAGGCCGCCAAGGTGCTGGCCCAGGCCGAGGTGGAGCTGTAAACCATGAACATGCTGGCTTCCATCGCCGCCGCCGGGGCGGCATCACCCACTGCCGCGCCTGCAAATACCGTAGCGCCCGGTGCAGGCACCAAGAGCGCTGCAGGCCAAAATGGCTTGCAAACTGCGGGCGCACGCTACAGCATCGGCATTGACCTGGGCACCACGCACTGCGCGCTGTCCTATGTGGACAAGGCCGCCAGCGACGGGGAGCAGGTGGTGCAGGGCGTGCTGGACATTCCCCAGCTCACCGCGCCCGCCAGCGTGGCGGGCCAGCCGCTGCTGCCCTCCTTCCTGTACCTGCCGCACGAGAGCGAGCTGACCGTGGCCGAGCGCACGCTGCCCGGCCAGGCGCCGCACGCGGCCGACAGCGCCTTCATCACCGGCGAATTCGCCCGCAGCCGCGGCGCGGCCACGCCCATCCGCCTGGTGTCCAGCGCCAAGAGCTGGCTGTGCCACCCCGGTGTGGACCGCCGCGCGGCCATCCTGCCGGCCGATGCCCCGGCCGAAGTCGCGCGCATCTCGCCGCTGACCGCCTCCACCCGCTACCTGGAACACCTGCGCTGGGCCTGGGAGCAGGCCCACCCCGAGGCCCCGTTCGCCCAGCAGGACATCACCGTCACCATCCCCGCCTCGTTCGACCCCGCTGCGCGCGAGCTGACGGCCGAGGCCTGCAAGGCCGCCGGCTTTGCCCATCTGACGCTGCTGGAAGAACCCCAGGCCGCGCTGTACAGCTGGATCCAGGCCAGCGGCGGCCAGTGGCGCAAGCAGGTGCGGCACGGCGACATCATCCTGGTGGTGGACGTGGGCGGTGGCACCACCGACCTGTCCCTGATCGCCGTGCTGGAGCGCGAGGGCAACCTGGCGCTGCAGCGCATTGCCGTGGGCGAGCACATCCTGCTGGGCGGCGACAACATGGACCTGGCCCTGGCCTATGGCGTGGCGCGCAAGCTGGCGCAAGAAGGCAAGCCGCTGGACGCCTGGCAGACCCGCGCCCTGGCGCACGGCTGCCGCGCCGCCAAGGAGCAGTTGCTGGCCGATGCCCACCTGCAGTCTGTCCCCGTGGTCGTGCCCAGCCGGGGCAGCAAGCTGATCGGCGGCAGCATCCGCACCGAAGTCACGCGGGACGAAGTGCTGGCCCTGCTGGTCGAAGGCTTCTTCCCCCGTGTCAAAGTCAGCGACAAGCCCCAGACCCGCGCCCGCGCCGCGCTCACGCAGCTGGGCCTGCCCTATGCGCAGGACGCCGCCGTCACGCGCCACCTGGCCGCCTTCCTGACGCGCCAGGTCCACGCCCTGGCCGAGATCGACGGCCTGAACGGCGACCAGGTGGACGGCTCCACCTTCCTGCACCCCACGGCCATCCTGTTCAACGGCGGTGTGCTCAAGGCCCCGCAGATCGAGCAGCGCATCCTGGACGTCATCAACGGCTGGCTGGACGACGAGGCCTGCGAACCCGCGCGCCTGCTGGATGGCGCCAACCTGGACCTGGCCGTCGCCCGTGGCGCGGCCTACTACGGCCACATCACCACCACCGGCCGCGGCGTGCGCATCCGTGGCGGCACGGCCCAGTCGTACTACGTGGGTGTGGAGTCCAACATGCCCGCCATCCCCGGCATGGAGCCGCCCATCTCTGCCCTGTGCCTGGCCCCGTTCGGCATGGAAGAGGGCACCGAGGCCGCGCTGAGCGACCTGGAGCTGGGCCTGGTCGTGGGCGAACCCGTGCGCCTGCGCTTCTTCGGCTCCAGCGTGCGCCGCAGCGACGCCGTGGGCACCATGCTGGACTTCTGGGGCCCCGATGAGCTGGTCGAACTGCAGGAGATCGAACTGCACCTGCCCGCCGCCGGCCGCGCGGCTGGCGAGGTCGTCCCCGTCACCCTGGCGGCGCGCGTCACCGACATTGGCACCCTGGAGCTGAATGCCGTGCCGGTGGGCGGCACGGAGCGCTGGAAGGTGGAATTCGATGTGCGGGCGGAGACTACGTCTGACGCGGGGTAATCGGCCTCATCGCTCCAGCTTCTGAAAAGCTGTTTGCAAAGCCTGCTGGCCTGGTGGTCAGCAGGCTTTTTGTTTGGTGGGTGTTTTGTGGGCTTTTTTTGCTCTGGCGCTTGTGGGGGGTGCGCGGATAGCTATGGTTTTTTGTTTTTGTTGTGTGTTTGCTGGCAGAGGCCGCTTATCGCGCGGCGGCGACCCGATTTCTTTTGTCTTGCCAAAAGAAACCGGGGAAAGAAAAGGCGCGCCTTGCAGGCGGCTGTCCGGCGGAACTCACTGCGCTCCTGCGTCGCTGCGTTCAAACAGCCGCCGTAAATATGAAGGACATCCACGATGTGGGGCGCGACGCTTGCGCGCGCAGAGACTAATTTGTGCAGCCTTCCACAAATCTGTACATAGAACTCTCATACTGGTTTAGCTGATCAAAAAAATAGTCGCAATCTAAATGGCATAGGTTGTTTTTTTCTGAGAAAAACGGATTAAATTGTTGAGCATCGTTTAAATAGCATGGCGGTAAATGCATTGTTTGATAATCTAGGCTGCTAAATTTTCCAATTGTTTTTCTTAAATTAACATATCCACTATTTGCTACCGCTTTTAGAAGTTCAATTTTTCCTGAATTTATCTTTGTAAGATGGTTATTCGCCTCTGTTAATGAATGCTCTTGGTGGGAATCACTTATCCCTAGTTTTTTCAGAGTGTGCGCAAAAATTTCTTCAAAAGTTTTTTGATTATTCTCCAGAATGACGTTCATGATTTGTGTAATTAAGAAAAATAAAACACCTCTATTGTTATTGCCTAACGCCTTATTAAACCTTTTTAAAGAGGCTAGGTCATAACCTAATAGATGATTAAAAGATCTTGATCTTCTGATATCTTCAAATGTTGCACTTGAAGCATTTAGGCAGAATCTTGCAATGTTGCTTGCAACTTCTAAAGCAAAAAAAATGTCTTTTTTTGCTAATTTTTCTAATACCAAATGTGTACAGACAGAATATTCAGTAAGATTTTTATTATAGAAAGATTTTTCTAATTCTCTTTTTATTCTTGTCTTTTCAACAGTATAGAAATCGCTGTCTTGACCTTCAAGAAAATGCAATTTTATTTTTGTTTCTTGATATGTCGCTGAGCATTCTAGTAGGGATAAATCCGAGAATGGTGACCTGGCAATTAGATTATTTTCTGCATCATGAAAATTTGTAAAAATTACTGGGCTATCTGAAAGGTGTCCATTGATGGCAAATATTAATCCGATTGAATGTTGCTTCCGCCACTCATTTTCTTCTACATCTATTTCACCAACCTGATTATAATAATCTGGCAGTTTGATTCTCTTGAGATAGTCGAAAAATAATTTTGCATGGTAGAAATTCTTTTCTTGTCCATGTGTAGCGTAATTTACGCTATATGCGTTTTGCATTAGATTAATATGATTTAGTCCCCAAAGGGTTGAGGTGCAATCTATAAAATGTGTATATTCATGAGTTACAAGAGATAGAAGTTCTGATTTTTGATGAAAATCATTGTTCCTTAAAATTTCTTCTATTTCTTGAGATGAGTAATAATCTAAAGTAAGAATCAAATTTTGAAAATCAAAATGCCCAAGTAAATCAATATTTCTTAAAATATTTACTTTGCTTTTACGCGAAGTTATATCTTCTATCCTATTCTTTCCTGCAGTAAATATAATTTTCATTTATAAAAATCTTTTTAAAAAAGCAATTATTAATTTGAGTTTAAAGATTTTGTCAACTATTTTTTGAAATGACTTGTTTGATATTAAAAATCTATTCGAATATTGTGAAGATAGACCCTGTTCGGTCACCCTTCCTAGCCGTGCCGAGGCGCCGCAGGACGCATCGGCTTCGTGACCTGACTGGCCGCAGCTGTTTGAACGGAGCGGCACAGCCGCGCAGTGAGTTCTGCGGCCCCACCCTGGGTTCGAGTACCGCAGGTTGCCCGGAGCGCAGCGCTGGGACGCGGGTAGCGGGGCTCCCTTCTTTTGCTTCCTTTTCTTGGGAACGCAAGAAAAGGAAGTCGCCTGCCGCGCGACAAGCGGCCAGCAAAACCTCAAACAACAAACCAGCACCAAATCAGCCTCCAGCGATGATCCAGAAAGCGTCACCTGCTCACATTCCTGAAAAGAACTTTCCACTCCCACACACTGCGCATGCAGGCACGGGGTTCCAGCCTTCCACCCCTTCTGCCCGTGTCAAGGCGCGCAGAGCGCAGGGTGGGCAGATGCGCCGCAGGACGCATCGGCTTCGTCATCTGACTGGCCGCAGCTGTTTGAACGGAGCGGCATAGCCGCGCAGTGAGTTCTGCGGCCCCGACCTGGGATCGAGCACCGCAGGTTGCCCGGAGCGCAGCGCAGGGACGCGGGCAGCAGGGCGTGCTTCTTTGCTTACTTTCTTGCACAAGCAAGAAAGTAAGGCCCTGCCGGGGGCTGCCCGGCCAGCCAAAGCTAAAACAACAATAAACATCAAATGAGCACCTAGCGCTTTGTAGCAAGCGCTACATGCTCCTCTTTTCAAGCCACCCTCAAAACCCCGCCCGCCAACAGGGCACCCACCTCACAACTGGCCGAATGCTGGGCATGCATCGGTATGATATTGATAAATCCTTATCAATAAACCGTGAAAAACTTCTCTGCTTCTGCGCCCAGTGCGCTGGCTGGCGCTGGCCGGCTGCAATCCATTGATGCGCTGCGTGGCCTGGTCATGCTGTTCATGCTGCTGGACCATGTCCGCGAAACCTTCTACCTGCACCTGCAGGTGCCCGACCCGATGGTGGTGGCCGACACGCCGCCGGGCCTGTTTGTCCCGCGCATGCTGGCGCACCTGTGCGCGCCGGTGTTTGTGTTCCTGACGGGGCTGAGTGCCTACCTGTACGCCAGCCGCCATGCCGATGCCGGGCAGGCGCGGGCGGCGGCCTCGGGCTTTCTGTGGCGGCGCGGCCTGTTCCTGGTGCTGCTGGAGGTGACGGTGATCAACTTCGCCTGGACCTTCCAGTTCCCGCCGGCCAAGGTGTTCCTGCAGGTGATCTGGGCGATCGGTCTGTCCATGCTGGCGCTGTCGCTGCTGGTGTGGCTGCCGCGCCGGGCCTTGCTGGGGCTGGGCGTGGTGCTGGTGGCGGGGCACAACCTGCTGGACGGCCTGCATTTCCCCGCCGGCCACCTGCTGCATGCGCCCTGGGCCATCCTGCATGACCGGGGTTGGCTGGAGCTGGCCGGGGTGCAGCTGCGCACCTCCTACCCCGTGCTGCCCTGGGTGGGCGTGATCGCCCTGGGCTATGGCATCGGCCCCTGGTTTGGCCAGGCCTGCGATGCGGCGCGGCGCCGCCAGCTGCTGCTGGTGGCGGGGGTGGGCAGCCTGCTGGGCTTTGCGCTGCTGCGCACGCTGAATGTGTATGGCGATGCGCCCTGGCAGGCGGGGGCGACCACGCTGCACACGGTGATGGCCTGGTTCAACGTGACCAAGTACCCGCCGTCGCTGCTGTTCCTGCTGCTGACGCTGGGCGTGGGCCTGCTGCTGCTGCGCGGGTTCGAGGCGCGGGCCGGTGCCCGCTGGCTGGCACCGCTGGCCACGCTGGGGGCGGCGCCGATGTTCTTCTATGTGCTGCACCTGTATGTGCTGAAGTGCATGTACCTGGCGGCGGTGGCGGCCTGGGGCACCAACCAGGGCCAGTTGTTCGGGCTGGACCGCCTGCTGTGGCTGTGGGTGATCTCGGCCCTGCTGGCCGTGGCCCTGTACCCGGCCGTGCGCTGGTTTGCCGCGCTGAAGCAGCGCCGGCGCGACCTGACCTGGCTCAAGTACCTGTAGGCCACCGTCGGAGGGGCCAGGGCGGCACAATACCGCTTCCTTGAGAAGCCGCCCCCGCCGTCATGAACTCCTCCATGCAACGATCCACCAAGCAGCGCACCGCCATCCAGCAGGCCATGACGCAGGCCGACCGGCCGCTGGCGCCGCAGGAGGTGCTGGAGCTGGCGCAGGCCACGCTGCCGGGCCTGGGGATTGCCACGGTGTACCGCGCGCTCAAGGCCATGGCCGAGGAGGGCCTGCTGCGCGAGGTGCACCTGCCCGGGCGCAGCCCCATGTACGAGGTGGCCCACCACGGCCACCACCACCACTTCCAGTGCCGGGTCTGCGCGCGCGTGTTCGACGTGCATGCCTGCCCCGGCGATCTGGCCAGCCTGGCGCCCCCGGGCTTCGAGGTGGACAGCCACGAAATCACGCTCTACGGCCGCTGCAGCGACTGCGCAGCGCAGCCGGCCTGAGGGGGCACACCGCGTGACGATGTCCCCTGCCAGCGCGGCCTTTGTCGTCGGGATCGACCTGGGCACCAGCCACACCGTGGTCGCCAGCGTGCCCGTGCGCGGCACGGCGGCCGACATCGCCCTGTTGAACCTTCCGCAGCGCAGCGCGGCGGGTGAGGTCGTGGCCCAGCCCCTGCTGCCCTCGGTGCGCTACCAGGCCACCCCGGGTGAGCTGGGCGATGCCTGGCAGCAGCCCTGGCCGCCGCAGGGCGCCTCGGCCGCCGCACCGGCCGTCATCGGCCGCTGGGCGCGCGAGCTGGGTGCGGCCGTGCCCGGGCGGCTGGTGGCCAGCGCCAAAAGCTGGCTGTCGCACACCGGGGTGGACCGCACCGCGCCCATCCTGCCCTGGGGCGCGGGGGACGAGGTGGCCAAGGTCTCGCCACTGGCGGCCTCGGCCTCGTACCTGGCCCATGTGCGCGCTGCCTGGGACCAGGCCCACCCGCAGGCCCCGCTGGCGCAGCAAAGCGTGGTGCTGACGGTGCCCGCCTCGTTCGACGAGGGCGCGCGTGCGCTGACGCTGGAGGCCGCGCAGCTGGCCGGCCTGCCGCAGGTGCAACTGCTCGAAGAACCCAAGGCCGCCTTCCACGACTGGCTGCTGCTGCAGGGCCCGCAACTGGCCGCACAGCTGGCGGACAGCCGCCTGGTGCTGGTGGTGGACGTGGGCGGCGGCACCACCGACCTGACCCTGATCCGGGTCGAGCCTGCGCCCGAAGGCGGTTTGCCCCTGCTCACGCGCACGGCCGTGGGCGAGCACCTGATGCTGGGCGGCGACAACATGGACCTGGCCCTGGCCCACCAGCTGGAGGCCGCGTTTGCCGGCGCCGGCCAGCGCCTGCCCGCACAGCGATTTGCGCAGCTGGTGCAGCGCTGCCGCGTGGCCAAGGAACAGCTGCTGGCCGCCGGGGCGCCCGAGCAGGTGCGCATCACCCTGCTGGGCGGCGGCAGCCAGCTGCTGGCCCAGGCGCAGTCCGCCACGCTCACGCGCGCCCAGGTGCAGCAGTGGGTGGTGGAAGGCTTTCTGCCACCCGCGCCGATCGATGCGGTGCCCGCCCGGCGCCAGGGCGCGCTGCGCGGCTTTGGCCTGCCGTACCCGGCCGATGCCGCCATCAGCCGCCACCTGGCGCAGTTCCTGCGCCAGCACGCCGACGGGGCGCTGCCCGACACCGTGCTGCTCAACGGCGGCGTGTTCCACGCCCATGCCCTGGTGCAGCGGCTGACGCAGTTGCTGGACGGCTGGCGCGGCCAACCCGTGCGTGTGCTGCACAACCCGCACCCCGACTGGGCCGTGGCGCGCGGCGCAGCGGCCTATGGGCTGGGCCTGCAAGCGCCACCGCCAGCGCAGGAATCTGCATCAAATCAGCCTCTGGCGCATAGCCAGAGCGCGCCTACAGCTATCAAAACCATGCCACGCATCGGCGGTGGCTCGGCGCGCAGCTACTGGCTGCTGCTGCCGGGGGCGCCCGGCGCGGCCCCGCAGGCCCTGTGCCTGCTGCCCAAGGGCACGGAAGAGGGCGTGCGCCTGGTGCTGTCGGGCCGGCGCTTTGCGCTCAAGCTGGGCCAGGCCGTGCGCTTCAACCTGCTGGCGCACAGCCACAGCCAGCCCGTGGCGCAGGCCGGGCAGATCACCGCAGTGACCGGCGACGGCTGGGTGGAGCTGCCGCCCATCGCCACCGTGCTGCCCGCCCCCGAAGGCCGGGCCCAGGCCCAGGTGGAAGTGCAGTTGCAAGCCCGCATGACCGAGGTCGGCACGCTGGAGGTGCGCTGCCTGCGTGTGCAGGACGGCGTGGCCGACGCGGCCCAGTCCTGGCTGCTGCCCTTCAACACCCGCGGGGCGGTGGCACCATCGGAAACCATAGCGGACAGCGCAGATACAGCCAGCGCGGAAGGCCCCAAAGGCTTGCAACCCCTGGCCACGCAGCTGCCGGCCGCCGTGGCGCTGATCGACCGCATCTTTGGCACCCAGGCCCAGGACGTGAGCGCCAAGGACGTGCGCCAGCTGCGCCCGGCCTTGGAAAAGCTGCTGGGCCCGCGCGACAGCTGGGAGTTGGGCCTGCTGCGCGCCCTGTTCGACGCCCTGCTGGCGCGCGCCAAGCGCCGCCGCCGCACGGCCGACCATGAGCGCGTGTGGCTGAACCTGGCCGGCTGGTGCCTGCGCCCCGGCGTCGGCGCCGAGCTGGACGCCTGGCGCATCACCCAGGTCTGGGCCTTGTACGCCGCCGGCCTGGGCCACGCCAGGGACCCGGCCAACTGGACGGAGTGGTGGGTGTTCTGGCGCCGCGTGGCCGCGGGCCTGGACGAAGCCCAGCAGATGCAGGTGCTGGAGGCCGTGGCCGCCGCCATGCAAAAGACGGTGCAGCAGGCGACGCAGCGCAACGGTGGCAAGAGCAGCCACGGCAGCTACGACGACATGCTGCGCCTGCTGGCCGCCATGGAGGCCGTGCCCTGGCAGTACCGCCAGGAGATGGGCCAGTGGATGCTGCAGCGCCTGCAGCGTCCCGATGCCTCGCCCCAGACCTGGTGGGCCATCGGCCGCCTGGCGGCGCGGCAATCCCTGGCGGCGAATGCCCATTTGGTGATGCCGCCCGAGGCCGCGCAGGAGTTCCTGGACGCCACGCTGGCCCAGGACTGGCGCAAGCACGAAACGGCGATGTTTGCCGCGGTGCAAATGGCCCGCATGACCGGCGACCGTGCGCGCGACCTGCCCGATGCCGTGCGTGCCCAGGTGCTGGACAAGATGCGCGCCGCCGGTGCGCCCGCGCGCTGGCTGGCGCTGGTGGACAGCGTGGTGACCATGGATGCCGAGGACCAGCGGCGCAGCCTGGGCGACAGCCTGCCGCCGGGGCTGGTGCTGCTGTGAGGGCCGGCGCGGCCGGCCGGCCGCGGTGCCTAGAATCCGCAGACCACCACTGACACAACACGGGAGACACCATGGGATTGCTGGACGGCATGCTGGGCAACGCATCGAAGATCGATGCGCACAAGATCCAGGCGGAATTCGCGCAGATCCTGGCACCGGGCGAACGGGTCGAGCACGCCTACCAGCTGATCCGCGACTACTTCGTCTTCACCGACAAGCGTCTGGTGCTGGTCGACAAACAGGGCATCACCGGCAGCAAGGTCGAATACCACTCGCTGCCATACAAAAGCATCACCCATTTCAGCATTGAAACCGCCGGCACCTTCGACCTGGATGCCGAGTTGAAGATCTGGGTGTCCGGCACGGCGGCGCCGTTCCAGAAGCAGTTCAACAAGAAGCTGAGCATCTACGAAGTCCAGGCCGTGCTGGCCAGCTACGTGCTGAAGTGAGGCGGCCCGGCCCGGCCGGGCCGTGGGCTGACGGTGGCCTGTCCACCGGGGCTTGCCAGGGGGGGCCACCGGCGCTGCCGTCTCTATGATGCGGGGCAGGGCGCGGCCTCCCCGGCACAGGGGGCGCCGCGCCCACCGGTCGCGCGTGGCTGCACCCCCGCAGCGCGCGGCCGGCTTGCCCGCCACAAGCCGCAAGTCCCCCTGCTGTTTGCATTCATGGACGAACTTGGTACTGCGATGTCTTTGCACACTTTTCTTTCCCGCCGCCAGGCCGTGATGGCCACCACTGCCCTGCTGTCGCTGTCCGGCACCGCCGCCCTGGCCCAGGCCAGCTGGCCCACCAAACCCATCACCTTCGTGGTGCCCCAGGCCCCCGGCGGGGCCAACGACGTGATTGCCCGGGCCGTGGCGCACGGCCTGGGCACCAGCCTGGGCGAGCCCGTGGTGGTGGAAAACCGCCCCGGTGCCAACGGCAACCTGGGCACCGGCCAGGTGGCGCGCAGCGCGGCCGACGGCTACACCTTTCTGGTGACGGCGCAGAGCGCCTACACCATCAATCCGGCGCTCTACAGCAAGCTGCCGTTCGATCCGATCAAGGACTTCACGCCGGTGATGCAGCTGGCTGTGGCGCCGTACCTGCTGGTGGTCAACCCGAACTTTCCGGCCAAGAGCCTGGACGAGCTGGTGGCCTATGCCAAGGCCCACCCGGGCAAGGTGGAATACGCCTCGGCCGGCAACGGCACGCTGAACCACCTGCTGGGCGAGATGCTGAAGAAGCAAAAAGGCCTGAACCTGCTGCATGTGCCCTACAAGGGCGCCTCGGCCGCCGCCACCGATGTGGTGGCCGGCCAGCTGCCCATGACCTTTGGCAGCTTTCCGGGCGTGATGCCCTTCGTCACCAGCGGCAAGCTGCGCGTGCTGGGCGTGGCGGCGGACAAGCCCACCTCGCTGGCGCCCGACATTCCCGTGCTGGGCAAGGGCCTGGCGGTGACCAGCTGGTACGGGCTGTTTGCCCCGGCCGGCACGCCGCAGCCGATCGTGGACAAGCTGTACCAGGCCGTCCAGGCGGTGCTGGCCAAGCCCGAGATGGCGGAGCGCTTCAAGACCCTGGGCGCCGAGCGCGTGGACTCCAACCCGCAGAGCTTCAAGGCCATGCTGCCGGGCGAGCTGGCGCACTGGAAGCAGGTGGTCCAGGACTCGGGCGCGCACATTGATTGAAGCGCCGCCGCCAGCGGCACGCTGAGCGGCTACCATCGCGGTTTTTCCTCGCCGGCCGCTGTTCGGTCGGCCGACTGCGCCTTGCCGTGATGCCGTCCTCTGCTGCCCCTGTCTGCCCCCGCTCCCGCCTGCTCCTCACCCTCCTGGCCCTGGCCGTCATCGCCGTGGGCCTGGCCTCGCGCCGGGGCTATCTGCCCTTGCCCGTCGTGTGGGGCAACTACCCCGGCGATGCGCTCTGGGCCTGGGTGGTGCTGCTGTGCGTGGCCTGGGTGCGGCCCGCCATCGCGCCCGGGCGGCTGGTGGCGGTGTCGCTGGCCATCGCCTTCGCGGTCGAGTTGCTGCAGCTCTACCAGGCCCCCTGGATGCAGGCGTTGCGTGCCCACCCGCTGGCCTATCTGGTGCTGGGCAATGGCTTTGATCCGCTGGACCTGCTGGCCTATGTCATCGGCATTGCCGGTGCTGCGGTGGTGGATGGGGTGTGGTGGCGAACGCTCCATCGCCCACCAGGAGGGAACAATGGGCGACACCGGTGAGGGGCGCCACCGGCGCGCGTGGGTGCTGTGCGCGCTGCTGGGGATCACGGGGCTGTCCGGCGCGCAGGCGGCCGCATCGGCCTCGCAACTGCGTTGTGGCTGGTGGCAGAACCCGACCCCGGGGAATGCCTGGCTGCACGACCGCCATGGCCGCTGGACCGTGGGCAGCCAGGGGGGGGCCTAGGCCGAGGGCGACTGGCCCAGCTTCACCGAGGCGCAATGGGTGCGCACCCATGGTTTCTACGGCCATGGCTGCGCCTGTGTGCGCGTGGTGGCCGATGCGCACACCCAGCGGGTGACGCACATCCTCTCGGCCACAGCGAAACCGCTGGCTGCCTGCCGCCAGGATCGCCACCTGCGGGAGCCATCGCGGCCGGAGTGACGCGGCAGTGCCGCCGTGCGCAGGGGGCGCGGCCGGGCCGCACTGCCCGGCAACCACAGGCAGGCAGCAATGCCTAAAGGATTGCGTGCGCGGGCGGTGGTGCCCGTCGGCGGTGGCCTGGGGTCGTGGCGGTGCCCAGGTGGCCGTCGCAGTCCCGGGCCAGTTCGGTGACGGCCAGGTGGACACGGGATGTCAGTGGTGAAAAATGCCTTAAGCGCCGGTAGGTTCTGCGCTGATTGCTATGTTTTGCGGAGTTCTGGTCCGCCGGTGCAGATTGCTGAACAGCGTGCGGTAGGACAGGCGTGGCCGACCGCCACCGCGCGGGCGCAGCGCACCGGCACGGCTCCCACTCCCCGCAGGGGGCATGCGCACCACGGTGGCAGGGCAGTGTGGCAGCGGACACACAGGGCTTCCCTGGGGCGCCCCGCGGATGGCCCTGGTGCCCGCCCGGTGCGTGACAGGCTCTGCGGGCCGCAGCGGTTATCGTAGAGCCCTATCACGGTGCGCAGTCTGCGCCAGGGAGACGGGGAGGCCCAGCCAAGGACCATCGCGCGGGCGATGGCCGGCGGCGCTTTGCCGGGCCTGGGCGCGCAGGCGTGCGCACGGGGCCTGCGGGCCGTTTGCATCCACCGCCTTCGAAGGAGTTTCATGCCCACCCCCAACCTATTCAAGCGCGCCTTGCAGGCGGGCCAGCCGCAGATTGGCCTGTGGTCCACCTTGCCGTCGCCCTATGTCAGCGAGCTGCTGGCGGGCAGCGGTTTCGACTGGCTGCTGCTGGACACCGAGCACACGCCCACCGATGTGCCGCAGATGGTGCAGCAGCTGCAGGCCGTGGGCGCGGCGCAGACGCGCACCGGCTGCACGCCCACGCAGGCCGTGGTGCGCCCGGCCTGGAACGACAAGGTGATGATCAAGCGCTACCTGGACATCGGCGCGCAGACGCTGCTGCTGCCCTTTGTGCAGAACGCCGACGAGGCCCGGGCCGCGGTGCAGGCCGTGCGCTACGCCCCCGATGGCGTGCGTGGCATGGGCGGCAGCATGCGCGCCTCCAACTTCGGGCGCGATGCCGAGTACGTGCGCCGCGCGCACGAGGAAATCTGCCTGCTGGTGCAGGTGGAAACGCGCGAGGCCCTGGTCAACCTGGAGGAGATCGCCCAGGTCGACGGCGTGGACGGCGTCTTCATCGGCCCGGCGGACCTGTCGGCCAGCCTGGGCTATGCCGGGCATTCCACGCACCCGGACATGACCTTCATCATCGATGACGCACTGCAGCGCGTGCGCGGCTGCGGCAAGGCGCCAGGCATTCTGGTGACCCAGCCCGAGCGCGTGCAGACCTGCCTGCACCAGGGCGCGCTGTTCGTGGCCGTGGGCATGGACATGCTGCTGTTGCGCCAGGGCGCGGATGCGCTGGCCCAGCGCTTCAAGCCCGGCCACATCCACACGGGCGCCAGTGTTTCCATGTATTGAGGCGCGGGGCCGGCTTCCTACAATGGGCCGCGCGGTTTTGCCCCGTGGCGCAACATGGAAAACAGAAGCAGGCCGCGCTCGGATTGTTTGGCTTTGCGGTATGTTTGTGCTTCTGATCCTTGATTGGCCAGCGCAAGCAGCTATCAAAACCTTGGCGGCCTGCGCACGGTGCGGGGGCCGACTTTTCTTCTCCCAGGCTGAGTACCCACCATGTCCCCTGCTTACCCCGACACCCAGTTGCTGATTGATGGCCAGTGGCAAGACGCTGCTGGCGGCAAGAAGATTCCCGTGCACAACCCGGCCACGGGCGCCGTCATCGGCCATGTGGCCCATGCCAGCAAGGCCGATCTGGACCGCGCGCTGGCCGCCGCGGCCAAAGGCTTTGCGATCTGGAAGCACACCAGCGCCCACGACCGCCAGGCCGCGATGCGCCGCGCGGCAGCGCTGCTCAAGGAGCGCGCCGACACCATCGCCGCGCTGCTGACGCAGGAGCAGGGCAAGCCCCTGGCCGAAGCCAAGGGCGAGGTGCTGGCCGGTGTGGGCATCATCGAATGGTTTGCCGACGAGGCCCTGCGCCTGTACGGCCGCATCGTGCCCGCGCGCCGGGGCGATGTGCAGCAGCTGGTGATCAAGGAGCCCGTGGGCCCCGTGGCGGCCTTCACGCCCTGGAACTTCCCGGTCAACCAGATCGTGCGCAAGATCAGCGCCGCGCTGGCCACGGGCTGCTCCTTCCTGTGCAAGGCGCCCGAGGAAACCCCGGCCTCGCCGTCCGCGCTGTTCCAGTGCTTTGTGGACGCGGGCGTGCCCGCCGGTGTGATCGGCCTGGTGTATGGCGATCCGCACGAAATCTCCAGCTACCTGATTCCCCACCCCGTGATCCGCAAGATCACCTTCACCGGCTCCACCCCCGTGGGCAAGCAGCTGGCGGCCCTGGCCGGCGCGCACATGAAGCGCTGCACCATGGAGCTGGGCGGCCATGCCCCCGTGATCGTGGCCGAGGACGCGGACGTGGAACTGGCCGTGAAGTCCGCCGGTGCCGCCAAGCTGCGCAACGCCGGCCAGGTCTGCATCTCGCCCACGCGCTTTTTGGTGCACCAGAGCCTGCAACAGCAGTTCACCGAGCAGGTCGTGGCGTACTTTGCATCCATCAAGGTGGGCAACGGCCTGGAGGCCGACAGCAAGATGGGCCCCCTGGCCAACCCGCGCCGCGTGACCGCCATGCAGTCACTGGTGGCGAACGCCCAGGACAAGGGCGCCAAGCTGCTGATGGGCGGCCAGACGCTGGGCGATGCCGGCAACTTCTATGCCCCCACCATCCTGGCCGATGTGCCGCTGGATGCCGAGGTGTTCAACAACGAACCCTTCGGCCCCATGATCGCCATGCGCAGCTTCGATAAGCTGGAAGAGGCGATTGCCGAGGCCAACCGCCTGCCCTATGGCCTGGCGGCCTATGCCTTCACCGCCTCGCTGAAAAACGCGCACCTGTTGAGCCAGCACGTCGAGTCCGGCATGCTGTGGATCAACCAGCCGGCCGTGGCCTCGGCCGAAATGCCGTTTGGTGGTGTGAAGGACTCGGGTTATGGCTCCGAAGGTGGCACCGAGGCGCTGGAGGCCTACCTGATCCCCAAGGCCGTCTCGATCGCCATGGTCTGAGCCACGCTGCGCACCAGCCCCAAGGCCGCCCCCGGGCGGCCTTTTTTGCGCCTGCGCCGCGTGCGCGGTCACCGTGCGGTCCAGGCTGCGGCGCTGCGCGTTGAAAAGAACTTTTCAGTGCGCGCCAACCGACCAGCGCGACCGCGTGGGCACACAGCCCGGTGCTGGGCAGTCCTACACGCCGGGCGCAGCAACTGGTGCAAGATGGGGGCATGGCCGGGCACTGCCCGGCTGCAAAGGCTTTTTCCCATCACAACATGGAGGATGCGATGACCACGTTGACCCCTGGTGAATCCCAACCCGGCTTTACCGAACTGTTTGCCCAGCTGGGCCTGCCCAACGACGAGGCCAGCATCCAGCAGTTCATCCGCCAGCACCACCCCCTGGCCGATGACCTGCAGCTGCACGATGCGCCGTTCTGGAGCCCCCAGCAGGCGCAGATGCTCAAGGAGAAGATCCGCTGCGATGACGACTGGGCCATCGTGGTGGACCAGCTGAGCCTGGCCCTGCGCAAGGCGCCGGAGCTGCACAAGTAGGCGGCCCCGCGCCCGCAGCACCTCCAGGGCCGCGTTGCGGCCCTGGGGTTTTTGGCGCTGTCATCCGGGTGTCGGATGGACGGGGCAGCGCAATCCATGGGTTGGGGTGCCATCAACAAAGATGGTGGCCCCGTTCGGCGGTGTGACAACGTGCGTGCCGCGGAGCCAGGTCAAGGACCGATCAGGCCAGCCACTGCGTGAACAGCAGGCCCGCGCCCAGCAGCCAGGCAAACAGCAGGGCCGCCAGCAGCAGCGGTTTGACCCCGGCGGCCCGCACGGCCTGCACGTGGGTGGTCAGGCCCAGGGCGGCCATGGCCACGGCCAGCAGCAGGTTGTCCAGCTGCATCCCCCATTCCACCAGTGGCCGGGGCAGCACGCCCAGCGAGTGGATGCCGGCCACCACCACAAAGCCCAGCGCAAACCAGGGCAGGCGGATGCCGCCCAGGCCACCGGCCTGCGCCGCGCCGTCCCGGCGGTCCTCGCGGGCCTGCCACAGCGCCAGCAGCAGCAGGAAGGGCGCCAGCATCATCACCCGCACCATCTTGGCGATCACAGCGGTGCTGGTGGCCTCGGGGCTGATGGCCGCGCCCGCCGCCACCACCTGGGCCACCTCGTGCACGGTGGCGCCCACGTACAGGCCGTAGCGCTGCGTGTCCATGGCGATCCAGCCGTGGTCGGCGTTCCACTGGTACAGCGCCGGGTACAGGAACATGCCCACGGTGCCGAACACCACCACGGTGGCGATGGCCACGGCCACATCCTGGGCGCGGCCCTTGGCCACCGGGGCCGTGGCCAGCACGGCCGCTGCGCCGCAGATGGAGCTGCCCGCACCGATCAGCAGGCTGGTGCGCCGGTCCAGGCCCAGCAGGCGCTGGCCCAGCAGGCAGGCCAGGCCGAAGGTGCTGGCCAGCACCAGGGCATCCAGCGCAATGCCGCTCCAGCCGACCTGGGCGATGTCCTGGAAGGTCAGGCGCAGGCCGTACAGCACGATGCCGGCGCGCAGCAACTGCTGTTTGGCCAGGCCCACGCCGGGGCCGCTGGCGGCGGCCAGGCGCGGGTAGACGGTATTGCCTAGCAGCAGGCCCAGCACGATGGCCAGGGTGAGGGCGCTGAGCCCGTGCGCGGCCGCCCAGGGCTGGGCTGCCAGCCCCAGGGCCAGCAGGGCGATGGCGGTGCTCAGCAGCAGGCCGGGGGCGGTGCCGCGCAGCCACTGCAGGGGGGTATCGAGGGAGAAGGAGGAAGGTAGCGTGTTCATGACCGGGCTGGCGCAGGGGACAGTGGCGCCGAGCTGGGGATCACTTTAGATAGTTTGGTTATATTTGTATAACGAATAGTTTTTCTTGAATCTATCTGCCAAACAGGTTGAAGAAGGGATGCCCCAGCATGTTGCACCTGACCTTGCGCCAACTCGACATCTTCAGCGCCGTGGCCCGCCACGGCTCGACAGTGGCGGCTGCGGAGGCCGTGGGCCTGTCGCAGTCGGCGACCAGTGCCGCGCTGCAGCAGCTGGAAACCGGGTTGGGCGTGCAGCTGTTCGAGCGCGTGGGGCGGCACCTGGTGCTCAACGATGCCGGGCGTGCCCTGCTGCCGCAGGCGCAGTCGCTGCTGGAGCAGGCGCGCGGCATTGAGCAGGCGTTTGGCCCGCACGGCCCGGGCCTGCCGGTGCGCCTGCGCGTGGCGGCCAGCACCACGGTGGGCAGTTATGTGCTGCCCAGCGTGCTGGCGGCGCTGGCGCGCAGCCACCCGCACATCAGCGTGGATGTGCGCATCGGCAACACGCGCGAGGTGGCGCAGGCCGTGGAGGCGCTGGAGGTGGACGTGGGCCTGATCGAGGGCAGCAGCCACTGGGCGGGCCTGGCGGTGCAGCGCTGGATGCAGGACGAACTGGTGATCGTTGCGGCGCCGCAGGACCCGCTGTGCCAGGCCGCGCGCGACAAGCCCCTGGGCGTGGCCGTGCTGCGCCAGGCGCGCTGGCTGCTGCGCGAAGAGGGCTCGGGCACGCGCGAAATGGTCGAGCACGCGCTGCTGCCGCGCCTGCAGCAGCTGCCGGCGGCGGCGGTGCTGGGCAGCTCGGAGGCGATTGCCCGCTGCGTGGCCCAGGGCCTGGGCATCAGCTGCCTGCCGCGGGTGCTGGTGCAGGCCATGCTGGACGATGGCAGCCTGGTGGTGCTGCCCACGGCCTTGCCGCGCATGGAGCGGCATTTCTCCATCGTGCAGCGCGCGGGCAAGCATGCCTCGCCCGCGCTGCAGGCCTTCACCCAGGCCTGCGCCGCGCATGCGCGGGCGCTGCAGCCCTGACGGCCCATCTTTCAAAAGCGCAGCGGCTGGCGCTTGAGTGCATTGGCTTTCAAGGTGATTTCAATCTGAAAACACCGCCCAATCTGCGCCACCAGCTCTCTTTTTTTACTTCAATGGAATCGGCGTGCTACGCGGCACGGGCACGGCGGTGATGCTGTTCTGCGGCGAGCCTTCGATCACGCGGTCCGAGTAGGTCATGTAGACCAGGGTGTTGCGCGTGCTGTCCACCATGCGCACCACGCGCAGGCGCTTGAACAGCAGCGAGGTGCGCTCGGTGAACACCTCTTCCTGCTGGCGCAGCGGCGCCGGGATGCTGATGGTGCCTGTGGCATGGCAGCTGATGGAGGCTTCCGAGCGGTCCTCGGCCAGGCCCAGGCCGCCCTTGATGCCGCCGGTCTTGGCCCGCGACACGTAGCAGGTCACGCCCGGTACCTTGGGGTCGTCGTAGGCGTCGACCACGATCTTGTGGTCCGGGCCCAGCAGCTTGAACACCGTGTCCACGGAGCCGATGGTTTGCGCCTCGGCCAGCGCCTGCCCGCAGCCCAGCAGCAGGGCGCAGGCCATCCAGAGTCGTTGAGTTTTCGGTTGCATGGCTGCAAGCATACGGGCTGCGGGCCTGCAGGGGGCGCCGGCATGCACGACCTGCCAGGGGTGTCTTGTATACAAGCGGCCGCATGCGCTGCGCCGGCGCGCGACAATGCCGTCCCTTTGGCATGCGCGTGCCCCCGTTCCTGGTGCCGGCAGCGCTCGGCCTGCCGTCTGCAGGCCGCTTTGGACCCGTGATCTTCCATGTCTTCTTCCTCGATGGCGCCGCCCTCCGTGCTGGCTGCGCCCGCTTTGCTATTGATGGCCGTGGCCTGCGGCCTGTGTGCCGGTGGCAACTACTACAACCAGGCCTTGCTGCATTCGATTGCGCTGCACTTCGGCGTGGACCAGGCCGCCGCCGGCCTGTCGGTGACCGTGGCGCAGGTGGCCTATGCCGTGGGCCTGCTGTGCATCACCCCGCTGGGTGACAAGCTGGAGCGCCGCCGCATGGCCGTGGTGCTGATGCTGCTGGCCGCCGTGGGCCATGCCCTGGTGGGCTGGTCCGGCAGCTTTGCCATGTTCATGCTGGGCACGCTGGTGGCCGGCCTGTTCTCGGTCGCGGCCCAGGTGCTGGTGCCCATGGCGGCGGCGCTGGCCGCGCCCGGGCATGCGGGGCGCAATGTGGGCCTGGTGCTCAGCGGCCTGCTGGTGGGCATCTTGCTGTCGCGCAGCGTGGCCGGTGGCCTGTCCACCCTGGGCGGCTGGAGCCTGGTGTACCAGGTCACGGCCGTGGTCATGGCCGTGATGGCGCTGTGCATGCGCCGCGTGCTGCCCACCTCGCGCCACCCCCAGCCCCTGCCGTATGCGCAGGTGCTGGCCTCGATGGGGCACCTGCTGCGCACCCAGCCGGCGCTGCGCCAGCGCACCCTCGCCAGTGCGCTGGCCTTTGCCGCGGTCAGCGTGATGTTTGCCACCATGGCCCTGGTGCTGTCCAGCGCGCCCCTGCAGCTCAGCGATGCGCAGATCGGCCTGGTCGGCCTGGCGGGCGTGACCGGTGCCTTGATTGCCAACCTGGCGGGCAGCTGGGCCGACCAGGGCAAAAGCCATGTGCTGCTGCGCCTGGGCGCGGCGCTGCTGCTGCTGTCCTGGCTGCCGCTGTGGTGGGGGCAGGCCAGCGTGGCCTGGTTTGTGGTGGGTGTGCTGCTGATGGACCTGGGCCTGCAGGCCATCAACGTGACCAACCAGTCCAGCGTGGCCAGCCTGCTGCCCGAGGCCCGCAGCCGCATGAATGCGGTCTACATGACCGGCTATTTCGCCGGCGCCTCGGCCGGCTCGGCCCTGGGCGTGTGGGCCTGGAACCTGGCCGGCTGGCAGGGCGCTTGCAGCGTGGGCGCCGGGCTGGCCGCCCTGGCGGGCCTCAGCGTCTGGCGTGGTGTGCGTTGGAGCCAGCGCCAGGCACTGGGTCAGACCCAGGCCGCCTGAGGGCTGCAGCGGCCCGCACGACTGGCCCCAGGGCCGCTGCGGTCAAGCGTGAGCGTGTCGGGTGGTCATGGGGCCTGGACCAGGTTGGGCACTGCCACGGCCACGTGCTCGATCCGGTTGCGCCCATGGTGCTTGGCGGCGTACAGCTGCTGGTCGACCGCATGCAGGAAGTCGGTGTGCAGGGCCGCTTCGTCGGGCACCACCGTGCCCGCACCGATGCTGACGGTCACGCGCCGGCTGAACGGTGACAGCGCGTGCACGATGGCCTTTTTCTCGATCAGGCGCTGGCAGCGCTCGGCCACCTTGTGCGCGGCGTCGGCGTCGGCGCCGGGCAGCAGCACGACAAACTCCTCACCGCCGTAGCGCGCCACCAGGTCCCGTGGGCCGTCCAGGGCCAGGCTCAGCGTCTGGGCGATATCGATCAGGCAGGCATCGCCCTGGATGTGGCCATACAGGTCGTTGTACTGCTTGAAGAAGTCCACGTCGAAGAGCAGCACGGACAAGGGCTGCTGCTCGCGCTGCGCCTGCTCCCAGGCCGCTTCGAAGTGGGCGTCGAAGCTGCGGCGGTTGGCGATGTTGGTCAAGCCGTCCTTGAAGGACAGAACCTCCAGCTCCTTTTGCAGGCTCAGCAGCTTTTCCTCGGTCTTCTTGCGTTCGCTGATGTCGAACATGAAGCCGATCAGGGCCTCCACCTCGCCCTGGGGGTTGCGCACCACATGCACCACGTCGCGGATCCAGACATAGCCGTTGTCCTTCGTCAGCGCCCGGTAGTCTGCCTCGTGGTCCACCCCGCACTGGGACTGGGAGACGCAGAAATTCACCACGCGTTCACGGTCTTCTGGGTGCATGCGCATAGCCCAGTCCTCCACGCTCACCCAGCTGTCGACGCTCCAGCCCAGCAGGGCCTCGATCTGCGGGCCGATGTAGCTGAACTTCATCGAGGCCCAGTCGATCTTCCAGGGAATCGCCTGGGTCGACTCCAGCAGGGTCTTGTAGACGCCGTCATCGTTCTCGAAATTACCCACCTTGGACATATTCATTTCCTCTCCGGATCACCGCGGCGCCGTGTTTGTACCGTGAAGCAAGTTGTGTGTGAATGTAGAGCATCTCGGCCGGTACGCAACGGTTTGTAAGCGCTTGTCCGCTGAACGGTTGCTGTTGATGGGTATGGTTGGAGGCCAAAAAAATGGCTCCTCAAAGAGGAGCCATGCGCAGGCGATGCCGCGTGCAGATCAGGCTTTAGTCGCTTCTTGCACATGCTTGCGCAGGTGTTCGAGCGACTCCTCCACTTGGTCCACCAGCACCAGACACAGATCGCCCGGTTGCAGGCGGCTCAGTGCATGGTCGATGGCGATGAACTCACCGTGGATATCGGTGCTGTAGCTGGTGCGCGTGGCGCCTTCCAAGCCCTTTTTCAGCAAGGCAATCACTTCACCGTCTTCGCGGCCACGCTGGCAGGCGTCTTGGTAGAGGATGACATCGTCAAACGCAGCGCCCAGAATGCGGGTTTGCTCAATGATGTCCTGGTCACGGCGGTCACCGGCACCGCTGATGACCACGCTGCGGCGCTTGGCGGGGATGGCAGATACGGCCTGTGTCAGCGCGCGGATGGCATCGGGGTTGTGACCGTAGTCGGCCACGATGGTCGCGCCCTTGTAATCCATCACATTGAAACGGCCGGGGGCGTTGGCACTGTCGTTGTGGAAGCTGGCGAGGCCGCGGCGGATGGTGTCCCAGGGCAGGTCGGCGGCCCAGGCGGCACCGATGGAGGCCATGGCGTTGTCGACCTGGAAGCCAATCGTGCCGTTGCGCGTCAGCGGAATCTCAGCCAGCGCAATGCTTTCTTTGAATGCCCCTTCGGCGCAGACGATGTGCTCGCCTTCCACGTACACCACACGGTTGCCCTGGGCACGGTGTGTGGCCATGATGGGGTGGTGGCGGTCGGCGCCAAAGTAGATCACCTTGCCCAGGCAGACGTTGGCCATGGGCGCCACGTGCGGGTCGATGGCGTTCAGTACGGCATAGCCGTTGGGGGCCACGTTCTGCACGATGACGCGCTTGAGCAGCATCACGTCGTCCACGGTGGTGATGAAGTTCATGCCCAGGTGGTCGCCTTCGCCCACGTTGGTGACCACGGCCACCTGGCAGCGGTCAAAGCCCAGGCCTTCGCGCAGGATGCCGCCGCGCGCGCATTCCAGGATGGCGGCGTCGACTTCGGGGTGGGCCAGCACGTTGCGCGCGCTCTTGGGGCCGGAGCAGTCGCCGCTGTCGATCTGGCGGCCGTTGACGTACACCCCGTCGGTGTTGGTCATGCCCACGCGCAGGCCTTGCGTGGCGAAGATGTGCGAGATCAGGCGCGTGGTCGTGGTCTTGCCGTTGGTGCCGGTGACGGCGACCACGGGGATGCGGCCATCCTCGCCGGGGCCGAACAGCAGGTCGACCATGGGGACGCCGACATTGCGCGGCTTGCCGAACGAGGGCGCCAGGTGCATGCGCAGGCCGGGGGCGGCGTTGACCTCGACGATGCCGCCGTTCTGCTCTTCCAGCGGCTTGAGCATGGTTTCGCAGACCACGTCCACGCCGCAGATGTGCAGGCCCACGCAGGCCGCGGCCTCGATGGCGCGGGCGGCGATCTCGGGGTGCACGTCATCGGTCACGTCGGTGGCGCTGCCACCGGTGGACAGGTTGGCGTTGTTGCGCAGCACCACACGCTGGCCCTGGGCGGGGATGGAGTCGGGGCTCAGTCCTTCGGCGGCGATGCGGCCCAGGGCGATGTCGTCCAGGCGGATCTTGGTCAGCGCCGTGCCGTGGCCGGAGCCGCGGCGGGGGTCCAGGTTGACGAGGTCCACCAGCTCGCGGATGGTGTGCTCACCATCGCCCAGCACCTGGGGCGGGTCGCGGCGGGCGGCCGCCACCAGTTGGTTGCCGACCACCAGCAGGCGGAAGTCGTGACCGGGCAGAAAGCGTTCGACCATGACCACGGTGCCGAACTCCATGGACGTGGCATACGCCCTTTCCAGCTGCTCGCGGGTGGTGATGTTGACCGTCACGCCCTTGCCCTGGTTGCCGTCCTGGGGCTTGACCACCACGGGCAGGCCCACTTCCAGCGCCACGGCCCAGGCGTCGTCCACGTCCTTGACGGGGCGGCCCATGGGCACGGGCACGCCGGCGGCGTGCAGCAGGCGCTTGGTCAGGTCCTTGTCCTGGGCGATGGTCTCGGCCACGGAGCTGGTCTGGTCGACTTCGGCGGCCTGGAACTTGCGGGCCTTGGAGCCCCAGCCCAGCTGCACCAGGCTGCCGGCCGTGAGGCGGCGGAAGGGAATGCCACGCGCCAGGGCCGCATTGACCAGCGAGCCGGTCGAGGGGCCGACGCGTTCGTCCTCGTCCAGCTCCTGCAGTGCATGGATGGCGGCCTTGGCGTCGAAGGCGGTATCGTTCAGCGCGGCCTGGATCAGTTCCTCGGCCAGCGCCATGGCGCGCTTGCCCACGGCTTCCTCGGTGTACTCGACCACCACCTGGAAGGTGCCGGTCTCCACCGTGGCGTGGGTGCGGCTGAAGGTGACCTGGCAGCCGGCCTGGGCCTGCAGGGCCAGGCCGGCGGCTTCCAGCACGTGGGCCAGGGACAGGGTGTTGTCGATGCCCTGGGCTTGCAGGCTGCCGATGGCCGGGAAGCGGGCGCGCAGCTTGTCTTCGAAGCCGGCGATGCGGGTGAAGTCGGCTTCGTCGGGCGTGCAGTGCACGACGCATTCGATAGCGGTGTTGCGGCTCCAGAGGTTGGGGCCACGCAGGGCGCGGGTGCGGGAAATTTCCATGGTCTGTCTTTCCGCTAAATTTGGGTTAAATTGGCATTCAACGTAGATCTAGCAAGCGCTGTTAGCTATCTTTTTAATTACAGAGACTGGTAGTCGAAGGTCTTGATGCCGGCGGCGATCAGATCGGGCGTGATGTCCAGCGCCCAGGCCGTGGCGATCGCGGCCAGCAGGGCCGGGGTGTCGGGCTCGAAGCCGTTGACGGGGCGCAGCACCTCCAGGGTGCCCAGCACGCGTTCGGAGGTGCCGTGCACCAGCACGACATCGTGGCCGTTGAGCACCACGGCGCGGCCACCGCCTTCGCGGTGGGTGACGATCAGGGGGTGCTTGGGGTCCTGGGTGTAGAACAGCACCTGGCCGTCGCACAGGCGGGCCAAGTCGGCGGCTGGGGCGTCGTCGGCATTCAGCACGCCGGCGCCATGGCTCAGCACCACGTCGATCTGGGTGCGCAGCACGCGGGTCATCTGGTCGGCTTCGAGCACGTCGTGGTCGGCCAGGCCTTCAAAACCGTCCAGGTCCGTGACTACGCCGACCTGGCAGCGGTCATAGGCCAGGCCTTCTTCGAGGATGGAGCGTGCCGTGGTCTGGATGACCGCGGCTTCGGCCAGGCGGTTGACCAGCAGGCGGTGCGCGGCATGCCAATTGGTGTTGTCGCCCTTTTGCGTCAGGCGACCTTCCAGGAAGGTGCCTTCGCTGCTGGCCACGCCGGTGCGCTTGCCCGACAGCTGCAGCAGCCAGCCCACCAGGCGGGCGATGAAGGCGTTGTGGCGCGTACCGGCAATCCCGACCACGGGAATGCGGGCGGCCTGGCCTTCGGTGTCACCGTCGGTGGCGGGGAACAGGTGCTCCACGATGGCCTGGCCCACCGGGCGGGACACGCCCACGCTGGGCTTGAGGTGCATCAGCAGGCCGGGGCCGCCGTTGACCTCCAGGATGGCACCACCCTGGGTGTGCAGCGGCTGGCGGATGTCCTGGCAGACCAGGTCCACGCCGGCAATGTCCAGGCCCACGACCTTGGCGGACAGGGCCGCCATGTAGGCGACGTCGGGATGCACCTCATCGGTGCAGTCCACGGTGACCACCTTGGCGCGCGGGTTGTTGCGGCCTTCAGGGTACTCGCCGCGCGAGGCAGCCACGACCTTGTCACCCACCACCAGCAGGCGGTGCACATGGCCGGGGATGTGGCGCTCGACCATCACGTAGCGGGTCAGCTTGCGTGCCTCGTCGTAGGCGGCGCGCACTTCGGCTTCGGTCGTGAGGTTCACGCCCACGCCCTGGCCCTTGTTGGAGTTGTAGGGCTTGACCGTCACGGGCAGGCCCATGTAGTCGGCCTCTTCCCAGGCGTGGTCGGCGGACTTCACCAGCTCCCAGTCGGGCACGGGCACGCCGCAGGCCTTGAGCAGTTGCTTGCTCAGGTCCTTGTCTTCGGCGATGCCGAAGCCGATGGCGCTGGTCTTGTCGGTCTCGGTGCTCCAGATGCGGCGCTGTGCGGCGCCATAGCCCAGTTGCACGAGGTTGCCGTCGTTCAGGCGGATGAAGGGGATGCGGCGCGTTGCGGCCGCATTCACGATGCTGGCGGTGCTGGGGCCGAGGTAGCGGTTCTCGATCTCGGCCTTGATGGCCTGCACGGCGGCGGGCACGTCGAAGGGCTGGTTGTTGATCGCGGCCATGATCAGGCCGTGGCCCTGGCGCAGGGCCACGTGGGCCACCGATTCCTCGGGGCAGCGGAACACCATGCGGTAGACGCCGTGCTGCGAGACGCTGCGCGTCTGGCCGAACTCGGCCGGCATGCCGGCCATGTTCAGCAGCTCGATGATGGTGTGCTCCAGCACATGGCCGCACCAGGTGCCTTCGGTCAGGCGCTCCAGGAAGCCGCCCCGGTGGCCGACGCCGCAGTGGTGCTCGATCAGGCCGGGCAGCCAGGTCGTCAGGCGTTCGGTGAAGCCTTCGATCTTGTTGGAGGGGTAATCTTCAAGTTCACCAAGGTCCAGCCACACTTCAAGCACTGGACGGTATGTCCAGACGCTGGGGCCACGCAGGTAGGTGGTACGAAGCAGTTGGATGTCTTTGAATGTCGCCATGGATGTCAGCGTTGGTGTGGAGGCTGGGGTCAAAGGCCACAGTCTGAAAAAGAGAGGACCATCGTGTGCGGGAGGCAAAACCGGGGCTGCGTGTCAGCCAAACTCGCTCTTGCTGCGTTGAAAGGTGCAGCTCCTACTCGGAGACCACGTGTTCTTGCAGAGAATACGCTATGTCCCACCCCTTTGGCAGCTTGGCCAACGCAGGGTTCTAACGATTCAACATGCAACATCACCATCCTGTAGACGCTTCCAGTGTCTTCAATGACCCTTTGGGGGCTGAATTGCGGGCGCAGCTCGCACCCCATGAGAACGTCCAAGCCGCACTGTCGGTTGACTTGACGGTGTCGCTGCGCTTTGCGCAGGGGCTGCTGGTGCTGACGGATCAGCAGATTGTCGGCAAGAGCGCGGACGGCGACTGGCAGCGCTGGCCGCTGACGGCCGACCTGACGCTGCGCTTCATCGACCACGCCGGTGTGGGCACACTGGAGCTGCACAACCCCCAGCAACGCCTGGCCCTGTGGCGCTTCACCCTGGGCCAGCAGGCCCAGGCGCTGCGCTTTCTGCAGCGCTTCGAGCAATTCCGCGAAGCCCTGGCGGCTGGTGACATCCGCCAGGCCCTGGTGCCGGTCGAGGAAAACCGCTGCCCCGTGTGCAGCGAAATCCTGCCCCCGGACAGCGACGAGTGCCCGGCCTGTGCCCGCCAGGCGGGTCCCAAGGCCTCGACCTGGGTGTTGCTGCGCATCGGCCGTTTCGCCAAGCCCTACCAGGGGCTGCTGATCTGGGGCTTCGTGCTGACCCTGCTGTCGACAGCGGCCACGCTGGTGCCGCCGTACCTGACCATCCCCATCATGGATGACATCCTCATCCCCTACCAGAAAAGCGGTCAGCCGATTGATCCCTACCTGGTGGCGCTGTACCTGGGCGGCCTGCTGCTGTCGGCCCTGCTGGCCTGGGGCCTGGGCTGGGCGCGCACCTGGGTGATGGCCAAGGTGTCGGAACGGATTGGTGCCGACATGCGCACCACCACCTATGCCCACATGATGAAGCAATCGCTGGAGTATTTCGGCGGCAAGCGCACCGGGGACCTGATGAGCCGCATCAGCGCCGACACGGACCGCATCAACATGTTCCTGTCGCTGTACGCGCTGGATTTCGTGACCGATGTGATCATGATCCTGATGACGGCCGTCATCCTGGCGTCCATCAACCCCTGGCTGGCCCTGGTGACACTGGTGCCGCTGCCCTTCATCGCCTGGTTGATCCAGAAGGTGCGCGGACGCCTGAGCGTGGGCTTTGACCGCATCAGCCGGGTCTGGGCCGATGTGACCAACGTGCTGTCGGACACCATTCCCGGCGTGCGCGTGGTCAAGGCCTTTGCCCAGGAAGAGCGCGAGATCGAGCGTTTCCGCCTGGCGAACGTGCACAACCTGGAAGCCAACGACCGCGTGAACAAGGTCTGGTCACTGTTCTCCCCGACCGTGGGGCTGATGACGGAAATCGGCCTGCTGGTGGTCTGGGGCTTTGGCATATGGCTGGTGGCCCAGGACCAGATCACCGTGGGTGTGCTGTCGGCCTTCATCGCCTACATCGGGCGCTTCTACGTGCGCCTGGACTCGATGAGCCGGATTGTGAACATCACGCAAAAGGCCGCCGCGGGTGCCAAGCGCATCTTCGACGTGCTGGACCAGGTCAGCAGCGTGCCCGAACCGGTCAACCCCGTGCCCCTGCCGCAGCCTGTGCAGGGCCGCATCAGCATGCATGACATCGGTTTCCGCTATGGCAGCCGTCAGGTCATCCGCAGCCTGAACCTGGACATCCAGCCGGGCGAGATGATCGGTCTGGTGGGCCACAGTGGCTCGGGTAAGAGCACCCTGGTCAACCTGATCAACCGTTTCTACGACGTGACCGAGGGCAGCATCCAGCTTGACGGCATCGACATCCGCCGCTTAGCGGTGTCCGACTACCGCAGCCAGATCGGCCTGGTGCTGCAGGAGCCCTTCCTGTTTTTCGGCACGGTGGCGGAGAACATCGCCTACGGCAAACCCCATGCCACGCGCGCCGAGATCGTGGCCGCGGCCCGCGCCGCCCATGCGCACGAGTTCATCCTGCGCCTGCCGCACGGCTATGACTCGGTCGTGGGCGAGCGTGGCCAGGGCCTGTCGGGTGGCGAACGTCAGCGCATCAGCATTGCGCGCGCCCTGCTGATCAACCCGCGCCTGCTGATCCTGGACGAGGCCACCTCGGCCGTGGACACCGAAACCGAAAAGGAAATCCAGAAAGCCCTGGACAACCTGGTGCAGGGCCGCACCACGATCGCGATCGCCCACCGTCTGTCGACGCTGCGCAAGGCCAGCCGCCTGGTGGTCATGGACCGCGGCGAGATCGTCGAAGTCGGCCCGCACGAGGAGCTGATGGCGGCCAAGGGGGCCTACTGGCGTCTGTATGAGGCCCAGGCGCGCCGCGCCGAGGAAGATGCCCAGGCCGCAGGCCTGGTGGTGACACAACAGGAGAGTGCCCGATGAGCCCCGAAATCCGTCTGGAGCGCAACCGCCATGGGCGGCTGTGCGTGCAACTGGCCGACGGCACCCGGCACGACACGGTGACCCCGGTGCGGGCCTTCCCCCTGGAGGCTCCGCTGGAAGCGATTTCCCTGGTGGGCCCGGATGGCAAAGAGGTCTGCTGGATCGAGCACCTGGACCACCTGCCGGCCGAACAGCGCGCACTGCTGGAGGAAGACTTTGCCGTGCGCGAGTTCGTGCCCGTGGTGCAGCGCATCGAGGCCATCGATGCCATCTCCGTGCCCAGCGTCTGGACGGTGATGACCGACAAGGGGCGCACCACACTGACGTTGCGGGCCGAAGAAGACATCCGCAAGCTCAAGGACCAGCACCAGTTGCTGATCGCCAGCCGGGACGGCGTGCAGTACCTGATTCCTGACGCCCGCCAGCTGGACCGGCAGTCGCACAAATTCCTGGAGCTGTTCCTGTAACGGCGGTGGCGACCAACGGTTCCGACGAGCGGCAGTCAAAAAGTTGAAAAATTTCCTAAATTTTCACCACAAGCTGCCGATAGAACAGTCGGAACCTGTTTTTGTCGCCGCTTTTATTCCGTGAATCGAGGGCCTCGCCATGTCAATACCACCTGTAGAACGTACTCCCATCCAGTGGACCAACACCCAGGGTGCCAATCTGTACTCCACAGGTGCGTCGGGACCGGCGGCGGTGCGCCCCGTGCACGCGGTGAATGCCGTGGAGTCCGCGGACAAGCTGGGTGAGGGCGTGACCGTCACCATCAAGAGTCCGGAAAAGCCCTCGGACAAGAGCCTGGAAGACCGCGACTGGACCGAGGTGCAGGAGAAGAAGGTGAAGGAAGAAGAGCAGGAGCCGCCCAAGGAGCCCATCTACAAGCAGCTGATCGAGCACATCCAGTCGATGTGGCGCGCCAGCGCGATGGCGGTGGAAGCGGCCCAGGAAGCGCAGAAGACCGACCAGCAGGAACGCAACATGCTGCAGGTGCGCACCGAGCCACTGACCTACGCCGAGCCCAAGGTCAAGCGCACCGGCGGTCTGTAAGCACCCCGGTGCCCATCCCATCAGAGCCACCGTCAGGTGGCTTTTTCATGGGCGCGCTGCTCAGGGTGTGGCGTTGGCGATGCCGCTGCGCACATGGCCCGCCGGCACATGGGCGCTGGCCGACTGGACATGGCCGGTCTGGTCGTCGAAGAAGAAGTCCGGTGCGAATTCGCGCAGGAACTCCCCCTTGGGCAGGCCGCCGAGGAACATGGCCTCATCCACTTCGATCTGCCAGTCCATCAGCGTACGGATGGCGCGCTCGTGCGCGGGCGCGCTGCGGGCCGTGACCAGGGCCGTGCGCAGGCGCATGCCGCCGGTCTCGCCACCCTGGGCGGCCTGCTGCAGGCGGTGCAAGGCCGCCAGCAGGGGCTTGAAGGGGCCGTCGGGCAGGGGTTGCGCCACGTGCTCGACCTCGTGGCGCAGGAAGGCATCCAGCCCCTCGGCCTGGTAGACGCGCTCGGCCTCGTCCGAGAACAGCACCGCATCGCCGTCGAAGGCGATGCGCACTTCCTGCGGGTGGGCGCTGCTGGCGCCGGCCGATTCCGTCAGCACGCGGGCGGCGGGGTAGCCCAGGTTCAGCGCCTGGGTCACATCGGCCGCGTTGGCCGACAGAAACAGGTGGGCGCCCAGCGGGCGCAGGTAGCCGAACGGGTCGCGCCCCTGCGTGAACACACCGCGCTGGATGCTGTCCAGCCCATGGGCCTTGGCGCTGCGGAACACGCGCATGCCGCTGACCGGGTCGTTGCGCGACAGCACCACCACCTCGACACGTTGCCGGTCGCCCTGGTTGAAGGCCAGCAGCTTGCGCACCAGGGGCAGGGCCACGCCCGGCGGCGCGGGCAGGTCCAGCCGCTCGCGCTGCAACTGCTGGTAGGCGCCCGGGTCCTGGTTGAAGACCTGGTTCTCCTCTTCAAAGTTGAACAGGGCGCGCGAGGAGATGGCAACAACCAGTTGGTCGTGGAGGCTGACGGCCATGTGGGATCAGTCGGTGGAGGCAGGCATGGCCACCATGGTAGCGGGGAATGCCCGGCGCAGGCCGGCGCGCCGCCCCAGGGCCGGGCCTCAGGCCGTGGGCAGCTCGGCCTCGTTGAGCGCGAGGGCGCGCAAGGATGCCGGGCGGTCCAGCAGCGGCAGGCTGTAGGCGCTGAACTCGGGCAGCGGCGGCAGCAGCTTCATCGTGTGCCCCCAGCGCAGGTAGCTGACCATCAGCAGGTCGGCCGCCGTGAACTGGTCGCCGCACAGGTAGCGCCGGCCGGCCACGGCCTGGCGCAGTGTTTCCACCACGTCCTCCAGGCGCCCGTAGCCGGCCATGGAGGCGTGCTCGGGCGTCTGGTCGGTCAGGTAGCCCAGGTGCTGTGCGGTCAGCGCGGCATCGGCAGGCCCGGCCAGGTAGAACATCCAGCGGTAATAGCTGCCGCGCAGCGCGCTGCCCGGGGCGGGTGCCAGTTGCTGCTCGGGAAACAGCTCGGCCAGGTAGGCCACGATGGCGGCCGTTTCGGTGATGACGGTGTTGCCGTGCAGCAGCGTGGGCACCTTGCCCATGGGGTTGAGGGCCAGATAGCCGGGTGACTTCATGTCGGCACCAAATTCCAGCCGCGTCAGGGCATAGCGGGCGCCGCATTCCTCCAGCATCCAGCGCACCATGGCGGCGCGCGAGTGGGGGTGGAAGAACAGGTGCAGGGCAGGGGCGTGAGGGGTCATGACAGAGGGGGCAACACATGGCAACAGCGCCATGGCCGCGACTGTAGGCAGGCCTGCTGACAGTTTCTGTCAGCAGTGCATCGCGGCCGTGGGGGCATGGATGGCACTGCCATGGGCACCGGGTGGCCGCTGCGTCGAACAGCGCCGGGGGCATCTGCCTGGGCCGTGTCAGCTGCGGTCGGTGCGGCTGCACAGCTGGCGCGACCAGCGCTCGATCAGGTGGGCACGGGGTTCCGGGTAGCGCTCGGACAGGGCCGTGACCGAGCGCACACGGTCGGCGCGGAAGTGCCGGAAATCCTGGCGCAGCTCGCACCAGGCGGCCAGCACGCGGTGGCGGTCAAAGAAGGCCATGGCAAACGGCCAGATGCAGCGTTCGCTGGGCTGGCCCTTTTCATCGCGGTAGTGCAGCACGATCTTGCGCTGGTGACGGATGGCGTGGCGCAGCGGCGTCTGCCAGGGCTCGGTCGGGGCGTCGGCCCGGTCCATGGCGGGCACCAGCAGCCCGCTGGTGTCCACCTCGATGCGCAGCTCCAGCGGCAAGGCGCTGCGCACGCGGTCCAGCGCGGTCTGGGCGGCCTGGGCCAGTGCGGGGTCGGCCTGCTGGCTGGCCCAGCGTGCGCCCAGCAGCAGGGCCTCCAGCTCATCCGGGGTGAACATCAGCGGCGGCAGCACAAAGCCCGGGCGCATCTCGTAGCCCATGCCGGGTTCGCCGGTAATCGCCGCGCCCTGTTCGCGCAGCGTGGCAATGTCGCGGTACAGGGTGCGCAGGCTGATGCCCAGCGCCTGGGCCAGGGCTGGCCCGGTCCGGTCTGTGGCTGGCGCTGGCTGCGCGCGGCGCAGCTGCTCCAGCAGCTGCAGCAGGCGGGCGGAGCGGCTCATGGCGGGGCGCTGAGGGGGCGTCAGCCCGCCAGGGCCTGGGCGCTGATTTCCAGGCTGCGCAGGCGCAGCGCGGGGTCGTGGATGTCGGTGACCAGGATCAGCTCGTCCGCCTCGGTGCTCTGCTGGATCTGTGCAAAGCCCTGGCGCACGGTCTCGGGGCCGCCGACCACGGCCAGCGCCAGAAAGTCCTGGATGGCTGCCTGCTCGCGCGGGCCCAGCTGCTGCAGGAAGCCTTCGACTGGCAGGGGCAGCTTGCCGCGCTGGCCGGTCAGGATGCCCAGCACGCGCTGCTGCGTGCTGGTGGCCAGGAACTGCGCCTCGGCATCGGTGGGGGCGGCCACCACGGGCACGCCGACCATGACATAGGGCTTGTCCAGCACGGCGGAGGGGCGGAACAGCTGGCGGTACAGCCCGATCGCCTGGTGCAGGAAGCGCGGTGCAAAGTGCGAGGCGAAGGCGTAGGGCAGGCCCTTCATGGCGGCCAGCTGGGCGGAATACAGGCTGGAGCCCAGCAGCCAGATGGGAATGTGGGTGTCGCTGCCGGGGGTGGCGCTGATGCGCGCGTTCGGGTCGGCGGGGCCCAGCAGGCGCTGCAGCTCGGCCACGTCGCGCGGGAAGTCCTCCTCGGTCTCGACACGGTCCCGGCGCAGGGCGCGCATGGTGGCGCCGTCCGTGCCGGGGGCGCGGCCCAGTCCCAGGTCGATGCGGCCGGGGTACAGCTCGGCCAGGGTGCCAAAGGCTTCGGCCACGACCAGCGGCGGGTGGTTGGGCAGCATGATGCCGCCCGAGCCAACGCGGATGCGTGTGGTCTGGCCGGCAATGTGGCCGATCAGTACCGCCGTGGCCGAGCTGGCAATGCCCGGCATGTTGTGGTGCTCGGCCAGCCAGTAACGGGCAAAGCCCAGGGCCTCGGCCTTTTGTGCGGTCTGCACGGCAATGTCCAGCGCCTGGCGCACCGTGCCGCCTTCGCGCACGGGCACCAGGTCCAGCATGGACAGGCGTGGTGTCTTGAAATGCATGGGGAACTCCACTCTTCAAACCGAAGCGTTCAGCGCAGGCTGCAGGCGGATTTCAGATGAAAAACCATCGGGAAGCCGCAAAAAACCAGCGCTGTCAGCTCACTTTTTGCTGTCTTTGCGCAGGGCCACGGCATTCTTGCTGATGATGGCCACGGCCACGGCCCAGACGATGGCGACCACGGCGATGCCCCAGTGCTGCTCGCCCATTTCCATGGCGATGATGGTCAGCGGCAGGGCAATCAGCGCACCCAGTCGGATGAAGCGCTGCAGCGTGAAGCTGCTGAGCCGCTGCTTGTACAGCTGCAGGCCCACCACGCTGGCCACAGCCAGCACGCTGATGTAGAGGAAGACATCGCCACCGTAGGGGGTGGCCCAGGTACGCAGGGATTCAAACATGCGTTCATTGTGCAGCTTGCGCATGACCCCGGCGCCGGCAGGTTATGCGGCACCGGCTGCCGCCCTAGCGGCTACGGGTGCGCCGTTGCTGCGCCTGGTCGTCGTCCGACGGTAGGGCCTGTGGCGTCGTGCCTGGTCCACCGCCGGCGTCAGTCTCCCTGACCGCGGCGCGTGCGTGGGCGTGCTTGCCAGAAGGTGAAGGCCTCCTGGTGCACGTCGATGTCGATCTCGGCCACGCGCTGCTGCATCTGGGCCTGGGCGTCGGCTACGCCCTGGTTGTAGGCCAGCGGGGCGATCTCTGCCAGGAAGAACTTCAGCAGGCCGGCGGCGGCGACGTTGCCGATGGGCTCGTCCATGTGTTCGCGGAAATAGCGTTCGATGGAGGCCACGGCCTGCTGCTGCGTGGTGTCGGGCAAGGTGATCGGCATGGGCTGGACAGGGTTCAGGGTTGCAGGGTCCGCACGGTGGTGGCCATGCCGGCCAGCGGCAGGCGCAGCCACTCGCCGAAGGCGGGGGCGGGCAGGGTCCAGTCCTGGGCGCGGGGTTGGGCATGGCCGTATTGCAGCAGCCACTGCACGCAGCGGATCACGCCGGCGTGCGTGACCCAGACCACGTCGCGCTGGCCGTACCGGCTGTCCTGCGCCCAGCTGTGCCGCAAGGCGCGGGACACACGCTGCAGCATGGTGGCCAGGCTTTCGCCACCGCCGGGGGCGGTGTGGTACAGGTCCTGGCCCCAGGCGTCCAGCTCGGAGCGGGCGATGGCGCTCCAGGCCTGGCCTTCCCAGCGGCCGAAATGCATTTCCTGCAGGCGCGCATCGGGCACCAAAAGCGCCTCCGGCGCTTGCAGGGCGTGGGCCAGCTGCTCACACCTTTGCAGGGGCGAATGGCGCACGACGGCCTGCCGCGGCAGCGCCGCCCCCGCGCGCAGGGCCGCCTGCAGGGTGTGCTGCGGGTCGGCCGGCACGTCCAGCTGGCCGTAGCAGACGCCGGGGGCAATCAGCGGTTGGGCGTGGCGCAGCAGCCAGAGGGCGGGGGCGGCCATGGCTCAGAGCACGTACTGGGCCAGCAACAGGCCCGCGACCAGGTACATGGCCAGTTCGCACAGCTGCTGGGTGGCGCCCAGGCAGTCGCCCGTCATGCCGCCCAGGCGGCGCTGGAAGCGCCAGCCCAGGTAGGCGGTGACGACGGTCCCCGTCAGCAGCAGGGCTAGCACGGTGGCCTGGCCCAGGTAGACGTACACCGCCGCCAGCGCCGGCAGGCACCACAGCAGCCCGGTCAGCACGCCGCCCCAGCCCAGCGGGCTGCCGGCGATGTGCAGGGTTTTGGAGGCGTCCGGCTTGCTGACATGCGCCAGGGTGCGCATCAGCACCAGCGGCGCGGCGCGCGACAGCACGTGCACGCCGCACAGCAGCAGGGCCGCGGCGGCCACGTCGATCTGCACCAGCAAGGCCACGAACACCACCTTGGCCAGCAGGCCCAGGCACAGCGCCATGGCGCCATAGGCGCCCAAGCGCGAATCCTTCATCACTTCCAGCGCCCGCTCGGCGGGCAGGTGGCCGCCCAGGCCATCGGCCACATCGGCCAGCCCGTCTTCGTGGAAACCGCCCGTCACGCACAGCGTGGCCGCCGTGCTGAGCACCGCCGCCACCCACGGCAGCATGGGGTGCGTGGCTAGGGCGTGATGGCAGGCCAGCACCACGGCGGCGGCGACTAGGCCGATCAGCCAGCCCACGCCGGGCAGGTGGCCGGCACTGGCGCGCTGCAGGGCCGGGCTCCAGCCCACCCAGGCCGCCAGGCGGCCGGTCACGGGGATGCGGCTGAAGAACTGGAGGGCCAGCAGGAAGTGGCGCAGAGGCTGCATGAGTGGTATGAAAAGTAGAGCTGCTGGCGCTTGTTGCATCAGCGCCAAGTGCCAAAAACATGCCAAATCCGCAGGCGGTGCCGGCGGGCTGCGGCCTGCGGTGCCGTGCGCCGGCGGGCAGGGCGGTGGTTGCACCACCGGAGCCCGCCACGCCCGGGGCGCGTTACTTCAGGAACAGCTGGTAGGCCGGGTTGTCGGTTTCCTCCACCCAGGGGTAGCCCAGCTGCTTGAGGAAGGCGTCGAACTTCTTGCTGTCCTTGGCCGGCACCTGCATGCCGACCAGGATGCGGCCATAGTCCGCGCCCTGGTTGCGGTAGTGGAACAGCGAGATGTTCCAGGTCGGCGCCATCAGGCTCAGGAACTTGAACAGGGCGCCGGGCCGCTCGGGGAAGACGAAGCGCAGCAGGCGCTCGTCCTGCGCCAGGGGCGAATGGCCGCCCACCATGTGGCGCAGGTGTTCCTTGGCCATTTCGTCGAAGGTCAGGTCCAGCGCCTCGAAACCGTGCTTGTGGAAGTTCTTGGTGATCTTCTCCGACTCACCCTTGGTCGGCGTGGTCAGGCCGACGAAGACATGGGCCTTGTTCTGGTGGCTGATGCGGTAGTTGAACTCGGTCACGCTGCGTGGGCCGCCGGGCAGCTTGCCCACCACCTCGCAAAAGCGCTTGAAGCTGCCGCGCTCCTCGGGGATGGTCACGGCGAACAGGGCTTCGCGCTCCTCGCCCACCTCGGCGCGCTCGGCCACGAAGCGCAGGCGGTCGAAGTTCATGTTGGCACCGCACAGGATGGCGGCGTAGGTCTCTCCCTTGGTCTTGTGCTTGGCCACGTACTGCTTGATGGCGGCCACGGCCAGGGCGCCCGACGGCTCGACGATGGAGCGTGTGTCGACAAAGATGTCCTTGATGGCGGCGCAGACGGCGTCGGTGTCGACCACCACATAGTCGTCCACCAGGTCCTTGGCGATGCGGAAGGTCTCTTCGCCCACCAGCTTCACGGCCGTGCCGTCGGCAAACAGGCCCACGTCGGGCAGCTCCACGCGTTCGCCGGACTGCACGGACTGCAGCATGGCATTGGAGTCCTTGGTGTGCACGCCGATGACCTTGATCTCGGGGCGCACGGCCTTGATGTAGTTGGCCACGCCGCTGATCAGACCGCCGCCGCCAATCGCCACGAACACCGCATCCAGGCGCGGGCTGCCCAGCTTTTGCAGCTGGCTGAGCATTTCCATGGCGATGGTGCCCTGGCCGGCGATCACGTCCGGATCGTCAAACGGGTGCACAAAGGTCAGGCCTTCGGTCTTTTGCAGCTTGACGGCGTGCTTGTAGGCGTCGGAGTAGCTGTCGCCGGCCAGCACCACCTCGCCGCCCAGGGCCTGGACGGCATCGATCTTGACCTGGGGTGTGGTCGTGGGCATCACGATCACCGAGCGGCAGCCCAGTTTCTTGGCCCCCAGGGCCACGCCCTGGGCGTGGTTGCCGGCCGACGCGCAGATCACGCCGCGCTGCAGCTGCTCGGGCGACAGGTTGGCCATCTTGTTGTAGGCGCCCCGCAGCTTGAAGCTGAACACGGGCTGCTGGTCCTCGCGCTTCAGCAGCACCTTGTTGTGCAGGCGGCGGCTGAGGTTCTTGGCGGGCTCCAGGTCCGACTCCACGGCCACGTCGTAGACACGGGCCGTCAGGATCTTGGTCAGGTAGTCAAAGGGGGTGAGGTGCTTGGTAGTGGTCATATGCGGCAAACCAGGTCTGGCGCGGGCATGAGTGCCGGGCCATTCCAAGGGGGTCCATCATAGGCATTCACCCTGGAGCACGTCATGGCGGAGCTGGATGACAGGCATCGCCAGGCAAAAAAAAGCCCCAAACCGAGAGGCTTGGGGCTGAATCCACCGTTAGAGGAGGTGGAGGAGACAACTGGTGCGCTACAGTAGACCACGCCACTGTGGGCATCGCGGGTGAAAACCTCGGCGATCCAACGCATGGCGCGCATTGTAGCCTGGATAATGCTGCGTTGCAACAAGATTTCAGGGTTTTCTGAACATTCAGGTTTGTGTGCTGCAATTCTGTTGGGCGGAACACCCCACTCAATGACTGCGTGAAGCAAGGAGAAAATGAACATGGAATGCACAGTCAGCTGGACCGGCGCGGCAGGAACCCGCTCGGGCATGGGCTTTATCGCGGAAACCGGCAGCGGCCACGTGCTGGCCATGGATGGTGCGCCCGATGAGCGCACCCCGGCCAATGGCGGGCAGAACCTGGCGCCGCGCCCGATGGAGGCCCTGCTGGCCGGTACCGGCGGTTGCACGGCCTACGACGTGGTGCTGATCCTCAAGCGCGGCCGGCACGACGTGCGCGGCTGCTCCGTCAAGCTGCAGGCCGAGCGGGCCGAGCTGGAGCCCAAGGTGTTCACCAAAATCAATATGCACTTCACCGTGACCGGCAAGGCCTTGCCCGCTGCCGCCGTGGAGCGCGCGATCGCCATGAGCCACGAGAAGTACTGCTCGGCCAGCATCATGCTGGGCAAAACCGCGGAGATCACCACCAGCTTTGAGGTGCTGGAAGCCTGAAGGCGTTGCACGCGCTGAATGACGATAAAAAGCGCTAAGTTGGCGCTTTTTTTGTTGCATCGTCGGTGTATTGGGTTGGTGTCAGTGACGAATTGATTCCGGTGGGGTGGTGCAGTTCGGGCGAGACGGGTCCCCGCGCTGCATCGAAAAAGTGCATGTGGTCATGCTTCGATGCGGCATCGATGTGAGCGCAAGCTTTCTGGTGGTGATTGGCTGTCTTGCGTACTCAGAGAAAAGTGTCGCGAGCGTTTGAGCCAAGTGACATTGCGAGGTCACCCGCACCCTCGCTCATTTTGTTGCTGATGAGCAACAAAACCAAGCAAAAATGGCACCCAAGAGGGGATTTGCTTTGCGCAAGGGGTTCCAGTCTGGTGCAATAAGCCCAACTTCCCCACCAGGAGGTTGGCGCGCCCCGCAGTGTCTGATGCGTATCAAAAGACGCAACAAAGAACAGACGCCAAGCTGCGTACGTGCCCTCTACAAACCTTGGAGTAAATCGATATGAAGAAATCTCTGATCGCCCTGGCCGCAGTTGCTGCTTCCGGCGCCGCTTTCGCTCAATCTTCCGTGACCGTGTTCGGTGTGGTTGACGAAGCTGTGTCTTATGTGAGCGGCCAAGATAACTGGTCTGGTCTGAATTCCGGCGCTAACCAAACCAGCCGTCTGGGCTTCCGCGGCGTGGAAGACCTGGGTGGCGGCCTGAAGGCTAACTTCTGGCTGGAAGCTGGCATCTTGGCTGATGAAGGCAGTGGTGGTTCCGGTTACGAAGGTGCTAAGGCTACTGACGGCTTGGCATTCAAGCGTCGTTCAACCTTGGGCCTGGAAGGCGGCTTCGGTGAAGTGCGTATGGGTCGTGATCTGACCGAAGCTTGGAAGGCCACCAGCCGTTACGACGTGTTCGGTCAAGTAGGTTATGGCGTGTCCCGTCTGTGGGCCGATGCTAAGGTGGGTTCGGTCGCTACGACCAACCAACGCGTTAGCAACATGATCACTTACGTGTCGCCTAACTTTAGCGGCTTCAAGGCTGCTGTGAACTACGGTTTCGGTGAGCAAGACTCCAACCGTACCAGCCGCTACTTCGGTGGTGGCCTGACATATGACAACGGTCCTCTGAGCATCGGTCTGTCGGGCGAGCGTCAGAACAACAAGGGCTACGTTGCTGCGATTACTACTCCGGCTCCTGTTGCCGCTGTGTATGGTCGTGATGTGACTGCTTGGGCTTTGGGCGCTTCTTACAACTTTGGCGTTGTTAAGCTTGCTGGTGCTTACCGCGATTCCAAGGCCAAGGCTGAGAATGGCAACAAGGACAAGATGAAGGGCTACTACATCGGTCTGTCCGCTCCCGTGGGCGCAGCTGGTGAAGTGAAGGCTTCTTACAACCGTTCCGAAGCGACTTTGTTTGGTGCCAACAAGCTGAAGGCTGACCAGTTCGCCCTGGGTTATGTGCACAACTTGTCTAAGCGCACAGCTGTGTACGGTACCTACGCTTATATCAAGAACAAGAACGATAACGGCGCAAACCTGGGCTTGGCTCTGCAGTCTGGCGTTGCTCTGAAAGACAACGGTTCGCAGCACGGTCTGCAAGTTGGTGTTCGCCACGCTTTCTAATTTGAAGCTGAGCTAGCCTCAGTTTTGTTTAGATAAAAAAGCCAGCCTTCGGGCTGGCTTTTTGCGTTGTCGCTGCCCTGTAGCACGGGAAAACGAGTGTGGTTTCCACGCGAAAACAAAAATTAGAACGCCTGTGCTTTTCTAGAATGAATTTGCATCCTGAATCGAACAATTCACTTCAAGGAGACAAACAGATGCAAAAGAAAATCTTGGCTGCAGCCGTGGCTGCTTTGTGCGGTGTAGCTACCACGGCAATGGCGCAGCAGACAGGTGCCAGCAAGGTGGAGCTGTGGGGGATTGTGGATGCAGCGGTTCGCCACACCACCAACGAGGGGACTGGCAAAAGTGGGCTGACCAAAATGGTAGGTGGCGGCATGTCGCAAAGCCGCTGGGGCATCAAGGTGGAAGAAGATCTGGGGGGTGGCACCAAAGCCCTGGTTGAGCTGGAGCATCGTTTCAATACCGACACCGGCGACAAGGACGCCACAGCGCCCTTTTTCCAATTGGCTTATGTTGGCCTGCAAGGTCCTTATGGTCGCCTGACCATGGGGCGTCAGTGGAACGTGTTGTTTGATGTAGTGACTTCAACGTACGCATCGTTCCCTTATTCCCCCTACATGGACGCTTACAAGCCAGAGTTGGGCATGGCGATGGGCGCACGGACCAGCAATCAACTGAAATACTTGATCGCTACACCTGACCGCAAGTGGGTGGGTGCCTTGCAGTATTCGTTTGGTGAAAATAACGACACCAAAGATCTGGAGGCCGGATTTCCAGCTAATCAGGCGGCTTTGCCGGGCCTGATTCAGCAACGGACTTTGGCAACATTGTCCGGGGGAGCGGTCAAAACGATGGGTGGCTACCTGCGCTATTCCGCGGATGGTTTGGCGCTGGGTGGCGGCTATCTGCGCACCGAATTGCCTGGTAGCACCAAGGTGGATGCCTGGACGCTGGGGGGCTCTTACCGCACTGGTCCTTGGTACTTCAATGCGGGCTATGGTCTGAACAAGGCGAAATTCGACACGCCCAATTCTCCCCTGTCCCCAGTGAATGTCCGGAATGCGGTGGATCGTGCACTGCTGAATGCCTACTGGTCGGGCCAAACCAATGGCGGCTTCCAGTCGGGTGATGCGGACAAGCGACAGTTGTTCAAGGTGGGGTTCGGTTACCAGATCACGCCGCAGCTGAACTTGGGCATGCACTATTTCCGCGGTAAGCAGACCGGTTCCGTGTCGGGCAACTTCAACAGCACGGCCAACTTCCTGGTGGCTGCAGCCGACTATGCCTTCAGCAAGCGCACGGATGCGTACCTGGCGATCGACCGCACCAGCATCAGCGGTGGACAGGGGACGGTGCTGGACAATACCAGCGGCGCCCGCAGCCGCACCGGCTTTACCGTGGGCCTGCGCCATCGCTTCTGATGGTCTGAGGCTTGCATCCGAAACCGGCAGCCATGCCGGTTTTTTTGTGCCTGCCAAGGTCTGAGGGTAGCGTCGACGGATTGGTAATCAGCTATGAAAAACAAAGCTGTAGGCGATCGTGCAGCCTTGAATTCAAAGTTTTTTATTTTTGAAAGTAATGAATTGCAGGTGCAGCATGCACATCTTTTTGGGGCAAGCCGCAACCACTTCAGATGCCATAGCGCTTTTGTTGCAACTGGTTCTGCAGGTTTTGCAGGTTGTGCGCCAGGCCGTCTCCCATTTTCAAGGCCACGGCCGTTGCCAGAATGTCGATGATCAGCAGGTGCAGCAGGCGCGAGGCCATGGGGCTGTAGAGATCGGAGCCTTCCAGGTTGTCGGCCGCCAGCAGGATGTGGCTGGAGTCCGACAGCGGGGTGTGGCTGGAGGTGATGGCGATGACGGTGGCGCCCTGGTGGCGGGCAATGTGGGCCACGTCCACCAGCTCTCGCGTGCGTCCGGAGTTGGAGATGACGATCAGGCAGTCGCCGGGGCGCAGCATGGTGGCGCCCATGGTCTGGATGTGGGTGTCGCTGGTGGCCTGGCTGCTGATGCCGAGGCGAAAGAACTTGTGTTGTGCGTCCTGGGCCACCACGCCGGAGTTGCCTACGCCGTAAATCTCCAGGCGCTGCTTGCGCTGCCAGGTGCTGCTGATGGCGTTCACCGCCTGTTCGATGGCGGCGGGGTTGGCGGCGTTGCGGTACTGCAGGAAGGCGGCGACGGAGTTGTCGATCACCTTGACCAGGACATCGGAGGTCTTGTCGTCCACATCCACGCTGCGGTGCACAAAGGGCACGCCTTCGGCGACATTGCCGGCCAGCTTGAGCTTGAAATCCGCCAGCCCGTCATAGCCCATGCTGCGGCAAAAGCGCACCACCGTGGGTTTGCTGACATGGGCCCGCTCCGCCAGTTCGCGCACCGGCAAACGTGCAAAGCGGTGGGGGTCTTCCAGCACCAATTTCCCGACCCGCTGCTCCGCAGGTGCGAGCGAAGGCAAAGAGGCAGAAATCCGGTCCAGCATGCAAACAGTCCTTGTGTGGTGGTGCGCCGTGCACCAAAGGCTGCGATTTTCCGCCACTTGCAACAAACCATCGTGCCTTGGGTCATTGTGACAGGCGGATGTCTGTGAGGCCGGCACTACACTTGGGGTTTGGCGATGCGTTCCACCGTACGAACACCAGGAAAACAGCAGAGACAAGATGAACCAGCTCGAACAACTGAAGCAGTACACCACCGTGGTGGCGGATACCGGCAACTTTCAACAATTGGCGCAGTTCCGCCCCCGGGACGCCACCACCAATCCGTCGCTGATATTGAAGGCGGTCCAGCAGCCCGCGTACCAGCCGTTGCTGGCCGAGACCGTGCAGCGCTTTCCCCAGGCCGACCTGGCGGAGGTGATCGACCGGTTGCTGGTGCGTTTTGGCTGTGAAATCCTGTCGGTGGTGCCCGGCCGTGTCTCCACCGAGGTGGACGCGCGCTTGTCCTTCGACACGGCGGCCACGGTGGTGCGTGCGGAACGGCTGATTGATCTGTACCAGGCGGCCGGGGTGCACATTGACCGGGTGCTGATCAAGATTGCGGCCACTTGGGAAGGGATCGAGGCGGCGCGCCAGCTGGAGCTGCGCGGCATCCACACCAACCTGACCTTGTTGTTTTCCAAGGTCCAGGCCATTGCCTGCGGGCAGGCCAAGGTGCAATTGATTTCGCCTTTTGTGGGGCGCATCTATGACTGGTACAAGAAGCAGGCCGGAGCGCAGTGGGATGAGGCGGCAATGGCCGGCGCGAACGATCCCGGGGTGCGCTCCGTGCGTGCCATCTATGACTATTACAAGCACTTTGGCATTGCCACCGAAGTCATGGGCGCCAGCTTTCGCAATACCGGGCAGATTGTGGCGCTGGCCGGCTGTGACCTGCTGACGATTGCCCCGGAGCTGCTGGAGCAACTGAGCCAGAGCACGGCGCCGGTCGCGCGGGCACTGGATGCGCAGCAGGCACGGCACGCCGAGCTGCAACCCGTGCACTACGACGAAGCCGGTTTTCGCTATGCACTCAACGAAGACGCCATGGCCACGGAAAAGCTGGCCGAAGGCATTCGTGCCTTTGCCGTCGACACCGCCAAACTGGAGCAACTGATCCGCGCGCACTGAGCGCGGCGAACATGACCCCGCCCAGTGGAGATGGGCAGTGGAGACGGGGCGCGAAGCCGCAGGCAGTACTTCCGTACGACCAGGCATCGCGACGACGTATCCAGGCTTGTGTTGGCAGCTCAACGTATCACATTCACACACCGGGCCTCACCAGGCCCGGTCACCGGAAACCTCATTCATGCATTCAGCCGTTATCAGTGGCACGGGTTTGTTTCAGCCCCCCTACACCATCACCAATGCGGAGCTGGTCGAGGCCTTCAATCGCTACGTGGACCTGGACAATGCCCGCCACGCCGCAGACATCGAGTCCGGCGCACGTGCACCGCTGCAGCACTCCAGCGTCGAGTTCATCGAGAAGGCCTCCGGCATTCAGCGCCGCTATGTGATGGAGAAATCCGGTGTGCTCGACCCCCAGCGCATGCACCCGCGCTTTGCGGAGCGTACCGACGATCAGCTCTCGCTGATGGCCGAGATCGCGGTGGATGCCGCGCGCCAGGCCTTGCAGCAGGCCGGAAAAACCGGGGCCGATGTCGACATGGTGCTGTGCGCAGCGTCGAACATGCAGCGCGCCTATCCTGCGATGGCGATCGAGATCCAGCATGCCCTGGGCGCGGGAGGCTACGGCTTCGACATGAACGTGGCCTGCTCGTCCGCCACCTTTGCCCTGGAGCAGGCGGTCAATGCCGTGCGCAGTGGCAGCGCGCGCTGTGTGCTGGTGGTCAATCCCGAGATCACCTCGGCCCACCTGGAGTGGAAGGACCGCGACTGTCACTTCATCTTTGGCGACGTGTGCACGGCCATCGTCATCGAGCGTGCCGACACGGCCACCGCGGCCGATGTCTGGGAGGTGCAGGGCACACGCCTGGCGACCCAGTTCTCCAACAACATCCGCAACAATTTCGGGTTCATGAACCGCAGCGAAGACAGCGATCCGCAAGCACGCGACAAGACGTTCCGGCAGGAGGGGCGCAAAGTCTTCAAGGAAGTGGTGCCGATTGCGGCGGCGCACATCGAGGCCCATCTGGCGCAGCTGGGCCATGACCCTGCGGGCGTGCGCCGCTTCTGGCTGCACCAGGCCAATCTGGGCATGAACCAGCTGGTGCTGAAAAAGCTGGTGGGCGAAGCCAGTGAAGATCGCGCACCCCTGATCCTGAACGAATTTGCCAACACGGCGTCGGCCGGCTCCATCATCGCCTTCCACCAGCACCGCCAGGATCTGGTGGCGGGCGACCTGGGGGTGATCTGTTCATTTGGTGCCGGCTATTCGGTGGGCAGCGTGGTGGTGCGCAAGCGTTGATGAGCTATGTCGGTGATGTGTAATCAGACGCCACAGTGGGCGCAACTTCAACAGCATGCAGACCGTGAGGGCCGCAACCTGGACCTGCGCCAGGCCTTTGCGCACCACCCGGAGCGCTTGAGCCAGCTCAGTCAGCAGGCGCCGTATGTGTTTGCCGACTTGTCCAAGAATCTGTGGCAGCCCCAGACGGAGCAATTGTTGGCCGATCTGGCGCACAGCTGTGGCGTGACCGAGCAGCGCGATGCCATGCTGTCGGGGGCGCCCATCAATGCGAGCGAGCAGCGCGCGGTCATGCACTGGCTGCTGCGCACGCCGCAGGATGGGGGGCTGCTGCACGACCATCCCGTGGTGCAGCAGTGGGGCGGTGGCATGGTGCAGGCCCTGGCGCAGGTGCACCAGACCTTGGAGGCCATGCTGGACCTGGCCGAGCAGGTGCGGGCCGATGCGCGCATCACCGACGTCGTCAACATCGGGATCGGTGGCTCGCACCTGGGCCCGGAAGTGGTGGTGCAAGCGCTGGAGGACTGGGGCGATGCGGGCACCCAGTTCCACTTTGTCTCGAACGTCGACGGCCATGAACTGGGCCATGTGCTGCGCCGTGTCCGGCCCGAGAGCACGCTGTTCCTGATCGCTTCCAAATCCTTCACCACGGCCGAAACCATGCTGAACGCGCGTTCCGCGCGGGCATGGTTTCTGGCGCATGGCGGCAGTGCCGATGCGGATGCCGCCTGCAGCATCGACCGTCACTTTGTGGCGCTGACGACGAATGTCCAGGCCGCGGCCGAGTTCGGCATCAGCCGCACGCTGGGCTTCTGGGACTGGGTGGGCGGGCGCTTTTCGTTGTGGTCGGCGATTGGGCTGCCGATTGCGATGGCCATCGGCGCGGCGCAGTTCCGCCAACTGCTGCAGGGCGCACACGCCATGGATGCCCATTTCTTCAGCGCGGCCCCGGCGGTCAATCTGCCGATGCGCCTGGGCTTGCTGGATGTGTGGAACCGTGATTTCCTGGGCTTTGGCAGCCGCTGCATCGCCCCCTACAGCCATGGCTTGCGCCGCTTGACGGCCTACCTGCAGCAGTTGGAGATGGAAAGCAACGGCAAGCGCATCACGCGCGATGGCCAGGTGCTGGAGGTGCCCACGGCCCCCGTGGTCTGGGGCGAGCCCGGCACCAACGGCCAGCACGCCTTCTTCCAGATGCTGCACCAGGGCCAGGACACGATCCCGGTGGAATTCATCGCCTTGCGCGATGGTGGCAAGTACCTGGGGGCCCACCACCAAAGCCTGGTGATCAACGCAATTGCCCAGGCCCAGGCCCTGATGTTGGGGCGCCAGGGCGAAGGGGTGGAGCGTGATTGCCCGGGCAATCGCCCCAGCACCTTCTTGCTGCTGCAGGCGCTGGACCCCACGTCGCTGGGGGCCTTGATTGCGCTGTACGAGCACCGAGTGTTTGTGGCGGGTGCGGTCTGGGGCATCAACAGCTTTGACCAGTGGGGGGTGGAGCTGGGCAAAAAGCTGGCGCAGGAGCTGCGTGCCCGCCAGCAGAGCCACGACTGGGCCGGGGTGGACCCCTCCACCTTGGCGCTGATGCAGCGGCTGGCTGAATCGCCCACGCATGGCGATTAATGAAGCGCAGCACACACCGGCCTCGGTGCGACGTTGTTGCGCCTGGGCGGTCCTGGTGGACGGCCTGCGGTGCCACGACTTGTGTTGCCAGCCTTGCTGTGGGTGATTGGGCTGTGCTGGCGTGCTAAAAGCAGAGCACCCAGCGCTTGCTGAGTAATCGCTAGAAGGTCATTTGGCTCAAAATTTCAAGGCATAAAAAAAGGCCGCGCAAGCGGCCTTTTTTGTATGCAACCCCAGCGGTATCAGGCTGGGGTCGGCTGCCGGGCAATTACATGCCCATGCCGCCCATGCCACCCATGCCACCCATGTCGGGCATGGCGGGTGCGCCTTCAGCCTTGGGGGCTTCGGCAATCATGCACTCGGTGGTCAGCAGCAGGGAAGCCACGGACGCGGCGTTCTGCAGGGCAGTGCGGGTCACCTTGGTGGGGTCCAGGATGCCCATTTCCAGCATGTCGCCGTAGGTGTCGTTGGCAGCGTTGAAGCCGAAGTTGCCTTGGCCCTTCAACACTTCGTTCACCACCACCGAAGGCTCGCCACCGGCGTTGGCCACGATTTCACGCAGAGGCGCTTCCACGGCAGCCAGTACCAGCTTGATACCGGCGTCTTGCTCCACGTTACCGGTGGCCAGGGCGCCCACGGCTTGCTTGGCGCGCAGCAGGGCCACGCCACCACCGGCCACGATGCCTTCTTCCACGGCAGCGCGGGTGGCGTGCAGGGCGTCTTCCACGCGGGCCTTCTTTTCCTTCATTTCGACTTCGGTGGCAGCGCCCACCTTGATCACGGCCACACCGCCGGCCAGCTTGGCCACGCGTTCTTGCAGCTTTTCGCGGTCGTAGTCGGACGTGGCTTCTTCGATCTGGATGCGGATTTGCTTCACGCGGGCTTCGATTTCGTCAGCCTGGCCAGCACCGTCGATGATGGTGGTGTTTTCCTTGCCGATTTCGACGCGGGCAGCCTGGCCCAGGTCTTCCAGGGTCACCTTGTCCAGGGTCAGGCCCACTTCTTCAGCGATGACCTTGCCGCCGGTCAGGATGGCGATGTCTTCCAGCATGGCCTTGCGGCGGTCGCCGAAGCCAGGGGCCTTCACAGCCACCACCTTCAACACGCCACGGATGGTATTCACCACCAGGGTTGCCAGGGCTTCGCCTTCGACGTCTTCGGCAATGATCAGCAGGGGACGGCCGGCCTTGGCGACTTGCTCCAGCGTGGGCAGCAGGTCACGGATGTTGCTGATCTTCTTGTCGAACAGCAGCACGAAGGGGTTGTCCAGAATCGCGGCTTGCTTTTCGGGGTTGTTGATAAAGTAGGGCGACAGGTAGCCGCGGTCGAATTGCATGCCTTCCACGACATCCAGTTCGTTGGCCAGGCTCTTACCTTCTTCCACGGTGATCACGCCTTCCTTGCCGACCTTGTCCATGGCCTGGGCGATGATTTCGCCCACGTCGGAGTCAGAGTTGGCGGAAATGGTGCCGACTTGGGCGATTTCCTTGGAGGTGGTGGTGGCCTTGGATTGCTTCTTCAGCTCTTCCACCAGGGCGGCGACAGCCTTGTCGATGCCGCGCTTCAGGTCCATGGGGTTCAGGCCAGCGGCCACGTACTTGGAGCCTTCGCGCACGATGGCTTGGGCCAGCACGGTGGCGGTGGTGGTGCCGTCACCGGCGATGTCGTTGGTCTTGGAGGCCACTTCCTTCACGAGCTGGGCGCCCATGTTCTGCAGCTTGTCCTTCAGTTCCACTTCCTTGGCCACGGACACACCGTCCTTGGTCACGGTGGGGGCGCCGAAGGAGCGCTCCAGCACCACGTTGCGGCCCTTGGGGCCCAGTGTCACCTTGACCGCGTTGGCCAGGATGTTCACGCCTTCCACCATGCGAGCACGTGCTTCGCCACCAAATACTACGTCTTTAGCTGCCATTTTTGGCTCCTACAAATCTGGTTCAAATTGGCTGCTAGCCCTTGTACATCAAGCGCTAACAGCTATGAAATTTCAAAGTTCTGAAGAGGATCGCGCTGCGATTTACTTTTCAACGACCGCAAACAGGTCGTCTTCCTTCATCACCAGCAGTTCGTTGCCGTCAACCTTCACGGTCTGGCCGGAGTACTTGCCGAACAGCACGCGGTCGCCCACCTTCACGTTCAGAGCGATTTGCTCGCCCTTGTCGTTGCGCTTGCCGGGGCCGACGGCCAGCACTTCGCCTTGGTCAGGCTTTTCGGCGGCGTTGTCAGGGATAAAGATGCCCGAAGCGGTCTTGGTTTCGTTTTCCAGGCGCTTGACGATCACGCGGTCGTGCAGAGGACGCAGGTTCATAACATCTCCTAGGTATCAATCAACAAGGTTGAAGAGGTCCGCCACGCTGTCGCAACTGGGCAGAGTGGCTTGATAAAGCTGTGGAACGGTGCTGTTAGCACTCAACCCCATCGAGTGCTAATAATAAGGGAAAAATTTTGGCTTTCAAGGGGTGGGTGTTCCTCGCTGACGCCACGCAATCTCTGTGCAGAGGGACGCTGGACCCTATGGCGAGGTTGGATTCCAAGAAAATTCTTTGCAAAACAACGACTTGAGAGTTTTTGCGCGGTGCACCCCTTGCCGCGGGCCGAGGTTTCGGAGCGCGGTGCGTCAACGGCTGATGGCGATGGGTTGGGTCCACTGCGCCAGGACCGGCAAGCCGGGGCGGGCGATCACATCGGCCAGCGTGTAGCAATCCAGGTGCTGCCAAAACGCCTTCAGCGCCCCATTCAGGATGCAGGTCAGCGCACAGCCGCCGGTCAGCCGGCAGTGGTTGTTGGGGCCCAGACATTCGACGAGGTTGAAGTCGGGTTCTATGCTGCGCACCACCGCCCCCAGCGGGATTTCCTGGGGGGATTTGCTCAGGTGCAATCCGCCGTTTTTCCCGCGCACGGTGGTGATCCACCCTTGTTGCGCCAGCAATTGGGACACTTTCATCAAGTGGGCCTGCGAGATATCGAAGGCTTTTGCAATTTCGCTGATGGTACACAGGCGCTCGCTGTGGGCGCCGGTGTAGATCAGGACCCGCAGCGCATAGTCGGTGAGTGTGGTCAGGCGCATCTTAGTGAGACCGGCGTTGGAGGGGGACGGGTTTTCCGGGGCGCTGGTCGGCACGTGGGCGCACCAGCATCGGAAGGAAGCGCCATAAGTAAACGGCAAATGCCAAGACCCAGCATGCGGCGCTGGCATGCAGCCAGGGCACGGGGTGGGTGCTGGCGCCCAGGGCCACCAGGCGCAAGACAACGGCGCAGAACACCAGTCCATAGCTGCACACCATGCTGCGGTCGGCGACCAGGGGGCGCCCGGTGTGACCCAGGGCCGTGCGCGTGATCATGCCGATGATGAGGGCGCCAAATCCGGCCATGCCGAGCAGGTGGACCGGCCAGGACATGCGTGCCGTCCAGCCCAGGGCGTAGGCGGCTGCGGCCCACAGGCCCAGTCCCAGCCCGGCATAGCCCAGGTAGAGGATCCAGAGCAATGGCGTGCGCAGCACGGCCCAGGGCTTCCAGGCCATCACGTGCCAAAGGGTGAGCAGCCCGGCCGCAGCGAAAAGCGGGGCGGCCCATGGACCCGGACCGAATTGCCACACCAGGATGCCGCAAGCGGCCAATCCCGCCTGCCATTGACCGCTGCGCGTGTGCCGCGACACGGTGAGTTGCGGGAGTGCCCGCGTGGCAAAAAATGGAATCACCCGCCTGGCAATCAGCAAGGCAATGGCGGCCATGCACAGCATGCCCGTGAAGAAATAGTGCATTACTACGCTGTAGCCGAGCTGGTGCCAGCAGGCGAAGAGGTACGCCGCGTTGGCGCTACCTATGCCGAGCAGCAGCGGAACCAGGAGGTAGTTGTGTCGGCTCTGGCGTGCGAGCAGGCAGCGGCCTATCGCCAGTGCTGCCATGGCGATGAACAGCAGGTCGGCGGTGCTTGCCACCGCAAAGGCGACGGCACCGGGCCAAAGAAAGCCCAGGCGTGCGGTGGCCCAGAGCAGCATCAGTGCGCCCAGTGCACGGCCTTGCAAGGGATTTATGCCGGTCCAGTTGCTGGTGGCGGTCAGTAGAAAACCCACCGTGATGGCCGCAATGCATCCCCAGAACATTTCATGGGCGTGCCAGAAGACCCCGGCCACCACGCCCTGCAGCAGCGAGGGGGCAAACACCCAGAGCGATACCGCCACCATGGCCCAGAGGGCGCCACACAGGTACAGCGGCCGAAACCCCAGTTCCAGAAAGGCCGCTAGGGATGGGCGCTGCGGCGGTTCCGGCGTGGACGGTTCCTGGATTTTCAGAAGGCTAGTCATTGCAGTTTTTTCAATAAATACAAAACCTGCATCAAGGGTAGATGTTTCTGAATATTTCTGTTTGAAATGATTGTTTTTATTTGATTTAAATCAATCTTTTAATTGTTTGATTGATGTATGAATTGCTGTGGATATTGTGGTTATTGATGGAGATTTTCGAATGGAGCGGATGGTCGCCGTGTTTTTAAATGGTTGAAGGCAAGGTTTGAATATCGATTTGATGCGCATCAATTGAATGTTTGATCAATGTCTTTACAATCGGTGCAAGTGTTCATGGCTGTGCGGGTTGGGGTGGATTGAAGATCTTGCCAAGCCTCCGTAGCCTGCACAGTCATCCAGAAAGGTGGCACATGCTTGAGAAAAAGAATCCCACGACGCGCAAAGAAGAATTGCGCAGTTTCGCTTTCCTGACGGTGGTGATGGCGCCGGTGTTGGCCGGTTTGATCATTGTCGGCTACGGCTTCCTGGTCTGGATCTTCCAGATGTTTGCGGGTCCTCCGCATGCCTGAAGCCCCGCATTCGATGGCCGATGAGCTGCACATTGCCAGCTTGGTGGTCCATGTCCTGCCGCAGGCGCTAGATCCCGTTGGGCAGGCGCTGACCACGATGGGGCCTGTCCAAGTGCATGGCACCCATCCAGACGGCAAGCTGGTAGTCACCCTGGAAGGGCCCAGCGCCGACTTCATCCTGGATCAGGTGGCGCACATTCGGTTGATCGATGGCGTACTGAACGTCTCTCTGGTGTACCAGCACGCAGAACCCCGGCAATTACTTAACGAGGGAGTCTCCCATGACTAGCACCCGTCGCGATTTCGTTCGTCAAACTGCCGCTGCTGCCGCGGGCGCTGTGGCAGGCATTCCCATCCACGCCATCTCCCAGGAGGGTGCGCAAGCAGGTGGCAGCGCGCCCATGAAATGGTCCAAGGCGCCCTGCCGCTTCTGTGGCACCGGCTGCGGCGTGATGGTGGCCGTCAAGGACAACCGGGTGGTGGCGACCCAAGGCGATCCCCAGGCCGAAGTGAATCGGGGCCTCAACTGTGTCAAGGGCTACTTCCTGTCGAAGATCATGTATGGCGAGGACCGCCTGACACGGCCGCTGCTGCGCATGAAAAATGGCAAATACGCCAAGGACGGGGAATTCCAGCACGTGTCATGGGACACCGCGTTCGACGTGATGGCCCAGCAATTCAAGAAGGCGCTCAAGGAAAAGGGGCCGTCCGGCGTGGGCATGTTCGGCTCGGGCCAGTGGACGGTCTGGGAAGGCTATGCCGCGTCCAAGCTGTTCAAGGCCGGCTTCCGCTCCAACAACATCGATCCGAATGCGCGCCACTGCATGGCCTCGGCGGTGGCAGGCTTCATGCGCACCTTCGGCATGGACGAGCCCATGGGCTGCTACGACGACATCGAAGCCACGGACACCTTTGTGCTCTGGGGTTCGAACATGGCGGAAATGCACCCTGTGCTCTGGACGCGTGTGACGGATCGCCGGTTGAGTGCACCGAATGTCAAGGTGGCCGTGTTGTCCACCTTTGAACATCGCTCGTACGAACTGGCAGACATTGAGCTGACCTTCAAGCCGCAGACCGACCTGGCGATCCTGAACTACATTGCCAACCACATCATCACCACGGGGCGTGTGAACCAGGAGTTCGTGGCCAAGCACTGCAACTTCAAGTTGGGCAATCCGGACATCGGTTATGGCTTGCGCCCCGAGCATCCCTTGCAGAAAGCCGCCAAGAATGCGGCAGACCCAGGGGGGGCCAAGCCCATGACGTATGAGGAGTACGCCAAGTTCGTCTCCACCTACACCCTGGAGTACACCACCAAGCTGACGGGCGTTCCGGCCAACCGGCTCAAGGAACTGGCAGAGCTGTACGCAGATCCCAAGCGCAAAGTGGTGTCCTTCTGGACCATGGGCTTTAACCAACATACGCGCGGTGTATGGGCCAACAACCTTGTCTACAACATCCACCTGCTGACTGGCAAGATTTCCACCCCGGGTAACAGCCCGTTTTCTCTGACCGGACAGCCGTCGGCTTGCGGCACAGCGCGCGAAGTGGGCACCTTCTCACATCGTTTGCCTGCCGACATGGTGGTGACCAACCCCGAGCACCGCAAGACAGCCGAAAAGATCTGGAAACTACCTGAAGGCACCATTCCCGCAAAGCCTGGCTATCACGCGGTGCAGCAACACCGTATGCTGAAGGATGGCAAGCTCAATGCCTACTGGGTCATGGTGACCAACAACATGCAGGCGTCCGCCAATTTGGTGCAAGAAGGCTATCCGGGCTACCGCAACCCAGATAACTTTATTGTGGTTTCCGATGCCTACCCCACGGTCACTGCCACATCCGCAGACTTGATCTTGCCCACAGCCATGTGGGTGGAAAAAGAAGGGGCTTACGGCAACGCCGAGCGCCGCACGCACTTCTGGCACCAATTGGTCAAGGCCCCCGGGGATGCGCGCTCAGACTTGTGGCAGCTGATGGAGTTTGCCAAGCGCTTCAAGATCGAAGAAGTGTGGCCCGAAGAACTCTTGGCCAAGGCACCCCAATACCGTGGCAAAACCATGTTTGATGTGCTGTTCCGCAACGGACAAGTCGACAAGTTCCCCGTTTCCGATATTGAGGCAGGGTACGACAACCACGAAGCCGAGCTTTTCGGCTTCTACCCCCAAAAGGGCTTGTTCGAGGAATACGCCACATTCGGACGCGGTCACGCTCACGATTTGGCCCCCTTCGACGTGTACCACCAAGTTCGCGGCCTGCGCTGGCCGGTGGTCAATGGGCAAGAAACCAAATGGCGTTACCGCGAAGGTGCTGATCCCTACGTCAAAGCAGGCCGTGGTTTTGAGTTCTACGGATACAAGGACGGCAAGGCCATCATCTTTGGCCTGCCTTATGAGCCTGCCGCAGAAGCGCCCGATCAAGAGTATCCGTTCTGGCTCTCCACAGGCCGTGTACTAGAGCACTGGCACTCTGGCTCCATGACCCGCCGGGTGCCTGAGCTGCACCGTGCCGTGCCCAATGCGCTGTGCTACATGCACCCAGAGGATGCCAAGGCACTGGGACTGCGCCGTGGAAGCGAGGTCGAGATCGCATCGCGCCGAGGCTCAATTCGCTCCCGGGTTGAAACCCGTGGGCGCAACAAGCCACCACGCGGCCTAGTCTATGTGCCATGGTTTGATGCCAGCCAGTTGATCAACAAAGTGACGCTGGATGCCACCGACCCTATCTCGCTGCAAACCGACTTCAAAAAGTGTGCCGTGAGGCTGACCAAGGTCTGAGGACAAGCAGAGGAGCACCCCATGAAACGCATACAGAAACTGGGCATGGCACTGATGCTGTGTATCGGTGTGGTCACCGCGACCGGCATGGCCTCCGCCGAGCCCTTGTACGACAAGGCCCGCGGCACGGCACCCTTGCTGGAAACCACCAAGCCACCGGTGTTGGGCAACCCCATCAACGATGATGTGCGCCGCACGCGCAACTACGCGCAGCAGCCGCCCGTGATTCCGCACCGCATCGATGGCTACCAGGTCGACAAGAACTTCAATAAGTGCATGGACTGCCATTCGCGCACCAAGGCGGAAGTCTCTCAGGCGATCCCGGTCTCCATCACCCACTACCAGGACCGCGATGGCAATACCCTGGCGCAGATCTCGACCCGGCGCTACTTTTGCGTGCAGTGCCATGTGGGGCAGGACAATGCGACGCCTTTCGTAAGAAATACATTCCAGGATGTGGATAGCCTGCTCCTGAAAGCATTGCAAAATCCTGCGAACGCATCCAAGAAACCATGAACTGGGGCACAAGCATGCTGCAATTACTCAAGCGCTACTGGGCCGTCATACGGCGCCCCAGCGTCCACTTCAGCCTTGGGTTTCTGACGATTGGCGGGTTCATTGCGGGCATCCTGTTCTGGGGGGCTTTCAATACCGCGATGGAAGTCACGAACACCGAGAAGTTCTGTACGGGTTGCCATGAAATGCGCGACAACGTCTTCGCCGAACTGAAGAGCACCATCCACTACACCAACCGCTCTGGTGTGCGTGCGATCTGCTCGGACTGCCACGTGCCACACAACTGGACCGACAAGATGGCCCGCAAAATGCAGGCCTCGAAAGAAGTCTGGGGCAAGATTTTTGGCACGATCGATACGCCGGAAAAATTTGAGGCCAAGCGCTTGGAGTTGGCACAGCACGAGTGGACACGCTTGAAAGCCAATGACTCCTTGGAATGCAGAAACTGCCACAACTACGACTCTATGGACTTCACCCGCCAGAGCCAACGCGCGCAGAACATGCATTCCACCTACCTGGCCAACAAGGAAAAAACCTGCATCGATTGCCACAAGGGGATTGCCCACCAGCTGCCACACATCCCTCCGGGCGTGGGCCCCAGTGACAGCCCGGGTCAGGTGGTGCCAGCCCCTGTCGCCATGGCCAAGCCCTGATCGCATGGTGTCTGCGGAGCATGCGCCACGGAGCCTGGACGTTGCTGGCTTTGGCTGCCTCCGCAATGGCCGTGTGCTGTTGCGCCAGATCGATTTCAGCCTGCAGGCCGGCCAGGTGCTGCAGCTCAAGGGCAGCAATGGCGCTGGCAAGAGCACCTTGCTGCGCAGTCTGGCCGGGTTGATGCCCTGGCGTGCCGGGGCGCTGGCATGGTGCGGTCAGCGGGTCATCGCATCCAGCCCCGCGTTCCAGCGGCAGCTGTCGTACCTGGGGCACCAGTGCGGCATGAGCGATGCCCTCAGTGGGATCGAGAACCTGCGTTTCGCACTCCAGATGCAGGCCGTGCCCTGGTCCGGTGAACGCGCGGCCCAGGTGCTGCGCGCACTGGATGTCCTGGATGTGGCTTCGCGCCCTTTTGGTCGCTTGTCCCAGGGGCAGCGACGGAGGGTGGCGATTGCCCGGGTCCTGCTCAGTGAACGCCCGCTGTGGTTGCTCGACGAGCCAGACAATGCGCTGGACGCACAGGGCAGCGCATTGCTGGTGCAACTGCTGTCGGCACACGCCCAGGCGGGTGGGCTGGCGATGGTGGTCAGCCATCGCGGTCTGCTGGTGCCTGGCGTGCCGGCCCTGGTATTGGACTTGAGTGCCCCCTCTGCGGCTCCGGCGCAGCAGGAGGCGCCATGCTGAGGGCGGTGGTGGTGCGCGAGCTGCGTCTGGCCGTCCGCCGGCCGGCCGATGCCCTGAGTGGTCTGGCGTTTTTCCTCATGGTGGGCAGCCTGTTTCCGCTGGCTTTGGGGCCGGACAGCGTCTTGCTCCGGCAGATCGCGCCTGGCGTTGTCTGGGTGGCGGCCTTACTGGCGGTCTTGCTGGGCCAGCACCGGCTGTTCGAGGGGGACCATGCAGACGGTTCGCTGGAGCAGTGGTTGCTGGCCCCTGCACCTTTGCCGCTCCTGGTGGGGGTGAAGGTGGGGGCGCAATGGCTGGTGGGCACGCTGCCGCTGCTCCTGGCCACGCCGCTGCTGGGCTGGCAATATGGCTTGGGCGAGGAGGTGATGGGGGTGCTGCTGCTGTCACTGGCCTTGGGCACGCCCAGCCTGTGTGTGCTGGCGGCCCTGGGGGCTGCGCTGACCTTGGGCTTGCGCGGTGCTTTGCTGCTGGTGCTGGTCGTGCTGCCGCTGAGCGTGCCGATCCTGATCTTTGGCAGCCATGCCGTGACCCAGTCCTTGCTGGGGCTGCCTGCGGCCCCCGCGTTGAATTTGCTCGGTGCCTGTTTGTGCCTGGCGCTGCTGGCCGGCCCCTGGACGATTGCGGCGGCGTTGAGGCTGGCGCTGGAATGATATGAACCCTTCCCCTGTTGCTTCTTCTCCTCGGTCGCCGCGTGCTCTGGCCGCAGGCTTTCGCTGGCGCCAACTGGCCTCCCCGCCGGTGTTTGACCACTGGGCACAACGCTTGTGGCCGTGGCTGGCCGTGCTGGCGCTGGCGTTGACTGTGGCCGGGCTGTGGGTGGGTTTTTTCGTAGCCCCCACCGACCACCAGCAGGGCGAGGTCTATCGCATCATCTTTTTGCATGTGCCTGCGGCCTGGATGTCGATGTTCATTTATGTGGTGGCGGCGGTGCACGCGGGGCTGGGCCTGGTCTACCGCACCCGCCTGTCACCACTGCTGGCGCGCGCCTTGGCACCCACCGGGGCCCTGTTCACCGTGATCGCGCTGTGGACCGGTGCGGCCTGGGGCAAGCCCACCTGGGGCGCATGGTGGGTGTGGGACGCGCGGCTGACCTCGGAGCTGATCCTACTGTTTCTGTACCTGGGTTACCTGGGGGTGGCCTCGGCCATCGAAGACCCCGAGCGCGCCGACGCGGCCGGTGCCATCGTGCTGCTGGCGGGCGTGGTGAATGTGCCCATCATCTATTTCTCGGTGCAGTGGTGGAGCACCCTGCACCAGGGGGCCACGATCCGCATGGATGCGGCCCCCAGCATGACCCACACCATGCTGGCGGGCATGCTGCTGATGACCCTGGCGTGCTGGGCCTATACGCTGGCCGTGTGCTTGCTGCGCACGCGCTGCCTGATTCGAGAACGTGCCGCAGAGGAGCAACTGTGATGGCGACCCATGGTTTTTACATCGCGCTGGCCTATGGTGTCAGCGCAGCGCTCCTGCTGCTTGAAATCCTGGCGTTGCTGTGGCGCTGGCGTCGGCTGCGGCAGGGCCCCGCACTGCGCGACCCTGAGGGAGATGCTGCATGAAACCCCGTCGAAAGCGCCTGCTGTGGGTGCTGGCCGGTGTGGCCCTGGTGGGGCTGGCCGTCACCCTGGTGCTGCGCGCACTGGATGCGAATGTCATGTTTTTCTACAGCCCCAGCCAGATCCACGCGGGCGAAGCGCCGCAGGGGGCGGCCTTTCGCATCGGTGGTCTGGTGGAGGTTGGCTCGCTGCAGCGCTCCGCCGATGGCCTGCAGGTGCAGTTCATGGTGACCGACGAGGTGCAGCGCGTGCCGGTGCGCTACCAGGGCCTGTTACCCGACCTGTTTCGCGAAGGCAAGGGGGTGGTCGCATCCGGCAAGCTGCAGGCGAACGGTGTGTTCGAGGCCTCCGAGGTACTGGCCAAGCACGATGAGAACTACATGCCCCCGGAAGCGGCCAAGGCACTGGAAGATGCCGCACGGACATCAAGGGGGCAGCCATGATGGCGGAGCTGGGGGTGTTTGCGCTGGTGCTGGCGCTGATCGTGGCGCTGGTGCAGGCCACGCTGCCGTTGCTGGGTGCCCAGTGGGGGATCGCCGCCTGGGTGCGCCTGGCGCGGCCCGCCGCCGCCCTGCAGTGCCTGCTGTCGCTGCTGGCGGCGGGTGTGCTGTTCTGGTGCTTTGGCACGCAGGACTATTCCGTGCTGTACGTCGCGGCCAACTCGCACAGCGATTTGCCCATGATCTACAAGCTGACGGCCTTCTGGGGCGGGCATGAGGGCTCCATGCTGCTGTGGCAGGTGCTGCTGGCCTGCTGGAGCGTGGCGGTCGCCTGGCGCAGCCGCGCATTGCCGGCCGATTTCGTGGCGCGCGTGCTGGCGGTGCTGGGCTGGGTCAGCGTCGGGTTTCTGCTGTTCGTGCTGTTTTTGTCCAACCCGTTCCTGCGCCTGGTGCCGGCCGCGCTGGAGGGCAAGGACCTGAATCCCTTGCTGCAGGACCCGGGCATGGTCTTTCACCCTCCACTGCTGTACATGGGCTATGTGGGTTTTGTGGTGCCCTTCGCGTTTGCGCTGGCGGCCCTGATTTCGGGCGAGCTGGGCGCTGCCTGGGCGCGGTGGTCGCGGTCCTGGACGCTGGCCGCCTGGGGCTTTCTGACACTGGGCATCCTGCTGGGCAGCGCCTGGGCGTATTACGTGCTGGGCTGGGGGGGCTGGTGGTTCTGGGACCCGGTGGAAAACGCCTCCTTCATGCCCTGGCTGGTGGGCACGGCCTTGCTGCACTCGCTGATCGTGACAGACCAGCGCGGCGCATTCCGCAGCTGGTCAGCATTGCTGGCGATCTGCGCGTTTTCGCTGTGCCTGCTGGGTACGTTCCTGGTGCGTTCCGGGGTGCTGACCTCGGTCCACGCGTTTGCGGTTGATCCGGGGCGCGGCCTGTTCATCCTGTGCTTCATCGTGGCGGTGGTGGGCGTGTCGCTGTGGCTGTACGCCTGGCGGGCGCCAGAGCTGGGCACCGGGGGCGGGCAGTTCGCCTTGCTGTCGCGCGAAACCCTGCTGCTGGTGAACAACGTGCTGTTCTGCGCCGCGGCCCTGGCTGTGTTGATCGGCACGCTGTACCCTCTGGCACTGGATGTGCTGCGCAACGAAAAGATTTCGGTCGGTCCACCGTATTTTGAAGCGGTCTTTCTGCCGCTGGTCCTGCCGGCGCTGGCCTTGATGGGTTGCGGCACGGTGGCCCGCTGGAAGCAGGGCTCGGGCCGCGAGCTGTGGCAGCGGCTGCGCGCGGCCCTGGTGCTGACCGGGGTGGGCGTGGCCGTGCTGGGCCTGGCCCAGGTCGGGTCCATCACACCCGTGACCTTGCTGGGGGTGGCCTTGGGCCTGTGGTGCTTGCTGAGCACGCTGGCGCATGCCGTCCAGCGCCTGCTGCCTGCGGTGCGGCAGGGTGGAGGCTGGCAGCGCGTGGCCCGTCAGCCCTGGGGCTGGTGGGGCACGGTGATGGCGCATGCCGGTGTGGGTGTGTTCGTGATGGCCGTGAGCCTGGCCAACGGGCTGGAGACCAAGCGCGAAACCCATGTGGCTCAGGGCCAGAGCGTGGAGGCCGGCCATTACCGCTTTACCCTGGTGGGGCTGTCCTCGGTGGAGGGGCCCAACTACGATGCCCAGCGCGCCCACTTTCGCGTCAGCGATGGGTACCAGAGCTGGGACATGTACCCCGAAAAACGTGCCTACCGGGTGCAGACCATGGGGCTGAGCCAGGCGGCCATCGACAGCCGCTGGACGCGCGATGTGTTCATCGCACTGGGCGAACCGCTGGATGAGACCGGGCAGGCCTGGACCGTGCGCCTGCAGGTCAAACCCTGGATGGAGTGGATCTGGATGGGGACTTTCATGATGGCACTGGGGGCGGGCTTGAGCCTGCTGGACAAGCGTTTTCGCACCGGGCGCCAGCGCGTGCCACGTGCCGCGCGCAGCGCCGTGGCGCACAAGGTGGCGTGATGCGTTTTGTCATTCCTTTGGCAGTTTTTCTGGGGCTGGCGGTCATGCTGGGCCTGGGCTTGCAACGTGATCCACGGGCGCTGGAATCGGCCCTTTTGCAACAGCCGGTGCCGGTCTTCGACCTGCCGGTGCTGCAGGGGCCGGAAGGCGCCCGGCTGACGCCCCAGGCGCTGCAGGGCCAGGTCTGGCTGCTGAACGTCTGGGCCTCCTGGTGCGCACCCTGCCGCCAGGAGCTGCCGATCCTGGTGGAGATGTCGCGCAAGGACGGTGTGGCCATCTATGGCCTGAACTACAAGGACCAGCCCGCCAAGGCCCAGGCTCTGCTGCGCGTGGCCGGCAACCCGTATGTGGCTTCTGCGGTGGATGCCGATGGCCGGGTCGGCATGGACTTTGGCATCCATGCCGTGCCGGAAACCTTTGTGATCGATGCCCAGGGCCGGGTCCGCTACCGCCACCTGGGGCCGGTGACGCCCGAGGTGTGGAACGACAAACTGATGCCTGTGGTGAGGGCCGTGCAATGAAACCCTGGTCCCTGGCGCTGTGCGCTGCCCTGTTGAGCCCCGGTGTCTTCGCTGCGCAAGACTTGGAACTGGAGGCGCGCGAGGCGGCCCTGGCCGCCCGGCTGCGCTGCGTGGTCTGCCAGAACCAGACCGTGGCCGAATCCCAGGCGCCGATTGCCAAGGACATGCGCAAAGAAATTGCGGTGCAGCTGGCGCAGGGCCGCAGCGATGCCGAGGTGGTGGCCTTCTTCGAGCAGCGGTATGGCAGTTTTGTGCGCTATGCACCGCCGTGGAAGCCTTCGACCTGGGTGCTGTGGTGTGCCCCGTTTGTGGTGCTGCTGGGCGGCTTGCTGCTGCTGTGGCGCACGCTGCGCCGGCGCCACCAGAGCGTGACCCGCCCGGGATTGAGCCCGCAGGAGCGGGCACGGGCCCAGGCGTGGCTGGAGAACCGCCAGGACACACCGACACCGGAGGACCGTCCATGAGCGATATGGTGGGATTGTGGCTGGGGGCGCTGGCCTTGGTGCTGCTGTGCCTGGCGGTGCTGCTGCCCAGCCTGCTGCGGGATGCGGCCCAGCCGGTGACCGGCAGCGATGACGCCCTGCGGGCGCTGTACCAGGCCCAGCTGCAGGAGCTGGCGCGGGAGCACCGCGCCGGCAACCTCGATGCGGCCGATCTGGCCCAGGCCGAGGACGAGTTGCAGCGCCGCCTGCTGCAGGAGCTGGCGCAGCGCGCGCAGCCCCGGGCCTGGCGGCAACGGCCGTGGCTGCCACGCGCCAGCGCCCTGGTGCTGGCCGTGCTGTTGCCCGTGGCAGCATGGGGGCTGTATGTGCAGGTGGGCGATCCGCAGGCTGCGGCCCGCCTGGCCCAAGCGGATGCCATGGGCCACAGTGCGGGCCAGGCGCAGGTCGAGGCCATGGTGGCCGGCCTGGCGCAGCGCTTGCAGGCGCAGCCCGACAACCTGCCGGGGTGGGTGATGCTGGCACGCTCCTATGAAACCCTGGAGCGCTATGCCGATGCCGCCCAGGCCTACCAGGGCGCACTGCAGACGGCGCAAGCCCAGGGCCTGGAAGCCACGGAGCAGGCGCGCCTGTGGGCGGACCTGGCAGACGCCCAGGCCTCCGCGCAGCAGGGGCGCCTGGACGGTGCGGCGGGCGCCGCGATCACCCAGGCGCTGCGCCTGGACGCGCAGCAACCCAAGGCGCTGGCGCTGGCCGGTGCGGCGGCCTTGCAGGCGGGCAATCCGCGGGCCGCGCGCGACCACTGGCAGGCGCTGCTGGCCTTGCTGGAGCCTGGCTCCGACGTGGCACTGCAGGTGCAGGATGATCTGGTGAAGCTGGAGCTGCTGCTGCGCGAGCCGGCGGCCGCACCGGCGCAGCCCTCCGCGCGCTAGGCGCCAGGCGAGACCGGGCGACCGGGCCGCGCAGGTGGCCCGGTGCTGGGCTTCAGGCAGCGGGGGAGACGGCCAGCGCGTGCAGGGCCGGCCCGGTCAGGCGGTAGCGAATCCACTCCGACTGGGGCTTGGCGTCCAGGCTGTCGTAGAAGGCGATGGACGGGGCATTCCAGTCCAGCACGCTCCATTCAAAGCGGCCGCAGTCCTGCTCCACGGCGATGCGGGCCAGGTGCTGCAGCAAGGCCTTGCCGGCACCCTTACCGCGCTGCTCGGGCGAGACGTACAAGTCCTCCAGGTACAGGCCATGCTGGCCTTGCCAGGTGGAATAGTTGAAGAAGTACACGGCAAAGCCCACGGGCGTGTCGCCGTCCAGGCAGATCAGGCCGAACACCTTGGGGTTGGCGCCAAACAGCGTGCGGTGCACGTGGGCGGGCGTGGCCAGCACTTCGTGCTCGGCCTTTTCGTAGATGGCCAGCTCGCGCACAAAGTGCAGGATCAGGTCGGTGTCGTCGATGGTGGCGGGGCGGATGGTCAGCGGGGCGGTCATGGGGAGCGGTTCCAGGGGCATCAGGGCAGGGCGGGCACGGGGCCGGCGCCAAAGCGTTCAAAACAGCGGCGCAGCACGTGGAAGTGGTCTTCGAACATCTGCGCCTCCAGGCCGGCCAGGGCCTGCAGGGGCACCCAGCGCGCGGCGGCCGCGTCGTCGCCGGCTTGCACGGCGGGCAGGATGGTGCCCGGCAGGTGGCAGACAAACACGTGGGTGATGGTGCGCCCGCGCAGGCTGCGGTCCGGGTGGTCGAACACTTCCACGCCCTGCAGGGCGGATTGCAGCGCGGCCGCGGTCAGCGGCAGGGCGGTTTCTTCGGCCAGCTCGCGCAGGCAGGACTGCCACAGGGTGTCGCGTGGCTCGACAAAGCCGCCGGGCAGGGCCCACAAGCCCTGGCCGGGGGCGTGGCCGCGCTGGATCAGCAGCACATGGCCGTGGCACAGCAGCAGCCCGTCGACGGTGACAAACACCGGCGGATACGGGGCGGCCGCCCAGGCGGCGCGGTAGCCGCTGAGCATGCGCCATTCGGCGCGCAGGGCGGCGTAGTCGGGGCTGGCCTGCCAGGCCTGCAGCCAGTCGGCCACGGCAGGGGGCAGCAGGGTGCCCAGCTGCTGCGCCACGGCAGCCTGCGGCTGTTCGTCCAGGTTCCAGTAGCAGGCGCGGATGGGGGTGGCGTCAAAGTTGCCCTGGCGCGGCAGGCTGAGCAGCTCCCAGCCCGGGAAGCGCGCCAGGTAATGGCTGCTGTCGTCCTTGAAGTGGCCGACCAGGGCCACGCGCGCGCCGGGGGGCACCTGGGTGTGCACGGCGGCCATCACCGCCTGCACCCAGCGCGGCTCGTCGTAGTAGTCGCGCACGGGCACGCAGCGCACGCGGGCGGCATCGGCGGGCGGCAGGCTCTCGCGGATCAGGGCTTCGCGCTCTGGCCAGGTGAAGGGGTTCTTGGGGCTGCGCGCCTGCCAGGCGCTGCCCAGCACGACGACCACCTGCTGCGCCACCGCCAGGGCCTGCTGTAGCAGGGCCAGGTGGCCAAGGTGCAAGGGCTGGAAGCGGCCGATGAGGACGGCGGTGTGGGGCGGGGGAGCAGCGTGGGGCATGGTGAAAAGCATAGCTGCTGGCGTTCGTCCTTGCAGCTTTTCAGATGTTTTTGTGTCTGAAGTGGCCTGGTGGCAAGCGCTGGAAGCTATGGTTTTTAGGTGGTTGCGGTTTCGGGGTCGGCAATGTCGAACACTTGGCGCAGGTAGGCCAGGTAGGTCTCATCGTCGCACAGGGTCTTGCCGGGGGTGTCGGAAATCTTGGCCACGGGCTGGCCGTTGGCGCGCACCAGCTTCATGACGATGTTCAGCGGCTGCAGGCCCAGGTCGTTGGTCAGGTTGGTGCCGATGCCGAAGCCCAGCTGGATGTGCGGCGCAAAGTGGCGCCACAGGGCCAGGGCCTTGTCCAGGTTCAGTCCGTCCGAGAACACCAGCCGCTTGGTGTGCGGGTTGATGCGCAGTTCGCGGTAGTGGGCGATCGCCTGCTCGCCCCAGGCAAACGGGTCGCCGGAGTCGTGGCGCAGGCCGTCGAACAGCTTGGCGAAGTACAGGTCAAAGTCTTCGAGGAAGGCGCGCATGCCCACGGTGTCGGTCAGCGCGATGCCCAAGTCGCCGCGGTACTCCTGCACCCAGTCTTCCAGCGCGGACTTCTGGAAGTCGCGCAGGCGCACGCCCAGGGACTGGTAGCTCTGCATGTATTCGTGGGCCATGGTGCCCAGCGGCGCGATGCCCAGTTGCTTGGCCAGCAGCACGCTGGAGGTGCCCTTGAACCACTGCGCGGCCTGCGCCGTCAGCGTGGCCACCACCTCGTGCTGCCAGGCGGCGGAAAAGCGCCGGCGCAGGCCGAAGTCCGACAGCTCGAAGGGGTGGGCCAGCACCGGGCCGCTGGCCAGGGTCTGCAGTTGGTCGATCTTGGCCTGCAGGCGCCGGCGGCCTTCGGCCAGGGTGTCGGGCTGGGCCAGGCGGCGGAAGTACAGCTCGTTGACGATGGCCAGCACATGGATCTCGAAGCCCATGACATGCACCTGGGGGCCGTGGGCCTCGATGGACAGGCCGCCTTCGGGCGTGGCCTGCACGCGGATGAAGTCGCGCTGGAACTGGAACAGCCGCAGAAAGTCGACGAAGTCGCTCTTGATGTAGCGCAGCTGGCCCAGGTATTCCAGCTCGTCCTTGGCAAAGCGCAGGCTGCACAGGTGGTCCAGCTCGGCGTTCACGTCGTCGATCAGCTCGGCCAGCGGGTAGGCCGTGGCATTGCGGCAGGCAAAGCGGTATTCGGCCTGGGTTTGCGGGTGGCGGTGCAGCATCGCCTGCCACATGGTGAATTTGTAGAGGTCGGTGTCCAGCAGGCTGGGGACGATGGGCATGGCAGGCGTGGGCAAAAGAAGTTACAGGCGCAGGGTGGCGGTGGTGTGCAGCTGCACGCCGGCGGTCTGCATGCGCTGCAGGAAGTCGGCGTGCTGCGCGGCAAAGCCGTGCACGGGGCTCATGCAGTCGGTCAGCAGCACGACGCGTGGGGCAAAGCCGGGGGGCGCGGCCTCCAGCAGGTGCTCGACCGTGGCGCGCACGCAATGGCTGCTGGCCTCGCCCGCCACCACCAGGCGCTGGGCTTGCAACAGCGTGCCCAGCAGCGCGTGGTTCAGACAGCTGTCCGGGACCTGCGGATCGGGCACCTCGGCCGCCAGGGCGCTGTAGTGCTCGGTCCAGGGATGGCTGCCTTTGAACACGTGTGTCACCGCGCGCTGGCGGGTCACCTGCCAGTCGCGGCAGGCGGCCTGCACCTCGGCATGCACGCCGTGGCCCCAGGTGCCGATCTCGCAGTGCACGGGCCAGACCATCAGGGTGTAGCGCCCGCGTGCTTCCAGGGCATCCAGGTAGGCCAGGGCGCGCGCCAGGTGGGCCGGCGTGCGCGGCGCATAGGCCCCGGCGCGCACCTGCGCCGCTGTGATGGCGGTGAAGGCGGGCACGGCGGACCCGTCGGCGTGCTGCCAGAAAGCCGGGTGCGCGATGTCGAACACCTGGTGTGCATCCAGGGTCACGGTGATGTGGTCCACGGCCTGCATCTGCGCGCGCAGCCAGCTGGCCAGGCGTTGCATGTCGGCATGGGCGCCGGGCACGGGCAGGCTGGGCTGCAGGGCCGTGCCGTCCAGCGTGGGGCACAGCGCCGCTGGCAGATCGCAGAAGTCGTTTTGCGGATCGATGAGCAGCAGTTGGGTGGCAAGGGTCATGGCGTCGGGAGGGCGCGGGTGCGCCGTGCGCAAAGGGTGAAGTGTAGAAGCTCCTGCCACGCACGGGACGGAACGCCGGCTGGGGGGCAGGCGCGGTTGGCGGTCACGTGCGCGTGGGTGCCACCAGGGCGTAAAAAAGCCCGCACAGGGGCGGGCTGGTGGGGGCACTGGGCGTGCTGGCTTCAGGCCAGCGGCAACGCGCGCAGCTGGGCGGCCTTGTCGGTGCGCGGGGCTTGGTTCACATCGCTGGCGCGATATGCACTTCGCCCACGAACCGCTTCCGCCTTGTCCGCGCGGCGGTTTGAACTACTTCAAACCCGCTGCAGCGCGCAGCAGGGCAGCCTTGTCGGTGCGCTCCCAGGTGAACTCGGGTTCTTCGCGGCCGAAGTGGCCGTAGGCGGCGGTCTTGCTGTAGATGGGGCGCAGCAAATCCAGCATCTGGATGATGCCCTTGGGGCGCAGGTCGAAGTGTTCGGCCACCAGCCTGGAGATCTGGTCGTCAGGGATCACGCCTGTGCCTTCGGTGTACACGGTGATGTTCATGGGGCGGGCCACGCCGATGGCGTAGGCCACCTGCACCTGGCACTGGCGCGCCAGACCGGCGGCCACCACGTTCTTGGCCACGTAGCGCGCGGCGTAGGCGGCCGAGCGGTCCACCTTGGAGGGGTCCTTGCCCGAGAAGGCGCCGCCGCCGTGGGGGCAGGCACCACCGTAGGTGTCGACGATGATCTTGCGACCGGTCAGGCCGCAGTCACCCTGGGGGCCGCCGATGACAAAGCGGCCGGTGGGGTTGATCAGGTACTTGGTGTCCTGCAGCCATTCCTTGGGCAGCACGGGCTTGATGATTTCCTCGATGATGGCTTCGGTGAACGAGGCCTTCATCTTGGTGGCGGTCTCCGACTGGTCGGGGCTGTGCTGGGTGGACAGCACCACGGTGTCAATGCTGTGGGGCTTGCCGTCCACGTAACGCATGGTCACCTGGCTCTTGGCGTCGGGGCGCAGGAAGGGCAGGCGGCCATCCTTGCGCAGCTGGGCCTGGCGTTCCATCAGGCGGTGCGCGTAGTAGATGGGCGCGGGCATCAGCTCGGGCGTTTCGTCGCAGGCATAGCCGAACATCAGGCCCTGGTCGCCGGCACCGATGTTCAGTTCGTCGTCGCTGGCCTTGTCCACGCCCTGGGCGATGTCCTGGCTTTGCTTGTCGTAGGCGACGAGCACGGCGCAGCCCTTGTAGTCGATGCCGTAGTCGGTGTTGTCGTAGCCGATGCGCTTGATGGTGTCGCGCGCCACCTGGATGTAGTCCACGTTGGCGCCGGTGGTGATTTCACCGGCCAATACCACCAGACCGGTGTTGGTCAGCGTCTCGGCAGCCACGCGGCTGTGGGGGTCTTGGGTGAAAATTGCGTCCAGGATCGCATCGGAAATCTGGTCCGCCACCTTGTCTGGGTGGCCTTCAGAGACCGATTCCGAGGTGAAGAGAAAGTCGTTCGCCATTGAATAAACTCCTGTCTTGGCAATTGCGTTGCCTCGGCTGACAGAAGTCGGGCGAACGCTTTAGCAGTCTTTTTTTACGTCGCCCTGCAAGTTGCTCTGTTAACTCGGCGACAGCCGCACATTGTACATGTCAACGCTTTTTCGTTTCCTCTCTGTGGTGCCTTTGCCCCTGGTGCACGCACTGGGTGCGTGCCTGGGCTGGCTGGCCTGGGCTTGCTCGCCCACCTACCGGCGCCGTTTTGCCGCCAACAGCCAGCAGGCCGGCTACCGCTTCGCCCAGGTGCGGGCCGCGGTTGGCCATGCCGGGCGCATGGTGACGGAGCTGCCCCGGCTTTGGCTGCGCGACACAGCAGTCAACGCCGTGCATGGTGCCGAGGTGGTGGAGCAGGCCTGGGCGCGCGGCAAGGGCATCCTGTTCCTGACCCCGCACCTGGGCTGCTTCGAGCTGTCGGTGCAGGGCGCGGCGCGGCAATGGTCGGCGCAGCATGGGCCGATCACCATCCTCTACCGCCCCGCCAAGCAGGCCTGGCTGGCCGAGATGATGCTGACTGCGCGCAACCGCAGCGGCGTGCAGGCCGTGCCCACCACGCTGGCGGGCGTACGCCAGATGATCAAGGCGCTGCGCAAGGGCGCGGCCGTGGGCCTGCTGCCCGACCAGGTGCCCCCCAGCGGGCAGGGCCAGTGGGCGCCGTTTTTTGGCCAGGACGCCTACACCATGACGCTGGCGGCCCGGCTGGCGCTGCAGACCGGCGCCACCGTGGTGCTGGCGCGCTGCGAACGACTGCCGGCCGGCCGTGGCTACGAGCTGTTTTTCGAAGCCCTGCCCATGCCGCTGTCCGACCAACTGGAGCAGGCCGTGGTGCAGATCAACCAGGCCATGGAGCACACCATCCGCCAGTGCCCCACACAGTACCTGTGGGGGTATGGCCGCTACAAGCAGCCACGGCAGGAAGCGCCGGCGGCGGAATCTGCCACCGAAGGCGGTGCCGCATGAGCTGGAGTCGACTGGGCGTGGGCCTGATGCACGGGCTGGCCAAGCTGCCATTGCCGGTGTTGCGCGGTATCGGTTGGGTGCTGGGGCGCCTGTTGTTCATCCTGGCTGCGCCGCGCCGCAAGGTGGCATTGCGCAACCTGGCGCTGTGCTTTCCTGAAGCGACGCCAGCGCAGCGCAAGGCCTGGGCGCGCGAGAGTTTTGTGGTGTTCTGCCAGACCTTTCTGGACCGCAGCTGGCTGTGGTTCGGCTCCGAAGCGCTGGTGCGCCGGCGCGTCAAGCTGGTGGGGGCCACGTACGAGCTGGAGGGAGATACACCCACCATCGTGTTTGCCCCGCATTTCTACAGCATGGATGCCGGCGGGCTGGCCCTGCCGCTGAACACCGAGCGCGAATTCACTTCGATCTTTGCGACCAATCCCGATCCGGTGCTGGATGCCTGGTTCATGGCCGGGCGCCAGCGCTTCGGCAATGTGCGCATGTTGAACCGTGCCGACGGGGTCAAGCCCATCATTTCCACGCTGCGCAAGGGCGGCCTGCTGTACCTGCTGCCGGACATGGACTATGGCCGCAATGACTCGGTGTTCGTGCCCTTCTTCCAGGTGCCCGAAACCGCCACCATCCCCTCGCTGTCGCGCTTTGCCCGCCTGGGCAAGGCCAAGGTCGTGGCCTTGTACAACCGTATGACGCCCGAGGGCTATGTGGCCGAGCTGTCGCCGGCCTGGGAGCACTTCCCCACCGACGACCATGTGGCCGATACCGCGCGCATGAACCGCGAACTGGAGGCCGCCATCCGCACCATGGTGCCGCAGTACTACTGGGTGCACAAACGCTTCAAGACGCGGCCCGAGGGCCAGCCGTCCCTGTATCAGTAATCCAGAGGTAAATCGGCCTCTGACGCAGGCGTGGCAAGCGCAGGTAGCTCTCTTTTTAGAAGAGCTTCGTGCAGCAGCTGGTGCAGGCTGCGGATCACCCGCTCGGGGTGCTCATGCACCAGCCAGTGGCTGGCGCCGGGCACACGATCCACGGACAGCTGGGGCACCCACGCCTCCAGGCCGTCCAGCAACTCTGGCAGCAGTGCAGCATCGTCCATGCCCCACAGGATGTGGGTGGCCACCGGCGTGTGCAGCAGCGCATCGGGCAGCGGTTGCAGGTCGTCGCTGGCGCCGCGCGGTGGCACCAGCGGGCTGGCTGCATAGTAGCGGCAGGCGGCCGCCAGGCACTGCGGCCAGTGGGCCAGGTAGCGCGCCTGCCATTCCGGCGTGAGCCAGGCGGGCAGGTCCCCGGCGGGCGTGCGGAAAAAGTCCCACAGGCGCCGTGCCCCGTCCGCCAGCAACAGCGGTGCCGCATCGGGACGGCGCAGAAAATGCATGTACTGGCTGGCGGCCTGCTGGGCCGGGTTGTGCTGCAGCTCGCGCACAAAGGCCCCAGGGTGGGGGGCGTTGATGATCAGCAGCTGTTGCAGCAACTGGGGTTGCTGGATGGCCAGGTTCCAGGCCAGCGCGCCCCCCCAGTCGTGCGCCACCACACAGGCCGCCGGCTGCCCCGGACTTTCCAGGGCGATCAGCGCTGCCAGGTCCTGGACCAGCGCCTTGGGTTTGTAGGCCTCCACGGCCTCTGGCTGGCTGGAGCCGCCATAGCCGCGCAGGTTGGGCGCCAGGCAACGCCAGCGGTCGGCAAACGGTGCCATCACCCCTTCCCAGATGAAGGCGCCTTCCGGGAATCCGTGCAAAAACAGCAACAGGGGTTTGCCTGGGGTTCCGCAGGCCAGGCAGTCCAGCGTGATGCCGTGTGGCAGCTGGTGGCGGATGGGCTCAAGCATGGTGCCTCCTTGGTGGTGAAGCTGTCATGCTGGACCAAGGACGCGGGCGCGTCCATGCGTTATTGCGCGGGGGTGTCCGGCGTGGTGGGGGTGTCCGCGGGGGCGGCCGATTCCGGTGCGGCAGGGGCTGGCGTCGCGGGCTTCAGGCCGTCGGGATGGCACCAGTGCCACAGCAACTGGGCCACATCGTCCACGCCCTGCTTTTTCAGGGCCGAGAACATGCGCACCTCGCCGCCGCCGGCGTTGAGCTTGGTGATGGACAGGATCTTGGCCTGCTCGGAGCGGGTCAGCTTATCGGCCTTGGTCAGCAGCACCAGGAACTTCAGGCCCTGTTCCACGCGGGGGCGGATGGCGTCGAGCAGGGCTTCGTCCAGCTCCGTCAGGCCCAGTCGGGGATCGCACAGCAGCACCACGGCGCTCAGGCTTTCGCGCTGCATCAGGTAGTTCAGCATCACCCGCTGCCAGCGCTCCTTGTCCGAGCGCGATACTGCGGCATAGCCATAGCCGGGCAGGTCGGCCAGCACGGCGTCGGTGACGCCTTGCTTGCCCAGCGCAAACAAATTGATGTGCTGCGTGCGCCCGGGTTTCTTGGAGGCAAACGCCAGCTGTTTCTGCTGCGTCAGGGTATTGATGGACGTGGATTTGCCGGCGTTGGAGCGGCCGACAAACGCAATTTCGGGCACGTCCACCGGGGGCAGATGATGCAGCTGGGCTGCCGTGGTCAGAAAACGCGCCGTGTGCATCCAGCCCATGGCGAGCTTGGGGTCAATCGGAGCAGAAGTTTGACACGAAGCAAATTCGGAAGAGTTGGTCGTCATGGGGGTGTATCAAGCGTAAGGGCGTCATTGTAGAATCAGGCAGTTTTGCGCACATAACCAGACCCACAATATGAAGTTGCTCGCCTCTTTGCTGACGGCTGCCGCATTGGCAGCACCCGCTCTCCCGGCCTTCGCGGCGGGCGAAACACCGGCCAAGGCCGACCTGGTGAAAGGTCAAGCCAGCTATGAAGCTGTCTGCGCAGCTTGCCACGGTGCGGATGGCAATTCGACCATTGTCGTCAATCCCAAATTGGCACAACAGCATCCGGAGTATTTGCGCAAGCAGTTGCACGACTTCAAGAGCGACAAGCGCGCCGACCCCGTGATGAAGGGCTTCGCCAGCATGCTGTCCGACGAAGAGATGAACAACATCACCGCCTGGTTGGCCAAGCAGCCCGCCAAGACCGGCTTCGCCACGGACAAGGAACTGGTGGTGCTGGGCGAGCGCATCTACCGCGGTGGTGTGCCAGATCGCAAGATCGCCGCCTGCGTCAGCTGCCACAGCCCCAACGGCGCCGGCATTCCCGGCCAGTACCCCCGTCTGTCGGGCCAGCATGCCGACTACACGATCAAGCAGCTGAACACCTTCCGTGACGGCTCGCGCGCCAACAACCTGCAGATGAAGGATGTCGCTGCCAAGCTGAACGATCGCGAGATCAAGGCGGTGGCGGACTATATTGCAGGCTTGCGCTAAATCAAGCTTTCCGCAATAACACGCGGGAACTTACCGCCCATAACAAACCCCAACCAAGGCGGGTCCATCCAGAGTGTGATGGTCCCGCCTTTTGCTTTCGGGCCCAGTGTCTTCTCCCATGTCTGATCCTTCTTCCGGCCAGTCCTTTGAGCCCGAATCACCGCAGCGCCTGCGTGCCTTGCTGGAGCTTCTGGCGTCCATGCGGTTCGCCATCGCCCTGTTGACCATCATCTGCATCGCCTCGGTGATCGGCACGGTGCTCAAGCAGCACGAGCCCAGCGTCAACTATGTCAACCAGTTCGGCCCCTTCTGGGCCGAGCTGTTTCTGGCGCTCAAGCTGAATGCGGTCTACAGCGCCTGGTGGTTCCTGCTGATCCTGGCCTTCCTGGTGATCAGCACCAGCCTGTGCCTGCTGCGCCATACGCCCAAGTACCTGGCGGATTTGCGCAACTACAAGGAAAACATCCGCGAGCAAAGCCTCAAGGCCTTCCACCACAAGGCCGAGGCCGCCTTGGGCGAGGCCCCGCAGGCCGCAGCGCAGCGCATCGGCGGCATCCTGGCGCGCAGCGGCTGGAAAGTGAAGCTGCAGGAGCGCGAGACACCCGCCGGCAAGGGCTACATGCTGGCGGCCAAGGCGGGCGCGGCCAACAAGCTGGGCTACATCGCGGCCCATGCGGCGATCGTGCTGATCTGTATCGGCGGTTTGCTGGACGGCGACCTGATCGTGCGGGCCCAGATGTGGCTGGGCGGCAAGACGCCGTACACCGGGGGCGGCCGCATTTCCGATGTGCCGCCCGAGCACCGCTTGTCGCTGCGCAACCCGACTTTCCGCGGCAATCTGATGGTGGCCGAGGGCACGCAGGCGGGCACGGCCATCCTGAACCAGTCGGACGGCGTGCTGCTGCAGGAGCTGCCCTTCTCCGTGGAGCTGAAGAAATTCATCGTCGAGTACTACGACACCGGCATGCCCAAGCTGTTTGCCAGCGAGGTGGTGATCCACGACCGCGAAACCGGCGAGCAGCTGCCGCAGCGCATCGAGGTGAACCACCCGGCCAGCTACAAGGGCATCGAGATCTACCAGTCCAGCTTTGACGACGGGGGATCGCGCGTCAAGCTGCGCGCCGTGCCGTTTGCGCCCGGCAGCGAGGCGTTCGAGGTCGAGGGCCACATCGGCACCAGCACCCAGCTGATGCGCGCCGGCTCCCACCGCCCCGAGGATGTGCTGACCCTGGAGTTCACCGAGCTGCGCACCATCAATGTCGAGAACTTCACCGACAAGAAAGCCTCCAGTGCTGCCGTGGACGTGCGCAAGGTGGACCTGCGCAGCTCCATCGAAGCGCGGCTGGGCGGTGGTCACAAGACGGTGACCGACAAGGAGCTGCGCAACATCGGCCCCAGCATCGGCTACAAGCTGCGCGATGCCTCGGGCCAGGCCCGCGAGTACCAGAACTACATGAGCCCGGTGGACTTTGGCGACGGCGTGCCCATGTTCCTGCTGGGCGTGCGTGAGAACCCGTCCGAGAGCTTCCGTTACCTGCGCGTGCCGGCCGACGAGCAGGGCAGCATGCAGGGCTTCCTGCGCATGCGTGCGGCCCTGAACGATCCCGTGCTGCGCGAGGAGGCGGTGCGCCGCTACGCCGCCCAGGCAGTGCCCAAGGACCGCCCCGACCTGCGCGACGCGCTGGCCCAGTCGGCCCTGCGGGCCGTGAACCTGTTCGCCGGCAGCGGCACGCGCCTGGACAAGCCCGATGGCGGCCTGCAGGCGATTGCCCAGTTCATGGAAGCCAACGTGCCTGAGGCCGAGCGCGAGCGCGCCAGCGAGGTGCTGATCCGCATCCTGAATGGCGTGCTGTTCGACCTGGCCCAGCTCAGCCGCGAAAAGGCCGGCCTGCCGGTGATGCAGCCCAGCGATCAGACCCTGGCCTTCATGACGCAATCGGTGTTCTCGCTCAGCGATGCGCAATTCTTCCCGGCACCCATGGCCTTCATGCTGGAAGACTTCACCCAGGTGCAGGCCAGCGTGTTCCAGGTCGCGCGTGCGCCCGGCAAGAACATCGTCTACCTGGGCTGCCTGTTCCTGATCATCGGGGTGTTTGCCATGCTGTATGTGCGCGACCGGCGCCTGTGGGTCTGGATCAGCCCACAGGGCGAGGCGGCGCGTGCCACCATGGCCTTGTCATCGAATCGCAAGATCATGGACACTGACCGCGAATTCGAGAATTTGACCGAGAAGCTGCTGACAGCCCCGGCTGCAGCGCCATCCTCCACGGAGCGTTCTGTATGAGTCGTACTGCTACAGCCACCATCACCTTGAACGAAGGGTTTTTCGTTCGCCGCAACTGGTTCGACTGGTTGTTTGCCGTCCTGCTGGTCGCCGGTGGCCTGTTCGCCTTCCAGCATTACCACCTCGCGATGGATGTGTATGAAAAGGGCATCCTGATCGGCGCCGTCCCCGGCCTGATCTGGCTGGGCTGGTTCTGGCGGCCGCTGGCCAAGCTGATGCTGTCCGTGGCGGCCCTGTCGCTGCTGGCCATCTGGCTGTACCAGGGCCCCGATGGAGAGGCTCTGCTGGCGCGTTCGGACCAGGTGTTCGGCCTCAAGTACTTCCTGTCCAGTCAGTCCGCCATCCTGTGGATGAGCATGCTGTGCTTCATGGCCACGGTGTTCTACTGGATCAGCCTGTTTGCCAAGGGCGAGCGCGATGCGTTTGGCGCCATCGGCAGCCGCATCACCTGGGTGGCGGTCACGCTGGCCCTGGTCGGCACCATGGTGCGCTGGTTCGAGAGCCACCTGATCGGCCCCGGCATCGGCCACATCCCGGTCAGCAACCTGTACGAAGTGTTCGTCATGTTCATCTGGATGACGGCGCTGTTCTACCTGTACTACGAAACCCAGTACCAGACCCGGGCCCTGGGCAGCTTTGTGATGCTGGTGGTCAGCGCGGCCGTGGGCTTTTTGCTCTGGTACACCGTGGTGCGCGAGGCGCACGAGATCCAGCCCCTGGTGCCGGCGCTGCAAAGCTGGTGGATGAAGGTCCACGTGCCGGCCAACTTCATCGGCTACGGCACCTTCGCGATTGCCGCCATGGTGGCCTTTGCCTACCTGATCAAGCAGCAGGCCCAGGAAACCAAGTGGTACAAGCTGGCCCCGCTGTGGCTGCTGGGCGTGGCGCTGTGCTTCGAGCCGTTGGCCTTCCGCCAGAGCCAGGCCACGGGCAGCAGCTACTGGCTGGTGTACTTCGGTATTTCGGCCCTGATCGTGGCCGGCATCCTGATGGCACGCAAGACGATTGCCACCCGCCTGCCCAGCTTCGAAATCCTGGACGATGTGATGTACAAGTCCATCGCCGTGGGCTTTGCCTTCTTCACCATCGCCACGGTGCTGGGCGCGCTGTGGGCGGCCGAGGCCTGGGGCGGCTATTGGAGCTGGGACCCCAAGGAGACCTGGGCGCTGATCGTCTGGCTGAACTACGCCGCCTGGCTGCACATGCGCATGATGAAGGGCCTGCGCGGCACCGTGTCGGCCTGGTGGGCGCTGGTGGGTCTGGCCATCACCACCTTTGCCTTCCTCGGGGTGAACATGTTCCTGTCGGGCCTGCACAGTTACGGCGAGCTGTGAGCTTGAACGTACTCAAAAAAAAGGAGCGCCTGGGCGCTCCTTTTTTTATAAGTTCACGTCAGGGGCGGCGCTGCCCCAGGGCCTCTTTGATCTTCTGGTCGGTCTTGTACTGGCTCAGCGCGTACACGGCCCAGATGGCGGCCGGCACCCAGCCGATCAGGGTGATCTGCAGGATCAGGCAGAGCACCCCGGCAAAAGGGCGGCCGATGGTGAAGAACACGGAAAAAGGCAGAAGCAGGGCAAGCAGCAGTCGCATGGGTGGGAAGCGCAAGGCGCAGACAACAAAGGGAGAGGCTGGGCGCGGCCCGGCTTCACCGGGCTGCGTCGTCCCAGTCTAACCCGACGCGTGCGGCCTGCATGCAGGCGTACAACTGGGTGCCGCCGTGGTTGGCACCGGGCCAGACCTGGAAGTGGCTGCGCACGCGCGGCAGCCGCTCCAGCGCCTGCGACAGATCGGCCGCAGTGGCCAGGCCGTGCTGCTGCGCCCGCGCCTGGGCCTGGCGTGCGGAGGCCTCACGTTCCGGGTTGGGCGCGCGGCCGGGGTCGCGCCGGCCGGCCAGCTCTTCGCCGCCCTGGCTGAGGTAGACCTGCAGCTCACTAGGCAGGGCGCTGGCCCCCGCCTGTTGGCGGCGCAGGAACTGCGCGGCCTCCTCCAGCACGGTGCCGTTGCCCCACCACAGCGATGGGCTGGCGGCCACATAGCGCTGGAACAGGGCGGTGCGCGTGAACAGCGCATGCAGGGTGAACAGCCCGCCGTAGGAATGGCCCACCAGCGTCTGCCGCTGGGGGTGCAGCGGCCACGCGGCCCGCAGGCGCGGCTGCAGCTGCTGCGCCATCCAGTCCAGCAACTGGTCGGCCCCGCCCTGCGCGCGCCCCTGGCTGTCGGGGGCCACGCCGTCGTAGGGCAGGGTGTAGTCATAGGTGCGGGCCGCGCGGTCGTGCACCTCGGCGCTGCCGGGGGGCAGCGCATGGCCCAGGCCCACCACGAGGGCGCCCGGGCCCCGCAGCTCGGGGCCGCGCGCGCCGCGGTTGTGCACCAGCTGGGCCAGCAGCGGGAACATCAGATTGCCGTCCAGCACATAGACCACCGGCCAGCCCGCCGCCGGCGCGGGGCCCTGGGGCACGTAGACCATCACCCGGTGCTGGCGCGGCGTGGGGCTGCCGGGCAGGGCCGGCGCGGGCAAGTCCATGTACCGAAACCCGGGCATGTGCCAGGGCTGGCCCCAGGCCGCTGCATCACCCGCAGTGGGTACGGGGATGGCCGGTGTGGTGCAGCCCACCAGGCCCAGGCTGGGCACGGCGAGGGCGCTGGCCAGCCACTGGCGGCGGGCGGTGTCGGGCGATGAAGGGGGGGAGCAGGCAGGCATGGCAACGCAATCGGGCAAGGGGACACAGCGACCGAGTGTAAATGAGATTGATTCTCAAAATATGCGGTGCGGGGACGATGGCCCGTGCCGGCCCGCGGGCGCCTGCAGGCATACTGGCAGGCTTGTGATGAAGGAGATTTCACCGATGACCACGTTCACCCTGAGCAGCCCCGACATTCCCACCGGCGGCACGATTGCGCCCGCGTTCGAGTCCGACATGTTCGGCTGCGGCGGCAGCAACCAGTCCCCCGTGCTGCAGTGGAGCGGCGCCCCCGCCGGCACGCAGAGCTTTGCCGTGACGGTGTACGACCCTGATGCGCCCACGGGCTCGGGCTGGTGGCACTGGATGGTGGTGGACCTGCCCGCCAGCGTCACCGCGCTGCCCGCCAATGCCGGCGAGAAAGGCGGTGCCAACCTGCCCGCCGGCGCGCGCCAGATGCGCAACGACTACGGCCTCTGGGCCTGGGGCGGCATGTGCCCACCGCCCGGCGACAAGCCGCACCGCTACATCTTCACGGTGCACGCGCTGTCCGTGGCTAAGCTGGACATGCCGGACGACGCCACCACGGCCATCGGCGGCTTCATGATCCACGCCCACACGCTGGCCACGGCCTCGTTCACCGCGACCTACGGCCGCCCGGCCTGAGGGTGGCCGCGTCCGCCCGTCTGCCTTGCAGGAGCGGGTGCTGGCGGCGGTAAAAAAAACATAGCTGCTTGCGCAGGTAATGCAAGGTTTTCAGGTGATAAAAAACCTGAAAACCAGCAAAATTCAGCGCAGGCAGCTATTTTTTTGTATGTACCCGGGTGCCGCTCAGCTGGCGCTGAAGCCCAGGAACTGGCGCAGCTCGGGCGTTTGCGGGGCGCCGAACAAGGTCTCGGGCGCGCCCACTTCGTGCACCTTGCCCTGGTGCATGAAGACCACCTTGTCGCTGACCTTGCGCGCAAAGCTCATCTCGTGCGTCACCATGATCAGGGTCATGCCCTGCTCGGCCAGGCTTTCCACCACGCTCAGCACCTCGCCCACCAGCTCCGGGTCCAGGGCCGAGGTGACTTCGTCGCACAGCAGGATCTCGGGGTCCATGGCCAGGGCACGGGCAATCGCCACGCGCTGCTGCTGGCCACCCGAGAGCTGGTCGGGCATGGCGTCGAACTTCTCGGCCAGGCCCACGCGCTCCAGCAGGCGCTGGGCGTTGGCGCGGACCACGTCCTGCGGCTGGCGCATGACCAGCGAGGGCGCCAGCATCACGTTGCGCCCCACGCTCAGGTGCGGGAACAGGTTGAAGCTCTGGAAGATCATGCCCACGTTCTTGCACAGCTCGCGCAGGGCTTGGGGCTGGTCGGCCTGCAGGGGCTGGCCGTGCACGGTCAGCTGGCCTTCCTGAAAGCTTTCCAGACCGTTGATGCAGCGCAGCAGCGTGCTCTTGCCCGAGCCGCTCTTGCCGATGATGGAGACCACCTCGCCGCGGTCGATGTGCAGGTCCACGCCCTTGAGCACTTCGTTGCTGCCATAGCGCTTGCGCAGGCCGCGGATGTCGACCAGGGGGACGGTGGTGGGGGTGGTGGCGGAGGTCATAAGCAGTTTCGTATCAGTTGTTCATGGAGATCGCACCGCATGGAACTGGCGCGGCCAAGGTCAGAGACAGCCAGCAAGGGCCGCCCCGCGGAGCAGGCTTTGTCCCCCTTCCAAGGGGACAAAGCGCAGCCGCACAGGCGGTCATGCTTTCGGGCGCAGGCGGCGCTCCAGGCGCTGGCTCCACAGCGACAGGGGGAAGCACAGCGCAAAGTACAGGCCGGCCACGCAGCCGTAGACCAGGAAGGGCTCGAAGGTGGCGTTGGCGATCAGCTGGCCGGCCTTGGTGATCTCGATGAAGCCGATCACGCTGGTCAGCGCCGTGCCCTTGATGATCTGCACCATGAAGCCCGCCGTGGGGGCGATCCCCAGGCGCAGGGCCTGGGGCAGGATGACGTGGCGCAGCTGCTCGGTGAAGCCCAACGCCAGGCTGGCCGAGGCCTCCCACTGGCCCTTGGGCACGGACTCGACGCAGCCGCGCCAGATGTCGCACAGGTAGGCGGCCGCGTACAGGCTCAGGCACACGCAGGCCGCCAGCATGGGCGAGGTGTCGATGCCCAGCAGCGCCAGGCCGAAGTAGGTCAGGAAGATCTGCATCAGCAGCGGCGTGCCCTGGAAGATCTGCACATAGGCGGCGACCAGGCGCACGGCGCCGGGCCACTGGGACAGGCGCAGCACCAGCAGGCCCAGGCCCAGCAGGCCGCCGCAGACAAAGGCAATGACGGACAGGGACACGGTCCAGCGCAGCGCCAGCAGCAGTTGGTAGGCAATGTCCCAGAAAGTGAATTCAACCATGGTGTTTCCTTGCGGTCAGGCGCGGCGCTGGCCAAAGACGAAGCGGGGACCCAGCCAGTTCAGCGTCTGGCGCAGCAGCACGGCCAGCAGCAGGTAGCTGAGGGTGACCACGATGTAGCTTTCAAAGCTGCGGAAGGTGCGGCTGGAGATCAGGTTGGCGGCGTAGGAGATTTCTTCGGTCGAGATCTGGCTGCACACGGCCGAGCCCAGCATCACGATGATCATCTGCCCCGTCAGCGCCGGCCAGACGCGGCCCAGCGAGGGCGGCAGCACCACACGGATGAAGATCTGCCAGCGGTTCAGCGCCAGGCACTGCGCGGCCTCGATCTGGCCGCGCGGCGTGGCCTCGATGCCGGCGCGCACCTGCTCGCAGGCATAGGCGCCCAGGTTCAGCGTCATCGCCAGAATGCTGGCCGTCTCGGGCGACATGCGCAGGCCCAGCGAGGGCAGGCCGAAGAACAGGAAGAACAGCTGGATGATGAAGGGCGTGTTGCGAAACACTTCCACATAGCTGGCCACCACGGTGCGCAGCAGGGGGCCGCCATGCAGGCGCGCCCAGGCACAGGCCACGCCCAGCAGCATGCCCAGCGGCAGGGCGATGCCGGTGAGCACGACGGTCAGCACCAGCCCCTTCAGCAGCATGGGCCAGTTGGCCAGCACGGGCAAGAAATCCATTTCCATGGGGACAGTCCAAATTCAGGAGAAAGCAAAAAACCGCTGCCTGCCTGTGTCACCCGTGGCAGGGCCGTGAAACAGGCGAGGGCCAGACCAGGGCAGCCGAGCCAGGGCCGCCCCGCAGCGAGGGCTGCGTCCCCCTGCCCGCAACGCGCAGCGGTGCGAGAGTGGGGGTAAGGCAGGCAGCGCCACAGGGGGGTGTGGCAAGATCAATCCGGCAGGTTGCCCATGTCGCGGCCCAGCCACTTTTGCGAGTAGCTGTTCAGCGTGCCGTCCTTCTTGGCGGTGCGCAGGATCTCGTTGACCTTGTTCAGCAGGGCGGTCTCGCCCTTGCGCACGCCCACGTAGTTGGGCGAGTCCTTGATCAGCAGCTTGTATTCGGCCTGCACCTTGGGGTTCTTTTGCAGCGCGGCGGCGGCCACGGCGGCGCCCACGGCCACGAACTGGGTCTGCTGCGACATGAAGGCCGCCATGGTGGCGTTGTCGTCCTCGAAGCGCTGGATCTTCAGGCTCTTGGGCGCCAGCTGCACCAGGGCGTCGTCCTGGATGGTGCCGCGCGTCACGGCCAGGGTCTTGTCGGCCAGGTCGTCGAAGCTCTTGAGGGCGATGTTCTTGGGGCCGAAGACGGCCTGGAAGAAGGGTGCGTACGAGGTGGTGAAGTCAATGACCTTCTCGCGCTCGGCGTTCTTGCCTAGCGAGGACACGATCAGGTCCACCTTCTTGGACTGCAGGTAGGGGATGCGGTTGGGCGTGCTGACCGGCACCAGCTCGGCCTTCACGCCCAGCTTGTCGGCGATCAGCTGGGCCGTGGCCACGTCCACGCCCGTGGGCTTGAAGTCCGGGCCCATGAAGCCATAGGGTGGGTAGTCGGTGGGAATGCCCAGGGCAATGGACTTCTTGTCCAGCACGCGCTGGAGCGAAGTGTCTTCCTGCGCCCAGGCGCCGCAGGACAGGCCCAGGGTGGTGGCCGCGATGGCGGCAGCGGTGAAAGCACGGCGATGCAGAGACATGAGTCGGATCTCCCAGGATCAGAGTGAAAGGGTGACCGAGGCTTTGCATATTGCGTGCCAGGCTGTGAAACAAATATTTCTGTATACAAATTGGCGCAGGGCCTGCGTTGCATTGCTGCGGTGGCCCTGGGGCCGGCAGTGCAGGCCATCGCTCCTTGGCAGATAGGCACTTTTTTTGCGTAATGGAGGCCGTAGGGATGAAACATGGGTGCCAAAGTTTCTTAGTTCTGGCGCTTTTGTTTCTGTTTGGTGAGGCGCTGCACGCTTTTGGATGGCGCGCCCCAAGATGGATATGGAGACCCCCGATGCCCGATGTTTTGACCGCGTCTGCACTGGAAGCGCGCATTCGCCACTGTTACGAACAGCTGACCGAGGCCGAGCGCAAGCTGGCCGATGTGGTGCTGCTGCGCCAGCGCGAGCTGCTGGGCTATTCCGCCACCGAGCTGGCGAACCTGGCCGGCATTTCCAAGTCCACGGCGGCGCGTTTCTTTCGCAGCCTGGGCTATGAGGACTTCGGCGCGTTCCGCCAGGCCGTGCGCGAGCTGCAGGCCCAGCAGTCGCCACTGGCGCGCATGGAGCCCTCACGGCGCAGGGACAGCCTGGCCGTGCAGTTCCAGGGCCATCTGCGCAACGACGCGCTGCGCCTGCAGCAGTGGGCCGAGGCCCTGCCCGACAACCACCTGGAAGCCGCGCTGGCCTTGCTGCACAAGGCGCGCAAGGTCTGGGTCGTGGGCTACCGCCACAGCCATGTGACCGCCTTCTACGCCCAGGCCCTGCTGGCCCAGGTGCGCGGCGAGGTGTTCAGCCTCAACGATGTGGCCGGGCGCGAAGCCGACCTGCTGGCCTGCGCCAGCGACCGCGACGTGGTGCTGGCCGTGGACTTCCGCCGCCGCAGCACGCGCCTGCGGCACACGCTGGCGGCCGCGCGCAGCAGCGGCGCCCAGGTGCTGGTGCTGACCGATGCGCCGGTCTCGGCCCTGGCCATGCAATCCCAGGTGGTGCTGCGCTGCGGCGCGGAGCACCAGCAAGGCCTGTTCGACTCTTATGTCTGCGCCGTCAGCGTGGTGAATTTCCTGGCGGCCTCGCTGGCCCAGATGCAGCGCACCCCCACCCACGCCCGCCTGCAGCGCATCGAGCGCCTGCACGTGGCCCTCGATGACCTGGAGCCCCAGATGTGAGGGGCACGTCCCCGCACCCCCCGTTTTTCCTGCCTGCCGAGAAAGAAGCACCCATGACCCACCCCTCGCCCCTGCCCGCACTGCCCGTGGCCTGTTTTGCTAACCCCGGGGCCAACCGCATGACGCCCTACGGCGCACGCCGCAGCGACATCCTCGGGGCCGATGCCCTGGCCCAGGCGCAGCACGAACTGTCGCAGTGGCCGGGCTATGCCGCCACGCCGCTGCACAGCCTGCCCGCGCTGGCCCAGGCCCTGGGTGTGGGCGCCGTGCACTACAAGGACGAAGGCAGCCGCTTTGGCCTGGGCAGCTTCAAGGCCCTGGGCGGGGCCTATGCCGTGGCCCGCCTGCTGTGCCGCGAGCTGGGCGCCCGCCTGGGCCGCACGCTGTCCACCCAGGACCTGCGCACGCCCGAGCTGCGTGCCCTGTGCGCCGGCATCACCGTCACCTGCGCCACCGACGGCAACCACGGCCGCTCCGTGGCCTGGGGCGCGCAGCAGTTCGGCTGCGCCTGCGTGATCTACATCCACGCCACCGTCAGCGAAGGCCGCCGGCAGGCGATTGCCCAGTACGGCGCCGAGGTGGTGCGCACCGCCGGCAACTACGACGATGCCGTGCGCCAGGCCGACCACGATGCCCAGGCACACGGTCGCTTCGTGATCTCCGACACCTCCTACCCCGGCTACATGGATGTGCCGCGCGACGTGATGCAGGGCTACCAGCTGATGGTGGAAGAGGCCGTTCAGCAGCTGCCGCAGCGCCCCACGCACGTGTTCGTGCAGGCCGGCGTGGGCGGCCTGGCCGCCGCCGTGTGCGGCTACTTCTGGGAGCGGGACGCGGGCGACCGGCCCTGCTTCGTGGTGGTCGAGCCCGACAAGGCCGACTGCCTGGCGCAAAGCGCCCAGGCGCGCCAGCTCACGGCCGTGACCGGCGATATCGACACGCTGATGGCCGGACTTGCCTGTGGCGAGGTCTCACACCTGGCCTGGGAGATCCTGGACAAGGGCACGGACGCGTTCTGCGTCATCCCCGACGCCGCCGCCGTGGCCGCCATGCGCCTGCTGGCCCACCCCCTGGGGCAGGATCCCATCCTCGTGGCCGGTGAATCGGCCGTGGCCGGTGTGGCCGCGGCCATCGCCGCCAGCCAGGATGCGGCGGCGCGCACCACCCTGGGGCTGAACGCCGACAGCCGGATCCTGTTCTTCGGCTCCGAATCCGCCACCGACCCCGTGCTGTACGCGCAGCTGGTGGGCGAGAGCGCCGCCAGCGTGGCAGCCCGCGCCGCCGACCAGGCCACCACGGCCGCCACCCGGGGCGCGGCATGAATCCACAGTCCCTGAAGATCGATGGCGCGCGCCTGCTGCAACGCTTGCGCGATTTGGGCCGCTTTGGCGCACTGGAGGGCGGCGGCACCAACCGCCTGGCCCTGAGCGATGCCGACCGGGCAGCGCGCGACTGGACTGTGGCGCAGATGCAGGCCCTGGACATGGCGGTGTCGGTCGACGCGATCGGCAACGTGGTCGCCACCTATGCCGGGACCGAGGCGCTGCCGCCGGTGATGACCGGCAGCCACATCGACACCGTGCGCACCGGCGGCCTGTACGACGGCAACTACGGCGTGATGGCCGGCCTGGAGGTGGTGGCCACGCTGCGCGATGCTGGCCTGCGGCCGCGGCGGCCCATCCAGGTGGCCTTCTTCACCAACGAGGAAGGCGCCCGCTTCCAGCCCGACATGCTGGGCAGCTTGGTGCTGGTCGGCGGCATGCCGCTGCAGGAGGCCCTGGTCGTGCCCGCCGTGGACAACGGCGCCCGCCTGGGCGATGAGCTGCAGCGCATCGGCTATGCCGGCAGCGCCCCCGTGGGCCGGCCCGTGGTGGACAGCTTTGTGGAGCTGCACATCGAGCAGGGCCCGGTGCTGGAGCAGCAGGCCACCGCCATCGGGGTGGTCGAGGGCGTGCAGGGCATTTGCTGGATGGAGTTCACGTTTGACGGCACCAGCAACCATGCGGGCACCACGCCCATGGCGCTGCGCCACGACGCCGGCGAGTGCGCCATGCGCACGGCGGTGTTTGTGGCCGAGCTGGTGGCGCGCTACGGTGGCCGCCAGCTGGGCACGGTGGGGGCTTTGCAGATCAGGCCCAACCTGATCAACGTCATCCCCAACCAGGCGGTGATGACCGTGGACCTGCGCAACACCGACGGCCAGCGCCTGCGCAACGCCCAGGCCGAGGTGCTGGCCTTTGCCCGGGCCATGGCCCTGCGCAGCGGCGTGCAGTTCCAGCACCGCCAACTGGCCGACTTTGCCCCCGTGGCCTTCGATGCGGACCTGGTGGCCAGCGTGGAGCGGCATGCGCGGGCCCAGGGCCTGTCCACGTTGCGCATGCCCAGCGGCGCCGGCCACGATGCCCAGATGCTGGCCCGGGTCTGCCCCACGGCCATGGTGTTCGTGCCCTCGGCCGGCGGGCTGTCGCACAACGTGCGCGAGCACACCGCGCCCGAACAGCTGGAGCAGGGTGCGAATGTGCTGCTGCAGGTGCTGCTGGAGCGGGCGGGGCGGTGAGAGCCCCCCCCCTGCGGCGCTGCGCGCCTTGCCCCCGCTCTCGCGCCGCAGCGCGTTGCGGGCAGGGGGACGCTGCCCTCGCTGCGGGGCAGCCCTGGCTCGGCGGCCCTGGTGTGGGCTGCGCCAAGCGCACAGGGTGGCGGTGGCGCCAGATCGAATTGCAATATGAATGAAATTGGCCGCCAGCCCTTGTTCTAAGAGCGCTGGCAGCTATGGTTTTGAAAGAGAGAATGCTATGACCCGTATCGTCAATGTCGCCCTGGGCCAGTTGGGCCCGGTGCAGAAGGCCGACTCCCGCGCCAGCGTGGTGCGCCGCCTGTGCGCCATGATGCGCGAGGCCCACAGCCTGGGGGCGGATGTCATCGTCTACCCCGAGCTGGCGCTGACCACCTTCTTTCCGCGCTGGTACATCGAGGATGTGGCCGAGCTGCACCGCTACTACGAGCGCAGCATGCCGAATGCCGACACGCAGCCGCTGTTCGACCTGGCGCGCACCCTGGGCATCGGCTTTTACCTGGGCTACGCCGAGCTGGCCGAAGAGGGTGCGGCCCTGGTGCAGTACAACACCGCCATCCTGGTGGACCGCACGGGTTCAATAGTGGGCAAGTACCGCAAGATCCATGTGCCCGGCCATTTCGAGCACGAGCCCTGGCGCCAGTTTCAGCATCTGGAAAAGCGCTATTTCACACCTGGCAAGTCCTTCGATGTGTACCAGGCCTTTGGCGGCACCGTGGGCATGGCGCTGTGCAACGACCGCCGCTGGGCCGAGAGCTACCGCGTGATGGCGCTGCAGGGGGCGGAGATGATCTTCATCGGCTACAACACGCCGGTGCACAACGCCCCCGCGCCGCAGCACGACGACCTGTCGCTGTTCCACAACCAGCTGTCCGTGCAGGCCGGGGCCTACCAGAACGGCTGCTGGGTGGCCAGTGTGGCCAAGGGCGGGGTGGAAGAGGGCGTGGACAGCATTGCCGGCAGCCTGCTGGTGGCGCCCAGCGGCGAGGTGGTGGCACGCTGCGTGTCCAAGGGCGACGAGGTGGTGCTGGGCCGGGCCGACCTGGATTTCTGCGCCGTCTACAAGCGCACCACCTTCAACTTCGACCTGCACCGCCACCCCGAGTGCTATGGCCTGATCACGCAGAAGAAGGGGGAAACCCTGGCGGCCGACGGCACGCCGTGGTCGGCCAGCCACTAAAAGCAGAGCGCTTGGCGCCCGTCCTGCGGTCGTTTCTGGCCCCAAAGGCCTGAAACATCGGCGCGGGGTGGGCGCGCTTGGTTTCTTTTTTGTTGTTTTTAGCTCACAAATTCATCGCGGCTGGTGTGCTGCAGGTGGCTGACATCGCCCCAGCCGACCAGGGTCAGGCCCTCGGGCGTCCACAGCAGGCGGTTGATGGCGGCATTGCCCAGCTCCCAGGCGCGCGGGGCCTGCAGGTCCTGGCGCGTGGCCAGGCGGTAGAGGATGTCCATCACGCCGCCGTGTGCCACCAGTGCGATCTGCCCGCCCAGATGCTGGGCCGCCAGGCGGTCCACGGTGTGCTGGATGCGCCCACGCAGCATGTGCAGCGACTCGCCCCCGCCATCGGGCACGAATTCGGGGTCGCGCTTGCGCCAGCGCCGCGCGTGCTCGGGCGCGCTGGCCTCGATGTCGTGGAAGGTGCGGCCCTCGAAGCTGCCAAAGCAGCGCTCGCGCAGCCCGGTGTCGGGCTGCACCGGGCAGCCCGTGGCCTGGCCCAGCGCCTGGGCGGTCACCAGGGCGCGCTGCAGGTCGCTGCTGTAGATGGCGTCAAAGTGCTCGTCGGCCAGCGCAGCACCGGCACGCTGGGCCTGCCACAGGCCCATGTCGTTCAGGGGAATGTCCAGATGCCCCTGGATACGGGCATCGACATTCCAGGAAGTTTCGCCATGGCGGATGGCAACGATACGGGTAGCGTGCATGCGGCAAACGGGCGGGTTGGCGCCCAGAGTCAAAACAGAGCGTGCGACCACCGCGGAAGTGGTCACCCCCCATTGTCCGGCATTCGCGCATACCTTGCCTGGGGCTGACACACAAGGATTTTTGCGTGAAGGCACAGAAATGCATGAGCTTATTGCGTGGCGTTGGGTGTGCTTCGATATAAAGATGAGCGCATAACAACACAAGCGACAGACGGTATGCACCGCAACAGGAGCATTTCTTGCTTGCTAGGCCTAACCCTAGCGCCGCTCCCGGGCGGCCCGTGGCATACCGTCAACCTTTCACCTTCTTATGGAGACGAAGATGATTTTGAAGACTCTGGGCACCGCCATGCTGGCCGCCGGCCTGCTGACCTCCGCCGCACTGGCACAGGCCGAGACCGTGCGCTGGGCCCGATCGGCCGACGTGACCACCCTGGACCCCCATGTGTTCAACACGGGCACCAACTTCGTGTTGATGCACCAGATGTATGAAACCCTGCTGAACCGCACCAAGGACGGCAAGCTGCAGCCGCTGCTGGCCACCGAGTGGAAGATGCTGGCGAACGACCCCACGGTCTGGGAATTCAAGATCCGTCCCAATGTGAAGTTCCACGACGGCAAGCCGCTGGCGGCCAAGGACGTGGTGTTCTCGCTGAACCGTGCCAAGGGGCCCAACGCCCAGGTCAAGTCGCTGCTGGCCTCGGTGGACAGCATCACCGCTGTGGACAACCTGACGGTGCATGTCAAGACCAAGGGCCCGAACCTGATTTTCCCGAACAACCTGACCAACATCTTCATCATGAATGAGGAGTGGGCCAAGGCCAACGGCGCGCTGGAAACCCAGGACGCCACCAGCAAGACCGAAAACGGCGCCACGCGCGCCGTCAACGGCACGGGCGCCTTCGTGCTGACCACGCGCGAAGTGGACAGCCGCACGGTGATGAAGCAAAACCCCAACTACTGGGGCAAGGGCCAGTTCCCGTTGCAGGTGACCGAGCTGGTGTACCTGCCCATCAAGTCGCCCGCCACCCGCGTGGCTGCGCTGCTGTCGGGTGAGGTGGACTTCGCCCAGGACATCCCTGCGCAAGACGTGGCCCGTCTGAAGCAAGATGCCAAGCTGCGCATCAATGAAGGCCCTGAAAACCGCTCCATCTTCCTGGGCCTGAATGTGGGCTCGCCCGAGCTGAAGTCCAGCAATGTCAAGGGCAAGAACCCCCTGGCTGACCCCAAGGTGCGCCAGGCGATGGAGCTGGCGATTGACCGCGACGCCATCAAGCGCTCAGTCATGCGCGGCCTGTCCAACCCCTCGGGCGTGATGGCGCCTCCGTTCGTTAACGGCTACGACAAGGCCATGGCGGCCTACCCCAAGGCCGACGTGAACAAGGCCAAGGCGCTGCTGAAGGAAGCGGGCTACCCCGAAGGCTTCACCATCACCCTGCACACCCCCAACGACCGCTACGTGAACGACGAAGCCATCAGCACCGCGATTGCCGGCTTCCTGGGTCGCGTGGGCATCAAGACCGAAGTGTCCTCGCGCCCTATCGCGCAGCACAGCGTGTCCATCGTCAATGCCGACAGCGACTTCTACCTGTACGGCTGGGGCGTGCCGACCTATGACTCGGCCTACATCTTCGACTTCCTGGTCGCCACGCGCGGCAAGGAAGGCCGCGGCGCGCAGAACGCCACGCACTACAGCAATCCTGATCTGGACGCCAAGATCATCTCGCTGTCCTCGGAAAGCGATGTAGCCAAGCGCAACGCCACGATCAAGGACATCTGGAAGGTGGTGCAGAAGGACCGCTTCTACATCCCGCTGCATGACCAGGTCATCCACTTCGCCTCGGTCAAGTCCATCGACGTTCCTGTGCACCCCGACAACGTGCTGCACTTCAAGGACGTGAAGATCAACAAGAACGCGAAGTAAAACCATGCTGGTCCATCTGCTGCGCAGACTGGGCCAGTCAGTTTTGGTACTGCTGGCCGTCTCGCTTATTTCCTTCATGGTGTTCCGCCACATCGGCGACCCCACCATCAGCTTGTTGGGCGAAGACGCCACGCTGGAAGAACGCACAGCCCTGGTCGAAGAGCTGGGCTTCAACAAATCCGTCCCCATGCAATACCTGTCCTATGTGGGCAAGGTGGTGCAGGGGGATCTGGGGATCTCGTACCGCTTGAAGCGCCCCGTGGCCGACGTGATTGCCGAACGTCTGCCCGCCACGCTGGAGCTGGCCATGACCGCCGCCGTGCTGGCGCTGGTGATTGGCGTGGTGCTGGGTGTCTATACCGCGATCCGCAAGGATGGGTGGCTCAGCCGCTCCATCATGACGGTGTCGCTGGTAGGTGTGTCGCTTCCGACCTTTTTGATTGGTATTGGTCTGATTTATCTGTTCGCCGTCGAATTGCGCTGGCTGCCGTCCTTCGGGCGGGGCGAGACCGTCAAGATCGGCGGTTGGGAAACCGGTTTCCTCACGGCCTCGGGCTGGGCGGCGCTCATCATGCCGGCCATCACGCTGGGCTTCTACAACATGACGCTGATCATGCGGCTGGTGCGTGCCGAGATGCTGGAGGTGCTGCGCTCCGACTACATCCGCTTCGGCCGTGCGCGCGGCCTGCATGAGAAAAGCCTGTACTTCGGCCATGCGCTGCGCAACACGCTGATCCCTGTGATCACGATTGCCGGCCTGCAGATCGGCTCGCTGATCGCCTTTGCCATCGTCACGGAAACCGTGTTCCAGTGGCCGGGCGTGGGCCTGTTGTTCATCTCCTCGGTGCAGGGTGTGGACGTGCCGCTGATTGCCGCCTATCTGATGTTCATCGCGCTGCTGTACGTGGTGATCAACCTGTTCGTGGACTTTTTGTATGTGCTGGTGGACCCCCGCCTGCGAAAGAAATAAGGGGGCTGCAATGACCGAATCTCTCAAACCCGTGCCGGCCCCGACCGGCTGGAAGGCCAGCGACTCGCCCGTCAAGCGCGCCTTTGCCCGCTCGCGCCTGGTGCAAGTGGCCACCGGCGTGCTGGCCCTGCTGGTGCTGGCCACTATCTGTGCGCCGCTGCTGGCGTTGCACAACCCCTTCGATCCGGGCAGCCTGGACCTGATGGACGCCTTCACCCCGCCCTGGAGCCAGGGCATGGGCGAGATGTTCTATCCCCTGGGGGCGGACGACCAGGGCCGTGACGTGTACTCGGCCATCCTGTATGGCCTGCGCATGTCCGTGTTCGTGGGCGTGTCGGCCGTGGCGCTGTCGCTGATCATCGGTGTGCCGCTGGGCCTGATCGCCGGCTATGCCGGTGGCTGGTTCGACACCCTGCTGATGCGCATCGCCGATGTGCAGCTGACCTTCCCGGTCATCCTGGTAGCGCTGCTGATCTTCGGCATCGCGCGCGGCCTGCTGCCCGAGGGCTACCGCGACGACATGGCCGTGTTCGTGATCATCATCGCCATCGGCCTGTCCGACTGGGTGCAGTACGCGCGCACCGTGCGCGGCGCCGTGATGGTGGAAAAGCAGAAGGACTATGTGCTGGCCGCCCAGCTCATCGGCCGCAGCAAGACCGCCATCCTCACCAAGCACATCCTGCCCAACATGCTGGCGCCCATCCTGGTGATTGCCACCATCAGCTTTGCGCACGCCATCGTGGCCGAGTCCACGCTGTCCTACCTCGGTGTCGGCCTGCCGCCCACCGCGCCCTCGCTGGGCACGCTGATCCGCATCGGCCAGAGCTTTTTGTTCTCCGGTGAATGGTGGATCCTGCTGTTCCCCTCGCTGGTGCTGCTGGCCCTGGCCCTGTCCGTGAACCTGGTCGGCGACTGGCTGCGCGACGCCCTGAACCCCAAGCTGCAATGAACATGACCCCAGACACACACCAACCCGTGCCTGCCGGTGATGTCACCGGCACCCCCGTGCTGCGCGTGCGCAACCTCAGCGTCACCTTCGACACCTACAAGGGCCCCGTGCACGTGTTGCACGACGTCTCCTTCGACATCTTCCCCGGCGAAATCCTGGGCGTGGTCGGTGAATCCGGCGCCGGCAAGTCCATGACCGGCTCGGCCGTCACCGGCCTGATCGAGGCCCCGGGCCGCATCTCCGGTGGCACGGTGGAGCTGCAGGGCCTGCGCATCGACCACCTGCAGGGCGAAGACCTGCGCCGCATCCGCGGCAAGCGCATCGGCACCATCTTCCAGGACCCGCTGACCAGCCTGAACCCGGTCTACACCGTGGGCGACCACCTGGTCGAAACCATCCGCACCCACCTGCCGGTGACTGAGAAGGAAGCCGAAGCCCGCGCCCTGGCGCTGCTGGAAGAGGTGGAAATCCCGCATGCCAAGGAGCGCATGGCGCAGTACCCGCACCAGTTCTCGGGCGGCATGCGCCAGCGCGTGGCCATCGCCCTGGCGCTGTGCGCCGAGCCCGAGCTGATCATTGCCGACGAGCCCACCACGGCGCTCGACGTGTCGGTGCAGGCACAGATCATTGCCCTGCTGCGCCGCGTGTGCAAGGAGCGCGGCGCCGCCGCCATGCTGATCACGCACGACATGGGCGTGATCGCCGAGACGGCCGACCGCGTCATGGTCATGTACCACGGCCGGGTGCTGGAAACCGGGCCCGTGCGCCAGGTGCTGGACGCCCCGCGCGACCCCTACACCCAGGTGCTGATGGCCGCCATCCCCAGCGTGCACCAGCGCGTGGAACGCCTGCCCGTGCCCGAAGTGGGCGGTGGCCCGGTCGCCAAGGCCGTGCCCTGGGTGCCAAAAACCATAGCTGCTGACGCAGATGGGGCGAGCGAAAAGCCGCTGTTGGAGGTCAAAGACCTGTGCAAGGACTATGACCTGTCAGCCGGCTGGCTGGCCCGCCTGCTGGCGCGCGAGGAGAAGAAAATCCTCAAGGCGGCCGACCACGTCAGCTTCCACATCCGCAAAGGCACGACCTTCGGTCTGGTGGGCGAATCCGGCTCCGGCAAATCCACGGTGGCACGCATGGTGGCCGGGCTGACCCCGCCCACCAGTGGCCAGATCCTGTTCGACGGCGTGGACAAATGGAGCCCCGCGGCCAACACCGTGGCCATGCGCCGGCGCTTCCAGATGATCTTCCAGGACCCGTACGCCAGCCTGAACCCGCGCTGGACGGTGGAGCAGCTGATTGCCGAGCCGCTGGTGGTGCTGGGCCTGACCTCGGGCCCAGCCGAGACGGCCGAGCGCGTGCAGGAAGCCCTGCGCCGCGTGCGCATGAAGCCCGACGACGCCAAGAAGTACCCGCACCAGTTCTCGGGCGGCCAACGCCAGCGCATCGCCGTGGCGCGCGCCCTGGCCAGCAAGCCGGAGTTCATCATCTGTGACGAACCCACCTCGGCCCTGGACGTGTCCGTGCAGGCCCAGGTGCTGAACCTGATGCGCGACCTGCAGGACGAATTCGGCCTGACCTATCTGCTGATCAGCCACAACCTGGCCGTGATCCGCCACATGTGCGACGACATCGGTGTCATGCAGCGCGGCAAGCTGGTGGAAGTGGGCGATGCGCAGGTGGTGCTGGACGATCCGCAGCATGCCTATACCAAGGACTTGATGGCGGCGATTCCGGATATCGCGCACGTGCACTGAACGTGGGGCGGCTTTTAGAAAGCTGCTTTCACAACTTGATTTGGATGAGAAGGCTCACGGCTTCGGCTGTGGGCCTTTCTTGTTTTGTAGATGTTTTTGGGCTCTAGCGCTTATCTGGTAAGCGCTGGTAGCTATGTTTTTTGTTGTGCTTCTTGGTTTGGCGTTTGTGGCGTGTTTGTTTGCAGAGGCCGCTTATCGCGCGGCGGCGACCGGCCTCGAAAAGCAATCCAAAAGCAGAAGTCAAAAAAAGCACACCCACAAAAAAGGCTTGAAACCATGTCCAACGGTTTCAAGCCTTTAAAGCCTCTAGCGCTAATGCAGAAAGCGCTACCAGCTATGCTTTTAGATCAAGCAGCCTCCGCCACCGCGGGCACCGGCTTGGCCCGCCGCGCCTGGGCCGTCAAGGCGCAGCCCATGGAGGCGGTCATGATCAGTGCAATCGCCACGCACTGCGTGAAGCTCAGCACCTCGCCCAACAACACCAGGGCCAGGAGCGCGGCCACGGCGGGCTCCATGCTGGTCATGGTGCCGAAGACGTGTTTGGGCAGGTGCTTGAGGGCGAACAACTCCAGCGAGATCGGGATGGCGCAGGAGATCAGGGCCACGCCCAGGCCGGTCAGCAGCACGCTGGGCGACAGCAGGGCCGCACCGGCATGGGCCACGCCGACGGGCACCACCACCAGGGCGGCCACCGCCGCACCGAGGGGGGCGGTGATGCTGATGGGCAGGTGACCCACGCGCTTACCAAAGACGATGTAGGAGGCCCAGCAAATCGCGCCGAACGCGGCGTAGGCGATGCCGGCGGGGTCGAGCGTGTTCACGTCGTGGCCCAGGGGCAGCAGCAGGCCCAGGCCCAGCACGGCCAGGGCGATCCACCCATAGTCCAGCGGCCGGCGCGATGACCAGACGGCGACGGACAGGGGGCCGGCAAATTGGATCGCCACGGCAACGCCGAACGGCAGGGTGCGCAGCGACAGGTAGAACGACAGGCACATGACGCCCAGCGTGGCGCCGTACAGCGCGATGGAGCGCAGATCGTGGCGTGCGATGGGGGCCCGCCAGGGGCGCCAGAACAGCAGCATCAGCGCGGCGGCAAAGCCGAGTCGCAGCGCCGTCGTGCCCTGCGCATCGATCTCTGGGAACAGGCTGTGCTTGGCCCAGGAGGTGCCGGTGCACAAAAAGGCGATGGAGCCCAGGATGGCCAGGATGGGAAGCAAAAAGGTGGGGCGCTGCGCAGACATAGGGCGTGAATGTAGCGCTTGGCGGGATACCGTGGTGCGCGTGCGGCGGCAGGCGCAGGGCGGGCCGTGGTGCAGACGATCTACGGGACCGTCAAAGGCGTGTGGGTGGTACCCGGGCTTGCCGCTGGTGGGCATGGCCGCCCGGTCTCTATGGCCTGCAGTGGAGCCGGCATGTGGGCCTGGGCGCACGTGCGGCGGGTGGGCTGCCGGTCAACAGGGTCACCCCAAGAGCTGGGGTGCGTGCTGTATCAGGTGTTTTGGCTGTCTAGCTCTTATAGGTTCAGCGCGAACTGCTCTAATTTTTGAAGGTTGCACGTAGGCCAACCCCGTGTGGTGCAAGGGCTTGACCTTCCCATCATGGCAAGCCTTAGTCTGGCGCCATTGCATTTTGACCAGGAGTTTTTGCCATGCAATTTCACATCGACAGCATGACCTGCGGCGGCTGCGCCCGCAGCGTGACCAAGGCGATCCAATCCGTGGATGCGGCCGCGCAGGTGACAGTGGACATCCCCACCCACATGGTGCAGGTGCAGACCACGGCCCCGCAGGCCGCGGTGGTGGCGGCGCTGGAAGAGGCGGGCTACCCCGCGCAGGTGCAGTAAGCGCGCTGCGCCACCCCGTGGGGGTTGGCGGCAGCGCCTGACCCACGCCACGCGCGTCCCAAAGGCCATGGCACATGCCATGGCCTTTTTTGTGGGGCGTTGCGGTGATGGGCGGTGGTTAGCGGGCGGGCGGGCAGCAGGTGGCTGGGGCCGGGGCCGTACCATCGTCCGCGCCGGGGGCGGAGAGGTCGGCCGTTTCCAGCCCTTGCAGGATGGGGCAGTCGGGCCGTTCATCGCCCGCGCAGCAGGCGGTCAGCGCCTGCAGGGTGTCGGACATCTGCTGCAGCTCCTGGATGCGCCGCTGCAGGTCCTGGATGTGCTGCAGCGCCACGCGCTTCACGTCCGCGCTTTTGCGGCTGCGGTCCCGCCACAGGTCCAGCAGGTCGTGAATCTCCGCCACCGCAAACCCCAGATCGCGTGCGCGGCGGATGAACCGCAGCATGTGCACATCCGACCCGCTGTACGCGCGGTAGCCGGACTCGGTGCGGTGGATGGGCGGAATCAGCCCCACCGATTCGTAATAGCGAATCATCTTGGCCGACACGCCCGAGGCCTTGGCCGCTTCTCCGATGTTCATGGGCTCTCTCCGAAAATTTTCACAGTGCACCGATGGTTGGGAACATGTGGCGCAGCGCTGGCACTACGGCAGACCTGCCGCAGCGCTGCTGCGCGACAGGTCTGCATCCATCCCCTGACGCGCCGTGGATGTTTGAGCGGCGCGCTGGTACAGCGCACAGCGAGTTTCGCGGCGGGTAGGCCCAAGCGCATCTTTGGTGACCTTCTGGGCGCACCCAGAAAATCACTCGGCCGCCGGGACGAACTCCCGGCCTCTGCCGTCAAAGACGGGATGGTCGCCATCGATCAGGCCGCAGCTTCTGCCATCGGCGCCTTAAAGCTGCGCAAGCGCAAGGCATTGCCCAGCACAAACACACTCGACAGCGCCATGGCTCCGGCCGCAAAAATCGGTGACAGCAGGACACCATACGCGGGATAGAGCGCGCCGGCGGCCACGGGGATCAGCGCCGTGTTGTAGGCAAAGGCCCAGAACAGGTTCTGCCGGATGTTGCCCATGGTGGCCTTGGACAGCGCAATCGCATTCGGCACGCCCTGCAGGCTGCCGGACATCAGCACCACGTCGGCGGCTTCCACGGCCACGTCGGTGCCGGTGCCAATCGCGATGCCGACATCGGCGGCGGCCAGTGCGGGGGCGTCGTTGATGCCATCGCCGACAAAGGCGACATGGCCGTGCGTGGCCTGCAGCTGCTGCAGCGTGGTGACCTTGCCTTCGGGCAGCACCTCGGCCACCACTTCGTCAATGCCCAGGCGCGCGGCAATCGCCTGCGCGGTGCGGGCGTTGTCGCCGGTGATCATGATGACCTTCAGCCCCAGGGCATGCAGGGCGGCAATGGCGCCGGGCGTGCTGGGCTTGATGGGGTCGGCCACGGCGATGATGGCGGCCAGTTGCCCGTCGACCGCCACGTACAGCGGCGACTTGCCTTCGCTGCCCAGGCGCGCCGCCGTGGGGGCGAAGCGCGCCACGTCCAGCCCCAGGGCGTGCATGAAGCGGTCGGCACCGACCTCCACGCGCTGGCCCAGGGCCGTGGCGCGCACGCCCATGCCGGTGATGGAGGCAAAGTCGCTGAGGGCGGGCACGGTCAGTTGCTCGTGCTCGGCGGCTTGCACGATGGCGCGGGCAATCGGGTGCTCGGAGCGCGATTCGGCGGCTGCGGTCAGCGCCAGCACCTGGGCGCGGTCAAAGCCCTCGGCCACTTCCAGGTCGGTCAGTGCGGGGTGGCCTTCGGTCAGGGTGCCGGTCTTGTCCACGGCCACGGCCTGGGTGTGCTTCAGCAGCTGCAGCGCCTCGCCCTGGCGGAACAGCACGCCCAGCTCGGCGCCCCGCCCGGTGCCCACCATGATGGAGGTGGGGGTGGCCAGGCCCATGGCGCAGGGGCAGGCGATGATGAGCACGGCCACGGCATTGACCAGCGCAAAGCTCAGCGCCGGCGTGGGGCCGAACACCAGCCACACCAGGAAGGTGAGCACGGCGGCGGCCATCACGGCGGGCACGAACCACAGCGTGACCTTGTCCACCACGGCCTGGATGGGCAGCTTGCCGCTCTGGGCCTGCTCCACCAGCCGGATGATCTGGGCCAGCACGCTGGCACTGCCCACGGCCGTGGCGCGCAGGGTGAAGGCCCCGGTCTGGTTGACGGTGCCGCCCACCACGCGGTCATCGATGGTCTTTGCCACGGGCACGGGCTCGCCGGTGATCATGGATTCGTCCACATAGCTCTGGCCGTCCAGCACCGTGCCGTCCACGGGCACGCGCTCGCCGGGGCGCACCTGGATGAGGTCGCCGGTCTGCACGTCGGCCGCCAGCAGCTCCACCCACTGCCCGTCGCGTTGCACGCGTGCCGTCTGCGGCTGCAGGCCGATGAGCCGCTGGATGGCCTGCGAGGTGCGGCCCTTGGCGCGGGCCTCCAGCATGCGGCCCAGCAGGATCAGCGCGACGATGACGGCGGCGGCTTCGAAGTACACATTCACCGTTCCGGCCGGCAGCAGGCTGGGCAGGAAGGTGGCGACCACGGAATAGCTGAATGCCGCCAGCGTACCCACGGCGACCAGGGAATTCATGTCCGGCCCGCCGCGCAGCAGGGCGGGCAGGCCCTTGGTGTAAAAGCGCCGCCCGGGAATCAAAAGCACCAGCGCGGTCAGCACACACTGCAGGTACCAGCTGTTTTGCAGACCGATGGTGCCCGCCACCCAGTGGTGCATGCCGGGGATCAGGTGCGAGCCCATCTCCAGCACAAACACCGGCAGTGCCAGCACCGTGGCCAGGGTGAAGTCGCGCTGCAGCGCGGCGTATTCTGCTTCCTTGTGTGCAGCCTGGGCCTCGGCTTGCGCCCGCGCGGCCTGGGTGTCGATGGGTTGGCCGGGGTAGCCGGCCTTGTCCAGCGCGGCCAGCAGGGCCTCCAGCGTGGCGCTGCCTTGGACCGTGGCGCGCTCGGTGGCCAGGTTCACCTGGGCCGCGGTCACGCCGGGCACTTTTTGCAGGGCCCGCTCCACCCGGCCGACGCAGCTGGCACAGGTCATGCCTTCCACGGCCAGCTCGACGGTCTGGCTGGGCACCTCGTAGCCGGCTTTTTCAATTGCTTGCACCACGGCGGCCGTGTCCAGCGGACCGGCAGGCTGGATGTGGATGCGCTCGGTGGCCAGGTTGACACTGACCTCGGCCACGCCGGGCACCTGGCGCACGGCCTTTTCGACCCGGCCCACGCAGCTGGCACAGCTCATGCCATGCACGGGCAGGCTGAGGGCCGCCGCCGCGGCGGCGGGGTGGGCGTGGGGCGTGGATGGTAGGGTGGACATACGCAGAACCTGTGGTGCTAGAAGGAATAGGGTGCAGCGTAATCCTTGACATCATGGGAAGGTCAAGCGCAGGGGCATGGTGTCGTCGCCGGACAGCAAAAAGGCTTGCACACTGTGCAAGCCTTTTGACCTTCCAGCGCTTGTAGCGTAAGCGCGGGCAGCTATGGTTTTGGTGGCTAAAGCAAGGATTTGGCGTTGTCCAGCACCAGGTCGCAGGCCTTTTCCTTGAGGTCGCCCTGGAGCTTGTCCATGCTGAAACTCTGGCCGTTGCTGCCGGTGATCATGCCGCCCAGCCCCTGGAGGTAGCCTGGGTCCTTGGGTGCCGGCTGCTGGGGTGTCACGCCCAGCTTGCCCAGCAGCTGGGTTTTGACCTGCTCTGCCTTGTTGGGGTTCAGGTAGTTGTTCTTCATGCAGTAGGTGATGACACCCGCCGCGTTGCCGGCCGTGCCGGAGGCCGGGACGCCCAGCGAAGACAGCATGCCGCTGGAAGCGGCGCCACTGTGGCCCAGCAGGCCACCCAGGGCCGAGGTGTTGCTGTTGTCGCTGGCCGCGGTGCTGCCACCGCCCAGCGAGGACGCCTGCTGGCGCAGCGTGTCGCCCCAGTTGGCGGCGTGGGCGCCCAGGGAGAGGCCGCTGGCAGCGGCACAGAGCAGGGTGGAAGCGATCCAGCGTGTCATGGCAGATTCCTCAATCGGGTGAAAGGGCCGCACCCAGGCGAGCGCGGTCCGGGATGGTGTCAGCGGGTGGCGCCTGCCGCGGCGGGGGCGGCTGCTGGCGTGGTCGTGGTGGCGGATGGGGCGGGCTTGGCCTGTAGCGTGGTGCGGACCTGGCGCGTGCCGGCAGGAGGATTCGGGAAATCGGTCAGCGCAGCATCGAACAGCACGTTCCAGATCACCTGGTCGTCCATGCGCACCTCGTCGTATTCGGCCGAGGTTTCGTAGACGATCTGCTGGGTCTGCTGATCGCGCAGCACCAGCTTGACGGCGCGGTAGTAGACCATGGGGGGCGTGTCCATCATCCAGTTCATGCCCAGGCCGCCGCCCCAGCGGCCACCGTAGGCCATGCCCCAGCCAAAGCGTGGGCCGTAGAACCAGTCGTCATACGCCGGGTGGTAGGCCCGGCCCTGCGATGCCGTGGCTCCGACCTGGACCACCAGGCGTGCCAGCTCGGGGCGCGGGTCGCGCGTCAGGCCCACGCGGCGCAGGGCCTGCTCGGCCGCGGCCTCGACCCGGGCAAAGCTCTGCTGCTGGGTCTGAGAGGGCAGCAGCTCCAGCCGGTAGGTGGCGGGCAGTTGCACGCCACCCATGCTGGCATAGGTCTGCACGCTGCTAGTGATCTGGCGCGGGCCGCTGGCGCAGCCAGCCAGCACAGCGGCGCTGGCCAGCACGGCAACCAGGGCCCAGCGGCGGGAAGTGGAGGGAAGGCGGTGTGGCTGCATGGACGCTCCTTGGTCGGTAGCTGGGACAACGTTCCTGCCCACCATTGTGCTGACAAGCACGGGCCGGGGGAACCAGGGGTCTGAAGATGGCCGTTGGAACTGCCTTGACCGCCACAAGTTCCTGCGGCTGCAACCGGGGCGGGGCCCGGCGCCCACAAAAAAGCCCCGCACAGGGCGGGGCGGCATGCCGGCGCAGGCGTGGCTTAGCCGATCTGCACCACCTGCACGCCACCGGGCAGTGTGGGGGTGGTGGGCAGCTCTTCGTGGTCGAAGGCCATGTCGCCATTCGGGTCGGCCACGCCGGTGGCCTGAGCGTCCTTGAAGTTGTGCAGCGCGGGATCCATCATGTGCGTGGTCACGATGTTGCCCATGGCGCGGAACATGCTCTCGATGCGGCCGGGGAACTTCTTGTCCCACTCGCGCAGCATGTCGCCCACGGCCACGCGCTGCAGGCCGTCCTGGCTGCCGCAGAGGTTGCAGGGAATGATGGGGAAGTTCTGGTACTGGGCCCAGCGCGTGGTGTCCTTTTCGGGCACGTAGCACAGCGGGCGGATGACCACGTGCTTGCCGTCGTCGCTGACCAGCTTGGGCGGCATGCCCTTCATGCGGCCACCGTAGAACATGTTCAGCATCAGCGTCTGCACGATGTCGTCGCGGTGGTGGCCCAGGGCCACCTTGGTGCAGCCCAGGCGGTCGGCCACCGAGTACAGAATGGCCCGGCGCAGGCGCGAGCACAGGCCGCAGGTGGTCTTGCCCTCGGGGATCACGCGCTTGACGACGCTGTAGGTGTCCTGGGTTTCGATGTGGTAGTCCACGCCGATCGACTGGAAGTACTCGGGCAGGATGTGGTCGGGGAAGCCGGGCTGCTTCTGGTCCAGGTTCACGGCCACGATCTCGAACTTCACGGGCGCACGCTTTTGCAGCTTGCGCAGGATGTCCAGCAGGGTGTAGCTGTCCTTGCCGCCGGACATGCAGACCATGATCTTGTCGCCGTCCTCGATCATGTTGAAGTCCATGATCGCGCGGCCCACTTCACGGCACAGGCGCTTTTCCAGCTTGATCTGCTCGCGTTCGATCTTGATCTTGCCGGGCTTGGTTTCGGCGGCGGTCTCGCCTTGCGCAGCTGCCTCGGCGGCTTCGTCGGCGATCCAGGGGTTTTCAGTCACAGCATTCATGTGCGGCACGTGGATGGAGGGTGTTGTCAGCGTAGGTGGGCGCCGCAGATGGGTGTGCAGCTTGTTCCCAAAGCGTGCATTGTCGGGCCAACCGAATGGTCATGTCCGGGCTTGGAAAATTTTTGCCCCCCGTCCCTGGCCGGGCGAAGACCTGTGCAGCCGGAGCCGAATATTTTTCTTTTTTGATGATTCGTGATTTTTTTATTTTCTTTTGATGGTGGTTTTGAATAAATGCATCAAAAAGTAAGAATAAATGCACAAGCCCATCGGAATAATCACTACATATTTCAAATAATCCTGAAACAGATAAATATCTGTAATGCGATTGATTTTGATTTGCCTGTTATTTATTGAATGACTGGGTTTCTTTCTATGTATTTGTGCTGACGCAAAAAAATGTTTTTTTGCGAGACAATTGACAACAGTGATAGGGCTGATTGCTCAATATTTTTCGAGTGAATGGATTTGCTTGATTAATTTTTTGGCAATCCATCGAGAAATAAGGGGTTGGTTTTTCAACGGGTCTTGAGAAGACAAATTACATGCACAAGTCAAATGGTTTTACGTTGATCGAGTTGATGATTACGGTGGCTGTCGTTGGGATCTTGGCTGCAGTTGCTTACCCTTCCTATGCGGACTACATCCGCAAAGGCAAGCGCGCCACCGCACAGGCTGCACTCATGGAGTTGGCATCGAAGCAGCAAACCTATTTGCTTGAGCGTAGGGTGTACTCCAACGACTTGACAGATCAAGGGCTGAGATTCAATGTGCCCAAGGAGATAAAGAACGACTACACCTTCAGTGCTACCAAGGCTGATGGCTCGCCGCCCACATTTACGGTCACGGCCACACCATCCGCCGCGCTGCAGGCCAAGGGCGAGCAAGTTCTAACGATTGATCAGATTGGCACAAAAAGCCCTGCCAATACCGCCGGCTACTGGGGCAACTGATGCGCCGAACCGCAGTGCTTTGTCACTTACGCACAAATGTGCAGCAACTGAATCAGCGTGGTTTCACCGTGATTGAGTTGATGACGGTTGTCGTCATTGTGACCGTGCTGGTGACCATAGCTGCCCCGTCCTTCACGAAAATGATCGCCCAACAGCGCTTGCGTGATGCCACATCGGCGCTGACCGAATCTTTGTGGCTGGCTCGCAGTGAAGCCGTCAAGCGCGACACACCCGTTGGGTTCGCGTTCACCAGCGTTGGAGCGGGTTGGCAGGTCACTATCTCCGCAGCCAATACGATGATCCAGGCGCAGGATCCCATTCCCTCCATCAGCTCTGCAAAAGGCGCTTATACCTTCAACTCCTTCGGTCGCCTGACTAGCGGTGTGGGCAAACTGGAGATAACACATGCCGGCACCGGCCTCAAACGCTGTTTGTCGGTCACGACGGCTGGAAGAGTGAACACCAAGGACGGCGCATGCTGACCATTTCAATCGTTCGTCGCACACCTGCAGACTGCACAGGTGCCCGTGAGTACGGCTTCATCATGATTGAGGTTTTGGTCACCCTCGTCATCCTGTTGATTGGGCTGCTGGGGGTGTTTGGCATGCAGATCAAAGCCTCCAAGGTCGAGCTGGAGTCGTACCAGCGTGCCCAGGCCATTTCCCTGGTACGAGACATGGCCAACAAGCTGGCCCAATCCAGAGAGCAGATTGCAGACTATCTGACTGATGACGCGAGCTCCACGGATGGCAAGCTGTATGTTGGTGTCATGGCTTCAGGAGTCACCGATCCGTGCCTTGTGACGGCGACCGCTGCCAAGACCGAGCTGTGCAAGTGGGGCCAGCTGCTCAAGGGCTCTGCAGCTCAGGAAGGAACTAATGCGGTTGGTGCAATGATCGGTGCCCGCGGCTGCCTCATTCGGGTGGAACCAGCGCAATTGGGCGCAGTGGCGGACATCTTTGTTGTCGTGGTTTGGCAAGGTCTGGTCCCCAGCAACGATCCGTTGCCAGATGCCTTGACCGGTCAGAAAAATTGCGCCAGTGGCATTGACTTCGGTTCCGGGTTACGTCGTGGTATTTCCCTGCGCGTCATGATTCCCGACCTCAAGAAAGACACCTGAAATGCATTCACGCACACCTACCGGCGCTGCACTGCAACAAGGTCTGACCTTGATTGAGTTGATGATAGGCATGGTGCTTGGCCTGTTGCTGGTCATTGTCATGAGTGCGCTATTTGTCAGCAGCAGCACTTCCCGTAGAGAAGTCCAGCTCAGTGCCGACGTCATTGAAAACGGGCGTTATAGCGTTGACGTTTTGAGCCAGGAACTGGCACAGGCAGGATTTTATGGGACCTTGGCCACGACCAGTGGCTCAGGCTCATTCAATGACATGTGCTCCACCGCCGTGCTGGATGTTTCGGAAAATGACTGGCGCCATAGCTTGGAGATCCATGCGATGGGGCTCAACAACGACGACACCAATCCAGACTGTCTGAAAACTCGTAAGGTGGGCACCGATGCCATCTTTATTCAACGCGCTAGCACATGTCGACTAGGCGAAACAGGTTGTGCGGCCGAGGCCGCGGATCAAGCTTATCTTCAAGTGTCTTCCTGTGGCACAGAATACGCTAACAATTCGTTTGTGGTGGACGTCGGGTTGGCCGGGACATTCATACTCAAGGACAAAGATTGCTCTGCTGTTTCCACCGAGCGGCGGCGACTGATTCGGCGAATTTACTTCATCAATACCAGCGACGAGCTGCAGTCCATGGACATTACGCCTGCTGGCGCACAGACGCCTGTTACCTTGGTGGAGGGCATCGAGCAAATGCAGATCGCATACGCTATCGACGACGACCTCGATGGGTCGGTGGACAGCTATCGTTACGATACTCCTGCCAGTCCTCCCCCCTCCGCCACTGACTGGCCTAATGTCGTGGGTATCAAGTTGTGGTTGTTGGCGAAATCTACGGACACCAGTCGAAACGCGGCAGCAGCGATGACATTCATCATGGGCGATTGCACATTCACTACCGCCAATGGTCAGTGCAACGCCTCGCCCGGCACAAGCCCCACCACGCCGCAGTTCAAGCGCAGCGTCTATCAAACCTCTATTACCTTTACCTCGCCCAAAATGCGGAGGGAGTAAAAGTCATGAAGCTGCTTCACTCTCCTTGTTCTGCCTTCAATCCCGCCAGTCAGCGTGGTGCTACGCTGATAGTTGGAATGATCATGCTGCTCATGATGACCTTGATAGCGGCGGGCATCATTCGCCTAACCACCCGCCACACACAGGTGGTCAACAACGAACAATTTCAGACAGAAGCGGCTTCTGCTGCCAACTATGCGTTGGACATGGTGCTGACCACGCCTGCCAGCACCTGGGACGCCAATTACACCGGTGGCACTGGCAAGATCATGTATGTGAATCTGGGCACCACGAATTCTGTCGATGCACAAGACAGCTCGGCGGTGGCTGTCACGGTGAAAAACATGACCTGCAAGCGTCGGCGCGTGATTAAGAACGGTGAGCTCATCAAAACAAAAACTGAAACTGAAACTGATGCTGACGGCAACACAATAGAAAGAAAAATGAAATACATTGCCGCGGCAGATGCATCTTGTTTTGGCGGCGGCGGCTCACCGATGACTATCGTTGACACGTCTACTGTGTCACCAAGTGACGATTCGTTTTGCACCAATGTGCTCTACGAGATGGAAGCCTCGGTTCCAAGCGCTTCTGTGGTCACTGCCTCGACTACGGTACTCCAAGGTGTGGAAGTGCAGCGCGGTATTGATGAGATGGTGAATTGCAACTAAGCATCACGCAGGGCCATTGAATTTTTGGAGATTCCCATGAGAAATATTCTTCTGAATGCGGCGTCGGCAGCGCTGTCTCTGTGCCTGCTACTGCCTGGCCTGGCCCGAAGCGAGGACATTGATATTTATGCCGGTGTGGATAGCAGCGGTGGCAAACCCAATGTTCTGTTCTTTCTAGACAACACGTCTAATTGGGCAGCCAACAATCAAGCCTGGAGCAAGGCGGGTGTCACCGCCAAGTGCAAAGCCATCACAGATGAGACCAAGCAAACTACCTGCCTCGGGTACGTGACGCAAATCTTTGGCGATTCCACCAGTCTAGTCCAGGGGCAAGTGCAACTACGCGCACTCAAACTCGTGCTCAATCAACTGGTATGCGCAACGGGAGCAAAGCTCAGCATCAACGCTGGTCTCATGATGTTCAATAGTCAGGGCGCTATTGACTCCAATAGCATCGTCGGCGGACTCATCCGCCGCCGGATTGCACCGCTGGATTCTAGTTATTGCGCAACATTTGTCGGCGATCTTGACACCATTGACTCGAAGGTCACCGCGAACGACTTTAAGGTTTCGTCATCTGCCGCTTACGGCGATGCGCTGTTTGAAGCTTTCAAATATTTTGGCGGCTGGACCAATCCCGCAGGCGCAGCAACGGCAACCGCAGGCGGTCCCACCGGAGCAACGGGATTTGGCCCTGTACGCTATTCAAATCCCAGTTCGCTGGAAGATCCGTTGGCCTTTACGGATGCTTCCAAAACCACTTACAAAAGCCCGCTGAGCGATGCAAATGTCTGTGGCAACAATTACATCATCTTGATCGGAAACACATGGCCCAATCAGGAGTACGAAACCGATCAAAACGGTTCACCACCCAAGAACCTAAACCTAAATACGCGTCTGAAAGATACCGTCGGTCCTCAGATTTATCCTGTGCCCCTGCCCAATAGCGATAAAAGCGATGTCCGGTTTGCAGACGAGTGGGCTAGGTTTCTCTACAAAACAGATGTCAGTCCCATAGATGGGCAGCAAAACGTCAAGATGTTTACTGTTGACGTTTACAACAGCAAACAAGAAACAAAACAAAGCGCTTTGCTGAAATCCATGGCCGACCAATCCGGCCCAGGTGGCTATTTTTCGGTCGGCGGTGACCTGTACGGCTTAATTCAGGCATTTACCGACATCCTGACCCAGATTGCTTCGGTGGACAGTGTGTTTGCCTCGGCCTCGCTGCCTGTGAGCGTGAATGCCCAGGGCACTTTCCTCAACCAAGTATTCATGGGCGTTTTCCGTCCGGATGCGAATGCCCAGCAGCGCTGGATGGGTAACCTCAAGCAATACAAATTTGCGCTGAGCGATAACTCCCTGAGTTTGGTGGATGCCGATGGCAAGCAAGCGGTGGATTCACAAAACACTGGTTTTCTGATGCCCTGTGCGCGTAGCTTTTGGACTACTGATAGCAATAGCTATTGGCAAACTATTACCGGCTTTAACCAAGACTCGGGCTGCACCACCAGTGGCAAGCCTTGGTCTGATAGTCCCGATGGGCCTTTGGTGGAGCGTGGGGGGGCTGCCCAGCGGCTTAGAGCCCTTGGATATAGCACGCGCAATCTTAAAACCTGCGCTGCTACAGGGTGCAGCAACCCTTTGACTGAATTTAGCTCCACGAATGTCACCATCAGCACTACGGATGGCACCCCTCCAGCCACTGCAGTCAACTGGGCTAGAGGGCAGAACACTGGTGACGGTTCCATCCAGGCTTCTTCTGGCACTATTACTTATACTGACTATGGATTGGGGAGTTCGGTGACCCGTCCAACTGTGCACGGAGCGGTGATTCACTCTCGCCCTCTGGCCGTCAACTACGGCACCAGCAGTAGCAATGATGTGGTGGTCTTCTATGGAGCAGATGATGGCACCTTGCGCGCCGTCAATGGTAATCAGGGAGGCACCGATGGCAATGAGCTGTGGGCCTTCATTGCACCGGAGCATTGGAACAAGCTGGATCGCGTGCGCACCAACAGCCCGCTGGTAAGCTATCCTAATGTCTCTCCCACACTGTCGCCTCCCCCAGCGCCTAAGAGCTACTTCTTTGATGGATCGATTGGTGGGTACCAGGAGCGCAGCAGCACGGGTGTGAGCAAGCTCTGGATTTATCCCACGATGCGGCGTGGAGGCTCCTCGGTATACGCTTTCAATGTCACCAACAAACCTTCCAGCACATCGCAGCCTAGCTTCATGTGGCGCTTCAGCGATGCCGATGACGTCCGCATGGGACAAAGTTGGTCTACGCCGACCATTATTCGCGTCAAAGGCTATGCCCAACCGCTTGTGATATTTGGGGCAGGGTACGACGCATGTGAAGACAGTGAAGACCCAGGCACTGCGTGCGCCACCATCGCCAAAGGCAAGGGCATAGTGGTGGCAGATGCCGAAAGTGGAAAGAGCAGCAATTTTCGCTTCATTGGCACCACGAATGGGCTGGACGACAGTGCTGGGCGCTTCGTGGCCGACATCGCGTCTGCGGACATCAACGGCGATGGATATGTGGACGTGTTCTATGCCGTGGATACGCGCGGCAATGTCTGGCGCATCAACACCAGTAATCCTGCAACCTTTGTGGGCTATGCCAGTGTGAATGACTGGAAGGTGGTGAAGATTGCAACAGTGAGCCAATGGGGGGAAAGCCTGACAGAGCGACGCAAGTTTATGTACGCGCCCAGTCTTGTGGTTTTGGGAACACAAATCACCGTACTGGTAGGCACTGGCGACCGTGAAAAACCCAGCGCTAACTCGAATGCAGCCCAAGTTTTGAACCGTTTCTATGGCATACGTGATGATGTCACCGTGGTGGATCAAAACAGCATTAACGTTGGTATTGGTTACGGCCTAGGTGCGACTGCACCCAGCCTCACCGGCTTCAAGGATGTGACCGGTGCAAGCTCTCTGGACCCCACGGTCATGGCTAGCTACAAGGGGTGGTTTTTGAACCTGTCGTCGACCACCACGCCTTACGAGCAGGTTGTGACCACGCCCGTCACTCTGGCAGGTGTGACCTACTTCAATACTTACCGTGCCAAGAGCATAGCTGCAAATATGTGCCGCAATCTCGGAACAGGCTATGCCTATCAGGTAGATTTCCAAACAGGTACTGCGCCTGGGGATAAATCCCTCACAACGCCATTCTTGACCGAAGGCATCCCTCCATCGCCCGTAGGGGGGCTGGTCGAGGTCGATGGCAAGAAGGTTCCTTTTCTTATCGGTGGTCCCGGAGCTACCCCTATCACACCGAGTAAGATTACCCCCAAGGTCAAGCCGGATCGGCATCCCAACTATCGCTATCGTCGGATCGATAACTGAACCATGCTAGGACATCCTTGAGCTTGTTTATGTCGAGGTGTCTTCAGCCAGCATCCGTTTGAGCGTAGCGTTCTTGGACTCGAGTTCGTGCAGGCGCTTTGCGTCTGTGTCCTGGATGCTCCCTACTTGGGTCGCTACTTGTAAAACGGGGCGTCGCTGAAGCCGCCTTGCCGACACAGTGCATTGACCGGCACTCTAGTCTAGGGGCAGTCAGGGTTTGTGAGCATCTCGTACACGGACAGCAATGGTTACAAAGTGGACAAAAAGAAGGAATTCCTGATCGGTGCACCGAACGCCAAAGGCTCGGGCATCGAGACCAGCAACACCCCCTCCACCATCAACGTGCCGCGCAAGCGCCGCTACTGGTTCGAGGAATCGGCCCGCTGAAGGCGCGCTGAGGGCCTGCCGGGGGCAGGCCCTGGCCTCACCACTGCCCGGCTTCCAGGCGGATGGCCACTTCGCAGTCGTCGAAGATTGCCAGCTTGGCCACCGTCACGCGCACGCCGCGCACGCCGGGCAAGGTCAGCAGGTTCTGCGCCAGCAGGCCGGTCAGGCGCTCCAGCAGGTCGGTGTGGCCCGCCGTGCAGGTGGCGATGATGGCCTCGCGCGCCAGCCGGTAGTCCAGCACCTCGGCAATGTCATCCCGCGCCGGCAGCAGGGGCTGCGTTCCCAGGTTCAGTTCGGCATCCACCCGGATCGGCTGGGCGGCCGTGCGCTCGTGGTCCAGGATGCCCAGGTGCGCGTTCAGGCGCAGCCCGGTGAGGAAGATCGTGCGTTGGCCGGTGGCAGCAGAGGACATGGTGCAGCAGGTGCCGCCCCGGCTGGCGTGCAGCCGCGGACAGCGTGGTGGTGAATCGAGGGGACGGGGGTGTCCATCGTCGCCCTGGACTGGTGTCGCATGCAGCTTGTGCGCCCGGGCTTTCGACTGCGACGACAATGCAGGGGTGATGACAGAACCCGCAATTTTAATGAGCGCCTTGCGTTCGCACATCGATCAGGCGATTGCCGAGGCCGGTGGCTGGCTGGGCTTTGACCGTTTCATGGCCCTGGCCCTGTACACCCCGGGGCTGGGCTATTACGCCAACGACACCGCCAAGTTCGGGGCCATGCCCGATTCCGGCAGCGATTTCGTGACCGCCCCCGAGCTGTCCCCCGTGTTTGGCCAACTGCTGGCCGCGCAGGTGGCCGAGGCCCTGGCCGCCACCGGCACGCGCGAGGTGTGGGAGTTCGGTGCCGGCACGGGCGCCCTGGCTCTGCAGGCGCTGGATGAACTGCAGCGCCTGGGCGTGGCCATCGAGCGCTACACCATCGTCGACCTGTCCGGCACGCTGCGTGCGCGCCAGCAGGCGCGCCTGGCGGCCCATGCGCCGACGGTGGTCTGGGCCGATGCCCTGCCTGCGCGGATGCAGGGCGTGGTGATCGGCAACGAGGTGCTGGATGCCATGCCCGTGCAGTTGCTGGCCCGTGTCGGCGGCGTGTGGCACGAGCGCGGCGTGGCACTGCAAGGCGAGGCCCTGGTCTGGGCCGACCGCCCCACCGACCTGCGCCCCCCGCTGGAGGTGGAGGGCGAGCACGATTACGAGACCGAAATCCACGCCCAGGGCGAGGCCTTCATCCGCACCCTGGGCGAGCGCCTGGAGCGCGGTGCCGCCTTCTTCATCGACTATGGTTTTGGCGAGTCGGAGTACTACCACCCGCAGCGCCACATGGGCACCACGGTCTGCCACTACCAGCACCAGGTGGACAGCGATCCGCTGGACAAGATCGGCCTCAAGGACATCACGGCCCACGTCAACTTCACCGGCACCGCCGTGGCGGCGCAGGAGGCCGGCCTGGAAGTGCTGGGCTACACCACCCAGGCGCATTTCCTCATCAACTGCGGGTTGCAGCAAAAACTGGAGCAGCTGACGCAGATCCAGCGCGTGCCCGCGCTCAAATTGATGATGGAGCATGAGATGGGCGAGCTGTTCAAGGTCATCGGCCTGTGCAAGGGCGTCGAGCCCTGGAACGCCCTGGGCTTTGTCCAGGGTGATCGCACCCACCGGCTCTGAGCCCCGCACCGGACGCTGCACATGATTCGCTGGATGCTGCTGATCTTTGTCCTGCTGGTGCTGCTCAACAGCGCCACCGGGGTGATCCGCAAGGTCGGCTTGGGCCGCCTGCCCGGGGACTTCACCTTCCGCCTGCTCGGGCGCGAGGTTTTCCTGCCCTGCGCCAGTGCCGTGCTGGTGACGGTGCTGCTGTTCAGCACCATCAAATTGCTGGCCTGGTTGTTCTGAAAAAGTGAGCTGCTGGCGCAGGCTGCGTCAGCGAAAAGCCGCTTTTTGTTCAAGCACCGCCCGGCCGAGGGACGTGCCTGACCGACTTGCAAAAGGCGGGCCCACCACCATGTGCAGGCTTTGAGAGTTCCTGGAGCCGCCATGACCACGCCCGAAGCCCTGCACATCGTCTGTCCCCACTGCCACAAGACCAACCGCGTGGCGGCCCAGCACCTGGGCCATGCCCCCGACTGCGGCAGCTGTCACCAGCAGCTGTTCACGGGGGAGCCCGTGGCGCTGGACGCCGACAGTTTTGCCAAGCACGTGGGACGCAGCCACATCCCGGTGGTGGTGGACTTCTGGGCGCCCTGGTGCGGTCCCTGCCGCATGATGGCGCCGGCCTTTGCCCAGGCCGCCCAGCAGCTGTCGCCCCAGGTGCGGCTGGTCAAGCTGGACACCGAGGCCCACTCCCAGGTGGCCGCACCCTACAACGTGCGCAGCATTCCCACCATGATCGTGTTCCAGAACGGCGTGGAAAAGGCCCGCATCTCCGGTGCCTTGCCTGCCGGCGAGATCGTGCGCTGGGTGCGCTCGGTGGTGGGCTGAGCGCCGCTCAGCAGCGCAGGTCTCGCAACGGGATGCGGGCTTGGTAGAGCGCTAGCTCGGCCTGGCCTTTTTGGTCGGCGCGGGCCTGCGCAACCTGGGCTTCCAGGCTGGGTAAGCGCAGGTCCAGCCATTCGCAGTGCAGCTTGTCGGTGGCGCTGAGTCGCATTCTGCGTCGGTCGACGGCCAGTGCTTCCGGTGACTTGCCGGTGATCGGACGTAGGGCTTCGGCAATTTGGCGATGGGTGATCTCGCGTTGCACATCGGGGTGGCGTTGTACTTTGCCGGTGGAGCGGTTGAGTCCTTGCGTCGGTGTGGTGTCGATCACCTGGGCACCGAGACAGGGTTCGTGGGAATAGCTGGTTTTGCCGTGGATGTCACAGCGGTAGACCTGCTGCGCCTGTACGTGGCAGGCGACCAGGCCCCACAGCGCCGCCATGGCGAGAGGTGTTGAACGCATGCACCGGATGGTAGGGGCTGCCTCCAGCTGACGCAGCCGCTCAGCGGGCGGGTGCTGCAGACAGCGCTTGCAAGGCCTGCACCAGCGCCTGGATGTCGGCATCGGTGGTGTGGGCGCTGACCGAGGCGCGCACCACGGCGCTCAAGTCGCGGGCCTGCATGTCCAGCGGGGTGAAGCCCATGCCGCTGGCGGCCACCTGAATGTGGCACTGCAGCAGTGCCTGCTGCACCTGGGCAGGGGTGTGGCCCTGCAGTGTGAACGGCACGATGCCGCAGTCGGCGGGGGCGGCAGCCAGGCTGTGCAGGCGCAGGCCCGGCACGTCCGCCAGGGCGCTGCGCAGTTGCCGGGCGCGCTCGGCGATGGCGGCAAAGCGCTGCGCCCAACCCTCGGCCTGGGCCGTGTCCAGCGCTGCCAGCAGGCCCAGCTTGAGGGCGACGGAGGATTCGGACTGCTCCAGCATCCGCGCATCCTGGCGCAGCACCGGGCCGGTGGGGGTGATGGGGCAGGACACATGGTCCACCGTCATGGGCTGCAGCCGGGCGGCAAAGCCCGGTTTCAGGTACACCAGCCCGGTGCCGCGCGGGCCACACAGCCATTTGCGGCCCGGGGCCGTAAGCACATCGCACTGCAGGGCCTGCACATCGACGGGGATGTGGCCCAGGGCCTGGGCCGCATCGATGATGTAGGGGATGCCATGGCGGGCGCACAGCTGGCCCAGGGCCTGGGCGTCATACACCGTGCTGCCGTTGGCCGGCACCCAGGTCAGCGCGATGAGCTGGACGCGTGCGTCCAGCCCGGCCTCCAGCGCCTCCAGGTCGATGTGGCCGTCCGCCGTGCAGGGCATGGTCTCCACCACGCAGCCGGTGCGGGCCTGCAGCTGCAGCAGCATCGCGTAGTTGCCACCCCATTCGCCCGGCGTGACCAGCACGCGGTCCCCGGCCTGCAGCGGCAGGGCGCCGACCACGGCACACCAGCCGTGGGTGTTGCCGGTGGTCAGCGCGATATCGGCCGGCTGGCAGTGCAGCAGCGCCGCAAGCTGGGCATAGAGCTGCTGCAGCTGGGGCTGGGCCTGCTGGGCGGCCACGTAGGAGCCCAGGGCCTGCTCGCGCTGCATGTAGTCGGTGACGGCCTGCAGCACGCGGTCCGGCATCAGTCCGCCGGCGGCTTGGTTGAAGTAGTGCATGGTGGGGAACAGAGGGGGCAGAGGCCCATGCTAGCGCGACCCGGCGACCCGGCGGCGCGCCAGGGGCCGGGGCCGTGCCCACAGGCGGCCAGACCCTTCGTGCATCGGCAAAGGGTTAGCAGCGCAGTGCGCGAAAACGCGCCTGGGCCTGTTCCAGCGCGGCCTGGGCGGCGGCCTTGTCGGCGGGCGCCGCACGGTGCAGCTTGCGCGCCAGCACGGGCAGCTGGGTGTCCAGGGCTGAACATTCCAGCTGGGCCGCATGGGGCAGCTGGCGCCGGCGCAAGGCAATCAACAGGTTTTCGGGCGACAGGCCCTGCATCTGGGCGGTGCCGGCGCTCACCCGCAGGGCCAGTGCACCCCCTGGCGGGGCGCCGTGCGCCACCAGGGGCTGGGCCATGGCGGCGGGCGTGGCCAGGGCCCAGACGGCCCAGGCCATCGCGTGGCCGACGCTGTGCCTTTGGCGTGGGATGGGCATGGCAGGCTGCACGGTGATGTCAAACCGCCCGCAGCTGGGCCAGCTCGGCATCGGTGAACACGCGCGAGCGGGTCAGGAAGGCCTTGCCCTCGGGACCTTCCAGCGACAGGGTGCCGCCGCCATGGCCGTCGATCACGTCGATGATGAGCTGGGTGTGTTGCCAGTACTCGAACTGCGAGGCGCTCATGTAGAACGGCAGGCCGCCGATCTCGCCCAGCTTTACATCGCCGGGGCCGATGGTCAGCTCGCCCTCGATGTAGCAGTTGGCAGCGCTGTTGTCGCAGCAGCCCCCGGATTGGTGAAAGAACAGCCGGGGGCCGTACTTGGTGCGCAGCACGTCGATCAGCTCCAGCGTGGCGGGCGTTGCAATGACGCGATCGACCATGGGGTGCTCCTGGTAAAAAAAGATAGCGCTATGCGAAGGCTGGATAAGAGCGGTCAGGCGATTTCATTCAAATCCTGCAGCGCCTGCAGTACCTGCCTCCACCGGGTGGAGCGTGCCGCCGGCCCACCGTGGGCCCTAGGGCCATGGCGGTGTGGCGGCCAAGGGGCGGTGGCATGGTGCGCGTTCCAGGTCCGGTTGAGAGTGGCTCACACGACCCAGGGTCGAGACGAGACATGAAGCCGCAGACAGTACGCCCGGTACGGCAAGGCGGAACCTCGATGTACCGAGGGTCATGTGAGCTGCTCTTAGAAGAAGCCCAGCTTGTGCTCGGAGTAGGACACCAGCAGGTTCTTGGTCTGCTGGTAGTGGTCCAGCATCTGCTTGTGGTTCTCACGCCCGATGCCCGACTCCTTGTAGCCCCCGAACGCCGCGTGCGCGGGGTAGTGGTGGTAGCAGTTGGTCCACACGCGCCCGGCCTTGATGGCGCGGCCCATGCGGTAGGCCACGTTGCCGTTGCGGCTCCAGACGCCGGCGCCCAGGCCATAGAGCGTGTCATTCGCCAGCGCCAGGGCTTCTTCCTCAGTCTTGAAGGTGGTCACGGCCAGCACGGGGCCGAAGATCTCCTCCTGGAAGATGCGCATCTTGTTGTGGCCCTTGAAGATGGTGGGCTGCACGTAGTAGCCGCCGGACAGGGCGCCGCCCAGCTGGGCCTGGGCGCCGCCGATCAGCACCTCGGCGCCTTCCTGCCGGCCCAGGTCCAGGTAGGACAGGATCTTGGTCAGCTGCTCCTTGCTGGCCTGGGCGCCCATCATGCTGCTGGGGTCCAGCGGGTCGGCGTGCTTGATGGCCGCCACGCGCTGGAGCACGCGTTCCATGAACTTCTCGTAGATCGACTCCTGGATCAGCGCGCGGCTGGGGCAGGTGCAGACCTCGCCCTGGTTGAAGGCGAACAGCACCAGGCCTTCGATGGCCTTGTCGAGGAAGCTGTCGTCCTTGTCCATCACGTCGGCAAAGAAGATGTTGGGCGACTTGCCACCCAGCTCCAGCGTGGCCGGGATCAGGCTGTTGGCTGCCGCCTGGGCGATCACGCGGCCGGTGCTGGTGGAGCCGGTGAAAGCGATCTTGGCAATGCGCTTGCTTTGCGCCAGCGGCATGCCGGCCTCGCGGCCGAAGCCGTTGACGATGTTCAGCACGCCGGGCGGCAGCAGGTCACCGACCAGGCCCATCAGCACCAGGATGGACACGGGCGTGGATTCGGCGGGCTTGAGCACCACGCAGTTGCCCGCGGCCAGCGCGGGCGCCAGCTTCCAGGCCGCCATCAGGATAGGGAAGTTCCAGGGGATGATCTGCCCGACCACGCCCAGCGGCTCGTGGAAGTGGTAGGCCACGGTCTCGTTGTCGATCTGGCTGATGCCGCCTTCCTGGGTGCGCACCGCGCCGGCAAAGTAGCGGAAGTGGTCGGCGGCCAGCGGAATGTCGGCGGCCAGCGTCTCGCGGATGGCCTTGCCGTTGTCGATGGTCTCCACATAGGCCAGCAACTCGCGGTGGGCATCGATGCGGTCGGCAATCTGCAGCAGGATGTTGCTGCGCTCGGTGGCCGAGGTCTTGCCCCAGGCATCGGCGGCGGCGTGGGCCGCGTCCAGGGCCTTTTCGATGTCGGCCGCCGTGCCGCGTGCCACGCGCGTGTAGACCTGGCCGGTGATCGGCGTGACCACATCGAAATACTCGCCACCGCTGGGCGGCACCCACTGGCCGCCGATGTAGTTGTCGTAGCGGTCTTGGTAGTGGTGCAGCGCACCGGATTGGCCGGGAAGGGCATAAGCCATGGCAAACCTCCAGAACAAAGGAAACGAGGGTGGGTGTGGGCCGACGGGGGCCCAACCGGCACATGTTCCTCTGTGTCCCTGTCCGGGTGTTTGGCGGTTTTCCCTGGGAAGCGCTGCCTCGGCGTCCCCGCCTACAGCACCTGGGCCACGGCCTGCTGGCGCGCGCTGGCCACGGCCTCGCCAATCGCCGGGCCCTTCAGCCCGCGCTGGGCGGCGGCCTGGGCGACGGGGGCGGTGTCCACGGCCAGGGCCGCGTCCAGCGCCGTCTGCAGGCGCTGGCGCTGGGGGTAGGGGCGGTCCTCGAAGCCGGTGCGGCCGCGGGCATCGCATTCGCAGGCCAGCAGGGCCTCGGCAAAGCGTGCGGGTTTGCGCAGGGCGTCGCAGCGCTCCAGCAGGCGCAGCACGGCCGCGGCGTTCAACTCCCCGCTGCGGTGGATGTTGCCGTGCTCGCGCGCCACCACGTCGGCCAGTTCCTTGCAATCGTTGGGCACGCGCCAGCGCGCGCACACGCCCTGCAGCAGCCGGGCGCTGCGCTGTTCGTGGCCGATGTGGCGCGGCAGCATCTCGGCCGGTGTGGTGCCCTTGCCGAAATCGTGGCACAGGCAGGCAAAGCGCACGCTCAGCGGCGATTGCAGCTGCGCGGCCATGTCCAGCACCAGCATGGCGTGCACGCCGCTGTCCACCTCGGGGTGGTATTCGGCGCGCTGGGGCACGCCCCACAGGCGGTCCAGCTCGGGCAGCAGCACGCGCAGGGCGCCGCAGGCGCGCAGCACCTCGAACATGCGCGAGGGCTGGGCTTCCATCAGCCCGCGGCTGATTTCCTGCCAGACGCGCTCGGGCACCAGGTGGTCGGCTTCGCCCGCGGCCACCATCTCGCGCATCAGCTGCAGGGTCTCGGGGGCCACATGGAAGTCGGTGAAGCGCGCGGCAAAGCGCGCCACGCGCAGGATGCGCACCGGGTCTTCGCGGAAGGCCTCGGTCACATGGCGCAGCACCCTGGCCTGCAGGTCGGCCTGACCGTGATAGGGGTCAAAAACGTCTTCAGCGCCCGTCCAGCCTGCGGGAGCTGCTATCGCATTGATGGTCAGGTCACGCCGCGCCAGGTCTTCTTCCAGCGTCACGTCGGGGGCGGTGTGGACCACAAAGCCGCGGTAGCCCATGCCGCTCTTGCGCTCGGTGCGCGCCAGGGCGTATTCCTCGTGGGTCTCGGGGTGCAGGAACACCGGGAAATCGCGCCCCACGGGCGTGAAGCCGCGCGCCGTCATGTCCTCGGGGGAGGCGCCCACGACCACCCAGTCGGTGTCGTGCACCGGGCGCTGCAACAGGCGGTCGCGCACCGCGCCGCCAACCATGTAAATCTTCATGCGGCCAAGTGTAGGGCCGCCGCCGTCCCCGACGCCCGGCAGCGTGCGATGCACCGCACCCGCCGAGGGACGGATTTTGTTTGTATAGTCGCCCCCTTCTTGCCCTGGGGTGCGCCATGTCCTTGCTTTCTTCCCTCACCATTGCCCAGTTGAACCCGGATGGCAGCGTGCCCGTGCCCGAGGCCCCGGACGCCCAGGCCCAGGCCGCCGCCGCGGCGCTGGAGCGCGAAGCGCAGCTGGAAACCCTGCAGGAACAAATGGAAGCACTGCAGGAGGTGCTGGCCAAGCCGCTCAAGGACATCCTGGCCGACCACGCGCACAGCCAGAAGACCGCCGCCGCCTGGGAGTCCTTTGGCGCCATGTGGATGCTGTCGCAGCGCGCCATGCGCCGCGTGGCCCTGGAGCTGGCCGCGCAGCAGGGTGTGAGCGAGGACGAGGTGGTGGCCCGGGCCCTGCGCTACGCCAACGCGGTGCTCAACACCGAGGACGAAGACCTGGGCGGCACCCTGGCCCCGGCCCAGCTGGCGCACATTGCGCGGCACAAGCCCATGCTGCGCAAGCAGTTCAAGTAGGCCTGGCCCGCCAGGGGGCACCGGTGCGCCGCCGGCGCGTTTCAGCGCTGGGTGCGGTAGGGCTCGTCGAAGTCGCGGAAGTCGTGTTCGGCCTCGGCCTGCGCGATCCAGGCCTGGACGGCCGGCACGGCGCGCACGCGCTGCACATAGTCGGCAATCGCGGGCGGCACGGGCAGGCCGTAGGTGTGCAGGCGCATGCACACCGGGGCGAAGTAGGCGTCGACCATGCTGAACCGGCCGAACAGCATAGGGCCGCCGTGGGATTGCAGCAGTTCGCTCCACATGTCGACCAGGCGGGCCACATTGGCGCGCACGGCCGCCTGCTCGGCCCAGATCTTGGCGCCAACTTCGGGCAGCCGGGCCTCGATGTTCATGGGGCAGTGGCTGCGCAGGGCAGTGAAGCCGCTGTGCATCTCGGCGCAGAGGCTGCGGGCGCGGGCGCGGTCGGTCACCGACGCCGGCCAGATGCCAGCCTGGGGGAAGGTCTCGGCCAGGTACTCGGCAATCGCCAGCGTGTCCCAGATGGCCAGATCGTCGTGCACCAGCACGGGCACGGTGCCCGTGGGCGCCAGCGGGCGCAGCGTGCGCTTGAACTGCGAATCGGGCGCGAAGCTGTCGAAGCGCACCATGACCTCGTCGAAGGCGATGCCCAGCTGGCGCATCGCCACCCAGGGGCGCATGGACCAGGAAGAGTAGTTCTTGTTGCCGATGTAAAGCTGCAGCATAGGGGGGCCGTTCTCACAACCATGTGACGTCGTGGCACTGTAGCGCGTGTTGTAATTCCGGCCTATGCATAACTCTGCGCTTGTGATGTTTTCGGGTGGACAGGACTCCACCACCTGCCTGGCCCACGCCCTGTCGAAGTACGACCGGGTCGAAACCCTGGGCTTTGACTATGGCCAGCGCCACAGCGTGGAGCTGCAGGCGCGGCTGACGGTGCTGCAGCAGCTGCGCGCGCAGTTTCCCCAGTGGGCGCACAAGCTGGGTGAGGACCATGTGCTGAGCCTGGACGTGCTCAAGCAGATCGGCGGCTCGTCCCTGACCGAGGATGTGGCCTTCGCCATGCAGGCGGACGGCCTGCCCAACACCTTTGTGCCTGGGCGCAACCTGCTGTTTCTGACGCTGGCAGGGGCTCTGGCCTACCGGCGCGGGCTGCAGGTCCTCGTGACCGGTGTCTGCGAGACGGATTTCTCCGGCTACCCCGACTGCCGCGACGACACCATGAAGGCCATGCAGCTGGCGCTGAACCTGGGGCTGGAGCGGCGCCTGCGCATCGAGACGCCGCTGATGTGGATCGACAAGGCCGCCACCTGGCAGATGGCCCAGGACCTGGGCGGTGACGCCCTGGTGCAGCTGATCGTGCAGGACACGCACACCTGCTACGAGGGCACGCGCGATGTGCTGCACGCCTGGGGCCACGGCTGCGGCCACTGCCCGGCCTGCGACCTGCGCGCCAAGGGCTGGCAGCGCTGGCGCGCAGCCCAGGCCGCCTGAGCGCGCAGGGGGCTGAAGCTGCGCCCGGGAAATGGCAGGCTGCCAAGCCCTCAGCCCTCAGCCCTCAGCCCTCAGCCCTCAGCCCTCAGCCCTCAGCCCTCAGCCCTCAGCCCTCAGCCCTCAGCCCTCAGCCCTCAGCCCTCAGCCCTCAGCCCAGGGATGGCGCGTCCGATGGACATGCCCGGCACCTGCTGCGTGCCATCGGGGGGAAGAAGACAACTGCTTATTTTCAGGAGCTGCCTGCGCACGCTGTCCAAGCGTTTGCAGGTGTTTTAAGCCTGCATCGCAAGGCAGGTGTGCGCATCACGCTTCCTTTTTTGAACGTGGACGCAGCCCGGCCTGGGCGGCGCGGGTTTGCGCCACCATGTCGGCCATCCAGGCCTGGCTTTCGGGCAGGGCGAACAGGAAGTCCCAGATGGCGTCGTGCTGGCGCGGCGTCAGGCTGTGCGGGCCGTGGCGGCGCATGTGGCCTTGCAGGCGCTGCACCTCGGCGCGGGTCAGTGGCAGGTGCATGGGGGTGAGGGGTGGGCGCGATTGCAGACGGCGCTGCGGGACGGATTTTTGCTTGCGAACGGGCATACCAACAGTCAAACAGGCCAGACCACGCCGTTGTCGTTCAGGATGGCATCCAGCGGCAGGTCGTGGGATTCCGGCAGGAAATCTTCAATGAAACCCTGGGTGAAGCCCAGCCCCACCGTGTGCGGGACAGGGCGCAGGCCGGCCAGGGTGCGGTCGTAAAAGCCCCCGCCGTAGCCCAGGCGGTAACCGCCGGGGCCGTAGCCCACGCAGGGCACGAACAGCAGGGTGGGGGTGATCACCTCGGTGTCCTTGGGCTTGGGAATGCCGTAGGCATCCTCCTCCATGGGACAGCCGGGGTGCCAGGCATGGAAGCGCATGGTCTTGGTGACCTTGTCGATCACCGGCAGGCCGATGCGGCGGCGCTGGGGCTTGTCCAGCAGTTCGCCGTCCTCCTTCCAGCGGTGCAGCACGGGCAGGGGGTCGAACTCGCCCTTGATCGGCCAGTAGGCACCGATCACGGTGTCCGGACGGTCCACCAGCCAGATGCGCATGACACGTTGCAAATCGTCTGCACGCTGTAGGCGATCCACCATAGTGAGGCGTTGCTGTACCAAGGTGCGTCGAAGGGCCGCTTTGTCCATCACATAATTCCTCTATGCCATTGCACAAGATTCTGACACCGCTTTGCGCGGCCCTCGTTTTTAGCGTTCCAGTTTTCTCGGCCGCTGCCCAGACCGCCGCGGGCGACAACGTGTTGCTGCAGATGCAGGAAGCGGCGCGCAAGGGCGACAAGGCACGGCTGGCGGCCCTGCTGCCCCAGACCGCCGGACACCCGCTGGAGCCCTGGGCAGCCTACTGGGAATTGAAGGCCCGCCTGGAAACCTCGAACCAGGCCGAGGTCGATGCCTTCCTGCAGCGTTGGCGCGGCACCTACCAGGAAGACCGTCTGCGCAACGACTGGCTGCTGCTGCTGGGGCAGCGCCGCCAATGGTCCGACTTTGCCCGCATGTTGGCCGATTTCCGCATGCAGGACGACCGCGAGGTGCGCTGCTACGACATGGCTGTGCAGACCATCGAGCGCCGCCAGCCCGAGCATGCCGCCCAGGAGGTGGTGCGCCTGTGGCACGCCCAGCGCGATGCCGACGATGGCTGCACCTATGCCGCCAGCGAGCTGTACGCCATCAAGCAGCTCGACGATCTGGCCGTGTGGAAGCGCGCGCGCCTGTCCGCCGAGCAAAACCGCCAGACTGGCACACGCCGTGCCGTCACCATCGTGGCGCCGGATGCCCTGTCGCACCTGACCGAAGTGTTTGCCTCGCCGGCCAAGTACCTGGCCGGCACCAGCAAGGTGCGCGGCAACACCCGGCGCGAACTGGCCGTGCTGGCGCTGATCCGCATGGCCAGCACCGACCCCGACCAGGCCGCCAGCCTGATGGACAACCGCTGGGCGGCCCAGCTGCGGGCCGAAGAGCGTGACTGGGTCTGGGGCGTCATCGGCAAGGTCAGCGCACGGCGCCTGGACAGCAATGCGGTGGCCTATTTCGACAAGGTCGGCAAGCCGGAGCGCATGTCCGACGAGTCGCAGGAATGGATGGTGCGCGCCAACCTGCGGGCCGGCCAGTGGCACACCGTGCGCAAGACCATCGATGCCATGCCACCGTCGCTGCAGGCCGACAGCGCCTGGGTCTACTGGAAGGCCCGGGCCCTGCTGAACGACCGCCGCGGCGGCGAGGCCGAGCGTGCCGAGGCCCAGCGCCTGCTGCAGAGCATTGCCAGCGTGAAGGGCTTCTACGAAAAACTGGCGCTGGAGGACCTGGGCCAGGCCGTCACCGTGCCGCCCGCCCCACAACCGCTGACGGCACAGGAACAGGCGGCCGCGGCCAGCAACCCCGGCCTGCAGCGCGCGCTGTATGCGATTCGCATCGGCCTGCGCAGCGAGGGCGTGCGAGAGTGGAACTACAGCGTGGGCCTGCATGTGCCAGGCGGCATGAATGACCGCGAGCTGCTGGCTGCGGCCGATCTGGCCTGCAAGGCCCAGGTCTGGGATCGCTGCATCAACACCAGCGAACGCACGCGCGAAGCCATCGACTGGAAGCAGCGCTTCCCCATGCCTTTCCACGACGCGGTGATCGCCAAGGCCAACAGCATTGGTTTGGACCCGGCCTACGTCTACGGGCTGATCCGCCAGGAAAGCCGCTTCATCATGGATGCGCGTTCGCACGTCGGGGCCTCGGGCCTGATGCAGGTGATGCCGGCGACCGCCAAGTGGACGGCGCGCAAGATCGGCATGACCGACTTCCAGCCGCAGATGATCAACGACCGCGATGTGAACATCACCATCGGCACGTCCTACCTGAAGCTGGCGTTGGATGACTTCGAAGGCTCCATGGCCATGGCCGCCGCCGGTTACAACGCCGGCCCGGGCCGCCCGCGCAACTGGCGCAACGGCCCGGTGCTGGAGGGTGCCATCTGGGCGGAGAACGTGCCGTTCACCGAAACGCGCGACTACGTCAAGAAGGTGCTGTCCAACACCACCAACTACGCGGCCATGATCACCGGCCGCCCCCAGTCGCTGAAGGCGCGCCTGGGCACGGTGGGCCCCAAGGTGACCACGGCCGAGTACAACCCCGACCTGCCCTGAGCGCCATTCGGCCCCAGCCCCACGGCGTGGGGCCTGCGCGATCTCAGCGGTTGAGCAGCAGCGGGGTGCCGTCGCGCACCTCCAGCGCGGCGGCCTGGCTGGCCACCAGCTCCTGCACCAGGGTTTCGACCCACTGCGCGGGCGACTGGGCGTCAAAGTACCGGGCGTGCAGCAGGCCCAGATAGGGCGTCTGCCGGCACCAGGCGTGCACCTGGTCCAGCGGCAACTCCTGCCACTCCAGCAGCTTGTACTTGAGCAACACTTTGGCGGCGTAGCGGGCATGGCGCTCGGGCTGGGCGATGAACCCCTGCAAACGCTGGCGCGCCCGGGCCAGGGCCGCGGCCACGTCCGTGAACAGCGGGCCGTGGCCGGGCAGCACCAGGGCGGGCTGCAACTGCTCGATTACGTCCAGTGTGGCGGCCACTTCGGCAAACGCCTGCGCCCCTTCGATTTCCGGAAACACCACACCAAAGCCGTGCTCCCACAGCGCATCGGCAGAGATCAGCAGCCGGCGCTCGGGCTCGAACAGCACGATGGAGTGCGGGTCATGGCCGGGCGCGGCGTGCACCTGCCAGGGGCGTCCGCCCAGGGTGACGGTGCTGCCGGGCTGCAGCACACCATCGGCCCGAAAACGGGGGCAGGACTGGCCAGTGGGGGTGTAGCTCAGGGCCACGGGGTCCCAGTCCTGCACCTGGGCAGCCTGCCCCGGTGCAATCCAGGTCTGCACGTCCGGCCAGCGCGCCTGCAGGGCGGCATTGCCGCCGCAGTGGTCGCTGTGCAGGTGGGTGTTCAGGACGTGGGTGAGCGGCCGAGTGTCCAGGGTGCTGACCACCAGGTCCACCGTCTGCTCCGCATGGCTGCAGTAGCCGGTGTCCACCAGGGCGGCGTCGTCGGGGCCCAGCAACAGGATGTTGTTGGCCGAGAGCCAGCCGCGTTCGAAAAAAAACATGCCGGGCCACAGGCCCGGCGTGGTCGAGTCCTGGGGCATGGCTAGTGGGCGGTGGTCTCGGGTCGGGCGGCCGGCGCGGGCGCTACCGTGGGGCGCAGCTCGCGGCGCAAGATCTTGCCGACGTTGGTCTTGGGCAGCTCGTCGCGGAACTCGATGTACTTGGGCCGCTTGTAACCCGTGAGGTTGTCGTGGCAGTAGCGCAGCAGGCGCTCCTCGGTCAGCGTGGGGTCGTTCTTGATGACAAACACCTTGATGGCCTCGCCGGAGTGTTCATCCGGCACGCCCACGGCGGCGCATTCCACCACGCCGGGGCACAGGGAGATGACGTTCTCCAGCTCGTTCGGGAAGACGTTGAAGCCACTGACCAGGATCATGTCCTTCTTGCGGTCGATGATCTTGAAGAAGCCCTGCGCGTCCATCAGGCCGATGTCGCCGGTGCGCATGAAGCCATCGGCGGTGAAGGCCTTGGTCGTTTCCTCGGGCTGGCGGTAGTAGCCCTGCATGACGTTGGGGCCGCGGATGCAGATCTCGCCGTGCTCACCCTGCGGCAGGGTGTTGCCGTCATCGTCCTTGATGGCCAGGTCAATCCCGGGCAGCGGCAGGCCAATGGTGCCGCTGAAGCGGGTGGCGTTGACCGGGTTGTTGGTGCCGATGGCGCAGGTCTCGCTCATGCCCCAGCCCTCAATCATGGCCTTGCCGGTCACTTTCTGCCATTCGCGGGCCGTGCCTTCGGAGGCCGCCATGCCGCCGGCCTGGGACACGGCCAGTGCCGAAAAGTCCAGGGCGCGGAACTTGGGGTTCTGCAGCAGCGCGTTGAACAGGGTGTTCACGGCCGGCAGGGTGTGGAAGGGGCGCTTGCGCAGCACCTCGACAAACTTGGGGATGTCGCGCGGGTTGGGAATCAGGCTGAGGCTGGAGCCCTGGCGCAGCGACAGCAGCAGCAGGGTCAGCGCGAAGATGTGGTACAGCGGCAGCGCAGCGATACCGTGGATCTTGCGCATGTCGCTCTGCCCGGCATAGGCCGGGGCAAACCAGGCCTCGGCCTGCAGCGTGGCGGCAATGATGTTGCGGTGCGTCAGGATGGCGCCCTTGGACAGGCCGGTGGTGCCGCCGGTGTACTGCAGGAAGGCGATGCTGTCGCCGCTGACGTGGGGCTTGCGCAGCTGCAGGCGCGCACCGCGCGCCAGGGCTTGCTTGAACGGGGTGACGCTGCGGCCGTTCAGGGGCAGCTCGTAGGCGGGCACCATCTTGGCCAGGTGGCGCACGGCGAACGTGATCCAGTGGCCGTACCAGAAGCCCAGCAGGTCGCCCATGGAGGCCATGCACACGTGCTGGACCGGGGTGCGCGGCAGGACGTCGGCCAGCGTGTGCGCGAAGTTTTCCAGGATGATGATGGCGGTGGCGCCGGAATCTTTGAGCTGGTGCTCCAGCTCGCGCGCCGTGTACAGCGGGTTGACGTTGACGCAGGTGTAGCCGGCACGCAGCACGCCGGCCATGCTGACGGCGAACTGCGGGATATTGGGCAGCATGATGGCCACGCGGGCGTCGGGCTCCAGGTGCAGGCTTTGCAGCCAGGCGCCCAGGTGCCGCGAGTGCTGGTCCAGGTCGCGGTAGCGCATCCATACGTCCATGCAGACCGTGAAGGGCTGGTCGGCATTGGTCCGCAAGGATTCCTCCAGCAGTTCCACCACCGAGGGGTAGGCCTCGGGGTCGATGGCATGGGGCACCCCGGCGGGGTAGTGGTTGAGCCACGGACGATCCATATCAGCGCCTTTCTGTCTGAAAACCACAATCAATATGCAGAGCCCATTGTTGGAGGGGCGGCTGACGCCCCGGGATGGGGCTTTTCCTAGGAACGCGGGCAAACCAGGGGGTGGGTAGGCCTGGACGCTCAAGAAAAATGCGTGCAACGTGCGGTTTTCGCAAATATCGTGGCACAACCCGCCTGCCTCCGTGGTGGGGTGCATAAAATCTTCCGACATGAGCACAGAACACACCCTCGATAAGCTGGACCGTTCCATCCTGCGTCGTCTGCAGGAAAACGGCCGTGAGACCTATGACGTGATCGGCGAGCAAGTCGGCCTGTCGCCCAGCGCCGTGCTGCGCCGGGTCAAGCGTCTGGAAGAGGCGGGGGTGATCGAGCGCTACGTGGCCCTGGTGCCGCCGGAAAAGGTGGGCCTGGGGCTGACGGCCTATCTGAATGTGCGCCTGGAAAAGAGCACCGAAATTCACAAGCGCAACCCCATGGATGCCTTCAAGCAGAGCGTGCAGAACTGGCCCGAGGTGGTGGAATGCGCCTCGCTGACCGGGGACATGGATTACCTGCTGCGCGTGGTGGTGTCGGACATGCAGCACTACAGCCGCTTCATCATGGAAACCCTGCTCAAGCACCCCAGCGTGGCCGACTGCAAGACCAGCTTTGTGCTGGACCGCGTCAAGGCGACCACGTCGGTGCCGGTCTGAGCTTCTAAAAGCAGAGCGCTGAGCGCTGGCTGCATCAGCGATTCAGATGTATACCTGACTGAATCAAAGATTGAACAAGCGCTGGCAGCTACGTTTTTTGCGAGTAGCGCTACAACTCGCCACCACAGCACCGACCGGTGCTGTTTTTTTGTGGTGCAAATGCTGCGCAGCGGTCGCCAGAATGACAGCCGCTTGCCCATGCGGGTACACAGTGCATGCGTTTTATGTTGCAATGCAGCAATTAAGCGTAAACCCTAGGTTTGTGCGCCGCCTGGGAAACACCGCTGTGGATGTGGCGCGCGATGCCTGAAAGAATGTGCCCAGCCGCACAGGACTTTTGACCCATGACCGAGCCTCTCCGTTGGATCACTGCCCCTTGGAAAGCCAGCCAGCAATGGCTGCGCAAAGCCGCGTCGGCCCGCAGCGTGCCGACCCTGGTGCCCATCCGTGAACTGTCGCCCCGCCACCGCGATCGCATCCGTGCGCACCTGCTCAAGCTGGACCCCAGCGACCGCTACCTGCGCTTCGGCTACGCCGCCAACGACGAGCAGGTCAAGCGCTATGCGGACAACCTGGACTTTGATCGCGACGATATCTTCGGCATCTTCAACCGCCGGCTGGAGCTGATCGCCATGGCGCACCTGGCCTATACCGACCTAGCGCACCACAGCAACTGCGCGGAATTCGGGGTGTCGGTGCTGAAGACCGCACGGGGGATGGGCCTGGGCACGCGCCTGTTCGCCCGCGCCGTCCTACATTCGCGCAACCAGGGGGTGGAGATGATGTTCATCCACGCGCTGAGCGAGAACACCGCCATGCTCAAGATCGCCCGCAACGCCGGTGCCCGCGTGCAGCGTGACGGTACCGAGTCCGAGGCCTACCTGCAGCTGCCCGCCGCCGGGCTGGACACCCATGTCTCCGAGCTGTGGGACAACCAGGTGGCCGAGGTGGACTACCAGCTCAAGAAGCAGGCCAAGCAGTTCTGGTCCATCTTGGCCGACGTGCAGGAAATCCGCCAGGACGTGCGCGAAGGCCGCCACAAATCGGCGCAGTAAGTCCCGCTCCCCGGGGCAACTGTGCCCAGGCGCGCGACACCGAGGTTGGAGGCCCGCAGTGAATCCGCTATCCTTGGTGCCCTCTCCACAACTGCATGTCCTGCACTGAACGTCTGTGTCAGACCCGCACCCTGCGCGCCACCCGGAGCGCGAAGACAAGCGCAGCTTTCTGCAAAAGATTGTCGAATTCATCCACCCGGGGCTCGACTCCAAGGATGAACTCATCGAAACCCTGGCCGAAGCCGAGGACAACGAAGTCATCGGCACCGAGGCCCGCGTGATGCTCGAGGGTGTGATCCGCATGGCGGACCGCACGGCCACCGACATCATGGTGGCGGCCCCGCGCATGGACGTGCTGGACATCCACGCCCCCTACGACGAACTGCTGGCCCAGGTGATCCGCACGGCGCACTCGCGCTTCCCGGTCTACGAGGGGGAGCGTGACAACATCATCGGCATTCTGATGGCCAAGGACCTGCTGAAGCTGCAGCGCTCGCCGTCCTTGAATCTGCGCTCCCTGCTGCGCCCGGCGATCTTCGTGCCGGAGACCAAGGGCCTGTACGACCTGCTGCGCGAATTTCGCACCAACCGCAACCACATGAGCATCCTGATCGATGAGTTCGGCAAGGTGTCGGGCCTGGTGACCATGGAGGACGTGCTGGAGGAAATTGTCGGGGAGATCGAGGACGAGTTCGACATCCCCGAAGAGCACGGCGACATTTTCGCCCTGGCCGACAACACCTACCGTGTGGCAGGGCACACCCCGCTGGAGCGGCTGGCCGATGCTTTTGGCGTGCGCTTCGACCAGGAGGCCCAGGCCGAAGACTTTGAAACGATTGGTGGCTGGGTGAGCCATGCCATGGGGCGCCTGCCCAAGCGTGGCGAGTCCTGGGAGGTAGCCGGTCTGCAGTTCGTGGTGTTGCACGCCAAGGGCGGCGCGGTGCGCTGGTTCCAGGTGCGGCGCATAGACGATGGAACGACGGAAAGTGTGAGCGAATGACGATGGCGCGGGCCCATGGGCTCTCTTTCAGGGCACCTGCCCGACCCGCCTGGGGATGGTGGTGCGGGGTGCTGCTGGCCGGTGGGCTGCAGGCTACGGCCCTGGCCTGGCCTGGCAGCGGACAACCGCTGTGGTGGCTGCAAATCCTGTCACTCAGCCTGCTGTGCCTGGGGGTGCAGCGCGCGTCCAGTGCCAGGCAGGCCGCATGGCGCAGCTGGCTGTTTGCCACCGCCTGGCTGTGCGGCACCTTCTGGTGGTTGTTCATTTCGATGCATACCTATGGCGGCCTGCCGGCGCCCCTGGCGGTGCTGGCCGTCCTGGCGTTGGCCGCCTTCCTGGGCAGTTACTACGCCGTGGCCGCCTGGGTCTGGCGCCGTGCGGACTGTGCCGGATGGCGCGCCGTGCTGTTGTTTGCCGCATGCTGGACCATCGCAGAACTGGCGCGTGGCACCTTGTGGACCGGTTTCCCCTGGGGGGCAGGCGGCTACGCCCATGTTGAGGGCCCATTGTCGGTTTGGCCGCGCTGGCTGGGGGTCTACGGCAGCGGTGCGGTGGCTGCCGCCTTGGCGATGGCGCTGGTCCAGGTGGCACCGCTGTGGCAGCGCGCCCGGGTGTCGCTGGGCGTGGGCGCGGTGGTGCTGGGTCTGTGGGTGGCTGCCGCCTGGGTGCAGCAGCAGGCCCAGGCCGTGCCGGGGCGTGCACCGGTGTCGGTGGCCTTGCTGCAGGGCAATATTCCGCAGGATGAAAAATTCATCCCCAGTGGCGGCATCGCGCGGGCCTTGGAGTGGTACGGGCTGCAACTGCTGCAAAAGCCCGCAGCGCTGGTGGTGGCGCCCGAAACGGCGATTCCGGTGTTGCCCCAGCAATTGCCTGCGGACTATCTGGCCGCTATCTCGGCCCCCTACCGGGAGCCGGGCAGCCCTTCGGCCGCCCTGATCGGCATGCCCTTGGGGAGTGAAACGCAGGGCTATAGCAATGCGGTGGTGGGTTGGTTGCCGGGGGAAATGACAGAATATCGGTACGACAAGCACCACTTGGTGCCCTTTGGCGAGTTCGTGCCGCCCTTGTTCCAGTGGTTCGTCCGCATGATGGACATTCCCCTGGGGAGCTTTGCCCGCGGCAGCGTCGGGCAGGCGCCGATGGCGTGGCATGGCGAGCGCTGGGCCCCGAATATCTGCTACGAAGACCTGTTTGGTGAAGAACTGGGGGCGCATTTCAGCCAGGCTGCGACCGCCCCCACCGTGCTGGTCAATGTGAGCAATATTGCGTGGTTTGGCGACAGCATTGCGGTGGACCAGCATTTGCACATCAGCCGCATGCGGGCGCTGGAGTTCGAGCGTCCGATGCTGCGTGCCACCAACACCGGGGCCACTGTGGTGATCGATCACCGGGGGGCGGTCACGGCCTCGCTGCCGTCGCACACCCAGGGGGTCCTGGTGGCCGAGGTGCAAGGGCGTGATGGCGTGACGCCGTTTGCCTTCTGGGTGTCGCGCCTGGGTTTGTGGCCGCTGTGGCTGTGCTGCGTGGCGGTGGTGGTCTGGGGTGCCAGACCGCGCAGAAAAAATTGAGCAAACAGGGTGTGATTGACACGTTGTGCGGAGTTTGCAGGGACTTTCGGCCGAGAAACGGCCTGTGAACTTCCATAATGTGCGGCTGTACGCCGCGCATGTATAAACTCCTGCGATTACACACACGAGAAACCAAGCAGTGGCAAATGCCACTGCCAAGCAAGTTAGACAAATGGCTGATTCTTTTTCCTACGAACAACTGATCGCTTCCGGTGAGGGTAAGTTGTTCAAGCCCGACAGCGGGCGTTTGCCCCTGCCTCCGATGCTGATGTTCGACCGCATCACGCACATCGATACCGACGGTGGCGCGCACGGCCTGGGCAAGATCGTGGCGGAGCTGGACGTGAACCCCGATCTGTGGTTCTTCAAGTGCCATTTCCAGGGCGACCCCGTCATGCCTGGCTGCCTGGGCCTCGATGCCATGTGGCAGCTGATCGGCTTTTACCTGACCTGGCTGCAACTGCCCGGCCGTGGCCGCGCGCTGGGTGCCGGCGAAGTCAAGTTCACAGGCGAAGTGGGTCCGAATGTGAAGCTGGTGCGCTACGAGATCGACATCAAGCGCGTGATCAAGCGCAAGCTGAACATGGCGATTGGGGATGCACGTTTGCTGGCCGACGGCCAGGAAATCTATGTGGCCAACGATCTGCGCGTGGGGCTGTTCCTGCGTGAAGGCGACGGCCAAGGGACAGCGGCATGAAAAAGCGCGTAGTCATCACGGGCGCGGGCATTGTCTCGTGCATTGGTAACGATCTGGCCACCGTAGAGACCTCCCTGCGGGAAGGTCGCTCTGGCATCAAGGCCATGCCACAGTTCACCGAACTGGGCATGCGCAGCCAGGTTGCCGGTATTCCCGAGATCGACATCGAAGCGCGCATTGACCGCAAGCAGCTGCGTTTCATGGGCGATGCGGCAGCCTATGCCCAGATCGCGCTTGAAGACGCGATTGCCCAGGCGGGCCTGACGCCCGAGATGGTGAGCCATCCGCGCACCGGTCTGATCATGGGTTCGGGCGGCGGTTCGCCGGCCAACCAGATCGAGGCGGCCGACACCCTGCGCGAAAAGGGCATCCGCCGCGTCGGACCGTACCAGGTCACGCGCTGCATGAGTTCCACGGTCTCGGCCTGTCTGGCGACCAACTTCAAGGTCAAGGGCATCAACTACTCAATCACCTCGGCCTGCTCCACCTCGGCCCACTGCATCGGTGCCGCGGCCCAGCAGATCGCCTGGGGCATGCAGGACGTGATGTTTGCCGGCGGCGGTGAAGAGCTGTCCTGGGGCATGTCCCTGCTGTTCGACGGCATGGGCGCCATGTCCAGCAAGTACAACGAGACGCCCGAGAAGGCCTCGCGTGCCTACGACGCCCATCGCGATGGCTTTGTGATCGCCGGCGGCGGCGGTGCCGTGGTGCTGGAGAGTCTGGAGCATGCGCTGGCGCGCGGTGCGACCATCCTGGCCGAAGTGGTGGGCTTTGGCGCCACCAGCGATGGCGAAGACATGGTGGCGCCTTCGGGCGACGGCGCCATTGCCTGCATGAAGCAGGCCATGGAAACTGTGGATGGTCCTATCGACTACATCAACACCCATGGCACCTCGACCCCGGTGGGTGACATGCAGGAAGTGCGCGCGATGCAGGTGCTGTTTGGCGACCAGGTGCCGCCCTTCTCGTCCACCAAGTCGCTGACCGGCCACTCGCTGGGGGCGACCGGTGCGCAGGAAGCCATCTACTGCCTGATCATGCTGAACAAGGGCTTCATCGCCGGGTCCGCGAACGTGGACACGCCCGACGACAGCCTGGGCACCATGCCGCTGGTGACGAAGACGCGCGATGCGCAGCTGACCACGGTGCTGTCCAACAGCTTCGGCTTTGGTGGCACGAATGCCAGCCTGGTGCTGCGTCGCTGGACGGGGGCCTAAAGCTGCCCCATCATAGAAGCGGCGTGCACGGGCGGCGCAAGCTGTTGCCCGTGGCGCCGCTGGCAGTTGCCCTCCCTCACGTTTGCTGCGGTTCACACCTATGAAGCTGGCCATCCTGGATCGGATCGGGACCCTCCATGCTGAGGGCGAGGATGCACTTGTCCCTCTCAAGGACTGGCAGCCCCAGCCCGGCGTGCTGGAGGCGATTGCGCAGCTCAACCGGGGCGGCTGGCACGTGGCGCTGGCCACCAACCAGCCCGGCCTGGGCCGTGGGAGCTTCGATGTGACGGAGCTCAACACCCTGCATTTGCGCATGCAGCGCGAGCTGGCGGCGGTGGGGGCCCGGGTCGAGGCCGTGTTCTTCTGCCCGCACACCCCCGACGAAGCCTGCCAGTGCCGCAAACCGGCACCCGGTTTGCTGCAGCAGATCGCCAGCCGTTATGGGGCTGAGCCGCACCAGGTGTGGGTCATCGGCCAGGACGCCGTCCACCTGCAAGCCGGCGAGGCGATGGGCGCCCGCCTGGTGTGGGTGGGCCCCGATGCCGCCCAGACTGCCGTGTCCCCCGTGGCGCAGCCGGTGGCCTGTTACCCAGACTGGGCCGCGGTGGCGGATGCGCTGGCCCCGGATGCCCAGGCATCGCCCCCCTTGCAGGCGGCATGAGGCCGGATCGCAACCGTTTGGCAACGCCGGCCTCTTTGCATTTTTAGGATTGTTCCCATGTCATTTCTGCGTTCCCTGGTCCACATGCTGTGGATGGGCATCACCGTCATCCCCTACACGCTGCTGATCTTGCTGGTGCGTGTGTGCGGCGGCTCGCCGGCGGCCCGCTGGACGATTGCGCGCGCCTGGCTCAAGCTGAGCGTGGACAGCGCGGGCTGGTTCTGCGGCGTCAAGTACCGCGTGCAGGGCATGGAGCACCTGCCCACCGACCCGCAGCAGGGTGTGGTGCTGCTGTGCAAGCACCAGTCCACCTACGAGACCTTTCTGATGCCGGCCATCATGCCGCGCGCCTTGGCCTATGTGTTCAAGAAGGAGTTGCTGAGCATTCCCTTCTTCGGCTGGTCCATCGGCAGCCTGGACATGATCCACATCGACCGCAAGCACGGCTCGCGCGCCTTCCACAAGGTGGTGGAGCAGGGCAAGCGCCTGCTGGCCCAGGGCATCTGGGTCATCATGTTCCCCGAAGGCACGCGTGTGGCGCGTGGCGAAGCGGGCGAGTACAAGACCGGCGCCACGCGCCTGGCCATCATGACCGGTGTGCCCGTGGTGCCGATCGCCGTCACCTCGGCCAAGTGCTGGCCGCGCAAGTCTTTCGTTAAGACCCCTGGCGTGGTGGATGTCTCCATCGGCCCGATGATCCCCAGCGCGGGGCGCAAGCACGAAGAGCTGATGGAAGAGGTGCAGGCCTGGATCGAAGGCGAGATGCGCCGCCTGGACCCCGCGGCCTATCCTGCGGCACTGCCTGACCGCTCCAGCACCCCTGCCGCTTGAACGCCCCGGCCTACGCCCACCCGCAAGCCACGCACACCGTCCCTCTGGGCGGTGCCCGCGTGGCTTATTTGCTGGTGCGCAGTCGCCGGCGCAGCATCGGGCTGGAAGTCGGGGCCAGCGGCCTGACCATCCGCGCGCCCTTGCGCGTCAGCGTGGCCCAGATTGAATCCGCCCTGCAGGACAAGGCCCAGTGGGTGCTGGACAAGCTGGCCGCCTCGGCCCTGCGCGTGCAGCAGACCCCGCAGGTGGACTGGGGCCAGGGCGCGCAGCTGCCTTATCTGGGCGGGCTGCTGACCTTGCAGTTGCACCCGGCCGCCCCGCGCGGCTGCGAGCTGCTGGCCGTGGGCGAGGGGCACTGGGTGCTGCATGTGCCGTTGCCGGTGGATGCGCCGCCCGCCAGCGTGCGCGCCCAGGTCCATGCCTGGTGGTTGCGCCACGCGCGCCAGCTGTTGACACAGCGCCTGCAGCGCTTCGCCCCGGACTTGGGCGTGCAATGGCGCAGCCTGCGGCTGACGAATGCGCGCACCCGTTGGGGCAGCGCCAAGCACGACGGCGGCATCATGCTGAACTGGCGCCTGCTGCACTTTCGCCTGCCGGTGCTGGACTATGTGGTGGTGCACGAGCTGTCCCACCTGCGCGTGATGGACCACAGCCCGCGTTTCTGGGCGGTGGTGGCCACGGTGTGTCCGGACTACACCCGCCTGCGCGCCGAGCTGCGCCAGCAGCCGATTCCGGAGTGGGTGCTGTAAAAAGTGAGCGCTTGGCGCACGGTTGGCTGCACTTTGAAAGCCATTTGTACTTGAAGTGATCGTTGGGCAGGCGCAAGCAGCTATGCTTTTTGCTGCGCCTGGATTGGCAGCCCATGCCCGCTGTGCCACACTGGCGGGCAGTTTTTCCCCAAGGATGGCCATGACCACACCCCAAGATTTGACCGTGATTCCTGCTGCCGCCTATGCCGGCGATATTCCGGCCGCGCTGGCCTGGCAGTGGGTGCAGGCCGGTTCGGCCGTGCTGGTGGATGTGCGCACGGACGCCGAGCGGGCCTGGGTGGGCCAGGTGCCCGGTGCCGTGCCGGTCGAGTGGAAGCAATGGCCCGGCATGGCCAACAACCCGAATTTCGACGCCCAGTTGCAGGCGGCGGTGCCGCCGGGCGGCAAGGTCGTGCTGCTGTGCCGCAGCGGCGTGCGCTCGGTTGCCGCAGCCACGCGGGCGGCGCAGTTGGGCATCGAGGCTTACAACATCCTCGAGGGTTTCGAGGGCGACATCGACGCCAACGGCCACCGTGGCCAGCTCGGCGGCTGGCGCAAGCAGGGGCTGCCCTGGCGCCAGTGATGAGGGCTTAACCGCGATAACCCTTAGGATTTGCGCTTTGCCAGCGCCATGCGTCAGCGCACATGGTGGCGAGGTCATATTCGGCGGTCCAGCCTAGCAACTCCTGGGCTCGGGCTGGGTTGGCGTAACAACTGCCGATGTCGCCTGGGCGCCGCGGAGCCATGATGTATGGCAAGCTTTTCCCGCAAGCTTGTTCGAATGCCCGGATCACTTCCAGCACGCTATGGCCTTGACCAGTTCCCAAGTTGATGGTTTGCAGGTCGGGCCCTGTGAGATGCTGCAGCCTTTCAAGGGCCTTGACGTGCCCACGTGCCAAATCTACGACGTGCAGATAGTCTCTAACCCCTGTTCCGTCCGGGGTGTCGTAATCGTTGCCCAGTACTTGAATGTGTTCACGCCGGCCAACTGCAACTTGGGCGATGTATGGCAGCAGATTATTGGGAATATCCGCGGGGTCTTCACCAATACGTCCACTGGGATGAGCTCCAATAGGGTTGAAGTAGCGCAGCACTGTCAAAGCCCAGTTTGAGGAAGAATGGTGAACATCGGCCAGGATTTCCTCAACCATCAATTTGCTGCGGCCGTAGGGATTGGTGCTGGATGTGGGATGGTGTTCGTCCAAGGGCAGGTAACTGGGTGTTCCATACACAGTTGCGGAAGAACTGAAAACCAGTTTGAACACCTTGCAGGCTTGCATGGCGCGTAGCAGGACCAAAGTGCCGTTGACGTTGTTATCGAAGTAATCGATAGGCTGGCTCACCGACTCGCCGACGGCCTTCTTCCCCGCAAAGTGCACGACGCTGTCGATGCCATGCTGGGTCAATGCATCTGAGAGTGCGTTTTGATCTCGTACATCACCTTGTATTGTGGGAACGTGCTTCCCCGTAATGGCTTCGACACGGCGAACGGCTTCGATGTGGCTGTTAAAAAAATTGTCAAAGATCACCACATCATGACCGTGTTGCAATAGTTCAATCGCCGTGTGTGTGCCTATGTATCCGGCACCGCCGGTCAGCAGGGTTTTCATTGTCAAAGGCAGTTCGTAGGAAAACGCAAATTGTAGAAAAAGAACGCGCGTATTCCTCGGAACCACAAAAAGCGCCCTGCGGGCGCTGGACGCTGTGAAGAAGTGATTAAAGCGCCGGAATGCGCAGCTTCTGTCCCGGGTAAATCTTGTCTGGGTGGGACAGCATGGGCTTATTGGCCTCGAAGATAGCGGGGTACTTGTTGGCATCGCCGTAGTACTTCTTGGCAATCGCCGACAGCGTGTCGCCGCGCACCACGTCGTGGTACTGGGCCTCGGGCTCCGGCTGGGTCACGGTCATCTGGTTGTCCACGGCGGTCACGCTGGCCACGTTGCCGCAGCACAGGGTGACCTTTTCCTTGATGGCCTGGGTGGGGGCCTCGCCGGTCACGGTGACCTTGCCCTGGTTGCCGTCGTAGTGCACCTTGAGCTGGCTGACGCCCAGCTTCTGCACCCCGATGTAGGTTTCAATCGCCGCTGCCGCCTTGGCATTCAGCGCCTCCTGGGAGGTGTCGGGCGCCGCGGCGTGGGCATCCTTGCCGCCGAACAGCTTTTCGCCGGCTTCCTTGATGAAACTGAACAGGCCCATGCGTGTACTCCTGAAAAAGGGTGGGGATGGAACTGGCACTGTAGCGGCAAGGTGCGGGGGGACTGGGTCAGACCGTTCCTACGTGGAATTTTTTGACAATCTGTGGCGCGCCAGGGGCTGGTGGGGGGCTGAATCGCCAAAAGCACAGAGGTGGCCGGGCAAAAATCTTGATAATGCCGCCCATGACTTTTTTGGCCATCGATATCGGCAACACCCGCTTGAAGTGGGCGATGTATGACTCTCCCCGTCCCGGCGCGGCCTTGCTGGCGCATGGCGCGGAGTTTCTGGAGCACATTGAGCGCCTGGCGGAAGGCCCCTGGAGCAAGCTGCCACCGCCGACGCGCATGCTGGGCTGCGTGGTGGCCGGTGAGACCGCGCGCCGCCGGGTGCACGATCAGATGGAGCTGATGCTGGGCTGGGAGGTGGAGCCGCGGTGGGTGGTGCCGGCGCTGCAGGAGGCGGGCGTGACCAATGGCTACGACCATCCCTCGCGCCTGGGCGCCGACCGCTGGGTGGCCATGATCGGGGCGCGCCACCACATCCTGCAGCGTGGCAACGAGCGGCCCCTGATCGTGGTCATGGTGGGCACGGCCGTGACGGTGGATGCCCTGGATGCCCAGGGCCACTTCCTGGGCGGACTGATCCTGCCGGGCCACGGCATCATGCTGCGCGCGCTGGAAAGCGGTACTGCCGGCCTGCATGTGCCGACCGGATCGGTCACCCCGTTTCCCAGGAACACCAGCGATGCGCTGACCAGCGGCGGCACCTATGCGATTGCCGGGGCGGTGGAGCGCACCTACCAGCACCTGTACCTGCACTGCAGCATGGAGCCGGCCTGCATCATGGCCGGTGGTGCGGGCTGGAAGATGGTGCCCAGCATGACGCGCCCGTTCGAGCTGGTGGACAACCTGATCTTCGAAGGCCTGCTGGTGATGGCACAGCAGCGCTGGGGCTGAGGCCGGCAGCGCCAGGGCGATGGTAGCTGTCCGATAATGCAGCCTCTGTCTTTTGCAACCCTGGACCCTCATCCATGATTTTTGTCACCGGCGGCGCCGGCTTCATTGGCGCCAACTTCGTGCTCGACTGGCTGGCCACCACGGGCGAGCCCGTGGTCAACATCGACAAGCTGACCTATGCCGGCAACCTGGAGAACCTGGCGTCGGTGCGTGATAATGCACGCCACACCTTCGTCCAGGCCGACATCGGTGACAGCGCCGTGATCGCGCAGCTGCTGGCGCAGCACCAGCCGCGTGCCGTGCTGAACTTCGCGGCGGAAAGCCATGTGGACCGCTCCATCCACGGTCCGGAAGACTTCATCCAGACCAATGTGGTGGGCACCTTCCGCCTGCTGGAGTCCGTGCGCGCCTATTGGAGCGGTTTGCCGGCGGACGCCAAGTCGGCCTTCCGCTTTCTGCACGTGTCCACGGACGAGGTCTACGGCACGCTGGGCGCCACCGACCCGGCCTTCACCGAATCGCACAACTACGAGCCCAACAGCCCGTATTCGGCCAGCAAGGCGGCCAGCGATCACCTGGTGCGCGCCTGGCACCACACCTATGGCCTGCCGGTGCTGACCACCAATTGCAGCAACAACTACGGCCCGCTGCATTTCCCTGAAAAGCTCATCCCGCTGATGATCGTGAATGCCCTGGCGGGCAAGCCCCTGCCCATCTATGGCGATGGCCAGCAGATCCGCGACTGGCTGTATGTGCGCGACCATTGCAGCGCCATCCGCCGCGTGCTGGAAGCCGGTCGGCTGGGCGACACCTACAACGTCGGGGGCTGGAACGAGCAGGCCAACATCGACATCGTGAAGACCGTGTGCGCCCTGCTGGACGAGTTGCGCCCGCGCGACGATGGTCAGTCCTATGCCGCGCAGATCCGCTTCGTGCAGGACCGCCCCGGCCACGATCGCCGCTATGCCATCGATGCGCGCAAGCTGGAGCGCGAGCTGGGCTGGAAGCCCGCCGAAACCTTCGACACCGGCATCCGCAAGACCGTGCAGTGGTACCTGGACCACCCTGAGTGGGTGGCCCACGTGCAGTCCGGCAGCTACCGCGACTGGGTGCACCAGCAGTACAGCGCGCAGGAGCCGGCATGAAGATCCTGCTGCTGGGCTGCGCGGGCCAGGTCGGCTGGGAGCTGCAGCGCAGCCTGGCGGTGCTGGGCGAGGTGGTGGCCCTGGACCGCCGCAGCACGCCGCTGTGCGGCGACATCGGCCAGCTGCAGGCCCTGGCGCAGACCGTGCGCACGGTGCGCCCGGACGTGATCGTCAATGCCGCGGCCCACACGGCCGTGGACCGCGCCGAAGGCGAACCCGAACTGGCGCGCCTGTTGAATGCGGCGGCCCCGGGTGTGCTGGCGCAGGAGGCCCTGGCCCTGGATGCGCTGCTGGTGCACTACAGCAGCGACTATGTGTTCGATGGCAGCGGCACGGCGCCGCGTGACGAACAGGCTCCGGTGGCGCCACTGTCGGTGTACGGCCAGACCAAGCTGGAGGGCGAGCAGGCCATGCAAGCCAGTGGCTGTCGGCATCTGATCTTCCGCACCAGCTGGGTCTACGCCGCGCGCGGCGGCAACTTTGCCAAGACCATGCTGCGCCTGGCCCAGGAGCGCGAGCGCCTGACGGTCATCAACGACCAGTGGGGTGCCCCCACGGGCGCGGACCTGCTGGCCGATGTGACGGCGCATGCCATCCGCCATGTGCAGTGCCACCCCCAGGACCAGGGCCTGTACCACTGCGTCGCCGGCGGCGCGACCACCTGGCATGCCTATGCCAGTGAGGTCATCGACCAGGCGCGGCAGCTGCGCCCGGACCTGCACTGGCCGGTGCGCGAGGTGGCGTCGGTGCCGACCAGCGCCTTTCCCACACCGGCACGGCGCCCGGCCAATTCGCGGCTGTCGTCCGATAAGCTGCAGCGTACGATGGGCCTGTACCTGCCGCCGTGGCAGCAGGGCGTGGCCCGCATGCTGCGCGAGATTTTGTAGTAAACCGTTAAAACCGGATCCAGCCCTGATCCAGCAAGCGCTGACAGCTCCTTATTTTTTGAACCATGACCACTCCACGCAAAGGCATCATTCTGGCGGGCGGCTCGGGCACACGCCTGCACCCGGCCACGCTGGCCATCAGCAAGCAGCTGCTGCCGGTCTATGACAAGCCCATGATCTATTACCCGCTGAGCACCCTGATGCTGGCGGGCATCCGCGAAATCCTGATCATCAGCACCCCCCAGGACACGCCGCGCTTCACGCAGCTGCTGGGCGACGGCAGCCAGTGGGGCCTGAACCTGCAGTACGCCGTGCAACCCAGCCCGGACGGACTGGCCCAGGCCTTCCTGATTGGCGAGCAGTTCCTGGATGGCGCACCCAGCGCCCTGGTGCTGGGCGACAACATCTTCTATGGCCACGACTTCCAGAAGCTGCTGCGGGATGCGGATGCGCAGCAGACCGGCTCGACCGTGTTTGCCTACCACGTGCAGGACCCCGAGCGCTACGGCGTGGCCGAGTTCGATGCCCAGGGCCGCGTGCTGTCGCTGGAGGAAAAGCCGAAGGTACCCAAGTCCAACTACGCGGTGACCGGCCTGTACTTCTATGACGCGCAGGTGGTGGAGCTGGCCAAGTCCCTCAAGCCCTCCGCGCGTGGCGAGCTGGAGATTACCGACCTGAACACGCTGTACCTGCAGCAAGGCCAGCTGAATGTGCAGCTCATGGGGCGTGGCTATGCTTGGCTGGACACCGGCACGCACGACAGCCTGCTGGAAGCGGGACAGTTCATCGCCACGCTGGAGCAGCGCCAGGGTCTGAAGGTGGCTTGCCCCGAGGAGATCGCGTTCCGCAGCGGTTGGATCGATGCCGCCCAGCTGGAGCAGCTGGCCCAGCCGCTGCTGAAGAACGGCTATGGCAAGTACCTGGTGCAATGCCTGAAAGGCAGCATGCGATGAAGGCCACGCCCACCCGCATTCCCGACGTCATGGTGGTGGAGCCCAAGGTGTTCGGGGATGCCCGCGGCTTCTTCTACGAAAGCTTCAACCAGGCGGCGTTCAATGCCGCCACGGGCACGGCGTTCACGTTCGTGCAGGACAACCACAGTCGCTCCAGCCAGGGCGTGTTGCGCGGCCTGCACTACCAGTTGCCGCCGCACGCCCAGGGCAAGCTGGTGCGCGTGGTGCGTGGTGCGGTCTGGGACGTGGCGGTGGACATTCGCCAGGGTTCGCCCACCTTCGGCCAGTGGGTGGGCGAAGAACTCACCGAATACAGCCACAAGCAGTTCTGGATTCCGCCCGGCTTTGCGCACGGCTTCGTGGTGCTCAGCGAGAGCGCGGATTTCCTGTACAAGACCACGAACTACTACGCACCGCAGGCGGACCGCGGCATCGCCTGGAACGACCCGGACCTGGACATTGCCTGGCCGAACCTGGGCATGGACTTTGTGCTGTCGGACAAGGACCGGCAGCAGCCGGCCTTGCGGCAGGCCGAGGTGTTCACGCTGTAAGAGGCATCCAGGGCGGCGCGCACGCGCCTTGGGCGACGTGGTGCGTCGTCGTGCCGCTGGGCCATCACTGCTTTCCGGGCTGCCGTGGCAGCCCTTGGGCTGTGTGGGACGACGGCGGGGTCCGCCACGCCGTCAGGCGTTCTGGGCCACGCTCCACACCAGCACGGCGACGATCAGGGCGGCCACCACGGCCAGGGCGATCTTCACCCAGCTGTAGGGCCGCTCGCCGGCGATCGCACCGGTGTAGCCATTCGCCACGATCTGGTAGTTCTGGCTGCCGTAGGTGTAGCCCACCAGCCACACCGGCACCAGCACGTGCTTGAAGGTGCGGCCGCTGTACGTGCGCTGCACCTGCAGGTTGCGGTAGGTGTCGCCAGGGATCTGGCGTGCGCACAGGGCGCGCACCTCGGCGTCCATGTCCTGCTCGTTGAGCTGGGCGGCCTTGCGCAGGTCCACCTGGTAGCGTTCCACCGTCCAGCCGCGCACGAATTCGGGGGTGTAGGGCTGCAGGTCCGTGGTGGTGGGAAAGGGTTCGACCTGGCGCAGCAGTGCGGTGTGCACGCCCACGGCGCCGGGCACCAGGGCATCGTCGAAGAAGTGGCGCAGGCTGCCGGAGGCCGATTCCCAGTGCACATGGCGGACCTCGCGCGTCTGCGTGTTGCCGCTGGCGTCGCGGTAGGTCTCGGTGGTGTAGTAGTAATAGCCGGCCTCGGCCTGCCAGCGGGCGCTGACGTGGGCGTCAAACGTCCAGTAGGGCAGGTAGACGCCGTGCAGCGTGTCCGTCAGCGCGGCGTGCTTGAGCTTGTTGGGCGCAAACCAGCGGCTGCCGTACCACTGGCGGATGCGGTCGCGGATCTGGCCGTCGCTGACCTTGAAGGGCAGGATGCTTTGCGGCGTGATGGCGTCGCTGCGTTCCTCGTGCGCGACGATGGACGGCGAGCCGCAGAAGTCGCAGCGCTGGGCCACGCGCCCGTCGACGAAGACCGAAATCGCACGGCAGTTCTGGCATTGCACTTCATAGCGCTGTGGCCCCCAGCCGCGGCCGTTCTGCGGGTTGCGCAGGGCCTCGGCCAGGTCCTGTTCGACCACGGCCTGGCCCAGCTCCTCGCGCAGTTCCTCGCTCCACGGCACCACGGTGCCGCAATACGGGCATTTCAGCGACTGCGCGCGGGCATTCCACTCCAGGTTGGCGCCGCACTCCGGGCAAGGGTGCTTGCCCACCATGGAGGGCGGGGCCGCATCAGGGGCTGCATCAGGGGCTGCAGTGTAGGCAGAGGCGGGGGTATCGGTCACGGCAGGATGGCCACAGGGCGCGGAAAATAGCGGGGCACCGCGCAGTGCGGGCCGCCGCGCTGCGGTTCACGATAGGAACGCCGCGCAGCGGCAGTGCGGTGCAGGGTGGGCTCAGCCCTGGAGGAATTCGTCCAGGGCGGCCTGCGCAATGCGCCAGTTCGCACCGATCTTGCGGCCCTTGAGGTGGCCGGCCTCCAGCTCGGCCAGCACGTCGGCCACGTCCACGCCCAGCAGCTGGGCGGCCTGCTCTGGCGTGTAGACCTGCAACGCCGGGGCGGCGCCGGCTGGCGTGGCCTGGGCAGCTTGGGCGGCCTGGGCCGCAGTGGGCGAGAAGGCATCGTGCGCCCCCTGTGCCCCCAAGGCCGGCTGGCCGGCAGCCGTCGCGGGCTGCTGCATCTGTTTCATCATCTCCTGGGCCATGCCAAAGCCCATGGCCATGGTGGCCGGCATGGTGGCTGCTGCCGCGCCTTCGCCGCCGCTGGCCATGGCCTGGCCCATCTGGTACTTCACATAGTCGTTGAGGTTGCCAATGGCGCCCATGCTGGAGCGTTTGTCGATGGCCTGTTCCACCTCGGGCGGCACGGAGACGTTCTCCAGCACAAAGCTGGTCACCTCGATGCCGTACTTCTCGACCATCGCCGGGTTGATGATCTGCACCAGCGCCTGGCCCAGGTCGCCATAGCGCGTGGCCACGTCCAGCACCGGCACCTGGGCCTTGGCCAGGGCCTCGGTGAAGACGCTGACGATGCGCGAGCGCATGGTGTCGGCAAACTCGTCGATGCGGAAGTTCTGGTCCGTGCCCGCCACTTCCTTGAGGAACAGCGCGGGCTGCACGATGCGGAAGTCGTAGGTGCCGAAAGCGCGGATGCGCACCACGCCAAAGTCCTTGTCGCGCATCAGCACGGGGTTGGAGGTGCCCCACTTGTTGCCCGTGAACAGGCGCGTGTTGATGTAGTAGACGTCGCACTTGAAGGGCGACTGGAAACCGTACTTCCAGCCCAGGATGGTGGACAGCACGGGCACGTTCTCGGTGCTCAGCGTGTGCTTGCCGGGGCCGAACAGGTCGGCGTACTGGCCGGCGGCCACGAACTGCACCTGCTGCGATTCGCGCACGATCAGCTGGGCGCCGTTCTTGATTTCCTTGTCGTCGTCCGGCCAGCGGTAGGAGAGCGTGTCGCGCGAGTCATCGGTCCATTCGATGACTTCGATCAGTTGGTTCTTGATGATGTTGAACAGGTTCATGCCACGCCTCGCCCGCAGGGTTACAGGAAAAAGATGGAAAACATTGTAGGGGCCGGATACACCGCCCCTGGCGGGGGTGTTTTCAAAAAATGTAGCTGTTTGCGTACGTCTATCGGGTGTTTTGAAGTCATTTCGATTGAAAGCCATTGAAAAACAAGCGCTATCAGCTCACTTTTTGATGCAAGCCGGCCTGCCGGGCGCTGCGGCGCCGGGGCCGGCTGCGTCAAACCCCGGCCCGCGGGCCTAAAATCACTCTTTTGCGCGCCCGTGCGCGGCACCCCGCGTGCCCGCTGGCCGGGTGCGTCCACACCGACCCCAACGCGCCCGCTCCGCGCACCAAGACACCTTCTGAAGTCATGCTGACCTTCCAACAAATCATTCTGAAACTGCAGTCCTACTGGGCCGAACACGGCTGCGCACTGCTCCAGCCCTATGACATGGAAGTCGGCGCCGGCACGTCGCACACCGCCACCTTCCTGCGCGCCATCGGCCCCGAGTCCTGGAAGGCCGCCTACGTGCAGCCCAGCCGCCGCCCCAAGGACGGCCGCTATGGCGAGAACCCCAACCGCCTGCAGCACTACTACCAGTTCCAGGTGGTGCTCAAGCCCGCGCCCGACAACATCCTGGAGCTGTACCTGGGCTCGCTCGAAGCCCTGGGGTTCGATCTGAAGAAGAACGACATCCGTTTCGTCGAAGACGACTGGGAGAACCCCACCCTGGGCGCCTGGGGCCTGGGCTGGGAAGTCTGGCTCAACGGCATGGAAGTGACCCAGTTCACCTACTTCCAGCAGGTCGCCGGCATCGACTGCAAGCCCGCCACGGGCGAGATCACTTACGGGCTGGAGCGTCTGGCCATGTACCTGCAGGGCAAGGAATCGGTGTACGACCTGGTCTATACCGACGGCCTGAGCTACGGTGACGTGTTCCACCAGAACGAGGTGGAGCAGTCCACCTACAACTTCGAGCATTCGAACGTGGACTTCCTGTTCAGCGCGTTCAATGCCCACGAAGGCACAGCTAATAAGTTGATGGAAGCGCAACTGGCGCTGCCGGCGTATGAGCAGGTGCTCAAGGCCGCCCACACCTTCAACCTGCTGGACGCGCGCGGCGCCATCTCGGTGACCGAGCGCGCCGCCTACATCGGCCGCATCCGCAACCTGGCCCGCGCTGTGGGCAAGAGCTACCTGGACAGCCGTGCGCGCCTGGGTTTCCCCATGGCCCCCAAGGCCTATGCCGAGGAAGTGCTGGCCGAGCTGGCCAAGGCCGCCGAGCAGCAGGCCAAGAAGGCCGCCTGAGCGCGCCGTGCGCCCCGTGTCCATCGATTAACGCATTAATTGGCCGCCAGCCCTTATCCATTAAGCGCTGGCAGCTATCAAAACACCATGAACGCATCCAATCTGCTTGTTGAACTGTTTGTCGAAGAGCTGCCTCCCAAGGCCCTGCAAAAGCTGGGTGAGGCCTTTGGCGCCGTGCTGTTCGAGCAACTCAAGGCCCAGGGCCTGCTGGCCTCCAGCGAGTCGCGCCTGACCGCCTACGCCTCGCCCCGCCGCCTGGCCGCCCACATCACCGAAGTGCTGCCCCAGGCCGAAGACAAGGCCGTGTCGCAAAAGCTGATGCCCGTGGCCGTGGGCCTGGACGCCGCAGGCCAGCCCACCCCCGCGCTGCTCAAGAAGCTGGCGGCCCTGGGCGCCGATGCCTCCGCCGTCGCCGGCCTGCAGCGCCAGGGCGAGGGCAAGGCCGAAGCCCTGTTCTACGCTTCCACCGTCAAGGGCGTGGTGCTGACCGACGGTCTGCAAAAAGCCCTGGACGACACCATCGCCAAGCTGCCCATCCCCAAGGTCATGCGCTACCAGCTGCAGGACGGCTGGACCAGCGTCAACTTCGTGCGCCCCGCGCACGGTCTGGTGGCCTTGCATGGCACGCAGGTGCTGATCGGGGTGAAGGCCCTGGGCCTGAGCGCCGGCACCGCCACCCACGGTCACCGCTTTGAAGCCAAGGTGGACCCCGTGGTCATCCGCGATGCCGACAGCTATGCCGAGCAACTGCGCGAAGAGGGCGCCGTGATCGCCAGCTTCGCCGAACGCCGTGCCGAGATCGTGCGCCAGCTGCAGGCCGCGGCCGACCGCGTGGGCGGTGGCGTGCGCCCCATCGACGACGACGCCCTGCTGGACGAGGTGACGGCCCTGGTCGAGCGCCCCAACGTGCTGGTCTGCGAATTCGAGAAGGAATTCCTGGCCGTGCCCCAGGAATGCCTGATCCTGACCATGAAGGCCAACCAGAAGTACTTCCCGCTGCTGGACACCCAGGGCAAGCTGACCCACCAGTTCCTGATCGTCAGCAACATCACGCCCCAGGATGCCAGCGCCGTCATCGGCGGCAACGAACGCGTGGTGCGCCCCCGCCTGGCCGATGCCAAGTTCTTCTTCGACCAGGACCGCAAGAAAACCCTGGCCAGCCGCGTCGAAGCCCTGGGCAAGGTGGTCTACCACAACAAGCTGGGCACCCAGGGCGAGCGCGTGGACCGCGTGCGCGCCATCGCCAAGGGCATTGCCCAGCAACTGGGCAACACCGCCCTGGCGCAGCAGGCCGATCTGGCCGCCATGCTGGCCAAGACCGACCTGATCACCGACATGGTCGGTGAATTCCCCGAGCTGCAAGGCACCATGGGCCGCTACTACGCCCAGAACGACGGCCTGGATGCGGCCGTGGCCGATGCCATCGAAGACCACTACAAGCCCCGCTTCGCCGGCGACGAACTGCCGCGCGGCGATGTCGGCGTGGTCGTCGCCCTGGCCGACAAGCTGGAAACCCTGGTCGGCATGTTCGGCATCGGCAACCTGCCCACCGGCGACCGCGACCCGTTTGCCCTGCGCCGCCACGCCCTGGGCGTGATCCGCATGCTGGTCGAAAAGGATTTGGCGCTGGACCTGGACACTTTGCTGGTCAGCACCCTGCCGGCCTTCGGTGACAAGATCACCGATGCGACCGCCCAGCTGCAGGAATTCTTCTACGACCGTCTGGCGGTCAGCCTACGCGAACAAGGCTTCAGCGCCCAGGAGATCGACGCCGTGCTGGCCCTGCGCCCACAGCGCCTGTCCGAGGTGCAAAAACGCCTGGAAGCCCTGCGTGCTTTCGCCGCCCTGCCCGAAGCCCCCGCCCTGGCCGCCGCCAACAAGCGCGTGGGCAACATCCTGAAGAAGGCCGAGACCGCGGTACACGCCCAGGTGAACGCAGCCTTGCTGGCGGAGCAGGCCGAAAAGGACTTGTTCGCCGCCCTGCAGACCGTGGCCCCCAAGGCCGAGCAACTGCTGGCAGCCGGCGACTACACGGCCAACCTGCAAGCCCTGGCGGCCCTGCGCACCCCCGTGGATGCCTTCTTCGAGCACGTCATGGTGAATGCCGAAGATCCAGCGCTCAAAGCCAATCGGTTGGGTCTGCTGGCCGCTTTGCACGAGACAGTGAATCGTGTCGCAGATATCTCAAAGCTAGCAATATAAAAAATAAGATTGTTTTTGCGATGGAAAACTTTCTCTAGTTTGAAACTAAAAAGTTTTCCTTTTTTATTGATGGTCAAAATCTACTTGATTGATATAGAGACTGTAAATATTTTTTATTAGCGTGATTACACAACAGAGAATAAGTGTGAAGAGAATAGATCAGGCATCTATTTAAACCATTATTTAAATTAGAACCATTGCATGTCACTTGTTTGCTGGACAAATTTCCCCCCGCTAGGCGACGACCGAGGATCCCTGGTTGCCTTAGAAGGCGAAAAAAACGTACCATTCGCCATTCAGCGTGTTTATTACCTGTTTGGCACCAAATCGGGCGTTTCACGCGGCTTTCATGCGCACAAAAAATTGCAGCAAGTGGCTGTGTGCGTGACAGGCAAGTGCCGCATGGTGCTGGATGATGGCCAGAAGCGCGAAGAAGTGTGGTTGGATTCATCCACCAAAGGGATTGCGTTACCGGCTATGGTTTGGCATGAAATGCACGACTTCAGCCCCGATTGTGTACTGCTGGTTTTGGCGAGCGAATATTATGATGAGTCAGATTACATTCGGAATTATGAAGATTTTCTGAGATTAATTAAATGATTTTAAAATCTAAAACAATTCAAATTCGCTTAGTTGAAGAAGTTGACGCTGATTTTATTTTGAAATTGCGATTAGATAAAAAATATAATTTATTTTTATCTGATGTTAGTCCGGATGTTAAAGCGCAAAAAGAGTGGATAAAAAAATATAAAAATGATGAAGCCAATAGCGAACAATTTTACTTTATTATCGAGCGTAACGATGGAACACCATGTGGAACAGTTCGAATTTATGATTTAAGAGAAAATTCATTTTGTTGGGGAAGTTGGATATTAAATGAGGATAAAACACCTTATGCGGCTTTAGAAAGTGCATTGCTTGTTTATGATTTTGGATTTAATCAACTGGGATTTGAATTTTCACATTTTGATGTCCGCAAAGGTAATGAAAAAGTAATTTCATTCCATAAAAAGATGGGAGCATTAAAAACAGGGGAGGATGATTTAAACGAATATTTCATTATCTCTAAAGATTCTGTCCTAAAAATAAAAAAAAAGCTAAGTGTAAAAATACAATGATTCCCTTCCTTGACCTCCAATCCATCAATGCCCAATACCGGACAGAACTGATTGAAGCCTGTACCCGCGTCATTGACTCCGGCTGGTATATCGGCGGTAATGAACTCAGTCAGTTCGAGCAGGAATTTGCAGCCTATTGCGGCAGTGCGTATTGCATAGGTGTTGCTAATGGGCTGGACGCGCTCACCCTCACCCTGCGTGCCTGGTTGGAGTTGGGGCGCTTGCAACCCGGTGATGAAATCATCGTGCCTGCGAATACCTATATTGCAAGCATTCTTGCCATCAGCGCGAATGACCTGAAACCTGTATTGGTAGAGCCTGATGCGGCAAGTTTCAATATCAGCCCTGCCAACGCCCGCGCCGCCATCAATCCTAAAACGCGCGCCATTTTACCTGTGCACCTTTACGGCCAGTTGGCCGACATGCCAGCCATCATGGCCCTGGCACGTGAGTATGGCCTGCTGGTGCTTGAAGATGCTGCTCAGGCCCACGGGTCAGCAATTGATGGCAAGAAAGCTGGTAGCTGGGGCCATGCGGCTGGTTTCAGCTTCTACCCTGGAAAAAACTTGGGCGCATTGGGTGATGCTGGAGCTATCACCACCGACGACGCCGAGTTGGCGCAAACCCTACGTGCCTTGCGCAATTACGGTAGCCATGAAAAATACAAAAACCTGTTTAAAGGCGTGAACAGCCGGCTGGATGAAATACAGGCCGCCATGCTGCGTGCCAAATTGTCTTATCTGGACGCTGACTCACAACATAGACGAAAGATCGTACAGGTTTATCTGAATGAGATTGTGCATGAAAAAATTAGACTTCCATTTTCTTGCAAGACGGATATCTCTACATTAAGCAGCCATGTCTGGCATCTTTTTGTTGTCAGAACACCTTACAGAGATGCCTTGCAGAAGCACTTGCTTGCGCAAGGGATTCAGACATTGATTCATTACCCGATAGCACCGCATAAACAGCAGGCCTACTCTGTTTGGAACGATACATCCTATGTTTTGACTGAGGTATTACACCAAGAGGTTTTGAGCCTACCGATAAGTCCTGTGATGACAGTACAAGATGCTAAATATGTTGCAGATGCTGTGAACAGTTTTCAATGGGACTGATCAAGACAAGCTTGCTCAACGGAATTGCCGTTGTGGTGAAGATGCTGACGTTACTTGGCATCAACAAGGTACTTGCTGTTTATGTTGGTCCTTCAGGATACGCGGCCATCGGTCAGTTTCAAAATGCGGTGCAAATGATTACCACCTTGGCAAGTGGCGCGATCAACACTGGGGTAACCAAGTATACCGCTGAATATCATTACAGCGAGCAAAAGCAGCGTGCAGTGTGGCGTACAGCAGGAACGATGGCAATTATTGGTTCATTGCTGACTGGGGCACTGCTCATAGCCTTTAGTCGTCCAATTGCTATTTGGGTGTTTAATACAGAATCTCTGTCCAGCGTTTTTTACTGGGTGGCTATTGCCCTTGTTTTTCAGGTTTTTAATAGCCTTTTGCTTGCTATTCTGAATGGTAAGAAAAATATCAGAAAATATGTGATTGCCAATATTTCTGGAAGCATTTTTTCGCTGATTATTATAACAATATTGACATTTTACGGTGAGTTATATGGTGCTCTTGTAGGTTTGGCTATTTATCAGGCACTGGCATTTTGGGTGACATTGTTCATTTGTTTTAAAGAAGATTGGTTTAAAAAAGATTTTCTTGTTGGTAAATTGAACAAGTATATAGCTGTTGATCTTTCAAAATACATGCTGATGGCTTTGACAAGCGCCATCTGTGTGCCTGTTAGTCACATGCTAATAAGAAATCATTTAGGTTCAACTCTTGGCTGGGAGGCTGCTGGGTATTGGGAGGCGATGTGGCGTCTGAGTACGGCTTATTTGATACTAGTGACCAGTACTTTGAGTATTTACTATTTGCCTCGATTGTCAGAATTGACAAATCCGGAAGATGTAAGGCGGGAAATTATTTTAGGATATAAAATAATACTGCCTTTTGCAATTTTTTGTGGTTTTTTAATTTATGTATTTAGAGATTTTATTGTTAGTATTTTGTTTTCTAATGATTTCTACCCGATTCGTGATCTTTTTGCTTGGCAAATGGTTGGTGATACTCTAAAAACTGCTAGCTGGATTTTAGGGTATTTATTGGCAGCAAAGGCAATGGTCAAAGCTTTTTTGTTGACAGAAATATTTTTCTCCTTATTTTTTTATCTTCTTATCTATTGGGGAACAGATTTTATAGGATTAAATTTTGTCAGCGTGGCGCATGCCATTAATTATGGGGTGCATCTGGTTGTTATGTTTTTGATTGTAAAAAGATTAAAAATAATATGAATAAAATTTTTGGATTTATAAAAAAACACGGCATTCGAAAATTACTTTTTGAAATTTTTATTCGGTTTATTCAATTTTTCAGAGTCAATTTTTATAGATATTGTTTTTCAAACAATTCTGTAAGTGGAGTGGGATTTAAAATAAACTCAGCGACTCAATTTGTCGGCAGTGGATCAATTCTGATCGATCATGCCTCAATTGGAGTTTGGCCTTCTCCTGGTTTTATTAATGGAGTAAACTATCTTGAGGCAAGAAGCAAAGACGCTGTGCTTGAAATTGGTAGATCTACATTTATAAATAACAATATAACGATTATTGTCGATAGAACTAGAGTTCTAATAGGTGAGCGTTGCTTGTTAGGGAATAATGTTTTTATTTCTGACTCTGATTTTCATGGGTTGGAAATTGCAGATAGAAATAATGGCAACTATAAGTGTCTACCTGTCACCATAGAAGACGATGTATTTGTGGGAGGAGACGTAAAAATTCTTAAAGGCGTACGTATTGGGGCAGGTGCAATTATTGCGAATGGCAGTATTGTTACTCGGAATGTTGAGCCCTATACTGTAGTAGCAGGTATTCCAGCACGGGTAGTAAAGGTTTTAAAAAAACATGGAAAATCATAAAAGTAGCTTAGTAACAGTCGCTATTCCATGCTACAACCATGCACAATATATTTCTCAAAGTATTCAAAGTATTATTGATCAAGATTATGAGAATATCGAGCTGGTGATTATAGACGACGGTTCTAAAGATGATTCTGTCGAGATAATTAAGAAATTTATACCAATTTGCGAAAAGCGTTTTAAGCGATTTGAATTCATAGCCAGATCAAACAAAGGTTTGTGTATAACGCTGAATGAGTCGATAGAGTGGAGTCAAGGTAAATATTTTTCAGCAACTGCATCGGATGATCTGCTTCATCCAAAAAAAATATCTGAACAGGTAAGAGCTTTTATAACACATCAGAATAATAAAGAACTTGTTGGGATATTTACTGGGTTGAGTGTAATTGATGAACATGGCAACGTTCTCTACGTTCGAGGCCGTGATTCGTACTTCGGATTTAAGGAGGTTATCCGAAGGACGGCATTCATGCCGGGTTGTGCCGCCATGTTTCTAACGATTGCAATGAAGCAGGTCGGGGGATATAACCCTAGCTACAAGATCGAGGATTTATACCTCGCATTAAAACTTTCAAATCGAGGTGGAAAATTTTTATCAATTAAGCAGCCTTTGGTTTTTTACAGGCGACATGACGATAATCTCTCATCCAAGAGTGAATTGATTTGGAATGCTGTTGAAGAAATTTTAAATGAATATAAAGAAGATTATTTTTATAAACAAGGGCTTGCTTGTAGCCTCTTGATCCAAGCACACGATTTGCAAAAAAACTCGAAAAAAAAATCTCTACTTTTTGGGGGGCGTGCTTTAAAAATTTATCCGTTAATTATTTTTAGTCGTTCTTTTTTTTGGTGGTTTTTGAAGTTTTTTAAATTGTAAATTCATTTAAAAGCAATTGATTTTAAAAAATAAATAAAATTTGCCTCTTTTAATATATTTTCCCATCTATATTTTTCCATAGAGGGAGTGTGGCGAGGGGGGTGATGTAAAAAATCTTTGTTTTTTATCTCTTCATTCCAAATAAATTGAGCATTCATTTGGTTTGAAAAATCAATAGCCCATTGATACTTGTTAGAGATGCAGTGTAAGCCAGACGCCAAATATTCAAGGGTTTTGGTGCTGGTTTGAATGTTGAAAGGATAAATGTCTGGGGTGTAATTCAGTCCAGCAGCAGATTTTTTATAATATTCAGGAATTTCTTCTCGGTGCAGTCTTCCAGTTGTGTGTATATTTTTTTTATTATTTATGATTAATTTAAAGTCTTCAGGTATTTCTCCAATCAAACATAATTTGAAACCAATTTCATGAAGTCTTAGTATTTCTTGTTGAAGACCTTTCCTACCTGAAAAACTGCCGCAGTAGACAATATCAAAATCTGGATTTTTCGACGGTGTTTGAAAAAAAGCATCATCAACACCCATGTCTCTGTAAATTTTTGGAATTTTATCGTTGAAGAAAAAATTTTTTTCAACAGTGGAATTTAAAAAAATTCTACCATCTGGTTTGCAATTGATTATTGATTTAGTTAAATCTTTGATTCTTGAAAATGATGGGGTAGAAAGACTCTGATATTCGTGTATTTCTTTGGCTTTTCCTATATTTTTTTTGTTTTTTAAGCCAAGAAAATAAATGTTGAGATGATTGTCTGGCGCGAGATTGTTTGCAACGTCCAGTTGCACTTGATGTCCATGGATCTCCAGAAATTTTTTGTAAGCATAAGCTTCTGGGGTGTATGAATGGGGGGTGATGGTAATTCCAATATTCATTATTCACCCCCGAGAAATTTTATTAATTTTTTAGAATTTGTTGTCGTGCAGAAATGCTTTTCTGCCAATTCTCGGCTTTTTATACCTTGGATATTTATTTGATTTGTACTATTGATATATAACATCATTGCATCAACTAAATCCAATTTAGATTGGGGTTGTATGAGAATGCCATTTTTATTTTGAAATATGGTTTCTTTACACCCAGGCACGTTGGTTGTAATGATCGGACGGCCACAGGCCATGGCTTCTTGTGTGCTGCAGGGAACTCCTTCGCGATAAGAAGGTAGTACAAAAACACTGGATTCTTCAATCCATTTTTTGACGTCTTCTACATGCCCAGGGTGTATGATGATTTTTTCTTTCTTATAATATTCAAGATCCTTGAATGAAAGACAGCTTGGATTTTCTTTATCAATTGAGCCTAATACAATAAACTCGACTTCAGGGTGTGTTTTTTTGACAATTTCAGCAGCTTGCAGGAATTCGAAAATTCCTTTTTCAGCTAGCAAACGGCCAATAAATAAAAATCGAACCGGATCTAATGAAGGTGGCGAGGGCTTAAATTTATCTAGGTCTACGCCGATGCCACCCAGTATTTTAACGTCTTTGACCTTGATTTTGTGTTTTTCAAGCAAATCAACAGGATCATCTGAGTTTAGAAAAATAATTCTATCCAAATATCTAAAAGATATTTTGTATAAAAGTACTTGTATTTTTCTGACGATTTTTTTCTTGGTACTCTCTTTTTTTTGTGATGGTTCTGATGTAAAAGCATAACCAAGACCTTCCAGCATACCTACAATCCGTGGCACTTTTGCTAATTTAGCTGCCAGAGTGCCAAAGATGACGGGCTTGGAGAAAAAAGAAAAAACAATATCTGGATCAATTCCCTTGATTAAATTTTTGAGTTGTATGGTACTTTTTATGTCAGCCAAAGGGTTGAGTCCACCTCGATTGATCTGATAGCTAACTGGAATTCCGCCTAGATCAGAAATTGTACGCAAGGTTTTATCTGAAAAATCAGTGGCAAAAATATAAACTTCGTGACCTTCTTGTAGCAGAAGATCAATCAATTTTTTTCTGAAATTAAGCGTGCTGCTGGCAACAGTACCAATCAGGCATATTTTCATTTTTTTGGAATCCATCGAAAAAAAGCCAGCTTGCTATACATGACAAGATAGATAAAGACACTAAAGAACAAAGCAATCAGCGTCCACATGGTGTCGGTATATGAATACACAGCCATCGAACAAGGAAGCAACGCGTACAGCCACAAAAAAGGCGATGTCATTCCGTTTTGAGTGGTCTTTGAAGCTTTCGGAAGTAGCTTTTTTGTCCAACGTTTGTTGGCCAACATGTGCAGGTGCACGCCATCAGGTTGGCTGGGATGATGGCCTGTGCGTAGCGATTTGCGTATGAAGCTAAATCCCACCTCAATAATTGGGTAAGCGCAAATCAGCAGGCTGGTCCATGGAGAGATGCTTGTATTGCGTTCAGGTAGTAGAACAGCAATCCACGCAAGGGTGAATCCCAGAAAATAAGCACCGCCATCACCCAGAAATATCTTTCCATGAGGCCAATTCACTAGAAAGAAACCTATGACAGAACCGGCAATCAATAGACATGTGAAGGCGAGTGGAATATCGCCAACTTGCCTAGCGATCAGTCCGAAGGCAGTCAACATGATGATGGCAACCCCTGCCGTCAGTCCGTTGAATCCATCAATGATATTGATGGCATTGGCGACGCCACCTACGGCAAATGCGGTGAAGATGACCGAGACCACCGTAAATCCGAGAAGCCAATCTACACCAGGAATATCGACATGGGTGAGCGAAACACCAGTGATGCCCCAGCCCAAAACACCCGACGCCATGGTGGCGAATAGCCGGGTTTTGACCGAAACTTTTTTGGTGACATCTTCCAGCAGTCCGAAGATAAAAGCAGGCATTCCGGCCATCAGAATGGCGCTGAGGATGGCGCGCTTCTCTGCGGCTGGCAGACTTTGACTGGAAGCGGCAAATCCTGCAAACACTCCAAGGACAATCGCAATCCCTCCGATGCGTGGGGTCGGGTTGGTATGAAATTTTTGTACGCCCGTGGTGCCATCCATGGACAGGCCTCCGTGCCATGACTTGGTTAGCACCAGAAAGATGCAGGTGAGAAAAGATGCCAAGCCTGCGACCAAAGCGTCAAAACGCAGTAACTCAAGGGGAATGTAATGGTGTGGCTGCATGGGGCTTCAAGCGTTGGCTTGTATGGGTCCAATACGTTGAGATGTGTTGGAGCCCTGTCTGTCGCAATCTAGTTGCGGCACAATGCAGGGCTTTATTTTGCTACCTATTGTCCCATGTGACTGAGGGATTGAATTCATGACCACCATCACCCACATCGCCCCCCGCGACAAAGCCGAAATCCTCGCCCAGGCGCTGCCCTACATCCGCAAGTTCCATGGTAAGACCATGGTCATCAAGTATGGCGGCAACGCCATGACCGATCCTGCGCTGCAGGCGGACTTCGCGGAAGACGTGGTGCTCTTGAAGTTGGTGGGGATCAACCCGGTGGTGGTGCATGGCGGGGGGCCGCAAATTGAGACCGCATTGAACCGATTGGGCAAGAAGGGCGAGTTCATCCAGGGCATGCGCGTGACCGACGCGGAGACCATGGAAGTGGTGGAGTGGGTGCTGGCTGGCGAGGTGCAGCAGGACATCGTGGGTCTGATCCACCAGGCGGGTGGCAAGGCCGTGGGCCTGACCGGGCGCGATGGGGGGCTGATCCGTGCCAAGAAGCTGAAGATGCTCGACAACAAGGATCCTTCGATCGAGCACGATGTGGGGCAGGTGGGCGATATCGTGGCGATCGACCCCAGCGTGGTGCGCGCGCTACAGGACGATGCCTTCATTCCCGTGATCAGCCCCATCGGCTTTGGCGAAGAGAACGAGAGCTACAACATCAATGCCGACGTGGTGGCCAGCAAGCTGGCGACGGTGCTGCAGGCCGAAAAGCTGGTGCTGCTGACCAACACCCCCGGTGTGCTGGACAAGGGCGGCAACCTGCTGACCGATCTGACCGCGCGTGAGATCGACGGGCTGTTTGCCGACGGCACCATCTCGGGCGGCATGCTGCCCAAGATCAGCGGTGCTCTGGATGCCGCCAAGGCGGGCGTGAACGCCGTGCACATCATCGATGGCCGTGTGCCGCATTCGATGCTGCTGGAGATCCTGACCGATCAGGCCTATGGCACCATGATCCGCAGCCACTGAGCGCGCGACACCCCAACGCCGAGATTGTTGACAGTCTCGGCGTTTTTTATGGGCGAACGGAGGGGGCGCATGCCGAGGGGGCCCCGGAAAAGCTTCTAATATTTCAGCATAGACCGGTGGAGCGGGGCCGAGGCGCCGCGCCACCGCAAGCCATGGAGCGCTCTGCAGACCAAGAAGCGCACACAAAGGGGGCATCTGATGCGGTTGTTGTTGGTGGAAGACGATTTGATGGTGGCCAGCGGGATCAAGCTGGGCCTGACCGATGCTGGCTATGCGGTGGATTGGGTCAGCAGCGCCGAGCGTGCGCTGGACGTGCTGGAGCACGAGTCGTTCGACATCGCCATCCTGGACATCGGACTGCCTGGCATGGATGGGCTGGAGTTGCTGCACCGCATGCGTGCCAAAGGCATGGCCTGCACCGGCATGCCGGTGCTGATGCTGACGGCGCGCGATGCCTTGCACGACCGGGTGCGCGGCCTGGATCTGGGGGCGGACGACTACATGGTCAAGCCCTATGAGCTGCCCGAGCTGCTGGCGCGGCTGCGCGCCTTGTTGCGCCGCTCGCAGGCGGCGAACTCCGCCGTGCTGAGCTTTGGGCCGCTGGTGCTGGACACGGCGGCGCGCAGTGCCGGGGCCCGGCTGGGCGGACTCGAGGGCGAGGGGGAGCTGCATTCCATCGACCTGGGCCCGCGCGAATGGACGGTGCTGGAGTACCTGCTGATCCATGCGCCCAAGCCGGCCAGCAAGGAAAAGCTGCTGCAGGCCTTGACCGGCTGGGACAAGGAGATCACACCGAATGCGGTCGAGGTCTATGTCTCGCGCCTGCGTGCCAAGCTGGAGCCCTACGGGGTGGCATTGCGCTCGATCCGCGGCTTTGGCTACCGGCTGGATGTGCAGACGCAGGAAACCGAAGCTGCTTGATTTTTGATAGCTTGCTGCGCAGCTACAGTGAACAATACTGATAGTTTGTAGTGAGAAGTGCGCAGCATCGCTGCGCAACGCGCTCACTTTTTTGATAAGGCCATGTCTTTGCCGGTCCACAAGCGTCTGTTGGCATTGCTTCTGCCCATGTTGTTGCCGGTGCTGGGACTGGTGCTGGCGGCCGTGTGGCTGGGCTACAGCGTGGCGGCGCAGATTGCCCGGTCGCCGGAGCAGTCGCCCGATCTGGCCGAGATCGGGCTGGCGGTGCTGCCGGCCTTGCTGATGCTGCTGTTGCTGGGCGTGATGGCCCACATGGCGGCGCGCAAGGCCCTGATGCCCTGGGTGCTGCTGGCGCAGACGGTGCAGGCCCGCTCGCCCAAGGACCTGCGGCCCATCCCGATTGCGCCACACACGCCGGCGGACGTGCAGGTCATGGCCGAGGCGCTGAACCGCCTGTTCGCGCGTGCGAACGAGGAAAGCGATGCCCAGCAGCGCTTCATCGCCGATGCGGCGCACCAGTTGCGCACGCCGCTGGCCGCATTGCAGTCGCAGGTCGAAGCCTGGGCGCTGATGGCGCAGTCGGCCCCGGACAAGAGCATCCACCTTCCCGTGACCCAGGTCGAACGCCTGCGCCAGGCCTCGCGCCGCACCACGCAGCTGGCCAACCAGTTGCTGGCCTTGTCGCGGGTCGAAAGTTCATTGGGGCAGGCGGCGGGCACGCAGCGCGTGGACATCAAGAACCTGTGCGAGACCGTGCTGGAGTCCTTCCTGGATGACGCCCTGGCCAAGCAGCTGGACCTGGGGCTGGAGGCCGAGGCGGCGCATGTCACCGGCCACGAATGGCTGTTGCGCGAGTTGATCGCGAATGTGCTGGACAACGCCGTCAAGTACACCCCGCAGGGCGGGCGGGTCACCTTGCGCTGCGGCCGCAGGCTGTCGCCGCAGCGACAGATCCGGGTGTATGTGGAGGTGGAGGACGATGGCCCCGGCGTGCCCGTGGGTGAGTACGCACGCCTGACGCACCGCTTTTACCGAGGGCCTGGCACCACGGTGGAAGGCACGGGATTGGGGCTGGCGATCGCCCAGGAAATTGCCCAGGGCCATGGTGCGCACCTGCAGTTCGCCCCCGGTGCCCTGGGCCGTGGCATGCGGGTGACCCTGATGTTTGGCGAGTGACGGCGGCGGATTTTGTTGGCCGGATAAACGGTTACTTCTGCATATGTCTGTGAGAGAATGAATCGATTTACCTGTTGATTTGTCTGCCTTATGTCCGTATCTGAAGTTCTGACCCCTCCGACCGAAACAGCCGAGACTGTCGTTGCTAACGCCACATTGGAGGAGCAGCCCCGCACGCGTAAACGCCCCAAACCGGGCGAGCGCCGCGAGCAGATTCTTCAGGCACTGGCCTCCATGCTGGAGAAGCCTGGCAGCGACCGCATCACCACGGCGGCCCTGGCTGCCAACCTCTCCGTCAGCGAAGCGGCCCTGTACCGCCATTTCGCCAGCAAGGCGCAGATGTTCGAGGGGCTGATCGACTTCATCGAGCAAACCGTGTTCGGTTTGGTGCAGCAAGTCGCTGGCCGCGAAGGCGAACCCCTGGAGTGCACCCCCGAGGACGGCGCCCGCCGTGCGGCCCGCATCGTGGCCCTGTTGCTGCAGTTTGCCGAACGCAATCCCGGCATGGTGCGCGTGCTGGTGGGCGACGCCCTGCTGCTGGAACACGACCGCCTGCAGGCACGCATGAACCAGTTCTTTGACCGCATCGAATCCACGCTGCGCCAGTGCCTGCGTCCGGCGGCGGGCGCGCTGGGTTCCAGCACGCCGACGGTGGATGCCCAGGTGGCCGCCAGCGTGCTGATGTCCTTCGTGCAGGGGCGCTTGCAGCGCTATGTGCGTACCGGCTTCCGCCGCCAGCCGACCGAGCACTTGGATGCCAGCCTGGCCATGCTGATCTGAGCGGGCCACACGACCACCGAACACCAGGGCGGCTGCACAGTCGCCCTTTTTTATGCCCGGTCGGGGGAGGCATGACTAAATCGGGGGCGCAAGGGTTTGCACCTATGCTCAAAGTTCGAGGAAGTTTTTACGATCCAAAAAAGAACGAACGTTCGTTTTTATTGGTGATGCATGCCCTCGACCCCACACATTTTCCCCGCCGTCCCCAGCAGCCCGACCGCCGATCGTAAACCGCGCGGCGCGGCAGCGGGGCACCGCATTTCCCCCAAAGGCCTGCAGACCAAGGCCCACATCGTGGATGTGGCCCTGCAACTGGCCATGCACAACGGGCTGGAAAGCCTGTCGATCGGTGGCCTGGCCGAAGCCACGCAGATGAGCAAATCCGGTGTGTTTGCTCACTTTGGTTCCCGCGAAGAGCTGCAGATTTCCGTGATCCGCGAGTACCACCACCGCTTCGAGCAGGAGGTGTTCTATCCCGCCCTGCAGGCCGAGCGCGGGTTGCCCCGTCTGCGCGCCCTGTTCGACCACTGGATGAAGCGCACCACCATCGAGCTGGATTCCGGCTGCATCTACATCAGCGGCGCGATCGAGTTCCACGACAACATCGGCCCCGTGCGCAACGCGCTGGTGGAGTCGGTCAGCATCTGGCACGCCGCCATGCGCCGCACCATCAACCAATGCAAGGAGCTGGACGACCTGCGGCCCGATGCCGACGAGAACCAGATTCTGTCCGAGATCCATGCGCTGATCCTGGTGCTGCACTACGAAGCGCGCTTCCTGCGCAGCCCGGGCGCCATGCAGCGTGCCCTGACCGGTTTCGACAACATCCTGTGGCGCTATGGCGCCCCGGCCCCGGCAAAGAACTGAGGCCGCCTCCCCACCCCCTTGATTGCTGATTTACAGGAGACAACCATGCCCAGCTACACCCCGCCTCTGCGCGACATGCAATTTCTGATGCATGAAGTGTTCAAGATCGAAGAAGAATTCAAGGCCCTGCCCAAGCATGCTGAGGTGGATGCCGACACCATCAATGCCGTGCTGGAAGAGGCCGGCAAGTTCGCCGCCAACGTCACCTTCCCGCTGAACATCAGCGGCGACGAAGAGGGCTGCCAGCTGGACAAGACCACGCACGAGGTCACTACGCCTAAGGGCTACAAGGAGGCCTACCAGCAGTTCGTCGAGGGCGGCTGGCCCGCACTGTCGTGCGACCCCGAATATGGCGGCCAGGGCCTGCCGTTCGTGGTGAACTCGGCGCTGTACGAAATGCTCAACAGCGCCAACCAGGCCTGGACCATGTACCCCGGCCTGTCGCATGGCGCCTATGAAGCCCTGCACGCCCACGGTGCCCCGGCATTGAAGGCCAAGTACCTGCCCAAGCTGACCAGCGGCGAGTGGACCGGCACCATGTGCCTGACCGAACCCCACTGCGGCACCGACCTGGGCCTGCTGCGCAGCAAGGCCGAGCCCCAGGCCGACGGCACCTACAAGATCACCGGCAACAAGATCTTCATCTCCGCCGGTGAGCACGACTTCACCGACAACATCGTCCACCTGGTGCTGGCGCGCCTGCCGGACGCACCGGCCGGCTCCAAGGGCATCAGCCTGTTCGTGGTGCCCAAGTACTTGGTGAATGCCGACGGCAGCCTGGGCGCGCGCAACGGCATCTACTGCGGCGGTCTGGAGCACAAGATGGGCATCAAGTCCAACGCCACCGCCCAGATCGTGATGGAAGACGCCGTGGGCGAACTGGTGGGCCAGCCCCACAAGGGCCTGCAGGCCATGTTCGTGATGATGAACGCGGCCCGCCTGGGCGTGGGCAACCAGTCCCTGGGCCTGACCGAAGTGGCGTTCCAGAACGCCCTGGCCTATGCCAAGGACCGCCTGCAGATGCGCAGCCTGTCCGGCACCAAGGCCAAGGACAAGCCCGCCGACCCCATCATCGTCCACCCCGATGTGCGCCGCATGCTGCTGACGGCCAAGGCCTATGCCGAAGGTGGCCGCGCGCTGTCGACCTTCTGCGCGCTGCTGATCGACAAGGAACTGAACCACCCCGATGAGAAAGTGCGCAGCGACAGCGCCGATCTGGTGGCGCTGCTGACCCCCATCGTCAAGGCCTTCCTCACCGACAACGGCTGGATCGCCACCACGCAAAGCCAGCAGGTGTTTGGCGGCCATGGCTTCATCAAGGAATGGGGCATGGAGCAGTTCGTGCGCGACAACCGCATCAACATGATCTATGAGGGCACGAACGGCGTGCAGGCGCTGGACCTGCTGGGTCGCAAGGTGCTGGGCAACCAGGGCGCCACGCTGAAGAAGTTCGGCAAGCTGGTGGCGCAGCTGGTGGAAGAAGAGGGCGTCAACGAAAAGATGGCCGAATTCATCAACCCCATCGCCATGCTGGGCGACCAGATGACCAAGTTCACCACCGAGATCGGCTTCAAGGGCATGCAGAACCCCGACGAAGTGGGCGCGGCGTCCGTGGACTACCTGCGCGTGGCCGGCCACCTGGTGTTCGGCTACCTGTTTGCCCGCATGGCCCAGGTGTCGCTGCGCGCCATTGCCGCTGGCAGCACCGATCCGTTCTACACCGCCAAGCTGCAGGTGGCGCGCTTTTACTTCGCCAAGCTGTTCCCCGAGACCGCCACCCTGATGCGCACCGCCCGTGCGGGCAGCAAGGTGCTGATGGACTCGGACGCTGCTCTCGCTTAAGTAGCGGCTAGCGCACGCATTTCCTTGAATGTAGAAGCCTTTGAGACGGAGGTTCTTATGAAGCAAGCGTTGGCAGCTCTGTTTTTCGTAGTGCTCGGTGCGCCCGCGATGGCGCAGATGACCCCCGTGGGGGTGTGGAAGAGCCTGGACGACAAGACCGGCGCACCCAAATCGCAGGTGCGCATCAGCGACCACGGTGGGGTGCTGACCGGCCAGGTCGAGCGCGTCCTGCGCGAGGGGGCCGATCCCCAGGCCGTGTGCGACAAGTGCACGGACGACCGCAAGGGCAAGTCCATCGTGGGGCTGGAGATCATCCGCGGTGCCAAGCAGGCCGAGGGTAAGACCGTCTGGGAGGACGGCAAGATCCTCGACCCCGAAAACGGCAAGACCTACACCCTGCGCCTGACGCCGGTGGAGGGTGGTAGCAAGCTGGAAGTGCGTGGCTCCATCGGTCCCTTTGGCCGTACCCAGACCTGGGTGCGTGTGCAGTAACGAACAACCTTGCTGACCCTGCCCGCATGGCGCCATCCTGGTGGGGCGCCATGCGGGCGTCTGGGCAGCATTCCATGGAAACCATCCCATGTCCCGATTCAATGTGAAGAAAGTCGCCGTGCTGGGTGCCGGCGTGATGGGCGCGCAGATTGCCGCCCATCTGGTCAACGTGAAGGTGCCGGTCATCCTGTTTGACCTGCCCGCCAAGGAAGGCCCCAAGAACGGCATCGCCGAACGTGCCATCGCCAACCTGAAAAAGCTCAAGCCCTCGCCCATCGGCGTGGCCGAGGATGCCGACCTGATCCAGGCCGCCAACTACGAGGAGCACCTGAAGCTGCTCAAGCAGTGCGACCTGGTGATCGAGGCGATTGCCGAGCGCATGGACTGGAAGCTGGACCTGTACACCAAGATTGCGCCGTTTGTGGCCAAGCACGCGCTGGTGGCATCCAACACCTCGGGCCTGAGCATCACCAAGCTGTCCGAGGCGCTGCCCGAAGCCATCAAGCCGCGTTTTTGCGGCATCCACTTCTTCAACCCACCGCGCTACATGCCGCTGGTGGAGCTGATTGCCACCCCCACCACCGAACCCCAGGTGCTGGACCAGTTGGAAGCCTTTGTCACCAGCGGCCTGGGCAAGGGTGTGGTGCGCGCCAAGGACACGCCCAACTTCATCGCCAACCGCATCGGCATCGCCGGCATGCTGTCGACCATGAAGGAGGTCGAGAACTTCGGCCTGACCTACGACGTGGTCGACGACCTGACCGGCAAGAAGCTGGGCCGGGCCTCCAGCGGCACCTTCCGCACCGCCGACGTGGTGGGCCTGGACACCATGGCCCACGTCATCAAGACGCTGCAGGACAACCTGAGCCTGGAGACCGACCCCTTCTACGGCAGCTTCGGCACGCCGCCCGTGCTGGCCAAGCTGATCGAACTGGGCCGCCTGGGCCAGAAGACCAAGGCCGGCTTCTTCAAGAAGGTGGGCCGCGACATCCTGCAGTTCGAGCTGGACAGCGAGGACTACATCCCCGCTGGCGGCAAGGCCGACGAGGTGTATGCGCGCATGCTCAAGAAGCCTGCGGCCGAACGCCTGCGCCTGCTGCGCAATGCCGAAGGCGCACCCGGCCAGTTCCTGTGGGCCATCCTGCGCAATAGCTTCCATTACGCCGCCCTGCACCTGGCCACGATTGCCGAGTCCGCGCGCGATGTGGACCAGGCCATGCGCTGGGGCTTCGGCATGAAGCAGGGCCCGTTCGAGCTGTGGCAGGAAGCCGGCTGGCTGGAGGTGGCCAAGATGATCCAGGAGGACATCGACGCCGGCAAGGCGCTGTGCAAGGCGCCCCTGCCGAAGTGGGTGTTCGAAGGCCCGGTGGCCGAGGCCGGTGGCGTGCACACGTCCCAGGGTTCGTGGAGCCCGGCGCTGCAGAAATTTGTAGCGCGCCGCGTCCTGCCCGTCTACGAAAGACAGCTTTTCCCTGAAAAACTGCTGGGCGAGGACAACCTGCCCGACTGGAAGACGGCCGGCACCACGGTGTTCGAATCCAAGGCGCTGCGCACCTGGACGCTGGATGGCGAGATCCTGATCGCCAGCATCAAGAACAAGATGCACGCCATCAGCCCCGAAGTCATGGAAGGCCTGATGGAGGCCGTGGACACGGCCGAAAGCGACTTCCAGGGCATGGTGATCTGGTCCGGCGATGCCCCGTTCAGCGTGGGCGCCGACCTGGAAGCCACCATGCCGGCCTTTGTGGTCGGCGGTGCCGATGCCATCGACAGCATCGAGAGCGAGCTGCAGAACCTGATGCTGCGCATCCGCTATGCGCAGGTGCCGGTGGTCGCGGCCATCCACGGCATGGCGCTGGGTGGTGGGTGCGAGCTGGCCGTCTACAGCGCGCGCCGCGTGGCCCACATGGAAAGCTACATCGGCCTGGTGGAAGTGGGCGTGGGCCTGGTGCCCGGCGCCGGCGGCCTGACCTACATCGCCCGCCGTGCGGCCGAGAACATGGCCAGCTCCACCGGCAAGGACGTGCTGCCCTTCCTGACCGAAGGCTTCACCGCGGCCGCCATGGCCAAGGTGGGCACCAGTGCCATCGAGTCGCGCAAGCTGGGCTACCTGCTGGACAGCGACCTGATCGTGCCGCACAAGGACGAGGTGCTGTTCACCGCCATCAACGAGGCCCGCAGCATGGCCGCCGGGGGCTGGCGCCCCCCGCTGCAGCGCCCCTTCCCCGTGGCGGGCCGCAGCGGTCTGGCCACCATCAAGGCCCAGTTGGTGAACATGCGCGACGGCGGCTTCATCAGCGCCTACGACTTCAAGATCGCCGCCATGATCGCGGAAGTGGTCTGCGGCGGCGAGGTGGATGCCGGTTCGCTGGTGAACGAGGAATACCTGCTCAAGCTGGAGCGCAAGGTGTTCTGCCACCTGATCGGCCAGCCCAAGACGCACGAACGCATCCTGGGCATGCTCAACACCGGCAAGCCGGTTCGCAACTGATGAAGCTACTGCGCGTCCTGCATGCCGCGTTGGGCGGTGCTCACCATCCTCACGTACAGCAAGTACGTTCCGGTGGTTGCGCTCCGTCCGCCTTGCCTGCAGGCCGCTCGCGACGCTTCCTCAGCCGCGAACGCAGTGTCTTTCAACCGCATCACTGAAAGATCCAACATGAAACAAGTACAAGACGCCTACATCGTTGCTGCCACGCGCACGCCCATCGGCCGCTCGGGCCGGGGCTATTTCAAGAACACCCGCCCCGACGATCTGCTGGTGGCCAGCATCCGTGCCGCCATGGCCCAGGTGCCCACGCTGGACCCCAAGGCCATCGAGGACGCCATCATCGGCTGCTCCTTCCCCGAGGGCGAGCAGGGCATGAACATGGCGCGCATCGCCGTGGGTCTGGCGTTCGACCATCCCATCGGCGGCGTGACGGTGAACCGTTTCTGCGCCTCGGGCATCACCGCCATCCAGATGGCGGCCGACCGCATCCGGGTGGGCGAAGCCGATGTGCTGATCGCGGGCGGTGCCGAGTCCATGAGCATGGTGCCCATGGGCGGCAACAAGCCCTCGTTCAACCCCGAGGTGTTCGCCCGTGACGAGAACGTGGGCATCGCCTACGGCATGGGGCTGACGGCCGAGAAGGTGGCCCAGCAGTGGAAGGTGAGCCGCGAGCAGCAAGACGCTTTCGCGCTGGAGTCGCACCTGCGCGCCGTCAAAGCCCAGCAGGCGGGCGAGTTCGCCGATGAAATCACGCCCATCGAGATCGTTGACCGCTTTCCCAACCTGGCCACCGGCGAAGTCGGCACCCGGACCCGCACCGTGCACCTGGACGAAGGCCCGCGCCCTGACACCACGCTCGAAGCCCTGGGCAAGCTGCGCCCGGTGTTTGCCGCGCGTGGCAGCGTGACGGCCGGCAACAGCTCGCAGACCAGCGACGGCGCCGGCGCGCTGATCCTGGCCAGCGAAAAGGCGGTCAAGCAGTTCGGCCTGACCCCGCTGGCCCGCTTTGTCAGCTTTGCCGCCCGCGGTGTGCCGCCGGAAATCATGGGCATCGGCCCCATCGAAGCCATTCCCGCAGCCCTGCGCTACGCCGGCATCCACCACCAGGACATCGGCTGGTTCGAGCTGAACGAGGCCTTTGCGGCCCAGTCGCTGGCGGTGATCAACACCCTGGGCCTGGACCCCGCCAAGGTCAACCCCATGGGCGGTGCCATCGCCCTGGGCCACCCGCTGGGGGCCACCGGTGCCATCCGCGCCGCGACCGTGGTGCACGCGCTGCGCCGCCACAACCTGAAGTACGGCATGGTGACCATGTGCGTGGGCACCGGCCAGGGCGCGGCCGGCATCATCGAGCGCGTCTGAACCCATGACGCAGGCGCGCGCAGCCAACTCGGGCGTGGAGGTGCGCTGGCAGGCCGGCACGCTTGAGGTGCCGGGCACCGCAGGGCCGTTGGCCCTGCGCCAGTGTCAGCCTGTCAGCCAGGCGGTCTGTGCCCAGGTGGTGATTGCGGCTGCGATTGGCGTGCCGCAGCGTTTTTACGCTGCGTTTGCGCAGTGGCTGGCGGCCCATGGCTATGCCGTCACCACCTTCGACTACCGAGGGCATGCCGAGTCCCTGCATGGCCCCTTGCGCCAGGTCCGCGCCGATTTGCGCGACTGGACGGCCGACTGCGCCGCCGTGGCCCAGCATGTGCGCGCCCAGGCCCCCGGCCTGCCGGTGCTGTGGGTGGGGCACAGCGTGGGCGCCCAGTTGCCGGGCATGAGCGCGCAGCCCCTGCCCATCGACGGCATGCTGTGCGTGGCCAGCGGCAGCGGCTACTGGCGTGACAACGCACCGCCCACGCGGCGCAAGGTCTTGCTGTGGTGGTATGGCATTGCACCGCTGCTCACGGCACTGCATGGCTGCCTGCCGGGGCGGCGCTGGGGCCTGGTGGGGGATCTGCCCGCCGGTGTACTGTGGCAGTGGCGCCAGTGGTGCCTGCATCCCAACTATGGCATCGGGGTGGTGGGCGAACCGCTGCGCACGGCCTATGCCGCGGCGCGCTATCCGCTGCATGCCTTTTCGATTGACGACGACGAGATGATGTCCTGGCGCTCGACCACCTCCCTGGTCAGCTGGTACCGCCATTGCCCGTCGCGCGTGGAGCGCCTGCATGCCGTGCATGTGCCGGCCGGGCGCATCGGGCATTTCGGTTTTTTCCGTGCCGAGATGGAGGGCCCGCTGTGGCCGCGCGCCCTGGCGGTGCTGGAGCGCTGGCGCGACCGTGCGCAGGCCATGACGCCTAGGGGTCAGCCATATCCGGAGCGGCGCTCTACAGTCACTAAGATGGACCCTGGTGCGGGCTCGCCACAGCCCGGACAAGGTGAGCTTTTCTCGGAGACCGCATGCTATGAACACCCCGCAAGCCCCTGAGCCGGGCGCCACACCCGGCGTCCACCCTCTGGATATGGCCCTCAGACTGATTCCCGAACACGACGGCAGCGCGCGCGGTGTGGCACCGGCTGCGTACTGGAACATGGTGGGGCCGTATGGCGGCATCACCGTCGCACAGATGCTGCAGGCCGTGCTGCAGCACCCCGAACGGCTGGGCGACCCGCTGTCCATCACCGTGAATTTTGCCGGGCCGGTGGAGGCGGGCGATGTCCGCATTGAGGCCGTGCCCGTGCGCACCAACCGCTCGACCCAGCACTGGACTGTGTCGATGGGCCAGCGCGATGCGCAAGGGGCCTTCGTGGTCAGCACCACGGCCACGGTGATCACGGCCGTGCGCCGCGACACCTTCAGCGTGGACGACCTGCCGCGCCCCGCCATGCCGGACCCGATGCGTTGCGAACGCTTCGACACGCGCGGTGCCATGGAATGGCTGCAGCGCTACGACATGCGCGTGGTGCAGGGCGCGATCCCCAAGACCTGGGATGACAGTGGCCATGAAAGTCTGTCCCAGCTGTGGGTGCGCGACGATCCACCGCGCCCGCTGGACTTCGTGGCGCTGTCGGCGCTGTGCGATGTGTTCTATCCTCGCGTCTGGCTGCGCCGTGCGCGCCGGGTGCCGGCCGGCACCGTGGGGATGACCATCTATTTCCACGCCGATGCCGCACAACTGGCACGCCAGGGCGACAAGCACCTGCTGGCGCAGGCCAGCGCCCAGGCCTTTCGCAACGGCTTCTTTGACCAGACCGCCCAGCTGTGGGACAGCGAGGGCGTGCTGCTGGCCACCAGCCACCAAATCGTTTACTACAAGGAGTGACTGGCGCCGGTTGCGCCACCGGCCCGCAAGACCGCGGGTGGGGCGCAGCCTGGCCTGGTGCTGCTTGGTTTTTTGCAGGAAATTTCATGACCACGACCGCCTCCCCCGACATCCTGGTGCACACCGAAGCCGGTGTGCGCACCATCACGCTCAACCGCGTCGACAAGAAGAACTCCATCACCCAGGCCATGTACAGCCGCATGGCCGAGGCGCTGACCAGCGCCGCCACCGACGAGGCCGTGCGCGTGGTCGTGCTCCAGGGTGACGCCACCGTGTTCAGCGCCGGCAACGACATCGGCGACTTCCTGGCGCGCCAGGGCGGCCAGGGCCTGCCCGAGCAAAGCCCGGTGTTCCAGTTCCTGCACGCGCTGGCCGACTTCCCCAAGCCGCTGATCGCGGCCGTGGCCGGCCCCGCCGTGGGCATCGGCACCACCATGCTGCTGCACTGCGACCTGGTCTATGCGGGCGACAACGCGGCCTTCTCCATGCCCTTCGTGAACCTGGGCCTGTGTCCCGAAGCCGCCTCCAGCCTGCTGCTGCCCCGCCTGATGGGCTACCAGCGCGCGGCCGAAGCGCTGCTGCTGGGCGAGCCCTTCATGGCCGAAGCGGCCCTGGAAGCCGGCCTGGTCAACCGCGTGGTGCCGCCCACCGAAGTCAACGGCGTGGCCCAGGCCCAGGCGGCCAAGCTAGCGGCCAAGCCGCTGTCGGCGCTGATGGTGACCAAGCGCCTGATGAAGGCCGGCCAGCGTGCCGAGATCAAGGCCCAGATGGCCGAGGAAGGCCAGAGCTTTGGCCGCATGCTGACCGAACCCGCGGCCCGCGAAGCCTTCACCGCGTTCATGGAAAAGCGCAAACCCGATTTCAGCCAATGCTGAAGCCGGTCGTGCCGCGTGAGCGGCGCGCTCTGCGCGGCCAGTGAGCGTTTTCACCCCAAGAGACACGCGGATTGCAGGCCGTGTGGAAACCGTGGCCTGGCGGGTCCCGGCTTGGGTTCGTCACAGGTGGCGTTCCTCCCCAAAAACGCTAGCCTGATGTCGGCCCGCGCTGAAGTGGGGCGGTCCGTGGGAGTGCGACCAGGGCCGCAGCCGGCACACGTTGCCGCGTGAAGCGCACGCCAGGCCTGCAACCGAGGCCGGCGCTTGCCAGCGCCGCGGGCACAGGCCGGGCGGTGGGGCGGTAGCGCGGGGGCAGCCCCAATCCCCGTCCGCCGTCACACCGTGCCGCAACCGGCGCAGACACCGTGGCAGGCCGCACGGTGGGTGAGCGTGGGGAATCCTGTTTCATGAGCTTGCTGCGCACGTATTTCAAGGGTTTCAGCATGTTTTCTATCTGAAATCCTTTTTTATCGTGCGCAACCAGCTCTTCTTTTTGAAGTGTTGCCATGCATGCCAAAAAAACCGAAGCCGCGCCCGTGACGTTCGAGCCGGAGTTCATCGCGGCCATCAAGCAGCTGTCCGAGGAGCTGATCTGCTTCAACCAGGTGCTGGGCCTGAAGCTGGACCACATCACCCCGACCGAGGTCACGGCGCACATCGACATGCGGCCGCAGCTGGTGGGGCACTTTGCCTACAACCGCATCCACGGCGGCGCAATCAGTGCCGGGCTGGATGCCATGGGCGGCATCGCCCTGATGGTGGCCCTGGCCGCCAAGCACATGGATGAGCCGGTGCTGCAGCGCATGCAGCGCTTTGCCAAGATCGGCACCATCGACCTGCGCGTGGACTACCTGCGCCCCGGCATCGGCGAGCGCTTCACGCTGCGGGCCGAGGTGCTGCGCCTGGGCTCGCGCGTGGGCACGACGCGCATGGAATTTTTGGGCGCCGATGGCGCGCTGCTGTCGGCGGGCATGGCCGCCTACATCGTTTCCTGATTTTTTTCATAGCACGCCCCGCTGCGCTGTCGGCCTGCGCAGGCATGAACGCGCCAGCATGGCCCAGGGGTGTGTGCGCAGGCAACAGCCGTAAGCAGACGCCACGGTCGTAGTCTTTGCTTACGCATGTTGCGAAACGAGGGATGGTGTGGCGCGCGGTGCTTTCTAAGCTCATGGCTTTCTATCAGGAGGATGCATGGCCGTGAACAACCCCTTTTTCACCAAGCGCGACACACAGAACTTTGCGACCCGCCCTGGCACGGTCGGCGGCTTGAACAGCACCCCCGGCAACGGCCTGAACAGCCACACCCCGGTGGCCGAGCCGCAGCAGCCCCGTGCCGTGGCCCCCGAGGTCAGCGCCGCACCCGCCACCACGGACAGCCCCGTGGCCGAGCAGGGCGGCAGCAAGCTGACCGTGGGCCCCAACATCAAGCTCAAGGGGGTCGAGATCACGGACTGCGACACGCTGGTGGTGGAAGGCACGGTGGAGGCGACCATGGACTCGCGCGTCATTCACATCGCGCAGCAGGGGGCTTTCCACGGTTCGGCCGAGATCGACATCGCCGAGATCCATGGCGAATTCACCGGCGCCCTGACCGTGCGCCAGAAGCTGGTGATCCACAGCACCGGCAAGGTCAGCGGCAAGATCCGCTACGGCAAGCTGGTGGTCGAAGAGGGTGGCCAACTGGCCGGTGAGGTCGAGGTGGGCGTGGGCAGCCGCACCGAGCGTGCACCCGTCAGCGCACCGGCCGCCAAGCCGGCCGCGCAGATCGCCGTCGCCTGAGCGGCGCCTGGGGCCATGCCAGCCCCATGCACAAAGCCCGGTGCGGTCACGTACCGGGCTTTTTTGCCGGGTGGTGGTGGGTCAGCCCTGGGGCACCAGGCTGGCGGGCGCGGGATCGGCCGCGGGCAGGTCCAGCGGGCGCGAGTTGCCGTGCGCGTCGATGGCCACGTAGGTCAACACGGCTTCGGTCACCTTCACGTACTCGCCCTGGTGGGTCATGCGTTCGGCAAACACCTCGACATCCACCGTCACCGAGGTGCGGCCCACGCGCGTGACGCAGGAGTAGAACGAGAGCACGTCGCCCACGCGCACGGGCTGCTTGAAGATGAATTCCTTCACGGCCACGGTGGCCATGCGGTTGCCGCCGGCCAGGCGCATGGCCAGCACGCAGCCGGCCAGGTCGACCTGCGACATGACCCAGCCACCGAAGATGTCCCCGTTGGCATTGCAGTCCCCGGGCATGGGAACGACCTTGAGCACCAACTCTTTGTCCGTGGGCAGTGCAACGCTGGGTAAGTCTGGGGAACGGGGCATGGGAGACAATCCGGGAACAAAAACAACCCGGAATTGTCCCCCATGCGTCGCAGCGGTGAAACAGCCTCCCCACAACCCTCAGCTTCCAACGTGGCTAATGCCGCCGAATGGTCCGCCCTGCGCCGTTTGCTGCCCTACCTGTGGCAGTACAAATGGCGCGTGCTGGCCGCGCTGCTGTTCATGGTGGGCGCCAAGCTGGCGAACGTCGGCGTGCCGCTGCTGCTCAAGCAGCTGGTCGATGCCCTGGGCGTGCGCCCTGGCGATGCCAGCGCGCTGCTGGTGGTGCCGGCGGGCCTGCTGCTGGCCTACGGCGCGCTGCGCTTTTCCACCTCGCTGTTCACCGAGCTGCGCGACTTGGTGTTCGCCAAGGCCACGCAGGGCGCGGCGCGTTCCATCGCCCTGGCCACCTTCCGCCACCTGCATGCCCTGAGCCTGCGCTTTCACCTGGAGCGCCAGACCGGCGGCATGACGCGCGACATCGAGCGCGGCGTGCGCAGCACCGAATCGCTGGTCTCGTACTCGCTCTACAGCATCCTGCCCACGCTGATCGAAATGCTGCTGGTGCTGGGCATTCTGGCGTTCACCTTTGACTGGGGCTTTGCCGCCATCACGGCCGTGGCGCTGCTCACCTACATCACCTTCACCGTCAAGCTGACGGAGTGGCGCACCCAGTTCCGCCGCGCAGCGAATGTGCAGGACTCGGCCGCGCACACCAAGGCCGTGGATGCGCTGCTGAACTACGAGACCGTCAAATACTTCAACAACGAGGACTTCGAGGCCCGCCGCTACGACGAGAACCTGCAGGAGCTGCGGCGTGTGCGCCTCAAGAGCCAGCGCTCGCTGAGCCTGCTCAACGGCGGGCAGCAGCTCATCATCGCCACGGCCCTGGTGGCCATGCTGTGGCGCGCCACGCAGGGCGTAGTGGCCGGCGAGATGACGCTGGGCGACTTCGTCATGGTCAACGCCTTCATGATCCAGCTGTACATCCCGCTGAACTTCCTGGGCACGCTGTACCGCGAGATCAAGCAGAGCCTAGCGGACCTGTCGCGCATGTTCGTGCTGATGGACCAGGCCCGCGAGGTGGCCGATGCGCCGGGTGCGGTGCCCCTGCAATTGCAGGGCCAGCCCGAGCTGCGCTTTGACGACGTGCAGTTTGCCTACGACCCGGCACGGCCCATCCTGCAGGGCGTGAGCTTCACCGTGCCCGCCGGGCGCACGGTGGCCGTGGTGGGGGCTTCGGGCGCGGGCAAGAGCACCCTGGCGCGGCTGCTGTACCGCTTCTATGACGTGCAGGCGGGCCGCATCACCATCGCCGGCCAGGACATCCGCCAGGTCACCCAGGACAGCGTGCGCCGCGCCATCGGTATCGTGCCGCAGGACACGGTGCTGTTCAACGACACGGTGGCCTACAACATCGCCTATGGCCGCCCCGGCGCCACGCAGGCCGAGGTGGAGGCCGCCGCCCGGGCCGCGCGCATCCACGACTTCATCCAATCCACCCCGCAGGGCTATGCCACCAAGGTGGGCGAGCGTGGCCTGAAGCTGTCGGGCGGCGAAAAGCAGCGCGTGGCGATTGCACGCACCCTGCTGAAGAACCCGCCCATCCTGATCTTTGACGAGGCCACTTCCGCCCTGGACAGCCACACCGAGCGCGCCATCCAGCAGGAGTTGGCCAGTGCCGCCCAGGGCAAGACCACGCTGGTGATCGCGCACCGCCTGTCCACGGTGGTCGATGCCCACGAGATCCTGGTGATGGACGCGGGCCGCATCGTCGAGCGCGGCACGCATGCGGCTTTGCTGGCCCAAGGGGGGCGCTATGCCCAGATGTGGGCGCTGCAAAATACCGGAGACAACGCCGAGTAATCAGACCGTGTCAGCAGGCAAAGCCAGAGGGGAGGCGCATGGATATTCAGGGTTTGCAGCAGCAATTGAGAGACTTCGCCGCCGCGCGCGATTGGCAGTCTTTTCATTCGCCCAAAAATCTGGCCATGGCCTTGATGGTGGAAGCTGCCGAATTGCTGGAGCTGTTTCAGTGGCTGACCACTGAGCAGTCACACACCTTGACGCGCGATGCGGGCGACAAAACCAAGGTGGCCGATGAAATCGCAGATGTTTTCTTGTACCTGCTGCAAATTGCCGACAAGACGAACATCGATCTGGAGCAGGCGGTGCAACAGAAGCTGCGCAAAAACGCCGCGAAGCACCCTACCAAGCTGCAGCAGGCACAGGCAGCACAGCCCAAAGTCCATGCGCTGTTGGATTGGGAAAACGTGCAGCCTGATGCAGATGCCCTGCAAGCCCTGGTGCCTGCGTGTACGGATGTGTGGCTGTTCCACAGCCCGGGGGTGGTGCCCAAACCTGCGAAGCTCGATGCGTTCCACGCACGGTATGGTGCGGACCACATCACGCTGGTGGAGCGCACCGGCCAGGGTAAGAATGCGCTGGATTTTCAGCTGAGCTATTACGCGGGCTACCTCATGGCACGCCAGCCAGAAGCGCAGTTTGTGGTGGTGTCCAACGACAAGGGCTATGAACCCATGCTGGCCCATGCCCGTACCCTGGAGTTCAAAGCGCAGTTGACCGCCTGCACCAAGCCGGCGATGGTCGATCCTTTACCAGCACCAGCACCAGCACCAGCACCAGCACCAGCACCAGCACCAGTGCAGGCCAAATCCAAAGCCAATCGCGTGCTGCGTAATGCCACCACTGCGCAGCGTGCGACACCGCATGCGGGGCAAACCCTTGCGAAGGCAGCGCCTCCCGCCCCGCACCAACTTCCTGATCCACCATCGGCAGCCCTGATTGCTGCCAGGGCGCGGGAGGCACTCATTGCTTTGCCCGTGGATCAGCGTCCCATGCATCTGTCGGGCTTGGAACTGTGGACTGCCCGTCTGATCCATGAACCTGCTGCCGGGTTGAAGCCCGACATTGCCCGCATGGCTTGCCGTCTGCTGCAAATTCGCGGCACGGTTGCATGCGATGCCCTGACGGGAAACCTGCAATACCACTGTCCAAGTCGCGCGGCGGTGCCCCCTGCCCAGGCAGCCATTGCATTTCCCGTCCAGCACCAGACGCAAAGTCCCCTGACCACCCAGATCACCAAAGCAGCTTCGGCCTCAGGCCGCCGCAAGGCACCAGCCCTGGCACCCCGGCCGACGCCTTCAGCCACCAAGGCGGCCGTGAAAAAGAGCGTGGTGCAGGTGGCGCTGAAAGTCGGTATTGCCCTGCGTCGCTCAGCGCACACCCGACCCACGAGCAGCAAAGCACTGCTGCAAATGATTCAAGCGCACATTCCTGCCACCGTGGCGCACATGGTGACGCCCCAGCAGGTGTGTGCCGTGTTGCAAGCCCAGCAAGTGGTCAAAATGGCCAAAAATGCGCCGCTGAGTTACCCGCACGGTGGTCGTGCCTTCCAGCCCCAAACTGCGTCTTCCAACGCCGGCAGTTCAAAAAAGCAGCCAGCCTCGTCGGAGCGCGTGCAGCCTGTGCCACCACAGCCAACGGCTATGGGGTGATGCCTATTCAAGCAGAGTGCACTGCCCAGATCCGGGGCTGCATCCGGGCGCAGATGCGGCAGAATTCTTATACTTTTTGATAGCTTGAAGTGCTTGTTATGCCTAACTCTAAGCCCCTTTTATTGATATTGCATGTGTTGTCGGAGGCGCACCGTGACCAATTGGGTGCGCATTTCGAAGTGCTGTATGCCCCCGATAGCACGCGCTGCGCCGAGGCGCTGACCGCCCACGGGCCCCGGGTGCAGGCGGTGCTGACTGTGGGCGCCATCGGCCTGAGCGCGGCGCAGATGCAGGCCATGCCCCAGCTGCGCTGGGTGGGTGCCCTGGGGGCAGGCTATGAAAACATCGATGTGGCGTATGCCCGGGCCCACGGCATCGCCGTGAGCAACGGTGCCGGCACCAACGACCAGTGCGTGGCCGACCACGCCTTCGGGCTGGTGATTGCCGCCGTGCGTGGCCTGGTGCGGCTGGACCGACTGACACGGCAGGGCGTGTGGCGCAACGACATCCCGCTGCCGCCCAACGTCTCCGGCAAGCGCCTGGGCATTCTGGGCCTGGGCACCATCGGCCAGAAGATTGCACGGCGCGCGCAGGCCTTCGACATGCCCGTGGGCTACCACAACCGCCGCCCCAAGGACGGCGTTGACTTCACCTATTTCGACAGCGTGCTGGCGCTGGCGCAGTGGGCCGATGTGCTGCTGGTGGCCACCCCGGGCGGCGCCGGAACCCGGCACCTGGTCGATGCGCCGGTGATCGCGGCGCTGGGGCCGCAGGGCTATGTGGTGAACATTGCGCGTGGCTCGGTGGTGGATACCGCGGCCCTGGCGCAGGCCCTGCGCACCGGGGCGCTGGCCGGTGCCGGCCTGGATGTGTATGAAAGCGAGCCGCTGCCGCCCGCCGAGTTGCTGGACCTGGACAACGTGGTGCTGACCCCGCACGTGGCGGGCTGGTCGCCCGAGGCGGTGCAGGCCACGGTGGATTTGTTCCTGGACAATGCGCGCCGTCATTTCGCCGGCCAACCGCTGGTGACGCCGGTGTAAGCCCCTGCGCCCACCTACACTGCGCAGTTGGCCGCCACCGCCCGCCTGTGCGGGGCCCGGGCCTGCCGGGGCGCCCGGCGGTTTCCGGGGCGGTACCACCCCTCCCAACGACTGCCCAAGGTGTGATGTGCTCAGTCCTCCCGCTTATTCCAAACATTCGCTGATCGTCCTGGCTTTTGCGGCGCTGGCCTGGTCGTTCTGGTTCAGCCACGGCTGGCTGGTGCTGTGCGCGGGCCTGGCCCTGTTCCTGTTCGGCATGCAGAACCTGGAGCAGGGCCTCAAAAGCCTGGCCGGGGGCAAGCTGGAAGGCTGGCTGTCGCAAAGCACGGCCACGCCGTTCAAGGGGCTGCTGTTCGGCACCGCCGCCACCTTTGTGCTGCAGTCCAGCACCCTGGTGTCGCTGCTGACGATCGCCTTCCTCAGTGCCGGGCTGATCACGCTGGCGGGCAGCATCGCCGTGCTGTTCGGCGCCAACCTGGGGGCCACCAGCGGCATCTGGCTGCTGGCCATGGCGGGGCAGAACCTGAGCATGGCGCCTCTGGCCATGCCCCTGCTGGTGTTCGGCGTGCTGCTGGGCTTTGCCGGCGACAAGGGCAAGGCCATCGGCCGCTTCCTGCTGGGCATTTCGCTGATCTTCCTGGGGATTGACGAGATCAAGCAGGGCTTCTCCAGCTTCGGGGATCTGCAGCTGAACCGCTACAGCGCCGAAGGCGTGCGTGGCGCGCTGCTGTTCGTCGGGGTGGGCACGCTGATCACGGTGGTGCTGCAGTCCAGCCACGCGACCCTGATGCTGACCCTGGCCGCCCTGGCCAACCAGCAGCTGGAGCTGCCCCAGGCCCTGGCGATCGCGATTGGCTCCAACGTCGGCTCGGCCGTGTCCACGGCCGTCATGGGCATGATCGGCAGCGCGCGCCCCGGCCAGCGCTTGGCCGTGGCGCACGTGGTGTTCAACTGCACCACGGCGGTGATCGCCTTTCTGTTGCTGGCGCCCATGACCTGGGGGGTGCAGCAGACGGCGGCGGCTGTGGGCCTGGGCGACAACCCGCTGATCCAGCTGGCCATGTTCCACACCCTGTTCAACGTCATGGGGGTGCTGGTGTTCTGGCCCCTGCAGCGCCAGCTGGCGCGGGCCCTGGAGCGCTGGCTGCCGGACCTGCAGGAGCCCGAGGTGCTGATTGCCACGCACACCGAGCAGGTGGCGCAGACCACGCGCGCCCGCTACCTGCAGCCTGCCGCGCTGCAGTCGGTCGAGAGTGCCTGCAGCGCGGTGTCCAAGGAGCTGCAGCACATGGGCCGCCTGGGGCTGGAAGTGGTGGCCCACGCGCTGTACGCGCCGGTGCAAAGCCTGCAGGCACCGCTGGAGCGCGAGGATCCCGAGCTGCGCCTGCGCCTGCAGCAGCAGGCCATCAATGCCGACCTGCTCTACAAGACCCACATCAAGGGGGTGTACGCCGATTTGCTGGAATTCATGGGCAGCATGGTCGTACCCATGGATGGCGCGCAGCAGGACTACTGGCACAACAGCCAGGTTGCGGCCTTCCAGCTGGTGGAAGCCGTCAAGGACGCCCACCGCCTGCAGCGCAACATGCACCACTACCTGCAGGGGCCTGACGATGCCCCGGCCCGCAGCAGCTACCTGGAGCTGCGCCTGCACATGCTGCAGACGCTGCGGGACATGCGCATGCTCAGCGTCTCCGACATGCCCGAGCCCGAATGGGCGGCGCAGTTGCAGGCCATGGACGAGCGCATCGCTGCCTTCGACGCCCAGTTCCGCAAGCACCTGTTCGCGGCCATCCGCGGCGGGCTGCTGGACAGCCTGACGGTCAGCTCGCTGATGAACGACCTGGGCTTTTCGCACAGCATCATCCAGGGCTTGCGCCATGTGCTGCTGCTGGGCGAAGGCCATGAAGCGGCGCGCCAGCAGCAGTTGCTGATGGGGGAAGCACCGCTGATCCAGGCGGCCTGAGGATGGGCATCCAAAAGGCCGTTGGCCCAGGTCCATCCTGCGCAGGTAGCTATATTTTTCTGCAATTTCCAGGTTTTGCAGGGTTCTGTGGTGGCGGTCGCCAGTCCCGATGGCGCGGTGCGCGGGCCGCGTGCTTCGTGGCAACCCGGCTGGTGCTGCGCAGGCGCCGCCCCTAAGATGGCGGACCCCGGCGCCCGTTGCCCCATGGGCGCCCCTGCGGGGCGCGGCCCTGGGGCCTCCACCATCACTACACACATCGGGAGCCTCACACATGCAATGGCTGGCCAGTTTTCTTGTCGCCGCGGTGGCGATCTTGCACCTCTACATCCTCGTGCTGGAGATGTTTCTGTGGACCAAGCCCCAGGGCCGCCGGGCATTCGGCATGACGCAGGAGCAGGCCCAGCAGACCAAGGTGCTGGCGGCCAACCAGGGGCTGTACAACGGCTTCCTGGCCGCGGGGCTGATCACGGGCCTGTGCATGGGCGCCGAAGGGCTGGCCTTCCAGGTCTTCTTTCTGGTCTGCGTCATGGTCGCCGGGGTCTATGGCGCGATGACGGCGTCCAAAAAGATCTTGTTCATCCAGACCGTGCCGGCCGCCCTGGCCCTGGCCGCCGTGCTGGCGGCGTGAGCCGGCGCGTGCACCGGCCTGCGCCGCCCCTGCGGACACAGGTGCGGGCGGGGCAGGCATAAAAAAACGGCGCAGACCGGGCGGGGGGCTGCGCCGTGCAAGCGGGGCCGGTCAGGCCCCGGAATGCATCACTGCTTGCGTGCAGCAATTGCCTTTTCGGCCATGTCCACCAGGTTGGTGCCGATCTGCGGCTTCCACTTGGTGTAGACGCTCTTGGTGGCGTCGGCAAACACCTTGCGCTGCGCGGGGTTCAGGTCGGTCACGGTCACGCCCTGGGCGGTCAGCTCCTTGACCAGGGGCTTGTCGGCCTCGCTCATGCCCTTGCGGGAGATGGCGATCTGCTCCTTGGCGGCATCCAGCGCGGCCTGCTTGACGATGGCTTGGTCGGCCGTGGTCCAGCTGGCCCACACGTCCTTGTTCACCACGTAGATCAGCGGGTCGTTCATGTAGCCCCACAGCGTCATGTGCTTCTGGCCCACGGTGCTCAGCTTGGCCGCCATGTACACGGACACGGGGTTTTCCTGGCCGTCCACGGCGCCGCTGGCCATGGCGGGCTGGGCGTCGGCCCAGCTCATCTGCGTGGGGTTGGCGCCCAGTGCGGTGAAGGTGTCCAGGAACAGCGGCGAGCCGACCACACGGATCTTCATGCCCTTGAGGTCTTCGGGCTTGCTGATGGCCTTCTTGGAGTTGGAGATCTCGCGGTAGCCGTTCTCGCCCCAGGCCAGGGGCAGTACGCCGGCTTTGTCGATGGTCCTGAAAATTTCCTGGCCGACCTGGCCCTGGACCACGGCATCGACGGCCGCATAGTCGGGGAACAGGAAGGGCAGCGAGAACAGGTTCAGCGCCTTGACCTGGGGCGACCAGTTGATGGTGGAGCCCACGGCCATGTCGATTACGCCCTGGCGGATGGCGCTGAATTCACGCGTCTGGTCGCCCTGGACCAGGGAGGTGCCGGGGTAGAGCTTGATGTTGATGCGGCCCTGGGTGCGCTCGCGCACCTTGTCGGCCCAGATTTCCGCGCCCTTGCCCCAGGGGAAGGCCGTGCCCAGCACCACGGACAGGCGGTACTCGCTCTTGTAGTTGGCGGGCGCCTGGGCGTGCGCAGGCAGGCCCAGGGCCAGCAGGGTGGCGGCAGCGGCCGAGGCCGTCAGAAAGGTACGCAGTTGCATGGGTTGTCTCCTCTTGGGTTGGGTTTTTGCAAGCACTCGGGGGAAAGCAGGGGGCTCAGTAGCCCAGTCGGGCCGGCAGCCACAGCGCCAGCTGCGGGAAGGCAATCACTAGCAGCATGACCAGGAACATGGCGATCAGCATCGGAATGACCCAGCGCACGGTGGATTCCATGGGCACGCCGGCGATGCGGCAGGACACCATCAGGTTCACGGCCAGCGGCGGCGTGAACTGGCCCAGCGCCACCTTCAGCGTCAGGATCACACCGAACCACACGGGGTCCCAGCCGTAGTGCTGCATGATGGGCAGCAGCAGCGGCACGAAGATCAGGAAGATGGAGATGCCGTCCAGGAACATGCCCACGGTGATCAGCAGCAGGATCAGCAGCATCAGCACGCCGTACTCGCCCAGGCCCGACTGCACGATGGCCTTGGCCACCGGATCGATCACGCCCAGCGTGGACAGCGAGAAGGCGAAGATGCCCGCCAGCGACACCACCAGCAGGATCACGGCCGACAGCTCACCCGCCTCGCGCAGGATGGGGAACAGGTCGCGCACGCCGATGGTGCGGTGGATGCACATGCCCACGAACAGGCCGTAGAACACGGCAACCACGGCCGCCTCGGTGGGGGTGAACCAGCCGGCGCGCATGCCGCCCAGGATCAGCACCGGGGCCGCCAGGCCCCAGATGGCCTCCTTGAAGCTTTGCCACAGCGCGGGGCGCGGCAGATCGGCTTCGAGGTGGCCCATCTTGTGGCGGCGCGCCATCCACACGGCGGGTACCACCAGGGCCAGGCCGGCCAGGATGCCGGGGATCATGCCGGCCGCAAACAGCGCCGGCACCGAGGCGCCGGGCACCAGCACCGAGTAGATGATGAACGCCACGGAGGGCGGAATCAGAATGTCCGTGGCGGCGGCGGCGCCGACCACGCTGGCCGAGAAGCTGCCGGGGTAGCCGGCCCGGTACATGGCCGCAATCATCACCCCGCCCACGGCGGCGGCATTGGCCGGGCCGGAGCCCGAGATGCCGCCCAGGAACATGGCCACGGCAATCGCCACCAGCGGCAGCATGCCGGGGCCGCGGCCGACGATGGCAATCGCAAAGTTCACCAGCCGTGCGGCCACGCCGGAGCGGTCAAAGATGGACCCCACCAGCACGAACATGGGGATGGCCAGCAGCGGGTACTTGCCCAGGCCGGCATAGAAGTTCTGGGGCACGGCCAGCAGGCCGAACCATTGCACATCCAGGTTGGCCAGCGCAATGCAGGCCGCACCCGCGAGGCCCAGGGCCGCGCCGATCGGCACGCCCAGGAACATCAGGACCAGAAAGGCCACGAACAGCAGGGCAGCGATCATGCGGACTCCTGCTCTTCGGTGGCGACTGCCTCGAACTGCGCCAGGCGGCCCTGGCGCCGGAACAGGCCGATGGCCCGCGCCGTGATGGCCAGCGAGCAGATCGGCAGCCACATGGAATACCACCACTGCGGCACACCGATGCCGGGCGAGGTTTCCTCATAGCGCCAGTCGTCCCAGACGACGCGTGCGCTGAGCGCTGCAATCAAAGCAAAAAGCAGAGCTACTGACGCAGACCCCAGGCGGGCTAGCAGCTGTTTTCGTGCAGAAGTGCCGCGACTGGTCAGGAATTCGATGCGGATGTGCTGGTCGCGGGCGACGGCGGCACTGCCGGCCACCATGGCCAGCAGGATCATCAGGAAGATGGAGATTTCCTCGGTCCAGGCAAACGAGGCGTCGGTGAAATAACGCACCAGGACGTTGGCGAAGGTGATCAGGGCCAGCAAGGCCATGATGATGACGGTGAGCCAGTCTTCAATGCGCAGGGCACGTGGCTGCTCGGGGCCTTCGGCCTGTGGGGCCGGGCTGTGGGAAGGTTCGGACATGTCGCGGAATCGTGAACAAAAGCAAGGCAAACGCTAGTGCGATTCCGGTCCTGTCGGTGTTGTGCACGCACAGCCGGACGCTGAGCCCTAGCACGGATGGCAGCGAGAACTCGAAACGCATTATTGAGACTTTCGCAGCCCTTGGCTATGCGGGTGGCCCTAGGGTGTCAGGCTACGGCAAGGCGATAATCAGGGGCATGGAAACCAAATGGCTTGAAGATTTTGTCAGTCTGGCTGAAACGCGCAGCTTCAGCCGCTCTGCCCAGTTGCGCCACGTCACGCAGCCAGCTTTCTCGCGCCGTATCCAGGCGCTGGAGGCCTGGGCCGGGACCGACCTGGTGGATCGCAGCTCTTACCCCACGCGTCTGACGTCGGCGGGCAAGACCATGTACGACCAGGCGCTGGAGATGCTGCAGTCCCTGCAGAGCACGCGCTCCATGCTGCGGGCCCATGCCAGCAGCGACAAGGGCATGGTCGGCTTTGCCGTGCCGCACACCCTGGCCTTCACCTTCTTTCCGGCCTGGGTGTCGCAGGTGCAGGAGCAGTTCGGCTCCTTCAAGAGCCGGCTGATCGCCCTCAACGTCCACGACGCGGTGATGCGTTTGGTTGAAGGCGGCTGTGACCTGCTGATCGCCTACCACCACAGCTCCCAGCCTTTCCAGTTGGACATGGCGCGCTACGAAATGGTGCGCCTGGGTGAAGAGTTGCTGGCGCCGTATGCCAAGCCTGATGCCAACGGCAAGCCCCTGTTCATGCTGCCGGGCCATGCCAGCGAACCCCTGCCTTTCCTGGCCTATGGCCCGGGTGCCTACCTGGGGCGCCTGACTGAATTGCTGCTCAAGGAGGCATCCATGCCGGTGCACCTGGAGCGGGTCTACGAAACCGACATGGCCGAAGGCCTCAAGGCCATGGCCATCGAAGGCCACGGCGTGGCCTTCCTGCCGTACAGCGCGGTGCGCAACGAGCTGCAGTCCGGCCGCCTGGTCAGTGCCGTGCCCGAGGGGTCGCAGAAGTTCCAGCTGCCCATGGATGTGCTGGCCTACCGGGAAAAGCCCACCGGCAAGGACGGCGCCAAGAGCGTGGTCCAGGCCCTGTGGAGCTTCCTGCAATCCCAGGCCGAAGGGCTGGAGAAAGCCAAGGCGCAGTGAGGTTTTCGCTCTAAGAATTGGCACAGGTATTGCTTGCATTTGCGGCAGTGCCTCCCGAGAAAAAAGCGACTTTCCCGAGGCCGGGAACGTCGCTTTTTTTCATTGGTCCGCGGTCTGGATGCAAGAAAACTGCCTGTTCTAGGTGTTTCTCCGCATCAAACTTCTTCTTCAAATTGGTGCATACCTTTTAGGATGGAAGTCATTCCGCTTGGCTATGCCGGGTGGCGGAAAAGTCTGTCGCGTAGCTGACAAGTTGTGGCAGATTATGTACATTGTGCATGACCTCATGCGTAAGCTGTCGGCTGCATGAGATTGCGTTGTCTCTAGTAAATCTGAGGAGCACTGAATGAAGAAACATTTGCTGGCCGTGGCTGTGATGGCATTGGCTGCTGGTAGCGCCATGGCGCAAGCCAACGACACATTGGCCAAGGTGAAATCGTCGGGCAGCATCACCCTGGGTGTGCGCGAATCTTCGGGTGCACTGGGTTACACCCTGGGCGACGGCAAGTACGTGGGCTTCCACACGGCCATGGCGGAAAACATCGCTTCCGACCTGCGCAAGCAGCTCGGCATGACCAATCTTGAGACCAAGTACCAGCCCGTGACGTCGCAGAACCGTATCCCCCTGGTGGTGAACGGCACCGTGGACCTGGAGTGCGGCTCCACCACCAATGACCTGAACCGTCAGAAGGACGTGGACTTCGCCAACACCACCTACGTGGAGCAGGTGCGCATCGCCGTGAAGGCCAACTCCGGCATCAACGATGTCAAGGACCTGAACGGCAAGACCGTGGCCACCACCACGGGCACGACCTCGGTGCAACTGCTGCGCCAGAACAAGCGCGCCGAAGGCATCGAGTTCAAGAACATCATGGGCAAGGACCACGCCGACAGCTTCCTGCTGCTGGAAACCGGCCGTGCCGATGCGTTCGTGATGGACGGCTCCATCTTGGCGGGCAACATCTCCAAGTCCAAGAATGCCAAGGACTTCAAGATCGTGGGTGAGCCCCTGTCCACCGAGCCGATCGCCTGCATGGTGCGCAAGAACGATCCCGCCTTCCTGAAGGCCGTGAACGACTCGATCGCCCGCCAGGTCAAGGATGGCACGCTGGCCAAGCTGTGGGACAAGTGGTTCATCCAGCCTATTCCTCCAGCCAACGTGGCAGTGGGTCTGCCCCTGTCGGAAGCCACCAAGAATGCTTGGAACAACCCCAACAACAAGCCTAAGGAAGATTACAACAAGTAATTCTTAGCCGACGGGATGCGCCCCACCTGCATCTTGCGGGCCGGGGCGTTTTCCGTTGGAGGGCCCGTCATAGACGGGCATAAGGTGGTTAACTGGAAGGAAATCCTATGAATTGGGATTGGCAAATGTTCTGCGAGGACACGCTGGACCGCACGGTGCGCGAAGGCTGTTTTGGCAAGGACGGCGACATCACCTACCTGGACTGGATGCTGTCGGCCTGGGGCTGGACGGTGTCCGTGTCCCTGCTGGCGCTGGTGCTGGCTTTGGTGGTGGGTGTGGTGATCGGTACCTTGCGTACCTTGGAAAACCGTCCCTGGACGGTGCGTTTCGGCAATGCGTGGGTGGAGTTTTTCCGCAATATCCCGTTGCTGGTGCAAATTTTTATCTGGTACCACGTGGTGCCATCCATCTTCCCGGCGATGAAGTCCGTCTCGGGCTTTGTGCTGGTGGTGTTGGCCTTGGGCTTTTTCACTTCGGCGCGTATTGCCGAGCAGGTGCGCTCCGGCATCCAGGCGCTGCCACGCGGGCAGCGCTATGCGGGCATGGCCATGGGGTTCACCACCTGGCAGACCTACCGCTACGTGCTGCTGCCGAATGCCTTCCGCATCATCATTCCGCCGCTGACCAGCGAGACGATGAACATCTTCAAGAACTCGTCGGTGGCGTTTGCGGTGTCGGTGACCGAGCTGACCATGTTCGCTATGCAGGCACAGGAAGAAACGGGTCGCGGCATCGAGGTCTATTTGGCGGTGACCGGCCTGTACATCGTGTCGGCCTTCACCATCAACCGCATCATGGCCTTCATTGAAAAGCGCGTGCGTGTGCCTGGTCTGGTGGCGCCCGGTGCGGCGGGAGGGCACTAAACCATGAATTTCTCTTTGGACTGGTCGTTTTACAACTGGGACCTGATCAGCAACTTTGTGATCAAGGGCCTGGGTTTCAGCCTGATGCTGACCGTCATCGCCACCCTGGGCGGCATCTTCTTCGGCACGGTGCTGGCGTTGATGCGGCTGTCGGGCAAGAAGTGGCTGGATCTGCCTGCCACCATCTATGTCAATGGCATGCGCTCCATTCCGTTGGTGATGGTGATCTTGTGGTTCTTCTTGCTGGTGCCGCTGGTCATTGGCAAACCGATTGGCGCCGAAATGTCGGCCATCATCACCTTCATCGCGTTTGAGGCCGCCTATTTCTCGGAAATCATGCGCGCGGGTATCCAGTCGATTCCACGGGGACAGGTGTTTGCAGGGCAGGCTATGGGCATGACTTACGGCCAGAACATGCGCCTGATCATCTTGCCACAGGCGTTCCGCAACATGCTGCCTGTGCTGCTGACGCAAACCATCATCTTGTTCCAAGACACCTCGCTGGTGTATGCGATTGGCGCTTACGACATGCTCAAGGGCTTTGAAGTGGCGGGCAAGAACTTTGGTCGCCCCATGGAAGCGTATTTGGCGGCGGCTGTTATTTACTTTGTGATCTGCTTTGCCCTGTCGTATATGGTCAAGCGGCTGCACAAAAAGATCGCCATCATTCGTTGATGCGCACGGTCTGAAAGATTGAGGATTTATTCATGATCGAACTCAAGAACGTCTCCAAGTGGTATGGCAGCTTCCAGGTGCTCAACGACTGCTCCACCCGCATTAAAAAGGGTGAAGTGGTGGTGGTGTGCGGCCCTTCGGGCTCTGGCAAGTCCACGCTGATCAAGACCATTAACGCGCTGGAGCCCATCCAAAAGGGTGAGATTTGGGTGAATGGCACGGCCGTGCACGACACCAAGCACACCAACTTGCCCAAGCTGCGTTCCACCGTGGGCATGGTGTTCCAGCACTTTGAGCTGTTTCCCCACCTGACGGTGACCGAGAACCTGACGATCGCACAGATCAAGGTGCTGGGCCGCAGCCCCGACGAAGCCAAGGTGCGCGGCCTGAAGATGCTGGACCGCGTGGGCCTGATGGCGCACAAGGACAAGGTGCCCGGCCAGCTGTCGGGTGGCCAGCAACAGCGCGTGGCGATTGCCCGTGCGCTGTCCATGGACCCGAACGTGATGCTGTTTGACGAGCCCACATCGGCACTGGACCCCGAAATGGTGGGCGAAGTGCTGGACGTGATGGTGAGCCTGGCCAACGAAGGCATGACCATGATGTGTGTGACGCACGAAATGGGCTTTGCCAAGAAGGTGGCCAGCCGCGTGATCTTCATGGACGTGGGCGGCAAGATTTTGGAGGACTGCACCAAGGAAGATTTCTTTGGCAACCCCGATGCGCGCCAGCCGCGTACCAAGGACTTTCTGGGCAAGATCCTGCAGCACTGAGCGCAGGCCCCAGGCACCCCAAAAGCCGCTGTCACCAGCGGCTTTTTCATGACCTCAAAGGCCTGCAGTGCTTATGCAGACTGCGCTGGGTGCTATGGTTGCTGCATCAGTCTTGGTCGGCCAGTTCGGCGTGGTGCGCGGCTTCGCCGTGCTTCCAGTAGGCGGCGATGCGCATGCGCTTGGGCGAGGCACCCTTGGCCAGTGCGATCTTGCGCAGGGCGGCCATGTCGCTGTGTTCGCCGGCGGCCCAGACAAAGCCGCTGCCCTCGGGCAGTGCCAGTGCCTCGGCCGCGTCGGTCAGCGCATCGACCCATTGCAGGTCGACCTGGGCCTGCGAGGGCAGGGCGCGGCGGTCGGCCTCGGGCACGGCCAGGCGCACCGTCACCTGGGCGCTGGCGGGCAGCTCGGCCAGGGCGCGCTCGACGGCCGGCAGGCCGCTGGCATCGGCCAGCATCCAGTACCAGTCGAAGTCCTTGCGGATCACCAGCGAGCCGCGCGGGCCGGCCGCGCCCACCCACGAACCCATGGCGGCGGTGCGCGCCCATTCGGTGGCGGGGCCGTGGTCGTGCAGGGCAAAGTCCACGGTCAGGGTGTTGGTGGTCCAGCGCAGCGGTGTGTAGTCGCGCATGGTGGGGCGGGGGCCGTCGACCATGGGCTTGCCGTCCACCAACTGGGGCAGCAGGGGCTTGTCCAGGCCAGACTGCGACAGGATGAGCTTGAAGTGGTCGTCAAACCCCGCGCTGGCGAAGTCGCGCAGCTCGCCCACCAGGGTCAGGCGCAGAAAGCCGGGGCTGATCTGCTCGCGCGAGAGCAGTTGCAGGTGGCGGGCCTTGAAGGGGTGGCGCACGCGTTCGAAAGCGGGGGCAGGGGCGGTCACGTCGGTGGTCATGCTGGATTTTATTAAATGAGAGTGCTTCTCATTATGCACATGCGCAGGATTTCTGCAGGACCGCAGTCAATGGGACAATACGGCCATGACTGCCCCCACGACCCTCACCCTGACCCGTCCCGATGATTGGCACCTGCACGTGCGCGATGGCGATGCCATGCGCTGCGTGGTGCCGCACAGCGCCCGCCAGATGGGCCGCGCCATCATCATGCCGAACCTGAAGCCGCCCGTGACCACGGCCGAGATGGCGCTGGCCTACCGCGCGCGCATTCTGTCGGCCGTGCCCGCCGGCAGCCGCTTCCAGCCGCTGATGACGCTGTACCTGACGGACAACCTGGGCCCCGAGGAGATCGTGCGCGCCAAGGCCGCCGGCGTGGTGGCCTGCAAGCTGTACCCCGCCGGGGCCACGACCAATTCCGACCATGGCGTGACCGACCTGCGCAAGATCTACCCCACGCTGGAGGCCATGCAGCGCGAGGGCCTGGTGCTGCTGGTGCACGGCGAAGTGACCGACGCCAGCATCGACCTGTTCGACCGCGAAGCGGTGTTCATCGAGCAGCAGCTCCAGCCCCTGCGCCAGGATTTCCCCGAGCTCAAGATCGTCATGGAGCACGTGACGACCAAGGAAGCGGTCGAGTACGTGGCCGCCGCCGACGACTTCCTGGGCGCCACCATCACGCCCCAGCACCTGCTGTTCAACCGCAACGCCATCTTCCTGGGCGGCGTGCGCCCGCACTTCTACTGCCTGCCGGTGCTCAAGCGCGAAACCCACCGCCTGGCCCTGGTGCAGGCCGCCACCAGCGGCAGCAAGAAGTTCTTCCTGGGCACCGACAGCGCGCCCCATGCCGCCCACCTCAAGGAAGCGGCCACGGGCTGCGCCGGCTGCTACAGCGCCCACGCGGCGATCGAGATGTACGCCGAGGTGTTTGACAACGCGGGTGCTCTGGACAAGCTGGAAGCCTTTGTCTCCTTCCATGGCGCGGACTTCTACGGCCTGCCGCGCAACACCGACACCATCACCCTGGTCAAGGAAAGCTGGACCCCGCCTGCCAGCTTCGAGTACGGCGAAGGTGCCCAGCTCAAGCCGCTGCGGTTCGGCGAAGCCCTGCCCTGGAAGCTGCTGGACTGAAAAAAGAGAAGCGGCCTGCGCTGGATTCGCAAGGAATTCAGGCGCAAAGTGCTCTGAAAACCAGCAAGGAGCTGCGCAATCAGCTCCTTTTTTTGTATTGGCAAGCCGCGGTGGCTCGGGTAGGCTGTACAGCAGTCCAAGGAGTGCCTGCATGCCCACCGATGTCCAGCCGCGAATCGCCCTCTTGATCGATGCCGACAACGCCCCGTCGGAGATGATCGATGAAATCCTGACCGAGCTGTCCACCTTCGGTGTCATCAACACCCGCCGCGCCTATGGCAACTGGACCAAGCCCGGCCTGCACGGCTGGCAGTCCAAGCTGCTGGAGTACGCTCTGCGGCCCATGCAGCAGTTCGACTATTCCAAGGGCAAGAACGCCACCGACATGGCCATGACCGTGGACGCCATGGAGCTGCTGTACACCGAAAAGCCCGATGCCTTCGGCATCGTCTCCTCCGACGCCGACTTCACCCCGCTGGTCATGCACCTGCGCGCCAAGGGGGCGGCCGTCTATGGCTTTGGCGCCAGCCAGACGCCCAAGGCCTTCGTCAACGCCTGTTCGCGCTTTCTGTACTTCGATGCCCTGTCGGAGCTGGGCGACGGCGTCACCAGCCGCGCCGAGCGCCGCAGCCTGGCGCAGGAGGCGGAGGCCGGCGACAGCCTGGATCTGCCTGGCGTGCCGGTGCCCGAGCCGGCCACCACGGCGCCGGCCGGGGCGCCGCTGGCGCTGGATGTGGCCCAGCCCTGCGGCTTCAGCCTGCGCGTGCCCTCGCAGCAGCTGCGCCAGGACCGCCAACTGGTCGCCATGCTGCGCGATGCCGTCAAGGCCACCCAGGACGAAAGCGGCTGGGCCCGCGTCGGCGCCGTGGGCACGCACATCGGCAACAAGCTGCCCTTCGATGCACGCAACTACGGCTACGCCACCCTGACCAAGCTGCTGGCGGCCACCCAGATGTTCGAGCTGCGCGACGAGGGCACCTCGCGCGTGGCAGTGCGCGACAAACGCTTTGTGGAACTGCCCGCGCCCGGCAAGTAGGACGATGCTGTCAGCAGGCCGGGCCGGCGAACTTTTCCTTCTATGATGACTCCCTCACATCGCGCGGCAGGCACTCCATAAGATCACGACAACATCGGAGCCTGGGACTGGTGACAAGCGCTTGAATCTGGCTGCCAGCGCCCCCAACTGGCAGGCTGTGGGCCATCGGCCCGATTTCCCCTGGTGGAGAAACTCACAATGAAACGAATCGCTCTTTTTCTGTTGACCAACATTGCCGTGGTGGCGGTGCTGGGCATCACGGCCAGCCTGCTGGGCGTGAACCGCTTCCTGACCTCCAATGGCCTGAACCTGGGGGCGCTGCTGGGCTTTGCCTTCATCATGGGCTTTGGCGGCGCCATCATCTCGCTGCTGATCTCCAAGCCCGTGGCCAAGTGGAGCTCGGGCGTGCACGTGATTGAGCAGCCCCGCAACGCCGACGAAGCCTGGATCGTGGACACCGTGCGCAAGTTCGCCGACAAGGCCGGCATCGGCATGCCCGAAGTCGGGATCTACGAGGGTGAACCGAACGCCTTTGCCACCGGCGCCTTCAAGAACAGCGCCCTGGTGGCCGTGTCCACCGGCCTGCTGCAGGGCATGACGCGCGAAGAGGTCGAGGCCGTGATCGGCCACGAGGTGGCCCACATCGCCAACGGCGACATGGTGACCATGACGCTGATCCAGGGCGTGATGAACACCTTCGTGGTCTTCCTGTCGCGCGTCATCGGCTATGCCGTGGACAGCTTCCTGCGCAAGGGCGATTCCGAAAGTTCCGGCCCCGGCATTGGCTACTACGTGACCACCATCGTCATGGACATCCTGCTGGGCTTCGTGGCTGCCATGATCGTCGCCTGGTTCTCGCGCCAGCGCGAGTTCCGTGCCGATGCCGGTGCTGCCCAGCTGATGGGCCGCAAGCAGCCCATGGTGAACGCCCTGGCGCGCCTGGGTGGCATGGTCCCTGGCGAGCTGCCCAAGAGCATGCAGGCCATGGGCATCACCGGTGGCATTGGCAAGCTGTTCTCCAGCCACCCGCCCATCGAAGAGCGCATTGCTGCGCTGCAAAACAGCCACTGAGGCGTGCGATGTGCCGGCCCTGCCTGCGCCGACACATCTTGCGCGGCTTCTTTACCCGCGCTTTACAGCTTCGACAAGAACCCCGGTCAGCATGCTGCCGGGGTTTTGCGTTATGGAATGTGTCACCTTGTTAGGAGCTGCTATGCGATGGACTGATTTCTCTGTGCGATGGACCCGCTTCAGCCCTCGCGGCTGGGCGGCGCTGGGTGTGGCAGGGGCCGTGGCCCTGCTCAGTGGCTGCGTGGTGGCTCCGGTGGATGACGGCTATGCCGACTATGGCTACTCCAGCACCACGGTCTACACCACCTATGGCTATCCGCCACCCCCGCGCGTCGAGTACCGCACTGTGGCACCCGCGCCCAACTACATCTGGATTGGTGGGGACTGGTTCTGGAGCGGCAACCGCTATGACTGGCGCCCTGGGCGCTGGGCACCCCCCGGCTACCACTATGTGCCGCCCCCACCACCGCGGCCCCATTTCCGGCCGCCGCCACCGCCGGTGCGCCCGGCGCCCTGGCCTTCGCGGCCCGAAGTGCGCCCCGACGACCGGCCCCGTCCGCCGTTCTGGCGTCCTGACGACGGACCGCGCCCGCCCCAGGTGCGGCCCGATCGCCCAGACCGTCCGGACCGTGGGGAGGGCCGCCCACCGCAATGGCGCCCGGATGGCGATGGCCGCCCCCAGGTGCGCCCGGACCGGCCGCGCCCCCCCGAGGGCCGGCCCGAGCGTCCGTCGCGGGAAGAGGGGCGTGCCTGGCCCTCGCACCGGCGTGACCGTGAGGAGGGTGGCCGCAACTGAGCGTGCGCGGCGATCCCACAGCACCCGCAGGCCTGGGCCTGCGGGTTTTTTTATGGCCGTGGGGCCGGGGCCGGGGCCCGTGGTGTTGGGCCGCAGCGATGGCCGCCGGCCCTGGCGTCATGCCGTCGTGGGCTGGACCTCGCCGCGGGCCTTGGCCAGCAGAAAGTCGATGCAGGTGCGCACCGCCCGGGTCTGGTGGCGGTTGGGCAGGTACAGCAGGTACATGTGTGTGCCGAAGATGCTCAGCCGGTAGTCGTGCAAGGTGGTCAGCACCTCGCCGGTGGCCACCTTGTCCTGCACCACATAGTCGGGCACCAGGCCCACGCCCAGGCTGGCCAGGATGCCCTGGCGCAGGAAGGGAAAGTGCTCGGAGATGATGGTTGGCTCCAGCGTCACCTCCTGGCGCTCCAGCCCTTGGTAGGCCGCCAGGCGCAGCTGGCGCCCCATCACGCCGGCGGTGATCAGCGGGCTGGCGCGCAGCTCCATCAGCGTCTGCGGCAGGCCGTGCTGCGCGGCGTAGTCCCTGGAGGCGCAGGCCACGTAGCGCACATCGCCCAGGCTGCGCGCCACCACGGACAGGGGCGGCTCCTGCATCACGCGGATGGCGATGTCGACCTCGTCACGCAGGTTGTCGGCACGGTTCTCGAACAGCACGTCCAGCACGATGCCGGGGTACAGCCGCTTGAACTCGATCAGCCAGTCGCTCACCACGATCTGGCCATAGCCGCTGGGCACGCTGATGCCCACGCGCCCGCGCAGCTCCTGGCCCAGGCTGGTGATGGTCTCGCGCGCGGCCAGCATTTCGTTGTGGATGTTGCGCCCGTGCTCGTACAGGCGCAGCCCGACCTCGGTGGGCTCCACCCGGCGCGTGGTGCGCTTGACCAGCTGCACGCCGACCGACTTTTCCAGCTGTGACAGGTGGTAGCTGACGTTGGCCCGCGTCATCTTCAGCTTGCGCGCGGCCTGGCTGAGGTTGCCGCTGTCGATGATCTCCACCAGCAGGGTGAGGGACTGCAGGTCCATTGCGGGTTTTCCCTGGTGATTGTCTAAATTTATTTGACGGTCTGTCAATTATCGAGGTGATTGTAAAGAGCCTTTGTCGTAGTACAAACGGCTTTTCCCTGAAAACCGATTTCCGGAGACACGCGCATGAGTTCCGACAACACCGCTTCTGTGGTCCAAACCCGCCTCGATGGCGAGGTGCTGGTGGTCAGCATCCACAACCCCCCCGTCAATGCACTGGGTCAGGCCGTGCGCGCCGGTTTGCTGGCCGCCGTGGAACAGGCCGCGCCCGATGCGGCCGTGAAGGCTTTGCTGATCATCGGTGAGGGCAAGGCCTTCATCGCTGGCGCCGACATCCGTGAATTCGGCAAGCCCGCCATGCCCCCCTCGCTGCCCGAGGTCTGCAACGCGATCGAAGCCAGCCCCAAGCTGGTGGTGGCGGCCATCCACGGCCCCGCCCTGGGTGGCGGCCTGGAAGTGACGCTGTCGGCCCACTACCGCCTGGCACTGCCCAAGGCGCTGCTGGGCCTGCCCGAAGTGAACCTGGGCCTGCTGCCCGGCGCTGGCGGCACCCAGCGTGCCCCCCGCGTGATGGGCGTGAAGGCCGCCACCGAGCTGATGCTCAGCGGCAAGCACCTGTCGGCCAAGGCCGCTGCCGCAGCCGGCCTGGTGGATCAGCTGGTGGACGGTGACGATGTGACCGCCGCCGGCCTGGCCTATACCCGCGGCCTGCTGGCGGCCGGCGCCCCCGTGCGCCGCACCCGCGACATCGAGATCACCGACAAGGTCGGGGCCCTGGCCGAGCTGGAAGCCCTGGCCATCGATACCGCCAAGAAGGCGCGTGGCCTGTTCTCGCCGCTGAAGATCATCGAGTGCGCCAAGGCCGCCGTGAACCTGCCGTTCGAGCAGGGTCTGGCCCATGAGCGCGCCCTGTTCGTGCAGTGCCTGGAAAGCCCCCAGCGCCAGGGCCTGATCCATGCCTTCTTCGCCGAGCGCGAGACCGCCAAGATCCCCGAAGCCAAGGCCGCCGCACCGCGTGCCTTTGCCAAGTTGGCCATCATCGGTGGCGGCACCATGGGCGCCGGCATCACCGTGGCGGCGCTGGACGCCGGCTACCCCGTGATCATGGTCGAGCGCGATGCCGAGTCCATCGCCCGGGGCCAGGCGAATGTGGAAAAGGTTTACAACGGCCTGATCGCCAAGGGCCGTATGACCGAAGAGGGCAAGGCCGCCATCATGGCGCGCTACACCGCTTCGACCAGCTACGACGATCTGCAGGACGTGGACCTGGTGATCGAGGCCGTGTTCGAAGACCTGGAAGTCAAGAAGGCCGTGTTCAAGGAACTGGACCGCGTCTGCAAGCCCGGCGCCGTGCTGGCCACCAACACCTCCTACCTGGACATCGACGCGATTGCCGACGCCACGGCCCGCCCGCAGGATGTGATCGGCCTGCACTTCTTCAGCCCCGCCAACATCATGAAGCTGCTGGAGATCGTGGTGCCCGCCAAGGTCTCGGCCGATGTTGTGGCCACCGCGTTTGAGCTGGCCAAGAAGCTCAAGAAGGTGCCCGTGCGCGCCGGCGTCTGCGACGGCTTCATCGGCAACCGCATCCTGGCCGTGTACAAGCAGGCCGCCGACTACCTCATGGAAGACGGTGCCTCGCCCTACGAGATCGACGCGGCCGTGCGTGGCTTTGGTTACCCCATGGGCCCCTTCCAGGTCACCGACCTGGCTGGCGGCGACATCGGCTGGGCCACGCGCAAGCGCCGCGCCGCGACGCGCGACCCCAAGGCGCGCTACGTCGAGGTGGCCGACCGCATCTGCGAGAACGGCTGGTTCGGCCAGAAGACCGGCCGCGGCTTCTACCTGTACCCGCAAGGCGCGCGCGTCGGCCAGCCCGACCCCGAAGTGCTGGCGATTGTCGACGCCGAGCGCGCCAAGAAGGGCGTGACGCCACGCCAGTTCACCCCCGAGGAAATCATGCGCCGCTACATGGCCGCCATGGTCAACGAAGGCGCCAAGGTGGTCGAAGAGGGCATCGCCCTGCGCCCCCTGGATGTGGACGTGACCTTCATCTCCGGCTACGGCTTCCCCCGCTGGCGCGGCGGCCCCATGAAGTGGGCCGATATGCAGGGCCTGGACAAGATCCTGGCGGACATCCAGGCGTTCGAGCAGGAAGACCCGCTGTTCTGGAAGCCCGCCGCCCTGCTGAAAAAGCTGGTCGCCGAAGGCAAGAACTTTGACAGCCTGAACCAGGCGGACTAAAGCCTGCCCAGGGGCGGCCACCTGCACAGGGCGCCGCCTCCGTCAGGCTGCGTGATCGGCGTGCGCCGCCGCGTGCGGCGCACAAAGAGGAAGGGCCGCAAGGCCCATCAGGGAGTGCCGGGGGCACATAAAAACCAGGCCACCGGGCCGCACGTTCAAGGTGCGGCATCAAAAAGAGAAGCTGGAAGCGCAATAACAATAAGGCTTTCCATATCAAAAGTATGGGGAAACCTTGAAACAACAGCGCTGACAGCTATCCAAACCAATTCAACCGAGACAACACACCATGCGCGAAGCCGTCATCGTTTCCACCGCCCGCACGCCGCTGACCAAGTCGCACCGCGGCGAGTTCAACATCACGCCCGCCGCCCAGCTGGCCGCGTTTTCCGTCAAGGCCGCGGTGGAGCGCTCGGGCGTGGACCCCGCCATGATCGAGGACCTGATCCTCGGCTGCGGCAACCCTGACGGCTTCCAGGGCCGCAACCTGGGCCGCCAGACCGTGCTGCGCGCCGAGCTGCCGCTGAGCATTGCCGGCACCACCATCACGCGCTACTGCGCTTCGGGCCTGCAGTCCATCGCCATCGCGGCGGGCCGCGTGGTGGCCGAAGGCGTGGACGCCATGCTGGCCGGCGGTGTGGAAACCATCTCCGGCATCCGCGCCGGCAACAACCTGCCCACCGACATGGACCCCTGGCTGGTCGAGCGCAAGCCCGAGCTGTTCATGGCCATGATCGACACCGCCGACGTGGTCGCCAAGCGCTATGGCATCAGCCGCGAAGACCAGGATGCCTTCTCGCTGCTGAGCCAGCAGCGCACCGCCGCCGCGCAGGCAGCCGGTCTGTTTGACAACGAAATCATTCCTTGCGCCACGAAGATGGCGGAGAAAAACAAGGACACCGGCGAAGTCACCTACCGTGACGTCATCGCCACCCAGGACAACTGCAACCGCGCCAGCACCACGTTGGAAGGCCTGGCCAAGCTGGAGCCCGTGAAGGGCCCCGGCAACTTCATCACCGCGGGCAATGCCTCGCAGCTGTCCGACGGCTCCAGCGCCTGCGTGGTGGTCGAGGCCAAGGTGGCCGAGCGCCTGGGCCTGCAGCCGCTGGGCGCCTTCCGCGGCTTTGCCGTCGCCGGTTGCGAGCCCGACGAGATGGGCATCGGCCCCGTGTTTGCCGTGCCCAAGCTGCTGGCCCGCCACGGCCTGACCGTGGACGACATCGACCTGTGGGAGCTGAACGAGGCCTTCGCCTCGCAGGCGCTGTACTGCCAGCGCCAGCTGGGCATTCCCACCGAACGCCTGAACGTCAATGGCGGCGCCATCTCCATCGGCCACCCGTTTGGCATGACCGGCGCACGTCTGGCCGGCCACATCCTGCTGGAAGGCCAGCGCCGCAAGGCCAAGGACCCGTCGGTCAAATACGGCGTGGTGACCATGTGCATTGCCGGTGGCATGGGCGCAGCCGGCCTGTTCGAGATTTATTAAGACCCCTGAGGCGCTGCGCGCCTTCCCCCTGAAAGGGGGACGACAGCCTCGCTGCGGGGCGGCCTTTGCTCGCTGTCTCTGGCGGGGGCCGCGCGGTTGGCAAGGCGGAGTGCACAGCGTCGGATTACTGAGGACATAGCAATGGATTTGCAATTCACCCCCAAAGAAGAGGCGTTCCGCGCCGAAGTGCAGGCTTTCCTGAAGGACAAGCTGCCTAAAAACATCGCCAACAAGGTCAAGGCCGGCCAGCGCCTGAGCAAGGAAGACCAGGCCCAGTGGCACGCCATCCTGAACGAGCGTGGCTGGTACGCCAACCACTGGCCCCAGGAACACGGCGGCCCCGGCTGGGGGGCGGTGGAAAAGTTCATCTTCGACACCGAGTGCGCCCTGGCCGGTGGCCCGCGCATCGTGCCGTTTGGCGTGAACATGCTGGGCCCGGTGCTGATCAAGTACGGCAGCGAGGCGCAGAAGAAGTACTGGCTGCCCCGCATCCTGAACGGCGATGACTGGTGGTGCCAGGGCTATTCGGAACCCGGTGCGGGCTCCGATCTGGCCTCGGTCAAGACCACGGCCGTGCGCGACGGCGACCACTACATCGTCAACGGCCAGAAGACTTGGACCACCCAGGGCCAGCACGCCAACATGATCTTCTGCCTGGTGCGCACCAACAAAGACGCCAAGGCCCAGGCCGGCATCAGCTTCCTGCTGGTGGACATGAACACCCCCGGCGTGGAGCTGCGCCCCATCCGCACGCTGGACGGCGACAAGGAAGTCAACGAGGTCTTCTTCACCGACGTGAAGGTGCCCGTCGAAAACCTGGTGGGGGAAGAGAACAAGGGCTGGACCTATGCCAAGTACCTGCTGACCTATGAGCGCACCGGCATCGCCGGCGTGGGCTTTTGCATCTCGGCGCTGGCCAAGCTCAAGGTCATCGCCGCCAAGGTGCACAAGAATGGCCAGCCGCTGAACCAGGACCCTCTGTTCGCCGCCCGCATGGCGCGCGTCGAGATCGACCTGGAAAACATGAAGACCACCAACCTGCGCGTGATCGCCGCCGTGGCCGGTGGTGGCGTGCCCGGTGCGGAAAGCTCCATGCTGAAGATCCGCGGCACCGAGATCCGCCAGGAAATCCTGTCGCTGATCCGCCGTGCCATGGGCGTGTATGCCGTGCCCTACATCGACGAAGCCCAGTACGAAGGCTACGAAGAGGCGCCGGTGGGCGGCATCGACGAGGCCGCCACGGCCTCGGCCAACTACTTCAACTACCGCAAGCTGTCGATCTTCGGCGGCTCCAACGAAATTCAGAAAAACATCATCTCCAAGATGATCCTGGGCTTGTAAATGTCCACCCCCTGAGTCGCTGCGCGCCTTCCCCCAAGGGGGACGACACCCTTGCTGCGAGGCGGCTCTTGCTCGGTGTCTCCCTCGAAAGCGGTGATGCCGAGCGATCTGGATAGATGACCTGTTGGGTAGAAAGAATTTGTCATGAACTTCACACACACCGAAGACCGCCGCATGCTGGCGGACAGCCTGAACCGCTTCGTGGCGGAGCAGTACGGCATCGAGCACCGCAACCAGTTGGCCTATGGCGACGAAGGCCACAGCCCCGCGCTGTACGCCCAGTTTGCCGAGCTGGGCGCCATCGGCGCGCTGTTCCCTGAAGACGCGGGCGGCTTTGGCGGCTCGGGCTTTGACATCAGCGTGGTGTTCGAATCGCTGGGCCGCGGCCTGGTGGCCGAGCCCCTGCTGGGCGCCCTGGTCGTGGGCCAGGCGCTGATTGCCGCGGGCTCCGAATCGCAAAAGCAGCGCCTGGACGACATCATCGCCGGCGGCGTGATCGCTGCCCTGGCGCACGACGAACCCGGCAGCCACTATGAGCTGAACAAGGTCACCGCCACGGCCGCCAAGACGGCCACAGGCTGGGTGCTGAACGGCGCCAAGAGCGTGGTGGCCTTGGGCGAAAAGGCCGACCTGCTGCTGGTGTCGGCACGCACGGCCGGTGGTGCTTTTGACGAAGCCGGCATCAGCCTGTTCCTGGTGGATGGCACGACGGCCGGTATCGGCAAGCGCGGCTACAGCTGCTTTGAAGGTGGCCGCGCCGCCGAGCTGACGTTCAACAACGTGCAGTTGGGTGCCGACGCCCTGCTGGGGGCCGAAGGCCAAGGCTATGGCGTGCTGGAGCACATCCAGGGTTATGCCCTGTTGGCGCTGGCGGCCGAGGCCCTGGGCGCCATGGACGTGGCCAAGCAGCACACGCTGGAATACCTGCAGACCCGCAAGCAGTTCGGCGTGGCCATCGGCACCTTCCAGGCCCTGCAGCACCGCATGGCCGACCTGCTGCTGGAGGTGGAGCAGGTGCGTTCGACCGTGATCAACGCGGCCGATGCCATTGACAACGCCCAGGGCGTGGAGCGCGCCAAGATGCTGGCCGCGGCCAAGTACACCGTGGGCTACGCGGGCACGCTGGTGGCCGAGGAAAGCATCCAGATGCACGGCGGCATCGGCATGACCTGGGAGCTGCCCCTGGCGCACTACGCCAAGCGCCTGGTCATGATCGACCACCAGTTCGGTGACGAAGACCACCACCTGGCGCGCTTCATGGCGCTGAGCCAGGCCGTCTGAGTCCCAGGCCACCGGGCGCTGTGCGCCCGGGCGGCCGGCCCCGGCACCCACCGACCACGACAACAAGCCAAGGAGACATGCGGTGAACGATGCATTGCTGATTCGTCGCGAGGGGAATGTGCTCATCCTCTCCAACAACAACGTGGCCGCGCGCAACGCGCTGTCGCCCGAGTTCTATGCGGCCGTCACCACTGCGCTGGCGGACGCTGCGGCCGATGCCAGCATCGGCGCGGTCATCCTGACCGGTGAAGGCGGGCATTTCTGTGCCGGTGGCGATCTGCGCCAGCTGGCCAAGCGCCGCGAACTGCCCGTGGAGCAGCGCCGCGAAAAGCTGGAAGGCCTGCACGACCTGATCCGCGCCGTGCGCGACTGCCCCAAGCCCGTCATCGCGGCGGTCGAAGGCGCGGCGGCCGGCGCCGGCCTGTCGCTGGCACTGGCCTGTGACATGCTGGTGGCCGCGCGCGACAGCGTGTTCTCCGTGGCCTATGTGAAGGTCGGCCTGACGCCCGACGGCGGCGCGACGGCTTTCCTGTCCGAATTCGTCTCGCGCCAGGTGCTGACCGAGCTGTGCCTGACTGGCGAGCGCATCAGCGGCGAGCGCATGGAGCGCCTGGGCGCCGTCAACCGCCTGGCCGAACCCGGCCAGGCCATCGTGCTGGCACTGGCGCTGGCGCAGCAGATCGCCCAGGGCCCCGAACTGGCCATGGCGCGCATCAAGGACCTGTGCCGCCAGGCCCCCCGCAACACGCTGGAAGCACAGCTGGAGCTGGAAGCCCGCTACATGGTGCAGTCGCAGGAGACCGCCGAGTCGCGCGAAGGCATTGGCGCCTTCCTGGAAAAGCGCGCCCCCAGCTTCCGCCAGGCACCCAGCGTGCCGTTGACGCAATAAACACCAGAAGAACCACAGGCCCAGGGAGACCCTCACATGACCACCCAACCATTGCCCGACGACATCGACTTTCCGCTGGAAGGCGTGCGCGTGCTCGATCTGTCGCGGGTGTTTGCCGGCCCCTTGTGCGGCCAGGTGCTGGCCGACTTCGGTGCCGAAGTCATCAAGGTGGAGCACCCCGGCCGCGGCGATGACACGCGCGACTGGGGCATGCGCATTGGCCAGACCGAGACCACCTACTACAACAGCATGAACCGCAACAAGCGGTCCATCACGCTGGACCTGCAAAGCGCCGAAGGCGTGCAGATCATCTATGACCTGCTGCCGCAGTTCGACGTGGTGATCCACAACTTCAAGCACGGCGGTGCCGACAAGCTGGGCCTGGGCTACGACAAGCTCAAGTCCATCAAGCCCGACCTGATCTATTGCAGCGTGGCCGGCTACAACAGCGACACCCCCGAGGCCAAGCGCCCCGGCTACGACCTGGTGATCCAGGCCGAGGCCGGCCTGATGGCCATCAACGGCGAAGAGGGCACGCCCCCGCTGAAGTTCGGCGTGGCCGTGGTCGACCTGATGACCGGCATGTACGCCGCCCAGGCCGTGCTGGCGGCGCTGTACCGCCGCAGCCGCAATGGCCGGGGTCGCCAGATCGAGCTGGCGCTGTACGACTGCGGCATCACCATCAACGGCTACTACGCGCTGGACGCGATGCTGCTGGGCCACGACACCCAGCGCTACGGCAACGCCCACCCGTCCATCGTGCCCTACGGCCTGTTCGAGGCGGCCGACGGCCCGCTGATCATCGGCGTGGGCAACAACCGCCAGTTCGAGGCCTTCTGCCGCCACGTCATCGACCGTCCCGACATCTTCGAAGACCCCCGCTACGCCACGAATGTGGAGCGGGCGCGCAACCGCCTCGAAGTGCTGCCCATGCTCAAGCAGATCATCGCCAGCCATCCGCGCCAGCAGCTGCTGGACCGCATGCACGCCGTGGGCATCCCCTGCGGCGAGGTGGCGGGCCTGCACGAGGCCCTGACCAGCCAGCGCACCCAGCAGGCTGGCATGTTCCACCAGATGCCGCACCCCGTGGCTGGCCAGACCTGGGTGTTTGCGCCGCCGTACCGCCTGGATGGCCAGCGCCTGCCGATCCGCAACGCCCCACCCACCCTGGGGGAGGCCACGCGCGAAGTGCTGCAGCAACTGCTGTCCATGAGCGATGCGCAGCTGCAGGCGCTGAAGGACAAGGGCGTGCTGACGCTGCCCGAGCAACAAGGCTGATTTTTGCCAAGCCGGACCGCCTGCGACGGCCTCACCAGAGGGCTGCGCGGCAAGGACCGAGGGCCGGCTTCCACCGTTCCGTTCAACAGGGAGACAACCACATGGACCGTATCACCATCCTCCGCCGCCAGTTCCTGGCCGCCACGGCCGCGGCCGCCGGCACCAGCCTGGTCGGCCTGCCCGCCTGGGCCAAGGCCGCCTACCCCAGCAAGCCCGTGCGCTTCATCGTGCCCTTCAATCCCGGCGGTGCCACCGACATCGTGGCGCGCGTGCTGGCCGAGGCCGTGTCCAAGAAGCTGGGCCAGCCCGTCATCGTGGAGAACAAGGCCGGTGCCTCGGCCATGCTGGGCACGGACATGGTCGCCAAGTCGGCACCGGATGGCTACAACGTCGTGGTCTCGCTCAGCACCTCGCTGCTGATCAACCAGTTCCTGTACACCAAGATGGCCTACAACCCGCAGAAGGACCTGCTGATGCTGTCCCTGCTGGCCTCGGCCCCGGTGACCCTGGTGGTCCACCCCTCGGTGCCGGCCAACAACATGAAGGAGCTGCTGGCCTGGGTGAAGGCCCACAAGGGCAAGGTGTCCTATGGCTCCTGGGGCGTGGGCTCGTACGCCCACCTGGGCGGTGCCTACATGAGCAAGAGCATGGACGCCGACATGACCCACGTCGCCTACAAGGGCGAGGCGCCCATGATCCAGGAGCTGATCGGTGGCCAGCTGCAGCTGTGCTTCTCCAGCGCGCAGAACACCAAGCCCTTCATCGACAGCGGCCGCCTCAAGGCCATCGGCGTGACCGGCAAGAGCCGCATGTCCGTGCTGCCCCAGCTGCCCACCATCTACGAGCAGGGCGTGACCGATGACGCCTACGCCATCGCCGGCTTTGTCGGCATGGCCCTGCCTGCCGGCACGCCCAAGGAAGTGGTGGACGTGCTGTCCGCTGCCATCCAGGACGCCGCGCAGGACCCCAAGGTCAAGGAGCGCATCGACGGCGCAGGCTTCCTGCCCGTCTTCAGCAGCCCCGAAGGCTTTGCCAAGACCTATGCGCAGGCCGCACCCGTGTGGAAGTCGCTGATCGAAGTGGCCGACGCCCGGGTGGACTGACCCCCCCCCGCAGGGCCTGGCCCTGCGCATGCATGACAACCAAACAGGAGACAAAGCAATGTACGCACACCCCATGACCCGACGCCTGGCGCTGGCCGCCGCCGCCACCGTGGTGGCCGGTTCCGCCTGGGCCCAGGCCGCCTGGCCCACCAAGCCCATCACCCTGATCGTGCCCTTCCCACCGGGTGGCCCCACCGACGTGGTCTCGCGCATCGTGGGCAAGGAACTGTCCGATCGCCTGGGCCAGCCCATCATCGTGGAAAACAAGTCCGGTGCCTCGGGCGCCATCGCCGCCGGCCAGGTCAAGCGCGCTGCCCCTGATGGCTACACGCTGATGACCCTGGCCACGCCCACGCTGTTCGCGCCGCTGTTCTACAAGAACACCGGCTACGAGGTGACCCAGGACTTCACCCCCATCGCCATGGTCTACGACCTGCCCATCGTGATGGTCGTCAACCCCGAAAAGCTGCCCGGCGTGACCACGCTGCAGCAGCTGATCGACACCGCGCGTGCGCAAAAGGGCGCCCTGAACTACACCACCAGCGGCGCCGGCAGCTTTGGCCACATGAGCATGGAACTGCTCAAGGACCTGGGCAAGTTCGACATGCAGCACGTGGCCTACAAGGGCGGCGTGCCCGCCATCACCGACACCATCGGTGGCCAGGTGCCCATCATGTACGCCGACCTGGTCGCGGCCCTGCCGCACATCAAGTCCGGCAAGCTGGTGGCCGTGGCCGTGGGCTCGCCCGAGCGCGTGGCCATGATCCCCGAGGTCAAGACCATCGCCGAACAAGGCATCCATGGCTTCTCCGCCGTGTCCCTGGGCGCCTTCCTCGGCCCCAAGGGCCTGCCCCCGGCCGTGGTCGAGCGCCTGAACAAGGAACTCAAGGACATCCTGTCGCAAAAGGCCGTGCAGGACCGCATCCTGGGTGCCGGCGCGATTGCCCGCTACCTGCCCGCTGCCCAGCTGCAGCAAAGCCTGACCACCGACTACGCCAAGTGGAGCAAGGTGGTGCGTGAAAAGGGGATGGCAGCGGAGTGAGTCTGTGAGCGCCCCAGCCGCCCGCCAGGGCGGCGGGCAGGGCCGCCATCGCGCAGGTTTCACCCAACGTGATGGCGGTATTTTGAAATACTGAATTCATAGCTGCCAGCGCTTGCTGTATAAGCGTTGGTGACCGTTTTAACCAACAATCATTGAAAGAGCAAAACCATGAAGGTATTGGTTCCAGTCAAGCGCGTGGTGGACTACAACGTCAAAGTCCGCGTGAAGTCCGACGGCACAGGCGTGGACATCGCCAACGTCAAGATGAGCATGAACCCGTTTGACGAAATCGCCGTGGAAGAGGCAGTGCGTCTGAAGGAAAAGGGCGTGGTCAGCGAGGTGATCGCCGTGTCCTGCGGTGTGACCCAGTGCCAGGAAACCCTGCGCACCGCCATGGCCATCGGTGCCGACCGCGCCATCCTGGTGGAGAGCGACGCCGAGCTGCAGCCCCTGGCGATTGCCAAGCTGCTCAAGGCCCTGGTGGACAAGGAACAGCCCGGCCTGGTGATCCTGGGCAAGCAGGCCATCGACGGCGACAACAACCAGACCGGCCAGATGCTGGCGGCCCTGGCCGATCTGCCCCAGGCCACCTTCGCCTCCAAGGTCGAAGTCGCGGGCGACAAGGTCAATGTCACCCGTGAAGTGGACGGCGGCCTGGAAACCCTGGCGCTGAGCACCCCCGCCATCATCACCACCGACCTGCGCCTGAACGAGCCCCGCTACGTCACCTTGCCCAACATCATGAAGGCCAAGAAAAAGCAGCTGGATGTGGTCAAGCCCGAAGAGCTGGGCGTGGACGTCGCACCCCGCATCCAGACCCTGAAGGTGGCCGAGCCCGCCAAGCGCGGCGCCGGCGTGAAGGTGCCCGATGTGGCGACGCTGGTCGACAAACTGAAGAACGAAGCCAAGGTCATCTAAGCGTCCAGGAGAGAAACATCATGTCCGTACTCGTTATTGCTGAACACGACAACGCCTCCATCAAGGGCGCCACCCTGAACACTGTGACCGCGGCCAAGGCCTGCGGCGGTGACGTGCACGTGCTGGTCGCCGGTGAAGGCGCCGCAGGCGCGGCCCAGGCCGCTGCCCAGATCGCTGGCGTGTCCAAGGTCATCCACGCCGATGGCGCCAGCCTCAAGGACGGCCTGGCTGAGAACATCGCCGCCCAGGTGTTGGCCATCGCTGGCAATTACAGCCACATCCTGTTCCCCGCCACCGCCTCGGGCAAGAACGCTGCCCCCCGCGTGGCCGCCAAGCTGGACGTGGGCCAGATCAGCGATATCACTGCCGTGATCGCCGCCGACACCTTCGAGCGCCCCATCTACGCCGGCAACGCCATCGCCACCGTGCAGTCCGCCGACGCCACCAAGGTCATCACCGTGCGCTCCACCGGCTTTGACGCCGCGGCAGCCACCGGTGGCTCTGCGGCGGTGGAAACCACCGCCGCTGTGGCCGACTCTGGCAAGAGCGCCTTCGTGGGCCGTGAAGTCACCAAGAGCGACCGCCCCGAGCTGACCGCTGCCAAGATCATCGTCTCCGGTGGCCGTGCCCTGGGCAGCGCCGAGAAGTTCAACGAAGTCATCACCCCCCTGGCCGACAAGCTGGGCGCCGCCATCGGTGCCAGCCGTGCGGCCGTCGATGCGGGCTACGCCCCCAACGACCTGCAGGTGGGCCAGACCGGCAAGATCGTGGCGCCGCAGCTGTACATCGCGGCGGGCATCTCGGGCGCGATCCAGCACCTGGCCGGCATGAAGGACTCCAAGGTGATCGTGGCGATCAACAAGGACCCCGAGGCACCGATCTTCTCGGTGGCCGACTATGGGCTGGAAGCCGACCTGTTTGCGGCCGTGCCCGAGATGGCCGGCAAGCTGTAAAGAACTTTTCAGCGGCTGCGCTGAACGTACAAAAGGAGCCATGCGGCTCCTTTTGTTTTGATAGCACCTCGCGCTGACTGGGCTTGCACGGAAGGCCGATTGTGGCCCGATGGCCCGGGGCGATCCCAGGGCTCGCAGCGCCGCTCTGCGCTAGCAAGGCAGGGCAGCCACCCGCCCCGTCAGGGCCCTCAGTTCAGGCTCAAGTCCAGGCCCAGCGTTTTGGCCAGGGTGAAGGTGAACAGCATCACGCCCAGCAGGGCCAGCATGAAGAGTGCGGCCACCTTGCCGCCCGTGAGCAGCAGGGCGCGCCGGCTCGCCCCTTTTTTCTTGCCCTGGTCGTAATGCCACTTGATGGCGAAGAACATGCACGTGACAAAGATGCCGACCTTGAACGTGACGAAGACTACGGGGACCCAATCGATCATTTGAAAACTTCCAAGCTATGACGTGGCACGGTCTGCCCTGGGGCGCACCGCCGCCCGCAGGGGGCGGCCACATGGTCAGCGACATCCCTGCAAAGACCGTGTTGCTACCGGCTCTGGAACATACTCTACTGAAAAGCAATTTCCATACATCGCGCGCGCATCTCGGCGTTGAAAACCATGCAAGAGGACCCTTCCCCCCCTTGGTTGCCGCAATTGGCCCGGCAGGGCGGCCCACGTTTTCTGCAGATCGCCGATGCGCTGCAGGCGGCGGTGGCGGGCGGCGCCCTGCAACCCGGTGACCGCCTGCCACCACAGCGCCACCTGGCCGCACAGCTGGGCGTGGACCTGACGACGGTCACGCGCGCCTACGACGAAGCCCGGCGCCGCCACCTGCTGGAGGGGCGCGGTGCCCGCGGCACCTACGTGGCAGCGCCCAAGGTCGAACTGGCGCCCATCCTGGACCTGAGCATGAATACCCCGCCACCGCCCGATGGCGTGGACTTCGGCGACCTGCTCCGGCAAGGGCTGGCCCAGGTGCTGATGCGGGCCGATGCGCCACTGCTGATGACCTACCACCTGGGTGGGGGCAGCGACGCCGACCGTCAGGCGGGTGCGCACTGGCTGGCGCCGATGTTTGGCCCGCTGGAGGCTGCGCAGGTGCTGGTCTGCCCGGGGGCGCAAGCAGCGATCGCGGCCCTGATCCTGGCGCTGACCGAGCCTGGCGATGTGATCCTGGCCGAGCCCGCCAGCTACCCCGGTCTGCGCACCGCCGCCACCCAGTTCGGGCGGCGCATCGTGGCGGTGGATGCGGACCACCATGGCATGCTGCCGCAGTCGCTGGAGCAAGCCTGCCGCGCGCACCAGCCCAAGCTGGTCTACCTCAACCCGACCTTGCAGAACCCGACGGCCATCACCATGCCGGAGCCCCGGCGCCAGGAGATCGCCCGCATTGCCCAGCGCTGCCAGGTGCGCATCGTCGAAGACGACCCCTACTGGCTGCTGGCCGAGGCCCCGCCGCCGCCGATTGCCACCTGGGCCCCGGCGCAGGTGATCTACATCTCCACCCTGTCGAAGTGCCTGACCCCCGGCCTGCGGGTCGCCTTCGTGCGCATCCACGACCCGCAGGAGCGCGAGCGCTTTCTGGTTGCGCTCCGGTCGTTTGCGCTGATGGTCGCGCCGTTGACGGCCGCCCTGGCCACGCAGTGGATCCTGGACGGTTCAGCGCAGGGCTTGATGGTGGGGGTGCGCCAGGAGGCGCGCCTGCGCCACCGCATGGCCAGGGACGTGCTGGCGGGGCGCTACAGCGGCGCGGGCGACGGCCTGCATGTCTGGCTGGAGTTGCCGGGCTACTGGAGCTCCGCGCAGCTGGCGCAGGCGGCCGGGCGCGAGGGCATCGCCGTCACACCCGCGGAATCCTTTGCCACCGGTGACCCCGGCCACGCCTCCGTGAATGCCATCCGCATCTCTCTGGGCAGCACCCAGGACCGGGGCCGGCTGAAGGCCGGTCTGCAGCGGCTGTCGCACCTGCTGGCACGCCGGCCCGAGCCCTTCAGCCCTGCGGTGGTGTAGCGGGCCCGACCCCATATGCGGCCGGCTGTGTGGGCGCTGCTGTGCGCCGAAGCCGGCGGTGGCTGGCGGCGTCGGGCAACGTCTGGCCCGCCGCGTGGGGGGCAGAGGGTATGGTGATGGCGCTGTGCACTCCCGACCGCCAGACGCCAGCCGTACACCAGCCCATTACAAACAAAAATAGCCTCCAGCGCAGGTGTATCCTGCGCCAGAAGCTATGGTTGGAGTAGCGACAAGGTGCCCCGCAAGGCCGCTTGCGCCACCAGGTGGTCCCTCCTTAGAAGGTGTGGCGCACGCCCACTTGCAGGCCTTGCTGCTTGCCGCTGTCGCTCAGCAGGGCGGCGGGCTCCAGGCTCATGCCGCCCACGGCCGCGTCGTAGTCCTTGTTCTTCAGGAACGCGTAGGTGCCGTAGACCGCGGTGCGCTTGGACAGGTTGTGCTCATAGCCCAGGGACAGCTGGTCGGCCTTGAGTTTGGTGGCCACGCCCACGGGCTGGTACTGGTAATGGTTGTACGCCGCCTTGACCACGCCGGCCGCACCCACGGGTGCCGAGGCGCCCAGGGTGTAGGTCTCGCTCTTCACGGTGGATTGGCCTTCGGGTGTGTTGCGCGCCTGGCGGTACGCGCCCAGCAGCTTGAAGCTGCCGAAGTCATAGCCGGTGCCCACGGCGTAGGCGCGCTGGCGGATGTCGGCACCGCCGAAGTCGACGTTGTTCTGCTGCTCGGCCGCCAGGCTGGCGGACCAGGGGCCCTGGTCGTACGACACGGCTGCGTCGTAGTAGGCCTTGGTCTTCCAGGTGCTCTGGTTGGTTTCGCCGAACGCGTAGTTGGCCGAGAAGGTCACACCGCCGAAGCTGGGTGAGACATACCCGATCAGGTTGTCCTTGCGCTTGTCGTCGTTGTTGCCGATGCCCCAGGCCTGCGAGCCGCCGATGCCGGCGTGGTTGAAGACGTCGTAGCGCTTCATGGTCTTATAGGCAGCTGTTTCATCGCGGCCCAGGTTCACTTCACCGAAGTTGCCCATCAGGCCGACGGTGGCGCGACGCTTGAAGTCCACGCCACTGCCGGAGTCACCCGTGCCGGTGTCGGCATTAATGCCCGATTCCAGCCAGAACTGGGCCTTCAGGCCGCCGCCCAGGTCCTCGACGCCGCGCAGGCCGAAGTAACTGTCCTTGTTGCCGCCAGAGTTCAGGCCCGACCAAGTGTTGTGGCCATCGACCACCGTGGCCGCGGCATCCACGTTACCGAACAGTGTGACGGAGGATTGTGCAAAGGCCGAGCCGGTGACAGCCGCCGCCAGCAGGGGCAGGGTGGCCATGATTTTCTTCTTCATTCAGGAACTCCTATCGAGAAATTGACTTGCACGGGGTTGGTGCTCGCTGTCGTGCGGAAGTTCGTGGATTCATCAAAGTGTTGCAGACGTTTGCACACCGTTTACCTGGCCATGGCCATCGGCCTGTGGCGACGCACAACGAGGGGACCGTGGGCGTGCGGGCATGAAAAAAGCTGCCGGAGGGGCAGCTTTTCGGGGGGAGGGTGCGTGCTCGCGCAGGCTTACATCAGCAGGTGTTCGCCGGCGTTGTCACCGCCCAGGATCACGTAGTTGACCTTGCGGATGTCCATCAGCTTGGTGCCACCGGCGTAGCTGATCGAGGACTGCACGTCCTGCTCCATCTCGATCAGCGTGTTCTTCAGAGGGCCTTTGATAGGTTCGAGAATGCGCTTGCCTTCGACGTGCTTGTACTCGCCCTTGTTGAAGTCCGAGGCCGAGCCGTAGTACTCCTTGAACAGCTCGCCATCGACTTCCACGGTCTTGCCGGGCGACTCCTCGTGGCCGGCAAACAGCGAACCGATCATCACCATGGTGGCGCCGAAACGGATGCTCTTGGCGATGTCGCCGTGGCTGCGGATGCCGCCGTCGGCAATGATGGGCTTGGTGGCCACGCGGGCACACCACTTCAGCGCTGACAACTGCCAACCGCCCGTGCCAAAACCGGTCTTGAGCTTGGTGATGCACACCTTGCCGGGGCCCACACCCACCTTGGTGGCGTCGGCGCCCCAGGCTTCCAGGTCGATCACGGCTTCGGGCGTGGCCACGTTGCCGGCGATCACGAAGGCGTCGGGAATCTTGGCCTTCAGGTACTGGATCATGTTCTTCACGCTGTCGGCATGGCCGTGGGCGATGTCGATGGTGATGTACTCGGGGCAGATGTCGTCGGCGACGAAGCGGTCCACGGTGGCGTAGTCCGCAGGCTTGACGCCCAGCGAGATCGAGGCGTACAGGCCCTGCGACTGCATGGCCTTGGTGAAGGCCACGTTGTCGATGTCAAAGCGGTGCATCACGTAGAAGTAGCCGTGCTGCGCCAGGAATTTGCAGATCTTCTCGTCCAGCACGGTCTTCATGTTGGCGGGCACGACGGGCAGGCGGAAGGTGCGGCCCCCCAGCTCCACGCTGGCGTCGCATTCCGAGCGGCTTTCCACGCGGCATTTGCGGGGCAGCAGCAGGATGTTGTCGTAGTCGAAGATTTCCATGGTTCCAAGCTCCGGAAAGGTCACGGTGGGAATCTCACCCACCTCAATTTTCGAGGGTAGGCGCTTGGCTTGGAGACCGGTTTGGTGCGGCGCTGGCAGACAGCGGGCAAAAAAAACCGGACCTCAAAAAACTTGGGCCCGGTGATTGATTCTACCCGGCGCACGGGTTGGCTGCTTGCCCCGAAATGCATGGGGGGTATATGGGAAACCGAATGTGGCGCGTGCCGCCAGCGCTCAGCAGGGGCTGCCGGCACGCTCCATGCGCTTACTCCGGCTTGATCTTGGCGCGGCGTACCACTTCGCCGTAGCCCACCAGGCGGTCGGCCATCATCTTCTCGAAGGCGGCGGGCTTCATGTCTTCGGGGACGATCACGGCCCGGTCATTCAACTGCTTGACCATGGCCGGCTCGGTCGCGGCCTGGCGGATGGCCTTGAACAGAATGTCCTGGATGTCCGCGGGCACGTTCTGCGGGGCGGCGATGCCGGTCCAGGACGTCTGGTTGAGCATGGGCTGGTTCAGCTCGCCGAAGGTGGGCACATCGGGCAGCTGGGCCAGGCGCTCGGGCGCGGCCACGGCGAGTGCGCGTAGCTTGCCGGCCTTGATGTGTTCCAGGAAGATCACCAGGTTGTCGAACGCAAACTGCACTTCGTTGGCCAGCACGGCGGTGATCAGTGGCGAGCCACCCTTGTAGGGAATGTGCATGGCCTGGACGCCGTACTGCATCAGCATGGCCTCGGCATTGAGCTGGCCCATGCTGCCGGCACCGGCGCTGCAGAAGTTCACCTGACCCGGACGCGCCTTGAGGTAGGCCACAAATTCCTGCATGTTCTTCACTGGCAGGCTGGGGTGGACGACAACGACGTTGGGCTGGCGGCCGAGCATGGCCAGGTTGGCAAAGTCCTTGATGGGGTCGTAGCCCAGGTTGGGCTGCACCAAGGGGTTGGCCAGGTGGCTGCTCTGCGAGGACACGACCAGCGTGTAGCCATCGGGCTTGGCACGTGCCACGTATTGCGTGCCGATGGAGCCGCCGGCCCCCGGCTTGTTCTCAATCACCATGGGGACGCCCAGGATGCGGGACAGCGCGTCGCTGTACATGCGCGCCATCACGTCCACCGAGCCGCCGGGTGGGAATGGCACGACCAGTGTGATCGGCCGGCTGGGGTATTTATCGCTCTGCGCCAGGGCTGGCAGTGCGGCGCTGCCGGCCAGGGCCAGGCCAGTGCCCAGGAGGCGGCGGCGGGAGAGGGTGGTCATGGGGTGGTGGGAGGAAGGCATGCGGAAATCCGGCAAAGGTTAAACAGGTTCAGCGGCCGGCACAGGGGCCTGCCACTGAACGGGATGCAAGGAGCAAGGGATCAACCCAGTGCCTGCAGCGTCAGCAGCAGCGCCTGGGCGCGCGGCACGAAGGTGGCCAGGTCGCAGAATTCGCGCTCGCTGTGGGGGTAGCCACCGACCGGGCCCACGGCGCACAGCGAGGGGATGCCCATGGAGGAGGTGATGCCGCTGTCGGCCGCGCCCCCGGTGAATTCACCATCGACCTCGAAGCCCACCTGGGCCGCGCTGCGGCGGTAGGCCTGCAGCAGGGCATCGGGGGTGCGCGCCATCGGCAGGGTGCCGGTCATGGCGGTGATGCGGCCTTGGGTGCGTGGCAGGTGCTCGGCTTCAATGACGGCCCGCACCTGGTCCAGTGCATGCTCCAGATTGTTTTCAGCGGTGTAGCGGATGTCCAGGTGGGCCTTGGCCAGCGGTGCCACCACGTTCGAGGCCATGCCCCCTTCGATGAAGCCGACATTCAGATGCAGGCCCGGCTGGGCCTCGGTCAGCGCATGCAGTGCAAGCACCTTGTGCGCCAAGGCGGCAATCGCGCTGGCGCCCTGCTGCGGATTGACCCCGGCATGGGCGGCCACGCCCTGGACTTCAAAGTCGATGCGGTACGAGCCCTTGCGCTCGTTGACGACATTGCCACTGATGCGGCCGGGTTCGGCATTGAGCACGGCGCGTGCACCCTGCGAGATTTCGCGGATGCGCCCGCGGCAGGCGGGAGAGCCGACTTCTTCATCGCAGGAAAAGAACAGCTGCACCGGGGACGCGTTGCCCCCGAAGCGCGCCAGGGCCTCCAGCACAAACACGTTCATCACCAAGCCGGACTTCATGTCGGCCACGCCGGGGCCGTAGGCCCGGCCGGCTTCGACACGGAACGGGCGTTGCGCCGCCGTGCCACGCGGGAAGACCGTGTCCATGTGCCCCATCAACTGCAGATGGCCTGTGGCTGCGGGGTTGTGGCCGGGGACACGGGCCAGCAGGCATTCGCCCCAGCCTGGCTCCGGCAGGGTCTGGACGGCAATGCCGGCGGCCTCCAGGCGTGCGCGCAGCAATGCGGCCACGCGCTGTACGCCTTCAACATCGCCGCTGCCGCTGTCGGTGTCCACCACTTGCTGCAGCAGTTCCTGCATGGCGCTGGCCTGTTCGGCCAGCCATTGCAGCGCGGCCGCTGTGGCGTCGGGGGAAGGAGGGGAAGAGGGCGCGGTTGAGAGGGGCATGGCAGTGCTTATGAAATGAAAATTTCAATAATCATAAAAATTATGTGAAATTGAAAAATCATTATTCCGATAAGTCGTCAGGAATTGCAAGCCGGTGAAGCATGGGCATGGACCGGTCAGTTCGGGCTTGCCTGGCGGCGTGCCATGCAGGACCATCGCCCCGGATGCATGCCACTGCCTGGCGGTGTGCACACGACCTCTTTCCTTTGACCTGTGTCCGCTGCTTATGTTTTTGCCGCAACGTATTGATCTGTATGCCGAGGCCCTCACCGCGAGTGAGCGCAACCTGGCCGCCTCGCTGCGCCAACGCTACCCCGAAGGCTTGCTTGACCCGGCCAGCGTGATGGCGGCTGCGGCCGGCACCAGCGCGCCGACGGTGGTGCGCTTCTTTGCCAAATTGGGCTATCCCAGCATGGCCGAGGTGCGGCGGGAAGCACGCACCCAGCTGACGGCGGCGCTGCCCAATCCCTCGCAGCGCAGCAACTTCACGATTGGTGGTGAACGCAGCCTGTCCGAGTGTGTGGACGACACCGTGCTGCACGATTTGCACAACGTGCAGGCCACGTTCCAGCAGCTGGACATGGCGGCCTTCCAGGCCATGGTGCAGGCCATCTGCCAGTGCCAGGGCCGGATTTATGTGGTCGCTGGCGAAAACAGTTCGCCGGTGGCTATGTACCTGACCACGCACCTGAACATCTGCCGCCCTGAGGTGGCCGACCTCGGCAGCCGTGCCCCATTTCCGGTGGACCGCCTGCTGTGGGTGGCACCGGAGGATGTGCTGATTGCCTATTCGATCCGTCGCTATGCCCAGGGCACGCTGCAGGCAGCCCGGTATTTTCGGGAGTGCGGGGCCACGGTGTTGGGGATTTGCGACAGCATGGCCGCCCCGTTGGTGCGCCATGCCCAGCACAGCCTGCTGGTGTCCACCCACAATGCCTCGCCTTTCGATTCGTACACCGCAACGTTTGCTCTGTGCAATGCCCTGGTTTCGGCCGTGGCCCAGCAGCTCAAGGACGACGTGTCGCAATCGCTGCAAAAGCGCGACAGTCTGTGGGCGAAGATGCAGGCACAAGCGGGCGCTGCGGCAGGCCCATCGCCGCGCCGTTCCGCGCGTTCCAAGGGCAAGTGACCCCCGAGCCGGCTTGGAAAGCCGTGGTTTCGCGGCACGCAAAGCACCTGCAGGCCGCTGGCGGGCCCTGGTTTTTTAGAATGGAGGCATGTTTCCGCTAGACCTGCTCGATGCTGCCGCGCCCGGCACCCCGCCTTCCCAGAATTCGCCCCTGTTGCAGGGCCTCAATGCCGAGCAGCTGGCGGCGGTAACGCTGCCGGCTGGCCACGCGCTGGTGCTGGCGGGGGCGGGCTCGGGCAAGACCCGCGTGCTGACCACGCGCATTGCCTGGCTGCTGCAGACCGGCCAGGTCTCGCCCGGCGGCATCCTGGCCGTGACCTTCACCAACAAGGCCGCCAAGGAGATGTCGGCGCGCCTGTCGGCCATGCTGCCCTACAACGTGCGTGGCATGTGGATTGGCACCTTCCATGGCCTGTGCAACCGCCTGCTGCGCGCCCACCATGTGGCGGCCGGCCTGCCCGCCACCTTCCAGATCCTGGACACGCAGGACCAGCTGTCGGCCATCAAGCGCCTGTGCAAGCAGTACAACGTGGACGAGGAGCGCTTTCCGCCCAAGCAGCTGGGCTGGTTCATCGCCGGCTGCAAGGAAGAGGGCATGCGCCCCCGCGACGTGCCCACACAGGACCCGGACACCAAGAAGAAGGTGGAGCTGTACCAGCTGTACGAGGACCAGTGCCAGCGCGAAGGCGTGGTCGATTTCGGTGAGCTGATGCTGCGCAGCTTCGAGATGCTGCGTGATGACGCGGCACTGCGCGCGCACTACCAGCGGCGCTTCCGCTTCATCCTGGTCGATGAGTTCCAGGACACCAACAAGCTGCAGTACGCCTGGCTCAAGCAGCTGGCGGGGGAAGTGGTGAACGGCCACATGCAGTCCACCAGCAGCGTGCTGGCTGTGGGTGATGACGACCAGAGCATCTATGCCTTCCGCGGGGCGCGCGTGGGCAATATGAGCGACTTCGTGCGCGAGTTCGATGTGCAGCACCAGATCAAGCTGGAGCAGAACTACCGCAGCTATGGCCACATCCTGGACAGCGCGAACGCGCTGATCGAGCACAACAGCCAGCGCCTGGGCAAGAACCTGCGCACCGACCAGGGTGCCGGCGAGCCGGTGCGCGTGCTGGAAGCCCCGACCGACCTGGACGAGGCCAGCTGGATGGTGGGCGAGATCAAGGACCTGGTGCGCAACGACGGCTACAGCCGCCAGGAGATCGCCGTGCTGTACCGCAGCAATGCGCAAAGCCGGGTGATCGAAAGCAAGCTGTTCAATGCCGGCATTCCCTACCGTGTGTACGGCGGCATGCGCTTCTTCGAGCGGGCCGAGGTGAAGCACGCCCTGGCCTACCTGCGCCTGATCGAGAACCCGCACGACGACACCAGCTTCATGCGCGTGGTGAACTTCCCGGCGCGCGGCATCGGCGCGCGCAGCGTGGAAACGCTGCAGGAAACCGCGCGCGCCGCGGGCTGCTCGCTGTCCGATGCGGTCACCGCCGTGGGCGGGGCTGCGGGCACCAAGCTGCAGGGTTTTGTTGCCAAGATCGACGTGCTGCGCGAGGAGACCCAGGGCAAGACGCTGCGCCAGACCATCGAGCGCATGCTGGAGGTCAGCGGCCTGGTGGACTTCTACCTGAGCGACAAGGAAGGCCAGGACCGCATCGAGAACTTGAAGGAACTGGTGAACGCGGCCGAGAGCTTTGTGACCCAGGAAGGCTTTGGCAAGGATGCGGTGGCCCTGCCCGTCGACGAAACCGGGGCGCCGCTGACGCAGAGCCTGGCCAGCCAGGGCGTGGACACGGCGCGGCCGCTGCTGGACCTGCCGCTGGGGGGCACCGACGTGGAGACGGGCGAGACCCTGTCGCCGCTGCAGGCCTTTCTGGTGCACGCCGCCCTGGAGGCCGGGGACAACCAGGCCCAGGCCGGCCAGGACGCGGTGCAGCTGATGACGGTGCACGCCAGCAAGGGCCTGGAGTTCGACGTGGTCTTCATCGGCGGGCTGGAAGAGGGCCTGTTCCCCCACGAGAACGCCATGAGCGACCGCGGCGGCCTGGAGGAGGAGCGCCGCCTGATGTACGTGGCCATCACTCGCGCGCGCAAGCGCCTGTACCTGAGCCACTCGCAAAGCCGCATGCTGCACGGGCGCACCACCTTCAACCTGCCCAGCCGCTTCATCGACGAGCTGCCCGAGGCCTCGCTCAAATGGCTCAGCGCCAAGGGCGGTTTTGGCAGTTTTGCTCCCAAAAACGCAGCTGGTAGCGCTTGGCAGTCGGGCGTCAGAGGCCAATTTGGCACTTATACGCCCAAGGGGCCGGAAATCTTTGCCAGCCCGCCGGTGCCGGTGCAAAAAGCGGTGCCGGGCCACGGCATCGTCAAGGGTAAGACGGTGTTCCACACCAAGTTTGGCGAGGGCAAGGTGCTGGCGGTGGAAGGCACGGGCGACGATGCGCGTGCGCAGATCAACTTCCCGCGCCATGGCACCAAGTGGTTGGCGCTGGCGATTGCCAAGCTGACTGTGGTGGATTAGGCCCGAGTCTTGATGCAAGTCATGGCATAACCCAGCTTCACCTTGGACAGTTGGGGTGTGGGTTGTGCGGAAGCCTTGCCCTCCGCGCAGTGTGTTTTCATTTGGAATGAGGAGCACAGCATGGCACGCATGATGAAAGCCGCCGCCTTTATCGACAAAGGCCGGATCGAGATTGTCGATAAACCCGTCCCCGACGTGGGCCCCAACGATGCGCTGGTCCGCATCACCACCACCACCATCTGCGGCACCGACGTGCACATCCTCAAGGGGGAGTACCCGGTGGCCCAGGGCCTGACCGTGGGCCACGAGCCGGTGGGCGTGATCGAGAAGCTGGGCAGTGCCGTGCAGGGCTACACCGAGGGCCAGCGCGTGATCGCCGGGGCCATCTGCCCCAACTTCAACAGCTATGCGGCCCAGGATGGCTACCCCAGCCAGGACGGCAGCTACCTGGCGGCGCGCGGCCTGTGCGGCTGCCACGGTTACAAGGCCACGGCCGGCTGGCGCTTTGGCAACCTGATCGACGGCACCCAGGCCGAGTACGTGCTGGTGCCCGACGCCCAGGCCAACCTGGCGTCCATCCCCGACGGCCTGACCGACGAGCAGGTGCTGATGTGTCCGGACATCATGTCCACCGGCTTCAAGGGGGCGGAGAACGCCAACATCAAGATCGGCGACACCGTGGTGGTGCTCGCACAGGGCCCCATCGGTCTGTGCGCCACGGCCGGCGCGCGCCTGCTGGGGGCGACCACCATCATCGCCGTCGATGGCAACGACCACCGCCTGGGCATCGCCAAGAAGATGGGCGCCGATGTGACACTGAACTTCCGCAACGTGGACATCGTGGACGAGGTGATGAAGCTCACCGGCGGCAAAGGCGCGGACAGCTCCATCGAGGCCCTGGGCACACAGACCACGTTCGCCCAGGCCATGAAGGTGCTCAAGCCCGGTGGCACGCTGTCCAGCCTGGGCGTGTACTCGGAAGACCTGTCCATCCCGCTGGCGCAGTTTGCCGCGGGCCTGGGCGACCACACCATCCGCACGGCCCTGTGCCCTGGCGGCAAGGAGCGCATGCGCCGCCTGATGAACGTGATTGCCGCCCAACGTTTGGACCTGGGCGTGCTGGTCACGCACCAGCGCAAGCTGGATGACATCGTCGAGGCCTACGACCTTTTTTCGCACCAGCGCGACGGGGTGCTGAAGATCGCCATCAAGCCCTGAGCAGGGCGGCCAGCAAAAAAGGGACGCCTCGGCGTCCCTTTTTTCATGCGTGCTCTGCCGGCTTACTTGTAGTCGTAGGTCACATCGTCCACGTGCAGGCTGCGCTCGCCGTCGGGCGGCGAGAAGCAGTCGCGGAAGGTGAACACGGCCGAGGTCAGGAACATGGTGACCAGGCCCATGCCCAGCATGATGGTCAGGATGTTGGCCGCCAGGGCTACGGCCGAGCCCAGCAGCAGCGACAGCACCAGCGTCACCAGCGACAGGACCAGGCCCGCAGCGATCGCCAGGCCCAGCCAGCCCAGGGCGTACATGAAGAAGGCGCGGAAGTTGCGCACGCAGGCCACGACGCTGAAGAACACCGCCTTGACGGGCGAGACGCCGTGCCACTGCACCAGCGCCGGGGCGTGCCACATCAGCATGGCCAGCAGGTTGTAGAGCACGAAGCCGCTCCACAACGCGATCTGGAAGCCCGGTTGCTGCACCAGCTCCTCCGCCACTTCGGGGGTGATGGGGTCGTTGCTCAGCGACAGGCGCGCCAGGCTGCCGTCGTCGAACAGTGAGGTCAGGCTGACGATCAGCAGGATGCCCAGCATGTAGAACAGGCCCAGGATGGCTAGCGCCTGGATGCGCGACGGGCCGCTGCGAAACGGCGCCAGGATCAGGCTGGGGCGGGGGATGCGGTCCTGCGAGGCCTCGGCGGCGCCCAGCATCATCACCAGGAACACGGTGGGCATCAGGATCAGCGCCAGGTAGGACCCGATCACCGGCAGCATGCCCAGCAAGGAGACGGCCGCCATGCTGAGGAACAGCAGGGCTGTCAGTGCCATGGGCTGGCGCCAGAAGGTTTGCATGCCAAGCTTGACCCATTGCAGGCCGGTGCTGGCGGGAACGATGTGGAGTTTCATGTCTGTGGGGCGCAGGAAGGTGCGGCTGCGGGCTGGGCGCCCAGCATGCGCACAACTGTACCCCACGGCTGCGGCGCAGCAGTCCGTGGGGCTGATCGTGCAGGGCTCAGTGCGGGGCGGCGCTGCCCAGGTCCACGGGGTAGGCCACGCGCTGGCGCAGCACGCGCTCGAAGTGCGTGGGGTCGTGCGGCACCAGCATCGAGGCTTCGCGCGGCAGGTAGAAATCCCACAGGCGCGAGATCCAGAAGCGCAGCGCGCCGGCCCGCAGCATGGCGTTGAACAGCTGGCGCTCGGCCGCTTCCAGCGGGCGCACGGCCTGGTAGGCCTGCAGCATCGCCTGGGCGTTGTCGGCGCGGTGGGCGCCGCTGGCATGGTCGATGCACCAGTCGTTCAGGCACACGCACAGGTCGAACAGGAAGGTGTCGGTGCCGGCGAAGTAAAAGTCGAAGAAGCCGGTGAGCTGCTCGCCGTCGAACATCACGTTGTCGCGGAACAGGTCGGCGTGCACCGGGCCGCGTGGCAGGGCGCGGTAGGCGCTGGAGGCCGCCGTGTGGTTCTGGAACGCCAGTTCGGCCTGCAGCAGCTCGGCCGCGCCGCTCTCCAGGTGAGGCAGGACCACGGGCACGGTCTGGTTCCACCAGGCCAGGCCGCGCAGGTTGGGCTGCTCGCGCGCGTAGTCGCGGCCGGCCAGGTGCATTTTGGCGAGCATTTCGCCCACGGCGGCGCAGTGCACGGGCTGGGGCTGCAACTGGCTCTTGCCGCGCAGCTTTTGCACGATGGCGGCGGGTTTGCCGCAGACCTTGTGCAGGATGTCGCCGCTCTTGGCATCGGCCTGCGGGTCGGGCACCGGGATGCCCTTGTGGGCCAGGTGCTTCATCAGGTGCAGGTAGAAGGGCAGCTGTTCGGCGGTCAGGCGCTCGAACAAAGTCAGCACCCACTCTCCTTGATCGGTCGTCAGGAAGTAGTTGGTATTTTCAATGCCGCCTTGAATGCCACGCAACTCGGTCAATTGGCCCAGGGGAACGCGGCGCAGCAGGTCGCGCGCGTCTTTGTCAGAGACTTCGGTAAAAACAGCCATCGCTCAGGATGTAGAAAGGGAACATCCCACCGCCGCCATGGGCGGTGGTGGGGCAGTGGACGCGGGGTCCGCTCAGAACTGCAGGGCGCGCCAGACCCGGCGGCCGTTGGTGCCGTCGGTGCCTTCGTTGTTCTTGGGGTCGACTTCGTAGGCGGGCAGATTACCCACCTTGGGTTGCACGGTAATGCTCTTGGTTTCGCCGCCGACGCGCAGTTCATCCACGCGGCTGCCACCATCCTCGACGCGGATGCGTTCGATGCGTTGGTTGCCCTTGTCACCCTTTTGCTCTGCATTTTGCAGCTGTTGGGGTGATTGAGCATTCGGTTGGGGCGAGTTTTCGCCATTGGCCTGGGCCAGCACGGGGGCGGCGGTCAGGAGCGAGGTGAGGAGGAGGGTGGCGGCGCGCATGCCCAAATTGTAGGCGTTGTTGCCCCGGTGCATGTGCAGCCTGCGCACCGGCGCCGGGGACAGCTGCGGGCAGGCCCTGGTGCCGGGCAAGACCATGCCCGTTCCCGCCGGCCCTGGCGACAGGCACAATTCCCGCCATGAGCAATTCCAAGACATTGGTGCTGGTCGACGGCTCCAGCTATCTGTACCGCGCCTACCATGCCATGCCCGACCTGCGGGCCGTGCCCGGGGACCCCAGCAGCCCGGCCACCGGGGCCATCCGCGGCATGGTGAACATGATGCAGTCGCTGCGCAAGGATGTGGCGGCCGATTACGCCGTCTGCGTGTTCGATGCCTCGGGCCCGACCTTCCGCGACGCCATGTACGACCAGTACAAGGCCACGCGCTCGCCCATGCCCGACGATCTGCGCAGCCAGATCGCCCCCATCCACGAGGTGGTGGACCTGCTGGGCTGGAAGGTGCTGACCGTGCCCGGCGTGGAGGCCGACGATGTGATCGCCACGCTGGCGCAGCTGGCGGCGGCGCAGGGCATTGACGTCATCGTCTCCAGCGGCGACAAGGACCTGAGCCAGCTGGTCAACGAGCGCGTGACCATCATCGACACCATGAACGGCAAGAAGCGCGACGTGGCCGGCGTGACGGCCGAGTTCGGTGTGCCGCCGTCGCTGATGGTGGACTACCAGGCCCTGGTCGGCGACACCGTGGACAACGTACCCGGCGTGACCAAGGTCGGCCCCAAGACGGCCGCCAAGTGGCTGGAGGAATACGGCACCCTGGACAACCTGATTGCCCACGCCGATGCCATCAAGGGTGTGGCGGGCCAGAACCTGCGCGATGCCATCGCCAGCGGCCAGCTGGCGCTGAGCCGCCAGCTGGTGACCATGAAGACCGACTGCGACCTGAGCGCCCATGTGCCGGGCCTGCCGGCGCTGGACGACATCACCCTGGATGCGCCGGACACCGAGGGCCTGCGGCCTTTCTATGAGAAATATGGCTTCAAGGGCCTGGCACGGGCGCTGGGTGCTCCTGCTTCGGAAGCGCCGGAGGCCGCCCCTGCCAGTGCCCAGGGCGGGCTGTTCGACGCCGACGATGCGGCCGCCACCGAGGTGGCCGTGGCCGCCCAGCAGCGCGAGGTGGTCTACACCACCATCCTGACCGAGGAACAGTTCCAGCTGTGGCTGGCCAAGATCCACGCCGCGGCGCTGACGGCCATCGACACCGAAACCGATTCGCTGGACGAGATGCAGGCGCAGATCGTCGGCATTTCCCTGAGCGTGCAGGTGGGCGAGGCGGCCTACATCCCGCTGCGCCACGAGGGCATGGACGTGCCCCAGCAACTGTCGCTGGACTGGGTGCTGGCGCAGCTCCAGCCCTGGCTGGAGGACGCCCGCCAGAAAAAGCTGGGCCAGCACGTCAAGTACGACCAGCATGTGTTTGCCAACCACGGCATCACCGTGCGCGGCTATGCCCACGACACCATGCTGCAGTCCTATGTGCTGGAAGTGCACCGCCCGCACAACCTGGGTAGCCTGGCGCTGCGCCATGTGAACCGCACCGGCATCAGCTACGAGGACCTGTGCGGCAAGGGCAAGAACCAGATCCCGTTTGCCCAGGTGTCCGTGGACAAGGCGGCGGCGTACAGCTGCGAAGATTCCGACCAGACGCTGGACGTGCACGGCGTGCTGTGGCCGCAGCTGGAGGCCGATGCCAAGCTGCGCCACATCTACGAGCTGGAGATGGCGACCAGCGAGGCGCTGTTCCGCATCGAGCGCAACGGCGTGCGCATCGACGCCGGGGCGCTGGCGCGCCAGAGCAACGACCTGGGCGCGCGAATCCTGCAGCTGGAAAACGAGGCCTACGAGATCGCCGGCCAGCCCTTCAACCTGGCCAGCCCCAAGCAGCTGGGCGAAATCTTCTTCGACAAGCTGGGCCTGCCGGTGGTCAAGAAGACCGCCACCGGCGCGCGCAGCACCGACGAGGAGGTGCTGGAAAAGCTGGCCGAGGATTACCCCCTGCCCGCCAAGCTGCTGGAGCACCGCAGCCTGTCCAAGCTCAAGGGCACCTACACCGACAAGCTGGCGCAGATGGCGCTGCCGCGCACCGGCCGCGTGCACACCCACTACGCCCAGGCCGTGGCCGTGACCGGGCGCCTGTCCAGCAACGACCCCAACCTGCAGAACATCCCCGTGCGCACGCCCGAAGGCCGGCGCGTGCGCGAGGCCTTTGTGGCGCCCGAGGGCAAGCTGATCGCCAGCGCCGACTACTCGCAGATCGAGCTGCGCATCATGGCCCACCTGAGCGGTGACGAGGCCCTGCTGCGCGCCTTCCGCGATGGCCTGGACGTGCACCGCGCCACGGCGGCCGAAGTCTTCGGCGTGGCCGTGGACCAGGTCAGCAGCGAACAGCGCCGCTATGCCAAGGTCATCAACTTCGGCCTGATCTACGGCATGAGCAGCTTTGGCCTGGCCAAGAACTTAGGGATAGAGACCAAGGCCGCGGCGGCCTACATCGACAAGTACTTCCAGCGCTACCCTGGCGTGAAGCGCTACATGGAGCAGACCGTGGAGCTGGCCCACGCCCAGGGCTATGTGGAGACCGTCTTCGGCCGGCGCCTGTACCTGCCCGAGATCAACGGCGGCAGCGGCCCGCGCAAGAAAGCGGCCGAGCGCGCCGCCATCAATGCGCCCATGCAGGGCACGGCGGCCGACCTGATCAAGAAGGCCATGGTGGCCGTGCAGGCCCGGCTGGACGCTGAGCGCCCCGAGGTGCAGGTCATCATGCAGGTGCACGACGAACTGGTGTTCGAGCTGCCGGCGGCCGCGCGCGACTGGGTGCAGGCCGAAATCCCCGCCCTCATGGCCGGCGTGGCCGATCTGTCCGTGCCGTTGCTGGCCGAGATCGGCTTTGGCCCCAACTGGGAGCAGGCGCACTGAGCGGGACCTCCCGCTCGATACCTTTAAAAAGAGAGCGGCATGCGCATGCCAATTAGGCCTTCCAGCCACTTTTGTGGCTGAAAGGATTGAAATGCATGCGCTGAGTGCTCCTGAAAACCAATCCAAGGAATGCCGTGTCAACTGGCTTTGCACTGACGCCCGCTGTGCGCATGGGGCTGTCGATTTCTGTGGCGACGGGGCTGTATGGCATCTCGTTCGGGGCCCTGGCCGTGGCGGCGGGCCTGCATGTCTGGCAGGCGCTGGCGCTGAGTGCGCTGATGTTCACCGGCGGCTCGCAGTTCGCCTTCATCGGCGTGATCGCGGGCGGGGGCGCCGGCTCGGCCGCGGTCGGCGCGGCCACCTTGCTGGGTGTGCGCAACGCCGTCTACGGCATGCAGATGAACCGATTGCTGCAGCCCCGGGGCTGGCGCAAATGGCTGGCCGCCCACCTGACCATCGACGAGTCGGCCGCCACCGCGTCCGGCCAGATCGATGCGGCCGAGCAGCAGCGCGGCTTCTGGACCGCCGGCGTCGGCGTGTTCGTGCTGTGGAATGCCTTCACCCTGTGCGGGGCCCTGCTGGGCGATGCCCTGGGCGACCCACGCCAGTGGGGGTTGGACGGTGCGGCCGTCGCCGCCTTCCTGGGCCTGCTGTGGCCGCGCCTGCAGCAGCGCGAACCCGTGGCCCTGGCTGTGCTGTGCGGCGTGGTCACGGCCCTGGCCGTGCCCCTGCTGCCGCCGGGCCTGCCGATCTTGCTGGCGGCCCTGGTCGGTGCCGCCTGGGGCTGGTGGCGCAGCGCGCGCCTGCAGCTGGATGGGAGGCCCGCATGAGCCTGTGGCACTGGATCGTACTGGCCAGCGCCGCCGCGCTGCTGACCAAGCTGCTGGGCTATGCCGTGCCGGCGCGTTTCTTGCACAACCCGCGCATGACCCAGGTGGCGGCCTGCATGACGGTGGCCCTGCTGGCCGCCCTGACGGTGATGAACACCTTCTCGCACGGCCAGGCGCTGGTGCTGGATGCGCGGCTGGCCGCCCTGGGCGTGGCCGCCCTGGCCCTGTGGTTGCGCGCGCCCTTTTTGCTGGTGGTGGTGCTGGGGGCGGTCAGCGCCGGCGTGGTGCGCTGGCTGGCGGGCTGACAGCGGGGGGGCTTGACAGCTTGTGTACGCTGGAACGTCATGGGGTTGAAGCGGGCGCGCAAGCAGCCCCGCTGACGACTCAGTCAGCGCGCAGCGGCGCAGCAAGCCGCCGCGTCTTTAGCGAAAATGCGAAGCAGTTCGGGCCACCGCCCTGAAAGAAAACAGTTGTTATGACATTGGTCGCCATCATCGTGGCCACCCTGGCTTCCGGCATCGGCAGCGTCTGGGTGGCTAACTTTCTTTTGCAAGCCGGTTTCGGCCAGCGCGCCAGCAGCCGCGCGCAGCAAGGCCTGCTCAGCCTGGCCGCTGGGGCCTTGCTGGCCACGGCCTTTATGCACCTGCTGCCCGAAGCCTTCAACAGCGAGGCCAGCGCCCAGGATCTGTTCATGACGCTGCTGATCGGCGTGGTGTTCTTCTTCCTGCTAACCAAGGCCGAGCTGTGGCACCACGGCCATGAGCATGCCCACGAGCATGAGCACCATGTGCATGACCACACCCACGCCCACCCCGGGCACACGGGGCACCACCACCATGCCAAGAGCAGCGGCTGGTCGCTGCTGACCGGCGACAGCGTGCACTGCTTTGGCGATGGCATCCTGATTGCCTCGGCCTTTGTCGCCGACATCCGCCTGGGCCTGATTGCCGCCGTGTCGGTGATGGCGCACGAGGTGCCGCACCACATCGGCGATCTGGTGGTGCTGCGCAACAGCGCCCACCGCAATCTGGCGCTGTTCAAGGTGTCGCTGGCCGGTGCGGTCACGGCGCTGGGCGGGTTGACCGGCTACTTCCTGCTGGGCCACCTGGAAACCTGGCAACCCTACTTCCTGGTGGTGGCCTCCAGCAGCTTTGTGTATGTGGCCCTGTCCGACCTGATCCCGCAGCTGCAAAAGCGCCTGTCGGCCCGGGAGTCGCTGGTGCAGGTGGCCTGGCTGCTGACCGGCATCGTGTTGGTCACCGCGGTCAGCGGGCTGGCGCACGGCGGCCACGGCCACTGAGCCGTGCGCACACCAGCGCACTTCCCACACCCAACAAAAAAGGCACCGTACGGTGCCTTTTTTGCGGCGGTAGTGTTCACTGGCTCATGCCGGTTCCGTCTGCTGGTGCTCGGGGCGGCGCGTGCCCTGCAGCACGGAACGCACGGCCGACAGCTGGCGGCGCGACACCTGCAGCATCTCGGGTACGCTGTGCAGGCGCATGGCCCAGCATTCGCCTTCCTCGTCGGTGTACTGCTTCTCCAGCATCCGCATCTGGCTGGGGTTGACCAGGGCGTTGCGGTGCAGGCGCAGGAACTGGCCGGGGTAGCGCTGCTCCAGCTCGCTCAAGGAGTTGTCGAGGATGTAGGTGCGCGAGGCAGTGCGCACGGTGACGTATTTCTGCTCGGCCTTGAGGTAGACGACCTGGTGCAGGGGTACGCGCTCGGCACGGCCACGGTCACGGATCACCAGCGCCGGGGCAGATTCGCTGCTGCTGGGCGTGCCTTCGAGGGCTCGGATGCGGCGCAGCTTGGCAATGGCCTGCTGCAGGCGCTCCAGGCGCACCGGCTTGGTCAGGTAGTCGATCGCCTCCACCTCGAAGGCGCTGGCGGCGTACATGGAATGGGCCGTGACGAAGACGATGGCCGGGGGCTTGGGCAGGTTGCGCAGGGTCTGCGCCAGCACCATGCCGTCGGGGCCGGGCATCTGGATGTCGAGCAGCACCAGGTCCACTGGCAAGGGGCTGCGGTGCACAAACTCCAGCGCCTGGGCAACGTTGGCAGCTTCTTCAATGGTGAACGGCGCGGAGGGGTCTTCGCTTTCACTCAGCAGCACCCGCAACCGGTTGCGGGCCAGCAGTTCATCATCAACGATGAGGATGTGCATCTCTTATCTCCGGATGGTTATGTACTTCTTAACTGAGCGGTAGAGATATCAAAACTTCGAAACGGCCTTCCTTGCGCGTGGCGCTGAAGCTGGCCTGCACGTCGTGCAGCAGCCGCAGTCGCCGCTCCACGTTCTTCAGGGCCATGCCCTGGCCCTGTGGTGCAGTGGCCTTGTCGCCGAGGCGTCGGGACGGATTCAGTGTATTGGTGACGCGTAACAAAATGAATTTTTTCTGAGTGAGTTGCGCGGAGATTGTTACTTTTGCGCCAATTTCAGAGGGTTCTACCCCATGTTTGACGGCGTTTTCCACCAAGGGCTGCAACAGCAACGGCGGCAGGTGGGCGTCGAGCGCCGCAGGGTCCAGGTCCCAGTGCACCTGCAGCCGTTCGCCGAAGCGTATTTGCTCGATGTCGAGGTAGCGTTGCGCCAGCTCAATCTCTTCTGACAGGGTGATCTTGCTGCGGGGGTCCTGCAAGGTGGCGCGGAACAGATCGCTCAGGTCCTGCAGCAGGCGCTCGGCCTTGCCCGGGTGCTCGCGCACCAGGGCGATCGCGCTGTTGAGGGCGTTGAACAGGAAGTGCGGGCGAATGTGGGCCTGCAGCGCGGTCAGCTGTGCCTTGGTGGCCGCCGGGGTGCGGCCCTCGGCACGCAGCACCAGGTAGCCCACCAACACGGCGGCCATCACGCCGCCGGAGATGGCGTTGGCCAGCCAGTGCAGGTGCGCCACCTGGCCGTTGATCGCCAACATGGCCGTGGCGTAGAGGCCGGCCACCATGCCCAGCACGATGCCGATCGCGTACTGGTGCGGGCCCTCCATGCGGTGCAGCACGCGCTTGAGGCTGCAGGCCATCAGCAGCCACACCAGCGTGCCCGGCAGGCCGCCACTGGTCAGCCAGGCCATCTGCAGCAGCCACTCCCAGCCGTTGGCCCCCTGGTAGAGCGCTGCCAGGGCGAGCACCAGCTCCACGCCCAGCACGGCGCGCAGCACCACCCCCAGATGGCACGCATCGAAGATCAGAACCGGCAGCGCTGCAGTAGGCTGAGGGGTTGTCCCTTCTGCGGATTCGGAGGAAGGTGATTGGCTCGATAAAATTTCAGGCTTGTGCATAGGGCATCCGGGTGTTCCGGGTGTCTGTCGTAACCGGAAATTCTGCCCTCCCATGTCTGATCACACCACCACGCAGCCCTCCCACAACCAACTCGACACCAAGGCGCAGGCGTGGTCCGCGTTGTTTTCCGAGCCCATGAGCGATCTGGTCAAGCGCTACACCTCCAGCGTGTTCTTCGATCAGCGCATGTGGAAGGCCGACATCACCGGCAGCCTGGCACACGCGGAAATGCTGGCAGCCCAGGGCGTGATCGGCCAGGACGACTACGCCGCCATCCAGAAGGGCATGGCGCAGATCCAGCAAGATATCGAGTCCGGTGCGTTCGAGTGGAAGCTGGATCTGGAAGACGTGCACCTGAACATCGAGGCGCGCCTGACGGCCCTGGTCGGCGATGCCGGCAAGCGCCTGCACACCGGCCGCAGCCGCAACGACCAGGTGGCCACCGATGTGCGCCTGTGGCTGCGCGACGAGATCGACCTGATCGAAGGTCTGCTCAAGGAGCTGCAGCTGTCGCTGGTGGAAGTGGCCGAGCAGAACGTGGACGTGATCCTGCCCGGTTTCACCCACCTGCAGGTGGCCCAGCCCGTGAGCTTTGGCCACCACATGCTGGCCTATGTGGAAATGTTCAAGCGCGACGCCGAGCGCATGCTGGACGTGCGCAAGCGCGTGAACGTGCTGCCCCTGGGCTCGGCCGCGCTGGCTGGCACCACCTACCCGCTGGACCGCGAGCGCGTGGCCCAGACGCTGGGCATGGACGGTGTCTGCCAGAACTCGCTGGACGGCGTGTCCGACCGTGACTTCGCCATCGAATTCACCGCGGCCGCCTCGCTGTGTATGGTGCACGTCTCGCGCCTGTCGGAAGAGCTGATCGTGTGGATGAGCCAGAACTTCGGCTTCATCAAGATTGCCGACCGCTTTACCACCGGTTCGTCCATCATGCCGCAGAAGAAGAACCCCGACGTGCCCGAGCTGGCGCGCGGCAAGACAGGTCGTGTGGTGGGGCACCTGATGGGCCTGATCACCCTCATGAAGGGCCAGCCCCTGGCCTACAACAAGGACAACCAGGAAGACAAGGAACCGCTGTTCGACACCGTGGACACGCTGAAGGACACGCTGCGCATCTTCGCGGAAATGATCGGCGGCCAGGTCAATCCGGCGACCGGCGCCAAGGAAGGTGGCATCACCGTGAACGCGGCCAACATGCGCGCCGCGGCACTCAAGGGCTATGCCACGGCCACTGACCTGGCCGACTACCTGGTGAAGAAGGGTCTGCCCTTCCGTGACGCCCACGAAACCGTGGCGCATGCCGTGAAGCTGGCCACGGCCAAGGGCGTGGACCTGAGCGAGTTGCCCCTGGCTGAGCTGCAGTCCTTCAACCCGAATGTGCAGGCCGACGTGTTTGACGTGCTGAGCCTGGAAGGCTCTCTGAACGCTCGCAACACCCTGGGTGGCACCGCCCCTGCACAAGTGCGCATCCAGCTGGCCAAGCACCGCGCACGCCTGGCGTAAGCAGCCAGCGACTCGGCCTGGGTGGGCCGAGTCCATCCATCGCACAAGGGACGCAGCCGCGTCCCTTTTTTTGGGGGCCGCAAGGCTAATGCGGTGCGCAACGATGCGCCACCTCGCCAAAAGCTATCCATTTTGAAGCTGTCGGCGGGCTGGGGGCTGATAAGCTCGCAGATGGCCGTGTATGGCTTTTTCTGTTTTTGATTGTTGGAGAAATTCGTGATCCACGCATCCCGTCGTCGCTTCCTGGTCCAAACTGCGCCGCAAGCCGCAGTGCTGGCTGCAGCCAGCGTGGCCGGATGGCGATGGTCGTGGGCCTCCGAAAAACCCCTGCGCATCCTGGTGGGCTTTCCGCCCGGCGGCGGTACGGACGTGATCGCCCGCCTGTTGCAGGAGCCTCTGGGCCGCCGCCTGGGGCGCACCGTCATCATCGAGAACAAGCCTGGTGCCGGCGGGCAGATTGCCGCGCAGCAGCTCAAGACCTCGGTGCCCGATGGCAGCACGCTGTTCCTCACGCACGACCACAGCATTTCCATCCTGCCGCAGGTGGTGCGCCATGCGGGCTTCGATCCGGCGGTGGACTTCGAGCCGGTGGGGGGCTTTGCCTCCTTCGTCAACACCTTCGCCGTCTCGGGACTGCATCCGGCCCGCAGCTTCGAGGAGTATCTGAAGTGGGTGCGCAAGAGCTCGCACGGGCGCAGTGCCGTGGGCATTCCCGCACCGGCCTCCACGCCCGAGTTCCTGGTCAAGCAGCTGGCGCAGCGCTACGACCTGGACCTGCAATCCGTGCCCTACAAGGGCAGTGCACCCATGATTGGCGACATGCTGGGTCGGCAGATCGAGGCTGGGATTGGCTCGGTGCAGGATTTCGTGCACTACCACAAGGAGGGCAAGCTGCGCGTGCTGGCCGTGCTGGGCGGGCGCCGCCAGCCCCTGTTGCCCGAGGTGCCAACGTTCAGCGAACTGGGGCTCAAGGGCCTGGAGGACATGCCCTACTACGGCATCTATGCCCCCAAGGGCGTGCCGGCGGCTTTCATCCAGCAGTTTGCCAAGGCCCTGGCGGACAGCGTGCAGGAGCCGGCGATCCGTCAGCAGCTTGAGGCCATTGGTCTGGTGGTCGACTCCATGAGCCCTGAGCAACTGGCGCAGCGCGAGAAGGCCTATACCGCGGTCTGGAAGCGCATCATCCAGGACAGCGGCTTTCAGCCCCAGTAAGGCGGGCGGCCAAACGGGGGGCTGCCCCCAGGTTGGCATGCAGCGTGCCGTCAACGCTGCAGTTGCACCTTGTGCGCCTTCTTGTGCACGAAATCGCCCAGGCGCTGCTGCACGTCGTGTCCCTGCTGGATCATGGCCATCACCAGTCCTTCGGTAAAGAGTCCGTCCGTGGCGGACATGTCGGCAATGCGGCTGATGGCGCTGACGATGGCGTAGTTGGACAGCGGCGCGTTGCCGGCAATTTTTTCGGCCAGCTGCAAGGCCAGCTCTGGTGCCTGGGTGTCGCCCTGGGCAGGGTCGCAGACATAGTGGGCCAGACCCAGCTGCCGTCCCTCCTGGGCATCCAGGACGCGGCCGGTGAGCATCATCTCCACCATGCGTGGCGCGGAAATGATGCGCGCCGTGCGCACCGTGGCGCCGCCACCGGTGAAGATGCCGCGCGTGCCCTCGGGCAGGGCAAAGAAGGTGCTGCTGTCGGCCACGCGCACATGGGCCGCGCTGGCCAGCTCCAGGCCCCCGCCGACCACCGCCCCCTGCAGGCAGGCGATGACGGGAATGCCGCCGTGCTGGATCTTGTCGAACGCGCGGTGCCAGCCCTGGCACACGCGCATGAATTCGACGCCGCTGCGCGCCTTGGCATGGTGCTCCTTCAGGTCCAGGCCCGCGCAGAAATGCTCACCCCGGGCCATCAGCACGATGGCGCGGATGTGTGCGGGCACGGCCGAGAAGTAGGCATCGATCGCGGCAATCGCCTCCTCGTTCAGCGCGTTGCGCTTGTGGGCCATGTTCAGGGTGAGGATGCCGATGGGGCCTTGCTCGGACGTCAACACGAGGGGTTCGGTCATGGAAATGCTCCTTGAGGGCTGCGGGTGAAGACGGCGTTGCGGCCGGGTGCTGGCATGGCGACGGGCGTGGTGTGCGGGTCTTGCAGCCATACCGGTGCCATGCACATGCGAATCACGCCATTCACTGGGGGCGAAGGCTTGCACCACTGCAGTCGCCGTGTTCGTGGGAGGCTGCGGTGGGTGTGCCGCGCTGTGTGTGAAGATCGCTACATTTGCAGGTGGTATGCACTAGGATGGATGAAAGAGGTGCGATTTGCAGATCATGGGCCAGTGGCCAACTGGATCTGACATGCCTTCAGCATAGGTGGCAGTGGTGGACCCGCCAATCGCTAATCGCGCCGCGCAATGTGCAAAAACTGACAAGAAGAGGGTGGGTCATGGAATCCCGTCAATGGGCTGCTGTTGCGGCCACGGTGTCGCTGGAGTTGGTGCAGGACTGGCTGGACAGCTTGCAGCGGCTGTGCCCGGAGCCGCTGCTCGACGACTGCCTCAAGCAGGCAGGCATCGTCAAGGCCTTCCTCGGCCACCCCGGGGCACGGCTGACGCACGACCAGTGCGTCGGCCTGTACCAGCGCAGCGCCGCCGCCACGGGCGACGAGATGATGGGCTTGTGGAGCCGCCCGGTGCGCACTGGCGCCCTCAAATACATCATGCGGGCGGTGCTGGATGCGCCCAGCATCCAGGTGGCGCTGTACCGCTTCACGCAGTTCTGGAACCTGTTGCTCGATGACTACCGGCTGCAGCTGAGCGACGCGGGCACCACGCTGTGCCTGGCACTGGTGGCGCGCAGCCCTGCGGCCGGGCTCAACCGCTTCGGCCATGCGCTGATGCTCAAGCTGACCCATGGCATCGTCTCCTGGCTGGTCGGGCGCGAGGTGCCGGTGCAGCAGGTGGGCTTTGCCTTTGCCCCGCCCGCGTTTGCGGCCGACTATGCGGTGCTGTTCCCGGCGCCGGTGGTGTTCGACGCTGCGCATTCGCAGATCGTGTTCGCGGCTGAGCTGGGCAAGGTCCGGCCCGTGCGCAGCCGCACCGAGGTGCGGGCCTTCCTGGTGCGGGCCCCCCGGGACTGGATCTTCACCGCCTACCACGAGCATGCGTTGCGGCTGAAGGTGCGCGAGCTGCTGTACATGGAACTGGGCCGTAGCCTGGAGGATGTGGCCGCGCGCCTGCACATGTCGTCGCGCACCTTGATCCGCAAGCTGCGCCAGGAGGGGCTGTCCTTCCAGGGTATCAAGGACGATCTGCGCCGCGACCTGGCCATCCTGCAATTGGCACGCGGCGAGGTGGCGCTGGGTGAAATCGCCTATGCGCTGGGTTTCAGCTCGGTCGCGGTGTTTCACCGCGCCTTTCGGCACTGGACGGGCATGACGCCCGGCGCCTACCGCGCCGCACAGCGCCAACTGGCCTGAAGAGGCCACCCGGTGCCGGCATGTGCGCGGCCGTGCACCGGCTTGGTGCTACGCTGTGCGCAATTTTTATCGTTTTGAGGGAGCATCAGGTGTTGCAAGGACGTTGGAGCAAAAGGTGGGGGTGGGCGCTGGGGCTGGTCGCAGGCATTCCCTGGGCGGCACAGGCGGTCCAGATCAGCCAGGTGACGCCGCAGGGCGCAGTCAACGAAGTGCAGCAGGTGGTGGTGCAGATGTCGGCCGATGCGGTGCGCCTGGGCAATGCCCAGGCCCCGGCCCCGGTGCGCGTGCAGTGCGCGCCCGGCAACGCGGCGGGCACCGGTCGCTGGACCAATGCGCGCGAATGGGTCTGGCAGCTGGACCAGCCCTTGCCGGCCGGCACGCGCTGCAGCGTGCAGCTAGAAAAATCATTCAAATTGCCATCTGGTCAAGCATTGACGGGCGCTTCCAGCTATCAGTTTGAGATTGCCGGCCCGCTGGTGCGCGAGACCTGGCCGGCCACCTACGAGCCGGTGGACGAATCCCAGACCTTTGTGCTGCAGCTCAATGGCGCGGCCACCCCGCAAAGCCTGCAGCAGCATGTGCATTGCCGGGCCCAGGACGTGGGTGAGCGCATTCCCGTGCGGGTGCTGGATGCCGCGCAGACGCGCGCGGTGGTGCAGGCCCTGCACCTGCCCGCCAAGGGCCACTATGCCGCCCTGGAATGCGGGCGCCGCCTGACGGCTGGCAGCCGCGTGCAGCTGGTCTATGGCGCGGGTGTGCAGATGGCCAGCGGCGTGACCAACAAGGCCAGCCGTACCTTTGATTTCGAGGTGCGCCAGGCCTTCACCGCCGAGCTGCAGTGCCAGCGCGAGCGGGCGAATGCCGGCTGCCTGCCGATCCGCGATGTGACGCTGTCGTTCACCGCCCCCGTGCCGGTGGACCAGGCGCGCCAGGTGCACCTGCTGCACCAGGGCAAGTCATTGCCCCCGGTGCTGGAGGCCGGTACGGACCGTGTGCAAAGCCTGCGCTTTGCCGCGCCGTTCACCCCGACCGGGCAGTACCAGCTGGTGCTGCCGCCCACGCTGCAGGACGATGCGGGGCGCAAGCTGGCGAACGCAGCCTCGTTCCCGCTGACGGTGGTGATGGGCGACACCCCGCCGCTGGCCAAGTTTGCGGCGGCGCCGTTCGGCGTGCTGGAGCGCTTTGCCGAGGGCGAAGACGGCGTGGCCGTGCTGCCCGTGACGGTGCGCAAGGTGGAGTCTGTCGATCAGCCCGCCAGTGGGGCCGGGGCCCAGGTGCGCAGCCTGCGGCTGACGCGCGACAGCGACATCATTCGCTGGTGGGACCTGGTGCAGCGCTACGAGCAAGGCAGCATCCCGCGCAAGACGGCCCAGCGCGAACTGAAGGCGCCTGTGCCGCGGCCGGTGGACGAGTCGGACCAGCACTATGTGCAGACCCGCACCCTGTCCTTGCTGACCGGCCAGAAGGGCGTGCAGTCGTCGCAACTGCCCAAGGCGAGCGCCGACCCGCGCCCCCTGGAGGTGGTGGGCATCCCGCTCAAGGAGCCCGGCCTGCATGTGCTGGAGATCGAGTCCCCGCACCTGGGCGCCGCCCTGCTGGATGAGCGCCTGGGCCAGCCGCGCAGCATGTTCGTGCGCACCTCGGCCCTGGTCACCAACCTGGCCGTGCACCTGAAGCTGGGGCGTGAGGGCTCGGCCGTCTGGGTCACCTCGCTGGACAAGGGGCAGCCCGTGGCGGGTGCCACGGTGCAGGTCTCCGACTGCCGCGGGCAGTCGCACCAGCGTGGCACCACCGACGCCCAGGGCTTGCTGCAGCTGCCCGATCTGGACAAGGAGGCCCCGCGCTGCAACCAGCACGAGGGCAGCGGCCAATGGTTTGTCAGTGCCCGCCACCAGTCCCAGGGCGTGGAGGATGTGGCCTTTGTCTGGAGTGACTGGCAGCGCGGCATCGAACCCTGGCGCTTCAACCTGCCCGTCGCCTGGGGCAACCGGCCCGAGCTGGTGGCACACACGGTGCTGGACCGCAACCTGGTGCGGGCCGGGGAAACCGTGTCCATGAAGCACGTGGTGCGCCTGCAGAACCTGCAGGGCCTGGCCCTGCCGGCGGACTGGCCGGTCGAGATGGTCATCACCCATGTGGGCAGTGGCCAGCAATACCGCCAGCCGCTGGACTGGGTGGACACGCGCAATGGTGGGCGCAACGCCACCAACGCCTGGGCCGTGCCTGCGGCCGCCAAGCTGGGGCAGTACACGGTGGAGCTGCGCTGGGGCGCTTCGGCCCGCCAGGGCCAGCGGATTCAGGAGTCGGGCAGCTTCCGGGTGGAAGCCTTCCGCATGCCCGTGTTCCAGGGCGCGGTGCAGCCCGTGGACAAGGGCGTGCTGGTGCAGCCCAAGACCCTGCCGGTGGCCGTGCAGCTGAACTTCCTCAACGGCGGTGCCGCCAACGGCCATGCCGTGCAGGTCAGTGCCTTGCTGCGCGACCGCTATGTGTCTTTCGAGCGCTGGCGTGGCTACAGCTTCAGCGCCCCGCGGGCCCCCGAGCAGGCCGACCGTGACAGCGAAGACATGGGCAGCAGCAATGACGGTGCACGCCTGGTGGCCGACAAGCTGGCGCTGACGCTGGATGCGCAGGGCCAGGGTCAGGTGGCGCTGCCATCGCTGCCGGCCGTGGCTGCACCGCAGGATCTGGTGCTGGAGGCCAGCTTTGCCGACCCGAACGGCGAAATCCAGAGCCTGCGCAGCACCCACACCCTGTGGCCGTCGGCCGTGCTGGCTGGCTTGCGCACCGAGGGCTGGATGTCCGTGGGCCGCAAGATGCGCCTGCAGGCATTGGCGGTGGACGCCCAGGGCAATCCCCAGGCGGGCGTGCCCCTCAAGGTGCAGGCCGTGCACCACACCACCAGCTCTACGCGCAAGCGCCTGGTGGGTGGCTTCTACAGCTACGACAACCAGCGCAGCAGCAAGGACCTGGGCACGGTGTGCAGCGGCAAGAGTGATGCCCGTGGCCTGTTGCTGTGCGAAGTGCAGGTGGTCGAAGCTGGGGAGGTGGAGCTGATCGCCTCGGCCCAGGATGGCCAGGGCCGCGTGGCGCGTGCCGCCGACACCGTCTGGGTAACGGGGCGCGGCGAGCTGTGGTTCGGCGGCCAGGACCATGACCGCATGGACGTGCTGGCCGAAAAGGCCAGCTACGCGCCGGGCGAAACCGCCAAGCTGCAGGTGCGCATGCCCTTCCGTGAGGCCACGGCCCTGCTGAGCGTGGAGCGCGAAGGCGTGCTGCACACCCAGGTGGTGCACCTGCAGGGCAAGGACCCGACGGTGGAGCTGCCGGTGCAGGCCGGCTGGGGGCCGAATGTCTACGTCAGCGTGCTGGCGCTGCGCGGGCGCCTGTATGAAGTGCCCTGGTACAGCTTCTTCACCTGGGGCTACAAGGTGCCCCGGCAGTGGTGGAATGCTTTCTGGTACGGCGGCAAGGAATACGTGGCGCCCACGGCCCTGGTGGACCTGAGCAAGCCGGCCTTCCGCCTGGGCGTGGCCGAGCTGAAGGTGCAGGACCGTTCGCAGCAGCTGACGGTGGCGGTGCAGGCCGACAAGGCCAGCTACCAGGTGCGCGACAAGGCCAAGGTCACCATCCGCGCCACTCTGCCGGATGGCAAGCCCGCAGCCCATGCCGAGGTGGCCGTGGCCGCCGTGGACAAGGCCTTGCTGGAGCTGTCGCCCAACCCCACTTGGGATTTGCGCGCCGCCATGTGGCAGCGCCGCAGCTGGGCGGTGTCCACGTCCACGGCCCAGATGGAGGTGGTGGGTCGGCGCCACTATGGCCGCAAGGCCGCGCCCCCGGGCGGCGGCGGCGGCAACGGCGCCCCCACGCGCGAACTGCTGGACACGCTGCTGCTGTGGCAGCCCCGCGTGCAGCTGGATGCCCAGGGCCAGGCCGTGGTCGAGGTGCCGCTCAACGATGCCCTGACCAGCTTCCAGATCGTCGCGGTGGCCGAGGACGGTGTGCAGCGCTTTGGCACCGGCAGCACCGACATCCGCACCACGCAGGACCTGCAGCTCATCAGCGGCCTGCCGCCGGTGGTGCGCGAGGGCGACCAGTTCCGTGCCATGGTCACGGTGCGCAATACCACGCAGCAGCCCATGCAGGTGCAGCTGCAGCCCAAGGCCCATGGCCTGGAGCTGCCGGCCCAGACCGTGGAGATCGCGGCGCAGCAGGCGCGCGAGGTGAGCTGGAACGTCACGGTGCCCACGGCCCTGGGTCAGGCCACGGAAAGCGCCTGGGACTGGCGCCTGGAAGGGCGCGACACCAAAACCGGCGCCAAGGATGCGCTGGCCTTCACGCTGCGCCTGCTGCCGGCCGTGCCGCTGGCGGTGCAGCAGGCCACCCTGGTGCAGATCGACGGCCACTGGCAGCAGCCCCTCGAATGGCCCGAGCAGGCCGTGCCCGGCAAGGGCGGCCTGCGCCTGGCCTTCAGCGACCGGCTGGCCGATCCGCAGCAGGGCGTGCCCGGGCTGCGCGACTGGTGGCAGGCCTATCCCTATGCCTGCCTGGAGCAGACCGTGGGCAAGGCCATCGGCTTGAACGACGCCGACCTGTGGCAGCGCACCATGGCCAAGTTGCCCACCTACCTGGACGATGACGGCCTGGCCATGTACTTCCCGCCCCAGGGCGGCTACCAGGCCCGGGGCAGTGACAGCCTGACGGCCCACCTGCTGTCGGTGCACCACAGCCTCCAGCGCGTGGCGCCGGCAATGGCCCTGCCCGTCGCTGAGAAGGCTCGCATGGAGTCCGGTCTGATCGCCTTTGTCGAAGGGCGCATCGAGCGCCAGCACTGGAGTCCGCGCAAGGACCTGGAGGTGCGCAAGCTGGCCGCGATTGCGGCGCTGGCGCGCAGCGGCAAGGCCCGCCCGGCCATGCTGCAGAGCATCAGCCTGTCGCCCCAGGACTGGCCGACGCACGCGGTGATCGACTGGCTCAGCATCCTGCAGCAGATGCCGCAGGTGCCCGAGCATGACCAGCGCCTGGCCGAGGCGCAGCAGGTGCTCAAGGCCCGGCTGTCGTACACGGGCAGCCAGGTCGGTTTCAGCACCGATGCCCAGGACCAGTGGTGGTGGCTGATGCAAAGCGCCGACGTGAACGTGGCGCGCCTGCTGCTGACCACGCTGGACGATGCCGCCTGGGATGCCGAGCGCACGCGCCTGGTCACCGGCCTGCTGGCGCGCCAGCAGCGCGGCCACTGGGGCACGACCACGGCCAACACCTGGGCCGGGCTGGCGCTGCGCCAGTTCTCCCAGAAGTACGAGCGCGATGCCGTCACGGGCGACACCACGGCCCTGCTGGGTGCCGCCACCCAGACCGTGCACTGGGCTGCTGCGGTCACGCCACCGGCGGCCGGTGCCACTGCGCTGCCCGCAGGCAGCGGCGCCGGACTGACCGAGGGCCTGCCACCCCGCACGCTGTTCCTGCCCTGGGGCGAGCGCCGTCTGGGCCAGCTCAATGTGCAGCACCGCGGCACGGGCAAGCCCTGGGTGGCCCTGCAGTCCGTGGCTGCCGTGCCGCGCACCCAGCCGCTGAATGCCGGCTATGTGCTGCGCAAGACCGTGACCGCCGTGCAGGGGGCTGACGCCCAGCGCTGGCAGCGCGGCGATGTGGTGCGCGTGCGCCTGGAAGTGCAGGCCAGCGCGGACATGACCTGGGTGGCGCTGAGCGACCCGATCCCGGCTGGTGCCACCATCCTGGGCAACGGCCTGGGGCGCGATTCCATCGTGGCGCAGCAGGGTGAAGGCAAGGGCGCCGAAGGGGTCTGGCCGGCCTTCGTGGAACGCGGCCAGGACAGCTACCGTGCGTACTGGGACTACCTGCCCAAGGGCACCAGCGTGGTCGAGTACACGCTGCGCCTGAACAACGCCGGTGACTTTGCGCTGCCGCCCACGCGGGCCGAGGCCTTGTACGCCCCCGAGATGTTTGGCGAGCTGCCGAACGCCCGCTGGAAGGTGGCGCAGCCCTGAGCATGCTGCGGATGCACCCCGGGCCTGCGGGCGTGGGCCTGGGATGGTCTGGGGCACGGCCCCGTCGCGCCGTGGCGATGGCCGGGTCTGCGGTGGGCGCTTGGCCGCTCATCCGCATCCCACGGCCCGCCTGGGCCCAGCGTCCACACGTTCGGAGGGCCCTGCCCCCGCTGTCGATCCCGCGACGCGCCGGACCCGCGCGGGCCCCGACAATCCCATCCCGGTACCCTTGTTTTCTTTTCACCGCCTGCTGCGAACGGCCTGCCATGCATTACCTGCTGACCTACCACTACACCGACGATTACCTGGAGCGCCGCGGCGCCTACCGCGACCAGCACCTGCGCCTGGGCTGGGAGGCGCATGAGCGCGGCCAGCTGCTGCTGGGCGGCACCGTGTGTGCCCCGGCCCACAGCGCGGTGCTGGTGTTTGTCTGCGACAGCGCGCAGACGGTGGAGGACTTCGTGCAGGCCGACCCCTACTTCCAGCACGGCCTGGTGCGCAGCCACACCATCCAGCCCTGGAGCACGGTGCTGGGCGCCACGGCCAGCACGCCCGTGTACCCGGCCAAGCCGGCCTGAGGGTTGCTGGGGTCCGCCCCAGTCGCTTCGATATAAAGAGCGCATGGCGCGCGTTCAAACAAGGTTTGCGATGCATTCGATGCTGAAACCCTTGTAGAACGAGCACCACGCGCTCTTTTTTTGCGCGGTGTTCGCCCGCGTGGCTCAGCAGGGCCAGGTCTGCATGCGGTAGGCGCTGTCCCAGAACATCCACTCCAGCCGCGCGGCGTCGGTGTAGGCCGCGTGCATCTCGGCCAGCGTGCGGGCATCGGCCTGCGCGGCCACGGCATCCACGGTGGCGCGCACGGCGCGCACATGGGCGTTGAACTCGTCTCCGCCATAGGTGTCGATCCAGCCCTGGTAGGGGTTGTGCGCCACGCTGCGCGCCTGCAGGTGCACACCGACTTCGGCATAGATCCAGAAGCAGGGCAGCAGGGCCGCCAGCGCGACGGGGTAGGAACGGCTCCAGGCCACGGACTGCAGGAAGTGGCAGTAGTGGTGGCAGGTCGGCGACAGCGGCGTGCGGGCAAACTGCTCGGCGCTCACGGCGTATGTCTGCATGAAGCTGTGGTGCAGCTCCCGCTCGGCCACCACGGCCTCCTGGGCGGCGGCGGCAAACTGCACCACACCCGGCGCATCGTCGGCCTTGGCCGCAGCCACGGCCAGGGCGCGGCCAAAGGCGACCAGGTAGTGCGCGTCCTGGATCATGTAGTGCTGGAACACGTCGCGCGGCAGGCTGCCATCGGCCAGGGTCTGGTTGAAGGGCAGGGCCAGCGTGGCCTCGAACAAGGCCAGGTTCTGTTGCCAGGCCTGCTGGCTGAATGTGGAAGAGTTGCTCATAAGACAGAAAATATGCACACAATGTCAAACTATGCCGCCAAGGGGCGTGCCCGCGCCCGGCCTGTGGCCAGGGCCCGAGCCCGGGCGGAGCACCGCCCGCCAGCGGCCGACGACAGATTGCCGACAGAGAGATCATCATGCATTTAGTGACCTGGAATACCCAATGGTGCTGTGGCCTGGATGGGCGTTCCGATCCTGCGCGCATCGTGCAGGCGGCGCAGGCTCTGGGTCATTGCGATGTGCTTTGCCTGCAGGAGATCGCGGTGAACTACCCGCAGCTGGCAGGCCAGCCCGGCGACCAGGTGGCGCAACTGCAGGCCCTGCTGCCGGACTGGCAGATCTTCTTTGGCGCGGCCGTGGACGAATGGACACCGGCCGGCCGCCAGCGCTTTGGCAACCTGATCGCCACGCGCCTGCCGGTGCTGCAGGTGCAGCACTACCCCCTGCCTTATCCGGCCGACGCGGGCGTGCGCAGCATGCCCCGCATGTGCACCCAGGTCACGGTGCAGGACCCGCAACTGGGCGCCGTGCGCGTGCTGACGACGCACCTGGAGTACTACTCCAAGCGCCAGCGCATGTCGCAGGTGCGCTACCTGCGCCGCCTGCACCTGGAGGCGCTGTCGCAGCTGTGCTGGGCGCCGCAGCCCGCGCAGGATGGCTCGCCCTTCCAGACCAAGGCCCACACGCCGCATGCGGTGCTGTGCGGGGATTTCAATTTCGAGGCCCATGAGCCCGAGTACGAAGCCATGGGCTCCCAGGCCGGCGTGATCGAATGCCTGGATGCCGGCTGGCCCGAACAGGTCGTGGGGGCCCGCTGGCACGATGCCTGGCGGGTGCTGTCGCCCCAGACGCCCCAGCCGCCCACCTTCAAGCTGTTTGACCGGACCTATGGCCCCGATCCCGTGGCCTGCGATTTCGTCTGGCTCAGCGACAGCCTGCGCGCGCAGGTGCGCAGCCTGGACGTGGATGGCCAGACCCAGGCGTCGGACCACCAGCCCGTGCGCGTTGTCCTCGGTGCGTAGTTCCGGACTGCAGGGGCTGCCGCGCAGCCTGCTCTGGCTGGGCTGCCTGCTGGTGCCGTTGGTGGCCCAGGCCCTGCCCAGCCCGCAAGAGGTGCGCCGCGGCTTTCAGCCTTCGGAAACCTACATCCTGTCGCGCGAGGGCGAGCTGCTGCAGCGCCTGCGCACCGACATGCAGGTGCGCCGTGGCCAGTGGGTGGAGCTGAGCGACACCTCGCCCGCGCTGCGCATGGCCTTGTTGGTCAGCGAGGACAAGCGCTTCTACGCCCACAGCGGCGTGGACTGGAAGGCTGTGTCGGCCGCCGCCTGGGGCCAGCTGTGGCACCGCCGCACGCGCGGGGCCAGCACCATCACCATGCAGCTGGCCGGCTTGCTGGACGAGGACTGGCGTGCCAGCAACCAAGGGCGCAGCGTGGGGCAGAAGCTGGGCCAGGCAGTGGCCGCCACGCAGTTGGAGCGCCAGTGGCGCAAGGACCAGATCCTGGAGGCCTACTTGAATCTGCTGCCCTTCCGGGGCGAGCTGGTGGGCATCGATGCCCTCAGCCGCAGCCTGTTTGGCAAGGCCGCGCATGGCCTGGACGCGGTCGAGGCCGCGATCGCCGCCGCCCTGGTGCGGGGCCCGAACGCCAGCCCCGAGGTGGTGGCCCAGCGGGCCTGCGGGGTCTGGCAGGACATGCAGGCCTGGGAGTCGCGTGCCGCGCCGCCGGCCGCAGACTGCGGTGCGATTGAATGGCGCACGCAGCAGAGCCTGCGTGCGCGGCTGTGGCCGGCCAGCGAGGGCCTGGCCCCGCACTGGGCCCAGCGCGTCTGGCAGTCGCAGCGCGAGGCGGCACAGGCCCCGTCCGCGCGGGTGACGACCACCGTCAGTGCCCCGGTGCAGCGCCTGGCGGTCGAAAGCCTGCAGCGCCACCTGCGTGAGCTGCAGGGCCGCAATGTCGAGGACGGCGCCGTGCTGGTCCTGGACAACGCCAGTGGCCAGGTGCTGGCCTGGGTGGGCTCGTCGGGCGGGCTGAGCCAGGCCGCCGAGGTGGACGGGGTGCTGGCCTGGCGCCAGCCGGGCTCCACCCTCAAACCGTTCCTGTATGCCCAGGCGCTGCAGGAAGGGCGGGTGACGGCGGCGTCCCTGCTGGAGGACTCGCCCGCGCACATCGCCACGCCGTCCGGCCTGTACATCCCGCAGAACTACGACCGCAAGTTCAAGGGCTGGGTGTCCGTGCGCTCGGCCCTGGCAGGGTCGCTGAACGTGCCTGCCGTGCGCACCCTGGTGATGGTGACGCCGGACGCGTTTTTTAACCAGCTGCGCCAGCTGGGACTGCCGCTGCGTGAAAACGCCGGGTATTACGGCTACAGCTTGGCGCTGGGCAGCGCAGAAGTGCCGCTGCTGCATCTGACGAATGCCTACCGGGCCTTGGCCAACGGCGGCCAGTTTGCGCCCGTGGCACCTGCGGTTTTGGGTGCAGCGCCGCGCGCCAAGCCGGTGCAGGTGCTGTCGCCGCAAGCTGCATTTGTGGTGGGCGATATATTGTCGGACGCCCAAGCCCGCGCCAGCACCTTTGGGCTGGACAGCGTGCTGGCCACACGGTTTTGGACGGCGGTGAAAACCGGCACCAGCAAAGACATGCGCGACAACTGGGCCCTGGGCTGGTCGCAGCGCTACACCGTGGGCGTGTGGGTGGGCAATGCCTCGGGCGAGGCCATGCATGGCGTCAGTGGCAGCAGCGGTGCAGCGCCCATCTGGGCCGACATCATGGCCGCGCTGCATGCGCGGCTGCCCAGCCGTGCACCGTCAGCGCCTTCAGGCTTGCGCCCGCAGGCGGTGCAATTTGTGGCGGCTGCGGGTGCCGCGGCACTAGAGCCGGGACGCAAGGAGTGGTTTCTGGAGGGAACGCAGCAGCCGGTGTTTGCTATAGAAGGTGAAGCTGCTAGCGCTCCATATTCAAGCACTTCAGGTATGAAAGTATCTGAAAAGACTATGAATCAAGCGCAAGCAGCTATCAAAAATGTGTTGCCTGCCGTGCATGCCCAGATTGCGCAGCCGGTCAGCGGCACCATTTTGGCGCTGGACCCCGACATTCCACCCCAGCACCAGCGGCTGCAGCTGCAGGCCAGGCCTATGGGGGCGGGCAGCGCCGGTTGGCAGCCGCAGGGGCTGCGCTGGCAGTTGGTGACGCGCCAGCCGCACGGGGAAACCGTGCGCCAGGAGCTGGGGCGTGGCAGCCCTGTGGCGTGGTTGCCTTGGCCGGGGCGCCACCGGCTGGAGCTGCGGGATGCCGCAGGCCAGTTGCAAGACAGTGTGGAGCTGGAAGTGCGCGGTGCAGGCACACGCCAGCCACAGGCGGCACCTTCACCAGTGCCTTCAGCACGTTCGCGCTGAAGGTGCGGGGCGGTCCAATCGGGCGCAGAGAATCAGCGCTCGCGCACCAGCAAGTCGCCGGTGATCTCGGCCACGTTTTTCACGCTGGTCAGCGTCATGGCCACGCGCATTTCTTTTTCCAGCAGGTTCAGCAGGTTGGTCACGCCCGCGCCGCCTTCGGCGGCCAGTGCGTAGATGAAAGCGCGGCCAATCATGGTGCAGTCTGCGCCCAGGGCCAGCATGCGCACAATGTCCAGCCCGTTGCGGATGCCCGAGTCGGCCAAGATCTTGATCTGGCCTTTGACCGCGTCAGCAATCGCGGGCAGGGCGCTGGCCGAAGACAGCACGCCATCGAGCTGGCGGCCGCCGTGGTTGGAGACGATGATGCCGTCGGCACCAAAGCGCACGGCATCCTTGGCATCTTCCGCGTCCAGAATGCCCTTGATGACCATAGGCCCCTTCCAGGAGTCACGAATCCATTCCAGGTCTTTCCAGGAGATGGAGGGGTCAAAGTTGGCCCCCAGGTAGCCCATGTAGTCTTCCAGGCTGACGTTTTTGCCCATGTAAGTGGAGATGTTGCCCAGGGTGTGCGGACGGCCCAGCAGGCCCACGTCCAGCGCCCACTGTGGGTGCAGCACCGACTGCACATAGCGGCGCATGGCCGCGTTGGGGCCGCTCATGCCGGAGTGTGCGTCGCGGTAGCGCGCTCCCGGCACGGGCATGTCGACCGTGAACACCAGGGTGGAAACGCCGGCCGCCTGCGCACGCTCCAACGCGTTTTTCATGAAGCCGCGGTCTTTGAGCACGTACAGCTGGAACCACATGGGGCGGTTGAGCTTGGGGGCGACTTCCTCGATCGGGCAGACCGAGACGCTGGACATGGTGAAGGGAATGCCTTTTTGGTCAGCGGCCATGGCGGCCTGCACTTCACCGCGGCGCGCGAACATGCCCGTCAGGCCGACGGGGGCCAGCGTGACGGGCAGCGATAGCTTTTCGCCAAACAGCTCAATGCTGGTGTCCAGCTGGCTCATGTCTTTGAGCACGCGCTGGCGCAGGGCCACGTTGGCCAAGTCATCCACGTTGCGGGCCAGCGTTTTTTCTGCATAAGCACCACCGTCAATGTAGTGAAACAGAAACGGAGGCAAACGCTTTTGTGCCGCAGCACGGTAGTCGGTGGTGGAGGAAATAATCATGACGAGGTCGCAACAGAAGGTGAAAGGCGTCCCAGGCGCTGCAGCCGGGCCGTGTCTGCATCGGCTTGGGTGAGTTTGTCGTGGACAAAATTCAGGTGATCGCTGATCACGCTGCGGGCTTGCTCCGGCTCGCCATTCAAAATGGCTTGCATGAGCTGGTAGTGCTGTTGCGTCAATTGCTCCAGCACTTTGGTGTTGTCATGCACAAACATCAGGCGGCGGTTTTCGGCCACGGTGTTGAGCATCAGCTCAAACAGGCTGCGCATGACTTGCACGATGACGGCATTGTGGGAAGCCTCCGCAATCGCCAGATGGAACTGCGCATCGGCATTCGCAGAGGCTTCGGTATCTTGCAGGTGCTGGTAGCGCAGCAAAGCGTCAAAGCTGCGCTGAATGCGCGTCTTGTCCTGGGCGGTTGCGCGCTGGGCCGCATGCCAGGCGGTGCTGACTTCCAGGCTTTGGCGGGTTTCCAGTACGTCGTAGCGGTACTGGGGGTCATCGCGCACCAGGGGAACCAGCGGGGAGATGACCTGATCATGCCAGTTGGGCTGGATGGGTGGGGTTTGCACAAAGGTGCCAGCCCCGACACGGCTCTCCAGCAAACCGCGGCTGGAGAGTTTTTGAATGGCTTCGCGCAGTGCGGTGCGCGACACACCCAGATCTTCGGCCAGTTGCCGCTCGGCGGGCAGACGCTGGCCGGGCTGCAGCTGGCGCTGCTGAATGAGGGTGTGGAGCTGCTCGGCTATCTGATCGGAAATTCGCATGTGGGTGACTCGGTCCATAACGCTGCAAGCGAATTCGTTGGTCCTGTCGAGATAGCCGAGGCAGCTGCTTTAGCGCGCAGCGGCCAGGTTTTGGCCTTGGTGCCCGCTAGCTGCCAAAGGCTTGCCCTTGGTCATCGACAGGGCCGCCAGCACCACCACCAGCCACACGGCAGCAGCCACCCACCAACCCAGGCTACCGGTGATGAGCGCTTGGCCAATCAAGCCCGCTTGGATGCAGTAGTAGGCCATAGGAACCAAGGTCTTGCGGATGACTTCACCTTCACGGTTCATCATGCCCACCACAGCGCCCGCAGCGACCACGTTGTGCACGCAGATCATGTTGCCTGCAGCACCGCCCACAGCCTGCAATGCCACGACGACGGCGGACTGGTCCAGATTCAGGGCAATTTGCTGTGCCGTAGAGAACTGGAAGTAGGCAAACATCATGTTGCTGACCGTGTTGGAGCCTGCAATGAATGCACCCAGGCTACCCACCCAAGGCGACACGTTGGGCCATGCATTGCCGGCCAGGGCGGCGGCACCCTGTGCCAGCACCAAAGGCATGCTCAGCATGGAGCCGTCAGCTGATGCGGAATTGATGAACACCTGCACCATCGGCACGGCCAGCAGCAGGGCGGGCGCCGCCTCCACCATGGTGTGTGCGGAAGACTTCACAGCGCGACCATATTGGCCTTGCTTCATGCTGAAGATCAAGATACAGGCCAGCGATGCCAGGATCAGGATGAAACCGGGCGAGTACAGGAACTGTGCCGAGGGCGAGATATTGGTGCCAAACAGCGCAGGAATCTTCAGCGTGGTCAAAGGGCCGGTCAAAAAGGCCTTCAGCGGTGCCACGGTGCGAGTGAGGATCAGCAGGGCAACCACCAGCACATAGGGAGAAAACGCACGCAGTACCGAGAACTTGGCAGCGCTGGTCGCAGAGCTGTCAGCATCGTTAGAGACGGTGCCCAGCCACTTTTGCTCCCACGCTGCACGGGGAGGAAAGTCAAAGCTTTGTTTGGGAACCAAAAAGCCTTTTTTGGCAGCGCTGATCACGATGACCAGACCCACCAGTGCACCGACCATCGAGGGGAACTCAGGGCCTAATACGCGGGCAATCAGGTAGTAGGGCAGGGTGAAGGCCACGCCGGCAAACAGTGCAAATTTCCAAGCCTTGAGGCCTTCGGTGAAGGATTGTTGGGCACCGAAGAAGCGGGTGAGCATGCCGCACAGAATCAGCGGAATCACGAAACCCACCAGCGCGTGAACCATGGCCACGTTTTCCACGATTTGCTGCAGGTACTCCAGCGGCTGCATGGGGGCCAGCAATTGCGCCACATCGGTCTTGTTGTCAATGCCCGAACGCACGCCCACCAGCATGGGGGTGCCTACCGCGCCAAAGGACACAGGGGTGGACTGGATGACCAGCACCGCCATGACCGCAGCCATGGCTGGGAAGCCCAGGGCCAGCAGCAAAGGAGCGCCCACGGCGGAAGGGGTACCAAAGCCCGACGAGCCTTCAATCAGCGAACCAAACAGCCACGCCACGATGATGACTTGCACGCGGCGGTCTGGAGAGACATCCATGAAGCCTTGGCGAATGGCCAGCAGTGCACCGCTTTCTTTGAGGGTGTTGAGCAGCAACACTGCACCGAAAACGATAAACAGCAAGGTGATGGCCGTTACCACTCCGTTGATGGTGGCGGCCGCGATTACCGCACCGGGCGCCTGCCACACAAACAGTGCCAGCAGTGCTGTGACCAAGTAGGCCGAACTCATGGAGAGTTTGGCCGACCGCCCTAAAACCACCATCAAAAGAAACACCACCGCAATCGGGGTGAGGGCTAAAAGCGTGTGTCCAATATTCATGTGTGATGTCTCCAAGGGTGGCTGCGCACGGGCGCGTGGCTTATGAATGCCACGTCACCTTTGCATGGTTTTAATTGGTCGTACCAATATTATTTAATGTTGAGCTGCAGATTGTAAAAGTCATTGCATGGACTCTATTTAACGGTTTTTGTCTGTTTTTTCGTGGTTTACCCTTGTTTTTTGTTGATTGGTCATACCAATCTGTGTGCAAGTTCAATGCTTATCCACACGTAGGGAGTGCGATTGCATAAGCCCGCTTTGGCACCCCATCGATGGCTTTCGGTAATGCAGCGTTTAAAAAATGCAGCACAGGCATTGCGCTGCATCTAAGTGTCAAGTCCAGGATGATTGGCTGCTTAAAAACAAGCGCCCTTTGCTCCATGGTCGAGAAGGTGCTGCACGCCAGCGGTGGTGTGGCGCTGTACCCCGACCATGCCCTGCAGTGGGATGCGCTGCTGCACTGTGCCGATACGGCGATGTACGCGTCCAAGCAGGCCGGGCGCCACCAGATTCGCTTGTACCAGGTCCACGCAGAGGCTGCGTTGCTGGCGCGGGCGGAAGTCGCCGCACAGGCGGTCGTCGGCCCCAAGGCGTAAGCCACACTTTTCGCCATCTTGCTTGCGCACGGTGTGCATGCCCAGGCTGGGTGGTGGCAGGGCTTGGAGTGCATGACGACGCACTACGATATGCGCCATGACTGCAATGACTGAATGAAGAAGGGCTGACCTGTGGCTGACCTGTCCAAAATAACCTGTATTGAAGACCTGCGCGTGATCGCCAAGCGCCGCGTGCCGCGCATGTTCTATGACTATGCCGATTCGGGTTCGTACACCCAGGGCACCTACCGTGCCAACGAGCAAGAGTTCCAGAAGATCAAGCTGCGCCAGCGCGTGGCGGTGAACATGGAAGGGCGCAGCACGCGCACCACCATGGTCGGCCAGGACGTGGCCATGCCGGTGGCGATCGCGCCCACGGGCCTGACGGGCATGCAGCACGCGGATGGCGAGATACTGGCGGCCAAGGCGGCCAAGGCCTTCGGCATCCCCTTCACGCTGTCGACCATGAGCATTTGTTCGCTGGAAGACATTGCCACCCACACCGACCGCCATCCCTTCTGGTTCCAGCTGTACGTGATGCGCGACCGCGGCTTCATGGAGCGCCTGATCGACCGCGCCAAGGCGGCCAACTGCTCGGCGCTGCAGCTGACGCTGGACCTGCAGATCCTGGGCCAGCGCCACAAGGACATCAAGAACGGCCTGTCGACCCCACCCAAGCCCACGCTGGCCAACCTGATCAACCTGGCCACCAAGCCCCGCTGGTGCCTGGGCATGCTGGGCACGCGGCGGCGCAGCTTCGGCAACATCGTCGGCCATGTGGATGGCGTGGGCGACATGTCCTCGCTGTCGTCGTGGACGGCCGACCAGTTTGACCCGCGCCTGAACTGGGGCGACGTGGAGTGGATCAAAAAGCGCTGGGGCGGCAAGCTCATCCTCAAGGGCATCATGGATGTGGAAGATGCCCGGCTGGCCGCGCAAAGCGGTGCGGATGCGCTGATCGTCAGCAACCACGGCGGCCGCCAGCTGGATGGCGCGCCGTCGTCCATCGAGGCCCTGCCCGCGATTGCGCAGGCCGTGGGCCAGGACATCGAGGTGTGGATGGACGGCGGCATCCGCAGCGGGCAGGACGTGCTCAAGGCGCGCGCGCTGGGCGCCCAGGGCACCCTGATCGGGCGCAGCTTCCTGTACGGCCTGGGGGCCTTCGGCCAGGACGGCGTGACCCGCGCGCTGCAGATCATCCAGAAGGAGCTGGACACCACCATGGCCTTCTGTGGCCACACCAACATCAACAACGTGGGCACCGACATCCTGCTGCCCGGCACCTACCCCCAGCCCTGGCACGACCGCGGCTGAGCCGTGCGCCGGCACCTGCCGCGCAGCGTCGCAGGTGGGTGGGCGTATTGAAAAAACAGAGCGGCTGGCGCTCGTGCAGACTGGAATTCAATGTCAAAAGCATCTGAAACCAAGGTCTGACAAGCGCCAGCCGCTTCTTTTTTATCTGTCGTTGCTGGCTGTGCCCGCCGTCGCCAATCGGCGCGAGACGCCCCGGCCCCCGCGCCGTATGCTGCCAGCCCATGTCTGAATCGCTTGTTTCCTGGATGTGGCTGTGGGTGCCCATCACCCTGTTTGCGGCCCTGGCCCAGACCGTGCGCAACACGGCCCAGCGCAGCCTGACCCAGCAGCTGGGCACGCTGCCCGCCACGCTGGTGCGCTTTCTGTACGGCCTGCCGTTTGCGGCCGTGTTCCTGCTGCTGCTGTACGTGCTGCCGGCGCAGCCCCCGGCGCTGCCGCATTTCAGCGCCGCCTACCTGGCCTGGATCACGCTGGGCGCGGTGTTCCAGGTGGCGGCCACGGCGGCGCTGCTGCTGGCCATGAAGGAACGCAATTTCGCCGTGGCGGTCACGCTGTCCAAGACCGAGATCCTGCAGGTCGCCCTGTTCGGGGCTGTGTTCCTGCACGAGTTGCCCACGGCCCTGGCGCTGGCGGCCATGGTGATTGCCACCGTCGGCGTGCTGCTGCTGTCGCTGCCGCCGCGCGGGCAACTGCTGTCGCTGCAGGCCTGGTTCAGCAAGTCGGCGCTGTACGGCCTGGCCTGCGGCGCGTGCTTTGCGATTGCGGTCATCGGCTTTCGCGGCGGTGCGCTGGCACTGCAGGCGCAGACGCCGTGGCTGTCGGGGGCCTGGGGCGTGCTGGTGGCCCAGACCCTGCAAAGCATCGTGCTGGGGGCCTGGGTGGCCTTCAAGACGCCGCAGGGCATCCGGCCCATCTTCCGGGCCTGGCGCATCTCGCTGCTGGCCGGCTCCATGGGGGCGGCGGCCTCGCTGGCCTGGTTTACCGCCTATGCCATGCAAAGCGCGGCGGCGGTGCGCACCCTGGGCATGGTGGAGGTGGTCTTCAGCTACCTGGTGTCGCGCCGCATGCTCAGCGAGCAGTTCAACCGTGCCGAGCTGCTGGGCATGGCGCTGATGGTGCTGGGACTGGTGCTGATCTGCCTGCAAGGGGTCTGAAACTCTGGCGACAATAGGGCGGTGCGCCCTGCCGACCTGCCCCGCCGTATCGCCCATCTGGACATGGACGCCTTCTTTGCGTCCGTGGAACTGCTGCGCTACCCGCAGCTGCAGGGCCTGCCGGTGGTGATCGGCGGCAGCCGCCACACGCCCGAGCATGAACAGGCCCTGCTGGACCGTTGGGGCACGCTGGCGGCCATTCCCGTCGAGGCTTTTCCGCGCCTGGGCGGCTATGTGGGGCGCGGCGTGATCACCACCGCCACCTACCCTGCGCGGCAGTTCGGCGTGGGCTCGGCCATGGGCATGATGAAGGCGGCGCGCCTGTGCCCGCAGGCCATCCTGCTGCCCATCGACTTTGCGCGCTACCGCCAGTTTTCGCGCGCCTTCAAGCAGGTCATCCTCTCCATCGCGCCGGTGATGGAGGACCGCGGCGTGGACGAGGTCTACATCGACTTCACTGAGGTGCCCGGCGGCCAGGACGAGGGTGGGCGCGTGCTGGCCGCGCGCATCCAGGCCGCCATCCGCGCCGAGACGGGCTTGACCTGTTCCGTGGGGGTGGCCCCCAACAAGCTGCTGGCCAAGATGGCCAGCGAATTCGAAAAGCCCCAGGGCATCTCCATCGTCCAGCCGCAGGACCTGGCCACGCGCATCTGGCCCTTGCCGTGCCGCAAGATCAATGGCATCGGTCCCAAAGCCGGTGCCCGGCTGGAGCAACTGGGTATCCAGCGTATTGGCGAGCTGGCCGCCTGCAGCCTGCCCTGGCTGGTGCAGCATTTCGGCAAATCGTATGGGGCCTGGCTGCATGCGGTGTCGCACGGGCTGGACGATCGCCCGGTGGTCACGCACAGCGAGCCGGTCAGCATGAGCCGTGAAACCACCTTCGAGCGCGACCTGCATGTGCGCGAGGACAAGGCGGAGCTGGGCGCCATCTTCACGCGCCTGTGCGAACGTGTGGCCGAGGACCTGCAGCGCAAGGGCTATGCCGGCCGCACGGTGGGCGTGAAGCTGCGCTACGCCAACTTCAAGAGCGTGACGCGCGAGGTGACGGTGGAGCACTACACCCAGGATGCCGCCACGATCCGCCGCATTGCCGGGCAGTGCCTCAAGCGCGTGCCACTGGCCCAGAGCATTCGCTTGCTGGGGGTGCGCGTGGGCAGCCTGGTGCACTGGGATGCCCAGGCGCACAAGGCCGATGGACCACCGTTGCCTGGTGCGCGCCGTCCCCCGGGGGCAGCGCCGATCCGCTGTCGCTGCCGCTGTTTTAGCCCGCGCCGACGGTGTCCGTGAGGGTGTGCACTGGTTTGGTGCTTAAAAACATGGCAATTGTGAGCAACTGCAACCTGGCTGTGCGATGATGTGAGGTTTTCTTGCGCGCGGCCGTGGTTTGCTTATGGCAAATCAATGTGCACGGGCGCAGGTTGTGTCAGCTAGTTTGGAGAGACAGCGTGCGAGCGAATTTCCCCGTTACCCAAAACAATTACGACTTTCCGGGCGATGAACTGCTGGTATCGGTGACCAATACCAAGGGCGAGATCACGCACTGCAACCCGGCGTTTGTGCGTGTGAGTGGCTATGTGTATGAGGAGCTCATCGGGCAGCCACACAACCTGATCCGCCACCCGGACATGCCCGAGGGGGCATTCAAGGACATGTGGCGCACGATCGGCAACGGCTATCCCTGGACGGGGATCGTGAAGAACCGCCGCAAGAACGGCGACCACTACTGGGTGCGCGCTAACGTCACCCCCATCATGGAAGGGGGCCGGCCCCAGGGCTATCTGTCGGTGCGCACCAAGCCGGCGGTCCAGGACATCCAGGCGGCCGAGGCGCTGTATGCGCAGATGAACCAGGAAGCCCAGGCAGGTGCCGAAACCATGCGCCTGCGTGCCGGGGAAGTACGCCGTCTGGGCTGGCGCGGCCTGTGGGCGCAGCGCAGCGATGTCGGCCTGCTGGCGCGCATGGTGCTGATGCTGGCCACCGTGGCGGCACTGACCTTGCTGCCCGATGTGCTGGGCTGGCAGGGCGTGGCGGCCTGGGGCACGCGCCTGGCGGTGCTGCTGCTGGGCGGTGCCTGGGTGGCCTGGCGCTTCGAGTCACGCTGTGTGCGCGGCATCGAACAGGCCAGTGCCTGGGCGGCCCAGATGGCCAGTTGCAACCTGTCGAGTACCTGCAGCCACAACTACACCGGCAGCGTGGGCACCCTGATGGCCCGCCTGCAACAGATCCAGATCAATCTGCATGCGGTGGTCGGTGACGTGCTGACGGAGGTCCAGGGCTTCAACGACATGTCCAAGGAGATGGCGCACGCCAGCCTGGACCTGGCCAAGCGCACGGAGTCGCAATCGTCCAGCCTGCAGCAGACGGCCGCGTCGATGGAAGAGATCGCCGGCACGGTGCTGCAAACGGCCGAGACCGCCCAGCAAATGGAGCAGGAAAGCAACCAGAGCAAGACCGTCGTGGGGCGCAGCGGACAGGCCATCCAGGATGTTGGCGGGGCCATGGAGCGCATACGCGCATCGTCGACCCGCATGAGCGAAATCATCAGCGTGATCGAAAGCATCGCCTTCCAGACCAATCTGCTGGCCTTGAACGCGGCCGTTGAAGCGGCCCGTGCCGGCGAGCAGGGCCGTGGCTTTGCCGTGGTGGCGGGCGAAGTGCGCGCCCTGGCCCAGCGCAGTGCCTCGGCGGCCAAGGAAATCAGCGTGCTGATCCACCAGACCGTGGATGGCATCAACGACGGCAATGCGCGCATGCAGGCCGCCGGCAAAACGATCGACGGCATGGTCGAAGCCGTGGAACGCGTCAGCCACCTGGTGCGTGAAATCAGCCTGGCCACGCGCGAGCAATCGCAGGGCATTGCCCAGGTTAACGAAGCCGTGGCCAACCTGGATTCCATGACCCAGCAGAACGCCGCCTTGGTGGAGCAGTCCACGGGTTCTGCGGAACAGCTGAACACGAACGCCCAGCGTTTACAGCGCTCGGTCTCGTTCTTCAAACTGACGTGAGCATGACTGTCACCGACAAGCAGCCCCAGGGCTGCTTTTTTTATGCCGGTTTGTGTAACAACTTAGACGCTGAAACCGGTGAGCTTGGTTAGCATGCAGGGATGCAAGTTTTGTTCATTATTTTGGCAATACTGGCGTTGCTGCTGTGGTGGGTGCGAAGCCGGGGCCCGCGCCAGCCTGCACCGCAGCGAGCCAAGCCATTGCCCGCAGCCGCCGTGGCCATGGAGCCCGAGCCGCCACCTCCGCCGGACAGCGATGTGAAGTTCCGCATGCGCGGCGAGCGTGGCATGGGCGGGCCCATCTACGGGGATGTGCTGTGCAGCGATGGGGTGTACTTGCCTTATGTCTGGGAGTCGGACTTTCACACTTCATTCGATGGCCGCTGGATTCGGACTGGCTCGTATGGGGATTCCACACCACGCCTGCTGGACCGCAAGAACCGCTGCAGCTGGCTGATGAGCGTGGCCGAAGCCAGCCTGGTGGACGATTTGCATTGGCGCCTGCCGCGCTGGAACGGTGAAAGCCAGGGGGGCAACGGCGTGGCCGCCGAAGGCCGCCATGTGCTCAGTGACGGCATCTTCGAGGCCTGGCTGGCCAAGCACGTCAGCGGCAAGGCACAAGCCTTGGTCGGGGTGTGCGACCTGTGGATCCCTGCTGATTGTGTGCCGGTGCAGGCACAGGCCATCCCGCCCGCGATCGCACAGCAAGACAACGCCGTGGTCCAGGTGGCCGTGCAGCGCCACTGGCCAATCTCCTTGCGGGTGCTGGACGACCCGCTGGAGCCTTTGCTCCATCCGCAGTGGCAACTGCAGATCAATGGCGAGCCCCAGCAGTGGACGATTGACAGCCAGAGCCCGTTTGTCTGGCGCCCGGATGGCCAGGCCTTCGCCAGCTATGGTTACCCGGTCACGGACAGCGCGCACAAGCCCAAGATGCGTCTGGGGGTGTGGAGCCTGGCGCTGGGCCGGCAACAATGGTCCTACTGGATGCCGGAGGACCGCAAGCCCTGGACGATCAACCTGCACCTGCCGCAGGAAGCTGCAGGCTATCCCGCGCTGAGCTGGGAGGGCGAGGAACTGCTGCAGTGTGTGGAGATGGACACCCCGCAGCTGGAACGCCTGCACGATGGCCGCAGCATCGCCTGCGTGGTGGGAGACGCGGTGCAGGGACGGGTGCAGCACCGGCCTGACGGACGCCCGCTGGTCAAGCCCTTGCCGGTGCGGTTGTTCCGCTGGCGCCGGGATCTGCACAACCCCTTGCACTGGGAGGCGCAGAGCCTGCCGGTGGCGGGCCAGTCCCTGAGCTGGAGCCTGGTGCACGAGGCCAAGGACGAGCCCGGGGCGACCCCGGCGTATGCCGTGCAGTGGGGCGAGCACCAGCTGCCCGGCTTGTGGGAACTGGAACACCTGGTGGTCGATGGCCAGTGGGCGCTGCTGTGCCCCTGGGGGCCGTCACCACTGCAAGGGGCCAAGCCGGTGCCCTGGGTCTGGGACGGCAAGCAACTGAATGCGATCGAGATGCACTGGCCGGTGTTGCGCATGCGCCCACACCTGCAGCGGGGGCGGGCGCAGTTGCTGGTGCTGGTGGGCTGTGGTCCGGACAACAGCAACCATGCCAGCAGCGGCTTGTGGCGCTGGCCGCTGCAGGTGGCCGATGAGGTCAACCTGGCCAAGCCCGGCTGGACCCCGGCGTACGAATGGCGGGAAGTGGGCGTGAACGCGCAAGGCGTGTGGAAGCTGCTGCCGCGCTGGCGCGAGGTGCGCCAGATCCAGCACCCCTGCGCCGATGGCGACTATGTCTGGCGCCTGCCGGCCTCACACGATGCGGCATGGTGGTGGGGGGGGCTGACCAACCACATGAACAACGAGTGGGCGCCGGAAGCCGCGCGCTGCGAAGGCGTGCTGGTCACGCAGTCGGGGGCCGTGCTGTGCGGTGTGGGCCCCAGCGTCTGCCCGCACTATGCGGGTGACGGCTGGCTGGTGCTGGAATGGCTGGCGCGCGGGCAGCACAACGAGCCCCACCACTGGAAGCTGCATTGGCTGCGCCCGCACAAGCATGAAGTCTGGACGCTGGAGCTGCGGGCCTTCACCCCGATGGTGCAAGGCTGGGATGCGCAGCAGGGCGTGCAGTGGATGGACGAGGGCCTGCCGGTGGCCGAGGCTGCCACGCAGGAGTCTGCTGCACCTGTGCCAGAGATCCAGTACAACGTGATTGCCCCCATGCGCTGGGAGTCCGCGCAGCTCGATGTGCTCAAGCAAAGCGCGGCCGGTTTGTGGATTCGCAAGCAGGATGCGGTGTATGCCGATGCGATCGTACTGCGCGATGACTGGCCCTGGGTACGGGCCCCGGCCGCTGTGCGCACGGCATAAAAAAACCGGCTTCGAGGAGCCGGTTTTTTTATGGTGCCTGCAGCAAGCAGGCGCTGCAGGGCAGGAAGCTTTAGGGCTTGTTGCCGGTCGGGAAGGGCCAGGCAGCCTGGGGAGCCAGCACGGTCTTGGCCACAGGCGCTGCGGTCTCCGTGGCAGGCGCAGCAGCCTTCTTGGCAGCAGGTGCAGCGGCCTTCTTGGCAGCAGGTGCCGCAGCCTTCTTGGCAGCAGGTGCAGCGGCCTTCTTGGCAGCAGGTGCCGCAGCCTTCTTGGCGGCAGGTGCAGCGGCCTTCTTGGCAGCAGGTGCAGCGGCCTTCTTGGCAGCAGGTGCAGCGGCCTTCTTGGCAGCAGGTGCAGCGGCCTTCTTGGCAGCAGGTGCCGCAGCCTTCTTGGCAGCAGGTGCAGCGGCCTTCTTGGCAGCAGGTGCAGCGGCCTTCTTGGCAGCAGGTGCAGCGGCCTTCTTGGCAGCAGGAGCCGCAGCCTTCTTGGCGGCAGGAGCCGCAGCCTTCTTGGCAGCAGGTGCCGCAGCCTTCTTGGCAGCAGGTGCCGCGGCCTTCTTGGCGGCAGGTGCAGCGGCCTTCTTGGCGGCAGGAGCCGCAGCCTTCTTGGCGGCAGGAGCCGCAGCCTTCTTGGCAGGTGCGGCAGCCTTGGTTACGGCCTTCTTGGGCGCTTCGGTCTTGGTTGCGGTGGTGGCCTTTTTCTCAGCCGGTTTTTTTGCAGTTGCCATCGTTTTCTCCTTCATCAATTTGCACACAGCATTTGCGTGATCGCTTGGAAAAAGAGCGACTCACCAGCCATTGCGACGTGGAGTGTTTCGCCGCATGGACACACAAACGCCCCATGCCATCACCTGTAGAAATAATTGTGATGGCATGGGGCGCATTATGAATTCCCTTGCGTGAGTTTGCGAGGCTTTATCGCGTCTTAATCCCAAGAAAGTGCGCCACCGGTTTGGTATTCGATCACGCGTGTCTCAAAGAAGTTACGTTCCTTCTTCAGATCGATCATTTCGCTCATCCAGGGGAACGGATTTTCTTCGCCGGGGAACAGCTCTTCGAGGCCGATTTGCGTGGCGCGGCGGTTGGCGATGTAGCGCAGGTAGCCCTTGAACATCGAGGCGTTCATGCCCAGCACGCCGCGCGGCATGGTGTCCTCGGCATAGGCATATTCCAGGTCCACGGCCTTGCGGAACAGGGCGTTGATTTCTTCCTTGAATTCGGCCGTCCACAGGTGCGGGTTTTCGAGCTTCAGCTGGTTGATCAGGTCGATGCCGAAGTTGCAGTGCATGGACTCGTCGCGCAGGATGTACTGGTACTGCTCGGCCGCGCCGACCATCTTGTTCTGGCGGCCCAGGGCCAGGATCTGCGTGAAGCCGACGTAGAAGAACAGGCCCTCCATCAGGCAGGCAAAAACGATCAGCGACTTCAGCAGGGTCTGGTCGGTTTCGGGGGTGCCGGTGTGGAAGTGGGGGTCCATGATCGCTTCGATGAAGGGGATCAGGAACTCGTCTTTGTGGCGGATCGACGGGATCTCGTTGTAGGCGTTGAAGATCTCGCCTTCGTCCAGGCCGATCGACTCCACGATGTACTGGTAGGCATGCGTGTGGATGGCTTCCTCGAAGGCCTGGCGCAGCAGGAACTGGCGGCACTCGGGCGCCGTGATATGGCGGTAAGTCCCTAGGACGATGTTGTTGGCAGCCAACGAGTCGGCCGTGGTGAAGAAGCCCAGGTTGCGCTTGACGATGCGGCGTTCGTCGTCGGTCAGGCCGTTCGGGTCCTTCCACAGCGCGATGTCGCGCGTCATGTTCACCTCCTGCGGCATCCAGTGGTTGGCGCAGGTGGCGAGGTATTTCTCCCAGGCCCATTTGTACTTGAAGGGCACCAACTGGTTGACGTCGGTCTTGGCGTTGATGATGCGCTTGTCGGCTGCATTCACACGCTGGTGCGTGCTGGCCGATGCGGTGTGGCTGGGGCTGGTGGTGGACGAAATCTCGTCATCAAAAGTCAGCATGTCGTACTCCCTGCAATCTGCAAAAAAGTGAGCTGGCTGCGCAGGACAGACAAGGGGTTCAAGCGATGAAGCTTGAAAACCCTTGCGGTCTGCGCGCTGGCTGCTATGAAATCAATGGGTGCCTTATTGGCAGGCTTCGCAGCCCGGGTCGTCGATGGCGCAGAACTTGACGTCCGTGGCCGGTGCCCCGGTGCTGGCCCGTGCGGCGGCGGCGGCGCGGTCCAGTGCGCTGGAGGTCTCGACCGCGGCGGGCGAGACAGCGTTCAGCGCGCGGCTCTGGATGGTCGACTTCTCGGCCGCCGTGGCGCTGGTGGTGCGCAGGTAGTAGGTGGTCTTCAGACCGCGCAGCCAGGCCAGCATGTAGGTGTCGTGCAGCTTCTTGCCCGAGGCACCGGCCATGTAGATGTTCAGGCTCTGGGCCTGGTCGATCCACTTCTGGCGGCGTGCAGCGGCTTCCACCAGCCAGGTGGGCTCCACCTCGAAGGCCGTGGCGTACAGCTGCTTGAGGTCCTGCGGCACGCGGTCGATGGCACGCAGCGAGCCGTCGAAGTGCTTCAGGTCCATGACCATTACGCTGTCCCACAGGCCCAGCTGCTTCAGGTCACGCACCAGGTACTGGTTGATGATGGTGAACTCGCCCGACAGGTTGGACTTCACCGACAGGTTGCCGAACGAAGGCTCGATCGAGGCATCAACGCCGACGATGTTGGAGATGGTGGCCGTGGGCGCAATCGCCACGCAGTTGCTGTTGCGCATGCCATCTTGGGCGATCTTGGCGCGCAGCGCCTCCCAGTCCAGGCGGGTGCTGCGGTCCACATCGACGTAGCCGCCGCGCGCCTGCTCCAGCAGGTTCAGCGAGTCCAGCGGCAGGATGCCCTTGGACCACAGCGAACCCTGGTAGCTGGAGTAGGTGCCACGTTCCTTGGCCAGCTCGGTCGATGCCCAGTAGGCGTAGTAGCAGATGGCTTCCATGGAGGCATCGGCGAACTCCACCGCCGCGTCGCTGGCATACGGCGTGCGCATGGCGTACAGCGCATCCTGGAAGCCCATCAGGCCCAGGCCCACGGGGCGGTGGCGCAGGTTGGAGTCACGCGCCTTGTCCACGGCGTAGTAGTTGATGTCGATCACGTTGTCCAGCATGCGCATGGCGGTGCGCACGGTCTTGCGCAGCTTGTCGTGGTCCAGCTGGCCATCGCGAATGTGCTGGGCCAGGTTGACCGAGCCCAGGTTGCACACGGCGGTCTCGGTAGCGCTGGTGTTCAGCGTGATTTCGGTACACAGGTTGGACGAGTGCACCACGCCCACGTGCTGCTGGGGCGAGCGGATGTTGCAAGGGTCCTTGAACGTGATCCAGGGGTGGCCGGTCTCGAACAGCATGGACAGCATCTTGCGCCACAGGTCCACGGCGGGCACGCGCTTGAAGAGCTTGAGCTCGCCCGCATCGGCCTGGGCTTCATAGGCGGTGTACGCCTTGGCAAAGGCCTGGCCGTACAGGTCGTGCAGGTCGGGCACGTCGGAAGGGCTGAACAGCGTCCACTGTCCCTTTTCCATCACGCGCTGCATGAACAGGTCGGGGATCCAGTTGGCGGTGTTCATGTCGTGCGTGCGGCGGCGGTCGTCGCCGGTGTTCTTGCGCAGTTCGACGAACTCTTCGATGTCCAGGTGCCAGGTTTCCAGGTAGGCGCAGACGGCGCCCTTGCGCTTGCCGCCCTGGTTCACGGCGACGGCCGTGTCGTTGACCACCTTCAGGAATGGCACCACGCCCTGCGATTCGCCGTTCGTGCCCTTGATGCGGGCGCCCAGGGCGCGCACGGGGGTCCAGTCGTTGCCCAGGCCGCCAGCAAACTTGGACAGCAGGGCGTTTTCCTTGATGGCGTCGTAGATGCCGCCCAGGTCGTCGGAGACGGTGGTCAGGTAGCAGCTGGACAGCTGCGAACGCTGCGTGCCGCTGTTGAACAGCGTGGGCGTGGACGACATGAAGTCGAAGGAGCTCAGCAGCTCATAGAACTCGATGGCGCGGGCGTTGCGGTCGTCCTCGTTCAGTGCCAGGCCCATGGCCACGCGCATGAAGAAGGACTGGGGCAGCTCGATGCGGGTCTTGCGCACGTGCAGGAAGTAGCGGTCGTACAGGGTCTGCAGGCCCAGGTAGTCGAACTGCTGGTCGCGTTCGGCCTTCAGGGCCGCACCCAGGCGCGGCAGGTCGAACTTAAGCAGCTCGGGGTTCAGCAGTTCGTGCTCCACACCCTTGGCGATGAAGGCGGGGAAATCCTCGGCGTAGGCCGCGTCCATGTCGGCCGGCTGCACGTCGCGGCCCAGCACCTCGCGCACGATGGTGTGCAGCAGCAGGCGGGCGGTGACGTAGGTGTAGTCGGGGTCGCGCTCGATCAGCGTGCGGGCGGCCAGGATGGCGGCCTTGTAGACCTCGGCCAGGGGTACGCCGTCGTACAGGTTGCGCAGGGTCTCGGCCACGATGGGCGCGGGGCTGATGTCGGCGTTCAGGTCGTGGCAGGCGGCCGTGATCAGCGCCTCCAGGCGGGCCTGGTCCAGCGGGATGCGCTGGCCGTGGTCGGTCACGTGCAGGCTGGGCTGGGGCGCGGCGGCGGCAGCAGCGTCTTCGGCGGCCTTTTTCTTGGCGGCGGCACGTTCCTGGTTGCGGGCTTCGCGGTACAGCACATAGGCACGGGCCACGTCCTGGTGGCCGCCGCGCATCAGGGCCAGTTCCACGTGGTCCTGCACGTCCTCGATGTGGAAGGTGCCGCCCTCGGGGCGCGAGCGCAGCAGCGCACGCACGACGCCGTTGGTCAGCGCTTCGACGGTTTCACGGATGCTGGTCGAGGCGGCGCCCTGGGGGCCGCGCACGGCCAGGAAGGCCTTGGTCAGGGCGATGGCAATCTTTTGCGGCGCGAAGGGCACGACGTCGCCGCTGCGGCGAATGATCTGGTATTGGTCCAGGACCGCCGGAACGCTGCTGGCCCCGGGCGTGGGGGCGCCGTGCGTTGCAAGGTCGGTGTGGGAGCTGTTCATAGCGTGCTGCATGAGGGCCTCTGGAGGATGGAAGGGGGCGTGCGGTGCGCCGGAATAGGGAGGTGCTGCACAAAAAATGTGCGCTACCTGTAGCGTCATGTGATTTCAATGACACTAGGGGTAGTGTATTTCGCCAGCGTGACGAAATCTGCGTTGTAGGCTGGCAGCACCTGGGTGTGGCCCGTGTTGACAGGCGTGCGGCCGGCGGGCGCCGTGGCCCCGCGCCCGCAAAGCCAGGCTGCATGCGGCTTGCGGGCCCATGGCCCGTGCGCAGGCCTTGTGGCGTCAGGGGTAAAAAGTTGTAAGAATTTGTTGATAACCCATGGCCCAGGAAGGTCTTGATGCGCTAGCTATGGGTGCTGATGGGGTGATTTGCACTAAATCTAGTGTTTGTGATGCGAATCAGCGCCGGCCTTGCCAGAGCGGCGCTGGCGCCGGGGTGCTGTCTGAAAGAGGAGCGTGCCGCGCAGCAGGGCAGGCGGTTTTCAATGCTTTGGGCATTGAAACCCTTGTTGGATCTGCGCTGGCAGCTATGCCTTTTGGATCGCTGCCGGGTAATCCACCCCCAGTTGCGGCAGGGCAGCCTGCAGGCGCGGCCAGTCGAAGCCGGGGCCGGGGTCCTGCTTGCGCCCGGGGGCTATGTGCTCGTGGCCGGCGATGTGGCGGATGGGGTGGTGGTCCGCTAGCGCCTGGCACAGCTGGGCCAGGGCGTGGTACTGGGGGGGCTCGAAGGTCTGGCCTTCCAGACCTTCCAGTTCGATGCCGATGGAGAAGTCGTTGCAATTGCGGCGCTCGCCCCATTGCGACTGGCCGGCGTGCCAGGCGCGGTCCTCGGTGCTGACAAACTGCCACAGCGTGCCGTCGCGCTCGATGAAGAAATGGGCCGACACCTCCAGGCCGCGGATGCCCTGGAAGTAGGGGTGGGCCTCCCAGTCCAACTGGTTGGTGAACAGCTGCTGCACGCAGCCCGTGCCGTACTGCCCGGGCGGCAGGCTGATGGAATGCACCACCACCAGGTCCACAGGCATGCCCGCGGGGCGAGGGCCGAAGTTGGGCGAAGGCAGGTGCCGCGCGGTGCTCAGCCAGCCTTGTTGCCAGCGGGGGGAATGGGGGTCAGTGCAGCGCGTCATGCAGCGGATTGTCGCTGACCGCCAGCGGCTCTTCCGGGCACACGGGGATGTTCAGGCGTTCAATCCGGTAGCGCATCTGCCGCAGGCTGATGCCCAGGCGCGCGGCCGCGGCCGTGCGGTTGTAGCCGCAGGCGTGCAGCGCGCGGGTCAGGATATGGCGTTCCTGCTGGTCCAGCCAGGCCTGCAGGTCGTGCGGCAGTTCGTCCGGCGCCACCAGCATGCTGGCGGCGCTGGTGTCCTGGGCGCAGGGGCTGTCGGTGGGCACGCCGTCCATCGCCAGCTCCTCGCCCAGCGCCAGGGCCCGGTGCAGCAGGTTTTCCAGCTCGCGCACATTGCCCAGCAGCGGCAGGCCCTGCAGTTGCTCCATCAACTGGGGCGAGAGCATCGCCGGCTGGGCCCCCTCGCCGGCAATGCGCTGCAGCAAGGCGTTGCACAGGGCCGGCAGGTCTTCCCGGCGTTCGCGCAGCGGGGGCAGGGGAATGTCGATGACGTTGAGGCGGTAGTACAGGTCCTGGCGGAATTCGCCGCTTTGCACGGCCGCCGCCAAATCGCGGTGGGTGGCACTGACGATGCGCACATCGACCGGTTCTTCCTGGGTGGTGCCCAGCGCGCGCACGCTGCGCTCCTGGATGGCGCGCAGCAGCTTGGCCTGCATGGACAGCGGCAGCTCGCCAATCTCGTCCAGAAACAGGGTGCCGCCGCGGGCCGCGGCAAAGAAGCCGGGGCGGTCGGCCGTGGCGCCGGTGTAGGCACCTTTGCGGGCGCCGAAGAACTCGGCTTCCAGCAGGTGCTCGGGGATGGCGCCGCAGTTCACGGCCACCCAGGGCGCCTGGGCGCGGTGGCTGCAGGCGTGCAGCGCGCGGGCCACCAGTTCCTTGCCGGTGCCGGACTCGCCGGTGATGAGCACCGGGGCCATGCTTTGCGCCACTTTCTGGATGCGCTGCTTGACCTGGCGCATGGCCTGCGATTCACCCACCAGGCGCTCCAGCGCCGTCGAGGCGCTGAGGATGTCAACGGTCTTGCTGTGGGCGACGGCCGCCAGTCCGGACGCCAGGCTGCCCGGCTTGGGCACGCTGCCTTCGCCCTGTACGGCCGAGGCGACCACGGTGCGGAACTGCTTGAGGTCCACGGGTTTGGTCAGGTAATCGAAGGCGCCGCAGCGCAGGGCCTCCACCGCGTTCTCGGCCGAGCCGTAGGCGGTCATGACGATGGTGCGCTCGCGGCGGCGCTGGTCGCGCAGCTCACGCAGCAGCTCCATGCCGCTGCCATCGGGCAGGCGCATGTCGGTGATCAGCACGTCAAAGCGGCACAGCTGCAACTGCGCGCGGGCCTCGGCCAGGGTGCCGGCCGTTTCGACACGGTAGCCCTCGCGCAGCAGAGTGAGCTCATACAGCGTGCGCAGATCGGGTTCGTCGTCAACGACAAGGATGGTGGCGAAGGAAGTGACCATGGCGGCGATCAAACCACAATTGGATCGAACAGGGAAGCCGTGTCCGGCTGGCGCTGCTGTCCGCGAAAGTGCACGGTGAAGGCATTGCCCGGCTGCGGGCCGCGTGCCGTGGGGCGCTCGGCGCGGGCATAGCTGATGCTGCCGCCGTGGCGCTGGCACAGCTCGCGGCAGATGTAGAGGCCCAGTCCGGTGGAGCGGCTTTGCGAGGAGAAGAAGGGCTCGAACAGGTGTTTCTCGACCGAGGCCTCCACCGGCGGGCCTTCGCTCCAGACCTGCATCCAGAAGGGTTCGCCCTGGCCGCCGCCGCCGGTGTGCAGTTGCAGGCCATCGGCCAGCAGGCTGGCGCGGTGGCGCGCCGCATTGTCCAGCAGGTTGATGGCCACGCGGCGCAGGTGTTCGCTGTCGAACGCGATCTGCGCCTGGCCGCAACCGGGCACGAACACCCCCTGGCGCTGGGGCGCGTCCTGCTGTTGCCATTCGTGCCAGATGGTGGACAGCTCCGCGTCCAGGCTCAGGGTGCGCGAGTCGGCATGCTGGATCTGCTGTTGCACGCGGGCGATGTCCAGCACGTCTTCGGCGATCCGCGCCAGGCGCTGGGCGTTCTGTTCCACCATGTGGCTCAGGCGCTGCTGGGCAGGCTGGTCCAGGTCCTCGGCCAGCAGGGCATTGGCCTGCAGGATGGCGGCCAGTGGATTGCGGATCTCATGGGCCACGGCGGCGGACATGCGGCCCATGGCGGCCATTTTTTCGGTGCGAATGCGCGCCTCGACCAGCCGCAGGTCGTTCACGAAGATCACGCACAGCCACAGATGGGGGGCCAGCAGGCTTTCCCCGGCGCCATCGTGCTCGGCCTCTGCCGCCAGCACTTCCGGCTCCAGGCTGGTGGTCAGCCAGGTGCGCACATACAGGCCCACCGGGCGTTCCCCTTCGGCCAGCAGGTGCACGTGTTGGCTCTGGGCCTGGCCGCTGGCATAGGTGTGGGCGACCATGTCGCGCAGCGGTTGCCACAGCGCCATGTCGTGCAGGTTGTGCAGGGCCAGTGGCGGAGGCAGCCCCAGCAGCTCGCAGGCCGCCGGATTGGCCAGTCGCACCTGCTGCTCGGCATCGACCACCAGCACGCCCTCGCTCAGGTTGGCAATGATCAGGCTGTTGACCTGGGCATGCGTGCGGGCCGCCTGGCGGCTTTGGCGGGCCTGGCGTTCCTGGTAGGTCAGGCGCAGTGACAGCTGGCGTGTCAGATAGGCCACGGCAAAAAAACCCGCGCAGACCAGGGCGGTCTGCATGTAGCCGTCGCTGCTGAAGTTGCCGCTCTTCCAGGCGCTGACGATGTTGGCACCCAGCAGCAGCAAGGTGATGCTGGCGGTCGTGGCCAGAGCCATGCGCATGGGCCCCAGCACGGACACCGTGAGGATGGGCAGTGCCAGCAGCGGCGTGTAATACATCCGGCCGGTCTGCATTTCCTGCAGCAGGCAGATGGTCAAGATGTCCGCCACCAGCAGCAACAGCCAGGGCCAGCGCCAGTGGGCGGCCGGTGGCTTGTGGTGCAGCAGCACCCAGCCGACCAGGGCCACGACCAGATAACCCGTGGACAGCGCCCAGGACCAGGGCATGCTGGGCGGCATGCCGGTCGAGGTCCAGGTCTGCATCGCCAGCAGGGCAATCAGCAGCGTGGCCACCAGCACCCGGGCCGACAGGAAGGCCTGCCAGAGCCGGCGTGCACTTTGCAGCGGAAGGGTGTGGGGGCTGGCCAAGGGATGCCTGGCAGGTGGGGGTTAGCGCGGGCCGAGGTGGCGGTGCTCGGTGCTGCAGTAATGCAGGCTGCGGTCCGGACCGACCAACGCATCGCTGGCGGGCAGGTGCAGTCCGCAGTGCGCACAGGTGACCATGTCTTCCGTGGCGTGGTGGGGCTTGGGGCGGGCAGGGGGCGGCGCAGCCGCTTTGCGGCGGTTATTGCGCCAGATGCCGATCGCGATGATCAGCACCACGGCAACCAGAAGGTATTTCATGATCCATGCCCCAGCATGACGACTTCCAAAACAAAACGCGAGCCAGCATAGGCCAGCAGCAGCAAGGCAGCACCTGCGTAGATCAGGTGCACGGCGTGGCGACCGCGCCAGCCAAAGCGTGAACGGCCCACCAGCAGCAGGGCGAACGCCATCCAGGCCAGCAGGGAGAAGATGGTCTTGTGGTCCCACACCCAGGCGCGGCCGTAGAGGGATTCGCCAAACAGCAGGCCGGCCAGCAGCGTGGCGCTGAGCAGCACAAAGCCGGCTGCGACAAAGCGGAAGGTCAATCGCTCCAGCATCAGCAGCGGCATGCCGCTTTCGTCGTTGCTGGCGCTGCGCATGCGGCGCTCGGCGCGCGACATCAGTCCGGCGTGGACCACGGCGGCCGCGGACAGTCCGTACGAGGCAATCCCCAGCGCCAGGTGCAGGGGCAGCCAGGCCGAGGCGTGGACCGCCATCGGCTTGCCGGGAAAGATCTGGGCCAGCAGCACGGCCAGGGCGCCCAGCACGGACAGCACCCCGACGGCGCGCAGCTTGGGGTAGAGCTGCTGCTCGATGGCGTACACGGTCAGCATCAGCCAGGCGGTCATGGACAGTGCCGGCGCGAAGCCAAAGCGCGCCGGCGAGGTCATCAGGCCGGCGGCCACGGTCAGCAAGTGCAGCACCCAGGCGGCACGCATGGCCAGGCGCGTAGGGCCGTCGGCCAGGCGGCGCGCGCCCAGGGCCGGCACCAGGTAGGCGGCAATCGCCGCCGCGGCCAAGGCCATGACCCAGGGGGGGCTGGCATTGAAAAAGTGGGTGGATGACTCCATGCCCGCAATCATAGCGGCCCGTTTTGCCGGTGGGAGTCGCCGCGGCAGGCCATTCTTGCGCCGTGTCAGTGCTTGCTGCGGCCGCGGCTGGCAGGCCCGGCCCGGGCGGTGGCCGGCCCAGGGCAGGTCCCGTGGTCAACGGGTAGAATGGAGCACTCATTTGTACAGGGCTGCCCGCGGCGGGCGGCACGGGCTGGCTGCCAGCGCACCGCCCCCTGCCCAAGGCGCCAGGCCCCGTTGGCCCAGCCGCATGCGGCGCTGCTTTCTCTCTTCGGACATTCCTGCTTATGGCATCCGCACTCACCGACAAACTCTCGCGCCTCGTCAAGGAAATGCGTGGCCAGGCCCGCATCACCGAATCCAATGTGCAAGACATGCTGCGCGAAGTGCGCATGGCCTTGCTGGAGGCGGACGTGGCCTTGCCCGTGGTGCGCGACTTCATTGCCCGCGTCAAGGACAAGGCCCTGGGCCAGGAGGTGCTGGGCAGTCTGAAGCCCGGGCAGGCGCTGGTCGGCATCGTGAATGCCGAGCTGGCCGCCACCATGGGCGAAGGCGTGGCCGACATCAACCTGAACGCCCAGCCGCCCGCCATCATCCTGATGGCCGGTCTGCAGGGTGCGGGCAAGACCACCACCACCGCCAAGCTGGCCAAGCACCTGATCGAAAAGCGCAAAAAGAAGGTGCTGACTGTGTCCGGCGACGTGTACCGCCCCGCGGCCATCGAGCAGCTCAAGACCGTGACCGCCCAGGCCGGTGCCGAGTGGTTCCCCTCGACCCCCGACCAGAAGCCGCACGACATTGCCGTGGCGGCGCTGGACTACGCCAAGAAGCATTACTTCGACGTGCTGCTGGTCGACACGGCCGGCCGCCTGGCCATCGACGAGCTGTTGATGGCCGAAATCAAGGACCTGCACGCCACCCTGAATCCGGTGGAAACCCTGTTCGTGGTCGATGCCATGCAGGGCCAGGACGCGATCAACACCGCCAAGGCCTTCAAGGAAGCGCTGCCGCTGACCGGCATCGTGCTGACCAAGCTGGACGGTGACTCGCGCGGCGGTGCGGCGCTGTCGGTGCGCCAGATCACCGGTGCGCCCATCAAGTTTGCCGGTGTGTCCGAAAAGATCGACGGCCTGGAAGTGTTTGACGCCCAGCGCCACGCGCAGCGCGTGCTGGGCATGGGCGACATCGTGGCCCTGGTCGAGCAGGTCACCAAGGGCGTGGACATGGATGCCGCGCAGAAGATGGCCGAGAAGCTGAAAAGCGGCGACGGCTTCGACCTCAACGACTTCCTGGCGCAGCTGCAGCAGATGAAGCAGATGGGTGGCCTGTCGCAGCTGATGGACAAGCTGCCCTCCGAGCTGACGGCCAAGGCCGGTCAGGTTGATATGGACAAGGCCGAGCGCGAAATCAAGCGCAAGGAAGGCATCATCTGCTCGATGACGCTCAAGGAGCGCAAGCACCCGGCCCTGATCAAGGCCACGCGCAAGAAGCGCATTGCCGACGGCGCGGGCGTGCAGGTGCAGGATGTGAACCGCCTGCTCAAGGAATTCGAGCAGATGCAGACCATGATGAAGAAGATGAAGGGCGGCGGCCTGATGAAGATGATGAAGCGCATGGGCGGCATGAAGGCCATGAAAGGCATGATGGGCGGTGGCGGCATGCCCAAGCTGCCGTTCTGATTCCCTCGGTCTCGCGCGACCTCCGAGCCGCATCGCCTCCGGGCCATGCGGCTTTTTGCTGCCCGTGGTGTGTTCGCGATGGACCGAGGGTGAGATGCTGTGGGGGCGTGCATCGCATTGCGGCGTTGCGGTGGCTGGCCGTCCGGCGTGCCCAACCCTTGCCGTCTTGGATAAATGAGAGCTGTCAACGCTCTGGATTCAAGGCTTTCCAGGCTAAAACGATCGGTAATTCTTGCGGAGCCTGCGCAGATAGCTCTGTTTTTTACTTTTGTCGGCAACTTGCCCATAATGCGCGGCATGCAAGCATGGCCTTTTTCTCCTTCGCCGCGGCTGAGCACGCGCCGCACCTGGCTGCTGGCTGGCACGGCCGCGGTGCTGGCCGGGTGCTCCAGTGCCCCTGTGCAACCTCCGGCAGACCGGCGCTCGGCTGCGGGCACGCGCAGCGGTGGTGCGACCGGTAGCGATGCCCTGCAATTGCAGGCAGAGCTGCGCGAGGCCCTGCTGGCGCGCACCATGCTGGTGGTGAATACGCCCTACACCTATGGCGGCAACTCGCCGGAAGGTGGCTTTGACTGCAGCGGCCTGATCCAATGGGCCGTGCAGGGCATTCATGCCGGCCGCCTGCCACGCACCACCTCGCAGTGGGCGCAGTCCAGCGCCCCGGTGCGTGAGCGCGGTCTGCAGCGTGGCGACTTTGTGTTCTTCAACACCCTGGGTGGACCGTACTCCCACATGGGCATTTTTGTGGGCAACGGCCAGTTTGTGCACGCCCCGTCCAAGGGTGGCACCGTCCAGCGCGTGCGCATGGACAATCCCTATTTCGCCAAGCGCTTCACCGAGGCACGCAGCATTTTTGCCTGAGGGCGTGTACCCGATTTGGGGCGTTGCCTGACAGACAGTCGCGTTGATTGCGGTGATTCTCGGTCCTCCAAGGAGGAATTCGCCATGTCCATGACCCGAGAACTGCGCTTGCATGCCACCGCTGCCGCCGCAGTCACGGCCCTGGCCCTGCTGGCCGGGTGCGACCAGTCCGGCCCCCAGATGCGGGCCGATACTTTCCCCATGGGACAGGCGGCACGGTTTGACCAGCCGCCCCCCGACAAGCCCTTGTTCGGCTCCAGCGACTACCTGCGCGCGCACGATGTGCTGCCGCCCGCCAAGGCCGATATCCGGGAGCCCTTGCCACCTGCCGTTCCCTTGCCGGCGATGGCGGCGGCGCAGCCGGTGGTGCAGCCCCAGGCCAGCACGGCCGAGCCCGGAGCGCAGCAAGGCGGCGTGACCCCGGCGGCCGGCATGGCCGCGGGCATCACCAATGCCCAGGGCGATGGCGAAAAGCACAAGCTCGATGGCGGCACCGTGAAATAGCGGCGGCCCGGTGGGAACAAACAAAAACCCCGCAGCGTTTGCACACTGCGGGGTTTTGAATTTTGGTGGTCGTAGTGGGACTTGAACCTACGACATCAGCATTATGAATGCTGCGCTCTAACCAACTGAGCTATACGACCGAACTCTGGTGGTCGTAGTGGGACTTGAACCTACGACATCAGCATTATGAATGCTGCGCTCTAACCAACTGAGCTATACGACCAAGAGAACGCGATTATATATCAAGTTTTTCAGAGGTTGGCGAAGTTCGCCGGACGCTTGTTCACGAAGGCGTCCATACCTTCCTTTTGGTCCTGGGTGGCGAACAGTGCGTGGAACAGGCGGCGCTCGAACATCACGCCATCGTTCAGGCTGCCTTCGAAGGCTCGGTTGACCGATTCCTTGGCGGCCATGACGGCAATCTGCGAGAAGCCGCTGATGATGAGGGCTGCGCCCAGGGCTTCGTCCATCAGCTTGTCGAAAGGCACGATGCGGCTGACCAGGCCGGCGCGTTCGGCCTCGGTGGCATCCATCATGCGGGCGGTCAGGGCCATGTCCATGGCCTTGGATTTGCCCACGGCACGTGGCAGGCGCTGTGTGCCACCGGCACCGGGAATCACGCCCAGCTTGATCTCGGGCTGGCCGAACTTGGCGTTGTCGGCAGCAATGATGAAGTCGCACATCATCGCCAGCTCGCAGCCACCCCCCAGGGCAAAGCCGCTGACGGCCGCGATCACCGGTTTGCGGATGCTGCGGATGGTTTCCCAGTTGCGCGTGATGTAGTCGCCCTTGTAGGCATCGGCAAAGCTGTACTTGGCCATGGCGCCGATGTCGGCCCCTGCGGCAAAGGCGCGCTCGCTGCCGGTGATGATCATGCAGCCGATGCGCTCGTCGGCATCGAAGGCCTGCAGGGCCTGGCCCAGCTCGTTCATGAGCTGGTCGTTCAGGGCATTCAGCTGCTTGGGGCGGTTGAGGGTGATGATGCCCACTTTGTCCGCTTCGACGCGGACCTCGATCATTTCGTATGCCAAGGTTTATCTCCTGATAGTCATGTGTGTGGCACGCACGACTATACCCAAGCCCGCAAACGCAGCCTTCAGTGGCCCAGCCAGCGCTCCACAGCTGCGGCATCCGTGATGCTGAGCTTGTAGTTGGCAATCGCCGTGGCGGTGGCCGGGGGCAGCTGCAATGGCAGGCGCAGCAACTGGCGGTCGCGGGCCACCAGAGCCGTGATCTGCGCGGTGCCACGGGCCACGTACAGATCCAGTTCCTCCAGCTTGGCCAGGCGCCAGGCCTGGGGGCCGTTGGCGGTGGCGAGTTCGATGCCATACCACTCGTCGCCCGCCATCATGCCGGCCTGCTCGGCCAGCCCGCCGCGCAGGACCTGCTTGAGCAGCACGCTGTGCGTTTCCTGCACGCGCAGGCCCAGGGCCTGTGCTGGTGCAGGCTTGTCGGCGTCGGGCTGGATCCCGTGGACCGCCAGCAGGCTGGGCAGGGGCAGGTCTTCGGTGCCGTGCACCCAGGCCTGCAGCTCGGCCTGCCAGCTGCGGCCGGTACGCTCTTGCAGCACGGCCAGCACATCGGCTTCGGTCATGGCGCCACCCCGGCAGCGCAGCCACAGGGCGCGCATGATGTCATCCAGGGTGGTGCTGCCTTCTTGGCGCAGCTTCAGGTCCAGGCACATGGCCACCAGGGCGCCCTTGGTGTAGTAGCTGACCGTGGCGTTGGCCGTGTTCTCGTCCTGGCGGTAGTACTTCACCCAGGCGTCGAAGCTGGAGACTGCGACGCTTTGCACCTGGCGGCCCGGTGTCTGCTGCACCTGGTTCAGGGTCTTGGTGATCAGCTTGAGGTAGGTGGCGGTGTCGATCAGGCCGGCGCGGCGCAGCAGCAGGTCGTCGTAGTAGCTGGTGAAACCTTCGAAGAACCACAGCAGCTGGGTGTAGTTTTCCTGGTCGTAGTCGTACGGCACCAGTTCGGCCGGGCGCAGGCGCTTGACGTTCCAGGTGTGGAAGTATTCATGGCTGATCAGTCCCAGCAGCTGCACATAGCCATCGCTGGCCTTGTCCACGCCGATGCGTGGCAGGTCGGGGCGGCTGCAGATCAGGGCGGTGGAGTTGCAGTGTTCCAGGCCGCCATAGCCGTCGTGTGTCACATTCAGCATGAACACATAGCTGGCATGCGGGGCCGTGCCCCAGAAGGCAATTTCGGCCTCACAAATCTTCTGGGTGTCGGCCAGCAGGCGCTCGCCATCGAAAGATGCCGGGGCTCCCGCCACGACAAAGCGGTGGGGCACGTCGCCGGCGTTGAAGTGGCCGCTCCAGAAAGTCCCCATCTCGACGGGACAGTCCACCAGCTCGTCGTAGTTGGCCGCCGCGTAGGTGCCAAAGCCCTGCTCGTCTACCGCCACGGCGGTCATGCCGGTGGCCAGTTGCCAGTGTGGCACCTCGGGCGAGGCCTGCACCTGCAGGCGGTGTGTCAGGGCTTCCTGGCCATGCACGCGCAGCAGCAGGCTGGTGCCGTTGAAGAAACCACGGCGTGCATCCAGCCAGGCGGTGCGCACCGAGGTGTCGTAGGCGCTGACTTCGTACTCCAGTTCCAGCGGGGCACCGGCCTCGCAGTCCACCTCCCACTGGTGCTTGCTGAGCTGGTGCACGTCCACGGACTCCTCGCCCTGGCGCGCGCGCAGCTGCTGCAGGTTTTTAGCGAATTCACGCACCAAGTAGCTGCCGGGGATCCAGACCGGCAGCGACACCCGCTGGCGGGCGCTGGGCTGTGCAATCGTGAGGGTGACGCGGAACAGGTGGGCATGCAGGTCATGCAACTGGACGCGGTAGTGAACGGGGGCGGTGGTGTGGGGCATGTCGGTGACCGGGCAGTCCAGCGGCATGCCTGGGCGGTCATGCCGCGGGGAGACAGCAGGCGCCAGAGCGCCCGCTGCTGGAGGAGGGTGTTATTTCTTGTGGGCGGTGGCGAGGTATTTTTCCACCTCGCTGGCTGGGATGGCGCCGGGCACGCGGGTGTTGTCGGCAAAGATCAGCGTGGGGGTGCCGGTGATCTTGTGCTTGCGGCCCAGGGCCAGGTTGCGCTGGATGGCATCGATGTCGCAGCTGGCTGCGGCCGGGGTCTTGTCCTTGAGCATCAGGTCGTGCCAGGCCTTCTCGCTGCTTTTGGCGCACCAGATGTTGCGCGACTTCTCGGCCGAGTCGCGGCTGAGGATGGGGTAGAGGAACAGGTGGACGGTCACGTTGTCCACGCTCTGCAGGTCGCGCTCGAAGCGCTTGCAGTAGCCGCAGTTGGGGTCTTCGAACACGGCCAGCTGGCGCTCGCCGTTGCCGCGCACGATCTTGATGGCGTCGGCCAGTGGCAGCTTCTTGAAATCGATCGCCGTCAGCTGGTTGATGCGGTCTTCCGTCAGGTTGCGCTGGGCCCGGGTGTCGATCAGCTCGCCCTGGATCAGGTAGTCGCCACTGGCGTTCGAGTAGAAGATGTCCGTGCCGATGCGCACCTCGTACAGCCCCTTCATCGGGGTGGGCTTGATCTCATCCACCTGCTGCAGCTGCGGAATGCGCTCGGCCAGGGTCTTGGCGATTTGGTCTTGTGGCTGGGCGGCAATCGCGCAGCCCCAGGCCGCAGTGGCCAGCAGTGCAGTGGCAAACAGTTTCATGGCAACGGTTCCAAGAAAAGATAAAAACTGAGGGGTTAGGGCGCCGGCGGCGTAAAAGGTTCCTGGCGCTGGGGCCGTGGCCTCAGCGGTCCAGCCCCATGGCTTGCCGGACGGTCCAGTCTTTGAGCAGGCCGCTGCGCTCGAAGCTTCGCAGCCCCCAGTTGCGCAGTGTCTGCAGCGGGGCTTCGGTGCGGGTGAAGATCTGCTGCAAGCCATCCATGGCCGCGCCCAGCGGGGCCAGTCCGGCTTTGCGTTCGCGCTCGTAGCGGCGCAGCAGCTTCAGGTCGCCCGTGCTGCGCCAGGCGTCACGGGTGCGCAGAATGCGGGCCAAGGCCTGTGCATCGGCCAGACCCAGGTTCAGCCCCTGGCCTGCCAGGGGGTGTACGTTGTGTGCGGCATCGCCGGCCAAGGCCCAACTGCGCGGATGGCGGTCCTCGGTCGTGCCAGGCATGGCACCGCACCAGCGCTTGGCCATTGCTTGCTGCAAAGGCCAGGCCATGCGGGGGCCTTGCAGCTCCAACTGGCCCAGGCTGTGCTGGCTGATGTCCGCCAGGGCCTGGCTGAAGTCGGCCGCCTCGGCGGCCAGCCAGTGGCCGACCTGGCTGTGGTCCAGCGACCACACCACGGCCACGGAATGGTCATCGGCGCCGTCCAGCGGCAAAAAGGCCAGGATCCCCTGGGGGCTGAACCATTGGCGGGCCACCTGCCCATGGGGCAACTCACAGCGCAGGCGCGTGGCAATTGCATGCTGGCCGTAGGGGGTGACGGCAAAGTCGACGCCAAACTCGGCCCGCGTCAGGCTGGCGCGCCCTTCGCAGACGACGGTCAGCGGCGCCTCCACGGGGGCTGCAACCACCTCGATCTGGGGTTGGTAGCGCACGGCTTCGGCCAGGCGCTGCTCCAGCGCCGGCACATCCACGATCCAGGCCAGGGCATCCACCCCTTGTGCCAGTGCATCGAAATGCACGCTGCCGTCGACGTCGCCATGCACTTCCATGTGCCGGACTGCGGTCACGTGGGCGGCGTCCGGCCAGGTGCGCAGGGACTCCAGCAACTGTTTGGAGCTGGCGTTGAGCGCATAGGCACGCACGTCCGCCTGGGGTGCCTCCGTGCGCTGGGGGGCCACCAGCGCGACGCGCAGGCGTTCGCGCGCCAGCAGGAGGGCCAAGGTGCGGCCGACAATGCCGGCTCCGCGGATACATACGTCAAAGGTGTGCGCCATGGACGGGATTGTAGGAGGGCTGGGGGGCGTCTTGCGGCAGGACGGTTTTCCTGACGGCTGACAGGCCGGTGACGTGTGCGCCGGGTGCTTGGGCTGACAATAGCCGCATGAATACTTCTGGTTTTGATCAAGCCGACGTCACGGGCACGGTCGGTGCGCTGTGGGTTTTTCCCATCAAATCGTGTGCCGGCATCTCGGTCACCGAGGCCCGGTTGCTGCCGACCGGCCTGGAATGGGACCGGGCCTGGATGGTGGTGGACCCCGACGGACAGTTCATCACCCAGCGCGAAGTGGCGCACATGGTGCTGGTGCAGCCGCGCATCGATACCGCGCACGGCGTGCTGCGCGTGGGCTTCCCTGGGCAGCCGGAGTTGAGCCTGCCGCTGGCAGTCCCCGCCGAAGGGCCCCAGCGCCAGGTCCAGGTGTGGGAGAGCCGCGTGCCGGCCTGGGACGCCGGCGACGAGGCCGCGCACTGGTTCAGCCAGGTACTGGGGCGCCCCTGCCGCCTGGTGCGCTATGACCTGGAGCAGGCGCGCTGGTCCGGCACGAAGTGGACGGGGGGGATTCAGGCCCCCAACCAGTTTGCCGATGGCTATCCCTTGCTGGTGACCACCCGCGCCGCCTTCGACGCCCTCAACGATCGCCTGCAGGCCCAGGGGCGGCAGCCGGTGGATGGCCTGCGCTTTCGCGCCAACCTCGTGCTGGACGGTCTGGCGGAGCACGAGGAAGACTTCATCGAGACCCTCTGGCTGCCTGCGCCGGAGCCTGTGGCCATCCGCCTGGGCAAGCCGTGCTCGCGCTGCCTCATCCCCGACATTGACCCCGCCACGGCCGTGTCCAGCCACGATGTGGGCGACACGATTGCGCAGTATCGCCAGGATGCACGCCTGGATGGTGCTATCACTTTCGGTATGAATGCCGTGGTGGCGCAGGGTGCCGGGCAGGTGCTGCACGTGGGGCAGGCGGTGGCAGGGCTGCTGAAGTTCGACTGAGCGCGCCCAGGGCTTCGTTAAGATGTTTCCCGTTTTGGAGGATTTTTCATGAAGCTTGTCACCCTTGCCGCGTTGGCCGCTCTGGCCTTGGCCGGCTGTGCCACCCAGACCACCGACCGCATGGCCAAGGAAGCGGCCCCGTATGTGGAAGCCCCCGACTACGACCATGCCATGGTGTGTGACACCCGCCACGACGATCTGCACAAGTGCGAAGCCACCCTGAAGTCGCTGTGCGGCGATCGCGGATTCCTGGACTTGCGCATCCGCCCCCTGCGGGAGCCGGGCAGCAGTGTGGACAGCTCCACCCACCGCCTGTTGCAGCTGCAGTGCAAGCCCCGCGCGGCGCAGTAAGTCCCTGACGGCAAGTGCCCCGGCAGGCAGTCCCTCACGGGCTGCCTGCTTTTTTGTTGCCGGCGCGGGGCGGCTGCCCGGGCAATCTGCCGCGCACCAGCAGAGATTTGCCGATCATTACAATCGGCATAGATTTCAGTGACAAAACGGGCACACCACTCTGCACAACACAGAGCGACCACGTCACATCTCTTTAGAACACCGAACACGCATCCATGCGCCTCGGGCACATCGGCCACATTGCTGTGGTGCTTGATCGTGCATTGATACCAAAGGAATTTCCATGAGCCTCAAATGCGGCATCGTGGGCCTGCCCAACGTCGGCAAGTCCACCCTTTTCAACGCGCTGACCAAGGCCGGCATCGCCGCCGAGAACTATCCCTTCTGCACCATCGAGCCCAACACCGGTGTGGTGGAAGTGCCCGATCCGCGCCTGAACCAGCTGGCCGAGATCATCTCGCCCGAGCGCATCGTCCCCGCCATTGTGGAGTTCGTGGACATCGCCGGCCTGGTGGCTGGTGCCTCCAAGGGCGAAGGCCTGGGCAATCAGTTCCTGGCCCACATCCGCGAGACCGACGCCATCGTCAACGTGGTGCGCTGCTTTGAAGACCCCAACGTGATTCACGTGGCGAACAAGGTCGACCCGATTGCCGACATCGAAGTCATCCAGACCGAGCTGTGCCTGGCCGACCTGGCCACCGTGGAGAAGGCGCTGAACCGCTACTCCAAGGCTGCGCGTTCGGGCAATGACAAGGAAGCGGCCAAGCTGGTCTCGCTGCTGGAGCCGATTCAGGCCGCGCTGAACGAAGGCAAGCCCGCCCGCGTGGTGCCCGTGTCCAAGGAAGACGCGCCCCTGCTCAAGCCTTTCTGCCTGATCACCGCCAAGCCCGCCATGTTTGTGGGCAACGTGGCCGAAGATGGCTTTGAGAACAACCCGTTGCTGGACCAGCTCAAGGCCTATGCCGAAGCCCAAGGTGCACCGGTGGTGGCCATCTGCGCCAAGATCGAAGCGGAAATGTCCGAGATGGACGATGAAGACCGCGACATGTTCCTGCAAGAGCTGGGCCTGGAAGAGCCCGGCCTGAACCGCCTGATCCGTGCCGGCTTCAAGCTGCTGGGCCTGCAGACCTACTTCACCGCCGGGGTCAAGGAAGTGCGCGCCTGGACCGTGCGTGTGGGCGCCACCGCCCCCCAGGCGGCCGGCGTGATCCACGGCGACTTCGAGCGTGGCTTCATCCGCGCGCAGACCATCGCCTTCGAGGACTTTATTGCCTACAAGGGCGAGCAGGGTGCCAAGGATGCCGGCAAGATGCGCGCCGAAGGCAAGGAATACATCGTCAAGGACGGCGATGTGATGAACTTCCTGTTCAACGTCTAAATTGACCGAGGCCCCCGCCCACGCCTTGCATGCCGAGCTGGTGGCGGTGCTCGCGGCCGTCAGCCTGGGCCAGCCCCGGGTGCTGACCACGCGCTGCGGGCAGGCCTTGCCGGCCGGGCCTTTCCAGATGCTGCACCGCTCGCTGCAGGCGGGTCTGCGCAGCTGGGTCGAGACCCAGACCCAGCACAGCCTGGGCTATGTCGAGCAGCTCTACACCTTCGCTGACCGCGAACGCCCCGAGGCGGCCCATGTGCTGTCCATCAGCTACCTGGGTCTGACCTGCGAGCCCGAACAGGCGCCGCAGGGCGACACCAGCTGGCAGGACTGGTACAGCTATTTCCCCTGGGAAGACTGGCGCGATGGGGCCCCCGCGGTGCTGGCCCAGCACATCCTGCCGCCGCTGCAAGCCTGGGTCGATGAGGCATCCAATACGGCACTGCGGCAATCCCGGCAAGCGCGGGTAGCTATCAACTTTGGTGCCGATGGCCAGGCCTGGAACGAGGACCTGGTGCTGCAGCGTTACGAGCTGCTGTTTGAAGCCGGCCTGGTCGAGGAGGCCACGCGCCGCGGCATTGCTGCGCGTGCCAGCCTGCCGGGGCGAGCCATGCAGCACGACCACCGCCGCATCCTGGCCACGGGCATCGCGCGCCTGCGCGCCAAGATCAAATACCGCCCCGTGGTGTTCGAGCTGATGCCGCCCGAATTCACCTTGCTGCAACTGCAGCAGACCGTCGAGGCCCTGGCCGGCCGTGGCCTGCACAAGCAGAACTTCCGCCGCCTGATGGAGCAGCAGCACCTGGTGGAGGAAACCGGCGCCATGACGGCGGGGGCGGCAGGCCGCCCGGCCAAGCTGTTCCGCTTTCGCAGCGATGTGCTGCAGGAGCGGGCGATCACCGGCAGCAAGCTGCCGCTGGCGCGCGGCGCCTGAGCACTTCGGGGTGATGCTCTCTTTGCGAGAGCGAATGACGCAGGTTGGATCTGCGCAAAAACCCTAAAACGTCTGATTTTTTCGGGGGCTGCGGCGTGAGGGCGGTGTGGCCATCAGCCGGGCAGCGCCCACAGGATGGCGGCGGTCATGGTCAGGTAGCGCAGGAACTTGCCCACGGCCATATAGAACACACAGGGCCAGAACGGCAGGTGCAGCCAGCCCGCGACGGCGCACAGCGGGTCGCCCACCACGGGCAGCCAGCTCAGCAGGCAGGTCTTGGCGCCCCACTTGCGCAGCCAGATGCGGGCGCGCCGCTCATGGCGCGACAGGGTGCGCGCCGGCTTGGCGTCCGGGGTGTCCGGCAGCCCGGCGCGGCGGCGCTGGCGCGCGGCCTGCCAGGCCTGCTGGGCGCCCAGGCCCATCCACCAGCTGATGGCTCCGCCGATGGTGTTGCCGGCCGTGGCCGTGAAGATGGCGGGCCAGAACAGCTCCGGATTGAGTTGTAGCAATCCCACCACAGCGGGCTCGGACCCCATGGGCAGCAGGGTGGCGGACAGCAGCGCCACCACAAACAAGGTGCTCAGCCCGTACTGCGGCAGTGCCAGGGACTGCAAGATTTCCTGAAACCAGACTTCCATCGCCACAGTGTAGGTGCAGGCTGGCTGACAGGCAGCGGTGCCATGGCCTACGCTGTGGGCATGAACTTTTTTGCTTCCAAGTGTTTCTCGCGGCCCACGGCGGTGGGCGGCCTGCTGCTGGTGGCCTGCCTGGCCGCCGCCCAGGCGCGTGCGCCGGACGAGGCCGACGTGCAGACCGTGGAAACCGATTGCCAGGCGCTGCTGGCACAGGCCCAGGTGCGCCGGGCGCTGCAGCTGGTCCGGGTGCAGCTGCTGGCCCAGGGCCTGCAGCTGCGCACCAACGGCTGTCCCTTTGTGCGCACGGGCCTAGGGCAGATGCAGCAGGTGCTGGACGTGGCGGTGCGCGTGGTCGACAGCGATGTGGCCGGCGCCGTGGTGCGTGGGCCGCTGGCGGACGGCGAGGACGTCGACATGGGCGGCATCCAGCTGGGCGGCATGCCTGCTGTGGTGGAGGTGGGCGGGCTGCCGGCCGAGGAGGATGTCTCGCCCGACGTGCTGTTCAACCGTGCCTGGCTGGCTGCGGTGATGCGCGCGCGGGGCTTCCAGCCCCTGCCCGGGGCCTGGTGGGGCTTTCTGCCCGGGCGCCAGACACAGGGGTTGTAAAGCTGTCCCAGGGCAGGCTGTTACCTGTGCATGCGCTAGTGTCTTTGTAGCGCACCGCGGTGCTCATTTTTTGGGCAGATACAATATCGCCCTTTCCCCTCCTGCATTTCCCTCGGATCGCTTCCATGACTGTGCTGCGTATCGGTCAGTACACCCTGGCCAATAACCTGTTGGTCGCCCCCATGGCGGGGGTGACGGACCGGCCGTTTCGCCAGTTGTGCAAGGCCCTGGGGGCGGGCTATGCGGTCAGTGAGATGGTGACGTCGCGCAAGGACCTGTGGAACAGCCTCAAGACCAGCCGCCGTGCCAACCATGAGGGCGAGCCCGGGCCGATCGCGGTGCAGATCGCCGGCACCGACGCCGAGATGATGGCCGAGGCCGCGGTCTACAACATCGAGCGCGGCGCGCAGATCATCGACATCAACATGGGCTGCCCGGCCAAGAAGGTCTGCAACAAGTGGGCTGGCTCGGCGCTGATGCAGAACGAGCCCCTGGCCGTCGAAATCGCCCAGGCGGTGGTCGAGGCCGCGCGCCCCTTCGAGGTGCCGGTCACGCTGAAGATGCGCACCGGCTGGTGCGCGTCCCACAAGAACGCCGAAGTGCTGGCGCGCCAGTTCGAGGACGTGGGCATCCAGATGCTGACCGTCCACGGTCGCACGCGCGAGCAGGGCTACAAGGGCTTTGCCGAGTACGACACCATCGCCGCCGTCAAGCAGGCCGTGCGGGTGCCGGTGGTGGCCAATGGCGACATCACCAGCCCCGAGAAGGCGCGCGACGTGCTGGCCTACACCGGCGCGGATGCCGTGATGGTGGGCCGTGCGGCGCAGGGCCGTCCCTGGATCTTTCGCGAGATCGGCCACTTTCTGGCCACGGGCACGCACATGGCGCCGCCGCTGGTGGCCGAGGTGCGCCGCCTGCTGCTGGAGCACCTGCATGACCACTATCGCCTGTATGGCGAGCTGACCGGGGTGCGCAGCGCCCGCAAGCACATTGCGTGGTATGTGCGCCAGTTGCCGGGTGGGGAAGAACTTCGACAACACATCAACACCATCGACGACTGCCAGGTGCAGTGGCAGGCGGTGGCCGATTATTTCGATCGGCTGGGCCAGCAGATGGAGCGTCTGCCGCGCATGGCGCAGGCCGATGCAGAGCAAGCAATTGAGGAATTGGCTGCATGAGCACCCAAGCACAGAACAACCAGAGCATCGAGGAATGTGTACGCGCCAGCCTGGAGAGCTATTTCAGCGATCTGGGCGGAGAAATCCCCAGCAACATGTACGACATGGTGCTGCGGCTGGTCGAGAAACCCCTGCTGGACGTGGTCATGAGCCAGGCCGACCAGAACCAGTCGCGTGCGGCGCAATGGCTGGGCTTGAACCGCAACACCTTGCGCAAGAAGCTGCTCGAGCATGAGATGCTCTGAGGCGTTGGACATTCCTACTTTGATAGCTGTCAGCGCTTGCCAGATGGGCGCTGAGTCACGATTTCATCATTATTGAGTTGCACCATGAAAGCACTGCTCTCCGTCTCCGACAAGACCGGCATCGTTGAATTTGCACAAGCCCTGCACGCCTTGGGCGTGCAACTGCTGTCCACCGGCGGCACCGCCAAGCTGCTGGCCGACCAGGGTCTGCCCGTGACCGAGGTGGCCGAAGTCACCCAGTTCCCCGAAATGCTGGACGGCCGCGTCAAGACCCTGCACCCCAAGGTGCACGGCGGCCTGCTGGCCCGCCGCGCGCTGCCTGAGCACATGGCCGCCCTGAAGGAACACGGCATCGAGACCATCGACCTGCTGGTCGTGAACCTCTACCCCTTTGAAGCCACCGTGGCCAAGGCCGGCTGCACCCTGGCCGACGCCATCGAGAACATCGACATCGGCGGCCCCGCCATGGTGCGTTCCGCCGCCAAGAACTGGCAGGACGTGGGTGTGATCACCGCCGCCGACCAGTACGAGGCCGTGATCGCTGAACTCAAGGCCGCTGGCAAGCTGTCGGACAAGCTGCGTTTCGCCCTGTCCGTGGCTGCGTTCAACCGCATCAGCCAGTACGACGGTGCCATCAGCAACTACCTGTCCAGCGTGCAGTTCGAGGGCGAGAAGCTGGGTGAAGCCTACGTGCCCGAGCGCACCGCCTTCCCCGGCCAGAGCAACACCCAGTTCGTCAAGATCCAGGACCTGCGCTACGGTGAAAACAGCCACCAGCAAGCCGCTTGGTACCGTGACCTGTACCCCGCGCCCGGCTCGCTGGCCACCGGCGTGCAGCTGCAGGGCAAGGAACTTAGCTACAACAACATCGCCGACGCCGATGCGGCCTGGGAATGCGTCAAGAGCTTCGACGCCCCCGCCTGCGTGATCGTCAAGCACGCCAACCCCTGCGGTGTGGCCGTGGGCCAGGATGCGCACGAAGCCTATGCCAAGGCCTTCCAGACCGACCCCACCAGCGCCTTTGGCGGCATCATCGCCTTCAACCGCCCCGTGGACAAGGCTGCGGCCGAGGCCGTGTCCAAGCAGTTCGTCGAGGTGCTGATGGCCCCTGCGTTCAGCGCTGAAGCCCTGGAGATCTTCAAGTCCAAGGTCAATGTGCGCCTGATGCAGATCGCACTGCCCGCCGGCGGCGCCACCGACTGGGACAACGGCCGCAACGCCGTGGAATCCAAGCGCGTGGGCTCCGGCATCCTGCTGCAGTCGGCCGACAACCACGAGCTGGCGCTGGCCGACCTGAAGGTCGTGACCGTCAAGCAGCCCACCCCCGCAGAGCTGAACGACCTGCTGTTCGCCTGGAAGGTGGCCAAGTTCGTCAAGTCCAACGCCATCGTCTTCTGCAAGAACGGCATGACCATGGGCGTGGGCGCGGGCCAGATGTCGCGCCTGGATTCGGCGCGCATCGCCTCCATCAAGGCCGAAGCGGCCAAGCTGAGCCTGCAGAACACCGTGGTGGCGTCGGATGCCTTCTTCCCCTTCCGCGACGGTCTGGACGTGGTGGTGGACGCTGGCGCGACCTGCGTGGCCCAGCCCGGTGGCTCCATGCGCGACCAGGAAGTCATCGACGCCGCCAACGAGCGCGGCGTGGCCATGGTCTTCACCGGCGTGCGCCACTTCCGCCACTGATCGCACGGAACCGCGCCGCCTGGCGCGCGTGAGGCCGCGTGGCCATCCCCCGCCGTAGCACGGCGACGGTTTTTGGGATGGGCACTTCAGCACCCGCCGCCCCTCAGCGGCGGGCTGCGCGCACGGCACGGCCGGCCAAGCCCCTGCTGGAACCCAGCTTGGGCCAGGCATTGCACACTCGGCATGGTGGTTGCGGCCTCCGTGCCGTTTTTGTTTTAGGAAAAAGGAAGCGTATCCATGCAGGACTACGACGACGAGCCGGTACAGCGCCCCAAGTGGCTGGCCTGGGTCATCATCATTGGCATGATCCTGGTGGTGCTGGGGCTGCTGAATCTGGGCGTGCGGCTGTACATCGGCACGCCCTCGGACCAGGCCACGGCGGCCAAGACCGAGGCCGTGGCGCAGCAGCGGCCCGAGCTGGTGCAGGGCCAGCGCCTGGTGCAAGGCAGTGACTGCATGCGCTGCCACGGGGTGGACCGCAAGTTTGTGGGCCCCAGCCTGGCCGAGGTGGCGCAACGCTACCAGGGCCGCAGCGATGCCCCCGAGTACCTGGCCGGCAAGATCCGCGAGGGCAGTGTCGGCGTCTGGGGCCGCACCATCATGCCGCGCCACCCGCAGGTGACGCCGGAGCAGGCCGAGCTGATGGCGCAGTGGATCCTGGCCCTGCCCGCGCCCCAGCCCTAGGCGGGGTCCACGCAGGCCGGGGCCTGGGTGTTTGCGCCGGGCCGCACGCCCTGTCGGTGCGCGGTGGTGGGCAAACGGTGCACCGCAGCCTGGGGCCCCCGTGGCGGAGCGGGGCAGGGACTGGCGACCAGCCCCGCCCCGTCCCTCGTCAGCGAAGGTGCCGATCTTGATCCCAGTTGCCATGGGGTGTGATTTTTCGCGTACAGCGATATTTTCTTGCAGTCTGAAGTTGCATTTTTAAAGTGTGAAGCAGGTTTTTTGAGTGGTGGTGCGCGCTAACGTGCCTGCGCCCGGGCTGCAGCGGCCATTGCAAAAATCAAGCGCTCCACAGGGCGTAAGCGCAGGCTTTGTGCGTGGGGAAAGGGTAATCCCTAGGATTGTCGTTTTGAAACGATATGGCCGCCTGCGCCGTGCGCGGTGGTGGGCGGCCCAAAGGGTTTGCATGCAGTGGTTACGAACCAAGACCGTCGCACAGGCACTGGCCGATGCCGACGAACCAGGGCGCCAGCTCAAGCGCACGCTGGGCACTTTTGACCTGATCATCCTGGGCATGGCGGTGGCCGTGGGTGCGGGCATCTTTTCGGTGGGCGCGCGCGCGGCCGGCACCTTCGCCGGGCCGGCGGTGATCTTCTCCTTCATCCTGGCGGCCTTCACCTGCGCGCTGGCCATCATGTGCTACGCGGAGTTCGCCTCCAACGTGCCGGTCACCGGCAGTGCCTACACCTACACCTACCTGACCCTGGGCGAGGGGCTGGCCTGGATCATTGGCTGGAACCTGCTGCTGGAGATGATTTCCGCCGCCGCCGTGATTGCCAAGTACTGGGGCATCTACCTGTCGGCGGTGTTCTCGACGGCCGGGGTGGACATCCCCCAGACCCTGCAGCTGGGCGCGCTGTCGCTGAACTGGGGGCCGTTCTTCATCGTCGCCGTGTTCACGGGCTTGCTGATTGCCGGCACCCAGGTGTCGGCGCGGGTCAACAACGTGTTCACGCTGGTCAAGATCGCCATCACCCTGTTTGTCATCGTGGTGGGCTTCACCTACATGAACCCCGACCACTTCACGCCCTTTGTGCCGCCGGCCCAGCCGCCGGTGGTGGCGCACGGGGTGACGGGCGACGCCTGGGGCCAGCCCATGCTGGCCTGGCTGTTTGGTGCCGCGCCCAGCCAGTACGGCTGGCTGGGGGTGGTGTCGGGCGCTGCGCTGGTGTTCTTCGCCTTCCTGGGCTTCGATGTGGTGGCCACCTCGGCCGAGGAGGTCAAGGACCCGCAGCGCACCTTGCCGCGCGGCATCCTGGGCGGGCTGGCACTGGTGACGGTGCTCTACATCCTGGTGACGTTGGCCCTGACCGGCATGGTGCCCTACACCGAGCTGGCCAAGGCCGAGAACCCCTCGCTGGCCACGGCCTTCATCGCCGTGGGCGCGGGCTGGGCGGCGCAGGTCATCTCGGTCGGCGTGCTGATCGGCATGACCACCGTGGTCATGGTGCTGCTGATGGGCAGCTCGCGCGTGCTGCTGGCGCTGTGCCGTGACGGCCTGCTGCCGCGCAGCTGGGGCGTGACCTCCAGCACCCGCAAGACGCCGGTGCGCCTGCAGCTGGCCGTGGGGGCGGTGGTGGCGGTGCTGGCCGGCTTCACCAAGGTGGAGCTGCTGGAAGAGATGATCAACATCGGCACGCTGTCGGCCTTCGTGCTGGTCAGCCTGGGCGTGCTGGTGCTGCGCCGCAAGAACCCGCAGGCGCGGGGCTACCGCGTACCCCTGGCGCCCGCGCTGCCCGTGCTGTCGGCGCTGCTGTGCGTCTACCTGATGCTGAACCTGACCACGCTGACCTGGCTGCGCTTTGTGGGCTGGATGGCGCTGGGCGTGCTGATCTATGTGGGCTACGGCATGCGCCACTCGCGCCTGGCCCAGGCCTAGGGCTGCGCCCGCCAGCGGGGCGGTGATGCCGGACGGGCCCTCGCGTACGGCCCGCCCTGGCGCAGGGCGCCGCGCATGCCCCCTGCCTGCCGCAGCGTGCGGGCGTAGCGGAGGTGCTTTCTAAAAGTGAGCGCTTGGCGCTAGATAGATCAAAGTTTCTGCGAGAAAAGCATTTGAAAGCGTTGTTTATCAAGCGCTGATAGCTATGCTTTTGAAAACCCCACCTCGCCAGACGCTGGGTTTTTGGTGGGCCCTGTTTGCCTTACAGTGGCCGCCAAGGAGCGCTTTGCATGATTCCCTCTGGACCCGGCCCCGACGGCCACTCGCGTTGCAGCTGGTGCCTGGCCACCGACCGCTACATCCACTACCACGACCATGAATGGGGCTTTCCCGTGGCGGACGACCGCCGGCTGTTCGAGAAGATCAGCCTGGAAGCCTTCCAGTCCGGCCTGAGCTGGTACACCATCCTGCAAAAGCGCGACCATTTCCGCGCCGCGTTTGCGCAGTTCGACTTTCACCAGGTGGCCCGCTTCACGGACACCGATGTGCAGCGCCTGCTGCAGGATGCCGGCATCGTGCGCCACCGCGGCAAGATCGAAGCCGTGATCCACAACGCCGCCCGCGCCGTGGAGATGGTGGCGCAGGAGGGCTCGCTGGCCGCCTTCTTCTGGCGCTTCGCACCCGCCACGCCCGGCGAGGGGACGGCGCTGCTGGCGCAGACGGCCGAATCCCAGGCCCTGGCCAAGGCCCTGAAGCAGCGCGGCTGGAAGTTCGTCGGCCCCACCACGGTCTACGCCTTCATGCAGTCCATGGGCATGGTCAACGACCACGCCCCCGATTGCGTGACGCGCGCGGCGGTCGATCAGGTGAAAAAGGATTTTCAGCCACCGCGCTAAAAACAACGCCCCGCGACGCGGCAGCGTGCGGGGCGGGCGCCAGGGCGTGAAAAAACGCTTACAGCGTCTGGAACACCGCGCGGGCGGCCTCCACTGTGCGTTCGATGTCGGCCTCGGTGTGGGCGCTGCTCACAAAGCCGGCCTCGTAGAGCGCCGGGGCGAAGTAGTGACCGCGCGCCAGCATGCCGTGGTAGAACTTGTTGAACAGCGCACCGTCGGTCTTCATCACCGCGTGGTAGGTGCTGGGCAGCTCGGGCAGCAGGTAGAAGCCGAACAGGCCGCCCTGCCAGTCGATGCTGAAGGGAATGCCGGCGGCGTCCGCCTCGGCCTTCAGGCCCTGCATCAGGTGGCCGGTCTTGAGGTGCAGTTCGGCATGGAAGCCGGGCTGGCTGATCAGCTCCAGCGTCTTCAGGCCGCAGGCCGTGGCAATCGGGTTGCCCGACAGCGTGCCGGCCTGGTAGACCGGGCCCAGGGGCGAGAGCTTTTGCATGATCTCGCGCCGCCCGCCGAAGGCCGCCATGGGCATGCCACCGCCAATCACCTTGCCCAGCACGGTCAGGTCGGGCACAAAGCCCTCGATGTGCTGGGCGTAGAGGCTTTGCGCGCAGCCCAGGGCGACGCGGAAGCCCGTCATCACCTCGTCGTAGATCATCAGCGCGCCGTGTTCCTGCGTCAGCTCGCGGATGCGGCGGGTGAACTCGACCGAGGCGCGCACGAAGTTCATGTTGCCGGCGATCGGCTCCAGGATCACGCAGGCCACCTCGTTGCCGATCTTGGCGAAGGCTTCCTCCAGCTGGGCCACATCGTTGTACTCCAGCACGATGGTGTCCTTGACCACATCGGCCGGCACACCGGCCGACGACGACGCACCGAACGTGGCCAGGCCCGAGCCGGCTTTGACCAGCAGGGAGTCGGCGTGGCCGTGGTAGCAGCCGTTGAACTTGATGATCTTGTTGCGGCCGGTGTAGCCGCGCGCCAGGCGCAGGGCGCTCATGCCGGCTTCGGTGCCGGAAGACACCATGCGCAGCATCTCCATGGACGGCACCAGCTCGCGGATCTTCTCGGCCAGCACCACTTCGCGCTCGGTCGGCGCGCCGAAGCTGAAGCCTTCCAGCACGGCCGCCTGCACGGTGGCGACCACCTCGGGGTGGCCGTGGCCCAGGATCATCGGACCCCAACTGCCGATGTAGTCGACGAACTGCTGGTCGTTGGTGTCCCAGAAGTAGGCGCCTTGCGCGCGCTGCACAAAGCGCGGCGTGCCGCCCACGGCATTGAAGGCACGCACCGGGGAGTTCACGCCACCAGGGATGATGGTCTTGGCGCGCTCGAACAGGGGAAGATTCAGATCAGTGTTTGGTGTCATGGGGATGCATCTCGAAGCCTTCCAGCGGCGGCGGTTCGTCGTCCGCGGGCGGGGCGTCAGTCGGGGGTTGCGCGCTATCTTCGTCGCTTTCGGCGGCTTCGGCAGCTTCATCGGGCTGCGCCCAAAACATACGGTCGGGTATCAGTTGACCCATGCCTGGGCGAAAGCCACTGCCCAGGCTGTGGTCCAGGTATTCCAGCGCGTCCTGCGCGGCCGCGCCCAGGTCGTTGCCCGCGGCCAGCAGCGCCGTCAGCGCCGCCGACAGCGTGTCGCCCGCGCCGTGGAAGCTGCCGTCGAACATCTCGAACTTGCTGCTGCCAATCACGGTCTCGGTCGAGGCCAGCACGTTGTCGATGTACTGGTCGGGCAGGGGGATGCCGGTGACCAGCACGAAGGGCACGTCCAGGGCATCGGCGGCCTTGGCGATGTCGCGGGCGCTGGGCGGACGGCTTTGCGACCAGTCCGGCAGCAGCCAGCGGCTGAGCGTGCCGTGGTTGCCAACCAACACCGAGGTTTGAGGCATGACAAGAGCCTGAAAGGCATCCAGGTACTCTTCCAGGCCATCGCCCTGCCACCAGGACAGGTCGGGCATGTAGCTGACGATGGGAATGTCCGGGTAGTCGCTGGCCAGCTCGGCAATCGCCGCCAGGTTGGCGGGGCTGCCGGCAAAGCCGACCTTGATGGCCCGCACGGGAATGTCTTCCAGCACGGCGCGCGCCTGGTCGGTGACGGTTTCGTCGTCGATGGCAGAGTGCGAGAACACGTGGCTGGTATCGCGCACGACGACGCCCGTCACCACGGCCACCGGATGGCCACCCACTGAGGCGATGGTGGTGATGTCGGCCGTCAGACCGCCGGCACCGCTGGGGTCGCAGGCGTTGAAACTCATCACGCACATCGGCTGTGCCAGGGCGGCTTCGGAATCTTCGGGGGTGTTAGGTGCAGTTGGAACTGCGGGGGGCTGAAAGGCCATGCGTTGTCCCAATGGCCGCCTGTCTGTCAAGAGGGGGCGGCAGGCGGCTATATACAATCGTTGCATTCTATTGGATGCGACTTTAAGCTGTGGCCGACCCTAAAACTTGGATGTGTTTGATTTGCGGATGGATGTACGACGAGTCGGTGGGCGACCCCGAACATGGCATTCCGGCCGGAACGCGCTGGGAAGATGTTCCCGATGACTGGACCTGCCCCGAATGCGCGGTGGGCAAATCAGACTTTGAGATGGTCGAAATTTGAGAGGCAGGCAGGGAATGTGTGGCCCTGCTGGGGAGTTCCACTAACTCAAGGGGTGCCAATTGAGTGCAGCAAACGCATCGTTCAAGGTGCTGGTTGTCGATGACAGCAATACGATCCGCCGCAGTGCCGAGATCTTCCTCAAGCAAGGGGGGCACGAGGTGCTCCTGGCCGAGGATGGCTTCGACGCGCTGGCCAAGGTCAACGACTTTCAGCCGCAGCTGATTTTTTGCGACATCCTGATGCCCAAGCTGGATGGCTACCAGACCTGCGCCATCATCAAGCGCAACCCCCATTTTTCGGACACGCCGATCGTGATGCTGTCTTCCAAGGACGGTGTCTTCGACAAGGCCCGCGGCAGGATGGTGGGGTGCCAGGAATACCTCACCAAGCCGTTCTCCAAGGATCAGTTGCTGCAGGCTGTGCAACAGTTCGGACGTACCGCCTGACTCGGCCCCCTGAAAAATACAACGAGAGGAGAGGCATATGCCTATCGAGAAGGTGTTGGTCGTGGATGACTCCAAGACGGAGCTTATGTTCTTGACAGACCTGCTGCAAAAGCAGGGCTATAGCGTGCGCACGGCGGAGAATGCGCAGGAGGCGATCCAGCGGCTGGGCGAGGAAAAGCCCGACCTGATCCTGATGGACGTGGTCATGCCCGGGCAAAACGGTTTCCAGCTCACGCGCTCGATCGCCCGCGACACCAAGTACGCCGATGTGCCCATCATCATGTGCACCAGCAAGAACCAGGAGACCGACAAGGTCTGGGGCTTGCGCCAGGGCGCGCGTGACTACATCACCAAGCCCGTGAACCCTGCGGAACTGCAGGCCAAGATTGCAGCCCTGAACAACGCGTGAGGCGGTGACCTATGGCCAACCGACAAGCGCTGCGCGATCTTCAAACGCGTCTGGCTGAGCGCTTGCAGGCGGCGCGCAGCAACACGTCCCGCAGCGCCCGCTGGCTCGCCATCCAGGCCGGTGGACGCAATTACTTGCTGCCGCTGGAGCAGGCCGGGGAGATCTTCTCCTGGTCGGGCGTGCTGCGCGTGCCATACACCCTGCCCTGGTTCTGGGGGGTGGCCAATCTGCGTGGCACCCTGGCCGGGGTGGTCGATCTGTGTGCCTTTCTGGGGCACCCGGTGGAACGCACCGAGCAGTCCCTGCACGAAGTCAGCCTGCTGGCGGTCAATCCCACCCTGCAGGTGAATGCCGCCCTGGTGGTGGACCGCTTGATGGGCCTGCGGGGCGTGGAGGACTTTATTTCCGAGGGTGTTGAGGTGCCGCAGGGCGCAGGCCCCTTGGCTGCGGGTATGGTGAGTGCCAGCTATGCCGACAGCGCTGGGGCCGTGTGGCAGGTACTGCAGTTGCACCACCTGGTCCAGACCCCGGAATTCTTGAGCATACGCATCTGATCCATTGATTCTTCGAGGACGAGCATGTCTTTTATCCAGCAGGTCGGGAGTATTTTTCGTCGCAGGTCCGGCGAAAAGAATGAGGCGGTGGCAGCGGCAGCGACGGAGGATTCCAGCCAGCACACGCTGACGGCAGATACCCTGCAGAGTGTCCAGGACACGGACCTGATGGATGACTTGACGCTGGAGCAGAGCAGCATCGAGCTGCCCTTGCTGGGCCCTGCACCTGCCGCCACGCACCAGCGCCGCCTGCTGACCATGCTGGCGCTCGGGGTGTTGCTGCTGGCCCTGGTGGCCGGCTGGGTGCTGCAGCAGGCCGACCGCTCCGCCAAGCAGCTGGCCGCCACGGGGCAGTCCCTGATGCAGTCGCAGCGTTTGGCCAAATCGGTGACGCAGGCCTTGCTGGGCAAGGAGAGCGCGTTTGTGGAGCTGCAAGACAGTGCCAGCGTGCTGGGGCGCAATGTGCGTGCCTTGACACAGGGCGATGCCGAACTGGGCGTGCAAAGCGTGGATACCGCGTTCGAGCAGGATCTGGGGTCCGTCAGCGCCTTGGCCCAGCGTGCGGAAAAGAATGCGCAGGCGGTGCTTGCGCAAAAAGCCGTGCTGATCCAAGCAGGGGATGCCCTGCGTTCGATCAACCGACAGTCCTCCACGCTGCTGGAGCTGGCGGAGGCGGTGGCCAACAGCAAGCTGCAGCTCGGCGCCTCGGCCACCGAGATTGCCGCATCCAGCCAGTTGCTGATGCTGACCCAGCGGATCGGCAAATCGGCCAACGAATTCCAGACGGTCGATGGCGTGAGCCCCGAGGCCGTGTTTTTGCTGGGGCGCGACTTGAACTCGTTCAAGGAGCTGGCCGAAGGGCTGTTGCAAGGCAACCCGGAGCTGCGCCTGTCGCCGGCGCGTGATGGGCAGGTGCGCGAACAGCTCAAGGCCATGCTGCAGGAGTATGAGCAGACACGGACCCAGGCGACCTCGATCCTGACCAATCTGCAAGGCCTGGTGGCTGCCCGCGAGGCGCAGAATTCCATCATTGGCGACAGCGAGCCGCTGCGCTCGCAGCTGGAAAACCTGCAGAACAAGCTGTCGGAGCAGGCGGGTATCTCCGCCGGCCAGATGGCCCTGCTGGTGCTGCTGGGTCTGTTTGTGCTGGTGTGCGGTGTGGGCATTTCCCGCGTGCAACTGCTGGACAGCCGCCAACGCCAGGAGCTGGCCGAGCAGCAGCAACGCGATGCACGGCGCCAGGAGCAGGAGGCCAAGCGCGTCAATGACGCCAACCAGGCCGCCATCTTGCGCTTGATGAACGAGCTGCAGAACGTGGCGGAAGGGGATCTGACGCAGGAAGCCACGGTGACCGAAGACATCACCGGTGCGATTGCCGACTCGGTGAACTACACGGTGGAAGAGCTGCGGCTGCTGGTGGGCAGCGTGCAGAACACGGCGACCCGCGTGGCCCAGACCACGGCCCAGGTGGACAGCACCTCGTCGGAGCTGCTGGCGACTTCGGCCGAGCAGCTGCGCGAGATTCGTGAAACCGGGCAGTCGATTCTGGACATGGCCTCCCGCATCACGACGGTGTCGGGCCAGGCCCAGGAGTCGGCCACGGTGGCGCGCCAGTCGCTGCTGGCGGCCGAGCAGGGGCAGCAGGCGGTGCAGAACACGATTGGCGGTATGAATGCCATCCGCGACCAGATTCAGGAAACCTCCAAGCGCATCAAACGCCTCGGTGAATCCTCGCAGGAGATCGGTGAAATCACCGAGCTGATCTCGGACATTACCGAGCAAACCAACGTGCTGGCCTTGAACGCCGCCATCCAGGCTGCGTCGGCAGGGGAGGCCGGGCGCGGCTTCTCTGTGGTGGCGGAAGAAGTGCAGCGCCTGGCGGAACGCTCCGCGGATGCGACACGGCAGATTTCGGTGCTGGTGAAAACGATTCAGACGGACACCCAGGATGCGGTGGCGGCGATGGAGCGGTCGACCCAGGGTGTGGTCGAAGGCGCGCGTCTGTCAGACTCTGCGGGCACGGCCTTGTCGGAGATTGACAGCGTGTCACGCCGTTTGGCCGAGCTGATCGAGCAGATTGCGCACACCACCCAGAGCGAGGCCGAGCTGGCCAACGATGTGGCTGGCAACATCCAGCACATTTTTGCGGTGACCGAGCAGACCGGCGAAAGTACGCGCACCACCGCCCAGCAGGTGCGTGACTTGGCGCACATGGCCGAAGAGCTGCGCCAGTCGGTGGCTCGATTCAAGATTGACTGACGTGCAGCGCGACGGATGAGGCGCGGCGCACAGGATTGCGGCTGGGAGAAGCCAAGGATGAACCATGTCACCAACTGAAGCCACCGCACCGATCGGGCATGTTTCCCAGAGCGACCGGGATCTCGGACCGCTGGCCTGGGTGCTTGACGAACTGCGCAAGTCGATGGACGCCGCCGTCAAGGCGACGCGTCGTTTTGTGCGCGAGGCCGAAGAGGCCCGCGATTCGGACCTGGCGGCGCTGGACAGCAGTCCCTTGCGCATGGCCAAGCAGCAGCTGCACCAGTCCAGCGGTGCCCTCGACATGGTGGGCATGCCCCAGGCCGCGCTGTTGCTGCGGGCCATGGAAACGGCGATGCAGCACTATGTGCAGCAACCCGCGGACTGCACCGAGGCCGTCGCCTTGACCCTGGAAAAGGCCAGCTTTGCCCTGCTGGAGTTCCTGGAGTCGGTGCTGGCTGGCAAGCCAGTGTCTGCCGTGGCGCTGTTCCCGCAGTACCGCGACGTGCAGGCCTTGTTTGGCAACCACACCAAGGTGCACCCGGCCGACCTGTGGCCGGTGGAACGCCGACTGCGTGACCCTGCGTTGCCCTACGAGGTGTCGCCGCTGGGCTATGGTCCCGAGCCCCGCAAGGTGCTGGATACGTCGGTCTTGCAGATCGTCAAGGGCAGTGAAGTGGCCCCCGCTGGCGAGCGCATGCGGGAAATCTGCCTGGGTTTTGCCCAGGCCCAGACCGATGTGCAGATGCGCATCTTCTGGAAGGTGGCCGCGGCGTTTTTCGATGCGATGGCGCACGGCTTGCTCAAGCCCGACATCTACACCAAACGCGTGGCCTCGCGGCTGTTGACGGTGAGTGCGGCCCTGGCCAAAAGCGATCCCGTCGCACCCGAGCGGCTGCTGCAGGACATGCTGTTCTTCTGTGCCCAGGCGGCGCAGGAAGGGCACCCCGGGCAGGCCGCGGCCGTGGTCTGGCGTGCGGTGCACGAGGCCTTCGATCTGCAGCGCCATGCGGTCGTTAATTACGAACAGCCGCGGTTTGGCCGTTTCGACCCCCACCTGCTGGCCCAGGCGCGCAAGCGGATTGCGACGGCCACCGAAGTCTGGTCGGCCCTGGCCGGGGGGGATGTCCAGAAATGCAAACCTGCCGTGGACCAATTCACCCTGGTCTGTGATTCCCTGGTCAAACTGCATCCGGGCAGCCTGCCCCTGGCCAGGGCCTTGATGCAGGTGGTGCACAGCGTGGCCACCCAGGCCCAGACACCGTCGCCCGAAGTGGCCATGGAGGTGGCCACGGCCGTGCTGTACCTGCAGGCGGCCTTCGCCTCGTTGGACCTGGCCGACGATGCGATGGCTTCGCATGCCGACACCTTGGCGGGCCGTCTGCTACAGGTGCTGGCCGGGCAACCGGCCCAGCCGCTGGAGCCCTGGATGGAACAGCTGTACCGCCAGGTCAGCGACCAGCAGACCATGGGCAGCGTGGTGGGCGAGTTGCGCGGCACCCTGGCCGATGCCGAAAAACTGCTGGACCAGTATTTCCGCAACCCTGCCGATACGGCGGTGCTGGCACCGGTGGCGGCGCATTTGTCGCAGATGCGTGGCGTGCTGTCGGTCCTGGGGCTGGACCAGGCCTCGCAGGCCATGGTGCGCATGCGCCAGAACGTGGAGCGCCTGCAGACCGAGCAGGTGCCGGAGGACGAACAGCACCGCCTGTTCGACAAAATGGGCAACAGCCTGGGTGCCTTGGGCTTTCTGATTGACATGCTCAGCTACCAGCGCAACCTGGCGCGCAAGCTCTACGAGTTCGATGAGCAAGAGGGCGAGCTGAAGCTGCTGATGGGGCGCGTGCGCCACCGTGCCAGCGATGGCGAGGGTCCGGCATCCCGGGAGGCCATGCAGGCCCGCGAGCCACAGAGTCCCCCGCCTGTGGAGCTGGTCGCGCCGGAGGTCCCAGTCACTCCTGAGGCGGTGCCTGCCGCCGCCACAGAGGCTGTGCCACAGCCATCCGCAGACCGTGCGCTGGCGTCCAAGGCTGCAATCACGCCGCCTGTGGCGGACACCCAGGCCGCGGCTACCCCCGCACCTGCACCCGCGTTGCAGGTGGAGCCGGAAGATACGGACGGCGAACTGCTGGGCATCTTCCTGGAAGAGGCCCGGGAGGTGGTGGCCAATGGCCGTGCGGCCTTGCAGGCCCTGACCGAGGAGCCTGCCAACCTGAGCGAGCAAACCGTGCTGCGCCGGGCTTTCCATACGCTCAAGGGCAGCTCGCGCATGGTGGGGCTCGACGATTTCGGGCAGGCTGGATGGGCCATGGAGCAGATGCTCAACGCCTGGCTGGCCGAGCAGAAGGCCATGCCCGAGCCCATGCGGCAACTGTCGGCGCAGGCGCTGGATGCGTTCGAGGCCTGGGTCGGTGCGATCGAAGCCCAGTCGGGCCAGCACTGGCAGTCCGCACCGTTTCGCGCCAGCGCGGATGCCATGCGCCTGGACGCCCGTTTCATTCCGCTGGACAGGCAGGCGGTGCAGGGCGCGGCAGCCAACGATGTGGCCCCTCCGGTGGCCGAGGTCGATGCTGCACAGTGGTCGGCAGCGCAGGCCTTGGACCTCGAGGACCTGACGGCCAGTGCGCCAGCGTTGATCGAGGGTGCCGAGGCGGCGCCACCGGCTGCGTTCGACAGCCTGGACGTGGCGGCACTGTCGGCCGACGTGCCCGTGACGGCGGAAGCTGCTGCGCCGCTGGCACCGGAGGCGGTGACCGAGGCATGGGCGGAGGCAGCAGCCGCAGCACAGCCCGCACTGGAGGAGCCCGAAGCCCGCGCGATGGAGGTGCCGCAGGCCGAGGAAATCAGTTTTGACGAGTTCGATGCGCTGTTGCACGAGGCGGGCGATGGCATCTCCGCGCCCATCTTGCCGGTTGCACCATCGCGCGAAGAGGTGGTGGAGCGGCCCGGGCCTTCCGAGGTCGCGGAGCCTGTGGAGGCGACCGCCGAAGCCTGGATGCTGGAGGAGGTGGCCGCCACTGCTGAGCCCGGGCCCGAGCCCGAGCCCGAGCTCACCTTGTCCGGGGTGGACGAGGTGCCCGCCGCTCCAGCGGACATCTCTGCAGCCGATGCAGCGCCATCGGAGCCGCCTGCCGCGCAGGTCAAGCAGATCGGGGATCTGTCGGTGCCCCTGCCCCTGTTCAATGTGTATCTGAGCGAGGCCGAGGGCTGGTCCTACCGTTTGCTGGATGCACTGACTGCCTGGCAGGAGAACCTGGAGGAAGCACAGCCCGATTCCGTGATCGCGTGGGCCCACTCGCTGGCTGGCAGCTCGGCCACCGTCGGCTTCCAGGCACTGTCGGGTCTGGCACGCAAACTGGAAGCCGCGCTGCAGCACGTGGAGCCCCAGGCCTGCGGTGTGGCCGAGCAGGTCCAGGTGTTTGTGCAGGCGGCGGAGGAAATTCGTGGTTTGCTGCACCAGTTTGCGGCCGGCTTCCTGCGCACGGCTTCGGCCGATGTGCAGCAGCGTTTGCAGGAGGTGCTGCAAGCCAATCTGGAACTGGCGCCCGCACCGGTCGCGGCGCAAGCACCGGCCGAGGTGGACGAACCCCTGCCGCAGGCTGCCGCCGTGGCACAGGAGCGCAGTGCGCCGCTGCTGCCGCCATCCGATGCCGCGATGCCCCAGGCTGTGGTGGACGGCGACGATGACATCGATGCGTTCGATGTCATCGATCCGGACCTGTTCCCGATCTTTGAAGAGGAAGCGGTGGAACTGCTGCCCGTGTTGGGCGCCGCGATGCGGGAGTGGGCGGGGCATCCGACGCGGCTTGAAGCCCGCAGCACCTTGCTGCGCGCCTTGCACACCCTCAAGGGCAGCGCCCGGCTGGCCGGTGCCTTGCGCCTGGGCGAAATGGCCCACCGCCTGGAGTCGGCGCTGGAGGCGCTGGATGTCGACACGGTCACCACCGAGCAGATCGAGCCGCTGTTCGGGCGCCTGGACAGCATGGAAGCCAGCTTCGGCCTGTTGCGCGCGGTGGGCGAGCAAGCCCCCGAAACCCCGGTCCGCATCGAACCGGTGGCCAGCAGCCTGGAGGGGGCATTGCCCGACGATGCTGTGCCACCAGCCACGGCGGCGCAGCTCCAGGTGGCGAATGTGGTGGATGCCGCCCCCGCACCGGCGGCCGTGGCACAGCCTGTGGCCGTACCCCCCGAAGCGCCGCCGCCAGCGCTGGCCGGTGGCGTGCGCCAGGGCGTGCAGCAGACCGTGCGCGTGCGCGCGCAGCTGCTGGACCGCCTGATCAACGAGGCTGGCGAGGTGATGATTGCCCGCTCGCGCCTGGATGAGCGGGTGGGCAGCATCAAGCATTCGCTCAACGACCTGACCCACAACCTCGAGCGTCTGCGCCACCAGCTGCGCGACATCGAGGTGCAGGCCGAATCCCAGATGCAGTCGCGCATGCAGCTGTCCAAGGAGGCGGGCGCGGACTTCGATCCGCTGGAATTCGACCGCTTCACCCGGGTGCAGGAGCTGACCCGCATGATGGCCGAGTCGGTCAACGACGTGGCCACGGTGCAACGCAACCTGCTGCGCGATGTGGCGGGGGCGGAAGACGATCTGGTGGCCCAGGGCCGCCAGGCGCGCGAGCTGCAGCGCGACCTGCTGCGCACGCGCATGGTGGAGTTCGATGCGATCTCGGAACGTCTGTACGCCGTGGTGCGCTTGACGGCCAAGGAAACCGGCAAGCAGGTGAAGCTGGGCCTGTCCGGCGGCACCATCGAGATGGACCGCGGCGTGCTGGAACGCATGGTGCCCGCCTTCGAGCACCTGCTGCGCAACTGCGTGGACCACGGCATCGAGACCCCCGAGGAGCGCGTGGCCGCGGGCAAGCCGGCCACGGGCAGCATCCAGGTGCATGTGCAGCAGGAAGGCAACGACGTGGCCGTCCGCGTCAGCGACGACGGCGCCGGCCTGAACGTGGCGCGCATCCGCGACAAGGCGCTGGAGCGTGGCCTGATCACGGCCGAGGAAATGGTGGATGCCGCCCGCGCGGCGCAACTGGTGTTCATGCCGGGCTTCACCACGGCCGAGCAGCTGACCGGCGTGTCCGGCCGCGGCATCGGCATGGACGTGGTGCGCTCGGAGGTCCAGGCCCTGGGGGGGCGCATCGAGACCGTGACCCAGGACGGGCAGGGTTCGTCCTTCCGCCTGGTGCTGCCGCTGACCACGGCCGTGACGCAGGTGGTGATGCTGCGCGCGGGCGAGTTCTCGGTGGGGGTGCCCGCCAGCCTGGTCGAGGTGGTGCGCCGCGTCAGCCTGGCGGACCTGGAGGCGGCCTACCGCACCGGCGAGCTGGTCGATGGCGAGGACCGCGTGCCCTTCTTCTGGGCCGGCGCGGTGTGGAGCCAGTCGCCGCGCAGCCTGGAAGTTGGCGCCGGCAAGACGCGCCCGGTGGTCATCTGCCGCAGCGCCTCGCAGCGCATTGCGCTGCACGTGGACGAAGTGCTGGGCCACCAGGAAGTGGTGGTCAAGCACCTGGGGGCGCAGATGTCGCGCCTGCCGGGGCTGACCGGCATGTCGGTGCTGGCCTCCGGGGCGGTGGTGCTGATCTACAACCCGGTGGCGCTGACGGCCGTGTATGGCACGCAGATTCGCCAGCTGGGTGCGGGCTTGCCGGCTTTGCTGGACGCGCAGGCGGCCCAGCAGCTGCAGCACGCGATGGCACCGCAGGTGCCGCTGTCCGGGATGCAGGCCGCCAGCCAGGTGCCCCTGGTGATGGTGGTGGACGATTCCATCACCGTGCGCCGCGTCTCGCAGCGCCTGCTGCAGCGCGAGGGCTACCGCGTGGTCACGGCGGCCGATGGCCTGCAGGCGCTGGAGCAGCTGCAGGAGGAGCTACCCTGTGTGGTGCTGTCGGACATCGAGATGCCGCGCATGGACGGGTTCGACCTGCTGCGCAACATCCGCGCGCAGGCGCGGCTGCAGCACCTGCCCATCATCATGATCACCTCGCGCATGGCGCAAAAGCACCGCGATCTGGCCATGGAGCTGGGGGCCAACCACTACCTGGGCAAGCCGTATTCGGACGAGGAACTGATGGGCCTGGTGCACCACTATGCCGTCGGCAAGCCGCTGCCGTTGGCGGCGGAATCCGCCGGTGCCGAGGCGGTCGATGGCTGACGCGCGTGTGCTTCGATAAAAAGAGCTGCAGGCGCTTGTTTTTCAAGGGTTTTGCATATGAAAGTATGTGAAGTCCTTGTTGATCCAGCGCAGGCAGCTCTTTTTTCTGAAAAACCCGGGCGCTGCAGCGCCCGGCCCAAGGACATCGTGTGCGCCCCGGGCAGGTCGGTGGTTCGCCGCTAAAATGCCGGCTTATGCCCGCTGAATCTGCGCCTATCAATCTGACGCACCACTTCCTGATCGCTATGCCCGGTCTGGAAGATGAGTCGTTTTCTCGCAGCGTGGTGTATTTGTGTGAGCACAACGAGCGCGGCGCGCTCGGGCTGATCATCAACAAGCCCTCCACGCTGAGCCTGCAATCCCTGCTCAACAAGATCGACCTGCCCCTGGGGCGCGAGGACCTGCGCGAAGACCTGGTCTTCAAGGGCGGTCCGGTGCAGACCGACCGCGGCTTCGTGCTGCACGACCCCATCCTGATCGAGGGCGCCGAGGCCGATGAATCCGCCTACGCGTCCACCCTGGCCATTCCCGGCGGCCTGGAGATGACCACCTCCAAAGACGTGCTGGAGGCAATCGCCAACGGCGCCGGTCCGCGCCGCGTGCTGGTCACGCTGGGCTACGCCTCCTGGGGCGAAGGCCAGTTGGAGTCCGAGCTGGGCGAGAACGCCTGGCTGACCGTGGACGCCGACCCGCATGTCATCTTCGACACCCCCGCCGAAGACCGCTACAACAAGGCCCTGGGCCTGCTGGGGCTGCAGCCCTGGATGCTGTCGCCCGAAGCAGGACACGCATGAACCCCGAGACTTCGTCCCCACGGCCCAGCAACGCTGCTGTACAGGCCGTGGATTTTCCTGCGCACATCCAGCAGTTCCTGGCCTTCGACTTCGGCACCAAGCGCACCGGGGCCGCCTCGGGCAACCGTGTGTTCGGTGGCGCCAGTCCCCTGCCCACCATCAAGGCCGAGGGCACGGATGCGCGCTTTGCGGCGATCGAGCAACTGATCCGGGAATGGCAGCCCCAGGCCCTGGTGATCGGCGTGCCCTACCACCCGGACGGTGCGCCGCACGAGAACACGGCCCGGGCGCTGAAGTTCGGGCGCCAGCTGCGCGGTCGCTTCCGCTTGCCGGTGTATGAAGTGGATGAGCGCTACAGCACCACCGAGGCCCTGGCCAGTGGTGCCAAGGATGCCGATGCCGCGTCGGCCTGCATCATCCTGGAGCAATTTTTGAGGAGTCTTCCATGAGTCTTTCCGCTGGTTCTTTGGTCCTGGATGCCGAAGCCCTGTACCGTGAATTGCTGCGTGGCGTGCGCAGCCTGATGGGCCCGAACACCCAGCTGGCCGGCGTGGCCTCCGGCGGCGCCTGGCTGGTCGAGCGCCTGCACAAGGACCTGGGCTTGGCCGGCAAGCCGGGCGTGCTGTCCTCGGCCCTGCACCGCGACGACTTCGCCCAGCGCGGCATGGCGCAGAGCGTGCAGACCCAGCTGGACTTTGATGTCAACGGCGCCGACATCCTGGTGCTGGACGATGTGCTCTACACCGGCCGCACGGTGCGCGCCATCCTCAACGAGCTGTACGACTATGGCCGCCCCGGTTGCGTGCGCCTGGCCGTGCTGGTGGACCGCGGCGGCCGTGAGCTGCCCGTGGCCGCCGAATTTGCCGCCGCGCGTGTGGCGCTGCCCGCCAGCCAGTCGCTGGCGCTGGCGCGCACAGAAGACGGCACCTTCCAATTTGAAGTCAAAGAGGCATAACGTGCTGTACAAGCGCAACCCCCAACTGAACAAGAACGGCGAGCTGATCCACCTGCTGTCCACCGAAGGACTGTCCAAGGACATCCTGACCCACATCCTGGACACGGCCAGCAACTTCGTCAGCGTCAACGACCGCGAAGTCAAGAAAGTGCCGCTGCTGCGCGGCAAGAGCGTGTTCAACCTGTTCTTCGAGAACAGCACGCGCACCCGCACCACGTTTGAAATTGCCGCCAAGCGCCTGTCGGCCGACGTGTTCAACCTGGACATCGCGCGCAGCTCGGCCAGCAAGGGCGAGACCCTGCTGGACACCATCGACAACCTGAGCGCCATGGCCGCCGACATCTTTGTGGTACGCCACAGTGAGTCGGGCGCGCCGTATCTGATCGCCCAGCACGTGGCCCCCCACGTGCACGTGGTCAATGCCGGTGACGGTCGTCACGCACACCCCACGCAGGGTTTGCTGGACATGTACACCATCCGTCACTACAAAAAAGATTTCTCCAACCTGCGCGTGGCCATCGTGGGCGACGTGCTGCACTCGCGCGTGGCGCGCTCGGACATCCATGCGCTGACCACGCTGGGCGCGGCCGAAGTGCGCGTGGTGGGCCCCCGCACCCTGGTGCCTGCCGATTTGGCCAGCATGGGCGTGCGCGTGTTCCACAACCTGGAAGAGGGCATCAAGGACTGCGACGTCATCATCATGCTGCGCCTGCAGAACGAGCGCATGAGCGGTGCCCTGCTGCCGTCCAGTCAGGAGTATTTCAAGAGCTTCGGCCTGACCGAAAAGCGCCTGCAGCTGGCCAAGCCCGATGCCATCGTCATGCACCCTGGCCCCATCAACCGCGGTGTGGAGATCGACTCCGCCGTGGTCGACGGCCCGCAGGCCGTGATCCTGTCGCAGGTGACCTTCGGCATCGCAGTGCGCATGGCGGTGATGTCCATCGTGGCGGGGAATGAGGCCTGATGCCTCAGGCCATCCCCCTGAGCGGCTGCGCCGCTTCCCCCTTCTCTCGCTGCGCTGCAGCGGGAATGAGGACGACACCATCGCGTCGGGGCGGCCCTAGCTCGGTGCCCCCCGCGCAAGGGGGCGGTGGCGTGGGGCAGGGTGGCACTGCGCACTGGTAGAGATGTTTTTGATAGCTGCTAGCGCTTGCTGGGTAAGGGCTGGTGGCCAATTGGGTGATTAACCATGAAAATCTTGATTCAAAACGGCCGCGTGATCGATCCGGCCCGTGGTTTTGACCAGGTCTGTGATGTGGCGCTGGCCACCGGCCGGGTGGTGGCCATCGGCCAGGCCCCCGCCGGGTTTGAGGCGGACCGTGTGCTCGACGCCAGCGGCCAGTGGGTGCTGCCCGGTCTGGTGGACTTGGCCGTGCGCCTGCGCGAGCCAGGGCATGAGCACGAAGGCATGCTGGCCTCCGAAATGGCCGCCAGCGTGGCCGGTGGTGTGACCAGCCTGGTGTGCCTGCCCGACACCGACCCGGTGCTGGACGAGCAGGGCCTGGTGGAAATGCTCAAGCTGCGCGCCAAGAAGCTGCACCAGTCGCGCCTGTTCCCCATGGGGGCGCTGACCAAGGGTCTGGAAGGCGCGGTGCTGACCGAGATGGCCGAGCTGACCGAGTCCGGCTGCGTGGCCTTCGGCCAGGCGGATACGCCGCTGTCCAGCATCACCACGCTGAGCCGCGCGCTGGCCTATGCCAACACCTTCGGCTATGCCGTGTGGCTGCGTCCCCAGGACAAGGACCTGGGCAAGGGCGTGGCGGCCAGCGGGGCCCTGGCCACACGCATGGGCCTGTCCGGCGTGCCGGTGGCGGCCGAGACGATTGCGCTGCACACCATCTTTGAGCTGATCCGTGGCTCGCAGACCCGCGTGCACCTGTGTCGCCTGTCCAGCGCCGCTGGCGTGGAGCTGGTGCGCAAGGCCAAGGCCGAGGGCCTGAATGTGACGGCCGACGTGTCCATCAACTCGCTGCACCTGACCGAAAACGACCTCGGCTACTTCGACAGCAGCGCCCGCCTGGTGCCGGTGCTGCGCCAGCAGCGCGACCGCGATGCGCTGAGTGCGGCCCTGGCCGACGGCACCATCGACGCCCTGGTTTCCGACCACTGCCCGGTGGACGATGACGCCAAGGTGCTGCCCTTTGCCGAGGCCGAGGCCGGCGCCACCGGTGTGGAGCTGCTGCTGTCCCTGGCCGTCAAGTGGTCGCAGGACCAGAACGTCCCCCTGACCCGCGCGCTGGAGGTGGTGACCGCCGCCCCCGCCCGCGTGCTGGGCCAGGCGCTGGGAACGCTGCAGGCCAGCCTGGGTCAGTTGGTGGAAGGTGGGGTGGCCGACCTGTGCGTCGTGCAACCCCAGGCCGCCTGGACCGTGGGACCCGAGGCGCTGGTCAGCCAGGGCAAGAGCACGCCCTTCCAGGGCTACGAGCTGCCCGCCCGCGTGCAATGCACCGTGGTGGCGGGCCACGTCGCTTTCGAGCGCGGCTGAGCCCAGGGCAGGGCGACCACCGGTGCGGGAAAGGTGACTGTATTTAACTTGTGAAGGAGGGCGGCCCGGATGGCTGGAACTTGGCGTGCGATCGGACGATTCACTCGGATGCTGCGGCACACCTTGCAGGGGCTGCGCCTGGCGCGCAACGGTTTCCACGATCTGGATGCGGCCAGCCAGCATCGCGCGGTCGAGCGCTGGGCCCGCGGCTTCCTGACCGAGGCCGGCGTGGCCCTGCAGGTCCAGGGCAGCCCCGTGGCCCAGGGCCCGGTGCTGCTGGTCGCCAACCACCAGTCCTGGCTGGACATTCCCACCCTGCACGCGGCGCGCCACTGCCGCTTTGTCTCCAAGGCCGAGATCGCCCGCTGGCCCCTGGTGGGAGCGCTGGCGCAGGCGGCCGGCACCCTGTTCGTGCAGCGCAGCGTGCGCCGGGACACCCAGCGCACCGTCCAGGCCATGGTCGAGGCCCTGCGCCACGGTGACGTCCTCGCCGTCTTCCCCGAGGGCACGGTGGGCAATGGCCGTGACCTGTTGCCTTTTCACGGCAACATGCTGCAGGCGGCCATCGAGGCCGACGTGCCGGTCCAGCCCGTGGCCATGACCTTTGTCGATGCCCGCACTGGCCTGGCATCGTATGTGCCCTGCGAGGCCACCCCCGACGAAGCCATGCTGCGCAGCCTGTGGCGCACGATTGCCACCGAGCACCTGATGGCCGTGGTGCGCTACGGCGCGCCAGAGAAGGCTGAAGGCCGGGACCGCCGCACCTGGGCGCGCGACCTGCAGCAGCGCATCGAGTCGCTGCGCCGCAACCAGGAAGCACCGCACACCCCCCTGCCGCAGACCGCGCCCGACCCGCCCGTGGTGGCCGACCTGGCGCAATAGGCATTTACCGCAGCATGGCATCGTGGCCGCCGCGCTGCCGGTTTTGCACAATGGGGGCATCTTGCCCCGCTGACCAGGAGTGTGCACATGGCCCCTTCTTCCATGACCGTGGACGTTGCCGTCATCGGCGCCGGTACGGCAGGCATGAACGCGTACAGCACGCTGCGCCGGGCCGGCGCCCGGGCGGTGCTGATCGACCAGGGGCCGCTGGGCACCACCTGCGCGCGCGTGGGCTGCATGCCCTCGAAGGCCGTGCTGCACGCCGCCCAGCGCTGGGACGGCTTGCGCCAGCTGATGCCGGCCGGCATGCCGCAGGCGCAATGGCGGGCGGCCCTGCCCAAGGGGCATGCCACGCCGCAGCAGCTGTGGCAGGAGGCCCTGCAGATCCGCGACCAGTTGGTGCAAGGCAACGTGCGCCAGCTGCATGCCCTGGCCGACAGCGATCTGCTGCAGACCGGGGCACGCTTTGCGGCCCCCGACCTGCTGGAGCTGGGCGACGGCCGCCGCGTGCAGGCGCGCGCCTTTGTGGTGGCGACCGGCTCCGAAGCCCGCAAGCCAGCGCAACTGCAGGAACAGCTGGGTGCGGCGCTGATCACAACCGATGAACTGTTTGCCCTGCACGAGCTGCCACACAGCGTGGCCGTCTGGGGCATGGGGGCCATCGGCCTGGAGATGGGCGTGGCCTTGTCGCGCCTGGGGGCGCAGGTGGTGGCAACGGGGCGCAATCCGGTGCTGGCCAAGATCGCCGACCCCGAAGTGGCCAAGGCGGCCCAGACCTATTTCGCCCACCAGATGCCCATGGCCCTGGGGTGCCGCGACGTGCTGGCCGAGCGCCGTGGCGACATGGTGCGCTTCGAGGCCGGTGCCCTCAAGGCCGATGTGCAGTATGTGCTGGTCACCCAGGGGCGCAGCCACCGGCTGGCGGACTTGGCGCTGGCCCAGGCGGGGGTGCGCTTTGATGCCCAGGGCCGGCCGCTGTGGGACCGCGCCAGCCTGCGCTGCCTGGACAGCCGGGTGTTCCTGGCGGGCGACGCCACGGGCGAGCGCCCGCTGATGCACGAGGCCGCGCAGGAGGGGACGATCGCCGCCCAGCAGGCCTTGCGCGCGTTGGGCGACGCCCGCTGGCAGGACCTGCCGGTGCGCGGGCGCAGTGTGCCCCTGTCCATCGTCTTCAGCGCCCCGGATGTGGCCGAGGTGGGGCTGCGTTTTTCCGAGCTGCCGCCCGAGGCGGTGGTGGTCACGGCCCGGGGCGCGGGCAATGGCCGCTCCAAGATCATGCAGGCCCCCGAGCACGTGCTGCGCCTGTACGCCGATCCGGCCAGCCGCCAGTTGCTGGGTGCCAGCCTGCTGTGCGCCGGGGGCGAGCACCTGGCCCACCTGCTGGCCTGGGCGATCCAGCGTGCGGATACGGTGGAGCAACTGCTGGCACTGCCCTACTACCACCCGACGGTGGAGGAAATGCTGGACAACGCCTTGCGCGACCTGCGCAAGCAGCTGCGTTCGGCCTGAGCGCCGCACGGCCGATAATGGCGGCTTTGCTGGGGAATGAGGGAGTTGAGCATGCGCAACTGGTGGCTGCCTGTGGCCGCGTTTTTGGGACTGACGGCGGTCGGCATGGCCGCCTACGCTTCGCACGGTCTGGGGTTCATTGTCGATCCGCAGGTCCGTGAGGCCACGCGCGTCTCGCTGCAACTGGCGGTGCAGCAGCAGATGTTCCATGCCCTGGCGCTGCTGGGCCTGGGCGTGGCGGCGCTGACCACGGCTGGCAATCGCTGGCTGTGCGCCGCGGGCGGGCTGTTTGTGCTGGGGCTGCTGCTGTTCAGCGGCCTGATCTATCTGCGCACCTTCACCGGGATCGAGACCTTCCGCCCGTTCGTGCCCTGGGGCGGCACCTGCCTGATGCTGGGCTGGCTGAGCCTGGGCATTGGCGGCTGGAAGCTGGCGCGCCGGGCCTGAAGGCGCATGGGGGATCTCGCGCCGAGATCGCCCGTGGGCGTGCCGCGGCCTACACTTGCCGCCATGAGCGATATCACCATCTTCCACAACAACCGCTGCAGCAACTCGCGTGGCGCCCTGGAGCTGCTGCGCGCGCGCGGCATCGAGCCCAACATCGTCGACTACATCGCCACGCCGCTGACGGCCCCCGAACTGGCCGAGCTGGTGGCCCACCTCGGCGTGCCGGTGCGCGAGCTGCTGCGCACCAAGGAAGCGGCCTACCAAGCGCTGGGGCTGGACCAGCCGGCGGTGAGCGACGCCCAGATCCTGCTGGCCGTGGCCCAGCACCCGCAGCTGCTGAACCGCCCGATCGTGGTCACGCCCAAGGGCGCGGCGCTGTGCCGCCCGCCCGAGAAGGTGCTGGCGCTGCTGTAATCAGCAGCCCGCGCGGAACTGCCAGTCGCGCGCTTCCTGGCGCTCCTCGCGCAGGCGCTCCATCTGCTGCACTGTGCCACCGCGCCGTGCCAGCTGGTCGATCTTCTGGATGCGCCGGTCGCGGGCTTCGCACTGGCTGCGGTCCACCCCGGACTTGCGCTGCGGCGGGGCGTTGGCTTGGGCCTTGTCCAGCTCGCGCTCGATGCGGTCCCAGGCCCGTTCTTCGCGGTCTGCATGGCGCCGTGTGGCACGGCGCTCTGCCGCGCCCTGGGCGGGGGGATGGACTTCCACGATGGGCTCGACCGGCACGGGCTTGCCATCGGCGCACGGGGTGCTGCTGTAGCTGTTGCCGCAGCGAAAGACCTGGGCCTGGCCGCTGAGCGGCCACGCCGTGCAGGCCAGCCACACCGCGGTGGCGATCAGGGGGAGTCGGGGCAGGATGGGCATGTCCAGATGCTAGGCGTTTGCCGGCGGGGGCTCAAGCGCAGCCATCCGGAAATAAAAAACCATAGCTGTCAGCGCTTGCTGTGTCTGCGCTGCAGCCCAAAAACACTTCAAGGTTTGTCCGGGTCGTCCTGGCGGCGGAGGGTCTGCTGCAGGCGCTGGGTGGCGGCCGATGTGGTGCCGCGCACCTGGTGTACGGCCTGGTTCAGCCCCTGCGCCGTGGCCTGGTAGGCCGACTGGGTGGCTTCGCTGACGGAGCGGCCGGCTTGCTTGACGCTGTCTGCTGCGGCCTGGGCCGTGTGCAGCACGCCCTGCTTGAGGCGACCGTACACCGCTTGGGTGATCTGCGTGCCGCAGTCCTTGACGATGCCGCCCAGCATCTGTGCCGCGCGGTGCGTGGCGTGGTGGCGCACCAGTTGGCGTTGCGGCAGGTGCTGCGGGGCGCAGTAGGCATCGGCCACCAGGCCGACGCGCAGCGTCAGAAAGGCGTTGGCGGCCCCGCTGGCCATGCTGTTGGTCAGCAACTGCCCCATGCCACCCAGCCCGGGCACGCTGCCCATGGCGGCGGGCGTGGCCGATTGCACGATGGGGGCGGTCAGCTCGGCAAAGTCCACCTCGTCCAGCCCGTAGGCGACCAGCACGCAGGCGCCGACATTGCCGTACAGGTAGGACAGCTGGCGCAGCGAGGGGCGCAGGCCATAGATGCGCGCAATGCGCCACACCAGCTGCACCTGGCTGACCAGCACCACCAGACCGTCCAGGCGCCCGTTCTGCAGCAGGGCCGTGCTGGCCAGCACGCTGGCGGCGCTGCGCCGGGTTTCGGTCTCGGCCGCATCGCGCAGCACGGTCAGCGCCACCTCCACGTCCTGCGTGCTGTCCAGCGGGCGGCCTGCCAGCCGAGGGTTGCGCGCCAGGTGGGCGCGCAGGCGGGTGGCGTAGTCGGCCAGGGCCTGGGCATCGCCCTCGGGCGGGTGGCGCAGGGCCGGCGGCAGGCGCAGCAGCCAGATGCTGGGTGCCAGCACCGTGGCCACCAGCAGGGTCAGCATGCTCCAGAACACGGGCTGCCCGGCCCCGGCATGCACGCGGTCGGCCGCATCGGCCAGCTGGCTGACCATGGCCACGGCAAACACAGCGCTCCAGACCACCAGGGCGCAGGTTCCCAGGAGCAGCAGGCGGGATGTGAAGCGGGACATGGGCGGCATCCTTCAAAGCAAAAAACGGCATCCAGTCTGCCTGAATGCCGTTGCTGGTGACAGCAGCCGGGGCATTGGGCAGCCCGGGCCAGGCCTTGCGCTGCGTCCTGGCGCGGCCGGACCGGGCCGTCCCTGGCTACCGCCCCCGCGGCCGTGGCGCGGGCTTCAGGCGCCGTGCAGCAGCCCCTGGCGCTCGATGAAGGCCACCACCTCGTCCAGGCCTTCCAGCGTCTTGAGGTTGGTCATCACAAAGGGCTTGAGGCCCTTGGGCGTCGTGCGCTGCTTCACGGTGTCGCTGCGCATGATGGCCAGATCGGCGCCCACGTGCGGGGCCAGGTCGGTCTTGTTGATGACGAACAGGTCGCTCTTGGTGATGCCGGGGCCGCCCTTGCGCGGGATCTTTTCGCCCGCGGCCACGTCAATCACATAAATCGTCAGGTCCGACAGCTCGGGGCTGAAGGTGGCGGCCAGGTTGTCACCGCCGGATTCGATGAAGACGATGTCGGCATCGGGGAAGTCGCCCAGCATGCGGTCGATGGCTTCCAGGTTGATGGAGGCGTCTTCGCGGATGGCGGTGTGCGGGCAGCCGCCGGTCTCCACGCCCATGATGCGCTCGGGCGGCAGGGCACCGCTGATGGTCAGCAGGCGCTGGTCTTCCTTGGTGTAGATGTCGTTGGTGATGGCCACCAGGTCCCATTTCTCGCGCATGGCCTTGCACAGCATCTCGAGGATGGTGGTCTTGCCGGAGCCGACGGGCCCGCCGATGCCCACGCGCAGCGGGGGCAGCTTCTTGGTGCGGTGGGGGATGTGGTGCAGGGCGCTGGACATGGTCGGTGCTTTCTCAAAACAAGGGGGGCTCAGGGGTGCGTGCCATAGGCCCGTTCGACCTTGGCGATGCGCAGTTCAAAGTGCTGGTACCAGCGGGCGTGGCCTTGTGCCTGGGCCACCTGGTGTTCGGCCTGCTGTTTCCAGTCGCGGATGGCGGCTTCGCTGGTCCAGTAGGACACGGTGATGCCGAAGCCGTGGGCATCGCGGACGCTTTCCGCGCCCAGGTAGCCGGGTTGCTGGCCGGCCAGCTCCAGCATGCGGTCGGCCATGGCGCCATAGCCCTGGTCGCCGGCGGTGCGCTGCGAGGTGAAGATGGCCGCGTAGTAGGGCGGCTGCGGGGTGGGGACGAAACCAGGGGACATGGTGGAGGGACTCAGCTGCGGAACAGCCGAGAGTACTGGTGTTCATGCCGCGCCGACAGGATCGCCAGCATCGGCGAGAAGGCCTGGCGTTCGGCATCGGGCAGCGCCAGGGCCAGCTCGACGGCAGCAGGAATCTCCTGCGTCAGGCGTGCCAGGATGCGCTGGCCGGCGCTTTGCCCCAGCGGCACGGCCTTGATGGCCGCCTGGACCATGTTCTCGGCCCAGCCAAAGGTATAGGCCAGCAGCGCATCGGGGGCGTGGGCCCCCGTCAGGTGGGCTGCCAGCGCAAACGCCAGGGGGTAGCTGGCGTCTTGCGCGGCCAGCCATTGCACCTGGGCCTGGATGGCGGCATCGCCGGCATGGCGGTTCTTCAGCCACTCGACCAGCGAGCGGCCCATCTGCTCGGTCTGCAGGCGCAGCTCGGCGCTTTCGCGGGTGTGGCGCACCCAGTCGTTCAGCTCGGCGAGGCGGGCCCGGTCCTGCGCCGCCCACGCCGGCAGGGCCTGGGCGATGGCGGCCATGTCGCCGCGCGACTGCGTCAGGTGCAACTGGTGGCGCAGCCACTCGGCGGCCTCGGCCTCCGTGGTGACGCGGCCGCTGTCGATGGCGGCCTCCAGCCCCTCGGAGTACGAAAACCCCCCGATCGGCAAGGCCGGCGAGGCCAGCCACATCAGCTGCAAGAAGGTGGCGGCGGTGGGATGGCTCAGCATCTCAGGCCCCCGTGTCGCTGCGCAGGGTGAGCAGCTTCAGGCCCACGATGCCCATCAGGATCAGGCCGAAGCAGGCCATGCGCGCCACGCTGCGGTCTTCGCCCAGCCACAGCATGCCGTAGGCGGCCGTGCCCACCGCACCGATGCCGACCCAGACCGCATACGCGGTCCCGACAGGAATGCTGCGCGTGGCCAGCGACAGCAGGTACATGCTGGCGGCGATGAAGCTGAGGCAGAACAGGCTGGGCCCCAGCCGCGTGAACCCTGCGGTGCGTGGCATGGCGGCGGCGTAGGCGATCTCGCACAGGCCGGCCGCGATCAGGTAGAGCCAGCTCATCCGCCACAGCCCTGACTGGGGTGGTGGGCATGGTCGTGGTGATCGCAGTGGCCGCAGCCCGCCCCGGAGGCGCACTGGGACTTGGGCTGCGCATGCGCATGCCCGCAGCCGCCTGCAGGCTGTGCCGGGGCGTGATCATGGCTGTGGCTGTGGCTGTGGCTGTGGCTGTGTGCATGCTCGTGCCCATGGGCATGCCCTGCCCCGTGGCTGTGGTGATGGTGGCTGTGTCCGTCGTTGGTCACATGGCCGCCATAGGCGCCGCCTTCGGGCTCGAACGGCAGATCGGCCGCCACCACGGTCATGTGCAGGCTGCGCAGCATGTCGGCCAGCACGTGGTCGGGTTCGATCTTCAGGTGGTCGGGCTGCAGTTCGATGGGCACATGGCGGTTGCCCAGGTGGTAGGCGGCACGCACCAGGTCAAAGGCCGTGCCGTGCGTGGCGCAGGCGGTGATCTTCAGCACGCGCTGGGGCGCGGCAATCGCACGGATCAGCGATCCGTCTTCGGCCACCAGCACGTCGCCGCCGCGCACGGCCTGGCCGCGCGGCAGGAAGATGGCCAGTTCGCGGCCCTGGCTGTCGGTGGCGGCAAAGCGCGACTTTTGGCGCACGTCCCAGTCCAGCTCGACGGTGGCGGCGCGTTGCAGCAGCACTTTGGCCAGGCCTTGGCCCTGGGGCAGGAGTTTGTGGATGGTCAACATAGGGTACTTTCAAAAGGAGAGCTACAGACTGGCGCGCTTTGTGCATTCCCAAGCGCTTTCCAAACCAATAGCATGACAAACATGTCAACCCCCTCTGAACTCTCTCGGTCTGATAAGTCCGGCTGGCAGCCCTGCGGTGTGGGCCATGTGGCCGTCTACGGCACGCTGCGCGCCGGCGCGGTGAATGACATTGCGCGGCTGCGCGGCGGCATGGTGATCACCGGGCGCACCACGCTGACGGGCACGTTGCACGACCTGGGCTGGTACCCCGGCCTGGTGCTGCAGGGCACGCAGCAGGTGCTGGCCGAGGTCTATCCGCTGGATGCGGCCCTGGAGCAGGTGCTCGACGGCTACGAAGGCATCTGGCCCCAGGACACGGGCGAATACACCAAGCGCACCCTCACCGTGCCGGTGGCCCTGACCGGTGGCGGCACGCAGATGCTGGCGGTGCTGGTCTACGAGGCCTTGCCAGCGACCGTGCAGGCCGCGCCGGTGATTGACAGCGGCGACTGGCTGGCGTGGTTCAAGGCGCATAAGACAGCTCCCGGCGCGTGAGCGCTCAGAACAGGAAATAGCGCTGCGCCATGGGCAGGCTGACTGCGGGTTCGCAGGTCAGCAGTTGCCCATCGGCGCGCACGGCATAGGTCTGGGCGTCCACCTCCATGCGCGGCGCCAGGTCGTTGTGGACCATGTGTTGCTTTTGCACGCCGCGGATGCCCTTCACGGCCGACAGGGGCTTGGCCAGGCCAAAGCGCTCGCCGATGCCGGCCGCCAGCCCGGCGTGTGAGACAAAGGTCAGCGAGGTCTTGGCGATGGCCCCGCCAAAGCTGGCGAACATGGGGCGGTAGTGCACGGGCTGGGGCGTGGGGATGGAGGCGTTTGGGTCGCCCATGGCGGCCATGGCGATGCTGCCGCCTTTCAAGATGCAAAACGGCTTGACGCCGAAGAAAGCCGGTTTCCAGATCACCAGGTCGGCCCACTTGCCCACCTCGATGCTGCCCACCTCGTGGCTGATGCCGTGGGCAATCGCCGGGTTGATGGTGTATTTGGCGATGTAGCGCTTGACGCGGAAGTTGTCGTTGCGCGCGCCGTCGCCTTGCAGTGCACCGCGCTGCAGCTTCATCTTGTGGGCGGTCTGCCAGGTGCGCAGGATGACCTCGCCCACGCGGCCCATGGCCTGGCTGTCGGAGCTGAACATGCTGATCGCGCCGATGTCGTGCAGGATGTCCTCGGCCGCAATCGTCTCCTTGCGGATGCGGCTTTCGGCAAAGGCCAGGTCCTCGGCAATGCCGGCGTCCAGGTGGTGGCAGACCATCAGCATGTCGACATGCTCGTCCAGCGTGTTGATGGTGTAGGGGCGCGTGGGGTTGGTCGACGAGGGCAGCACATTCGCCTCGCCCACCACCTTCAGGATGTCGGGCGCATGGCCGCCGCCCGCGCCTTCGGTGTGGAAGGTGTGGATGGTGCGGCCCTTGAAGGCGGCCACGGTGTCTTCCACAAAGCCGGATTCGTTGAGCGTGTCGGTGTGGATGGCGACCTGGGTGTCGGTCTCCTCGGCCACATCCAGGCAGTTGCTGATGGCCGCGGGCGTGCTGCCCCAGTCCTCGTGCAGCTTCAGGCCGATGGCGCCGGCGCTGATCTGCTCGTGCAGGCCGCCCGGCAGGCTGGCATTGCCCTTGCCCAGAAAACCCAGGTTCATGGGGAAGGCGTCAGCGGCCTGCAGCATGCGCTCCAGGTGCCAGGGGCCGGGCGTGCAGGTGGTGGCAAAGGTGCCGGTGGCCGGGCCGGTGCCGCCGCCAATCATGGTGGTCACGCCGCTGGTCAGCGCTTCCTCGATCTGCTGCGGGGCGATGAAGTGGATGTGGGTGTCGATGCCGCCGGCGGTGACGATATGGCCTTCGCAGGAGATGATTTCCGTGCCCGGGCCGATGATGATGTCCACGCCCGGCTGGGTGTCGGGGTTGCCGGCCTTGCCGATGGCCACGATGCGGCCGCCCTTCAGGCCGATGTCGGCTTTGACAATCCCCCAGTGGTCCAGGATCAGCGCGTTGGTCAGCACGGTATCGACCGCGCCTTGCTCGCGCGTGCGCTGGCTTTGCGCCATGCCGTCACGGATGGTCTTGCCGCCGCCGAACTTCACTTCCTCGCCATAGCCGCCCGCAGCCAGGGTGTAGTCTTTCTCGACTTCGACGATCAACTCGGTATCGGCCAGGCGCAGGCGGTCGCCCACGGTGGGGCCAAAGGTTTCGGCGTAGGCACGTCGGTCCATGGTGGCCATATCAAAGTGCTCCTTGAATCAGGCCGCGAAAGCCGTAGATCTGGCGGTCGCCGCCGATGTCGACCAGCTCCACCGTGCGTTGCTGGCCGGGCTCGAAGCGCACGGCCATGCCGCTGGCGATGTTCAGGCGCATGCCGTGGGCGCTGGCGCGGTCGAAGTCCAGGCCGGCGTTGGTTTCGGCAAAGTGGTAGTGCGAGCCGACCTGGATGGGCCGGTCGCTGGCGTTCTTGACCAGCAGCGTGACCGTGCGCCGGCCGGGGTTGAGGGGGTGGGCCCCCTCGTCCAGGAGCAGTTCACCAGGAATCATGCGGTGCCTCCGTGGGATCAGGCCAGACGCGTCAGCAGGGCCACGCCCAGGACGGCGGTTGCGGCGCCCGCCAGCCTGGCTAACAGCTGGTGGCGCTGCATCACGCGGTGGCCCAGGGCCATGCCGCCCAGGTGCAGCAGGGCCGATCCGGCCGCCATGCCCAGCACTGCACCGGCTGCAGCGGCGGCGCTGTCCTCGAACAGTTCATAGCCATGGGCCGCGCCGTGGAAGAAGGCAAACACCCCCACCAGGGCGGCGGCGGCACCCCAGGCCATCTTCTGCCGCACCATCACCAGCAGGCCCAGCACCAGCACCGAGGCGGCAATCATGGGCTCGACGGCCGGCACGTGCAGGCCCGCAAAGCCGGCCAGGCAGCCGGCCACCAGCAGGGCCACAAAGGCCGCCGGGGCGCGCCAGGCCGTGCCGTGGTGGGGAAAGGCCAGGGCGCTCCAGGCGCCCACGGCCAGCATGGCCGCCAGGTGGTCGGCGCCGCCGAAGGGGTGGGCGAAGGCGTGGGCCAGGCTGTCCAGAAAATTGTGGTGGCCGCCACCGTCCGCGCCCACGTGGGCCAGGGCGCTCAGCGGCAGGGCCGACGCGGTGGCGAGGAGGGTGGTGATCAGGTTCTTGGTTTTCATAGCTGTCTGCGCTGGTGGAATAAGGGCTGGAGGCCTAAAAGCCTGCAAGTTCTGGGCGGTCGCTCAGACGATGGGTTCGTGCACCGTGACCAGCTTGGTGCCATCGGGGAAGGTGGCCTCGATCTGGATGTCGGGGATCATCTCGGCCACGCCGTCCATCACGTCGGCGCGCGTCAGCACGGTGCGGCCTGCGCTCATCAGCTGGGCCACGGTCTTGCCGTCGCGGGCGCCTTCCATGACGAAGGCGCTGATCAGGGCCACGGATTCCGGGTAGTTCAGCTTCAGGCCACGGGCCTGGCGGCGCTCGGCCAGCAGCGCGGCGGTGAAGATGAGCAGCTTGTCTTTTTCTCGCGGCGTTAATTCCATGTCGATTCCCTCCATCGGTCCGCAGTGCCGGCCCCGTGGACGGGGGCGGTGCGGCCATGCCATGTCGCGGCCTGCATGCCGCCCGGCGTGCGCACACACGGCGGGCCGTGCGGCGCCTGGGCGGTCACCAGGGCTGGCACCTGCAGTGCAAGCACCGTGCCAGTCGGGCACAGAAGCTGCATCGCTGACCCCACCATGACCCAGTCCCCTGCCGCCGCCGCGCCTGCGACGCCTGCCTCGACCGACCCCTGCGTGCCGCAGCAGGTGGTCAAGGTGCGCCGCGACTACAACGGCTGGGTGGCGACGGAAACCCTGGAGGACTACGCCCTGCGCTATACGCCGCAGCGCTTTCGGCGCTGGTCCGCGTGGCGGGTGGCGAACACCGCCTTCGGCGCGGCCTCGTTCCTGATCCTGGAGGCCGTGGGCGCCACGCTGCTGGTGCAGTACGGCTGGGCGAATGCCTTCTGGGCCATCGTGGCCACCGGCCTGATCATCTTTGCGGCGGGCCTGCCCATCAGCGTCTACGCGGCGCGCTACGGGGTGGACATGGACCTGCTGACGCGCGGCGCGGGCTTTGGCTACATCGGCTCGACCATCACCTCGCTGATCTACGCCACCTTCACCTTCATCTTCTTCGCGCTGGAGGCGGCCGTGATGGCCTACGCGCTGGAGCTGGCGCTGGACATCCCGCCGGCCTGGGGCTACCTGATCTGCGCCCTGGTGGTGATTCCGCTGGTCACGCACGGGGTGTCCATGATCAGCCGGCTGCAGATGTGGACCCAGCCACTGTGGCTGCTGATGCTGGTCGTGCCCTTTGTCTACGTGCTGCTGCGCAATCCTGGTGCGTTTGCGCAGGTGGTGCACTACGGTGGTGAGTCGGGCGCGGGTGCGCATTTTTCATTGCCTCTTTTTGGTGCGGCGCTGACCGTGGGCATTGCCCTGATCACCCAGATGGGGGAGCAGGCCGACTACCTGCGCTTCATGCCGGCGCGCGCGCAGACCACGCGGCTGCGCTGGTGGTCCGGCGTGCTGCTGGGCGGGCCGGGCTGGGTGGCGCTGGGCGTGGCCAAGATGCTGGGCGGGGCGCTGCTGGCCTATCTGGCGATCTCGCACTCCGTGCCGGCCAGCCATGCGGTCGATCCCAACCAGATGTACCTGGCGGCGTATGAGTACGTGTTCCCGCACTACGGCTGGGCGGTGGCGGCCACGGCGCTGTTCGTGGTGATCTCGCAGCTCAAGATCAATGTGACCAATGCCTATGCGGGCTCGCTGGCCTGGTCCAACTTCTTCTCGCGCCTCACGCACAGCCACCCCGGGCGCGTGGTCTGGGTGGTGTTCAACACGTTGATCGCCTTCATGCTGATGGAGATGAACGTGTTCCGCGCCCTGGGCGAGGTGCTGGGCCTGTACTCCAACATCGCCATCGCCTGGATCATGGCCGTGGTGGCCGACCTGGTCATCAACAAGCCGCTGGGCTGGTCGCCCCGGGGCATTGAATTCAAGCGTGCCCACCTGTACGACATCAACCCCGTGGGTGTGGGGGCCATGGGCCTGGCCTCGGGGCTGTCGATCGCAGCCCACTTGGGCGTGTTCGGGCCGCTGGCCCAGGCGTTCTCGGCCCTGATCGCCATGGTGGTGGCCCTGGTCGCCGCACCGCTGATCGCCTGGGCCACGCGCGGGCGCTACTACCTGGCGCGCACGGCCACGCTGCCGGCCCAGGCCTGCACCGGGTGCACGGGCTGCCGCGCGGTCCCCCAGGCCCAGGCCGTGCACACCTTGCGCTGCACCGTGTGCGAGCGCGACTACGAAGTGCCGGACATGGCCCACTGCCCGGCCTATGGCGGCCACATCTGTTCGCTGTGCTGCACCCTGGATGCGCGCTGCGGCGACCTGTGCAAGCCCCAGGCGCATTGGGGCGTGCAGTGGCGCGCCGCGCTGCGCTGGCTGCTGCCGGAGCAGCTGTGGCGGCTGTTCGACAAGGGCCTGGGGCACTTTCTGCTGCTGATGCTGGTGATTGCCCCGCTGCTGGCGGCGGTGCTGGGCCTGCTCTACCACCAGGAGCTGCAGACCCTGCAGCGCACCGCCATGACGCCGGCCGCACTGCAGGCGGCACAGGCGGCGCTGGGTTCGGCCATGCTTAAGGCCTACCTGGGCCTGCTGCTGATTGCTGGCATCGTGGCCTGGTGGCTGGTGCTGGCGCACCAGAGCCGCCGCGTGGCGCAGGAAGAGTCCAACCGCCAGACCGGCCTGCTGGTGCGCGAAATCGCCCTGCACCAGCAGACCGATGCCGCGCTGCAAAGCGCCCGCAAAGCCGCCGAAGAGGCGCGTGCCGTGGCCGAGGCGGCACGCGAAACCGCCGACCACGCCAACCAGGCCAAGAGCCGCTACCTCAGCGCCATCAGCCACGAGCTGCGCACGCCGCTCAACAGCATCCTGGGCTATGCCCAGCTCATGGGGGCCGATGACAGCGTGCCCCCGCACCGCCAGCACGCGGTGCAGGTGATCCGGCGTGGCGGCGAGCACCTGCTGTCGCTGATCGAGGGCACGCTGGACGTGGCGCGCATCGAATCGGGCAAGCTGGCCCTGCAGGTGGCGCCCATGCACTTTGCCGAAGGCATGCAGGCCCTGGCCGATCTGTTCGCCCTGCAGGCCCAGGCCAAGGGCCTGGCCTTCCACTACGAGGTGCAGGGGCGGCTGCCCGCCGTGGTGCGGGCCGACGAAAAGCGGCTGCGCCAGATCGTCATCAACCTGTTGGGCAATGCGCTGAAGTTCACGCAGCAGGGCCACGTCACCCTGCAGGTGCAGCATGCGCGGCAGATGGCCATCGTGCGCGTGATCGACACCGGCCCGGGCCTGGGGCCCGAGGAGCAGGCGCGCATCTTCGAGCCCTTCGAGCGCGGCCAGGCCGCCACGGCGGCGGGCGGTGCCGGCCTGGGCCTGACCATGGCCAAGATGCTGACCGAACTGATGGGCGGCGTGCTGACCCTGCACAGCGCACCGGGCCAGGGCGCGGTGTTCGAGGTGCGGCTGTTCCTGCCCTCGGTCGAGGGCGTGGCGCCCGCCGTCGCGCCGCTGCAGCGCATGCCCGTGGGCTATGCTGGGCCGCGTCGGCGGGTGCTGGTGGTGGACAACGAGGAGGCCGACCGCGGCGTGCTGCGGCAGCTGCTGGCGCCGCTGGGCTTTGAGGTGCAGCAGGCCGACAGCGGCCACGCGGCCCTGGCCTGGGTGGCGGGCGGCTGGGTGCCCGATGCCGTCTTCATGGACCTGGCCATGCCCGGCATCGACGGCTGGGAAACGCTGCGCCGCCTGCGGGCGCTGCAGGCCGGCGACATTGCCTGCGCCGTGGTCTCTGCCAATGCCTTTGACCGCGAGCTGCCCAACGACGTGGGCATTGCGCCGCAGGACTTCCTGGTCAAGCCCGTGCGCCACAGCGAGCTGCTGCACTGGCTGGCCCAGCGCCTGGACCTGGTGTGGCACTACGCCCTAGAAGCAAAACCCACCGCAACGCCTGTACAGCGGGCGCAAGATGCTATGCAATTCAATAGCAAAGAACCTGCGGGCGATGGCCTGCACGTCGCTGCGGTCCCGGCCGCAGTCCCGGCCGAGGCCCTGGCGCCGCTGTGCCAGGCGCTGCAACTGGGCTATGTGCGCGGCGTGCGCCAGGCCCTGGCGCAGCTGGAGCAGGCGTACCCCGCGCAGGCGGCGCTGTGGACGCAGTGGCGCGGCCTGGTGCAGCAGTTCGACATGGACGGCCTGGCGCGCGCGGTGGCGCAGCAGCAGGCGACGGACGTGGGGCAGCCATGAACGCGCCGGACGTGGTGCTGATCGTGGACGACGTGCCCGACAACCTGTCGGTGCTGCATGACGCGCTGGACGAGGCGGGCTACACCGTCCTGGTGGCCACGCATGGTGAGAAGGCCTTGCAGCGCGCCGTGCAGGCCCAGCCGGACATCATCTTGCTGGATGCGCTGATGCCGGGCATGGACGGTTTCGAGGTGGCGCGCCGCCTCAAGGCCGATGCGCAGACCGCGGCCATCCCGGTGGTGTTCATGACCGGGCTGACCGAGACCGAGCACCTGGTGGCCGCCCTGGCCGCCGGCGGCGTGGACTATGTGACCAAGCCCCTGAAGCCCGCCGAGGTGCTGGCCCGCATGCAGGTGCACCTGGGCACCGCCCGGCGCGCCCGCAGCCAGGCGCAGCAGGCCCTGCAGGCGCGCAGTGCGCTGGATGCCTTTGGCTATGCCAGCATGACGGTGCGCGTGGCGGACGGCCGCATCCTGTGGCAGACCGCGCTGGCGCGGCGCCTGTTGCTGGCCTATGGCGACAGCCCCGGCGACGCCGGCAGCGCCACCGTGGGCGAGACCCTGCGCCACTGGATGGCGCGGCAGCTGGACGGGGTGCTGCAGGGGCTGGCCGAGCCGCCCCGCTGGGTGCTGGTGGCCCCGCAGCCCGTGGCCGGCAGCGACCGGCGCCTGGTGCTGCACCTGCACCCGCCGATGGAAGAGGGGCAGGGTGGCGAGCTGCTGGTGGTGATGCGCGAGGAGTCGGGCAGCGCCGCGGCCCAGCTGCTGCGCGAGGCCTTTGCGCTGACGGCCAAGGAGGCCGAGGTGCTGTTCTGGGTGGCGCAGGGCAAGATCAACCGCGACATTGCCGACATCGTGGGCAGCAGCCCGGCGACGGTGAAAAAGCACCTGGAGCGCATCCACGCCAAGCTGGGCGTGGAAACGCGCACAGCCGCCGCGGCCCTGGCCCTGGGGCGGCTGCGCCAGGGTGGATGAGCGGCGCAGGGCGTACGCCATCCGGCGTATAGGCGCGGTGGCGGGTCATCCCTAGCATGGACTCCATCAACCCACCGAGAGGAGTTCTCACCATGCCACGCCGTTTCACCCTGAAGACCCTGGCCGCTGCCGCAACCGTTGCCGGCATGGGCTTTACCGCACTGTCCGCCCAGGCGGCCGACACCATCAAGGTGGGTGTGCTGCACGCCCTGTCGGGCACCATGGCGATTTCGGAGACCGCCCTCAAGGACATGGCCTTGATGACCATCGAGGACATCAACGCCAAGGGTGGCGTGCTGGGCAAGAAGCTGGAGCCCGTGGTGATCGACACTGCCTCCAACTGGCCGCTGGCGGCAGAGAAGGCCAAGCAGCTGATCAGCCAGGACAAGGTGGCCGTGACCTTCGGCTGCTGGACCTCGGTGTGCCGCAAGTCGGTGCTGCCGGTCTATGAGGAAAACAACGCCCTGCTGTTCTACCCCGTGCAGTACGAGGGCGAGGAACTGTCCAAGAACGTGTTCTACACCGGTGCGGCGCCCAACCAGCAGGCCATTCCCGCCGTGGAATACCTGATGGGCGAGGACGGCGGCAGCGCCAAGCGCTGGGTGCTGCTGGGTACCGACTACGTCTACCCGCGCACGGCCAACAAGATCCTGCGTGCCTTCCTGAAGAAGAAGGGCGTGGCCGACAAGGACATCATGGAGGCCTACACCCCGTTTGGCCACAGCGACTACCAGACCATCGTGGCCGACATCAAGAAGTTCGCTGCGGGGGGCAAGACGGCCGTGATCTCCACCATCAACGGCGACTCCAACGTGCCCTTCTACAAGGAACTGGGCAACGCCGGCATCAAGGCCACCGAGGTGCCCGTGGTGGCCTTCTCGGTCGGCGAGGAAGAGCTGCGCGGCCTGGATCCCAAGCCCCTGGTCGGCCACCTGGCCTCGTGGAACTACTTCATGAGCGTCAAGAACCCCACCAACGACGCCTGGATCAAGCAGTGGAGCGCCTATGCCAAGGCCAAGAACCTGCCCGGCCAGTCCACCAAGCCGCTGACCAACGACCCCATGGAAGCCACCTACGTCGGCATCCACATGTGGAAGCAGGCCGTGGAAAAGGCCAAGTCCCTGGAGGTGAACAAGGTGATCGCCGCCATGGCCGGCCAGACCTTCAAGGCGCCCAGCGGCTTCACGCTGACCATGGATGCCAAGAACCACCACCTGCACAAGCCGGTGCTGATCGGTGAGATCAAGGCCGATGGCCAGTTCAACGTGGTCTGGAAGACCAAGGAACCCATCAAGGCCCAGCCTTGGAGCCCCTTCATCGACGGCAACGACAAGAAGAAGGACGAGCCCGAGAAGAAGTGAGGGGACACGCGTGCGGCCGCAGCGCGGTCGCACCGGTGAACCGCACCTCGACCCGAAGGCCCGTCCCCACCGGACGGGCCTTTTGCTGATTGGATGACCTATGCTTTTTCCCCTCTTGCGCACCTTCCGGCCCTGGCTGGGCGCAGCGCTGGCCTGCACGGCCCTGTGGCAGGCCCCGGCCCAGGCGTTGACGGCCGAGCAGGCGCTGGCCATGGCCGATGGCGACAACAACCGCCGCATTGCCGCCATGCAGGAGGCCGCGGCCACGGGCGATGCCGCCCGCACGGCCGACTTCCTGCAGGCCCTGCGCGACGGTGAGGTGCAGTTCACCGGCGCGCAGGCCTTCATCGTGCGCGGGGGCGAAGCCCGCGACCCCGTGACGGGCCAGGCCGTGCCGCTGCCCGAGGGGGCGAGCGACGCCAGCACCAACAACCGCCTGCGCCGCGAGATCGGCAACGCCCTGGCCGCACTGAACCTGCTGGTGGGCAACGACGCCGAGCGCTTGGAAGCGGCCCAGGCCATGCTGCAGGGCGCGACGCCCGAGCGCCTGCCGCTGCTCGACAAGGCCCTGGCGCGCGAGCAGCAGGCGGACGTTAAGGCCGCGCTGGCGCTGGCGAAATCTGCGGCCCTGCTGGGCAGCCCGCAGGCCGAGCAGCGCATCGACGCTGCGGCCCTGCTGGCGCGCCACGCCACGCCGGCCACGCGTCTGCTGCTCAACGAGCAACTGGCCCAGGAGCAGGACGCCCAGGTGCAGGCGGCGCTCAAGCGCGCCCTGGCCGAGGTCAAGGACCAGCTGGCCTGGGGCGAACGCCTGGGCGTGGCCTTCACCGGCATCAGCCTGGGCTCCATCTTGCTGCTGGTGGCCCTTGGCCTGGCCATCACCTACGGCCTGATGGGCGTGATCAACATGGCCCACGGCGAGCTGATGATGATCGGCGCCTACGCCACCTATGTGGTGCAGGGCGTGTTTCGCAGCTACCTGCCCGATTTCTTTGACTGGTACCTGCTGGCAGCCCTGCCCGTGGCCTTCCTGGCCTCGGCCCTGGTGGGCGCGGTGATGGAGCGTGGCGTGCTGCGCTTTCTGTACGGCCGCCCGCTGGAGACCCTGCTGGCCACCTGGGGCATCTCCCTGGTGCTGATGCAGCTGGTGCGCTCCACCTTCGGCGCGCAGAACGTGGCCGTGGAAAACCCGGTGTGGATGAGCGGCGGCTGGCAGCTGCTGCCCAACCTGACCCTGCCTTTCAACCGCCTGATCATCATCGCCTTTGCTTTCGCCGTGCTGGCGGGCGTGGCCTACCTGATTGCACGCACCCGCCTGGGCCTGTTCGTGCGCGGGGTCACGCAGAACCGCCCGATTGCGGCTTGCATGGGCGTGAACACGGCGCGCGTGGACACGCTGGCGTTTGCCCTGGGCAGTGGCATTGCCGGCCTGGCCGGCTGCGCGCTGAGCCAGGTGGGCAACGTCGGCCCCGACCTGGGGCAGAGCTACATCGTGGACTCCTTCATGGTGGTGGTGCTGGGCGGCGTGGGCCAGCTGGCGGGCACGGTGTATGCCGCGCTGGGGCTGGGCATTCTGAACAAGTTCCTCGAAGGCTGGACCGGCGCGGTGCTGGCCAAGATCGCGGTGCTGGTGTTCATCATCGCCTTCATCCAGAAGCGGCCCCAGGGCATCTTCGCGATGAAGGGGCGGAGCGCGGAATGACCCTGAATCAATCCCCTGTGCGGCTACGCCGCTTCCCCTTTCTCTCGCTGCGCGGGAAAGGGGACGACAGCCTCGCTGCGGGGCGGCCCTTGCGGGCTGTCTGCCGCGAAAACTGGCTTTTTTCCTTGCTGGGTGCGGGAGCTAAGTAATGACAAGTTCTGTTTTGAAATCGAGCGTGTTCGTGCCTGTGGAGCTGCCGACACGCCAACCGCTGCTCACCAAGGCCGGCTGGTCGGCCTTCATGCTGGCGCTGGTCGTGGTCTGTGCCGTGGCCCCGGTGCTGAATCTGTGGGTGGGCGAGGGCAGCGTGTTCCACCTGTCCGACTACGCGGTGCGCCTGCTGGGCAAGATCATGTGCTACGCCATCTGCGCGCTGGCCATGGACCTGATCTGGGGCTACACCGGCATTCTCAGTTTGGGCCATGGCCTGTTCTTTGCGCTGGGTGGCTACGTCATGGGCATGTACCTGAGCCGCCAGTCCGTGGGCGCCGAGGAACTGCCCGCCTTCATGGTGTTTCTGGCCTGGAAGGAGCTGCCCTGGTTCTGGGCGCTGTCGGACAGTTTCATCGCCACCTTTATCCTGATCTTCGCGGTGCCCGGCGTGGTGGCCTTCGTGTTTGGCTGGTTTGCCTTTCGCTCGCGCATCAAGGGTGTGTATTTCTCCATCATCACGCAGGCGCTGACCTATGCGGCCATGCTGCTGTTCTTTCGCAATGAAACCGGCTTTGGCGGCAACAACGGCTTCACGGACTTCAAGCAAATCCTCGGCATGCCGCTGGCCACGCAGGAGATGCGCATGGCTCTGTTCGTGCTGACGGGCTGCACCCTGCTGGGCTGCTTTCTGCTGGCGCGCTGGCTGGTGCGCAGCAAGTTTGGCCGCGTGCTGCAAGCGATTCGCGATGCAGAAAGCCGCGTGATGTTCTCGGGCTATGCGCCGCTGCCGTACAAGCTGACCATCTGGGTCATCAGCGCCATGATGTGTGGTGTCGCAGGCGCTTTGTACGTGCCGCAGGTGGGCATCATCAACCCGGTGGAAATGTCGGCCGCCAGCTCCATCGAGATTGCCGTGTGGACGGCCGTGGGCGGGCGCGGCAGCCTGATCGGCCCCATCGTCGGCGCGTTTGCCGTGAATGGCGCCAAGAGCTGGCTCACCGTGGCAGCGCCGGAGTTCTGGCTGTATTTTCTGGGCGCTCTGTTCATCGCCGTGACACTGTGGATGCCCCAGGGCATCGTCGGCGTGGTGCGCAAGCTGCGCAGCAAGTTCGGATCGAAGCAAGAAGGAGGTGCGGCATGACCCCGGACCTGATGGAGGCGGGCGCGGTCCGCATGCGTGCCGCGGCTGAAAAAGCCGCACAAAACATCGGTTCAGGTGGCCGCAGCGCCAGCATGGCGCGCATCGCGACGCCAGGCGAAGTCGATGTGACCCATGGCCGCATCCTGTACCTGGAAGATGTGCACGTCAGCTTCGACGGCTTCAAGGCCATCAACGGCCTGAACCTGGACATTGCGCCGGGTGAGCTGCGCTGCATCATCGGCCCCAATGGCGCAGGCAAGACAACGATGATGGACATCATCACCGGCAAGACCCGGCCGGACAAAGGCTCGGTGTTCTTCGGCTCCACCATCGACCTGCTGCGCCACAACGAGCCGCAGATCGCCCAGCTGGGCATTGGCCGCAAGTTCCAGAAGCCCACGGTGTTCGAACAGCTGACGGTGTTCGAGAACCTGGAGCTGGCGCTCAAGACGCACAAGGGCGTCAAGCACTCCATGTTCTTCCGGCTCGACAGCGCGCAAAGCGACCGGCTGGCCGACATCCTGCACACCATCCACCTGGCCAGCGAAGTCCACCGCCAGGCCGGCGTGCTCAGCCACGGCCAGAAGCAGTGGCTGGAGATCGGCATGCTGCTGATGCAGGAGCCCAAGCTGCTGCTGCTCGACGAACCCGTGGCCGGAATGACCGATGACGAAACCGCGCGCACGGCCGAGCTGTTCCTGACCCTCAAGGGCCAGCACTCGTTGATGGTGGTGGAGCACGACATGTCCTTCATCGCCACCATCAGCGAGAAGGTCACCGTGCTGTGCGACGGCAGCGTGCTGGCCGAAGGCACGCTGGCCCAGGTGCAGGCCGATGAGCGCGTGATCGAGGTCTATCTGGGTCGCTAGCGCTATGCACACAAGCCTGGATACGTCATTGCCAAGCCAAATCGCAGTGCAGCGACTGTCTGCAGTGCAGCGCAGCGACGGTCTGCGGCGTGGCACCTCGTCTCCACCGCAGCGCGATGCGGTGCTGGCGGGCCTGCATAGCTGGGGGGCAATGAAGATGGATAGCTGTTAGCGCTTGTAGTAAGAGGTTTTCAAATGTTTTTTGCTTTGAAAGCCTCTGAATACCAGCGCAAGCAGCTATGAAAATTGAAACAGCAGCTCTCGAAATAAGAGCTGCTTGCGCAGGATTGATCTGCGTTGGAGGCCAAAAATGCTCAAAGTTCAAAACCTGCACCAGTACTACGGCGGCTCGCACATCCTGCGCGATGTGAGCGTGCAGGCCGAGCCCGGCCAGATCACCGTGCTGCTGGGGCGCAACGGCGTGGGCAAGACCACGCTGCTCAAGAGCCTGATGGGGCTGGTGCCCATCCGCAGCGGCACCATCACCTGGAACGGCCAGCCCATCCAGGGGCTGACACCCTACGAGCGCGCACGCGCCGGCATCGGTTTTGTGCCCCAGGGGCGCGAGATCTTTGGCCGCTTGACGGTGGAGGACAACCTGCGCATGGGCCTGGCCTACCAAAGTGGCCGCACGCCGATCCCGCAGGACTTGTACACGCTGTTCCCGGTGCTCCAGCAGATGCTGCAGCGCCGCGGGGGCGACCTGTCCGGCGGCCAGCAGCAGCAGCTGGCGATTGCCCGCGCCCTGGCGCCGGCGCCGGGCCTGCTGATCCTGGACGAGCCGACCGAAGGCATCCAGCCCAGCATCATCAAGGACATTGGCCGCGTGATCCGCATGCTGGCCAAGGAGCGCGGCATGGCCGTGCTGCTGTGCGAGCAGTACGTTGATTTTGCCTTAGAGCTTGCGGACCATGTCGTTGTCATGGAGCGAGGGGAAATCAAATACTCCGCTCAATTTCGGGATGTTTTGGTAGATGAGGTTAAGGTGATGGTTTCTGTATAAGTTGCTGATTTTTATGATTTTTTTGCTACTAATTTTTCATATTTTTTGATGTTGATTCTTGTGCTTGAGATGAAGCGAGAGAAAACGGCTTGCATTCACTGATGATTTTTTGGGATGCTGGACTTATCCATGCTGCACCCCCAAATTGCACCCCCTGTGAGTGATGATTTGCACCCCTTACTTACTGACTTTGGTACGATGCTGCACCCCTTGACATTGGTATGGAGTGCTAAGCAGCATGAGTAAGAAAGTTCTGAATACGAAGTCAATCGAAGCGATCAAGCTAGAGCCAACACAGAAAGAGCTTGATGTTTACGACGCGCAGCAGAGCAACCTAGTGTTGCGAGTACGCCCAGCCAAGCCGGGGGGCTACAGCTACGCTTGGCTCTTCAGATACAGCAAAGCTGGTCGACGGCGCAAAATCAACTTGGGTGCATACCCAGCGGTGTCAGTTGCTGCTGCGCGTGAAGCTGTGCGAAGACATCTTGAGCAATTGGAACTTGGCATTGATCCCAGAGCCGCAGCTTTGGTTGAAAAAGCGACATTCACTCCAAAAACAGTCGGTGAATTATTTGCTTACTGGTTTGAAGAAAAAATAAAAAATAATCGTAAAGAAAAATCAGTTAATCAATGTGCTCAGATATTTCGAGATCATATTTTTGAAGACAAAGCATTTATTGATTTTCCATTGTCTCAATTAAAACCAAAAGTTATTGAAAAACTTATTAATACAATTAATGCAAAAGGAAAAAAAAGAACTACAGCACTTGCAATACAATTGATGAAGTTAATGTTTAGATGGGCAACATTTCATAATTATATTGAAAGAGACCCTATTTATGAATATTCTGCGAAAATTTGGGTGAAATTATATAGTAGAGATCGTTATTTGAGAGAAAGTGAATTAATTTTATTATTTAAGGGGATGCGTCAAGCCAGAATAGATCCGCAATTTGTTCATGCAATTTCATTAATATTGGCTACATCGAATAGATCCACTGAAACAGTTTTAATTGAAAAGCGGCATATCCATCTTGATGACGGATATTTAATAATACCTAAAGATAATCAAAAAGAAACTAATGCCAAACCTCGTGATCATATAGTTTTTCTATCTGATTTTTCTAAAAAACATATCAAAGAGTTGTTGTTGCTATCTGGAGACTCAAGGTATTTAATACCCCATTTACGAAGTAAAAATAATTTTTCTGATAAACCAATCAGCAGTAAGACATTGATGCAGCAATTAGCTAGAAACGACGGTGAATCTAATCACGCTGTATCAGGGTTTATGAAAATGCCTTTTGGTAAAATAACCATTCATGACTTGAGGCGCACAGGATCAACAATATTATCAGAGTTAAATGTTAATCCATATGTTATTACATTAATGCAGAATCACAAAATTTCTGATAAAATAATAAGTACATATCAAGCAGGTAAACTTCTTCAATTAAGAAAAGAGGCGACGAATTTGCTCGGTGAAGTACTTGAGAAGTGTGAAGCACAAGCACTGCATGAGTTGCGAACACAGCCCCATGAGTATCGAGTTCCTTGGTCTCGTAATTCCAGCGAAACAGAAAGAATTATTCTTTCTGATTGTGCTTAGTCATGAAAAAGGATTTGCTTTTTGATTAGCAATAAGCTCTGCTGCTCGGCGCTTTGCCTCACTGATTGAGCCAGCATATCCAGCTTGACCAAATCCTTCTCCATCGCGTTCAGCATCGTAAGACCACGTGCCTGGTGCATCAGGGTCTTGCCACACATAGGCAGTGCAGTTGCCGTAGTTGGCTTTGCACACGCCAGATTTTTCATCCGGGTTCCAACCATTTGCGTTGAGGCGCTTCAATACCGCAGATGTGTGGTCAGCTGGTACGGTTGCTTCACTGAACTCAATTTTCGAGATGCCTGCGGCGCCTTTGCGGGTGCATTCTGCGAACGTTAGCTGGATATCGTTGCGTGCTTGGGCTGCAATCGCCTTAGTAATACGTTCGCGGTGGTTTACCCGATAGCCACGCTCATCCTGGCAGTGTTCCCAGTATGCAATTAGGCAGCGAGATGGGCGCACCCCACAGATTTCAACTTGATTTCCGGAAACTGCTGCAATAGCGTCCGCGAGCCGGCGCATATGGGGCCCACTTTTGCGTGCATTTTCTACTTCCAGCCACAGCCATGTTCCGTCGGGTGAGCGTGCAAGGCCGTCAGGCAGCTTGGCGAGGATGCCAACTCTGCGTCGAATTTCGGCTTCCGGCATTACTGCATAGCCTAGCTTGAAAAGCTCGCATAGAACGCCGTGAGCAAGTATGTCGTGTTTCCATGTAGTCGACGGGGTCCACTCCTTGCCGACTGTTTGCCCAATACTTTTGCCGCTGACGGCATGGATATCATATTCGGCTAGTAAGCGTACTCCAGCAGCAGCCAATACAAGCGCTTGTCCGGCGCCCTCGGGCAGTCGCCGTGCCAGCACGAGTTGGCGGCTAATAAGGCTGCGAGCAAGACGCGATCCGGCTTCTAATGACGTCGCCGTGTGAGGCTTCATCAGTGTGCCTAGCGAAGTAATTCGAAGCCAGCCGAATAAGTGAATGAAGCGCAGGGCTGCAACGTCCTTACGAAGGCGAATTTCATGGTTTTGCATACCTTGTATAGCGCGAAAACCTAGCGTTTTCGCGTGTGTTAGCAACTTCTTTGAGTTGCTAACACACAAACCCTCCGGCACTTCCGACGTGGAGACGTCGGAGAGCCTGCGCAGGCTGGGTCGGTTTTTGCAAAAACCTCCTTGCCGCCCTTGCCCTTCTCGCCGTGCTTTCAGCTCGGCTACAGCGCCATCCTACGGTGGCTTGTGGGCGCTCCAGCGGCCTACGGCCCGCCCTTCGGGCGCCACTTCGCGGGCTGGCAGGCGGCTTCCTCATGTCACCCAACCCGGGCGGGTTAGGTGCCACCGCCGACCCTCCCCCAACAATCCGCAAGCGGCTTGCTGTGGCCCCCTTAGAGGGTCGTCTTTCGTAAGCCACCTGCCAGCTCACTGCGTATGCTGGAGCGCGGGCTTTGCCCCCAAAAAGCTTTTTGGCAGCACTCGGCTAAAGCCTCGGCATCGCTGCCAAAAACTTTTCGGCTCCCCCACCAGCGGCCCGCTGGACCCGGGGCTAGCGCCCCCACTTCCCCGGCTCCGCGCCGACCCTTCGCTGCGCTTCGAGATCGTCGCCGCGTCCCGTGAAAGCGGCTCCCCCGCCGGCGGCCGCCGGCTCCAACTCACTTCACAGCCCCCTTGAGCGCTGTTTCCAACTCGGGCAAAGCTTGGGCCAGCTTTTCGTGCGCAGTCACTAGCACTTGCTTCGCCGCCGGGCTGGTAGGCGCCACACGCACAAGACGCTCAACCACCTGCGGAAGCCACTGCGGGCGATTGGTAGCCTGAGTGAGCAGCACATCTTGCATGCCTACTGAACTGCCAGCCAGTATCTCGGGCTTAGAAAAGATGCCCGTACCTTGGACGCCGACATGCAAAATAGCCTCTGGCTTTTTTCCTGGGCAGGTGCGCTGGTAAACCACGGCTGCATAGCCTGCGATCTTGCCAGGTTCGGGTGGCAGCATTTGCGGATTTGCCGCATCTCCACCAAGCGCACGTTCTTCCCAGGTGCGCTCCCATGGGACCACTACTCCGTCAAATTGGCACTTACTCTCATCACGCATGAAGTGGCGCTTGTAAGGCATGGCTGTGACTACGTTCAAGGATGGCTCAATCGAGACACTTCTCTCCAGCTTTGGAAAGTATTTGATAGTGAAGCCTTCTTCCGCAGCATGCATGGCCAAAAACACCAGATCAGCAGCGCACCCGCTGATCAGCACAGAGCCTGCCACGATGCTGCCCAAAACACGCTTTTTCATTCCATTTACTCGTCGTAGTCCTTATTAGGGAAATGTAACATTTCGCAAATTCTGATGGAAGTAACTAAAAGTGGGTAAGCCTGTTGCAGACGATAGAGAGTGTCTTTAAATACATCCAACGCTTGGTAGAAAAAGCGTTAGTAGCTCATTTTTTTAATGGCGATTGAGTAGGTTGTTTGACCTCAAAGCTGTCTTGTTGCCAGACCTTGCTGTCGCTCGTCGCTGTACGGGCACCTTGTTCTCAACTTTGTTTACGTAAAAAAGCCCGGGCGATGAGCCCGGGCAAGAGAGGTGAGGAGGAAACATGACGAATTGAGACCTGCAAAGCTGGACACATACCTCTAACAAATGCAGTCCTCATCTATGTATAGCTCGCGCAGTACCGGATGATTGGCCTCTAATGCAAAAATATTTTTGAACAATATCTTCCTGCTGGCGAGGGAGTTTTCTGACTGAAGCTCTAAGCGTTTTGTAATTCTGGCGGTTATGTCATGTGGAGTTGCTTATACCTCTATGGACGATGTCGATATCAATACCGTATCGGTACTGTATCGATATTGTTTAGATATCAATGGTGATATCGATATCAACCCGATTAGGAGACCTCATATGACCGCCCGTTTAGTAACACAAGAAATTGTTTTTGCAGCAGCCAACAAGCTGCTAGCCGAAGGAAAGCGACCGTCTCAACGCGCTGTTTTGAATGAAATAGGCTTTGGCAGCATGACCACGGTGTCACCGCTATTGAGAGAATGGCGTAATAACGCGCTGGATATTGCTGCTACCAGTCAACCATTGCCTGCTGGTCTGCTTCGTGAGTTGGACCTACTACGGCGCAACACTGACAAAGCGATCCGTGAAGAATGCGCGGCAGACCTTGAAGATGTGAGGGACAGCGAGCAACTACTGATTCAAGAAAATGAGCAGCTAATTGCGCAAGTCGCTGCTATACAAGCCGAACTGCAAGCAGCGCGGGAAGACGCCACCACAGCTCAAGCCCAACTGACGCAAATTCACACTGACCATGCTGCGCTGAAGTTAGAACTTAATAGCGAACGTGCAACCGTGGCGGAGTTGCGGATTGAGCTTGCTAAGGCATCATTGCGGATTGATGAGACCATGCCCCGCTTGATGCAAGAACTCGTCGAGTGCCGTGAGCAGTTGAATCTGGCTCGCAAAGCACAGACGGATGCAGAGCTTAAAGCAGCCGTCTCCAGGGAGCGCGTCAGCGGGCTTGAGCAGCGTTTGGTAGATTTGCAAGTTAGCTAAAAACTAGCACGCGATTGGGCATTTTCATTGTGCTTCACGCTCTGCTCAGATTGTGCAGAGCGTTTTAGCTTTTTTTACCTTGGCTCATCAGTTCTCCAAATTATTTGAGCACATCTGTGAACAACTCATCAAGCAGCGGATTGCTGTTGATCAGCAGCAACTTCTTGATCGTGGCCGCTTGATTAATCTCCAAGCGTGCGAAATGCTCTCCACCGCCAGATGACTGCTTGCGGATCAACTGAATGCGCCCGAACAACGCACCGTGCTTTTCCGCGAACTTCGCCAGCCCCACAGCCTTCTCAAAGTTGTCGCTCAGGCTTGGGTCATGCGGCTCCAGAATGTCGATAGCAAATTCGCTACCGCTTTTGCGCACCACGACCAAGTCCGGAAACATCGGGCGAACATCGCCGCCCGACGCATACGGAATCTCCAGCGACCAAGGTTTGCGATCCAGGTTGCGCAGCCAGCCCACCACCTCGGGCTTGGCCAGTTCCTCCTTCAACACAGCGGCTTCCCAAGTACCAAGCTCAGCGCGGAACTGCCCATTGGCTTCCACGTACAAGTGCCGTTCCCACAGCGGATCGGTCGGAAGGCGCTTGAAGTCGATGGCTGCCGGCAAGTGCCAAGGCACTTCATTCGGCTGGGCCGTGGCCAGGCGCAGCTTTTCGTAATTGGCTCGCCGCTGCTCCTTCAACTTGAAAATCGCCTTTTTGTGTTGGTCGTACAAGGCATCGAAAGCCGCTTCGGCTTGCGCCTCCAGCTTGGCCATTTCCGCAGCATTGCGCGCCAGCACAATGGCCTCGACCTTGACCTCCAACGCATCACGGTCGGCATGGGCACGCCAGTAGTCCATCTGTAGGCCGTGGCTGAAAGCGCGTCCCGCTTCTTCAAACAGGCGGTCGATGTCTACATCCGAGGCGTCAATGTGGTAATCCGCTGCGGGCTCCGAAACACCGGTGCCGTTTTGCACGGCTAAGGTGCGCAGCCCCACCTGCGTGATGGCCTTGGCAGCCGCATTGAACTGGCCTGCATCCTTGATGGCAGCAATCCGCTGGCCCATCCACTCGACGATCTGGCGCTTGGCGACATCCCAAGTGTCATCGTCGATCTCGTCCGTGGTCAGGCTGCGGGCAATCGCCATGTAGCGACGCAGCGGGCTCTGAGCACGAGCGGCATTCACCCGGTAAGTGATCAAGCCATCGAGTTCGGCAAAGATATCCTCCGTGCCGTCACGGCGCTTGAGCACCACGAGATTGCGGCTGGAGCCTGTTTCAGCAGGAGGTACATCCTCCGCGTTGTGCAGGGACGCAACCACGCTCTCCACCGCCTGGGTGTCGAAGTACGGCAGAAACAGGTGCACGTCATTCAGCGCGGCATCCTTCTCGATACGGCGAGCCAGCGGCGTGCGCACCATCCGGCCCAGCAGCTGGGCGATGTAGGTGTGGTCTTCCGCACGGCGGAACGACATCATCACCTCGGCGCGCGGGCAGTCCCAGCCAGTAGATAGGCTGGTTTTGAAGAAAACCACGCCAATGTTCTTATCGGCATCGATGCGCGAGGCGTCCACCTTGCGCACACGCCGACCGCCAATATCCAGGTCACCCGTGTCGTGCATTGCATGCGCCACCTCGCCTTCGTTCAGGCGCCGGCCAATCGCGCTTTCAATCACCGTCAACGCGTCGGCCAGATCGGTCCGGGTCAACTGCCGATCGGACCCGTTTTCTACCTGCACCACCAGCACAGGCCACACCACCTGCTCCTGCTCATCCTTGCAATAGGCGCCCCAGGCCGTGGTCATCTGGCCCCAACGGCGCGCGGCTTCTTCCAGCAGAGCCATCTCAGCTGTGGTGGCTGCCTCGGGGTGATGAATCAGGATCCGGTCTTTCAGCAAGCCGGACTTGCGGACCTCATCGGCCGGAATGGCAATCTTGTGGATCGTGTGCGGAGCGTGCTCCAGCAAGTCCATGAAGCGCTTGGGTGTGGCCGACACCCCGATCACCAGCGGCATCTTGACCAGGCCAACCTCTGGGTAGCCCAACACGAAGCGCTGCATCAAGGTCTGTGCGGCCTGCGCCCCCCGGCCTGCGGTCATCCCACGGTGGGCTTCGTCAATCACCACGTAGAAACGGTCGGGGATCGCCAGCGCCGTGTTGGTCAGCGTTTCCCAGATCAAGTGCTGGCGCCCGTCACCCCGATTGGTCAGCGGCTGGTTGACTGCCAGCTTCTGCGTGTTGATGAAATAGATACGCCCACCATCCAGCCGTGGCGCGTCGAAATGCGCATCGATGGTGATGAGCTGGTTGACCCGGTAAACCTTGTTGGACTTGCTTTCGATCTTGAGTTTGGTCTGCTCGTTGAGTTCGGGCATGTCCGACACCCACAGGATCACCGCATCCGACTGCGGCTCCCAATCCAGCGGCCAGGCCAGCTCATCGTCAGGCTGGTCGAGGATGGCCTCGAACAGCGCCGTCATCATGATGGTCTTGCCGCTGCCGGTAGGCGCCGAGAACGCAATCGCCTGCGGTTGCTGACTGCTGGCGAACTTGCGCGCGGCCAAGATTTTGTCGCGCAACAGGTGCAACGCATCCCGCTGAAAATCAAACAGCGATACCCTCATGCCCGCGCTCCCTGTGTGCCTGCCGCGGTATTGAACACTGTGCTCGTTGGCACAGCCGCGCGGTCCTGGTTTTTGTTGATCATGAAATTGAGCAGGTAATCACGGTACAGCTGCACCACCTGCAAGCCGGGGTTGGCCTTGGCTGCCACTTCGCGCACGTCCTGCGCCATGCTCTTGAAGGCTTCGTCGGCATCGGTGACGATGAATACGTGCGAGACACCAGACCGGCCATCCAGCGTTTTGAGCAGGCGGCTCATTCGCGATTCATCGAGCAGCACCACAAAGTTGCTGCCTTCAGGCGCCAGCAGAGCGGGCTCAGGCTCTCCGCGTTTCAGCTCCGGCCTCGGCCCCACGGCACCGGCCTTCACCCACAGCAGCGGCAGGATTTCGCGGAAAGCCCGGCGCAGAGACACCCGCTCGCGCTCCAGAAAATCGAGTTTGAAATACGCCAGGTTGGCGGCAAAGCCAGCACTCATCGGGCGCTTTTCTTCCTCCGGCACCAGGATTGGCCCCAGCAATTCCGCCACCTGGGATTTCAACTGGTCGAATACCCGCTTGGTAGGTGTGACGATGTAGAAGTCGGTGATGTGCTCTTGCCCGTCCAGCGCCTCCAGCCAATCCTCGGAAGATGCGGGATCAAACAGCACGCTGGCCTTGTGGTCCTCCGACACGATGAAGGGGCACGGGTCTTTCACCAGCGTTTGCGGCAGACCGTCGATCAGCGCCACCACCTGCTTTTTCTTGGGCAGCGTGTCGAGCTGCGCCGGATCGACAAAACCGATCTGCTGGAAACTACGTGCCTTCTCGCGCTCCACGGTTTTGCCAGTCAGGTATTCACCGGTCAGCACCGAGCCATCGTCACGCTGGCCCAGGATGGTGTACTTGCTGCGTGGCCAAGTTACCGAACGGCAGATGCCCTGGGCTTCCCATTCCGCATCGCCGGGTTGCAAGCCGCGGGCGCTCAGGCTGGCCGCTTCTTCAGCCGACACCTCGTTGTTGGTGACCAGGATGCAGCGCCGCTGACCTCCATCGGTGGCGTTCAGCAGGTTGACGGCATTGAGCGTGGTGCCGCTACCAGCGAAGAAATCGACGATCAGGGCGTTGGAACGATCGCGGACAACCGCTGCCACTGCATCACGGGTAGCGTAAAGTGATTTTGGAAAAGAGAATTTCCTTCCTTCTCCAAAAATAGATTTCAGTATGTCAGCGCCGTAGGCCCCGGCATCGTGTGCACTTCTATGCCAGACCGTTTTGATCTGTCGCTCGCGTTCTTCAGCGTATTCAACGCTCACAACATTGCGTACTTTGTCAAACTCGACGATTCGGATTGCGCCACTTTCGATTTGCAGTTGGAGTTTTCGACTTAGGTACGAGATACCCCAAGTTCGTCTGTTCTCGTCAAAACCGCCGAGGCTTACGTAGCCTTTTTTGATTAAAGCACGCAACGATTCTGGACCGACTCCCCAGTTTCCGAAACTTCCATCCATACGAATTGGCCAAGCGGCGGCATAACCGTCAACTTTCGCGTCCAAGTCTGGAATCTGATCCAACGGAAGGTAGTCACCAGCCCCTACGATGGCATTCCGCTCAGTATCAATGAGTACGGGAAAAAACATCTTGTGACGATCTTGGCGGCGCGCATTTGTCCCTGACCGAAGAAGCCCTTTCCATCGCGGAGTGGTGTTTGCGCCGGGCTTTGCTGGTGAGAGCAGATCATCACCCAAGCTGTGCACGAATGCTTGGTTTCCAAAACAGAAAAGAGCGTACTCCTCAACCCTAGAGAAACGCCCCTGAGTTACCCCTTTGGGGTTGATTACGATGGTCACCAACTGCCGGTATGTCTCCGGGAACTCCCGCTCCAGCAGCATCCCGAGGTGATGCACCTCGTGTTCGTCAATCGTAACGATCAGCACGCCTGTATCCGGCTTGAGCAGGCGCTTGGCCAGCTTCAGCCGTTTTTCCATGAAGGCCAGCCACTTGCTGTGCCGCCAGCCGTCGTTGCCGTCCACATAGTCGTTGTTGTACTTCCAGTCGCGCGCGCCGGTGTTGTAGGGCGGGTCGATGTAGATGCAATCCACCTGACCGGCATACAGGTAATCCAGCAGTTGCAGCGCGTGGTAGTTGTCGGCCTCGATCAGTACGTGCCAGGGCGCGTCAATCGGGCCGTTGGCCACGGTATCTACCGGCATCAAAGCCGGAAAGATCGGCTCGCCAAATTCGCGCACTACCAGCAATTCACCCAAAGAGAACTGCACCAGATCCGCTGTGGCACGGGTGGGTTCACTGAGGTGCTTATCGTTGCTGGGCTTGACGCAGGTGGCGACGCCCGTGTTGATGGACATGATTTGCCACACATCTTTCAGCGTACCCTGACGGCGGCATACCAGATCACCCTTGCGTGGTTTTGCACCATGCAGCGGCAACAACTCGGGCAGGTGATCTTCAAACACCAGACCGAATTTTTTTTCTTGGGCGGCGTTCGCCCACTCGGCGGCCAGGCGCTCGCGCAGGCGGTGATCGCTGATTTGTGCGATCAAGTCATGGATTGCAGACAAGCATTCCTCCTTTGGGCCTGTGCGCCGACAGGGGCGGCAGGCTTATGTCTATTCAGCAATTCGGTAGGTTGGGTTAGATTCGTGAAGCAGACTTGTCAGTTGGGTTCGTTTCCTCATCCGCGCCACCGACGCGCACCCAGTCGTCCACCTCGGACACCTTAAACTTCCACAGCCGGCCCACACGGTGGGCAGGCAGAGCTTTACGATCAATCCAGCGGTAAATCGAATCCCGTGTCACGCCCAGATGCTCTGCAATCTGGTCCACCGACACCCACGGCTCAGCAGTCATAACAAAGCTCCTAGAATAATGGCTTGGGTTGCATAAAGTCGGTTTTAATCGTAAAGATTGAATGTATCAGGTTGAGGTCAACCTGATGCGCACTAGCCCTCTATGACATCGTTTTTCTTGGTTTGATGTTGTTCATGTCCACCTGGGAGACTTTGAACGCATCAGCTGCTGCGGGCATGCGCTGATCAAGCTTGGTGCTCAGCGCGTTAAAGCGCATGTGAAGGGTTCTGCACCCAGGGGGCGAGGTATGCAGGGCAGTGCTCGAATATTCCATCCCCGCCCCGTGTTGAAGCAAACTTGTTGCAGATGCGTGACGAGGGATTGCATGCTTGTCTGGATGAATGCTTTGAAGAAGCCTGCACGCTGCCCATGGCAGCGTGCCTGGGTGCAGATCAATTCAGTGAAGTGTCCGGGCTTGAAAACTTGCGTTGAATGCTAGAAGTTTTGATGCCTGACCAGGTGACCGGGTAGATTTCTTAATTCTTTTCTATATCCCTTTTTTATTGTTCTCAACAAAGAAGAGAGAAAGAGAAGAATCTTCAGAAAAAAGTTTTGCAACGAATCCGGTCCATCTGGTCAGACAAGAAAAAAGCCGTCATCGACGGCTTTTTTGCTGACCCCTGCGAAAGACTCAAACGGTCACGGCAGCTGCACGTTGCACGTGCGAATTCTGCGACCTTCGGTGGTGAACGCACGACCTTCTACGACCTCCCCCAGCGAATCTTGCAAGCGTTTCCAAAAACGTGGTGCTGATACAGATAGCATCCCGTTTTGCTTGCACCAAGATGTGTATTCAGCGTACACATCGGTTTTAGATGTGCTTGTATCGGTCAAGAGTTCAATCGCAGCATCTGTCACCCAGCTGTGGACTGAGTTCGTTTCAACCTTGGCTGCTTGAACTGCGTCCGTCATGGCAGCAGGCGGTGTTGCGTCAAAGCGTCCGCGAGCAAGCAATCGCTGAAGCCCTTCCAGTGCCCAGTTAAGGACACCAGTCAGCTCATGTTTGATGATCTCCTTGGCAAGAAGGGGGTCGCGCTCGTTGGCGGGAATCGATACAGGAAACGGAACTACATCAAAGCGGCGCCAAAACCCGTTTGACTGATCTTTGATTGCAGGGATGTGGTTCGCAAGAATGAGCCACTTTCCGGTGATCCGTGTTGTAACTGTAGGCAGGTACTTGCGATCTACTGCAAGCATTTCACCGGCAATCATCGACTTGATAGTCTGTTCGCTCCAGTCCTTTGCGGGTGCTTCATCGCAATAAATCAGCGATGAGCCGAGTAGTGACGCGGCCGCGTAACCATCAAGCTTGGACGGCGATGCAGCCGCGTGTAGTTCATGCAGCGCTTGCACGATGTTTGCAAGAGTGCCTTTTCCGTTGGCACCGGAGCCTATCCAGATTTGTGCGATCTGAAAACGTGCATCTGGTATCAGTGTGTAGCCGATATATTCTTGAACGCGACTCCTGACTTCGGGGTCCGGAAGAATGCGCTGCAACAGCGTTTCAAACTTGGCGGGCGCTGGTGCGGCTGGGTCATAGTTGCAGTTGAGGATATGGCAAATACCCAACTCTTTGTCGTGTGGCAGAAGCACAGGAGATCCGCCGTCGAGATGGAGGTATCCATTCTTGACGGGGATGACAGCGTTATCAGTGGTGACAGGTAGCGAGTTGAGCCATCCAATCGCCGTGATGCAAGCGGCCTTGGTATTGGCAGGATTTACGATACCGTGGTTGCCTGAAACTATCCACTTCATCGCTTGCTTGAACAAGGCGTCTTCGCTAATCATCGACCAATGCGTACCCGTCCAGTGATGGAGGTACTTGTTCGTTGATGCGTAATTACCGGTTCGCTCCAGCTCCAACGCGAAGTTCAAAGGCTCGAATGGAGGGCGGCGGCTCATGCTTGCGCTCCTTGTGTCCAGTCGGCTGCGACTTGGTCGCTTTCTCCGCGCTCTTTGGCATAGAGATCCGTGTCAGCTGCTGTGGATTGCAGATTTCTGCTGTGCAGGGGGACGTAAACAGAACTCGCAAGCATTCCGCTTGGGCATGGGAAGGTGGGAAGGTGTCGCATGTATTGCTCCAAAAAGTATGCAGCCGACATGACTGCTCCCCGTATAGGCCGATGCGTTATCCCAGGAGCTTGTTTTTTCGATTGATCCTTTCTATCAGCAAGATAGTGACGTGTCATAGGGGCGCTTTGGTGTCGCTCTTATGCGGAGTTGGCCATCGGTGATCAGCATGCTGCCGAGTACTGAAGGTCACGCTTGACCTGTGGCTGTAACTGACCTGGGAGAGGTGGTCGGGCTGCCTCCCGCTAATTTGATTTCCCTGAGCAGGTAAGGAGCTCAGAGATCTAACTCCAGACGTGCTCAGCATTTAATGTGCGGCATCTCTAGATCGAAGCCCGCTTGCTGGGATAGTGATCTCATCAATGGGAGGGCAATGTCACTATGGTGGTTAGGTTCATGAGCTCGCCAGCCGGCCAGGGAAGCAGGTCAAGCTCCCAGAGGTATGCAAGTGTCGCCAACGTCTTGCAGCCTTCACGTACAAGTTGCTGGATTTGGCGCGGCAGTCGGCTAGAGAGTGGGTGGTTGGTGGTGTGAATGCGTAAAAGAGTCAGTTTTTACTAACGCTTTTGTTGAGTGCACCCCCTGTATGCCCCCCCTTAGCAGTGAATTTTCAAAAAATATAGCAACAAACTCAATATTTATAAGTTTTTTATCTGGCAAATAGTGATAGAGGTGCTGCTGTGCGAGCAGTACTACGACTTTGCCGAAGCGCTGGCCGACCAGTACGTGGTGATGGAGCGCGGCGAGGTGATCGCCGCAGGGCCGGGCACCGAGATGCAGGCCAAGGGGATCCAGAAGCTGGTGGCGATTTAGGGCGGGCTGGGCCGCCTCTGCGTGGGGGCCTGCCTCAGCGGCTGCGGGCCGGGGATTTTTTCTGCGCCACGGCCGCCTGGTACAGCGGCAGCACCTTGGGCACATAGGCGTCCAGCTCGGCAATCCGTTGATCGCCCGCGGGGTGGGTGCTGAGGAACGAGGCCCCTTGCTGGCCGCCGCTGACCTGCTGCATCTTGCGCCAGATGGACGAGGCATTGCGCGGGTCGTAGCCGGCGCGGGCCATCAGCTCCAGGCCGATCACGTCCGACTCCAGCTCCATGGCGCGCGAATTGGGCAGGTGCACCAGCATCTGCGAGCCGGCATCCATCAGCTCCCCGGGGACGCCCGTGGCCACGGCGATGGTGCTGGTGATGAGGCCGGAGAGGGTCTTTTGCGACATCTGCTCGCGCGAGTGTTCGCGCAGGGCGTGGGCGATTTCGTGGCCCATGACGGCGGCCAGCTCATCGTCGGTCAGGCGCAGCCGGTTGACGAGGCCGGTGTACACGCCGATCTTGCCGCCGGGGGCGCAGAAGGCATTGATGTCATCGGACTCGAAGACATTGATTTCCCAGGCCCAGTTGCGCGCATCGGGGCGTAACACCCCGACCTGGGCAATCAGGTCGTGGCCGATGCGGCGCACGCGCTGCGTCATCGCCGCATCGGTGTTGAGTTTTTTCTTGGACTGGGCATCGGCCGTCAGCTGCTGGAAGCCCTTGGCCGCCTGGGCGTTGATGCTGTCGCTGGACACCAGCATCAGCTGGCTGCGTTGCAGGCCGATGGCCCCTGATTGGGTGGTGCTGGCGCAGCCTTGCAGCAGGCCGATGGTGCAGGCCAGCGCGGCCATGGTGCGCCAGAGGGAGGCAGGTGCCCGGGTCATGTGCAGTCCTTTGGAAAACAGCGCCCGCACGCTCCAGGGGGTGTGCAGGCCAAAGCGCCTATTTTCATACAGCCTGCCGCGTCGGCCGCGCAGCGGCTGGGCCTGGCACGTGCGGGGTTGTCCCACCCGGACGGCAGCACGCCGTGGGGCGGTGAAGCGACCACGGCGTGGGAGGGGCAGGGCGCCGGAATTACTGGATGTTCAGCGTGACCGTCTTGTCGACGGGCTTGCGGCGCTGCAGGGTCAAGGTCAGCACGCCCAGGTCCAGCTTGGCGCTGGAGGCTGGCACATCGATCTCGTGGGGCAGCTCCCAACTGCGGCGCACCTGGCGGGGCGCGCCTTCTATGCTGTGCAGGTGCACCATGTTGTCTTCGATGCGCAGCTGCAGCTGCTCGCGGCTCAGGCCGGGGACGTCGATGCTCAACACCGTGGCTTCGTCGGTTTGGCTGACCTGGAAGTCACCGTTGAGCTGCTGGGCGGCATTCGTGGCGGCCTGCATGAAGCGTTGCAGGCTGGCATCGGGGCGGGTCACATGGCGGATGATGGGGGTTGCGAGGAACATGCGATAACTCCTTGGTGTGGGGTGGCGCCGTCTGCGCCTGGATGTTCCGTAGATATCGCCGGCCCAGGGCTTTTCAAGTCTGTTTTTTCAACAATAAATTTCGCCAAAACCCCTTGAAAAACCGCCAACAGCCTTTATTGCGCGCTGCCTGCGCGGCGAGGGTGGGTCCGGGCAGAAAAAAAGCGCTGCCCAGGGCAGCGCCAAAACCTGCGGCGAGGGTGCCATGCCGAGGAGACAAAACAGCATCCGCCCTGGCAGCCGGGGGCCGGGTGAACGGATGGGGTGTGGGCCAGTGTAGGCAGGGTGGCCGGCGCTGCGAACGACGTTGTGCGCATGAGCTTGTGCGGAAAACGAGGATGCCGACGGGCCGTTCACCCCTGCGGGGGCACAGCCTGCGCGCACTGCAGCAAGCCCTGGATCCAGCCTTGGCGCGGGGAAGCGCGCATCCACAGCAGTCCGACCTCGCGCCCGGAAGGCGCGCTGGGCGTGGTCTGCGGCAGCGGCAGGGCCTGGATGGTGCGTCCCTGGGTCAGGGCGGGGCCGATGTCGGGCACCAGCGCCACGCCCAGGCCATGTTCCACCAGCATGGCAATCGCCAGCACGGAGTTGATCTCGAAACGCTCCAGCGGGGTGATGCCCAGGGGGCGCAGGTGGTCGTCGGCCAGCTTGCCCCCGCCCAGGCGCCGGTCGTAGCGGATCAGGGGCTGGGTGCGCAGCAGCTCCAGGGGCCCCAGGTGGGCAGATGCCGCCGGAGCCAGGACCACCAGGGGCTCATGGCGCAGGGGGTGCCAGAGCACGGACTTGGGCAGCTCGAACGTGGGCTTGAGGCACAGGGCGGCATCCAGCTCGCCGTGCATCAGGGCGGCGTACAGCTCGGGGGCCAGGCCGGTGCGGATGTGCAGTTGCACCCGCGCGTGCGCCTGGGTGAAGCGCCGCAGCACATCGGGCAGAAAGCCGTGCAGCGCGGTGTTCAGCGTGCCCAGGCGCAGCTCGCCAGCATCCTCCTCGGCGCCGACGTGGTCGCGCAGCTCGTGCAGGGAACGCAGCAGCAACTGCCCCTTGGCGTACAGGCGCTGGCCGGCCCCATTGGGGCGGACGTTGCGGCCCTGTCGCACCAGCAGGCTGCAGCCCATGTCGTGTTCCAGCACCCGCATCTGCTGGGCAATGGCCGCCGGGCTGAGTTGCAACTGGCGCGCCGCTTCCGACATGGAGCCACAGTCCACGACTTTTAAAAAATTTTGAATGTAAGAGGTCTCCATTCAACACATTTTCTTAAAACAAATCACGTTTTCACATCCTTGGTTTCCACACGGCGAGCGCGGACACTGCCAGACATCGGCAGCACCTTGTCGACAGACCTATAACAAGGAGACATTCATGAAGCCTCAAACCCCCCGACCGCCTGCGTGACCGAGCGCCGCCAGTGGCTGCAGTCCGCCGTCGCCATGGCCGCCTGCTTGGCGGCACCCGCCTGGGCGCAGGGGCGTGGCGGCGCCAGTGGGCGCCTGGTCGTGCCTTTTGCGCCCGGTGGCGGCAATGATGTGTTGGCCCGGCAGCTCTCCCACGGGCTGGCCGAGTCCTTTGGCTACAACATGATCGTGGAGAACAAGCCGGGGCTGGGGGCAACCTGGGCACCGAGATGGTGGTGCGTGCCTCGGCGCAAAGCGAGACCTACCTGCTGGGCCATACCGGCACGGTCTCCATCAATCCGGCCTTGTACAAGGGGTTGAAGTTCAATGCCGCCACCGACCTGCAGCCCGTGGCGATGTTTGCCTCGTCCGCGCTGCTGCTGGTCGTGCCGTCCACGTCGCCCATCCGCAGCGTCAGTGAGCTGGTCAAGGCGCTGCGCGACAAAGGCGAGGCCATGAACTATGCCTCCAGCGGCTCCGGATCGGGCGGTCACCTGGCCGGTGAAATGCTGGTCTACATGCTCGGTGCCAAAGCCACCCATGTGCCCTACAAGGGCACGGCCCCTTCCCTGAACGACGTGGCCGGGGGCATGGTGGATTTCAGTTTCAGCGTGATCCCGGCCGCCCAGGCCCTGGTGAAGGCAGGCAAGCTGCGGGCCCTGGCCGTGACCAGTCTGGAGCGCCACGCGCAATTGCCGGACGTGCCCACGGTGGCGGAATCGGGCGTACCGGCCCTGTCCAAGTTCGAGAGCACGCTCACCTACGGCGTGCTGGCGCCCAAGGGAACGTCGCCAGACACGGTCAAGAAACTGGCCCAGGACATCCTGCAGGTGGCTGCGCAACCGGCCTTCCAGTCCAAGCTGGGGGTGGAGGGGGCCGTGCCCCTGCTGGGGGATGCCGCGGCCTACGCGCAAAAAATCCAGCAGGAAACCAGCAAGTGGGCCGCTGTGATCAAGGCCTCGGGCGCCTCGGTGTAAGCAAGGCAGCCATGGCACTTTCATCCATGTCCCTGGTCAGCGCCTACCTGCACCCCCTGCCCGCGACGGAGCTGTTCAGCGATGCGCTGTGGGTGGAGGCCATGCTGCGCTTTGAAGCGCAGCTGGCCCGGGCCCAGGCGGACTGCGATCTGATCCCGGAAGCGGCCGCCCAGGCCATCGAACAGGCCTGCGCCTGCGTGCTGCTGGACCCGGTGCAGATGGCGCAGCGCGCGCGGGAGACCGGCGCGCTAGCGATGGCCGTGGTCGAGCCGCTGCAGCACTGGCTGCGTAGCCACCGGCCGGAAGGCCTGGCCTGGCTGCACTGGGGCACCACCACCCAGGACGTGGTGGACACGGCCAACGCGCTGCTGACCGCCCTGGCACTGGCCTTGTTGCAGCAGGAGCTGCAGGGCTTGCAGCAGCATTTGCTGCGCCTGGCCGCCGACCATGCGGCCACCCCGATCCTGGGGCGCAGCCTGCTGCAGCCGGCGCAGGTCACCAGCTTTGGCCTCAAGTGTGCGCAGACCGCCGCCGCACTGGGGCGCAGCAGTGTCCAGTTGCAGCGCCTGTCGGCCCAGGCCCTGTGCGTGCAGCTGGGCGGTGCGGTGGGCAACAACGCCGTCCTGGCCGAGGAGGCCCGCCGGGTCGAGCAGGCGCTGGCGCAACGCCTGGGGCTGGGCGCATGCGGCCACAGCTGGCACACGCAGCGCGACAGCTGGCTGCGCCTGGGCATGGAGGTGGCGGTGTGCGGCGGGGCCCTGGCCAAGCTGGCCAAGGACTGGTCGCTGCTGTCGCAGTACGAGGTGGGCGAACTGTCGGAAGCCGCGCGCGGGCAGACATCGAGTGCCATGCCGCACAAGCGCAATCCGGTGCACTGCCTGCAGGCCCTGGCGCACACCCGGTCCGTGCCGCAACTGGCCGCCACGCTGCTGGCCTGCATGGAGCAGGCGCACGAGCGGGCATTGGGCGAATGGCAGGCCGAGGTGGTGCACTGGGCGCAGTTGTGGACGCAGGTGCACGCCGCGGCGGCGGCCCTGCGCCTGGCCGCCGAGGGGCTGCAGGTGCACACACCGCGCATGCGCGCCAATGTGGAGGGGCTGCACGGGGTGGTGTTCTCCGAACCCCTGACGCAAGTCCTGGCCCGCTGGCTCAGCAAGCCGGAGGCCCAGCGCATCGTGGCCGAAGGTTCGCAGCAGGCGCTGCAGCAAGCCCGCCCGCTGCCCGACGTGGTGGTCGACCACCTGGCCCAGCAAGGCCACGCCGTCCCCGCGGAACTGCAATCCCAGCTGCACGCGGCAGCGAACGCACAGCTGGCCGTCCAGGTTTCTGCGGCCCGCTGCCACGCCCTGATCGATGACATGCCCCGGGTCCAGCACCCGGGGTGGGAGGAAGCACGCCATGACACACATTTCTGACACCACCTTGCAGCAAGGCCTGGCCAATCGCCGCCAGGTGCTGGGCGACGCCTGGGTGGAGCAATCCCTGCGCGGTGCCAACCGCCTGAATGTCGAATTCCAGCGCCTGATCACCACCTACGCCTGGGACAGCATCTGGAGCCGGCCCGGCCTGGATCGGCGCACCCGGCGCATCATGGTGCTGGCCACCACGGCCGCCATGGGACGCTGGGAGGAGTTCGAGCTGCACGTGCGCTCTGGCCTGATGGCGGATGCGGCCGATCCCCAGGCGGCCGCGCTGGATGTGGACACCCTGCAGGAGGTGCTGCTGCAGACGGCGGTGTATGCCGGCGTGCCCGCAGGCAACACCGGCATGGCGATTGCCCTGAAAGTCCTGCGCGAGTTGGGGCAGGAGCCCGCGCCCGCCAGTTTCTTTCCCTCCCAACCCTGAACGCCATGTCCACAGATCTGCACTATGAGGTCGAGGGCCTGGGGCCGGTGGTCATGCTCAGCCACGCACTGGGGTGCGACCTGGGCATGTGGAATGAAGTCGCCGCCTGGCTGCGCCGCCACTACACGGTGGTGCGTTATGACCACCGCGGGCACGGGGCCTCCCCGGGCGGGCACTCGCCTTTCGGCATGCAGGACCTGGCGGAGGATGCAGCGGGTCTGATTGCACACCTGGGCCTGGGGCCAGTGCATTTTGTCGGCGTGTCCATGGGCGGAATGACGGCCCAGGCCCTGGCGGCCAGCCACCCCCATCTGGTGCGCAGCATCACCGTGGCGCATTCCGCCAGCCATTACGACGCTGCCGCCCAGGCGGGCTGGCGGGCGCGCATCGACACGGTGCGCCAGGACGGCATGGCCGCGGTGGCCGACGGGGCGTTGCAGCGCTGGCTGTCCGATCCCTACCGCGCGGCACATCCGGTGCGCGTGGCGCAGTTGCGCAGCAGCTTGCTGCAGACCGATGCCGGGGCCTACGCCCATGCCTGCGAAGCGGTCGCGGGCATCGCGCTGCAGGACGGCAATGCCCGCATCCGCTGCCCGGCGCTGGTGCTGGCCGGGGCCCTGGACCAGGCCACGCCGCTGGCGTGCTCCGAGGCGATTGCCGCGCAGATTCCCGGGGTGCGTCTGGAAGTGCTGCCGGTGGCGCACATCGGCTGTGTGGAGCAGCCCGCCGGCTTTGCCCGCGCGGTGCATGACTTCATCGCGCAGCAGGGGGGCTGACCCGGGGGCTGGCGGGCACCGCAGGCCTTACATGCTCCAGATGCGCGGTGCCGTGCCCGGCAGTCCCCAGTGCTGCTGGCGCCAGCAGGCCCGCACCTGCTGCCACAGCTGCATCAGCGGTTCGACCACCGGGGCCAGGCCGCGCAGCACCAGCATGTGCTCGTTGGGGGCGGTGATGCCGCACCAGGCGCCTTGCGGGTGGGCATCGAGCACGGCGCGCGTGGCGTCCAGCAGTTGCTCGCGCTGCACGCGGGTCAGGGGCGTGCCACAGGCCAGCACCAGGCTGCCCATGCAGCGCTGGCCGGCCAGCCCCAGCGGGCCGTCCATCAGGCGTGCGTCTTCGGCGCGCAGGGTGCCGTGTTCCAGCCAATGCCCGGGCCACGCCATGTGCTGGGTGAACTGGCCCTGCACAAAGGGCTCGCCGGCATGGGGCAGGCCGAAGGCGGTGATGTCCCAGGCGATCAGCTCCGCCCCGGGCGCCAGTGCCAGCGTCAGCTGGTTGAGCGCGTCGCAGGCGTTGTAGGCCAGCGCTTCCAGCGGCAGCCATTCCAGGCGGGCGCCGGCGTCCAGCTGCAGGTGGGTGCGCTGCGTGGCGGTTTCCCCCTGGGTCTTGTAAAAGCGCGTGGCGCCGGGGGTGGTGACCAGGGCATGGGCCTGGGGCTGCACACGCACCCGGATGTCCAGGGTGTCGCCGCCGACCAGGCCGCCGGGCGGGTGCACCAGCACGTTGTGGCAGATGGCATCGCCCTCCGGGTACAGGCTGCGCAGCACGCGCAGCGGTCCGTCGTGGTGGAAGTGCACGCGGGTACGTTCCGCGGCCATGGAATAGTCCAGATCAAGTTGAGCGAGCCAAGGCATGGCCGTCATCCAAGCAAGAAATGCGCCTGCTGCACCAAGTTGGAGCGCCGCGCGGGGCGTGCGGCTCAGCCTGGGGGCGCATCCGCTGGGGCGTCACCGGGGGACAGCCAACTGTCTTCGTAGACAGCCAGGGCTTCCTCGACCAGGCAGGGGCCGGTGCAGCTGATGGCCTCCTGGGCGTGGGCCAGCACATCGTGGCAGGACAGCAGGCAGGCGCGCAGGTCGGGGCGGATGTGGTGCAGCCGCTGCGCATCCAGGCCGAAGACCACGCGGCGCAGGCCGCTGCTGCAGATGGCGCCGGCGCACATCACGCAGGGTTCGGCACTGGCGTAGAGCGTGGCACCGGCCAGCACATCGGGCGCCAGGCGGGCCATGCCCAGCTGGCGGATGGCATTCATCTCGGCGTGGCCGGTGGCGTCGCCGGTCTCGCGGGTGTTGCTGAAGGCCTCGGCCAGGATGCGGCCGCTGCCGGAGACGATGATGGCGCCGAAGGGGCGGTTGCCGCGCAGGCGGGCGGCATTCGCCCAGACAAAGGCCTGGCGCAGCCAGTGGCTGTCGGTGCTGTCGAGGGCGTATTCGTCGTCGGGCGGCATGGCGTGGGTGGGGCCTGGGTGGTGGAAGAACTGGGTGTGCATGGCGTGGGCCTTTCCTGGCAAGACAGCGGGGTCCACAACACCAGGACCGTGGTGGGACGGCGTTGTTGCATCCGGGGGCGCGCAGCTTCAATGCACAGGCCGTGCCAAAAGTGTGGGTGGTTTGTAGGTGGGCGGGGGGGCAAGTTGTAAGCGGTTGTGCCACCGGGCGTCGGCACGGGGGCGCAAAGGGCTGCTGCCATCGGATTGCTGCGAAAAAGAAAGCGCCATCCGCAGTCTGCAAGCGTGCCAACGCCTGTTTTTGGTGCAAGTCGTGGGTGCTGTCCGTACCAACCGCCCCGCTCCACAGCGGGGCAGCCAGGGCCTGGCTGCAGCGCCCGCAGGAGCGGGGGCGTCGGGCGCAGCAAGCGCAAAAAAAGGCCTGCACAAGGCAGGCCCAAGTCGAGGTTCGGGGGACCGGTGAAAGGGGATGAGGCTCGGCCCCTCAGTGGTTCTGGGAGCCGCGGTGGGCCCAGCCCGTGGTGCGCTTTTCCACCCAGCTGAACAGTTCGTACATCACCATGGCCATGGCGCCCACGACCAGCAGGCCGGCAAACGCCAGGCCCATCTGCATGGACGAGCCGGCCGAGATCAGCAGGTAGCCGATGCCTTCGTTGGCGGCCGTCATCTCCGACACGGTGGTGCCGACGAAGGCCAGGGTGATGGCGACCTTGAGCGAGCCGTAGAAATAGGGCAGGGAGCGCGGCAGGCCGACCTTCATCAGCACATCCCAGCGTTTGGCACCCAGCACGCGCAGCACGTCTTCCAGCTCGGGCTCCAGCGTGGCCAGTCCGGTGGCGATGTTGACCATGATGGGGAAGAAGCTGATCAGGAAGGCGGTGAGGATGGCCGGGCCCACGCCGATGCCGAACCAGACCACCAGGATGGGCACGAAGGCCGCCTTGGGCAGGGCGTTGAAGGCCGTCATCAGCGGGTAGACGGCGGCATAGGCCAGGCGCGAGCTGCCGATCAGGAAACCCAGCAGCACGCCCACCACGATGGCGACGCCGAAGCCGGCCATGGTCACCCAGAAGGTGCGCCAGGCGTGGCCGGCAATCACGGCGTGGTATTCCATGAAGTCGCGGAAGATCAGCCAGGGGCTGGGGAAGATGAATTCCGAGACCTCGAAGGCCGCGCAGACCACCTGCCACAGCACCACCACCATCAGCAGCAGCACCCAGGGCGACCAGCGCTCCAGCAGTTTGTTGTTGAGTTTGTTCATTGCGAATCCTTGGCTGCTCATTGGTTGATCACTGCACCGCTTTTGCGCATGGCCCCGATGTGGCCACGCAGCTCGTGCACGATGTCGGTGAACTCCTTGGTGTAGGTCAGCTCCAGGTCGCGGGGGCGGGGCAGCTCCACATCGCGGCGCACGACGAAGCGGCCGGGGCTCTTGCTCATCACGTAGATGGTGTCGGCCAGGAACACGGATTCACGCAGGTCGTGCGTGACCAGGATGACGTTGAATTGCTGCTCGGCGTGCAGGTCGCGCAGGATGCACCACAGCTCCTCGCGCGTGAAGGCGTCGAGGGCGCCGAAGGGCTCGTCCAGCAGCAGCATCTTGGGCTCGTGGATCAGCGCGCGGCAGATGCTGGCGCGCTGCTGCATGCCGCCCGACAGCTGCCAGGGGAATTTGTCCTCATAGCCACCCAGGCCGACTTTCTGCAGCAGGTGGCGGGCGCGCTCCTCGTATTCCTTGCGGCGCGCCTTGAACTGCGAGCGGTGCGGCTCCACGATCTCCAGCGGCAGCAGCACGTTGTCCACCGTGGTGCGCCAGGGCAGCAGCGAGGGCGACTGGAAGGCCATGCCGGAAATCTTCAACGGGCCGGTGACGGGCTGGCCGTCGATCTGGATCTTGCCCATGGAGGGCATGCGCAGGCCGGTGGCCAGCTTCATGAAGGTGGACTTGCCGCAGCCCGAGGGGCCGACGATGGCAATGAACTCACCTTGTTGGACCTGCAGGTCAATGGCTTCGACCGCAAAGTGATTTTGTGCCAGCAACTCGTCGTTGTAGGCCAGCCAGACATCACGGAAATCAACGAAATAGGGGTCGGCAGCGCTTTGCATACGGATCCATCAGAGGGGGCGGCCAGACCCATCGGTCCGGCCGCGGGTTGTACACAGCCGTCTTACTTCTTGGGCAGCACGTCCAGCTGCGCGGCGCTGGGCAGGAAGCTGTCGTTCCAGACGGCCTTGGGGTCGATGCGGGTCTTGGTGCCGAAGGCGTCCGAAACTTCCGAGGCCATCAGCGACAGGCGGCCGACATCCAGGCGGCCAAAGCCTTCCTTGCGGGCGTCGGGGCTGTTGACCACGGTGTCGATGGCCAGTTGCAGGCGGCGGGTTTCCAGGGCCGCGTTGGCAATGCCGTCGCGCGCCTTGACGTACTGGATGGCGTCGGCCGGCTTGGCCATCACGTCCTTGGCGCCCTTGGTGAAGGCGGCCAGGAACTTCTTGATGGCTTCGGGGTTTTCCTTGATCAGCTTGGGGCTGGCGATGATCACGTTGCCGTAGTACTTCACGCCGTAGTCAGCGTACTGCATCACCACCACGTCGCTGGTCTTGACGCCGCGTGCCTCCAGGTTCAGCAGGCTGGTGAAGGTGAAGCCGGTGATGGCGTCGATGTCACCGCGCACCAGCATGGTTTCGCGCAGCGGGGGGTCCATGGCAGTCCAGGCCACGTTGCTGACCTTGTTGACCTTGGCGAAGGTGGGGAAGGCCTTGCGGCCGGCGTCGAACACGGGCGCACCCAGCTTCTTGCCGCTGAGGTCGGCGGGGGTTTGGATGCCGCTCTTCTTGAGCGCCATCACGGCGGCAGGGGTGTTGTTGTAGACCACCATCACGCCCACGGGCTTGTTGGGCGCGTCGGGGTTGTTGGCGTGAAATTCCATCAGCGATGCCATGTCGGCAAAACCGATGTCGTAGGAGCCCGAGGCCACGCGCTGCACGGCGCCGCCCGAGCCGTTACCGGCGTCGACGGTCACATCCAGACCCGCGTCCTTGAAGTAGCCCTTGGCCACAGGCAGCAGGAAGAAGGCGGCGGGGCCTTCGAAGCGCCAGTCCAGCTGGAACTTCAAGGGCGTGGTCTGCGCGTGGGCCATGCCCAGGCTGCCCACCAGGGCCAGTGCTGCGGTTGCTTGCAGGAAGCTGCGTTTTTGCATGGGAACTCCAGGATCAAAGCGGTTGGAAAGGTCCACAGCGTTGCAAGTCCAGGGGGCGCTGCGGCGTTCGTAACCAGCAGTGAGCAAAAACAATGCCTGCTTTTTTGTATGCAGTTTTTGTATGGCGTCACGGCCCTTGCGCTGCTTTGGTGCGCCAGGGGCCGCAGGTGCACCAAGGTGATTGCAGGGGCCTGCCGGCTGCCGCAAAATGCTGCATCGCAGCAAATGGCTGCACCTGTTAGAATCTTTTTGCCATGGCCCGTATCCAGTTCGCTGACTTTGACGACGCGGTGTTTGCCACCCGTCTGGTGTGTCCCGCCCCCTTGCACCCCGGGGCGCACACGGACAATGTGCAGCTGCTGCAACTGGCCTCGCAGGCGCGCATGCAGTTCTTTGCCCAGTGGCGCTGGCGCGAGAGTGATGTGGCGGGCGTGCGCGTCTTTGTCGGCGATCAGGCCGTGCAGTACCGGGCCGAGGCCTTTCCGCACCAGGCCGTGGAGGTGCAGATGGCCGTGCGCGACATCGCGGCCAAGGGCTTTGACCTGGTCTGGCGCCTGGTCGATGCCGACAGCGGCACGCTGCTGACCCTGGGCAAGATCGGCGTCGTCTGCGTGGACCCGCACAGCAAGCGCCCCTGTGCCCTGCCCGAGGCCCTGCGCCAGCGCTTGCAGCAACTGCAGCCGCTGCTGGCCGAGGCCTGATCTGGCGCGGGCCAACCCCGCACGGGCGCACGGCCCAGGGGTGGCCTGCTGGAGCAGAGGCCACCAGTGCCTGCGGCCCCTTGGGCCTGTGCAGTGGCTTGGTGCTGGTGCTGTGCGGCGGCCGTGGTGCTACTGGAATCCATAGCGCCTTGCGCTTGCTGTCCCTGAATTTCAGGGTCTTTTCATCCTGCAATGTCCGAAGGACAAGCGCAGTCAGCTCCTATTTTGAGAACGCGTCGCCTGGCAGTCCGCACGCGGCAGGCGGTACAGGCAATGTTCGGCCAGCGCATGGCCGGCCGGCAGTGCCGGGTGCACGAAGGTGTGCGGATCCGCCCGCATGCCCAGGCGTTGCATCACCGCCTGGGACGGCGTGTTGGGCAGGGCTGTGAAGGCCACCACCTCGTCCAGCCCCAGCGTGGTCAGCGCCCAGTCCATGCAGGCCCTGGCGCCTTCCGTGGCCAGGCCCTGGCCCCAGTAGCGCGGTCGCAGGCGCCAGCCCACTTCCACACAGGGATTGCAAGGCAGGTCGTCGCGCGGGCGGTTCAGGCCGATCATGCCGATGCATTCGCCACTGGCGCGGTGCTCGGCCGCCCAGAACCCCCAGCCCTGCTCGTCGATGCGGGCCTGAAAGCGGGCCACCAGGGCATCGCTGTCGGCCCGCGACAGGGTGGCAGGAAAGTAGCGCATGGCCTGCGCATCGGCGTGCAACTGGGCCATCGCCGGCAAATCGCTGGCCTGCCAGGGGCGCAGCTGCAGGCGGTCGGTTGTCAGGCGGACAGGGAGGGCGGTGGTCATGGTGGGGCAGTGTAGACCTGGGCCATCGCCCCATCGCCCCATCGCCCCATCGCCCCATCGCCCCATCGCCCCATCGCCCCATCGCCCCATCGCCCCATCAACCCATCAACCCATCAACCCATCAACCCATCAACCCATCAACCCATCAACCCATCAACCCATCAACCCATCAACCCATCAACCCATCAACCCATCAACCCATCAACCCATCAACCCATCAACCCATCAACCCATCAACCCATCAACCCATCAACCCATCAACCCATCAACCCATCAACCGGTGGCTGACCCGTCCAGCATGGCTGCGTGCGGGCCGTAGGTCTGCCGCAGACCAGACGCAGGTTGGTACGCACAAGAAGTTTCAGTTTTTTCTGAAACATTCGGTACACGTGTGCAGGTCGTGGACTTTCTTTCCCATGAACAATGGACTTTTTTTCTCACTCATGATTGTTAGGCAGCAGTCCCGCGTGCGCTTTCGCCTTGAAAGCTAGTGGGCACTGACTGTACTGAGAGGTTCTCATGCAAAAGAACAAGCAGCCGCAGTCCACTGCGGCACGCGTATGGCTGTGCATACTGGGGGCAGTGCTGGCGTTGGCCGGTCTGTTCTTCCTGGTGGGCGGCGGCAAGCTGATCACCCTGGGCGGCAGCTGGTACTTTGCGCTGGCGGGCGCGGCCTTGCTGGCTTCGGGCGTGCAGTTCGTGCGCCAGCGCCCTGCAGGCGCCTGGATCTACCTGGGCGCTTTTGCCCTCACCGTCGCCTGGGCGCTGTGGGAAGTGGGTTTTGACTACTGGAGCCTGATCTCGCGCCTGCTGGCGCTGACGTTTGGTGCGGCCGTGGTCGCCGCCAGCCTGCCGCTGCTGCGCAAGGCCGCCGGCCAACCCGCGCAGACCAAGGCCGCGCTGTCGCTGGCCGGGGTGTTCCTGGTGGCCGGCCTGGCCGCCTTTGTGTCCATGTTCCAGATCCACCCCGAGGTGAAGGCCGCCAGCGCCGCCGCCACGCGCAAGCCGGTGGCACAGGGTGAGACGCCGCCCAACTGGGACCACTATGGCAACGGTTACAAGAACGACCGCTTTGCCGCGCTGGACCAGATCAACGCGGACAACGTCAACCAGCTGGAAGTGGCCTGGACCTACCGCACCGGTGACGTGCCCAAGTCCACGGGCGCTGGCGCCGAAGACCAGACCACCCCGCTGCAGGTGGGCGACAAGGTCTTCGTCTGCACCCCCAGCAACAACGTGATCGCGCTGGATGCCGACAGTGGCAAGGAGTTGTGGCGCCACGACGTCAACGCCCACGTCGGCGGTGTTTGGGAACGCTGCCGGGGCCTGGCCTATTTCGACGCCAACGCGCAGGTGGCCCAGCCGACCGTGCCGGGTTCCACCCCGGTGCAGGCCGTGGCCTTGCCCGCGGGCGCTAGCTGTGAGCGCCGCATCCTGATGAACTCCATCGATGCACGCCTGTTCGCTATCAACGCCGACAACGGTGAGCTGTGCGCCGAGTTTGGCGACCACGGCGTGGTCGACCTGAAGCAGGGCATTGGCACCATCCCCAACCCCGCCTACTACACCCTGACGGCCGCCCCCACGGTGGCGGGCACCACGGTGGTGATCGGTGGCCGTGTGGCCGACAACGTGCAGGTGGACATGCCCGGCGGCGTGATCCGCGGCTTCGATGTGGTGACCGGTGCGTTGCGCTGGGCCTTCGACTCGGGTTCGAGCACGCCGAATGCCGTGCTCCAGCCCGGTGAGACCTACACCCGCTCTTCGGCGAACGTGTGGGCCGGCACCACCTACGACCCCAGCTCCAACACCGTGTACCTGCCCATGGGCTCGGCCTCGGTGGACCTGTACGGTGCGACCCGTTCGCCCATGGACCTGAAGTACGGCGCTTCCATCCTGGCGCTGGATGCCGCCACCGGCAAGGAAAAGTGGGTCTACCAGACCGTGCGCAACGACCTGTGGGACTTCGACATTCCCATGGCGCCCACGCTGATCGACTTCCCCCGCCAGGACGGCACGACCACCCCCGCGCTGGTGGTGGGCACCAAGGCCGGCCAGATCTTCGTGCTGGACCGCCACACCGGCCAGCCGCTGACCAAGGTGGAAGAAGTGGCCGTCAAGCCCGGCACCATTCCGAACGAGAAGTACGCTGCCACCCAGCCACTGTCCGTGGGCATGCCGCAGATCGGCACCCAGACCCTGACCGAAGCCGACATGTGGGGCGCCACGCCGCTGGACCAGCTGATGTGCCGTATCAAGTTCAAGTCCATGCGCTATGACGGCCTGTTCACCGTGCCGGACACCGATGTGTCGCTGAGCTTCCCCGGTTCGCTGGGTGGCATGAACTGGGGCGGCCTGTCGGCCGACCCGACCAACCACCTGCTCTTCGTGAACGACATGCGCCTGGGCCTGTGGGTCAAGATGGTGCCGCAGAAGCAGGATGCCGCGCTGTCGGATGGCGGTGAAGCACCGAACGCCGGCATGGGCCAGGTGCCCCTGGGTGGCACACCGTATGCCGTGGTCAAGGACCGCTTCATGTCGCCGCTGGGCATTCCTTGCCAGAAGCCCCCGTTTGGCACGCTGACGGCCATCGACATGAAGACCCAGCAAGTGGTCTGGCAGGTCCCCGTGGGCACCGTGCAGGACCAGGGCCCCATGGGCATCAAGATGCGCATGCCCTTCCCCGTGGGCCTGCCGACCCTGGGTGGTTCGCTGGCCACGCAAGGCGGTCTGGTGTTCTTCGCCGGCACGCAGGACTACTACCTGCGCGCCTGGGACACCGCCACCGGCAAGGAAGTCTGGAAGGGGCGCCTGCCCGTGGGCAGCCAGGGTGGTCCCATGACCTACCAATCGCCCAAGACCGGCAAGCAGTACGTGGTGATTTCCGCCGGCGGCGCCCGCCAGTCGCCGGACCGTGGCGACTACGTGATCGCCTACGCCCTGCCTGGCGCCGCCAAGAAGTAAGCGCCAAGCCTTCCAGCCGGCCTCGGTGGGAGGCTGGCGCATGAAAAAGCCCTGCAAGCGCAGTCTGCGCCGCCAGGGCTTTTTTTATGGGCCATCCCCGCGCCCGCTGTGGCGGGCATGCAGGGTGCGGATCAGTAGGTGTTCACGCGGTAGCTGCAGCCGACGAGCACCTGACCGGGGTGGGTGATCACGGTGGACACCTCATGGCTGATGACCGTGTTGAGGGTGTTGCTGCCCACCTTCTCCTGTGTGTGGTGTGCCACGCGCATGGCCATGTACTTGAAGTCATCGTCCCGCAGGGCCTCTTCGATGCCCAGCCGCTGGGCAACATCCTGCGGCTTCACCTGGTCCAGCACGGCCAGCAAGGCGCCGGAGGCCAGGGCCACGCGCTGTGTGCGCCAGCCCAGCACGTCGATGGGCGCCGCCAACTGGTACTCATGCATGAAGGGGTTGGGCGTATCCTCGATGCGGGTCAGCCCCAGGGCTGCCGCCCCTTCGCCCGAGGCGCCCAAGGCCATCGCGTAGTCGTTGAACGTGGGAACGTCATACTTGCAGGCCACCATCTGGGCCACCTCGACCTTGTGGGGAGGGGGTGCTGCCGCTGCTGGCTTTGTGCAGTCCCCGCGGCCATCACCGTCCCGGCTGCCATCACAATCCCAGCACGCGCCATCGTCGAAAAACAAAATTGCACCATGTACCTCTCCAACCCAACCGGCATCCTACCCCCGTGCGCTATCGATTGTTGAGCAATACCTTGGGATGGATCAGGGCGCTGGGGCGCAGGCGCCTGTGCCGCATGGTGTGCCAGCGGGCCCTGGGTATGGCGGCACTACCCTGGCTGCTGGCCGCCTGTTCCACCGCTGCCCCTGCGGACATGGTGGCGCGCACCATCGACAGCCACTTTGCGGGTGAGCTGCAGTTGCTGCGCACCCTCCAATTGCAGCCTTCCGAGCCCCTGGCGCGCTGGCAGGGGCGCTATGGCGTGTACCTGCGGGACCAGGCCACGGGCAGCGACTTCATGGTGCGGCTGGAGCCCGGCGAGGGCGCCGAGGTATTGCGCGACAAGGTGCTGGCGGCCCGAGCCGCATCGCGTGAGTTCGTCGCCAACCAGCGCACGGCACTGGCGCAGTTGAAGCGCGTCGGCGTGCAGGGCGACTTTTTCTCGCTGCGCGCCCTGTCGCCGCTGTACGGCAGCATGCGCTGGTCGATTGCGGTTTTTGCGGACCCGCAGGCCCTGCACAGGGATGCCGACCTGCTGGACGAGACGGTGCTGCGCGCCTTCTCGGAGGTGGTCCACCTGGCTCCCGAGCCCATGATCGATATCTATCCGGCATCCTTGAAACCGGCATATGCCCAACCGCTGGCCAAGGGCTACCACGGCATGGTCGAGTTCATCCGCGGGGCGCCCGAGACCTTCATGCAGGCCCTGGACAGCGGGGGCGATGCCCACTGGCGGCTGGGTGCCCAGGCACGGCCGGCGCCCTACATCGTGAGCGCACGCCAGCCCCGCTTGCGTGCGGCGTGCTACGCCGAGATTGAGGCGATGCGCAGGCACAACCACCTGTTCCAGCGCCACCGCATCTACCTGGAGCCATCGCGCAGCCTGCTCGAGGCCTACCAGATCCCCGCCCGGCTGCAGGCGCAGGGACTGCGGCAAGGCCATACCGCGTTTGTCCTGCTGGACCGTGTGCAGGGGCGCATGGTGTTGAGGGGCATCGTGGCCCCGGAAGCCTTCGATGCGGGCGACATCCATGCCGTGTCCGGGGTGTATGCCTATGACTATGTGTTTGCCACTGGCGAGCTGCGGGTGCGTACCCTGGCGCTGCCGGATGGTGTGCCGGCGTCGCCCTGAGCGGCCGCACAGCGAGAAGCCCGCCGCGGCACGGTGCGTGGCCGCGAGCGGGTACTGCCGGATGGCCAGGCTCTTGCCGTCCGCCATGTGGACTGCGCGCAGGGCAGGGAAGCGGCGTGGGTTTTGCCCTGCGTGATACGCTGGCCGCCCCAACTGATGAACAGTGACAGGCCCTGGCCGGATGGCCCCAGCGGGTCGCGCTGTGGCCATGGAGAACGGTATTGAGCGCACACAACCCAGAGACCCCCACCCCTTCCCCCGAAGACACCGCCACGGCCGACATGCGCCAGGCCTTGCTGGAGGCCGGCAAGGAAGAGTTTGCCAACTTCGGCTATGACGGTGCGCGGCTGGAGCGCATTGCGGCCAAGGCCGGGTGCGCCAAGCGCATGCTGTACTACTACTTCGGCAACAAGAAGGATGTGTACCTAGCGGTGATCGAGCAGTGCTACAGCGACATCCGGGCGTCGGAGCAGCAGCTGGCGCTGGACACCCTGCCTCCGCGCGAGGCCTTGCGTGCCCTGGCCGTGCAGAGCTTCCACTACCACGAGAACAACCGCAACTTCACCCGGCTGGTGCTGCAGGAAAACTTCCAGGGCGGGGAGATGTTGCGCCAGGTGCCCACGATGGATGCCCTGCGCCAGGCGGCTCTGGAGCCCTTGCAGCGCATCCTGGATCGGGGCCAGCAGTCGGGCATTTTCCGCGCGGGCCTGGAAGCGGCCGATGTGCACTACCTGATCTCGGCCTTGTCCGGTTTTCGTGTGGACCACGCCTCCACCTGGGCGGGCTTGCTGCAGATTGACCTGCTGAGCGATCCCATCCGCAGCCGCCACCTGCAGTTGCTGCTGGATCAACTGGACGCCATGGTGGCCCTCCAGCCCTGAGACGGCGACCGGTCTGCCGCGCCCTAGGGCGGCCGTCGCAGGGATGACAGAGGGGGTGAATACGTGCATCTACACTTATTCCTGCGCCCTGATGCACGGGGCCAATGGAGACCACGATGCCCCCCAAGTCCCCCCCGTCCACTGGGGCCACCACCTGCCCCACGCAGCCCGACAGCGGTGCGCCGTGCACCTGTTTCATGGTGCGCAGCCTGTCGCGCAAGATTTCCCAGCTGTACGACGACACCCTGGCGCCCAGCGGGCTCAAGGGCACGCAGTTCAGCCTGTTGGCCCAGGCGCGCGTGCGCAGGGGACAGGAGCCGCTGAGTGTCTCGGCCCTGGCGCAGCGCCTGAATACCGACCGCACCACCATGACCCGCAACCTGCGCACCTTGGAGCAGTCGGGCCTGATTTCCCTGGTGCCCGGCAAGGATGCCCGCAGCCGCTGCGTGGTGCTGACCCCCGACGGTGACGCCCGCTACCGCCAGGCCCTGGGGTTGTGGAAGCAGGCCCAGGCCGAGGTGCGCGCCCTGTGCGGCGGCGACCAGATTGCCGCGCTGGAGCAGTTGGTGGGCCAGTTGCTGCCCCGGCTGGCCCACGTGCAGGAGGTGGCATGAGCACCGCCCCAGCCCCAGCCGGCGTTGCCGGCCACCCCTTGCTGCGCGATGCCATCCTGCCCACGCTGTGGCGGCTGTCCCTGCCGAACATGGTGGCCATGGGCATGTCCGTGCTGGTGGCCGTGGCCGAGACCTATTACGTCGGGCGCCTTGGCACCACGGCGCTGGCGGCCATGGCTTTGGTGTTTCCACTGGCCATGCTCACCCAGATGATGAGCAACGGTGCCATGGGCAGCGGCGTGTCATCGGCCATCAGCCGTGCGTTGGGCAGTGGCGACCGCGACAAGGCCTCGGCCCTGGCCGTGCATGCGCTGGTGATTGGCGGTGTGGTGGGCGTGCTGTATTCGCTGCTGCTGGTGCTGTGCGGCAGCGTCTTCTACCGCTGGCTGGGCGGGCGCGGCGAGGTGCTGCAGGCCGCCACGGGCTTTGGCGCGGTGCTGTTCAGCGGGGCGGTGCTGGTGTGGCTGTGCAATACGCTGGCCTCGGTGGTGCGCGGCACGGGCAATATGCAGTGGCCGTCGGCCGTGTTGTTCGGGGTGTCGCTGCTGCAGATCGTGGTGGGCGGGGCGTTCGGCCTGGGGTTGGGGCCGGCACCGCGCTGGGGCATGGCCGGTGTGGCATTGGGCAACATCGTCGCCATGGCCGTGGCCGTTGTGGTGCTGGGCTGGTACCTGTTGCGCGGGCAGGACCGGCTGCTGCTGCGCTGGCGCGGTGCGCGCCTGTCGTGGCCCATGTTCCAGGACATCCTGCGCGTCGGCGCCCTGGCCTGCATCTCGCCGGTGCAGACCTCGCTGGCCGCTCTGGTGCTGACCGGCATGGTCGCACGGCTGGGGCCCGATGCCCTGGCCGGCTATGGCATTGGCCAGCGGCTGGAATTTCTGCTGATTCCGATTGCCTTTGGCGTGGGGGTGGCGGCCGTGCCCATGGTGGGCATGGCCATGGGCGCCGGCCAGGTGGTGCGTGCGCGCAAGGTGGCCTGGACGGGCGCGTGGCTGGCCGCCGCCATCCTGGCCGTGCTGGGCCTGCTGGTGGTGCTGTGGCCCCGGCTGTGGTCCGGCATCTTCACCCAGGATGCTGCCGTGCTGGCGCATGCCGATGCCTATCTGCGCACCGTCGGCCCGGCGTTCGGCCTGTTCGGCATGGGGCTGGTGCTGTACTTCGCCTCGCTGGGTGCGGGCCATGTGCTGGGGCCGGTGTTGGCGGGCACGGTGCGGTTGCTGGTGGTCATCGCCGGCGGCAGCTGGTTGATGGCGGGCGCCACACCCAGCGCGCAGGGCCTGTTTGTGCTGGTAGTGGTGGCCATGGCGCTGTACGGCCTGTGCACGATCGCCAGCGTGTGGCGCACGCCATGGCATAAAAAATGAGCACCTGGCGCAGGTCTGGCAGCGTTTACACAATGATTGGTGTTTGAAATGCTGAATGGGCAAGCGCAGGCTGCTTCTATTTTTGAGAGCACACAGCCGAGGTGGACGAGGGCATGGCCAACGCATGCGCGCGGTGCGTACCCTGTGCCAGCCGGCACCGGTCCGGGGGGCGGACCAAGGCCGCCGTGCCCTGTGCCAGCATGGCCGCAGACCCCTGGAAGCGGGTCTCACGCGCGCCATGGCAGGCAGGCACTGCGGCCGGGCACACAGGCCCGCGATGCAGCCTTGCGGACGATCTTTCGGCACGATGCCTGCAAATAAAAGGAACTCACACGCCGTGGGGCACACCAATTTCTCAGAACTCTGCGGCGCGGGCTGAATTCGCAGCCCCGCCAGTCTGCAATCTTCACTGGGAGCTGGATACAGGTGCTTGGTCGTTCGTTTTCAAAAATTGTTCTGTGTGCAACCCTGGCCGTGTCGGCTGGCCTGGCCGGCGCTGCCGAATTCCGCAGCGTCAAGGGCGACAAGGCCAACATCCGGACCGAACCCAACACCCGGTCCGAGATCGCGTGGGAGCTGACCCAGGGCTATCCGCTGGCGGTGGTCAAAAAGCAGGGCAACTGGCTGCAGGTCAAGGACATCGACGGCGTGCTGGGCTGGGTGTACCGGCCCGTCACCACCCATACCCCCCACTACCTGGTCAAGGTCAAGACCGCCAACCTGCGGGCCGGCATGGGCACCCAGCACCGCATCGTGGCCAAGCTCAAGAAATACGATGTGGTAAGAACCCTGGAGAAAAAGCAGGGCTGGGCCAAGGTGCGCACCAGCGAGGGCCAGCACGGCTGGGTCTCGCAAAAGTTGCTCTGGGGCTGGTGAAAGGAGAGGGTGGCCAGGCTCCTGGCTGCCGGGCGCTTCCGCATGGCGCGCGGACACGGGGCCTTCGATCCTCCTTGTCGCGCAGTTGCCTGGCTGCCTTGGGGGCGGTGCAGTGCGGGGAACCTCGAGGTGCTGCAACAGGGCATCGGCAAGGCGCACAGCCTCATGCAATCAAAAAGGCCGCCAGAGTGAAGGCTGGGGCATCTGACATGTACCCCCATATGCTCCAGGGCGGCGCTCCTGCATGGATTTTGGCGAGCTTGAACATGCACGCGACAGCGGGAGCAAAGAACAAGACCGCAAGCGGTGAAAACAACCGCACTCGACGATGTGCTGCGCCAGGATCCACAAAAAACTGATGCTTCTAAGTCAGAACTGGCACCCAACAACCCAGCCCTCTGTCGCGGGCTTGGTGCATTGAGGCATCACACCTCATCGCCGTTCACAGTTGATTGCAAGCAGCTTTTCAGCTTCTTGGCTGAGATTGACATGCGCAGACACAGACTGTCTGCGCCTGGCCTCCGCCATCGCGTAATAGCCAGCCTGAGCAAATTCTTCCTCCAGCAGCTTGATGGCGGCGTCGACTTCTTGCTCGTTGGTGAGGCGCATCCTGGGATGTTCTGCGGCAATGGTTTGCAACTCGGCAAATTTGGATTTCGCAAACTCCAGGCGCGTAACTTTCGTCTCAGGGTGTGTTGCGGTATGGGCCAATAGCAGCGATTCGTTTAACTGCTCCTTCGCCGCCTGTGCCTGATGCTCCAATACTTCTAGCAACTCCCGGCGTGCTTTGGCGTTAAGCAATAGCTGGCGAAGCCAGTCGAACATAAAGACGTCTCCAATCTGTCCGCATCGTAGCAAAGGGATCGGACGCAGTCTTGCTGTTCTCCGTGCCTTCGCCAACAGCTCGCGGCCCCATGCAATGAGAAGGGGCAGTGAAGGCTTGGGTGCAGAAAGCGGGGCTTGAGAAATGTGCCCCCACTTTTTGACAATCTGCCCCCTGATGTACCCCCAGATACCCCTGGATTGCGGCACACTTTGGCGAACCTTGGTGCACTTCAAAGTGTCATCGACAGAGGGCAAACAAAAAAGGCCGGAAGCTGATGGACGCTTACGGCCTTAAATGTGGTCCCCCCGACAGGAATCGAACCCGTTAACTACAAAATTCAGGCAAATTTGTCACATGAATCGCTACGATCAGGTAGCGAGAACATCGCTAATTTCTGTGTTTTTTAATGTTGGTGTCCCACCCTGTGTCCCAGCTCTCTAGCTGTCGCCTTGCAAGAGGCTGCTCACCAGAAGCGAAGGAACATAGGGCTTCTTAAGTCTGCCAACCTTCTTGGGAACTCTCAGACGAACATCCAGAAGAGTACGTCATTGCCACCCAAAGGGCGAGCACACTTGGTACAGCAGATCGATCGGCTGATCCTTGGGGCTGGAGCCGTTGGTATCAGGACGCGTATAGCTTGCAAGTGGCATCGCCGTTATGGCGGGCAGGGTGCAGCCAGCTTCCATGACTGTAGCTCTCGGCCGGGCCACAGTCCCAACGAAGAGATGTCAAGTTGCTTGAAAGAAGTAGAGGAACCTAAGAATTTTGCCCTTCACTGGGCATCGCAATAAGCCAAAATGCAGTCCTACTGCGCAGCATTGCGCTTTGTGCGAGCGCCTTGCGTACTATGGAGAATCAATGATTACGTCGTTGCAACTGAAAGACTGGAAGAGCTTTGAACTAGCTAAGTTGCATATCGATCCGGTCACTGTATTGATCGGTACAAATGCCAGTGGTAAGTCAAATGCTCTGGATGCACTGTCCTTCTTAAATCGAATTGCAAATGGTGCAATGCTGACGGCTGCGCTTCAAGGTGACTCAGGGATGCTTGCACTTCGCGGTGGCGTGGAGTGGGCAGCACGTAAACCAGGGAATGTGTTTTCACTGAATGCGACTATTCGTACCGAAGATACTACCGACTACGAGTACAACGTAGAGTGCATGGTCAGCGACAACAGGTGTGACTTAGTTGCTGAACATCTAACTCGTATCAAGTACCGACTTGATAAGCAAGGCGCACGCAAGTCCGAAGCTGGGCGTATCAAGCTTTATCGCACTGATGTATGCACGAATGATTCTCCGACCATCGTTGCACGCCTTTACAACGAGAAGCAAGGAACCCCTCGGCAGCTAGGCAGAGGCCACACAGTTTTGTTTCAACTGGTTGGTCAAAAACTACGCCAGGAAATACAAGATGGTGTCGCTGCTCTTTCGAATGCCCTTCGCGGGATATTTATCCTTGACCCAATTCCGTCGCATATGCGTGGTTACGCATTGCTGTCAGAAAAACTCGAACCTGACGCCAGCAATATTGCAGGTGTTATCGCTGCATTGCCGGATGATAAGAAGGAAGAAATAGAACGCACATTGACTCGCTACGCGAGTCGACTGCCAGAACGCGACATCCGCAGGGTTTATGCTGAGACAGTAGGTAAGTTCAATACTGACGCCATGCTTTACTGCGAGGAACATTGGCGCGATGCGGGCGAACAACAGACTATTGATGCAAGGGGGATGTCGGATGGGACATTGCGATTTCTTGCCATTCTCACCGCTCTGCTTACGCGGCCTTCCGGTAGTTTGTTGGTGGTAGAAGAAATCGACAATGGACTGCATCCATCGCGGGCAACGCTGATGCTGGAAATGCTCATGGATGTTGGAAGCAGACGTGGTGTGGACGTGCTTGTGACGACCCATAACCCTGCATTGCTCGATGCAATGGGTATGGAGATGGTGCCTTTTATTGCAGTAGCACACCGTGATCCAACAAGTGGTTTCTCTGTACTTACTCTCCTTGAGGACATTAATAATCTTCCGAAGCTTTTAGCGCACGGACCTGTAGGTAGGATTTCAAGCCAGGGAATGATCGAGAAAACCTTGGAGCAGCAGGCAACCGAGGTGCGCTCATGAGCAGGAAGGTACTAATCCTTGACACCTCTGTCCTGTGCTGCTGGCTTAAGGTCCCCGGCAAAGACACCGCAGGACCTATTGATGACGTGTGGAATCACGATCGAATTGCAGCTCTGCTGGAGCAAGAAAAAGCACAAGGGAGCACGTTTGTGCTGCCGATTGCGACGCTAATCGAGACAGGCAACCATATCGCTCAAGCATCGTCTAACCGTTTTGAGTGTGCAAACATGTTAGCGGAGCATTTGTCTGCTGCCGCTGAAGCCACGACACCCTGGGCTGCATTTACGGATCAGTCTTCTTTGTGGGAATCCACCAATCTTCTTGTATTAGCAGAAAATTGGCCCCGCTTGGCTACTGGCGGTCTTTCAATCGGCGATGCCACCATTAAGGATGTCGCTGAATACTACGCGCGCAGCGGCATCGTAGTTGAAATTCTTACTGGTGATGCTGGTCTCAAAGCATATGAGCCAGCTGTGCCTGCGAGGATTCCTCGCAGGCGTAGATAATTTCATACGACTGTTATGCACTTTCCGCAGAAATGAAAGCATCAAGTCGCTTTCTCTCAACTCCATTATCCGCCCCCTCAATCCATCGGCTGTACACCCGAAAAAACATCTCAATCGAGTGTCCCATCTGCGTTGCCACCCACCCAGGGGTGATGCCCGCCATCAGGCACATGGTGGCGAACGTGTGGCGGGTTTGTCGGGCATCACGGTAACGCACATTCAACGATGCCACCGTGGGGCGCCACCAGGCGTCCAGTGGGGCATCCGTGGAAGCCGGCGGCTTACCGTCGCCAGCCTCAAACACATAGACTGCGCCCTGGTTGCTGATGGCACGCTGCCGCTTCAAGGCTTCCAGCGCATTCCCTGTCAGCTCCACTGTGCGTGTGATGCCGGTTTTCGTGCCCTTTTCTTCGCCCCGGGTGATGGCAGCATCCACAACCATCTTGCCGGCCTTTAGGTCCACTTTGGCCCACTGCAGTGCGATCTGCTCAGAAGGGCGCATTCCTGAAAAGAAAGCCAGTTCGTAGTAGTTCCGTGGCGCACCTTCGGGCATGGCCTGGATGATGGCCAGTGCCTCCTGCAGCGTGTACGGGTCTGGCCCTGGCTTTTGGTAGCGGCGCATCTCCACATGATCGTGCAGCGGCTCGGCCAGCAACTTGGCCTTGAACCCATACTCCAGCACCTGGCGCAACACACTGGCCACGTTGTTGAAGGTCTTGCCGTTTTTCGGAAAGTCCGCCAGCAAATTCATCAAGGCTCGATAGTTCAGGTCCACTGTCCGCACGTCCATCAGGTCCGCAAAGTGGTAACTGCTCAATGTCTGCTCATAGTGGTGGAACGTGCTGTGCTGGACCTCCGGACGCTTCACGCGCAGCCACTCGCCGGCCAATTGCTTGAACGTCAATCGCATCAATCGCTTCGTGGTGCATGCGTTCAGCAGAGAAGCAGGCTTGCACATGCATTGCCACTGCAGCTGCTATCGCCTGGACTTGCTCAATCCGAATTCGTGACCATCCGGTGGCACTCTTGAAATCGACCTCCTGCAGACCGGCTCTCTCTGCATTTGTGACTACCGAGGTGATGCGGTTCTGGTCATCAATTCCGGTCGCTATTACTTCGCCACTTTGCAGAGTAATGCCACCAGTTTCCACCAGCCAACGCTTTTCTGTCACCTGCTGTTTTAAGCTTTCAGCAGTTGCCTTCGGTTTCGGGTTCAGTAAATCTTCCACCTCGGACGGTGTTAATTCAATCAATCCTTTTTTCTCTACGAAATCCTTGGAAACTTCAACAGGGTATCCATATTTGTTGCCATCTGCATCACGAAAATATAAGTAATCCATTTGCTATCTCAGTTCAAAACATTTTTGAATAGCGCCGCTGGTAATTTTGTATTCAGCACCCGCAGGGATTGTGATATTTCCTGCTGCTTGCGCGACTACGCTGGAACTTTCGTATGCAAGCAAAATGGAGTTCCAAACTGTCTCCCCTGCATTCTTGATTTCCACAACTACAGATCGCGCAGTATTTGATCCACTTGCGGTTTGCACGTTCAACTCAATATCAAACGGCAATCCATTTGTATAAATTACGCCCGTGGCGCGCGTGACTTCTTGCCACCTTCTGACAGGCTTTCCCAACAGGTTCGACCAATCAACTTCTAAATCGACATAACCCGCATTGGTCAGGCGGCCTTGAGCATCAACGGTAAAAGTTGGAATGCGCGTAGAGCTTCCGTAGCTGCCGGCAGTGACATTCGTATTGGCCAGTGCCAGGGTGCGATTGGCGGTCAGGTTGCCCCCACCGGTCAGCCCCGTGCCGGCAGCAATCGTGCGTGCTGCCAGGGCCGCATCGGTGATGCCATAGCCTGCCAAGGTGGTGGGCTTGCCGGAGACATTGCCCCAGGCTGGCGTCATGGCAGCTGTGCCCGCTGCCGTCAGTCGCCCTTGTGCATCGACCGTGAAGGTGGGCACTACGGTGGAGCTGCCGTAGTTGCCGGCAGTGACGGTGGTGTCAGCCAGTGCCAGTGTGCGATTGGCGGTCAGGTTGCCACCACCGGTCAGCCCCGTGCCGGCAGCAATCGTGCGTGCTGCCAGGGCCGCATCGGTGATGCCATAGCCTGCCAAGGTGGTGGGCTTGCCGGAGACATTGCCCCAGGCTGGCGTCATAGCAGCCGTGCCCGCTGCCGTCAGTCGCCCTTGTGCATCGACCGTGAAGGTGGGCACTACGGTGGAGCTGCCGTAGTTGCCGGCAGTGACGGCGGTGTCAGCCAGTGCCAGTGTGCGATTGGCGGTCAGGTTGCCACCACCGGTCAGCCCCGTACCGGCGGTGATGGTGCGCGCAGCCAGGGCCGCATCGGTGATGCCATAGCCTGCAACGGTGGTGGGCTTGCCGGAGACATTGCCCCAGGCTGGCGTGATGGTGGCCGTGCCCGCTGCCGTCAGCCGCCCTTGTGCATCGACCGTGAAGGTGGGCACTACGGTGGAGCTGCCGTAGTTGCCGGCAGTGACGGCGGTGTCAGCCAGTGCCAGTGTGCGATTGGCGGTCAGGTTGCCACCACCGGTCAGCCCCGTACCGGCGGTGATGGCACGCGCAGCCAGGGCCGCATCGGTGATGCCGTAACCGGCCAGGGTGGTGGGCTTGCCGGAGACATTGCCCCAGTCTGGCGTGATGGTGGCCGTGCCTGCAGCGGTCAGCCGCCCCTGGGCATCGACCGTGAAGGTGGGCACCACGGTGGCGCTACCGTAGCTGCCGGCCGCTACGGCAGTGTTGGCCAGCGCAATAGTGCGGTCAGCTGACAAGTCGCCGCCGCCGCTCAGTCCGGTGCCGGCATTGATTTTGCGGGTCACCAAGGCCCGCGCAGCAAACAGGCCGGCCACGCTGGCAGCGGTCAGGGCACGGGTGGCATCGGTCAGCGCGTCGGCAATCGCCTTCGTGGCCAGCTGCACCACACCCTGGCGCTCGGTGGTGGCGGGCGGGTTGATGAAGTCGGTGGACCCGAACTGCAGCGTGCTGATGTCCACGCTGCCATCCAGCACCCGCACGTCTGTGGCCAGCAAAAAGATGCTTGCGGTGGACTTTTCCAGAATGACGCCGGGCTGGCTGTAGGTGCCCAGCAGCACGCCGTTGTCCAGATACAGCCCCAGGCCGCGCACGGTGTAGGTGTCGGCGCCATCGTCGCGGATGGTGACGTGGATGGTGTCTGCCGCCACCACGTCGCCTGCGATGGTGGTGATGCGCTTGATTTCCCCCGGAACGGTGGCCAGTGCATCGGTGGGCGTGAATTCGGTGGCGGTGACGCCGACGCTGACCACGCGCCGCGCATTGGTGCCGTCATGCGCCGCGTTGACCAGGGCGGCCCGCCCCGCCGTTGTGAGTTTGAAGATGATGCCTGTCATAGATGCTGCGGGTTACTGCACGGCCATATCCAGCCGGGCGTAGGTGACAGGGCGGCCCACGGCGGCGAGCTTGACCGCTGCCGTGGTGGCGATGCCCTGGATAAAGGTGAAGTGAGAGCGCAGGGGTTTGACGCGGGACACCTCGGCCATCACGTCCTGCACAAAGGCGGCGCTGGCCTGGCTGCCGTCCTGGCCGGTCATCGTGAAAACCAGCTCAAACGTGTGCGGCGCCCCCTTGGGGGTGGTTTGCCACCATTCCCGGATGCTGATGGCGCCACCAAACGCGGCCACGGTGTCGCGCACGCTTTTGATGGTCCCGCGCTGTCGCTGCACTTGGATGGCGTTGCGCACGATGGCGCGCTTGATGTGTTCGGGCCAGTCGCTGCGCCAGGCTTCCACACCCATCTGCCAGGCCAGCCAGGGCAGCAGCTCCAGCGGGCAGGTATCGGGGTTCCACAGCGCACGGTGCGGCTGGGCAATGCTGGACAGGTGCCGGGTTAGCACCGCTTCTGCCGCTCGATCGAGGGCCGTAGCGTTCGGGGGCAGCAGCGAATCAGTCAATGGTGCCCCCGTAGGTGATGTCGATGGCGGTGCACCAGCTGGCTTGCGTGCCACCTACCACCACGTCGGCGGCTGGGCTGGTCAGCTCTACACGGGCCACGCCGTCGATGTGCAGCGCTGCGTAGATGCCCGACAGCGTGGGCATGCGCCCGATGCGGTGCATGGCTTCGGCGTAGTCGGCGATGCGCTGCTGGGCTGTGGCCAGCACGCTGGACGAATCAGGGCCGGGCAGGGTGTAGAGCTGGCCCGTGATCTGGTAGGGCACGATGCCCGCCGCCTGGACGATGACCTCATCGGTCAGCGGGCGTACGTCCTCGGCGTTGACGGCGGCCGCCACGGTGGTCAGCAAAGCCTGGTCGGGCACGCCGCTGCCCTGGCGCGCGAGGACGGACACGATGACCGTGCCCGGCGCAGGGCTGGTGGCGGCGGCGTCCAGCACCTGGCCGCTGGCCGTCTTGGCGTGGAACACGTAGGCGCCCACCGGTCCGGCCACGCTGTAGCCGCGTGGGGCCATCTGGATGCGCTCCCGGAATGCATCGTCCCCTTCCATCACCGCCTCGGTGGGTGGCAAGGTGGTGGGGTCTGCGGCCTGGATGGTCAGCCGCTGCACGCCAAAGAAGGCGGCGAGCTGGTCCAAGTCGCTGCCACGGGCGTAGGCCAGCATGACGGCGTGCGCGCTGTCGTTGCGGTCGCTGCGCTCCACCATCAGCTGAAACGCCAGCCGCTGCAGCCATTTGGTCAGCGGCTCGGATTCCAGCTGCAAGGTGGCCGCGATGTCTGCACGCTGGGCCAGCGGCATGGCGTCCACCATGTCGGCCTTGAGCGTGGCCAGGATGGTTTCAAAGTCCGGCACAGCCACCACGGCGGGGGCTGGCAGCTTGCTCATGTCGATGATCTGCGCGTTACTCATGCCCGCAGACCTCCGGCCAAGGTGACGGACTGGCGCATGGCCGTGGCCTGCCCCTGGTCCACGCGCTCGATCTGCATCACTGCACGGCCTGCGGCATCCATTTGCAGGAGGGTGCGGCGCAGGCGGGTGCGAGGCTCCCATTTCATGATGGCCTGGGCCGTGGCCGCCTGCAGCCGCAGGATGTTGGCCGGCGTCATGGGCTGGTCAATCAGCCTGGGGATGTAGCTGCCATAACCGCGCCGCATCACCCGCGACTGGATGGGCGTGGTCAGGATGTCCGCGATGGACTGGCTGATGTGGGCGCGCAGGCTGATGCGGCGGCCCGTGGTGGCGTCCATCATTGCGGCACCCCCGTTGTGCCACCACCTGTTTGCACGCCTGGGTGCTTGTGGCCCTGCAGGCTGATGCTGCCCGCCACCACGTCGCCCGTGGTGTGCACGTCGCCGTCGATCTGCGCCGCGCCGGTGGCGCCCTGTGCCATCCCGCTGCCCTTCATGCCGCCCTGGTAGGTCAAGGTGCCTTTGACCAGGCAATGGCCGGTCATGGTGGTTTGCGGGCTGTCGATGGTGACGCTGCCCGGGGCTGTCAGGGTGGCGGTGCCGCCTGCTGGCAGTGTGGCAACCAGGGCGTGCGCCGCGTGGTCGTACTGGACCACGGCGCCATCGGGGTAGCGGGTGACGGTCTGGCTGGGGTTGTTGCTGGGGGCGGGGTGCTGGGTGCTGTTGAGCCCCACCAGCACCACCGCTGCGCCCAGGTCGCCGCTGGGGGACAGCACGGTGGCCTGCTCCCCCACCGTGGGCGGGTTCCAGGTGGTGGTGCCGCCGGCGCGGCACTCATGGTAGGGGCGCCAGTCGGTCGTGAGGTCGCCAATGGACACACGCACGCGCGCAGGCTGGTCTGGCCCGCCGTGGTCCACGGCGCTGATGACGCCCACGCGCACGATGTTGTGCAGCAGGCGTTGCAGCTCGGAAATGGCAGTCGTTGGGTCGTTCGGGGACATGCGGCCAATGTGCCGCCGCAGTCTGCGCGGCGCACCATCTGGCTGTTGTGGCGGGGCTGGTGACTGATTCAGCCGTCCATCAGGTGCTGCAGCAGGATGTCTTCGACGGCCTGCAGGTCGGTGTCGGTGAAGCCCAGCAGTTCACGGCGGGGGTATTGCACCTCGGGGCTGGTGGGGTCGCTGCGGTCCACCCGGTCGCGCAGGCCCAGGTGGTGGACCCGGGCGACATAGGCCACGCGCGGATTGATCCCAACGCTTGCCAGGTCTGCGGTGGCCCGGCGCGGCAGATTGCGCAGCTTGCGCAGGCCCATGAACATCTGTTTGCGAATGGCGCCGGACTTGGCGACCAGCTGCGCCCGGGGGCGACGGGGCGCATACGGCGTGCCGTCCGGGTTGCGCTGGCTGGCGATGCGCTGCACCTGGCTGCGCTGCAGGTACTGGGCCACCTCGCGCATGGCTGCCCGGCGCTGCTGGGGTTGCAGCTTGTGCAGCAGCGGCTGCGCCCAGTCCGCCAGCTCTTTGAGGGCATCAGCCATGGGCGGTATCCTGGGTGATGTGCCACTCCGCACCGATCTTGTCACCCAGGTACAGGGTGTAATCGCCCGTGGCGTAAGGGGCCGGATGAATCACTTCGCCCTTGTGGGTGGCGGTCAGGCGGCGGTTGCCGGCCTCGTCGGCATCTTCTTGGACGATGACGGATTCCGTCAGGTCGATTTCCACCACGATGTCCGACTTGTCATGCGCCAGGGGTTCCACCTCAAAGCGCAGCGCCTTGCTCGAAGTTTCTTTGTTCTGCAGCAGGTCGGGCTGGTGGGTGGTCAGCCAGGCCAGCAGCGGAATGGCCAGCAGGTCCAAGCTGCCCACGAAGTCCAGAAACACCAGGCGCAGGGTGAAGCGGTATTCAAAGGACAGCGATTGCCCGCTGCGCGACACGATGTTGCCGCGCTCCACAAAGATTTTGAGCTGCTGGGGGTCGGTGGCCAGCTGCGGGATGCAGCGGCGCAGGTACTCGCGCAGGGCGGCGGGCTTGTTCATGGCGTGGCGTTCACGGCTTGCTGGACGGCGTTGTATCGGTCGATACAGGTGTTGAGGTCGCGGATGGCTGCATCGCCCTGGGCGGTGATGTGGAGAAGCGCTCCAGCATCTGCTGGGTCAAGTTCGGCGTGCGCTTGGCCAGGCCCAGGGGCGGCACGGTCGGCGCCGCCCCCAGTGGCTGGCGCGCTGGTGGTGCGGACGTGCAGGCGGATAGCGCCGCTGCGCAGATCAGTGCCCAGGCGGGCGATGGCTTCTTGGGCATGTGCTTGGTCCTGTTGGTGCCGGTCGATGAACTGGCCCAGCACACCGGCCAGCTGGGCGCTTTGCTGGATGCCCTTGGCCAGTGCGTTGGCGTCTTGCTTAGACTGCTGGGCCTGGGCGGCCAAGCGGCCCCGCTGCTCGGCCCGCTGGTCCACCCCGTAGAGGATGGCCACCGCTGCCAGCGGCAGCAGCAGGCGGGCCAGCATGGGAAGGAGGGCGGCGGCGCTCATGCGGGCAGGAAGGGCGTGCCGCCCAGGAATTCGCCCAGCGCGCGGTTGAGCTGCCAGCCGTACTGGAATGCCTCATCCTTGGGGCGGCGCTCGGCCAGCTCCAGCAGGTAGTTGGACTGCTGGGCCGCCACCATGCCGAACAACACTCCCGCCCCCTCGCGGCCACGCTTGGCCAGGAAGGCACGCAAGGCGGCCAGGGTGATGGAGCCTATACGGCCATCCGGCACAAGGTCGGGGTAATCCGCCTGGTTGCGGTTGAGCACGTTCAGCACGCGCTGCAGGTGCTTGACGGCGGTGGTCTGGCCGGCCAGCACACCGAAGTCCAGCAGGCAATCGGCCAGCGCGGGATACAGGGCATCGACCTTGTGGAAACCAGGCTCTACCCAGTAGCGGCGCAGGTAGATGGTCTGTGCGGTGTCGCGGGGCAACTCGCGCATGGCGCCGGTGTAGCCATAGGCGCGGGCTGTGGCCAGGGTGATGCCGTACTTGGTTTCCCCGCCGCTGTCGCGGGGGTCGTAGACGTAGCCGCCCTCGCGCTCGATCAGGTCGTTGATGTATTCAATCGCGCTCATGGCTTGGGCTCCTGCGCGGGGTCTGCGGTGGTCTTGGTGCTGCCGGTGGCAGGCCGGCGCAGTCCGTTGATGTCGTCGCGCACGTCCTGGGCCATCTCCGTGATGGTCTTGCCCTCGCTGCGCTTGAGCCACAGGAACACGGCGGCCATGATCCAGGGCCCCGGAATGGACGACACCACGAACACGCAGCCGGTGATGACAAAGAAGCCGGCAATCGCGGGCAGCTGCGCCAGGTAGGCCAGCCGCACGCCGGCATCAAAGATGCCGGGCCAGTGCTGCATCAGCAGCACCAGGGCTGGCACGCCCATGACGAAGCTGCTGACCAGGCAGGCCAGCACACGGCCCAGTAGGTCGTTGCGCGGGTCATCACCACGCAGCGGAACGAAGCGCAGGCCCAGCCAGAAGGCAATCAGGCTGGTGATGATGGGCAGGGAAAACAGCGCGAGTTTGTAGCCAGCAAATGTGCCAGCGGTAGAGGTAGGTTCGGCCATGTTGCAGTGGTGTGGTGGTGGGGGGCGGGTCAGTCCCATAGCGTCACGATGTGGCTGGCGGTGGGGGCGGTTGGAGGGTCCGGCAGGCGCACCAGCAGCCCCAGGGGCAGGGTGGGACCGCGTGCGGCCAGGCCGGGGTTCAATGCGTAGGTGGCTTCGGTGACGCCCGCGGTCTGGCCCAGGTGCCGCAGGCACAACTGGTCCACGGTGTCGCCTTGTTGGGTACGCACGGTGAAGGGCATGGCTAGATCAGCTCACTGGTCATGCGCGGCTGGCCCAGGATGTCGCGCACAGCGTGCAGGGCATCACGGCGGTATTCGTCGGCCTGCACGCGCCGCCCGTCCTCGCCGCGTTCCGCGCGCCCCGTGGCGTCCGCGTCGGCGTAGCGTTCGGCCAGATCGGCCTTGGCATAGGCGTACACGGCACGCTCAAAGCGCACGACCTGCAGGCTCTTGCCGTTGATGTGGACGGCGGGCACGCTGGCCAGGGTGGCGCAGCCGTTGGCCTGCTGCTCGGCAGCCCAGGCCGCCAACTGGTCGATGACGTTGCCCAGGGCCGCAGTGGCGGCATGCTCCAGCCGCTGGGTGGTCACGCTGCCGTCCACGGCGACGTTGGTGCGCACCAGCTCCAGGGAAATGACGGGCCAGAACGGACCAGCATCCAGGCTGGTCTGCAGCGGCGGGGCAGCGGGTTTGAGTGCGCGTTTGTCGGTGGCCAGCTTGGCCAGCATGAGTTCGTAGGCGCTGCCCTTCAGTTCGGTGCCGAAGGGGCTGTCGTAGTCGGTATGGTGGCAGTGGTAGCCACGGTCGGTCATGCTGGTCAGGTCGCGCGTCTGGCGGGCCTTGTTGGCCGTGTTGGTGCGGCCCGCAGCTGGGCCGGACAACGACAGGCCCAGCTTTTGGCCCTGCTGTTCGTCCACTGGGACGATGTTGATCTGCCCCAGGAAGCTGCTGGATTCCTGCATGGCGGTTTCCAGCTTTTGCTGCACGGATGGGGCCACGGAGAAGGTCTTGTCCGTGTCACCAACGGCGACGGCGGAAAGGGCGGCCACGCGGGCCAGGTAGTGATTGAATGCGATGCGGCTCTCGTTGCGCATAGTGAAATCCTTTGGAGTGATGGAGGGTTGCGAGCGCTGGCAGGTCAGAATTCGGCTTGCACATGACCGTTGCCGCCGCTGGCCTGTGGGCGGCGGGTGGGCTGCTCGGTGCTGTCCATGGCGGCGAACTGCTGCTGCAGCTTGTCGAGGTCGGCGCGCAGGGCGGTTACGGCCTGGTCGGTGTCGGCCTGGTGCTTGGCGGCCTGGCCTGCATGCTCGGCAAAGGTGTCGCCCATTTGCTCCACGGTTTCGGCCACGGCTGCAAAGCGGGCATCGTCGGTGGCACCCTTGCCGGTGAACTTGGCCAGGGCGGCCTTCATCTGTGCCTTGAACTTGTCCAGGGCGCCGGCTTCGGCGTCATCTTCGAATTCCATGGTCAGTGGCTCGGCCACGGCGAACACGTCATCCGGTTGTTCCTTGCGGCTCTTGAACGGGCTGGCGTCGGGGTTCTGCGCGGCAAAGGCCAGCATTTCCGTGCCCAGGCTGGCGGGGTTGTCGGTGACGGCCAGACCGGTCAGGTACGCCTCGCCGGTGTCGGCGAAGCTGGGACGCACCTCGATCGAGGCGTAGATCTTCTGGCGCTTCTTGTTCAGCTCCACCAGTTCGTCGGTGGCTTCCAGCTGCGCGAACAGGGCCAGCTTCTTTTTGCCGCCGATGTCCACCTCTTCGGTCTTGACGGCCAGCACATCGCCATAGGCGCGGAAGTCGCTGGAGGGGCTGTAGCCCCGGATGTGCTCGATGTTGATGCGTGCGCCGTAGACCTTGGGGTCATAGTTCTTGGCGATCTGCAGCAGCCAATCGCGGTCGATGGTGCGACCGTCAGAGGTGGCGCCTTCAACGGCGACACGCAGGAAGCGGGTTTTCTTGGGCATGGGGCTGGGCCTCGCTGTGGTGGATGAATGTCTTGCGGGGTTGCAAAGACTTCATGGTGCGCAGCGGGGCAAGCTCTCTCAAGCCGGTGCTGTTGTGGCGGTTCTGGTGACGGATTCGGACGCTGGAGCGCAGACACCCGCCCCGGAAAACTGCCTGCTATGCAGGAAACGATCAACACACAACAGGCCAGAGAAGGCGAATCGCCGGACTTTGCCGCGCTGCTGACCGCGCAGGCCCACGTCGATGGTGCGGCGCGCCAGGTGGCAGAGCTGGCCGATGGTTCGCAGCCGCGCACGGTGGCCCGGCACATGTACTGGACCGGCTGGCGCATCAAGCTGATTGCCGAACACCTGGGGCTGCCGGCCAGCACGGTCTACGGCTGGTGCAAGGCGGAGAAGTGGGACGAAGCCAAGCCGCTGGAGCGGGTGAACGGCACGCTGGAGCTGCGCCTTGTGCAGCTCATCATGCGTGAGAGCAAGACCGGGGGCGACTTCAAGGAAATCGATCTGCTGGGCCGCCAGCTGGAGCGCACGGCACGCATCGAACGCTATCAGGACACTGGCAAGGAGGGCGACCTCAATCCCAAGATTGCCCATCGCAACGCAGCCCCCAAGCGCAAACCCAAGCGCAACGAGTTCACGCAGGAGCAGATCGACCAGCTGGTGGAGATTTTCCACGCGGGCAATTTCGTCTATCAAAACCGCTGGTTTGAAGCGCAGCAGGAGCGCATCCGCATTCTGCTCAAGGCCCGCCAGCTGGGGGCCACATGGTATTTCGCCCGTGAAGCGCTGATTCGTGCCATCACAGAGGGGCGCAATCAGATTTTTCTGTCGGCCTCCAAGGCCCAGGCTCACCAGTTCAAGAACTACATGATTGCGTTTGCGCGCGAAGTGGACGTGGACTTGAGCGGCGACCCGATCATGCTGTGGAACAACGCGGAGCTGCACTTTCTGGGCACCAACGCGGCCACGGCCCAGGGGCGCAGCGGGGACTTCTACTTTGACGAGTTCTTTTGGGCGGGCAACTTCAAGGAGCTGAACAAGGTGGCCAGCGCGATGGCCACGCACAAGCACTGGCGGCGCACCTACTTTTCCACGCCATCGGCCAAGAGCCACCAGGCGTATCCGTTCTGGCTGGGCCAGGACCGCAACAAGGGGCGCGCCAAGTCCAATCAGGTCCAGATCGATGTGAGCCACCGCACGCTGGCATCCGGCATGCGCTGCGCGGATGGGCGTTTCCGCCAGATCGTGACGATGGACGACGCGGTGCGCCAGGGCTTTCACCTGGTGGACATCGAGGAGCTGCAGGACGAGTACCCCCCGGACGAATACGCCAACCTGTTTGATTGCGAATTCATCGATGACAGCAATTCGATTTTCACGCTGGCCCTGATGCAGCCATGCATGGTCGATTCCTGGGAAGTGTGGGCCGACGACTTCAAGCCCCTGGCCACGCGCCCATTCGCCCGCAAGCCGGTGTGGGTGGGCTATGACCCGTCCTATACCGGCGACACCGCCGCCCTGGTGGTGCTGGCCCCGCCTGCTGTGCCTGGTGGCAAGTTCCGGCTGCTGCACCGCCAGCAGTTCCGGGGGGCGGACTTTGACGCCCAGGCGGAATACATCCGCTCCATCACCCAGCAATACAACGTGACGTTCATGGGCATCGACACCACGGGCATGGGGCAGGGCGTCTACCAGCAGGTCATCAAGTTCTACCCCCAGGCACGCGCCTACCACTACGACCTGGCGCTGAAGTCGCGCCTGGTGCTCAAGGCCCAGCAGGTCATCACCAAGGGTCGGCTGGAGATGGACCACGACTGCACCGATGTGGCCGCCTCATTCATGGCCATCAAAAAGGTGCTTACCCCCAGCCAGCGGCATGTGACCTATCACAGCGGGCGGTCTGACGACATCGGCCACGCCGACCTGGCTTGGGCGGTGATGCACGCGCTGGATAACGAAAACCTGGCCGGTGATGTGCTGGGTGGCAATTCTTCTGTGGAGATTTACGAGTGAAAAGAACGACGATGAACGCCGCCGCGCACGATGCTGGCGAGATGGAGGTATTCACCTTTGGTGAGCCCGAGCCCATCGACCGCCTGCGCCTGCTGGACTATGCGGAAGCCATGTTCAACGGCAAGTGGTACGAGCCGCCCTACCCGCAGGAGGGCCTGTCGAATGCGTTTCGTGCGGCGCCACACCACAGTTCAGCCATCTTCTTGAAGCGCAACCTGCTGACCGCGCGCTTTGTGCCGCATCCACGGCTGACGCGCGAGACATTCAGCGCCTGGGCGCTGGACTTCTTGGTGTTTGGCAACGCCTATCTGGAAAAGCGCCGTGCACTGACGGGCCGGGTGCTGCGCTATGAGCATGCCTTGAGCCGCTACACACGGCGCGGCAAGGACAACCGCTATTTCTACGCGCCCAACTACGCCGAAGAACATGAGTTCGCGCCGGGCTCGGTGTTCCATCTGCGCGAGTACGACATCAATCAGGAGCTGTACGGCCTGCCGGAGTACATCAGCGCCCTGCAGGCCGCGATGCTCAACGCATCGGCCACGATGTTCCGCCGCCGTTACTACGAAAACGGCAGCCACGCGGGCTTCATCATGTACCTGTCGGACGCTGCCGTGGGCAACACCGACGTGGACAAGCTGCGCGAGCAGCTGCGCCGCTCCAAGGGGCCGGGGAATTTTCGCAACCTGTTTGTGCATGCGCCCAACGGCAAGCCGGACGGCCTCAAGCTGATTCCCATCAGCGAGGTGGCGGCCAAAGACGACTTCAGCGCTATCAAGAACGCCAGCAAGGAAGACGTGCTGGCCGCCCACCGCGTACCGCCTGGCCTGCTGGGCATCATCCCCAACAACACGGGCGGTTTCGGCAACGCCGGCGAGGCTCGCAAGGTGTTCATCGAAAACGAAATTGCCCCGCTGGAAACCAAGTGCATGACCATCAACGAATGGGCAGGCGAGGAACTGGTGCGGTTTGCGGACGCCCAGCAGGGCACCATGCCGAATGGTTGACTGCCCCCGGCCATAGCCAAGAAAACCCAACCCCCTAAGGTGCCGCAGGCACCTTTTTTTGCGCCCGATGCGCCCACCCCCTCACCACCCCCGCCCGCGCGTCACCAGGGGGCCGTTTCGGCCCCCTGCCACCCCCTTCCAGCCCGTCGAGGCACTTCCCCGCCTCAACCCCACGGCGCGCCACATCGCCCCCACCGCGCCTGCCCGCTTCGTGGGGCGCAAATTACGTGCAGGTCGGCGGCACGGGAATGGCTCCAGGCTTGGCGCGGGGACCAGATGACGGCCCTAGCCGATTTACGTGAAATTACGGGAGTTTTATGTGTGGGTGCGCTGGTGTGCATGTGACTGGCTGTTTGCAGCCGATGCATGCTGAAATCTGCACCATTTGTCCCATGTATGTCCCGGCTGTCATTTTTTTATTTATAAAACAGCACGTTACTGGCCCCCTCGACAGGAATCGAACCTGTATCTGACCCTTAGGAGGGGTCCGTTCTATCCATTGAACTACAAGGGGACGCGGGCGGTATTGTAAGTGTTGCCTGCGGGGCTGACGGGCAAACCGTGCATGCCAGCCCCGCCGCTGCGGATCAGTCCTTGCTGCGGGTGTAGATCAGGTCCACGGCGGTTTGTACCCCCGTCTGTCCCCGCAGGGTCAGGCGGCGCGACAAGTCGTAGAAGATGTACAGCGTCCCCATGGCGCCCGACAGGCTTTGCTCATAGGCGACGTACAAATCCTTGGACAGGCGCTTGCCCACGGTGACGGCCGCACCCTCGGTGCCGTCGTCGCTGGGGCCCTTGAAGCCCACCTCGTCCAGCCCCAGCTGCCCGGCAAAATTGCCGCCCGTGTTGCCGCCGCTGAGCAGGGCCAGCGCTGCCTGTTGCAGGAATGCGGTTTCCGCGCCGTTGGTGGCGGCGCTGCGGCCCATGACGACCCAGGACAGCTTTTCCGCGTCCGACATGTCGGGCTCCGAAAACAGCGTGACCAGGGGACGGTTGGCACTGCCCGTGACCTTGACCCCCGCTCGCACCGCGATGTTCGGGCGGATGGCGGTGATGTCGATGGCCGGGTTGGCATACGGCCCGCTGAAGCGCACGGTGCCTTTTTCGACGTCCAGCGCCTGGCCCCAGGCGCGGTAGCGGCCATTCACGGTGTGGACTTCCCCGGTGATGCGCGGTCCGTTCGCCACCTGCAGTTGTCCCTCCAGGCGGGTGGTGATGCCATAGCCTTGCAGGGCAAAGTCGTTGCCCAGGTCGATGCTGACCTGGATGTCCGGTGGGCGCACCGCCCGCACCGTGCCGGGGGCCTGGGCCTGTCGGGCAGCCTGCTCGGCCTTCTCCTGCGCGGCCTTGCGGCTGGCGGCGGAATGCACGTGCACGTCATCGTCCAGGGTCGGGGCCGAGCTGTCGGCCAGAATGATGGTGGCGCGGTCCACCTTCAGGCCGCCGCGCAAGGTGACCTGGCCTTCCTGTACCGCGGCTTGCAGGTTGCCGCTGACGCTGACCTGCCGGTCGGCGCGGATCAGCACCTGCAGGCGCTCGGCGACGGCGCGGATGTCCATGCGCATGCCGGAGCGGCCTTCGCCCGCCTGCGGGTCGTATTCCACGAAACCGCTGCCGGTCAGCGTGCCGCCGTCCTTGGGCGCCTGGGTGAGGTTGCCGCTTTGCCCCAGGATGCGCGTGCTGCTGCCCTCGCCGCCCTTGAAGAACAGCTCGGTCAGGTCCAGCCGCGTGCCCTGCAGCTTGGCGCGCAGACGGCCCTCGCGCAGGTCCACGCCGTCCAGCAGGGAGCGGATGCTCAACTGGTCGGCGCTGAGCACACCGCTCCACTGCGGCGCACTGCGGGTGCCGGAGAGCGTGACGTCGGCATTCAGGCTGCCGCTGACGCGCCATCCGGGTGGGGCGAACAAGGCCCACAGGCCGATGTTGGGCATGCTGGCCTTGAGGGTGCCCGACAGGGGGGCCGTCTCCGGCCAGGCCAGGCCTGCGGCCGTCTGGCGCAACTGGCTGCGCACATCCGCCTGCAGCTGGCCTGCGCGCTCGGAATTCCAGGTCAGCTGCGTGCGCACGTCATTGCCCTGGGCGCCGATCTGCAGGCGCAGGTCCTGCAGGCGCGTGCGCATGCCGCGGCTGGTCAGCAGCGCGCGCGATTGCATCTGGCCGGAATCGGGGTTGACCTCGCTGGCGCCACTGCTGCGCACCACGGTGACCGGGGCCGCCTCGCTGTCTTCCACCGACAGGCGGATGTCCCCGCTGGCCCGTTCAAGCACGACGTCGGCGCGCAGCGCACGCCCGGTGCTGTCGATGTCCCAATGCCCTTGGACCACCAGGTCGCCCGCAATGCCCGCTGCCGCCAGCAGGGGCTGCTGTGGGTTGGGGCTGAGTGCATCCACCCAGGCCAGGGGCAGGCCTTCCAGCCGGCCCTGGTTTTGCAGCCCCCAGCTGCCATTGCCGGCCTGGCGCAGCAGCACGGGTGACCAGGTCAGGTGGACGTTCTGGGCCCCGGCACTGGCGGGTGCGGTGACCACCAGGCGTCCTTCGCTGGCCTGGATGCGGGCGGTGCGCACCGGGTTGCCGGTGGTGCGCTGGCTGGCGCTGAGCGGCGCGGCCAGCTGGGCCCGCCAGGTGGCGTCGGCCTTGCCGGTCGGGCTCCAGCGGACGGACAGGGCCTGGATGCGGGCCTGCCAGTCCATCGGTGCGGCCCCCTGGGCCTGCAAGAGTCCGGCGGTCAGCGCTGTGTCCAGCGACAGGGTCTGGGTTCCCGATTGCAGCTGGGCCTCGGTCTGCAGCTGCAGGTTTTCCGGCGTGCCGGACAGGCTCAGCTGCAACTGCTGAAGCAGGCTGGCCGTGCCGTGCTCTGGCGTGTAGCGCAGCGCGCGTGCCTGCACCTGGCCCTGCAGGCGCAAACCGCTGGCCTGCTGGGCGGCGGCCGGGTTGAGCAGGCGTTGCTGCAGCTTGTTCCAGCCGCCTTGCCACGCCAGCTCCACCTGGGCCTGGCCCTGCAGGCTGGCACCCGCCAGCGGATCACGGCCCAGGGGCAGGCGCGACAGCCACCGGCCCAGCTGCTGGGCCTCCGTGATCTGCAACTGCAGCTTGCCCTGGCCGCTGTCGGGGCCGGCATCCAGGGCCAGTTGGGCACGGGTGCCGGGCACCTGCAGTTCCAGCTGGCCTTGCAGGTGCTGGGTGTCGGTGTGGATGTCCAGCGACCGGGTCTGCAGCAGGCCCTGCAGCGCCTGGATCTGGACATCGCGCAGCTGCAGCAGCGGGGCTTGCCAGCTGCCTTGTGCACGGGCCGACTCCAGGCGCAGGGCCCCTGGATGGCGGGCGCGTGCAGACTGCAGGTTCAGTGCGAACTGCACCCGCTGCGCAGCATCCGTCTGTGCCTGCAGCGTGCCCGCAATCGGGGCAGCCTCCAGCGTGCTGTACAGGTCGGCGGGGTTGACGCCCGCCAGTTCGACCGTGCCTTCCACCGTCTGCGCCTGGGCGTCCCAACGGGCCTGGGCCTGCAGCTGGCCTTCGCCGGTGGTGCCCAGATCGATCCGGGCGCCTTGCAGCAGCCAGGTGTGCAGGCCGTCAAAGCGCAGGTCGGCGCTCAGGGCCCGCACTGGCAGGGCCTGCCGGTCCCAGGGGCCGGGCAGGCGGTTGTGCAGGTCGGCCTGGAGTTGCCAGCCCTCGCCCTCTGGGCCGGCCTGCAGCGTGCCGTTCAGGTCGGTGCGGGGGCCGCCGGGCAGGAACAGGGCCGCGTCCACATGGCGCAGCTGTACCTGTGCCGCTTCCAGCGGCTGGGGTCGCCAGGGTTGCAAGGTGGCGCGGATGTCGGCGGCCAGGCCGTTGTCCTGGCTGGCGGCCGGGGTGGCCGTGCCTGCCTGGGCGGTGATTTCCAGGCGCGCGGCCTCGGTGGCCAGGGTGCCTTGCACGCTGGCCTTGGCCGTGATGTCGAGGAACTGCTCGTCCTGCTGGGGCAGCGGGGCCTTGACCGTGCCCTGCAGCTCTGCATGCAGGGCCATCGGGGCGGCCGCCTGCAGGCGCAGGTCGGCTTCGTAGAAGCCTTGTGCGTAGCGCAGGCTGCTGACTTTCAGCGTGTGGTGGCTGCCGGTGTAGGCGTAGTGGCCCTGCAGTTCGGTGACCACGGTTTCCGGCGGGCCTTCCCAGACCAGGCGCTCGATGCGCACCGGCACGTCGATGCGCACCGGCAGCAGCAGCGACTGCAGCGGCGTGGGCGGGGTGTCGTCCTCCGGTTGGGGGGTGCTGCGGATGCGCAGCGCGTCCATGTTCACCTTGCCGAAGCGCAGCTCGCGCTGCAGCAGCGGCTGCAGGCGCCAGGCGATGTCGGCGCCTTGGATCTCGACCTGCAGCGCCGGGCTGGTCCAGCGCAGCCAGTCGATGCGGCCACCGTGCCGCAGGCTGCCTTCGATGCCGTCGGCCTCCAGTTTCTGGTCGGCCGGCATCCAGCTGGCCATGCGGGCCAGGGTGCGCGCCAGGGAGTCGCTCTGGCCCGACCACCACCAGGCCAGGCCCAGTAGGCTGGACAGGGTGATCAGGCACAGGGCCAGGGTCCACAGCAGTCGCCGCAGCCAGCGGCGGCGACGTGGGGAGACTGGTGCCGCCGTCGGGGGGGGAGACGACGCCGGAGCGAGGGTAGGTTCTTGCCGTTCTTGCATGGAATCAGAAATTGAAGCCCAGGCGCAGGTGCAGGCGCACCTTCTTGGTTTCCAGGCCGTAGGCCAGATCCGCCTGCAGCGGGCCCACGGGGCTGCGCCAGCGGATGCCGGTGCCCACACCGACAAACACGGTGTAGGTGTCCAGCGCGTCCGTGACCGTGCCGGCATCGACGAAGGTGGCGTGCTCCCAGTCGCTGCGGTTGCCGGCCACCGTGATGGGGCGCTGCCATTCGACGCTGCCCGAGGCCATGTAGCGGCCGCCGATCAGCTTGCCGTTGTCGGTGCGCGCGCCAATGCTCTGGTAGCTGTAGCTGCGCACGGTGGTGTCACCGCCCGACAGGAACAGCTGGGTGATGGGCACCACCGTGTTGCCGTTGGCAATCACGGCGCCACCGTTGGCGCGAAAGGCCAGCCGGCTGCGGCGGCCGGTGTCGCCCTCGGCACGTTCCAGCGGCAGGTAGTACAGCCAGCGCGCCGCCATGCGGCCAAACGGCTTACGCTCGGGGGTGATGGTGTTGCCCGCGCCCACTTCCCAGCCCAGGCCGTAGCCGCGCGTGGGGTTGGTCGGGTTGTTGAAGTAGCGGCCCGTCCAGCCATAGTTGAGCGTGATGGATGAGCTGGAGGGTGGTGCCCCGTCGCCCTGGGCCTTGGCCATGTCGTACTGCAGGTAGTAGCCGCGGTCGATCTTGTCCTCGCTCTTGCTGCGGCCGGCGACCAGGGTGGCGCTGTTGGCCATGTAGTCGGCCAGCTCCTCGCGGGCGGCCTTGGCGCCGACGAAGTAGTTCCAGCCGCTGTAGTCGGGCAGCGAGGTCAGGCGCGTGGACAGCAGCGGGTTCTTCTGGTCCAGCTGCAGCTTGCTCTGGGCGCGCCAGCCCAGGTAGGGCACGCGGTTGTGGGTGTGGTCGATGGAAAAGCGAAAACCGGTGTCGGTGCTGACCCCCAGGCCGTAGATCCACTTTTGCAGCTTGGCCTCGCGCACCTCGGCGATCACCGGGGCCTGCACCTCGGTGTCGCCCGGCTGGGCGACCTCGGTGGCCAGGGTCAGGAACACCGAGTCGTAGTAGCCGCTGTTGGCCAGGCGCTGCTGGGTCTCGAGCAGCGTGGTCTGGCGGTATTCCTCGCCCACTGGCAGGCGGGCCAGACGAATCAGTCCCGCAGGGTTGTAGCGCTCGGCGCCCTGGATCACCAGGGGGCCGAAGGAATAGGCGGGGCCCGGGGCATAGTCCATGCGCAGCTCGGCCTCGTTGAGGTCGGCATCGATGTCGGCGCGGCTGTCCACCAGGCTGGCCGTGGGGTAGCGGCGGTTTTGCAGGCGGCGCACGCCCTCGTTCTTGGCGTTGCTCCAGGCCGACTGGCTGAAGCGCTCGCCGTTGAAGCGTTCCAGGTCCCGGCGGATGCCTTCGCGCATCCCGCGGCCTGAAGGGTCCTCGGCATTGGTGCCGCTGAAGCTGATCTGCGTGCTGCGCACGATGGTGGCGGGGCCGGGCTCCACCTGCACGCGCACCTTGCGCGGGGTGTCGCTGCCGCTGGGGGTTTCGATCAGTTGCAGTTCGATGGTGGGCGAGAAATAGCCCAGGGTGCCCAGCAGGCTGCGGATGTTGGCGTCGGCCGCGCCGAGCAGGCGGCTGAGCTCGCTGCGGCGCAGGTCGCTGAGGCGGCGGTACTGCTGCAGTTCCATGTGCTGCAGCAGCAACTCGCGCACGTCACTGGGCGCTTCGACTTCGAGCTCGAAACTGGGAGGACCGTTGCCGCTGGCATCGTCGATCGGGTTCTTGGACAGCAGGCTGCAACCGCTGAGCAGCAGCACGCTGGCCAACAAAAACGCCGGCCTCAAGGCCGGCGTGTTTGCAGGAAAAGGCTTGAGCATGGATTCATTTTGACAGCAGCCTCATGGATTCCTCCAGTCCTTTCAAAGTCAAGGGGTACATGCGATCGCCGATCAAGCGCCGGATGATGTCGATGCTCTGCCGGTATTCCCAGACCCCCTGCGGCTCCGGATTGATCCAGGCGTGGTGGGGAAAGGCGTGGGTCAGCCTTTGCAGCCATTCGGCGCCGGGTTCCTCGTTGTTGTATTCGACGCTGCCGCCAGGTTGCAATATTTCGTAAGGACTCATGGTGGCGTCGCCCACGAAGATCAGTTTGTAGTCCTTGTTGTACTTGCGGATGATGTCCCAGGTGTCGAACTTCTCGGCAAAGCGACGGCGGTTGTTCTTCCACATGAAGTCGTAGACGCAGTTGTGGAAGTAATAGAACTCCAGGTGCTTGAACTCGCTCTTGACCGCCGAGAACAGCTCCTCCACGCGCTGGATGTGGTCGTCCATGGTGCCGCCCACGTCCATCAGCAGCAGCACCTTCACGTTGTTGTGGCGCTCGGGCACCATCTTGATGTCCAGCCAGCCGGCATTGGCGGCGGTGCTGCGGATGGTGTCGGGCAGGTCCAGCTCCAGGTGGCTGCCCTGGCGTGCGAACTTGCGCAGGCGGCGCAGCGCCACCTTGATGTTGCGCGTGCCCAGCTCCTGGGTGTCGTCGTAGTCGCGGTAGGCGCGCTGCTCCCAGACCTTGACGGCGCTGCGGTTCTTGCCGGGGCCACCGATGCGCACTCCCTGCGGGTTGTAGCCGCCGTGGCCAAAGGGGCTGGTGCCGCCGGTGCCGATCCACTTGTTGCCGCCTTCGTGGCGGCCTTTTTGCTCTTCGAGGCGCTTTTTCAGCGTCTCCATCAGCTCGTCCCAGTCCATCTTCTGCAGGGCGGCCTTCTGCTCGTCGGTCAGCTCCTTGTCCAGCAGCTTGCGCAGCCACTCCTCGGGCAATTCCTTCTTGAAGTCGGCCACCATCTCCACGCCCTTGAAGTAGGCGGCGAAGGCGCGGTCGAACTTGTCGAAGTGCTTTTCATCCTTGACCAGGGTGGTGCGCGCCAGGAAGTAGAAGTCGTCCAGGCTCCAGCCGTCCTCGCTGCGCGGGCCGACCACGCCGGCCTGCAGCGCCTCCAGCAGCATCAGGTATTCCTTGACCGAAACCGGCAGCTTGGCGGCGCGCAAGGTGTAGAAAAAGTCGATCAGCATGGCAAAGGGCTTTCAAAAAATGAAGCTTTCAGCGCAGGTGTTTACTGTGTTTCAAGGGCTTTTATGCCTGAAATCAAGCAATACCAGGCGCAAGCTGCTTCAGTTTTTCAAGCAGGCGCGTGTGGGCTGCCGGCCATTCTGCGGCCAGCATGCTGTACATCACCGTGTCGCGCACGCTGCCGTCGCGGCGCAGGGCGTGGTGGCGCAGCACGCCGTCGCGCTGCGCACCCAGGCGGGCGATGGCCTGCTGGCTGCGCGTGTTCAGGATGTCGGTGCGCCAGCCCACGACGGCGCAGCCCAGGGGGCCAAAGGCGTGCTGCATCAGCAGCAGCTTGGCGGCGGTGTTGACGTGGCTGCGCTGCACGCTGGCGGCGTACCAGGTGTAGCCGATCTCCAGGCGCTGCACGGCGGGCACGATGTCGTGGTAGCTGCTGGTGCCCAGCACCTGGCCGCTGGCCGCGTCCAGCACGGCGTAGGGGCAGCGCGTGCCCTGGGCCTGCATGTCCAGGGCCAGCTGGATGTAGGCGGTGGTTTCCTCGGGGTGCGGGACCCAGGTGACGCGCAACTGCCACAGCTCCCCGTCGGCGGCCGCCGCTTGCAGGCCGGCGGTGTGCGCCAGGCTCAGGGGTTCCAGGCGCAGGCCCCAGCCTTGCAGCGGGACGGGGGGGGCAAACGGTGTGGCAGTCAGTGCATCAGGCATGGCAGGGAGGGGAGGTCAATCGGCCTCGGCTTCTTTCAATCGATCTTTGGCTTGCTGGCGCCCGCGCCAGATGCGGGCGATGTGCAGGCCCGCGCCACCGCCCAGGCCGACCATCAGGATGCCCACGATGCCGGCGCCGCTGTAGCCATCGGCAAAGATGTCGATGCCCACGGCCTGGCCCAGGCCGTAGCCGGCCAGCGCGCCCAGGACAAAGCAGACGGCGTCGGACACCCCTTCGAGCAGCATTTTTTGCGCAGAAGCCATGGTCAGTCTCCCCAATTCGTTGTGGTGAAAACTGCAAAGTTAGGGCAAACGGCGGTTTTGCGCATCGGGGCAAGCCTGCAACAGGGCTGTCAGTGCGGTGTCAGCGGTTGCGCTGGTTCATGAACACCAGCTTCTCGAACAGGCTCATGTCCTGTTCGTTCTTCAGCAGGGCGCCCACCAGCGGCGGCACGGACACCTTCTGGTCGGGCGACTGCAGCGCTTCCAGCGGAATGTCCTCGGCCACCAGCAGCTTGAGCCAGTCGATCAGCTCGCTGGTCGAGGGCTTTTTCTTCAGGCCCGGCAGGCCGCGCACGTCGTAGAAGGTCTTGAGCGCGGCGCTGAGCAGGTCGCCCTTGAGCGTGGGGAAGTGCACGGCCACGATCTGGCGCATGGTCTCCGCTTCGGGGAACTTGATGTAGTGGAAGAAGCAGCGGCGCAGGAAGGCGTCGGGCAGCTCCTTTTCGTTGTTTGAGGTGATGAACACCAGCGGGCGGTGCTGGGCGCGGACCATCTCGCGCGTCTCGTAGCAGTAGAACTCCATGCGGTCGAGTTCGCGCAGCAGGTCGTTGGGGAACTCGATGTCGGCCTTGTCGATTTCGTCGATCAGCAGGGCCACCGGACGGTCGGCGGTGAAGGCCTGCCACAGCACGCCCTTGACGATGTAGTTCTGGATGTCCTTGACCTTCTCGTCGCCCAGTTGCGAATCGCGCAGGCGGCTGACGGCGTCGTATTCATACAGGCCCTGCTGGGCCTTGGTGGTGGACTTGATGTGCCACTGCAGCAGCGGCATGTCCAGCGCGGCGGCCACTTCCTCGGCCAGCATGGTCTTGCCGGTGCCGGGCTCGCCCTTGACCAGCAGGGGGCGCTGCAACTGGATGGTGGCGTTCACGGCCAGCATCAGGTCTTGCGTGGCCACGTAATTGTCGGAACCTTGGAATTTCATGGGCTTGGTATCAGCGTAAACATTGATGTGGGGCCTTGACAGCTGCTTTCATAATGGTTTGACCCATGGGAGCCATTCGCGCCACCCTGGCGGCGTGAGCACCTGGATCGGGCGTACTTGCGGGTACGGCCAGCGTCCAGGGACTTCGCTGTCAGCGCACATTGTCGGTGTGCCGGGCGGTGCCAGTGTCTCCAAGCAGATCCCAGGCTGAATTTGCAAAGGATTGTGTGCACAAAATGATGAAAACATGGACCACGGTGTTTGCAATGTTTGTCGCTTGTGCGACGTCGTCCGCCTCCGCGCAGGCTGTGCAAGGCAACCCCCAGGCGGGGGCAGGCAAGGTGGCCATGTGCATCGGCTGCCATGGCATCGCCGGCTACCAGGCCAGTTTTCCGGAGGTGCACAAGGTGCCCAAGATCTCCGGCCAGTCGGCGGCCTACATCGCTTCCGCGCTGGAGGCCTACCGCAAGGGGGACCGCAGCCACCCGTCCATGCGTGCCGTGGCGCAGTCCCTGAGTGACCAGGACATCGCCGATGTGGCCGCCTATTACCAGGCGCACACCACGCCGTCCGCCAGCCCCGCCCAGCCGCATGACCCGCCGGCCCAGGTGGCGGCCCTGATCGAGAAGGGGGCCTGCTTCAGTTGCCATGGCCAGGGCTTTGCCAAGCCGATCGACCCCAGCTACCCCAAGGTGGCGGGCCAGCACCCCGACTATCTGTACGTGGCCCTGAAGCAGTACAAGACCACCAACAACCCCCATGTGGGCCGCAGCAACGGCATCATGGCGCCGATTGCCCAGCAGTTCAGCAACCAGGAGCTGAAGCAGCTGGCCAACTACATCGGCAAGCTGCCTGGCGATCTGCAGACCGTGCCCCAGGCGCATTTCCGTTGACCGGGGAGTAGTGCCCGTTAGTGCCCGTGAACCCAAAGGCCCGCTGATGCGGGCCTTTTTGGGTGGTGTGTGGCTGGTGTTCAGTCGCGCGTGGCGCGGCGCTGCACGGCGGCCACGTACTGGTTGCCGTCGGGCGGGTGACCGTGGCGCTGGCTGTCGGCCAGCATCTGGCCCAGGCATTCCATGGTTTCGTGGTGGGCGGTGTGCAGGTCCGTGCGGCGCTTGGCCAGCAGTTCCACGGCCTGGCGAATGCCACGCGGCTGGTCGATGCTGCACTGCTCGCTGATGGACAGGTGCATGGACAGGTGCAGGAAGGGGTTGGTGCGGTCCGGCTCCAGGTCGTAGTTGCGCTGCACGGCGGCATCCACGTCGTCCAGTTCCGCGAAGTACTCGGGGTGCTCCGCGATCCACAGGCTGGCCAGGGTCTCGATCGCCTCCATCGGGGCGTCATTCTTCATTTTGCTGCGCACGCTGCAGAAAAAGCGGCGCACATCGGCTTGCGTGGGGTTGAAAAGCATGATGGCCGGCAGCGTAGCATGGGCGGTCGAGACCTGTCCCCCCGGGGGCCATCCGGTCCTGCGTGTCGGCGTAAGATCACCGCCTTTCGGGCATGGCGCCCCCAGACAGGCAGTGGCAGATGGAATTTCAGACGTGGGTGGCATTTTTTTCGGCGTGCGTGTTCATCGCCATCTCTCCGGGCTCGGGGGCCGTGCTGTCGATGAGCCATGGTCTGGCCTATGGTGTGCGCCAGACGTCGGCCACGATTGGCGGCCTGCAACTGGGCCTGCTGCTGATTTTGCTGGTGGCCGGGGGCGGCGTCGGGGCGGTGCTGATTGCGTCGGACGTGGCCTTCACCGCGGTCAAGGTGCTGGGCGCGTGCTACCTCATCTACCTGGGCTGGAGCCAGTGGCGCAGCGTGGGCAACGGGGTGGATGTGGGCTACCTGCAGGCCAGCCCGATGCCCTGGCGCCAGCGGACCCTGGCAGGGTTTCTGACGAACGCAACCAACCCCAAGGGCATCATCTTCATGGTGGCGGTGCTGCCGCAGTTCCTGACGGCACAGCGCCCGCTGTGGCAGCAGTTGCTGGTGATGTCGATCACCTGCCTGGCCGTCGACACGGTGGTCATGCATGGCTATGCCGCCAGTGCCAGCGCCCTGCGCCGCTGGATGCGCAGCGCGCAGGCGGTGCGCTGGCAGAACCGCATCTTTGGCGGCTTGCTGATGCTGGTGGGCCTGGGCCTGTTCTTCGTGCAGCGCTCGGGCCACTCCGGGTAATCCTGGGGCGAATGCGCTGACTCTGAAAAGATAGCTGACAGCGCTTGCTGCATAAGCGCTGCAGGCCGTTTTGATATAGATTGCTACGGGTCAACCCCTGTCGCTGGGCCGACTGACGGCTGCGCCCAGGCTTCCTAGATTGAAGGCATGAAAACCTTCAACTCTTACGCCGAACTGCGTGCCTGCGCAGGCCAGGAGGTCGCCGTCACCGACTGGACCACCATCACCCAGGAGCAGGTCCAGCTGTTTGCCGATGCCACGGGCGATCACCAGTGGATCCACGTCGACCCCGTGCAGGCCGCGCAAGGCCCGTTTGGTGCACCGATTGCGCATGGCTTCTTGTCCCTGTCGCTGCTGCCGCTGTTCTTCAGCCAGGCGGTGCACATTGCGGGCGCCACCATGGGGGTGAACTACGGCTTGAACAAGGTGCGCTTTCCCGCTCCCGTGCCCGTGGGCAGCCGCGTGCGCGCCCGGGTGGTGGTGCAGGCGGTCGATCCCGTGGGCCCGGACAGCGTGCAGATCACCTGGCTGGTGACCGTGGAGCGCGAGGGGGGCGACAAGCCCGTGTGCGTGGCCGAATCGCTGTCGCGCAGCTACGGCGCGCCGATGGGCGCCTAGGCGGCGCGACAGGCTGCAGTGGGCGCCGCCGTTACTGGTCGCCGCTGGGGATCTGGCCTGCAGTCCGTGCGGCCTGGAAGTCGGCGATCACGGCCTCGCGGGTCAGGGTGGATCGGGCCTGGGTCTCATCGGGGCGCAGCACATTGCCGTCGCCTTCGGCAATCCGTCCGGCCGCGCGGGCGGCCTGGTAGTCGGCAATCACCTCGGCGCGGGTCAGACCGGACTGCAGGCTGACCTCGTCGGCGCGTAGCAGGGTCTGGTCGCCGGCAAAAGCCGCAGTGGCGGACAGGGCAATCACAACACCCATGGTGCGAATGGCAAACATCTTCTTTCCTTTCATTCCTGTGACAAAAACTGCGCTTTCACAGCGCACAGGGGATAGAGCGGAAGCAGACGTTGTCAGTTCAGTGTTTATTGCTCCTGTTTTTGCGAACACACTGTCACGAAAATCGATCTAATTGCGCAATCAACGGGTCAGTGTGCCGGCCCTTGCGGGGTCATGAAGCCGTTTTGGCGCCAGGCTTCGAACACGGTCACGGCCACGGCGTTGGACAGGTTCAGGCTGCGTTGGCCTTCGAGCATGGGCAGGCGCAGGCGCTGGGTGGTGGGAAAGGACTCGCGCAGTTGCGCCGCCAGGCCGCGCGTCTCGCAGCCGAACACGAACCAGTCGCCGGGCTGGAACTGCAGCGCATGCGCGGGCTGGCTGCCGTGGGTCGTCATGGCAAACATGCGGTCACGCGCCGGCAGCATGCGGTCCAGGAAGCTCTGCCAGTCGGCATGGCGCTGCACACGCGCGTACTCGTGGTAATCCAGCCCGGCACGGCGCATGTGGCGGTCTTCCATGGAGAAGCCCAGGGGCTCGATCAGGTGCAGCTGGCAGCCTGTGTTGGCCGCCAGGCGGATCACGTTGCCCGTGTTGGGCGGGATTTCGGGTTCGACAAGAACGATATGGAACATGGCGGCGTATTGTCCGCTTTTGGCCTTGTCCCTGGGGCGCTCACGCTGTGCGCGCCAGGCACAGCACGCTGACGCTGCCGGCGCCCGCTTGCAGCAGGCACTGGCTGGCGCTGGCGAAGGTGGCGCCGGTGGTCATCACATCGTCCACCAGCAGAATGTGCCGGCCCGCAATCGCTGCCAGTTGCGCCTGCGGCACGGCAAATGCCTGGCGCAGATTGCGCAGGCGCTGGGCCCTTGTCAGCCCGCGCTGGGTCGGGGTGTCCCGGGTGCGCACCAGGGTGGTCAGCAACTGTTTGTGGCGCGCAGCGCCCAGGTGTTGCACCAACTGCGCCGCCGGGTTGTAGCCCCGCGTGCGCAGGCGCTCACTCGACAGCGGGATGGGCACCAGCAGTTCGGCCTGCGCCACGGCCTGGGCGATGTCGGGGGCTTGCTGCATCCAGCCGGCCAGGTGCCGGGCCAGGCCGGGCTGCTGGCCCAGCTTCCAGTGGGTGATCAGCGTCTGCCAGGGGTAGCTGTAATCGCACCAGGCATGGGCTTGCACCCAGGGTGGCGGGTGCTGCAGGCACTGGCCGCAGCGTGGGCGCTCTGCGGCGATGCCTGGCAGTGCCAGTGCGCAGCCCGTACAGCGCCGTGGCATGTGGTGAAAGCGCTGCCAGCAGGACTTGCACAGCACATCGCGGCAGGGCCAGGCGCGGCAGGCCCCGCATTGGCTGGGAAGCGACAGCGCCGCAGGCGCCAAACGGGATAGCCATGCTGGCCAGCGCAGTTGCATGGAATCAATATACTGCCGCGTTCCCTAGGGCCGCGATGCCGTGTGGCGGAGGGGTGCTTTTTGTGTATTGGCCTTTGCATGTCTGAAAACCTGCCCCCCACCATCGATCCCGTTGCCGCTGCGCGCTGGCACCAGGCAGCGCCTGTGCAGTCCCCTTGGTTGCACGAGGAGGTGGGGCGCCGGATGGAGGACCGCCTGCAATGGATCCGCCGTACGCCCCAGCGGTGGTGCGACTGGCAGCCGGTCCGGGGCGGTCTGCAGGCCCACGACGCGGTGGCGCAGCGCTATGCCCAGGCCACCTGCTATGTGGTGGAAACGGCGCCGCGCATGCAGGCCGCAGCCCAGGCACGCTGGTCCAAGCCCTGGTGGAGTCCCGACCGCTGGGCGGGCGCCAAAACCGTGGTCGGCCAGCCACCGGCCGGCAGTGTGGACCTGCTGTGGGCCAACATGCTGCTGCACACCCAGTCCCGCCCCGAGGACATGCTGCAGCAGTGGCACCAGGCCCTGGCGGTCGATGGTTTCGTGATGTTTTCCTGCCTGGGCCCCGACACGGTCAAGGAAATGCGGGACTTGTACCAGCAGCTTGGCTGGCCGGCTGCGGGCCACAACCTGACCGATATGCACGATTGGGGCGACATGCTGGTGCATGCCGGGTTTGCGGAGCCGGTGATGGACATGGAAACCATCACGCTGACCTTTGCCAGCCCCGAGCGCCTGCTGCAAGAGCTGCGCGAGCTGGGCTGCAACCTGCACCCCCAGCGCTTCGCCGGTTTGCGCGGCCGTGCATGGCTGGCACAGCTGCATGCGGCCCTGGGGCAGCACCTGCGGGTCGAACACAGCGAAGGGCAGTTGGCCCTGACGTTTGAGCTGGTGTATGGCCATGCCTTCAAGCCGGCGCCGCGCGTGGCGCTGGAGGGCGAAAGCACGGTCTCGCTGGACCAGATGCGCAGCATGCTCAAGCAAGGCCGGGAGCAGGGTTTGCGATAGGCGAAACGCCGTTTTAGCTGCTTTGATTTACCGCAAAGCACACTACAATTTTTTCAAACTACTGATAGCAAGCACTGTCGCAGGGCCAAGGCCCGGGCATTGCAAAGCCAACGGCCCAAGGCCATCAGGGAGACAAAATTGGTGTGTCGCTATGCCTTGCAGACAGGCTGGATTGCAACCCCCGCGTCAGCCTGCAGTGTGTTTGTTTCTTTTCGCCGTGCATGCCAGCGTGCGTGTGTCCGGCACTTCCACCGATCGCTTTCTGCGCAACGTCCTACAGCACGTTGTCGCCGCAGTGCTTCGCTCTGCTTGAAATCCCTGTGCGCCTCGGCCGACCCGTCGCGCAGACTGTGTCTGAGTCAGCTTGGCACATCGCGCCAGGCGCCCTGATCGCACCGCTGTGCCCACCGGCTGAACCGCCGTGGTGCGGGCCAGCGCAGGCAACGGATTTCCAGAGGCTTAGATGCAAGTGAGAAGTATGAAAAGCAGAATCTTTCGACTGGTTTCTCTGTGCACCGCCGCGACATACGGGCTGGCCACGGCAGCGTATGCCGTCCAGGACCTGCCCGGTGGCCCCGCTGTCAAGCAATTGAACCTGCATCCACCGGTCACGCGGATTGCGCAGGAGCAGCATTTCCTGCACTGGATGATGCTGTCCATCTGCGTGCTGATCTTCGTCGGCGTGTTCGCTGTGATGTTCTATTCCATCTGGAAGCATCGCAAGTCGCAGGGTGCCAAGGCGGCCAACTTCCATGAGTCGGCCACGGTCGAAGTGGTGTGGACGGTGATCCCCTTCATCATCGTGATCCTGATGGCGCTGCCGGCCACCAAGGTGCTGGTGGCGCAAAAGGACACGACGAATGCCGAGCTGACCATCAAGGTGACGGGCTACCAGTGGAAGTGGGGCTATGACTACCTCAAGGGCCCCGGCGAGGGGCTGAGCTTTCTGTCCACCCTGGACAGCAGCCACCGCGCCATGTCCGACAGCGGCAATCTCTCGAACGCCCCCAACGATTACCTGCTGCGGGTCGACAACCCGCTGGTCGTGCCGGTTGGCAAGAAGGTGCGCATCATCACCACCGCCAACGACGTGATCCACAGTTTCATGGTGCCGGCCTTCGGCATCAAGCAGGATGCGATTCCCGGCTTTGTGCGCGACACCTGGTTCAAGGCGGAAAAGCCCGGGGACTATTACGGCCAGTGTGCGGAGCTGTGTGGCAAGGAGCATGCCTACATGCCCATCCACGTGAAGGTGCTGGAAGCCACGGCGTATGCGGCCTGGGTGGAGCAGCAGCAGAAACTGGCGTCGGCCAAGCGCGACGACCCGACCAAGGAGTGGAAGCTGGACGAGCTGGTGGCGCGGGGTGCCAAGGTGTATGCGGCCAACTGTGCCGCCTGCCACCAGGCGAACGGCAAGGGGGCGGGGCCCATCAAGCCGCTGGATGGCAGTGCCCTGGTCAAGGGTTCGCTGGCGGAACCGATGCACGTGCTGCTGGAAGGGCGGGTGAATGGCACCATGCCTTCCTGGAAGCAACTGAGCGATGTGGAGCTGGCGGCCGTGCTCACCTACGTCAAGAACAACTGGAGCAACCACACCGGAGAGGCGGTGCAGCCTGCCCAGTTCACCGCCGCACGTGCCGGTAAGTTCCCTGAGGGCGGGACTGCTGCCCCTGCGGCACCCGCTGCCCCCGCCCCTGGTGCTGCGGCCGAGCCTGTGGCCTCCGTGGCTGCCCAGTCCTACCAGGTGTTCTTTGCCACGGGCCAGGGCAGCCTGGACGACCAGGCACTGGCCACTGTCCGGCAGGCGGCCCAGCAGTTGGCGGCGCAACCGAATGTGAAGATCGTGCTCTCCGGCTTTGTGGATGCCACGGGCAGCGCGCAAGTGAATGCGGAGCTGGCCAAGCAACGCGCTCAGGCGGTGGCCAAGGCGTTGACCGAGGCCGGGATTGCGCCGGAACGCCTGGAGCTGCGCAAGCCCGAAACCATCACCGACAGTGCAGGTGCGAGCGACCAGGCCCGCCGCGTCGACATTCTGGCCGCGCAATGAGTGCAAGCACAAGACAGCGATTGGGAGATCTGTAGATGAGCGCCATTTACCCACCTTCTCACGATGCGGCACACGATGCGCACGGTGACCACCACCATGCCACGCCCACCGGCTGGCGCCGCTGGCTGTACGCCACCAACCACAAGGACATCGGCACGCTGTACCTGCTGTTCAGTTTCACCATGCTGATGGTGGGGGGCGTGCTGGCCCTGCTGATCCGGGCCGAGCTGTTCCAGCCCGGGCTGCAGCTGGTCAACCCCGAGCTGTTCAACCAACTGACCACCATGCATGGCCTGATCATGGTGTTCGGGGCCATCATGCCGGCCTTCGTGGGCTTTGCGAACTGGATGCTGCCGCTGCAGATTGGCGCCAGCGACATGGCGTTTGCACGCATGAACAACTTCAGTTTCTGGCTGATGGTGCCGGCAGGGATATTGCTGGTGGGTTCGTTCTTCATGCCCGGTGGCGCGCCTGCGGCCGGCTGGACGCTGTATGCGCCGCTGACGCTGCAGATGGGCCCGTCCATGGACACCAGTATCTTTGCCATGCACATCCTGGGCGCCAGCTCCATCATGGGCTCGATCAACATCATCGTCACCATCCTGAACATGCGCGCGCCTGGCATGACGCTGATGAAGATGCCCATGTTCGCCTGGACCTGGCTCATCACCGCCTACCTGCTGATCGCCGTGATGCCGGTGCTGGCCGGCGCCATCACCATGACGCTGACTGACCGCCATTTTGGCACCAGCTTCTTCAACCCCGCGGGCGGTGGTGATCCGGTGATGTACCAGCACATCTTCTGGTTCTTCGGCCACCCCGAGGTCTACATCATGATCCTGCCGGCCTTCGGCATCATCAGCCAGATCGTGCCGGCCTTCAGCCGCAAGAAGCTGTTCGGCTATGCCTCCATGGTGTATGCCACCTCGTCGATTGCCATCCTGTCGTTCATCGTGTGGGCGCACCACATGTTCACTACGGGCATGCCGGTCACGGGGCAGCTGTTCTTCATGTACTCCACCATGCTGATCTCCGTGCCCACGGCTGTGAAGATCTTCAACTGGGTGGCCACCATGTGGCGTGGCTCCATGACCTTCGAGACGCCCATGCTGTTCTCCGTGGGCTTCATCTTCGTGTTCACTATGGGTGGCTTCACCGGCCTGATCCTGTCGATGGCGCCCATCGACATCCAGCTGCAGGACACCTACTACGTGGTGGCGCACTTCCACTACGTGCTGGTGGCGGGTTCGCTGTTCTCCATGTTTGCGGCCTATTACTACTGGTCACCCAAGTGGACCGGGGTGATGTATTCCGAAACGCGCGGCAAGATCCATTTCTGGGGCTCGCTGACCTTCTTCAACATCACCTTCTTCCCCATGCACTTCCTGGGCTTGGCCGGCATGCCACGCCGCTACGCCGACTATCCCATGCAGTTCGCCGATTTCAACGCGGTGGCTTCGGTGGGGGCCTTTGGCTTCGGTCTGATGCAGGTCTACTTCTTCGTGGCCGTGGTCCTGCCTGCCATGCGCGGCAAGGGGGAGAAGGCGCCGCAAAAGCCCTGGGAAGCCGCCGAGGGCCTGGAGTGGGAGGTGCCTTCGCCCGCGCCCTTCCACACGTTTGAAACACCTCCCAAACTGGACAGCACGGCCACCCGTGTGATTGGATGACACCATGACCAAGACAACGCACCGCAATGCCATGGACGACCGTACCGAGGCCTGGATGCTGCAGCGGCAGCGCAATGCGCGCATGGGCTGGATCCTGGGCTCGATCGCCGTGGCCTTTTTTGTCGGCTTTGTGGCCAAGATGGCCCTGCTGGGCGGCTGACCGCTGCGGAGTGCCGAGATGAACAAGCGCCGCGCCAATCTGCAGATGGTCACCAAGCTGTTGGTGATCACCGTGGGCATGTTTGCGTTTGGCTACGCGCTGATCCCCATCTACCGCCATGTGTGCGAGGCGCTGGGCATCAACATCCTCAGCATCTCCGAACGCCAGGTGCCCGGCAATGGCGCGGTGGGCAGGTTGCCGGCCAACACCCAGGTCGATACCAGCCGCACCATCACGGTGGAATTCGACGCGAATGCGCGCGGCCCCTGGGACTTCAAGCCCGAACGTCATTCCCTGCAGGTGCATCCAGGCGAACTGGCCACGGTGATGTATGAGTTCCAGAACGTGCAGGACCGGGCCATGGCCGCGCAGGCCGTGCCCAGTTATGCGCCGCGCCAGGCTGCACCCCATTTCGTGAAGATGGAGTGTTTCTGCTTCAACCAGTACGAACTGGCACCGGGCGAGAAGAAGGAATGGCCCGTGGCCTTCGTGATCGATCCGCGCATTCCCAAGGATGTGACCACCATCACCTTGTCGTACACCTTTTTCGAGGTGGGCGGGCGCATTCCCGCAGCGCCGGTGGCGGCCAATGCCTCCGCCGCGGGAGCAGGGGGGGCGCCTTGAGCACCTCACCCAATCCCTCGCCCTCGTTCTGGCGCACGATCAAGGCCGTGGCCTGGTCGCTGCTGGGGGTGCGCAAAGGCAGCGAGTGGCAGCAGGACGCTGCGCAGGTCCGGCCGCTGCAGATCGTGGCCGTGGGCCTGGTGGCGATCTTTGCGTTCGTGCTGTTGTTGATCTGGGTGGTGAATTGGGTGGTCTAGCGCACAGCGCCGGGCCGCAAGAGCAATCGTTTTGACGCGTGATGACAGGAGCTGACATGGCGACACCGCACACTGCAAGCACACCGTACTACTTTGTGCCTGCCGAATCCGGCCACCCCATCTGGGCGGCCGCTGGCCTGTTCTTCGTGGTGCTGGGCGCCGGCATGTGGATCAACGACCACCAGTGGGGCATGTGGAGCCTGCTGTTTGGCATGGTCTGGTGGCTGGTGGTGCTGTTCCGCTGGTTCCGCGAGGCCGCGCAGGAAAGCGAACGCGGCCTGTTCGGGCGCAAGATTGATCTGTCCTACCGCTGGAGCATGAGCTGGTTCATCTTCTCGGAAGTCATGTTCTTCGGCGCCTTCTTCACCGCGCTGTGGTGGGGGCGGGCGCACTCGGTGCCCGCACTGGGCAGTCTGGACAACGCCTTGCTGTGGCCCAACTTCTCGGCAGTCTGGCCCAGCGTCATGCCGGGGGCCACGGCCTCGCCGGCCGCTACGGTGGAGCCTTTCCAGACCGTGGGGCCGTTCTGGCTGCCCACCATCAACACCGCGCTGCTGCTGACCTCCGGCGTGACGCTGACCATCGCCCACCACGCCCTGCGCCTGGGGCAGCGCGCCAAGACGATCGGCTTCATGTGGCTCACGGTGCTGCTGGGCATCACCTTCCTGTGCGTGCAGGGCTATGAGTACTTCCACCTGTACACGGACCTGAACCTCAAGCTCAACTCCGGCATCTTCGGCTCCACCTTCTACCTGCTGACGGGCTTCCACGGCTTGCACGTGTTTGTCGGCATGCTGATGCTGCTGTTCATCACCCTGCGCCTGCAAAGCGGCCATTTCACGGCCGAGCGGCATTTCGGCTTCGAAGGGGCTGCCTGGTACTGGCACTTTGTGGACGTGGTCTGGCTGGGCCTGTACGTGCTGGTCTACTGGATGTGAACGCCGCCAGGGCCGGCGCCCTGGCAGGGGAGGGAGTTTTGAAAAAAAGAGAGCAGCTAGCGCACGTCAATCCAAGGATTCAATATCCAAGCATATTGAATGCCTCAGAAATCCAGCGCAAGCAGCTCTCTTTTTTATGTCATGCAGCGCGCAGCAAGCCCGTGGGCTGGATGTACCCCAGCTTCCACGCCAGCAGCAGGCACAGGAACAGCACCACGGACAGCCCCACACGCCAAGCCAGTGCGCGGGCCATGCGTTGGCTGCGCTGGGCATCGTTGGCGCCATCGTCGCCTTTGCGCAGCAGGAAGAACCCTGCCGCCGCCAGGCAGGCCAGAATCGCCAGAAAGAACAAAGCCACTGCGTATGTCATGCGGCCCATTATGGGGAGCTGCCCATGATGCGCAAGCGGGGCAACCTGTGGCGCTGGCTGGCCACCCTGGGCGGCATGCTGGGGGTGGGCGTGGCCATCGCGCTGGGGTTCTGGCAGCTGGACCGGGCGGCGCAAAAGCAGCAGCGGCACCTGGCGATGCAGGCCCAGGCCGCGGCGCAGCCCCTGGATGCCACCGGCGTGCAGCAGGCACTGCAGGTCCAGGCTGGCGATGTGCAGGCGCTGCTGTACCGCCCGGTGGTGCTGAAAGGCCAGTGGTTGCCGGCGCACAGCATCTACCTGGACAACCGGCAGATGCAGGGCCGCCCTGGCTTTTATGTGTTCACCCCCCTGCAACTGGGCAGCGGCCAGGCCGTGCTGGTGCAGCGTGGCTGGATTGCGCGCAATTTCCAGGACCGGCAGGCCTTGCAGGCGGTGCAGACCCCAGCAGGCCCGGTGACGGTGCAGGGCTGGCTGGCCGGCCCACCCGCCCGCCTTTACGAGCTGGGCGATGCCCAGTCCAGCGATGCCCAGCACCCGCAGATCCGGCAGAACCTGGATCTGGGGGCCTTCGCCCAGGCCAGTGGCCTGTCCCTGTGGCCCGTGACCGTGGTCCAGACCGGTGCCGCCAGCGAAGGCCTGTTGCGCGCCTGGCCGCAGCCCGGCAGCGGTGTTGCCACCCACCACGGTTATGCCTTCCAATGGTTCGCCATCTCGGCCGTCCTGGCGGTGATGGTTCTGTGGTTTCAATGGCTGCGTCCATTGCGTAACGTTCAGGCTTCCCATGTCGCACAACCAGACTGATTTGCAGCCCCTGGGGCTGACCGTCCACAACCCGCCCAGCATCCAGGCCTTGCGCGCGCAGGCCCATGACGCCCAACGCCAGCGCACGGGGCGCTGGAAGATGCTGGCCGTGCTGCTGGTCTGCACCGCACCGGTGGTGGCGTCCTATTTCACGTACTACGTGATCCGCCCAGAGGGGCGGCGAAATTTTGGTGAATTGATCGAACCGCAGCGCGCCCTGCCTGTCGGCCTGATGGCCCGCACCCTGCAGGGGCAGGCAGTGCCGCTGGCCCAGTTGCAGGGGCAGTGGCTGCTGCTCAGTACCGCGCCCGGTGCCTGCGATGCCGCGTGCGAGCAGCATTTGTACCTGCAGCGCCAGTTGCGTGAAAGCCTGGGGCGCGACAGGGACCGTGTCGACTGGGTGTGGCTGATCCAGGATGGCCAACGGCCGCCCGCGCGTTTGCAGGCGGCCTTGCAATCGGCCCAGGTGCTGCAGGTCGATGCTGCCGCCTTGGGCGCCTGGCTGCAGCCTGCCGCCGGGCATGCGCTGTCGGAACACCTGTATGTGATTGACCCGCAAGGCCACTGGATGCTGCGCTTTCCCGCGGGCCTGCAGGCCGCCGACGCCGCCAAGGCCCGGCGCGATCTGGAGCGCTTGCTGCGGGCCTCGTCCTCGTGGGACCAGCCGGGACGCTGACATGGCGCAAACCCGGGCTTGCGGGGGGCCTTCGCCAGTCGGTTATGGTTGCGGCATGGACCGCCTGAATTTGTCGAAGATTGCCATGCACAGAAGAAATGCCTTGCAGACCCTGATTGCAGGGGCTTTTGCCACCGGGGCTGTCACCCTGCTTGCCGGGTGCAAGCCTGCGCCGATCAAGTTCGAGGGCGTGGACATCACCGGCGCCGAGTACGGCAAGGACTTTCCGTTGCCGGATGCTAAGGGCCAGCGCCGTTCCGTGAAGGATTTCGCCGGCCAGGTGGTGGTGGTGTTCTTTGGCTATACCCAGTGCCCGGATGTCTGCCCGACGACCCTGCAGGAGCTGGTGGAGGCCAAGGCCTTGCTGGGGGCGCAGGGCGAACGCCTGCAAGGGGTGTTTGTGTCGCTGGACCCGGACCGCGACACCCCCGAAGTGCTGCGCGCCTATGCCGAGGCCTTTGATCCCCGGATGGTGGCGCTGACCGGCTCCAAGGACGACATCGCGGCCGTGGCCAAGGACTTCAAGGTTTTCTTCAAGAAGGTCGAGGGCCGCCAGCCAGGCAGCTATACGCTGGACCATTCGGCGGGCCTGTACCTCTACGATCCCCAGGGACGCTTGCGCGTCTACCACCGCTATGGGCAGGGTGCGCAGGCGTTGGCCAAGGATGCCAAGGCTTTGCTGGATGAAACTGCAGCCGCCTAAGCCTTCCGCCCGCCGCGGGCTGCCGGGAGCATGCCGCCGTTGCAAGGCGTGTGCCCATGTGACCGCGCATGTCAGTCAGGCTGGCTACTGGGCAGCGGTGATCAGTCATCGGGCTGGCACATGAGCAATACCGGATTCGCCCCAGCATCTCCCCCAGCGGCCCGTTCGGGCGGCACAGCCCCGGCGGCGGAGGAGGTGATGCTGAACGACTGGATGCTGGAGGCGTGGAATGCCGCGCCCGACGGCATTCTGTTGATTGATCCGCAGGGGCGCATTCTGGTGAGCAATTCCGCGATGGGCTTGATCTCGGGCTTCTCGGCCGAGGAGTTGCGCGGACAGCCGGTAGAAATTCTCCTGCCCGAAGCCTTGCATGCACAGCACCGGGGGGATCTGCAGCAGTTCTTCCAGCAGCCGCGCAGGCACAACATGGGGCAGGGGCGCATCCTGTGGCTGCAGCGCAAAGACCGGGTGCAGCTTCCTGTGGACATCGCCCTCGGCAGCTTCTTGCGCAAGGGGCAGCCCTTGGTGGTGGCTTTTGTGCGGGATGTCACCGACATGCGGCGCATGGAAGAGCGCATGCAGTACCAGGCCACGCACGATACGCTCACAGGCCTGGGCAACCGTTGGGCATTCCAGCAGCACTTGCAGGAGTGCATGCAGCAGGCCCAGGTCACGGGCGAGCCATCGGCCCTGCTTTTGCTGGACCTGGACAATTTCAAGGCCATCAATGATGGGTATGGCCACCCGGCAGGCGACCATGTGCTGCAGGAAGTGGCCAAGCGCCTGAAGGCGGTGCTGCGCAGCCAGGGCTGGCTGGCGCGTCTGGGGGGCGACGAGTTTGCCGTGCTGCTGCCCCATGCCGATGCCGACGTTGCGGCCCAGTGGGCCGAACAGATCCTGCATGCGATGCAGGCGCCTTGTGCGTGGGGGCAGGTGCAACTCGAGTTTGGCACCAGCATCGGGGTGGGCCTTTCTCCGCTGGATGCGCGCGATCCCCCCAGCTTGATGCGCTGTGCGGACATGGCGATGTACCGCGCCAAGGAACGCGGCCGTGGCAATTTTGTGTTCTATGAGGAAAGCATGGGCCACGCCATGGCTGAGAAAGTGCTGCTGTCGGAGCGCCTGCGGCTGGCCCTGGGCTATGGCGGCATTCAGTTGCACTACCAGCCCCAGATCGAAACGGCCACAGGCAAGGTCTGTGGTGTGGAAGCCCTGCTGCGCTGGACCGATCCTGTGCTGGGGGAGATCCCGCCGGATCGCTTCATTCCGGTCGCAGAGTCTTCGGGATTGATCCTGGGGCTGGGTAGCTACGTGCTGGATGCTGCATGCCGGCAAATCCGTGCATGGATGGACCAAGAACGCCCTGTGCGGGTGGCGATCAACCTGTCGCCCCAGCAACTGCGCCAGCACAACCTGGTGGACCAGGTGCGCGCGGCCCTGGTGCGGCACCAGGTACCCGCCCACTGGCTGGAGCTGGAGGTGACCGAGTCCCAGGCCATGCAGGACCCGGAGCATGCCTGCCGCGTCCTGGGAGAGCTGGCGGAGCTGGGGGTGGGACTGGCGCTGGATGATTTTGGCAACGGGCATTCATCGCTGGCCTATTTGCAGTTCTTGCCGGTCCGTCGCTTGAAGCTGGGCAAGGATTTCATGCGCCCCGGTCGCCTGGGGGACAAGTTGCTGGGCGCCATGGTGCAGCTGTGCCATGCCTTGGAGCTGGACATGGTGGCCGAGGGGGTGGAGACCGAAGCCCAGCGGGCGCAGCTGGAAAAGCTGGGGTGCCGGTGCTACCAGGGCTGGCTGTCGTCCAAGGCCCTGAGCGCGTCACAGTTTGATGCCTGGCGTGTGCAGCACCTGTGAGTGAGCATCGCACGCACCGGGTGGACTGGCCAAAAAAAGCCGCCACAAAGGGGCGGCTTGGCGATCCAGGGCGCGTGCGATTTACTGGTTGCTGATCTTCTGTTCCTTGATCAGGCGGCTGAGTTCCTGGGTGTCTTTCTGCACGCGGTTGGCCAAACCTTCGGGCGAGGTGGCCACCATCTGCCAGCCCTGCTGAAACAGCTTTTCGCGCACTTCCGGGGTGCGGGCAATGTCTACCAGCATGCCAGCCAGCTTGGTGCGCAGGGCCTCAGGCATGCTGCGGGGGGCCGCAAACGCATTCCAGATCTGCAGGTCAAAGTCTTTGATGCCTGCTTCCGCCAGGCTGGGTACCCCGGGTGCCAGCGCGCTGCGCCCGCTGGACGTCACACCAATCAGCCGCAATTTGCCGGCTTGCGCCTGGGACAGTGCCAACGCTGGTGGCAGCAGGGCCATCTGCAGCTGACCGCCCAGCATGGCGGTTGCAACCTGGGGGTAGCCGCTGTAGGGGATGTGGATCGGGGCAATGCCGCTGCGGGCCTTGAGCAGTTCGGTGCCCAGATGGCCGATGGTGCCAATCCCCGGGGTGCCATAGCTCCACTTGTCACCGGCGGCGCGTGCCGCCGCAAAGAAGGCCTTGGCATCGGCGTTCCTGGGCACACCAGGTTGCTCGACCGGCGCGGTCAGCACCAGCGGGGACACCCCGATGAGCGAGAGTGGAGCCAGGTCCTTGAGCGGGTCGTAGGGGGCCGCAGGGTTGAGGATTTTGGCAATCGTCATGTTGCCGTTGATCATCAGGCCGATGGTGTGGTCGTCCTTGGCGCGCGCGACTTCGGCGGCACCAATGTTGCCACCTGCGCCGACCTTGTTTTCCACGATGACGGGCTGCCCCAGCAGTTTGGACAGAGGATCGGCAAAGGTGCGGGCGGTCAGGTCCGGCGAGGAGCCCCCCGGGAAGCCCACCACGATGCGCACGGGCTTGGATGGCCAGTCGGCGGCAAAGGCCAGATGGGTGCTGGCGGCGGCCACCAATGCGGTGCCTGCAGCCAGGACAGAACGTCGGGTGAGGGGGCGGAGAAAGTTCATGGTGGCCATGGATGCGGAGAAACTGCGAGAAATCTATAGGCTTGGGTGGAAAAAACAAAGCCCGGAAATTATCCGGGCTTGGTGGGGCTGTCATCTGGCCGGTGTAGGCCAGATGGTGCCGCAGCACATTCAGGCAAACTCGGTCAGCGCTTTTTTCATCTTTTTCATGGCCGCCACCTCGATCTGGCGAATGCGCTCGGCGCTCACGCCGTACTCGGCGGCCAGTTCGTGCAGGGTCATGCCTCCGGAGCCATCGTCGTTGACCTTCAGCCAGCGTTCTTCCACGATGCGGCGGCTGCGAGCATCCAGGCTGTCCAGGGCCTGGGCGATGCCGTCGGTGGCCAGCACATCGCGCTGGCGCGACTCGATCATCTGCGTGGGTTCGTGCGCAGCGTCGGACAGATAGGCAATCGGGCCGAAGGCATGCTCGCCATCGTCGCTGGGGGAAGGGTCCAGCAAGACGTCACCGCCAGCCAGGCGTGTTTCCATCTCCATGACCTCTTCACGCTTGACGTTCAGTTTGGCGGCCATGGCGTCGATCTGCTGCTCGGTCAGCGTATCGCGCAGGGTCAGCTCGTCGTCCAGGGCAGCATCGGCCTGCATGCCTTGCTTCATGGAGCGCAGGTTGAAGAACAGCTTGCGCTGGGCCTTGGTGGTGGCCACCTTGACCATGCGCCAGTTCTTCAGAATGTATTCGTGGATCTCGGCCTTGATCCAGTGCATGGCATAGCTGACCAGGCGCACATTCTGTGCGGGGTCAAAGCGCTTGACGGCCTTCATCAAGCCGACGTTGCCTTCCTGGATCAGGTCGCCCTGGGGCAGTCCATAGCCCAGATACTGGCGCGAGATGGAGACCACCAGACGCAGGTGGGACATGATCAGGCGCCCAGCGGCATCCAGGTCGTTGTGTTCTTTGAGCTTGCGCGCGTAGTCTTGCTCTTCCTCTTGGGTGAGCATGGGCAGCCGGTTCACGGCCGTGATGTAGGCATCCAGATTGCCCAGAGGTGGCACCAAGGCCCAAGGATTTGCAGGTGCCAAGGCCGAAGCCGCAACGGTGCCGGTGGTATAGGTCATTGCAGTCATCCTTTCATCCATTGCTTCATGTTAGCACTCTCTGTGACTGAGTGCTAAGTCAGAAGTTCCCAAGCTTTTGCGGCTGCGGGAAATATCAAGCAGGGTGGTCGCACGGATCTGAAGGGCCCAAGCTTCGGCCCTGCCAGCACGCTGGATCAGTGCCGGTGGTTGACGCGCCGCGACAGGAACTCACCGGCGAACTGCACGATGGACACCAGCGCCACCAGGATCACGATGACTTCGAACATCACCCGGGTTTCATAGCGTTCATAGCCGTAGCGGATGGCCAGGTCGCCCAGGCCACCAGCGCCCACGGCACCGGCCATGGCCGAGGCGTTGACCATGGCGATCACGCTCACCGTCATCCCGCCGATGATGCCGGGCAGGGCTTCGGGCAGCAGCACATGGCGAACGATATGCCAGCGCTTGCAGCCCATGGCGCGTGCGGCTTCCACCAGGCCCGAATCCACATCGTTGAGGCTAACCTGGGCGATGCGGGCATAGAAGGGGATCAGGTTAACCGACAGCGGCACCACGGCCGCCCAGGTGCCCAAGGTGGTGCCGACGATGCTGCGGGTGACCGGCAGCAGGGCCACCAGCAGGATGATGAAGGGGATGGCGCGGAAGATGTTCACCGTCACCGACAGCCCTTTGTAAAAGCGCGGCCGCGTGTACAGGCCGCGCGGACCGGTGATGGTGAGCACGATGGCCAGCAGCAGCCCCAGGCCAATGGCAATCACCGAGGAGGTGGCCACCATCAACAGGGTTTCGGCAAAAGCCTGCAGGTATTTGTCAATCGGCGCGGACATAGCCCAGCAGCTCCAGGTGGTCGGCGCCGGTGGAGTGGCGCAATGCATCAAGGGAAGGCAGGCCGGTGGCCGGTGTGGACACCAGCAACTGGCCCAGAGAATGGCCGCGCAACCGGTCCAGCCCGCCATGCAGCAAGGTGGCCTGGCTGCCCAGTGCGGCCAGGGCCTGCAGCGGCAGGCCCTGGGGGCGCTGTGCACCGGCAAAGCGCAGGCTGAGCACGGCGCGGTCGGCGCTGCTGGACGGCTGGGGCAGCAACTGGCGGGCCAGGTCGGGCGGCAGGCCTTGCTGCAGCGGTTGCAGCAAGGCCTGGGTGGCGGCAGCCTGCGGTGCACCGAAGACGCGCCAGACCTCGCCGATTTCCTGCACCTGGCCCTGGTCCAGCACCAGCACGCGGTCGCAGATGGCGCGGATCACGGCCATGTCGTGGGTGATCAGCACCACCGTCAGGTGCAGCTGGCGGTTGATGTCGCGCAGCAGGGACAGGATGGACTGTGTGGTTTCCGGGTCCAGCGCGCTGGTGGCTTCGTCGCACAGCAGCACTTCGGGCCCGTGGACCAGGGCGCGGGCAATGCCGACGCGCTGTTTCTGGCCGCCGGAGAGCTGGGCCGGGTAGGCATGGCCCTTGTCCGACAGACCGACCAGGGCCAGCAGCTCGTCCACCCGGGCCTTGATGATGGCCGGGCGTTCGCCGGCCACACGCAGCGGCAGGGCCACGTTTTCGCGCACGGTCTTGGCGGACAGCAGGTTGAAGTGCTGGAAGATCATGCCGATGCGCCGGCGCAGCGCGACCAGGGCGTTTTCGTCCAGCTGCGCCGGGTCCACGCCATGGATTTGCACCCGGCCTTCGGATGGGGTCTCGAGCGCATTGATGGTGCGCAGCAGCGTGGACTTGCCAGCGCCGCTGCGGCCGATGATGCCGAAGACCTCGCCATGGTGGATGTCAAAGTTCACACCCGACAGCGCCTGGACCTGGCTGCTGCGGCCAGCGTAGGACTTGCCCACGCCGTCGAACACGATGTGCGGTGCCAGTTGCACCGAAGGAGGGAGGGTGGTCATGCAGTCGCTCAGAACGCCGGAATCAGCGTGCCTTCGTACTTGGTTTCGATGAAGCGGCGGATGGCTTCGGTCTGGAAGGACGCCACCAGGGCCTTGACCCAGGGCGCGTCCTGGTCCTTGCTGCGCACGGCAATGATGTTGACGTAGGGGTTGTGCTCGCGCTTTTCCACGGCAATGCCGTCGCGGGTGGCGATCAGGCCCACCTGGTAGGCAAAGGTGTTGATGACGGCGGCGGCATCCAGATCGGGCACCGAGCGGGCCAGGACGTTGGAGGCGGCTTCCACCGGCTGCAGCTGGCGCGGGTTGGCGGTGATATCGGCCAGCCCTGCGGTGCCGGAGAAGGGGTCGAACCCGTCGCGCAGCTGGATCAGCCCCTGGTTGCGCAGGATGACCAGGGCGCGGGTCTGGTTGCTGGGGTCGTTGGGGATGCCCACGCGTGCCTTGGCCGGCAGATCCTGCAGGCGCTTGTGATTGTTGGAGTAGAAGGCGATCGGGGCGATCAGGGTGTTGCCTGCGGAGACGATCTGGTAGCCGCGCTGGCGCACCTGGTCCTGCAGAAAGGGCAGATGCTGGAAGGCATTGGCTTCCAGATCACCGTTGTTCAGTGCCTCGTTGGGGCTGACCGCGCCACCCAGGACCACCAGTTGCACATCGAGGCCCTTGGCCTTGGCGGCCTTGGCCACTTCGGCCCACAGCTCTTCACCGATGCCGCCGCGGATGCCCACGCGCACGCGCTGGGCCGCCTGGGCGGAAGGGAGCTGCAGCCAGGTGGCGGCTCCGGTGCCCAGCAGGGCGGCCAGGGCACCGCGGCGCGACGTTTGGGGGAAATCGATCATGGAGGGCTCTCTCAGAACGCGGGAATCACCGAACCCTGGTATTTCTGCAAAATGAACTGGCGCACTGGCTCGGACTGGTAGGCGGCCACGAGCTGCTTGGCCCAGGGCGCATCCTGGTCCTTGGCGCGCACGGCGATGAGGTTGGTGTAGGGGTTGCGCTCGCGCTTTTCCACGGCGATGCCGTCGCGGGTGGCGACCAGTCCCGCCTGGTAGGCGAAGCTGTTGACGATGGCCGCGGCGGCCAGGTCGTCCAGCGAACGGGCCAGCACCACCGAGGCCACTTCCACCAGCTCCACTTTCTGGCGCAGCGCGGTCACATCGGCCAGGGAGGCGGTGCCGGTGAAGGGGTCGAAGCCGGGTTTGAGATCCAGCACGCCCTGGTCACGCAGCACCACCAGGGCGCGGGTCTGGTTGCTGGGGGCGTTGGGAATGCCCACGCGGGCACCGGCGGGCAGGTCGGCCAGGCGCTTGTACTTGCGGGAATAGAAGGCGATGGGCGAGATGTAGGTGTCACCCGCCGACACCAGCTGGTAGCCGCGCTGCTGGTTCTGGTCGCGCAGGAAAGGCTGGTGCTGGAAGGAGTTGGCTTCCAGGTCGCCGTTGTGCACACCTTCGTTGGGGCTGACCGAGCCGCTGAGCACCACGGGCTTGACGTTCAGGCCGCGCTCCTTGGCGACCTTGGTCACCACTTCCCAGATTTCCTCGTCCACACCGCCACGCACGCCCACGCGGATCAGGGCCGGCGTGGTGGCAGCCGCAGTGGCCAGGGCAGAGAAGGTGCCTGCGGCGGCCGGCAGCAGGAAGGCGGCAGAGGTGCGCAGAAAGTCGCGTTTGTTCATGGTGAATCCGGTCGGTGGGAGGAAGTAAAAGGCAGTATCCCGGGCCGCCGGGGCCCGGGCAACGAAGCTTTGCGGCTATGCAAATGCGCTTTGCGCATGAGGGCGGGGCGCGGTGCCTGCCAAGGCCCCAGGCAAGGCAATCAGCTCCAGCCGTGCGCCATGGGTGTGGCCGTGCAGCACGGGGCCCAGCGGGTGGGCCTGGGTGGTGTGCAGGCCGATGGCAAATGGACCTTCACCCTGCAGGGCCAGCCGCTGCGCAGCCTCGGCACTGGCGCTGGCGGTTTCCAGCTTCAGCACGGTGCGGCCCAGTTGCAGGCTGGCAGCACCTTCGGCGGGGACCGGGACATCCGCCAGACCCAGCAGGGCGCGGTAGCGTTCCAAGGTGGCGGCCACATCGTGCACGGCCACACGCAGCTCGGCCACGCCCTGCACGCCATTGGCGTGTTCGCGCACCGGGCCTTCGGGCACGCGCAGGGCGCGGGGCGTCACGTCGCCGCACAGGAAAGGTAGGTCGGGTGTGGCAGGACGTGCGTTCTGCCAGCGCAGTTCCACCCCGTCGGGGCGCAGCCGCCCGCCATCCACCGGGGGCTGGTAGGCCAGGCCGCGCGACAGCGCCTGCGCCACCACCTGGGGGGTGGTGCCGGGCAGCAGCGCAAAGTCCACGATGCCGGGGCCGAAGCGGCTGAGCTTGGGCCACCAGGGGTGGGCGTCTTCCGGGGCCTTCCAGGCGATCAGCTCGAAGTAGGAACCGTCCTGGAACACCACCAGCGCGTTGTGGGTGGCGCGACCGGGGTGGTCACCACCCGGGGTGACGGTGAATCCCAGGTTGCGGTAGTCGTGGATGGCGCTGTGCAGGTCGTGCACGGCAATCACGATGTGGTCCACGGGCAGTGACATGGGCGTGCACATGCGTTGGGGAGTTATGTAGAGGTTCCTTAACGCCAAATTAAGAGCGTGCCTGGGGGGTATTCCACGCGCACCGCCCGGCGGACGGGGCGGGCGGGTGTGCGTTCACGACGCTGCCGAAGGCGGGGTCGCTGCGCTGGGCGCCAGCAGGCCCAGGCGCTTGGCCAGGCGCTGCAGGTTGGCGCGGTCCATCTGCAGCGCACGCGCAGCGGGTGCCCAGCGGTGGCCGTGGGCCTGCAGGGCCTGCTGCACCAGCTGGCGCTCATACTGGGCGACGGCCTCGCGCAGGCCGGCCGCTGGCGGTGCCGAAGTTTGTGGGTCAAAAAGGCCTGCAGCGCGCTCTGCGTCTGCGCTGTCAGCTATCGAACTGGGAGTCAGCACGAAATCCCTGGCGACAATCCCCAGCAACTGCCCCGGGGTGCGTGGCCGGCGCAGGGCGTGCAGCACGGCGCGGCGCACGGCATGCTCCAGCTCGCGCACATTGCCGGGCCAGCGGTGGGCCAGCAGGGCGGCCTGGGCATCGGCTTCCAGCCGCAGGCCGTCCAGCCCGAACTGCGAGCGCGTGCGCTCCAGAAAGTAGCCGGCCAGCACCAGCACATCGCCTTCGCGTGCGCGCAGCGGCGGCACCTGCAGCGGGTAGACGCTGAGGCGGTGGTAGAAGTCGGCACGCATGCGGCCGGCGCGCACGGCGGCGGCCAGGTCCTGGTTGGTGGCCGCGATGATGCGCACGTCCACCGTGCGTTCGCGGTCCAGCCCCAGGCGCTGGATTTGGCCGCTTTGCAGCACGCGCAGCAGCTTGGCCTGGGTGACCAGGGGCAGCTCGCCCACTTCGTCGAGGAACAGCGTGCCCTGGTGGGCTTGCTCGAACTTGCCTTGGCGGTCGCCCACGGCGCCGGTGAAGGCGCCGCGCACATGGCCGAACAGCTCGCTTTCCACCAGGGTGTCGGGCAGGGCGGCGCAGTTGATGCTGACAAAGGCCTGGTCGGCCCGGTCGGACTGGGCGTGCAGCGCCTGGGCCACCAGCTCCTTGCCGACCCCGGTCTCGCCTGTGACCAGCACCGCCAGATCACTGGCCGCCACGGTGGCAATGTCGCGCTGCAGGGCGCGCATGGCGGCGCTGTGGCCCAGCAGGCGCGGCGTGGCCACGGGGGTGTGGCGGCGAAAGTGCTCGGCGCGCTGGCGTTCGTTGTGCACGCTCTGCTCCAGCTGGCGCAGGCGTGCGGCCGTGGCCACGGTGGCTGCGGCCAGGTTGCTGAAGGCCTGCAGCGCCTCCAGCGGCGCGGCGCCGGCAAAGCGCCCGGGCTCCAGCGCATCCAGGGTCAGCAGGCCCCAGGCCTGGCCGTCCACCTGCAGCACGCAGCCCATGCAGTCGTGCACCGGCAGCGGGGCACCGGTGTGGTGGGCCACCAGGCCGTCGTAGGGGTCGGGCAGCGGGGTGTCGGTGGGAAAGCGCAGCGCCTGGCCGGCCGCCAGCAGGGCGGCAAAGCGCGGGTGCTCGGCCACGCGAAAGCGCCGGCCCAGGGTGTCGGGGCTCAGCCCATCGATGGCCAGCGGGCGCAGCCAGTCATCGCCATCTTCGCTGCGCTCGCAGCGCAGCAGTGCGGCGGCATCGCCGGGCAGGACGGTGCGCAGCGCGGCCAGCAGGCGGCGGTAGCGCTCGGATTCGGGGAGCTGGCTGGACAGCTCGGCCACCAGGGGCAGCAGGGCATTCAGCAGCGTGGCAGATGCAGTCATAGCGACATCGTAAGCGGTCAAAGCGACTGCAATTGACGCGCGTCAAAAAGACATGGCTGGCGGTAAGTGCTTGATACTGCAGGGCACAGCGACTGGCACATGGTTTGCAGAGCCAGTCCCGTGTGTCCGATCGACGTGGTGCCCATGGTGGGCCCGCCAGCCAGATCGGCCCTGGAGAGATGTTTCACATGCTGACCGACCGCCAACGCGCCATTGTCAAATCCACCGTGCCCCTGCTGGAAACCGGGGGCGAGGCGCTGACCACCCATTTCTACCAGTTGATGCTGTCCGAGAGCGACGAGGTGCAGCCGCTGTTCAACAGCGTGCACCAGCAGACCGGCGCCCAGCCGCGCGCGCTGGCCCGCAGCGTGCTGATGTACGCCAAGCACATTGACGACCTGTCGGGCCTGGGCGATCTGCCCGCGCAGATCATCCACAAGCACGTCTCGCTGCAGGTGCAGCCCGAGCATTACCCCATCGTCGGCGGCTTCCTGCTGCGCGCCATCCGCGAGGTGCTGGGGGCCGAGATCGCCACGGACGAAGTGATCGCGGCCTGGGCCGCTGCCTATGGCCAACTGGCCGACATCCTGATCGGCGCCGAGAAAGCCACCTACGAGGCCAACGCCCAGGCTCCCGGTGGCTGGAAGGGTGTGCGCCGCTTCGTGGTGGCGGCCAAGCAGGCGGAAACGCCCGAGATCACCAGCTTCACCCTGCAGCCCGAAGACGGTGGCGCCGTGCTGGCCTACCAGCCCGGCCAGTTCATCGGCCTGCGCGTGGTGGTGGACGGCAAGGAGCAGCGCCGCAACTATTCGCTGTCGCAGGTGGCCGATGGCCGCAGCCTGCGCATCAGCGTCAAGCGCGAGGCGCAGGGCGTGGTCTCCAACCACCTGCACCACCAGGTGCAAGCGGGCGACGTGCTGGAGGTCTTCCCGCCTGCCGGCCACTTCACCCTGGACGACAGCGCCAAGCCCCTGGTGCTGATGGCCGCCGGCGTGGGCATCACCCCGCTGATGGCCATGCTGCAGCAGGGCCTGAAGATGGGCCGTGCCGTCACCTTCATCCACTGCGCGCGCAGCCCCGCGCTGCAGGCCTTCCGTGGTGACCTGCTGGCCCTGGCGGCGCAGCACCCCCAACTGCAGCTGCGCTTTGGCTACGAACAGGCCGCTGGCGCAGCCCCGGCCGACGGCGTGGACGTGGCCCAGGGCCTGCCCAATGCCGAGCTGCTGACCCGCTGGCTGCCGGCCGAGCGCGACGTCCAGGCCTACTACCTGGGGCCGGTCGGCTTCATGCGCCTGGCCAAGCAGGTGCTGCACCGCGCCGGCGTGCCGGACGCGCAGGCCCGTTGCGAATTCTTCGGCCCGGCCCAGTCCCTGGCGGCCTGAAACCCTGCTGAGGGTGTTGCCGGCGGCCTGTGGCATGCTGGCGACGTGGGTGTTGGTGCACTGTCCTGGTGCATGGTGCAGATGCCCACCGTGAAAGTGCCCGTGGTGCCACGGGTCTGCTCCCCGCCCTTCGGCGGGGTTTTTCGTCTGGAACACCATGCAATTCGGAAATGGATGGAAACCGGCCGTGGCCCCTGCCGCAGGCCTGGATGTGCTGCGCGTGGGCCTGGGGGCCGCGCTGGGTTTGGGGGTGGCGGCTGCCTTGGTGCAGCTGGCGCAGTGGGGTGGCTGGCAGGGCGGCTGGGGGCTGTTTGCGCCCCTGGGCGCCACGGCGGTGCTGGTGTTTGCGGTGCACACCGGGCCCCTGTCCCAGCCCTGGTCCTGCGTGGTGGGCAATACCGTGGCAGCTTTGTGGGCCCTGCTGGTGGTGGCCTGGGTGCCCGTGGACTGGGCGCCAGCGGTGGCCGTGGGCGGCGCGATTGCCGCGATGCAGCTCACGCGCTCCCTGCACCCGCCTGGGGGGGCCGTGGCCCTGCTGCTGGTGCTGGAGGCCCAGCACGGGGTGCACCATGGCTGGAGCTATGCCTTCGTGCCGATTGCCTTGCTGACCCTGGTGCTGGTGCTGCTGGCCATGGCCTACCACCGTGCCTGGGGCAAGCACTATCCGCTGCAGGTGGCCGCGCCGGCCCCAGTGGCCAAGGCGCAGCACCTGCCGGCCGATGACCTGTCCGATGCCGACCTGCAGGCCCTGCTGGCGCGCTTCGATCAGGACTACAACCTGACCCCCCAGGAGCTGGGGCAACTGGTGCGGGCGGCCGAGGAGCAGGCGATTGCCCGGCGCTTTGGCAGCGTGACCTGTGGCCAGGTGATGACCGCGGCCCTGTGGACCTGCCGGCCAGGCGACGATCTGGGGCAGCTGGCCGCGCAGTTCCAGCAGCATCCCATCAAGAGCCTGCCGGTGGTCGATGACGACGGACGCCTGCTGGGTGTGGTGGCGCGCAGCGCCTTGTTCGACTGGCTGTGGCAGCAACAGCAGAGCGACGCCAGCGACCGCCGCCAGCGCCGCACCTGGCGCCTGTGGGGTAAGAAGCCGCCGGCGCGCACCCCGGCCCGTGCGGCGGATCTGATGCAGGATGCTCCCTTGAGCGTCTCGGACCACACCCCGGTCTCCCACCTGCTGGAGGCGCTGGCCGTGCACACCGTGCCCTTCGTGGCGGTGCTGCGCCAGGGGCGGCTGGTGGGGCTGATCACCCGTACCGACGTCATGCGCATCTTGCTGCGCTGACGGCGGCGCTCAGTCGCGCAGCTCGCCCGCCAGCAGGCGGCGGTCCTGATCGCGTTCCTGGTAGTAGCGGGCTTTTTCGGCGTACATGGCCTGGTCGGCGCGGTGCACCACGGCCTCGAGGGAGGCGTTCTGCTGGCCGCAGGCATGGCCCATGGCGACGTGGATGGCCTGTCCCGGGTAGAACTGGTTGTTCAGCTCCAGCAAGGACAGGATGCGCTCTTGCATGGCCACGGCGCCGCGCTCGTCGGTGGAGGGCATCAGCACCATGAATTCATCGCCGCCGATGCGGGCGGCGCAGGCCGGCGCGTCCACGGCCTTGGTCAGCACTTCGCCGATGCGGCGCAGCATGGCGTCGCCCGCGGCGTGGCCGTGTTCGTCGTTGACTGCCTTGAGGCCATTCATGTCGATGGCGATCACGGACAGCGGCCAGGGGCCCTTGCGTGCCAGGCGGTTCAGCTCTTCCATGTAGAAGGCGCGGTTGCGCAGCTGGGTCAGCACGTCGTGCTTGCCCAGGTATTCCAGATAGGCCTCGGCCTTCTTGCGCGCCGTGATGTCCACCAGCGACAGCAGCACCAGGTCCCAGTGCTGGGCGTTGCTGGTCATGATGGCGAATTCCAGGTGGATGTGCAGCACCTCGCCGGACAGGGCGTAGTTCACCACTTCGCGCTGCTGCACCAGCTTGCCGTCCCACAGGTCCTGCAGCTGCTCGGCGAAGGAGTCATACATCTCGCCGCGGAAGATCTGCGCCAGGTTGTTCAGCAGCTCCGGCTTGTGGCGCGCGCCGAACATTTCCAGCGTCTGCTGGTTGACGTCGATGACGCGGATTTCCTGCATGCAGCGCGTGACGAATTCGGGGTGCACCTTCAAAAAGGTGCGGAAGTCGCGGATGCCGCGCGCGCGCACCTCGTCCATCAGGCGCTTGACCTGGCTGAAGTCCTCGACCCACAGCGACACTGGCGAATGCTCGAACAGGTCGCGGGCGTAGTGCTCGCTGCGCAGCAACTGCTCGGTGCTCTGCACCTCGGTGGTGACATCCTCCAGCGAGACCAGCACGCGGCTCCAGCTGTCCTCGAAGCCGGGCAGCACGCGGGCGCGCACCTGCACGTCCAGGCGCCGCCCGTCCAGGGCGTAGTTCACGGAGCGCGTCTCGAAGCCCTTGCGCCCTTCCCACAGGGCCAGCAGCTCGGGCACGATGCTCTCGAGCATGTCGCCCCGGAACACTTCGTGCAGGCGGCTTTGCAGGGTTTCCTGGTCGGGGGCCTTGAACAGCTCCAGGGTGTACTGGTTGACGCGCAGCACCTTGTACGACTGGCTGCAGCGGTGGATGCGCTGCGGATCTTCGCGCAGGAAGGCGAGCAGGTCGGTCACCCCGGCCGCACGCCAGGCGTCGAACAGCTGCTTGAGGTCGCTGTAGTCCTCCATCCACAAGGAAACGGGAGCGAGGTCGAACATGTCTTCAAAGTCCAGACCCGTTGCAAGAGAAATAGTCACTACCAGCACCTCCGGCCGCAATTATTGCTGAACACCCCGCTTTTGCCGCGTGCGAATGCGGGCTTGTGGCACGCGCAGCGGTAGAGTGGCAGCTTTTTGCAAGCTTTCGCCGCTGTCCGATGTCCGGTTCTCCTTCCCGCTCCCTGGCCTATCTGTGTCTGGCGCTCAGCATGGCGCTGGTGGGCAGCTATGTGGCCCTGTCCAAGCCGCTGGTCGCCCTGTTTCCCGTGCTGCTGCTGGCCTGGCTGCGCTTTGGCATCGGCGCCGTGGCCATGCTGGGCTGGCTGCGCCCCGCGCCGGGTGAAGCCCCGCTGTCCGCGCAGACGCGCTGGCTGCTGTTTCTGGAGTCCTTCTTCGGCAATTTCCTGTTCACGCTGTGCATGGTCACCGGCGTCAGCCTGACCAGCGCGGTGACGGCCGGCGTCACCATGTCGGCGATTCCGGTGGCGGTGGCCGTGCTGAGCTGGCTGCTGTTGCGCGAACGCATCGCACCGCGCACCTGGGTGGCGGTGGCGCTGGCGGTGCTGGGCATCGCCCTGTACGCCACGGCCCAGCCGGCGCAGGCCACGTCGGCGTCCGACCGTGCCTGGCTCGGCCAGGCCCTGCTGCTGGCGGCCGTGCTGTGCGAGGCGGCGTATGCCGTCATCGGTAAGCGGTTGACGGCGGTGCTCAGCCCCAAGCGCATCAGCGCCATCATCAACCTGTGGGGCTTTGTGCTGTCCACCCCGGCCGGGGTGTATGCGGCCTGGCACTTCAGGTTTGGCGCCGTGCCCGCGCCCATGTGGGCGCTGCTGCTGTTCTATGCCCTGGCCGCCTGCATGTGGACGGTGTGGCTGTGGATGACCGGGCTGCGCGCCGTGCCTGCGGCGCAGGCGGGCATCTTCACGGTGCTGCTGCCGGTCAGCGCGGCCGTGGTGGGCATGCTGGTGCTGGGCGAGCAGATCAGCAGTCTGCAGCTGCTGGCGCTGGGCATCGCACTGCTGGGCGTGGTGGTGGCCACCTGGCCGGCGCGGCGCCCGGCCTGAGCCGGGCCCGGGGCACAATCGCAGCATGGACTGCTCCAACCCCCTCCAGCCGGTGGCCGTGGCCACCACCACCGTGGATTCACCCGAGGCCGCGCAGCGCCTGGCCCAGGCCGCGGTGCAGGCGCGGCTGGCGGCCTGCGTGCAGGTGGAGGCCATCACCAGCCACTACGTCTGGCAGGGCCAGCAGGAGGCGGGCGCGGAATGGCGGCTGGTGTTCAAAACCTTGCCGCAGGCGGTGGATGCGCTGGCGCAGTGGCTGCACGCCGCCCATCCGTATGACGTGCCGCAATGGCTGGTGCGCACCGAGCAGGCGGCACCCGCCTATGCCGAGTGGGTGGCGCAGCAGGTCGATGTGAAAAAGTGAGCGCCTGACGCTTGAACAGCGTTGACTTCAAGCTGAAAAGAATGGAAATTGCAGACGCAGCGCGCGCGGGCTGCTCCTGAAATGCAACAGCCCCGCAGTGCGGGGCTGAAGGCAAGGGTGGTGCGTGCCGCAGGCTCAGGCCAGCAGGGCCTGGGCAAATTCCTTGGCGTTGAAGGTTTCCAGGTCTTCCACCTTTTCGCCCACGCCGATGAAATACACGGGAATTGGGCGCTCCTGCGCAATCGCCGCCAGCACGCCGCCCTTGGCGGTGCCGTCCAGCTTGGTCACGATCAGGCCGGTCAGGCCCAGGGCCTCGTCAAAGGCCTTGACCTGGTTGAGCGCGTTCTGGCCGGTGTTGCCGTCGATCACCAGCAGCACCTCGTGCGGGGCCGAGCCATCGGCCTTGGCAATCACGCGCTTGACCTTCTTCAGCTCTTCCATCAGGTGCAGCTGGGTGGGCAGGCGCCCAGCCGTGTCGACCAGCACCACGTCCTTCTTGCGGGCCTTGCCGGCGCTGACCGCGTCAAAGCTGACGGCGGCGGGGTCGCCCCCGGCCTGGCTGATGATTTCCACGGTGTTGCGCGTGGCCCAGACGCCCAACTGCTCGCGTGCTGCGGCGCGAAAGGTGTCGGCCGCCGCCAGCAGCACCGACTGGTCGCTGTCGGCCAGGTGCTTGGTCAGCTTGCCGATCGAGGTGGTCTTGCCCGCGCCGTTGACGCCGGCCACCATGATGACGGTGGGCGTGTGCTCACCGATCACCAGCGGTTTCTCCAGCGGCTGCAGCAGGTCGGCCAGGGCCTCGGCCAGCAGCGCCTTGACGGCGGCGGGCTCGGTGGTCTTGGTCTCCTTGACGCGGCGCTTGAGGTCCTCGAGCAGGTGCAGGGTGGCCTTGACGCCGGTGTCGGCCATCAGCAGCGCGTCTTCCAGCTCCTCGTACAGGGCGTCATCGATCTGGGTGCCGGTGAACACCGTGGCGATGCTGGAGCCGGTCTTGCGCAGGCCGCGCTTGAGGCGGTCCATCCAGCTGCCGCGGTCGGCGGCCGCTTCGGGCTTGGCCTGGGGCTCGGGTGCAAAGGTCTCGGTCGCCGGCGCGGGCTCTGCAACTGCGGTAGGCTGTGCCTCCTTGTCGCCCATGCCAAAGGTGTTGCGCAGCCAGCCGCCGACGGAGGCGGGGGCCGCAGCGGCCTCGGTCACCGGGGGCAGGGTGGTGGGAACGACCGCGTCCGTCTGCGTGGAAGCAGGCGTTGCGTCGGTGCTGGGAACTTTTTTCTTGAAAAAACTGAACATTGGCGGGTTCTTAGAATCCTGCATTCTATGAAACGAACTTTATCCCTCCTAGCGCTGGTGGCCAGCCTGAGTGCCGGGGCCGAGAATTTGGCCCCCGCTGGCACGTTGTCCTCATCTCTGGCTGCATGGGCCGGCACGGCGGTGGCCAACCCGGCGTCGTCGGTGCAGCAGTTCACGCTGCGCAACGGGATGCAACTGATCGTGCAACCCGACCGCCGCGCGCCGACGGCCGTGCACATGCTGTGGGTGCGCGTGGGCGCCATGGACGAGGTCGATGGCACCACCGGCGTGGCCCACGTGCTGGAGCACATGATGTTCAAGGGCTCCGAGCAGCTGGCGCCGGGCGAGTTCTCGCGCCGCGTGGCCGCCCTGGGCGGGCAGGAGAACGCCTTCACCAACCGCGACTACACGGGCTACTACCAGCAGATCCCGGCCGACCGGCTGCGCGACGTGATGGTGCTGGAGGCCGACCGCTTTGCCCACAACCAGTGGCCGGACTCCGAATTCACCAAGGAAATCGAGGTCGTCAAGGAAGAGCGCCGCATGCGCACCGAGGACAACCCGCGCTCCATGCTGTTCGAGCAGCTGTTCGCCACCGTCTACCAGTCCAACCCCTACCGCCGCCCGGTGGTGGGCTGGATGAGCGACCTGGATGCCATGACGGCCGATGACGTGCGCCAGTTCCACCGCCAGTGGTATGTGCCGGCCAAGGCCGCCGTGGTGGTCGCCGGGGATGTGGACGTGGCGCAGGTCCGGGCCTGGGCCGAGGAAACCTATGGCCAGATTCCGGCGCGTGCCGCGCCGGTCAGCAAGCCGCGCGAGGAGCCCCGGCAGATCGGTCTGCGCCGCATCGAGGTCAAGCAGCCGGCCGAACAGGCCTTCGTGGCCATGGCCTACCGCGTGCCGGCGATCCGCAAGGTGCAGGACCTGGACGCCTCGGACAAGGACGCGCTGGCGCTGCTGGTGCTGTCCGCCGTGCTGGACGGCTATGACGGCGCGCGCCTGGAGCGCGCCCTGGTGCAGGGCAAGGACCGCGTCGCCGACAGCGCCGGCAGCTCGGCCGGCGTGCTGGGGCGCGGCCCCGCCGTGTTCACGCTGACCGGTGTGCCCGCCAAGGGCAAGACCCCGGCCCAGCTGGAGCAGGCCCTGCGCGCCCAGGTGCAGCGCATCGCCAAGGAGGGCATCCAGCCCGCCGAGCTGGAGCGCGTGAAGACGCAGTGGATGGCCTCGCAGGTCTACGAGCGCGATTCGGTCATGGGCCAGGCGCAGAGCCTGGGCAACTACTGGGTCATGGACATGCCCGTGAATGCGGACGAGCTGCTGCTGCAGCAGCTGATGCAGGTCAGCGCCGCCGACGTGCAGCGCGTGGCGGGTCGGTATTTTGGCAACGACCAACTGACCATCGGCACCCTGGTGCCCCAGCCCCGCGCCGCCGGCCAGGCCCGCCCTGCGGCGGCCCCCGCCTCTGCGCAAATGCACTGAAAGTTGCTGACGATGAAAACGAAATTCATAGCTGCCAGCGCTTGGCTGGCTTGCACATTCTCTGGTTTTGGCATCAATTCCGCCTGGGCCCTGCTGCCGATCCAGCACTGGCAACAGCCCTCGGGCGCCCAGGTCTGGCTGGTGGAAAGCCCCAGCATCCCCATGGTGGACATCCAGGTCGACTTCGATGCCGGATCGCGCCGCGACCCGGCGGGCAAGGCCGGCCTGGCGGCGGCGGTCAGCCTGATGGCGGCCAAGGGCATCCGTGCCGACGGCAAGCAGCCGGCGCTGGACGAAAACGCCCTGGGTGAGGCCTGGGCCGACCTGGGCGCGGGCCTGGAGGCCAGCGCCGGCCCGGACAGCTTCAGCTACACCCTGCGCAGCCTGACCGTGCCCGACCTGCTGCAGCGCGCGGTGGACCTGGCCTCGCGCCAGATCGCCCAGCCCAGCTGGCCGGCCGAGGTCTGGCAGCGCGAGCGCGCCCGCTGGAGCGCCTCGATCGCCGAATCCAACACCCGCCCCGGCACGGTGGCCCGGCGGGCCTACGCGCAGGCCGTCTACAGCGGCCACCCCTATGGCCAGCGCGTGACCGAGCAGACGCTGCAGCACCTGCAGATCCGCGACATGCAGGCCTTCCACGCCCAGACCCTGCAGGCCTGCCGTGCCAAGGTGAGCGTGGTGGGTGCCGTCGACAAGGCCCAGGCCGATGCTCTGGTGACCCGGCTGCTGGCGCGCCTGCCCAAGGACGATGGCCACGGCTGCCAGCCCCTGCCCGCCGTGGCCGAGGTGCCGGCGTTGCAGCAGGCCCAGGACATCCGCATTCCCTTCCAGTCGGCCCAGGCCCAGGTGCTGATCGGCCAGCCCGGCATTAAGCGCAACGACCCGGACTTCCTGGCCCTGCTGGTCGGCGACCACATCCTGGGCGGCGGTGGCCTGGTGTCGCGCCTGATGGAAGAGGTGCGTGAAAAGCGCGGCCTGACCTATGGCGTGTCCAGCAGCTTCGCTCCCGGCCTGCATGCCGGCGCCTTCACCGTCGGCCTGCAGACCCGCCCCGACCAGGCCGAGCAGGCGCGCCAGGTGGCGCAGGCCACGCTGGCGCAGTTCGTGGCCGAAGGCCCGACCGAGCAGGAGCTGCGCGACGCCAAGGACAACCTGATTGGCAGCTTTGCGCTGCGCATCGACAGCAACCGCAAGCTGCTGGCCAATGTGGCCAATATTGCGTGGAATGGCCTGCCACTGGACTACCTGGACCACTGGACGGCCAAGATTGAAGCATTGACCACGGACGACGTGCGCCGCGCCATGCAGCGTGTGCTGCAACCCGAGCGCATGGTGACCGTGGTGTTGGGAGAAAAGAAGTAATGGGTCGCAACAGTTATCGCAACATCGAGGAAGCCCTGGCGCTGGAAGCACGCTTGAAAAAGCGCGAGGCCTTCAAGCAGGCCGAGGCCGAAGCCGCCGCCGTGGCGGCGGGCAAGAAGCCCGGCAGCAAGGGCCCCAAGCCCGCCAAGGCCAACACCGGCGGCGCCGGCGCCGGCGAGGTGCGCATCATCGGCGGCCAATGGCGCCGCACCCGCCTGGCCGTGGCCCAGCGGCCCGGCCTGCGCCCCACGCCGGACCGCGTGCGGGAAACCCTGTTCAACTGGCTGGGCCAGGACCTGGGGGGCTGGCGCTGCATCGACGCCTTTGCCGGCACCGGCGCCCTGGGGTTCGAGGCCGCCTCGCGCGGCGCCACCCAGGTGCGCATGGTGGAGCAGGATGCCGCCCTGGCGCAGCAGCTGGAGCGCCTGGGCCAGCAGCTCAAGGCCGAAGGCGTGCACGTGCAGCGCGGTGACGGCGTCGCGGCCCTGGCGCAAAGCGCGCCCGGCCACTGGCATGTGGTGTTCATCGACCCGCCATTTGCCGCGGAAGCCCTGTTCGGCCCCGCCATGAAGGCGGCCGCCCAGGCCGTGGCCGACGATGGCTTCATCTACCTGGAGGCCCCCAAGGCCTGGACCGAGGACGAGCTGGCGGCCCTGGGCCTGCACTTGCACCGCTACCTGAAGGCCGGCGCCGTGCATGCCCACCTGCTGCAGAAGCTGCCCGGCTGAGGGTCAGCTTTCCTGGCGCTAAATTCATAGCTTCTGACGCTTGATGGACAAGCGTCAGAAGCTATTTTTATGTGTCAAACGCGCGCAGGCATAATGCGCGCCATCATCGCTACAACCTGGAGATCGCCATGGCCGAGCACGTGGTCGCCGTCTACCCCGGCACCTTTGACCCCATCACCCTGGGGCATGAAGACATGATCCACCGCGCGGCCCAGATGTTCGGCCTGGTGGTGGTGGCCGTGGCCGCCGGGCACCACAAGAAGACGATGTTTTCGCTGGACGAACGCCTGGCCCTGGCGCGTGGCGTCTTCAGCGACGTACCGAATATCCGGGTGGAGAGCTTCGACGGCCTGGTGCGCGATTTCGTGCGCGCCCAGGGCGCGCGGGTGATGGTGCGCGGCCTGCGCTCCGGCACCGATTTCGACTACGAGTTCCAGCTGGCGGGCATGAACCGCCACCTGATGCCCGATGTGGACACCATCTTCCTGACGCCCAGCGCGCAGTACATGTTCATCAGCAGCACCCTGGTGCGCGAGATTGCCACCCTGGGCGGCGACGAGGTGCACCAGTTTGTCTCGCCCACCGTGCTGCAGCAGCTGCTGGCCAAGCTGGGCCGGGGCTGAGGTCCAGGGGGCCACCGGGCGTCGCGCGGTGCCAGGCCGGCGCCGGGCGCTGGTGGCAGCACTGCTCCAGCGTTGGGTGACCAGCTCCGGACAGTGTGAGTCGGTGCGTCATGCACTACGGTTCCCGCTGACGCGCCCGCCTGCAGGCAGCTGTGGCGCATCCGACCCGTTGGTACGCGGCGGTCCAGCCTGCGCATGCAGGACAGCAGCGCGACTTCAAGGAACGTGGCTTGACAGCGGGGCTGGCGATCCCGCATCGTTAGATCCAACAAAATGTAATTTTTCGCCATGCCTGTCACCATTCTCGACATCCGGGGTCCTCTGCCATGAACGACGTCGGCGGCATGGGCGTTGAGCTCCTGGGAGATAGCACGCAGGACGTGACCCAGCATGGTGTCTGGCGTGCGCCGGCCCGAATTGGGGATGTGGGTAGGCGTTGGGCGCACACCGCCCGCGGCATTGAGGCCCCCCACGGGGGCTGAGCATGGCCGCTTCCACCGACGCCATCACCATCCCCCATGGCGCCTTGCAGGCGGCCCTGGCCAGGGAACTGTTTCACCGCACCAGCACGGCGGCTCCCATCGGGCTGCTGGGTATCGTGGCGGTGCTGTTCCCGCACTGGCAGGTGGTCGACCATGGCCGCCTGGTGCTGTGGGCGGCGCTGATTGCCCTCCCCCTGATCGGCAGTGCGGTCTTTGGCCGCTGGGCGCTGCAGGCCCTGGAGCGCGGTGTGCCAGCCCGCACGCTGGTCAATTGGGAGTGTCTGCCGGCCGGCCTGGCCGGCGTGATCTGGGGTCTGATGCCCCTGATCGTCCAGACCGGCCAACTGGACGCGCTGTTCTACTACCGCCTGATGCTGCTGTGCATCACCATCGTCTTCCTGATTCCCACCATGGCGCATTTTGTGCGTGTGTGGACGGTGTTTGCCGGTAGTGCGTGGGCGGTCCTGCTGCTGCAGGTGCTGCAGCAGCACTATGTGGAGCCGATGGGCTTCAGCCTGACCCTCTCGCTGGCGGTCTACTGGTGCATGACCTTTGGCATGGCCCAGGTGGACCACCGCCGTACCTGGCTGGCCATGCGCGACACCCTGACCATCAAGGCCTTGTCCGAGTCGCTGGCCGAGCGGGAGCAGGCGCTGCAAGAGCGGGTGAAGGAGCAGACCGCCGAGCTGCGGCGCACCGTGGAGAGCCTGCGCGAACGCGAGGCCTTGCTGAGCAATTCCCAGCAACTGGCCAAGGTCGGGTACTTCGTCTACGACCCCGAGCGCGAGGTATTCCGTACTTCGCCCCAGCTGGATGACATACTGGGACTGCGGCCCGATGGTTCGCGCACTCTGGAAGGTTGGCGGGAACTGGTGCATCCCGCGCACCGCGAGCGGGTATGGGCGCAGATGATGACCCAGTTGCGCGACACCCAGAGCGAATCGGAAATGATGTACCCGGTGCAGCGCCGAACGGATGGCGCGATGCGCTGGGTGCGCTCGCGTTCACAGATGCAGCGTGATGCCCAGGGCAGGCTGTGTGCCTGGTTCGGCAACATGCAGGACATCACCGAGCAGAAAGAGGCCGAAGAAAAAGTCCACCAACTGGCCTTCTACGATCCGCTGACGCAACTGGCCAACCGCCGGAGGCTGCAGGAGCTGCTGCCGCGCGCGCTGCAGACCTGCCAGCAGGACCAGACCCACGGCGCGCTGATGGTGCTGGACCTGGACAACTTCAAGGTCATCAACGACACCCGGGGGCATGCCGTGGGCGACCAGCTGCTGGTCGAGGTGGCGCAGCGCATCAGCGCCAATGTGCGCAGTGGCGATACGGCCTCCCGGCTGGGCGGCGACGAGTTCGTGGTGCTGGCGCAGGGGCTGGACCCTGATCCGCAGGCAGCCCGGGCGCAGTCCATGGCGATTGCCGAGCAACTGCGCCTGGCGCTGAGCCAGCCCTACCTGCTCAACGGCCTGCAGTTCTATTGCTCCACCAGCATCGGCGTCACGCTGTTGGGCGGGGAGGAGCAGGACGCCCAGACCTTGCTGAGCCAAGCCGATCTGGCGCTGTACCGGGCCAAGGCTGCCGGACGCAATGCCATCATGTTCTTTGATGCCTGGATGCAAGCTGCAGTGGCGCACAAGGCGGCGCTGGAAGAAGGCTTGCGCCATGCCATCGAGCGTCGGGAACTGGTGCTGCATTACCAGCCTCAGGTGGACCACGACGGGCGCATTGCGGGGGCGGAGGCCCTGCTGCGCTGGGTCACCAGCGCGGGCCGTTCGGTGTCCCCGGCCGAGTTCATACCGCTGGCCGAGGAGAGCGAACTGATCCTGCACATTGGTGCCTGGGTGCTGGATACCGGGTGCGCGCAGCTGCGCCGCTGGCAAAGCGCGCCGTCCACCCAGCACCTGCGGCTGGCGATCAATGTCAGCGCGCGCCAGCTGCTGGACCCGGACTTCCCTCAGCTCGTGGCCCAGACCATCGAGCGCCACCAGGTCCGCCCTGCAGGCTTGAAGCTGGAGCTGACGGAAAACCTGGTGATGGGCGATCTCGACCAGGTGGTGCGGCGCATGCACCAGCTGCGCCAGCTGGGGCTGGGCTTTTCCCTGGATGACTTTGGCACCGGCTATTCGTCGCTGTCGTACCTGCGCCAGCTGCCGCTGGACCAGCTCAAGATCGACCAAAGCTTTGTGCGCGATCTCAAGAGCGGCACCCAGGGTGCCACCATCTTGCAGGCCATCGTGAACCTGGGCACCTCCCTGGAGCTGGAGATCATCGCCGAGGGCGTGGAGACGCTGGCGCAGCGGCAGTTCCTGGCCGACTGCGGATGCACCCTGTTCCAGGGCTACCTGTTTGCCCGCCCGCTGCCCATCGAGCAGTTTCCGACCGGGCCGCTGGGACTGGATGGCGTGTCGCCATGAGACACAGCGTTCCAGACCTGCGCGGGGTGCCGGCGGGCACTGCGACCTGATGTGGCGCGAGGGCAAGCGGGGTGTATGGACCGCCGGGTCCTGGATGCATACGGCTGCAGTTGGGATGGAGGTGTCCCAGGGTGCATCGCCGCGTTCGGACTTCGTCACTGCCTGGAGCTGGAGCACATCGGACGGCATTCTCGTGCGCCCAGTCGCGCGCTGCGTCCATCGCGATAAGGATGTCGGTGGCCAATGGGGCGTTCACTCGGAGCAAGCCATGCAGATGGTGACGCGGTAGCCTGTTCTCGCAGGATCGTGTCAAAGCCGCTTGTGGCACGCTCTCGCTTGGCCAGTGGCATTGGGCCGTGGAAGCCTCGTGGAAAACATTCAACCTGCTCAAGGCAGTCGTTGGGGCCAGTCCGCAGATATTGAGCCTCTATGATTTCCTCGTGCTCGGCCCTGTGCCATGCCCCATGGCATACGCCCACCGGGTACCTCCATTCCCTCACCCCTGCCCACCTGCCATGCAACTGCCAATCCATATCGTTGACGCGTTCACCTCCGAACAATTCAAGGGCAACCAGGCTGCCGTGGTCGTGCTCGAAGCATGGCTGCCCAATGCGACGCTGCAAGCGATTGCCACCGAAAACAACCTCTCCGAAACCGCCTTCCTGGTCTGGATCGATGACCGCGCAGCGTTCGAGATCCGCTGGTTCTCGCCGATCAAGGAGATCGCATTCTGTGGCCATGCCACGCTGGCCAGCGCCTGCGTGCTTTTTGCATCCAAACCGGGGCACGACCGCCTCACATTCTGGGCCGCTGCCGTGGGGAGCGTGGTGGCGACGCTGCAGGCGAGCGGTCGCATCGTCATGACGTTCCCCCGCCGCGATGCGCGCCCACTGGCCGACGTGCCCAACGCGCTGCTGGAGGGCTTGCGTCCTGCGCCATCCGCGGTGCTGGTGAACGAGCAGGCCTATGTGGCCGTGTATGCGAACGAAGCGGACGTGCGCGCGGTCCAGCCGGATCTGGCCCGCCTGCAAACGCTGGGTCCCCTCGATGTGGTCGTGACAGCGCCTGCGAACCCTGGCGCGGGCTATGACTTTGTGAGCCGTTACTTCTGGCCTGCGAATGGCGGGGACGAAGACCCGGTCACCGGTTCCATCCACGCCGCGCTGGCACCGTACTGGGCGGGACAATTGGGCAACTCGGTCCTGATCGGCCACCAGGCCTCGCGGCGCACAGGCACTCTGTACTGCGAGGTGACGGCATCGAGCGTGGACGTCGCGGGCGATTGCGCCCGCTACCTGAGCGGAACGATCACGGTCTAGGGCCATCGGCCCGCGATCAGCGGTCGAGAAATCTGGCAGTTGCAGGCCGCTACAGCAGCGGCATCAGCCTGGCCCTGCTGCCCCACGGTGGGCTCCCACCACCTGGTGGACAAAGCCGAGCTTGGCCACGGCACCGGTCGACAGGGCAAACGGGTAGGCGTCGTTGTGGCCCAGGCTGCGGTTCAGGCTGTTGAGCAGCAGTGTCAGCGGTACGCACTGCTGCAGGATGTGCTCGAACGGCAGGCTGTGCGTGTCGAAGGGGTTGTCCAGCGGGGGCCAACTGGCCATGTGACCGGGCAGCCGCAGTTGCACGCGGTAGCTGGCGGCGGTCTCCATCAGGTCCATGACGTGCAGGTAATGGGCCCAGGTTTCGGCCCAGTCCTCCCACGGGTGGGCGGCGGCATACGCGCTCACATGCTGCTGTTGCCAACCGGCCAGCTCCTGTGGGCCGCGGGCATAGTGGGCTTGCAGGGCCTGGGCATAGTCAGCCCGCTCATCCCCGAACAGCGCGCGGAAAGGCTGCAACCAGGCGGTGTCACGCACCAGTGCATCCCAGAAGAAATGGCCGGACTCATGCCGCAGATGACCCAGTAGAGTACGGTAAGGCTCGAACAGGGCCTGGCGGCGGCGCGCCCGTTCGTCGTCATCGGCTTCGGCCACATTCAGCGTGATGATGCCGTTCAGGTGGCCGGTCAGCACCGGGGGCTGGCCGGGCAGGTCTTCCAGGAAATCGAAAGTGGGCGCCGCAAACCCTTGCAGCACGCTCAATTGCAGGCAGGACAGGGTGTAGAACAGGTAGCGCTTGGCGTTTTCGATCTTGTGGGCGCGCAGCAGGTTCTGTGGGTTGTCAAAGTTGGGCAACCAGCGGGTTTGTCGGCACGAAACGCAGTAGGGCTGCGAGCCATCGGCATCGGTCGTGAAATTGCAGGGGTTGCCGGCGCTGCTGCGGTTGTGGCACATGCGCAGCCGTAGGTGCGGTGTGTGTGTGGTCGACAGGGGCTGCCAGACGTTAGGCTGCGTGGCATGAGGTTCCAGTGCGGCCATGCGCATCCACTCAGGCACAAAGGCCAGATGGGCGCCGCAATGCACGCAGGCGGTGCTCTCAAAGAACACCAGATGGCCGCAGTGGTCGCAGGTAAAGGCACGCATGCGGCAAGCTTAACGACAAAACGGTGTGGGCGCTGCCCATGAAAAAGCCGACCCGGCTTGGGTCGGCCCATGGCAGGCGGTGGTAGCCACCGCCGTCGCAGCGCGGCGTGGCCCGATCAAGGGCGCACGACGATGCTGTTGCGCACCGAGGTCACACCCTTGACGTTGCGGGCAATGGCTTCGGCGCGGTCCTTCTCGGTCTGGCTCTTGGCAAAGCCGGACAGTTGCACCGTGCCCTTCAGGGTTTCCACGCTGATGGAGGTAGCGGCCACGGTGTGGTCTTCGGCAAACTTGGCCTTGATGGCGGTGGTGATGCCGGCGTCATCGACGTAGGAGCCCACGGTTTGTTGGTTGCGGGCTACCGAGCAGCCGGCGGCGCCAATGACGGTGGCACCGATCAGGGTGGCAAATGCGATGGCACGTGTGTATTGCTTCATGGATTGCATGGATTCAGCTCCTCTATGTAGGTTTTGGTGTAGCAGGGGGGAACAATCGTCCAGCTTCGGCCGCTGGGCGGTAAAAGCAGTGCGGCTGGCCGCAAATGAGCAGGTTTATCGGCGTCGGCCCAGCAGGAAGGCTGCTGCAATCGCCGCCCCGGCGGCCGCTGCCATCAGGATCGATTTGCCGGGCTGCTCCACCACATAGCGGGTGGTGGTTTCGGCGGCCTGCTGGAAGTGCCGGCGTGCGCGATCCGTGCCTTCGGCACACAGGTGGATGCCTTTGTTGCAGAATTCCTGGGCGCGTGCGGACAGGTCATCAATGGCCGGGCTGAGTTCCTTTTCCACGGTGCGCAGGCCTTCCTGGGCCTTGCCGATGGCGTGGTGGGCCGCTTCGCGGGTGGTCTGCGCGGCTTCGCGTGCCGAGGCACGGGTCTCCTGGGCAAACTCCTTGGCACTGTCGCGGGCCGTCTGGGCGGCGTCCTTCACGGCCTCCTTGGTGGGTTCCGCAGCTTCGGCCAGTTTTTTCTTGCTGTCATCAAATTGGTTCATCGATCATTCCTTGTCGCTGGTTGGAAGGGCCATGGGTAGGCGGCAGGGGCACGCCATCCGGCTTAGCTTTTGCTTTTCAGCAGGCTCATCACAAAGCTGATGACGGCCATGATCACAAAGATGAAGAACAGAATCTTGGCGATGCCAACGGCACCTGAAGCGATCCCGCCAAAGCCAAAGATGGCCGCGACCAGGGCAATGATGAGAAAAACAACGGCGTAGTGCAGCATGGTGAGCCTCCTCGTTCGTAGTTGCTTGAATTCGTTGTGCTTTGAGACGAATCAGGGTTCCTACTGTAGGCGGCTTCGGCCGGGTGCCGTGCCAGTACCGGGGGAGGCTGCTTGTCAGTCCGGCGGGCGTGCTGCGTGTGGGGCCACGCCTACACCGGCAACTGGGTGACGGGCAGCAGCGCCCCCAAGCACCCCCAAAAAAAGCCACCCGCAGGTGGCATGAGGGGCTGGCCCGGGCACGGGCTCAGATCGCAGTTATGGTCTCGGCCGGGGTGGCGCCTGTGGGAATGATGGCCGACACGGTGGTGCCGGCACCCAGGGCCGAGTTGATGGTCAGGCGTCCGCCGGCCGCTTCCACGCGGTGGCGCATACCTGCCAGCCCATGGGAATTGGGGCGGATGCTGGCAAGGTCGAAGCCCTCGCCGTTGTCCTTGATCTGCACCGCCACATAGGTCGGGTATCGGTGCACCGTGACCTGGATCTGGCTGGCCTTGGCGTACTTGCCGATGTTGGTCAGCGACTCCTGCACTAGGCGGTAGATGGTCAGTTCGGTGGCCTCGGGCAGTTCCACGGCTTCGAAGATGGCCTCCACCTCGATGCCGCTGCGCTGGGCGAATTCGCTGGTCAGGATTTCCAGCGAGGTCGACAGCCCCAGGTTCGCCAGGGAGGAGGGGCGCAGGTCTTCCACGATCCGGCGCTTGAGCGCAATCCCGCTGTTGAGCGTCTCCGTCATGTGTTTGATGCGGTCGGCGATCTCGGGGTTGCCCATGTCGATGCGCGACTTCAGGCGTGCCACGTCCAGTTTGGCGGCCGTCAGCAAGGCGCCCAGTTCGTCGTGCAGCTCGCGGGCCAAGTGGCCGCGTTCGTCTTCACGCACCTGTTGCAGGTGGTTGGCCAATTCGGTCAGGGTGGCGGTGCGTTCGCGCACCAGGTTTTCCAGGCGTGAGCGCTCTTCGGACAGCAGGGCCTGTTCGCGCTTGTGCAGGCGGTCCACCATGTTGTTCTGGCGCAGGTACAGATAGAAAGCGAACAGACCGAACAGCGTGACCGTGGCCACGCCGATGCGCGCCATGATGAGCGAGCTGTTGATGTCCTGCTGGTAGCGACCGGCGCGCTCGGCCGTCAGCGTGTCGAGCTTGCGCGCGAGCTCGCGGATGTTGCTCATGTCCGTGTTGCCCATGTCGGTGAACATGACGAACTTCAGCGCATCGGCATTGCCTTCGCGGAACAGGCGCAGGCTCAGGTCCATCTCCGCGGTCTTGCGGCTGATGCTGTGCGACATGGGCACGAAAAATTCCATGCCCTGGGGCGTGGTTTCGATCAACTGGCGGATGCGCTGCAGGGTGCTGCTGATGTTCTGTATCGCTTCGTTGTAGGGCTTGAGGTAGTTTTCGTCGCTGGTCAGCAGGTAGCCGCGCAGGCCGGTTTCTGCATCCAGCATCTCCTTGGTCAGAGTGCTGAGTGCGGTGCGCGTGTCGTAGGCGTGGGCCAGGTTGCTCAGGGATTGGCTGGTTTGCTTGTTGCCATATTCACTGATGCCAATCATCAGGCAGGCGGCAAAAATCGCCACGGGCAGGCTGATTGCCATGCGGCGCAGTTGGGTCCATTTCACATTCAATCCTCCAGTTGATTGCGAGTTTGGTGCAGTTCTTCTGCATAATCAAGATGCTTTGAGACCAGTCAGTGCAAGGATTTGCAGGGAATCTGTTCTGTAGAAACCAAAAAGTTCAGGGCTTCGGCCCACAACATAGAGAGAGGCTTCGATGATCAAAGTAGGTATCGTGGATGACCATTCCATCGTACGGTCAGGTCTGCGCCAGTATTTGTCGGAACACGTGGACCTGCGCGTGGTCGGTGAGGCCAGCAATGGTCGTGAAGCGATCGACCTGGTGCGTCAGCAGGAAATCGATGTCCTGGTGATGGATCTGTCCATGCCCGGGCAAAGCGGCCTGGATGCCTTGGCCATGCTGCGCGCCAAGGCGCCGGACATGGGCATCCTGATCCTGAGTGGCTATCCGGAAGAGCACTACGCCATCAACCTGATCCGCCAGGGCGCCAGCGGTTACCTGAACAAGGAGTGCGAGCCCAAGGAAATCGCCGAGGCGATCCGCACCATTTCGCTGGGCCGCCGCTACCTGACGCCCACTGTGGCCGATCTGCTGGCCCAGCAGCTCAACCGCAAGGACGATGCGCCGCCCCACGAGCAACTGTCGGAGCGCGAGTTCCAGGTGTTCCTGAAGCTGGCCAAGGGCGAAACCGCTGGCGACATCGCCAAGTCGCTGTCGCTTAGCGTCAAGACCGTCAGCACCTACCGCACGCGCCTGATGGAGAAGATGGCGCTGTCGTCCAACAGCGATCTCACGTACTACGCCCTGAAGAACAAGCTGATCGATTGATCAGCGGCGTGGCCCGTCCCATCAAAAAAGCTGACCGAGGTCAGCTTTTTTTTTGTCCGGGGACCGGCAGGAGGTCACTGCATTTCCATGAAGTAGTCCAGCAGCGCATCGATCTCGTTGGACTTGTCGAAGATCGCATCCACACCCAGTTCCTTGCAGCGCTGGCGCACATCCAGGGTGGCGTAGTTGCTGAGCACCACCACACGTTGGTGGGGTTGCCGCTGCTGGCAGGCGGCCACCACCCCCAGCCCGCTGCCCTGGCGCAGAAACAGGTCGACGATGGCCAGATCCCACGCGTTGTGGGGATCGGTGAGCCAGGCCTTGCCTTCGGCCTCGGTCTCCGCGTACCCGACGGGCTGAACGTCCGTCAGTTCAAGCAACGTCTCAACCAGGTTCTCTCGGATGGTGGCGTTGTCTTCAACGAAAAAAGTACGTAATTTCACGGCAGGGAAATCTCTACAAGGGCGACACGGACAGCATGCAGCAAAGCAAAAGCCAATTCTGCGCCGTCTGGGTACACACCACTGTAGTCATAGTCCTACTTCTTGTTACAGCATACGGAGCAATCGGGGTTGCGGCTGGTGCGCATACGCGACCACTCCATGCTGCGGCCGTCCAGAATCAGTAATTTGCCTGTCAGACTTTCGCCAAAGTTGGCGATCAGTTTCAAGGCCTCGGCCGCCTGCATGCTGCCGATGATGCCGACCAGGGGGGCCAGCACACCCATGGTGGAGCACTGGACTTCCTCGAAGTCGGCCTCGGGCGCAAACAGGCAGGCGTAGCAGGGTGAGTCCTCGCGGCGTGGATCGAAGACGGTGATCTGGCCGTCCAGGCGGATGATGGCGCCCGCCACCAGGGGCACGCGGTGGCGCACGCAGGCGGCGTTGACGTCCTGGCGCGTGCGGTAGTTGTCGCAGCAGTCCAGCACCACCGTCGCCTGGGCCACCAGCTCGTCCAGCAGGGCCGCATCGGCGCGTTGCTGGATGCAGCGCACTTCGGTGTCGGGGTTGAGGTCGTGGATGGCCTGGGCCGCCGAGCTGGCCTTGGGCTGGCCCACGCGGGCCGTGGTGTGGGCGATCTGGCGCTGCAGGTTGGTCAGGTCCACGGTGTCGTGGTCAACCAGGGTGATGCGGCCCACGCCCGAGGCGGCCAGGTACAGGGCCGCGGGCGAGCCCAGCCCGCCGGCACCGATGATCAGTACGTGGGCGTCCAGCAGGGCCTGCTGGCCTTCGATGCCGACTTCGTCGAGCAGGATGTGGCGCGAATAGCGCAGGAGTTGGTCGTCGTTCATGGCGGGAGGGGCCGGCGCCGTGGTGCATCACCGCCGCGCCGCGGTGCTGGGGGCGGCTGCCGGCCATTCGGCGTGGCACGGCGATGAAAAAAGCCGGGACACAAGGCACCCGGCGTTCATGAAAACATGAGCTGGCAGCGTTGGATTTACAAGACTTTCAATGTGTTTCGACTTTGAAAGCCAGGCAGATCGCGCGCTGGCAGCTATGAAAAGCTTTATTCGTCCTTGTCCTTCTTCTCGGGTGGACGCTCGGTCAGGGTCTTGCTGACCTTGACGGGCTGGCCCTTGAGCTGGCTCAGCGCCTGTTGCAGCTGGAAGTCCTTGTCCGAGCCGAACTCGGGCAGGCGGCGCGCGGAAACGGGCTTTTTCGTGTCCTCTTCCAGGCGCTTGCGGGCTTCTTCGCGCAGCTTCTCGCGGGCAGCGGAGGCTTCGGCTTCGGCCGAGGCGTCGCCATTGCCCAGGTGCTTTTCCAGGTCGGCTTCGCGCATGCGCAGGGCGGCGTAGACATCGCCCTCGGCGGTTTCATCGACCATCACGTCGGGCACGATGCCCTTGGCCTGGATGGACTTGCCGCTGGGGGTGTAGTACAGCGCGGTGGTCAGCTTCAGGCCGGTGTCGGGACCCAGGGGGCGCACGGTCTGCACCGAGCCCTTGCCGAACGACTGGCTGCCCATGATGGTGGCACGCTTGTGGTCCTGCAGGGCGCCGGCCACGATCTCGCTGGCCGAGGCCGAGCCTTCGTTCACCAGCACCACCAGGGGCACCTTCTTCAGGGCGGCGGGTAGGCGCTTGAGCGGGTCGCCCTGGCCACGGCGCGCGTAGTACTCGGGCGCGGCCTTGAACACGGACTTGCTTTCTTCCAGCTGGCCGTCGGTGCTGACCACGGTCACGCCCTCGGGCAGGAAGGCGGCGGAGATGGCCACGGCCGCATCCAGCAGACCACCGGGGTCGTTGCGCAGGTCCAGCACCAGACCCTTGACGTTGGGGTCTTCCTTGTAGATCTCTTCGATCTTGCGCACGAAGTCGTCGACCGTGCGTTCCTGGAACTGGCTCAGGCGCACCCAGGCGTAACCGGGCTCGACCAGCTTGCCCTTGACGGACTGGGTCTTGATCTCTTCGCGCGTGATGGTCACGGGGAAGGTGCGGCTCTCGTCCTTGCGGAAGATGGTCAGCTGCACCTTGGTCTTGGGCTCGCCGCGCATGCGCTTGACGGCCTCGTTCAGGCTCAGGCCCTTGACGGCGGTGTCGTCGATCTTGGTGATCAGGTCGTTGGTCTTGAGGCCGGCGCGGTCGGCGGGCGAACCTTCGATGGGGGAGACGATCTTGATCAGACCGTCTTCCTGCGTGATCTCGATGCCCACACCGACGAAGCGGCCAGACGTGCCTTCACGGAATTCCTTGAAGGATTTCTTGTCGAAATACTGCGAGTGCGGATCCAGGCTGGACACCATGCCGGAGATGGCATCGGTGATCAGCTTCTTGTCGTCCACGGGCTCGACGTAGTCGGTCTTGATGATGCCGAACACCGCCGACAGCTGCTGGATTTCTTCCAGCGGCAGGGGCGAGATGCCACCGCGTGCAACGGTTTGCAGCGATACCGTGGTCAAGGCACCGGCCAGCACGCCGAGCGACACCCATCCAGCAATTTTGAGTTTTTGGCCCATAGACTCTTCTGTTACTTATCCGCTTGCACAATATACACGCCGCTGCCTGGCGGGTGAACGGGCGCCGGCCCAACCACCCGCAGGCAGGTAGGGTGTTACAACTTTCAGGCCTTGCCTTGGGCGGCCACGGCCGCGGCGGCCTTGGCGGCGGCTTCGGCGTCACCCAGGTAGTAGCTGCGGATGGGCTTGAGGTTGGCGTCCAGCTCGTACACCAGCGGGATGCCATTGGGGATGTTCACGCCCACGATGGCATCGTCGGCGATGTTGTCCAGGTACTTCACCAGCGCACGGATGGAGTTGCCGTGGGCGGCCAGCACGATGCGCTTGCCGGATTGGATCTGGGGCGCCAGGGTTTCGGTCCAGAACGGCACGACGCGCGCCACGGTGTCCTTCAGGCATTCGGTCAGGGGGATCTGCGCGGGCTGCAGGGCGGCGTAGCGGCGGTCGCTGCGCTCGCTGCGGGGGTCGGTGGCCTCCAGCGCGGGTGGGGGGGTGTCGTAGCTGCGGCGCCAGACCAGCACCTGCTCGTCGCCGTACTGCTTGGCCATGTCGGCCTTGTTCAGGCCTTGCAGGCCGCCGTAGTGGCGCTCGTTCAGGCGCCAGTCCTTGACCACGGGCAGCCAGGTGCAGTCCATCTCGTCCAGCGCGTACCACAGGGTGTGGATGGCGCGCTTGAGCACCGAGGTGTAGGCCAGGTCGAACTCGAAGCCTTCCGCCTTGAGCAGCTTGCCGGCCGACATGGCCTGCGAGACGCCGGTGGGCGTCAGGTCCACATCGGTCCAGCCGGTGAAGCGGTTTTCAAGGTTCCAGGTGGACTCACCGTGGCGGATCAGCACGAGCTTGTACATGGCGGCTTTCGAAGAAATACGGAGGGAAAAGTATCAGCCCGCTATTTTAGGCCGCACCACCGGCCTGTATGGCTTGGATTGTCCAGGGCGTTGGCTGTCGCTCTAGAATTGCGCACTTTGCCAACCTGAGGACTGACGTGACGTTCATTGTTGAAAACTGGTATCTGATTTTGCTGGCGGTGGTCTCTGGTGGCTTGCTGCTGGTGCCTGGCCTCAAGGGCGTGGGCGGTGGTTCGCTGCAGCCCAACGACGCCGTGGCCAAGATCAACCGCGAAAAAGCCGTGGTGGTGGACGTGCGCGAGCCCGAGGAATATGTGAAGGGCCACATCACCAACGCCAAGAACATCCCCCTGTCGCAGCTGGACGAGCGCCTGCCCCAGGTGGCCAAGAACAAGGCCGTGCCCGTGATCCTGGTGTGCGACAAGGGCGCGCGCGCCGTGCGCGCCGAAGGCCAGGCCAAGAAGCTGGGCTTCGAGAAGGCCCAGGCCCTGGCCGGTGGCATGAAGGCCTGGCGCGATGCCGGCCTGCCGGTGGATAAGGCCTAAGCCGGCTGGTTCTTTCCAGCTGTCCTACCATCAAGGGGTCCGCGAGGCCCCTTTTTCGTGGCCCCTGTTTCCAGACTGACAAGGATTTCCCCATGCAAGCCGTGAAGATGTACACCACCGCCGTCTGCCCCTACTGCGTGCGCGCCAAGCAGGTGCTCAAGTCCAAGGGGGTGGAACAGATCGAAGAAGTCCGCATCGACAGCGACCCCGCTGCGCGCGACCACATGATGCAGATCACCGGCCGCCGCACCGTGCCCCAGATTTTCATCGGCGAGACCCATGTCGGCGGCTGCGACGACCTGATCGCGCTGGACGCCAAGGGCGGACTGCTGCCCCTGCTCAACGCCTGAGGTCGTGGGTCGCAGCGCCGCGCTGCATAATGCCACCCCAAGTGCCCGCTGTCGCAGCCACTGCCAGCGGGCCTTTTTATGACCGACTGTTTTGCGTAGCAAGCGTAAGTAAGAAAGACCGAGACCATGTCCGAACAAGCAACGCCCGTCTTCCAGATCCAACGTGTCTATCTGAAGGACTTGTCCCTGGAGCAGCCCAATTCGCCCGCCATCCTGCTGCAGCAGGAACAGCCCAATGTCGACATCCAGCTGGGTGTGGAAGCCACGCCCGTGGCCGAAGGCCTGTTCGAAGTGGCCGTGACCGCCACCGTGCACACCAAGATCGAAGACAAGACCCTGTTCCTGGTGGAAGCCAAGCAGGCCGGCATCTTTGAAATCCGCAACATCCCCGAAGACCAGATGGGTGGCGTGATTGGCGTGGCCTGCCCCCAGATCATCTACCCCTACCTGCGCGGCAACGTCGCCGACGTGGTGACCCGCGCCGGCTTCCCGCCCGTGCACCTGGCGGAAATCAACTTCCAGGCCATGTACGAGCAGCAGAACGCCGCGGCCCAGGCCGACGGCACCGTGCAGTAAGCCCGGCTCCTGCGGCACCGCCTGCGGGCGTGCTACAAAAGAGGCCCCGCATGCGGGGTCTTTTTTATGCATTTTTTGGCCTTTAGGCCAATGGATACAAGCGCTTAAAGCTATGAATTTGATTGTGATTGGTGCCGGTGCCTGGGGCACGGCCCTGGCGATTGGCGCGGCCCGCCACACCGCCGGCCACCAGGTCACGCTGTGGGCGCGCAATGCGCAGCAGGTGCAGGAGATGCAGGCTGCGCGCAGCAACCCCCGCTACCTGCCGGACATGGCCTTCCCCGACGGGCTGCAGGTCAGCGCCGCGCCGCTGGCGCAGGCCGTGCAGGGCATGGACCTGGTCATCATCGCCACCCCCATGTCGGCGCTGCGCGGCACCCTGCAGGCCCTGGCCGCAGTCCAGGTGCGCGTGCCCGTGGCCTGGCTGTGCAAGGGCTTTGAGGCCGTGCCCGCCGGCCACCACGGTGTCGGCCTGATGCCGCACGAGGTGTGCGCCCAAGTGGCGCCGCAGCTGGCCAGCGGTGCGCTCAGCGGCCCCAGCTTTGCGCAGGAAGTGGCCCGCGGCCAGCCCACCTTGCTGGTGGCCGCCAGCCGCCACGCCACCGTGCGCCAGGCCCTGCTGGAGGCCTTCCACACCGGGCCGCTGCGCCTGTACGCCAACGAGGACATCGTCGGCGTGGAGGTTGGCGGGGCCGTGAAGAACGTGATGGCGATTGCCGCCGGCCTGTGCGACGGCCTGCACCTGGGCCTGAACGCCCGCGCCGCCCTGCTGACGCGCGGACTGGCCGAGATGACGCGCCTGGGCGTGGCCCTGGGCGCCAAGCCCGAGACCTTCATGGGCCTGAGCGGGCTGGGCGATCTGATGCTGACCGCCACGGGCGATCTGTCGCGCAACCGCAAGGTCGGCCTGCTGCTGGCACAAGGCCTGACGCTGGCGCAGGCCGTGGATTCGCTGGGCCACGTGGCCGAGGGCGTGTACAGCGCGCGCACCGTGGTGCAGCGCGCCCAGGCCGTGGGCGTGGAGATGCCGATTGCTGCCACGGTGGTGGAGTTGCTGGACGGCCACATCACCCCGCAGGCCGCGGTGCAACGCCTGATGGCGCGCGACCCCAAGCACGAAGGCCTTTAAGCCCCATCGGCCGCTGGCGCAGGTGCAGCCAGCGCCGGCAGCTATGCAATTTGCAAAAACAAAGGGAGCCGATCGGCTCCCTTTTTGGCGTGCGGCGCGTTGCGCGGCCAAGCGCTTTACAGGCCCAGCTCCAGGGCCAGCAGCTCGTCCACCGTCTGGCGGCGGCGGATCAGTCGCACCTGCGCGCCGTCGACCAGCACCTCGGCCGCCAGCGGGCGGGTGTTGTAGTTGCTGGACATGCTGGCGCCGTAGGCCCCGGTGTCGTGGATCACCAGCAGGTCGCCGACCTGCGCATCGCCCAGCGCGCGCGGCAGCACCACGCCGCCATCGCCCTGGGTGAAGACGTCGCCCGACTCGCACAGCGGGCCGGCCACCACGCTGTCGCGCACGGCGGGCAGCACGCCCACGCCGCGGCGCTGGAGGTGCATGCCGTGGTAGCTGCCGTACATGCTGGGACGCATCAGTTCGTTGAAACCGGTGTCGACCAGCACGAAGTGGTTGCTGCCCGCATCCTTGGTGGCGCGCACCGTGCCCAGCAGCACGCCGGATTCGGCCACCAGGAAGCGGCCGGGCTCCAGCTCCAGGGCCAACTGGTGACCGACGATGGCCTCGGCCTGCTTGCGCGCCGCGTTCCACAGACCGAAGTAGTGCTCGGTGTCGATGGTCGGGTCGCCGTCGCGGTAGGGGATGGACAGGCCGCCGCCGGCCGAGATGGCCTGCAGGTCGTGGCCGTGGTCCTTGGCCGACTTGACCAGGGCCACCATGGCGCCGCAGACCTCTTGCAGGTGGGCGTAGTCCACGCCCGAGCCGATGTGCATGTGCAGGCCGGCCAGGTGCAGGCCGTGCTGGGCGATGGCGTCCAGCGCAGCGTGCAGGTCGGTGTGCCAGATGCCGTGCTTGCTGTGCTCGCCGCCGGTGTTGGTCTTGTTGCTGTGGCCGTGGCCAAAGCCGGGGTTGATGCGCAGCCACACGTGGTGGCCGGGCGAGGCCGTGCCCAGCTGGTGCAGCATGTCGATGGAGCCGGCATTCACCGGCACCTGGTGCTCGACCACGGTGGCCAGGGTGGCGGCGTCCATCACGTCGGCGGTGAAGACGATGTCCGAGGGCTCGCCGCCGGCCACATAGCCGGCCGCCAGGGCGCGCAGGATTTCGCCGCGCGAGACCGCATCCACCTTCACGCCCTGTTCGCGCATCAGCTGCAGGATGTGGATGTTGGAGCAGGCCTTCTGCGCAAAGCGCACGGTGTCAAACGCCTGCAGCTGGGCGATGCGTGCACGGATCACCTGGGCGTCATAGACCCACAGCGGTGTGCCGTAGGTGTCGGCCAGGTTCCACAGTTGTTCGGGCGAGAAGGAGCAGGACATGGGGTTCTCAACTTTCAGAGCAGTCTGCGCAGGCTGCATCAGCACTGCACGGCAAAAACAGGCAGAAAGTCCGGGGGCGCCGTCTTCCTGCAGGCCTGCATGATGCGGGTGGTTAGTTATTTAGTCCAATGCTTGTTTGTGGGTGGGTAATTCATTCTGGATATGCTTAGGCCATGACCCCTCCCGCCCCCCCGGCCTTGCCCGAGCGCATCGGCCACCGCCACATCGAGGTCTTCCGCGCCCTCATGCTCACCGGCAGTGCCACCGGTGCGGCGCAGCTGCTGTGCACCTCGCAGCCCACCATCAGCCGCGAGCTGGCGCGGCTGGAGCAACTGCTGGGCTACGCCCTGTTCGAGCGTGCCCAGGGCCGGCTGCGCCCGCAGGCGCGTGCCCTGCGGCTGTGGGAGGAGGTGCAGCGCAGCTGGCAGGGGCTGGACCGGGTGGTGGAGCACGCCATGGCCCTGGGCCAGCCGCACCAGTCCAGCCTCAGCGTGCTGTGCCTGCCGGCCCTGAGCCACGCGCTGCTGCCCGGCGCCCTGGCGCGCCTGCATGCGGCCCACGGCCCGGTCGCCGTCAGCGTGGCCACACAGGAGGGGCCGCTGCTGCAGGAGTGGATGGCCGCCCAGCGCTTCGACCTGGGGCTGACCGAGCTGGGTGAGGCCCCGCCCGGCACGCGGGTGCTGTCCCTGCCGGCCATGGACGAGGTCGCCGTGCTGCCGGCCCGCCACCTGCTGGCGGCCCGGCCGGTGCTGGGTGTGCAGGACTTTGCCGGCCAGCCCTTCATCAGCCTGGCGCGCGACGATCCGTACCGGCTGCAGATCGACGCGGTGTTCGCCGCCGCGGGCGTGGAGCGCCAACTGCTGCTGGAAACCCACAGCGCCGTGGCCGTCTGCGCCCTGGTGCAGCGCGGCCTGGGCGTGGCCATCGTCAACCCGCTGACGGCCCGCGCTTGCGCGGGCGCTGACATGGTAGTCAGACCTTTGGAGTTTGCGATTGCCTTCCAGGTGCATATGCTGCTGCCATTGCACCGACCCACCGCACCCGAGGTGGACTGGCTGGTGCAGGCACTGGCACAGGAGGCGCAGCATGCTTTTTGAATTTGCCGATTCGGAAGTGGCCCAATGCACCTGGGCCGACGGGCGCCTGCAACTGCGGTTTTCGGCGGCCCGCATGATCGACGCCCAGGGCCTGGGCGCCGAGGGCGAGGAAGTCGTCTGGGCCCCGTTGCTGCTGACCCTGGAAGGGGTGGAGCCCTGGGAAGCCCAGGAGCCAGGTGCCAGCCTGGGGCGCTTGCGCCAGGGGGTGGTGCTGCACCACAGCCAGCGCATCCAGCGCCTGCCCGTGCCCTGCGAGTTGCAGGGCGTGGTCACCATGGAGCTGGAGTTCGACCAGGGCACCGTGCTGCACGCGCGCTGCCAGGGCCTGTCGCTGCACCCCCTGCAGGGCGCGGCGGTCGCGGCCTACCAGTGCTGATGCCACGGCCCCAGCGCCCGATCACGGGGGCGACTGCGCACGGGGCGCGAGCGCCTGGCCGACCCTGACGTCCTGCCTTGGCTGCCGGGCTGTCTGCGCTTGGCCTGTGTATTTCCGTTGAAACCCTCCCATGCGGCGCTGCGCGCCCGGCCTCAATCGCCCGGTGGCACCCGGCCCGCGGCCTGCAGGCGCTGGTGCAGGGCCATGGCCGCCTCGAAGGACTGCAGCAACTGCACCCAGGCCGGGTGCCCGGCCTCCCAGGCGTGCAGCCGGGCCAGTGCCAGGGCCGCGGCCTCGAAGCTGGACAGCTGGTCCGGGGCCTGCGCCTTGCGGATGGCGTAGCGCCCGGGCGGCAGGTCCTGCAGCGCCAGGCGCGGCAGCTGCTGCAGGCCGGGGTTGCGGTACAGCATCTTGCGGCTCTTGCGCCAGGTACCGTCCAGCACCACCAGCCGCAGCGCCTGCGGCTGCGCCAGCCAGTCCGGCGGCAGGGCAGGGGGCGGCTGCACGGGCAACTGCGGATCGGGCGGGGTCGGCGGGTACAGCAGCAGCGGCCGCACCACGGCGGCCGGCGCCTGGCCGGGCCAGGGCGCGTGCAGCAGGGCCTGCAGCGCGTCCGCGTCCCAGACTTCCCCCACCTCCAGGCGGCTGCCCGGCAGGCACAGGTGCAGCAGGCGCGCCGTGTTCTTGGCGTGCCCGGCTTCCTGGGGGTGCTGCAGCACCAGCACCTGCACGGCGCTGGCCACGGGCTGCACGCAGCCGCACAGGCAGGCGGCGGCAGGGCGCAGGCAGGCGGGGCACAGGGGGCGTGGGGGCATGGCAGGTCTCAAGCTTGATAGCGGTCTGCGCTGGTGGGGCAAGGGCGGAACCTCGATTTTGCTTGAAAGTCGGCCGCCACCTGCGGCGGCGGGGCATGGCTGCGGCCTGGCGTGGCTGGCTGCTGGAGGCCGGGCGCTGTCAAGCAGGAATTTCGCATGTACTAAGTTGGAAAACTTGTTTGGATACCGCTGTTTTGGTTTTTAGGATTGGCTTTCTTATATGTAAAACTGCATGAGAAAGCAGCCATGACTTCCCGATACGCACCCCCCGTCTCCCTGGTTTCCGACCGCTGGTCGCTCCCCCGGCGCCAATGGCTCCAGGGGCTGGCGGCCTGCGCCGGCGCGGCCCTGCTGCCGTCCTTGGCCGTGCCTGCCCAGGCGGCCACCACCGGCCGCATCCTGGTGGGTTTCGGTGCCGGTGGCGGCGGCGATCTGGTGGCCCGCCTGCTGGCCGATCGCCTGACCGAGCGCAGCCGCAAGGCCAGCAGCTACATCGTCGAGAACAAGCCCGGTGCCGCCGGAAAGCTGGCGGTGGATGCGCTGCGCCAGGCGCCGCCCGACGGCAGTACCTTGCTGCTGGCGCCGCTGGTGACACCGGTGCTGTCGCAGCTGGTGTTCCGCAACCCCGGCTATGACCCGGGCAAGGACATGAAGCCCGTGGGCCTGGTGGCGCACTTCCAGTTCGCCCTGGCGGTGCCTGCCAGCCACCCGGCCAAGGACATCCCCGGCTTCGTGGCCTGGCTCAAGGCCCACCCCAAGCTGGCGAACTACGGCAGCCCCAGCCAGGGCAGCCTGCCGCACTTCTTCGGCCTGCTGCTGGGCAAGGCCGCGGGCGTGGACTTCCTGCACGTGCCCTACAAGGGCGGCACCGCCATGATCAACGACCTGATCGGCGGCCAGCTCAGCGCCGGCATCAACACGGTGCAGGAGCTGCTCAAGCAGCACGAGGCCGGCAAGCTGCGGGTGCTGGGCGTGTTCTCCACGCACCGCGTGGAGCAACTGCCCCACGTGCCCACCTTTGCCGAATCTGGCTTCCCCGAGGTGCAGGGCAGCGGCTGGTACAGCCTGTGGACGACGGCCCGCACGCCGGACGCCACCATCCAGCGCCTGAACCAGGCCCTGGGCGAGGTGCTGCAGGAAAAGCCGGTGCAGCAGCTGATGCACGACTGGGTGCTGGAGCCGCAGCACAGCCAGCCCCACGAGCTGGAGCAGCTGCGCCAGGCCGACATCGCCAAGTGGCGCCCCATCCTGGCCGCCTCCGGCTTCGTGGCCGACTGAGCGCCGCCCGTCTTTTTTTGTGATCACTCTCTGCCGACCATGAGCACTGCCACCACCGCGCCCAACATCGTCTTCATCCTGGCTGACGACCTGGGCTATGCTGACCTGAGCGTCTACGGCCAGCGCAACTACACCACCCCGCACCTGGACCGGCTGGCCGGCGAAGGCGTGCGCTTCACCCAGGCCTATGCGAATTCGGCCGTCTGCTCGGCCACGCGGCTGGCGTTGATCACCGGCCGCTACCAGTACCGCCTGGCGGCGGGGCTGGAGGAACCCATTCCCAGCAATGCCGCGAACATCGGACTGCCGCCGGAGCACCCGACACTGCCCTCGCTGCTGAAGGCGGCGGGCTACGACACGGCGCTGATCGGCAAGTGGCACCTGGGCCGCCCGCCGGCCTTTGGCCCGCTGCACAGCGGCTACGACCGCTTCTTCGGCAACCTGGGCGGGGTGGTGGACTACTTCACCCACAAGAACGGCGTGGGCGACGACCTGGCGCCGGACCTGTACGAGGGCACGGTGCCGGTCGAACGCACGGGCTACTACACCTATGTGCTGGCCGACGAGGCCGAGAAGTACGTACGCGAACGGGCGACGCAAGCGAACCCCTTCTTCCTGTCGCTGCACTTCACGGCGCCGCACTGGCCCTGGGAAGGGCCGCACGACGAGGCAGTGTCGCGCCAGCTCAAGGACCTGTTCCACTATGACGGTGGCACGCAGCGCACCTATGGCGAGATCGTCCAGGCCCTGGACGCCGCCGTGGGCCAGGTGCTGCACGCGCTGGAGGCCACGGGCCAGGCCGAGAACACCATCGTCGTCTTCACCAGCGACAACGGCGGCGAGCGCTTTTCGGACACCTGGCCCTTCGTCGGCCAGAAGACCGAGCTGCTGGAAGGCGGCCTGCGCGTGCCCACCTTGCTGCGCTGGCCGGCGCGCCTGCAGCCCCAGGTGCAGACCCAGGTGACGGCCACCATGGACTGGCTGCCCACGCTGCTGGCCGCGGCCCAGGCCCCGGTGGATGGGCAGTACCCCAGTGACGGCGTGAACCTGCTGCCGGTGCTGCAGGGGCAGCAGCCCGTGCACCCGCGCCAGCTGTTCTGGCGCTACAAGTCGCAGTCGCAGCGGGCGCTGCGCGATGGGGACTGGAAGTACCTGAAGATCAACGAGCACGAATTCCTGTTCCACGTGGTGGACGACCCGCGCGAGCGCGCCAACCTGCGCGAGCGCCAGCCCGAGGTCTTTGCCCGCCTGAAGGCCGCGTGGGAGCTGCGCAACCAGGACTTTCTGGAGATCACCCCGCAGACCTTCACGCACGGCCTTACGCCCGACATCCAGGCCGACCGCTACGTGCCCAGCCGCCTGGCGCGGCACGTGCGCAAGTAGGCGGGCCACCTCCCCCGCGGGCGGGGCCAGGGCCTGCCCGCATCGCTGGTGCCGTCCACGGCGGCCGGCCGTATGGTGTCCGCCAAGTCGGCGGGCATGGGGTGGGGCACGCCGCTCCGCCGTCCCGGTGTGGGCCGGGCAGGGGCGCCGCCCAGGCGGCGGGTGCCTCTGCTGCCCGGCGTCGAGGCGTCACGGTTCGGCTCGGCGCATGAAAGTTGATAGCTGTCTGCGCAGGAATAGCAAGGGCTGCAGCCTGTTTGGTGGTGTATTTCCATGCCGGCGGCCGGGCCAGCAGCCGGGCCGCTATGCTTCGCCGCATGAGTGCGCATTTTTCGTTTCCGGCCCAGATCGATCTGGGCCAGCCCTTGCAGGGCGACACCGCCCGCCTGCAGGCCCGCTTGCAGGCCCCGTTGCGCGTGCTGCAGGCCCACCTCCTGGCCGAGGTGGGGCCGCTGCTGGAGCGGGTGGAACAGGCTGCGCGCGAGGGCCACTGGTGCGTGGGTGGCCTGCGCTATGAAGCCGCCAGCGGCCTGCGCCCCGAGCTGGACACGGCCCCGGCCGAGGAGGGCCCGCTGGCCTGGTTTGCCGTCTACCCCGCACCGCAGGCCGATGCCGCGCCCGCGCCTGCCGAGGCGGCCAGCCTGCCGACGCTGGACTGGCTGCCGGACCTGGACCGCGCCGCTTTCGCCGCCGGTCTGCAGGCCATCCATGCCGGCATTGCCACCGGCCAGTACTACCAGATCAACTACACCCAGCAACTGCGTGCCGAGGCCGCACGCCCTGTGGAGGGCGCGGCGCTGTTTGCCGCGCTGCAGCAGGCACAGCCCGGCGGCTATGCGCTGTACCTGGACATGGGCGGCGAGCAGGTGGCCTCGGTCTCGCCCGAGCTGTTTTTCGACTGGCACCAGCCCGCCACGGGCAGCGGCCCCATCCTGACCCGCCCGATGAAGGGCACGGCCGCGCGCGGCGCCACGCCGCAGCAGGATGCGGCCCAGGCGCAGCACCTGCAGACCGCGGCCAAGGAGCGGGCCGAGAACGTGATGATCGTGGACCTGCTGCGCAACGACCTGGGGCAGATCGCCGAGGTCGGCTCGGTCGAGGTGCCGCAGCTGTTTGCCGTGCAGGCCCTGCCCAGCGTCTGGCAGATGACCTCCGATGTGCGCGCCCGCCTGCCTCAGGGCACCGGCCTGCGCGAGGTGTTCACCGCGCTGTTCCCCTGCGGCTCGGTCACCGGGGCGCCCAAGCGCTCGGCCATGGCCGCCATCGCCCAGCTGGAGCCCGCGCCGCGTGGCTGGTACTGCGGCGCCCTGGGCGTGGTGCGGCCCGACGGGGCCGGCGGCCTCCGTGCCACCTTCAATGTGCCGATCCGCACGGTGGTGGTGCAGGGCCGTGCGCTGCGCTGCGGCATCGGCAGCGGCATCACCGCCGATGCCACCGAGCCCGGCGAATGGGCCGAGTGGCGCGCCAAGCGCGCCTTTGTGGAGCGCGTCAGCAGGGCGTTCGACCTGATCGAAACCCTGGCGCTGGAGGACGGGCGCTTTCGCCACCTGGGCCTGCACCTGCAGCGCATGCAGGCCGCGGCGGCGCACTTTGGCTATCCCTGGAGCGAGGCTGCCCTGCAGCTGACCCTGCAGCAGGTGCAGGACACCCACCCCAGTGGCCTGTGGCGCGTGCGCCTGCAACTGGGCCGCGATGGCCTGTATGCCAGCCAGGCCGTGGTCTGCCCGCCGTCACCGCCGCAGGCCTATCTGCAGCTGGCGCCCGAGCCGCTGGCCGAGGCGCACGGTGAATTCGTGCGCTTTAAGACCACGCGCCGCGCGCACTACGAGCGCTGGGCCCCCAAGGACACCCACATCTTTGACACCATCCTGTGGAACGAGGCCGGTGAAATCACCGAAGGCACGCGCGGCAATGTGGCCGCGTTGATCGACGGGCAGTGGGTCACGCCGGCACTGGCCTGCGGCCTGCTCAATGGCGTGGGCCGCCAGGTGGCACTGGCCGAGGGCCGGGTGGTGGAAGGTGTGATCCACCGTGACGACCTGCACCGGGTGCAGCAGTGGGCCTTCATCAACAGCCTGCGCGGCTGGGTGGTCTGCCAGATGGTGGGCACAGCCCCCGCGCGCTAGCCGGTCGGCGCTTGGGTGGCACCGGCCGGGTTGTGCCGGCCTACCTGCCGGAGCAACACGGGCCAGTTTTCAAGCGTTTTGGCCGTCCGGCGCTGATGCAGTCAGTGCAAAGTGCTTGGGTTTCGGTAGCGTGCAGGGCCCAATTCCGGGAGGGACCGGTGGTCGCCGGCCCTGGCGGTCACGCCCAATGCCCGCTGCATCCATCGCTGCATCCTGGTCAAGGCCAAGCCTGCAACAGGCGTAGGGCGCGTTCTCCGAAGGGCGCGAGCTCGCGCCCAGGCGCCCTTCCGGGATCAGCATCCACCGCAGCTGCGCAGCGCCACGGTTTGCATGGCGTCCGTAGGCAGCGCCCAGGCGGCCACGCCGCGCACCACATCACCGATCACCAGCACGCTGGGGCTGCCCAGGGCCTCGTCCGCCAGGGTGGTGGGCAATTGCGCCAGGGTGGTGATGGCATGGCGTTGTTGGGGCAGGCTGGCGTGCTGGATGATGGCCGCCGGGGTGTCGCCGGGCAGACCACCGGCCTGCAGTTCCTGCGCCATGTCGGCCGCGCCGCTGACGCCCATGTAGACCACCAGGGTCAGCTTGGCGGCCTGGGCCGTGGCGGCCAGCTGGCGCCAGTCGGTGCCGGCGTCGCCGGGCTTGGCGTGGCCGGTGATGAACACCACGCCGTGGGCGTGGTCGCGGTGGGTCAGCGGGGCGCCCAGGGCGGTCAGGCCGGCCAGGCCGGCGGTGATGCCGTTGATGACCTGCACCTCGACCCCAGCGGCACGCAGGTGTTCCACCTCTTCACCGCCCCGGCCAAAGATGAAGGGGTCGCCCCCCTTGAGGCGCACCACGTTCTCGCCCTCGCGCACGGCCAGCAGCATGAGTTTTTCGATGAAGGCCTGGGGCGTGCTCTTGCAGCCACCGCGCTTGCCCACGTCGATGATGCGGGCCGTGGGCGCGGCATGGGCGACGATGGCGGGCGACACCAGGTCGTCCACCAGCAGCACGGTGGCGGCCTGGATGGCTTTGAGGGCCTTGAGGGTCAGCAGCTCCGGATCGCCGGGGCCGGCCCCCACCAGGGTGCAGCGGCCCGTGGCGGGCAGGGTGAAGGTGGCATCGGTGCTCATGGCTGTTCTCCTGGGGGAATTTGGCGCGCCAGCTGGCAGATGTGCACGACCTGCCGGGCAATGGCCTCGGGGACAGGAAGGCTTCCTGCCAGCACCTGGCGCGTGTAGTCGGCGGTGCTGGCCACGTCGATGGCGGTGGGCAGGCCGTCGATCTGGCTGGCCGTGCCGGGCTGCTGCTCGTCCAGCACCTGGTGCACGCCGGCCACAAAGCCGTCGTAGCGCGGCAGGCGGCGCGGGTCGGCCACGACCTCGCCCTCCAGCCCGCGCGACAGCAGGGCGTACAGGCCCAGGCCCTCGCAGGTGGCCCGCAGCGTGTCCAGGTACTCGGGGTGGGTGTAGCTGCTGACGATCAGGGCCGGACCGGCGCAGGGGTTCATCAGCTTGACCACGCTGTGGCCCGGGTTGCGCAGACCGATGACGGCGCGCGTGGCCAGCAGGCGGGCCAGCCCGGGGTGCAGCAGGTCGGTGGCGATGTGGGCCACCTGACCGGGCGCCACGGCGCCGGGCGTGGTCTGGGCCGCCATGCCCAGGGCCTCGAGCACGTCCGAGGCCAGCACGCGCCGGGCCTCGGTGCGCATGCCGTGCAGCAGCACGGGCAGGCCTTCGCGTGCCAGCAGCAGGGCCAGCAGCGGTGTGAGCACCGGCAGCCGCCGCGCGCCGTTGTAGCTGGGCAGCACCACCACGGGCTGGGGGCCGGCCGGCACGGCATGCAGGCGGGCGTGCACGGCATCCAGGAAGCCGCACATCTCCTCGGCGGTCTCACCCTTGATGCGCATGGCGATGCAGAAGGCGCCGACCTCCAGGTCGCTGACCTGGCCGTCCAGCACCTGGCCGAACAGGTCCAGGGCCTGGTGGCGGTCCAGGGCCTTGGCGCCACGCGCGCCGCGGCCGATTTCCTTGAGGTAGTGGCTGATGGGCATGGCAAGACCTCCGTTCAGGCGCTGTGGGCCGCGTGCTGCTGCACCATCTGGCGCAGCCGGGGCAGGCAGGAGCCGCATTCGGTGCCGCAGCGCAGCGTGTCCTGCAATTGGGGCACGGAGTGCAGGCCGCTGTCCAGGGCCTGGGTGATGGCCTGTTCGTTCACGCCCAGGCAGGTGCAGACCAGGGCGGCGGGCGCGGCGGGCAGGCCCTGGGCGGGGGGCGCCTGGGGGCGCAGCAGGGCGTGACCCGGCAGGGACAGCGGCTGCGCACTGTGCAGCAGCGGCAGCAGCCAGTGCCCGGCATCGGAGGGGCCGCACAGCACCAGGGCCTGCAGCCAGGTTTGCTGCTGCGCATGCTGCAGCACCAGGCTGCGGCGGTGCTGGCGCTGGGCGTCGGCATAGCGCAGCACCTCGGCACCTTCCAGGCCCAGCAGGGCATGGACCTGCTGTACCAGGGCCGCATCGGGCGGCGTGGCGCTGGCTGCGCGCAGCAGCACCCCCTGGCGTGCGGGGCTGCTGGGCGCACCGGGCGCGGCAAACGGCACGCAGCTGGCAAAGTCCCACTGCGGCAGCAGGGCCGCCAGGGCCTGGCGCACGGCCAGCAGGCGCTCCTCGGGCAGCCAGGCCGCGGCCAGCAATTGCCAGGGCAGCTCCACCGCCTGCACGCTGACGGCGGCGTGCTTGAGTTCCGGTTGCTTGGACTGGGGGCAGAACGCCGGCGTGGTCACGGCGTTCACACCGCCCACGGCCTGGCCGTCACGGCTGCGCCCGCCCAGGTATTCGCTGCCCCAGTGCATGGGCAGGTAGACCTGGGACAGGCCCAGGCCAGCATCGGCCTGCACCGGCACGACCAGCTGGCCGTGGCGGCTGCGCACGGCGACCAGCTGGCCGGGCTGCAGGCGCTGGCGCTCCATGTCCTGCGGGTGCATCTGCAGCGCGGGCTCGGGCGCATGGGCCATCAGGCGGGCCAGCTGGCCGGTGCGGCTCATGCCATGCCACTGGTCGCGCAGGCGGCCGGTGTTCAGGCTGAAGGGAAAGCGCGCGCTGCGCGGTTCGGCCACGGGCTGCCAGGGCTGGGCGGCAAAGCGGGCGCGGCCGTCGGCCGTGGGGAAGACGCCCTCGGCATACAGGCGGGCCTGGCCTTGCTGCACGCCTTCGGGCAGCGGCCACTGCTGCGGGCCTGCGCGGTCCAGCAGTGCCCAGGACAGGCCGGTGATGTCCAGATCGCGCCCACGGGTGCTGGCGCGGTGTTCGTTCCAGATCTGCTCGGCGCCTGCCGCAGCGTTGTCGGTGTCATAGGCAAACAGGCTGTGTTGGCCGGAGCGCAGGCGGGCCTCCAGGCGCTGGGCGATCTGCGTGGCAATCTGCCAGTCGTGCCGGGCCTGGCCCAGCGGGGGCACGGCGGCGCGCACGCGGGAGATGCGGCGTTCGCTGTTGGTGACGGTGCCCAGCTTCTCGCCCCAGGTGGTGGCGGGCAGCAGCAGGTCGGCGTAGGCGGCGGTGGCCGTGGTGGAGAAGGCGTCCTGCAGGATCACGAATTCCGTGCGCTGCAGCGCGCGGCGCACGGTGGCCTGGTCCGGCAGGCTGTGGGCCGGGTTGGTGCAGGCGATCCACAGGGTCTTGATCTGGCCGTCGGCCGCGGCCTCGAACAGTTCGATGGCGGTCTTGCCGGGCTGGGCAGGCACATCGTCCACGCCCCACAGCGCGGCCACCTCGGCCCGGTGGGCGGGGTTGGCCAGGTCGCGGTGGGCGCTGAGCAGGTTGGCCATGCCACCCACTTCGCGCCCGCCCATGGCATTGGGCTGGCCGGTCAGCGACAGCGGGCCGGCGCCCGGCTTGCCGATCTGGCCCGTGGCCAGGTGCAGATTGATCAGCGCGGCGTTCTTGGCCGTGCCGCTGCTGCTCTGGTTCAGGCCCTGGCAGTACAGGCTGAGCGTGGGCGCGCGCTGGTTTGCGCTGGCCGTACCGCCCAGTGCAAACCAGCGGGCGGCTTGCAGCACATCCTGCATGTCCAGGCCGCAGTCGCGCGCCACACGCTCGGGCGTGGCTTCGCGCACCAGGGCCTTGAGGGCGTCGAAGCCGCGGGTGTGGCGTTCGATGTAGGCGCTGTCGATCCAGCCTTCCCACAGCATGGCGTGCAGCATGCCGTGGAACAGGCGCACATCGCTGCCGGGCTGCAGGGGCAGGAACAGGTCGGCGATCTCGGCGGTCTCGGTGCGGCGCGGGTCGGCGACGATGATCTTGAGCGCCGGGTTGGCGGCCTTGGCGTCCTCGATGCGCCGAAACAGCACGGGGTGGGCCCAGGCCGTGTTGCTGCCGGTGATGAACAGGCAGCCCGCGTGCTGCAGGTCGTCGTAGCAGGCCGGGGGCGCGTCGGCCCCCAGCGTGGCCTTGTAGCCGGCGACGGCGCTGCTCATGCACAGGCGCGAGTTGGTGTCCAGGTTGTTGGTGCCCAGCAGGCCCTTGGTCAGCTTGTTGAAGACGTAGTAGTCCTCGGTCAGCAACTGGCCGCTGGCGTAGACGGCCACGGCGTCCGGGCCGTGCTGCTGCACGGTGTCGGCGATGCGGGTGGCGGCGAGATGAAGCGCCGCCTCCCAGTCGATGGCATGCGGCGCCGCGCCGCGCTGGGCGCGCTGCAGCGGCTGCAGCAAGCGGGTCTGCGGGGCCAGCGCAGCAGCGGCGGTCAGGTGCAGGCTGTTGCCCTTGCTGCACAGGCGGCCGAAGTTGGCGGGGTGGTCCGGGTCGCCGCGCACGCCGGTGATCTGCGCCCCCTCGGACTGGATGATCACGCCGCAGCCGACGCCGCAGTACGGGCAGGTGGAACGGGTTTCGGTCATGGCGAGAATTTCCAGTGTTTCAGGGCTTTGGCGCAGGCGGGACGGGCGCGGGCAGCTATGGTTTCAGGAAGTGGGTGCGCAGCGGCGCGCCGGCCCGGCGATGGGGCGTGCCAGGTCGGTGGCCTTGGTGGCCAGCTCGGTCGCATCCAGGTAGACCATGCCGTCCTGCACCTGCACGGCAAAGCCGGGGGTGCAGCCTTCGTCGGGCGCGGCGGCCTGGCCGTCGCACAGGCCGATGGTCCAGTTGTGCATGGGACAGGCCACGCTGCGGCCGAACACGATGCCCTGCGACAGCGGGCCGCCCTTGTGCGGGCAGCGGTCCAGCAGGGCGAAGACTTCGTTGTCTGCATTGCGGAACAGGGCCACGTCCAGCCCCTGGGGGCGGGCGACGCGGCGGGCGCCGAGGACCGGGATGTCGTCGACGGCGCAGATGGCTTGCCAGGTGGTCATAGCTATTCCTTTGGGAGCTTTTGGCGCTCGTGGGTATTGGGCTGAATGGCGATTGGGCGCTGCATCACGCGGTGACTGCCTGGCCTGCGGGCAGGGCGGGAAGGATGGGAATCACGCGCTGGAACTGGCGCGCATCGACATGCGCCTTGTCCAGCTCGAACCAGGGGTCGGGCTCGCCATCCAGCGCAAACTGCAGCTGGGCCCACAGGGCCTGGCGGCCGGCCGCGTCGTCGAGGATGCGGCGCTTGACATAGTCCAGGCCCACGCGGTGCACGTAGTGCACGGTGCGCTCCAGGTACCAGCCTTCCAGGCGGTACAGCTGCATGAAGGCGCCCGTGTACTCCAGCACCTCCTCGGCGGTCTTGAGCTTGGTGAAGAAATGCGCCACCTCGGTCTTGATGCCGCCGTTGCCGGCGATGTGCATCTCCCAGCCGCTGTCCACGCCGATGATGCCCACGTCCTTGATGCCCGATTCCGCGCAGTTGCGCGGGCAGCCGCTGACGGCGAACTTCACCTTGTGCGGGGCGTACATGCGCCACATGGCGCGCTCCAGGTCCTTGCCCAGCTGGGTGCTGTCCTGGGTGCCCATGCGGCACCATTCGCTGCCCACACAGGTCTTCACCGTGCGCAGCGCCTTGGCGTAGGCGTGGCCGCTGGGCATGCCGATGTCGTTCCACACGGCCTGCAGGTCTTCCTTCTTCACGCCCAGCAGGTCGATGCGCTGGCCGCCCGTGACCTTGACGGTGGGGATCTGGTATTTGTCCACCGCATCGGCGATGCGGCGCAGCTCGCTGGCAGTGGTCTCGCCGCCCCACATGCGCGGGATCACGCTGTAGGTGCCATCTTTCTGGATGTTGGCGTGGCTGCGCTCGTTGATGGCGCGGCTTTGCGGGTCGTCCTGGGCCTCCTTGGGCCAGGTGCTGACCAGGTAGTAGTTCACGGCAGGGCGGCAGGTGGCGCAGCCATTGGGCGTGCGCCATTCCAGGTGGCGGAAGACCGCGTCCGTGGTCAGCAGGTGGTGCTGGGCGATGGCCTCGCGCACCGCCTGGTGGCCGTGGCTGGTGCAGCCGCACACGGCCTTGGTCTTGGGCGTGGCGGAGTAGTCGCCGCCGGCGGTGAACATGATGATCTGCTCCACCAGTCCGGTGCACGAGCCGCAGCTGGCGCTGGCCTTGGTGTGCTTGCGCACCTCGTCCAGCGTGAACAGGCCTTTTTCCTGGATGGCCTTGCAGATGGCGCCCTTGGTCACGCCGTTGCAGCCGCAGACCTCGTCGCTGTCGGCCATGGCCGAGGCCTTGCTGTGCCCTTCGTGGCCGGTGTCGCCGATGTTGGACTCGCCAAACATCAGCCGGTCGCGCAGGTCGGCGATGGAGCGGCCCTCGCGCAGCAGCTTGAAGTACCAGCTGCCGTCGACGGTGTCGCCATACAGGCAGGCGCCCACCAGCTTGTCGTTTTGGATCACCAGCTTCTTGTAGACGCCGCCACCGGGGGCAGAGGGGTCGCGCAGCACGATTTCTTCGGTGTCCGCGCCGCCCTGGAAGTTGCCGGCCGAAAACAGGTCGATCCCCGTGACCTTGAGCTTGGTGGAGGTCAGCGAGCCCTGGTAACGCCCGATGCCCCATTCGGCCAGGTGGTTGGCCAGCACCTTGCCCTGCTCGAACAGCGGGGCCACCAGGCCATAGGCCACGCCGCGGTGGGCGGCGCATTCGCCCACGGCGTAGATGCGCGGGTCGGTCACGGTCTGCAGCGTGTCGCTGACCACGATGCCGCGGTCCACATGCAGGTGCATGCGCTGCGCCAGCGCGGTGTTGGGGCGGATGCCCACGGCCATGACCACCAGATCGGCCGGGACTTCGCTGCCATCCTTGAAGCGCACGGCGCGCACGCGGCCGCCCTCGCCCGCCAGCAGCTCCTGGGTCTGGGCCTGCATCAGGAACTGCATGCCGCGCTCGGCCAGCGACTGCTGCAGCATCCGGCCGGCCACATCGTCCAGCTGGCGCTCCATCAGCCATTCGTTGGCGTGCACCACCGTCACCTGCATGCCGCGCTTCATCAGGCCGTTGGCGGCTTCCAGCCCCAGCAGGCCGCCGCCGATGACCACGGCGTGGCGGTAGCGGCTGGCCGCGTCGATCATGGCCTGGGTGTCGGCAATGTCGCGGTAGGCCAGCACGCCCTGCAGGTCGTGGCCCGGAATCGGCAGGATGAAGGGTTTGGAGCCCGTGGCCAGCACCAGGCGGTCATAGGGGGCGCTGACCTGGCGGCCTTCGGCATCCACGCCGTGCACCAGGCGGCGCACGCGGTCGACCTCGGTCACCGTGACCCCGGCATGCAGGGTGATGCCGTGCTCCTGGTACCAGGCCCAGTCGTTGAGCACGATCTCGTCGAGCGTCTGCTCGCCCGCCAGCACGGGCGACAGCAGGATGCGGTTGTAGTTGGGATGGGGTTCGGCGCCGAAGACGGTGATCTCGTACAGATCGGGTGCGATCTTCAGCAGCTCTTCCAGGGCGCGCACACCGGCCATGCCGTTGCCCACCAGCACCAGTTGGGATTTTTTCATCGTGCCCCCAAGGCAGTTCGCCACAACAAAAAGGCGTCCACACGCGGGGCGGGCCAAAGGCCTGCTGCGTGGGGACGCCGTCGTCCTGCGAGACTGGTGCACCGTTGCACACGCCCCGCACGCGGCCTGCATCGGCCGCAGGCTAGCTATGCAAGCTGCGTGCCAGGATGGCGGGCACCGCGTTGCTTCTCCGGGGACGTGGCGCAGGTGCTCTCGTCAGGGGGCGCCGGGGCTGGCGGCCCGCACGCCGGGCTGCGCCGCGCTGGGGCAGGGCTGCACCATGCTGGGGGCGCCGAGCGCCGGTGTGCCCAGCACGGCGCAGGGGGCAAGCGCCGGTGGACGACAGGGACATGGGGATAAAGCCCGGTTGCATGGCGCACCCGGATGGGCTGAAATGGTTTTTCACATCTGTGTTTTTTGCCCGGAGCTGTTCCATGACCACTGTTGCAGAGATCCTCAAGTCCAAGACCTCCTCCATGGTGTTTGCCATTGCCCCGACGGCGACGGTCTATGAGGCCCTGCGCCTGATGGCCGAGCAGGGCATCGGCTCGCTGCTGGTGAAGGACGACGAGACCATCGTCGGCATCTTCACGGAGCGCGACTATGCGCGCAAGATTGCCCTGATGGGGCGCACCTCGGCGCAGACGCGGGTGAGTGACGTGATGACCACGTCGGTGCTGTTCGTGCAGCCCAGCCAGACCAGCGAGGAGTGCATGCAGCTCATGACCAGCAAGCGCCTGCGCCACCTGCCCGTGGTGGACAACGGCCGGTTGGTGGGCCTGGTCTCCATCGGGGACCTGGTCAAGGACATCATTTCCGAGCAGAAATTCATCATCGAGCAGCTCGAGCACTACATCAACGGCGGCAGCCGCTAGGCCGGGAAAGGCCCCCTGCGCGGCGGGGCTGCTCCCCCTTCTCTCGGATGGCTGCGCAATTCGGCAAAGGCGACGCCGCCAGCGCGGTGGTCCTGCGCTTGCGCGGCGGCCCTGCTCTGGTTCTGGGGCACGCCGGTTTTGTGCGCCGTGCGACGAAAGGCGGGGAGACAAAAAAGCCCCGACGGCATGCCGTCAGGGCCTGGGCAGGGTGATGGCCGGGTCAGGCGGCCTTTTCGACGTGCCCCTGGCGCGTGTAGAGGAAGTCGATCACGGCCTTGCGGCAGCGCTGGTACTCGCGGTCCTCGGCCAGGGCGACGCGCTGGCGCGGGCGGGCCAGGGGCACGTGCAGCACTTCGCCGATGGTGGCGGCCGGCCCGTTGGTCATCATCACGATCTTGTCGGACAGCAGCACGGCCTCGTCCACATCGTGGGTCACCATGACCACCGTGCTGTGCGTGCGTGCCACGATCTCCAGCAGCTCGTCCTGCAGCTTGGCGCGCGTCAGGGCGTCCAGCGCGCCGAAGGGCTCGTCCATCAGCAGCACCTGGGGTTCCATGGACAGGGCGCGGGCAATGCCCACGCGCTGCTTCATGCCACCCGAGATCTCGCCGGGGCGTTTCTGCGCCGCATGGCCCAGGCCGACCAGTTCCAGGGCCGCATCGGTGCGCGCCTTGAGCTGGGCCTTGCTCTCCTTGGCGCCAAACACGCGCTCCACCGCCAGGTGCACATTGCCCCAGCAGGTCAACCAGGGCAGCAGCGAGTGGTTCTGGAAGACCACGGCGCGCTCGGGCCCCGGGCCCTTGATCTCCTTGTTGGCGCACAGCAGGGCGCCGGCGGTGGGCGTGGTCAGTCCGGCGATCAGGTTCAGCAGCGTGGACTTGCCGCAGCCCGAGTGGCCGATGAGGCTGACGAACTCGCCCTTGGCAATCTGCAGGTGGATGCCCTGCAGCGCGGGAAACAGGCCCTTGGCGGTCTTGAAGGTCTGCTCCACGCCCTGGATCTCGAGGTACTTGGTGGACAGCGATGCGTTCATGATTTCACCTCTTCGAACGTGAAGGCCGAAGCCAGCTTGACCAGGGCCCACTCCAGCAGCAGGCCGACGATGCCGATCACGAAGATGGCGATGATGATGTTCTTGACGTTGAGGTTGTTCCACTCGTCCCAGACCCAGAAGCCGATGCCCACGCCGCCGGTCAGCATCTCGGCCGCCACGATCACCAGCCAGGCTGTGCCCACGGCCAGGCGCACGCCGGTCAGCAGGTAGGGCAGCACGGCCGGGAACAGGATGGTGGTGGCGATCTTCCACTCCGACAGGTTCAGCACCCGTGCCACGTTCATGTAGTCCTGGGGTACGCGTTGCACGCCGACGGCGGTGTTGATCACCATGGGCCAGATGGAGCAGATGAAGATGGTCCAGATGGCGGCCGGGTTGGCCCCCTTGAACACCAGCAGGCCGATGGGCAGCCAGGCCAGGGGCGAGACCGGACGCAGCAGGCTGATCAGCGGGTTGACCATGCGCGACAGGAAGCTGAAGCGCCCGATCACAAAGCCCAGCGGGATGCCGACCAGCGCCGCCAGGCCAAAGCCCAGGGCCACGCGCTGCAGCGAGGCCAGCACGTTCCAGCCCACGCCCTGGTCGTTGGGGCCGTTGCGGTAGAAGGGATCGCTGAAGACCTCGACGGCCTGGGCCCAGGTGGCCTGCGGGCCGGGGATGGACTGGCCGGTGCTGCTGGCCACCACGGACCACAGGCCGATCAGCAGCGCCAGGCCCAGGGCCGGTGGCAAGGCCCAGGCCAGCAGGGCCTCCAGCCGCCTGCGCGCGCCGGGCCGGGCGGGTGCGGCGGCGGTGGGTGTCAAGGGTTTTTCGGCTTTGGACAAGGTACTGCCTGCGCTGGTAGCTATGGATTTGGGGGGGGTGTGCGGGGCGTCGCCGGGGGCGGAACGCTCATGCGGGGAGTGGAAGACGGCGCTGACCATGGGGGTTCTCCGTTAGCGTGGTGGCCTCAGGCCTTGATCTTGAAACTGTCGGCGTACTGGGCGGGGTTCTTGCCATCCCACACCACACCGTCCATGAGCTTGCTGCTGCGCATCGCGTCCTTGGGCACGGCCACCTTGAGCTGGCTGGCCGCCTGGGTGTACAGGTCGATGCGGTTGATCTGCTTGGCCACGGCCAGGTAGTCGGGGTGGCTCTTGAGCAGGCCCCAGCGCTTGTGCTGCGTCAGGAACCACATGCCATCGCTCAGGTAGGGGAAGTTCACCGCCCCGTCGTTGAAGAACTTCATGTGGTGGGGGTCGTCCCAGGTCTTGCCCAGGCCGTTCTGGTAACGGCCCAGGATGCGCTGGTTGATGGCGTCCACACTGGTGTTGATGTAGGACTTCTGGGCCACGGTCTCGGCCATCTTCAGCTTGTTTTGCAGGCTGGCATCGATCCAGCGGCTGGCTTCCAGAATCGCCATGATCACGGCACGGCAGGTGTTGGGGTACTTCTGCGCGAACTCGCCGGTGGCGCCCAGCACCTTCTCGGGGTGGTCTTTCCAGATGTCCTGGGTGGTGTTGGCCGTGATGCCGATGCCATCCATGATGGCGCGGTGGTTCCAGGGTTCGCCCACACAGAAGCCGTCCATGTTGCCCACGCGCATGTTGGCCACCATCTGTGGCGGCGGCACGGTGATCAGCTTGGCGCCCGACAGCGGGTTGATGCCGGCGGCCGCCAGCCAGTAGTGCATCCACATGGCATGGGTGCCTGTGGGGAAGGTGCCGGCAAAGGTGTAGTCGCGCGGGTTCTGGGCCATGGCCTTGGCCAGGCTGGGGCCGTCCACGGCGCCCTTGTCGGCCAGGGCCTTGGACAGGGTGATGGCCTGGCCATTCTGGTTCAGGCCCATGAGCACGGCCATGTCCTTCTTGGGGCCTCCCACGCCCAGGTGCAGGCCGTAGACCAGACCGTAGAGCACATGGGCAAAGTCCAGCTCGCCATTGACCAGCTTGTCACGCACGCCGGCCCAGCTGGCTTCCTTGCTGGGGGTGATCTTCACGCCGTACTTCTGATCCAGGCCCAGTACCGAGGCCATGACCACGCTGGCGCAGTCGGTCAGCGGGATGAAGCCGATCCGGACCTCTTTCTTTTCCGGAGTGTCGGAGCCGGCGGCCCAGACGCCGCCATGGCCCAGCTGGGTGAACAGGGCGGTGCCTGCCGCGGCCCCTGCGGTCTGGCGCAGGAACTGGCGGCGCGAGGCCTGGGGATCGGCGGGGCGGTGTGGGGCGTGCTGTGCCATGGAGGGCTCCTTCAATGCGTGGGCAAAATCGAAAGATGGTCCCGCTAAGCACAACGGCGTCCCGATCCTTCCTGCAGGCAGGGGGATGGGGACGCCGTTGTCCATAGGGGGGAATGGGTGGATCCCTGACCGCCTTTGGCCGAGATTCGCCAAGCAAGAAGCAGAAACTGTGCCAGCTGCCACCGACCCTGGATGTCCCAGGCAGGGCGGCCCGGTGCAGCCCATGCGGTTGCTGCAATGCAGCAAAGTGGTGCCGAAGCAGCCTGCTTTTGGTGCGTGGCCGCCCGCATGCCCCGCGTGTGCGGGGGGCAGGCGCTGCCGGGCTCAGCCGGCGTGGCCGGGCAGGGGCAGCAGGTCGGCCATGGCCAGCATGGCCTCGGCCACGTCGATGAGGCGGCGGTTCTGGTTCATCGCCGTCTGGCGCAGCAGCTTGTGGGCCTCGGCCTCGCTCATGCCGCGGTGGGTCATCAGCAGGCCCTTGGCGCGCTCCACGGTCTTGCGTTCGGTCAGCGCCGTGCGCACGGTCTCCAGCTCATGGTGCATGGCCTGCAGGCGCAGCGACTGCTCCTGCACCAGGGCCATCACGGACTGGCCCAGTTGGGGGGCGTAGTCGGTGCCGGGGCGCAGCACCAGGTTGGTGTTGGAGGTGTTGAAGAAGTCCGGCAGGGCCCCGGCCGCGTCGCTGGCGCTGTGCAGCATGCTTTGTGGGTGGGCCAGGGCCGCCTGGGCAGCCTGCAGCTGGGTGTGACAATGCTGCAGCAGCTCGTCGGCCAGCGTGGTCTCGATCTCGTACATGGTGTCCATGCGCAAGGTGCAGGCGTCAAACCAGATCTCGCCCAGCTCCATGTCCAGCGGGGCGTCGGCGGGCGAGGTGCAGCCGATGCGGCGCAGCCGCTCGATGGTGGTCAGGTGGGGGCTGTGCATGCAGGCGGCCTGCCACAGGGCCAGCGGGGTGGCGGGGGCGCATTCGGCAAAGACCTGCAGGCAGCGCTCCTGTGAGTCGATCAGGTGCAGCCAGTGCTGCTGGCGGGTGGCGGTGCTGGTGCCGCTGCTGAAGACCGTGGCACCGGTGGCGCGTTCCTGGCCGGCCAGCTCCTTGCCCTGCATGAAGTGCAGCATGGCAATCAGCAGGCGCGAGATGTCGGGGTGGGTGGCGCTGTCGGCGGCCTCGAAGACCACGGCCAGCAGGCCGGCGATCAGGCGGATGTAGGCCTGGGTGGCGGCATCGGGGCTGAGGTCCAGCGCGGCGATGCGGGCACGCAGCGCCGGCAGCGCATCCAGCCCCTGCAGCACATAGGCGATGTGGTTGCACAGGCGCGCGCCATGGCTGCCGCGCAGCGCCTGGAGGTCCAGCGAATCCAGCACGCCGCGCAGCGCGCGTGCGCTGTGCGTGCTGGCCTGGACCTGGGTGTGCAGGGCCTGGCGGGCGCGCTGGCCGTGGCTGGCCAGCAGGATGTTGGACAGGCCGCGCTCTTTCTGCAGCGCATGGATCAACTCGCCCAACTGGCGCACCAGGGTGCTGGTGCGCTGCAGCCGGTGCAGTTCGTCAATTTCGCATTGCCGGGCGGCAATCAGGTAGTGCAGGGCAGTGGACATGGTGGTCACGGCAGGGCGTCAGTGCCTGCTGCCATGCAAATCGCATGCCGTCCTGCTGCGGCGGCCCGGGCAGGGCTTAGAGCTTGCCCTTGAAGTAGCTGGGCTTGTCCATGTCCACGATGTCCACGCTCAGCTGCACTTCCAGGCCGGCTTGCGCAGGAATCACGGACTTCAGCACCGCTGCGATGCGGTCGGACAGCTCTTTCTTGACTTCGGCCGTGCGACCGGCCATCAGGCGCAGTTCCACGTGGGCGAAGGCGCGGCCGGCGCTGTTCAGGCCGATGCGGTAGTGGCTCACTTGGGCGATGCGTGTTTTGACATCGGCCTCGTCGCTGACGGTGGGGTGGCCGCAGACGGTGGCATTCAGCGCTTCCATCAGGGCGGCTTCGTTCAGGCCTTGCAGGTTGTTGGTGTATTCCACATACATATGGGGCATGGTGTGTCTCCTGGAATTGAGGGGCAAAAGTTGGCGCTCATTGTGCCTCGGCGACAAGCCCCCGATCGGCCAAGGACTGCAAGGCATCCACGAGGGCGGCCACATCCGCGGCCGTGTGCGCGGCCGACAGGGCGATGCGCAGGCGCGCCGTGCCCGCCGGCACGGTGGGCGGGCGGATGGCGGGCACCCACAGGCCGCGCTGGCGCAGGCCTTCCATCAGCGCCAGGGCGGCGCCGTTGTCGCCGATGACCAGGGCCTGGATGGGCGTGTCCGAGGGCAGCAGGCGCCAGCCGGTGCGCGCCAGCAGCGGCTGCAGGCCGGTGCGCAGCTGCTGGATGCGGGCCTGCAGCTGCGCACGCAGGGCATCACCGTCTGCGATGACCCGCAGGCTGGCCTGCAGCGCGCGCGCCAGCAAGGCCGGTGCGGCCGTGGCGAAGGTGTAGCTGCGCGTGGTCTGCAGCAGCCATTCGATCAGGTCTTCGCTGCCGGCCACCAGCCCGCCGGCCGCGCCGGCGGCCTTGCTCAGCGTGGCCATGTACAGCACGCGTGGGCTGGCGTGGGCGCCCGTCAGTCCCGCGGCGGCCAGGCTGCCCCGGCCTTGCGGGCCGCGGATGCCCAGGCCGTGCGCGTCGTCCAGCATCAGCAGGGCGTCATGGCGTTCGCACAGGGCCAGCAGGCCGGGGATGTCGGCCACATCGCCATCCATGCTGAACACGGCATCGCTGACCACCAGCTTGCGGGCGCAGGGGCTGGCCGCCAGCAGGGCTTCCAGGGCGGCCAGGTCGCCATGCGGGTAACGCTGGATGCTGGCGCGCGACAGGCGGCAGCCGTCGATCAGGCTGGCGTGGTTCAGCGCGTCCGAAAAAATGCCATCGCCCGCACCGACCAGGGCCGGGATGACGCTGGCATTGGTGGCAAAGCCGGCATAGAAGTACAGCGCGCGTGGCAGCTGCAGAAACTGCGCCAGCTCCTGTTCCAGCGCTGCATTCGCCGTGCTGTGGCCGCTGACCATGGGCGAGCCGCCCGAGCCCACGCCAAAGTGCAGCGCCGCATCGCGTGCGGCCTCGATCAGTGCCGGGTGCAGGGCCAGGCCCAGGTAGTCGTTGCTGCAGAACTGCAGCATGGGCTGGCCGTTGATGGTGATGTGCGCGCCCTGCTGGGGCGCCACGGTGCGGCGGGTGCGGCGCAGTTGCTGGGCATCCAGCGCTGCCAGCTGCCGGGGCAGGGCCTGCAGCCAGGAGGTGGGGGACAAGGTGTTCATGGCAGGGAGAACTTTTGAGGAGCCGCGGAATCTGGGTGGTGCAGCGACCACCCGCCGTGGAGGGAGTGGGTGGTAGGGGTCATTGCCACGCAGTGGGCAGTTGGACGGGGACGGCGCGCGCATCGGGCTGCGCTTGCCAGGGGAGGTCGGCCAGCAGTGGCGCACCCAGGTGCTGGCGCAGGTAGGCCAGGTTGGCCTCGGGTTCGCGCATCTGCGGATCGACGCGGCTGGCAATCCAGCCCGCCAGCGGCAGCCCGCTGGCGCGGATGGCATCGGCCGTCAGTAGGGCGTGGTTGATGCAACCCAGCCGCAGTCCGACCACCAGCACCACCGGCAACTGCAGCGCCACGGCCAGATCAGCGATGCGCAGGTGGGGGGACAGCGGCACCTGCCAGCCGCCTGCGCCTTCCACCACCACGGCATCGGCCTGGGCCGCCAGCAGCTGGTAGGCCTGCAGGATGGGCGCGAGCTGCACGGTGACGCCCGCGCGTTCGGCGGCGATGTGGGGTGAGACCGGGTCGGGCAGCAGCACCGGGTTGTCGAGCTGCGGCGGCACCACCAGCGTGGAGGCCGCGCGCAGCGCCAGGCTGTCCTCATTGGCCCAGCCGCCCTGGCCATCCGGCTCGGCGCCGGACGCCACCGGTTTCATGCCCACCACCCGGCGGTGGTGCCGCGCCAGGGCATGCAGCAGGGCGCAGCTGGACAGGGTCTTGCCGACGCCGGTGTCGGTGCCGGTGACAAAACAGGCAATCATGGTTGGGGGCTCCTGATCAGTGTTTTTTTGGGTGGGATGTGGTTGATTTGACGGCAGGTGCCGGGCGTTCGCCCCGGCGGGTGACCTCCTTTCATTTGTCTCGCCCAATGAAAGGAGGCAAAGCAAAGGCGACTCTGCCGAGTGCTTGGCCGTGGAACTCGCTACGCGCTGTTGGCGCTGCGCTCAGACAGCCACGGCAATTCAGGTGGCGGGTGGCAGTCCTGTCTCGCAGCGCTGCTGCGGCAGGCCTGCGGGAAGAGCCAGCGCTGTGACGAAGCATGCAAACGTAAAGAGGCACAGCGCCACCCGTGTGCGCGCAAGCGTCGCGCACCACAAGGATGTCCTTCTGACTTCCGGCGGCTGTCTGAGCGCAGCGCCTGCGGCGCGCAGCGAGTTCTGCCGGACAGCCGTCGGCAGACGCGCTTCTTTGGTCACTTTCTTGTCGTGGACAAGAAAGTGACTCGGCCGCCGGGACGAATTCCCGGCTTCTGTCATTCAACATGGCACGTCCTCGGAAAGTAAAAATAAAGCTTTTAGGCCTCTAGCGCTTGCTGGCACTACGCTGACAGCTCTGCTTCTTGCAGCAAGCAGTCCTCCAGCGCTGCCAGCGTCTGGGTCGCCAGGTGCTGCACCTCGTCGGCATCCAGCACATACGGCGGCATGCAGTACAGCGTGTGGCCGATGGGCCGCAGCAGCAGACCACGCGAACGGGCGGCGGCGTGGTAGCGCTGGGCAAAGTCGGGCAGGGTGGTGGCAATGTCCCAGGCCCAGACCATGCCCATCTGACGGGCATGGCGCACGCGCGGGTGGGTGTTGAGCGGGGCGAAGGCGGTGGTCAGCTGTGCCGCCAGCGCGCGGTTGGCCTGCAGGGTGTCGAGCTGCTCAAACAGCTCCAGCGTGGCCAGCGCGGCGCGGCAGGCCAGCGGGTTGCCGGTGTAGGAGTGCGAGTGCAGAAAGGCCCGCGCCGCCTCGGTGCCGTAGAAGGCCTGGTACACGGTGTCCGTGGTCAGCACCGCCGACAGCGGCAGGGTGCCGCCGGTCAGGCCCTTGGACAGGCAGATGAAATCCGGCGTGATGTCGGCCTGCTGGTGGGCAAACAGGCTGCCCGTGCGGCCAAAACCGGTGGCGATCTCGTCGACCACCAGGTGCACCTGGTAGCGGTCGCACAGCGCGCGGGCCTGGCGCAGGTAGGCGGGGTCGTACATGGCCATGCCGGCGGCGCACTGGATCAGCGGCTCCACGATCAGCGCGGCGGTCTGGGCGTGGTGCTGCTGCAGCCAGGCCTCCAGCGCCGCAGCGGCGCGCCGGGCCACGTCGGCGGCGGTTTCGCCGGGCAGGGCGGTGCGGGCATCGGGGCTCGGCACGGTGGCGGACAGGCGCACCAGGGGCGCGTAGGCGCTGCGGAAGATGGGTACGTCGGTGACGGACAGCGCCCCCACGGTCTCGCCGTGGTAGCCGCCGGCCATGCCGACAAAACCGTTCTTTTCGGGCCGGCCGACGTTGCGCCAGTAGTGGGTGCTCATCTTCAGCGCCATTTCGGTGGCCGACGCGCCATCGCTGCCATAGCTGGCGTGGCCCAGGCCGGTCAGCGCGGCCAGCTTTTCCGACAGCTCGACCACGGCCGCGTGGGTGCAACCGGCCAGCATGACGTGGTCCAACTGCTGCAGCTGATCGGTCAGCGCGGCACGGATGTGTGGGGGGCTGTGGCCGAACAGGTTGACCCACCAGGAGCTGATGGCGTCCAGGTAGCGGCGGCCTGCGGTGTCATACAGCCACGGCCCCTGCGCACACGCGACGGCCAGCAGGGGCTCGGTCTCGTGCCGCTTCATGGGGGTGCAGGGGTGCCAGACGGCCGCGAGGCTGCGGGTGGCGAGGTCGGATGAGTTCATGTGAATGACACCTTGGCTGGCAGCGGTATGGCTTGTTTCAAAGGGGTGCTCTAAAAAACTAGAGCTTTTGGCGCTTGCTGGTATTTGGGTTGCTGGATAAAAGTCTTTAATTTTTTTAGAGGCTGTTTTTGCTTTGAAGACAGAGGCCGAGAGTTCGTCCCGGCGGCCGAGTGACTTTCTTGTCCGCGACAAGAAAGTCACCAAAGAAGCGCGTCTGCCGACGGCTGTCCGGCGGAACTCGCTGCGCGCTGGCAGCGCTTCGCTCACACAGCCGCCGGAAATCAGAAGGACCTCCTTGAGGTGCGCGACGCTTGCGCGCGCACTTTGGCGCGTTGCCTTTTCACTCGTGCATGCTGGAGCACAGCGCTGGTGCTTCGCAGACCTGCCGCAGCTTTGCTGCGAGACAGGGCTGCCACCCAAGGCCTGAATTGCCGTGGCTGTCTGAGCGCAGCACCATAAGCGCGCAGCGAGTTCCACGGCAAAGCACTCGGCAGAGTCGCCTTGGCTTTGCCTCTTTTCATTGGGCGAGACAAATGAAAGGAGGTCGCCCGCCGGGGCGAACTCCCGGTCTCTGCCCCTGAATGGGGCATGGACGGATGCAAGCCCAATCAGCGTCAAAGCCAGTACCGACGAGCGCAATCAGCGCTTCTTTTTCAAGCCATCCTCATTCCGCCGTGGTCGTGGTCTTCAGCCCCTGCAGCCCCAGATTGCGCAGCAACGTGGTGTCGGCCTCGACATCGGGGTTGCCCGTCACCAGCAGCTTGTCGCCATAGAAGATGGAGTTGGCGCCCGCCATGAAGCACAGCGTCTGCACGGCCTCGCCCAGTTGCTGGCGGCCGGCCGACAGGCGCACGCGCGCGGTGGGCATGGTGATGCGGGCCACGGCAATCACGCGCACGAAGTCCAACGGGTCCACCGGATCGCTGTCGGCCAGCGGGGTGCCGGGCACGCGCACCAGGCTGTTGATGGGCACGGACTCAGGGTAGGGATTCAGATTGGCCAGCTGCGCGATCAGCCCGGCGCGGTGCACCGGCGCTTCGCCCATACCGATGATGCCGCCGCAGCACACGCTGATGCCGGCGCCGCGCACGGCGGCCAGGGTGTCCAGGCGGTCCTGGTACTGGCGGGTGCTGACCACGTCCTGGTAGTACTCGGGCGCCGTGTCCAGGTTGTGGTTGTAGTAGTCCAGTCCGGCCTCGCGCAGCGACTGGGCCTGGTGGGGTTGCAGCATGCCCAGCGTGGCGCAGGTCTGCAGGCCCAGGCCTTTCACGGCAGCGATCAGTTCGTTCATCTTCTCGATGTCGCGGTCCTTGGGCGCACGCCAGGCGGCGCCCATGCAAAAGCGGGTGGCACCGGCATCCTGCGCGGCCTTGGCGGCGCGGGTGACTTCCTCCACGCTCATCAGCTTTTCGGCCTTCACGCCCGTGTCGAACTCGGCCGCCTGCGGGCAGTAGCCGCAGTTCTCGGGGCAACCGCCGGTCTTCACCGACAGCAGCGTGGCCAGCTCGATCTCGCCATCGGGCCAGTGCTGGCGGTGCACGGTCTGGGCGCGGTACAGCAGCTCCATGAAGGGCAGGTCCAGCAGTTGCTGGACGGCCTCGACCGACCAGCGCTGGTGACCGCTGTCGGCGACGGGGGCGGCAGGCTGGTGCCAGTGCATGGGCTGGGCCACGGGGGGGGCGCAAGTCTCGCTGGGGTGGGACATGGAATGGTTCCTCGAAAAGCCTGCAAGCAGGGATGCCATTCATTGTCAGCACAAAAAAATCGATTGTCCGCAGCGAAAAGTTGGTGGCTGGGTTTGGCAGGAGATGCTGTGGGTTGGGTTAATTTTGGCGGTTGAATAAAGGAAGTTGGCTGGTTTTGCAGGGGTGTTGTCAGCGGGCTTTGGCTTTTGTGTACAACGTGCAGCGATTGGCGCTCAATTGCAGGGAGTGGACGGGCCGCAGTTGCATCAATTGCTGCAAAAAGACGGCATTTATCGGTATGAATTCGCGGTAGTTACGGTTTTTTGGCAAAAAAATCCAAAATATTTTGTATGGTGAAATGAAAAAAACTGCAGCCCCTGAAAAACAGTGGTTAAAAGTTGAGTGAATTAAAGGGGAATGGCGGTGTGGTGCTGGGGTTTCAAAAACCATAGCGGAATGCGTAGTCTTTGCAGGGTATGCCGCCTGTTTTGATGGTGACTGCGTGGAACAGATAGATGCCTGGTGTGCGTCATCAGGTCGACAAGGCCTTGCGGTCTTGTGGGGTGGTGGCGGGAATGGCGCCGTCAGCGCCGCCGCAGCAGGGTGCGGTGGAGGGGGGCAGGCCGTCGCCAGTCTTGCCGGCAACCCGGTGGTGGGGTGATGCCTTGTGCTGGAGTCGGAGTGCACGGTGAACTGTGGGGCTGGTCGGGCTTCCTGGTGGCCGCGCGCAGCACGGCGCAGCGTGCAACGGTGTCCGGGGGGGCAAGACTGGCAGTGGGCCGTCTTGCGGAGGCGGCGGCAGGCGCGATGCCCGACGGAGCGCTGCGCGGGCAAGTGCCTTGCCTTTCGCCCTTGGGCGCCTCAGTCGCGCTCGTACAGCTCTTCTTCGAGTCCCAGCGGGGCGCTGGCGGTCGTTGCGGCTGGGCGGTAGGCCAGGCGCACGTAGATGGGGGCGTAGGCCTCGGCCTGGGTGATTTCGATCAGGGTTTCCTTGCCCAGCTCCAGCAGGGCAATGAAGGTGACGACCAGCACGGTGCTGCCCTTGCTGGGGTCGAAGATGCGCTCGAACTCCACAAAGCGCTGGCCTTGCAGCTGTTTGAGGATCTGGCTCATGTACTCGCGCACCGACAGCTCTTCGCGCGTGATGCGGTGGTGCTGGACCAGCTTGGCGCGCTTGAGGATGTCGCGCCAGGCGGCTTGCAGCTCACCCACCGCCACATCGGGAAAGCGGGGCTGCAGGCTTTGCTCGATGTGCACCTGGGCCTTGAGGAAATCGCGCCCGTACTGCGGCAGGGCGCTGATCTGCTGCGCGGCCAGCTTCATCTTCTCGTACTCGAGCAGACGGCGCACCAGCTCGGCACGCGGGTCTTCGGCTTCTTCCTCGCCCTCTTTCTTCTTGGGCGGCAGGAGCATGCGCGACTTGATCTCGATGAGCATGGCCGCCATCAGCAGGTACTCGGCCGCCAGCTCCAGGTTGCGGCTGCGGATCTCGTCCACATAGCGCAGGTACTGCTGCGTCACTGCCAGCATGGGGATGTCGAGGATGTTGAAGTTCTGCTTGCGAATCAGGTACAGCAGCAAGTCCAGCGGGCCTTCGAACGCTTCCAGGAACACCTCCAGCGCATCCGGCGGGATGTAGAGGTCGTTCGGCAGCTTGAACAGCGGCTCCCCGTACAGGCGCGCCAAAGCCACCTGATCGACCACGTCGGGCATCAGGTCGGCGTTGGCCGATGCCGCCGTGGCAGGCAGCTCGGCAGGTGCGGTGTCGGGGGCGCTATCGCTCATGTGGATTCAACAACAAGAGCGCCCGGCGCTTGCTGGGCAAGGGCCGGGCCATGAAAACACGGACAAAGTGTTTTCAGTTGTGGGTCTGGTAGACGTAGGGCTGCTGGGCCACACGGGCTTGCTCGGAGTCGGCTTGCACTTCGTAGTTCACCTGCTTGTCCCACAGCAGGGCGCGGCCGGCCAGTTGCTGGGCTTCCAGCTGGGGCTTGTCCTTTTTCATCTGGTTGATGAAATCGGTGACTTCGGATGTGTAGTGGGGACGGGCAAAAATGGACATGGACTGGTAACCTCTCTGGATCAAGGATTCTACCGGGACCACTGTCCATGAACTTTTTCAACCGTCTGACGGCCGCCGTGGCAGCGGTGGCCACCTGTGTGCTGACCCTGGTGGGCTGTGACCAGCAGAAGATTGACACGCTGGAGGAGGGCCTGTCCACGGAGGTCGATGTGCGCAAGGCCTTTGGCGAACCCGAGACCATCTGGCCCGAAACCGATGGTTCGCGCACCTTCGAGTACCCCCGCCAGCCCATGGGGCACCGCAACTACATGATCACCATCGGGCCGGATGGCGTGATGACGGCCCTGCGCCAGGTGCTGACCCCGCATGTGTTCGAGCAGGTGCAGCCCGGGATGACGCAGGAGCAGGTGCGGCGTTTGCTGGGCAAGCCCGCCCAGCGCATGACCTACGAGCGCAAGCAGGAGACTGACTGGGACTGGAACTGGATCGATCCGCCCAACCAGGAGATGGAGTTCACGGTCACTTTTGGTGCGAATGGCACCGTGAAGAAGAGCGGTAGCCGCATCAAGCAGCAACAAGGCGACCGCTGAGCCCAGGCCTGCGATGGCGCGCAGGACCGGAAAATGCTCTAATTGCTGCACTGCAGCAAAATACCTGTCAGCGCCGGGACCTAGTGCTGCGTTGTGAGTCCTGCACCCCTGGGTCGAATCCCGGTGGCGCATTTCTTGCTTGATTGCAGCATTGATGTATGCGGGGCGGCCACAAGCCGGCTCCGCAGAAAAACGGTACCCGCCATGAGCACCACCACCACTTCGCCCGTTTCCGAGCCTGCGCTAAGTGCGCCAGCCTCTGCCCCTGTCCAGGTCGCCCGGCACGGCCGCTATGAAGATGCCCAGGCCCTGTTCTCGGGCTCGCTGTTCGTTGGCATCGCCATGATGATGTATGCCCAGGCTGGGCTGCTGACGGGCAGCACCGCCGGTCTGGCCTTTGTGCTGCATTACGCCACGGGCCTGTCCTTTGGTAGCATCTACTTCCTGATCAATATTCCGTTCTACTGGTTCGCGTGGAAGTACGTGGGCAAGGAATTCACGGTCAAGACCTTTTTGTCGGTGGCCCTGCTGTCGGTGATCACCGAGTTCGGTCCGCAGTTCATCCACATCGATTACCTGCACCCCGCCTTTGCGGCGATTGCGGGCGGGTTGCTGATGGGCACTGGTGTGCTGTTCCTGGCGCGGCACCGCTCCAGCCTGGGGGGCGCCACCATCGTCTCGCTGTACGCCCAGGACCGCTGGGGCATTCCGGCGGGCAAGGTGCAGATGGCCATCGACTGTGTGGTGGTGGCACTGGCGCTGTGGGTGGTGCCCTTCGAGCGCGTGGCCTGGTCGGTGCTGGCCGCCGTGGTGATGGGGGTTTTCCTGGCTGTCAGCCACCGCCCCGGACGCTATGCCGGTCAATAAAGAGAGCTGCTGACGCAGATCAGATAAGGGCTGGAAGGCTATTTGATACATAAAAAAGCCCCGCAGGTGTTGCGCCTGCGGGGCTTTGTCTTGGGCCGGATGGGCTGCACTGCGCTGCGCTCAGCCCACCGTGATGGTCTTGCTGGCCGTCAGCGTGGCGCCCTGGTCGTCCTTCCAGAACATGGTCAGCTCGCCGCTGTGGCGCGCCTTGAAGGTGAACTCGATGTAAGGGTTCTGGGCGATGGAGGTGCCGGGGTCCCAGGTGAAGATCAGCTTGCCGCCGAGCTTGGCCTCGAAGTGGCTGAGGATGTGGCGCGGGCGGGCCTTGCCGGTGGCGGGGTCGACGCGCAGGCCGGTTTCCATGACGTGCTCCATCTGCGCGCGCACGCGCAGGATGTCGCCGGCCTTGGGCTTTTCATTGCTGACCCAGACGCGGGCCGGTTTGTTCATGCTCATGGCGTGGTTCCTTTCACATGCCGCAGCCGCTGGCGGCCACGGTGACGGCCTGCTTGGCCGCCAGGACCTTGCCGCTCTTCATGCGCGCCAGCACGTGCACGGTCTGCGACTGGCTCAGGCGGATGCGCACGGCCGCCTCGGCGGTGCCGGTGTCGGCGGTGAAGCGCATGCGGCAGGCCAGCGGGATGGGGTTGAGCTCGGCCACCACCATCAGCTCCTCGCACCAGTCCTGCTCAGTGATCGGCAGGGTGACCTTGGCCTTGACGGGCACGGCGCTGGGGTTGTCGGCCAGCACCGGCACATCCAGCTGCAGCCCCTCGGCCTGCGGCGTGGCGCTGCCGATGAACTGCTCCATGGTTTTCTTGAATTCCACGGGGTTGGGGGCCAGGGGACCAACCAGCGGCGTTTTCGCCGTGGCTTGGGCCAGCGCCGCACCGGGCAGGGCCAGGCTGGCCCCTGCGGCGGCAGCGCCGGCCACCAGGTGGCGGCGGGTCAGGGAAGATGCAGGTTTCATATCAGTGCGGGGAGACGATCTGGAGGGTGCGTGGGGGCCGTTGCGGGCCTCCACCGTCCGGCCGGGGCCGCAGGGTGGAGGGCGCGCTGCGCTCAGATGCCGAGGAAGTCGCTGAACTTGCCGTTGATCCAGGCAAAGTCTTCCTTGACCAGATCGGGCGTGCGCACGTCCATGTCGATCTGGGTCTGGTTGACCTGGCCGTTGGCGTCCACTTCGTATTCGAACTTCACCGAGATTTCTTCCTGTGGGTCGCCATTGACCATCATGTAGCACAGGTTGTCCGGCAGCAGCGGGGTGACCTCCTGGCCGGCCACGCGCTGGGCGATGTTCTTGGCCACGATCTTACCGATGTAGTTGGCCACGTGGGCGCTCTTGGGGTAGTGGCCGAACTGGGGCGAGATGGCCCCCATCAGGTCGCCCACGAAGTACACGCGGTCGTCGCTGTTGGCGGTGAAGTAGCGCACGTTCATGTCGGCCCAGCCCGTGGGCTTGCCGTCGGGGGTCTTGCCGATCAGGTCGGCCCACCACACCATCTCGGCGGCCTGGTGGGGCGGCATGAGGATGGCGTCGTCGAACTGGAACTCACCGGCCGCGGTCTTGATGCGCTTGTTGAAGGGGTCCACCTCCTGCACGCGGGCGTTGGGTACGTGGGTGATGATGTCCGCGTACAGCTCGTCGAAGGCCTGCTTGTAGCCCACGCCGATGGGCGCGATCTTGGGCTTGGGGTCCAGGATCAGGATCTTGCCGGGGATCTTGTGCTTCTTGATGTGCCAGGCGATCAGGCAGGCGCGCTCGTAGGGCGAGGGCGGGCAGCGGTGCGGTGGTGGGGGCAGGGTCATGACCAGGGTGCCACCCTTGAAGTTCTTGACCTTGCTCTTGAGCGCCAGCATCTCCTGGTTGGGGATGTAGGCGTTGGGAAAGTGCTTGCGCGTGTAGTCGATGGCCTTCTGGTCGTTGCCGAACCAGGCTTCGTAGTCATTGCGGATGCCGCCGGACAGGATCAGGAAGTCGTACTCGATCAGGCCATGGGCGGTGCGCACCAGCTTCTTGTCGCGCTCGAAGCCGGTGACTTCGGTCTGCAGCAGCTTGTAGCCGTACTTGTTGGCGGGGTGCAGCATGTCGCGGTTCACGAAATCGGTGTTCACGATGTCGATCAGCCACTTGTTGCTCATGGGGCCGGACCAGAACGTGGGGTTGCGCTCCAGCAGCACCACGTCGGAGTTGGGGATCAGCTCGCGCAGGTAGCGCGCGGCCGTCATGCCCCCCCAGCCGCCGCCGCAGATCACGATGCGCGGGCCCTTGCCTTCGCGCGGCAGGATGCGCGATTGGGGCGTCATGATGGTTGGGGCAGCCAGCGTGGCGATGGGCACGGCCGCCGCAGCGGCCCCCAGGGCCATCGCGGGCGGGGTCATCAGAAAGTGGCGTCGTTGCAGGGTCATGGTTCCTCCTTGGGGTGGGAAATCGGGTCAATCCAATCGACAGGGCGGTGCATGCAGGTGCCGCCGCAGGGCTTGCGGCGACCAGATTGCAAAGGGAACAGGGCAGGACCATGCCGGATGACCATGCTGGTGCAACAACACGGGGCGGCGGGCAGTGTTCAGGCTCCTGGCGTGGCAGGAGCCACATCCATTGCGTCAACGAAACTCAGGGCGCAGGCTTGAGCGTTGGGCGCAAGCACTGGGGCAACCAGGTACTTGCGGGCAAGGATGGGTAAATCCCTCTCAGCCGTCACGCGGCACAAGCAGAGCTGTCTGGGGCGCGATTCTAGACCAGGGGGGGCAAAAAGCTACCAATTGCAACTGGTGCGCTCGGTCAAGTGCGCCGGCCCCACAGTTGCAGGCACAGGACGCTGCCCAGCACGATGCCAGCCACGGCCGGCCCGGTGGCCCAGGCCAGGGTGGTGATGCCGGTCAGCCCCTGGCCGATGGAGCAGCCCGCGGCCAGCAGGCCGCCAAAGCCCATCAGCCAGCCGCCGATGGCGCTCCGGGCCAACTGGGCGGGGCTGTTGAACCCTTCCCAGCGTGCGGTGCGGCTGGCCAGGGCCGTGGCCCCTGCGCCCACCAGCACGCCCAGCACCATGGCCGAGGCGGCATCGAACTCGCGGCCCACGGCCACCTGCACATACAGCAGCGTCTCGGCGATGGGGGAGATGAAGCTCAGCGAGGTCAGCCGGGCCGGATCGAAGGGGTCGACGCCGACCGTGGCGCTGATCCACCAGCCCACGGCCACCAGGGCGCCGATCACCAGTGCCGATAGCGCTTGCACCGGGCTGTGGCGCAAGGCCGGGCGGTACAGGGCATAAGCCATCAGCAGCAGTGCAGGAACGATAGCAAGCAGCGCATAGATGGCGCCGGCAGACCAGCCCTGGGCCTGCAAGGCCTCGGACACGGTGGCATGTTCGGCGGCGGTGGGCGCCAGGCCCTGGAACCACTGGCGCAGCGGCACCAGGATGCCGGTGGAGCTGGCCTGCGCGCCCAGTGCCAGAAACACCACGGTCACGAGGGCGCGCAGGTTGCCGCCGGCCAGCAGCACCAGCGAGCGCGCACCGCAGGCATTGGCCAGCACCATGCCCAGCGCAAATACGGCGCCGCCGAAGAAAACCCCGGCGATGGAGAAGTTGGGCCGCACGATCTGGGCCTTGCCCAGGTCCACCAGGCCGGCCCACTGCAGGCCCTGCGATGCCAGCAGGGCCACGGCCACGGCCAGGGCGAACGCCTGCAGCGCCGGTGCGCTGCCGCGGGGTTCGGCGCCATCCAGCCCCAGGCTCTGGCGCAGGCCGCGCAACAGGCAGAAACGCCCCAGGCGCGCGGCGACACCAAAGGCCACGCCCAGGAAAAAGGTCAACCACAACAACATAGCAATTCCTCAAGCAGCGCGCATGCTAAACCAAGCGGGGCACAGGGCAGAGGGCGCGCATGCCAGGGGCGGACAAGCAATCCCCCGGTGCCTTGCGGGGAGGCCCGTGGTTGGCGCAGTCCTGCGCCAGCCCATCCGCCCCGGGCGCCATCGGGCGGCCCAGCCCATAAAAAAGGAGCGCGCACTACGCTCCTTGGGCGTGGTGGTGGCTGAATGCTCTGATTCTCAGGCCCGCACGGCAGGGGGATGTCCCCTGTGGTTGCCTTGGATCGCACCCCGGGACACCAGGGCCAGCAAGCCAGGGCCGCCCTGCAGCGGCACCCGACATCCCCTTTCCCGCCACACCCAGGGTGGTGCGCCAAGGGGGCGGGCGCATCAGCGCCCCAGGGGCGTCGCCATCAGCGGTCCCAGATGTCCGTGCTGATGGCCTTGTACCAGGCCGCGCCGTAGACGGCCTCGGCCTTGCGGAAGCCCGCGTCGGCGTTTGCCGGGCTGACGCCACCGGAGCCTGGCACCTCGATCAGCTTGCCGGCTTCGCTGCGGTACACGCCCGCCACCGAGATGCCGTAGTCCGTGCCGATCAGGCTGTAGCAGGTGTTGGCGAAGGCTGCCTGGGGCTGGGGCTGTCCGGTCAACTCAGCCGCAATCGCGGCGGCAGCCACCTTGCCCTGGGTGTTGGCGGCAAAGCCCGACTTGGGCATGGGCGCGGCCTGGGTGGCATCGCCCAGCACATAGACGTCCTTTACCAGGGTGGACGCGAAGCTGTCGGGCTGGATCGGCACCCAGCCGCTGGCATCCGTGACCCCAGCGCGGTCGGCGATGAAGCCGGCCTTCTGCGGCGGGATGACGTTCAGCACGCTGGCCTGGTGCTTGGTGCCGAAGGCGGTCTCCACCACGCGCTGCTTGGCGTCCACCCGCACGACCTGGCCGTCGTCCGACTGCTTGACCCATTCGATCATGTCGCCGTACAGCGCCTTGTAGCCCTGCAGGAACAGGCCCTGCTTGGAGAAGGCGTCCTTGTTGTCCAGCAGCAGGATCTTGCTCTTCGGCTTGTGCTGCTTGAAATAGTGGGCCACCATGGCCGCGCGCTCGTAGGGGCCGGGCGGGCAGCGGAAGGGGTTGGCCGGAATCACCATCACAAAGGTGCCACCGTCTTCCATGGCTTCCATCTGCTGGCGCAGCAGCTGCGTCTGGGTGCCGGCCTTCCAGGCGTGCGGCGCCAGCTGCGCGGCGGCTTCGTCATAGCCTTCCAGCGCGCCCCAGCGCATGTCCACGCCGGGGGACAGCACCAGCTTGTCGTAGCGCAGGGTCTTGCCATTCGACAGCTTGACGCTGCGTGCTGCGGTGTCCACATCGTCGGCACGGGCGTGGACCACCTCCACGCCGGCCTTGCGCAGGCCGTCATAGCCGTGGCCAATGCTCTCGAACGAGCGCAGGCCAGCCAGGTACAGGTTGGAGAACGGGCAGGTGTAGAAGCGCTCGGCGGGCTCGACCAGGGTCACGCGCACCTGGGGGGCACGCTGCTTCAGGTAGCGCGCCGCGGTGGCGCCCCCAAAGCCGCCACCGACCACCACCACGTGGGCGGAGCCGGCCTTGGCCTGCACGATGGACGGCAGGGCCAGCGTGGCGGCACCGGCCATGGCGCTGCCCAAAACAGTACGGCGATTCACAGACATTACTGGGCCTCCTTGCTGAACCACTCGGCCAGCGCCTGGATTTGTGCGTCGTCATAGCCCTTCATCAGGCGGGTCATGACCGTGGCGTCGGCGGCGGTACCGGCCTTGAAGGCCTGCAGGCGCAGCAGCAGGTGGCGTTCACCCACACCGCGCAGGGTGGGGATGCCGCCCGTGGACTGGCCGTTGGGGCCATGGCAGTTGGCGCAGGTTCCGGCGATGACCGAGATGTCCTGCACGCTGGGACCCGCGGCGGGGGGCGTGGGTGAGGCGGCCATGGCCGCGAAAGGCGTTGTCAGCGCCAGGGCCAGCAAGGCTGGTCGCAGGGGAAGTGACAGAGGCATGCAGTCTCCTGTGGGGCTTGAGCCAGTCTCCGCGCTGCATTCGTGGGGCAGGTGGGGGACGTGCTATGTGTGTCAACAACAACCGCCGTGGCCCTGCACGCAGGAACAACGGTCAAGAGCGGCGGATTCTAGGTAACACCTTGCAACAACGGGTTAGAAGTTTCTGCGCTGTGCCTATATGCCGCCTATCGCCACGGCGGCGCAGCCGGATGGGCGGGGATGTGTGTCAGGGGTGATATAGAAAAAGTGAGCGTGCAGCGCTTGTCTATCCAGCGCTACCAGGCATTTTCATGCAAATTCAAGCCATCCAGCCGGGAGGAGTTGCCATCGCGCAATGCGATGAGTTGATTGCGGGATGGAGATGGTGTTGCGACAGACGGCGGTCTCTGGTCGGGCGCCACAGGGCCCGGTGCGGTGCCAGCGCGGGGCACGGCCCAGGCACGCAGCACCGCATCACATCGCTGCGCAGGCGGGCGCTGCCTGCGCCGATGGCGCCCCACTCACGCGGGTGCCGCCCGCCCGTGGTGCCAGGCGTGAACGGCCAAGAAAAACCCCCAGGGCACGGGGCCGTGGGGGCTGTTCCGAGGGGGCGTGGCCGCCCGCATGAGCGCGGGCAGGGCCTACGGCGCCACCGTCGTGCGGCGGGCCATCAGCCGATGCGCATGCCGGGCTGGGCGCCGGGGAAGGGCTCCAGCACATAGATGCCGGGGTGGGCCTTTTCGTCGGCGTGGCTGGCGGCCAGCACCATGCCTTCGCTGATGCCGAACTTCATCTTGCGCGGCGCCAGGTTGGCCACCAGCACCGTCAGCTTGCCTTGCAGCTGCTCGGGCTGGTACATGCTGGCGATGCCGCTGAACACATTGCGCGTCTTGCCTTCGCCGGCGTCCAGCGTCAGCTGCAGCAGCTTGGTCGAGCCTTCCACGGGCTTGCATTCGACGATCTTGGCGATGCGCAGGTCGATCTTGGCAAAGTCGTCGATGGTGATGGTGGGGGCAATTTCTTCACCACCGGGCTTCACGGCCTCGACCACGGGGGCGGCGGGCGGCTCGAACAGGGCGTCCAGCTGCTCCACCACCACGCGCTGCATCAGGTGTTCATATTTGCCGATGCCGTGGCCGGCGCCCAGCAGGCGGTCGGCGTCGGCAAACTGCAGGGGCTGCACGTGCAGGAAGGCTTCAACCTGGCTGGCCACGGCGGGCAGCATGGGCTTCAGATAAATCGTCAGCAGGCGGAAGGCCTCGATGCAGGTGGAGCACACGTCCTGCAGGCGCGTGTCCATGCCTTCCTGCTTGGCCAGCTCCCAGGGCTTGTTGGCGTCGACGTAGCTGTTGACCTTGTCGCACAGGGCCATGATGTCGCGCGCGGCGCGGGCCGTGTCGCGGGCTTCGTAGGAGGCCACGATGCCGTCCTTGGCGTCGCGCAGCGCGGCCAGCAGGGTCTGGCCGTCTTCGCTGACCGCACCCAGCTTGCCGTCAAAGCGCTTGCTGATGAAGCCGGCAGCGCGCGAGGCGATGTTCACGTACTTGCCGATCAAATCGGAATTCACGCGCAGCATGAAGTCTTCGGGGTTGAAGTCGATGTCTTCGTTCTTGCCGTTGAGCTTGGCGCCCAGGTAGTAGCGCAGCCACTCGGGGTTCATCTTCAGGGCCAGGTACTTCAGCGGGTCCAGGCCGGTGCCGCGGCTCTTGCTCATCTTCTCGCCGTTGTTCACGGTCATGAAGCCGTGCACGCAGATTTTGGTCGGCGTCTTGCGGCCGCTGAACTTGAGCATCGCCGGCCAGAACAGGGTGTGGAAGGTGATGATGTCCTTGCCGATGAAGTGGTACTGCTCCAGGTTGGGGTCGGCCATGTAGGCGTCGAAGTCCTCGCCGCGGCGGTCCAGCAGTTCCTTGAGCGAAGCCAGGTAGCCCACGGGCGCGTCCAGCCAGACATAGAAGTACTTGCCCGGTGCGTCGGGGATCTCGATGCCGAAGTAGGGCGCGTCACGGCTGATGTCCCAGTCGTCCAGGCCTTCGCTGGTCGAGCCATCGGGGTTGGTGCGCACACCGAACCATTCCTTGATCTTGGCGGCCACTTCGGGCTGCACATGCTGGCCGTTCTGCGTCCACTCGGTCAGGAACGCCACGGCGCGCGGGTCGGACAACTTGAAGAAGAAGTGCTCCGAGGTCTTGAGCACCGGCTTGGCGCCCGACAGGGCCGAGAACGGGTTGATCAGGTCGGTGGGGGCGTAGACCGAGCTGCAGACTTCGCAGTTGTCGCCGTACTGGTCCTTGGCGTGGCAGCGTGGGCACTCGCCCTTGATGAAGCGGTCGGGCAGGAACATGTTCTTCTCGGGGTCGAAGAACTGTTCGATGGTGCGCGTCTCGATGAAGCCAGCGGCCTTGAGGTCGCGGTAGATCTGCTGGGACAGCGCGTGGTTGGCCGGGCTGTCGGTGTTGCTCCAGTTGTCGAAGGCGATGTGGAAGCCGTCGAGGTAGGGCTTGCGGCCGGCGGCGATGTCGGCCACGAACTGCTGCGGCGTCTTGCCGGCCTTCTCGGCGGCAATCATGATGGGGGCGCCGTGGGCATCGTCCGCACCCACGAAGTTGACCGCATGGCCCTGCATTCGCTGCGCACGCACCCAGGTGTCGGCCTGGATGTATTCCATGATGTGGCCGATGTGGAAGTTGCCGTTGGCGTACGGCAGGGCGGTGGTGGCGAAAATCTTGCGTTGGGACATGGGAGCCTTCTCGTTGGGCTGTGAAAAGCAACCCTCGATTCTAGAAGCCCTGAAACCGCTGTGCAGTAAATGCGCGCATGGCCCCGGATTCACGGTTTTGATAGCTGTGGGCGCAATTTGGGTCAGGGCTGGATGGCATTTTGACCATGAATGCCCCCAGCGCCGTGCCTGGGCCGCCCCGGCCGGGGCGGCGCCTGCGCAGGCCTCAGGGCTGGGCCATCAGCGGCTTTTGCAGCAGCGTGGCCAGGGTCAGGCCCTGCAGGATGGCGATGTGCTGCGCATCGGCAAAGCGCTGCGCCGTGTCCTGCAGCGGGGCGATGCAGACATAGGCGCATTCCTGGGCGTTGTGCGCGGGCATGGCCTGGTGCAGGGTGCGCAGCGGCTCGACGCCATGGGTGCCGGCCTTCCAGCGCTTGGCCAGCACCAGTGTGGTCTTGCCGTTGCGCTGCAGCACGAAGTCGGCGGCCGCATCCTTGCAGCGCGCGACGCTGTAGCCCTCGGTGGCCCAGGCGCGTTCCAGGTGCTGGGCAAACTCGTTCCAGTTCTGCTGCGCGGCCGACTCCAGCAGGGCGCGCTGCTGGGCCGGGGTGGGCTGGTCGTATTGGCGCACAAAGGCCACAAAGCCCAGGGCCCAGAAGGGCAGCGACCCCAGGATGGCGACCATCTTGTAGGGCTGGGGCACCAGGGCCGCCGCCAGCAGGGCCCAGCCCGCGCCGACGGTAAAGCTCACCCACCAGCGCGAGCGCAGCAGGATGGCGAACAGGGAGTTTTCGGCCATTTTGAATTTCATGGCGGCAGATCTTTCAAAGGGGGGAAACCGGGCGCCGGTGCGCCCCAGGAACAAGAGCCCGCTGGCCATATGGGTTGCGGGGCTCCGATAGACTCAGTGTCTTCTGATTTTCTCAGACCCCACCATCCATAAGTACAAAACAGCAATGTCCCTGACCGAACCAAGCTTGCTGGCTGCCCTGGCCAGCGTGAACGATCCGCACACCGGCACCGATTTCGTCAGCACCCGCTCTGTGCGCAATGTGCAGATCAGCGGTGGCGACGTGGCCTTCGACGTGGAACTGGGTTACCCCGCCAAGAGCCTGATTCCCGAGCTGCGCAAGGCCTTCATTGCCGCGGCCAAGACGCTGCCGGGGGTGGAGAACGTGTCGGTCAACATCAGCACCAAGGTGCAGGCCCATGCCGTGCAGCGTGGCGTGCAGTTGCTGCCGGGCGTGAAGAACATCATCGCCGTGGCCTCGGGCAAGGGTGGCGTGGGCAAGAGCACGACCACGGCCAACCTGGCGCTGGCCCTGGCCGCCGAAGGCGCCCGCGTGGGCGTGCTGGATGCCGACATCTACGGCCCCAGCGTGCCCATGATGTTTGGCGTCAGCGGCAAGCCCGAGAGCAGCGACGGCAAGACCATGGAGCCGCTGGAGAACTACGGCGTGCAGCTGATGTCCATCGGCCTGCTGCTGAACAACCCCAACGAGGCCATGATCTGGCGCGGCCCCATGGCCACGCAGGCGCTGGAGCAGATGCTGCGCTCCACCAACTGGAAGGACCTGGACTACCTGCTGATCGACCTGCCCCCCGGCACGGGCGACATCCAGCTGACGCTGAGCCAGAAGGTGCCCATGACCGGCTCCGTCATCGTGACCACGCCCCAGGACATCGCCCTGCTGGATGCCAAGAAGGGCATCAAGATGTTCGAGAAGGTGGGCGTGCCCATCCTGGGCCTGGTGGAGAACATGGCCATGCACGTGTGCACGAACTGCGGCCATGTGGAGCACATCTTCGGCCAGGACGGTGGCAAGCACCTGGCGGCGGAGTGGAACATGGACTTCCTGGGTTCGCTGCCCCTGTCGATGAGCATCCGTGAGCAGGCCGACAGCGGCAAGCCCACCGTGGTGGCCGCGCCCGACAGCGAAGCCGCGCTGATCTTCAAGAAGCTGGCGCGCGATGTGGCCGTGAAGATTGCGCAGAAGGCCAAGGACTTCTCCAGCAAGTTCCCCACCATCACCATCAGCAAGAACACCTGATGCCACTGCGAGTGGCTGGCCGGGCGGGAAGCCCTGCTTAAAACTTAGGCAAAGCGCCCCGGTTCAGCCGGGGCGCTTTTTTTCCGGCATGCTGTGCGCGTTTTGTCTGCTGCAGCGCCTGGGGCGCTGTTTTTGATCGTGCAAGAACAAGAGCCTGAAAATTCCGCTGGCGCTGGGCGCCGCCTGCTGCGTCCCCTGGTCCAGGGGGGGCAACGGCTGGCCCGCCAGGCCCGGTCCGGGTGGGCGCTGCTGCGCCAGCGGGCCACGCAGTCCCCACGCCTGCTGGCCCTGGGGGAATGGCTGCAACCACGCGTGCAGCGCATGCGCCGCTGGCGCTGGCAATGGCTGGTGGTGCTGCCCGCCCTGGCGCTGGGCTATGCCCTGCTGCTGGTGCCCTTCACCCCCAGCATCAGTGACATCCGCAAGGCCAAGCTGGAGCAGCCCGCGCAGGTGCTGACAGCCGATGGCAAGGAGCTGGCGCTGTTCAAGCGCAGCAACCGCCAGTGGGTGGGCCTGGACGAGATTGCCCCGTCCGTGGTCAAGGCCCTGATCGCCACCGAGGACCACCGCTTCTACGAACACCACGGTATGGACCTGTGGCGCACGGCGGCGTCGGTCTGGCACTCGCTGCGCGGCGATCTGCAGGGCGGCTCCACGCTGACGCAGCAGCTGGCGCGCAACCTGTACCCCGAGGAGATCGGACGCTCGGCCAGCGTGAACCGCAAGCTCAAGGAAGCCATCACGGCCTTCAAGATCGAGGCGCTCTACAGCAAGCCAGAGATTCTGGAGACCTACCTCAACACCGTGCCCTTCCTGTACAACGCCTGGGGCATCGAGATGGCGGCGCGCACCTATTTCGACAAGCCCGCGGCCAAGCTGTCGGTGCTGGAGGCGGCCACCCTGGTCGGCATGCTCAAGGGCACCAGCTACTACAACCCGGTGCGCAACCCCGAGCGCGCCGTGGCGCGGCGCAACACGGTGCTGGCGCAGATGGTCAAGCGCGAGGTGCTGACCGCGGCCGAGTTCGAACGCCTGAAGGTGCGCCCGCTGCGCCTGGACTTCGAACGCCAGGAAGTGCCCTCGGGCATGGCGCCGCACTTTGCGCAGCAGGTGCGCAAGTGGCTGATCGACTGGGCCGACAGCCATGGCTACAACATCTATGCCGATGGGCTGGTGGTGCACACCACGCTGGATGCCCGCATGCAGGCCTGGGCCACCCAGGCGGTGCGCAACCACACACGCACGCTGCAAGGGATTGCCAACAGCAACTGGAGCAAGCGCGACGGCTGGAATCCCGACAACCCGCTGGTGCACAGCCTGGTGCGCGAGACCACGGCCTACGCCGCCCTGCGGGAAAAAGGCCGCAGCAGCCAGGAGGCCCTGCAGGAGTTGCTGGGCGACAAGGCCTTCCTGCAGCAGTTGCGTCAGGACAAGCTGCGCCTGGAAGCCGGCTTTCTGGCCATGGACCCCGGCACGGCCGCCGTGCGTGCCTGGGTCGGCAGCCGTGACTTTGCCCAGGATGCCTTCGACCACGTGCAGCAGGCGCGCCGCCAGCCTGGGTCCACGTTCAAACCCTTTGTCTATGGCGCTGCACTGCAGTCGGGCGTGCCGGCCGATGCGCAGCGCGTGGACCAGGCCGTGGAAATCACACTGGCCGGCGGCGAGGTGTGGCGCCCCAGCGATGCCAGTCCGCCCAGCGGGCGCAGCATGACGCTGGCCGATGCGCTGGCCTATTCCAAGAACACCATCACCGCCCAGCTGGTGCAGGAAGTCGGTCCGGCCAAGGTGGCGCGCCTGGCGCGCAACCTGGGGGTGCGCAGCAGCCCGCTGGAGGCCGTGCCGGCGCTGGCCCTGGGGGCCAGCCCGGTGTCGCTGCTGGAAATGGTCAACGCCTATGGCAGCCTGGCGCGCGGTGGGCAGTACCGTGCGCCCCTGCTGGTCACGCGCATCGAGGACCGCCAGGGCAAGGTGCTGGCCGAGTTTGCCCCGCATCCGGCCGAGCAGGTCTGGGACGAGGAGGAGAACTACGCCCTGGTCGACATGCTGCGCGGGGTGGTGGACAAGGGCACGGGGCGCGACATCCGCCGCCGCTGGGGCATCAAGGACGATGTGGCCGGCAAGACCGGCACCACGCAGAACAACGCCGATGGCTGGTTCATCCTGATGCACCCCGAGCTGGTGGTGGGGGCCTGGGCCGGGTTCAACGACGGGCGCATCACCTTGCGCAGCGACCACTGGGGCCAGGGGGCCCGCAGCGCCCTGCCCATGGTGGGGGATTTCACCGCCCAGGCCCTGCGCAGCAAGCTGGTGGACCGTCATGCGCGCTTCACGCCGCCCGAGTCGTCGCACTGGTGGGCCTCGCTGGCCGATGGCGTGCGCCGCCAGATGCAGGCCTGGTGGGGCGCGGAGCGCCAGTCCCCGGCGCCGGTCCCGGGCCGTACACCGCCGCCGGTGGCCGTGCCGGTCCCGGTGACGCCCGCGCCCGACAGCGACGTGATCGAGGAGTCCACACCGCCCCTGCCGGCTTCGCAGCTGCCGCCGGCGCCACCGCCTTCGGATGCGCTGGATACCTGGATGGAGCAGTGGGCGCCACCGCCCGGTACGGCGCCGGACTGGGAGCAAACCCCCCCGGCCGTGCTGGGGCGTCCGGTCGAAGCCCCCTGAACCCAGGGGGTGGGCGCAGCGCCCGGGGCGGGCTTGCGCTATCGTCCTGGGCATGACGATGAGCTTCTGGCAACTGGGATGGCGCACGCTCTGGCGCGATGCGCGTGCGGGCGAGTTGCGCCTGCTGTGGGTGGCGGTCACGCTGGCGGTGGCGGCGCTGACCTCGGTCGCATTCTTCGCCAACCGGCTGGAGGCCGGCTTGCAGCGCGATGCGCGCCAGCTGCTGGGCGGCGACGTGGTGATCGCCAGTGATGACGGGCAGCTGCAGCGCTTTGTCGACCAGGCCGAGGCCCTGGGGCTGCACCACGTCACGACCCTGGTCTTTCCCACCATGGGTCGGGCCACCGAGGCGCGCGGCGGCATGGCCAAGCTGGTGGCGCTGAAGGCGGTGGACCAGGGCTACCCCTTGCGGGGCCGCCTGCAGGTGGCCGATGCCGCGGACGCCGCAGGCCGGGCAACCGCCGAGATTCCCGCCCCCGGCCAGGCCTGGGTGGATGCGGCCCTGCTGTCGGCGCTGGAGCTGCAGGTGGGCGACACCCTGCTGCTGGGCGATGCCAGCCTGCGCATCGCCCAGGTGATCACGGCCGAGCCCGACCGTGGTGGCGGCTTCATGAGCTTTGCACCGCGCGTCATGATCCATGCCCAGGACCTGGCGGCCACCGGCCTGGTGCAGCCCGCCAGCCGCATCACCTGGCGCCTGGCCGTGGCCGGCGAGGACGCCCAGACCGTGGCGCGCTACGCGGCCTGGGCCCAGGCCCAGATCGGCGAGGGGCGGCGGGCAGGGCTGCGCCTGGAGTCGCTGGACAGCGGCAGCCCCGAAATGCGCCGCACGCTGGAGCGGGGTGAGAAGTTTCTGAGCCTGGTGGCCCTGCTGGCGGCGCTGCTGTCGGCCGTGGCCGTGGCCCTGGCGGCACGGACCTTTGCCCAGGGCCACCTTGATGTGGCGGCCATGCTGCGCGTGCTGGGCCTGCCCCAGCGCCGGATTGCCGCCGCGTATGCGCTGGAGTTCGCCGTGGTCGGCCTGCTGGCCAGCCTGCTGGGCGTGGCCCTGGGCTGGGGCGTGCACCACGCGTTTGTCTGGCTGCTGGCGGGCCTGGTGGCCGATGGCCTGCCGCCGCCCAATCTGTGGCCCGTGGGTTTTGGCGTGGGCATGGGCATGACCTTGTTGCTGGCCTTTGGCCTGCCACCCGTGCTGCAGCTGGCCCAGGTGCCGCCGCTGCGCGTGCTGCGCCGCGATGTGGGGGCCATCAAGCCCCTCTCGGCCGGGGTGCTGGGCGTGGGCGTGCTGGGCTTTGGCGCGTTGCTGATGGTGGTCAGCCGCGACCCCAGGCTGGGCGGGATCGCCGTGGGCGGCTTTGCGGCGGCCGCGCTGCTGTTTGCCGCACTGGCCTGGGTGGCCGTCTGGCTGCTGCGGCGCCTGGTGCGCGAGAACGCCGCGCCACGCTGGCTGATCCTGGCCACGCGCCAGCTGGCGGCGCGGCCGGGCTATGCCGTGGTCCAGGTCAGCAGCCTGGCCGTGGGCCTGCTGGCCCTGGTGCTGCTGGTGCTGCTGGTGCTGCTGCGCACCGACCTGGTCAGCAGCTGGCGCCAGGCCACGCCGGCGCATGCGCCCAACCGCTTTGTGATCAACATCATGCCGGACCAGGCCCAGGCCTTCCGCAGCCACCTGGAGCAGGCCGGGGTGCAGGGCTACGACTGGTTCCCCATGATCCGGGGGCGGCTGGTGGAGGTCAACGGCCAGGCCGTCCGCCCCGAGAACTACACCGACGACCGGGCCCAGCGCATGCTGGACCGGGAGTTCAACCTGTCCAACGCCCTGGCCATGCCCGACAAGAACACCGTCACCGCCGGCCAGTGGGTGGCGGGCGAGGCCGATGGCGCCAGCGTGGAGGACGGCATTGCCCAGACCCTGGGCCTGCACCTGGGCGACACCCTGGTGTTCGACATCGGCGGCGTGCGCCACAGTGCCCGCCTGACCAGCCTGCGCAAGGTGGACTGGGGCAGCATGCGCGCCAACTTCTTCATCATGTTCCCCGTGGCCAGCGTGCCCGACGTGCCCACCACCTACATGGCGGCCTACCGCGCGCCGGCGCAGGCGGGCTTTGACAACGCCTTGCTGCGCCAGTTTCCCAACATCACCAACGTGGACCTGGACAGCACCATCGCCCAGGTGCAGCGCGTGCTGGACCAGGTGATCCGCGCGGTGGAGTTTTTGTTTGCCTTCACGCTGGCGGCGGGGCTGGTGGTGTTGTTTGCCGCCGTCACCGCCACGCGCGAGGAACGCGCGCGGGAGTACGCCATCATGCGCGCCCTGGGCGCGCAAAGCCGCTTGCTGCGCCAGGTGCAGCGGGCCGAGCTGGCGGGCGTGGGCCTGCTGGCGGGCTTCCTGGCCAGCTGCGTCGCCATGCTGGTGGGCTGGGCGCTGGCGCGCTGGGTGTTCGAATTCGCTTGGACAGCCGTCTGGTGGGTGCCGCTGGCCGGGGCACTGGCCGGTGCCGTGCTGGCCTTGGGGGCCGGTTGGTGGGGCCTGCGCGAAGTGCTGCAGCGCCCGGTGGTGCACAGCCTGCGCGCGGCCGCAGAGTGAGGGCGTGCAAAATACATAGCGTTTGGCGCATGTGGATACACCGTTGCAAGGTATTTAACGTCTGAAAGCGTGGATGGGTGAGCGTTGGCAGCTCTCATCTTTGAAGAGGCGGGTGCGCTGCCGCCGTGCAGCGGCCCCGCCGTTCTGGCTGACGTGCGGATGCGCTGCGCGCTGACCCGGGGGGCGGACGCCGCTTGGCAATCATGGCTGCATGACTGCACTCACACACACCCAACTCCAGACGTTTCGCCACCTCCTGCAGCAGCGTGAACAGCAGTTGCGGCAGGAGCTGGCGGCCGCGCACCAGGAACAGGAACAGCAGGCTGAGGACGCGGAGGACATGCCGCCGGAGCCCGACGCCAACCAGACCCACGAAACGGCCGACCGCGAGGTGCGCTACGCCGAAGCCGTGCGCGACCAGCAGGAGCTGCAGGACGTGCGCGCCGCCTTGCAGCGGCTGGACGATGGCAGCTATGGCGAATGCGTGGTCTGCGGCAAGGCGATCGCCGTGCCCCGCCTGCAGGCCTTCCCTTCGGCCAAACGCTGCATCCAGTGCCAGACCAAGCTGGAGGCCAAGGGCTAGCGCCGCAGGCGCGGCTGCGTAGCGGTGCGTGCCATGCGGCGCCCCTGGCACGCTGCCAGCAGGACACAAGTGCAGGGCCGAGGCTTAACCCCTGATCCCCCCTGGCGCGTCACAGCTGGCACACTCCCAGGCATGGATGCCTGCCCTGCAGGCTGGTTTGTATTTCTGGGTCCGTGCCATGCAGATAGAAGAAAAGCCCCCGTACGACACACCGTTTGAATGGATTGGCGGGGAAGCCCCTGTGCGCCGCCTGGTGGATCGTTTCTACGACCTGATGGACCTGGAGCCCGGCTACGCCGAGCTGCGCGCCTCGCACGGCAGCACGCTGGAGGATGCGCGCCAGAAGCTGTTCTGGTTCCTGTGCGGCTGGCTGGGCGGCCCCGACCACTATGTGGAGCGCTTCGGTCACCCGCGCCTGCGCATGCGCCACATGCCGTTCGCCATCGGCATCCTGGAGCGCGACCAGTGGGTGGCGTGCATGGACCAGGCCATGCAGGAGACCGAGGTGCCCGAGGCCCTGCGCGTGCGGCTCCAGAGCAGCTTCATGCAGACGGCCGACTGGATGCGCAATAAGGGCGTGTGAGTCGGTCCCTGGCGGCCTGCGGGTGTGCCAGGGCTGTACCACGGGTGCCCGGTCACGGCCGGGTGCGGACTGGGCGCTTCACCGGCGGTGGGCTCCGCATCCGCTCTCCCCGGGCGCGTGCTGGCACCGCCGCGGGCCGGTCGCGGTGCCGCAGAAGCAATCCAGGTGCGGGCCCACCGCTCCACTAAGATAGCTGGCACCAACCAACCGTGAGAGGGAGCTGCCAATGACGACACTGTGGGTCTTGCTGGCCATCGTGGCCGTGCTGGCGCTGTGGGGCATCGCGGTCTACAACCGCCTGCGCCAGCTGCGCAACCGTGTGGACAACGCCTGGTCGCAGATCGACGTCCAGCTCAAACGGCGCTATGACCTGATTCCCAACCTGGTGGAGGTGGCGCGGGGCTACCTGCAGCACGAAGCCTCCACCCTGGAAGCCGTGGCGCGCGCGCAGCCAGGCGGTGGCGGCCAGCGATGCCGTGCGCCATCGTGCGCGAGACGGCCAGGCCCTGGCCGCCCTGTCGGCGGCCGAACAGGTGCTGGGGGGCAACCTGGGGCGGCTGATGGCGGTGATGGAGGCCTACCCCGCGCTCAAGGCCGATGCCCAGATGCAGCGCCTGGCCGAAGAAATCGCCAGCACCGAGAACCGCATCGGCTTCGCCCGCCAGGCCTACAACGACCAGGTCATGGAATTCAATGACCGGGCCAGCCAGTTTCCGGACCTGCTCTGGGCCCGCCTGTTGGGCTTCATGCACCTGGACATGCTGCAGTCCACGGCCAATGCGCAGGAGCGCGCCACGCCCCAGGTGCGGTTCTGAGCCCCGGCAGCCCCATGCGTTTCTGGGACTGGCAAAGCGATGCCCGGCGCACCACGCGCTGGCTGGTGCTGCTGTTCGGCCTGTGCGTGCTGGCCGCGCTGGCGGCCGTGCATGGTGGCCTGGCGCTGGCCTGGCGGCTGCTGTTTGCGCACCTGGACTATCCCAAGGGCTTTGTGGCCGTGAATGTGGGGGTGACCCTGTTTCTCATCCTCGGCGGCTGGTGGCTGACGCACGAACAGCTCAGCGCCGGGGGGCGCCAGCTGGCGCAGCGCATCGGGGCGCGCGAGGCCCGGCCGGGCAGCACCCCGGCCGAGCAGCAGTTGTGCAACATCGTGCAGGAGCTGTGCGTGGCCGCGCAGATGCTGCCGCCCCAGGTGGTGGTGCTGGCGCGTGCCGATGCCATCAATGCCTTTGCGGCCGGCTGGGAGCCGGACGATGCCGTGATCGCCGTCACGCAGGGGGCGCTGGACTACCTGACGCGCGATGAAATGCAGGGGCTGGTGGCGCACGAACTCTCGCACCTCAAGGAGGGCGACACCCGGCTCAACATGCAGCTGGCCGGCATGGTCAGCGGGCTGGAGCTGGTCTACCACTTTGGCGAAACCCTGCGCGAGCGCGGCGGCCTGGCCTGGTGGTTTGGCAATGCGGTCATGGCCGCGGGTTTTGTGGGCTGGTGCAGTGGGCGCCTGCTGAAGGCTGCGGTTTCGCGCCAGCGCGAATTGCTGGCCGATGCCCGCGCCGTGCAATGGACGCGCAGCCGCGACGCCCTGGGCGGTGTGCTGCGCAAGGTGATGACGCAGCGCCAGGAGGCCGCGCGCCACCGCGGTGGCTGGCGGGCCGACCACCACAGCCATAGCGGGCTGCACCATCCGCTGGTGCAGCACATGCTGCTGGCCGAGACCCCCGACAGCAGCCGGCTGGAACACTGGCTGGACGCCCATCCGCCCCTGGAGCTGCGGGTGGCCCGCATCTACGGCCGGCCGATGCGGCCCCTGCCACTGCAGGCCACGCCGGCGGTGCGCGAGGCCGATGGTTTTTGACAAGGTTGATGATGCACACGGACACCCACACGGCTTCCTGGCAATTGTTGCGAACCATGCCTGCCCTGGCGCACCTGGACGTCGAGCGCCTGCGCTGGCTGGCCGACCGCGTGCAGTGGCGCGTGTTGGCCGCTGGAGAGCCTGTACCTTGCCCCTTCAGCGACACGCGCATCCACCTGCTGCTGTCCGGCCAGGTGCAGGTGTGCTGTGCGAATGTGCAGGGCCGGGAATTGCTGCTGGGCGAGCTGCTGCCCGGGCAAATGTTCGGCAATGCGCTGTCCTGCAAGGCCATGCCCCAGGGTGTGCGCATGGAGGCCACCCAGCCGACGCTGCTGGCGGTGATGGAGGGGCAGATCGTGCAGGAATGGCTGTACCACGACAGCGCCATGGTGCTGGGTATCCTGCAGAACGTCACCGACCTGCTGTGGCAGCTGGTGGCCCGTGTGGTCGAGATGGGGACGCTGAATGTCCGCAGTCGCCTGCACATGCGCCTGCTGGCCCTGGCGCAGCGCCAGGGCGTGGAGGGCAACCAGGTGCTGCTGTCCCCCAGCCCCACCCAGGCCAGCTTGGCGGCCTACCTGGGCACCACCCGGGAAGAGGTGGCCCGCGAGATGTCGCGCCTGATGCGCCTGGGGCTGCTGCAGCGCCAGGGACGCAGCATTTTCCTCAGCAATCTGGATGGCTTGCTGGCGCTGGTGGAGGCGCAATAGGCAGGGAGCGGCGCGCAGGCGCAATTACATCTGTAACGTGAGAAAACGCACAGACGCAAAACCGCCTCTATAAGAGCGTGTTTACGATCTCCTGAGCAGTAGGGCCAGGAAAGCCAAGTGGACGAACTGCAGGCTGGTGTTCAAGAGCCGCTCGCAGTTCTTCCATAGCCTCCTGTTCTTGTCCAGCCACGCAAAGCTGCGCTCGACGATCCAGCGCTTGGGCATGACTTGAAGGTGTGCAGCTCACTCCTCTTGGCGATCTGCACCGTCACGTGCTCGCCCACAATCTCCTGCACACCCTGCTCAAAAGGCTTGCCGGTGTAGCCGCTGTCGCACAGCACACTTTGCACTCGGCCCAGGTTGGGCTTGCAGCGCTTGAGCGCCTGCAGTGCCCCTTTGCGATCCGTCACCTCAGCCGTGGTCACCGCTATGGCATGCGGCAAGCCCTGGGCATCCACCGCGATGTGGCGCTTGATGCCCGAGACCTTCTTGCCTGCGTCATAGCCCTTCAGGGCCGCCGTGTCCGTGTTCTTCACGCTCTGCGCGTCCACGATCAAGAACGCGCTGCATGCGTTGCGCACCAGTTTCTCGCGGGCCGCGCCAACCTGTTTTTTTTAAAGCCTGCTCCAGCACGCTCACACCGTGCTGGTCAGGCTCACTCCACTTGCGCCAGTAGGCGTACACGCTTTGCCACTTGGGAAACTCCGGTGGCAGGAAGCGCCACTGACAGCCTGTGCGCAGCAGGTAAAGCACTGCGCAAAATACTTCATACAAGTCCACCGTCACCGGCTTCGTGGTGCGCCGCACGCTGCGCAGCAGCGGCTCGATCTGCGCAAACTTCTCTCTGCTGACGTCGCTGGCGTAGGGCTTTCTCTTCACTCGGCTATTGTCGAGTCATAGAAGGATCGTAAACACGTTCTAACGACCTGTTGCTGTTGTTCGAGCCTCCACCGGCAATGTCTGATGTGCAAGTGTGGATTCAACCGGTCGATGCAACGCACTCGTTAAACATCTCAGCCGGGGTTCTGTACCCTAAGGTTTTCCTGGGCCGCTCATTTAGCTTTCGGGCAATCGCATCCAACTCATCTTGTGAGTAGCCCGAGATGTCGAGGCCCTTGGGCAGATACTGCCTGAGTAACCCATTGGTGTTCTCGTTCGTTCCGCGCTGCCATGGATTTTGCGGATCGCAGAAGTAGACCTGGATGTCGGTGGCCACCGTGAAGCGCTTGTGCCCCGCCATCTCCGATCCTCGATCCCAGGTCAAGGAGCGATAGAGCTCTTGTGGCAAGATCTGTGCATGCCTGGCCAGCGCCGCAGCGACGGTGTAGGAGTCTTTGTCCACCAGCTTGACCAGCATCACGTAGCGCGTGTGTCGCTCGACCAGCGTCGCAATCTGGCTGTAGGCATCGCCGAACAACAGGTCGCCTTCCCAGTGGCCTGGAACTGCCCGATCCTGAATGCAGGCTGGACGCTCGCTGATGGGCACTGCATCGACGATACGCCCATGGATGGGTGTTTTCTGCGTGTAGTGGCGTGAGCGACGCATCCCCCGGGTACGCCGCAGGTGCTCCAGAAGCTCTTTCTTTAAAGCCCCGCGTGTTTGAACAAAGAGCGTGCGGTAGATGGCTTCGTGAGACACCTGCAAATCCTTTGCGCCCGGGTAAGTTCGTTTGAGCCACCCTGCTATTTGCTCGGGCGACCACTGACTCTGCAATTTACCCGCCACTATTTGCGCCAGCTCAGGGTTGCAGGCCAACTTGCACGTCTTTGGGCGGCGTGCTCGCTCCCAGGCCGCCTCGTCTGCTTTTGTAGCTCGGTAGCAAGTCTTGCCGCCGTTACGCAGGAGTTCACGGCTGATGGTGGACGCTGCTCGTTTCAAGCGTTTGGCTACACCGCGGATGGACTCACCTGCGGCCAGGCTGCGTGATATCTCCTCGCGCTCGGCCAGAGACAGAGTCAAGTGAGATCGGCGCCTTGCAGGCGGCCGGATGCCACCCGTTGCACTCAGGATGGTGTGGATGGATGTGTGCGGTCGATCAAACAGCTTGCCGATCTCGTGCAAGGTATCACCAGCTTTCCAGCGGTCCCACATCAGGGCCTTCTGAGCTTCGGTGTAGTAAATCCGCGGTCTTCGCTTCATGCCAACACTCCTTCCGCCAGAGGCGGTCATTGTGTTGCATTGACCAGTTGAATCCACAAGCGATTACGGCCCATCGAATGCGTGATGTGAATGGCTGCGTTTTTCCGAGATGCAGGCTTTCGAAGCAAGTGATGAGAGAGTTGTACGCGTCGGAGTGTATCTGGGGCTAGCTGGTCGATTCAGAGCGACCACAGCCGGCTTGCATTCTTAGATCTTCTTTGCAGCAGTTAGGGGGCAGGCTAACGACCTATTTAAAAATCGCCTGCTATCTATTTAGGCAAATGGATGGGTGTTATAGATAATATTGCAGGAAAGAATTAATAGAATATAAAATCTTGATAAATTGCTTTGTAAATATTATTATGCACCTTTTTAAAAAGAGCTCCGCAGAGCCCTTTTTTTATTATCAATTAGTCGATTGCTGGTTGATAAGTCCCATCAGCAATAGGTTTTTTTATGCGATCGGCCTCACGGAGTACCTGTGCCAGCAACTGCTGAACGTTTTCCAGCGTGGCAATCGGGCTCAAGGTGGTCATCTTCAACGATTGCACTTGCCCCACTTTGGTCACGCCGATATTGGCCTCACCGCGTGCAAACAATTCGTCGGCGACGTTCTGGTTCAGGGTATCCAGCAGTTCGGCGGGGTAGCCTTGGGGCACCACGCGGAACAAGACGGATGCAAACTGCGGCGCCACCAGCAGTTCCAAACCATCGGTAGTCTTGATGTGATCAGCCACCGCACGCGTCAGCGTCACGCCGTGGTCAATCATGGAGCCATAGAGTTCTTCACCCAAAGCCTCAATCGTCATCCACAACTTCAGCGCATCAAAGCGGCGCGTGGTTTGCAGCGATTTGGACACCAGATTCGGCACGCCATGCTCTTCGTCGTAAGCAGAATTCAAATACTCCGCCTCGTAGTGCATGAAGCGGTAGTTCGCCTCGTCTTTGAGCAAAAACGCACCACACGAGATGCTTTGGAAGAAGTGCTTGTGAAAGTCCAGCGTGATCGAGTCGGCCAGCTCCATGCCCACCAGCATGTCGCGGTGGTGCTGCGACAGAATCAATGCACCGCCCCAAGCAGCATCCACGTGCATCCACGCGCCATATTGCGCGCTGATGGCACGCACTTGCGGCAGCGGGTCAATGGCGCCTGCATCGGTCGTTCCCGCCGTAGCCACCACACACGCCACCATCTTGCCTTCAGCTTGCAAGCGCGCCATGGTGTGCGCCAACGCTTGCATGTCCATGCGTGCATCGGCATCCACCGGCACGGTCACCACGGACTGAAAGCCCATGCCCATCATGGCCATGTTCTTTTGCACCGAAAAGTGCGCGTTCTCCGAACAGATGACTTTGACGTTGCGCATGGCATCCGCCGGAATGCCATCGCGCTGTACGGACCATGGCTGGCCGTTCTCGTCTTTCCAGTGCTTGGCAATGCACGCATCGCGCGCCAGCAGCACGCCCATCAGGTTGGACTGGGTGCCGCCCGAGGTAAAGACACCGGCATTGCCTGCGCCATAGCCCACTTTCCCACGCAGCCAGTTGATGAGCTGCACTTCCATCAACGAACCCGCCGGGCTTTGGTCCCACGAGTCCATGGACTGGTTGGTGGCGTTGATCAGCACCTCGGCAATCTGGCTGGCCACCATCGTCGGGCAGTGCAAATGCGCGAGCGAGTGCGGGTGGTGCACTTTCAGGCTCTTGTTTAAGAAAAGCTCGACCATGCGCTGCAGCGCTGGTTGCACGCCCATGCCCTCTTTCGAGGGGGTGAATGCAATCGTGCTGCGCAGTTCCTTGATGCTGCCGCCCGTGTACATCTTGTCGTTTTGCAGCCAGGCAGCCACGGCCTCAGTGGCTTGCGCCATGGCCTGTGTGTAGTCGGCAATCGATGCGGCATCGTTGCACAGCAGTGCTTGGCGGTGTTCAGAAAAATCCACCATGCTTATGCGCCCCGTACCGCAACCAGCGCTTCAGCCAATGCACGCTTGAAGCGCACCAGGACCTCTTCGCACTCGGCCTGCGTAATGATCAATGGGCACAGCAAACGAATCACCGTGCCATTGCGCCCGCCCTTTTCCAGCAGCAACTGGTTGTTAAAGCACGCCGTTTGAATGGCCGCTGCCAGCTTGGCATCGGCAGGCAAGGAACCCATATGGTCTGGGGACTGGCTCTCGTCCACAATTTCAATGCCCAGCATGAGGCCACGACCACGCACATTCCCAATGCAGGGGAATTCCGTCGCCATTTTCTTCAGTTCGGCTTGCAGGAAATCGCCACGCTCTTGGGCGTTTTGGGCCAGGTTTTGATCACGAATGGCCTTCAATGTGGCAATGCCCGTGCCCATGGCCATCTGGTTGCCACGGAACGTGCCGGTGTGGCCTGCAGGCTGCCATGCATCGAACTTGCGCTTAATGCCCAGCACCGCCAGTGGCAAGCTACCACCCACGGCTTTGGACATGACGATGACGTCAGGCTCAATGCCGGCATGCTCAAACGCAAACATCTTGCCCGAGCGTGCAAAGCCTGCTTGCACCTCGTCCAAGATCAATACGATGCCGTGCTTTTCGGTCACTTCGCGGATTTTTTTCAGCCACTTGGTGGGCGCAACCACCACACCGCCTTCGCCTTGGATGGCTTCCAAAATTACTGCCGCAGGCTTGGTCACGCCGCTTTCTACGTCTTCGATAAAGTTTTCGAAGTAATAGGTCAAGGCATCGACGCCTGCTTCACCGCCAATACCCAGTGGGCAGCGGTATTCATGGGGGTAAGGCATGAATTGCACGCCGGGCATCAAGCCATGCACCGCATTTTTGGCAGACAGATTGCCCGTCATGGCCAAAGCGCCATGCGTCATGCCGTGGTAACCGCCGGAAAAGCTAATCACCGAGCTGCGGCCGGTAAAGGTCTTGGCCAGTTTGATGGCGGCTTCAGTTCCATCCGCACCCGATGGGCCACAAAACTGCAGGCAATATGCGTCTTTGCCGCCGGGCAATTGTTCCAGCAAGGCTTCGGTGAACGCGTCTTTGAGGGGCGTCGTCAAATCCAGCGTATGCAAGGGCAACCCGCTGGCCAGCGTGGTTTGAATGCTTTCAATCACTGCGGGATGGTTGTGCCCCAAGGCCAGAGTCCCCGCGCCTGCCAAGCAGTCCAGATACTCTGTACCCTCTACGTCCGTCACCCAGCAGCCGTGGGCTTTGGCAATAGCCAGCGGCAGTTTGCGTGGATAACTACGCACATTCGACTCCATCTGGTTTTGGCGCGCCAAATAATATTCGTTGGTGGATCGAGAAGTTGTTTCTACTGGTGCAAGGGTCATATCGAGTTACCATCCATGATATGGTTTAAAAATTAAGTCTTTGATATTGATATCGTGGACTTGGCGTGTTTGATCTGTCAGACGGTTTATTTATTTAAAACCGTTAAAAATGAAGATAATTGATGAAAAATCTGAATTTTTCACATAGTTTCAAAGCCATCAATAAAAATTCAGGCATGAAATAAATCCTGTCATCATTATTTTTAAATAAATATAATGGCTGAGATGGAGTTGCATCACCATATTGATGCGACTTCGACGGACTGCTCACAGGTAGCCGCAGCCGCAATCACCGCGGGCATTCAAGGGCAGCAAAGCACACAACACGGGCACCGTGTCGCGCGCAGGCTGGCGATCTTGGAATCGTGGGGAATGTGGGGCTAGAGCGTGCACGACAGGCTGGCAGACCCTCCATGCGCGTTGGCATGCGAACGCAGCCAAGGCGTTGCGCAGACATGCCGCCATGCATCGCGCTATAGCAGCAATGGGATGCCAACAGGTGCTTTGGAGGGGAGTCGGCTGCAGAGGGAAAGCCGTGTGCGAATGATTTCACCTACCTCAACGGCAGGATCACCGCAGACCCATCGTGCGCAGTCGGGGGGCGCAGTTAGCGGGAGTGCGCCAGCTTGCCTTGCAGTGGCAATAGGCGTGCAACAGCAATAGGCGTGCAACATGGGTGCGAATGCACCACAGCATTGCTGTGTTGGAAGTCACAAAGTCAATACCCAGCGTCGTGGGTGCACGAGTCTGCATAAGCAACAAGATAAATACAGCTTCCAAAAGGATAGCTAACTACCAAAGTCAGACCTAAATTTCGCGGCATTCTACACAAATTGCTAGATTTCACTTGTGCGCGTGGTAATACCCCCGCCAAACCAGTGTCGTGAGGAGTAGAGCGTTCACAAGGCGCATCTCTCGTATCAAAACGTGCGGAATCTAAGGCTTGGAGTCACATCGAACTGAAGAGGCCTGATATGACAGGGTTGAATCGACAAGCTTTCGAGCGATGAACAGGCAGCTGAAGAAGCCTTAGTTCAGTGGCGGCCCTGAGCATCAGCAGTCATTGGCATTTGTGAGCACAAGGACCTGAATCAGCCTAGAACCGTCACTCATCGGGCGGCACTTGATTACCGCTTCTGGCCGGTAGCTGCCAGCTACCTAGTCTTGCCTACGATCGATTGGCGTCCATCGTGCTGTGATGGCGCCGTATTTGGTAGAGCAGCGCTGGCTGCTGCTGGCGTCCGTATGCCGACCTATCGGTCGCAGCCAAGGATGGGCAGAGATGCTCCCGTAGCTATCCAAGTCCAGTACCGCAAGCCTTTGGCGATCGTTGGGCATTTAAAAACTGTCGCCTTCACATCACCGCCATGCTTCCGCGTATAAGCTGTAATGGCTGCAGCCCCAATCCTGTAGCCATCCCCCCATTGAATCAGGAGCACCTTATGCGCAAAGCCTCTGTCCTTGTGTTTGCCCTTGCCACTTTGTTCTCTGGCATCACTTGGGCTTCATCCGATCAGTCCTGCACCGCGGTCGCCACGGAGAAAAAGCTTGCCGGCGCGGCAAAGACCGCTTTCCTCAAAAAGTGTGAAAAAGACGCCAAAGCGGCCTGTGAGGTGACTGCCGCCGACAAGAAGCTGGCGGGCGCTGCCAAGTCCAGCTTCACCAAGAAATGCGTCAAAGACGCTGTGGGCAGCTGACTGTCTGCCCCTGAGCCGCTTCGCCTGGCTGGCTGAGGCTCGGCCTTGGGGGGGGCACAGCCCGCAGGTGGCGTGCCACTGCAAGATGGACATCAACGCGCAGGGCTTGGGGACGCAACCCAGCCCAGCCTGAATCAACGCTGGCCGCCCGCAGCCCACCATGGTTTGTGGGCGGTCTCCATCAACATCATGTCTTCGGCTGAACTGCAGCCTTGCCAGAGCGCATGGGGGCGGCGGAGAACATGCTGCGATAGTCCCTTGGCGCCAGTCCCAGTCTGGCGCGAAAGTGATGCCGCAGGACCTGCACGCTGCCAAACCCCACCCGGGCGGCGATGTCCTCGACCGGCATTGCGCTGCTCTCGAGCAGGCGCTGGGCCTCTGCGACCCGCTCGGCGATCAGCCATTGCCCCGGCGGGACACCCGTGGCCTCGATGAAGCGACGCAGAAAGGTCCGGGGGCTCATGAGCACGCTCTGGGCCATGCGCTCCACCGTCCAGTCGCTGTGCAGCTCCGTCCGCATGCGCTCCAGCACGTCCGAGAGCCGATGCAGGCGGTCCGGCTGCACCGGCCGCTCGATGAACTGGGCCTGGCCACCGCTGCGATGGGGCGGCATCACCAAGCGCCGGGCCACGCTGTTCGCGGCCTTGACTCCAAAATCCTTGCGCACCAGGTGCAGCATCAGGTCGATGCCGGCAGCGCTGCCGGCGGATGTCAGGATGCGGTCTTCCTCGGCATACAGCACATCGGCATCGACCTGGATCGCCGGATGCCGCTGGCGAAGCACCTCAGCGTATCGCCAGTGCGTGGCGGCACGCCGCCCGTCCAGCAGCCCTGTGGCAGCCAGCACGAAGGCCCCGGAGCAGATCGACGCGAGGCGGGCGCCGCGCTCCCAGGCCTGGCGCAGGCGTTGCGCCAGTGCCTCGGGGACCGGCACATGCGCACCTTTCCAGCCGGCCACCACAATCAGATCGGCCTGCTCCAGCAAATCGGCGGGACCATCGGCCATGACGCGCAGGCCACCATGGGCGCGCAGCCAGCCGGGTTCCACCGCGGCACTGGCAAAGCGGTACCAGTGGGGGCCCATTTCCGGTCGCGACAGGCCAAAAATCTCGGCCACGATGGAGAACTCAAAGGTACACAGGCCATCGTAGATCGGCGCCACCACCAGGGGACCGGAGGTGGTGGAAGGGATTGGCGTAATTTGGTCGATGGATGTCATTGGTGCCAATTGTGAGGCAGAGCAAGCACCGACAAGATCAGCGGCATTCCCCACCACACCATCTGAATTGCCATGACTTCCCCTTGCACCCATGTGACCGCGATTCCTGCCGCACCCGCTGCCGACGCCGAGGCGCATTTTGCCGCCGCATTCCGTTTCGAAACGGATTGTTGGGATGTGCATGATGGGCTCTCCAAGGGTCCGGATTTCGTGCTGCTCGACGTGCGCTCGCCGCAGTTGTTCGCTCAGGGCCATGTGCCAGGTGCCATCAACCTGCCACACGGCAAGATCGTTGCCAGCAAGTTGACCGCTTGGCCGGCGGACACGCTGTTTGTGACCTACTGCGCCGGTCCGCATTGCAATGGCGCAGCACGCGGGGCGCTGCGTCTGGCAAGGCTGGGTCGGCCCGTGAAACTGATGGCCGGCGGGGTGACCGGCTGGCTGGATGAGGGCTTTGAGCTGCACAGGCCCAGTGCGCTGGTAGACCAGGCCTGCAGTGTGCCTGTGCAAAATGGAAGCGACGGAGCCTAGACGCTGGCCACAGGACCTCATGCCCAGTGCCTTGCAGGCGCCTGCAGCCCATGTGTTGCCGGCGCCAACATCCGCCATAGGCGCTGCCAAACAGCCTTGTCCTTGCCACAGGCAAGCACCAGTGGTGGCTGGGGGCGTGTGCTTGGCTGCACTGCGGTGGTGGCCACCGTGCCAGAAGGCACGGCAGAGCAGTGTCCGGACCACAGGACCGCTATCGGTCAAGACCCGGCGAGTGTCACTGCGGCGGCCCAGGAGACCACGGGGCCAGCTCCATCCGGTCGCGACCCTTGCGCTTGGATGCGTAGAGGGCGTCGTCCGCCCGCTTGAGCCAGTGCGACAGTTCCGTGTCGGGCTGGTCGAACATGGTGGCACCAATGCTCAGGGCCACGGGCTCGGGCGTCGCGAACAGCGTGCGCGCTTGCTGCGCGAACGCCTCGCGCAGTGTCTCGCACAGCGCCTGCACGGCGGCGCTGGAGGTGTTGGTCAGCAGGATCACGAATTCGTCCCCGCCCAGCCGCGCGGCCAGCGCGCCGTCGGGCAGGGTGCTGCGCAGGATGTCAGCGAAGGTCACCAGCAGGCGGTCGCCGGCATCGTGGCCGTGCAGGTCGTTGACCTGCTTGAAGTGGTCGATGTCGATCAGCAGCAGGGCGCCGGGGCTGGTCGGCGAGGCCTGCTGCAGTAGCGGCGGTGCGCGCAGATAGTGCGCGCGGCGGTTGTCCAGGGCGGTCAGCGGGTCGCGGGCAGCGATCTGCGCGATGCGTTCCTCGCGGCGGTGGCGCTCGGTGCCGGTCATGGACATGGCCAACAGCATGATCGCCATCACGCCTTCGACCAGCGAGACCAGGATCACCGTGCCGCGGAAACTGGCCAGGTTGATGAAGGCGTCCGGCACCAGGGTCGAGCTGGCCTTGGCAAGGTAGAACAGGCCGTGCACCAGCAGGACGAAACGCAGCTGCGCCGCGCCCACGCTCAAGGTCAAGGCGCCGCCCTGCGGGCGCAGCAGCAGGCCGGCGCGCAAGCTGATGACGGCGATCAGCAGCGACTGGATACCCAGCATTGCCTTGGACCACCAGGGGCCGCCGGGCAGTGCCAGCATGGCCAGCCAAACGGCGACCAGCAGCCACCAGGCGCGCGGCAGCCGGGTGCGCGTGAATGCGGCGACACCCGACAGGAACATCCAGTGGGCCACGATCAGCATCCCGTTCGGAAACCAGATGCCGAACAACACATAGCCACGCGAGCGCAGCAGGGCCAGCACGCAGCCCACGGCGATGATGGCGAAGCCCGTGCTCCACAGCAGCAGCGAGCGTTCGCGCACGCTGCGCCATTCGGCGGCCAGGTACAGCGCCGAGGCTGCGGCCATGGCCGAGGTGAGGACGAGCAGGGTGAAGGGATCGAGGGCCATGGACGATGGATGTATCAGCGCGGGTGGGCCCGGCGGCGCGCGCGGCGCGATTGTCGCAGGGTGCAGATGTCCCGGTTGCCGTTGGGGGCCTGCGCGGGGCTTGTGTGCATGCCCCAGGGCACGGGACAGCACGCGCAGCGCTGAAGCACCCCAGCTTCGCGGGAGCGGATCCAGGCAGCGCCGCGATCGTTTGAGGTCAAAATAGCCTCTAGCCTGCCTGCAGGAAGCGCATCAAGCTACCAAGTCGATAGCGTGCAAGGGTTGCCGTAAGCTCAGCACCATGCATACATGTTCGATAGGTCCTTTTTCCGTCTCAGCCGTGGGGCTGGGGTGCATGAATTTCTGCCATGGCTACGGCAGCGGGGCCACGTACCAGCAGGCACAGGCCGTGCTGCACGCGGCGCTGGAGGCCGGGGTGACGCTGTTTGACACGGCGGCCCTGTATGGCTTCGGGGCCAGCGAATCGCTGGTGGGACCAATCCTGCAGCCCCACCGTGACCGCATTGTGTTGGCCAGCAAGGGGGGGATGGCCGGGGTGCGCGGTGCGGATGGCGTGCTGCGCCGCGTGATCGATGGCAGCCCCCAGGCGCTGCGCCAAAACTGTGAGGACAGCCTGCGCCGCCTGGGCACAGATGTGATCGACCTGTACTACCTGCACCGCTGGGACCCGCGCGTGCCGATCGAGGAGTCGGTGGGGGCGCTGGCGCGCCTGGTGCAAGAGGGCAAGGTGCGGGCCCTGGGCCTGTCCGAGGTGGGGGTGGACACCCTGCGCCGCGCCCACCGCGAGCACCCGATTGCGGCCTTGCAAAGCGAGTATTCGCTGTGGACGCGCAATGCCGAATTGGGCACCCTGGCGGCCTGCCGCGAGCTGGGCATTGCCTACGTGGCCTTCAGCCCCCTGGGGCGTGGTTTTCTGCCCGGGCAGCTGCAGGACGTGACGCAGCTGCTGGCCAGCGACATGCGCAGCAGCATGCCGCGCTTTGCGCCCGAGACCTATGCGCGCAATCTGCAGCTGCTGGCCCCGATGCAGGTGCTGGCCGCCCAGGCGGGCTGCAGCCTGGCCGAACTGGCCATCGCCTGGGTGCTGCACCAGGGCGAGCACGTGGTGGCCCTGCCCGGCACTACCCGTGTGGACCATCTGCTGGAAGACGTGCGGGGCGGCAGCATCCAACTCAGCCCCACGGTGCTGGCCGGGCTGGATGCCCTGTTCCAGCCCCAGGCGATTGCCGGTGACCGCTATGGCCTGCAGGCCCAGGGCGAGGTGGACACCGAGAAATACGCCTTCGAGCAGACCGGCCGCTGAGCGGGCTGTGGGCCGCCAAGGTATGCCGTGGGCGCATAGCTGCTAGCACGTCCACCGCCACCAGGGCGGCGCAGGGCGCTGGCACACTGGCTTGCATAACTATCCAAGGAGATCACCATGCAAGGCCGTCGCACATCGGGCTGGGGGGCACGTTGGACGCGTGCGTGGATGAGTCTGGTGCTGGCGTTGCTGCCCGCCGTGGCGCCGCAGGCCCAGCCTCTGTCGGGCAAGCCGCTGCGCATCGTCGTGCCGTTTGGCGCAGGGGGCGTGGCCGATGTGACCTCGCGCGTGGTGGCGCAGCAGCTGTCCACCCAGCTGGGGCAGGCGGTGATCATCGAGAACAAGCCCAGCGCCGGAGGCATTGTGGCGGCGGACACGGTGGTCAAGTCTGCGCCCGACGGCCACACCCTGTTTCTGCTGCCCAACGGCAGCGCGGTCACGGTGAACCTGTTTCGGCAGCTGCCGTTCGACCTGGTGCAGGACCTGACGCCCATCTCCACCCTGGGTTACTTCGACATCGGTGTGATCACCGATGGTCGAGCCCGTTTCCAGAGCCTGAACGAGGTGGTGGCCTATGCCAAGGCGCACCCGGGGCAGCTCAACATCGGCAGCATCAATGTGGGCAGCACCCAGCACCTGGCGGCCGAGCTGTTCAAGTCGGCGGCCGGCATCGACGCGCAGATCGTGCCCTTCAATGGCACGCCCGCAGTGGTGACGGCGCTGCGCGGCCGGCAGATCGATGTGGCGGTGGAAATCCTGGCGCCCCTGATGGGGCAGATCCAGTCCCAGGCCGTCAAGTTGCTGGCGGTGGCGGGCGCGCAGCGCTCGGCCCTGCTGCCCGCAGTGCCCACGGCGCAGGAGGCCGGGGTGCCGGGCTTTGTCGCTGCCTCCTGGAATGCGCTGGCTGTGCCGTCGCGCACGCCACCTGCCGTGGTCCAGCGCCTGCACCAGGAGATTGCTGCCGCCGTGCGCCACCCGGACGTGGTGCAGAAGCTGCGTGTGCTCCACGTGCAGGCCCAAGACAGCACGCCCGCACAGACGACGCAGCTGCTGCAGTCCGAAATCCAGCGTTGGGGCGTGGTGATCGAAAAGGCCCGTATCCCCAAGCAGTGAGAGCGCAGTTTGCTATGAAAAAAGGGGGAACCTGTCCCCTGGCGTGTCTGGCGGAAGATGGGTGTTGGGCGGCGCTGAGCAGGGGGACATGACTCAACCCCCGCAGGGCATGCGCCGGGCCCGGGCGTGCAGCCGCAGGTTGTGCCCAGGGCCGCTGCCGTGTGACAGCGCGCCACCGCGGCGTGTCCGCTGCGTTCAGTACAGCTTGCGCTTGCCTGGCTGCAGCAGCACCACCAGAGCACCGGCACCGCCCTCGGCCGGGCGGGCCTGCACAAAGGCCAGCACTTCCTTTTTCTGCACCAGCCAGCGCTGGACCTTGGACTTGAGCACCGGCGTCTTGCCGGGCGAGCCCAGGCCCTTGCCGTGCACCACGCGCACGCAGCGCAGGCCGGTGCGGTGGGCCAGGCGGATGAACTGGCCCAGTGCCTCGCGCGCCTCGTCGGAGCGCAGACCGTGCAGGTCCAACTGGCGCTGGATGCTCCAGTGCCCGGCGCGCAGCTTGTGTGTCACGTCCAGGCCGATGCCGGGGCGGCGAAAGCTGAGCTGGTCGTCCACGTCCAGCAGGGTGCTGACGTCGAACTCGTCGCTCATGGCCTCGTGCAGCACCCGTTCCTCGTCCAGCTCATGCTGCAGGCGGCGCGGCGTGGGCGGGGCCTGCTCGAACGCAAAGCGGTCGGTGTGCGGCAGCGGTGTGACGGCGCCCACGAAGTGGGTGAACAGGTTGCGCTCGCGCTCGGCGGCGGCTTCGGCCTGGCGGCGCGCCAGTTCGGCGGCCTCCTGGCGCTCGCGCTGCAGCTTCAGCTCGCGCGAGATGCCGCCCAGCGCGTGCAGGCCGTGGTGGCGAAAGGCCTGGCTCATAGCTGTCCCGCCTCGGCCATGGAGTGGTTGGCGCCCTGCGCCACGATGATGTGGTCCAGCACGCGCACATCCAACAGGCCCAGGGCCTGCTTCAGGGTGGCGGTCAGTGCGTGGTCAGCCGGGCTGGGCAGCACGCTGCCGCTGGGGTGGTTGTGCGTCAGGATCACGCTGGCAGCGTGGTGGTGCAGGGCGCGCAAGGCCACCTCGCGGGGGTAGACCGAAGTCTGGCTCAGCGTGCCCCGGAACATTTCTTCCATGGCAATCAATCGGTTCTGGCTGTCCAGGAACAGCACGGCAAAAATCTCGTGGGGGCGGTGGCCCAGGTGCAGTTGCAGGTAGTGCTTCACGGCCCCGGGGTGGTCGAAGACCTCGCGTTCGCGCAATTGCTGGGCCGTGGCGCGTTTGGCCAATTCCATCACTGCCAGCATTTCCGCACGCTTGGCAGGGCCGAGCCCCTTGACGCTGTGCAGCGCCTGGTCGTCGGTGTTGAGCAGCCCGGCCAGCCCGCCGAAGCGGTCCAGCAGGCCCTGGGCCATCTGCAGCACGCTGCAGCCGGCCAGGCCGGTGCGCAGCAGGATGGCCAGCAACTCGGCGTCTGACAGGGCGCTAGCGCCCCGTGCCAGCAGCTTTTCGCGGGGCAGGGTGTCGGTCGGCAGATCTTTGAAGGCCATGGTCCTGGGGCTGAAAGTGGGATAAACAGACGCCAAGGGCGCAGGGGCATGCCCGGTTTTCTACAATGGCGGCCAGTTTATCGGGACTTCCATGACCAATTCCGCGCCTTCGACCACGACTTCTGTGCCCACCGTACAAGCGGGCTCCTTCCTGACGTTGCACTACCGTCTGGCCGGCCCGGCCGGTGATGTGATCAACACCTTCCTGGAAAAGCCCGGCACGCTGTCGCTGGGCACTGGCGAGCTGTCGCCGGCCATCGAGGAGCAACTGATCGGTCTGCCCGAAGGCACGCACACCACGTTCGAGCTGCCCGCCGGCGTGGCCTTTGGCGAGCGCAATCCCGACATGCTGCAGTGGGTGGCTCGCAAGCTGCTGAACGAACTGGGCGACCCGCACGAACAGTACGCCGCGGGTGACGTGGTGCAGTTCCCCACACCCGACGGGCTGGGCAGCTATGCCGGCTCGGTGGTGCAGGTGCGCGAGGACGGCGCCGTGCTGTTCGACTTCAGCCACCCGTTGGCGGGCCAGCCCGTGACCTTCGAAGTGCAGATCATCGGGGTGCTCTGAGGTGGTCGACGCCAAAGAAATCCTGCTGGCCGAGCCCCGGGGCTTTTGCGCCGGTGTGGACCGCGCCATCGAGATCGTCGAGCGGGCGCTGCAGAAGTTCGGCCGCCCGATCTATGTGCGCCACGAGATCGTGCACAACACCTTCGTGGTCAACGACCTGAAGGACAAGGGTGCGATCTTCATCGAAGAGCTGTCGGACGTGCCCCCGGGCGCCACCCTGGTGTTCAGCGCCCACGGCGTGAGCAAGGCGGTGCAGGAAGAGGCGCAGGCGCGCGGCTTCAGCATCTTCGATGCGACCTGTCCGCTGGTGACCAAGGTGCACGTCGAGGTCGCCAAGCTGGCCAAGGAGGGCTATGAGTTCCTCATGATCGGCCACAAGGGCCACCCCGAGGTGGAAGGCACCATGGGTCAGTTGTCCGAAGGCATCCACCTGGTGGAAGACGAAGCCGATGTGGCCAGGGTCCAGCCCAGGCAGACGCAGCTGCTGGCCGTGGTGACGCAGACCACGCTGAGCGTGGACGATGCCGCCGGCATCAAGGCCGCCATCAAGGCGCGCTTTCCGCATGTGCGCGAGCCCAAGCAGCAGGACATCTGCTACGCCACACAGAACCGCCAGGATGCCGTCAAGGTGCTGGCGCCGCAGGTGGACGTGGTGATCGTGGTGGGCAGCCCCACCAGCTCCAACAGCAACCGCCTGCGCGAGCTGGCACAGCGCCTGGGCACGCCCGCCTACATGGTGGACAACGCGGACGAGCTGCAGCAGGCGTGGTTCGAATCGGCCAGCCGCGTGGGCCTGACGGCCGGGGCCTCGGCCCCCGAGGTGCTGGTCAACGGCGTCATCGCCCGCATCAAGGCGCTGGGCGCGGTCTCCGTGCGCAAGATGGACGGCGTGGAGGAAACCATGAAGTTCCCGCTGCCCAAGGGCCTGAAGATGATCGACCCGGCCACGGGCCTGGAGATCGAGGTGCGCAAGGCGCCCGAAACCGGCGCCTGAGGCACCTGGGTTTTACGCACAGGTCACTCCTGTAAAAAGAGCGCCTGGCGCTGGTATTGCAAGCACTTCAGCCTGTTTTGATGCTGAAGACCGCGAACAACCAGCGCTAGGCGCTCTTTTTATCTGCGTTGCGTGCCCGCGGCGCTCAGCCCCACAGGTCCAGCGGTGGATCGCTGGCCACGGCCCGCAGGATGTCGGTGCGGCTGATGAAGCCACTCAGGTGGCCCAGGTCATCGGTCACGGGCAGGCCGGGCAGGCCGGTGTCCAGCAGCACATGGGCCACGCGGCGCAGGTCGGTGTCCTCGGCCACGGCGGGCACGGGCGACAGCATGGCCTCGGTGACCGGGCGCTTGGCCAGGGCGATGGCATCGCGCAGCGCACCGGGCTCGGGCAGCAGCGCCAGCGGTGCCATGTCGGCGCGCAGCAGCAGGCCCACCACGCGCTGCTGGGCATCCAGCACCGGGGCCTGGGCAATCTTCTTGCTGGCCAGCACCTGCCAGGCCTGCTCCACCGTCAGCTCGGGCGTCACGGTGACCGCGCCGCGCGTCATCACGTCGCGCACCAGGTACAGGCGCTTGCGCTCTTCCTTGGGGCCTTGCTCGGTCCCTAGGTAGGCCGACACGGCGCCCTGGGCGCGGGCAGTCAGGTGGTGCAGCAGGTCCGGGTTGCGCGCCTGGGCTTCCTGCGACTCGATCCCGCTGCTGCTGGCGCGCAGGCCGCTGGGGCGTTGCACGCCGCGCACGGCCGCAATCTGGCTGAGGCGATCGGGCCCCCCCTGGTACATGGGGCCGTGGATGCCGAAAACATAAAACATCTGCCAATCTCCTTGGATGTGTGCGGGGGCCTTTCCTCTCTATCGGCACACCAGCCTGCAACTGAACAGCAACTGCCGCACAATGGCGGATGCACTGCGGCGCTGGCGTCCCGATCCGGCCCGCCCCACTAAAATTGCCACCATGCTAGACATTCTTCTTCTCCGTAAAGACCTCGACTCCGCGATTGCGCGCCTGGAAACCCGTAAGAAGCCGCAAGCCTTCCTGAATGTGGAAGCCTTCCAGGCCCTGGAGTCCGAGCGCAAGACCTTGCAAACCCGCACAGAGGAGCTGCAGGCCCAGCGCAACCAGCTGTCCAAGCAGATCGGCATGCTGATGGGCAAGGGCGACAAGGACGGCGCCGAAGCCGCCAAGGCCCAGGTGGCCGCCTCCAAGACCGAGCTGGAGCAGTCCGACGCGCGCCTGGAACAGATCAAGACTGAGCTGGAAACCATGCTGCAGGCCGTGCCCAACCTGCCGCACGAGAGCGTACCGGTGGGCGCCGGCGAGGAAGACAACGTGGTCGTGCGCACCTGGGGTACCCCCAAGACGTTTGACTTTGAAGTCAAAGACCACGTGGACGTGGGCACGCCCCTGGGCCTGGACTTTGACATGGGCGTGAAGCTGTCGGGTTCGCGCTTCACCGTCATGAAGGGTGGCATTGCCCGCCTGCACCGTGCGCTGGCGCAGTTCATGTTGGACGTGCAGACCGGCGAGCACGGCTACACCGAGTGCTACGTGCCCTACGCCGTGAACGCCGATTCGCTGCGTGGCACCGGCCAGTTGCCCAAGTTCGAAGGCGACCTGTTCGCCGCCAAGAAGGGCGGCCAGGAGGGCGAGCCAGTGCCGGACAACCAGGCGCTGTACCTGATCCCCACCTCGGAAGTGCCCCTGACCAACTTCCTGCGCGACGTGGTCGTGCAGGAGGCGGAGCTGCCCATCAAGCTGACGGCGCACACCCCGTGCTTCCGCTCGGAAGCCGGCAGCTACGGCCGTGACACGCGCGGCATGATCCGCCAGCACCAGTTCGACAAGGTCGAGATGGTGCAGATCGTGCACCCCGAAAAGAGCTACGAAGTGCTGGAAGAGATGACCGGCCACGCCGAGGCCATCCTGCAGAAGCTGGGCCTGCCATACCGCGTGATGAGCCTGTGCACTGGCGACATGGGTTTTGGCGCCACCAAGACCTATGACCTGGAAGTGTGGCTGCCCGGCCAGGGCAAGTACCGTGAGATCAGCTCGATCTCCAACTGCGAGGCCTTCCAGGCCCGCCGCATGCAGGCACGCTTCAAGAACGCCAAGGGCAAGAACGAGCTGGTGCACACGCTCAATGGCTCCGGCCTGGCCGTGGGACGCTGCCTGGTCGCCGTGCTGGAAAACTACCAGCAGGCCGATGGCTCGGTGGTCATCCCCGAGGTGCTGCGCCCATACATGGGCGGCCTGGAACGCCTGCAAGCCTAAAAAACTCCGGGTTTGCCGGAAGCGGTCAAAAACGCTGCTACAATAGCAGCTTCGACACGCAGGAGAGGTGGCAGAGTGGTCGAATGTACCTGACTCGAAATCAGGCGTAGCAGCAATGCTACCGTGGGTTCGAATCCCACCCTCTCCGCCAATGCGGCTGTAGCTCAGCTGGATAGAGTACTTGGCTACGAACCAAGGGGTCGTGGGTTCGATTCCTGCCAGCCGCACCAGATTGAAGCCCTAGAACGTAAGTTCTAGGGCTTTTCTCTTTTTATGAAAGCCTTGCTTTTTGATTGAGCAACAGCAAGGTCTGTATCCAAGCGATTGGATGCAGTCAGCAGCTTCGGTTGTTGATGGCTTAGCGGCTGTAGCTCAGCTGGATAGAGTACTTGGCTACGAACCAAGGGGTCGTGGGTTCGATTCCTGCCAGCCGCACCAGATTCAAGCCTCAGAGATGCACATCTCTGAGGCTTTTGTCTTTCTGGGTATCTCCGGGGTTGATGTGGAGGATGAAAAGATTTTTTCATCTTTTTGAGAATTAAGGGTAATTGCTAGGCCTATAATCGATGGCTTAGCGGCTGTAGCTCAGCTGGATAGAGTACTTGGCTACGAACCAAGGGGTCGTGGGTTCGATTCCTGCCAGCCGCACCAATTGGAAGTCCTGATACCGCAAGGTGTCGGGACTTTTTGGTTTGTGCCCTGCATCCCGCCGGGGCGCCACGGGTTTTGTGTGAAGATGCGGCCCCATGAACAAGGCTTTCACCAAGGAAACCGATGGGCAGGACGACGACGATGACCTGCCCAGCCTGCCCGCCATTCCCAAGGGCAGCAAGAACTACATGACGCCCCGTGGCTACCAGACGCTCAAGGCCGAGCTGCTGGAGCTGATCGACAACGAGCGTCCCAAGATCGTGGAGACCGTGCACTGGGCGGCCAGCAATGGCGACCGCTCGGAAAACGGCGACTACCTGTACGGCAAGAAACGCCTGCGCGAGATTGACCGCCGCATCCGCTTTCTGACCAAGCGGCTGGAAGCTGCCGAGGTGGTCGACCCGTCGGTGCACCACGGCAGCGAGCAGGTGTTCTTCGGCGCGCGCGTGACCTATGCCGATGACGAAGGCGTGGAGCGCACCATCACCATCATGGGCATCGACGAGGCCGACAGTGCTCAGGGGCAGGTGAGCTGGATTGCGCCGGTATCGCGGGCGCTGCTGAAGGCGAAGATCGGCGACGAGGTGCCGCTGCCCACCCCGGCCGGGGTGCGCATGCTGGAGGTGCTGGACGTGGAGTACCCGCCGCCAGCCGCCTGAGCGGGATATGCCGCCGCTGCAGACGGCAGCTTGGCGAGAACGGGCGCCTTGGTTGCCTATTCCTGAGCCTGAACCTGTGCACGTGTCTGTGCTGGCGCGTGTTGCCTCGGCGCAGGCGCAGGAAGGTGTGCTGGGGCCTGGTCTGGCGGATTGGACAAGCTCAGGAAAAAGGAGCTGTCTGCGCGCGTCTATGTTGAATTTCAGAATGAAAACCACCTGAAACGTCCGCATCACGTACGCGGACAGCTCTTGTTTTGATCAAGGCGCATACAAAATGCGGCCCCAAGGGCAGCATGCGGTGACCAGCGTGCGCGGCTTATTCCAGCGGCAGGATGCGGGCGGCGCGCACCACGGTGGGCACGCGGCGCAGGCTGCGCAGGGCGGCCTCCACCTGTTGCTGGTCGTGCACGGAGACGATGAAGCGCAGCTCGGTGGTCTGCATGGCGGCTTCGTCGTCCATCTCCAGGCGGCGGATGTCGACGTTGGCGTTGCTCAGTTCGGTGGCCACGCGGGCCAGCACGCCCTTCTGGTTGTGGATGGTGACGCGGATGCCGCTGTCATACAGCTTTTGCCGGCTTTCCTCGGCCCATTCCACGGGCACGAAGCGTTCGCTGTCGGTGTGCTGCAGGCGCTTGGCATTGACGCACTGGGCGTTGTGCACGTGCAGGCCGTCGCCACGGCCCAGATAGGCCACCACCGGATCACCGGGCACGGGCCGGCAGCAGCTGGCATAGCGCACGGAGCTGTTGCTGTTGCCGTCCAGTGCCACCGTGCTGTGGCTGCGCAGGCTCTGGCTGCCGAAGCGTTCCTGGGTCAGCAGCAGGGCGTCGGGGCGCTGGCCCTGGCTGGACAGCTCGGCCATGAAGTGGCGCGCCACCCAGCCGGCGGCCTGGCGGCCCATGCCGATGTCGGTGAGCAGGTCTTCGCGGCTGGGGCTGTTGGCCTTGAGCAGCACGGCCGCCCACAGTGCCTTGTTGGCCTCGTCGTCACCGGGCACGGTGGCAATGCCTTCTTCGCGCAGGGCCTGGGCCAGCAGGGTCTCGCCCAGCACCATGGACTCGCTGTGCGCTGCGGTCTTGAGGTAGTTGCGGATCTTGGAGCGGGCGCGGCCGGTCTTCACAAAGCCCAGCCACGCCGGGTTGGGGTTGGCGCTGTCGTCGGTGATGATCTGCACCACGTCGCCGCTCTTGAGCTCGGAGCGCAGCGAGGCGGGCTCGCCGTTGATCAGGGCGGAGACGGTGTGGTGGCCGATGTTGCTGTGGATGGCGTAGGCGAAGTCCACCACCGTGGCGCCCCGCGGCATGGCCATGATCTTGCTCTTGGGCGTGAAGACGTAGATGGAGTCCGGGAACAGGTCCACCTTGACGTTGTCCCAGAACTCCGTGGCGTCGTTGGTCTCGGTCTGGATGTCCAGCAGCGACTGCAGCCACTTGGTGTTCAGCACCTCCTGCTTGCCCTGCGACTTGTACAGCCAGTGGGCGGCAATGCCGGCTTCGGCCACGATGTGCATGGGTTCGGTGCGGATCTGGAACTCGATGTTCACGCCCGAGGGGCCAACCAGCATGGTGTGTAGCGACTGGTAGCCATTGGCCTTGGCAATCGCAATGTGGTCCTTGAATTTGCCGGGCACGGGCTTGTACATCTGGTGCAGGATGCCCAGCGCCGTGTAGCAGTCGGTCACCGTGGGCACGATGATGCGAAAGCCGTAGATGTCGGTCACCTGCGCAAAGGTCAGGTGGTGGCGCAGCATTTTCTGGTAGAGCGAATACAGCGTGCTTTCCCGGCCGGCCAGGCGGGCGGGCAGATTGACGCGGTCGAACTCGGCGGCAATCTCGTTTTGCACGCGCAGCACCAGGTCGTGGCGGCGGGCGCGCGACTTGGTGATGGCTTTTTCCAGGGTCTCATAGCGCCAGGGGCGCTGGTAGCGGAAGGACAGGTCCTGCAGCTCGCGATAGGTCTGGTTCAGGCCCAGGCGGTGGGCGATGGGGGCGTAGATCTCCAGGGTCTCGGAGGCGATGCGGTTCCACTTGCTGCGCGGCATGTCGCCCATGGTGCGCATGTTGTGGGTGCGGTCGGCCAGCTTGATCAGGATGACGCGCACGTCCTTAGCCATGGCCAGCAGCATCTTGCGGAAGGACTCGGCCTGGTTCTCTTCGCGCGTGTTGAAGTGCAGCTTGTCCAGCTTGGTCAGGCCATCTACCAGATCGGCCACCACGGGGCCGAAGCGCTCGTCCAGATCCTGCTTGGTGATGCCGCAGTCTTCCATGGCATCGTGCAGCAGCGCAGCCATCAGCGCCGGGGCATCGAGCTTCCAGTGCGCGCAGATGGTGGCGACGGCAATCGGGTGGGTGATGTAGGGGTCGCCGCTGCTGCGCCACTGGTTGGTGTGGGCCTTGTCGGCGTAGCGCCAGGATTGGCGCACCAGTTCGATGTCAGCGGGCGGCAGATAGGACAGATAGTCCAGCATGCGCTCGAAATGCGCAGCAGAAACGCGGGCCGCAACTTCCAAACGTGCATCAAGGGACACGTCGGGCGAGGTTCGGGGGATGTCGTCTGTTTTGGAATTGAAAGCCGCGTTCATGCCCTAAATGTATCGCGGGAAAGCGGGGATAGACATAGTAAAAAAAAAGCACCGCGATACGGTGCTTCTATTGTCTGCCGACTTGCACAGACTTGAAAACAGCAAACAGGCTTAACCTGGCACTTTTTTCAGCATTTCTAGACCCACCTTGCCTTCTGCGATTTCACGCAGGGCGGTCACGCCGGGCTTGTTCTGGCATTCCACCTTGGGGGTGTGGCCTTGGCTCAGCATGCGGGCGCGGTAGGTTGCGGCCAGCACAAGCTGGAAGCGGTTGGGGATTTGCTCCAGGCAATCTTCAACGGTGATGCGTGCCATCAGGGTACTCCGGGGGAATTCAGGATAGGTTGAGCGAATCAAACACGTCGCCGCGCAGGCGGCGTTGCGACGCGTACTTCAGGCGCTGGGCGTGAATGATCGCTTTCAGGTCAAAGAGCGCGCTCTCGAACAACTCGTTGATTATAACGAAGTCGAATTTTCCGACCTGGGCCATCTCTTCTTCCGCATTCTTCATGCGCAGCTCGATGACTTCCGGGGCGTCCTCGCCACGGTTTTCCAGGCGCGAGCGCAGTTCTTCCCAGCTGGGGGGCAGGATGAAGATCAGTACCGCCTGGGGGAAGGACTCGCGCACTTGCAGGGCACCCTGGTAGTCGATCTCCAGCAGCACGTCTTCGCCATTGGCCAGGCGGTCCTGGATGCCTTTTTTCGAGGTGCCATAGCGCTTGCCATGCACGTTCGCCCATTCGACGAAGGCATTGTTGGCGACCATGGCGTCGAACTCCTGCTCGGATGCGAAAAAGTACTCGCGACCATGCTTTTCCTGCCCGCGCGGCGCACGCGTGGTGTGCGACACGGACGGGTAGACGCGCGCATCGAACGAGCGCAATGCCTTGACCAGGCTGGATTTACCGGCTCCGCTGGGAGCTGCGACGACAAAGAGGTTTCCGGGGTGTTCCATAAACAGCGGTGGCGCTTGTGGCGACTTTGCAAAAAGGGCGCTTGCGCGCCCTGTGGTTTTAACGGTGGTTATTCAATGTTCTGGACTTGCTCGCGCATCTGCTCGATCAGCACCTTCATGTCCACGCTGATGCGTGTCAGATCCAGGGCAGCCGACTTGGAGCCCAGGGTGTTGGCTTCGCGGTGCATTTCCTGGATCAGGAAGTCCAGGCGCTTGCCGATTTCGCCGCCCTTTTTCAGCAGGCGCTCGACTTCGTCCAGGTGCGAGTCCAGGCGGGTGATCTCTTCGGCCACATCGATGCGGATGGCAAAGGCCGTGGCTTCGGACAGGGCGCGCTCGCGGGCTGCTTCGGGGGGGACTTGACCTTCGGTTAGGCCCATGGCTTCCTGCCAGCGGTCCAGGAAACGCTGGCGCTGCTGCTCGACCAGTTGCGGCACCAGGGGGGCGGCCTGGGAGGCCAGCGTGCGCAGTTGCTGCACGCGGTCCTGCAGCATCTCGGCCAGGCGCTCGCCTTCGCGGGCGCGGGCTTCGACCAGGGCCTGCACGGCGCTGTCGGCCACCTGCGGCACGATGTCCTGCCAGTCCACGCAGACGGCGTTGCCGCTGCCGGCCAGGCGCAGCGCATCGGCCACGGACAGGCCCTTGGCGTCGGGCAGCCAGGCCTGCACCAGGTCCTGCACGCTTTGCATGCGCTGCAGCAGGGCGGGCGTGGGCTGGGGCAGCGAGGCGGAGATGTCCACATCGATGGCGGCGCGCACTTCCACCTTGCCGCGCTTGAGGCGCTGGGTCAGCAGGGTGCGCAGGGCGGGTTCCTGGCTGCGCAGCTCATCGGGCAGGCGGAAGGTCAGATCCAGAAAGCGGCTGTTGACGGCGCGGATTTCAAGCCCCAGACGCACATTGGGCGCAGAGGTGTTGTCCTCGATGGACGCCGGCGTGTGCTGGACGCTGGCGTATCCGGTCATGCTGTAAACTGCCATTGGACGTTTCTTTTGGTTGCTTGCAATCCCCTGATTATCCGGTTTCCGCTCCGACCTTGAGGTTTACCTGCACAAAATGTCTTCCCGGATCAAGCCAGCGCCCTTGCCACCCGATACCGTGATTGGCGACTACCGCGTGGTGCGCAAGGTGGCCTCGGGGGGCTTCGGGGTGGTCTATCTGGCACAGGACCGACAGGGGCAGGACGTGGCCATCAAGGAATATTTGCCTGCGGCCCTGGCCACGCGCGCGCCGGGCGAGCTGGTGCCCAAGGTGGCGCAGGACAAGCTGTCGCTGTACCGGCTGGGCCTGAAAAGTTTCTTTGAAGAAGGCCGTGCGCTGACGCAAATCTCCCACGCCTCGGTGGTGAGCGTGCTCAACTTCTTCCGCGAGAACGAAACCGTCTACATGGTCATGAACTTCCTGCGTGGCGCCTCGCTGCAGGAATACATCGTGACGGCGCGGGCCCAGCAGCACGCCAAGGTGCTGCGCGAGTCGTCCATCCGCTCGCTGTTCGACGAGGTGCTGCGCGGTCTGCGCATCGTGCACCAGCACAAGATGCTGCACCTGGACATCAAGCCGGCCAATATCTTTGTCACCGACGATGACCGCGCGGTGATGATCGACTTCGGCGCGGCCCGCGAGGTGCTGAACAAAGAGGGCAACTTCATCCGCCCGATGTACACCCCTGGCTTTGCGGCCCCTGAGATGTACCGGCGCAACGGTAGCATGGGCCCGTGGACCGACATCTACGCCATCGGCGCCTGCATGTTCGCCTGCATGACCGGCCAGCCGCCGGCCGATGTGCCCAGCCGCCGCGAGAAGGACCGCCTGCTGGTGGCCCTGGCGCGCTTGCGCGGTGTGTACTCCGACAACCTGCTGGAGCTGGTGCAGTGGGCCATGGCCCTGGACCCGCTGGACCGGCCGCAGTCGGTGTTTGCCCTGCACAAGGCCCTGAGCCAAGACACCGAACGCCGCTACACCCCGCTGAGCGTGTCGGAAAAGGTGCGACTGCAGCTGGACTCGCTGATCGGCGAGGGGCGCAAGACGCAGTCGCCGGGTGAAACCTCGGTCCGCATCAAGGCCCCATGAAATTCTCCGTCTTCCAGCTCAGCCGCCGCGGCGGGCGTGCCGTCAACGAAGACCGCATGGGCTACTGCTACACGCGCGATGCGGCGCTGTTCCTGCTGGCCGACGGCATGGGCGGCCATGCCGAGGGCGAGGTGGCCGCGCAATTGGCCCTGCAAAGCATTGCGGCGCAGTTCCAGCGCGAGGCCACGCCGGCGCTGGCCGATCCCACGGACTTCCTGAACCGTGCCGTCATCACGGCGCACCAGCACATCCAGCGCTATGCCAAGCTCAAGAAGATGGCGGACTCGCCGCGCACCACGGTGGTGGCGGCGGTGGTGCAGGGGGGGCAGGCGACCTGGCTGCACTGCGGTGACTCGCGCCTGTACTGGGTGCGCGATGGCAAGCTGCTGGCGCGCACGCGCGACCACTCGTACCTGGAGATGGAGCGCGGCGCGGCCACGCCACTGCTGCTGGCGCACCGGCTGCTGAATCGCAACGTGCTGTTCACCTGCCTGGGTGCCTCCGGCATGCCCATCTTCGATGTCAGCGGCCCGCACCCGCTGCGCAGCGGCGACCGGCTGCTGCTGTGCTCCGACGGTTTGTGGGGCGTGCTGAAAGAGCCGGCCCTGCTGCACGGCCTGTCGATCCTGCCGGTGGACCACGCCATCCCGGCGCTGGTGGATTCGGCCTTGCAGATTGCCGGCAACAAGAGCGACAACGTCACGGCCCTGGCCATGGAGTGGGAAGTGCCGGAGGACGTGCACAGCCAGCACGGGGTGGAGACCGATACCGCCACGACCACGCAGTGGTTTGCCTCCACCATCCAGTCCTCGCACGAGCTGGACACGCTGGACGATCCCCTGGACGAGGACGAGATCGAGCGCAACATCGCCGAGATCAACGCCGCCATCCGCCGCTCGGCCGCGCGCAAGTCCTGAGCCGGCCTGACCACTCCAGTGGCCCACATGGGCTTGCAGTTTGTCGGACACTGGGCGCTGGCTGGCACCAAGCGGACGCGCCGGCCTTGTCATCAACATCAAAATAGATAGCTATGGGCGCTTGCCATGTCTGCGTGAGTGCCTGATTAGACCCATGAAAATTGTTCTCGCCTCCAACAACCGCGGCAAGCTGGCCGAATTGCAGTCCATGTTCGCCCCGCTGGGCGTGGAGCTGATCTGCCAGGGCGATCTGTTTGAGGGCGAAGCCCCCGAGCCCTTTGGCACCTTTGTGGAAAATGCTCTGAGCAAGGCGCGCTTTGCCGCCGAGCGCACCGGCCTGCCGGCGATTGCCGACGACGCCGGCCTGTGCGTGGACGCCTTTGACGGCCAGCCCGGCGTGGACACGGCCTACTACTGCACGCACTACGGCTACGAGAAAAGCGACGCCAACAACGTCACCTGCCTGCTGGAAAACCTGGCGCCACACGCCAACCGCCAGGCCGCCATGGTCAGCACCCTGGTGGGCGTGCGCCACCCCAAGGACCCTGAGCCGCTGATCGCCGTGGGCCGCGTGCACGTGGAGATCGCCACCGCGCGCCGCGGCAGCAGCGGCTTTGGCTTTGACCCGGTGCTGATCATTCCCGAGATCGGCAAGACCTTTGCCGAGATGGCACCCGAGTTCAAGAACGACCACAGCCACCGTGGCCGCAGCACGCGCGCCATGATGGAGTTGCTGCGCACCACGTGGCTGGCCACGGCCTGAGGCAGAGGCGGGTGGGGGCTGTGCCGCCGCCGCGGGTGGCCTGCCGCGCAGCCTGAGTACCGATTGACGTTTGAATGCGATGAATATTCCTATTAATCCGGCAGAGACCGCAGCCCTGGGCCAGTCGCCCAAGGACGTGCAGCACTACATGCGCGCCGGCACGCTGGGCCTGCCGGCGCTGCCGCCGCTGTCGCTGTACATCCACCTGCCCTGGTGCCTGAAGAAGTGCCCGTACTGCGACTTCAACTCGCACGAGCAGCGCAGCCAGGCCGACGGTGGTGTCCCGGAGCAGCGCTACATCGACGCCCTGATGGCCGATCTGGAGGCCAGCCTGCCCTTGATCTGGGGGCGCACCGTGCACAGCGTCTTCATCGGGGGCGGCACGCCCAGCCTGTTCAGCCCGGACAGCATCGACCGCCTGATCAGCGGCCTGCGCGCGCGCCTGCGCATGGAGCCGGACTGCGAAATCACCATGGAGGCCAACCCCGGCACCTTCGAGAAGGAACGCTTTCGCGCCTACCGGCATGCCGGGGTGACGCGCCTGTCGATCGGCGTGCAAAGCTTTGACGACCGCTTCCTGCAGGCCCTGGGTCGTGTGCACGACGGCGCCCAGGCGCGTGCGGCGGTGCAGGAGGCGGCCGAGGCCTTCGAGACCTTCAACCTCGACATCATGTACGCCCTGCCGGGGCAGACCGAGGCCGACCTGGTGCGCGACCTGGAAACGGCGCTGGGCTTCCACCCCCCGCACATCTCCATCTACCACCTGACCATCGAGCCCAACACCTATTTCGCCAAGTTCCCGCCCGTGGTGCCCGAGGAGGACACGGCCTACGACATGCTGGATCGCATCACCGCCATGACCGGTGCGGCCGGCATGCAGCGCTACGAGATCTCGGCCTATGCGCGCGAAGGCCACCAGTGCTTCCACAACACCAACTACTGGCAGTTCGGCGACTACCTGGGCATTGGCGCGGGAGCGCACGGCAAGCTCAGCTTTGCGCACCGCGTGGTGCGCCAGGTGAAGCTGCGCGATCCGCAGCGCTACATGGACGCCGCCCTGGCCGGGCGTGCCCTGGCCAGCGATGAGGATGTGCGCCGCAAGGACCTGCCGTTCGAGTACATGCTGAACGCGCTGCGCCTGCGCGGTGGCTTTGCCATCCAGGAATACCTGGACCGCACCGGCCTGCCCATCAGCACCATCAGCGCGGCCCTGGACGAGGCCGAGCGCAAGGGGCTGGTGCTGCGCCAGCACGGGCGCGTGACCCCGACGGAGCGCGGCTTTGATTTCCTCAGCGATCTGCAGGCGCTGTTCCTGGGCGATGCCTGAGCGACTGGGTGCCCGGGGCCTTGCGGTCCGGGTCTGTGCAACTCCCAAAAAGAAAGCACCTCGCGCAGGTGCTTGCTGGTTTTCAGGTCGTTAGGTGCTGAAAGCAGCCGTGCCTGCTGCGTGACCTGCTATCAAAAGCGTCAGCCGCAGCGTGCCGCGACAATGCGACCGGTGGCGTCCACTTCCAGGTTCAGGCGCTCGGCGTTGAACTCCATGGTCACGGCCTGGCCGGGGCGCAGCACGCGCACCATGTAGGCGCCGGCCTTTTTGCGCGCCTCGGACACGTTGTGCTCGGTGTTGGTCTTGCCCACGGCCCATTGCGCCTTGTCCGGGTTGCAGTTCTGCACGGTGCGGGGGGCCTGCTGGGGGCCGGCCCCACCGGCGCGGGGCGGCGTCAGCGTACAGCCAGCGGCCAGTGCGGCCACCGCGGTCATGGCAAGTGCGTGCAATCCAACGTGCATGGGACGGGCTCCTTCTTGAACATGCTGGGACCATACCAGCCCACGTCGGCCATTTTGCGCTTCATGTGTGACGGTTTGTGTCGATCTGCAAGCCGGTGTGGCGGGCCTGAGCGCCATGGCCCCGCCACGGCAAAACGCGCCTAGCCGCGCGGATGCTGGAACACGCTGGCGTCGATGCGCAGCTGCTTGGCCTTGACGGCGGCCTGCTCGGCCTGCTGGCGCGTGTCGAACGGACCGATGCGCAGGCGCGTGAGATCGCCCTTGCTGCTGCTGACGGTTTGGCGCAGGGCATTCAGCTTGGCGCCCTGCAATTGCTGGACGGCCTTGTCGACATTCGCGGCCTGGGCGTAGACACCGGCGTTCAGGTAAAACTTGCCGGGCACCAGGCGCCCGTTGGTTGTTGCGGGCGCAGGCTTGGGCTCGGGGGGGCTCTTGCTGGTCTTGTCGGCTTTCCCGGCCTTGGCGGTCTTGGTGCCCTTGTCGGTTTTTTCGGGCTTGGCCGGTGCGGGGGGCTTGGCGGCTGGCGCAGGCGGTGTCACGGCTTTCTTGGCCGGGGCTGGCTGCGTTGCCGGGGGCGATGCCGCGGCCAGGGCTGGTGGCGGCACAGGCACAACGGCCGGTGCTGCAGGGGCTGGCGCAATCGCCGCTGCCGGCTCGGCGACCAGGGCCGTTTTTGGGGCGACTTCGGGCGTGGCGGGCACGGCCTGGGCCAGTGTGACGAGGGACAGCGCGGGCGCTGCGGGCGCGCTGTCGGCGGGATGGTCGGCCGCAGGCGTGGGGGTGAAGGCCACAGGCTGCGTCGGTGCCAGGTTGGACACCTGGGGAATGACGAGGTCGGGCGGGCCGGACGGTGCGGGGGCCTCGCTCGGTCCACCTTGCTTGACCTGGTGCAGCACCAGGCCGGTCAGGGCGGCCAGCAGCAGGGCCTGGATGGAGGCGATGGTGTGCAGGCGGTCCTTGGTCACGGCCTGCTCCGCCAGCTGCGCGCGTGCCTGTGACAGCGAGCTGGCGCGGGTCAGCGTCTGCAGCGTGTGCTGGCGCACATGCTGGTAGTACAAGGCGTTGCCCAGGGTGCCCGGCACCACACACAGCAGCATGCCGACCAGCAGGCACAGGGCCAGCTCCAGCGGCAGCGGCAGCCGCCCGTGCACGCCGCCCCACCACACCAGCAGCAGCGCGGCCAGCAGGCACAGGTACAGGGCCGCCGGGCGCCACAGCTTGCGCAGCACCAGCCAGGCCAGCGTGCAGAAGGCGGCGCCATGGTTCCAGGTGGGCACGGCCTTGCCCAGGGTCTCGAAGCGCTGGAAGTGCCGTTGGTAATACGCTGCGTTGACGGGGCCGACGCTCAGCCGGTACAGGTCGGGCATGATGCCCGTGTCCCCGGAGGAGGGGGCAGGCGTGAAGGCGTTGGAGCGGGAAGGCGTCGCAGGCATGCGGGCGATTGTGGCATGGCCGGTGTGCGGCCCTGAATTGTCAAACAATGTTTGTCACACCCGGCCCACACGGCGGTCGCAGGTGGTTGCGCCGCGCCTTTTGGGCGCACACCCTTGCGCGGGCTTTTACACTGGCGGCTTTGTTTTCGCGGCGCGACCCCTGCTTGGGGGCTGTGCCCACCGTGGCGGCTGTGCAGGCCGCCGTGCTACCGAGTCAGTAGGTCATGCAACAACAACACGAATGGCAGTTTTTCCGGGCGGGCGGGGTGGATCAGGTCACCATCCGCACCGGTGCAGATATCGCAAACATTGGGCAACTGGATCAGAAGCTGTGGGTGGCCCTGGCCTGTCCCACACGCGGCATTGAATTCGACAGTGCCACGCTGGACATGATCGACCTGGATGCCGACGGTCGCATCCGCGCGCCGGAACTGGTGCAGGCCTGCGAATGGGCGGTCTCCATGGTCCAGGACCCGGAGGTGCTGACCACCGGGTCGGACGTGCTGCAGCTGTCGTCGCTGCGCACAGATTCCGACGAGGCGCGGGCCCTGCTGGATGAAGCCCGGCGCATCCTGGCGCTGCAAGGGCGTAGCTGCACCGACAGCGTCTCGCTGGCCGAGGTGCAGCAGCGGCTGACGACGCTCAACAGCATGCCCTTCAACGGCGACGGCATCCTGAACCCCGTGACCCTGGCTGATCACCCCGCGCTGGCCGCCCTGGCGGAGCGCATCATGGCCGCCTATGGCAGCGCCCAGGGGTGTGACGGCCAGCCGGGCCTGGGCCGCGCGCAGCTGGACAACTTCTTCACCGACGTGCAGACGATTGCCGACTGGCATGCGCGCGCCCAGTCCAACACCTGTGCCCTGCCCACGCAGGAGCAGGCCATGGCCGCCGCGCAGGCGCTGAATGCCGTGCAGGCCAAGGTCGAGGACTTTTTTGCGCGCACGCGCCTGGCGGCTTTCGACGCCAGCGCCCTGGTGCCGCTGAGCCCGTCCGTCGAAGGCTACGCCGCCCTGGGCAAGCAACTGCTGAGCCAGGAGGACGCCGCGATTGCCGCCCTGCCCGTGGCCACCGTGGTGGCCGGGGGCGAGCTGCCGCTGACGCAGGGCATCAACCCCGCCTGGGCCGAGGCGATGGCCACCCTGCGCACCACGGCCGTCGAGCCGCTGCTGGGCCCGCTGGACAGCCTGAGTGCCGCGCAGTGGGCGCAGCTCAAGGCGCAGCTGGCGCCGTGCCAGGCTTGGCTGGCGGACTACCCGGCGACCCCGCTGGGCACGGTGGCGCAGGCCGAGGCCCAGGCCCTGCTGGACAGCGGCATGCAGCAGCAGTTGCAGGATTTCATTCAGCACGATGAGGACGAAAAGCAGCACAGCGTGCACGCGATCGCGCTGGAGAAGCTGATCCGCTACCAGCGCGACCTGCTGGCGCTGTTGAACAACTTCGTGGCCTTCTCGCAGTTCTACAGCCGCCAGGGCGCGGCCTTCCAGGCCGGCACCCTGTTCCTGGACGGGCGCAGCTGCGACCTGACGGTGGATGTGGCCAACCCCGCTGCGCACGCCACGCTGGCCGGCATGGCCAAGGTCTTCCTGGCGTATTGCGAGTGCCAGCGCAACGGCCAGAAGCGCCACATCGTGGCCGCCTTCACGGCCGGGGATGTGGACTTCCTGTTCGTCGGGCGCAACGGCATCTTCTACGACCGTGCCGGCCAGGACTGGGATGCCACCATCACCAAGCTGATCGAGAACCCCACCAGCATCGGCCAGGCCTTCTTCTCGCCCTACAAGAAGTTCGTGCGCATGGTCGAGGAGCAGGTGGCCAAGCGCGCCGCCGCCAAGGACGCCTCGGTCACCGCCAGCCTGGACGCCCAGGCCAGCAAGCTGGTCGACGTGAGCAAGAGCGCCGCCGCCGCGCCGGCCCCCGCTGCCGCGGCGGGCAAGAAGACCGATGTCGGCACGGTGGCCGCCATCGGTGTGGCGCTGGGCTCCATCAGCACGGTGTTGGTCGGCATATTCGGCAAGTTCGTGGAGCTGGGGCCCTGGATCCCCGTGGCCTTGCTGGGCATCATCCTGGCCATCTCCGGCCCCAGCATGCTGATTGCCTGGCTGAAGCTGCGTGAGCGCAGCCTGGGCCCCATCCTGGACGCCAGCGGCTGGGCCATCAATGGCCGCATGAAGATCAACCTGCAGCTGGGCAACTCGCTGTCGCAGGCGGCCAAGGTGCCGCTGAGCGCCAAGCGCATCACCCACGACCCGTTTGCCGACAAGCACACCGCCCGCTGGGTCTGGGGCGTGGTGGCCGTGCTGGTGCTGGCCGCGCTGGCCTGGCGCTGCGGCTGGGTGGACCGCGTGCTGCCCCAGCCCTGGCAGTACGACGCGGTGATGGCCGAGGTGGCGCCGCCGCCGGCAGCCACGCCTGCACCCGCTCCTTCGCCTGCGCCTTGAGCGGCGTCCTATAGCCCCCACAAGCCAGCAGCCTGCTGGCTTTTTTCATAGCTGCAGGCGCAGGATAGATAAGGGCTAGAGGTCATTTTGGCCAGAAATTGCGGGAGACCGGTCCGTGCCGGTCTCCGCAGCGGTCGGTCGTGCCGGCCCGGTGCGCCCCGAACACGCAGTCCCCAAAGGCCTGGGGGTGCCGCAGCAAGTGCCTGCCATGGCTATGCCCCGTCAGCGCCCGCAGCGCGGGTTGTGAGATGGCGACGCCGGGCTTACCAGCCCTTGGCGGCCAGCGCCTTGGCGATCTTGTTGCGCGGCACGGTGGGCTTGGGCACCTTGAAGTCGAACCAGTTGCGCACGTCCTCTTCCACGCCGATGCCGTGCATGAAGTTGTAGATGGCTTTCTTCAGCCCCACGCCCAGGGCGTCGTGGTCCACGCCGGTGGGGTCGATGAAGGGGATGTCGTTGCGCGCAAACGTGGCGGGCGGCAGCGCAGGCAGGGTCACGCCGTAGGCCTGCGGGTTCTGGCCCACGGGCGAGTGGATGGTGCAGGCAAAGCGGTGGAAGAAGCCGCTCTGGATGCAGCCGTTCTCGAACAGCTGGCGCACATACTCCAGCGCATCCACCGTGTCCTGCGCCGTCTGCGTGGGAAAGCCGTACATCAGGTAGGCGTGCACCAGAATGCCCGCGTCGGTCAGCGCCTTGGTCACGCGCGCCACCTGTTCCACGCTGACGCCTTTTTTCATCAGGTTGAGCAGGCGGTCCGAGGCCACTTCCAGCCCGCCGGACACGGCGATGCAGCCGCTGTCGGCCATCAGCTGGGCCAGCTCGGGGCTGAAGGTTTTCTCGAAGCGGATGTTGCCCCACCAGCTGATGTCGGTGCCGCGCGCGATCAGCTCCTGGGACAGGGCCTTGAGCGCCTTGGGCGGCGCGGCCTCGTCCACGAAGTGAAAGCCGGTCTGGCCGGTCTCGGCCACGATGGTGTCGATGCGGTTGGCCAGCTCGGTGGCGCTGGCGCCTTCGTAGCGGCCGATGTAGTCCAGGCCCACGTCGCAGAAGCTGCACTTCTTCCAGTAGCAGCCGTGGGCAATCGTCAGCTTGTTCCAGCGGCCGTCGCTCCACATGCGGTGCATGGGGTTGAGCATGTCCAGCAGCGACAGGTAGTCGTGGATGGGCAGGCCGTCCCAGGTGGGCGTGCCCACCTCGGCAAAGGCGATGTCGGCTTCCATCAGGTTGATGTACTGCACCGCGCCCTCGTCGTTGCGCACGAAGGTGCGCACCAGGCGCGAGCGGCCACGCTCGCCGCGCAGGTGTTCCAGCAGCGCCAGCAGCGGGCGCTCGCCCGCATCCAGCGTGATGAAGTCGAAATAGTCGAACACGCGCGGCTCGGCCAGCGTGCGCAACTCGGTGTTCACAAAGCCGCCGCCCAGCACCAGCGTGATGTGGGGGAACTCGGCCTTGATGGTCTGGGCGATGCGGAAGGCCGCGTAGACCGAACCCGGGAAAGGCGTGGACAGCAGCACCACCGTGGGGCGGTGGCGCCAGACGGCCTTGCGCGTCAGCTCGGCCAGCGCGTCATCGACCAGGGTGGGGGCGGCGGCCAAGGCCTCGGCCAGCGGATCGAAGGTGGGCTGGTTGCCCGACAGCGACTCGGCATAGCGCACAAATTCAAAGCGCGGGTCGGCCGCGTCGCGGATCACGTCGGCCAGGTCGTTCAGGTACAGCGTGGCGTAGTGCTTGGCGCGGTCCTGCTGGCCCAGTGCGCCGAAGGCCCAGCCCACGGGGTCGCCCGAGCCATCGTCCATGTAGTGTTCCAGCGCATCGAAGCGCGGGCCCTCGGGCAGCCAGGCGCGGCTGACGATGCGGTGGCTCAGCGTGCTGTCCTTGCCCTGCAGGAAGGCGATGACGCGGTTCACCGTGGCCAGGTACTGGTCGCGCTGGCCCATGAAGCTTTGCACGGCGGGGCTGAACAGGCGGCCCGGGTCGGCGTCGTACTGCGCCTGCACCAGGTCGATGATCTGCGCCAGGCCGTCGCGCGACAGCAGCTTGAGCACCAGGGCCAGGGCCAGGTCTTCCTGCACCGCATCCACCCCGCGCGAACGCAGAAAGCCCGTCAGATAGGGCGCAGAAGGGTAGGGCGTGTTGAGCTGCGTCATCGGCGGGATGAGCGACAGCACGCGGGTGTCAGGAGCAGTCATGAAGGTTCAGCAGGCCGGCGGGGCGGCACGCAGGGCCGCACAACAAAAGCCCGGCTGGACAGCAGGGCGGGGCGATATTGTCGCTGGCTTGGCGAAAAAGCGCCGGCACCGGGTTTCTGGCGGCCCGGCCCCAGGGCCTGCGCGGGCGCAAAAAAAGCCACCCGCAGGTGGCTGTCAAGGAAGGAAGCGGGGGTATGCCTCAGTTGGCAGAGAGCTTGCGCTCTTTCACCACGCGGCCCCACTGCTCATATTCTTTTTTCATGAACGCCGCCAGTTCCTGGCGCGTGGTGGGCTGCGGCGTCAGGCCATGGTCGTTCAAGGCCTTTTTCACGCCTTCGTCGTTCAGGGCCTTGACGATCTCCACGTTCCAGCGGTCCAGGATGGCCGTGGGGGTTTTGCTGGGCGCCACGAAGGCGTACCAGTTCAGGGCCTCAAAGCCGGGGTAGCCGGCTTCGGCCACGGTGGGGATGTCCGGCATGTAGGCCGGGCGTGTCAGGCCGGTGGTGGCCAGGGGGATCAGCTTGCCGGCCTGCACATGCGGCAGGGCGGTGGGCGGTGCGGCGAAGTAGCTGGTCACGCGCTCGCCCAGCAGGTCCTGCAGGGCCGGGGCGCCGCCCTTGTAGGGCACGTGCACCATTTCCACGCCGGCGCGCTGGTTGAACAGCTCACCCGCCAGGTGCGAGGCCGAGCCGGCGCCGGTGGAGGCGTAGTCCACCTTGCCGGGCGACTTCTTGGCCAGCGCCACGAACTCCTGCAGGTTCTTCACCCCCGCGCCCTTGTGCACCACCAGCACGTTCGGGAAGTTGACGCCCCCGGACAGCGGTGCCAGGTCCTTGAACGGGTCGTAGGTCAGCTTCATCAGGTGCGGTGCGATGGTCAGCGGGCCGACCGAGCCGAACAGGATCACCGATCCGTCGGTGGCGGCATTCGCCACCTGGCCGTGGGCGATGTTGCCGCCCGCGCCGCCCTTGTTCTCCACCACCACGGACTGGCCGATGTTCTCGCTCAGCTTCTTGGCGATCAGGCGCGCAGCGGCGTCGGCCGCGCCACCGGCGGCAAAGCCCACCACCATGGTCACGGGTTTCTTGGGCGGGAAATCCTGGGCCAGGGCCGGCAGACCGCCCAGCAAGCCGGCGCTGAGCAGCACGGCAGAGGATTGGATGAGGGTGCGTCGTTGCATGCGGTATCTCCTGAATGGGTGTTATGTTTTGGGTGTGGGGGAGTTCAGCGCCGCGGGGCTTGTGGCCCCGCACGCCTCAATCGGCCCCTAGGCCGATGGGGTTGGGTTGGCGTTTTTCGGTGGCGTGGCGCAGCAAGGCCGCGGTGCGGAACACACCATGGGCAAACTTGCCGTAGGGCAGGGTGGCGAACAAGGCCATCACCGCGCCCAGGTGCAGGCACAGCAGCAGGGCCAGGGCGGGGGTGGCACGGGCCCACCACAGCGCCAGGCCGCTGGTGGCCACCAGGAACAGCAGGGCGATGAAGCCCAGGTCCATGGGTTTTTGCTGGGCATCGCCATGCAGCGGGTGGCGGCGGCGGTTGAGGCGCCACAGGCCGGCCGTGCCCAGGGCCAGCATCACGCCGCCCGTGCCGCCCAGCAGCTTGGGCAGGCTGGGCAGGTCGTAGGGCGCGGCCCAGCCCAGCAGGTAGTGGTAGAGCGTGGCCACGCCGGTGGCGGCAAAGCACAGCAGGAAACCGTAGAAGGTCAGGTGGTGGCAGCGGCGGCGCTGCAGGGTGTAGGCATCGTCCTCGTTGTGGCAACCGTCGCCGTGGCCGCCATCCAGGTACTTCAGGCGCAGCACGTCGCCGGTGGCTTCGGCGGCTGCGGGCCGACTGACGTCGGCGCCACTGGTCGCGTGCTTGATGTCCTTCCAGAAGCGGCGCACGCCCATGGACAGCGCCAGCACCACGAACAGGAACACCGGCGCAAACAGGCCCACCAGCAGGTTGTGCGGGAACAGCTGGTAGAAGTTGCCACCCAGATCGGCTCCCCACAGTGCGCCCAGGCCGCCGCCTTGCAGCACGGCGCCCAGCACCAGGAACAGGCTCAGCGCGGCCACCAGGGCCAGCGACAGCGTCAGGCCGTTGCGCTGGTACAGCTGGCCCAGCGCCGGGGGCCAGGCGTAGTCCGCATAGGTCTGGCCGCGCACCTCGGCCATGGCCTTGGGGATGTTGATGCCGAACTCGTGTGGCGGGGCGTACTGGCAGGCGTGCAGGCAGGCGCCGCAGTTGTGGCACAGGTTGGCCAGGTAGTTCACATCGGCCTTGCCAAACTCCAGGCGGCGCGTCATGGCCGGGAACACGGCGCAAAAGCCCTCGCAGTAGCGGCAGGCGTTGCAGATCTGCATGACGCGGGCCACTTCGCCTTCGGCCGCGCTCAGGGGCAGGATGGGAATGACCTTGCCGCTGTGGCCAGAGGCCAGGGCCTGGGCTTCCTGGCCCAGCGTTTCAAAGGATTGGATGCTCATGGTGGCTTACACCTCGTCTTTCACGGCGCCGTGTTCGGCGCCTTTACCCGCAGCGGCCAGCGCCGCGTTGCGTCCGGCGATGCGGCCAAAGGCCGTGCCGATGGACATGCCCACACCGGCGGTGTAGCCCTTGCCCAGCACGTTGCCGGCCATCATTTCGCCGGCCACAAACAGGTTGCGACTGGGCTGCCCTGCAAAGCGCACGGCGGCGGTGTCGTCGGTTTCAAGGCCCAGGTAGGTGAAGGTCACGCCGGGGCGCAGGGCGTAGCCGTAGAACGGGCCGGTGTCGATGGGGCGGGCCCAGTGCGTCTTGGCGGGGGTCACGCCTTCGGTGTGGCAGTCGTCCAGCGCCGTGTGGTCGAACTGGCCCACCTGGCAGGCGCCGTTGTAGGCGTTGAGCGTGCGCATGAAGGTGTCCACGTTCAGCCCCAGCTTCTGCGCCAGCTCGGGCAGGCTGTCGGCCTTGACGCCGGGGAACACGGGCGGCATGAAGCGCCCGATGGCCTTGCTGTCGATGATGGAGTAGGCAATCTGTCCGGGTTGCTGGGCCACCAGGCGGCCCCAGATGGCGTAGCGCTTGGGCCAGAAGTCCTCGCCCTCGTCGTAGAAGCGCTCGGCCTCGCGGTTGACCACCACGCCCAGGGACACGCAGTCGATGCGGGTGCAGATGCCGCCGTCGTACAGCGGTGCGCGCGCGTCGATGGCCACCATGTGGGCCTGGGTGGGGTCGCCAATGCCGTCGACCCGGTGGTCCTCCAGCAGGTGCTTGAGCAGCACCCCCTTGTTGAAGGCGGTGCCACGGATGATGAAGTTGTCGGCCGGCCATTCGCCACGCGCGTTCTGGCCCCAGGCCTCGCGCAGCCATTCGCGGTTGGACTCGAAGCCGCCGGCGGCCAGCACGCAGCTGCGGGCGGTGATGCGCTGGCCGTTCACATAGGCTGCCTTGAAGATGCCGTGGTCGATGTCAATGCGATCCACCGGCGACTCGTAGCGAATCTCCACACCCAGCGCCTCGGCACTGCGGTAGTAGGCGTTGACCAGCGCCTTGCCGCCGCCCATGAAGAAGGCATTGGTGCGGGCCACATGCAGCGCGCCCGACAGCGGGGGCTGAAAGTGCACGCCGTGCTGGCGCATCCAGTGACGGCAGGTGGAGGAGGCGCGGATCACCATGCGCGCCAGGTGCTCGTTGGTGATGCCCCCCGTCACCTTCAGCAGGTCTTGCCAGTATTCCTCTTCGGGGTAGGCCTCGACCAGCACATCCTGCGGCGCATCGTGCATGCAGCGCAGGTTGCGGGTGTGGGCGGAGTTGCCGCCGCGCCATGCGCGCGGTGCGGACTCCAGCAGCAGCACGCGGGCACCTGCTTCGCGCGCCATCAGCGCGGCGCACAGGGCGGCATTGCCACCACCGATGACCAGAACATCGGTGTCCATGAATCTCTCTCCTTGCAGTCTCACTCGTGGGGAAGATCGACTGTAGGGAGCGCACCCGGCCCTGGGCAGGGGGTTCAGGGAATGGGGGTATCAGTTTTTGTGATGGCTCAACGTGGCGCCGGCCCAGGCGCCGCTGGTCACCAGGTGCTCGGCGCAATCGCGCAGCACCACGCGGGCGGCCAGCGCGGCGGGCGACAGCTCATCCTCCGACAGGCCGCACAGCATGGCCGGGCGGCGCACCTGGCCGTCCACGATCTCCGACCACAGGAATTCGCCCTGCGTGGCGTGGTGCAGCTTGACGGCCGACCAGGGCTGCACCGTGGCGCCCATGCCGGCCATCACGGCCTCCATCAGCAGTGGCAGGCCGTCAATCTCCAGTGCCATGTTCAAGGGCAGGCCCGCATGCGCGAAGGCGGTGACGATGGCATTGCGCAGCCCGTGGCTGCCCGAGGGCAGGATCAGCGGCACGCCGCCCATCTGCGCCATGGTGGTGGTGGCCGTGTGCGGGCACACCGGGCGGCGCTTGGACTGGATCAGGTAGAGCTTTTCCTCCAGCAGCGGCTGCACGCTCCAGCGGCGGGCGCCCTGTGCATCGAACAGGATGGCCAGATCCAGCTGGCGCGCATTCAGCAGGCTGGTCAGGTGGCCCGACAGCGCCGACACCATGTGCAGGCGCACCTCGGGGTAGCGCTGGCGCAGGGCCTGCATCAGCGGCAGGCCCAGCACCGAGGCAATCGTCGGTGACAGGCCAATGCTCACGGCCCCCGACAGCCGCGCCTGTTGCGCCGCGTGGATGGCCTGCTCGGCATGCCGCAGCGTCAGCTGGGCCTCGTGGAAAAAGGCCAGCCCGGCCTCGGTCGGGGCCGTGCCCTTGCTGGAGCGCTGCAGCAGGCGGGTGCTGAGTTCGCTCTCCAGGCGGCTGATCTGCTGGCTCAGGGCGGACTGCACCATGTCCAGGTCCATGGCGGCGCGGCTCATGGAGCCCAGTTCCACCACACGCACGAAGTAGCGCAGTTGGCGCAGTTCCATAGGTGGTTCACAGTGAAGACAGAAAACGCGGGCGCGATGCCCCCGCACCAGCCGGCATGGTAGCGGCCCCGCAAGGGCGACGCCGTGCACGGTCCGCATGGCGTGGCATTGCGCTTGCTTATCTGCGGGCATGCCTGACCTGATCCTGACCCCCGAACCCCTGACGCCTGCGCGCTTTGCCTCTTTTGGCCACGTGCTGGCCGTGCAGGGGCAATCGCCCGCGCTGCCCGCCTGGCCCATCAACGGTGGCAACGCCATGCGGCATGAACTGCTGGCCGACCTGCAGCTGACGGCCGAGGGCGGCGTGCCCATGCTGGCGCTGTTCAGCGCCCAGGCGCGGCAGTTTCCGCTGGCCGTGACCGAGCTGGAGCGCCACGCCCTGGGCAGCCAGACCTTTGTGCCGCTGGGCACGCAGCGCTTTGTGGTCGTGGTGGCCCGCCCCGGGCCGGCCCCCCAGGCGGGCGAGCTGCAGGCGTTCGTCACCGACGGCCGCCAGGGCGTGGTGCTGGCGCCGGGGACCTGGCACCACGCCCTGCTGGCGGTGGAGGGCGGGGATTTTGTGGTGGTGGAGCGGCGCGCGGCGGTGGTGGATTGCGAGGTTTGTCGCCTGGACCCGGGCGTGCAGCTGCGGTTCTAGCGCCCCGGCGCCCATGAAAAAGCGCCCGCAGGGGGCGCTGGTGGGGGCTGCGGTGCCTAGGGCTTGAAGTCCAACCCCTGCTGCACGGCATCGCGCATGCGCTGGTCGCGCTCGTCACCGGGCATGGGCTTGCGGTTGCGGTCCTCGATCTGGGCGTCCGACTCTCCAAACACCGGCGGGGGCGAGCGCGTGATCTCGCCTTTGGGCAAGTAGGAGGGCTGGGCCTGGAAGTACAGCAGCAAAGCGGCGCAGGTGGCAGCGGCGATCCAGCGGTTCTTGCGCTTCCAGCTCAGTCCGAAGCCGATGGCGGCGATCAAAAAGGGCAGGAGGTTGAGCAGCAGGATCATTTGGCGATGCTCACCATGGGCACGCTGTCACCCAGCGTGGTAGTGGGCAGCTGGCCGTTCCACTTCTCGATCCAGGCGCGGTCATTTTCCAGCTTGCGCAGCTGCAGCACGCGGGCATCGACGGACTGGGCCAGCACCGATTGCGACATGGCTTCGGTTTCGGCCTTTTCCTTGTCGATGGCGCGCTGCAGTCGGGCCTCCTGCAGCTCACGCTCCAGCTGGGCCTTGGAAATCGCCAGCTGGGCCTCTTCCTTCTGGATGGCTTCCCGGCGCTCGGCCGCTGACTCCTGCGCGTCGGTGATGATCTTGGGGTATTTCAGGTTGGTGATGCCGACAAAGCGCACCGAGAACGGCGTCAGCGACTCGATGGCCTTGCCCAGCTGCAGGCGCAGGTCGGCGTTGATCTTTTCATTGCTGGAGGCGATCTCGCTGATCGACAGCTTGCTCAGGTATTCGCGCACCTCGGCCTGGATGATCTGGCTGGCGTAGGTGCGGTACACCTGCTCGTTGGCAATCGTCGAGACATGCTCCGACATCTCGGTGGGGGCGATCGCATTGAACAGCTCCGCCGTCTTCTTGGGGTTGATGCTCAGCGTCGCGCGGATGGTCACCTCCAGGTTCAGCTTGTCTTCTGGGATGAAGATGCTCATGGCCTCCTGGTAGGCCTTGTCGGAGACATCCAGCAGCACCAGGCGGTCGCAGTAGGCCCAGCACTTGCCCAGCCGGAATTTGGAGGTGGGGATCAGGTTGTCCTGGTAGCCATCCTTGGTCATGATCTTGCCGATGTGGGCTGGTGGCACCTCGACCTTCTGGCCGCATGCGGCCAGGGTCACTACGGTGGCGACAGCGGCCAGCATCTTCGTGTACTGCGTCAGTCTGCTCATTCTCGTCCGCCTCCTTTGCGGCATCGTGCTGGTCCTTGTGCCCGGGTGGGGGGCACAGCCTCTGTGCACCAGCATGGGGCATGTATCACACCACAGTTTCGCGGCGCCACGGCGCTGGGGCCCGTCGAGCAGGCCCCAGCGTCCATGGTGTGGGCCAGATCAAACATGTGCCGCATGGCCTGTGGGCGCAGCGCACGCCGGTGCCACCCCATGACGCAACAGCCCCGCGGCCATGGCCTGCGGGGCTGTGCTGCAGGGCGGGGCCTCAGGCCGTGGCGGCCAGCCGCTGCGCCATGGCGATCAGGCTGCGGTCGCTGCCGGCGGGGCCCAGCAGCGACAGGCCCAGCGGTGCCCCCTGGCGCCCGGCCAGGGGCAGCGAAATCTGCGGAAAGCCCGACAGCCCGGCGATGCACAGCATCTGCACGGCCTGGTTGCGGTAGTGCTCCAGCGCGGCCTCGTCGGTGCTGCGCAGCGGGGCGATGTCGGGCATGCTGGGCATGACCAGCACGCCGTCCGGGCCCAGCAACTGGCGCAGGTGGGCGGTGAAGCGGGTGCGGAAGGCCAGGGCCTGTTCGACCTGGGCGTCGGTGACATCCCGGGACCAGGCAAAGCGTTCCTTCACGCCGGGGCCCAGCACGGGGGCGTAGCGTTCGATGAAGGCGCCGTCGGTCATCCAGGCTTCGCGGCCCTGGAGGTAGCGGAAGCTCCAGTACATGGCCTCAAAGCTGTCCAGCGCCACGCTGGTGGGCGCGGCTTCGCCGTACACGGCCTGGGCCTGGGCCCGCGCGCTGTCCCAGGCGGGCCGCACGTCGGCGGCGATCAGGCCCCAAACGTCGGTGGGGCTCAGCAGGCGCGGCCGGGCGGGCAGCGGGGCGGGGTCGGCACCCAGCAGCACGTCGCCGACGCGGGCGAAGGTGGTGGCGTCCCGGGCGAACCAGCCGCAGGTGTCGTAGCTGTGGCACAGCGCCAGGGCCGATTGCAGGCTGACGCGGCCGTGCGTGGGGCGGATGCCGTACAGGCCGCAATGGCTGGCGGGCGCACGCACCGAGCCACCGGTGTCGGTGCCCAGGGCAAAGTCGCACAGCCGGCTGGACACGGCCGAGGCCGAACCCGAGGACGAGCCGCCGGTGATGCGCTCCGGCGCCGCGCCGTTGAGCGGCGCGCCGAAGTGGGCGTTGTTGCCATTCATGGAAAAGGCCAGCTCGTCGGTGACGGTCTTGCCGGCGAAGGCGGCGCCGGCGTCCAGCAGCTGTTGCACGGTGGGCGCGGTGTGGGTCTTGGTGCCCGACAGGGCCAGCACCAGCGGGTTGCCGCCGCCCGTGGGGTAGCCGGCCACGTCGAACAGGTCCTTGACGCCGAAGTACAGGCCGCTGAGCGGGCCGGTGCTGGCGTGGGGCACGGGCACGTCGGGATAGGGTACGAAGGCGTGGGCGGGATCGTTCAAGGGCATGGCAGGCTTTCCAGAGGACAGGGATACAGACAACGAGCACGTGAAAACAGGAGCGCATGGCGCGCGCCCATTCGGCATTTCCAAGCGAAAAGGCTTGAAAAATGCCGCTGGAGGCGCGCCAGCTGCTCTTTTTTATGCAGGGGTGCCACCCGGGCGTTCAGGCCGCCAGCGGTTGTGGAGCGTGCCGCGCGGCTTCGTCGGTGCGCACGCAGCGTGCCAGGTGGCCGGGGGCCACCTCCCGCGCGGCGGGCACGTCCTGCAGGCAGACTTCGGTGGCAAAGCGGCAGCGTGGGGCAAAGGCGCAACCGGGGGGGATGGCGGTCAGGTCGGGCGGCGCACCGGGGATGGTCTGCAGCGGCTGGCCGCGTTCCATGGCACCGTGCGAGCGGCTTTGCAGCAGGGCCATGGTGTAGGGGTGGCGCGGGTGGCGGATCAGTTGTTCGGCCGTGCCTTCCTCGACGATGCGTCCGGCGTACATCACGGCGATGCGGTCGGCCACCTCCACGGCGGCGCCGATGTCGTGCGTGACGAAGATGATGCCCAGGCCCAGGTCGCGCTGCAACTCGCGCAGCAGCAGCAGGATCTGGATCTGCACCGTGGCGTCGAGTGCGGTGGTGGGCTCGTCGGCCAGCAGCACCTGGGGGTTGCAGGCCAGGGCCAGTGCGATCATGGCGCGCTGGCGCATGCCGCCCGACATTTCGTGCGGATAGGCCTTGAGGCGCTGCGCCGGGCTGGGGATGCTGACGCGCTCGAACAGCTGCAGCGCGCGCGCTTCGGCCTCGGCCTTGCTGGTCTGGGGTTCGTGGCGGCGGATGGCTTCGACGATCTGCGCGCCCACGGGGTAGACGGGGTCCAGGGCCAGCAGCGGGTCCTGGAAGATCATGGCGCAGGTCTTGCCGCGGAAGGCGGGCAATTCCTGGTCGCGCAGGGCCAGCACATCGTGGCCGGCCACTTGCACCTGGCCTTGCATGGTGGTCTTGCGTTCGGGGTGCAGGCGCAGCAGGGTGCGCAGGGTCACGCTTTTGCCCGAGCCGGACTCGCCGATGAGGGCCACGGATTCACCGCGCTGCACGCGCAGGCTGACGCCGCTGACGGCCTGCACCACTTTTTTGCCGCTGCTGAAGCGGATGTTCAGGTCTTCGATCTGCACCAAGGGGGTGGACGGGGTGGTCATGTGCAACTCCTGGGTTCTTACGCCGCCATGGCGGGGGGCATCTCGGCCGCAGCCAGTGGGTGGCCGCTGCTGAATTCGTGCACCAGACAACGGGCGTTGTGGTGCAACTGGACGTGGGAGATGGTCGGCACCCGTTCGGAACAGATGGGTGCAGCCTGCGGGCAGCGTGGGTGAAAACGGCAGCCCGAGGGCGGGTTGATGGGGTTGGGGGGATCACCCGCCAGCGGTGCCTGCTGGGTGCGGTGGGCGGGGTCCATGGACGGCACGGACGACAGCAGAGCCTTGGTGTAGGGGTGGGCGGGGTGGGCGAACAGGCTGTCCGAAGGGCCGATCTCGGCCACCTGGCCCAGGTACATCACCATCACGCGGTCGCTGATGTAGTGCACCACGCCCAGGTCGTGGCTGATGAAGACATAGGTCAGGCCGAACTCGCGCTTGAGGTCGGACAGCAGGTTCAGCACCTGGGCCTCGACCGACTTGTCCAGGGCGGAGACGGCCTCGTCCAGGATCACCATGCGCGGCTGCAGGGCCAGGGCGCGGGCGATGTTGATGCGCTGGCGCTGGCCGCCGGACAGCTCGTGCGGGTAGCGTTCGGCGAAGCGGTTGGGGGCCAGGCCCACGCGGTCCATCAGGTGGTGGGTGCGGGCGATGGCTTCCTTTTTGGATACGCCGTGCACCTGGGGGCCGAAGGCGATGGAGTCCTCGATCGTCAGGCGCGGGTTCAGCGAGGCATAGCTGTCCTGGAACACCATCTGCACCTGGCGGCGGAATTCCTTGAGTGGCAGGTCGCGCGAGCCCACGGTGCGGCCGTCGAAGATCAGCTCGCCCGCCGTGGGGTCCATGAGGTGCATCAGCAGGCGGGCCGTGGTGGATTTGCCGCAGCCCGATTCGCCGACCACGCCCAAGGTTTCGCCCTTGAGCACTTCAAAGTCCACGCCATCGACGGCGCGCACGGTGGCGCCGTTCTTCAGCGGAAAGTGCTTGGTCAGCCCACGGATGGTGAGCAGCGGCTGGGCGGGGCCGCCCACGTCGGGAAGGGTGGTGTGCAAGCGCATGGGTTTACCCCTTGTTGTCCATGGCCGAACGCAGGCCGTCCGACAGCAGGTTGAACGAGATCGAGGTGATGAAGATCATCACGCCGGGCAGGGCGGCCACCCAGGGCTGGGTGTAGATGGCGGTGCGCAGGGTGTTGAGCATCAGGCCCCATTCGGGTTCGGGCGGCTTGACGCCCAGGCCCAGGAAGGACAGGCCCGAGGCCAGGATCATGGACACCGCGATCAGGCTGGTGGCGTAGACAAAGATGGGCCCCAGCACATTGCCCAGCACGTGCACGCGCACGATGGTGAAGGCGCTGGCGCCGGTGGCACGCGCGGCTTCCACATAGTCGCGGTTGCGCGCCTGGGCTGTCACGCTTTCGGCCACGCGGGCGATCTGCGGGATGAAGACGATGGTCAGCGACACCAGGGAGTTGACGATGCCCGCGCCCAGGGCGCCCGACAGGGCGATGGCCAGCAGCACCGAGGGGAAGGCGTAGAACACGTCGATGGTGCGCATGATCACGGTGTTGGTGCGCCCGCCGGCATAGCCGGCCAGGATACCGATGCCGGTGCCGATCACAAAGGCCATCAGCACGGGCGTGATGCCCATGAACAGCGACAGCCGCGCCCCCACCATCAGGCGCGACAGCAGGTCGCGCCCCAGCTCGTCGCTGCCCAGGGGCAGGCCTTCGGTGCCGATGGGTTTGAGGCGCTTGATGATGGACGTGGCATAGGGGTCGGCCGGGGCCAGCCAGGGGGCCAGCAGGGCCATCAGGATCAGCAGGGCCACCACGGCGGCGGCGCCCATGGCCACGGGGTCGCGCACCAGGCGCTGCAGCACCGAGGCCCAGTAGCCGCGCGAACGGTGTTCCGGCAGCGGCTGGACTGCGGCGGCCGCATCGGGGGAGAGGGACAGGCTGGACATGGGGAGGGGCTCCTTCAAGGGTCAGCGCGCAATGCGGGGGTCAAGCAGGGTCTGCACCACGTCGACCAGCAGGTTGAGCAGCACGAAGAACACCGCCAGCACGAGGATGGAGCCCTGCAGCAGGGGCAGGTCGCGCTGGAAGATGGCCTGGTTCAGCAGGAAGCCGGTGCCGGGCCAGGAGAACACGGTCTCGATCAGGATGGAGCCGCCCAGCAGGTAGCCCAGTTGCAGGCCCATCACGGCCAGGGCCGTGGGCGCGGCGTTCTTGAGCACGTGGCGGAAGATGCCCAGGTGGGTCAGGCCCTTGGCCTTGAGGCCGACGATGAACTCCTGGTCCAGCAGCTCGGCCACCAGGGCGCGCACGGTGCGCGCGATGATGCCCATCGGGATGACCGACATGGTGATGGCCGGCAGGATCATGAACTGCACGTGCGCCCAGTCCCAGACCCAGCCGCCCGAGCCGCCAGGCCCTGCGCCCGTGGCGGGCAGCCACATCAGCTGGGACGAGAAGAGGATGACCATCACCATGCCCAGCCAGTAGTGGGGCACGCTGACGCCCAGCACCGACAGCACGGAACACAGGCGGTCCATCACGGAGTTGCGGAAGTAGCCCGCCACAAAGCCGAACAGGCAGCCCAGCACGAAGCCGATCAGCGTGGCCACCAGGGCCAGGCGCAGGGTGTTGACCACGGCGGTCATCACCTCGGTGGCGACGGGGCGGCTGGTGGCGATGGACTGGCCCAGGTCGCCCTGCAGGGCGCGCCAGACCCAGCGCAGGAACTGCTCGGGCAGGGGCTGGTTGAAGCCATACAGCTCGCGCATCTGCGCCTGGAGTTCGGCCGAGGCGTCGGCCGGCAGGATGGACACCAGGGGATCGCCCGGTGCGATGTGGACCAGGGCAAAGCACAGCAGGGCCACGCCCAGCATGATGGGCAGGGTGTAGAGAACGCGTCGCAACAGGTAGTTCAGCATGGGGTGTGGCGTCGTGGGGGGTCAGGAAGGTCCACGTCCGTGCGCAGGGCGCAACGCGGGGCGGACCGGGCCGGACCTGGGGCCCGGCCCGGCGGCGGCTTACTTCAGGGTCATGGTGGCGATGTCGATGAACCAGCTTTGCGGCTGGACCACATTGCCCACCTTGGCCGACATGGCGCGCGGGCCCACGTCGTGCGCCACGAACAGGAAGGGCGACTCGTCCACGACCAGGGTGTGCAGCTCGGCCAGGGCCTTGTCACGTTCCTTGGCGTCGAAGGTGGTGCGCGCCTTGTCCACCACGGCATCCACCTTGGGGTTGCTGTAGAAGCCCCAGTTGTTGGACAGCGGCGGGAAAGACTTGGTGCTGACGAAGCGCACCATGGCAAAGAACGGGTCCATGGTGGCGGCCGTCACGTTGGTGGCGCTGGCCTTGTTGGCGCCGGGATCCTTGGCGCCCAGGCGCCAGCCCGAGAACAGGGTGTTCCACTCGACCACGTCGAACTGCACATCGAAGTGGCACTGCTTGAGGGTTTCCTGGATGAACTCGTTCATCGGCAGCGGCTGCATCTGGCCCGAGCCGGAGGCCGAGGTCTGGATCTTGACCTTCAGTGGCTTGGCGGCCGTGTGCCCGGCCTGCTCCATCAGGGCCTTGCCAGCGGCCACGTCGTACTTGATCTGGAAGCTGGGGTTGCCGCGCCAGGGGTGGCCGGGTTCGAAGATGCCGGTGGCCGGCTCCATCATGCCGCCCAGCAACTGCTTCATGCTGGCGCGGTCCACGCACAGGTTGGCGGCGTGGCGCACGCGCTTGTCCAGCCAGGGCGAACCTTCGACGAAGGAGAACTGCCAGGGCCAGATGTGGGGCTGCAGGTTGGAGTAGACCTTGAAGCCGCGGCCTTTGAGGGCGTCCAGCGCGTCGGGCGCGGGGGCTTCGATCCAGTCCACCTGGCCGCTCATCAGCGCGGCGGTGCGCGAGTTGGCCTCGGGCAGGGGCAGCAGCACCACGCGGTCGATGGTGGGGGTGCGCTTGGGGTCCCAGTAGGCGCTGTTCTTCACCATTTCAAAGCGCTCGCGCGCCACAAAGCGTGCGGCCTTGAACGGGCCGGAGCCGGCCGGGTCGGCGGCAAACGCGGTCCACGCGGCCTTGCTGCGTTCGGCTTTGCCGCTCACCGTGGCGGGCACGGCCGCCAGCTTCTTGGCCCAGTGCGCGGGCGAGGCCATGAACAGGTTGGTCAGGTTGATGGGCAGGAAGGCATCGGGCTCGGAGGTGGTCAGCTCCACCGTCAGGTCGTCGATCTTCTTGGCCGAGCGCAGCGTGGGCATGCGCGAGGCGGTCACCCCCACCTGGGCGGGGTCGTACTGCTCGGCCTCCTTGTCCAGCACCTTGCCCACGTTCCAGACCACGGCATCGGCGTTGAAGGCGCTGCCGTCGTGGAACTTCACGCCGGGGCGCAGCTTGAACACCCACTTGGTCTTGTCCTTGTCGTTCACCGCCCAGGACAGGGCCAGGCCGGGGATCAGCTCGCTGGGCTTGTCGGCCTTGCTCAGGTCCCAGTGGGTCAGTGCGTCGTACAGCGGAATGCCGGTGAAGCGGTTGCCTTCAAAGCCCTGGTCCGGCTGGCCCGAGGTGCGGGGGATGTCGCCAGCGGTCATGGCGATGCGCAACACCTTGTCCTGCGCCATGGCGCTGCTGGCGCCACCGGCCAGGGTCATGGCCACAGCCAGCGTCAGCCCGTGGAGTGCCGGGCGGGAAACAGAGAAAGCAGAAGACTTGCGCATGGGAGACCTTTCCATCGGAGGGTTGGGGTAAGCCTCGCAATGCAAGCGCCGTGCCATATCGCGCATATCGTTTATCGATATGCGTTGCTGCGTGTTCGATGTGAATTGGCATGTTTTGTGCGATTTAGGCGGCTCTCATTCCTTTGTCTCTTGCCGGGAGCCTGCCCATGAACCCCTCCGCCGCGCAGCTGCGCATCGATGACCAACGCCTGTGGCAGTCCCTGATGGACCTGGCCGCCATCGGCGCCACCCCCAAGGGCGGTGTCTGCCGCATCGCCCTGACACCCGAAGACCAGCAGGGCCGCGACCTGGTGGTGCAGTGGTTCCAGCAGGCCGGGCTGAGTGTGCGCGTGGACGAGGTCGGCAATGTCTTTGGCCGCCGCGCGGGCACCGACCCGCAGGCCCGCGCCGTGGCCACGGGCAGCCACATCGACACCCAGCCCACGGGCGGCAAGTTCGATGGCAACTATGGCGTGATGGCCGGCCTGGAGGTGGTGCGCACCTTGAACGCCCACGGCATCCAGACCCACGCACCGATCGAGGTGGCGTTCTGGACCAACGAGGAGGGCACGCGCTTCACCCCGGTGATGATGGGCTCTGGTGCATTTGCAGGCGTTTTTGGTGCAAAAGACATGCACTTGCAACAAGATGGCGCAGGCATCAGCGTGGGCGAGGCCTTGCAGCGCATTGGCTACCTGGGCGATGTGGCCTGCGGCGCTGTGCCCGGCGGTGCCTTTGCCGCCTACTTCGAGGCCCACATCGAGCAAGGCCCGGTGCTGGAGGCCTATGACAAGCCCATCGGCATTGTCAGCGGCGCCCTGGGCCAGCAGTGGTACGACGTGACCGTGACCGGCATGGACGCCCATGCCGGACCCACGCCCATGGAACTGCGCCACGACGCTCTGCTGGCGGCCGCGCGCATGGTGGAGGCGGTGAACCGCATCGCCCTGGACGAGGCCCCGCACGGCCGTGGCACGGTGGGCCATGTGCAGGTCTTGCCCAATTCGCGCAACGTGATCCCGGGGCAGGTCAAGTTCACCGTGGATTTCCGCAACCTGTCGCAAGCCGGGCTGGACCGCATGGACGCCGCCATGCGCCAGCAGTTTGCGGCGCTGGCCGCACAGTGCCAGTGCACGGTGGAGATGGCGCAGGTGGTGAAGTTCGAGCCCTGCGTGTTCGACCCCGACTGCGTGGCCAGCGTGCGCCAGGCCGCCACGCAGCTGGGCTATGCCCACATGGAGGTGGTCAGCGGGGCCGGGCACGACGCGGTCTACGTCAACCAGGTGGCGCCGACGGCCATGATCTTCGTGCCCTGCAAGGACGGCATCAGCCACAACGAGATCGAGGATGCCCAGCCTGCACACCTGGCCGCCGGCTGCAACGTGCTGCTGCACGCCATGCTGGCGCGGGCCGGCGTGGCGTGAAGCCGCGCTGCCCCCCTGGCACCGGGCTTGCATGCCCGGCCGGCACCTGCCTGGCAGGTGCACCCCCAGGAGTTGACATGCCGGCCACCCACCACGTCCTCATCATCAATCCGAACACCTCGCGCAGCGTGACCGAGCGCCTGCTGTCCCAGCTGTCGCCGGGCCTGCCCGAGGTGCAGCTGCACGGCGCCACGGCCCAGTTCGGGGCGGCGTACATCGCCGACGAATACAGCTATTGCGTGGCCGGCCACGCGGTGCTGGATGCCTGGGAGCGTGCCCAGCCGCTGGCGCCGCCAGGCGGCTACCACGCCGTGCTGGTGGGCTGTTTCGGGGACCCGGGCCTGCCGGCCCTGGACGAGGTGGCGGGCATCCCGGTGCTGGGGCTGGCGCAGGCTGCGGTGCAGGCCATGGCGCGCCAGGGCTGGCAGCGCGTAGCCGTCGTCACCGGTGGTGAGAAATGGCAGCCCATGCTGGAGCGCTGGAGCCGCGCGGCCGGCCATGACGGCACCGGCGCCGCGCTGCAGATCGTGCAGGTGCGTACCCTGGCGGCCACCGGCCTGCAGATGATGCAGTCGCCGGACCGCACGGCCCAGGCACTGGCCCAGGCCAGCGCCGAGAGCCTGCAGGGCACGGGCGCGCAGGCCGTGCTGTTGGGCGGTGCCGGCCTGGCGGGCATGGGCGAGCGCGTGCGCGCCATCACCGGCCTGCCGGTGTGGGACTGTGTGGAGGCCGCCCAGCAATCCCTGCAGCACATGCTGGTCACAGCGAACCGGCGCGCGGCCGTGGCCTGATCCGCCTACAGCGGCGCCAGCCGCGAAATGGCGCGTGCGCACTCCACCACCAGCGGGGCCAGCCGGGCCTGGGCTTCGTCCATGCGCCAGCGGCTGGTGGGCGGGGCGACGTGGACGGCACCCACCACCTGGCCGCGCAGGTTCAGCACCGGCGCGGCGATGCCCATGTCACCCAGGAACAGCTCTTCGCAGTTGGTGGCATAGCCCGTGTCGCGGCAGCGCTGCAGGCGGGCCAGGATGTCGGGGACCTGGGTCAGGGTGGCGCGGGTGCGCGCGGGGCGGGGCATGCGCTCCAGCCAGGGCTGCGCCTGCGCGTCGGGCCACTGGCTCAGGTAGGCGCGGCCGCAGCTGCTGGCGTACATCGGCACCTGGGTGCCCACGGGTGTCAGCACGGGGATGTGCTGGGTGGTCAGCACCTGTGCCAGGTACACCATGTGGTCGCCGTTGGGCTCGGTCAGCGTGGCGGTCTCGCCGCTGTCGCGCGCCAGCTGCGCCAGGTAGCTGTGGGCCGCGGCAATCAGCGGGTGGGCTTCGAGGTAGTTGAAGCCCAGCTCCACCACGCGCGGCAGCAGGCCAAAGCGCTGGGTGCTGGGGTGCTTGCCGATGTAGCCCAGCCGCTGCAGGGTGTGGACCGAGCGCTGGGCTGAGGCCTTGGTCATGCCGGTGCGCGCGGCGATGTCCCCCAGGGTGAGGCTGCGGTGGCCGGCCTGGAAGGCGCACAGCACCTGCAGGCCCTTGGCCAGTGACTGGTTGAACAAGGCATCCGGTGTGGCAGTGGGTTCGGGTGGCAACATGGGCGCACGCAGGGTGGAGTGACCCAGGCACCAGCAAGAAACAAACCAGATCGGCCGCGCCCGTGCTATTTAAAAAAGGAGCGGTCAGCGCTGGTTTTACAAGGACTTCAAGCATTCTTAATGCCTGAAGTCCTTGTTTCCCCAGCGCCAACCGCTCCTGTTTTTTCAGCGGCTGCTGGGGAAGCTGAACACTGCGCCTTCGCGCACGCCGGCGCTGGGCCAGCGCTGGGTGATGGTCTTGCGCTTGGTGTAGAAGCGCACCGCATCAGGCCCGTAGGCGTGCAGGTCACCGAACAGGCTGCGCTTCCAGCCGCCGAAGGAGTGGTAGGCCACGGGCACGGGCAGGGGCACGTTCACGCCCACCATGCCGACCTGGATGTGGTCGGTGAAGTAGCGGGCGGCTTCGCCGTCGCGCGTGAAGATGCAGGTGCCGTTGCCGTATTCGTGGTCGTTGATCAGCTGCATGGCTTCCTGCAGCGTCTTCACGCGCACCACGCCCAGCACGGGGCCGAAGATCTCTTCCTGGTAGATCTTCATGCCGGGCTTCACGTTATCGAACAGGCAGGCGCCCAGGAAGTAGCCTTCCTCGTGGCCTTCCACCTTCACGCCGCGGCCGTCGACCACCAGCGTCGCGCCTTCGGCCACGCCGCTGTCCACATAGGCCTTCACTTTCTCGAAGTGCGGCTGGGTCACCAGTGGGCCCATGTCATTGCCGTTGTCGGTGCCGGGGCCGACCTTCATCTTGGCGATTTCGGTCTTCAGGCCGGCAATGACGGCGTCGCCCACGGCGTCGCCCACGGCCACCAGCAGCGGGATGGCCATGCAGCGCTCGCCGCACGAGCCGTACGCCGCGCCCATCAGCGCGCTGACTGCGTTGTCCACATCGGCGTCGGGCATCAGCACGGCGTGGTTCTTGGCGCCGCCCAGGGCCTGCACGCGCTTGCCATGCTTGCAGCCTTCGGCGTAGATGTATTCCGCAATCGGCGTGGAGCCGACAAAGCTCACGGCCTTGACGCGCGCGTCGCGCAGCAGCGTGTCCACAGCGGTCTTGTCGCCGTTGACCACGTTCAGCACGCCGGGCGGCAGGCCGGCTTCCAGCGCGAGCTGGGCGATGAACAGGGTGGACGAGGGATCGCGCTCCGAGGGCTTGAGCACAAAGGTGTTGCCACAGGTCACGGCCATGGGCCACATCCACAGCGGCACCATGGCCGGGAAGTTGAACGGCGTGATGCCGGCGGTGACGCCCAGCGCCTGAAATTCGCTCCAGCTGTCGATGCCCGGGCCCACGTTGCGGCTGTGTTCGCCCTTGAGCAGCTCGGGCGCGTAGCTGGCGTATTCCACGTTCTCGATGCCGCGCTGCAGCTCGCCGTGCGCATCGGCCAGCACCTTGCCGTGCTCGGCGGTGATCATCGCGGCGATCTTGTCGGCGTGCTCTTCGAGCAGCTGCTTGAACCTGGACATCACGCGCGCGCGCTTGAGCGGTGGCGTGGCACGCCAGGCGGGGAAGGCCGCCTCGGCCGAGGCGATGGCGGCTTCCACCGTGGCCTGGCTGGCCAGGGCCACGCTGGTGGTCGATTGGCCGGTGGCGGGGTTGAACACCGGCTGCGTGCGCTCGGTGTCGGCCACGATCTGGCCGTCGATCAGGTGGCCGATGGTCGAGGTGATGGAGGAATCCTTGTGCATGGGGTGGTGCTCCAAAAAGGCTGCAGCGCAGATGGATGGTGCGTCAGCAGCTATGGTTTCAGGGGATTGGGCCAGTATCCGCAGCGCGCCGGCTGCGGGCCAGCGCCTGCGGGACAGTGGTGTGGGCCCCAGCCTGCGGGTTTACGCGGTGGCGTTCAGCGTCTCGCCCAGGGCGTTGACCAGGCTGTCGATTTCCGCGGGCGTGCTGATGAAGGGCGGTGCCAGCTGGATGGTGTCGGCGCCGTAGCGCACGTAAAAGCCCTTGTCCCACATCGACATGGCGATCTCGTAGGGGCGCTTGGCGGGTTCGCCCGGCAGCGCGGCGATGCTGAAGCCGGCCGCCAGACCGAAGTTGCGGATGTCGGCCACGTGCTGGCAGCCGCGCAGGCTGTGCACGGCCTGCTCGAAATGCGGGGCCAGGGCGCGCACGCGGCCCGGCGCGTCCTCGCGCTCCAGCAGGTCCAGCGCGGCCAGGCCGGCGGCGCAGGCCACGGGGTGGGCCGAGTAGGTGTAGCCGTGGGCAAACTCCAGCATGTACTCGGGGCCGCCAGCGGCCATGAAGGTGTCGTAGATCTCCTTGCGCACCACGCAGCCGCCCAGGGGCTGGGCGCCGTTGGTGACCTGCTTGGCGAAGTTCAGGATGTCGGGCGTGACGCCAAAGACCTCCGAGCCCGTCCAGCCGCCGCAGCGGCCAAAGCCGGTGATGACCTCGTCAAAGATCAGCAGGATGTGGTGCTGGGTGCAGATCTCGCGCAGGCGCTGCAGATAGCCGGCCGGCGGAATCACCACGCCGGCCGAGCCGGAGAAGGGCTCGACGATCACGGCGGCGATGGTGCTGGCGTCGTGCAGGGCGATCACGTCCAGCAGGCGGTCGGCCAGCGCGCGGCCGTCTAGGTCGGGCATGCCCCGGCAGAACGAGCCGGCCGGAGGCTGGGTGTGGGGCAGGTGGTCGGCTTCAATCCCCTGGCCGAACAGCTTGCGGTTGCCAGCCAGACCGCCGACCGAGATGCCGCCGTAGTTCACGCCGTGGTAGCCCTTTTCGCGGCCGATCAGGCGGGTCTTGCCGGCCTGGCCTTTGGTGCGCCAGTAGGCGCGGGCCATCTTCAGCGAGGTGTCGGCGGCCTCGGAGCCCGAGCCGGTGAAGAACACGTGGTCCAGGCCGGCGGGCGTCAGCTCCACCAGCTTGTTGGCCAGGGCGAACGAGGCCGGGTGGCCGAACTGGAAGGCGGGCGCATAGTCCAGCTGCAGGGCGGCCTGGCCCACTGCCTGGGCGATCTCCTGGCGTCCATGGCCCAGGCCCGTACACCACAGGCCCGACAGGCCATCAAAAATCTTGCGGCCGGCGCTGTCGTGCAGGTAGGCGCCCTGGGCGCCGACGATCATGCGCGGCTGGGCCTTGAAGTTGCGGTTGCCGGTGAAGGGCATCCAGTGCGCTTCCAGCCAGGCGGCGTCCTGGCGGGTGGCGGTCGTGGCAGATGGGGCGGTGTCGGTGAAGTCCATGGCAATTTCCTCGGGCAAACGCTGTGCTGGGGGCCATTGTTGGAGGCGGCGACGTTTTCTTGAATAGTCGTACATCCATGTTTACTTGCGCAATATTGCAAGTAATGGGGCGTGTGTGCTGTGACGGCCGTGCCCTGCGGCAACCCATCTCAACATCGGGTGCGCGGGGCGGCAGCCCCCAACACCGGCGGTGCAGGCCCAGCGCGGCGGGATGAGGCCGTCGCCGCGCCTAGCGGCGCTGCTCCAGGGCCAGGCGCACGGCCAGACCGGCCAGCACCGTGCCCATGACCCATTTCTGGGCCCGCAGCCAGTGCGGGTTGCCCTGGAACCAGCGGGCGATGTGCGCGGCGAACAGCGTGATCAGCAGGTTGACGCTGAAACTGGTGGTGATCTGGACCATGCCCAGCGTCATGCTCTGCCAGAACACCGAGCCGTGCGCGGCACTGACGAACTGCGGAAAGATGGACAGGTAGAACATCGCCACCTTGGGGTTGAGGATGCTGGTGAGCAGGCCCATGGCAAACAGCCTGCGCGGCGATTCGGCCGGCAGGGGCAGGGTTGGGTCGAAAGGCGAGGCCCCACCGGGCCGGACGGCTTGCCAGGCCATCCACAGCAGGTAGGCAGCCCCGGCCCATTTCAGCACTTCAAACGCCAGCGGCACGGCCATGAACAGCGCGGTGATGCCCAGGCTGGCCGCCAGCATGTGCACGCCAAACCCCAGCACCACGCCGGCCAGCGAAATGACGCCGGCGGCGCGCCCCTGGCAGAGGGAGCGTGAGATCAGGTACAGCATGTTGGGCCCCGGGGTCAGGACCAGCAGCAGGGAGGCGCCGGCGAACACCAGCAGATCGTGGACAGGCATCATGGTGGGCTGCAGCGCGCAAGACAGGGTGTTCGATGACACCAGGGGGCTGGGCTGCCTGGCAAGCCACCGTGCGACCAGCCGGGGTCCGCTGGGGGGCAGCCATGGCGACCTGCGGTCCGCCGCTAGGCAGCTGGTGCAAAACTTGCTCTAATCCCAGCCATGACGCCACGGCCTGCTCCCATTTCTGCATCGGATATCCACCCCGCCAGCGCTTCGGCGGACGGGGGCATTGCGGCGCCGCTGGGCCGTTCGCGGGCGGTGCTGGGCCAGCTCAGCGACATGGACCTGCGCCTGCTGCGCATCTTCAAGAGCGTGGTGGAGTGCGGTGGCATGTCGGCTGCCGAGCTGGAACTGAACATCAGCGCCTCCACACTCAGTCGCCACATGAAGGATCTGGAGGAGCGCCTGGGCCTGGTGCTGTGCCGCCGTGGGCGCGCCGGCTTCGCCCTCACGCCCGAGGGCGCGCAGGTCTACGAGGCCACCTTGCAGCTGCTGGGCGGGGTGGGCCTGTTTCGCAGCCGCATCCATGCCATCCATGACCGCATGGGGGGCAGCCTGGAAATCGCGGTGTTCGACAAGACCGTGACCAACCCGCAGGCGCACATCGATCGGGCCCTCCAGGCCTTTCACCAGCAGGCGCCGGACGTGGAGATCCAGCTGCATGTGACCCACATGCACGAGATCGAGCGGGGCCTGATGGACGGGCGCTTCCAGGTGGGCGTGATCCCTGCGCACCGCAGCTCGGGCAGCCTGGTGTACCGCGACCTGTTTGCCGAGCACATGCTGCTGTACTGCGGCCCCGGCCACCCGCTGTACGGCGCGGACCACAGCCAGCTGGACTGGCCGCACCTGCAGGCGCATGCGTTTGCGGGGCTGGGCTACCACTCGCCCAACATGGAGCTGGCCCACCGCGTGGGCCTGCGCCGCAGGGCCACCGGCTTTGACCAGGAGGCGATTGCCACCCTGGTGCAGACCGGCTGCTACCTGGGCTTTCTGCCCGACCACTATGGGCGCCTGCTGCAGACCACCGGCCGGTTGCAGGCGATTGCGCCCGAGCGCTTTCACTACGACTGCCAGTTCGTCGCCATGTGGCGCCTGTCGCCGGCCCCCAGCCGTGCGGCGCAGGTCTTCATCGATTGCCTGGTGCAGGCACACGCGGGCTAGGCGCCCGGTGTTGCCGGCCTGGCCGGGGCACCGTTCACGATCAGCACCGGCAGTGCGGCGCGGCGCAAGACCTGGTCGGCCACGGAGCCCAGCAGCACCGATTCGGCCGCCGTCAGTCCTTGCGAGCCGACCGCAATCCCCAGGCTGCCCAGCCTGTGCGCCAGGCCCACGATCTCGTCCGCGGCCTCGCCCATGAGGACATGCAGGTTCCATGGAATGGACGCCGCCTCCAGCAGGTGGCGCGCAGGGGCCGTGGCCACCCAGCCGCCGCGTGCCAGCCCGGTTTCTGCGGCTTCCTTGCTCAGCCAGGACTGCACGTGCACCAGATCAATGCCACTCCCCTGGCCCAGGGCCACCAGGCGGGCCGCCGCCTGCACGGCGTGCAAGGCACAGGCCGAGCCATCGACCGCCACCAGCCAGCGCGCACTGCCGGCCTGCTGACCTTCTGCCGTGCCCAGCCAGGTCACGGCGACGAGTCGGCCCAGGTCATCACGCTGGACCCGGTCGGGGATGCGGTCGTGATCGTGGGAAGTGGACTGGGTCATAGCACACTCCGGGTTTTGCGGTGGGAGAGGTGCATGCTGAGCAGCACCGAGGCCAGAACGATGGATCCGACGATCGCCAGCGACCACTGCACCGGCATGTGGAACCAGGGCATGGCCAGCATCTTGCCGCCGATATAGATCAGCACCAGGGCCAGGCCGTACTTGAGCAGGTGGAAGCGCTCGGCCATGTCGGCCAGCAGGAAGTACAGCGCCCGCAGGCCCATGATGGCGAAGATGTTGGACGTGAACACGATGAAGGGGTCGGTGGTCACGGCGAAGATGGCCGGAATGCTGTCGACGGCAAACACCAGGTCGCTGGCTTCGATCATCATCAGCACCAGGAACATCGGCGTTGCGTAGCGCAGGCCGTCGATGCGCACGAAGAAGGCCTGCCCGTGAAAGCCGGGCGTGATGCGCATGTGGCCACGCAGCCAGCGCAGCAAGGGGTTCTTCTCCAGGTCCGGCTTCTGGTCGGCCATGACCAGCATCTTGACCCCGGTGACCACCAGCAGCAGGCCGAACACGTAGAGCACCCAGGCAAACTGCGACACCAGCCAGATGCCGCCCAGGATCATGACCGCCCGCATCGCGATGGCGCCGAGCACGCCATACAGCAGCACGCGTCGCTGCAGCTCCGGCGGCACGGCGAAGTAGTTGAAGATCATCACGAAGACAAACATGTTGTCGACCGACAGGGCCTGCTCGATGAGGTAGCCGGTGAAGAACTCCAGCGCCTTGCGGTTGGCGATCTCGCGGCCGGCCGTGCCGTCCAGGTACCACCACCACAGAGCGCCAAAGGTGATGGCCAGGGCCATCCAGGTGGCGGTCCAGCAGGCCGCTTCCCGCGCGGAAACGCGGTGTGCCTTGTTGCCACCCAGCACGAACAGGTCCAGCAGCAGCATGGCCAGCACGAAGGCGATGAATCCGGCCCACATCGGGCCGGTGGCCAGGGATTCGATGTTGCTCATGGGCAGGCTCCCGAGAGGGTGTGGGGCGTTGGGGGTAGCAGCGTGGCGCGGCGGGCATCAGCCGCCGCGGTGCATGCGCTCAGTTCGCGGCCATCCACAGGGCCAGCAGGCCCGCCCCCGTACCGACACCGGCCGGAATGCCCACGCGCTCCAGCCGCGAGGCCGCTTCGCCCGCGATCACCTCCACGGGCACGCTGGTGCGCTCCAGCACCTGGTTGGTGACCGAGTTCTCGACCAGCCGGACCAGGGAGCTCTTGCGCGCCGTGCCCATGACGATGGCATCGCACTGCAGCCGGCGTGCGGTCTCGACAATGCAGTCGACCCTGTCGCCCACTTCGCAATGCACGGTGTAGGCCAGCCCGGCGCTGTCCAGCAGCTGCCGCACCGGCGCCAGGGCCTGCCGGGCCTGTTCCCGGTGGAACTCCATCCGGCCTTCATCGCTGCTGTGGTCGCTGATGAATTTCGAGAAGGGTGGCTGCACGTTGAGCAGGTGGATGTCGAGCGCGCGGTGCTTGCCGCATTCGCTGATGACGTGGCGTACCGCACATTGCGAACTGGCGGAACCATCCGATGGGACCAGGACTTTCAACATGGCGCGTCTCCTTGCAATAGGTTGGCCTGTCAGGAACATCGCGTGCAGGTCCGGTGACGGTCCAAGGGCTGTGCCGTGGGAAGGCCGCCGGTCTTGCACAGAATGCAGCCCCACGATAGCGGGGCACCGGATTTGTAAAAGCAGATAATTGGGAAACCTCAGTTCTGGAAAACCGAACCATGGGCCCTGGCTTCAGTTACCGGCATCTGTACTACTTCTGGGTGGTCGCCAAGGAGGGGGGCATGGCCCGCGCCGCAGCCCGCCTGGGCATGGCCGTGCAGACCGTGAGCACCCAGGTGCGCGAGCTGGAGCGTTCGCTGGGCTATGCCTTGTTCAAGCCTGCCGGACGGGGCGTGGCGCTGACCGAGGCCGGCATCGCCGCCATGCGCCAGGCAGAGCAGATCTTCCAGTTGGGGGAACAGTTGCCCGACGTCGTGCGCGACGCCGTGGGTTCGCCCTCGGTCCGACTGGTGATCGGCATTTCCGATGAGCTGCCCAAGCTGGCGGTCCGCAGCCTGATCCAGCCGGTGCTGCGCGAGCCCCACTTGCGGTTGCTGTGCCTGGTCGACGAGTTCGAGGACTTGCTGGGCGATCTGGCGCTGCACCGGCTGGACATTGTGCTGGCCGACCGTGCCGCGCCGCCCAATCCCAGCCTGAAGGTGTACAGCCACGCGCTGGGGGCCTCGGCCCTGGCCTGGTACGCGCCGGCCTCGCTGTACGCGGCTGCGCGCCGGGGCTTTCCGGATTCTCTGGCGCGCGTGCCCGTGCTGCTGCCCACCACCCACGCGGCCGTGCGTGCCCGGCTGGACCAGTGGTTTGAGCGCCTGGGGATCAAGCCGCACGTGGTGGGCGAATTCGAGGACAGCGCCTTGCTCAAGACCTTTGGTGCCGCCGGCATGGGGGTCTTTCCGATGGCCGGTCTGGTGCACGACGAACTGGTGTCGCGCTACGGGGTGAAGCGCGTGGGTGCTTGTGACGGCGTCGAGGAGTACTTCTTCGCGATCGGCGCCAACAAGAAGGTGCTGCACCCGTTGGTGCAAAGGCTGCTGCCCAACCAACGCTAGGAACGCCTGGCACGGTGTGGGTGCGTTGCGAGACCGGCAGGGCAGTGCAGCGGGTGAGGGCTGGGTGCCCCAAAGAAAAAGCGCCGTAAAGGCGCTGGTTGATTGGCTATCTGGCGGAGGCTGTGAGATTCGGCGTCAGTTGATAAAAGTTATTAAAAATCAACAGCTTATGAAGTTTTAAAAACTGCGTGTGTACCAATCAAATGGACCGCTTAGTGTACCAATAAGAAGCGTCTTGCAGTAGTGTGGCCGTAGACCTCAGTTGACTTAAATGTCAGTTAGCGCTGTCCAACGCTGTTGGTCATGAACAAAAACAACTGGCCTATTTGCAGCGGAAGCAGCCCTTCAACACCGAGAGCAAACGCGGCCGTTGCAGGCAACGGCCGCACCTCATGCCTCAACTCTAGCCTTGCAGGAAGTGCGTTTAGGTTAATAGTCGTTTGGCCTGACGGTAAATCGTCCAGCTATTCCTTGATAGCTGAACCTTAGGCGGACACTGTTAAAAGGCGCCGCCTGACCGGTGAATTGACGTCAAGTCGGCAATAGAACTGAGGCGGATGAAAACCCGGCATGACTGTTCGAAGGGCTTCAAGCGTGATGGGCTTCTTCAATTTCTTGGCACCAGACAGCGCCATCGCCGACGCCACAGCCACTCCGTCAAAGTAGCTCATGAACTCGGACTTGGCGAGGCCTGAGACGGAGCGGTATTTACGCCAGACGGTGCTTGGCGCGGCCGAGTAGATCGTGCCCACGGTCGCAAAACCAACGACTGCACCTACAGGTTTTTTTACGTAGAACCAAACCGTCGAGCCTGGCTCAACGTGCATGGTTCTGCGCCTTAGCTCCACTTGCTTAGTACCAGCGAGGATGTTGTTTGCATGGCGCTCGTCAAGTGATATGAGCACATGCTGGTTCGATTGCATCAAAGTCCTTTTTCTAGGATCGCCTGAACCTGCTCGGAAGACAGGCGTTGGCAAGTAATCAGTTGGTGTGCCTCGCCGCAATTCAATGCCTTGAGCTCATGCAAAGGTACAGGCCTGGGAAGGCGCAACACATTGTCGAACACCGTGATGGTCTTGGTTTTCGAGACCCCGATGCTGGAGAGTTGGCTGCTATCCAACACCGAGGGTGCCAAGTCGTCGGTCTGCATGGCAGCTTCATCGCGAAGGTAGGCACGTAGTACGCGACCAACAGCAATGACAGCGCCGGCCCCTCCGTTCTTCACGGGCTCGTAGAAGAACATCAAATCACCGCGCGAATAGTTCTTAAGCGTCTTCTTGTCGCTAAGGTAGTGGCGCAACGGTGCGAGATGTGCCTTTCCTTTGGGTAGGAAAGAGTCCTGCGGTGAGTCCGCCAAGAGATGCTCCTCAAATTGCTGTTGTGGGTAATTAAAGTCGTAAACCGGCAAATAAAGTCGTAAACACAGGGCAAGCATTCATGCGGGTTTGCGGGGCGGTGATTTGTAACCGTAAAGTCGTAAACCCAAGCGGCTCTTTGTGATTTTTGCCAGTTATATCTAGACTTTCATCGCTGCAGATTGATCTCTTTTGCTACGAAAAAAGCGCTCTGATGGAGCGCTTTTTCTTCTATGGGGCAGGCGCTGCATGTACAGCGAGGTATAGAGGGCGTCTGATCACACAAAGAGTCGCTTGAAGAGTCGATAGGTTCTATCAGGCAGTTATGAGCGTAGAAGCATGTTTGGAGAGCACACGACTGGAGGGCAGCCGAGGCTGAGCAGCCGTTTGCTTCAGTTGATGCAGACGACTGCTATGCAGCGTGAGCGGTCGGTCAATCGGCTCGGTGAAAACGTCATCTCACGGCCAGGACCGGTATCTCACGTTGGTCAGCTTGCCGAGTTGTCAACTAGCTGCCCGATGACAGTTCGGCTACCGACTTGAGCGATCCTGCAGATCATTATTTGCACGCCAGCTCACATCAGGGCAGTAGAACGATTTCCGTAGGGAATGCCTAAACAGCCCTCACGCCCTGCTGAGTTGTAGGCGATGGGGCGATGCCGGCGCATGAGTTCGAGCAATGGCTACACACTTGGCAGGTACCCTTATCCTGGAAGGGATTCAAACCTGACAGTCGCTCCGCGCTGCCCGTGCCGTTCACATACGTCGACCACCGGGTCTGGATTTCCCAGATGATCGACTATCTGTCAGGTAAGACCCAAGTGCCGCCTCAACCCGAAGCACTCCAATACTGGCAGGATCAAAGTGGCCGCCCTACGTTCTTCGGCAAGGATCCTGATGATCAGGTCGATGTCCTGCATCAGAGCATCCAGCAGTTAGCGCACACCCTGAGTGAAATGAAAAATGCCGGCCGTGTCGAGGCATTGAGGGCTGGCATCGACAAGTTGCAACATTTGCAGGCGGATCTGCTGGGATTGCTGCCGCCAGATCAGAAGCCGGATTGATGCCATGCATGGGACAAAGGGTTGACGTGCAAGAGGCTGATCCACCCATCGGCGGCGCCACGGGCGCGCAGGACACTATGCGCTGGGTGGCTTCGCAATTGCCTCGGCAATCCAGGTGTAATCGAGTCGTCTTCTCGGACTCCCCGTTCCATTAACGTTTCATTGAAAGAGAGAGCAACGCTTATGCATAAGGAATCTGGCCACACGGCCCTTGACGAGATGCGCTCCCAGTGGCGGTTGATGACGGTTTACGAGCGCTTCGAGCAGGTCGTCGCCCTCGTTCTGTCGGCGGTAATTGCCGTCATCATCGTGGTGTCGCTGTTCCAGCTCATCGCCATCGTCTTCACGCTGCTGGTCCTCGATGCCTTCAATCCCCTGGATCACAAGGTATTCCAAAGTGTGTTCGGCATGATCATGACGCTCTTGATCGCGATGGAGTTCAAGCATTCCATCGTGCGCGTGGCGCTGCGTCGGGACAGCATCATCCAGGTCAAGACCGTGATCCTCATCAGTCTGATCGCGCTGGCGCGCAAGTTCGTGATCCTTGACCCCGAGGCGAGCCCCGCAAAGATAGCCGCGCTGGCAGGCGCCACGCTGGCTCTGGGTGCGACCTACTGGCTGCTGCGCAAGCGCGGCGACCGCGCCGCCGAGACCTCTGAGCATGACCCGTCATCATCCCAGTGATCCGCGCACGGCGCTGTTGCAACACCGCTGGCTCAACCGCCTGCAGACCGGGCTGTTGGTCCTGACCCTGGTCGGGATCGCAGCCGCAGCAGGGAGACTGTCGTTTGGGGAAGGCGGCCTGTGGCTCGCGCTGTTTGCCGTTGCAGGTGCGTTGCTGCTGGAACCGGTAGCCGCATCGGCGCTGAGCTTGCGCCTGTACCGCGTACGGTCCTTGCACCCGCAAGAAGCGCCCGAGATTTGGGCCATGTTGCGCGAACTGTCCGCCCGTGCCGGTTTGTCCGCCACGCCGGTGCCGCACTACGTGCCCAGCGGCATCGTCAATGTCAATGCCTTTGCCACCGGCTCCAGGCGCCTTGCCTCCATTGCCCTCACGGATGGTCTGCCCGGCTGGGGAAATCCCGAGCCGTCTTGGTTGCGCACGCATACGGCGGCAGAGGATCGTATCGCGCGCCTGATGGAGTTGGCGCCTCAGCCATCGCAGACCCTGCCGTTCCAAACGGATTATCTCGTGCCAAGGTCGTTCGCCCCGATGTGCCCACCACGCCGGGGCCTGAGCTGCCTTTGGCGCTAAATCACTCGAAGGAGCCTCCGTCATGTCTTCCCCCGGTCCTTACCCACAACGCCCAGCTCCGGATCATTTCGTCCGGCGGTGGCTCGTCATCACTGCGTGCGTTGCAGCACTCATGCTGTTCTGGCAGTTCCTGCCCGCCATCGAAGCCTGGTTCAGCCCGCGCCAAGCCGCTGAGCGCACCGTCACGCCGCGTGGCGATCTGGCCGCTGACGAACAGGCCACCATCGAGCTGTTCGAGAAATCCCGGGCATCGGTGGTCTACATCACGACGTCCCAACTGGTACGAGATGTCTGGACGCGCAACGTCTTTTCTGTGCCGCGCGGCACGGGTTCGGGTTTTATCTGGGATGACGCCGGTCATGTTGTTACCAACTTTCATGTGATTCAGGGGGCGTCGGAGGCCACGGTCAAACTGGCCGACGGCCGCGATTACCAAGCCGCGCTGGTCGGAGTGAGTCCGGCACACGATATCGCGGTGCTCAAAATCGGCGTCGGCTTCCAGCGCCCGCCCGCCGTTCCGGTCGGCACCAGCGCAGACCTCAAGGTGGGACAAAAGGTGTTCGCCATCGGCAACCCCTTCGGCCTGGATTGGACACTCACCAACGGCATCGTGTCCGCGCTAGATCGATCGCTGCCCGGAGAATCTGGCGGAGTGACCATCGAACACCTGATTCAAACCGATGCCGCTATCAACCCCGGCAACTCGGGTGGGCCGTTGCTCGATTCCGCCGGCCGCCTGATTGGCATCAACACAGCGATCTACAGCCCTTCCGGTGCATCGGCTGGGATTGGCTTCGCCGTACCGGTGGACACGGTCATGCGTGTGGTGCCACAACTCATCAAGACAGGAAAATACATCCGCCCGGCGCTTGGGATCGAGGTAGACGAGCAGCTCAACCTCCGATTGCAGGCACTGACCAGTACCCAAGGCGTGTTCGTGCTCCGTGTCGCCCCTGGCTCAGCGGCGCAAAAGGCGGGCCTGAGCGGTATCTCCGTTGGCCCCGAAGGCATCGTGCCGGGAGACCGTATCACAGGCATAGGTGGCGCTCCCGTCGACGATGTCGCCAAGCTGCTCGCACGGCTTGACGACCAAAAGGTAGGGGATGTGGTTGTCTTGTCAGTTGAGCGGGCCGGTAAGCCAAGGGAGGTGCGCGTGGAGTTGCAGCCTGGCGCCTGATCTGAAGTAGAGAACTTCTGGGGATCGGTAAAAAATAACGATGGATGCATCAAGTATTCGAGCCGCAGAAACTTGATGCCCTACACTTTGGTTGCCAAGGCTTTTTGCTTTTGGGCTCGGACCTCTTCTTGCGCTAGTCCTTATATCGGCAGCAGCTAGCAGCTCAGTTCTCGACGCACAGCAGAAGATCACGCTTGCATCTTGAGCCGCCGGTAAGTAGCGGCGGGCTGCCGTTCGCGGCCTAACCGTCACCTCCGGGCGTCTTACAGATAACCGTTATCCGATTGCCCGCAGTTTTACCAAGCCAAGGGCAGCTGACACTGGCGGTGCGCAGAATTACAGCGGTGTCTCGAGGGGCTGCTGCCGTAGATTGCGACCAGGAATTTCCGAACCTGACTGAACTCGATATGGGAGGATAGCGCGGCCTCGGCGCTACCTGAGCCGGAGACGATGTACGAGTTCGGCGGGCGGCGAAGCAAACCGAGGCAACTTATCAATTAAAGATCGTGATGGCGCACAACACTCGGTAGACGCCATCGATTCACAGCTTCGCAAGATCGAAGAGCAGAGCCTTGGGTATAAAGTGGCTCATTTCTTCGGTCTTCTGGGGCGGTGATTTACGCGACCTGCAGTGTCGGATAGTCTGTATAGCCCTTGGCGCCACCTGCGTAGAACGTGTTGGAGTCAGGCGTGTTCAGCGGTGCCTTGGCCCTGATGCGTGCGGGCAGGTCCGGGTTAGCCAAGAAGGCGGTGCCAAAGGCCACAGCGTCAAGCTTACCTTCGGCAATAGCTGCCTCTGCCTCATCAGCGCTGTAACCCATATTGCCCACCAACACACCCTTGTACTTTTCACGCGCTACGGGCATGACATCGGCCTTCTGCACGCCGAAGAAATCGGCCCGCATCACGTGCAGGTAAGCCAGCTTGAAGGCGTTGAGCTTGTCGGCCAAGAAACCGATGAGGGCCAGCGGGTCGCTGTCTTTCATGCTGTTGAAGCTGTTGAGGGGCGACAGGCGCAGACCCACACGTTCGGAACCGATGGCCTGGGTCACGGCAGTGAGTACCTCGAACAGCAAACGTGCACGGTTTTCCAGCGATCCGCCGTAAGCATCGGTGCGCTGGTTGGGCGTGTCGCGCAGAAACTGGTCAATCAGGTAGCCGTTGGCGCCGTGTACTTCCACACCATCAAAGCCGGCGGCAATGGCGTTGCGTGCGCCTTGAGCAAACGCGGCCACGATGCCGGGAATCTCTTCGATGGTCAGGGCGCGGGGCACCGCGTGCGGCACCTTGCCTTGGGGCGTGTGGATCTCACCCTCAATGGCGGTGGCACTGCTGGAGACAATGGGGGCGCCATCGGCAGCGCCAGGGTAGGCTGCGCGGCCAGCGTGCCAGATCTGCATGAAGATGCGTCCGCCCTTGGCGTGCACCGCGTCGGTCACCTGCCTCCAGGCTGCAATCTGCGCGTCGTTGTAGATGCCAGGCTCATTGACGAAGGCCGATGTACCGGGCGCCACCATGGTGCATTCGGAAATCAGCAGGCCGCCGGTGGCTCGCTGGCTGTAGTACTCGGCCATCAGCGCGTTGGGCATGTGGCCAGCGTCGGCACGGGCGCGTGTCAGTGGTGCCAGAAGGATGCGGTTGGGCAGGGTGAGAGAACCTACTTGAAGTGGATTGAATAGCATGTGGATGAAAACCCAGATTAGTGAACAGAAAACAGTGGTAAAGCTAACAGTGTTCCCAATACTCAGACCTTTGAAAGGTCACTGAAGACTGCTTTGGCACGGCTGGTGCTTTTGCACCCAACGCACGATGTAGTAGACACAAGTGGGTAAGCCTTTGCTTCCGACAGTTTCGCGGCGGTCTCCAGCCGTACATGCACCAAACGCCTTTGGTCATCCACCATGTCGCAACTCCCTGACACCCCTGCCCAGCTTGCGGCGCAACAGGGCCCGCAGCGTCACTCCATCCGAGTACCCGACCTGTGCGGCGACCTGGTCGACGCTGGCGTTGCTTGTGCGCAAGAGATGGACGGCATGCTCCACGCGCAAGTCCTGGAAATACGACAGCGGTGTCTTTCCCAAAACGCTTTGCAGCCGCCGCGCCAAGGTGCGCTCGCTTGTGCCCACGGCGCTGGCCGCCTCGGCCAGCGAGAACCCCTGCGCGAGCCGACGTCTGGCCCAGCACTCGAAGCGCTCTACCATCGGGTCGGCATGCGCAAGGTGGTCGGGAATCACGAACTCGGCTTGCGAACTGCGTGTCTCGATCAGCAGATAGCGTGCCACCAGGGCCGCCAGCGCCGGACTGCGCCCTCGGATGATGCGCAAGGCCAAGTCGACGTGGGCCAAAGCGGCACCCGCGGTGGTGAAGCGTGTCGAGTTCACGATCATGCGTGACTCGTCCAGCGCGACGTTCGGATAGCGCTGCCGAAACATCGGCCCCAGCCACCATGATGTCGTCGCACGATGCCCATCCAGCAGGCCACTCTCTGCAAGCAAGAAACTACCGGAGCAAGCGGCACCAAGGTGCGCGCCAGCGGTGGACCACTGCTGTAGCGCCGCGACCGCGTCGGGCACATCGGGTCGTGTGAGTCGAGCCGAGAGCGTGTCAGGCATCTTGTCGCCAAACGCGGGCACGAGCACGACGTCTGGTTCGGGCACACCATGCGCAGTGACCACGGGGACCGTCAAGCCTTGCGCAGTGCGGATGCGACGCCGCACACCCACCAGCGTGAGCTCTATGCGAGAGGGGGCCTGTGGCAGCGAGCCTGCCATCGCATTGGCTAAGCCCACTGTGTCAGTGAGCGCCGCAAGCCCCAGATCAAACACGCCATCACAAACAAGGAGGTGGAGTTTCATGGCAACAATGATATCAATGTTGTCATTATTGCCTATAGAGATGTCTGTCATGAAGACTTAGACTGCAGCCTCGTCGATCCCTTAACCTACTTTTCCATTTACCCAAAGGAATACAGCATGACCAAGCTCGCCCTGTTTGTTCGCCTCGAAGCTAAACCCGGCCAGGAGGCTGCGCTTGCCGACTTCCTGGCCAGCGCACTGCCGCTCGCCAACGCCGAGTCCGGCACCACGGCCTGGTTCGCATTGAAGTTTGGCCCTTCGACGTTTGGTGTGTTCGATGCCTTCGCCGATGAGGCAGGTCGCCAGGCACATCTGAACGGCCAGATCGCCGCGGCCTTGATGGCCAACGCCGCGACCTTGCTCAGTTCTCCGCCCAATATCGAGAAGGTCGAACTGCTTGCAGCCAAACTGCCTGCATGACAACTCGGCCTTGACCCAATCAGGTCACGCTACAGGATAGGGGTCACACAGCCCTACGTGCGATCCCCACCTCCTTGCTGTCATTCTTGCAGTCTATGGATTTTTCGGCGAGAAAAGGGCAGATTCAAACCTGCCCACCCACCCCCTTGAACTTCTCCACAAACGCAGCGATCTTCTGAAACACCGTCTGCTTCTTGGTGAGGTACTGCGGGTTCAGTGGACTGACCCTAATCAGATAGACAAAACCCTGCCTCACGTCCGGGCCCGCGCTAATTCCTGCGCAAGGAACGGAGCGGTTCTGCTGCCAGACGTTCGGGCCACCTGCTGAGGGGAGCCCGCCACCACGATGCTGCCGCCGGCAGCGCCTGCACCAGGCCCTACGTCGATCACCCAATCGGCCTGGGCCACCGCGCGCATATCGTGCTCGATCATCACCACGGTGTTGCCGGCATCGACCAGGCGCTGCAACTGCACCAGCAGCCGGTCAGCGTCCGACGCATGCAGCCCGGTAGTCGGCTCGTCGAGCACGTACAGGCTTCGGCCGCGCTGGCTGCGCTGAAGCTCGGTCGCCAGCTTGATGCGCTGCGCCTCGCCACCGGAAAGCTCGGTGGCCGGTTGCCCCAGGCGCAGATAGCCCAGTCCGATATCGCGCAGCAGTTGCAGTGGCCTTGCCACAGCGTCTTCACCCGCGAAGAATTCGCTGGCTTCGTCCACGGTCATCTGCAGCACCTCGGCGATGTTGCGCCCGTTCCATTGCACCTTCAGCGTGGCCTCGTTGTAGCGTGCGCCATGGCACGTCGGGCACGGCGCGTACACGCTGGGCATGAACAGCAGTTCCACGCTGACGAAGCCCTCGCCCTCGCAGGTCTCGCAGCGCCCCTTGGCGACGTTGAACGAGAAGCGCCCGGCGTCATAGCGGCGGCGTCGCGCATCGGGTGTGGCGGCGAACAGCTTGCGCACATGGTCGAACAGGCCCGTGTAGGTGGCCAGGTTCGACCGCGGCGTGCGCCCGATCGGTTTCTGGTCCACCTGCACCATGCGCTGTATGGCGTCCACGTCGCCCGCCAGACGACCGCCAGTCGCTTCGATCACTGCCGGCCCTTCGCTGGTGGCGCTTTCGGCCGCATCGTCTTCCGGCTCGTGGCCCAGGTGCAGCAGCACCAGCTCCGGCAGGGCCTGCGCCACGAGGCTGGACTTGCCCGAGCCGGAGATGCCGGTGACGGCCGTCAGCACGCCCAGCGGAATGCGCGCATTCACGCCATGCAGGTTGTGGCGGTGAATGTCCTGCAGCTCCAGCCAGCCGGTCGCTTCGCGTGCCCGGCTTCCCGGCGCGGGGATCTCATCGAACAGGTAGCGTGCAGTACGCGATTCGGCAATCTTGCGCAGGCCATCCGGCTCGCCGCTGTAGAGCACGCGGCCGCCACGCTCCCCAGCATCCGGCCCGACATCCACCAGCCATTGCGCGCGGCGCATCAGGTCCAAGTCGTGCTCCACCACGAACACCGAGTTGCCGGCGTCGCGCAGCCGGTCGAGCGCGTCGTACAGGGCCTGGCTATCGGAGGGGTGCAGGCCCGCGGAGGGCTCGTCGAGCACGTACACGACACCGAACAGCAGGGAACTCAATTGCGTGGCCAGCCGCAGGCGCTGCAACTCGCCGGCCGAAAGCGTCGGCGTGGCCCGGTCCAGCGTCAGGTAGCCCAGGCCCAGCCCACGCAGTTGGCGCAGGCGTGCCATCACGCCACCGGCCAGGCGCTGCGCGGCGAGGCGCTTTTCTTCCGATAGCGCCGAGGTGCGGCGCACGTCGGGCGATACCGCATGGACGGCGCGGCCGGAGGCCGCGCGTTCGGCACGGTCGCGTCGGGTCGCTTCCTTGTCCGTAGCCGCCCCCGCTGCATGGGCGCGGAAATCGCCCTGGGCGATGGGTTCGAGCAAGGCCGCCAACTGGTCCAGCGGCATCTGCATGAACGCGCCGATGTCCACGCCGGCGAAGGTGACCGACAGCGCCTCGGGCTTGAGCCGCTTGCCGTGGCAGGTGGGGCACGGTTTGCCCTCCATGAACCGGGACACGCGCTTTCTCATCAACGCGCTCTGGGTGTTGGCAAAGGTGTGCAGCACGTAGCGCCTGGCGCCGGTGAAGGTGCCCATGTAGCTCGGCTCCATCTTGCGCTTGAGCGCGGCGCGGGTTTCGGCGGGCGTGAAGCCGGCGTACACCGGCACCGTCGGTGTTTCCTCGGTGAACAGAATCCAGTCGCGATCCTTCTTCGGCAGGTCCTTCCACGGTCGGTCAACGTCGTAGCCCATGCTGACCAGGATGTCGCGCAGGTTCTGGCCTTGCCAGGCGGGGGGCCAGGAGGCGATCGCCCGCTCGCGGATGCTCAGGGAGGGATCGGGCACCATGATGGCCTCGGTCACCTCGTACACATGGCCCAGGCCGTAGCAGGTCGGGCACGCTCCCTGCGGCGTGTTGGGCGAAAAATCCTCGGCGTACAGCATCGGTTGGCCGGCCGGGTAGGCGCCGGCGCGCGAATACATCATCCGCACCAGGCTGGACAAGGTGGTCACACTGCCCACAGAGGAACGCGCGTTGCTGGAGCCCCGCTGCTGCTGCAGTGCCACCGCCGGCGGCAGGCCGTCGATCGCATCGACGTCCGGCACGCCGGCCTGGTCGATCAGTCGCCGCGCATAGGGGGCCACCGACTCGAAGTAGCGCCGCTGGGCCTCGGCATAGATGGTGCCAAAGGCCAGCGAGGACTTCCCGGAGCCGGAGACACCCGAGAACACCACCAGCGCGTTACGCGGGATGGAGACGTCCACCTCCTTGAGGTTGTTCTCGCGCGCGCCACGCACCTGCACGAGGCCGCTGGCCGCAGCGGCACAAGAGGATTCACCGAAAGAATTGTTTGGCATGTTCTTGACTTGTAGTTCGTCCCGCTCAGGACGGGACTTCCTGAGTTCGGGTGCCGCGGCGGCTGGCTTCAAGCGCTGCGGTGACAGAGCGGGCGTCGTAGCTGCCGCGCAGGCGGCGACCCTCGACGAAGAACGTCGGCGTGGCATGCGCACCGCTGGCGACCGCACTGGCGAGGTCGCGCTCGACACGCTCGATCACCGCAGGGCTGTCGAGATCGGCGATGAACCGATCGACGTCGAGCCCAAGCTCTGCGGCGTAGCCGATCAGATCCTCGCGCTCCAGCGCGTGCTGACGGCTGAACACGAAGTCCAGCCACGGCCAGAACATCCCCTGGTTCGCCGCTGCCTCGGACGCACGCGCGGCAATCGGCCCGTGCGGGTGGTGCGGCAGATGGCGCACCACATACCGCAGGTCGTCACCGAAGTGGGCGCGAAGATCGTCCCACGAACCGGTGGCGTGCGCACAGTACTCGCACTCGAAGTCCACGTACTCGACGAGAGTGAGTTGGGCGTCCTCTGGCCCGCGAATGTGATCGACCTCGGGATCGACCGGCGGCTCAAGCACCATCGGCAGATCGGCGTTCTCCTCACCCCACCTGCGAGCGGCAACCTTGAAGATGAGCCACCCGAGCAACGTGGCGAGCATCATCGACACGAGCACGCCGACCGTCGCCTGGCGGCCCAGGTCGGAGGTCGTGCCGAACGCGAGCCCGATGATGAGCAGCGACACGGTGAACCCGATCCCGGACAGTGCCGCACCACCGAACACGCTCCCCATTCCGACGCCCTCGGGCAGCCGGCCCAGGCCGAGACGGACGGCGACGAGCGTGGTGAGCCCGATGCCCAGGAGCTTGCCGAGCACGAGCCCCGCGATGACGCCCCAGGTCACGGGCGAGCCGAAGGCCTCAGCGAGCAGCCCACCACGCAGGTCCACCCCGGCGTTCGCCAAGGCGAACACCGGCACGATCAGCAGCGCTGTCGGCAGCCGCAGGAACTCGTGCAGCCGCTCGTTCACCGAGATACCCTGGGACAGCCCGCAGTCCACCGCGCGAGCCGATGCGGCACTCGGAGACTGCCAGAAGTCACGGAACAACTGTCTTGCCGCAACGACCCCGTGACGTTGCGTCGCATAGGCGGGGATCAGCAGCCCCGCGGCCATCCCGGCGAGGGAGGCATGGATGCCGGAATACACGGTTGCGAGCCACAGCACGATCACGATCAGCACATACGGCATTGCCCGCCACTGGCGGGTGCGCCCCAGCAACCACAACCCGACGAGACTGGCAAGGGCGATCAGCAACGGGACGACCCGGATCTCCTCGCTATAGACGATGCCGATGATGGACACGGCGAGGAAGTCATCGACCACGGTCAGGGTGAGCAGGAACACACGCAATTGACCGGACAGCCGCGGACCGACGATCGCCAGGGTGCCCAGCATGAACGCCGTATCGGTGCCGACCACCGCACCCCACCCGTGCAGGCCCTGACCTCCGGCCAGCCCCACGAGCAGGACGTACACCAGAGCGGGAAGCACAACACCCGCGACCCCCGCGATCAGGGCGAGACGGGCACGGCTGGGGTCCCTGAGCGACCCGTGGGCGAATTCCTGACGCACCTCCAGGCCGATCAGGAAGAAGAAGACGACCATCAGGCCGTCGTTGACCCAGTGATGCAGGTCCATGTGCAGGCCCAATGGCCCAAAGTTGAACCCGACGTCCAGGTGCCACAACTTGAAATAGGCATCGGATAGCGGCGAGTTCGCCCACGCCAGCGCCACAACCGTGACGATCACCAGGAGCACCGCAGCCCCAGACTCAGTGCGTAGATAGCGGGCAACTCGACTCCGTCTGATATTCGCAGAGGATTCACCGATAGAAGCGTCTGGCATGTTCTTATCCTGTAGTTCGTGAGGTAGCGATGGGCCGATTTCGGGGGGGAGGTCGGTCAAGCGTCCGGGCTTGGCGGCGTCGCGTCATCGAGCGAGCGCAGCCAAGTAAGCCTTTCTCCCAGCCTTCGCTCGACGCCCCTGTCCGTTGGCTGGTACCAGCCCGGCCGCGCCACGCCCTCGGGAAAATAGGTTTGCCCAGCGGCATAGCCGTTGGGCTCATCATGCACGTAGCGGTAGCCTTCGCGATAGCCCATCTGCTTCATCAGCTTCGTCGGCGCATTGCGAAGATGGAGCGGCACAGCCTGGGAGCCGCTGCGCTTGACGAATGCCTTGGCCTGATCCCAGGCGGCATAGGCGGCATTCGACTTGGGGGCCAGAGCGAGGTAAGTCACCGCCTGGGCCAGCGGTATCTCGCCTTCGGGTGAGCCCAGCCTGTCGTAGGCCAGCGCGGCATTGAGTGCCAGTTGCAGCGCCTGCGGGTCGGCATTGCCGATGTCTTCGCTGGCCATCACCACCATGCGGCGGGTCACCTGACTCACATCACCGCTGCCATCGAGGATGCGGGCCAGCCAATACAGGGCCGCATCGGGGTCGGAACCCCGCAGCGATTTGTGGAATGCCGAGAGCTGCCAGTAGAACTCGTCGCCGCCCTTATCGAAGCGGCGCAGCGACGGACTGGTGGACAACCTGGTGAACTCGCCATCGACCAGCGGTTTGCCGGCGCCCGCCGCCGCATTTGTCACCTGCTCAAGCAGATTGAGGAAGCGCCTGCCATCGCCATCGGCGAAGCCCTTGAGCAAGTCCAGCGCGTCCGCCTCCAACGTAATGCCCTGCAGATGCGGCAGCGCGCGTGCATAGAGCTGCTGCATCTCTTCGCCAGACAGCGGCTCCAGTGTGTAGACCTGAGCACGAGAGAGAAGGGCGGAATTGACAGCCAACCCCGGATGCTCCGTAGTCCCTCCCACCAGGGTAAGCAGACCAGACTCGACATGGGGCAACAACGCATCCTGCTGCGCCTTGTTGAAGCGATGGATTTCATCGACGAAAAGGACTGTAGAACTGTATTGACCCAGCGGTTTCTGCACAGGTCAGGCTGCTAAAGCATAAGCCTCAGCGGGGGTCTTCATGCCCAGCGCCTGATGAGGGCGCCGGTGGTTATAAAAGCCGATCCAATCTGCGATCACACGACAGGCGTGCTGCAGTGTCTCGAAACGGTGGCGGTGTACGCATTGGTCTTTGAGCGTTCTGATCACGCGCTCGACCATGCCGTTTTGCTCCGGGCTGTACGGGGTGATGAACTCCTGCTGCAGGCCATAGCTTTTGACCAAGGCCGTGTAGCTGCGGCTGGTGAACACCAGACCGTTGTCTGACCTCAACAGGAACGGGTGCCGGACCTTGCCCAGACAGCCGTACCTGGCAATCAACGCCTGCTCCAGCGCCGCTTCAGCGGTCTTGGATCGGCCACTTCGGCTGAGGTGCCAGCCCAGCAGCTCGCGGCTGTAGCAGTCGATCACCAGGGCCAGCGAAGCCCAGCCATCACGCCCTGTCCACACGCGGCACAGATCGGTGGCCCAGCGCTCATCTGGCGCCTTGGCCACAGAAGGCAATGCCTGGATGCGAGGCCTGAAGCCCACCGGGCGCTTGCGCACCTGCCAGCCCTTGAGCTGGAAGACCCGCTGCACGGTGTTCTTGTTGAAGCCAAGCAGGTGCGCCACGGTGCGATAGCCGAACGACGGGTTCTCTTCGATCATGGCCTTGATGGGTTTGACGAAGTGTTCCTGAACCTTCGGTGGTGCCTTGGTGCTGCGGTAGTACACCGTGCGCCGGGGCATCTCGAACCAATGGCACAGCTTGACCAGGCTGACTTTGAATCCGTCTTGGGCCAGTCCCTGCTGAAGGCTGAGGATCATTTCTCGTCCTCGTTGCCCAGCAGGGACGCCAGCTTTTTTCTGGCACGCAGCTCCAACATGGCTTCGCCATAGGCCTGCTGAAGTTCGCGCAGTTGCTTCTCGTACTGCTCTTTGACTTCCAAGGGCTTGGTGCGCAGGGCGTTCTCCATGCCACGTTTGCCTTCATCGACCCATTGCTCAACCTCCGAGGGGTTGAGGTCGAAGGCACGGCTGGCCTCCGAGATCGTGGTCTTGCCCTGGATGATGTCCAGGACAAGGGCTGTCTTACGCTTGGCTGTCCAGCGCTTGATGTCGTCTTCCATCAGGGTGCTCATCGTCGTTTCCTTCAACGTTAACACCTGAGCAGGAATTCACTGGGTCAATACAGAACGACCGTGGTTATCCAGTTCAGCCTGGGCTTCGTCGATGGCTTGCCGAATGTCCTTTACCCCGGCCAGCACGGCGGAGATGGCGATGAAGCGGCTGTCGGTCACGCTGGCGGCTAGACGGCCCAGGGTGGTCTTGCCCACGCCCGGTGGCCCCCAGAGGATGAACGAGTGCAGCTTGCCCGACTCGAATGCGAGGCGCAGCGGCTTGCCGTGGCCAAGCAAGTGCCTTTGCCCGACGAATTCATCCAGCGTCTTGGGACGCAGTAGTTCGGCCAAGGGAGGCTTGGGCTTTGTCGTGAATAGATCGGTCAAGTTCGTCTCCCAGGCATTTCAAAAAAATGATTCCGATGACGCAGGTTCTTGTGTAAGCACACGTATTTCTTCAATCCCAACATTTGAGTTGACTGGAACCAGTCAGCGACTGCGCTGAATTACCCCTGGTTCACAAGGCGCTATTGCCATGAGACAGCGAGTTCACTACGGCAACTATCGCGATCCCAAGCAGAAGCCAAGCCACTTGTATCGTGGCGTCCTTCGCCGTTCGGCGTTGCTGCATCCGGGGTATTACGTCTGAGAGAGCCACATAGATAAAGCTGCTCCCAGCGACAGCCATCAAGAATGGTTGCAAATGCTGTAGCTTTTCAAGCAGAAGATATCCACTCACACCTCCTAATGCTGTCATCCCGCCAGCCATGGTGAGTTTCAGAACCGCAGAACCTCGATAACTCCCCTCCCGTAGAACGGCCAGATCACCCATGTGATGAGGTATCTCATGCGCTGATACTGATGCGGCAGCAATCGCGCCCAATCGAATGTCCACGATGAACATAGAAGCGATCAGAACGCCGTCACCGAAACAATAAACACCATCACCAATCAGCAATGCCCAACTGGAGCCTCTGTGAGAAGGGCTTGTATGTTCATGGTCGTGCGGGTGATGCCATAGCTCTGCCTTGCCCAAAAGAAAAAAGAAAACCAAGCCCGCAAGAATGACCAAGAAGAGCTCATGCGCATCTACATTGCTTTCAAGCGCTTCAGGCAGCAGATGAGTGAGGCTTGTAGTTAAAAGTGCGCCAGCTGCCAAACCAAGAAAGCCTTGGTGCGCGTAACTAGTCTGTCCATTGCTTGCCCTGGTACGGGCGACCAACAGATAGGCTATCCAGACGCTCCCTATGCCCGCGGCCAGCGTTGCCAGGATGATGATCATCAGTGACATAGATTTTGTACGTAGTTAGTAGGCCAATGGATGTGAAAGAGCAGCTGTCTTGCCTGAATTGCCAACTGGCTACTTGACTGCGCGGCCTGGCGCGCTGTTTAGAACAACCAGCTGTCTTATCCAAGCTACTGACGATCAACGTCAATTAAGCAAGACGATCAAGAATCCGTACTGCACCCAAACGTGGTCTTGCCTACTCCGGAGCATGGTCCTCTAATCCTAAGGTCTGGATTTACCCAACGCCATAGGCTTAGGGGTGGTCCTTGCTCGGGCTTGTCCGAAGGATGATGCGAGAGCCTCGGTAGCCAATGCTGTGGTTCCATACCCAACTCAAGGCAACGCTAAGGCGATTTCGAGTACCAATAAGAAAGTAGATATGCGCGAGTTTCCAAATCCACCATGCAAACGCTCCGCGCAGCTTCACTCGTCCCATGTCAATGACCGCCAGGCTACGGCCTATGGTTGCTAGGTTCCCCTGATGTCGGTATTTAAAGGGACCATCGCTGGGCTTACCCTTCAAGCGTCGCCCAATCAGGCTAGCAACGTACTTGCCTTGCTGTTTTGCTGCTGGTGCAATTCCTGGGACAGGCTTTCCATCAGGCATAGTGCACGAGGCCGTATCGCCGATGGCAAAGATCTCAGGGTGTCCCGCCACCGTCAGGTCGGCCCCAACGACAACTCGGCCAGCACGATCAGAGGCAGCACCCAACCAGCGGGCTGCAGGAGACGCTTGGACTCCGGCGGCCCAGACGATGGTCTTGGCCGAAAGGGGATTGCCGCCATACATCACGCCGTCGGCCGAGCATTCGGTGACCGGCGTACCCAGCACGACCTCGACCCCGAGCTTTTCGAACGCCTGGCGCGTATAGGCCGAAAGATCCTCGGGAAAGACGGACAACAGGCGTTGACCAGCCTCGATCAGTACAACCCGCGACGTGCTTGGATCGATGGAGCGAAAGTCTCGCGCCAGCGTGTCTCGTGCAAGCTCCGCGATGGTGCCCGCCAGTTCCACCCCGGTGGGGCCGCCACCAATGATGACGAAGGTCTGCAACGCAGCGCGTCGTTGCGGATCGCTCGTGCGCTCGGCCTCTTCGAATGCAGCCAGAATTCGGCCTCGGATGGTCGTGGCGTCCTCAAGAGTTTTCAGGCCTGGGGCAAAAGGCTCCCATTCGTCATGCCCGAAATAAGCGTGGGTCGCGCCTGTAGCGAGCACGAGCGTGTCATAGGGCTGGCGCGATCCATTGCTGAGAATGACTTCACGTGCGTCCGTGTCTACACCTTCCACTTCGGCCATCAACGTGTTCACTTCCGGCCGATTGCGAAAGAGATAGCGGATAGGCCAAGCGATCTCCGAGGTAGATAGGGACGCCCCTGCGACTTGGTAAAGCAAGGGTTGGAACAGATGATGATTGCGCCGATCGATGATCGTCACATCGACCTCGGCACCAGCAAGCTGGTTTGCAACCTCGATCCCACCGAAGCCCGCTCCGATAATGACGACGTGATGTCGGTTTTTGGAGGTCTTTGTCATAACCTGATCTCATCTCTCTCAGCGTTTCAGCGCCGATGCGTGGTGTGCCATATGCTCGCCAATGAAACTGGCAATGAAGTAGTAGCTGTGGTCGTAGCCTGGGCGCAGATTCAACGTGAGCGGGTGCCCCGTCTCGTCGCAGGCTTTGCGCAGCAGATCGGGCTGAAGCTGACTCTCCAGGAACTCGTCGCCCAAGCCCTGATCCACCAGCAGCGGCAGACGCTCCTGCACGGTGCGAATCAGCTCCACGGTGTCGTACTGCTTCCACGCCTCCCGGTCGCTGCCCAGGTACGCCTCGAAGGCCTTGTGTCCCCAGGGAACCTGGGTGGGGGCGACGATGGGCGAGAAGGCCGAGACGCTTCGATAACGGCCCGGGTTGCGCAGGGCGATGACCAGAGCACCATGTCCCCCCATGGAATGGCCGCTGATGCTCCGCTCCGCCGTCACGGGAAAGTGGGCCTCGATCAGCGCCGGTAGTTCCTGCACCACGTAGTCATACATCCGATGATTCGCAGCCCAGGGTTCCTGCGTGGCGTTGACGTAGAAACCCGCCCCCTGTCCGAGGTCATAGGCGGGATCGTCGGCAACGCCTTCGCCGCGAGCGCTGGTATCGGGCGCGACGACGGCAATGCCATGTTCGGCTGCGTAGCGCTGGACGGCGGACTTGGTGATGAAGTTCTGCTCGGTGCAGGTGAGGCCTGAAAGCCAGTAGAGCACCGGCACCTTGCTGTGCTGTGCCTGCGGAGGCAGATAGACGCCGACTTTCATCGTGCAACCGAGCGTCGTGGATTCATGCTGATAAACGTCCTGCCAACCATCAAAGCTGGCGTGATGTTCGATGCGTTCCATGGTGTTCTCCTATGTTCAAAGGAACGGCGCAGCTCTCGCGCGCCAGGACGGCAGCTCGTCAGGAAGATTTCTCTTCCGCTGCCGTGTCGCCGTGGGCGTGTCTGATCCTGCGAACGATCCACCAGACCGTCAGCATCACCGCAGGCACCAGGACCGCCATCACCGGCGCCACGCTGTCGTGAACCATCGGAATGCCCTTAAGCAAATAGCCGAGAAGACTCACGACGTAATAAGAAATTGCCGCGACCGAAAGGCCTTCGACGGTTTGCTGAAGGCGCAATTGCATCTTGGCCCGGTTGTTCATCGACGCAAGTAGATCGCGGTTCTGGCGTTCAAGCTCGACGTCGATCCAGGAACGCAGCAACGCGATGGCCCGGGTCAGCTTGTCGGAGAGCTTGGTCTGGCGCTCCTTTACGGATTGGCATGTCCGCATGGCGGGAGCGATGCGACGCTGCAGGAAATCCGCCCAGGTGAAGTACCCGGATACGGCCTCTTCCGAAAGCGCTGCCAGCCTTTCCTCGACGATCTCGTAGTAGGCACGGCTGGCGCCGAAGCGATAGAGATTCGCCGCAATGCCAGCTTCCAGCTCGGCAGCCAGGCCGGTCAATTCGGACAGCAGCACGTCGCTGTCGCGCCGTTCCACCAAGCTCGTACACATCTCGTCGGTGATCGCCGCAAGGCGCGACTCCATGCGTCGCAGCTCCGACGTCATCGATCGTGTCAACGGCAGGGACAGCAACGCCAAGGTGCGGTAAGTCTCGATCTCCAGCAGACGTTGAGCCAGCGCACCCGCACGCGCCGGGGTCAAATCGCGGGCCAGGACGAGGATTTGCGTCAGGCCGTCCTCATCCTGTCGAAAGTCGGTCAGGATGGCGGCAGAGCCGTTCTCCACCAGCGAGTAGCACAGGCTGGCAGGATCGAAGCGATCGACCTCCTTCTCCGTTTCCGGCATCCACGGAAGAAGTCTCAAACGGATGCCGGATACGACCGGGCCGGGAGGAACAAATCCATGCTTGAACGGATTTTCGCCACACGGCTCTCCCGTCTCGGAATCCAGCGAAGCGCACCAGAGATACGTCGAGAACTCGGTGTGCTTTTCGCAGTGCAGGTCTCCTTCATCCCATGTCACGCCGTGAAGCGGCGTAGCATGGTCGGGTTCGGCAACGCCGAAGCGATGAGACAACTCGCTCATCGCCATCTGATCCCTGGCCTGGTCGCCTTCGGTCATGAAAGCGAGCTGCAATATACCGCGGGGGGCCTGAATCAAGAGATGCGGGCGCGCATGCACTTCACCCACGGCGGCAGCACGATCGGTATAGGCCGGCATGCCGTACACGGTGGCGGTCGGGGCGGGTTGTACGGTCGTCGTATTGATGTTGGCCGGCTCTTGCATAACGACCTCATTTCTCATTGGTTGAAAAACACGCTTCAAAGCAACTGCCCGCAGCCATGCGTTTCGCACATGGCTGCGGGCCGATCTTCATGAGCGGGCACCGCTCTACACGGTCCGTCCAATAGGCTCGCCGTGTAGAGGCTTGTGCTGGCCTTTTCAGAACGCCCTCAGCTTCCTGGCTTTCAGACGAAGGTGTACGCGCAAACCTTGTTGCCCGCCGGATCACGCAGGTAGGCCGCATAGGCACCCGGCAGGTGGCCACGCGGGCCGGGCTGGCCCTCGTCGGTGCCGCCTGCGGCAAGGCCGGCGGCGTGGAAGGCGTCCACTTCGGCGGGAGTGGCGGCCGCAAAGCCGACCGTCACGCCGTTGCCGGAAGGCGCTTCACCATTGCCCGGACGGGCGATGATGAAAGCCGGCTTTTCGCGACCGAAAAGCACCCATCCGTTGCCGAAAGGACCGAGATTCTTGATGCCGAGAGCACCCAGAGCGGCGTCATAGAACGCGGTCGACTTCTGGAGGTCGGCGGCGCCGACGAAGACGTGCGAGAAGATGCCGTCGCCGGAAATGACAGGATTGGACATGGTTAATTTCCTTGGTGGTTGGTGTTGAATGGATAGTGGGTGATCAGTAGTGGATCACCGTGCGAATCGACTTGCCTTCATGCATCAGGTCGAAGGCCTTGTTGATGTCGTCGAGGCCCATGGTGTGGGTGACGAACGGGGCGAGATCGATCTCGCCTTTCATTGCGTCTTCCACCATGCCGGGAAGTTGGGTGCGGCCCTTGACCCCACCGAAAGCCGAACCCTTCCAGGTGCGACCGGTGACCAACTGGAACGGGCGGGTCGAAATTTCCTTGCCAGCACCAGCCACGCCGATGACGATCGACTGGCCCCAGCCGCGGTGTGCTGCTTCCAATGCAGAACGCATCACATTGACGTTACCAATGCATTCGAAGGTGTGATCGACACCCCAGCCGGTCATCTCGATCAGAACCTCGTGAATCGGCTTGTCGAAGTCCTTCGGGTTGAGACATTCGGTCGCGCCGAAGGTACGAGCCAGTTCGAACTTCGCCGGATTGGTATCGATGGCGATGATGCGGCCCGCTTTGGCCTGGCGTGCACCTTGAATCGCAGCGAGACCGATGCCGCCGAGGCCGAAGATGGCCACCGAGTCGCCGGGCTGTACCTTGGCCGTGTTGTGCACGGCGCCGATGCCGGTGGTCACGCCGCAGCCCAGCAGGCAGACGTGCTCGGGGTTGGCGTCCGGGTTGATCTTGGCCAGCGAGACTTCGGCGACGACTGTGTATTCGCTGAAGGTCGAGCAGCCCATGTAGTGGTAAACCGGCTGACCGTTGTACGAGAAGCGAGTCGTACCATCGGGCATCAGCCCCTTGCCCTGGGTTGCGCGAACCGCGACACACAGGTTGGTCTTACCGGACTTGCAGAACAGGCACTCGCCGCATTCGGCGGTGTAGAGCGGAATGACGTGATCGCCAGGCTTCACGCTGGTCACACCTTCACCCACCTCCACGACGATACCCGCACCTTCATGACCCAGCACGACCGGGAAGATACCTTCGGGGTCGTCGCCGGACAGGGTGAAGGCGTCTGTATGGCAAACGCCGGTATTCGTGATCTTGATGAGCACCTCGCCCTTGCGCGGCGGCTCGACATCGATCTCGACGATTTCCAGCGGCTTTCCTGGCCCGAAGGCAACTGCTGCACGTGATTTCATGATGTTGTTTCCTTTACTAACTAAATTTGACGTCAGCGATGATGAATATTGAGCACATCAAGCGCCGCCAATAACGCAACTGGCTTCGCGATCGCTGCAGTGCAAGGTGCCGTAGTAGGTGGTGATCTATGCAGAAGTATTCATTCGCGGTTCCTGTGGAGTTGCTCTGGAATCGAAGTATGTGATTCCGCAAAACTCTTGTATATGGAATTGTTTCGATTTATTAATTCCAATTTATGGAATAATAAACGCGCAGTGGAACTGACCAGGTGAAGCGCTCGTCATGAACAAGGAAATTGAACTGCTGCGTATCTTTAGAGTGGCGGCCGAAAGCAGCAGTTTTCGCGATGCGGCCGTCCGGCTCAGTACTTCCCCGCAAGGCGTTACACGCGCGATCCAGCAGCTGGAGCAACACTATGGCGAGGTGTTGTTTCATAGAAGCACGCGCCAGGTACGCATCACTGCGTTTGGTGAAGGTTTGTTAGACCAGGTGCGCCCCGCATTGGAGCGGTTCGAGGAACTCTGGCGAGTTCCTGGGCGTGACGAGCAGACATCCCTCTCTGGCACGGTTCGCATCACGGCACCGCTCAGCTTAGGCACCAGGGCGGTTCTGCCTGCACTGGAGCGCGTGGCCGCGCGTCATCCCGCAATCACACTGGATGTCCGTTTGTCCGATCGCATCAGCAATACGGTTGAAGAAGGGATAGACGTTGGCGTCAGACTCGGATTTATGCGCGATAGCCGCTTTGTCGCGCGAAAGGCCGCCGACATGAAATTTCCAATCGTTGCCGCACCGCATTTGATCAGAAAAGTTGGCGCACCTGACACCATTGATGCCCTCAGTAGACTGCCGACCACTGCGTCTGTCGATCTCAATACCGGCCGCCCCTGGCCTTGGTATTTCAAAGCGGGACGTCAGTGGACACCCATTGCTGCTGCAATCATCGTCGACAATGCCGACATGGAATTGGGGGCGGCGTTGGCAGGCATCGCCTTTGCACAACTGCCAGACTACGTAGTCGCCCCATACATTGCCAGCGGAAAGCTTGTGCGCGTGCTGGAGAAAGAAGAATCTTCAGCATGGGGTTTGTACGTTTATCGGCCGCAGCGCGGCCCGGTCTCGGGAAGAGTTCGGGCGGTATTTGATGAAATGTTGGCTGCCGTTAAATCGTTGCCGGCATTGAGGTGACACACCACCACGCGTCGTAGGTAGGGCCTAAGCTTCGGAAAGCGAAGCGCCGAGCCTTGGTCGCTGATTACGTACGCCCGAATTGTTCGTCGACTGAATCGCCCCGGGTTTCAAGGAGGCCGATTGGTTTAAGTTGACACCTCTGCCGAGGTGTCGCTGACGGCTAGTTGCCTCCAGTAGTTTGCCTCAGCTTCTGCCGGAGGGATGCCCCCAATCGGCGTGAGCAATCGGACATGGTTGAACCAGTGCACCCATTGCAGGGTGGCCAGTTCCACGGATTCCCTGGTCTTCCAGGGTCCCCGGCGGTGAATCAGCTCGGCCTTGTACAGACCGTTGATGGTCTCGGCCAGCGCGTTGTCGTAGCTGTCACCCCGGCTGCCCACCTAGGGCTGTATGCCCGCCTGGTCCAGCCGTTCGGTGTAGCGGATGCTGACGTATTGACTGCCCCTGTCGGAATGGTGCGTCAAGGCATGGGCTGCTGGCTGGCGGTCATACAGCGCCTGCTCCAGCGCATCCAGCACGAAGTCCGTTTGCATGCTGCGGCTGACTCGCCAGCCCACGATGCGCCGGGCATACACATCCACAACAAAGGCCACATACAGCCAGCCCTGCCAGGTGGAGACATAGGTGAAGTCCGACACCCATAGCTCGTTGGGACGGCTGGCCTTGAAGTGCCGGTTGACGTGGTCCAGCGGGCACGGCGCTGATGTGTCAGGCGTGGTGGTACGTACCGCCCTGTCACGGCGAGCCCCTTGCAAGCCCATGGCACGCATCAGTCGCTCCACAGTACAACGTGCCACCGGGATGCCCTCGCGGTTCATCTGCAGCCAGACCTTATCGGCCCCGTAGACCTGCCAGTTGGCATGCCACACGCGCTGGATGTCCGCCTTCAAGCACTCGTCACGCTGGGCGCGTTGACTGCGCAGTTGCGGGTTACGCAGCCGGGCTGCGTGGCGCCAGTAACACGACGGGGCCATCTGCAGCACCCGGCAGATGGGCTCGACCCCGTAGTCGTCACGGTGGCAGTCGATGTAGTTCTTCAAGACTTCAATCGGCGGTCGAGCTGCGCCTGCGCAAAAAACGCGCTGGCCGTCTTCAGGATGTCGTTGGCCCGGCGCAGCTCCTTGACCTCACGTTCCAGCTCCTTGATGCGCTGGGCTTCTGACGTGGTGGTACCGGCACGCTGGCCGCTGTCGACCTCGGCCTTCTTGACCCAATCGTTCAAGGTCTGCGGCACGCAGCCAATCTTGGGGGCTATTGATTCAATGGCTGCCCACAGCGAAGGGTAGTCGGCTCGGTGCTCCTGCACCATGCGTTCGGCACGCTCGCGGACCTCGGGTGAGAACTTGTTTGACTTGGTCATAGCTCCATCTTCTCAAGTGTTGGAGCCTCCTCAAAACCCGGGGCGATTCACTCATATGAATGTCGTCTCAACGTGCTCACACGCAGCTCGCCTGTTACGGAGCTGGTTCTTCGAGGAAGCGAATTGAAGGGCCGCCCGGGAACAGTGAGGCCTGCAGCTAAGCAGCTACAGCCTTTTGGAAAGTGAGCGAGATATCTCTAGAGTCACCAGCCAACTGGTGCGAGCCTTCGTGAGAAGCTAGGCATGGAGTTCTCTAGTCGGATAGATCTGAGTGGCTGCCGTGAATGGGCTGTCCACAAGATGGCACGAGAGATGACTTGACCCTCCGCTCGACGGCGGATAAATTGGAGACCGTGCATTGATCTCTGGGTTCATCTCGGAGTAACGCGGCCCTGGACTGCAATCCTGGGCCGCGTTTGTTTTTCCGCATTCAGTTTGGGCGGAAAGCAGAGGCGCTGTGTTATGGGCTGGGGCTATTTCATGCGAAGCTCCTTGGCGATCTGGGCACTCTCGCCGCGCAAACACTTACGTTGTCCTCGCAAAATTTCGTATACCAGCCGGGGGTTGAATCCACGGTCTCTGGCCCAGGAAGACACAGAGATGCCCGCAGCATGAAAATCCGCCCACGTCAGTGCCCCATGGGTGGGCATGGGGGCTTCTGTGTGTCTTTGTGGAGTTTGATGGACTTGCATTTTCTACAAGCTTGCTGCAAGAGGTACTTATGCATGCATACTATTTGCAAGTCCGTTTATCGTCTACTCACTGAGATGTCTATATAAATCAATCTGGTTGCAGATCTACATTTTTTTATCACATTAAATCTATACGAAGAAATGTCATTTATGCAGAGATCTTGCGAAAAGTACAAATAAATATCTGAATAGATAGGAAGCGTTTTTCGAAGGTAAATAGCCTTGTTTTGTTTCAATTTGTTGCAATTTATCTTTGGATTGGATGCTCTCCGTGCACACCAAGATCCTTGGTTAAATAGGCAATATTGAGTGCATCGTCCAGTGCGCGGTGATGTTGACCTATGGGTTCCTGCCCTTGAATTTTTAAGGCGGTTGTCATTCCTACCTGTTTGATGCGACGATTTTTCGCAAATATTTTTTTCAAATTGATGTGCTGTAGCGGTGTCAATGGATTGTTGACTCCATGTCGAAGGCACTCCCGCTCGATTTGCTTGCGGTCGAAGTCGCCCCAGCTTCCCCAGTGCTGAGCAGCTACGTGTTTTGAGTGACAAAACGCTGCTAGAGCGCAGGCAACGCTTGGGAACATCGGAGCGTTGTCCACTTGTGATTGGGTAATACCAGTGAGGTCCATGCAAAACTGGGTTAAGCAAGGATGCTCGATGGGGCGTACAAATGACTGAAAGGTATCGAGCACAGCACCTTCTGTTGTGACCCAGCAAGCGCCAACTTCAATAATTTCCATTGATTCTTCTGTAATATATTTATCGTCACTGCATGTGGCTTCTAAATCAATGATTAGCATCATGATAATTATCCTTTGATTTTAATTTGTTAGATATTTTTGAAATGCCTATTATTCAAAAATAATATCTTGAAAATTAATAATTTGCTTAAAGTTGCAATCAATAGGGTGAAGAATAATATTAATTTTGGCATTCCCTCAAAAAATAATGATTGTGCTGTCGGTCTTGAAGAGCAAGCGTGCTGATGCATGAACTGTGGTGTTACTACTATGCTGCGTTGAATTCTTTCGCCCTAGCATTTACCCAGGAAATGGTGATTCTTGATCTCAGTCAGGAGTACATAGTTATACTGAAAATGCTGCAACTTTGACTGATGGGTTCTGCTTGTTGCAGCGAGTTCCACGTTTGTTGTGGACTTTCGTGGAGGCATCGTCAAGTCTTTGCGGAGACTCTCCAGTCTTGCAAAGGGTTAGATGCCATCTGCAGATGGAGTCGCGTTACACGAGATGCTCCTAGACATTGGAATAGAGACGCACAAGCTTTGCTCTTTCTAAGAAAAGTGGTTGACTCAGAAGCTTCAGGTCCTGGGCAGCCTTAGCTATGCTGGACAAGAGGTGCGTTTGACTGGCTTAGGCCTCGATCGCTAAGGAGTTACGAATGTTTGATTCGTTACCAACAAAGTTGCCACTGCCGGACAAGACTAGGGGAAAGCTCAAACGAGAACTCGAGTTACTGCCTAAGATGAGTTATGCCAGATGGGCTACGTCTGAGCAGAAGGCTGCTCGCGGGAGGGCCGTGGCAGATCTGCTGGATGCAGACTTGGTGGCTCGTAAAAACAGGCTCAACTAGCGAGAAAGTCCTATGTTGGAACAGATATCAGGACTGTCAACTATCTACAACCTTCTGAACGATTAAACGTGTGTGTCGGTCAGTTTCTATAGCTAGCATGAGCAGTGCTGCAAGCCAAAACGGTTTGAGGGTTTACGACATTAGTTGAGCATGGGATGACGCGCGTGGTTTCGCAAGCCGCATGGATGCTAGGTTGGTGTTTACGACTTTAATGACCCGGAATAATTGCTTTCGCAAGGGGACCATCACACCTTCTCTACCAGGCAAGCAAATGAGCATCGGCGCCAGCAAAGACTCCAACTTGAAAAGCGGGACCAAGACTTTCTGCCCGTCTGGTCGAATCACTGAAATTTGCTGATCCACATGTCTGAACGGTGGTGGGGTGTCTGGCAAACCTAGTTTGCTCACTGCTTCCAACGATTTGCGCCCGACATTCCAGTTCTGTTCGGTCATGCGCCATTTGGCGACAATCTTCTGAAGGTCGTCCGACGTGGATGAGGATGCCACATAGCCAAAGGTTGCCGCGACTTCGCGAAGCGTGGCTTGACGAGGAGGGCAGCTTAACCGCACCCGGCCTACCCCCCCTGGTTTCACGATGCTCAGAACATGTCGGAGCAAGGTTTGAGCAATCTCGTATGCATCTCTCTGCTCCTCGGAAACTGCCGCAAAAGCTCGAATTTCCTGTCCTCGAATGCTCGTTGGCATTACTAGGTAGCCAGCGACGACACCGTTGCATCGCGCCACGTGGCGCAAGCATGCCGAATTGCCGGTCTCAGTCGCAGCCCATTCGTTAACCTGGGTTGCAGTGTCGAGGTCAAGGTTCGTCAAGAGACTCCGAATGGCCGTTGCATCGCTTGACGATGCGGGTTGCACTTCGATAATGTCCTCACTATGAGCCTTGTGCACAACAGGGCTTGCCGTGTGGTCGGGCTCGACTCGAAACAACTCAGGCGAAATTGCATCCACCCCAAACTGCCTTCTGAGATCAGGTGCCCGCTCAAGAATTCTCCCGTCGCTGGTTATGAGTCCTGGCAGGCCGTGGTGAATAGCCGTTGCGAGGTGCCGAAGGTCAGACCTGTCGTTCTCCGACAACGAACCCGACGCATGGCGCTGGGGAAAAACGATTGCGGCAAGCACCGGCAAAAGGCGTCTCCACTCGCTGTCGGGCGGCGTCGAGAACTTCGCAAGAGTTCCTGCGAACGAGAGCATAGGATCCGTCTTTCCTTCGTGGGCGGTGCGACGCAGCTCCGTCTCAATCTCGCTACTAATCGCCAGTGAACATGTCCGCATCCGCTCGGCTCTGAAGACGCTCATGGCTAGTTCATTCCGAGGCCGGCGAGGTCCGAGGTCAAAAAGCACGTTCAAGTCCAGAAGGTAGAGCGGCTTGCCTCCGCTCTCCAAGGTATCTAGGCCGAGTGGGTCAACGGCGTTGATTCCGCTGGGAGCAAAGAGCTGAGGAGTGTCAAGTTCATGGGCGCGAACCACGATCATGCGATTGCGACTAGCCCCTCCTGGTTCCACGCGTTGGGCGTAGAACCCCTGCGCTTCCCAGAAAAAATTGGCGTCTTTGAGGTCTTCAGCGACCCGGGCATGAATCGCAATGAACTGTGCCTCCGTCAACATTTTTTTCAAGGCATCAAGCAGCGCTCGACCAATGTTTCGACTGCGATTGCCCTTAGGAACATAGATCTGCCGAACGTGTGCTTTAGGGAAGCGGAGGTCAAACAACAGATGACCCACATACGTCTCGCCTTGACCGTCACTCTCGACGGCCACAAACAACTGCCCTTTGCGACAGAAGTCCGCATAGACGCTGCGCGAGAAAAATCCAAGCGCATCTCGGTCGCTGTCTGCTGCCTGCACGACCTCTCCCAAGAATGCTGTAGCAGCACTTGGCTCCGTAAGAATCCTGACTGCACCTCCGCTCTTTGTCATAGTTTCCCTTTTGGTGTTATGGATTAACTTTAACGGAAACGCAAGCAAGCCTGCCGTGAACGGAAAGTGGTGAGCTTGTCTCGATTTGAGCGGCAGACTGCTCTCCGACGGAGAGATTTGAAATCTGGATGACTCGCAAAGAGTCGATTGCAGGCGGGAATGAACGACCACATACACGCACCACCTCTGGGTCATTGGTGCTCCAGCCTGCGTAAGAGGTGAACGACGGCTCTCAGCCTGAAGCAGTCCACACCTCACGGTTCAAGCGAGCCAGCGATACCGGGGCTCGCACTAGAACATCTTTGGCTGCGCTACACATCGCATGGCTCTTCAAGGGGCCGCGGAGACCTTGCGTAGCAAGGGCGATCGTGGGGCAAGGCGTTCAGCCGCTGATAGCTTGTGCCCGGGAGACTCAGGTGCTCAGGTCACTAGGTAGGTTTGGATGGTTGCGAACGCGTGATATCGGAGCACTATGCTGGAATCGCTGGCTACCAAAGCCGGTGGCCCCTCTTGATTTGGCAGCCGTAAATGCAACCGACTCTGGGCTTCGCATGGCGCAGAGAACGCTTAAGCGCTTGCGCCTTCAGAATAAGGTGATTTCATCGCAAGCACCTGATGGCAGCATCGTTTACGCGCTCGCAGAAGCAGGTGTGCGAGTACTGCAAGAAGCTGGGGTTGATGCTGCAAGTGGTAAAGACCTGGTGCGCGGATTCAGTGCTGCTTTTTTCAGACATCGATGCATTGCAAACGAAGTGGCGATTGCCGCTATCAACCAGGGCTTTCGAGTTTCAACAGAGCGTGAAATCGCTAAAGGGCTCTGGCTTGGTGGCGAAGCAGGGGTCTTTGGCAAACGACCAGATGTCGTGATCCGAGACGGCAAACGGGTCACCTTTTGCGAAGTTGAAAAATCTCGCAAAAAACAGGCTGAGTACCAATCGCTTGTGCGCTGGCTGTCCAGGCTTTTGCAGCTTCAGCAGAAGTCCGGCGGCCAGGCACAGCTTTCGCCTGAAGTGTGCTTGGAGCGAGTCGTTTTCATCTGCACCCAAGGCTTCCGGACGAAGCTCATGCGCGATCTTGATGCAGCGGGATGGTCGCAGGCCCAACAAAGTGCCCTGATTGAGTATTCATGTGAGCTATACCAATTCAGAGACATATTGTTCCAATGATCCAGCACTTGCTGACGGCTTTGTTGCATAAATCGGCCATAGGCCAAGGCATCCCCAATCCCAAATAGATTTACGCAGCAGCGACTGTCTGGGGCGTGCCCAGAGCGGTAAATTGATTGAGGATTGAAGCTCGGATGTGCAGCTCGGTCACCTGGCGCTCAAACGTCCTGGCCATGACCTTCTCGCCCAGGCGCTTGAAGCAATTCATCTTGGTCTCCACCAGTGACCTTCGGTGGTAGCCGCTCCAGCGTTTCCAGATAGCCCGCCCCAACTGCCTACACGCCTTGACCGCTTCATTGCGGTGAGCAAATGCCAGCCCTTTGCGCAGCTTCGCTCCTTTGCGCGGCGGGATGATTGGAATGGCTCCCCGCAGGTAGCACGCCTTATGTACATCCTGCGTGTCGTACGCCCCATCACCGGTAAAGCTAGCTATCTCTTCATTGCTTGGAATTTGACCTAGCAGGTCTGCTGCCATGGGCGAGTCGCCCACTTCATTGGTTGTTACTGCGATGGCCCGAATCTGCAGTGTCTGGGCATCAATACCCAGATGCACCTTGCGCCACTGGCGGCGGCGCTCGGCACCGTGCTTTTTGGTTTTCCACTCACCTTCGCCCAAGAACTTGATGCCCGTGGAGTCGGCCAGCATGTGCAAGCCTTTGTCACTTGCACGGTAGCGCACCTGCACATCCAAGCTCTTTTGCCTGCGACACACCGTGCTGTAGTCGGGCACTGGCCAATGCAGGCCTGCCATACCCAATAGCGACTCAACCAGGCCCAGTGTCTGGCGCAAGGGCTGGCCAAACAAGCACTTGATGGTCAGGCAAAACTGGATGGCCGCATCTGAGAACTTCTGGCAACGACCACGCTTGCCCGTGGGCCGAGCTAGCCACTGCATATCCCTATCGAGCCAAATGGTCAGCTCACCTCGCGCCTTCAACGCTGCGTTGTAAGCCTTCCAGTTCGTTGTGCGGTACTTAACCCGACCCCAGCTCGTCTCTCTCATCTCCCGAGCCTACCTCAGCTGCGACCGGCATTTGTGCAACAACGCCCCTTGCCGGACAGCTGCAAGCGACGGACAAACCGTCAAGGCGTAATGCTGATGCCGTTGGGAGTCTTGCCTACCGGAACGGTCTTCACAACCTTGCGATCCTTCACATCAAGCACGGAAACCGAATTGGCGTACATGTTGGTAACGTAGGCGTACCGGCCTTCACGGTCGACAACCACGCCATGAGCACCGGCGCCGGTCACGACGGTCTTGGCAACCTTGAAACTCTCCAGCTCAATCAGGCTGACGGTTTTGCCAGGCTTCTTGGGCGTGCCCTGATTGGCCACCAGCAGCGTGCGCGAATCCGGCGTGACATACAGCTGGATGGGGACTGTTCCGACGGCAACCTTGCGAATCACCTTGCGCGTAGCCGGGTCGATCACGGCGACCGCGTTTTCCTCCGACAGCGACACCAAGACAAGACTCCCGTCCGGCGTGAAGCCCACTTGAGCCGGCCCCTTGCCTGCAGGAACTTGCGCGATCTCCTTCTGGCTGGCGGTATCGATGACCGACACCGTTCCGCCCTTGAGGTTGGCGACGTAGGCCTGCTTGCCGTCCGGACTGATGCGAAGACCGTGGGGAAACTTGCCGACCGGAATCGTCGCCACGAGGCTCCGCGCCGCTGTGTCGATCACACTGACCGTGTTGTCGTCGCCGTTGGTGATGTAGGCGAAGCGGCCGTCGGGCGACACCACCACATGGGCCGGGTGCATGCCAACCGGCACCTTGGCGACGACTGCGTTAGTCGCGGTATCGATGGCCCAAACCGCGCCGGGCTTTCCCATCGCATCGTGGCTGCCTTGGGCCATCTCCTTGTGCTCCGACGCGTCGGCCGTTTGAGCAGGCTCCCCGTTATTGGTCACCCATACGACCTTGCCGTCGGGCGATACCTGCACGTTGTGCGGTGCCTTGCCGACGCGCACGCTTGCCAGTGTCTTGAACGACGCAGCATCGAGCACGCTCACCGTGTCAGCCCCCTCGTTGGCCACATACACCTTGTCGGCGGCCAAGGTGGCGCCGGACCAGGCCAATAGGCCCATCTGCACCGCTGTCAAAAGCCAGTTGTTTTTTCTTGTCATCATGATCTCTCTTGGTTGGAAAATAAAACTTCTATCAGGGCTCAGTCGGCGTTGGGGCGCACTGAATTACCGTTGCCACCCTCTTTACCCACCATCCCCAGGACGCCTGCGAACAAGACAGGGTTTTGAAACATCAGGCGAAACGCCTGCTCGCTCGCAGCGTCTCGGCCTTCGCGCAGCCTTCCCAGCGCATGGGTCACTTCCCCTGCAGCTTCACGCTCACGCTCGATCAACGGGTGATGCGGCGCAAGCGGCTGGCGGTTCTTGCTAAGCGGCTCGGCCAGCAAGGCAACGCCGCGCATCCACGGACTGAACGTTTCCGAGAGCAAATACCGACTGGTGCGCATCGGATGGAGCCACTTGAGCATTTGGGCTGTCCAGGGTGTGGACAGCGCTTGCGCCCAAGGACTGACGAATGCCCGGTAAAGCGCCTCGTTGAATGTCGAGACCTGTTTCACCCGCTCAAAAGCTTCCTGCGGGTAATCCGTTTTCAGGTCTTCAACCTGACGGGGTTCAAAGCGGATGCTGTAGGTGGGCTTATGGCAGTCCGGGTCACCCGACGGGTTGTCGATCTTCATTTCATAGAGGCCCGGGGCCAGCGCCTCAATCTCAGCCAGGCTCTCCAGGATCGCCCGGTGCTCCAGACGCGCCACCCCGGCGGAGACAAAAATGCCGAGATGGCCGACGTGCGGGTTCGTGAGGTAGACGATGCGCTGTCCGGCCTGCTTGAGATCCTCGGTGTCTTTGTAGACTGCCGGAATCCATCCGAGCGCCTGGTGTGGTGGCGTAATGTTGTCGCCGTAGGACGCAAAGATGACGATTGGATTCCTGATCCGCCTGAGGTCAGCAGTGCAACCCTGGCAAATCTGGAAAAGACCCTGTTCAAGCTGGTTGCCGATGAACAGGTTTTCAACAATCGCAAGGATCTCTTCCCGACTCAGGAAATAAAAACCGTTCCACCAACGCTCGAACTCCAGAAAACGCGCCTGCTCACTGTCGACGTTGGTGAAGAGTTGGGCGTACTTCTCCCAAACAGCCTTTTCGGGCTTGAGGTTCTCGAAATTCTGCGCCAGCCAGGCTCCATCGAAGCGGCCATTGCCCAGGTCGGCCGTCAGATGCGCCAACCAGCTGCCGCCAAGGAGCCCTCCGGAAAGACGCATTGGATTGACACCGGACTCGCCAGCCCAATATGACAAGGGTGAGCCATTGAGCACCACCGGTCCGACCAGACCGGCGCAGTCTGCGGACAGCAGCGTCAGCGCCCACCCGGCCTGGCAGTTGCCATAAAGCACAGGAGGATTGCCAGGATGGCGTTGCGCAACTTCTTCGGCGAAACGCCGCAGCACATGCAACACGTCTGCCAGGGTCTGCCCCAGAGTCGGCTCGGGAAAGAAGATCACGAAATAAACCGGATGGCCCTCGCGCATCGCCATTCCGACTTCAGAGTCGCGCTTGAAGCCGCCGATCCCAGGGCCATGGCCGGCGCGTGGATCGACAACAATGACCGGAGGTTTGTCAGGATCGACGCAGTCGTCCCAGCAATGCCCGTCGATTTCCGTGATGCGCAGCAGTGCATAGTTGACGGACCGTTCGAAGCTGCGCGCGTCCAACAGCATTTCATACTTGAAGTCCAGAAGCGGCGGCAATCCGGCTCGCTCGTGCTCCAGCATGTTGTTCGCGCGCTGGCGAAGCGTGTCCCAGAACAGAATGGTGCGTTCGAAGAAGTCGCGCTGGTAATCGAAATAGTCCTGCGCCGAAGGTGCTTCAGCTGCTCTTTTCATGCCACTAGACGCATCCTGTGGCGCAGGCTTCAACAACTCCTCGGAATGATCCAAGACGGTCGGTGGTAGATCCTTTGTCTGGCGGTGCGTCCATTGCACCGCTGCTTCCTTACCTGTCGGGTCCCGGACGATTGGCTGCTTAAAAACAAGCGTCCGTTGCTGCATGGCCGAGAGGTACTGCAAGCAGTTCTGGCAACATGGCAATCCCGTGCCAAGGAGTTGCCATGCTGATGCTGCATGGCCGAGAGGTACTGCAAGCAGTTCTGGCAACATGGCAATCCCGTGCCAAGGAGTTGCCATGCTGATCAGCCTTCATAAGAACGCTACGACCACACCTGCCACCCGTTTGGCATTGCAGCAAGCCAGTGGTACTGATCGAGAGTTGGCGCAGCAATACGGCATTGGCATAGGGACCGTGCGTAAGTGGCGGGGCAGAACCACGGTGCATGACGCCAGCCACACGGCCCACCGCCTGCAAACGACTCTCAATGCAGGGCAGGAAGAGCTGGTTATTTATCTGCGCAGCCAGCTGCGGCTACCTCTGGATGACTTATTGGCGGTGGTGCGAGAGTTCATTGAGCCTGCCATGAGCCGCTCGGCGCTGGATCGCTTGCTGCGCAGACGAGGCCACTCCAGATTGCCCGTACAGCCCAAGCCTGAGGGCGAGCACAAACCCTTCAAGGCGTATGAGCCTGGCTATGTACATGTAGATGTGAAGTACCTGCCCCAGATGCACGATGAGGACAAGCGCCGCTATGTTTTTGTTGCCATCGATCGAGCTACACGCTGGGTGTTCATTGATATCAAGCAGCACAAGACGGCAGCATCCGCCAAAGCCTTCTTGGCTGCCGTACGCAAAGCTGCAGCGTTCAAGATCCACACCATCCTCACCGACAACGGCAAAGAGTTCACAGACCGATTGTTTGGAAGCCGCACACGTCAGCCCTCAGGCGAGCACGAATTCGACCAGTTATGCCAAGCATTGGGGATAGAGCATCGGCTGACCAAGCCAAAGACGCCACAAACCAACGGCATGGTTGAGCGCTTCAATGGCCGCCTGAGCCAGGTGCTGCGCTCGCATCACTTCAACAGCGCAGAGGATTTGGAGAAGACACTGCACAGGTTTGTCTGGCTGTACAACCACCACTTGCCACAAAAGGCACTGGGGCATGAAGCCCCAGTCCAAGCACTCAAAAAATGGAAGATGAAAGCACCTGATTTATTCGTCAAGAACGTGCGTAATCATCCGGGACCTGACACTTACCCACCGCCGTGGTGCGTTGAGAGGTCCGAGGCTTTTGTGGTGACGTGGGGATTTTCATCATTCCTCCGAACTACGGGGTCATTTTTTTCCGCGCCGTAAACGCAGAGCATTGAAAATCACCGAGGCCGAGCTCAGACTCATGGCCAGCGCCGCGATCAGCGGGGACAACAACCACCCAGTGAATGGGTACAGCACGCCTGCCGCAATCGGCACCCCAATGCCGTTGTAAACGAATGCGAACAGGAGGTTCTGGCGCATGTTTCGGACGGTGTCGATAGAGATGTCGCGTGCGGCGGTGATGCCGCGCAAATCGCCTTTGACCAGCGTGATCTGGCCGCTGTTCATGGCCACATCGGTCCCCGTGCCCATGGCCACGCCGACATCGGCCTTTGCCAACGCAGGCGCATCGTTGATGCCATCGCCGGCCATGGCGACAATGTGGCCCTCTTTCTGGAGCCGTTCCACGAGCGCCAGCTTGTCTGCGGGCTTGACTTCGCCATGCACCTCGTCGATGCCAAGTTTTGCACCCACTGCCTTGGCGGTGGTCAGACCATCGCCAGTTGCCATCACGATGCGCAAGCCGCTGGCGTGCAAAGTCTTAATGGCTTCCAGCGTGGTGGCCTTGATGGGATCGGTCACAGCCAGGATGCCAGCCAGTTGTCTGTCCACGGCCAGATGCATCACGCTGGCGCCTTCACTGCGCAGACGCTCGCCATCGATCTTGAGCGCATCAGTGGCCACGCCCTCCTGCTGCATCAATGCGGTGTTGCCCAGCACCAGATGCTTCCCATCGACCATGCCGCGCACGCCAATACCGCTGCCAGATTCGAAATCTAGCGGTTTGATCAGTTCCAGGCCCTTGGCGCGTGCTGCACTGACGATGGCCTCTGCCAAAGGATGCTCGCTGCCTTGGTCCAAACTGGCAGCAAGGCGCAGAACTTCGTCCGCTGTATAGCCAGGTGCGGCAACTGCGGTGTCGAAAGCGGGTTTACCTTCGGTCAGTGTTCCTGTCTTGTCCACAATCAGCGTGTCGACCTCGCGCATTTTTTCGATGGCGCCAGCATCACGGAACAGCACCCCCTGTGTCGCGGCACGCCCTGTGGCCACCATCACCGACATCGGCGTGGCCAGCCCCAGCGCACAGGGGCAAGCGATGATCAGGACGGCCACTGCGTTAATCAAGCCAAACACCCAGCTAGGTTCCGGACCGAACCAACCCCAGACAAAGAAGGTGGCAATGGCGATGAGCACCACCACGACCACGAATTGGCCTGCGACCACGTCCGCCATGCGCTGCATGGGCGCCTTCGAGCGCTGGGCATTGGCCACCATCTGAACAATCTGCGACAGCATGGTGGCCGCACCGACCTTCTCGGCGCGCATTACCAGGGCGCCACTGGTGTTCATCGTGGCGCCAATCACCTTGTCACCAAGGCGTTTGGTCACCGGCACAGGCTCACCGGTCAGCATGGATTCATCGACCGCACTGCTGCCTTCAGTCACAACGCCGTCGACCGGCACTTTCTCGCCGGGGCGGATGCGCAACAGGTCACCGACGTGAACATGGTTCAGCGGTACGTCTTCTTCGTTGCCATCCGCATTGATGCGGCGAGCGGTCTTGGGTGCCAAACCGAGCAGCGCCTTGATCGCCGCAGAAGTTTGCGAACGGGCCTTCAACTCGATGATCTGGCCCAGCATGGTCAGCGAGATGATGACCACTGCCGCCTCGTAGTAGACCGCCACGCGCCCCATGGAAATGAATGAATCCGGGAACACGCCCGGCGCCACGGTAGCCACGAGGCTGTAGAGAAAGGCCGCGCCCGTACCCAAACCGATCAAGGTCCACATGTTGGGGCTGCGGAGGACGAGAGACTGCCAGCCGCGTACGAAGAAGGGCCACCCCGTCCACAACACGACGGGTAAGGAAAGCACCAGCTCAACCCAGGTTTGCACCTTCATGTCAAACCATCCAAGACGATGGCCGAACATTGCAAGAACGGTGACAATGACTGTGAATGGCAGCGTCCACCAGAAGCGATGCTGAAAATCCTTTAACTCATGGTTGTCTTCCTCGTCCAGTGGAATGATGGGCTCCAATGTCATGCCGCACTTGGGACAGACTCCAGGATGATCCTGCCGCACCTCGGGGTGCATAGGGCAGGTGTAGATGGTGCCGGCCGGCTCTGGCGCGGTGTCCTCGGGTGCAGTAGATACAAGGTATTGCAGTGGGTTCGCTGCGAACTTGCTTTGGCACTTGGCGCTACAGAAATAGTAGGGCCGCCCTTCGTGCGTCAATTTGTGTTCAGACTGCTCCGTAACGGTCATGCCGCACACCGGATCCTTTAGATCCTTTGGCGAGGCTGGCTCGGCAGGGGGGTGACTGCCGTGATGGTGGTGTGCATGCATGTCCATTGCTTATTCCTTGTCGTTGTTGGTGCGCCGGGGCGTCTGCGCATGGTTGCCGTGCCCACCATGGCCGCCGTGGCCGTGCATCAGGTGCATTAGCGGACAGACGAGCAGCAGCAGGTAGGGCCAATAACCCAGAACATGGCCCCAGTGCTCTCGCAGCAGATAAAAACCAGCGATCACGGCAGCCGTTGCCAGCGCCATGCCGGCTGGGCGGCGCCAGAACGATGGCGCATGGGAGTCGTTGTCAGGCTGATCCATGGCGTTGCTCCTTCAAAGTTGCCAGCAAAAGGTGCGGGCGCGGACGCGCCCAGCCGGTCGACCCTGAATCAAATACCGTGGCCGTCATCGGCAACCACAGCCCCCCGCACCGCCGCTGTGGCAGCCCGAGGCTTTAGGCTGCGAGGTCGCAGCGGGAATGGGCGCGTCTGTGGCCAGCTTTGCGGGGTAACCCGCATCCGTCAATGCCATCAACAATGGGGCGCTGCCCTGCGCCAGTTCCCCGCTCACCCGGACATGCCCAGACTGGAGATCGACCTCCACCCCACTGACACCCGGCAGCGGTTGCAATGCGTGCGTGACGTGCTTGACGCATGAGTCGCAGCTCATGCCCTCGACTTGCAGATCAATCGTTTTCATATATCAAACTCCTAAAAATTGAAACGTATACCGCCGGGGAAATATTCCAGATCATCTTTTTGACACCGAGTCAGTCGTCGACTGGGCCTTGCCCATGCGAGGGATAAACCGGGGTGTGCGCTGGGCGTATGTGTCGTACGTTGCACCGAACTGTTTGTGCATTTCGTTCTCTTCGGTGATTGCCAGACGTCCGTACATCAGGAGCAAGACAGGGAACATGGCCAAGGTCAGCAAGGTGGGCCACTGCAGCAGGAAGCCCAGCAGAATCATCACAAAAGCCACGTACTGCGGATGGCGAATGCGCGCGTAGGGGCCTGTTGTTGCAAGCGATTGGCCACGCTGAGCGTGGTAGAGCACATTCCACGCTGTGGACAACAGGTAGAAACCAAAGCCCAGAAAAACGTAGCTGGCGATGTGCAGTACGCCGAAATGCGGGTCGCCCTTTTCGCCCAACAGGGTGGACCACAAGTGACCCGAGGTGTGGGAGAGCAGATCCAGATTAGGGAACTTGGTTTGAAGCCAGCCCGATATCAGATAAATCGTCAGCGGGAAGCCATACATCTCTACGAACAAGGCAACTATGAAGGCTGCGAATGCGCCAAACGTCCTCCAGTCACGGGCCGTTGCAGGCTTGAAAAAGCTGAACGCAAACATGATGAAGATCGCTGAATTGATGATGACCAACGACCACAGGCCATAAGCAGATTCGGTGTGGTTCACTGGGGATCTCCTTCTTTGCGCGATTCGGCAGTCTTCGACACATCAGGCTTGCTCTGGCCATGGTGACCATGCCCACCGTGGCTGCCGTGCATGAAAACATGCATCAGCGGGCAGGCGAGGAGCAGGAGAAAAGGTAGCGCCCCGACGACATGCGCGAGGTGTTCTGTCAACAAAAAATACGCCGCCACGGCACCAATCGCCACGTAGCCGATGGCGTATCGAGAACTCCAGAAACTGGGGGGCGACTCGTGTCCGTCGTGTTGATGGCTCATGGTGACTCGCAATCAGGTGGGTGCGTTACTTGGTCGGCGTGGCAGGCAGGCGGTCCATCATCATTTGCATCATGGACTGCATCATGTCCATGCGCTTTTCCATCAGGGCATGGCGCTGCATCATCTGCCCCATCATTTGCGGCCCCATGCCTGGCGCTGATGTGCCGCTTGCTGGTGCAGATGGAGGAGTCGTCGAGCTACCTGACATTCCTGCTCCTCCCATCATCTGGCCATTCATCATGCCCATCCCCCCCATCGGCATGCCTTGCATTTGCCCCATCATCTTCATGCTGTCTTGCATGGTCTTCTGATGCTCAGCCATCATGGCCTGCCGTTCCTGCGGAGTCTTTGCGTCTGCCAGTTTGCGGCTCATGTCACGCATCAGCTGCAACTGCTTGTCCATGGCTGACATTTGCTGCTCGGGAGTTGCTGGCACGGCCTGGGCCGGTGCGGCTGCTCCGTCAGGGTGATGTTGCGTATGCTCGGCAGCCGTTTGGGCTGAGGCGGAGAACGCCGTGATGCCGATAAGCATCGCTAAGGCCAGGGGTTTTGAGGCATTCATGGTGCAGTCCTTTCCAGACAAAATCCAGCGGTCATCGCCAGTGTGGCGCCACCACCGCGTCCCCATGACGCTTGATGTACGCCAGTGACTTCACTCTATGCTTGCAAGAGTTACTGGAACATGACCGCTGGATTGCAAAATTGTCAGGATGCAGGGGTGATTTGGGTAATCACCATCTTGCCATTTTGCTGTTCGACCACGAACCGGACCTTGTCGCCGGCTTTGAGGTTACTGAGCATGGAGGGTTCGGCCATGGTGAAAACCATCGTCATCGGCGGCATATCCAAGTTTTTGATCTCGCCGTGTTTGATAGTCACCTTGCCCGCACCAGTGTCGATGCGGCGAACCTCTCCCTCGGTCATGTCGGCTGGTGCGGCCATGTCCATCTTGCTGTGGTCCATGGTTACCTGCGCGAACGCCTGAGTGCTGGCGAGGGTGGAGGCTGCTAATGCCGCAGCGCTTAGAAAAACGCGAAAATTCTTCATGGTTGCATCCTGTGCAAATTAGGCTCAACAGTTCAGCGAGCCGAGACTTTGACTTGGCCCTTCATGCCTGCCTCGTAGTGGCCAACGTGCAGGCAAGCAAAGTGCACAACACCTGCTTTGGTGAAGCGCCAGATCACTTCACCCTGCTGGCCGGGCTTGAGTGAAATCTTGTTTGCTTCCTCATGCTCCATGCCAGGAAACTTCTTCATCTCTTCGTAGTGCTCCTTCAACTCCTGCTCCGTGCCATGAATCACACCGGCTTCCGTGGAGGCTCATCTCCTGAGAGGATTGAGTCATGAACACTAAAGCTGCTCGTTTTAGCCCAGAGGTACGTGAACGTGCCGTACGTTTGGTGCAGGAATGCCAAGCGGATTACGCATCACTGTGGGGTGCGTGTGAATCGATTGCCCCCAAGATAGGTTGCTCGGTCAGCACCCTGCATGGGTGGGTGCAGCGCAAAGAAATAGATGCAGGCCAACGGCCAGGGTTGACCACGGATGAACGTGAGCGGCTCAAACAACTTGAGCGAGAGAACAAGGAACTGCGCCGTGCCAATGACATCCTCAAGGCTGCGAGCGCTTTTTTTGCACAGGCGGAGCTGGACCGTCGCATCAAGAGCTAATTGACTTTGTAGACCAGTATCGCGATGCCTATGGGGTCGAGCCAATTTGTAGGCTGCTGCAAATTGCCCCATCGGGCTACAGGCGCAGGGTTCAGCAAAGAAACTGCCCTTGGCTGCGCTGCAAGCGCAGCCAATCGGATGAAGAACGTTGCAGTCATATTCAACGGGTGTGGCACGCTAATTGGCAGGTGTATGGTGCCGTCAAAGTTTGGAAGCAGATGCACCGAGAAGGCTTACCGATTGCCCGCTGCACAGTGCAACGCCTGATGCGCAAGCTGGGCCTGGAAGGCGCAAGGCGTGGCAAGAAGGTGCGCACAACCCGTCCAGACACAACCAGGCCATGCCCGCTAGACCTCGTCAACCGGCAGTTCAAAGCCCAGCGGCCTGACCAACTTTGGGTTGCAGATTTCACCTATGTATCAACATGGCAAGGGCAGATGTTTGTGGCCTTTGTGATTGATGTGTATGCCCGCCGCATAGTGGGCTGGCGGGTCAGCAGCCACATGCGTACGGACTTTGTAGTGGATGCGCTGGAGCAGGCGCTGTATGCAAGGCGGCCTTCAAGTGACACGGAGCTCATTCATCACTCCGACAGGGGCAGTCAGTACGTTTCCATTCGCTACACAGAACGTTTAGAGGAAGCTGGCCTGATGCCTTCGGTGGGTAGCACTGGCGACTCTTATGACAACGCCTTGGCCGAAACCATCAACGGCTTGTACAAAACGGAGGTGATCTACAAATGAGGGCCGTGGAAAACACGGGAATCACTGGAGCTGGCAACCCTGCAATGGGTGCACTGGTTCAACCATGACAGGCTGCTGGAATCCATAGGGCATATACCGCCAGCGGAAGCTGAGGCAAACTACTGGCGGCAAGTTGCCAATACCGTGCAGGCTAACGCCTGCACTTCAACAAACTAGCCTCCACCAAACCCGGTGCGATTCACTTGGATGAGTACCTAGGGTCTCGAATCCCTCTGGGTTGGAATGATGAGGATGTCTACCTTCATAGTGCTTATGTAGGGCTGTTCCGTGCTTCATTGGTGGTTTCGATTGACAAAATTCGTACAAGGCAAGGTAAGCACAGTGTTGATTGCCGATTACTGACGCAAGAAGACGTAGCCCTGCTGCAAAGAGCTTTGAAGACGGCACTGCGCTGGATGGCAAGGCGGCACTCTTGCTCTGCCAACAGACGTCTCTACGTAGAGATGCTGAAGACGCAGCGTTCAATTGAAAAGTACGTTGCGGCTCTTGCGAGCACGACTTCACAAGCGGTTGTAGTGCTCGCAAAGATGGATCTCGTTGAGGGCTATGGTTCTTCCTGGGCTGCGATGGCCGGGAAAGGGGATCCGAGCCACATCGGCGTACAACCCTACTTGGCGTTTTTTAAAACAGCATCCAAATACATTGCGATGTTGCAAAAAACATGGCCTGAGTCGCTGATTGGGCATTTTGCCAAGGTAACGAGATCGGACCAAGGAGCGCCACAGTGTGTGATTCTGCTTTTTCTGCAGCCTGAATCAGGAGCGTATAGCTGGAAAACCAAGCTGCAAGCACTGCATGTTGATTTTAACAAGCAGCGTACTGCCAAACTTTATGATCCAAGCCGCATCACAGTCACTGATCTGACGCAGCCAATTCGCAAGCAATCCGGAGTGCGCACGCAACAATTTCGGCAATTGATCGAAGACTTGTTTGTGAAAGAGCTTCGCTACCGAAGGCTCAATTTGCCAGCGCGACGCCGTTCGTGGTCGAAGGGTGGGGATAAAGGCTGAACATCTTGCTCGGTGCGCTCAATTGCAAATCCTTCCAGCCTAGAATCTTCCATTTCAGGAGACGAAGATGGGTACCTGAAGCAACTTGGCTGTGTTCAGCCCTGCAAACTCCCGAAACAGTGGCATGTCGTGCAGCGCTTCTTCCATCGCTGGGTCGCTCAGCGTGAACCATTGCTGCATGAAGTGCACGCGCAGCATGGTTTCCACGGCAAATGGCGGGCATCCGCGTCTGCCCTCGGGCGCGTAGGGCGTGATCAGCGCGACCAGCGCGACCAGCGCCGCCCATGGCACCACGCGCTCCATCTCGCCGAGAAAATCCCGCTTGCGCGTGCGCTTCGTCGTCAGGTTCAGACCCAGGTCGGCATGTTTCATGGCTGCAATTCTCGCAGGGCATCAGCTTTGGCCAAGCACATCGGGGCGGGATTTATGCAGGTGTTCCCTAGAAAAATGCTTACACGGGCTAGCAATGTCAGTTGCCAGATCGCAAGTCCTCAGCGTCCGTGTAGAGCCGCACATCTAGGTGGCTTTGCAGTGGGCTGTCTAGCGTGAAATGCGCAGCCTTGCCAACATGACCGAGGTCATGGTCGTGACCTACTGAGGAGCGCAAGGTTACCCCTTGGAAGGCGTGCCCGGCGAGACGTTGTCGACAACACGAGCCTGCGAGGGAATGCGGCATGATTGAACGATGCCCTGCACAACTGGCCCAGCCAGCGGTGCCGCACTGTCCGAAAAAACTTGACCACGACACTTGAACGTGCACATGACAGCATTGTCATTTCTGCGTTGGTGTTTTGTCGGAGACGAATTTCTACACTTGAGCCATCTTCTCCTCCTAGGTGCATTGCAGCTTTAAGGAGAGTGTTCTTAACTGAAAAAAGGATGGTTTCCATGTCACAACGTCGTCTCACTTGGTCTTCTTTGATTGCTGCTGCAGCAGCAACAGCGGCATTGGGTATGCCCGGCATGGCCGCAGCCAGTGGCTATTGGCATCCGGCAAACAATGAAGCAGGTGTCACCACGCACCCCGACCATTTCAAGAGCAGCAAGACGCGTGCTGAGGTCCGTGCTGAGGCTGAAGCTGCCATGCGTCAACAAGGCGGTCTTTCTCGCTTCAATGCGAATAGTTATCCGGCCCCTGTACAAGCCAATGGTCCGGGAAAAACTCGCCAGCAAGTCATTGACGAATTGGTGAATGAGACGCCTGCTGCGCGCGCGGAGCGAGAAAGCATGTGGAGGAACTGAGCGAGGATTTGTGATCGCGAAGTCATCTGATATCGCGCTCTCTTTTCCCGTTCCGGTGGACGCAGCGCTTATCGACTTGTTCAGATTTCTGAGATGCGCTCGCCAGGCCGCAGGCGCACGATGGTTCCTACCGCCACGGCAGCGGTCTGCATGCGCCGCCATTGCCCGTCGGCTTGCTGTACCTCGGCCATCCTGCGGCGTCAGGTCTATAAGGCTCTTGATAGCGTTGCGAGCACAGTCCACGGCCCGGGCTTCAATGAGCTTGGCAATGGCATACAGTGCCATCACCATCGCTGCCTCAGGCCATTGACCCATCGACCCGGGAGACTCGTGCTTCTCTTGGAAGCGTCACCGCGCCTTCTCGCAGGCTTCGGGTATAGGAAAACATCCCTAGCCCGCTCGGAGCAGCGACTGGGTGCAGTGCAATAACGCCCAGCATTCAGTCATCGGAGGGGCCCTGTAATCAGCCCGGCGGGCCCAAGTTCAGCCCCTTCGCTTTCAGCGTCGATGGCGGGGGCGCGGTTTCCTCGGGGTTCTGCACTTCAAGCGCAGCGCCTGGCGATCTCTCAGTCTTTTGGTCAAGCGCCGGCTGTACTTGGTTCGCACATCCAGTGGGGGATGGAGTTTCAGCCACAGATGCCGCAGTCTCCAAAATACGAACACGGAGATCAACAAGCTGATCCATATCCAGAACAGCTTGGCAAAAAGCCCATCCTGGGCCACCTGCAATGACATGGATTGCTTCTCTTGCCAGACCTTGACAGGAACACGTGAAGCGCCGAGACGGTGGACCGTGCCCGCCATTGCGATGTCGCAACACTGGACGAGCAACGTTAGGCGCAGGAAGTGGAATCGCCACCCGATATCTCGGAACGGGGATTCCATGCGCCTTTCGTGTTACTTCAGCGTGAAGCGGACGGAAGCGACGGATTTGCCCGCCTTGGAGACTGCGACCACGGCTTTGGTACCGGCAGGGACTTTGAAGCTCCCAGAGGCTTCCAGCTTGCCGTCACCAGGTTGGAGTTGCACATCCTGCTTATCGCTGCCAGCCAAAAGCGTGACCTTTGCGGTCATCCCTGCGACGGCAACGGACTTGCCGTGGTCGCGCATGTAAAGCTGCAACTTGTCCGCTGTGGCGACAAATTCGTATTCGACATCCTTTGCTTCGGCAACAGCGCCTCCGTGCATGGGCTTTGCATCGTGACCATGGTTGTCAGCCGCGATGGCCGTGCTTGAGATCGATACCGCCAGGGCGAGAATGAGTTGAGAGATTTTCATTAATGTTCCTTCGGAGCAAGGTTTAAGGAGATGAAAGGTCCCGCTGATCGCGGGACCTTTCACAACTACACGGGAGCGGTCACGTCCGGCGGGTGCGAGGGCTCGGCCGAAACGTCCTCATCTTTCTCATCGGGCCTGTGGGCCAGACGGTAGAGAATTGGCAACACGAGCAGCGTGAGCAGTGTGGAAGAGAGAATTCCGCCAATCACCACCGTCGCCAAAGGACGCTGGACTTCGGCCCCGGTGCCGGTAGCGATGGCCATGGGAATGAAGCCCAGCGAGGCAACAAGTGCCGTCATGAGTACCGGCCGCAAGCGGGTCAAGGCGCCCTCGCGGATCGCGGCATCCAGCCCCATGCCTTCTTCCCTCAAGGTACGGATATAGGAAATCATCACCAGTCCGTTGAGCACCGCCACGCCGGAAAGCGCGATGAAGCCAACCGCAGCCGAAATGGACATTGGAATGTCGCGAAGCCAAAGCGCGAGGATGCCACCCGTCAAAGCGAATGGGATGCCGGTAAAGACCAGCAGACCATCCTTTGCGTTCCCAAACATCGCGAACAGCAGCACGAAGACCAGCAGCAGGGATACGGGCACAACGATCTGCAGGCGCTTCGTGGCCGATTGCAGGTTCTCGAAGGTTCCGCCCCAGCTTGTCCAGTAGCCCGTAGGGATCTTGATTTGCGCCAGGCCTTGCTCGGCCTCCGCTACAAAGGAACCCACATCGCGTCCCCGCACGTTGGTGCTCACCACGATACGTCGTTTGCCGTTCTCGCGGCTGACCTGGTTGGGGCCGGGCGCAAGTTCGAATGTGGCGACTTCACCCAGTGGGATGAAATTCGTCCTGGCTTCCGTCCCGCTCACAGAACGTGGCAGCGGTATGGGCAGCCGTTTCATGCCTTCCAGGTCGTTGCGCAAGGCCTCGGGGAGACGAACAAGGATGTCGAATCGACGATCTCCCTCGAACATCGTGCCAGCCTCGCGCCCGCCGATGGCTGTGGCCACGGTATCCTGGATGTCAGCAACGTTCAGTCCATAGCGCGCGGCCTTCTGACGGTCGATGTTCACCGTCAGCATCGGAAGGCCCGTCGTTTGCTCGACCTTCACCTCGGATGAGCCCTGGATCTTCTGCAGCATTGCAGACACTTCTTCAGCGGACTTGTTCAGCACATCCATGTCGTCGCCGAAGATTTTTACCGCCACGTCACTTCGCACCCCCGAGATCAGCTCGTTGAAGCGCAGCTGAATGGGTTGAGAGAACTCATAGTTGTTGCCGGGAATTTTCCCAAGAACCTCCTGAATCGCAGCAAGCAGTTCGTCCCGGGTCTTGCGCGGCTCAGGCCATTCGTCCATCGGCTTGAGCATGATGTACCCGTCCGAGATATTCGGCGGCATGGGATCCGAGGCAATTTCTGCCGTGCCGGTTCTGGCGAAGATGCGTTCGATCTCGGGGAACTTCGCTTTCAGGGTCTTTTCGATCTGCTGCTGCATCGCAACCGATTGGGAAAGGCTGGTGCCCGGAATGCGCAGCGCCTGGATCGCGAAGTCGCCTTCATTGAGGTTGGGCACAAATTCACTGCCCATGCGCGTGGCGATCAACCCGCACAAGATCACGGCAACTGCTGCAATGGTCAGTACAACCGCCTTGGCGGCCATGACGCGGTCGAGCAGCGGGGCGTAGAGGCGCTTGGCATGGCCCAGCAGGAAGTTCTCCTTCTCGCTGACCCGATTGCCGATGAAGAGGGCCACGGCTGCCGGAATGAAGGTCACCGACAAGATCATTGCCCCCACCAAGGCGGCGACAACAGTGAATGCCATCGGGTGAAACATCTTTCCCTCAACGCCCGTGAGCGCGAAGATGGGCAGATACACCACCATGATGATCAACTGTCCGAACAGCAAGGGACGGCGCGACTCCTGGGATGCCAGGAACACTTCATGGAAGCGCTCCGCTCGCGTCAGCGGTCGACCGTGATGCGCCTGCGCATGGGCAAGACGCCGCACGCAGTTCTCCACGATCACGACCGCTCCATCAATGATGATGCCGAAGTCCAGGGCTCCCAGGCTCATCAGGTTGGCACTTACCTTGTACTGGACCATGCCCGTGAATGTGAAGAGCATCGACAAGGGAATGACCATTGCCGTGATGATCGCTGCGCGGATGTTCCCCAGGAACAGAAACAGGATCACGATCACGAGAACCGCACCTTCCAGCAGGTTCTTCTTCACGGTACTGATGGCCTTGTCGACGAGCACCGTACGGTCGTAGACCGTCACCGCATGCACTCCCTCAGGAAGGCTCTTGTTGACCTCGACCATCTTCTTGCTCACGGCCTGCGAGACGGTCCGGCTGTTTTCGCCGATCAGCATGAACACGGTACCGAGAACCACTTCTCGCCCGTTGTCCGTTGCGGCGCCAGTTCGCAGCTCCCGACCAATCCCCACTTCAGCCACGTCCCGGATGCGCACGGGCACGCCGTTGGCACTGCTGAGGATCACGTTGCCGATGTCTTCCAAGGACTTCACCTGCCCTGGTGCTCGAATGAGGTACTGTTCGCCGCGCTTTTCTATGTAGCCCGCGCCCACGTTACCGTTATTGCGGTCCAGAGCAGTGACCACATCCTGCAGCGTCACGCCCAGTGAAGCCAGGCGCTCGGGAATTGGCGCTATCTGATACTCCTTGGCGAAGCCACCAATGGAATTAATTTCCGTCACGCCCGGAACGTTTCGCAATTGCGGCTTGATGATCCAATCCTGGATCTCTCGCAGATCCGTAGCGGTGTAGGGACTCCCATCAGGTTTCTTCGCGCCGTCTTTTGTTTCTACTGTCCAGAGATAGATTTCCCCCAGCCCGGTGGATATTGGCCCCAGGGCCGGTGTGATGCCTACGGGCAGTTTGTCCCGCGCCTCCTGGATACGCTCGTTGACTAGCTGGCGAGCAAAATAGATGTCGGTGCCGTCCTTGAAAATGACGGTTACCTGCGACAGTCCATACCGTGAAAGCGACCTGGTTTGTTCCAGGTTCGGCAGGCCGGCCATGACCGTCTCGATGGGGTACGTGACCCGCTGCTCCGTTTCCAGCGGCGAGTAACCCGGTGCCTGCGTGTTGATCTGAACCTGTACGTTTGTGATGTCGGGGACAGCGTCGATGGGCAGCTTTTGATAGCTGAAAACGCCGAGCGCAGCCATGGCAAGGGCCGCAAGTAGCACCAACCATCGTTGTTCGATTGAAAATCGAATGAGTTTTTCAAACATGTATGGGCTCCGTGATTAGTGCGTGTGTTCGGCAGATCCCTTGCCGAGCTCGGATTTCACGACGAAGCTCCCCGATGAGGCGTAGGGCATTCCGGCCTTGAGGCCTTGAAGGACCTCGATCCGCTTGCCGTCGCTGCGCCCCAGCTTCACTGGCTGGGTAATGAAGCCATCGTTGACCTTGAGGAAGACAACGGGCTTGTCTCCAACGTTCTGCACGGCGTCAGCCGAGATCGTCACGGGCGCCGCCGTTTCTTCGGACACAACTTCGACGTTCACGAACAGGCCGGGACGCCAGGCGCCCTTGGGATTTTCAAGAACCACGCGGGCTTTTGCTGTGCGGGTTTGCTCGCCGATCAGTGCCCCCACAAATGCGACGGTGCCAGTGGCGGATGCGTCAAACGCCGTCGCTTTGATGGTGACTTTTTCGCCCACCCGCACCGATGGCAGATCCTTTGCCGGGACGTTGATCTCCGCCCATACTTGGTTGAGGTCCGAGATGGTGAACACGGCTGCATCTTCCTTCACGGCCTCGCCGAGACTCAGGTGCTTTTCGATGACGATGCCGTCAAAGGGGGCACGCAGTTCGATGCGATTCAAGCCGGACACTGACGAGGTGGACAGACCCAGCGCACTCAGTTTCTGATTGGCGTTGGCCATAGCCACCTCTGCTTCGCTCAATGCCTGCTTGGCCTGCAGGTAGTCCTGTTCAGCCGATACCTTTTGCTCCCACAGCTTCTTCTCCCGCTCGTAGGTGGTCTTGGCCAGCGTCAATCGTTTTTGAGCGGTCTGCAGTTCGCTGCGTTGCTCAGAGGCGGCCGGACTTGCAATGGCGGCCAGCACCTGCCCCTTCTTGACGACCTGGCCAAGGTTGGCGCTGACACTTTCCACGACTCCTGCAAGACGGGGGACCACGTGCGAGGTGCGGTCTTCATTGAGTCGGATCTCGCCGGGCAACAGCAGTGCCGTCTTGATGTTCGCGGCGGACGCGGTGTCCACGCTGATCGATGCCGCCTTGATTTGGGCGTCGGTCAGTTCAATCTTCCCTTCTTCTTTGCTCATCACGAACATGAAGGGTTCGGTGGCAGTCTGCGCAATGATCTCGATCTCGAAAGCATGGGGTTCGGCAACGATTTCGCGGCTGACCAAGCTATCTTTATCCTGGGCGAAAGTCAGCTTCTGCTTTTCGTCAGTCGGGCGGGTCACCGTTGCTGTGACCGTTGCCGCATTCAGGGGAAGAGCTTTGTCTTTGTCGAACAGCCAGATGCGCAGCCGAGGCTCGCCGCCGTCTTCTGAAAGCAGTGCCTCCAAGCTGAAATCCCCTTCTTTGAAGACGGTGCCGTCATGGGCGCCCTTTGCTTCGCTCTTTTCGTGGTGCTCGCCGTCCGCATGGCCCTTGTCATCGTCGTGGCCATTTTCCCCGCCCTTGCCATGGTGCTCACCATCACCGTGCCCCTTGGCCTCGGTGTGGCCGCCGTGGCCATGGCCATCTCCCTCTACGGCCGCGGCTTTGGGCTTGCCGCCGCCCTGCAAGATGTAGGTTCCCACCCCGCCCCCCAATGCGAGGACGACGGCAATAGCGATCACGTGCTTTTTGCTGATGGTGGATTTGCTGGTGTTCATAGTCATTCTCAGTTCTGCGGTGCGGTTAAGCGGGAATCGTGGGGGCTGCCGAGCAGGCGATCAACATCGGCCGCTGCGCGATGAGCCTCGCCAAGTGCTTTGAGATACTGGGACTTGGCGGTGAAGTAGGTGCGCTGCGCATCGAGCACCTCCAGGAAATTGAACTTGCCGTTCTCAAAGCCAATGGTGGCCGCGTCATAAGCTGACTTTGCCCCCGGAAGCACGTCCTGCTGCAGAGATTGGATCTCTGCAGCGATCGTCGCAAGTCGCTCCCGGGCCTGCGCCACTTCGCTATGCAGGCGCACGGTGGCCCCCTGCAACTCGTCACGCGCTTTGTCCTCAAGCTTTAGTGCTTCGAGGAGGTTGCCCTGGTTGCGGTCGAAGACGGGGAGAGGCACAGAGACACCGAAAAGAAGAACGTTTCGCTGCGTCTCGTTGCTGCGCTGCATGCCAACACTGACGGTGACATCAGGCACCCGCTTGCTTTGTTCCAGGTCGGTCAATGCCTTACGCCGATCCACCTCGATTCTCGCCAGGACAACGGCTGGCGAAGAAGAAATGAGAGGCTGAAGATCGGCGAGGTTCGGTACAGGGGGGAGGTTTCCAGCCTTTCCCTCTAGGACCGTGAAAGGCACGTCGATCTTTCCCAATAGCGCAAATAGACGGGACAGGGCGTTGCGTTCTTCACTCGCAGCCTGGGCGAGCTCAACACGAACACCGGCCTCCGCAACCCTGGCCTTGGACTCTTCGACGGGAGACACCTTGCCGGCGGCCACCCGCTTGGCGACGGTATCGGTGGAAGACTTAGCCAGCGCGACGCTGTCCCGGGCGAGCACCAAGCGCTCTTGCGCCGTCAGCACATCGAAATAGGCGGCAGCCACGTTGGCTCGCACGGTTGCCTTCAGCTCCGTGAGCTGGGCTTGCGCCTGCTCGCGGGATTTTTCCGCTGCCTTGGTGCGCGCGGCACGCTTGCCCCCCAATTCCACGGGGAGGTTGAGCTGCCAACTTTGCGTGCGCGTTTTGGAGCGTGCGTCTTCCAGCGAGTAGGCGAGCTCTGGATTGGGGCGTGCGCGCCCTTGCAGAACTTGCCCCTCGGTTGCCTCCAGCTGGCGCGTCGCCGCTGCTACCTCAGGATTTCCCGCCAAAGCCAATTCAATTGCCCTGGCCAAAGACAGTGGCGTAGTTGGTGCTGTTGCGGCAGTCAGAGGTGCTTCCTCGCCGCCGATAGGGCGTTGCGACACACCCTGCGAAAAGGCGCTGCTGGAAGCGGCCAGCAATATGGCCGCCGCACTAGCTGCGAGCCTGATTTTCTTGCGGCCGCGCCATGCGTGCGGCTTTTCTTGAAGGTAAATACCCTTGAACATCCGATTCTCCAGTGGTTTGAAAACACGAAGGAATCGGCGGGGTGGCAACCGTGCAGCTGCCTGGCAACTCGTCACTCATCACAGCCGCGACACGCGCAACTACATCCGCCTGTGGGGGCGGACACGAATGACTGAAGGAAGGAGAGATGCCCCGCCGATTAGGCGAGGACGGACCACTGAGGGCGGTCAGGGGGAGTGGGCGTTACACAAGCCAACCGCTCGTTGGGCTGGGCACCCACACTACTGTCGTGAGTGACGCCTTGCTTGGCATAGGACAAGTCGAGGGCGCCGACGCCGACGCCATGGCAAACCGAGCAATCGGCATCCAACTGGTTGGCGTTTTGCCCGTTCTTATCTGCGTGGTCGACCACGCTTTTGGCCTCATGCTTGTGCTCATGATGCCCCACGTGTTGTGTCTGAGTCGTAACGCGTTCATGCATGCAATAGGTAGCAACCGCAGACCAGCTGAACTGGAACGGTAGCAATGCAAGCATAAAAACAGCTATCAAGCGGTACATTTTTTGAGTCTAGCACGCGGCAATGAAATCCCGGATATGGGGCACGGGTAGAAGCTGGATAGAGGCTATCGGCTCAAGAGTCAGCCGCCCGTGCCGTACAGTTCCTGAATACGCTGTTTTTCAGCGGAAGACATGTTCAGGTATTCCTGTTGCACCTGCTCACGGGTCTTGGAGGGGCTCGTTGCCTTGACAGGCAGAGCATCGCCGCGCGAGAGGATCGCCAGCGTGCCGTCCTCACGGGCGACGGCCACCGACTCAAGCACGTCGGCACGGGACAAAGAGCTTTGAAAATGGTTGGGATGGGTGGTAAATCCCTCTTCGCCACCGGCGGGGTGATACAGCGAAGATGCAGATGTCAGGCCCGGGGCCGCGATGGCAAGGGCGATCAGGGAAAGCGCGAGGGGTTTGCGAACGATCATGGTTTTGTCTCTGGATTCAGGTGAACCCTTGGCGACTTACCAGGGCTATGCCTTGCGACACGGGGTGAACTTTAGAAAGCGAACCGCGACAAGGCACCAACAGCCAGATGACAAATTCGTAATCTACGAACGGGCCGCATTCTTCGAGAATGGCACCATGAAAATCTTGCTCATTGAAGACGAAGTCAAGCTTGCCGAATACCTGCGTAAGGGCCTCGGAGAGGCCGGCTATGTGGTGGACGTTGCCCACAACGGGGTAGATGGTCTGCACCTGGCGCTTGAAGGTGAGCACAACCTACTGGTACTGGACGCTATGCTCCCTGGGATCGACGGCTTCAGCCTCCTCACCGCTTTTCGCAAATCCAGGCAGACACCTGTCTTGATGCTGACAGCGCGGGTCAGCGTCGAGGACCGGGTGCTGGGACTGCAGACAGGTGCTGACGATTACCTGGTCAAGCCCTTCGCATTTTCCGAATTGAACGCACGCATCCAGGTGCTGCTCAGGCGCACCTATGGCGCGCGCGATGCGGCAGAGCCCACGCAACTGCGCCTTGCCGATCTCGAACTTGACCTAGTGCGGCGCAAGGCATCCCGCGGCGGTCAGCGGTTGGAGCTGACCGCAAAGGAGTTCCTGCTTCTGACGCTGTTCCTGCGAAGGAAAGGCGAGGTACTGTCTCGCACCGAGCTTGCTGAGCAGGTGTGGGACATGCACTTCGACAGCGAAACCAACGTAGTGGAGGTCGCTATTCGTCGCTTGCGAAGCAAGATAGACAAACCCTTTGACACTGTGCTGCTTCACACCATCCGAGGCATGGGCTACATCATGGAGGAGCGTAACGGATGAAGGCATTGATCCACCATCGCTCGCTGCGCCAGAGGCTGTCGTGGTGGTTGGCGTTGCAAAGCTTTGCAGGCCTGGGCCTGGTCTGCCTGGCCGTGTATCTGGTAACCGAGTTCAATTTTCGCGATCGGCAAGAGGAAACGCTGGCGCAAAAGGAGAACGTCATTCGGCATCTCTTGGTAGAGGGGACGGAGCACCGGGAGTCGGAAGCTCTCGCTCACAAGCTCGATGACTTCCTGGTGGGGCATGGAGATTTATCGCTTGAGGTGTCACTGGCCGATGGGACCGTGCTCTACGCGCACACCCGCAACCAGAATGCACAGACGGTATGGCGCCAACGGAAATTCGAGGTGGCGCAGGTTGCAGGCCCTGCCTCGCCGGCTTTGCACGTCCAGCTGTCGCTGGATATTCAAACCGACAACCAGTTGTTGCACCGGCTCGCACTCACCCTGCTGGTGGCTGCCATCGGGGGCGCCATCGTGGTTTCACTGGGCGGCTTCTCCCTGGTCAAACTCGGCCTTGCGCCTGTGCGAAGGCTGGCCGGCCAAACGCGAGCACTGTCGGCGGATAGCCTGCACCAACGGCTCGATGGCGACGAGCAACCTCTTGAACTCGTGCCGCTGATCGACCAGTTCAACGCCCTCCTTGCACGCATTGAGAAGGCCTACTCACAGATGGCGGGTTTCAATGCGGATGTGGCGCACGAGCTATGCACGCCACTGGCCACGCTCATTGCCAACAATGAACTGGCTCTAAGGCGTCCTGAGCAGGCGGATATGCGGGAGGTCCTCGCCTCAAATCTGGAGGAACTGCATCGCCTGACCGGCATCGTCAACGATATGCTGTTCCTATCGCAAGCTGATCGGGGTGTAGGCGCGCGTCGCGTTCCCGTATCGAGTCTTGCATCGGTGGCTGTAGACGTGCTGGACTATCACGAGGCGGCACTGGCCGAGGCCGGGCTCACCGCCAAAGTAGTCGGCGACGCACATGGTGCCTTCGACGTGCCCCTGTTGCGCCGAGCCTTGTCAAACCTGCTGGGGAACGCCACCCGATACGCGAGAAATGGCTCGATCGTCCAAGTCAACTTCAGGACCGTTGATGAGGACCGCGTGCTGATCAGTGTCTCCAACTGCGGAGACAGCATCGATCCCGAAATACTCCCTCACTTGTTCGATCGATTTTTCCGCGCCGATCCCGCTCGCAGTCATGGACAAAGCAACCACGGCCTAGGCCTGGCCATCGTTGGCGCGATCGCTCGCATGCATCAGGGCAAACCAGTCGCATGGTCGGAGAGCGGGGTGACGAGCGTTGGGCTGGAGATCCGAGCCCAATGACTTTTGGCAGTCAGCCCTTACGGTTAATGCGCAGCTGTTTGGCAGCGGCTCCGATTTCGCGATGCACGCCAGGTGGATGCGCTTCATTGGGGTTGGCTGTAGGCATGTGATTGTGTTGGCGCGCCGCTATTGCCAGGCCGCCCAAGATGCCGCAGTCCCCGGCCAGGTGACCTGGCGAACACTGCTGCTGCAGACTGCGCAATTCTAATTCCAGCACCTGGAGTTCCCGGATTCGCGAGACGACATGATCAATGTGCTCCTCAAGAAGCGCATCCACCGCGCCACAGTTCTCACCAGGTGCGTCCTTGAAATGCAACAGCACGCGGATTTCATTGAGTGTCATGTCCAGGCAGCGGCAATGCCGGATGAAGGCAAGACGCTCGATGTGGCTGCTATCGTAGATTCGGTAATTGCTTTCCGTACGTATCGCCGCCGGCAGCAGACACTCCCGCTCGTAGTAGCGAATGGTCTCTGTCTGGGTGCCGGTGGCCTTGGCCAATTCGCCGATCTTCATGGCACATCCTTTGCAAATGGGGGTAGTGCCTGACGGTGCTGGGGCGCATTTCGCGCTGTCACTTGACTTTAAGGTCACTACAGGGTTTCCAATTAAGCCATGAAACTAGAAACCAGCACCTCTTCAAGCGTTGACACCTGCTGCTCAGCGGGATGCTCCAGTTCCGCCTCTCCGGTCAATGCCGCCGCAAGCGGCCCGGGCCAAGTCAAGCTGTTCAGAATTGCGACCATGGACTGCAGCGCCGAGGAGGCGGAAATCCGCCGCGCGCTGGAACCCTTGGACGGAATCCGCTCTCTGGGCTTCCAGCTCGGTGCTCGCACGTTGAAGATCGATGCGGCAGAAAGCACGTATCCCTTGGCCCTGGAGGCTATCCGCAAGGCGGGCTTCGATCCACAGCCGGTGGCCGGCGCAATGAACTCCCAGGGGGGGCCGGCAGTAGGGCCTGTCGAAGGCGACGACGATGGACATGGGTTCGCTGGCGGCATTTCTCGCCTGGTGGCTGCGCTTGTGTTCGCCACGGGCGCGGAGGTGCTCTCCTTCTTCGCGCCCGACCAGATGGCCTGGAAGGTGGCAGGCATGGCCATCGCCGCGTTGGCCATCTGGCTGGCTGGAATCGACACCTACAAGAAGGGCATCGCAGCGCTGCTACGTGGCAAGCTCAACATCAATGCCCTGATGTCGGTGGCCGTCACAGGCGCTTTCCTCATTGGCCAGTGGCCCGAGGCTGCCATGGTGATGGCCCTGTACGCCATTGCTGAGCTGATTGAGGCCAAGGCCGTGGACCGGGCACGCAATGCGATCAAGGGGTTGCTGGAACTGGCGCCGGAAGAGGCTCTGGTTCTGGGCCCCAATGGCGCATGGTCTGCCACGCCGGTCGCCGCTGTAGCCATCGGTGCGACCGTGCGCATCAAGCCGGGAGAACGGGTGCCGCTGGACGGCAAGGTGACGAAGGGGAACGGGGCCATCAACCAGGCTCCGGTGACTGGCGAGAGCATTCCCGTGGACAAGGCACCCGGCGATCAGGTGTTCGCGGGCACCATCAATGAGACCGGTGAACTTGAGTTCGAGGTCACGGCCCTATCGAGCAACACCACCTTGGCCAGAATCATTCAAGCCGTTGAGCAGGCACAAGGCACGCGCGCACCGACACAGCGCTTTGTCGATCGGTTCGCCGCGATCTACACGCCTGCGGTCTTCGCCATTGCGGTGGCGGTGGCAGTTCTCACACCGTTCCTGATGGGACTGACCTGGCTGGAAGCGCTCTACAAGGCCCTTGTCCTGCTGGTGATTGCCTGCCCATGTGCCTTGGTCATTTCCACGCCTGTGACGGTGGTAAGCGGACTGGCGGCCGGCGCTCGCCGAGGCATCCTGATCAAGGGCGGAACCTACTTGGAAGACGCGCGGCTCCTGAAGGCGGTGGCGCTGGACAAGACGGGCACCATCACCGAAGGTAAACCCAAGCTGGTGCAGTGGCACGTCTGGGGCGCTGGCGATGAAGCTGCAGCCCAACAGATGGCCGCCAGCCTGGCTGGCAGATCCGATCACCCGGTGTCCAAGGCGATCATCCAGGGTCTGGAAGTACCAGGCCCGGAGGCCGAAAACTTCAAGGCCTTGCCGGGGCGCGGTGTCGAAGGCGTGGTCAATGGAGTACGCCTCGTGCTGGGCAATCACCGACTGATCCATGAACGGGGACTGTGCACCCCTGAACTGGAGGCGGAACTCGCCATCCATGAAAAGCAAGGCCGCACGGTCACCCTCCTGGCTGACGATTCGTGCGTCCTGGCCTTGTTTGCTGTTGCAGACACCATTCGGGCGACATCAAAGCAAGCCATCGTCGATCTCAAGGCGCTGGGAGTGACCTCGGTGATGCTGACCGGCGACAACACGGCCACGGCCAAGGCAATCGCGGCGCAGGCGGGGATCGATGACGCCCGCGGCGACCTGCTGCCCGAAGCCAAGCTCGACGCCATCAAGGAGATGCAAAAGCGCTACGGCGCCACCGGCATGACCGGGGACGGCATTAACGATGCACCGGCATTGGCCCAGGCTGATATCGGTTTTGCCATGGGCGGCGCTGGTACCGACACCGCCATGGAAGCGGCCGACGTGGTCATCATGAACGACAACCTGCAGCGCGTCGCCGAGACTGTGCGGCTATCCAAGCGCACGCATGCCGTGCTCTGGCAGAACATCACCTTGGCTCTGGGCATCAAGAGCGTGTTCCTGGTGATGGCGGTCGTTGGCACGGCGACCATGTGGATGGCGGTTTTCGCGGACATGGGTGCGAGCTTACTGGTAGTGGGCAACGGGCTTAGGCTGCTTCGCGGGACACTGGATCCAGCCTCCAAGCTCAACCGCTCAGAACCCAAGGAGCATGCCCATTCCCACTAGTGTGTCCGCGCCGAAGTAGAACTGAGCCACCGGCTCAGTTTCCGGTCGGCCATTGACAAAGAAGGTGGGCGTCTTGGTGACCTGCAGTGCGGTGAGGTCTTCGATGTCTTGCTGCACTAAGGACTGCATGCCAGGTGGCTTGTAAGCGCAAAAAATGGCGTTAGGGATGGTGTGTTGGCGGCTCGGTATCCTCCGGATAAAGCTCCTCCACAATGTCCGCCGCTTCCTCCGGCGCATCTTCAAAGCTGCCGTTAGCATAGCCCAGACGTGCAGCCTCATCCAAAGCGCTCTGCGCAAATCCTGCAGACTGGCGCTGTGCAGCCAGCGCCTTGGCTTGGCCGATGGCCTCGTTCAAGCTCAGGCCGGTGCGCACCACCAGGTCGGCGTAGTAGATGGCCGCACGGTGCGACTGTGTGGTGGATTTGCCCCGCAGCCGCATTTCTAGAGGCATGGCGGCCAGGTGGCCGCCTGAGACTGCAGCAAAGTAGCGCAGGCGTGCAACGAGCGTACGAATGCTGTTGAAGCCCGTGGTACGAAACACAAAGCTGCCCAATTCATCGCTGTCACCGATGCTGACGTTCAGCCGCCCATAAGGCTTGCAGTTACCCAGCCCAAAACGACAGCTATCAGGACCGGGACATTCCATCGTCTCCAGCCCTTGATCCGTGACGCGCTTGCTGCTCTCCCCGTCACCCACGCAGACAGGACGCGCTGTGCTGCGGTCAAACATGCAGTAGTTGGCTCGCAGGTTTAGATCAGGGTCATTGAACAAGACGCGCACGGGAATGCTGCGCAGCTTCCGTCGTGGAGAGCTAGTTTCTGCAGGCGCTTGACCTGCAACCCCCATCTTGTCTTTGAGCGTGCGCTTGGCACTGCGTGCGGGAATACTTTCACTTTGACTGTCGGAAGGCTCAGCGCCTTTCGTTACGGTTTTGAGCTTTTTCCGGCAAGTGCATACGCGCTTTTTGAGTGACGCCGCACTTGTTTCGATCTTCTTGACAAGTTCACCGAGACCATGCGGGCCTCGGAGAGGGGTGATATGCGGATGCATGGTGCGCTCCAAAGAGCGCTCGCCACCATCTGTCCTCATGCCAGCCGAAGCTGGTAACTAATTTCTTGCCCTCAATTGCGAGCGAGTTGTTGTTGAACGCGCCCTATACTGGTTTGGTTGGTTTCAGTATTGGGACGCACGATGAAAGCCGGATGGCACCGGCTTGATTCCATAGGCTTTGGGGAGACCTCAAGGCCTATGTTTTTGGCTCAAGCAGCATTTCGGGTGTTGGCCGCAGGTTGTATAGCGTCGAACGCGATACGCCGAACTGCTTGCAAATCTCTGCAATCCTCATGTTGCCGCTTTTCATCAGGGACAGAGCCATGTTTTTTTGTGCGGGCGATAGGCTGGCGGGTCTGCCGCCTTTGCGGCCCCGTGCCCGTGCTGCATTAAGCCCCGCGATCGTCCGTTCACGCAGCAACTCACGCTCAAACTGAGCCAAGGCGGCGAACAGGTGAAATACCAGCTTGCCAGCAGGCCCGCGAGTATCAATCGATTCCTTGAGTGACTTGAACGTCACCCCTCTGGCTTCAAGCTCGTTGACGATGCGAATAAGGTCTTGCAGATTGCGGCCGAGTCGATCCAATCGCCAGACGGTAAGCGTGTCGCCTTCCCTCAGGGCTTTCAGGCAGTGGAGTAGCTCAGGCCTCTCGGCTGTCTTGCCACTAGCATGGTCTTCGTAAATTGTCTCGACCCCGGCCCGTTTCAATTCATCGTGCTGAAGGTCCAGGTTCTGCTCGTGCGTACTGACCCGCGCGTATCCAATTTCTGCCACACGGCCCCCTTTCTTGGATGTTGATTGATGGATGACTTCTTGCACATATCCGTATAGCGTCTGGCACCCAGGATGATGGGTTTCCGCGATGTGCAGAAACCCATCGTTTGTTAGACAGCATCTACCAAAACAAGCTGTGCTATCAGTTGCCAAGAGACGTACACCACTTGCTCAGCTAAGGGCCTCCAAGGCACTAGTGATCGAGCCTCTTCAGAGAATATTCGTTCTCCTGCTTCCAAGAGTCGAGTTCAAACCCCGACAGGGTCTCTTTGTTGTGGGCTGCTGCCGGTTCCGTTGACACCGACCTAAGCTTCTTGAGCTTTCTCGAACTGTACGGGACTGAGATAGCCGAGCGTCGAATGCCGGCGCGTCGGGTTGTAGAAGCACTCGATGTAGTCGAACACATCTGAACGGGCCTGCCCTCGTGTGCGGTACACCTTCCTGGCCGTGCGCTCGGTCTTGAGGGAACTGAAGAAGCTCTCCATGGCCGAGTTGTCCCAGACCTCACCAGCCCGGCTCATGCTGCAAGTGATGCCTTGTTCATCCAGCAGCTTCTGGAAGTGCTCGCTGGTGTACTGGCTGCCCTGGTCCGAGTGATGCAACAAGGCCACCGTCTTGCCTCGACGCCACACTGCCATCATCAGCGCATCCACCACGAGCTGCGAGGTCATGCTCTCCTGCATCGACCAGCCCACGATGCGCCGCGAGTACAGGTCCAGCACCGCCGCCACGTACAGCCAGCCCTCGGCTGTCCAGATGTAGGTGAAGTCGGCTACCCACTTCTGGTTCGGGCCATCGGCCCGGAACTGGCGGTCCAGCACGTTGTCGGCCACCGCGCTGCGCGTGCCCCGGTCCTTGGGCAGTCCACGTCGTCGGGGCCTGGCTCGTAGTGCCTGCTCTCGCATGAGTCGCTCGATGCGGTGCAGACCACAGGCTTGACCTTGCTCCAGCACGTCGTGCCACACACGGCGCGCGCCGTAGGTGCGGTCGCTGCGCACGAAGCTCTGGTGGACTTGCGCGCCCAGCACTTCATCGCTGAGGCTGCGCTGGCTCCTGGGCCGTGTGAGCCACGCGTAGAAGCCACCCCGCGAGACACCGAGCGCCTCGCACATCAGATTGACCGGCCAGGCCCCTCGGTGTTTCGCCACGAAGCCGAACTTCACATCGACTCCTTCGCGAAGTAGGCCGCGGCTTTTTTCAGGATGTCGCGCTCCATCTTGAGCTTGGCAACCTCCTTGCGCAGTCGCGCTATCTCCGCGTCCTGGGCCTTCTGCTTGCCGTTGCCAGGGTACGCCTCCTGGGGCTCCTCTCGCAACTCACGAACCCACTTGCGCAGCACGTTCTCGTGAACGTCCAGGTCCTTGGCTGCCTGGGCCACAGCCACGCCACGCTCGGTGACCAACCTGACCGCCTCGAGCTTGAACTCGCGGCTGAATGTCCTTCTTGTCTCCATGAACCACCTCCGGTTTCATCTTCCACCTTAACAAGGTGTCTTTGAAACCGGCAGCAGCCCATACAGCTCTTAATCAGCGACCTACAGTTCACACTGGACGCCTAGGTTCCAGCGCGCAGCCAGCAGTTCAAGAGCTTCTTCTCCGCCATCAATGTCTTTCTCGACGTTGTTGTGTCGAACACTGTTCATATATAGGACAGCGATGCAGTCCTGAATGACTGGCTTATCGAGTGCGCGCAAATCCGTCATGTCAAAAGTGAAGCGGCTTGAGTCGTATAGGCTGAGCAGGAAGCAGGCGACTTTTTGTGGCTGCCCTGAAAAGCCCTGGGCGAATTCGAACAACCGCTGCAAGGCAGCTTTACCTCGCGCAACTTCTTCTGGTGACATGGGCTTCATTGCCTCGCGCAGCTGGGCCAGCAACTCAGCGTCGATTAATCTAGGGTGGTCTGTTGGCATAGAACTCCTTGTGACATAATTTATCATCAAAATTGATGACGAATGAAGTCTATAGCAATCCTATCCAAAAATGCAACCCCTGTTATGAACGACATCAAAAATTCAGACGTAAAGTCGATCGCACCCAATGACGTACGCTCTTTGCTACAGTTTTTTGCGAAGCGGCATCCTGGTAGATCACAGAAATCTCTCGCTGAGCTGGCTGACCTAGATCCAGGGAATATTCAAGCTAGCCTCAATGGGCGCCGAGCACTTGCGCCAGAAAACGTGCCGCTTATTGCTGCATCTCTTGGGCTGAGATACACAAGATCAGATGCAGATGGAGGTCGCTTGGCGCTTGCGCAGGATTGCGTGGCTCAAGTTGAAGTGCCACTTGATGAACTGGATTTGCTAGATGCCGTTTTGCGTTGCATTGCAAACAGTCCACCGCGTTGGTTGCTGATCTCCAAGTTGTGGGCTCCTGGCGTTGCAGAGGACGACACTGATGAGTCAGTTCCAGGTGTGTACACCTTGCTGATTGGGCGTTTGTCTGACAGCTACCTGATCGTTCATCTGAACTGGCCCTCCTTGAAAGAGGCGATAGAGCAAACTGACATTTGCATGCAGTTGTCCAAAAAGCTTTACGGTGTTTGGGATCGAGATCAAGGTCAAGGCCTGACCGTGAGCCATGCGCATTGGATAAGACTCGCGGCTGGAGTCGTTGGCACTCGCAGCTTGGACAAACTGTTTGGAGATGAGGTGCGTCCAACCTTAAGTGAATGGGCGAACCTGCTTCTTGCCCTAGACGCCAAGGGTGCTACGCCGCAAAGTGTTCTTGCTGGGCTGGGCGGATAGGTCTGCTGCAATCAATTAATAGGTTGTAAGGCAGGATTCGCTAGATGACGGCAGTTGGGCTCTCAATCGTCCCCGGGGTGCTGCTATCTGTTGCTGAATCGTGCATGAAAAAAGGCCCGGCAAAAAGCCGGGCCAAGAGAGGTGAGGAAACTTCATGACACATGAGAGCCTATTTTGCACAGACACTTGCCTTCCAAAATCTGCCCTCAAACCTGTATAGCGCGCAAGTTAGAGGATGATGAGCATCGTGACTGTTTTTTTTGAAGCCTGCGCCTCATTAAGCTACGGGGTCTTATGGGTCTCTTCTCTCCATCGCTGCACATGTGAAAGCAGTCGCTTACTTATGATGACTCTCCCTTGGAGCCAATCTTTAAAGGGGGGTGGAAGCTTTACATTAGGGTAGGTGATTCGTTGGATGTAGGGTCTGAACGCTTCAAGTTCGTATCCATATCCATAGTGTCTTTCACTACCTTCTTTTTCGATTTCGCCTTTGTCTTGGGGGCGCACTGATGCTCGGCCTGTATAGGCTTGTGCTAGCCCTTTAGGCCATTGGTCTTCAACGTTTGCTGCTCTGATTCTGTCTTCCAGAGAGTGTCTGAAGCTGTGATTGCCATAGCCGCTACCGAAACCTAACTTATCCCGTACAAAACGAACAAATGGCTGCTCGTATGCTCGTCCCCACTTGGGTGATTTTCCATCACATTCAGGAAGGGCTGCCGGGAAGAGGGGGCCCTTCGAATAGTGGTTCATGACGCTGCGGACGAAGTCGACAAAACCTTGTTGTATAAGAACATGGTGAATCGGTACGACACGCATCGATGCTTCATTTTTAAGAGCTCGAGCAGGGCCAAACTCGGTTTCTCCATCTTGAATCAAGATACCTAAGTCTTTGAGTAGCACATCCTCTACTTGTATTTGAGCTGCCTCGCTGACGCGTAATCCATGCCACATGCAGATGAGCGGAATCCAGTAGCGAGCCCCAAGATCGTCTTTCATCTTGCCTCGCCAAGCTGACGAGTTCGGGTTGTACCAGTCTGATGCAAATAATTTATTGAGGTGGTCGGACTGATAAGGAAAGCGGGGCTTTTGGCGAAGTTTTTCTTGCTTGGCGTCGACAGTAGGCATCACATCTAGTTCTACCACTGGGTTGTTGTTGATGAGTTTCTTTGTTTTCCCAATACCAAATGCAGTGTGCAAAGCTCTTTTTACGCGGCCTGCTACGTACTTGTAGCTCCAAGCCGCTTCTTTGTCTTGCAGACGGTTTTCCAGGAAGTTGTAGACATCATCTGAGCTAACCAAATGCAGGGGCTTGTTCTCTGCGAAGTCAACAAATCGCTGCCAAATCGACAGATAAGTAGACTGGGTTTTGGGATATTTAGGGGATAGATAGCGTTTGTAGTGAGGTGTGATGTCTGCCAAACGATTTACCTGTGGAGTCGGCGCGCGTTCTGGCTGCGCCTCCCATACTGCTTCAAGCGGCGGTGGCAGTTTTGAAAGATCAGGTGATCCGAGGGATTCGCCTTGCTGTCGAGCCGCGAGAGTTTTGTACCCAGTTTTCACATGTGTCAGCACTTCGTAGGTGAGTGCTTGCCATTGCGCGTCGGTTGCCTCTAATTGATAGCCACGAAACACCATGAGCTGGTTCACGAATTCGTGGAATCTGCCAACATTTCCTGAGGCTACTGCTCGGTTGATGAGGGGGAGCATTTCCTGGATGTTCGCATCCAGCGATTCGAACTCCTCATCGCTCATCCCCTCTTTGCGTGCTTGGGCATCCGCGTCTAGCGTGCTCAGAAAGAGGGAAGCGATTTGCCCTGGGAGCTCTGGACTGATGGAGAGACTTTTAAGCCGCGTCTTACGGGGCAGCTTCAAGAAAGAGCCGATGGAAGTTGCTTGCGTTTGGTTGGATCGAGCTGCGGCAAGCTCGCGATCTGTTTGCACGGTCAGCAAGGCGCAAAGCTCTTTGGCCTTTTTGTAGTCTCGCCCGAGCCTTTTAACGAAGTTGGCTTTTGCGAAACGTGGGCGCAAATCTTGGGGGATGGGACGAAGGAAACGATAACCGTGGTCGTCCTTGCGCATGTAGGTTGGCATGTCAGCGTCCTTGGCTGGCCGAACCTTTTGCTGCCGCTGTGTACCAGTCATTTGTACCACTTCAGGAGTAAAACTCCTTCATGTGAAGCGATTTCAATGACTTAGTTCAATCTGGCGGAGGCTGTGAGATTCGAACTCACGGAAGGATCACTCCTTCGGCAGTTTTCAAGACTGCTGGTTTAAACCACTCACCCAAACCTCCGTAAGCCGCCTATTTTACACATGGATTGGTGCCTGCCACGGTGATGTGGCGCACTATGGGCGAGCGTCTGCCGGAGTGCTGGGGGGATGCAAAAGCTCCTGATTAGAGAGCGTTGTACGCCTGTTGGTGCTTGCGTTGCAGAGGATTTGTTCGAACACCTCAATGACTGCATGCGCCAGCAGCTACTCTAATGCGAGCGCGCATAAAAAAACGCCTTCGCAAGGAAGGCGTTGGCAGGGGCCGTTGAGGGCTTAGTCGGCGGTGGCGCCGGAGGCCTTGACGGCGTCGCCCCACTTCTTGATGTCGGCGTCGACCAGGGCGGTGAACTCCGCGGTGCTCAGGCCATATGCTTCGGCGCCCAGGTCGGAGATCTTCTTCTTCACGCTGTCCTGGGCCAGGATGTCACGCACATAGCCGTTCATGCGTTCGGCCAGTTCCTTGGGCAGGTTCTTGGAGCCGATCATGCCGTACCAGGGTTCCACGTCGAAGTTGGTGTAGCCCAGCTCGTGCAGGCTCTTGACGCCGGGGAACTTGGGCGAGGCGTGCTTGCTGGTGATGGCCAGGGCCTTGAGCTTGCCACCGTCGATCTGGGGCTTGAGGGGCACGGGGTTGTCGATGCCGTACTGCACTTCGTTGGCCATCAGCGCAATGATCAGCGGAGCCGATCCCTTGTAGGGGATGTGGGGCGACTTGGCCTTGATCTGCATGTGGAACATTTCCGCGATCATGTGCTGGGGCGAGCCGGCACCGGCCGAGCCGAAGTTCAGCTTGTCCTGCTTGATCTGGGCGACCAGCTCGTCCACGCTGTTGATGCCGGAGGTGGCACCGGTGACCAGCAGGAAGGGGGCCTTGGCGATCGGGGTGATGGGCGTCAGGTCGGTGCGGGGGTTGTAGGGCACGCTCTTGTACAGCGAGGGCGAGATCACCACGGGGCTGCTGGAGCCGACCAGGAAGGTGCCGCCATCGGGCTTGGCGCGGCTGACGTAGGCCGTGGCGATGTTGCCGTTGGCACCGGGCTTGCTTTCTACGATGACGCTGGCTTGAATGCGCTTTTCCAATTCGAGGGCCACGATGCGGGCCAGCATGTCGCTGGTGCCGCCGGGTGCGTAGGGCTGCACCAGGGTGATGGTCTTGACGGGCCATGCGTCTTTGGCGTGGGCCACGGCAGGCAGCCCTGCGGCAACGGTCATTGCGGCGGTCGCAGCCAAAACGGTTCTTCTGAACATATCCACTCCTTGTAAGCCGGGCGCGTGAGGTTGGCGCCCCATCGTGATCACGGGGATGACCCAAAACAGTGCATTTGCACGTTTGTGAATCAGATTTAACCCGTACATGCTAACCCGCAGTCTTGTAGAAGACATGCCCGTCTTGTGGCTAATTGCAAATATCGGATGTGGATATTACGTAGAAATCCTTGGATTTTTCAGACGACGGTTTTGTGTTTTGTAATGTAAAAAATGTTGCGTTGCAGCATGATTTATAAGGATTTTTTCCACCGCAGGGATCCGGTCGGTGGGTCACGGGGCGGTGTCAACCGGTGGTTCGGGCGATGAAGAACACCTTTTTCACGCGCTCGTCCACCTCCCAGTGGCCGGCAAAACCTTCGGGCAGCACGAAGCTGTCCCCGGCCGCGAAGCTGTGGGGGGTGCCGTCCGGGTCGACCACGCGGCAGCTGCCTTCGACGATGTGGCAGAACTCGACGTAGCCTGCGCAATGGGAGCGGAAGGCGCCGGCCGTGGCCTCCCAGACGCCGCTGCTGAGCTGGCCGTGCTGTGCGCTGAAGCTCTCCAGCGTCAGGTAGGTGGTGTCGCCGTGGATGGGGCGGCTGGGCCGGCCGGGCGTGGCCTGGCGCAGGTCGCGGGTTTCGATGCGGACAAGGGTGGCTGGGGTCATGGTGGCGTGCTGTTGAGAAAAAAGGAGCGTGTGGCGCAGGCAGCGAAAAGGTTTGGTGCGGATTCGTGCTGAAAACCCAGCGTTGGCGAGCGCGGCATGCTCTGATTTTGAAGGTATGCAAAAAGGCCTGCGTTGCCGCAGGCCCTGTCACACACGATCACTGCCGGGCGAGCCGCTCAGCGTTTGGGCAGCACGTCCAATTCTGCCGCGCTGGGCAGGAAGCTGCCGTTCCACACGGCCTGGACGGGGATGGGGCGCTTGGTGGCGTAGGCCTTGGCGACCTGTTCGGCCATCAGCTGCAGGCGTGCGGGGTTGAGCTGGCCAAAGCCTTCCTTGCGCGCGCCTTCGCTGTCGATGGCGGTTTCGATGGTCAGCTTTAGGCGCTTGACTTCCTGGGGCACGTTGACCAGGCCGTCCTTGGCCTTCATGGAGGCGATGGCCGCCTCGGGGTGGGCGATGCCTTCCTTGGCGCCCTTGGCAAAGGCCTTGAGGAAGGCGCGTACGGCTTCGGGCTTTTCGGCAATCAGCTTGGGGCTGGCGATGATGACGTTGCCGTACAGCTGCACGCCGTGCGTGGCGTAGGGCAGGACCACCACGTCCTCGCGCTTGACGCCGCGCGCCTCCAGGTTCAGCAGGCTGGTGAAGGTGTAACCGGTCACGGCGTCCAGGTCGCCGCGCACCAGCATGGTCTCGCGCAGCGGCGGGTCCATGGTGGTCCATTGCACCTCGCCCACGCCGTTGGCCTGCGCAAAGATGGGGAAGGTGCGGCGGCCGGCATCAAAGATGGGCGCACCCAGCTTCTTGCCGGTCAGATCGGAGGCCTTGGTGATGCCGGATTTCTTCAGCGCCATGACCGAGGCCGGCGTGGTGTTGTAGATCACCATGATGGCCACCGGCTTGATGGGGGCGTCCGGATTGTTGGCGTGGAATTCCATCAGCGCAGCCAGGTCGGCAAAGCCCAGGTCGTGCGTGCCCGAGGCCACGCGCTGGATGGCGCCGGCGCCGCTGGCGGCTTCCACATTCACATCCAGACCTACGTCCTTGAAGTAGCCCTTTTGCTCCGGGTGCACGAACAGGGCGGCCGGGCCTTCGAAACGCCAGTCGAGCTGGAACTTCAAGGGCGTGGCCTGTGCGTGGGCGCTGGTCAGGGCCGAGGTGGCCAGCAAGGCGGCGGCAGCGGTCTGCAGGAATTGGCGTTTGCGCATGGTTCAACACAATCAGAGGGTGGAAGGAGCACGGGTTGAGCAAGATCAATGCCCGGATTGCATACACAATTGGCATGCAAGTTGCGGCGGTCCGGGGCACAGGTCGCCGCATGGCGACAGAAACGGAAAGCTCCATGACCGAAATCGATTTCTCCACCCTGGGTACGTACGAGCGCTACAAGCTCATGGCCAGCCTGATCGTGCCGCGGCCGATTGCCCTGGTGACCACGCTGGCCGAGGACGGCACGGTGAATGCCGCGCCGTTCAGCATGTTCAACATGGTGGGCGAGGACCCGCCGGTGGTCATGCTCAGCGTGAACAAGCTGCAGGACGGCCAGCTCAAGGACACAGCAGCGCACATCCTGCGCACCCAAGAGTTCGTGGTGCACCTGGCCGATGAACCGATTGCGGCCGCCATGCACCGCTGTGGGGATCGCCTGCCCGTGACCGAGAGCGAGCTGGCCTACACCGGCCTGCACACCACGCCGTCCCAGACCGTGCAGGTGCCGCGCATTGCCGAAGCGCCCGTGGCCTTCGAGTGCGTGCTGCACGAGCTGATGGAAACCGACAGCCGCTACGTCTTCATCGGCCGCGTGCAGTGGCTGGCGGTGCGTGAGGGCCTGGTGGACACGGCGACGTGGCGCGTGAAGCTGCAGGACTACTTTCCCGTGGGCCGCTTTGGCGCCAGCTTCTACGTCACCTGCCGCGAGCGCTTTGCCATTGAGGCCCACGAAGGCAAGGCCGCGCTGCAGGGCGGCAGTGCCAGCACGGCCATTGATGAAATGTGAGCGGCGGGCGCTGGCTGTGCGTGGATTGCATGTGATTTCTGTTGAAAACCATGGCCAGGTAAGCGCAAGCCGCTACACATACTGAAGCGTTGATGCACAAAGCCCCGGGCCGAGCGGTCCGGGGCTTTTTACATGGGTCAGGCGCCGCGGTGGAGCCGCGCTGCATGCGGTGCTGGGCGCCGCGCCAACGACCACCACCGGGGGCCGGCGCTGTTCCGGCTAGGCGTGGCGGCAGGGAGCTTGGCTCACCGCCGCCTTGATCGCATCAGGCCAGCCAGGGCTGCAGCCAGCCCAGGCCGTCGCGGGTGGCGTGCGGTGCCGCGCCCCGGGCGGGCTTGTACTCGCAGCCAATCCAGCCGTCATAACCCAGCGTGTCCAGCAGCTGGAACAGGTAGGGGTAATTGAGCTCACCCACATCGGGCTCGTGGCGCTCGGGCACGCCGGCGATCTGGAAGTGGCCGACGTTGCCAGTGGGCAGGTACTGGCGGATCTTCATGGCCAGGTCGCCTTCGACGATCTGGCAGTGGTACAGGTCCATCTGCACCTTGACGTTGGCGGCGCCGATTTCGGCCACCAGCGCGTGGGCCTGGTCCTGGCGGCTGAGGAAGAAGCCCGGCATGTCGCGGCCGTTGATGGGCTCCAGCAGGATCTGGATGCCATGGGCGGCGGCCTGCTCGGCGGCGTAGCGCACATTGACCACGTAGGTGGCGCGCACGGTGGCGGGGTCGACATCCTGGGGCACCAGGCCGGCCATCACGTGGATGCGCGGGCACTGCAGGGCCTGGGCATAGGTGATGGCGCGGGCGATGCCCTCGCGGAACTCGGCCTCGCGGCCGGGCAGGCAGGCGATGCCGCGCTCGCCCGCGTCCCAGTCACCGGGCGGGGCGTTGAACAGCACCTGCTGCAGACCGTGCCGGCGCAGCAGGGCGGCCAGTTGCTCGGGCGTGTAGGCGTAGGGGAAGAGGTATTCCACGGCCTTGAAGCCATCGCGCGCGGCGGCGGCAAAGCGGTCGAGGAAGTCCACGTCGTTGTAGAGCATGGACAGGTTGGCAGCAAAACGGGGCATGGTTGCTCTCGGGGTTCAGCCTGCGGGCACCAGGGCCTGCAGACCAGGAATGGATGGGGTCACCACGACGCGCCAAAGGTCTGGCGCAGCTCGTCGATCTGCGCCTCGTTCAGCGGGGCGGGGGGCTGGTGGCGGCACAGTTGCCACAGCTGGGCGGTTTCTTCCAGCTCTTCCAGCGTGGCCATGGCGGCGGCCGGGCTGTCGTGCCAGACGTTGGGGCCCAGGCGCGCCAGCATCACGGCGCGGATGGGACTGCCGGCCGTGGCATAGCGCTCGATCGCTTCGACCACGGCCTGCGCCGCCTCGGGGGCCCCGGGGCGGTGGTAGGGAATGTGCGGCACGCGCCCGACCTTCATCACGAAGTAGGGGGTCAGGGCGGGCAGCAGCTCGGCCTGCGGCGTGGCCGCACCGGCCTGCAGCGAGCAGGCCACCAGGTGCGTGCTGTGCGTGTGGATCACGCAGCCAGCGGGCGCGGCCGTGGTGGCGCTGGCCTCGTAGATGCGGCGGTGCAGCACGATGGTCTTGCTGGCCCGGTCGCCGCTGAGCTGTTGGCCCTGCAGGTCCAGCTTGGCCAGGCGTTCGGGCTGCAGTGCGCCCAGGCAGGCATCGGTGGGCGTGATCAGGTAGCCATCGGCCAGGCGCACGCTGATGTTGCCGGCCGTGGCGTGCACATAGCCGCGCTCGAACAGCGAGCGCCCCACGCGGCAGATTTCCGCGCGGGCGTGGGCTTCGGTCAGAAAGTCGGTGGGCATGGGGGCTTTCGGGGTCAGGCCAGGGCCGTGAAGGCCTTGGAGAAGAAGTCCGGGGTTCCGAAGTTGCCCGACTTGAGCGTGATGTGCAAGCCCTGGGGGGCGGCCGGCGAGGCCGCGTGGCACCATGGCACGCCGGGGTCGATCTGGCCGCCGATGCGCATCTGCTCGATCTCCAGCGCCTGCACGCAGGCGCCCGAGGTCTCGCCGCCGGCCACGACCAGCTGGCGCACGCCCAGTTCCACCAGACCGCGGGCAATGCCGGCAATGGTCTGCTCGACTATGGCGCCGGCCTGCTCCACGCCCAGCTGGCCCTGGATGGCCTTGACGGCCGCGGGCTCGGCGGTCGAGTAGATCAGCACCGGGCCGTGGGCGATCTTGTCCTGGGCCCAGGCCAGGGCTTCGGCGCGCACGTCCTGGCCGGCGGCGATGCGCAGCGGGTCGATGGCCAGGGCCGGACGGCCGGACTGGATGAAGTGCAGCACCTGCTGGTTGGTGGCCACCGAGCAGCTGCCCGAGACCACCGCCTGCAGGCCACTGGCGGCGGGCAGGGCCGCAGCCTGGTCGGTGGGCTGCAGGCCGAAGTTGGCGGGCAGCGCAATCGCCACGCCCGAGCCGGCAGTGACCAGGGCCATGTCGGACAGGGCGGGGCCCATGCGCAGCAGGTCGGCGTTGGACACCGCGTCCACGATGGCGATGCCCACGCCTTCGGCCTTCAGGGCCGCGATGCGGGCGCGGATGGCGGTTTCACCCTGGGCGACCACGCTGTGGTCGATCAGGCCCACCTTGCGCTGGCACTGTGCCTGCAGCACGCGCACCAGGTTGGGGTCGGTCATGGGGGTCAGCGGGTGGTTCTGCATGCCGCTTTCGTTGAGCAGCACATCGCCCGCGAACAGGTAGCCCTTGAACACCGTGCGCTTGTTGTCCGGGAAGGCCGGGGTGGCGATGGTGAAGTCACAGCCCAGGGCATCCATCAGTGCCTCGGTCACGGGGCCGATGTTGCCGGCGGGCGTGCTGTCGAAGGTGGAGCAGTACTTGAAATAGATCTGCTGCGCACCTTGGGCCTGCAGCCAGCGCAGGGCCTCCAGCGACTGGGCAATGGCTTCACTGGCCGGGATGGTGCGCGACTTCAGGGCCACGACCACGGCGTCGGCCTCGGTGTCCAGCGGGGCCTGGGGCACGCCAATGGTCTGCACCACGCGCATGCCGGCGCGCACCAGGTTGTTGGCCAGGTCGGTGGCGCCGGTGAAATCGTCGGCAATGCAGCCGATCTTCAGGCGGGAGATGCTGCTCATGGCTGGCCTTCGTCGTTGGCGGCTTTGGGCAGGGTGATGCCGGGGAAGATCTTGATCACGGCGCTGTCGTCTTCCTTGGCAAAGCCGGCGGTGGAGGCCTGCATGAACATCTGGTGCGCGGTGGCTGCCAGCGGCAGCGGGAATTTGGTGGCGCGGGCCGTGTCCAGCACCAGGCCCAGGTCCTTGACGAAGATGTCCACGGCCGACAGGGGGGTGTAGTCACCGGCCAGCACGTGGGCCATGCGGTTTTCGAACATCCAGCTGTTGCCGGCGCTGTGGGTGATCACGTCGTAGATGGCGGCCGCGTCCACGCCTTCACGCAGGCCCAGGGCCATGGCTTCGGCGGCCGCGGCAATGTGCACGCCGGCCAGCAGCTGGTTGATGATCTTGACCTTGCTGCCCGCGCCGGCCTTGTCGCCCAGGCGGTAGACCTTGCCGGCCATGGCGTCCAGCACGTCGCCGGCGGCCGCGTAGGCGGCGGGCGTGGCCGAGGTCATCATGGTCATCTGGCCCGAGGCGGCCTTGGCCGCGCCGCCGGAGATGGGGCCGTCCACGTACAGGATGCCGCTTTGGGCCAGGCGTGCTTCCAGGGCGATGGACCAGTTGGGGTCGACCGTGGAGCACATGATGAAGGTGTTGCCTGCACGCATGGCGGCAGCAGCGCCGTGCTCGCCGAACAGCACGGATTCGGTCTGCGCGGCGTTGACCACCACGGACACCACGACATCCACCTGGGCGGCCAGATCGGCCGGCGAAGCGCAGGCCACGCCGCCATCCTTGGCGAAGTCATCGGCTGCGCCGGGGCGCACGTCACAGACATGCACGCAGTAGCCGTTGTTGCGCAGGGTTTTGGCAATGCCCAGGCCCATGGCGCCCAGGCCGATGACGCCGACTTTTTTCTGAGTCATTTGAGAAGTTCCAATCGAAAGAGGATGTTGCGGAAGCAAACGCAAACGCCGGGCAGGCCCGGCGTGGAAGAAGACAAGAGCTGGATCAGGACGCCAGGACCCAGATCAACCAGGTCAGCAGGAAACCGGCCAGCCCCAGGATGGTGGTCAGCACCGTCCAGCTGCGCAGCCCGTCGGCCACGCTCAGGCCCAGGTAGCGGGTGACGATCCAGAAGCCCGAATCGTTCACGTGCGACAGGCCCAGACCGCCGAAGCCGATGGCCACCGTGAGGATGGCGACCTGCAGGGCGCTGTAGCCACCGCCGTTGATGCTTTCGGCCAGCAGGCCGCAGGTGGTCAGGATGGCCACGGTGGCCGAGCCTTGGGCGGCGCGCAGCGCCAGGGCGATCACAAAGCCCAGCAGGATCAGGGGCAGGCCGGTGCCGGCCAGGGCCTGGGACAGGGCGGTGCCGATGCCGCTGACGGTCAGCACCTTGGCGAACACGCCGCCGGCGCCGGTCACGAGGATCACTGTGGCTGCTGCGGGCAGGGCCGATTCCATCACCTCATTGGTGCGGGTGCGGGTCCAGCCCAGGGGGCGCACCAGCAGCACAAAGGCCAGGCCGATGGCGACCATCAGGGCGAACACCGGGGCGCCGGTGAACGACATCAGGTTGCGCAGGCTGTCGCCCTTGGGCAGCAGGGTGGCGCCGGTGGTGCCTAGCATGATCAGCGCCAGTGGGGCGAGGATCAGCGTCAGCACGGCGGCCACGCTGGGCAGCTTGTTGGAGGTGGTGGTGGTCGAGGCGTCGGTGCCGAACTTGCGGAACTGGGCCTCGGCATCGGGTTGCATCACGTAGTCGCGACGGTTGAGCTTGCCGCCCACGTACTGGGCCAGGAAGGCCAGGGGAATGCAGGTGGCCAGGCCGATCAGCGTGATCCAGCCCACATCGGCCGACAGCACGGCCGCGCCGCCGACGATGCCGGGGTGCGGGGGCACCACCACGTGGGTGGCCAGCATGATGCCGGCCACGGGCAGGCCGTACTTGACGGGGTTGACGCCCGCGGCCTTGCAGAAGCCGTAAATGATGGGGATCAGGATGATGAAGCCCACGTCGAAGAACACGGGGATGGACAGCACCAGGGCTGCGGCCGTCAGGGCGGCCGGCACGCGGCGCGGGCCCAGGATCTGGGTGAAGCGCTGTGCCAGGGTGTTGGCGCCGCCAGACACCTCGATCATGCGGCCCAGCATGGCACCCAGCGCCACCAGGATGGCCACCGAGCCCAGGGTGCCGCCCATGCCGGCGATCAGGGTGGGAATGATTTCGGCCACGGGGATGTTGGTGGCCAGGGCCACCAGCAGGCTGACCAGCATCAGCGCCACGAAGGCGTGGACTTGCAGGCGGATGATCAGGACGAGCAGCAGCGCGATGCTGCCCCCGGCAATGCTCAGGAGGGCAAGGGTGGACATGGAAATGTGTCTCGAAGTTTGTAATCAGGGAGGCGCGCAGCACCGCTGCTTTGCCTGCTTATATTGTCATCATACAAATTTTTTGTGCCAAGGAACCCCGGGAAACTGCGTATGCCTGACGACCACGCGTGGGGTGTTGCGCCGGCGCGCCGTTTTACAGCGCGTCCGGCAGCAGCACCTGGGCCAAGCGGCGGCCATCCTGCGCCCAGAAGGCAGGATCGGCCTGGCGGATGCGGGAAATGGCGTTGTTCATGTGCGCGGTGGCGGCGGCGCGGGCCGCGGCGGGGTCGCCGGCCTCGATGGCCTGGACGATGCCGGCGTGCTCCTGCGTCACGGCGGTGGAAAAATCGGTGCGCCGCGCTTCATTGGCCCGGGTCACGCGCGTGGCGCCGGCCAGGATCTGGGACAGGTAGTCCAGGGTGTTGAGTAAAAAGGGGTTGCGCGCGGCCTGGGCGATGGCGCGGTGGAAGGCCACGTCCTCGCTGACCCCGTCGCGGCCCTGCTGCACCGCATCGGCCAGGGCCTGCACGGCCGCGTGGATGCGGCGGAGGTCCTCGGGGTTGCGGCGCGCGGCGGCCAGCTCGGCCACCTCGGCCTCCAGGGCCCGGCGCACTTCGACGATCTGGATCACCGCCTCCTGCGAGGCGGCCTGGGTCTTGTCCAGGTCCAGTGGCTCGATGCGGGCCGCCTGCACGTAGACGCCGCTGCCCTGCTTGGATTCCACCAGGCCACTGGATTTCAGGCGCGAGATCGCTTCGCGCACCACGGTGCGGCTGACGCCAAACTGCGCGACCATGGCCACTTCGGTGGGCAGGCGGTCGCCCGGGCGCAACTGGCCCTGCCGAATGCTGGATTCGAGGGATTGGGCCACTTGATCGGCAAGCGACGTACCGGCCTTGACGGGCTCAAAGGACACTGGCATGCGGTGGGGGTGTATCGGGGCGGTCAGGGCCGCCTGCAGGGAGAAGTTGCAGTTACTGTACCCCAAGGGGCGCGTGCTTTGGCAGGGTGGTGGTGATGGCACAGCGGCGCGCTTCGGTTCAGCGCGGGCGGGCCGCATGGGGCGGAGCGAATGGATTGTGCTTCAATAAAAAGAGCGTTTTGCGCTCATTGGAAAAGGATTTTGCAATGATTAAGCAATCAATTCATTGCTGCAAAAGCGCAAGCTGCTTTCAAAAATGAAGCGGTCATGAAAAAAGCCCTTGGCCACAGGGCCAAGGGCTGGTGCCGGGGGCGGGGCGATCAGGCCTTGCGGGCAATCGCCTGGGCGGCGGCCAGTGCGGTCATGTTGACCACGCGGCGCACGGTGGACGAAGGTGTCAGCACATGGGCCGAGGCGGCGGCGCCCATCAGGATGGGACCGATGGTGGTGCCGTGGCCGGAGGTGGTCTTGAGCACGTTGAACAGGATGTTCGCGGCGTCCAGGTTGGGGCAGATCAGCACATTGGCTTCACCCGACAGGCTGCTATCCAGCAGCGTGCGCTCGCGCACCTTGGCGTCCAGCGCGGCGTCGCCGTGCATTTCACCGTCGCATTCGATGCCGGGGTTGGCCGCGGCAAACAGGTTGCGCGCGGCGCGCATCTTCAGTGCCGACTTGCGGCTGGAGGAGCCGTAGTTGGAGTGCGACAGGAAGGCCACCTTGGGGGGGATGCCAAAGCGGGCGACTTCGTCGGCCGCCATCTGAGCGATCTGGGCCAGCTCTTCGGCTGTGGGGTCTTCGTTGATGTAGGTGTCCGCGATGAACAGGGTGCGGTCTTCCAGCATCACGGCGTTCACGGTGGCCAGGCGGTCGGCGCCGGCCTTGTGGCCCAGCACGGTCTCGATGTGGTCCAGGTGTCGGTCGAAACGGCCGACCAGGCCCGACAGCATGGCGTCGGCATCGCCCAGCTTGACCATCAGCGCGGCGATCAGGGTGTTGGAGCGGCGCACGGCCGACTTGGCGGTCTCGGGTGTCACGCCGTCACGGCCCATCAGCTGGTGGTAGGCCTCCCAGTACTGGCGGAAGCGGGGGTCGTCCTCGGGGTTGCAGATTTCCACGTCCACCCCGGGCTGCAGGCGCAGGCCAGCCTTGGCAATGCGCGCTTCGATCACGGCGGGGCGGCCGATCAGGATGGGCTTGGCCAGGCCTTCTTCCACGGCCACTTGCACGGCACGCAGCACGCGCTCGTCTTCACCTTCGGCATAGGCCACGCGCTGCAGCTTGGCCTTGGCGGCGGCAAACACGGGGCGCATGAACATGCTGGTCTGGTAGACGAAGCGGGTCAGGCTTTCGCGGTAGGCGGCAATGTCCTCGATGGGGCGGGTGGCCACGCCGGATTCGGCAGCGGCCTGGGCCACGGCGGGGGCAATGCGCAGGATCAGGCGCGTGTCGAAGGGCGTGGGGATCAGGTAGTCGGGGCCAAACTTCAGTTCCTTGCCCTGGTAGGCGGCGGCCACTTCGTCGCTCACGTCCTGCTTGGCCAGGGCGGCGATTTCGCGCACGCAGGCCAGCTTCATGCTTTCCGTGATCTTGGTGGCGCCGCAGTCCAGCGCGCCACGGAAGATGTAGGGGAAGCACAGCACGTTGTTCACCTGGTTCGGATAGTCCGAACGGCCGGTGGCGATGATGCAGTCGGGGCGCACCGCCTTGGCCAGCTCGGGGCGGATTTCCGGCTCGGGGTTGGCCAGCGCCAGGATGATGGGCTTGTCGGCCATGGTCTTGACCATCTCGGCGGTCAGCACGCCAGGGGCCGAGCAGCCCAGGAACACGTCGGCACCGTTGACCGCGTCGGCCAGGGTGCGGGCGTCGGTCTTCTGGGCGTACTGGGCCTTGGAGGCGTCCAGGCCACCGGGGCGGCCTTCGTAGATCACGCCCTTGGAGTCGCACATGAAGACGTTCTCGCGCTTCACGCCCAGGCCCACCATCACGTTCACGCAGGCAATCGCCGCGGCGCCGGCGCCGGAGACGGTGACCTTGACCTGGTCGATCTGCTTGTTCACCAGTTCCAGGCCGTTGAGCAGCGCGGCGCTGGAGATGATGGCGGTGCCGTGCTGGTCGTCATGGAACACGGGAATGTTCATGCGCTTGGAGAGTTCCTGCTCAATGTAGAAGCACTCGGGCGCCTTGATGTCTTCCAGGTTGATGCCGCCCAGCGTAGGTTCCAGCGAGGCAATGATCTCGATCAGCTTGTCGGGATCGCGTTCGGCCAGTTCGATGTCGAACACATCCACACCGGCGAACTTCTTGAACAGGCAGCCTTTGCCTTCCATCACGGGCTTGCCAGCCAGGGGGCCGATGTCGCCCAGGCCCAGCACGGCCGTGCCGTTGGTGATCACGCCGACCAGGTTGCCGCGGGCGGTGTAGTCAAAAGCCTTGGAGGGATCGGCCTGGATGTCCAGGCAGGGGTAGGCCACACCGGGGGAGTAGGCCAGCGACAGGTCGCGCTGGTTGGACAGTGGCTTGGTGGGGGTCACCGAAATCTTGCCCTTGTTGGGGCTTGCGTGGTACTCACGCGCAGCATCGCGCAGGGCTTGTTCAGCGGTGGACAGGGTTTGCGTCATACAAAAATATCTCGTGAATCTGGCAGATCAAGCCTGAAGGCTTGCTGACCTAGAGCTTACCCTAGGTCGGGTCTTTCCAATAGATGAACGGTTTGTGCGCTGCAATAAGCGTAGCCCAAGGCGCAAACCCCCTGCGGCGTGGGCAGGGGGCTTCGTGGGGCCCGGGGATGTCCGGGCTACGGGCGAAGGCAGACTGGGTCAGTGCGCGTCGGCCTGGCGTGCGGCATTGATAACAGCTTGGGTATCTCCGCGCGCTCCGTTGAAGAAGACATTCAGGAGCACGGCGGCGATCGAGGCCAGAAGGATACCGGATTCGATTAGCGGGTGGATGGCATGGGGCATCCACTGGCGGAAATTGGGTGCCACCAGCGGAATCATGCCGACACCGATCGAGACCGCCACGATCATGGCGTTGTTGCGGTTGCGGATGAAGTCCACCGTCGACAGGATGCGGATGCCGGTGGCAGCGACCATGCCGAACATCACCAGGCCGGCACCGCCCAGCACCACGGTGGGCAGGGACTCGATCAGCATGGCCATCTTGGGCAGCAGGCCCAGCAGGATCAGGATGGCCCCGCCTGCCACGCAGACCCAGCGGCTCTTGACCCCAGTGACCGCGACCAGACCCACGTTCTGCGAGAAGCTGGTGTAGGGGAAGGTGTTGAAGATGCCGCCGATCAGCGTGCCCAGGCCGTCCGTGCGCAGGCCGCGCGTCAGCTCATCCTGGTTGATGGGCTTGCCGGTCATGTCGGACAGGGCCAGGAACATGCCGGTGGACTCGATCATCACCACCACCATCACCAGGGTCATGGTCAGGATCAGCACCGGATCGAACACCGGGGCGGCGATCTCGAAGGGCAGCACCAGGTTGAACCACTGGGCATTCGCCACCTTGTGGAAGTCCATCAGGCCCATGGCCGCGGTGATCACACCACCCACCACAATCCCCAGTAGCACCGAGATGTTGGCCAGAAAGCCTTTGCCGAAGCGGGCCACGAACAGGATGGTCAGCAGCACGACGGCCGAGATCCCGACCCCGGTCAGGTCGGCGTACTTGGGGTTGGGGATGGTGGGCACCACGGCAAAGCCCTTGGGCACCGGTGGCAGCGAGGTGCCCGGTGCGCCGGCCATGGCCTGGGCCTCGGTCAGCCATTTCAGGTGTTCGGGGTTGGGCACGGACGGGGCGGTGGGCCCCACAGGGTTGCCGAAGATCCAGTTGATGCCCACGCGCATCAGGCTGATGCCGATCACGGTGATGATGGTGCCGGTGACCACGGGCGGAAAGAAGCGCAGCAGGCGACTGACCACCGGCGCGATCAGGATGGAGACCACCCCGGCGCCGATCACCGAGCCGAAGATCAGGCCGGCCCCGGCATGGCCGCCGGTGCTCTGCGCCATGGACACCATGGGGCCGACGGCGGCAAAGGTCACGCCCATCATCACTGGCAGCTTGATGCCGAACCACTGCGTGCAGCCCATGGCCTGGATCAGCGTCACCAGGCCGCAGACGAAGAGGTCGGCCGAGATCAGCATGGCCACCTGCTCGGGCGGCAGGTTCAGGGCCCGGCCGACGATGAGCGGCACGGCAACCGCACCGGCGTACATCACCAGCACGTGCTGCAGGCCCAGTGCCGTCACACGGCCTAGTGGGAGCTTTTCATCGACAGGATGCACAGTGGTCTGCATGGGGTCTTCCTTGGAGTCCTTGTAGGGTGGTGTGGTTGTGCTGCATCGCTTGCATGCAACCATCCATACAAAAAGTGTATACAAAACAGAATGGATTAGGACCTCTAGAAATCCCGGGTAGGGGCCTGATTTCCTAGGGGTTTGCCCCTTGCTGGTGCATGCCCGTGCGCAGTGCCTGGTTTGTGTTTTGAAACACAAAAGGGCTTTTCGGAATGTGAAAGCGGGCATACCCCATGCTGGGGCTCTTCCCTGGAAACAAGCAAGATGCACGCCCGCTGGGCACAGGCATGAAAAAGCCCGGTCGCAACCGGGCTGGAGGGGCGGGGCGTGGAGCGCCGGGGGTCAGGCCAGCAGGTCGACCAAGCTGCGTGCCACCACCTTGGTGGCGCGGCGCAGGTCTTCCAGCTCCAGGCGTTCGTCGGCCCGCTTGGCGTGGCTTTCCAGCACGCTGCGGGGGCCGGCGCCGTAGATCACGCCGGGGATGCCGCGCTCCACGTACAGGCGCACGTCGGTGTACAGCGGCGTGCCCACGGCGGGGGGCTTGGTGCCGAACACGGCTTCGCCGTGGGTCTGGATGGCCTCCACCAAGGGCTGGTTGCCGGCCAGCGGGGTCATGGCGTTGGCCAGCAACAGGCGCTTGATGTCCACGCGCACGGCGTCCTCACCGGTGTAGCCCCGCTGGGTGTTGAAGTCGGCGGTGGCGCGGGCAATCACGGCGCGGATGCTGGCTTCCACCTCGGCCGGGTGCTCCTCGGGGATCATGCGGCGGTCCAGCTTGAGCACTACCTTGCCGGGAATCACATTGGTGTTGGTGCCGCCTTCGATGCGGCCGATGTTCAGGTAGGGGTGCTTGATGCCGGGGACCTGTGAAGTCACCTGCTGGTAGCGGGTGTTCTCGGCATACAGCGCGTTCATGATGGCCACGGCGCCCTGCAGCGCGTCCACCCCGGTGTGGGGCACGGCAGCGTGGGCCATCTTGCCGTGTACGGTCACTTCCATCTGCAGGCAGCCGTTGTGCGCGGTCACCACTTCGTAGCTGAAGCCGGCAGCCACCATCAGATCGGGCCGGGTCAGGCCTTGCTCCAGCAGCCAGCCGGGGCCAAGCAGGCCGCCAAACTCCTCGTCGTAGGTGAAGTGCAGCTCCACCGCGCCCCGGGCGGGCTTGGCCACGGCCTCCAGTGCACGCACGGCGAAGGTGAAGGTGGAGAAATCGCTCTTGCTCACCGCCGTGGCGCGGCCATACATCTTGCCGTCCTCAATCTGGGCGCCATACGGGTCCTTGGTCCAGCCTTCACCGGGCGGCACCACGTCGCCGTGGGCGTTCAGGGCAATCGTCTTGCCGCCCGCGCCATAGGGGCGGCGCACGATCAGGTTGGTGATGGACTCCATGCCGTAGTCCTTGACGGCCTGGGCCGGCACCACGTGCTTTTCGGCGTCGAAGCCGAAGGCCTGGATCAGCTCGGCCGTGCGTTCGGCATGCGGGGCATTGTTGCCGGGCGGCGTGTCGGTGGGCACTTGCACCAGGGATTGTAGGAACTGCACCTGCTCGTCAAAGTGCTGGTCGATCCAGGCGTCCAGTGCGACGTACGTGGCTTGGCGGTCTTGCTTCATGGGGTGTCTCGTGTCGGTGGGTGTTATTGCGCGGCCAGTTGCTGCAGCACGTGGCTGAAGGCTTCCACGGCCAGTTGCATGTCGTCGCTGGTGGTGGATTCGCGCGGGTTGTGGCTGATGCCGCCATTCAGGCCGCGCGTGAACAGCATGGCCTGGGGCATGATTTCGTGCAGTTTCATCGCGTCGTGGCCGGCGCCGCTGGGCATGCGGAACACGGGCACGCCCAGTGCGGCCACGGCCTTCTCCCAGCGCAGCTGCCAGTCGGGGGCGCTGGGGGCGGCGGCCGCCTGCATCGCCAGCTCGGTCTTGTACTGCAGGCCGCGGCGTCGGGCGATCTCTTCCAGTTTGGCCAGCACATCCTGGACCATGGCGTCGCGCTGGGCGTCGGTGGGGGCCCGCAGGTCCATGCTGAACAGGCAGCGGCCAGGAATCACATTGATCGAGCCATTGGGCACCTGCAGCATGCCGATGGTGGCCACGCTGTCGCCGTCCTGCCGCGCGCGCTGCTCCATATATAGGCCCAGTTCGGCCACGCCCAGGCCGGCGTCGTGGCGGCGGTCCATGGGGGTGGTGCCGGCATGGCTGGCGGTGCCATACATCTCGCACACATAGCGCACGCCGCCGTTGATGGAGGTGACCACGCCCAGGGGCAGGTCCAGTTCGTTGAGCACCGGACCCTGCTCAATGTGCACTTCGATGAAGCCCAGGTACTGCGCGGCATCGCGCCGGATCTTGGGGATGTCGTCGATGCACAGGCCGGCGTGCTGCATGGCCTCGCGCATCGTGATGCCGTCGGCATCCTTTTGTTCCAGCCACTCGGGTTTGAAGTCGCCGATCAGCGCGCCCGAGCCCAGGAAGGTGGCCTTGTAGCGCTGGCCTTCCTCCTCGGCAAAGCCCACCACTTCGATGCCGAAGGGCAGGCGCTTGCCCTGGCGGTGCAATTCGCGCACGCAGGCCATGGGCACGAAGATGCCCAGGCGGCCGTCGTACTTGCCGCCGTTGCGCACGGTGTCGTAGTGGCTGCCGGTCAGCAGGTACTTGGCGCCTGCCTGGGCCGGGTGGTAGCGGCCGACCACGTTGCCCACGGCGTCGATCTCGACCTCGTCAAAACCGCAGTCGCGCATCCAGTGGCTGATGCGCTGGGCGCAGGCGCGGTGGGCGTCGGTCAGGTAGGTGACGGTGAGCTGGCCCTTCTCGGCATAGCCCGGTTCGCTGTGCTGGGCCAGCTTTTCCTGCCAGTCCCAGACATCGTTGCCCAGCGTGGGGGTGTAGCCGAACTTGTCGTTCAGGCGAATCTCTGCAATCCGATGGATGTTGCGCAGGGCTTCGGCCCGCTCGTAGTTTGGGTGGTTGAAGCTGCGGCGCGCAAAGGTGTCGATGATTTCGGCCTTGGTCAGCCCGGTGCCACGCGGGCCGCGCACGGCCAGGATGAAGGGGAAGCCGAAGCGCGCGTTGTAGTCGGCGTTGAGCTGCTGGATGCGCGCGAATTCCTCGGGTGTGCAGGCCGTCAGGCCGGCGGTGTTCTGTTCGTTGGTGGATTCGGCGGTCAGCGACTGGGCCACCATGGCCTTGCCGGCCAGCTCCGGGTGGGCGCGGATCAGGTCCAGCTGCGCCTCGGGCGAGGCCTGGGCCAGCACCTGGACCATGGCGTGCTTGAGGTGGGCCAGTGACTTGAACGGGCGCTGTGCCAGCGCAGCTTCGGCAATCCAGGGCGAATGCTCGTACAGGCCGTCCAGCAGCTGCACGGCGCTGGCGGTGTCGGCGGTGTTGAGTTGTTCCAGGGTCAGGGCCATGGTGCTTCCTGTCAAAAAATAGAGCTGCTGACGCAGGATGGATAAGGGCTGGATGCCAGTTTGGCAATCAAGCTGCGTTCACAGCGCAGGCGCCGGGAAGCGCTGGGCCCAGTGGCGCGCCAGGTCGATGCGGCGGCACACCCAGACGTGGCTGTGGCGCTGGATGTGGTCCAGAAAGCGCTGCAGTGCGGTGATGCGGCCGGGGCGGCCCAGCAGGCGGCAGTGCATGCCGATGCTCATCATCTTGGGCGCGTTCTCGCCGGCGGGGTCGCCCTCGGCGTACAGCGTGTCGAAGGTGTCTTTCATGTACTGGAAGAACGGGTCGGCGTGCGAATAGCCCTGGGGCAGGGCAAAGCGCATGTCGTTCACGTCCAGCGTGTAGGGCACGATGAGCTGGTGGTGGTGGCTGCCATCGGTCTTTTCCAGGCGCATCCAGAACGGGAGGTCGTCGCCGTAGTAGTCGCTGTCGTAGGTAAAGCGCCCGTGATCGGCTACCAGTCGGTGGGTGTTGGGGCTGTCGCGCCCGGTGTACCAGCCCAGGCCGTGGTCGCCATCGTGGCCGTAGAGGTCTTCGAAAATCTCCATGCACTGCGCCATGTGGGCGCGCTCGATCTCCTCGGGCACGTTCTGGTAGTGGATCCACTTCAGGCCGTGGCAGGCCACCTCGTGGCCCAGATCGGCAAAGGCCTGGGCCAGCTCGCGGTGCTTTTGCAGGGCCGTGGCCACGCCGAACACGGTCAGCGGCAGTCCACGCTTTTCAAACTCGCGCAGGATGCGCCACACGCCGGCGCGGCTGCCGTACTCGTAGATGCCGTCCATGCTCATGTGGCGCGCCGGGTAGGCGGCCGGGTTGAACATTTCGGAGAGGAACTGCTCGCTGGCCGGATCGCCGTGCAGCACATGGTTCTCACCGCCTTCCTCGTAGTTCAGTACGAACTGCACGGCCACGCGGGCCTGGCCGGGCCATTGCGGCTGGGGCAGCTGGCGGCCGTAGCCGATCAGGTCACGGGGGTAGGGGGCGCAGGCGTTGTAGGTCATGGTGTGTGGCAGAGATCAGGGCGCAGAACAGGCATTCAGGCGGTCACGCCGGACAGTGCCATGGACAGATCGTTGCTAGGTGGTTCGCGGTCAAACGTCAGCCCCGCCTCCACGTGCTGCAGGTGGTCCTGCATCAGGCGCACGGCCAGGGCCTCGTCCTTGGCGGCCAGGGCCGTGACGATGGCTTCGTGCTCTTCGTGCGAGTGTTCGGCGGCGCTGGCGCTCTGGTACATCAGCGTGATCAGGGCGCAGCGCGACAGCAGCTCGCCCAGGATCTGCGCCAGCACGTGGTTGCCCATCTGCTCGGCCATGACCACGTGGAAGTCGCCCAGCAGCTCGGTGCGCTGGCCCACGTCGTTGCGGTCCATGGCCTTCTTCTCAGCCGTGATGTGGGCCTTGAGCGCCTTGATCTGCGCGGGCTTGACCTGGCGCACAAAGGCGCGCGTCATCTCGGTTTCCAGCATGCGGCGCACGGCAAACACCTGCTGGGCCTCCTCGACCGAGGGGGTGGCCACGAACGCACCGCGGGCCGGCGCCAGGGTGACCAACCGGTTTTGCGACAGCTGGAACAAAGCTTGCCTGACCAGGGTGCGCGACACCCCGAAATGGTCGGCGAGCTTTTGCTCGGCCAGCTTGGTGCCGGGCAGCAGTTTGTGCTCGACGATGGCCCGCGTCAGGGCGTCGGCGATGGCGCTGGTGGAGGATGTTTCCATAGGGATCATCATAGATGCGTTTGAGCAAAAATTGTATACACTTTTGGTAAACAAGCGGCTGCACGGCGGCTGCGTCACATTGAGGAGTTACCCCCATGGGCTTGAGTACCCACGTTCTGGACACCATGCACGGCGGCCCCGCGGCCGGCATGCAGGTACAGCTGTTTGCGCTCGAGGGCGACAAGGTCACGCTGCTGAAAAGCCTGACCCTGAACCACGACGGTCGCACCGATGCCCCACTTTTTGACAACCACAGCCTCAAAGTGGGGACCTACCGCTTGTCCTTTGACGTGGCAGGCTACTTCAAAGCAAAAGGTGTGCAACTTCCCGAGCCCAATTTCCTGAATGTGGTGCACCTGGATTTCGGCGTGGCGCACGCCGACCAGCACTACCACGTGCCGCTGCTGGTCAGCCCCTGGAGCTATTCCACCTACCGCGGCTCCTGAGTGGGCGGCTGGCACCATCAAAAAAGAGCGCTGGGCGCTCTTTTTTGATGGCTGGCGCTGGTTAGCCGCCCGGAAGCTGTCCCTCGGTCAGCGTGTCCAGCTGAAAGCGCCCGGAGCGGTCCCACAGCCATGTGTCGGTGTAGATGAGATTGCCCGCCCCGGTGGGCGGAAATGGTGCGGCAGCGCGCACCATGCGCTCAATCTCCCTGACCACTTCTGGTGCATGGCTGGGCTGGCGCATCCAGCTGAGGCGACGGATCTGGCCATTGCCGCTCACATGGATTTCCAGCACGGCCACGGCGTACAGCATCGCGGGCAGCTGTCCGCGGTAAATGCGCGCGGCATAGCGTTGGTACAGGTGGCGTGCGGCCTTTTGCTCGTAGGCCGTGGAGGCGCGCTGCTCGGTGCGTGCGCCTGGCAAGGGCATGGGGATGCCGCAGGCGGTCAGGGCAGCGGCGGCGACGCTGCCCAGGACTCCCAGCAGCCAGTGGCGGCGTGAGCGTGGCGGCGGCGCAAGGGGCGGGGTGGTCATCATGCGGCCAGCATAGGTCGCAGGGCCGCCGCTGTGGTGTCGCCGGCGGCGTGGGTGGCTGTAGGCGGGGGCGCTGCGAAAGCTTTTCAGAGCGCATCCGTCGATCTGCGCTGCGCTGGATGGACCGGGCCTAGCCTCCGTCGCGCTGGCCTTCGGTCAGGGTGTCCAGCTGGAACATGCCAGTGCGGTCCCACAGCCAGGTGTCGGTCCACACCAGGCGGTCCTGCACGCGCTCGGGTGCCGGGTAAGGGGCGGCGGCACGCACCGTGCGTTCGATTTCCCGGATGACTTCGGGGGCATGGCGCGGGGCACGCATCCAGTTCAGGCTGCGCACATTGCCCTTGCGGTCCAGGTTCACCTCCAGCACGCCCACGGCATACAGCATCGGCGGTAACTGGCCCTTGTAGATGCGCGGGGCATTCTGGGCATACAGGTGGCGGGCCGCGTCCTGGCGGTAGGCGCGGGCCGAGGTGGCGCTGGAGCTGCGGCTGGTGCCGGCCCCCGCGCTGCCGGTGGCGGGTGGCGGGGACGAGGGCGCCACGCCGCAGGCTGCCAGGATGGCGGTCATGGCGGCGGCCATGCCGCCCCACAGCCAGTGGCGTTTAGGATGCTCGGAACCGGGTCGGTGCTTGTCAGTCATGGTGCAAGCTTATCGCCATCCCGGGCGTGGGACGAAGTGGCAAGACTTGTGCTTGCGATTGTGACGTGCATGAAACAAACAAGGTGGATCTCGTGAATGCTTTGGAACGCCTGCGGGCCGCCGTGCGCCAGGCCCCGGTGTGCCTGGTCGAAGTGGTGGCCACGCAAGGCTCGGCCCCACGCGGCCCGGGTGCGTGGATGGCGGTGCAAGCCGAAGGGCTGATCGGCACCATCGGCGGGGGGCACCTGGAATGGGAGGCCACGCGCCTGGCGCGCGCATGGCTGGCCCAGGGCTTGCCCGGGCCGGTGCGCAGCCTGCGCCTGGCCCTCGGGCCTTCGCTGGGCCAGTGCTGTGGCGGCGCGGTCGATCTGCGCCTGACGGCCGTGGGCGCCGCCGATGGCGCCGTGCTGGACCGCCTGCAGGTGCCGCACCAGCCGGTGGCGCTGTTTGGCGCCGGCCATGTGGGCCACGCCCTGGTGCGGGTGCTGCAGCCGCTGCCGTTTGCCGTGCACTGGGTGGACAGCCGGGACGGCATGTTCCCGGCATCGCCGCTGCCGCAGGTGCGCTGCGAGCACTCCGAGCCCGTGCACGCGGCCGTGCGCGACCTGCCCGCGCAGGCCTTGGTGCTGGTGATGAGCTTCAGCCACACCGAGGACCTGGACATCGTCGCTGCCTGCCTGCGGCGCCAGCGCGAGCGGGGCGACCTGCCGTTTGTGGGCCTGATTGGCAGTGCCACCAAGTGGGCCGTGTTCCAGCGCCGGCTGGCGCAGCGGGGCTTCAGTGCGGCCGAGATCGCACACATCACCTGCCCGATCGGCCTGCCCGGCATTCCAGGCAAGGAGCCCGAGGTGATCGCCATCGCCGTGGCGGCACAGTTATTGCAGCTGCGGGCCCAGCAGCTTGCAGCCGCCTGACGGGGTGGTGCTGGGTCCTTGGTAGTTGCCCGGGGGCAGGCTGAATTTGCAGTTTTTGGCGACAAAAATTGCATACACTTTAACGAAAGACAGGTCGCAGCGGTGCCCACGATGTTGTTACAACCCAGGTGCGCGGCCCATTCTTCTGCTCAGAGCGCCCGCAGTGGTGAGCAGGTTGATCTTCCAGGGCAGCCCTTGTGCTGCCGGAGTTGAGTGCTATGGAAAGCTATATCCTCGACTGGGCCAACCTGCTGTTGCGGTGGCTGCATGTCATTACCGCCATCGCCTGGGTGGGCTCGTCGTTCTACTTCGTGTTCCTCGACAGCAGCCTGACCCCGCCGGTCGATGAGGACCTGAAAAAGCAGGGCGTCAGCGGCGAACTCTGGGCCGTGCACGGCGGCGGCTTCTACCACCCGGTCAAGTTCAACGTCTCCCCACCCAAGCTGCCCGACCACTTGCACTGGTTCTACTGGGAAAGCTACACCACCTGGCTGTCCGGATTTGCGCTGCTGACGGTGTCCTACCTGTGGAATGCCAAGATCTACCTGGTCGATCCCGCCAACCCGCTGATGTCCAGCCAGATGGCCATCGTCGCGGCCCTGGCCTTCCTGGTGGTGTTCTGGTTCCTGTACGACGGCATCTGCCGCGTCTTCGGGCAAAAGGACGGCGGCGATGCCACCGTCGGCGCGCTGGTGCTGGTGCTGGTCTGCGTGGCCGCCTACCTGGCCTGCCACATCTTCCCCGGCCAGGCCGCCTTCCTGCTGATCGGTGCCATGCTGGCCACATCCATGAGCGCCAACGTGTTCTTCTGGATCATCCCCGGCCAAAAGAAGATGGTGGCTTCCATCAAGGCCGGTGAACCCGTTGACCCCATCCACGGCAAGCGCGGCAAGCAGCGCAGCGTGCACAACACCTATTTCACCCTGCCGGTGCTGTTTGCCATGCTGTCCAACCACTATGGCTGGCTGCACAGCCACCCGCAGAACTGGCTGGTCCTGATCCTGATGATGTTTGCCGGCGCTGCCATCCGCCAGTTCTTCGTCATGCGCCATGGCCACAAGCTGGGCCGCAACCCCCATCCCTGGAAGTACGCCGCCGTGGGTGTGGTGGTGCTGCTGGGCGTCATCGCCTGGCTGCGCCCGGCCCCGCCCGCGGCGGTGGCCGCCAACCCGGCCGTGATCGCCCCCGTGGGCCAGTCCGTGGTGCAGGGGGAGACTGCCAAACCTGTGGCCGAATCGGCCTCCAGCCCAAGCACGGCAAGCGCAGGCAGCTATGAAAAAATGCACGCCATCATGCAGCAGCACTGCGTGGTCTGCCACAGCTCCGCCACGATCGCGCAAAAGAACGTCAAGTTCGACACCCCCGCCGACGTGAAGAGCCATGCCCAGCAGATCTATGCCCAGGTGGTGCAGCTGCGCAAGATGCCCTTCGGCAATCCCGGCGCCCTGAGCGCCGAGGAGCGCGACAGCTTCAAGCAGTGGTTCGAGTCCGGAGCGCCCGTGCCCACCCCCTGAGGTCGCGCGCCAGCCGTGTCCGTCCCTGCAGGCCCGCAGCCGTGGTTGCGGGCCTTTTTTTGCGGGCGCCGCAACCGCTGGCCGGCACGCCGGTCGGGGCCCGTCTGGCGTGGCATTCATTATTGATGTGGCTCAACACCGTCCGGACAGCGCTGCGGCACAGTCCGTGACCATGTTCCACATTCCATCGTTCGATCCATTGGCCCAGGCTGAGGTGGTTTCCGCCGGCCAGCTGCTGCGCCAACGTGGCTCACGTCCCGACTCGGTCCTGTACCTGGACAGCGGCTGCGTGGTGCTGGGTGTGCTCGAAGACGGGCAGATGCGCCACCAGCTCGGCGTGGTGGAAGGCCCGGCGTGGCTGGATGCCGCCTTCGCACTGACGGGCAGCAGCTGTGGTGTGGACATGGTGACCGACTCGCGGGTGCGCCTGCGCCGCATCTCGCTGGGCGCATTCCAGCACAGCCTGCAGTCCCTGCCGGACACGGTGGCCACCCTGGTGCGCGACATGGCCCAGGGCTACTGCCAGCAGACGGAAACCGCCGTCAGCCGCCTCGCACAGGATGCCGAGGCCCGCTGCGCCCAGTGGCTGCTGCGCCATGCCCAGCATGCCGATAACGGCACCATGTGCGTCACGCTGAACCAGCGCAAGCGCACGATTGCCGCGCAGCTGGGGATTGCGCCCGAAACCTTCTCGCGCGTGCTGCGCCACCTGCGCGAACACGGCCTGATCGCCGGCACGGGCAATGTGCTGAACCTGCCCCAGCCCAGCGCACTGCAAAGCGTGGCCGGCATCTGAGCCCACGCGCCAGCGCGCAACAGGGTGACACAACCAGGAGGCCGCAAGGCCTCCTTGGCGTTTGTAGGGCACGGACTTCAAGGGTTCCACCGGAACAACGCCCCGTCCAGTCCTGCCTATAGTGGGGCGTGATCAATTCCAGCAAACCCGCTCCTGCCCCCCTGGCTGACGCAGTGACCGACTGGCGCGGACTGCGTCTGCTGGTGCTGGTGCTGGCGGCCCTGGTGCTCACGGTGGCGGCGTTTGGTGCCTGGTGCCTGGTGCAGGTGGTCGATGCACGCACCCAGGAGCGCCTGGTGGCCCAGCAGAACACCGAGGCCGACCTGTGGGCGCGCATGCTGACGGCGCGCATGGAAGCCCAGCAGCGCCTGCTGGTGTCGATTGCCCAGGGCATGCACACCAGCCTGCTGGACAAGCCGGCCGTGCTGGATGCGCTGATGCAGCAGGAGGGTTCCACGCTGCGGCTGTTCGACAGCCTGCACGTGGCCCTGCCCAGCGGCTCCATCACCCACCATGGCCTGGGCGGCGCGGTGGTCGAGATCGACACCAACGGGGTGGAGGCGTTGCGCCGCACGATTGCCGAGGGCAAGCCCAATGTGGTGCAGATCCAGACGCCGGAAGACGCCAGCCACCTGCGTGTCCTGTTGACCGTACCCATGCGCCGGGCCGATGGCGCGGTGGCCGGTGCCCTGGCGGCGGTCTCCAAGCTGCCCCTGGCCACCCTGATCCCCGAACCGCTGGGCGCCGTGCCCGGTCTGCAGTACGTGCTGCTGGATCCGGACGGCGTGGTGCTGGCGCATTCCGATGTCACGCAGCGCTGGAAGCATGCGCGCGAACTGTGGGAGACCCATTGGGCGGAGTGGCAGTCGCTGTCCAAGCCTTCGGCCGCCAGTGCACAGACCGTGGCCTGGGGCGCGCGGCTGGTAACGCGGGTGGGCCTGCCCCTGCCACAGTGGCAGGCCGTGATCCTGCGGGACATGTCGGGCGACATGCTGGGCAACCAGGGTCTGCCCGTGCAGACCTGGCTGATGCTGGGCCTGGGGCTGGCCATCCTGACGGCCCTGGCTGTGTGGGCGCTGTGGGGCTGGCTGGCCCCCTGGCCGCGCCATGCGGGCGCAGCGGTGGCCCCCGGCACGATCGAGGGGCTGATGGCCCACCGCCACGGCGAACCCGGCGGCGCGGTGGCCGAGGCTGACACCCCCCCCGTGGCTGGCACGCTGGCCATGCTGGACAACGTGCCGGTGGCCATGCTGCTGGAGCAGGACGGGCGGGTCCAGGTAGCGACGCCGCAGGTGGGCGTGATCCTGGGCTATTTCCCCTCGGAAGGGGCGGTGCTGGCGCTGGACCAGCTGTTTGAGAACCCGCAGGCGCTGGCGGCGGTGCGCCATGCCCTGGTCGACCTGGGCGGCTTCGAGGGACTGGTGCAATTGCGCAAGAAGGACGGCGACTGGGTGTGGGTGGAGGTGCTGGCCTGGACCCCCGATCGCGCCCCGGACAGCACGGTCTGGCGCCTGCGTCTGCCCTGGCGCCAGGGGCGCAGCGTGCCCTCCTGGCCGGTGGAGGCCCATGCCTGGCGTGACGGGCTCACCGGCCTGCCGAACCGCGAGGCCTTCATGTGGAGCCTGCAGTCCTGGGTGACGGACAGCCTGCAACCGCCCAAAGCCCAGGTCGACAGCGCGGTGGCGCGCGTGCCCACCCAGGGCTGTCTGCTGTTTGTCGATGTGGACCACCTGGGCATGATGAACGAGGTCACTTCGCGCGACATGGGCAACAAGATGCTGCGCCACATCGGCCGTCTGCTGCACAGCCACGTCCAGCCGCTGGGCGATGTCGCGCGGCTGGGCGGGGATGAGTTTGCCGTGCTGCTGCCGGGCCTGAGCCTGGCCCATGCCCAGGGCGTGGCCCAGGCCCTGTGCGATGCCGTGTGGCGCTGGCAGCCCAGCTGGGGGGGCGAGCGCCACTGGATCAGCGTCAGCGTCGGGGTGGTGGCCGTGGATGCCTTGCGCCATGCCCCGCAGGAGGCGGTGCGCGGGGCCGACATGGCCTGCTACGAGGCCAAGCGCCGTGGCCGCTGCCAGGTGGCCGTGGGGCAGGTCAGCACGCTGCAGGCCGTCAGCCGGCCCGCGGCCTGAGGGCTGCGCCCCCGGCGCATACGGGCCGGGGTGGGCGCACAAGGTTCAGCGCTGCAGGGCCTGCAGCACATGCTCGGCCGTGGCCGGGGCCTGCAGCTGGACCACGCCCCGCTTGCCCTGGCGTTCGCGCGCGCTGGCGATGGCGTGGCGCAGGGCTTCGTAGACGCTTATGGCCAGCATGAACGGCGGCTCGCCCACGGCCTTGCTGCCGCCCACGTTGTCCTCGCGGTTCGGCTCCTGGTAGAGCTGGACCTGGAAGTGCTCCGGAATGTCGCCCGTGGCCGGGATCTTGTAGGTGCTGGGGGCGTGCGTGGTCAGTACGCCCTGGTCGTTCCAGACCAGCTGTTCCGTGGTCAGCCAGCCCATGCCCTGTACGAAGCCGCCTTCGACCTGGCCGATGTCGATGGCCGGGTTGATGCTGCGGCCGGCGTCGTACAGCACGTCGATGGCCAGCACCTTGGATTCGCCGGTCAGCGTGTCGATGGCCACCTCGGAGCAGGCCAGGCCATAGGCGAAGTAATAGAAGGGGCGCCCGGTCAGCGTGGTCTTGTCGTAGTGGATCTTGGGCGTGCGGTAGAAGCCATCGCTCCACAGCTGGATGCGGTTGGCATAGGCCTCCTTGACCACGGCCCGGAAGTCGCGCGTGCCCTTTGGGGTGTGGATTTGGCCGCCCGCAAAGCTGACGGCGCCGGCCCCGCAGCCGTCCAGCCCTGCGACGAAGGCCGCCAGGTTGCCACGCACCTTGCGCGCCGCGTACTGGGCGGCGCGCCCGTTCAGGTCGGTGCCGCTGCTGGCCGCGGTGGCGCTGGCGTTGGGCACCTTGCTGGTGTCGCTGGCGGTGACCTGCACCGCCGACAGGGGTACGCCCAGTTCGTCGGCCACCACCTGGGCCACCTTGGTGTTCAGGCCCTGGCCCATCTCGGTGCCGCCGTGGTTCACCTGCACGCTGCCGTCGGTGTAGACGTGCACCAGCGCCCCGGCCTGGTTGAACAGTGTGGCCGTGAAGCTGATGCCGAACTTGACCGGCGTGATGGCGAGGCCGCGCTGCAGCACCGGGTTCTGGGCATTCCAGGCCGAAATGGCCTCCAGCCTTTGCTGGTAGCGCGCATCCTGCTCCAGTTTTTTGGTCATCGGGTGCAGGATGTTGTCCTCCACCGTCATCTGGTAGTGGGTGACGGCGCGCGGCGAGCTGGCATCGGCGTCGTAGTAGTTGCGCTGGCGCACGGCCAGCGGGTCCAGGCCCAGGGTGCGGGCGATGTCGCCCAGGATGGTCTCGATGACGATCACGCCCTGCGGTCCGCCAAAGCCGCGGAAGGCCGTGTGGCTCTGGGTGTGCAGCTTGCAGCGGTAGGAGCTGATGCTCACGTCCGACAGGAAATAGGCGTTGTCGGCGTGGAAGATGGCGCGGTCGGCCACGGGGCCGGACAGGTCGGCGCTGAAACCGCAGTTGGCGGCCATCTGCAGCTTCAGGCCGGTGATCAGGCCCGTATCGTCAAAGCCCACGTCCCAGTTGTAGGCGAACGGGTGGCGCTTGCCGGTGATCATGAAGTCGTCGTCGCGGTCCAGGCGCAGCTTGATCGGGCAGCCGAACTTGCGCGCCGCCAGGGCCGACCACACGGCCAGGTGCCCGGCCTGGGTTTCCTTGCCGCCAAAGCCCCCGCCCATGCGGCGGCACTGCACGGTGACGGCGTGGTTGCCGATGCCCAGGGCGTGGGTCACCCATTCCTGCACCTCGCCCGGGTGCTGGGTGCTGGAGTAGACCCACCACTGGTTCTGTTCCATCGGCAGCACGTAGGCGATCTGGCCTTCCAGGTAGAAGTGCTCCTGGCCGCCCACTTCCAGCGTGCCCTGCAGGCGGTGGGGGGCACGCGCCAGGCCGGCGGCGGCGTCGCCGCGCGTTACATGCACGGGCGGCAGCACATAGTGCTCGGCCTCCAGCGCCTGCTGCACCGTCAGGATGGCAGGCAGGGGGCTGATGTCCGGCTGGACCTGGCGCGCCGCGCGGCGCGCGGCCATCACGCTGTCGGCCACGACCAGGCCGATCACCTGGCCGACGTACAGCACCTGGTCCAGCGCAAAAATGGGTTCGTCATGGCCGAAGGCGGCCAGGATGGGATCGCCGGGAATGTCGGCCGCCAGCACCACGCCGTGCACACCGGGCATGGCCAGGGCTGCGCGCGTGTCCACGCCGTGCAGCGTGCCATGGGCCACCCGGGACAGGATGGGCGCGGCATACAGGGTGCCGCGCACTTCGGGCATGTCGTCCAGGTAGGGCGCTTGGCCCAGCACCTGGGCGCGGGCGCTTTCGTGCAGGTGGGACTGGCCGACCGCGCCCTGCGCGGCCGTGTTCAACAGGGTGTCCGGGGCGTTCATGCGCTCACCTCCACGCGAATGTCTTCCAAAGAGGCGCCGGCCTGGCCCTGGCTTTCCAGCCAGAAGCGCTGCAGCAGGCTGCCCAGCAGGTGCTTGCGGTAGCTGCCGCTGGCCCGCATGTCGGAGATGGGGCTGAACTCCGCCTGCAGCACGGATGCGGCGGTTTGCACGGTGGCAGCGGTCCAGGGTTGGCCGGTCAGGGCGGCCTCGGTCTGCACGGCGCGCGCGGGCACGGCCGCCACGCCGCCGGCGCCGATGCGGGCGCTGGTCACCGTGCCGTGGTCGACGGTCACCTGCAGCACCAGGCAGACGGCGGAGATGTCATCGTCCTGGCGCTTGCTGACCTTGTAGGCGCGCAGGTGCCGGGTTGCACCGCTGGCCGGTGGCAGCGGCACGTCGATGCGCACCAGCAGTTCGTCCGGGGCCATGACGTTCTGGCGATAGCCGGTGTACAGGGCTTCCAGGGGCAGGCTGCGGCCCCCGCGCACGCTGGCCAGCACCACCTGGGCGCCCAGCGCGATCAGCAGCGGCATGGAGTCGCCGATGGGCGAGCCGTTGGCCACGTTGCCGCCCAGCGTGCCGCTGTTGCGCACGGGCAGGCCGGCAAAGCGCGCGGCAAAGCGGTGCAGCTGGGGCCACTGCGCCTGCAGGGCGGCGAAGGCCTCTTCCAGCGTGGCGGCGGCGCCGATGCGCAGCCAGCCCTCGGTCTGGGTGATGGCCCGCAGCTCGGCGGCGGCGGTCACGTCCAGCACCCGGCTGAAGCGGCGGTGCTGCTTGGTGACCCACAGGCCGACGTCGGTGCAGCCGGCGACGATCTGGGCGTCGGGGTGGTCTGCACGAAGTTGTAGCAGCTCACGCAGGCTGTTTGGGCGTTGGTAGCTGTTTTCTGCCTCAATCACAGCATCCTTGAGCGCCAGCTGCTCCAGTTTTTGCAGAACGGCCGGTGCGTTGACCGTGGCCGGCGGCAGCTGTGCCATGTCGCGGGCGGCTTCCAGGATCGGGCGGTAGCCGGTGCAGCGGCACAGGTTGCCGGACAGGGCTTCCTGCGCGCTCTGGCGGTCCAGCGCCGCGCCGCGGGCGTGGTTCTGGTACATGCCGAACAGGCTCATCACAAAGCCCGGGGTGCAAAAGCCGCATTGCGTGCCGTGGCACTGGGCTAGGGCCTGTTGCACGGGGTGCAGCTGCTGGCCGGCCGGCAGCTGGATGTCCGGGTCCTGGGCCAGGTCCTCCACGGTCCACAGGGCCATGCCGTCGACCGAATGCGCCAGGCGGATGCAGCTGTTGATGGCCTTGTAGTGCAGTCGGGGCTGGCCATCAGCGTCCAGCGTGCGCTCGCCCAGCACCACGGTGCAGGCGCCGCAGTCGCCTTCACCGCAGCCTTCCTTGGTGCCGGTGCAGTGCAGGTCTTCGCGCAGCACTTCCAGCAAGGTGCGGTCCGGCGGGATGTCATGCAGCGTGACGGGCTGGCCGCGACGCAGGAAATGGAGAGGACGTGGAGACATAGTCTTGCAATTTGACGGTGTTTTTGTTCATTAAGCCATCCGGGTCTTGCCGCGACATATAGACTTCCGTATGTAGTCCATGCGATTGCAGCCATAGTGCGCGCGGCCAGGGCCGGCGCACACCGCGGGCCCGATGTGTATACAAAAGTTCCTAGCAATTTCCGTGCAACGAGCTTTGGGCGGCCTGTACACCCCTGCAATTGCTAAACTGCACCACCAATTTTCTGGACCTTTTGCCGCAACATGAATTTTTCTGACTTCTTGCGACGCGCCAAAAGTTCCCTCAAGTTCTGGTCTGCACCTGCACAACCTGAACCTGCCCCCACAGAATTTCACATCGACGAAGTTTCCGAGCGGGTCGCCAAGCTCAAGGTCCCCGAGCCCAAAGAGCCGACGCAGTTCCACTCCTTGGTCAAACTGGCCCCCATTCCTGTGCCCCGCGAGGTGCGCTGGGAGAGCCAGGCGATCTATCTGGGGGCGTGGGCAGGCACGGCGGCATTGGCTTGGGGGGGCTTTCAGGTGCCTACCGACTGGCTGCTGTGGTATGGCGCCGCGGCCGTGCTGGCGTTTGCCGTGCTGTTCCGCCTGGAAGGCCCGCGCACCCGTGCCGAACGCCTGCAGCGCGAGGCTGAGGTGCAGCGCTGCCACGAGGTCTATTTGCAGGCCGAGGCGCACCTGAAGGCCGTGCTCAACGAAGGCTTCAACGAACGCATGGAAGAGTTCACGACCGTGCGCGCCGCCTACGATGAAGCCTGCCGGGTGCTGCGCACCGCCGACACCCCGAAGCACAGCAAGCTGATCGCCGCCCTGGCCAATCCCCTGCGGACCGAGAAGACCGCTGAGGAAGAGCTGATGGAGCAGATGTCGCAGATGGAACGCACCATGCTCCAGCTGGTGGATGAGATGGAGGATTACTCCGACACCCACAAGGTGGCCATCGACGCAGCCATCATGGCCCGCCACAACGCCCGGCTGGCGTACTGGCAGGCCAAGCTGGACGAAGCAGCCCTGACCGGCGAGGCCGTGCAGCAGCATTGAACACCACCGAATAATCCCTGCCCCCTGGGCGCCACCGCCTTGGCATACTGGGTCGCTTTCGCGGCCCATCGTTCTTTCATGCGAGAAACCACGCCCTTTGAAAAGATTGACCTGCACCTGATCCGCGTGCTGCATACGGTGATTGCCGAACGCAGCGTATCGCGGGCGGCAGTGCGTCTGGGCATGCACCAGCCGGCGGTGTCCACGGCGCTCAAGCGCCTGCGGGACCTGTCGGGCGATCCCATTCTGGTGCGTTCGGGCGGGGGCATGCAGCCCACCGATGCCGCGCTGCGCATGCTGGAGCCTGCGGCCGCCATCCTGCAGTCGGCGGAGCACCTGTTCACGGATGCGCGGGCCTTCGATCCGCGCAGCTCGGCGCGCACCTTCCGCATCGCCGCCAGCGACTACCTGGACCCGCAGTTCCTGCCCAAGCTGGTTGCCCACCTGAAAAAGCAGGCGCCGCTGTGCGCCGTCGAACTCCAGGCGCTGAGCCAAGGCGTGGACTACAGCGGCCAGCTGGCCCAGGGCGAGGTGGACGTGGTGATCGGCAACTGGCCCCAGCCACCGACCGAGCTGCGCATGGCCCAGCTGTTCTCCGATGAACCCGTGTGCCTGGTCAGCCAGTCGCACCCCGCCGTGCGCCGCGGCTGGACGGCCGAGGAGTGGCTGGACGCCGAACACATCGCCCCGATGCCGACCCACCCCGGGGCCAAGGGCGTGATCGACGAAGCCCTCAATGCCCAGGGGCTGCACCGCAACATCGCGGTGCGCTGCGCCCATTTCGGCCTGATGCCGCAGATGGTGGCATCGAGCTTGCTTGTGCTGACCACCGGGCGCCAGTTCTGCGAGCGCTATGCCGCGCAGCTGCCGCTGGCCATCCTGCCGGTGCCGGTGCCTTTGCCGCAGATGCGCTACTACCAGCTGTGGCACGACCGCACGCACCACTCGAGTGCCGGCACCTGGCTGCGTGAGGCCGTGAAGAATACCGCTCTTTTGCTATGAAATAAATAGCTATCAGCCAACGTCAAATCTGCGGTTGCGCAGTATTTGTTATTAGGATTTTTTTGAACTGAGACAATCTCGCGCATGACATCCCCTGAATCCATCCCCACGCCCGGTGACGCGCCACCGCGACTGCAGCTGGTGGGCATCACCAAACGATATCCGGCCGTGGTGGCCAACGATGGGGTATCGCTGACGGTGCAGCCTGGCGAAGTGCACGCGGTGCTGGGTGAAAACGGCGCTGGCAAGTCCACGCTGATGAAGATCATCTACGGCACCGTCAAGCCCGATGAAGGCCAGGTGCTGTTCGACGGCCAGCCGGTGTACATCCGCAATCCGCAGGAAGCGCGCCAGTTGGGCATCGCCATGGTGTTCCAGCACTTCAGCCTGTTCGACACGCTGACCGTGGCCGAGAACGTGTGGCTGGGCCTGGACAAATCCATGTCCCTGGCCGAGGTGACGCGCCGCATCGAGTCCAAGGGCGCCGAGTACGGCATGGACATCGATCCCTCGCGGCCCGTGCACACCCTGTCGGTGGGCGAGATGCAGCGCGTGGAAATCATCCGTGCCCTGCTGACCGACCCGCGCGTGCTGATCCTGGACGAGCCCACCTCGGTGCTGACGCCCCAGGCCGTGGAAAAGCTGTTTGTGGTGCTGAAAAAACTGGCATCCGAAGGCTGCTCCATCCTCTACATCAGCCACAAGCTGCACGAGATCCGCGAGCTGTGCACGGCCTGTACTGTGCTGCGTGGCGGCAAGGTCACGGGCTACTGCAACCCACAGGAGGAAAGCAACGCCTCGCTGTCGCGCCTGATGATCGGTGCCGAACCCGCCGCCCTGCAGCACCGCGCGGTGCAGGCCGGCGCCGCCGTGCTGCGCGTCCAGGGCCTGAGCCTGGCCAAGCAGGACCAGTTCGGGGTCGACCTGGTCGACATGCATTTCGAGGTGCGCGCCGGCGAGGTGGTCGGCATTGCCGGGGTCTCGGGCAACGGCCAGCAGGAACTGCTGTACGCCCTGTCCGGCGAGGACACGCGCGCCGAGGCCAGCATGGTCCAGGTGGCTGGTCAAGCAGCGGGGCGCATGAACCCGCGCCAGCGCCGTGCGCTGGGCCTGCACTTCGTGCCCGAAGAACGCCTGGGGCGCGGCGCCGTGCCGGCCATGGGGCTGGCGCACAACATGCTGCTGACGCGCGATGACGCGGTGGGGCAGGGCGGCTGGCTGAGCATTGCCAAGCTGGAAGCGCATGCGGCTGACATCATCCGCCGCTTCGGCGTCAAGGCCGGCGGCCCGAACGCCTTGGCCAAGTCGCTGTCGGGCGGCAACCTGCAGAAGTTCATCGTCGGTCGCGAGATCGACGCCAAGCCCAAGCTGCTCATCGTCTCGCAGCCGACCTGGGGCGTGGACGTGGGCGCGGCGGCACAAATTCGCGGTGAAATCCTGGCCCTGCGCGATGCGGGCTGCGCCGTGCTGGTGCTCAGCGAGGAGTTGGACGAATTGTTTGAAATCAGCGATCGTCTGCACGTGGTGGCCAAGGGGCAGCTCAGCCCGTCGCTGGACCGTGCGGAGGCCACCTTGCAGTTGGTGGGAGAGTGGATGAGTGGTTTGTGGAATGCCGACGTGCAGCAGCACCTGGCGCAGGTGGAGGCGCAGTCGCGCAACGGAGGGGCCCAGCATGTTTAAGCTCGAACCCCGTCCCCAAGTGTCCAGGTTCTGGACCTATGGCGCGCCGATCCTGGCCTTGCTGATCACGGTGGCGATCGGCGTGTGCCTGTTTGCGGCCCTGGGCAAGGACCCGGTCAAGGGCCTGCAGGCCTTTTTCTGGGAGCCCATCAAGACCAGCTACGCCCTGGGCGAGCTGGTGATGAAGGCTACGCCCCTGCTGCTGATCGCGCTGGGCCTGGCCGTGTGTTTCCGCTCCAACATCTGGAACATCGGCGCCGAAGGCCAGTTCGTGATCGGTGCGGTCACGGCGGGCGGCGTGGCGCTGCTGGCCGACAAGACCACGGGCCCCTGGATCGTGCCGGCGATTTTGCTGGCCGGTGTGCTGGGCGGGATGGTGTGGGCGGGCATCGTGGCCTTGCTGCGTGACCGCTTCAACGCCAACGAGATCCTGGTCAGCCTGATGCTGGTGTACGTCGGGACCCTGGTGCTGGGCTATCTGGTCTATGGCCCCTGGAAGGACCCCATGGGCTACAACTTCCCGCAATCCAAGGCCTTCGAGCGCGTCACCCAGATTCCCAAACTGATTGAGGGCACGCGCGTGCACATCGGCACGCTGCTGGCGCTGGCAGGGGCTGCGGGCCTGTGGGTGTTCCTGTTCCGCACCAAGGCCGGCTTCGCCCAGCAGGTGGGGGGCATGGCCCCGGCGGCGGCACGCTACGCCGGCTTTTCCTCGCGCCGCGCGTTGTGGACGGCGCTGCTGATCTCCGGGGGCGCCGCCGGTCTGGCGGGTGCGCTGGAGGTGGCGGGCCCGATCGGCCAGCTCACGCCCTATGTGCCGGCCGGCTACGGTTTCGCGGCCATCATTGTTGCCTTCGTGGGGCGCTTGCACCCCGTGGGCATGATTTTCTCTGCCATTTTGATGAGCATGTTCTACATCGGCGGTGAGCTGGCGCAGTCGCGCCTGGGCTTGCCCAAATCTCTGACGGGTGTCTTCCAGGGGCTGCTGCTGTTTGCCCTGTTGGCCTGCGACACCTTGATCGCGTACCGCGTGCGCTGGGTCGGTGCCAAGTCGGGCGCAGTGAAGGGAGTCCAGTGATGGATGCCTACGCATTGCTGTTTGCTTCCACCCTCAGCGCGGGCACCGTGCTGGCGCTGGCGGCCCTGGGCCTGCTGATCAACGAGAAGGCCGGTGTGATCAACCTGGGCGCCGAAGGCATGATGCTGTGCGCGGCACTGGCGGGCTTTGCCGCCGTGGTGCACACCGGCAGCACGCTGGTCGGCTTTCTGGCCGGCATGGGGGCCGGGGCCCTGCTGGCGGCCATCTTTGGCGTGCTGGTGATCTGGCTGAACACCAACCAGTCGGCCACCGGGCTGGCCCTGAGCCTGTTTGGTGGCGGCTTCTCTGCATTTGCAGGCCTGAACTATGTGCAGGCCAAGATGCCCGAGACCCCCAAGTTCGCCATCCCCTACCTGGCCGACCTGCCCGTGGTGGGGCCTGCGCTGTTCCGCCACCACCCCCTGGTGTACGGCGCCATCGTGATCGCGGCGCTGCTGGTCTACTTCCTGTACCGCACGCGTGCCGGCCTGGTGCTGCGTTCGGTCGGCGAGTCGCCCGAATCGGCCCATGCCCTGGGCTACAACGTGCGCATGATCCGCCTGGGTGCGGTGATGGCGGGCGGCGCGCTGTGCGGTCTGGCGGGGGCCTATGTGTCGACCGTCTACACCCCGTTGTGGGTCGAAGGCATGGTGGCCGGCCGCGGCTGGATTGCGCTGGCGCTGACCACGTTTGCCACGTGGAGGCCCGGTCGTATTTTGCTGGGCGCCTACCTGTTTGGCGGCGTGACCATGCTGCAGTTCCACCTGCAGGCCACCGGCGTGCACATTGCCAGCCAGTTGCTGAGCATGCTGCCGTACATCGCCACCATCGTGGTGCTGGTCCTGATTTCACGCAATCCGGCATGGATTCGTGCGAACATGCCGGCTTCGTTGGGCAAGCCTTTTTACCCCGGCTCTTAAACAGGGCCTTACATCAACGACGCTGGTGTCTGCTGCCTTGGGCAGTGGACACGCAAAGCGCGCAGCGGGCTGTTTCAGCCCGCTTTCTACATCAACGTCGAGGAAACACTCCATGTCCAAACTGCACAAACGCACTGTGCTGAAGATGGTGGCGCTGTCTGCTGTCTCCGTGGCCACCCTGGCCGCCTGTGGCAAGAAGGAAGAAGCTGCACCAGCTCCTGCCGCCGCACCGGCCGCCCCAGCGCCGGCCAACGCCGAGCCCCTGAAGGTTGGCTTCGTGTATGTGAGCCCGATTGGCGACGGCGGCTGGACATTCCAGCACGACCTGGGCCGCAAGGCCATCCAGGAGAAGTTTGGCGACAAGATCGTCACCAGCTTCGTGGAAAGCGTGGCCGAAGGTCCGGACGCCGAGCGTGTGATGCGCGACATGGCCGCCCAGGGCAACAAGCTGGTGTTTGCCACCAGCTTCGGCTACCAGGAATTTGTGCAGAAGCTGGCCCCCGAGCTGCCCGGCGTGAACTTCCAGCACGCCACGGGCTACAAGCAGGCAGCCAACAGCGCCACCTACGATGCCAAGACCTTCGAAGGCGCCTACATGGCCGGCATCGTGGCCGGTGGCATGACCAAGACCAAGACCATCGGTGTGGTCGCGTCGGTGCCAATTCCTGAAGTGGTGCGCAACATCAACTCCTTTGTGCTGGGTGCGCAAAGCGTCGATCCCTCGATCAAGGCCAAGGTGGTGTGGGTGAACTCCTGGTTCAGCCCACCCCAGGAAGCCGAAGCGGCCACCAGCCTGATCAACGGCGGCGTGGACGTGATGTACCAGAACACCAACTCGCCCGCCGTGCTGAAGACGGCGGAAGAGCGCGGTGTCTACGCCTTCGGCAAGGACGGCGACATGAGCGCCTACGCGCCCAAGGCCCACCTGGGCTCGGCCGTGATCAACTGGGCGCCTTACTACACCAAGGTGGTGCAGGACGCGCTGGACGGCAAGGTGGAGAACGGCCAGAACTTCTGGTGGGGTGTGAAGGAAGGTGCGATGGATCTGGTCAAGATCTCGGACGACGTGCCCCAGAACATCAAGGACAAGGTGGCTGAAGTGCGCCAGGGTCTGAAGGACGGCACATTCCAGATCTGGAAGGGCCCGCTGAAGGACAACACCGGCAAGGAACTGCTGGCCGACGGCCAAGTGGCCGACATGCCCTTCATCACCAGCATCAAGTTCTACGTCCATGGCGTGGAAGGTACCGTGCCCGGTACCGGCAAGTAAAGCTGCCCGCTGCACGGCGATCTGCGCCGTGCAGCAGCTACCCCAGGCCTCCGTTTGTCGGAGGCTTTTTTGTGGGCGACAGGCGGTGGCATGCATCTTGCGGTGCGCTCTGAATGCAACGCTTGCCGTCTGCGTGCCGGATCGCTGGATGGATTTCGACACACCGGCATTAGGATGTGATGGGCTTTTGAAAAAGTGCACTGGTTTTGTGCAACCATCACGCCCTCAGCAAACGGTGGCATGCCTGCGGGCAAGCCGCCGTGCGCTGCAGACGCTGCTGCAGTGGTTTGCTACTCCCCTACATAAGGACGATTCATGACTGACCTGAACAAACGTTCCCTGTTCAAACTGGCCGCCGTGTCGGCGCTGACCGTGACAGCCCTGGCGGCGTGCGGCAAGAAAGAAGAAGCCGCTCCCGCACCTGCGGCAGCCCCTGCGGCCGAAGCGCCTGCCAAGGCTGAGCCCTTGAAGATCGCTTTCGCCTACGTGGGTCCCGTGGGGGATGGTGGCTGGAGCTTCGCGCACGACACGGCCCGCAAGAAGATGCAGGACGCGTTGGGTGACAAGGTTCAGACCAGCTATGTGGAGAGCGTGCCCGAAGGCCCTGACGCCGAGCGCGTGCTGCGCGACCTGGCCAGCCAGGGCAACAAGCTGATCTTCGGCACCACCTTCGGCTACATGGATTCGCTGCAGAAGATCGCCCCCGACTTCAAGGACGTCAAGTTCGAACACGCCACCGGCTACAAGACCGCCGAGAACGTGCGCACCTACGACAGCCGTACCTACGAAGGCGCCTACATGGCCGGCGTGATCGCCGGTGGCATGACCAAGTCCAACACCCTGGGCGTGGTGGCGTCGGTGCCGATCCCTGAAGTGATCCGCAACATCAACTCCTTCACGCTGGGCGCGCAGTCGGTCAACCCCAAGATCACCACCAAGGTGGTCTGGGTTAACGAATGGTTCAGCCCGCCCAAGGAAACCGAAGCCGCCACCAGCCTGATCAATGGCGGTGCTGACATCCTGTTCCAGAACACCGATTCGCCCGCCGTGCTGAAGACGGCCGAGGAAAAGGGCAAGCGCGCCTTCGGCTGGGATTCGGACATGACCGCCTACGGCCCCAAGGCCCACCTGGGTTCGGCCATCATCGACTGGTCGCCGTACTACATCAAGGCCACCAACGATGCACTCAATGGCACCTGGACCACGGGCAGCAGCTGGTGGGGCGTGAAGGAAGGCGCGATCGACCTGGTCTCCGTGGCCGAAGACGTGCCTGCCGAACTGAAGGCCAAGGTCGAGGAAGTCAAGGCCGGCCTGAAGGCGGGCACCTTCCAGATCTGGAAGGGCCCGGTCGCTGGTAATGATGGCAAGGAAATCCTGGCCACCGGCGCTGTGGCCGACGACGCCTTCTTGTCGGGCATCAACTTCTACGTCAAGGGCGTGGAAGGCAAGGTGCCCGGTCAGTAAGGACTGGCATTCGGGCCTGGATCGGGCTCGGATATTGCAAAGGCTGCCCACGGGCAGCCTTTTTCTTTGGAAAGATGCCGTCCATGACGATGAATGTGACCCCGATGATGGAAAAAAACCAATGGCACCCTGTGGCGTTGTCCCAGGCCGTGACCGATGCGCCGGTGCCCGTGCGCCTGCTGGATGAAGACCTGGTGCTGTGGCGCGATGCCCAAGGCGCAGCCCAGGCGTTTGTGGACCGCTGCCCGCACCGCGGCGCGCGCTTGTCGCTGGGCCGTGTCCAGGGCGGCCAGCTGGAGTGCCCCTACCACGGCTGGCAGTTCGCCAGCAGCGGCCAGTGCGTCCAGGTGCCAGCCGTGCCGGCCTTCACCCCGCCCCCGCAGCACTGCGTGAAATCCTTTGGCGTGCAGGAAGCCCATGGCCTGATCTGGGTGCAGATGGAGGCGGCCGAGGTGCCGCTGCCGGTGTTCGAGGCCGAGGACGACGCGCGCCTGCGCAAGGTGAACTGCGGGCCTTACGACGTGCAGGCCAGCGCGCCGCGCATCATCGAAAACTTCCTGGACATGTCGCACTTCGGCTTCGTGCACGAGGGCTGGCTGGGCAGCCGCGATGCGACCGAGATGGCGCCGTACCAGGTCGAGAACACCGCCTGCGGCGTGAAGGCCACCAACTGCAAGGCCGTGCAGCCGATGTCCAACCTGCACTCCACCAAGCCGGCCGAAGTGCACTACACCTACGAAGTCACCGCGCCCTTTACCGCGCTGCTGACCAAGATTCCCGAAGCCGGCAGCAGCAAGGACGGCTGGCGCGAGGCGATCGGCCTGTTCATCTGCCCGGTGAGCCCCACCACCAGCCGTGTGTGGTTCCGCCTGGCCGTGGCAGACTTCGAATCCAGTGATGAACAGCTGCAGGCCTTCCAGCACACCATCTTCACGCAGGACCAGCCGGTGCTGGAGTCGCAGCAGCCCAAGGCGCTGCCCCTGGACCCGCGCGCGGAGCTGCATTCGGCGGCCGACCGCATGTCGTCCGCCTACCGTCGCTACCTCAAGGCCAGCGGCGTGACCTTTGGAGTTTGCTGACCATGAGCTATGCCATTCCCGACGCCGTCCAGCACATGGCTGCGGCCCACGTGCCCGCGCTGCTGCGCACCATGCCCAAGGCCGAGCTGCACATGCACATCGAAGGCTCGCTGGAGCCCGAGCTGATCTTTGCCCTGGCCCAGCGCAACGGTGTGACATTGCCGTACGCCAGCGTGGAAGCGCTGCGCGCGGCCTATGCCTTCACCGATCTGCAGAGCTTTCTGGACATCTACTACGCCGGCGCCAGCGTGCTGCTGCAGGAGGTCGATTTCTACGACATGGCCATGGCCTACCTGGCGCGCGCTGCCGCCGACCATGTGGTGCGCGCCGAGATCTTCTTCGACCCCCAGACCCACACCGAGCGTGGCGTGCCCATGGCCACCGTGATCCACGGCCTGTCGCGCGCCTGCAAGGAGGCCGAGGCGCGCTGGGGCATCAGCGCGGTGCTGATCCTGAGCTTCCTGCGCCACCTCAGCGAGGACGCCGCCTTCGAGACGCTGGAGGCCGCCCTGCCGTACCGCGAGCACTTCGTCGGCATCGGCCTGGACAGCTCGGAGCGCGGCAACCCGCCCGAGAAATTCGAACGCGTGTTTGCCCGCTGCAAGGAACTGGGCCTGCACCTGGTCGCCCACGCGGGCGAGGAGGGGCCGCCCGCCTACGTCTGGGGCGCGTTGAATGCCTTGCAGGTGGAGCGCATCGACCACGGCGTGCAGTCTGAAAAAGACCCTGCGCTGATGCAGCACCTGGCCACCACGCGCATGCCGCTGACGGTGTGCCCGCTGTCCAACCAGAAGCTGTGCGTTTTCCCAGACCTGCGCGACCACAACCTGCCACGCCTGCTGGCGGCGGGGCTGAACGTGACCGTCAATTCGGACGATCCAGCGTACTTTGGTGGCTATGTGAACGACAACTACCTGCAGCTGTTTGCCGCCACCGGCATGGGCGCGGTGCAGGCCTACCAGCTGGCCCGCAACAGCCTGGAGGCGACGTTCGCCAGCCCGGCCCAGCAGGCTGCCTGGGTGCAGCAGCTGGACGACTGCGTGGCACAGCTGGCCCAGGCGTCCTGAGGCGACGCGGCATCGGGCGTGGTCTGCCGTGGCGGCGCAGGAAGCGCGGTGCGCAGGCCATGCTGAAAATATAGCGCACAGCGCTTGAAGAACAAGGGGTTGAGGTGCCTATGCACCTCAACCCCTTGATTCATCTGCGCAGCCTGCTATGGCTTATGCAGTGGCCTGCAGGGCCGCCTGCAGCTGCGCAGCATACGTCTGCAGCGTCTGTGCACCCGGTTCCTTGCGCGGCCAGGCCAGGGCCACGCCGTCGCCCTCATGGCGCGGCAGTACATGCAGGTGGAAGTGGAACACCGTCTGCCCGCCGGCGGCGCCGTTGGCCTGGAACAGGGTGATGCCGTCGGGGACGAACGCCGCCTCGGCAGCGGCGGCCACGCGCTGCGCGGTCTGCATCACGGCGGCGGCTTCCTCGGGGGTCAGGTCCAGCACGGTGACCGCATGGCGCTTGCTGGCCACCAGCACATGGCCGGGGTTGACCTGGCCGATGTCCATGAAGGCCACGGTCAGCGCGTCCTCGTAGACCTTGGCGGCGGGGATGTCGCCAGCCACGATTTTGCAGAAGATGCACTGTCCGGGGGGCGAGGTGTCCACAAACATGGGCATGGCAAAGGGGCTCCTGAAAATAGGGGAAAGGGTTCTTGCCGCCATCGTAGCCAGCCCACCCCGGTGCTGCCAGTGTGGTTAGCCCCCGGCACGCAGGGGTGGGCAATCGGCGCTAGAATCCGCACCCTTCGCGCACCGCCTTGCTCCAGTGGCGCGTGAATTCATTGCTTCTGGAGCCATGTAGAGGAACACCATGTACAAAAACCTCGCAGCCACGCTCGTGGCCGCCTGCGTTATCGCCCCGTCTCTGGCGCAAACCGCCGCCACCCCTGCCACCCCCAGCACCGCGCCCCTGAAGGCCGCCTTTGTCTACGTCACGCCCGTGCTGGATGCCGGCTGGACGCGCCAGCACGAAAACGGCCGCCTGGAAATGCAAAAGGCCCTGGCCGCGCAGGTGCAGTCCACCGCCGTGGCGAACGTGCCCGAAGGCCCGGACGCCGAGCGCGTGATCCGCGACCTGGCGGCCAACGGCCACCAGATGATCTTCACTACCAGCTTTGGCTACATGGACCCGACGCTGCGGGTCGCCAAGGAATTCCCTCAGGTCAAGTTCGAGAACGTGACCGGCTACAAGCTGGCGGACAACGTGGCCACCGGCAATGCGCGCAACTACGAAGGGCGCTATTTGTCCGGCATCGCCGCCGGCCGCATGAGCAAGACCGGCGTGGCCGGCTTTGTGGCGGGCTTCCCCATCCCCGAGGTGCTGCAGGGCATCAACGCCTTCACGCTGGGCATGCGCAGCGTCAACCCCAAGGCCCAGGTCAAGGTGGTGTGGCTGAACGCCTGGTTCGACCCACCGCGCGAGCGCGATGCCGCCATGACGCTGATGGACCAGGGCGCCGACGTGCTGTCCTTCCAGGTGGCGACCACGGCCGTGATGGCTGCTGCGCAGGAGCGCGGCAAGATGGCGATCGCCTTCCACTCCGACATGCGCAAGGACGGGCCGGACGCCCAGTTGCTGGCCGTCACCCACCAGTGGGGCGGCTACTACACCCAGCGCGCCAAGGCCGCACTGGAGGGCCGCTGGAAAAGTGCCGACACCTGGGGCGGCGTGAAGGAGGGCATGGTGCGCGTCGAGGCCTTCGGCCCCAAGCTGCCCGCCGCCGTGCGCGACGAGGTGCTGGCACGCCAGCAGCAGATGGCCCAGGGCAAGCTGCAGCCATTTGCCGCACTCCAGGCCGACGTGAAGGACAACCAGGGCCAGGTCCGCATTCCCAAGGGCGTGCAGCTGACCGACACCCAGCTGCGCCAGATGGACTGGCTGGTGGACGGCGTGCAGGGCAGCGTGCGCTGAACACGGCGGGCCTGCCATACTGGGGCGGGCCGCGGCGGTGGGTGGCAAATCCCTATGCCGCGGGCCCCAGGTTTGCTTGAAAATAAGGAGCATCTGGCGCGCTTTCCATATAGGGTTTGGCATGTTTCATGCATGAATTCCTGGGAAGCCCCGCGCTGACTGCCCCTGAACCCCTTTGTTGCCCCGCTCCGTGCCCATGCCCACCCAGATCTACCGCAGTGCCTTGCTCCGCTTTGCCGACGACGGCAGCCCCCTGTACGACAGCGACGGCCTGCTGGCCGTGGCACCGGATGCGCATGGGCAGCAGCGGGTGCTGGCGGCCGGCAGCTGGCAGGCGCTGCAGGCGCAGTTCGTGGGGTTGCCGGGCGCGCAGGTGGTCCACCTGCCCGGCAAGCTGCTGGCCCCGGGCTTTGTGGACATGCACATCCACTACCCGCAGACCGATGTGATCGGTGCGCCGGCCGACGGCCTGCTGCCCTGGCTGGAGCACTACACCTTCCCGCACGAGGCGCGCTTCCACGACCGGGCCTATGCCGACGGCGTGGCGGAGTTCTTTCTCGATGAGCTGCTGCGCAACGGCGTGACCACGGCGTTGACCTTTGCGACCTCGCACCCCGCATCGGTGGATGCCATCCTGACCGCCGCGCAGCAGCGCGGCATGCGCATGATCGCTGGCAAGGTGCTGCAGGACCGCCACAGCCCCGATGGCGTGCGCGACGACACCGAGCAGGGCCTGATCGACACCGACACCCTGATTCAGCGCTGGCACGGCGTGGACCGCCTGGGCTACGCCATCACGCCGCGCTTTGCGCCCACCAGCAGCGAGGCCCAGCTGCGCGGGGCGGGCGCGCTGGCCGCCCAATACCCGGACGTGTGGGTGCATTCGCACGTCTCCGAAAACCTGGACGAAATCCGCTGGGTGCGCGAGCTGTACCCGCAGGCGCGCAGCTACCTGGACGTCTACCACGGCTTCGGCCTGATGCGCGAGCGCGCCGTTTACGCCCACTGCATCTGGCTGGATGCCGCCGACCGCGCCCTGCTGCGCGAGACCGGCACGGCCGCTGCCATCAGCCCCACCAGCAACCTGTTCCTGTCCAGCGGCTACTTCGATTACCTGCAGGCCGATGCCGCCGGTTTCAGGTACGGGCTGGCCAGCGACGTGGGCGGGGGCATGAGCTTTTCGCCCTTCCGCACCATGCAGGCCGCCTATGTGGTGGGGCGCGAGCAGCACAGCAAGCAGGGCCTGAGCCTCAAGCCCGGCCAGCTGTGGTGGCAGCACACCGCCGGTGCGGCGCGTGCCCTGGGGCTGGAGGGGGTGATCGGCAACCTGCAGCCCGGTTGTGAGGCCGACTTCGTGGTCCTCAATCCGGCCTGCACGCCCTTGCTGGCGCGCAAGACGCAGCAGGCGCAGTCGCTGGACGAACTGCTTTTTGCCATGATCGTGCTCGGGGATGACCGGCTGATTGAGCAAACCATTGTTTCTCAAGCAAAATAGGGCCCTTGCGCTGGTTGTATAGCCGCATGGCGCTATCAAAAAACAAGCGAACAGGATTTTCCCAATGAGCATCAAGAGCGACAAATGGATCCGCCAGATGGCGGAGCAGCACGGCATGATCGAGCCCTTCGAGCCCGGCCAGGTGCGCCAGGTCGACGGCAAGAAGGTCATCAGCTACGGCACGTCCAGCTACGGTTACGACATCCGCTGCGCCCGTGAATTCAAGGTCTTCACCAACATCCACAGCACCGTGGTGGACCCCAAGAACTTCGACGAGAAGAGCTTTGTCGACATGGAAGGCGACTACTGCATCATCCCGCCCAACAGCTTTGCGCTGGCCCGCACGGTGGAGTATTTCCGCATCCCCCGCGACGTGTTGACCGTGTGCCTGGGCAAGAGCACTTACGCGCGCTGCGGCATCATCGTCAACGTGACGCCCTTCGAGCCCGAGTGGGAAGGCTATGTGACGCTGGAGTTCTCCAACACCACGCCGCTGCCCGCCAAAATCTACGCCGGTGAAGGCTGCGCCCAGGTGCTGTTCTTCCAGGGCGACGAGCAGTGCGAGATGAGCTACAAGGACCGCAACGGCAAGTACCAGGGCCAGCACGGCGTGACCCTGCCGCGCACCTGAGTCGGCCGCACACGGCCTGCACCCGCCCAGCCGACCTCTGGTCGGCTTTTTTGCGCCTGCGCTAGTCCTGGCGGCAGGCGCGGTTGCGGCCGGTGCGCTTGGCCTGGTACAGGGCATCGTCCGCGCGGCGCAGCATGTCGGTCAGGCCGTCGGCGTCGCCCGCCTGCAGGCTGCTGACCCCGGCGCTGGCGGTGATGTGCCCGACCTGCGGGATGGGCGTTTCCTCGATGGTCTGCAGCAGGCTGTGGCCCGTGCGCAGCGCATCCTCGCCATCGGTGTCGGGCAACAGCACCACAAACTCCTCGCCCCCGAAGCGCGCCACGATGTCCGCCTGGCGCAGGCGTTTGCGCAGCAGGTGGGCCAGGCTGGTCAGTACCAGGTCGCCGGCATCGTGGCCGAATTGGTCGTTGATGTGCTTGAAGAAGTCGATGTCCAGGGTCAGCACGCTCAGCGGGCGGCCGCTGCGGATGGCCAGTGCCAGCGCCACCTGGGCCTGGGTCTCGAAGCCCCGGCGGTTGAGCAGGCCCGTCAGCGGGTCGGTGCTGGCCTGGCATTCCAGCTCGGCATTCGCCTGCTGCAGCTCCAGGGTGCGGATGCGTACCTGCTCCTGCATTCCCTCGTTGGCCCGCAGCAGCTTGTGCGTCATCTCGGACAGGGCCTGGGACAGTTGGAACACTTCGCGGTTGCTGTGCAGCAGGGGAATGCTGTCGATGTCGTGGGTCGTCTGCACGTGGGTGGCGGCCTGGGCCAGCTGTTTCAGGTCGTTGCTGACATGGCGGGCGAGGCGCCAGGCCATCCAGGCAGCGAACAATCCTGCGACCAGGCCCAGGCCCAGTGCCATCCACAGCACGCGGTTGGCATCGGCGTACGCGGTTTCCATCGGCTGGCGTGCCACGATCCACCAGCCCAGGTCGTTCTCATCACTGGGGGGCTGCAGGCGCAAGGCCGCCGTCAGATAGGGTTGGGGACGGTCTTTCCAGGTGACCAGTTGGGGTCGTGGGCTTGTATGGTCTAGTGCTTGCGGGTAGGTCTGCCCAAGCGCCAGGTGGGGGGCGATTGCCCCGCCGGGGGCGTAGATGAGCGTGCCCGCACGGTCAAAGATGAAGATGGACTGCTGGCTGCCTTTGGCAGGGCCCTGCAGCAAACGGTCCATGGCGACCTGCACCCAGTCCCAGTTGGCGTGGATGCCGAGCACCCCCAGGCGCTTGCCACTGTCGGACTGGTAGATGGGGGTGGCGAAGTCCACCACCCGCAGCGGCTCGCCGGTTGCACTGCGCGGCAGCAGGTTCTGTAGTAGCTTGGCCGGGTGCACGTCACTGATGTAGGGGCCCCGCAAGGCTTCCTGAAACCAGGGGCGTTCGCTGACATTGCTGCCCTGCAGCAGGCCGCCTGTGGCGTTCTGTACCTGACCATCGATGTCGGTGACACCAATCCACACGTTGTAGGGATTCAAATGCTGCATGCGTTGCAGCAGTTGCGCCACGGAGGGTGAGTCCAGTCCCTCTTCCCACAGTTCGGGCGAGCTGGCCAACACCTGGGCCCTGCGGATTTGTTGCTGCAAATCCTGCAGTAGCAGATTGCCCGCGTTGTAGGCCACGATGCCCAGTGCGGTGCCTGCCTGGTTCTGCAGCCGTGTCTTGAGAACCTCGCCCGCGATGAAGCACACGACCATGGCCAGGGCCGCAGAGAAACTGCCGAAGACCAAGGCGATCTGGGTGCGCAGGCTGCGGATCGGTGGGGGGGCTCGACCATTGTTTGTGGCGAAAGAAGCGGGAGAGTAGGGATGGCTCGGTTATACCGGTCCCGCTCCAGAAAATAAATGCAAACAGCGGTGAATGGCGGGAACTTCCTACATGCCATAGGGGAAATCACAGCCTGGCCGACCTCGCTGTGCTTTCCCAGCATGGCCTGCGAGCCGGGTCCACAGGCCGGCGCAGACCGCGCTGGCCGTGGCCCAGATGGCATGGCGGCCGGGACAAGGTGTCAGATTGACGCCGGTCCGCACGGACCTGCCCCACCGTGGACGCCATCCCGGGTATGCTGCGTACGGGATAGCCCGCAGACGATGAGAGGAACAGCCAATGAAATGGGAAGGCAATCGCCAGTCCGACAACGTGGAAGATCGCCGCGGCGACGGTGCACCGATGCTGGGAGGGCGCAGCATTGGCATCGGCACCATCGTGGTGGCGTTGATCGGCGGCTGGGTGCTGGGCATCAATCCGCTGACCTTGCTGGGCGTACTGAGTGGCGGGGGCAGCGTGGTGCAGGCACCGGCGCCAGCCCAGGCGCCGCCGGCCCATGACACCATGGCCCAATTCGTGTCCACGGTGCTGGCGGACACGGAAGACGTTTGGGGCCCGATTTTTCAGCAAGGCGGCGGGGCCTACCGCGAGCCACGGTTGGTGCTGTTCCGCGGTGCCGTGCCCACCGCCTGCGGCACCGGGCAGGCGGCCATGGGGCCTTTTTACTGCCCCGGCGACCAGAAGGTCTACATCGACCTGTCTTTTTACGACCAGCTCAAGAACCAATTGGGCGCGCCGGGCGATTTTGCCCAGGCCTATGTGATTGCCCACGAGGTGGGCCACCATGTGCAGCATTTGCTGGGCATCAGCGGGCAGGTGGAGCAGATGCGCGGCCGTGTCAGCCAGGTGGCCTACAACCGCCTGTCGGTGAAGCTGGAGCTGCAGGCCGATTGCCTGGCCGGGGTCTGGGCCCACCATGCCGACCAGCAGCGCCAGATTCTGGAGCAGGGCGACATCGAGGAGGCCATGAACGCGGCGGCCAAGATCGGTGATGATGCGCTGCAGCGTGCGCAGACCGGGCAGGTGGTGCCTGACAGCTTCACCCATGGCACTAGTGTGCAACGCCAGCGCTGGTTCCGCACCGGTTTGCAGTCGGGCTCCGTGCAGGCCTGTGATACCTTCTCCGCCGCCAGCCTGTAGTGCTCACGTTCGGCGGCTGCCGCGCCAGTGTGGGAGGGGACGGCCTATCCAGCTGTGAGCTACCGCCATGGAGTCGGCCCGCGTGCACCGGGCGCCACGGCTCCAATCCTGTGATCCTTGAGGTTGAAAACTGACGGAATCCGCGAGATCACGCTGGATTTAATGACCTCACAAGGTGGTTTCTGTACTCGGTGCGACAATAGCAGGCTCAATGACAAGCTCTTTTTCCTCTTTACTCTTGGCGGAGCCTCTGGCACGCGCCGTGGCCGAAATGGGCTACGAGTCCATGACCCCCATCCAGGCCCAGGCAATTCCGGTGGTTTTGACCGGCAAGGATGTGATGGGAGCAGCGCAAACCGGCACCGGCAAGACTGCTGCCTTTTCGCTGCCGCTGCTGCAGCGCTTGATGCGGCACGAGAACAGCTCGGCCTCGCCAGCGCGCCATCCCGTGCGTGCCCTGGTGCTGTTGCCTACGCGCGAACTGGCCGACCAGGTGGCCCAGCAGATTGCGCTGTATGCCAAGCACACCAAGCTGCGCAGCACCGTGGTGTTTGGCGGCATGGACATGAAGCCCCAGACCCTGGAGCTGAAAAAAGGCGTCGAGGTGCTGGTGGCCACGCCGGGGCGTCTGCTGGACCATATCGAAGCCAAGAACGTGGTGCTCAACCAGGTCGAGTACGTGGTGCTGGATGAAGCCGACCGCATGCTGGACATCGGTTTCTTGCCTGATCTGCAACGCATCCTGAGCCACCTGCCCAAGGCACGTACCACCCTGTTGTTCAGCGCGACCTTCTCACCAGAGATCAAGCGCCTGGCTGGCAGCTACCTGCAGGATCCCGTGACCATCGAGGTGGCGCGCCCCAACGAGACAGCGTCCACGGTGGAACAACGTTTTTACAGCGCCAACGACGACGACAAGCGCCGTGCGATTTGCACCGTCCTCAAGGACCGCGGAATTCGCCAGGCGTTCATCTTCTCCAACAGCAAGCTGGGCTGTGCGCGCCTGACGCGCGCCCTGGAGCGCGATGGCTATCGCGCTGCGGCCCTGCACGGTGACAAGAGCCAGGACGAGCGTCTGAAGGCCCTGGAAGCCTTCAAGCAAGGGGAAGTCGATCTGCTGGTCTGTACCGATGTGGCTGCGCGTGGCCTGGACATCAAGGATGTGCCGGCCGTGTTCAATTACGACGTGCCGTTCAACGCCGAGGATTACGTGCACCGGATTGGCCGCACGGGCCGTGCCGGGGCTTCTGGCCTTGCCGTGACCATGGTCAGCAGTTCGGACACCCGGTTGGTGGCCGACATCGAGAAGCTGATCAAGAAGAAGATCAACGTCGAAGCGATTGAGTTGCCCGATGCGCGCCGCTACCGCGAGCGCGATCCACGCCGGGATGTGGCTGGCCGCGAAGAGGTGCAGCGCAGCGCCTCCATGCCCGGCACCCGTCCGATGCGCGGTGCCCGCCCTGTGCGCAGTGCTTCGGCCGATCCTTTCTTTGACAAGCCCTACGAGGCCAGCGACGCCCACACGCCATCCTGGGATGCCGCCGGCAGCACCGGCCCCAAGGCGGTGACCCCTGGCCTGAAGACCAAGCGCAAGGTGGCCGCCCTGTTTAAGCCTGCGGGCAGCTACTGACGCTGCCGTTGGCAGCAGAACTAAAAAGCCACGCTTTATAGCGCGGCTTTTTTTTTGCCGGTGGTTCACCCAGGTCGCTGGGCTTGATCGCAGTGCACTTGGTGCAGCTGGCGCTCGGTGAAATCATGGCCGATTTCCATGGCGCTGAGACAGCCGCCCCAGACGCAGCCGGTATCCAGTGCCATCAGGTTGGGGCGGTTGATCAATCCCAGGGTCGACCAATGGCCGAATGCGACCATGACATCGCGTGTCTGGCGGTCGGGGCATTCAAACCAGGGCACCAGGCCGACCGGTGCCGCTTCAGCCGATTCCGAACTTTCAAAATCCATGGCACCACCGGGTGTGCAAAACCGGATGCGGGTCAAGGCATTCACAATCACGCGCAGCCGGTCATGGCCTGTCAGCGTGGCATGCCATTGATTCGGCGTATTGCCATACATGTGCTGCAGAAACTCCGGCAATCCATCGCTGCTAATATGGTCGTGGACTTCCTGCGCCAGGGCCATCACGTCTTTCAGGCTCCATTGCGGCAAAACCCCGGCGTGGACCATTAACAGCTGCTGCCCCTGGGGATTTTCCAGGCACCGGGCCAAAGGTTGTTGCGCCACCCACTCCAGTAAATCCTGGCGGTCATTGGCATCCAGAATGCTTTGTAAAGTATCGCGCCGCCCGGGTTTGCGCACCCCATGGGCACTGGCCAGCAAATGCAGGTCGTGATTGCCCAGCAGGGGTTTCACTGCATCGCCATATTCCATGCAGCGGCGCAGAACGTCGGCGGAAGCCGGGCCTCGATTGATCAGGTCGCCCAGCAGGTACAGGGTGTCGCGGCTCGGGGAAAAATCGATGTGTTGCAGCAGGCGCACCAAGGCGCTGTCGCAGCCCTGGATATCGCCAATCAAGTAAGTAGACACTTTTCAATCCGGAAAATATTGAATGCCATCGGCCATTCAGTGACAGATGGCATCGATCTTATGGCGCCCCAGACCCACCGGAGGTGACCATTCCGTGAATCCAATCGTGAATGTGGTAAATACGTAGTTGTGAATGCGCTTCAGTCGCTGTGGCATGCTGCAGAAATGCATTCAATCATTTCCCGGGTATCTATAATCATTTTCATCAACGAAAGGATGCATGCAAATGACCTCTTACCAAGACCTGTTGAAGCAACGTGACGAACTGGAAAAACAAATCCAGGATGCCCGCAAGCGCGAGTTGATGGACGCTGTGGCCAAAGTGCGGTCGCTGGTGGCTGAATATGGGTTGACGGTCGAAGATGTTTTCCCGCCTGCGCGTGCTGCACGCAGCGGTGGTGCTGGCAGCAAGGTGCCGCCCAAATATCGCCATCCTGAAACTGGGGAAACCTGGACCGGCCGTGGCAAGCCTCCAAAATGGATTCAAGACCAGGACCGCAGCAAGTTTGAAATTTGATTCAAGCCCGCATCAGCGGGCTTTATTGATTTTAAATATCCCATAGATTTTTTATTTAATGCGGTTGGGGTATTTTCAACCCCGTGCCTTGCGGACGCCACTAAATCTGGGGTGTGGTGCCTGCGCTGCGTTCCGCATGAATTGTGGTGCCGGTTTGCTGGACGTCAGAAATTGCCGCGCCGGCTCGCCCGCTGCGCACGGTTTCGGCGCCACAATTTAGCGCATGAGAAAACAAGTATTGATTGCTGGTGGCGGCATCGCAGGGATGGCTGCCGCTCTGGGCGCATCGCACGCGGGTTGGGACGCACGCTTGTTTGAGCGGGCACAGGAATTCTCCGAGGTGGGTGCCGGCGTGCAGTTGGGGCCCAACGTGGTGCGCCGCCTCCAGGCCTGGGGGCTGCAAAAGGCCCTGCACGCCGTGGCGTCCGTGCCCCAGCAACTGGTGGCCCGCTGCGGCCGCAGCGGCAAGGTGCTGGCGGGCGCGCCGCTGGGGCAGAGCATGGTGGACCGCTATGGTGCGGCCTATGTCACCATCCACCGCGCCGACCTGCACAGCCTGCTGTGGTATGCCGCCAGCGAGCGCGCGGATGTGTTCATCAATCCTGGCCGGGAGGTGGTGGAGGTGCTGGGCACCGAGCGCGTGACCACCATCCGCACCTCGTTGAACAAGGAAATCGAGGGCGACGCCCTGATGCTGGCCGACGGGGTCTGGAGCAAGCTGCGTGGCCCGCTGCTGGGCGATGCCAGCCGGCCCCGGGTATCGGGCCATCTGGCGTACCGTGCGCTGCTGCCCATGGCCGATGTGCCCGCCGGCTGGCGCAGCAACGAAGTGACCGTGTGGCTGGGTCCGCACATGCATGCCGTGCACTACCCCGTGCGCCGCGGGGAGATGATGAACATCGTGGTCATCATCGAGGGCCCGGCCCCCGAGGACATGGAACACTGGGACCACGCCGCCAATGCCCAGGCCCTGGAGCAGGCGCTGCAGGGCTGCGCCAGCAGCCTGCAGGACCTGGTGCGCAGCGTGCCTGCGGCCGGCAAGGCGTGGCGCCTGTGGCCGCTGTCGGACCGCACACCCTTGCAGGGGCCCGAAGGCATGGCCAAGGGCCTGGTCGGGTTGATTGGCGATGCCGCCCACCCGATGCGCCCCTACCTGGCCCAGGGCGCGGGCATGGCCATCGAGGATGCGGCCGAGCTGCAACGCGCCCTGGCCATGGACGACCTGGACGTGGCGCTGCGGCTGCGCCGTTATGCCCTGAACCGCTGGGAGCGCAACGCCCGCGTGCAGGCGCGCTCCATCCGCAACGGCAACATCTTCCACGCCACCGGACCGGTGCGCTGGGGGCGTGACCTGTCCATGCGCCTGCTGGGCGCCCGCCTGATGGATGTGCCCTGGCTGTACCGCGGGGATGGATCCAGCGCCAGCAGCTTGTAAAACGGGGGAAGGTGCGGGTGGGCCTGTGGCTGGCGTGTGAGGCCTTACGTGTCCTGGTAGAGCGTCAGTCCTGGGCAGACCATACAGGTATCAGCCCCTGGCCTCCACCCCAGGTGGGTTGCTCATAACTCCGGACTCAGGCAGCCGTGGCCTTGAGCAGCGGCGAGGCCGGCAGCAGGCGGTAGGCGGTGGAGGCACAGGCCAGCCACAGGGCAATCGTCAGGGCCACGGCGGTGTAGGCCTCCCAGCCCTGGCGCGTGGCCCAGGCGGCCACCACGCCGGTGAACCACTGCATCAGCGCCACGCCCAGGAACATGGACATGGTGAACAGCGACAGCGCCCGCCCGGTCATGTGGTTGGGGTAGGAGGCGCGCACGTCCGCGTACTGCAGCAGGCTGTAGCCCGACAGCAGGGCCATGGCGACCAGGGTCAGCACATTGGCCAGCGGGTGGTGCCACAGCGCCAGGGTCACGAACAGCGCAGCCATCAGCAGCGACAGCCAGCCCAGCCAGGTGCGGCGGCGCAGCGTGCCCGGGTCCAGGCGGCCGAACATGGCGGGTGTGAACAGCGAAATCAGCGACACGCCGAACGCCACGTGGCCGCTGCTGACCAGGCTGAAACTGTGGCGGTCCATCAGTAGTGGCCCTAGCCACAGGCCGCGCAGCGACAGAAAGGCCGCGTAGCAGGACATGCCCAGCACCAGCATGCCCCAGGTGTGGGGCAGGGTCAGCAGTTCGGCCAGGCGCACAAAGGCCTGGCCCCAGGATTCCTTGTCCGTGCTGGGCGCCTGCGGCAGACGCGGCTCGTGCACCATGGCGAAGATCAGCAGCCAGGACGCCACGCACAGCCCGCACAGCAGCCAAAAGCCACTGCGCCATCCGCCCAGCTCCACCACCCAGGCCAGCGGGGTTCCGGTGAACAGCAGGCCCAGGCCACCCACACCCATGGACAGGCCCGAGAAGAAGGCAAACCGGTCGGCCGGAAAGTGGCGGGCGATGAAGATGGTGCAGGCCAGGAAGGCGGGCGAGCAGCCCACGCCGATCAGCAGCTGGCCCAGCATCAGCCAGCCGTAGCTAGGCGCGGCGGCCGACACGCCCGCCCCCAGGGCGGCCAGCGGGAAGGCAGTGAGCACGGTGCGGCGCAGGCCATACAGGTCCATGCCGATGCCCATCAACAACTGGGCCACACCGAACGACAGGCCGAACAGCCCGGCGAACGCGCCCAGGGAGCTGGCGCTGATACCGAAATCCTGCTGCAGCCCCTGCGCCAGGATGGCGGTGATGGTGCGAAACGCCTGGCTGAGCGCAAAACCGCTGAGCAAGGCCAGCAGCATGACCCAGAGCTGGCGGTGCGTGTGCGTCTGGGCGGTGGTGGGTGGGGTGGTCACGGGCTACATCTCTCCTGGGCGCAAGCGTAGCGGCAAGCCGGCGCAAGCGCTGTCTCCTGTGGGTAGGGGCTTGCCCTTGGCGCACGGGGTCGGCTCGCATACAGTGCACGGCATGCCCACCCGCCCTACATCCTCCACACCGCCCGCCCCCCTGGTTTTGCACTACACGGTGCGCAGCTGTCCGCAGGGGCAGGTGCTGGTGGCGGCCACCGGCCAGGGGGTTGCGGCCGTGCTGCTGGGCGATGACAAGGCCAGCCTGGTGCAGGAGCTGGCGCAGCGCTATCCGCAGGCGCAGTTGGCGACGGGCGGAACGCCGTTGCACCACTGGAGCGACCAGGTGCTGGCGCTGCTGGCCCAGCCCGCGCAGGCGCACCGCCTGCCGCTGGACGTGGTCGGCGGCACGGACTTTCAGCGCCGGGTCTGGGCGGCGCTGCAGCGCATTCCCGGCGGGCAGACCTGCACCTACACCCAGCTGGCCCAGGCGTTGGGCCAACCGCGGGCCGTGCGCGCCGTGGCCAGTGCCTGCGCGGCCAACCCGGTGGCGGTGCTGGTGCCCTGCCACCGCGTGCTGCGCAGCGACTGGGGCCTGGGTGGCTACCGCTGGGGGCTGGCGCGCAAGCAGCAATTGCTGGCGCAGGAAGCGGCTTGAAGCTTGAAACAAGGAGCGGCCGGCGCTGGATGGCAGGGCGTTTCAGCCAGAAAACACCTTAAAAGCCTTGAAGCGGCTGCGCTACCCGCTACAGAAAATGAAAGCTCAGCCCGCCGCCGTGATGTCCAGCCCCGGCAGCGTCGGCTGGGTTTGCTGCTGCGCGCTGCGCTGCAGCAGGGCCGCCACGTGGGCCCGTTGGCAGGTTTGCAGGCTGCACAACAGGCCGTGGTGCGGATCGGGAATGTGCCAGCGCCGCTGCAAATCGCTTTGCATGCGCAGCAGCAGGTGGGCCGTCATCTCGGCATCGGCCAGCGCGCGGTGGGCCTTGTCGGCCGGCGGCAGCTGCAGGTGGCGCACGATGCGGCCCAGTGAATGGCTGGGCGCCTCGGGGTAGAGGCGGCGCGACAGCAGCACGGTGCAGGCAAAGGGCTGCGTGGCATCGCAGCCGGCGCGCTGCAGCTCATCCACCCAGAACTTGCGGTCGAAGGCCGCGTTGTGCGCCACCAGGGGCGTGCTGCCGACAAAGGCGGCGGCCTCGCGAATGACAGTGTCGGCCGGCGGCGCGGCGCGCAGCATGGCGCTGCTGATGCCGGTGAGCTGGGTGATGTTCCACGGCATGCTCTGCCCGGCATCCATCAGGCTCTGGAAACGGTCGACGATGCGCCCGCCCTCCACCAGCACGATGCCGACCTCGGCCGCGCGCGCACCGTGGGCGGGGCTCATGCCCGTGGTTTCAAAGTCCAGGATGGCAATGCGTTGTTGCATGGTTTTTGATAGCTGTCTGCGCTCGTCCAGTCAGCGCTTTAGCCCGATTGTGTGCCCAAAGTGCGCAGCACGGCCCGCACCGGGGAGGCCTCGGCCTCCATCAGCTTCAGGGGCAGGGCGATGAGTTCGTAGTCGCCCTCGGGCACGGCGTCGAGCACCAGGTTTTCCAGCACGCGCAACTGGCGCGTGCGTGCCACCTGGTGGCTGTGCAGTTCGTGGCTGTCGGCCGGGTCGATGCTGGCGGTGTCGATGCCGATCAGGCGCAGTCCCAGGTCGGCCAGGCGCGCCAGCACCTCGGGGGTGATGCCGCTGAGCTGCGGGTCCCAGCCCTGCGGCGCTTGCCGGTAGGTGCGCACCAGCAGGCGCGGCGGCAGGTCGGGCGTGATGGCGTGGGCCAGGTGCTGCCATTGCACCTGCGGCCCGCAGCCGATGGCATGCACCACACGGCAGGGCCCCAGGTAGGGCGCCAGGTCCAGCGCGCCGGCGGCGGCGCCCTGGGCGTCGTAATGCAGCGGTGCATCGGCGTGCGTGCCCACGTGCGGCGACAGGCTGAGGGTGCTGAGGTTGACCACGCTGCCCTCGGCCATGCTGGCGCTCCAGTGTTGCTGGTAGGGCGCATCCCCCGGATAGACGGGGCTGGCGCGGTGCACGGGGGCGGAAATGTCCCAGACGGACGGGGCGTTGGTGGTGGGCATGGTGCGGGCGGCTAGGGGGGCTATTGCACCACAGCTGGGCCGTGGGGCGCCTGGCGCAGCCCGCAGGCACTTGCCCCTTGAGGGTCGTGGTGCCGCGGGGCGGCCAACATGCCGTGCCTGTGGTGGGGCGGTGCAGGCCCTGTGTAGGCCGCGCCGGCTCAGCGCGACCCGCGGGCTATGGCCAGCAGCAGGCCCAGGCCGACCAACAGTCCGCCAAAGGCCCGGTCGATCCAGTGGCGCACGGCCAGCAGCCGCGCCCGCACTGCGCCGGCCGAAAAACACAGCGCCACCAGGCTGAACCACGCCGCATGGGCCAGCGCAATGAAGGCGCCATAGCCGATCTGTACCGGCAGCGGCGTGTCCGGCTGCACCACCTGCATGAACAGGCTGACGATGAACATGGTGGTCTTGGGGTTCAGCACATTCGTCAGAAAGCCCGTGCGCAGCGCGGCGGCATCTGACAGTGCCGCGGCGGTGTGGTCGGCCTGCGGGGTGCTGGCGCGGGTGCGCAGCATCTTCACGCCCAGGTAGATCAGGTAGGCGGCGCCGACCAGCTTGAGCACCTGGAACAGCACCATGGACTGCTGGATCAGCAGCCCCACGCCGACCAGGGTGTAGGTGACGTGGACCAGCACGCCCAGGGCGATGCCCAGCGCCGTTCCCACCCCGGCGCGGCGCGACAGCAGCAGGCTGTTGCGCGTGACCATGGCGAAATCTGGGCCGGGGCTGATGACGGCCAGCAAGGTGATGGTGATGACAGCTATCCATTCGGTCATGCTCTATCCTGTGAATCAATGCGAATGGCCTGCATGCTAGAAGCCTGACACGGGATGGCATAACGATGATTTCTGACAAAGATAGTGAATTGAAATCACCAATTCATGGCGCCCGACTGCCCTCGCTGCTGGCGCTGCGCTGCTTCGAGGCGGCGGCGCGCCTGGAGCACTTCAGCCGCGCGGCCGACGAGTTGCACCTGACGCATGGCGCCGTCAGCCGGGCCGTGCGCCTGCTGGAGGAGGAGCTGGGCGTGGCCCTGTTCGAGCGCCGCAGCCGGCGCGTCTACCTCACCGACGCGGGGCGCACGCTGGCGCGGGCTGTGGGCCAGGGGCTGGATCTGATGCGCCAGGCGGTGGCGGAACTACGCGCCAGCGCCCGCCAGCAGCGGCGCTGGGTGCTGTCGTGCGAGCCGACCTTGCTGATGCGCTGGCTGATTCCGCGCTGGCCGGACTTCCAGGCCCGGCACCCGGGGGTGGAGGTGCACCTGGTCGCGGGGGGCGGGCCGTTTGCTTTTGGCAGCGGCATGGATCTGGCCATTCGCCGCAACGATTTCCCCTGGGCACCCGGCTGCCATGCCGCCCCGCTGTTTGCGGAACAGGTCGGGCCGGTCTGCCGCCCGGACAAGGTGGCGGCCTGGTTTGGCGTGGCACCGGCACAGGCTGGGCGTCCACCCGGTGTCCCCTGCCTGCATACGCGCACGCGGCCCGGGGCCTGGGCGCAGTGGGCCGCAGCGGCCGGCCAGCCCCTGCCCGAGGGCGCGGGGCAGACCTTCGAGCACTTCTACTTCAGCCTGCAGGCGGCCGTGGCGGGGCTGGGGGTGGCCATCGGCCCCTGGCACATGGTGCGCGACGATCTGGACAGCGGGGTGCTGGCGGCGCCGCTGGGCTTTGTCGAGGACGGATCGCGCTACTGCCTGCTGGCGCCGCAGCCCATCCAGCCCGGCAGCCTGCAGGCCGATCTGCTGGCGTGGTTGCGGGCCCAGGCCTAGCGCAGATCTACCCCTCGGGCTGCTGCAGCACCTGCGCGGCCGTCCGGGCGTGCGGGCTGCCGTGTGACTGTGCCCAGCGCCGCGCAGCGGGCGGGGCAGGTCGCAGGCTTCAGCGGCGGTGCAGGCGCCAGTAGACCAGGGTCAGCACCAGCAGCCAGGGCAGGCCGAAGACCAGGGTCAGGCGGAAGGCGGGCGTGAACAAGGTGGTCAACAGCACGGCGCCCATCAGGGTGGCGCCCAGCAGCGTCAGCCAGGGGAAGCCCCACATGCGGAACGGCACGCGGTCGGCGCCTTCGCGGTCGCGGCGGCGGCGGAAGGCCAGGTGGGTGACGAACACCATGAACCACGCAAACATGGCGCCGAACATGGCGATCGACATCATCCACATGAAGGATTGCTCGGGCCAGAAGGCGTTGATCACCATGGCCACGGCGGCGCCCAGGCTGGACACCAGGATGGCGGCTACGGGCACGCCGCTGGCGTTGGTCTGGCCGAAGCGGGCGGGTGCATGACCGGCGCGCGCCAGGCTGAACATCATGCGCGAGGTGGTGTAGAGCTGGCTGTTCATGGCCGACAGGGCCGCCACCAGCACCACGAAGTTCAGCACCCCGGCGGCGTAGGGGATGTCGATGATCTCCATCACGCGCACAAAGGGGCTGGTCTGGGTGGCGGCTTCGGTCCAGGGCACGATGGCCAGCATCAGCGCCAGGGTCAGCAGGTAGAACAGCACCAGGCGCAGCACGGTGGTCTTCATGGCGCGCTGCACGGCCTGCTGGGGGTGCTGGGCCTCGCCGGCGGCCACGGCAATCGCTTCAACGCCCAGGTAGCTGAACATGGCCACGATCACGCCCAGCCACATGCCCCACAGGCCCTTGGCCCAGAAGCCGCCGCCCAACTGGTAGTTCTCCAGCCCGATGCCGGGAATTCGCGCCCCGAAGACCACGTAGCTGCCGATCAGCACAAAGGCCACGATGGCGGCGACCTTGATGGCCGAGAACAGGTACTCGGCCGCGCCATAGACCTTCACGCTGCGCAGGTTGATGCCGATCAGCAGGGCCGAGAACACGCCCACCCAGATCCACTGCGGCACCTGCGGGAACCAGTAGGCCATGTAGATGCCGACGGCGGTGACCTCCATGCCCACGGCCAGCACCAGCGCGGCCCAGTAGGCATAGCGCACCACAAAGCCGGCCAGCGGGCCCAGGTAGTACTCGGCATAGGCGCCGAACGAGCCCGAGGTGGGGTGGGCCACGGTCATCTCGCCCAGACAGCCGATCAGCAGCAGGGCGATGAAGGCGCCGATGGCATAGCTGACCAGCACGGCCGGGCCGGCAAAGCCGATGGCGAAGGCACTGCCCATGAACAGACCGGTGCCCACGGCGCCACCGATGGCGATCATCACCATCTGCGCGCTGGTCAGGTGTTGTTGCAAGCCGGTTTCGCGGCGTTGGATGTCGTGGAAATCGGCCATGCGCCAGCTCCGTCCTGTGTTCAAGCAAAGCCTGCAAGTATCGGCGTTATCGCGCCTGGCGATGGTGCTGCTCGCGGATTTCCGCAGTAGGCACTGGGGGTGCGTCAATGCGCCTGGGGTTGGGCGTAGCGCCCCGGCGTCAGCGCGTGGTGCGCCTTGAAGCTGCGCTGCAGGTGGGCCTGGTCGGCAAAGCCCATGGCATGGGCGGCATCGGCCAGCGCCACGCCCTGGGCCAGCAGGTGGCGCGCGCCATTCAGGCGCAGGTTCAAGCGGTAGGCGCCGGGTGTCACCCCGGTGGCGGCCTTGAAGTGGCGGATGAAGCGCGAGGGGCTCATGCCACCGGCAGCGGCCAGGTCTTGCACGCTGGGGGCCGCGTCCGGGTGCTGGTGCAGGCACTGCAGGGCCTGCTGCACCGCCGGTTCCCCCATCGCCGGCGCCGGGCCGGGGTGGGCATGGCACAGCTGGTCGGCGTGCAGCCATTGCAGCAGCTGCGTAGTCCAGCCCGCAGCGTCGCCTGCGACCAGGGCCTGGCACAACCGCTGCAAGGTGGCGGTGCTGGCGGCGCTGCGCAGGTGGCGTTGTACAAACTGCAGGCCGTCCACGCCCAGTTGGTCGTGCAGCCACCCGGCCTGCACATACAGCATCCGGTAGGACCAGCGCGTGGGCTGCGCCGGGTTGCAGGCGTGCCAGATGCCGGGCTCGATCAGCACCACATCCCCCGGGGCCAGGGCCTGTGGCCCCTGCGGGTGCTGGAACAGGGCCGTGCCGGCGTCGATCAGGCCGAACGAATACTCGGCATGCATGTGCAGCCGGTAGCAGTGGGGCGACTGGCGGCTGGTGCGCAGTTCGGCCCAGGGCAGGGCCGGGTGGCGGTGGAACTGGTGCACGGGCGCGGTCATGGGCACCATCATGCCAGCATACCCAGCACGCTGACCACCAGCAGCACCGCCAGCGCGCGGTGCAGCCATTGCTGGCGCTGCGGCGTGCGCAGCCACTGCGTGAGCACGCGGCCCAGCACCGCCCAGCAGCCCACGCCCACCAGACAGGCGAGCAGGGAGATGGCGCACAGGGCCAGCAGGGCGCCGGACCCGGACGCCGATGCGGGCAGGGCGAACACGCCGACGGCCGACAGGGCAAACAGCCAGGCCTTGGGGTTCAAGGTCTGGATCGCGACCCCCTGGACAAACGACGGCCACAGCGCGGGGGCATGGTGCCCCGCAGCAGGGCCGGGGTAGTCGACCGGAGCCCGCGCCAGCTTCCAGGCCAGCCACAGCAGGTAGGCGGCGCACAGGGCTTGGGCGGCGCCGGCCCAGCGTGGCAGCGCCTGCGTCAGCTGGCTGGCAAACAGGCCCATGCCCGCGACGATCAGCGCATAGCTGAGGCTGGCACCGAGTACATACAGCAGCGCCGCCAGGCGCAGGCCCTGGCTGCCGTGGCGCAATGCCAGCACGTTGACCGGTCCGGGGGTGATGGCGCCCACCAGGGCAAAGCTGGCCATGGCCAGCAGCGTGGGCAACAGGGGGAGGGTGGATGGCAGGTTCACAGCCCGGCACTGTGCCGGGGTGTGGTGGCCGTGTATTGAACGCAATTGCGCCGGGCGGGGTGTTACAGGTCGCCCGCGTTGTCGCTCAGGGTCTGTTCCATGCACAGCACGGCCACCAGCAAGCCACCGACGATGAGTCCACTGGCAATCAGCATCCACAAGGTGAACATGGCAGCCTCCGCTGGGGAGTGGGCGATGTGGGCAGTGTGCGCCTGCCGCGTGTCCCTTGTCTGCGCGTGGCCTGCCTGAGGTGGTGCAGGCCAGGAGATTACATAGTCTTACAGTAATCTGCGCTCCAGCGTCGGCAGGCCATGGCGCAGGCGCACACGGTTGCAGGCATCGGAGCCGGCGGCGAATTCTCGGCAGGGCGAGGGGCGCCACTCGTAGATGCCGCAGGCGGCCTGCTCCCCGACCTTGCCAGTCAGCGCGGCGCAACGCGGCCGGGCATGGTCGGTGCCGCGCATGCGGCAGGTGAAGTCGGTGACCGCATCGATCAGGCCGCGCGGCACGCGCCCGCCGTTCTCTTCGGATTCGTAGACCGAAAAATCGACACGGAACGAGGCGCAGCAAGCGCCGCAGGACAGGCAGGGGTGGGTCATGGGCGCGTCAGAAGGCCGGGAGCTGCGCATTGTCTCCGGGAAATGCGGTGCCCTACAGGGCGCCGGGGCAATCGGGGCAAAGTCCCTTGGCGGAAGTCTGGTTCATACCGCGGACTTGGACGGCGGGGGTGTCAGAAAGACAATAAGAATCAAAATCAATTAAAACTCGTATGCACACTTCTTCTTCGGCAGCACCGGCACCGGTGGCTGCGTCTGCGCGCCCGGGTGGTTCTGCCGCCCTGGTCAGTCTGGATTCTCTGGCCTTGCGGGTGCCTGCCCGTGTGGTGGACTGGGCCCCGGCCACCACCGAGCACGAGCAAGGCCTGCTGCTGCGCCTGATGGAAATCGGCTTTCTGCCTGGAGAGTCGGTGCGCGTGGTGTCCGCCGGCTTCCCTGGGGCCGATCCCTTGGCAGTGCGCATCGGGCAGGCCACATTTGCCCTGCGTCGCCATGAGGCGTCGATGGTGCTGGTACAGCCGGAGGCCAACGCATGAACGCGCGTGAATCGACGGTGCACCTGGGGCGTGCCGCCACGCCCAGCGAAGCAGCCCCCCTGCGCGCTGCGCTGCTGGGCAACCCCAACTGCGGCAAGACCGCCTTGTTCAACCTGCTGACGGGCGCGCGCCAGAAAGTGGCGAACTACGCCGGCGTGACCGTGGAGCGCAAGGAGGGCTGGCTGACCACGCCCGGCAAGCGCCGCGTGCGCCTGCTGGACCTGCCGGGCACCTACAGCCTGGATGCCCACAGCGAGGACGAACGCATCACCCGCGACATCGTCACCGGCGAACATGCCCGCGAGGCCCCGCCCGAGCTGCTGGTCTGCGTGACCGATGCCACCCACCTGCGGCTGAACCTGCGCCTGGTGCTGGAAGCCCGCGCGCTGGGGCTGCCCATGCTGCTGGTGCTGAACATGAGCGACATGGCGCGGCGCCAGGGGCTGCAGATCGACACGGCCCAGCTCAGCGCCCTGCTGGGTGTGCCGGTGGTCGAGAGCGTGGGCGTGCACCAGGCGGGGGCCCGGGACCTGCTGGCCTGGCTGGACAGCGAGGCCGCGCACCGCCTGCAGCCGCCGGTGGCGGACCCCCGCTTTCCCATCGAGGTGGGGCGCAACACGCGCGAGCAGTTGCTGGCCCTGCACCAGCAGGTGGCCCAGATCATGCAGGCGACGGTGCAGGAGCCGGCGCAGCCAACCCAGCGCGATGACCGCATCGATGCCGTGGTGCTGCACCCGCTGTGGGGCACGCTGCTGCTGCTGGTGACCCTGTTCCTGATCTTCCAGGCCGTGTTCAGCTGGGCCGAGCCCCTGATGGACGGCATCGAAGGCAGCGTGGCCTTTGCGGGCGAGTGGCTGTCGGGCGCCATGCCGGAAGGGGTGCTGCGCAGCCTGCTGGTGGATGGCGTGATTGCCGGCACGGGCTCGGTGCTGGTGTTCCTGCCGCAGATCCTGATTCTGTTCTTCTTCATCCTGGTGCTCGAGGACTCGGGCTACCTGCCGCGCGCGGCGTTCCTGCTGGACCGCATCATGGGCACGGTGGGGCTGTCCGGGCGCTCCTTCATCCCCTTGCTGTCCAGCTTTGCGTGTGCGGTGCCGGGCATCATGGCCACGCGCTCCATCCCCAGCTGGCGCGACCGCCTGCTGACCATCATGATCGCGCCGCTGATGACCTGCTCGGCGCGCCTGCCGGTGTATGCGCTGCTGATTGCGGCCTTCATCCCGGACCAGACGGTGGCCGGCGTGCTCAACCTGCAGGGGCTGGTGCTGTTTGCGCTGTACATCGGCGGCATCCTCAGCGCCATGGCCGTGGCCTGGGTGGCCAAGCTGGGGCGCAGCAACCTGGCCCGCACCCCGCTGCTGATGGAGCTGCCGGCCTACCGCTGGCCCAGCGTGCGCAGCCTGGTCATCGGCCTGTACGAGCGCGCCATGATCTTCCTGCGCCGCGTGGGCGGCATCATCCTGACGGTCAGCATCGTGCTGTGGTTCCTGGCCAGCTACCCCGGGGCGCCCGAGGGCATCACCGAAGGGGCGATCCGCTACAGCTACGCCGGCCAGATCGGCCACTGGCTGGAGATGGTGCTGTCGCCCATCGGCTTCAACTGGCAGATTGCGATCGCCCTGGTGCCGGCCATGGCGGCGCGCGAAGTCGCGGTCAGCGCACTGGGCACGGTCTATGCCCTGTCGGCCACCGGCGATGATGTGGCCGAGCAGCTGGGCACGCTGATTGCACACAGCTGGTCGCTGGCCACGGCCCTGTCGGTGCTGGTGTGGTTCGTGTTTGCGCCGCACTGCATTTCCACGCTGGCCATGGTCAAGCGCGAGACCAACGGTTGGCGCTACCCGCTGATCATGGCGGGCTATCTGTTCGGTTTGGCCTATCTGGCCAGTTTTGTGACCTACCGCATCGCCGTGGCGCTGGGTTGGGGTTGAACGAAAGGAGCGCGGGTATGTGGCAAGAATGGATCGTGGGCGTGGTCGTGGCGTTGGCCGCGGTGTCCCTGCTGTGGCGTTACCTGCCGCGGCGCTGGCGCCAGCAAGCCGGACGCTGGGTGCCGGCCCTGGCCCCGGTGGCCAGCAAATCGGCGGGCTGCGGGGGCTGCAGCGGCTGCGAGGGGGAGTGTTGTGCCCCGGCGGTGAAAAAGCCCTGAGGCAGGCGCCGGCCAGTGGCCGGTGGTGACCTGCCCAGCCCACCGAAGGCCTGGGGTGCTGTCAGCGCCCCAGGCCTTGCTTGTTTGTGCACGGCGCAGTCGGGGCGCTGGTGGCTCAGACCGCTTCCTGCCAGCGTGTGATCTCGTCCTCGGTCAGGGGCGGCAGGTCGAACTTGGCGCGGGTGTCGTGGCAGCCATACGAGGCGAACGGAAAGTCCCGGCAGGGGCGCGAGCGCTGTTCGTAGATCGTGCAGCCGATGCAGTCATTGCCCAGGTCCCCCAGGGCCACGCAGCGCACGGGGTGGCGCTCTGTGCCGTTCATGCGGGCGCGGTTGCCGTTCACTTCGTGGGCCAGGTGGTCGGGCACGGTGCCGCCCATGGATTGCAGCTCGTAGATGGAAAACTCGACGCGGTAGTTCTGGCAGCAGACGCCGCACTTCAGGCAGGGGTGGATGGCTTCGGACATGGTGGGGAAGCGGGGGCTCGGGGTGTTCTTCGATAGGCAGGCAATGGGCAAGGGCGCACGGCACGGGGTACCCCTGCGCAGGCGGGCGGTGTTGCGGCAAGCAAGACACAGGCCCGCCCACGGCAGGCGCAAGGCGTGCAGTGGGCGAAATGGGCAACGAGGCCCTAGGTGTGACCGAGGAGGTAGCGCGGCGTCTTCAGCAGGTGGCTGCAGGCGATGGCGTGCAGGGCACTGCGGCGGCGGGACATGCGGCGCAGATCCAGGCTGCGGCTGCCGCTGACGGAGCAGGAGAAGGGTTGTTGCGCCCGCAGCCGCATCACGGTGCTGCGGGGCTTGAATAAAAAAAGAGCTGCCAGCGCTGATCCTGCTTGGCTTTTCACACGAAAGATGTGTGAAAGCTTTTGCAGGCGCGCGCAAGCAGCTCCTGTTTTGGTGAGTGGCGTGCAGAATCTGTTCAGAGCATGCATCACTTCACTCACCGGGTGGGCCATGGGCGTGCGGCGTCAGCCGGGCTGCTGGCCCAGCAGCAGGTACTCCATGAGCGCCTTTTGCACGTGCATGCGGTTTTCGGCTTCATCCCAGACCACGGACTGCGGCCCGTCGATGACATCGGCTTCCACCTCTTCGCCGCGGTGGGCGGGCAGGCAGTGCATGAACAGGGCTTGCGGCTGGGCGGCGGCCATCATCTCGGCATCCACGCACCAGTCGGCAAACGCCTTGCGGCGCTCTTCGTTCTCGGCCTCGTAGCCCATGCTGGTCCACACGTCGGTGGTGACCAGGTCGGCGCCCTGGCAGGCGGCAAGCGGATCCTTGAACACCTTGTAGCAGCCGGGGTTGACGGGCTTGCCGTTGAAGGCCAGTTGCTCGTCCACCTCGTAGCCGCCGGGCGTGCTGACATGGACGGTGAAGCCCAGCAGGTCGGCCGCCTGCAGCCAGGTGTTGGCCATGTTGTTGCCATCGCCCACCCAGGCCACCACCTTGCCCTGGATGGGGCCGCGGTGCTCAATGAAGGTGAAGATGTCGGCCAGGATCTGGCAGGGGTGGAACTCGTTGGTCAGGCCGTTGATCACGGGCACGCGCGAGTGGGCGGCGAAGCGCTCGATCTTGTCCTGGCCGAAGGTGCGGATCATCACCAGGTCGGTCATGCGGCTGATGACGCGGGCGCTGTCCTCGATGGGTTCGGCGCGGCCCAGCTGGCTGTCGCCCGTGGTCAGGTGGACCACGGAGCCGCCCAGCTGGTACATGCCGGCCTCGAAGCTGACGCGCGTGCGCGTGCTGGCCTTCTCGAAGATCATGGCCAGCGTGCGGTCGCTGAGCGTGTGGTGCTTTTCGTAGTTCTTGAACTTCTTCTTGATCAGCGCCGCGCGCGCCAGCAGGTAGGCATACTCGTCGGCGGTGAAGTCACTGAATTGCAGGTAATGCTTCATGCGGGATTCCTTGGGTTCAGGCGGCCAGCAGGGCTTGGACCAGGGGCTTGAGCTTGGTGACGATCTCGTCGGCCTCGGCCTGGCTCAGGATCAGCGGCGGCACGATGCGGATCACGGTGTCCGAGGTCACGCTGATCAGCAGGCCGGCTTCGGCCGCTTCGCCGATCAACTGGCCGCAGGGCTTGGTCAGCTCCACACCAATCATCAGGCCCTGGCCGCGCACTTCGACAAAGCCTTCCAGGCTGCTCAGGGCGGCGTGCAGCTGGGCCTTCAGGTAGTTCCCCACCTCGGTGGCGTGGGCCAGCAGGCCGTCCTCTTCCATGATGCGGATGGTTTCCACACCGGCGCGCATGGCCAGCGGGTTGCCGCCGAAGGTGGAGCCGTGGTTGCCCGCCTTGAGCACTTCAGCCGCCTTGTTGTGCGCCACCACGGCGCCGATGGGCACGCCCGAGCCCAGGCCCTTGGCCAGGGTCATCACGTCCGGCACGATGCCGGCCCACTGGTGGGCAAACCACTTGCCGGTGCGGCCCATGCCGGCCTGCACCTCGTCCATGATCAGCAGCCAGCCCTTGGCGTCGCACAGCGCGCGCACCTGCTTCAGGTACTCGGCGCGCATGGGATGCAGACCGCCTTCGCCCTGGATGGGCTCCATCATCACGGCGACGATGTTGGGGTTGCCTTCGGTGGCTTCCACCAGCGCCTGGTAGTCGTTTGGGGCCACGCGGGTGAAGCCCTCCAGCAGCGCGCCAAAGCCATTGCGCACCTTGGGGTTGGCCGTGGCGGACATGGTGGCGATGGAGCGGCCGTGGAAGGCGTGGTCATAGACCACGATCTCGGGCTTGGCAATGCCCTGGTCCACGCCGTACTTGCGGGCGATCTTGATCGCGGCCTCGTTGGCTTCCAGGCCGGTGCTGCAGAAGAACACATTGGTCATGCCCGCGCGGTCGGTCAGCAGCTTGGCCAGGGTTTCCTGGCCGGGCACGTGGTAGTAGTTGCTGGTGTGGATCAGCTTGGCGATCTGGTCCTGCAGGGCCGGCACCAGCTTGGGGTGGTTGTGGCCCAGGGTGTTGACGGCGATGCCGCCCAGTGCGTCCAGGTATTCCTTGCCGTTCACATCCCACACGCGGCAGCCTCGGCCTCGCTCCAGCGCGATCGGTACGCGGCCGTAGGTGGGCATAACGTGGGGCGAGGCAGCCTCAATGTGAGCGGTCATGAATACATCTCCTGACATGGCAGTCGTGGCACAACTTTTGCGAGCTTTCGCAAAAGACAAACGTTGATTCTAGGGCCCTGCAAGTAGTGCCGCGTGGACTGTTTCCATATTTGGAAAACTGCAGGGTTGGCAATTCCGTGCGTCACGCCCATGTCTTGTATAAGAGTTAGAATCGCACCGTCGGTGTTCAGGCGGTGATCCCGTGGCGCACCTTTTCTTACGCAGATGTATCTTGATGGTTTCCCCAAGCTCCAAAGAATTGTTCATCCAAGGCCTGACCTTGGAGGGAAAAACCTTTCGTCCCAGTGACTGGGCCGAGCGTTTGGCGGGGGTGATGAGCCAGTTTCGTCCCGGTGGCGCCCAGCGCGGCAGCCACCTGGGCTATTCGCCATGGTGCACCCCCACCACCATGAATGGCGTCAAGTGCATCGTCGTCCACCGCGACCTGCAGGCCCATGAGCCCATGGCCTGGGATTTCGTGCTGAATTTCGCCCGGGACAACCACCTGCAGGTGGTCGAGGCCTGTCTGATCCCCGACGAGGCGCCCGGTCGCAAGGGCTGATCGTGGTGGGAGGGGCGTTGGCCCCGTGCATATGAAGGCTTCCGAAGGGAAGCTTTTTTGTTTCTGCGGCCAGTGGGCGGCCTCAAGGCACTGGCGGTGCGCTGCCCAGCAGGCGGGTCTGGCGCCAGTGGCCCCAGCGGTAGTAGGCCAGGGACAGCAGCAGGGACGCCAGGGCGCTGAGCGGGAAGCTCCACCACAGCGCCTCCAGCCCCCACAGTGGCTGCAGCCCCCAGGCCAGGGGCAGGCGCACGCCCCACAGGGCCACGGCCAGGATGGCCAGCGGCACCAGCACCGCACCCGTGGCGCGCACCACGCCGGCCAGCACGCCGCTGATGCCCAGCAGCACGAACGAGCCCAGCACGATGCGGTTGAGGTGCCGCGCCGGCTCCAGGGCGGCACTGCCATCGGGCAGGAACAGGGCTAGCACCGGGCGGTCAAAGGCCAGGACCAGGGCCACGCAGGCCCCGGTCAGCAGCAGGTGGCAGGCAATCCCGGCACGCGCCGTGCTCGCCACGCGCGGCCAGTGGCCGGCGCCCACGTTCTGCGCGGCGATGGTGGTGCAGGCCGAGGCCACGGCAATCGCCGGCATCTGCACATAGGTCCACAACTGCAGGGCCGCGCTGTAGGCGGCCAAGGCCTGGGCGCCGTGGGCGTTGACCAGGCCCAGCATCAGCACCAGGGACAGCGCCACCAGCAGCATCTGCAGGCCCATGGGCAGGCCCTTGGTGACCAGGCAGCGCACCAGCGCGGGATCGGGCAGCAGGCGGTGGCCCTGGCGCCAGCCATGCCACAGCGGCACGCGCCGCCAGCGCAGCCAGGCCAGCAGCCCTGCCAGGCCCAGGCTGTTGGCCACCAGGGTGGCCAGGGCCGAACCGGCCATGCCCCAGGCGGGCAGCGGGCCGGCGCCGAAGATGAGCAGGGGATTGAGCGCAGCATCGCCCAGGGCCACGGCCAGCAGGGCGATGAAGGGCGTGCGGCTGTCCCCCGTGCCGCGCAGCACGGCGGCGACAAAGATCAGCAACAGCATGGGGGGCAGCGCCAGAAAGAGCACCCGCAGGTAGTCCACGGCCAGGGCGGCAGTGGCGGGCTCGGCGCCCATGGCGCGCAGCAGCGGGGCTGCCAGCGGCCAGCCCAGGGCGGCCATCAGCAGGGCTGCGCCCAGAAACAGGCTGGCGCTGGTGCCCGTGGTGCGCCGCGCCAGCGCCCAGTCGCCCGCGCCCACGGCCTGGGCGACCAGCAGGTTGGTGGCCTGGCTGATGCCGAAGACCAGGGCGATCAGCACGAACAGCAGGTTGTTGGCGTGCACCGCCGCCGACAGTGCGGCCTCGCCCAGGTGGCGACCGATCCAGAAGGCGTTGACTGAGGTGTTGAGCGACTGCAGCACATAGCCGCCCCACAGGGGCAGGGCAAAACGCAGCAGGGCGCGGCCGATCGGGCCGTGGGTCAGCAGGCGGGACATGGCAAAGCGGGAAGCCGGTGGCGTCCGTCACCCCAAGAAAAAACCCCGCGCGACAGCGGTCGGCGGGGTGGCACCGGCAGGGCCGGTGTGTGGGGTGGCGGCAATCAGAGTGCCTGCATTTCCTTGTTCAGCTGCGTGGGGTGCTGGGCAGCAGCCGGAGCGGCAGGGGCAGCCACTGGTGCCTCTGCCTTCTGGCCCACGGTCAGTGGCACGTCCAGGTAGGGCAGCTTCAGGGCCGAGCTGGTCATGCGGCGGATCTCGTTGGTGTAGGCCGCGTCTTCGTTGATCTTGCGGCCATACGAGGGCACGATCTGCTGGATGTGGGCCTTCCACTCGGCGCTGGCCATCTGCTCGGGGAAGGATTTCTTGAGCAGGTTCAGCATGATGTGGGGGGCGGTCGAGGCGCCGGGCGAAGCACCCAGCAGGGCGGCGATGCTGCCGTCTTCGGAGCCTACGATTTCGGTGCCGAACTGCAGCACGGCGCCCTTTTCGGGGTCACGCTTGATGATCTGCACGCGCTGGCCGGCAGTGATCAGCTTCCAGTCCTCGCGCTTGGCGTGCGGGAAGTACTGCTGCAGCACCTGCTGGCGGTCTTCGTCAGTCAGCTCTGCCTGTTGCAGCAGGTACTGCACCAGGTCCAGGTTGTGGATGCCCACGCGCAGCATGCCCATCAGGTTGTCGTGGTTGACCGAGGAGAACAGGTCCCACCAGGAGCCGTTCTTGAGGAATTTGGTCGTGGCCAGGGCGAAGGGGCCAAACAGCACCACGGGCTTGCCGTCGAGCTGGCGGGCGTCCAGGTGGGGCACGGACATCGGGGGCGAACCGGTGGAGGCAATGCCATAGGCCTTGACGTCGTGGCGGGTGGTCAGTTCGGGGTTCTCGATGGCCAGGAATTGGCCGCCCACGGGGAAGCCTGCGTAGTTCTTGGACTCAGGGATGCCCGAGGCCTGCAGCAGCTTGAGCGCGGCGCCACCGGCACCCACGAACACGAACTTGGCCTTGACGGTCTTTTCCTGGCGATTGTTGGCCAGGTCGGCCACGGTCACGTTCCAAGTCTTGTCGGCGTTCTGGCGCAGGGCGGTCACTTCGCTTTGCAGGTGCAGCTGGAAGTTGTCCGTCTTCTGCAGCGAGGCCATCAACTGCTGGGTCCAGGCGCCGTGGTTCACGTCGGTGCCCAGGGGCATGTAGGTGGCGGCGATCTTCTGGGCCGGGTCGCGGCCTTCGATCATCAGCGGGGCCCACTGCTTGATCTTGGCGTGGTCCTCGGAATACTCCATGCCATAGAACAGGGGGTGCTGCACCATGGCTTGCTGGCGCTTCTTCAGGAATTCGATGTTGTCGTCACCCCAGACAAAGCTCATGTGGGCCGTGGGGTTCACGAAGGTCTCGGGCGACTGCAGGTGGCCGCGGCCGACCTGGTGGGCCCAGAACTGGCGCGTCACCTCGAACTGTTCGGCAATGCCCACGGCACGCTTGGTCTCCACGCTGCCGTCGGGTAACTGGGGGGTGTAGTTCAGTTCGGCAAAACCCGAGTGGCCCGTGCCGGCGTTGTTCCAGCCGTTCGAGCTTTCCAGGGCCACGCCGTCCAGGCGTTCGAAGACCTCGATCTTCCAGTTGGGTTGCAGCTCCTGCAGGTAGGTGGCCAGCGTGGCGCTCATGGCGCCGGCACCCACCATCACCACATCGACGGGTTGCTCGTTCTCGGGCTTGGGCACTGAGCGGGGGAACAGCGGCCAGGATAAAAACAACAGTGCGGCCAGGACCAGGGTCGAGACGAACCCCAGTCCTATTTGGATGGATCTTTTCATGATTTTTAGAGGCTGAGCGACTAAAAAAGCCTGCGCACAGGGGGCAGGCTTTGGCGATGGGAGAGAAGGCGTGCTGCTATAGGTCCTATAGAAGACACAAGACTTTTCAGCCTCGGATTATCAAGGAATGATCAAAATTTGATGCTAATCAATTAGTACTAGTACCTATGTGGTAGATGGTTGCGGCGTTGTGCATGGCATGCGTGGTGCAGCCGAGGGGCATGTATCGGGCGCGGAAACAAAAAAACCGCCGTGAGGCGGTTGTTTTGTTTCGCTGGCAGCGCACCCGAAGCAAACGGCGGAAGGCTATGCCTTCCGGGCGATGCCTAAGGTTAATTAGGCGGCAGTGGCCAGGGCCTTGACCTTGGCGGACAGACGGCTCTTGTCGCGAGCGGCCTTGTTCTTGTGGAAGATGCCCTTGTCGGCGATCGAGTCGACCACAGCTTGCATCTTTGCAAACAGTTCGGTGGCCTTCACCTTGTCGCCGGCCAGCACGGCCTTCTCGACATTCTTCACCACGGTGCGGTACTTCGAACGCAGCGAAGTGTTGGCTGCGTTCAGCTTGACGTTCTGGCGTGCGCGCTTGCGGCCGGAGGCCAGGCGGGGGTTCTTTTTGGCTTTGGTTGCCATGATGTATTCCTTGTGTTGTCTGGGGATGATGCCAACGAAGCCCGCGATTATAGCAATGCTTGGGCGCTTGTGCAGGATGGCTGCTTGACCGGAAATGGTGCGCCATATTTCAACTTGGTGCACTTGCGCACCAAGTTGGGTTGAAAGCGGTGTGGCGGGCTGCAGGCCAGCGCCGCGCGGCTGTTGCAAGTTTGTGTGCCCTGCCACACTTTGTCGCGGGTGGGCGTGGCTACACTGGGCGGGTGTCGTTATTCAAAGCCGCCTCCACTGTTTCGTTGCTGACTCTGGCCTCGCGGGTCACGGGTCTGGTCCGTGACCTCATCATGGCCTCCATGTTCGGCGCCAATGCGCTGACCGATGCCTTCAACGTTGCCTTCCGCATTCCCAACCTGTTTCGCCGCCTGTTTGCCGAGGGGGCATTCAGCCAGGCTTTCATTCCGGTGCTGGCAACCACCAAGACCCAGGATGGGGAGGAGCGCACGCGCGCCCTGGTGGCGAATGTGGCCACGGTGCTGTTCTGGGTGCTGCTGCTGACCTGCGTGGTCGGTGTGGCCGGGGCCCCGGTGCTGGTGTGGCTGCTGGCCAGCGGGCTGGATGGTAGCCACGCGCACGAGGCCGCGGTGCTGATGACGCGCTGGATGTTCCCGTACATCGGCTTCATGTCGCTGGTGGCGCTGTGCGCCGGTGTGCTCAACACCTGGAAGCAGTTTGCCGTGCCGGCGGCCACGCCGGTGCTGCTCAATGTCTGCATGATCGCGGCGGCGGTGCTGCTTGCCCCCTGGATGGGGCGCCAGGGCCTGGAGCCCATTTATGCCATGGCGGCGGGGGTGATGCTGGGCGGTGTGCTGCAGCTGGCGGTGCAGCTGCCCGTGCTGAAAAAACTGGGCTTGCTGCCACGCATCGGTCTGTCGCCGGTGGCCGTGCGTGCAGCCTGGAGCGATGGTGGGGTGCGCCGCATCCTGGCGCTGATGGCACCGGCCCTGCTGGGGGTGGGTGTGGCCCAGGTCAGCCTGATGATCAATACGCAGATCGCGTCCTACCTCACCCCGGGCAGTGTGACCTGGCTGTTCTATGCCGACCGTTTGATGGAATTTCCCACAGCGCTGCTGGGGGTGGCGCTGGGCGTGGTGCTGACGCCGCAGCTGGCCTCGGCCAAGGCAGCGGGTGATGCGCAGCGCTACTCCGGCATGCTGGATTGGGGCCTGCGCCTGGTGGTGCTGCTGGCGGTGCCATCGGCCGTGGCCCTGCTGACCTTTGCCGAACCGCTGGTGGCCACGCTGTTCCACCGCGGCGCGCTGCAGGGCAGCGATGTGTCGCAGATTGCCGTGGCGCTGGTCGGCTACGGGGCCGGCCTGCTGGGGCTGGTGGCCATCAAGGTGCTGGCACCGGGCTACTTTGCCAGCCAGGACATGCGCACGCCGGTCAAGATCGCTATGGCGGTGCTGGTGCTGACGCAGGTGCTGAATGTGGTACTGGTGCCATGGTTGGCCCATGCGGGCTTGGCGCTGTCGATCGGTTTGGCGGCGCTGGTGAACGCGCTGTGGCTGCTGATCGGGCTGCTGCGCCGTGGCGCCTACCAGCCGGGTCCGGGCTGGGTCAAGTATGGGCTGCAGGTGCTGGCGGCCTCCGCCTTGCTGGGGGCCTTTTTGCTGTGGGGCCAAGGGCATTGGAACTGGCAGGCGCTGGGTGCGCACGAGTGGCAGCGCGCAGGCCTGATGGCGCTGATGCTGGGCGGTGCGGGCATGGTGTACTTCGGGGTGCTGCTGGCGACCGGCTTGCGCGTGCGCACCCTGCTGCGCCGCTGAGGCGGGCGGTGCAACTGCCGTGGGTGAGGCTTTGCAAATCGCGCTAGAGTGCGGCCCATGTCGCTGAACTTTGAAGCCCCCAGTGCCCTGGAGCATTTCCGCTGCCTGGTGCGTGAGGACCTGGATTTGCCGCTGCTGGAGGCCGCGGCCAGTCTGGCGCTGGATGCCGAGCCGGCGCTGGACCTGCAGGATGTGCTGTTCCAGGTCGACAGTCTGGCCGCCCGCTTGCGGTCCGCGTTGCCGCAGGGCGCCAGTGCGCTGCAGCGCACCGTGGTGCTGAACGAGTTCTTCTACGACAAGCTGGGCTTTGGCGTGAACGCCAACGATTTTGCCGACCCGGCCAACAGCTTTGTGCACCGCGTGCTGGCCACGCGCAAGGGCATCCCGATCTCCCTGGCCGTGCTGTGGCTGGAGCTGGCCGCCGCCATCGGCCTGAAGGCGCAGGGCATTTCCTTCCCCGGGCATTTCCTGATCAAGGTGCACGTGGACGAGGGTCTGATCATCCAGGATCCGTTGACGGGCCGTGGCCTGACCCAGGACGCCCTGCAGGAGCGGCTGGAGCCTTTTCGCGAAGGTTGGGGGCTGGCGCAGGACGAGATGGCGCCGCTGCACCTGTTCCTGGTGCCGGCCAGCAGCCGTGAAATTCTGGAACGCATGCTGCGCAACCTGCAGACCATCCATGCCCATGCCGAGGAGGCGCCGCAACTGCTGGCGGTGCTGCACCGGCTGATCGTGCTGCGCCCGCAGGAATACAGCCACTACCGAGACCGGGGGCTGGTGCTGGCGCAGCTGGGCCAGCGGGACGCGGCCTTGCAGGACCTGCAGACCTATGTGCGCCATGCCCCGGCGCCGCACGATCTGCCGCTGATCGAGGCGCGCATCGAGCTGTTGCGGGCCGAGCCCTGAACGCCTGTCAGGCGGGCGTGGTTCCACGCTTGGCGCCGCAGGAATAAAAAACAGAGCGTCCAGCGCTCTGTTTTTCTATGTTTCGATGCGAAATCGATGGGAAAGCCGCTTTCAATCAACGCAGGCTGCTCTTCTTTTTAGACCAGTCGTGCGGCTTCCAGTTCTTTCTTCAGATACGCGTAGAACAGCGGGGCTGCCACCAGGCCTGCCGGGCCGAAGACCGATTCGGCAATGAACATCACCGACAGCAGCTCCCACACGGCCATGTGGGTGCGCTGGCCGACCACCTTGGCGTTGATCACGTACTCGGCCTTGTGGATCAGGATCAGAAAGCCCAGGCAGACGGCGGCGGCCACGGGCGAGACGGACAGGCCCACCACCGTCAGCACCACGTTGCAAAACAGGTTACCGACGATGGGAATCAGGCCCGCCACAAAGGTCAGCAGGATCAGCGCCGGCGTATACGGCAGCGCGATCTCGAAGGTGGGCAGGATCAGCAGCAGGAACAGGGCGGTCAGCGTGGTGTTGAACAGTGCAATCCAGAACTGCGCGGCCACGATCTGGCGGAAGGCCTCGCCCAGCAGCATGACGCGGCGCTGCAGCGCCTGCGTCAGCGGTGCCCGGGGCACCAGGCGCGGGCGCACGGCCGCCAGCGCACCGATCAGCAGGCCCACGTAGGCGTGCAGCAGGCCGCCCAGCCAGGCCTTGCCGGCCGAGGCCAGGGCGCCGGCCTTGGTCGCCAGGTAGGTGGCGATCGTCTGCTGGATCTCGGCCGAGCCCTGGGGCAGTAGGGCCCCCAGGTCATTGGGCAGCTTCTGGCGCAGCTCCAGCACGGTGTTGGCCAGGTAGTCCAGCAGCTCCTTGTACTGGTGCGGAATGTCGGTCAGGTAGCCGCGCGAATGCGTCAGGGCAATCGCAATCCACAGCAGCGGCCCCAGGATCACCAGGGTGGCGGCCGTCGCCTGGGCCCAGCGGTCCGGGATCGGCCCGGGCGGGCGCCGGTCGATGCGCGCCAGCAGGGTGGACAGGGCGCGCGTCAACAAAAAGCCCAGGCATGCGCACAGCAGCCCGGGCAGAAGCTTTTGCCACATGACCAGCAGCAGCGTGCAGGCCATGAGCAGGTAACTGGCGATCATCACGCCGCGGGACGGCGTTACGGGGGACTGACAAACGGTCGGAAGTTGGTGCTGGTTCCCCATGGATGATCGCTCTGGATGAAAGACTACTTGACTTGGACGGGTGCGCCTTCTGTGCGTGCCGTAATGTTACCGATCGTGTAGACCGTTTCACCCAGCTCACGCAAAGTTGCTGCCGTGGCCTCGGCTGCCTCGGGCGCCACCACCACCACCATGCCGATGCCGTTGTTGAAGGTGCGGTTCATTTCCACATCGTCAATGCCGGCGGTCTTTTGCAGCCAGGCGAACAGCTCGGTCTGGGGCCAGCTGCCGGCCTGCAGGTCGGCGCCCGTGCCTTCGGGCAGCACGCGGGGGATGTTCTCCAGCAGGCCGCCGCCGGTGATGTGGGCCAGGGCCTTGATGGGGTGCTGGGCCAGGGCCGCCAGCACATTCTTCACGTACAGGCGGGTGGGTTCCATGATGGCGGCCTTGAAGGGCTTGCCGTCCAGGGAGGCGGGCACGGTGCCCTGGCTTTCGGCGCGCTCGATGCACTTGCGCACCAGCGAGAAGCCGTTGGAGTGCACGCCGGCCGAGGCCAGGCCCAGGACCACGTCGCCGGGCTTGACGTTCTGGCCAGTCAGGATCTTGGACTTTTCCACGGCGCCGACGGCAAAGCCGGCCAGGTCGTACTCGCCATCGGGGTACATGCCGGGCATTTCCGCGGTTTCACCGCCGATCAGGGCGCAGCCGGACAGCTCGCAACCTTTGGCAATGCCGCCCACCACGGCCGCGGCCGTGTCCACGTCCAGCTTGCCGCAGGCAAAGTAGTCCAGGAAGAACAGGGGTTCCGCACCCTGCACCAGCACGTCGTTGACGCTCATGGCCACCAGGTCGATGCCCACGGTGTCGTGCATGTTCCACTCGAAAGCCAGGCGCAGCTTGGTGCCCACGCCGTCGGTGCCGGACACCAGCACGGGCTCCTGGTAGCGCTTGGGCACTTCGAACAAAGCACCAAAGCCGCCAATGCCGGCCATCACGCCTTCGCGCATGGTCTTCTTGGCCAGCGGCTTGATGCGCTCGACCAGTGCGTCGCCTGCGTCGATGTCAACGCCGGCGTCTTTGTAGGAAATGGGGGTGGATGGGGAGGCAGAGGAGCTCATGAGAAGGATCTGTGCAGGGTGTGGTGCCCGATGTGGGGGCAGGAACGCCCATGATTTTAAGTGCAGTCCCTCCGGAATGTCCGCATGCCGCCCCAGGGATGCGGGACATCTGGGGATGTGAGAGCTTGCTGCGCCGGCCTGTGGCACAGTGCGGTCCAGGCGTGCGCGGGGCCTACGCCTGTCAGCGGGGCGGAAGCTGATTAAAATATGTAAACGCGATGCCGGGACCGGCTGGCATGCGGCCGTGGTCTTGCGCACGCAGGGCGTTTCCTGCTCTTTTCCTCCCCCTATGCCTACGTTCCTGCTCCCGATGGCTGAGTTTGTGCCCATGCGCTTGCTGTGCAGCAAGCGGGACGTGTCGACGGCATGCCCTCTATGAAGCAACTGGCGCTGGACATCGGCTTGCCCACGGGGCCTTCTCTGGCGCGCTTTTACGCCGGTCGCAATGCGCCGGTGGTCGATCACCTCCAGGCCTGGATCAGCGATGGCTTCGGCCCTGCGCCGCGCGCGCCGGTGCCCACCTACCTGTGGGGCGATTCCGGCTCCGGCAAGACGCACCTGCTCAAGGCAGTGCGCGAAATGCTGCTGGAGCAGGGGGCCCAGGTGGGCTGGATGGATGCCAGCACCGGCTTTCCGCCGGAGTTTGACGAGCGCTGGTCGGCCGTGCTGATGGACGATGTGCACCTGTTCACGCCCATGCAGCAGGCCCGTGCCTTCAACTGGTTCGTGAACGCCATCAACCCGCCCAGCGGGTCACCCCGCTGGATTCTGTCGGCCGGCGATGCGCCGCCGGCGGGCATGGAGGTGCGCGACGATCTGCGCAGCCGCCTGGGCTGGGGCCATGTGTTCCAGCTGCAGGTGCCCAACGAGGAAGAGCGCCGCGAAGTGTTGAAAACCGAGGCGGCCGCCCGGGGCGTGACCCTGAGCGCCGACGTGGTGGACTACATGCTCAAGCGCTTTTCGCGCGACCTGGCCAGCCTGATGCAGCTGTTGGACATGCTGGATGAGTTTGCACTGCGCAACAAGCGTGCGATCACCATTCCCTTGCTCAAAACCATGCTGGAGACCGAATAGCCCAGCGGCACGCTGGTGCCGCATGCCATGGCTGTATGTCTTCGCTCCCTTTGAATGAATCTATGAACCCTGCAACCCCGTCCCAGCGCCCGCGACTGGCCTTGTTTGATCTGGACCACACGCTGATCCCCATGGACTCCGACCATGGCTGGGGCGAGTTTGCGATTGCCATCGGCTGGTGCGACCGCACCGAGTTCGGGCGCCGCAACGACGAGTTCTTTGCGCACTACCAGGCGGGCACGCTGAATGTGCCGGACTATGTGCGCTTTGCCACCGAGGCCATCGTGCAACGCGGCGCCGCCGCCGCGCAGGCGGCGCACCAGCGCTTCATGCAGGAGGTCATCACCCCGGCCATCCTGCCCCAGGCGCAGGCCCTGGTGCGTGCGCACCAGCAGGCTGGCGACCTGGTGGTCATCACCTCGGCGACCAACGAGTTCGTCACGCGCCCCATCGCCGCCGCCTTCGGCGTGCAGGAGCTGCTCTCGACTGAGCTGGAGCGCGACGCGACGGGCTGGTTCACGGGGGGCGTGCAGGGCGTGCCGAACATGCGTGAAGGTAAGGTGGTGCGCATGGATGCCTGGCTGGCGGCGCGCGGCCTGTCCTGGGAGGGTGTGGAATCGACGTTCTACAGCGATTCCATGAACGACCTGCCCCTGCTGGAGCGTGTGAACCACCCCGTGGCCACCAACCCCGAGCCCCGTCTGCGAGCGATTGCGCAGGAGCGCGGCTGGCGCGTGCTGGACCTGTTTACTGAAAACCCATGATCAAGACCATCATCGACAAATTGCTGGGCAAAGAGCCCGCCGCCCGTGCGCGCAAATCGCGTTTTGGCAAGCGTGAAGAGGTGCCCGCCAGCGTGCACGGCATCGATCCGCAACTGGTGGACCAGCGGGCGGTGGATGTGGTGCGCACCCTCAAGGATGCGGGCCATGAGGCCTACATCGTCGGCGGCGCGGTGCGCGACCTGCTGCTGGGGCTGCGCCCCAAGGACTTCGACGTGGCCACCGATGCCACGCCCGAGCAGGTCAAGCACCTGTTCCGCCGCGCCTTCATCATCGGCAAGCGCTTTCGCATCGTGCACGTGGTGTACGGCCGGGGGCGTGAGCACGAGGTGATCGAGGTCTCGACCTTCCGTGCCTTCATGGACAACAGCCAGGCCGAGCAGGTCAGCGGCAACGAGCGCACCAGCAAGCTGGCCCTGGCCAGCATGAAGCACGCCGTGGATGCCAGCGGCCGCGTGCTGCGCGACAACGTCTGGGGCCCGCAGGACCAGGACGCCACGCGCCGCGACTTCACCGTCAACGCCATGTACTACGACCCCGAAACCCAGGTCGTGGTGGACTTCCACAAGGGCATCCAGGACGCGCAAAAGAAAGTGCTGCGCATGATCGGCGATCCGGCCACGCGCTACCGTGAAGACCCGGTGCGCATCATCCGCGCCGTGCGCTTTGCCGCCAAGCTCAGCCCCCTGGGCTTCAAGCTGGAGCCCAAGACCGCCAAGCCGCTGCTCGAATGCGAACCGCTGCTGCGCGAAGTGCCGCAAAGCCGTCTGTTCGACGAAATGCTCAAGCTGCTGCAGACCGGCCACGCGCTGGCGTCGATCGAGCAGCTCAAAAAGCTGGGCCTGGAGCACGGCATCTACCCCCTGCTGGATGTGGTGGTGGAGCGCGCCGGGCACCCGTTCGTGCAGGCGGCCCTGGCCGACACCGACCGCCGCGTCGGTGAAGGCAAGCCCGTGGCGCCCAGCTTCATGCTGGCCTGCGTGCTGTGGCAGGACGTCAAGCAGGGCTGGGAGCGTCGCCTGAAGAAGGGCTACCACGCCTTCCCTGCGCTGAACGAGGCCATCGATGAGGTGTTCGACCAGCGCATCGGCGACGTGTCCGGCCGCGGCAAGCTGGCCGCCGACATGCGCGAGATCTGGGTCATGCAGCCGCGCTTCGACAAGCGCACCGGCTCGACCCCGTTCGGCATGGTGCTGCAGGCGCGTTTCCGCGCCGGCTTCGACTTCCTGCGTCTGCGCGCCGATGTGGGCGAGATCGAGGAAGACCTGGCCGAGTGGTGGCAGGAGTTCCAGGCCGCCGACGATGCGCGCCGCGAGGACCTGGTGGCCCAGGTGCGCGAGGAGCAGCGCCAGAAGCAAAAGGCGGCACAACCCGCCGCGCGCCGCGCACCCCGCAAGGCGGAGGACGTGCAGGAGGCCTCGCCCCTGGACACCATCGTCAGCGAAGGCGATGCGCCCGCCAAGAAGCGCCGTCGCCGCCGTCGCAAGCCTGCCGGCGGTGCCGACATGGCGCCCTCCGGCGGCAGCGCCGAGTGATGGCGGCCGAACGGGTCTACATCGGCCTGGGGGCCAACCTGGGGGATCGCGGTGATGCCTTGCTGCAGGCCCTGCACCGCATGGCAGCCCTGCCGCAGACCCGGCTGTGCGCCGTGTCTTCGCTCTACAGCAGCGCCCCGGTGGATGCCACGGGGCCGGACTATCTGAACGCCGTCGCGGCCCTCGAGACCGACCTGGCGCCCGAAGCCTTGCTGCAGGCGCTACAGGGGCTGGAGCTGGCCGCCGGGCGCGAGCGCCCCTACCGCAATGCGCCGCGCACCCTGGACCTGGATGTGCTGCTGTGGGGCCAACGCCAGCTGGCCACGCCGGCACTGACGGTGCCGCACCCGCGCATGCACGAGCGCGCCTTTGTGCTCCGGCCTTTGCACGAGTTGGACGCCCACCTGGTCACGGCCGCGCAATTGGCCGCTGTGGCCGGTCAGCGCATTGCCGTGGCGCAGGATGCCCGCTGGGCCGCCAGCGCCGTGTCGGCCTGATACCGCGCTGTAGGGGTGACCCGGGCGGTGTCGTGCGGCCGCCAGGGCCCAGGCTGGGGACGCCTTGGGCCTGGGCTCTTGATTCTCTGTGGCGGATCGTGCGCGGCCTGTGTGCCACCTGCTGCGTAGCAGCGCTGCGCAGCGGGGCACCCGTTCTGCCGCGGGGTCTGGGTCAGGCAGCCTTCAGTCCAGAACGACATGCCCTAAAAAAAATGAGCTGACAGCGTTTGTATTGCTTGGTTTTCCGTATGTTTTTCATCGGAAAGCCAGGCAGCGCAAGCGCAGGCAGCTCTCATGCATCAAGCGATTTCTGCGATCAACTCGATTTCCACGCAGGCGCCCATGGGGATTTGCGCCACGCCGAACGCGCTGCGGGCGTGCGAGCCCTTGTCACCGAAGACCTCGGCCAGCAGCTCGGAGCAGCCATTGGTCACCAGGTGCTGCTCGGTGAAACCGGCGGTCGAGTTCACCAGGCTCATCACCTTGACGATGCGCTGCACGCGGTTCAGGTCGCCGCCGCAGGCCGCCTGCAGCGTACCCAGCAGGTCGATGGCGACGGCGCGGGCCGCTTGCTTGCCCTCGGCGGTGCTGATCGCCGCACCCAGCTGGCCGGCCCAGACCTGGCCGTCCTTCTTGGCGATGTGGCCGCTCAGGAACACCAGATTGCCCGTCTGCACAAACGGCACGTAGGCGGCGGCGGGAATGGCCACGGGGGGCAGGGCAATGTTCAGGGCTTGCAGGCGGTCGTAAACGCTCATGACGGTCTTTCTGGAGAGGGTTGTTGAATGGCGGGCGAACTGTGCAGCCGGCTTTGCCGGTGTGGCGTTTGCCCCGCATGCTGCGCAGTATGCCAAGACCACCGTCCTCCTCGCAGCAACATCCTCCCGGCATGTGGTGGATGCTGGGCGTGGTTGCGGGCACGGCCACCCAGTTGCAGCAGGCGGCCTTGCTGCCGTGGCCGGTCTATGCCGGGTGCCTGGCCGCGGCCGTGCTGCTGGGCCCGCTGCTGTGGCGCCGGCCGGCATGGCGCTGGGGCTGGCTGCTGTGGGGCGCGGCACTGGCCTGGGGGATGACGGGCTGGCGCGCCGCCAGCTTTGCGGCCACGGCCATGCCGCCCGCGTGGGAGGGGCGCGATGTGCGCGTGACCGGGGTCATCACCGACATGCCACAGGCGGCCGAGCGCGGGGTGCGCCTGCGCTTTGCGGTGGAGCAGGCCCAGTCGGCCGAGGTGCCCCCGCAGCCCGTGCCACTGCCGCCGCAGGTGGCGCTGACCTGGTACGGCGAGCTGCCACCGCAGGGCTTGCAGGCCGGCCAGCGCTGGGCCTGGACCGTGCGCCTCAAGGCCCCGCACGGGGAGCGCAACCCCCACGGCATGGATTGGGAGCTGTGGTGGTGGAGCCAGGGCATCCAGGCCACGGGCTATGTGCGCCGCAGCGCACGCGATGCGCAGCCGCAATGGCTGGGCCAGACCTGGCAGGCCCCGGTGGCGCGCTGGCGGGGGCAGATCCACCAGCGCCTGCAGCCCCCGGAAGGGGCCTCGGCACGCCTGCAGGCTTCCATGGGCGTGGTCCAGGCCCTGGTGACCGGCGCGCAATCGAGCATCGGCCGCGCCGACTGGCAACTGTTCCGCGACACCGGGGTGGCGCACCTGGTCAGCATCAGCGGGCTCCATATAACAATGTTCGCCTGGCTGGCGATGGCCGTGGTCCAGCTGTGCTGGCGGCGTTCGGCCCGGCTGTGCCTGTGGCAGCCGGCACCGGTGGTGGCCGCCTGGGCCGGCTTGGCGCTGGCCACGGCCTATGCGCTGTTCAGCGGCTGGGACATTCCCGCGCAGCGCACCATCGGCATGCTGGCGGTGGTGGTGCTGCTGCGCAGCCAGGCGCGCAGTTGGCCTTGGCCCTGCGTCTGGCTGACGGTGTTGACCGTGGTGGTGCTGATCGATCCGTGGAGCCTGCTGCAGGCCGGCTTCTGGCTCAGCTTTGTGGCCGTGGGCGTGCTGGTTGCCGCACAGCCGAGGCCGAGGGGTGACACGGCGCGGGGCTGGAAGCCGGTCCTGGTGCGCATGGCGCGCGAGCAATGGGTCGTGGGCATCGCCCTGGCACCGCTGACCTTGCTGCTGTTTGGCCAGGTGTCGGTCATCGGCTTGCTGGCCAACCTGTGGGCCATCCCCTGGGTCACGCTGGTGATCACGCCCCTGTCCATGCTGGGCGTGCTCTGGTCGCCGCTGTGGTGGCTGGCCGCCCAGGGGGTGACGGTCATGGTCGGGTTGCTGGACACCATGGCCGGCTGGCGCGGGGCCGTGCTGTTCTTTGCCCAACCGCCCTGGTGGGCGGCCCTGGCCGGGGTGCTGGGCTGCCTGTGGCTGGTGATGCCCTGGGGCTGGCGTTGGCGCATGCTGGGCCTGCCGTTACTGGTGCCCCTGCTGGGGTGGCACCCGCAGGCGCCGGCCTGGGGGCACTTCGAGGTGCTGGCGCTGGATGTGGGGCAGGGCAGTGCCGCGCTGGTGCGCACCGAGGGCCACAGCCTGCTGTTTGACGCTGGCCCGCAGTGGTCTGAGCAGGCGAATGCGGGCGAACGCACGGTGGTGCCGGTGCTGCGGGCGCTGGGGATCGCGCCCGATGTGCTGCTGGTCAGCCACGCCGACAGCGACCATGCCGGTGGGGCCGAGGCCGTGGTGGCCGCCTTCCCCCGTGCGCAGCGCCTGGGGGCGGGCGGTGTGCCCTGTGTCCAGGGGCAGTCCTGGACCTGGGATGGGGTGCAACTGGAGGTGCTGCACCCCATGGCCCCTGCGACGCACACCCCGGTGGGAGGCGCCGGGCGCAATGCCCAAAGCTGTGTGCTGCGGGTGCGCAGCGTGGCTGGCACGGTGGCCCTGTTGACGGGCGATGTGGAGGCCCGGCAGGAGCAGGCGCTGCTGCACGCCGGCAGCCCCTTGCGGGCCGATCTTGTGCTCATGCCGCACCATGGCAGCAAGACCTCGTCCACCGCGGCCTGGGTGCAGGCGGTGCAGCCTGCGGTGGCCATTGCGCAAAGCGGCTACCGCAACCGCTTTGGCCATCCCCATCCCGCAGTGGTCCAGCGCTACCAGGCGCAGGGGGCGCGGACGGTGACCAGTGCCGGCTGTGGCGCAGCCCAGTGGCGTTCTTGGGCCCCGGGCGCGGTGCAGTGCGAGCGCACGCTGGCGCGTCGGTATTGGCAGCATGCCGTGCCCGAGGCGGCAGGGGCTGGCTACACTGAGTGATCCCCGAGTGGTTCGGGAAATGTCAGGAATTGCTTCCTCCACCAGATGGGCCCGGACTGGGCCTGATTCTTGCTGTCACCACAGCAATCCATTCGCAGGAGGCGTGCAAAGATGCAGAAGTTTGACGAGATGTACGCAATGCTGCCGTTCGATGGCAGCGACGTGCGGACCCATTACAAGGCCTATTCCCAGTGGCTGGCGCGGCAGGCGCAGACCACCATGCGTGCGCGGCAGGCCGAAGCGGAGATGATCTTTCGCCGCGTCGGCATCACCTTTGCCGTCTATGGTGACAAGGATGAGAGCGGGGCGGGCACGGAGCGTCTGATTCCCTTTGACCTGATCCCGCGCATCATCCCCGCCGGCGAGTGGGCGCGCATGCAGCAGGGGCTGGTGCAGCGGGTCACGGCGCTGAACCGCTTCATCGAGGACATCTACCATGGCCAGGCCATCCTGCACGCCGGCATCGTCCCGCGCGACCTGATCGATGGCAATGCCCAGTTCCGCCCGCAGATGCAGGGCGTGCTGGTGTCCGGCGGGGTGTACGCGCACATTGCCGGCATCGACATCGTGCGGGCCCGCAACGCCCAGGGCGAGGGCGAGTACTACGTGCTGGAGGACAACCTGCGCGTGCCGTCCGGCGTGTCGTACATGCTGGAAAACCGCAAGATGATGATGCGGCTGTTCCCCGAGCTGTTCAGCACCCACGCCGTGGAGCCGGTGGCCCACTACCCCGACCTGCTGCTGGACACGCTGCGCGCCAGCGCGCCGGGGTCGGCCGGGGCCGCCTCGGCCACGGTGGTGGTGCTGACGCCGGGCATGTACAACAGCGCCTATTTTGAGCATGCCTTTCTGGCGCAGCAGATGGGGGTGGAGCTGGTCGAGGGCCAGGACCTGGTGGTGCGCGACCGGGTGGTGTACATGCGCACCACGCGCGGTTTGCAGCGCGTGGACGTGATCTATCGCCGTGTGGACGACGACTTCCTGGACCCCCAGGTGTTCCGCCCCGATTCCTCGCTGGGCTGTGCGGGCCTGATGGATGCCTACCGCGCCGGCAATGTCACCATCTGCAATGCGGTGGGCACCGGGATTGCCGACGACAAGTCGGTCTACCCGTATGTGCCGGACATGATCCGCTTCTACCTGGGGGAGGAGCCCATCCTCAGCAACGTGCCCACCTGGTTGTGCCGCAAGCCCGACGACCTGCGCTACGTGCTGGACCACCTGCACGAGCTGGTGGTCAAGGAAGTCCATGGCGCGGGCGGCTACGGCATGCTGATCGGGCCGGCCGCCACCCAGGCGGAGATCGCGAGCTTCCGCCATGCGCTGCTGGCCAATCCGGCGGGCTACATTGCCCAGCCCACGCTGAGCCTGTCCAGCTGCCCGACCATGGTGGAGGCGGGGATTGCCCCGCGCCACATCGACCTGCGCCCCTTCGTGCTCAGCAGCCAGGAGGGCGTGCGCATGGTCGCCGGCGGCCTGACGCGCGTGGCGCTCAAGGAGGGATCGCTGGTCGTGAACTCTTCCCAGGGCGGTGGCACCAAGGACACCTGGGTCCTGGGCGACGGCAGCGATGGGCTGGCAGACAGCCTGGCTGCTGGCCTGTCACAGTCCGCCGGCGCCTGGAGCCTGCAAGCCTCGCTGATGGGGGGCGTATGACAACGATGAACGCCTGCATCATCCCGGCCCGCATGCTGCCAAGCACCGGCCGGACCGCACGACGCCTGGCGCTGGCCATCCCAATCCGTGGGGAGAACGCATGCTGAGCCGCACCGCCGACCACCTGTTCTGGATGTCACGCTACACCGAGCGGGCAGAAAACACCGCCCGCATGTTGAGCGTGAGCTACGACACCTCGATGCTGCCGATGCGCCCGGACGATGCCGCGCGCACCTGGCAGGGGGTGTTGTCCATCAGCGAACTCATCCCGGCCTACCAGGCACGCTACCGCGACATCACGCGCGACAACGTGCTGTTTTTCATGGTGGCCGACGAAAGCAATCCGGCGTCCATCGTGTCCTGCCTGCACGCCGCGCGTGAGAACGCACGGGCCGTGCGCGGGGCCTTGTCCACCGAGGTCTGGGAGACCCAGAACCAGACCTGGCTGGCGATGCGCAAGCACTTGAAGGAAGGCTCCCTGGGCAAGGATCCCGGTCAGCTGGCGGAGTGGGTGAAATACCGCTCCCACCTGTCGCGCGGCGTGGTGCTGGGCACCATGCTGCAGGACGAGGCCTTCAACTTCCTGCGCCTGGGCACCTTCCTGGAGCGGGCGGACAACACCGCGCGCTTGCTGGACGTGCGCTTCCATGCCATCCAGCGCGACTACCACGGCATGGAATCCGAGCGCAAAACCGCGCAGCAGTTCGACTTCTACCACTGGAGCGCGCTGCTGCGCAGCGTCTCGGCGTTCGAGGTGTACCGCAAGGTCTACCGCGACGTGATCACGCCCGAGCGTGTGGCCGACCTGCTGGTGCTGCGTGCCGACATGCCGCGTTCGCTGCACGCCTGCATGCGCGAGGTGGTGGACAACCTCAAGGCTGTGGCCCATGAGGGCTCGCAGGAAAGCCAGCGCAAGGCGGGGCGCCTGCTGGCCGACCTGCAGTACGGTCGCATCGATGAAATCCTGGACACCGGCCTGCACGCCTACCTGACGCAGTTCCTGGACCGGGTGAACATGCTGGGCGAGTTCATCACCCGGGATTTCCTGGTGCCGGAGTTGTGAATATTGGCAGCGCGTAAAAAACGGAGCCCATGGGCTCCGTTTTCAATTGCATAGCAGCTGGCGCAGGTGGGATAAGGGCTGGAGCCTATTTAGGCGCGTGCCCCACCCACCAGGGCGGCGACGGTGGGCTCAATGGCCTTCGGCCTCGCCCATCTGGGTCTGCAGGTAGTTCTGCAGACCGATCTTGTCGATCAGGTCCAGCTGGGTTTCCAGGAAGTCGATGTGTTCCTCGGTGTCGTCGAGGATCTTGAGCAGCAGGTCGCGAGAGACAAAGTCGTGCGCGGCTTCGGCGGTCTTGATGCCGTCCTTGATGGTGGCCTGGGCCGCCAACTCCAGGTTCAGGTCGCACTGCAGCGCTTCGGGCACATCCTCGCCGATCTGCAGCTTGCCCAGGTCCTGCAGGTTGGGCAGGCCGTCCAGCATGAAGATGCGGTCCATCAGCACGTCGGCGTGCTTCATCTCACCGATGGATTCCTTGTACTCCACCTTGGCCAGGGCTTCAAAGCCCCAGTGCTTGTACATGCGGTAGTGCATGTAGTACTGGTTGATGGCAGTGAGCTCGTTCTTGAGTTGTGCTTGCAGAGCGGCAATGACTTGCGGTTCGCCTTTCATATGGGGCTCCTTGTGTGAGGGTGACGCATGGATGACCATTGTCAAGGATTCGCGGCCGTTGGCACGGCAAGTCCCCACTGGTGCGGATTGGCTGCGGTTGATGCTCAGTTGCGTTTGCGTTGATAAATAGTTTTAAGCAATCAAAACAATTAAGTCAATTGATTGAAATTATTTTACCCAGGGCTTAGACTACAGCCTGTGTTCAGTCGCATCACATAAGGAAACTACATGTCCGTTATCAATACCGTTATCAAGCCTTTCCAAGCCTCCGCATTCAAGGATGGCAAGTTCATCGAAGTGTCCGAAAAGGACGTGCTGGGCAAGTGGGCCGTGTTCTTCTTCTACCCCGCTGACTTCACCTTCGTGTGCCCCACCGAACTGGGCGACGTGGCTGACCACTACGACCAATTCCAGAAGCTGGGCGTGGAAATCTACTCTGTGTCCACCGACACCCACTTCGTGCACAAGGCCTGGCACGACGCTTCCGAAACCATCGGCAAGATCAAGTACACCATGATCGGTGACCCCAGCGGCGTGGTGACCAACAACTTCGAAGTGATGCGTCCCGGCGTGGGCTTGGCCGACCGCGGCACCTTCATCGTGGACCCCGATGGTGTGATCCAAGCTGTGGAAATCACCGCGGAAGGCATCGGCCGCAACGCTGAAGACCTGCTGCGCAAGGTGAAGGCTGCCCAGTACGTGCGCAACCACCCCGGTGAAGTCTGCCCTGCCAAGTGGAACGAAGGCGAAGCCACCCTGGCTCCTTCGCTGGACCTGGTCGGCAAGATCTAATCCGATTGCCCGTGAAAAGCCTGGGCGAGGCCCGGGCTTTTTTTCAATCAAGCAATTGGCGACTATCAAAAAAGAATTTTATTAGGATTTGACTATTATGCTCGACGCCAACCTCAAGACCCAACTCAAAGCTTATCTCGAACGCCTGCAAAAGCCGCTCGAACTGGTGGCCACTTTGGACGACAGCAAGGCGGCTGGCGAAGTCAAGTCCCTGCTGGCCGACATCGCGGCGCTCAGCGACAAGATCACCGTGGTCGAGAACAACGACCTGAACGTGCGCAAGCCCTCGTTCCTGATCACCAACCCCGGCGTGGACAGCGGCGTGCGCTTTGCCGGCGTGCCCCTGGGCCATGAGTTCACCTCCCTGGTGCTGGCGCTGCTGCACGTCGGCGGCCATCCCTCTAAGGAATCGGTCGATCTGCTGGAGCAGGTCAAGGCCATCGACACGCCGCTGCACTTCGAGACCTACTACTCGCTGTCCTGCCACAACTGCCCCGATGTGGTGCAGGCGCTGAACCTGATGTCGGCCCTGAACCCCCACATCACACACACCGCGATCGACGGTGGCCTGTTCCAGGACGAGATCAAGGACCGCGAAGTCATGGGCGTGCCCACCGTGTTCGTGAACGGTGAACGCTTTGGCCAGGGCCGCATGGAACTGGCGGAAATCGTCGCCAAGGTGGACACCGGCGCCGCCGCCCGCGAAGCCGCCAAGATTTCGGCCAAGGAGGCGTTCGACGTGCTGGTGGTCGGCGGTGGCCCCGCTGGCGCCGCTGCGGCCATCTACGCCGCCCGCAAGGGCATCCGCACCGGGATCGCTGCCGAGCGCTTGGGCGGCCAGGTGCTGGACACCGTGGACATCGAGAACTTCATCTCGGTCAGCAAGACCGACGGCCCCAAGCTGGCCGCGGCCATGGCGGCACACATCCGTGACTATGAAGTCGACGTGATGAACCAGCAGACCGGCGCCAAGCTGGTGCCCGCCGCCACCGAAGGCGGCCTGATCGAGGTGCACACTGCCTCGGGTGCGGTGCTCAAGTCCAAGACCGTGATCCTGTCTACCGGCGCGCGCTGGCGCAACATGAACGTGCCCGGCGAGGAGCAGTACCGCACCAAGGGCGTGACCTTCTGCCCGCACTGCGACGGCCCCCTGTTCAAGGGCAAGGACGTGGCGGTGATCGGCGGTGGCAACTCCGGTGTGGAAGCGGCCATCGACCTGGCTGGCCTGGTCAAGAGCGTGACGGTGCTGGAATTTGCCGGCGAGCTGAAGGCCGATGCCGTGCTGCAAAAGAAGCTGGCGTCGCTGCCCAACGTGAAGGTGATCCTGAACGCCCAGACCACCGAGGTGAACGGTGATGGCAAGAAGGTCACCGGCATCACCTACAAGGACCGTACCACCGACCAGGTCCACCAGTTGGCGCTGGAAGGCATCTTCGTGCAGATCGGCCTGCTGCCCAACACCGACTGGCTCAAGGGCACGGTCAACCTGACGCGCTTTGGCGAGATCGAGATCGATGCCAAGGGCCACACCAATGTGCCTGGCGTGTTCGCGGCCGGCGACTGCACGAATGTGCCGTACAAGCAGATCATCATTGCCGCGGGCGCTGGTGCCACGGCCGCGCTGTCGGCCTTTGACCACCTGATCCGCCACTGATGGGTTTTTAAGCCAAATTGGCTGCCAGCGCTTATGAGGTAAGCGTTAGCAGCTATCAAAAGAGAAAGGACTGCTCAGAAGAGCAGTCCTTTTTTTATTGTGTGTGTGACGAGGCGGCTTTCGGCCAGAAGCCGCCGTTCGCCTCCCTTTTATTGAATGTCTGCTTATCGATATAGGCACACAGTGGGAGGCCTGCGTTCGGCTACGGCCTGACGCAGGTGCCCTAGGCCATCCACCATCTAATCAAGCCTGTAGAAAGAGACGCGACGGCATCTAGCCCAACTGCAACTTAGAAGCTGTACGACTCACCGTCTGCAGGCACGAGAACCTGCTTGGGGTCCATGCCCTTTTCCGCGATGAAGTCACGCAACTCCTTGCGCGTCTGCATTCCGTGGTTCACGGCCTCCATGTGGCTGCCAATGACCTTGGCATCAGGCGCTAGTTGGGATGCGCGCAAGAGGTCTTCCTTGCCCATGATGATGGAGCCATCCAGTCCCTGGATGCGGGCGTAGCCTGTGTTGAGGATGATGACCTCAGGCTGGTAGTCCTGAATGGCGCTTTCCACTTGTTTGTTCCAGACCGTGTCGCCAGCGACGTAGACTGTCTTGTGGCCTGGCCGTTGGAAGACAACACCCATCACCTGCCCCAGCAGTTCACCAGCGACCGCCATGGTTTTGTCATCCCCATGCTGACCGCCTGTGGGGCTGAGGCGTGTGCCCTTGAACTCGGTGCCCTTGGTGAGCACGCGCACATTCGTGAATCCGTCTTTGCGGATGCTTTGGGCATCGGCTTCGTTTTGTGCGAAGAGCGGGAGGTTCTTAGGTAGGTTTTGCTTGGCCGCGTCATCCCAATGATCCAAATGGGTGTGGGTAACGATGATGGCGTCAGCCTTCATCGCCTCGGCCAGTGGCATCGGCAGCTCGACCAACGGGTTTCGCAACTGGCTGTTGTACGTCCCCTCAAAACCAGGGTATGTCCCTTTCTTGGCCAGCATTGGGTCGATGAGGAAGGTGGTGCCCGCGTAGTTCACTTTGATGGTCGCGTTGCGGATTTGCTGAACCTTGACGGCATGTGTCGCGGCGGACAGTTTGGCCTTGGCGGGTGTTGCCGCATTGGCTGTGCCGCATACGATGAGGGTCGCAATGCCGCCGAGGGCGGCGGCGTTTCGCAATACGTTCGAAATATTCATGGTGTTGTCCTTGGTTCAAGTGGCGAATGTCGCGGCATGAAGGGTCTTCAGCGCGTTGATGCCAATTGTCCGAAGGGCTGGCTTTTTGAACCATTGGCCCAAATGACAATGTTAGATAAAATCGGGCCAATTTCTCAGCCTCTGCCGTTGGAGCGTCCATGCAACCTGTCCGCGTCGCCGTTCTTGCTTTCGAAGGCGTCAGCCTGTTTCACCTTTCTGTACCAGGCATCGTGTTTGGAGTGACACCAGCGCCCACAGGGCTGCCACCGCACGAAGTGCGGTACTGCGCGCCGACGCCGGGCAAAGTGCGCTGTGATCAAGGCGTGGAGATTGAGGTGCCTGGCGGGCTTGAGGCCATGACCAGCGCTGACCTTGTGATCGTTCCGGCCTGGAATCATCCAGAAGCGGCAGCGCCGGCCGTGTTGACGGAAGCTCTCAAACAAGCCCATGCCCGTGGTGCCCAAGTGGTCGGTTTGTGTCTTGGCGCTTTTGTCTTGGGTGATGCAGGTTTGCTGGACGAGCGCCGTGCTACCACGCACTGGGCCTGTTGCGACCTCTTTGTCCAGCGTTTTCCCAAAGTCAATTTCTTGCCAGACGTGCTCTATGTGGACGATGGCAATGTCGTCACGTCTGCGGGCACAGTTGCTGCGATTGACTGCTGTCTGAACCTCATACGCCAGCGCCACGGTGCGGATGTCGCCAATCGGGTCGCCAGACTATTGGTGACACCTCCGCACCGCCAAGGCGGTCAGGCCCAGTACATAGAGCAGCCGGTACCCGTTCTGCCCAGCGAGAGCCGTTTGCCAGGCGTTCTGGAATGGGCCCGAGAGAACCTGTCGCAGCCGCTTTCGCTAGATGTATTGGCCGAAGTGGCGCACATGAGCCGACGGACCTTCACACGCCGCTTCAGGGAAGCAACTGGCACAACCTTCGTGAAGTGGCTCGCGGCGGCCCGCATCGCACGCGCACAGCAGTTGCTGGAAACCACCGAGCTGTCGATTGAGTCGATTGCAACCGAAGTGGGTCTGGGCTCGGCCTTGTCGTTGCGGCAGCACTTCGCGAGCCAACTTCATACATCGCCATCGGCATACCGCCAACTTTTCTGCGAGGGCCGACAGAGTGCTGTGGACACCTCAGAGTTTCAGGCAGGGACTCCCTCAATCACGAGTGCAGTTCATGTTTGAACGCATCAGACATCGGGTAACGACCATTCACGCTGACAGGCAGACATTAGTGGCTGAGGCAGGAACGACAGCAATGGGTCGATAGCTGCCAAGAATGGCAATAGCACCTATTCATCTATCCGTGACTCACCTCACAAGTAAAAACGGCTGCCGAGGGCAGCCGTTGTTGTTAACACTGCCGCAGCGGATGTCTGCGGCCGTTGGCATGGATCAGTCCAGCGTCAGCTTCTGCTTGTCCACCACGTCCTTGTAGGCGGTGTATTCGGCCTTGATTTCCTGGGCGAACTTCTCGGGCGTGTCGGCCACGATCAGCGAGCCGGTGTCCTCGATGCGTTTGCGGATGGCAGGGTCCTGCAGCACTTTGTGCACGGCCTTGTTCACCTTGTCCACGATCTCCTTGGGCGTGCCCTTGGGGCCGACCACGCCGTAGTAGGCCATGCGGTTCACGCCGGGGGCACCGACTTCGGCCAGCGTGGGCACGTCGGGCAGCACGGCCAGGCGCTTGGGCGCGGCAACCACCAGGGCGGTCAGGCGCTTTTCCTTGACGAAGGGCAGGGCCGAGGGGAAGTTGTCAAAAATCAGCGGGATCTGGCCGGCAACTGCATCGTTCAGCGCCGGGCCGGAGCCGCGGTAGGGCACGTGCTGCATCTGCGTGCCGGTGGCCAGCATGAACATTTCCATCATCAGGTGGCCGATGGAGCCGGTGCCGGGCGAGCCGAAGGAGTGCTTGCCGGGGTTCTTCTTGACCTCTTCGAGGAAGGACTTGTAGTCCTGGCCGACGAACTTGGGGTTGGCCGCAATGATGTTGGGCGTGGCGGCGATGTTCACGATGGGCGTGAAATCGGTGAACACGTTGTAGGGGATCTTGGGGTTGATCGCGGGGTTGGTGGCCGTGGTGGACACGGTGGCCAGGCCCAGGTGGTAGCCATCGGGGGTGGCACGTGCGGTTTCGGCCGCACCGATGGCGCCGCCGCCACCGCCCTTGTTTTCGACGATCACGGGCTGGCCCAGTTCGCGACCCAGGGGGTCGGCGACCACGCGGGCGATCAGGTCGGTGGTGCCGCCGGCGGCAAAGGGCACCAGCAGCTTGATGGGCTTGTTGGGGTAACTGGATTGGGCGTGTGCGGCACCGATGGTGGCCAGGGCCGCAAGTGCCAGGAGGGTACGACGCATCATGTGCAGTCTCCTTGTCGTTGTTGGAAGAACAGCGAATCCTAGGCAGGACGGTGCGTGGTGGCTAGGACTTGCGCCTAGTTGAAAACCCTGGTTTGAGGGTAAATGCTAGGTCTGTCAGTGTCTGCAAACGGGTATGCGAAGCCCTGACGTTGGCAAGTCATTCCCAAGGGGGGGTGAATGGGCAGACCGGCGGTGGCGCAGTACGTGCCGCGCCACCGGTCGGATCAGATGGCGCGGGCGGCGTGCAGGGCGCGGATGCGGTCCTCGCTCAGTCCCAACTCGTGCAGCACCTCCTGCGTGTGCTGGCCCAGGCTGGGCGGCGCACGGCGGTAGCTGACGGGGGTGGCCGACAGGCGCATGGGGTTGGCCACGGTGGCCACCTGGGCGATGCCGTCGCCGGACTGGCGTGGCAGCGTGCGGGCGATGCCGCGGTGGCGCACCTGGGGGTCGTCAAAGGCCTGGGCCACGGTGTTGATCGGGCCACAGGGCACGGCCTTGTCTTCCAGCAACGCAATCCATTCGGCCGTGGTGCGCGTGCGCATCACCGGCAACAGGCGCTCCAGCAGTTCCGCGCGGTGTTGCACGCGCGCGGTGTTGGTGGCAAAGCGCGCGTCCTGGGCCCAGTCAGGGTGGCCGCAGGCCTCACAAAAGCGGGCGAACTGGCCGTCGTTGCCGATCGCCAGCAGCACGTTGCCGTCGCGGCTGGGGAAGTCCTGGTAGGGCGCCAGGCTGGGGTGGATGTTGCCGGCACGGCCCGGCGCCTGGCCGGTGGCCAGAAAGCCGGCGGCCTGGTTGGCCAGCACGGCCATGCCCACGTCCAGCAGCGCCATGTCGATGTACTGGCCCTGGCCTGTGCCGTGGCGCGCGTTGTCGCGGGCATTCAGCGCGGCCAGGATGGCGTTGCTGGCGTACAGGCCGGTGAACACGTCGATCACGGCCACGCCCACCTTCAGCGGGCCGCCGCCGGGCTCGCCATCGGCATGGCCGGTGATGCTCATCAGGCCGCACATGGCCTGCACCATCAGGTCGTAGCCGGCACGCTCGGCATAGGGGCCGTCCTGGCCGAAGCCGGTGATGGAGCAGTAGATGAGGCCCGGGTTCAGGGCCTTGAGGCTGTCGTAGTCCAGCCCGTACTGCTGCAGGCCACCGACCTTGAAGTTCTCGACCACCACGTCGGCCTCGGCCGCCATCTGGCGCAGCAGCGCCTGGCCTTCGGGGTGGGCCATGTCCACGGTGATGCTGCGTTTGTTGCGGTTGCAGGCGGTGAAGTAGCTGGCCTCGCGCGTGACCTGGCCCGCATCGTCCTTCAGGAACGGTGGGCCCCAGTGGCGGGTGTCGTCGCCCGCAATCGGGCGCTCGACCTTGATCACGTCCGCGCCCAGGTCGGCCAGCATCTGCGTGGCCCAGGGGCCGGCCAGCACGCGGGACAGGTCCAGCACTTTGATGCCCGACAGCGCGCCGGGCGTGGCAGTGGTTGGCATGAGGGGGCTCCTGCAATCCAAAGCGGTTGGAATAAAAAAAAGGAGCTGTCAGCGCCTGTCATTGAAGCACTTCACATGCTTTCGCATGGGAGGTGAAGCAATACCAAGCGCCAGAAGCTCCTGAAAAAAGAGCGATTGTGTCGCCCTGAGAGACAAAAACCGAGGCTGCCGCCGCGCACGGCCATGTCGGTGGTGTGCGCGGTGTGCAGGGCCAGCTTCAGTTGGCGAAAGCGGCGATGCCGGTCTGGGCGCGGCCCAGGATCAGCGCGTGCACATCGTGCGTGCCTTCGTAGGTGTTGACCACTTCCAGGTTCACCAGATGGCGGGCCACGCCGAACTCGTCAGAGATGCCGTTGCCGCCCATCATGTCGCGGGCCAGGCGGGCCACGTCCAGGGCCTTGCCGCAGTTGTTGCGCTTGATCAGCGAGGTGATCTCGACCACGTTCTGGTGCTCGTCCTTCATGCGGCCCACACGCAGGGCGGCCTGCAGGCCCAGGGTGATTTCGGTCTGCATGTCGGCCAGCTTCTTCTGGATCAGCTGGTTGGCGGCCAGGGGGCGGCCAAACTGCTTGCGGTCCAGCGTGTACTGGCGCGCGGTGTGCCAGCAGAACTCGGCGGCACCCATGGCGCCCCAGGCGATGCCGAAGCGCGCGCTGTTCAGGCAGGTGAAGGGGCCCTTGAGGCCGCGCACTTCGGGGAAGGCGTTTTCTTCGGGCACGAACACGTCGTCCATCACGATTTCACCGGTGATGGAGGCGCGCAGGCCCACCTTGCCGTGGATGGCGGGGGCGGACAGGCCCTTCATGCCCTTGTCCAGGATGAAGCCGCGGATCTGGCCCACGTTGCCGGCTTCGGACACTTCCTTGGCCCAGACCACGAACACGTCGGCCACGGGGCTGTTGGTGATCCACATCTTGGAGCCCTTGAGCTTGTAGCCGCCGTCCACCTTGTAGGCGCGGGTGGCCATGGAGCCGGGGTCGGAGCCGTGATCGGGTTCGGTCAGGCCGAAGCAGCCGATGAATTCACCGGACGCCAGCTTGGGCAGGTACTTCTGCTTCTGGGCTTCGGTGCCGAATTCGTTGATCGGCACCATCACCAGCGACGACTGCACGGACGCCATGGAGCGGTAGCCGCTGTCCACGCGCTCGATCTCGCGGGCCACCAGGCCGTAGCTCACATAGTTCAGGCCGGCGCCGCCGTATTCGGTGGGGATGGTGGGGCCCAGCAGGCCCAGCTCGCCCATCTCGCGGAAGATGGACACGTCGGTCTTTTCGTGGCGGAACATGTCTTGCACGCGCGGCATCAGCTTGCCCTGGCAGTACTCGTAGGCCGCGTCGCGGATCATGCGCTCGTCGTCGGTCAGTTGCTGGTCGAGTTGGAAGGGGTCGTTCCACTGGAAGTTGCCGGACATGGGGTGTCTCCTTGAATGCCTTGTTGGGAAGCCAGGTCCACATGGTGTTTGTGCATGTATGACCTGCGATGAACGGCATCGTAAAAGCGTACCTTCAGTGTCGCAAACGATTTGTTTGCATCCAGGTATGAGTGTTTCGCATTTCTTGCTTGGCAAGCCAGGGCGTTTGCGGCAGCATGGCGCGGTCTCTGGCTTGTTTTGACCGACCATGCGCCGTCCCATCCCGTCCACCCAGGCCCTGGCCTGTTTTGAAGCCTCCGCCCGCCACGAAAGCTACACCCGCGCCGCGCAGGAGCTGGCGCTGACCCAGAGCGCGGTCTCGCGCCAGGTGATTGCGCTGGAGGAATTCGTCGGCGTGGCGCTGTTCCGCCGCACGCGCCACGGCGTCAGCCTGACCCCGGCGGGTGCGCTGTACGCCAAGAAGGTGCGCGGCTGGCTGCAGGGGCTGGAGCGCGACACGCTGGACCTGATGAGCCACCAGGGCCAGGGCGGCACGGTCAACCTGGCGGCCGTGCCCACCTTCGCCACGCGCTGGCTGATGCCGCGCCTGCCGCTGCTGGCGCGCCAGCACCCCGACATCACGGTGCACATTGAGGTGCAGACCCGGCCCTTCCTGTTTGCCGACACCGTGCACGATGCCGCCCTGTACGCGGGCACGCCCGAGCAGGTCGGCAACTGGCCCGGCGTGCAGGTGCTCAAACTGATGGACGAGGACGTGGTGCCCGTGTGCAGCCCCACGGTGCTGGGCAAGGCCGCCGCGCGCGACCTGGGGCGGGCCTGGCAACCCGTGGCGCCCGAGGTGCTGGCACGCCTGCCGCTGCTGCAGCAGAGCACGCGCCCCTATGGCTGGCAGCAGTGGTTCCAGTCCGTCGGCGTGGACGCACCGCGTGCCCTGGACGGCCCGCGCTATGAGTTGTTTTCCATGCTGGCCGTGGCCGCCAGCCATGGCCTGGGCATGGCGCTGATTCCGCCCATGCTGGTCGAGGCCGAACTGGCGCGCGGCGAGCTGGTGGTGGCCTGCGCCCAGCCGCTGCGCGGCGAACGCAGCTACTACCTGGTCACGCCCAATGGCACGCCCGCGCCTGCGCTGGGCCTGTTCTCGGCCTGGCTGAGCGAGATGGCGGCGCAGCAGACCTGACGGGCATCGGGTGCGTGACGGTGTGGCGGTGGGTGGTCAAGCAGGTATTCAGCGTGCGACTGCCACCTGGTTGCGGCCATGGTCCTTGGCGTGGTACAGCGCCTGGTCCGTGCGCCGCAGCAGCTCTGCGCTGTCCTCTGGCGCTTGCCAGGCGGCGACCCCCAGGGACATGGTGACCTGGCCCACGGTGGCGTCGTCTTGGGCGGCCAGGCTGGTGCGCATGTGTTCGGCCAGACTGTGCGCCGCATCCAGTGGGCAGCCCGGCAGCACGATCAAGAATTCTTCCCCGCCCCAGCGCACCACGGCATCACCGCTGCGCACGGCCGAGCTGAGCAGCTGGGCGCAGCGCTGAAGCACCTGATCGCCGGCTTCATGGCCCCAGCGGTCATTGATCTGCTTGAACTCATCGATGTCTGCCAGGATGAGGGCATAGCCCACGCCGTCGGTCTGCGCCGCATGCTGGCAGCGTTGCAACTGCTTTTCACCCGCGTAGCGATTGAGCAGGCCGGTCAACGCGTCGTGGTGGGCCTGCTGGCGCAGCTCCTGCGTTCGGGTCACCAGTTCCGTCACATCCTTGCTCACGCAGACGTAGTGCTGGACCGTGCCCGTGTCGTCTTTGAGCGGCGTGATGGTCTGCGCCGCGTGGTACAGGTGGCCGCGCTTGTGGCGGTTGGTGAAGGTGGCCTGGTAGCTGTCGCCGCGCGCCAAGGCTTCGCGCAGCTGGGTGTAGAACGCGGGGGGATGCTGGCCCGACTGCAGAAATTGCGGGGTGCAGCCCAGCACTTCCGCGCTGGCATAGCCGGTCAGGTGCTCAAAAGCCTGGTTGACGAACAGGATGTGCGCCTGGTGGTCCGCGATCAGCACGGCGTCCCGGGTGGCATGCAGGGCCCGCGCCAGCAGGGCCTGGCGTTGCTGGGCCTCCACCCGTGCCGTGATGTCTTGCTGCACCGACACAAAGGCCTGGATCTGCCCTTGTGCATCGCGCACGGGTGAGATGTTCCACTCCACCAGATAGGTGCTGCCATCTTTGCGGTAGTTGAAGGTGGAGCCCAGGAAAAACGTGCCCTGGTGCAGGCTGTCACGCAATCGCTGCAGCACCCGCTGATCGGTCAGCGGGCCTTGCAGCAGGCGCGGAGAGCGGCCCTGCAACTCCGCGGCGCTGTAGCCCGTGAGCTGGCAGAACGCCGGGTTGCAATAGGTGATGTGTGGGCCATCTCCCTGCAGATCGGCCGTGGTGATGACCACGGCGTTGAACGCCTGCTCCACGGCAGCCTGCAGCAGGTCCGTGGCGTGGAGGGGCGGAGGAGCAGTCAGTAAAGAGGTCACAGCGTGGGTGGCTCAGGGGCGGGGGCACAAAGGGCCAGCATACCAAGGCTGGTCATTGGCCGCATTCCTTGGACCAGGCGCTGGCAATGCCAAAATTGCGCGCTGCCTCCCTGCCCGGAATCACCATGCCCCCTGCCGCCCTTGTCTGGATGCGCCGCGATCTGCGCTGCGACGACCATGCTGCGCTGTACCACGCACTGCGCCGCTACCAGCGTGTGTACTGTGCTTTTGTTTTTGATACGGACATCCTCGATGCCCTGCCCACGCGCAGCGATCGGCGCGTGGCGTTCATCCATGCCAGTGTCCAGTCCCTGGACCAGGAACTGCGCGCGCTGGCGGCGCGCAGCGGGGCCCCGGGCGGCGGGCTGATCGTGCGCCACGGCCCGGCGCCGGCCTGCATCGTGCAGCTGGCGCGCAGCCTGGGCGTGCAGGAAGTGTTGACCAACCGCGATTACGAGCCCGAGGCCATCGCCCGCGACCAGCGCGTGGCCGAGGCGTTGCGCGCCGCCGGCATCGCCTTCAGCGACTACAAGGACCAGGTGTTGCTGGAGCAGCGCGAAGTGCTGACCCAGCAGGGCCAGCCCTACAGCGTGTTCACGCCGTACAAGCGCGCCTGGCTGCAGAAGCTCGATGCCTTCCAACTGACGCCCTACCCCGTGGCGCGCTACGCTGGCCACCTGGCCGCGCCCCCGGACGGCGAGCGCCTGCCCACGCTGGCGGATCTGGGGTTCGAGGCCACCAACCTGGCGCAGCTGCCCCTGCCCACGGGCGCGCAGGGCGCGCAGCAGCTGCTGCAGGACTTTGTGCCGCGCATGGCGGCCTACCACGAAGCGCGGGACTTCCCGGGCCGCAAGGGCGTGTCCTACCTGTCGGTGCACCTGCGCTTTGGCACTGTGTCCATCCGCCAGCTGGCCGCCCTGGCCGTGCAGCAGGCGGCACAGGGCAGCGAGGGCGCGCAGACCTGGCTGTCCGAGCTGGCCTGGCGCGACTTCTACTTCATGATCCTGTGGCACCACCCGCAGGTGGTCACGCAGTCCTTCCGGCCTGAGTACGACCGCGTGCAGTGGGACGAGGCCCCGGAACTGTGGCATGCCTGGTGCGAGGCCCGCACCGGCTACCCCCTGGTCGATGCCGCTATGCGCCAGCTGCTGCAGACCGGCTACATGCACAACCGCCTGCGCATGGTGGTGGCCAGCTTTCTGACCAAGGACCTGGGCATCGACTGGCGCCGGGGCGAGCGCTTCTTTGCCCAGCACCTGAACGACTACGACCTGGCCGCCAACAACGGCGGCTGGCAGTGGGCCGCGTCCACGGGCTGTGACGCCCAGCCCTGGTTCCGCATCTTCAACCCGGTGACGCAGTCGCAGAAATTCGACCCGAACGGCAAGTTCATTCGCCGCTACCTGCCGGAGCTGGACCGGGTGCCGGATCGGCACCTGCACTTTCCGGCGGCCATGAAGCCGCTGGAGCTGCAGGCCTGTGGCCTGCGCCTGGGGCAGGACTATCCGTGGCCCGTGGTGGACCACGCCAGCGCGCGCGAGCGCACGCTGATGCGTTTTCATTTCCTGGCCCGCAAGGAGGACTGAGGCCGTCCACGCGCTGGGGGCAAGCCCTCGGTGGCGGGCCAGGCCACAGCGCAGGGCCGCTGCCCCGCTGCCGCCCGGGAGCAGGGCCCACCCAGGAGGCGGCGGCGTGCAATCCGTGGGCAAGGTCTGCTGAAAATTTAAGCGCCCCGCAAAAACTCCCATCAGAACAAGCCGCTAAGTGCCTTATCCAGGCAGGGGGGCGCACTTATCCACAAGCTTATCGGTGGCGATTGGGGAGAACTGGCGCGCGGCGTTCAGCGGTGCCGGCCGGCCTCGACCAGGTGGTCGATCAGCGCCCGCACCTTGAGCGGCACATGGCGCGAGGGCATGTACAGCGCATAGGCGGTGCGCGGCGCGTAGTTGCCGGTCAGCCGCCAGTCGGGCAGCACCGGCACCAGCGCGCCGCTGTCCAGCGCGGCCTGGGCCGCAAAGTCGGCCACCAGACCGATGCCCTGGTGCTGCAGCGCCAGGTGGATGATGCCGGTGCTGCTGTCGATGGACAGCGGCGCGTGCACGGTCACCTCGGCCACGGCCGGGGGCTGGCCCGGGTCGGCCTGGTGCATCCATTGCAGGCGGTGCTGAAAATCCCCATAGCCCAGCGTGATGCAGGCCACGCCATGCGCGCGGTCCAGGTCCTGCGGGTGCTGCGGCCGGATGGCCAGCCCCTGCAGGTAGGCGGGCGAGGCCACGGCGATGTACCGCACCTGGCGCAGGGCGCGCGCCACCATGTGCTGGGGCAGTTGCTCGGGCCGCGTCAGGCGGATGGCCAGGTCCAGCCCCTGCTGGGCCAGGTCCTGGATCTGGTCGCTCAGGCTCACGGCCACTTCCAGCTCGGGCCACTGGCGGCGCAGTGCGGGCAGTTGGGCGCTGAGCCAGATCTCGCCAAACACCGTGGGGGCCGTGAGCCGCACCGTGCCGCGCGGCACGCCGCGGTAGTGGCCGGCAATCGCATGGATGTCGCTCGCGGCATGCGCCAGCTGGCTGCAGGCGGCATAGACCTCGGCCCCCAGCTCGGTCAGCGACAGCGAGCGGGTGGTGCGGTGCAGCAGCTGCACGCCCCAGTGGGCCTCCAGCCGGCCCACGCTGCGGCTGACGGCCGAGGTGGTCAGCTCCAGCTGGCGCGCGGCCGCGGCAAAGCTGCGCAACTCCACCACCTTGGCAAAGACCAGCATTTCGGGGACCAGACCGGGTTCGGTGCGCATGGGCATGGGCATGGGACGGTGATTGTTGATTCAAGGGCAATAGTAAGTGGAATCAAAGCGTATTGATGCGTGGATGCGCTTGGTGGACGATGCAGGCATGACCTACCCGACGACTTCCTCCCTGCGGCCTACCCCCCGGCGGCGCGGCCTTCCTCTTTGGCGACCTGCGGCGCACCCGGGGGCACCTGGCGCATGGTGCTGGCCATGGCCTTGTCCGGCACCATCGGCCTGCTGGTGGTGGAAAGCGGTCTGCCCGTGCTGTGGGTGGTGTGGCTGCGCTGCCTGCTGGGCGGGCTGGGCCTGGCCGCATGGCTGCTGTGGTCCGGCACCTGGACCCGGCCCAGCCGGCGCGAAGCCCTGTGGCTGCTGCTGGGGGCGGCCGCGCTGATTGCCAACTGGCTGTGCCTGTTCCGGGCCTATGCCTACAGCGGCATTGCGATTGCCACCGTGGTCTACCACGTCCAGCCGTTTGTGCTGTTGCTGCTGGCTGCCGTGCTGCAGGGTGCCCCCCTGCCGCTGGCGCGTCTGCCGTGGCTGGTGCTGGCCCTGGTGGGCGTGGGGCTGAGCAGCGGCCTGCTGGAGCAGGCCGCCACAGGGGCCGCCCAGGGCGCGTGGCAGGGCATGGTGCTGGCGCTGCTGGCGGCCAGCCTGTATGCCGTGGCCACGCTGACCACCCAGCAGCTGTCGCGCATTGCCCCGGCGCAGATTGCCATGCTGCAGATGCTGGCCGGCGCCCTGGCCCTGCTGCCCGGGGTGTGGGCGCTGCGTGGGCAGGCCGTCTTCAGCCCCCAGGCCTGGGGCGCGGTGGCGGTGCTGGGTCTGGTGCACACGGCCTGGATGTACACGCTGATGTACACGGCGTTCCAGCGCTTGCCGGCCCAGGCGATTGCCGGCCTGTCCTTTATCTACCCCGTGGTGGCCTTGCTGGTGGATGTGCTGTGGTTTGGCGCCCGCCCGCAGCTGTCGCAATGGCTGGGCATGGCACTGATCCTGGGGGCGCTGTGGGCCTACCGGCGCAGTGCACGCCCTGCGTGAGGCGGTGGTGTGCGGCCAGTTCTACCCAGGGCCTCGCGGTGCGCCCAGCGCCATCTCAATGATGGCAAAAAGTGGCCACAGCGCTTGTCCAGCAATCGCGGGCAGCTATGTTTTTCTGCGGCTCAGGGCAGGCGCTGGAACACGGCCACGCACAGCGGCATCAGCAAGGCCGTCAGCACGCCGTTGAGCCCCATGGCCAGCGCGGCAAAGGCGCCGGCCGTGGGGTTGACCTGCAGGCCCCGGGCCGTGCCGATGGCGTGGGCTGTCAGCCCCAGGGCAAAGCCGTTGACGGCCGGGTCCTGGGTGCGCAGCAGCCGGCCCAGCCAGGGGGCCAGCATGGTGCCGCTGATGCCGGTGACGGCCACGGCCACAGCCGCCAGCGATGGCAGGCCGCCAAAACGTTCGGCCATGGGCAGGGCGATCGGGATGGTGGCCGACTTGGGTGCCAGCGAGACCACGGTCTCCCACGAGCCACCCAGGGCCCAGGCAATGCCCATGGCCGAGACCAGGGCCACCACGCAGCCTACGACCAGGGCCACGGTGATCGGCAGCCACAGGGCGCGGATGCGCTGGCGCTGCGCATACAGCGGCACGGCCAGCGCCACGGTGGCCGGCCCGACCAGCAGGCTGAGCCACTGCACGCCTTCGCGGTAGGTGGCGTAGGGCGTGCCCGTCAGCAACAACAGGCTGACGATGACCACCACGGCCGTGAACACCGGGATCAGCAAGGGGTGGCAGCCGCTGCGCTTGTACAGCGCCAGGGCCGCCAGGTACACCCCCATGGTCAGCACCAGCCAGGGCAGGGCGCTGCCCTGCAGGCCCTGCACGATGTCGTTCCAGGCGTTCATGTCGACGCCCCAGGGGTGGTGGCTGGGCTGCGCGCCAGCATCCAGCGGAAGGTCAGGGCCGTGACCACGTAGGTGATCGCCGCCCCGGCCACGCCGGCCACGACGAAGGGCTGCCATTCGCGCGCGATGCGGTCAAAGTGCAGCATCACGCCCGCGATGGTGGGGATGAACAGCAACATCATGTTCTGCAGCAGGGTCAGGGCCGTCTGCTCCAGCGCCACGGGTAGCCGGCCCAGCCACAGCAGGGCGGTCAGCAGCAGCAGCGTGCCGACCAGGGCGCCGGGCAGGGGCAGGGCAAGGGCGTGGACCAGGGCTTCGCCGGCCAGTTGAAAGGCAAACAGTGCAGCAAGTGCGTACAGCATGGTGTCGGGGGAGTGAAAGGCGGTGCGGCCGGTGCTGCGGGACAGCACCACCGAGTGCCCGGGGATGGAACCAGCCGCCAGTCTAGGCCGCTTGCGCCGATCGTGGGCGGCCCCGCCCCAGGCTGCGGCCCGCCTGCCTGCTTTCTGGGCAGCCTAAGCCCAAGGCCGTAAAAACAAGCACTTGCGGCGGATGTGGGGCGCGCAGGGGTCAGTTGTCCACAGGCTTGTCCAACGCTTTCGTGGACAAGGGTTCGGGTTTTTACTTAGTAAATCGGGGGCCCGGTCGGTGCGTCTGGGGGCGGTGCCACGGTGGGGCCCAGTTGGTGGGCTGGGGCCTGTGCCCGCCGCCAGCCTGGCAGGGCCGGCCGGCGGATCCCCAGGCGGCGCATGCCGCATGCGCGGGCCCGTTCGGCGGCGGTGCCCAAGCAGCGATGGACCATGCGGAGGGCACGCAACGCGCGATCAATCTGCGCTGGCAGCTATCATATTTGTATCGATTTGCCTCCACCCCAACCGTCCCATGAGCACCAAGAACTGGCTGGTCTACCACGACATTGCGGGCAACCCTGCGGTGCAGGCCTTGTTTGACCGCGCGGTCGCCCAGATCGCCGGTGGCACACCACCCCCGTTGAACCGGGACTATCCCGTCGGCTTCATGGTGGAAGGGCAGAAGCTGCTGGGCAGCGCGGTGCTGGAATACCGGCTCAGCCAAGAGGCCCTGGCCCATTTTTCGCGCACAGACCTGCGTGACTTTGTCGAGCAAATGCGGGCCCTGTTGGGCTGGAACGAGATCGACCACACCCTGCACCGGTGGGTACATGCGTGGCTGCGCGACCCGTACTTTGTCAACCAGGGCCACAACTGGTCGGCGCACTGGGTACGCAAGAGCGACGCCCCCGCCGCCGACCTGCCGGACAGCGTCTACCGCTTTGCCTGCGACATTGCGCTGGGCGACCTCAAGTACGGGCCTAGCTATGCGCGCGTCAGTGCCGAGGAGATTTTTGACTGGGTGACGCAACTGGGCAGCGAGCTGCCGGCGCAGCTGCTGAAACAGGGCACGGGCGAGCTGCCCCCGGCCCTGGCCCGGTGGAAGGGGGACGGGGCCAGCGCCACGGCCAACGATGCGCTGGCCGTGGTCCGCATCACCCAGCGCGCAGCGAGCGAAGCCGCGTACGGGCAGGTGCTGGACTACCTGATCCAGCTGCTTTCCACCACCGACTTTCCGCGCTCCTACGCCATCGAGTACCGCGGCCCCACCAAGGTCTATCTGCCCATTCCGGGCCTGCCCAGGAAAGGCGTGCACCAGCTGTTTGCGGCGGCCGCCACCTACCCGGGACTGCATGAACGGATCGCGGCCTATGCACATACCGCCATGCGCGAGCACCACTGGTACCAGAACCTGGAGGACGCGCACTGTGCCTTGCCAGGCAGCTTTGCGGTGTTCGCGCTGGCCTGGGCCGACACGCGGTTTGCGCCGCTGGTCTTGCAGTACCTGCACACCGTGGATGGTGAGCACCAATCGCTGTAGGGCCGGTTTGTCGAGGCCTATGTCGACGCCCACGGCCTGGACGCCACCAGCCTGGCATATCTGATGGCCTGTGCCGGCAACATCCAGCACCTGCGCCACCGCAAGACGTATCTGGCGTTGATGGACAACGCCGCCAGCCTGCAGGCCTTGCTGGCGGCCCGCCAGCAGCACGGCGGCGATGCCCCCTCGCCGGTGGCCGCACTGCGCGCCCAGATGACTGCACAGAGCACGGTCGAGGCCGCTTTTAGCGAAGTCCGGCGCACGCTGTGGGGCGATGCCGTCTGCCAGGACCAGGGCCGCCGGCTGATCGCCCGGGCACCCGAGGCGCTGCGGTCGCTGTATGCACAGGTCTTCGCGCCCGCCGCGGGGCGTCTGCCCGGCTGAGCGGCGCCACGCCGGCATGGACGGCGTCCGCGCGTGGACAGGTCGCGCAGGGACTGTGTGGGGACTGGGCGTTTTGAGGCCAGCGGGTTGCCATCGCCCGATGGTCCTCGCCGTGCCACCAGGCGCAGGCCCCAACCCGCTGGCGGGCGCGGCCATGCGCCCATGAAAAAGGGCGACCCGGTCGGGTCGCCCTGTGCGGTGGCGGGTGCGGCTCAGTGCGCCCCCGCGGCGGCGTCCGCGCCGCCCCCGCCGTGCGCCTTGGGCCGCTGCGTGAACCAGATCAGCACGATCAGGCTCAGGAACAGGAAGGACGAGGCCAGGAAGATGTCGTCCGCCGCGCGCGTGAAGGCCTGCTGGTCGATCAGGCGGTTGATCTGGGCATAGGCCTGCTCGGCGCTCATGCCCGCTGCCTGCAGCTGCTGCACGGTGGTGGCGAACGCGCCCTGGCCCTGCACCAGCAGCTCCGTCAGGTGCGCGTGGTGCATGGCGGCGCGGCTTTCCCACAGCGTGGTGGCGATCGAGGTACCCATGGCCCCGGCCGTGATGCGCACGAAGTTGGACAGGCCGGCCGCGGCCGGAATGCGGTCCGGCGTCAGCCCGCTGAGCGTGATGGTGGTCAGCGGGATGAAGAAGAAGGCCATGGCCGCGCCCTGGATCAGCGTGGGCACCAGGATGTGGCGGAAATCCGTCTCCACCGTGAACTGCGAGCGCATCCACAGCACCAGGGCGAACACGATGAAGGCGCCGGTCGCCATCTTGCGCGGGTCCCAGACACCGACCTTGCGCCCCACCAGCGGCGTCAGCACGATGGCCAGCAGCCCCACCGGCGCCAGCGCCAGGCCGGCGGCGGTGGAGGTGTAGCCCATCCACTGCTGCAGCCACAGCGGCAGCAGCACCACATTGCCGAAGAACACGCCGTAGGCGATGGACAGCGCCATCGAGCCGGCCGCGAAGTTGCGGCGCTTGAACAGGCGCAGGTCCACCACCGGGTGGGCGTCGGTCAGCTCCCAGACCACGAACACGGCAAAGGCCACCACGGCGATCACGGTGAAGGCGATGATCTCGCCGGAGGCGAACCAGTCCAGCTCCTTGCCCTTGTCCAGCATCAGCTGCAGCGCGCCCACCCACAGCACCAGCAGGGACAGGCCCACGGTGTCGATGGGCAGCTTGCGCGTGGGCGTCTCGCGGTGGCGGTAGATGCTCCAGGTCATCAGCGCCGACAGCAGGCCCACGGGCACGTTGATGTAGAAGATCCAGGGCCAGGAGATGTTGTCCGTGATCCAGCCCCCCAGCAGCGGCCCGACCACGGGCGCCACCAGCGTGGTCACGCCCCACAGGGCCAGGGCCGTGCCGGCCTTGGACGGCGGGTAGCTGGACAGCAGCAGGGTCTGCGACAGCGGGATCATGGGGCCGGCCACGGCGCCTTGCAGCACGCGGAACAGCACCAGCATCTCCAGCGACGAGGCGAAGCCGCACAGCCAGGAGGTCAGCACGAACAGCAGCACGCTCATGGTGAACAGGCGCACGGCGCCGAAGCGCTGCGTCAGCCAGCCGGTCAGCGGCACGGAGATGGCGTTGGCCACACCGAAGCTGGTGATGACCCAGGTGCCCTGGCTGGGGCTGACCCCGACATCGCCGGAGATGGCCGGGATGGCCACGTTGGCGATGGACGAGTCCAGCACGTTCATGAAGGTGGCCAGCGACAGGGCCAGTGTGCCCAGGGCCAACTGGGCACCCTTGAGCGGCACGACCGGCGGTGGCGCGGTGCGGGCCGCCCCGTTGGGGGCGGAAGCGGTGGAAGTCATGGCAGGTTCCCGGCGGCTTTAGGGGGCGACCTGGGCATCGGCCACGGTCTTGAGCGCGGGCAGGCGCTCACCGGCGATCAGGCGCGCGATGCGGGCATCGGCCTGGGCCAGCGTGCCGTCGTAGACCGTGGTCTGGGCCACGGGCGCGGTGCGTGGTGTGTTCGCCAGGGCCGGGCCGTCCTGGTCGCGGATGTCGACCTTCACGTCCATGGACAGGCCCACGCGCAGCGGGTGCTGCTGCAGGGCTTCGGGCGCCAGGCTGATGCGCACGGGCACGCGCTGCACCACCTTGATCCAGTTGCCGGTGGCGTTCTGCGCCGGCAGCAGCGAGAAGGCCGCACCGGTGCCGGCGCCCAGGCCCACGACCTGGCCCTCGTAGGTGGTCTTGTCGCCATAGACGTCGGCAGTCAGCGCCACCTTCTGGCCCATGCGCAGGTCGGCCAGCTGGCTTTCCTTGAAGTTGGCGTCCACCCACAGGTGGTGCAGGTCGACCACGGTCATCAGCGGGGCGCCGGCGGCCACGCGCTGGCCCAGCTGCACGCCGCGCTTGGCCACGTAGCCGTCCACGGGCGCCACCAGGCGCGTGCGCTGCAGGGCCAGGTAGGCCTCGCGCACCTTGGCGGCGGCGGCCATGACGGCGGGGAAGTCCTCGGCCGTGCTGCCCTGGGTCTGGGCCTCGGCGGCGGCCAGCTGGGCCTTGGCGGCACGCACGGCGGCGTCGGCGGCGTTGACGGCATTGCTGGCGGCGGTGAACACGGCCTGGGCGTGCTCGAACTCTTCCTTGCCCACGGCGCCGGTGGCGGTCAGGGGGCGGCGGCGTTCCACGTCGTCGCGCGCCTTGGCGGCATCGGCCTTCAGGCGCTGCAGGTCGGCCTCGCGCTGGGCCACCTGGGCGGCCAGGGGGGCGTTGTTGGCGTACAGCGTGCGGGTCTGGCGCGCGGTCTGGGCCAGTTGCGATTCGGCCTGGGCCAGTTGCACCAGGTAGTCGGCGGGGTCCAGCTGCACCAGCACCTGGCCGGCGCGGACGTAGTCGGTGTCGTCCGCGCCGATGCTCAGCACGGTGCCGCCCACCTGGGGCGTGATCTGCACCACGTTGCCGGCGACGTAGGCGTTGTCCGTGGTCTGGTAGCGGCTGGCCACCACCCAGTGCCAGCCGCCCCAGGCGACGGCGGCCACGGCCACGGCGGTGGCGACCAGGGTCAGGCCCTTGCGGCGGCCGGCGGGGTTGGCGGAGGAGGTGCTGGGGATCTTGCTGCTGTCGGTCATGGGGGTGGGCGCTTTGTTATCGGGTGTGGAAGACATGGTTTTGCGGCCGTTTAAAAAAAGGAGCTGTCAGCGCTGGTGTTGATTCGGTTTCAAGACGTTTGGTGCAAGAAAACCAAGCTATGCAAGCGCGACCAGCTATGAATTTCAAGAAAGCTGAGGGCGGTGGTCTCAGTGCGGGCGGGGCTGCAGCTGGGGCGTGTCGTCGCTCCAGCCACCGCCCAGGGCGGCGGCCAGGGCGATGCGCGTGTCCAGCGCGCGCGCCTGCAGGTCCACGGCCAGGCGGCGCTGGGTGATGAGCTGGCTCTCGGTGTTCAGCACGCTGATCTGGTTGCCCAGCCCGGCTTGGTAGCGCTGCACGGCAAAGTCGTAGGCGCGTTCGGCCTTGGCCAGGGCCTCTTGCTGCAGCACGTGCTGGCGCTGCAGCGACTGCACGGAGGTGATGGCATCGCCGGCCTGCTTGACGGCGTCCAGCACCGTGCCGTTGTACTGGGCGATGGCGGCGTCCAGGTCGGCCTGGGTGCCGCGCAGCTGGGCGCGCAGGCGCGGGCCGTCAAAGATCGGCAGGCGCAGCGCGGGCGTGACGCCGATCTGGCGCGAGCTGGCCTGGAACAGCTGGTCCAGCCCCAGGGCGTTCAGACCGATGAAGGCGCTGAGGTTCACGTCCGGGTAGAAGTCGGCCTTGGCCACGTCGATGCCGTGGGTGGCCGCTTCCACGCGCCAGCGGGCCGCGACCACGTCCGGGCGGCGGCCCAGCAGGTCGGCGCCCAGCACGTCGGGCACGGCCTGCATGTGCAGCGCCGACAGGCGCGGGCTCAGCGCCTGCTGGGCGTCCGGCGCCTGGGCGCACAGCACGGCGATGGTGCGGCGCGCCAGGGTGATCTGCTCGTCCAGCATTTCCAGCTGGGTGCGCGCGTCGGGCATGGCGGCCTGGGCCTGGGTCAGCTCCACCTGGCTGTCCAGGCCGGCCTGGGTGCGCTGGGCGCTCAGCTCCAGCAGCGACTGGCGTTGAGCCAGGGTGCGCGCGGCCACCTCGCGCTGGGCCAGCAGGCGCGCCAGGGCCACATAGCTGCGCGCCACCTGGGCGGTCAGCTGGGTGGCGGCGGCGGCACGGTCGGCCTGGGCGGCACGGGCCTGGCCCAGGGCGGCTTGCAGCTCGGCGGCGTGCTTGCCGAAGAGGTCGGGCGACCAGGACAGGCCGGCCTGCAGGTTGCCGCTGTTGTAGGTGTGGCCGGCAATCGGCGCGGGCACCATGCCGTGGGCGGTGTAGCGCTGGCGCGTGGCATCGGCGCTGAGAGTGCCGTGCACGTCGGTGGCGGTGCTGCTGGCCGCGACCAGGGCCAGCGCCTTGTCCAGGCGCGCCTGGCTGGCGGCCAGGCTGGGGTGGCCGGCCAGGGCCTGGGCGACCAGTTGGTCCAGCTGGGCATCGCCCAGGGCGGTCCACCAGGTGGGCGTGGCCAGCGCCGCGGCATCGGCCGGAGCGGCGGCGGGTGCGCCCAGTCCCAGATCGGTGGCGGCCAGGGTGGTCAACGGGGTGTGGGCCGGGCCTTGGGAGGCGCAGCCCGCCAGGACCAGGGCCGCCACCAGGGCGGTGGCCGCACCCAGGGCAGGGCGCACCACGGGTGTGCGAAGGTTGGGAAACGTCATGAAAAGTGCCTGTGGTTTTTATTGAAATGGGGGCAGAAAACGCCGCGGCGTGCGGCGCGGTGTCGCACGCAGGATCAGGGACTGGGGTCGGGGCGGACCTCCTTGGGGGGCGGGTTCCAGGCGTCGCGCAGGGCATCGCCGTTGGCCAGCATGCGCTGCAGCAGGCTCAGCATCAGCGTGCATTCGGCATGGCTGAAGCCCTGCAGGTGGCCGTTGAGCACCCGTGTCAGCACCTGGGGCACCTGGGTGGCCACGTGGCGGCCGGCATCGGTCAGCACCAGGTGCACCACGCGCCGGTCGGTGGTGGAGCGCTCGCGGCGCAGCAGGCCCTTGGCCTCGATGCGGTCCAGTGCCCGCGTCACCGAGGCCGGGTCCATGCCCAGGTCCTTGGCCAGCGTGCTGCTGTTGGTGTCGGCACACAGCAGCAGCTTGTACAGCGGCAGCCATTGCACATAGGTCAGGCCCTGCTCGGCCAGCTGGGCATCGGCCGCCTGCAGGATGGAACTGAGCACGCGGCGCATCAGAAAGCCGATGCTCTGGTCCGGGGTGTAGGTGCCACTTTGGTAGAAGAAGGTGGCCGTGTCGCCCGGATCGACGATGAGGTCGGGTTGTTTGTGCACTTGTCGTGTCAATACTTGATTGATCAATGATTGAAGCGTCAATTATTAATCAAGCCAGCCCACGCTGTCTTGCGGACCCGTGCAGCCCCGTTTTTGCAACTACTGCGGGCAGGGTTTTTGGCGGGATGGATTCAGGCGCGCGGCCCAGGGCGTGCAGGCTTCGCTGCTTCTTGTGGGTCGCCGTTGTCGTTGGCTTGGTGCTGCCATGGACCGGGTTGCTGCACTCCACCCATACAGACGCTGTGGCCCATTGGCGGGGGCGCCGCGGTAGCCGGGCCCATGGCCGGTCGTGGCGCAACCTGGTTTTGAGAAAGGCGTGTTCCCTTGCGCACGGCGGATGCGCAGCAGTACGGGCGTCGTCACCGTCGTGCTTGGTCTGGGCTGGGATGCGCGGCGATTCTTGGTCTGCCAGAGCTTGGCGGGTCAGGTGATTAAGCTGGCCGTGGTGGCGCTGTTGTGCACGCGAGGGCGTGTCCGTGGGGCACGCCGTGCGGCGTGTGGGTATGGCTTGCAAGCCTCGGCGCGTGACATGGGCGGTAGAGGTCGCGGCCTTGGGTTGTGCAAAGGTGGCATCAGCGCAAGGTCGGTGTGCTCAGGGGGCCAGCCCCGCGGGCGTGGCACCAGTTCTGCCATCTCCCTTGGCAGCGCCAGCCGGGCTGGCAATCCAGGTGTAGGTCATTACACTCACAGGTTCTGTTACGAAAGCCCGCGGACTGCGTGCGTCGTTAGCGGCATGGCTGCGCGGCCTGTGGTGAGGCGCGGCACAGCCGTGGTTCTGCCGTGCAGCAGCTCTGTCTACATTCTTTCCATCCCCCATGGTTGCAACCATTCTCGTTGGCATGCTGTGCGCACACCTGTTGTGCTTTGCCGTGATGTTTCTGCTCATCAGCAAGCGCTTGCACGGCAAGACGATGGGCATGGACTTTTTCGCCGTGGGCAACCTGCTGCTGGGACTGGCCTATGTGCTGCAACTGCTGGAAGGCGGGCCGGCCTGGAGCGTGATGAGCGTGGTCAACCATACGTTCACGCTCGCGTCGCCCGTGGTGTTCTGGCTGGGGGCCATGCGTTTTTTTGGGCATGCCGTGCCCTTGTGGCGACCGTTGCTTGCCGTGGTCGTGGCCTACACCAGTCTGCAGGTGCTGGTGCAGTGGAGCTTGGGGCCGGTGGCGCGCTATGCCATGCTGTCTGGCATGTCAGCCCTGCTGTTCCTGGTCATGGCCAGTACCGTGGTCTATGGGGTGCGCACCTTTGCCAAGGATTTGTACGCGGAGATGGTGTTTTTTGCGGCCTTGATCAGCGGCATCAGCCTGCTCAATGCCATCAAGTTCCTCAAGCTGCTGCAGGGCGGACTGGTGGCGCTGCAGATGGACGCCAATTTCCAGCTGGTGTTCTACATCTACATGTCCTTTCTGGCCACGGTGCTGCCGCCGTCCATCGTCTGGCTGGTGCTGCGGCGCTTGACCGATGAGCTGCGCCACCAGGCGGCGCGGGACCCGATGACACAGCTGCTCAATCGCCGGGGATTGACCGATGCGTTGAAGCAGCACTTAAATGCTCGCCATGCAGGGGCTGCGCATCTGTTGCTGATCGACGTCGATCACTTCAAGCACATCAACGACACCTATGGCCACCAGGCGGGTGATGCGGTCTTGTGCCATGTGGCGCAGGTGCTGCAGGCCACCGTGCGCCGCGGTGATCTGGCCGGTCGGATCGGGGGTGAAGAGTTTGCGGCCATCTGCCTGGATGCCGATGCGGTGGGCGTGGTGCATCTGGCGGAGCGCTTGCGCGGGGCGATGGAGCGCCAGGCCATTCCGGTCGAGGGCACTGGGCAGCCGCTGCGCTGCACGATCACGGTGGGGGTGTCGCCCGCCTTCGTGGGGGCCCAGGCCCTGGACGGTGCAATGCGCGAAGCCGATGCCGCCTTGTACCGTGGCAAGGCAGCTGGGCGCAATCGGGTGGAGGTTGCACTCAACCCCCATGACCAGGCCTTACTTGCGGCGCTGAATGCCTCTGCGGCGCAGCAGACGGACGCCATCGGGTAGCCAGCCCCGTGCCCTCATGTGGCACGGCAATCCAAGCATGTCCAAGGTTGCAGCCAGTTTGGGCCGCCAGGGGCAGGAGGTCTCTGAGGGGGAAGCCCAGCGCGGAGAGGGTTTTTGGTGGGTGCTGTGCGCCTGCGCATTTGGCGAAGTGGCCCTGCTGTTTGGTGGGGGCGCGGCAGGGCATGGGCTGCCAGTGCCAAGCCGTGAGATGCCAAGCGCGCAACTTGAGGCAACAACAAAAAAGGCTTGGCGCAGTGCGACAAGCCTTTTGGGGGTTGGTTGCGAGGGCTGGATTTGAACCAACGACCTTTGGGTTATGAGCCCAACGAGCTACCAGACTGCTCCACCTCGCGGTAATTCTGGATGTGCGTGATGACGTGGCATACAACCGTGTTGTGGTGCCCGGGGCCGGAATCGAACCGGCACGCCTTGCGGCGGGGGATTTTGAGTCCCCTGCGTCTACCAATTTCACCACCCGGGCGTCATCAGCGCAGACGCGAATTATGGCACATTTATGGAATGCAAAACAAATATCTCTCCATCGAAGCTGCCATTGGTTCCACCCCGCTGGTGGCCTTGCAGCGCATCGAGGCAGCCGCAAATGCAGAGCGTGGAAATGTGGTGTTGGGCAAGCTGGAAGGGAACAACCCGGCCGGTTCGGTGAAGGACCGCCCCGCGCTGTCCATGATCCAGCGTGCGCAGGAGCGCGGCGAGATCCGGCCCGGCGACACGCTGATCGAGGCCACCTCGGGCAACACCGGCATCGCCCTGGCCATGGCAGCGGCCATCAAGGGCTACCGCATGGTGCTGATCATGCCCGAGGACCTGTCGATCGAACGCGCCCAGACCATGAAGGCCTACGGGGCCGAGCTGATCCTGACGCCTAAGAGCGGCGGCATGGAATATGCGCGCGACCTGGCCGACCAGATGGTGGCCCAGGGCAAGGGCGTGGTGCTGGACCAGTTTGCCAATCAAGACAACCCGCGCGCGCACTACGAGACCACGGGCCCCGAGATCTGGGCACAGACCTTTGGCGAGGTGACGCACTTCGTCAGCGCCATGGGCACGACCGGCACCATCACCGGCGTGGGCAAGTTCCTCAAGGAAAAGAACCCCAACGTCAAGATCATTGGTGCCCAGCCTTCGGAAGGTTCGCGCATTCCCGGCATCCGCAAGTGGCCCGAGGAGTACCTGCCCAAGATCTACGACGCCTCCCTGGTGGACGAGCTGGTCTACGTGAGCCAGGACGACGCCGAGGACATGTGCCGCCGCATGGCGCGCGAGGAAGGCATCTTTGCCGGCATCTCGGCCGCCGGGGCCTGCTGGGTCGCGCAGGAGATTGCCAAGCGTGAGCGCAATGCCACCATTGTGTTCATCGTCTGCGACCGCGGCGATCGCTATCTGTCGACGGGTGTGTTCCCCGCCTGAGCGGTGGACCGGAACCCAGGCCGCATCCCAGCGGCCTTTTTTTGCTCTGTGTGCACGGAAGGTAGGGCCTGATGAGCCATGAAATGCGTTTTTGCCCCAGTTGTGCCACCACCCTGCAGCGGGTGGCGCAGCAGGAGGATGGGGGACTGAAGGAGCGGCTGCGCTGCCCGGCGTGCGACTGGACGCACTGGGGCAACCCGACGCCGGTGCTGGCGGCCGTGGTGGAAAACGATGACGGGCAGGTGCTGCTGGCGCGCAATGCGCTGTGGCAGGAGGGCATGTTTGGCCTGATCACCGGCTTCATGGAGGCGGGTGAGTCGCCCGAGGCCGGCATTTGCCGCGAGGTGCAGGAAGAAACCAGCCTGCGCGTCAAGGCGCTGCGCATTCTGGGCTCGTGGGAATTCCTGCGCATGAACCAGGTGCTGATTGCCTACCACGTGCGTGTGGATGGCGAGGTCAAGCTTTCGCCGGAACTGGTGGAGTACCAATGGAAAACGCCGCAGGAGGCGCGCTGCTGGCCATCGGGCACAGGCTACGCCTTGGCGCACTGGGTGCGCAGCAAAGGGCTGGAGCCGCAGTTTGGCGCGTTCAGGCCCAACCAGTCGCCCGAGCCGGATCCGGCCAAGTGGCCCCTGCAGCACTGGAGCCACGACGAGCGCTTCGTGCTGCCCCCGCAATGGTGAGTCAAAACCACAGTTGCGGCGCTGCGCGGTGCGGCTGCCTACAATGACCGCTTGTTACAGGAACACACGCCATGGACATCCACAAGGAAATTGACACCCGGGGTCTGAACTGCCCCTTGCCCATCCTGAAGGCCAAGAAGGCGCTGGCGGAGATGGTCAGCGGCCAGTTGCTCAAGGTGGTGGCCACCGACAACGGTTCGCTGCGCGACTTCCAGGCCTTTGCCAAGCAGACCGGCAACGAGCTGGTGCAGCAGGACACGGTGGGCGGCGAGTACATCCACATCCTGCGCCGCCGCTGATGCGATCTTGAAATTGCATAGCTGTTAGCGCACAAAAGGCCTGCATTTGCAGGCCTTTTGTATTGGAAGCGCAGGATGGCCGCGCGTCAGATGCTCAGGTTTTTCAAGTACTCGCGGAAATGTGCACCCACGTCGGGGTGCTGCAGGGCCAGCTCCACCGTGGCTTCCAGGAAGCCTTCCTTGCTGCCGCAGTCGTAGCGCTTGCCCGCGTACTGGAAGGCGTAGACGGTCTCGTGCGCCATCAGGCGCTCGATGGCATCGGTCAGCTGGATCTCGCCACCCACGCCCTGGGGCTGGTTGCGGATTTCGTCAAAGATGCGCGGCGTCAGCACGTAGCGGCCGGCCACGCCCATGCGCGAGGGGGCCTTCTCGGGGGCGGGTTTTTCCACGATCTCGTCGATGCGCAGCAGCGGGCCGCCGGCCGGCTCGCCCTTGACGATGCCGTAGCGCTTGGTGTGCTCCAGCGGCACCTCCTGCACGGCGAGGAGCGAGCGGCCCTGCTTGGCAAACGCATCCACCATTTGCTTCATCACGCCCGGGCCGCCTTGGGTGCCGCGCATCAGGTCGTCGGCCAGGATGACGGCAAAGGCCTCCTGGCCCACCAGGGGCTCGGCACACAGCACGGCGTGGCCCAGGCCCAGGCTGCGGGGCTGGCGCACGAACAGGCAGTTCATGTCGGCCGGGGCAATGCTGCGCACCAAGTCCAGCATGGCATGCTTGCCGGCGTTTTCCAGCTCGTTCTCCAGCTCGTAGGCGGTGTCGAAGTGGTCTTCGATGGCGCGCTTGCTGCGTCCGGTGACAAAGATCATGTCGCGGATGCCGGCCTCATAGGCTTCTTCCACGGCGTACTGGATCAGCGGCTTGTCCACCACGGGCAGCATCTCCTTGGGCGAAGCCTTGGTGGCCGGCAGAAAGCGGGTGCCCAGGCCGGCCACGGGGAACACGGCTTTGCGGACGCGGGTGGGGTGGGACATGCAAATTCCTTTTCGAGTTCTGGATGGCAAAAAGGCGCAGTTGCCTGCGCCTTGGGTTGCTCAGCGAGAAAGCATATCAGCCCAGGCGGGCCAGTTGCTCCTGAATGCGGGCCAGGGTGGCGCCAAATTCCGCCACGCGCTTCTTTTCCTGTTCCAGCACGGCGGCGGGGGCCTTGGCGCAGAAGGCTTCGTTGCTCAGCTTGCCGTTGGCCTTGGCGATCTCGCCTTCCAGGCGCAGCGCTTCCTTCGACAGGCGGGCCTTCTCAGCGGCCACGTCGATTTCCACGAACAGCGCCAGGCGGGCATCGCCCACCACGGACACCGGGGCGGACTGGGCTTCGGCCTGCCAGGTGGCTTCGTGGTCGAAGACCTTGACCTCGCTGAGCTTGGCCAGGTTCTTCAGCACGTCGGCATTGGCGCGCAGGAAGTCGGCGGCCTCGGCGTTGTCGCCCTGGGCCAGCAGCGGCAGGCGCTGGGCGGGGGAGACCCCCATCTCGCCGCGCAGGGTGCGGCAGGCGTCGACCATCTGCTTGATGCGGCCCACGTAGGCGATCGCAGCTTCGTCGATCTTCTCGGGCTGGGCCTCGGGGTAGGCCACCACGGCGATGGAGTCGCCGGCACGGCCAGCCACGGGGGCCACCTTCTGCCACAGCTCTTCGGTGACGAAGGGGATGATGGGGTGGGCCAGGCGCAGGATGGTCTCCAGCGTGCGGATCAGCGTGCGGCGCGTGGCGCGCTGCTGGGCTGCGTTGCCGGTCTGGATCTGCACCTTGGCGATTTCCAGGTACCAGTCGCAGAACTCGTTCCAGACAAAGTCGTAGATGGCGTTGGCCACGTTGTCCAGGCGGTACTCGGCAAAGCCCTTGGCCACTTCGGCCTCGACCTTCTGCAGCTGCGACACGATCCAGCGGTCAGGCTGGCTGAACTGCAGATAGCCACCGGCGCAGTCGGCGGCGGTGTGGTCCTGCAGGCCGCAGTCGTAGCCTTCACAGTTCATCAACACAAAGCGGCTGGCGTTCCACAGCTTGTTGCAGAAGTTGCGGTAGCCCTCACAGCGCTTGCTGTCGAAGTTGATGGAGCGACCCAGCGAGGCCAGGGCGGCAAAGGTGAAGCGCAGCGCGTCGGCACCGTAGGCGGGAATGCCTTCGGGGAATTCCTTTTGCGTGTTCTTGCGCACCTGGGGTGCAGTTTCGGGCTTGCGCAGGCCGGTGGTGCGCTTGTCCAGCAGCGGCTCCAGCGAGATGCCGTCGATCAGGTCGACCGGGTCCAGCACATTGCCTTCGGATTTGGACATCTTCTTGCCTTGCGCATCGCGCACCAGGCCGTGGATGTAGACATGCTTGAACGGCACGCGACCGGTGAAGTGCGTGGTCATCATGATCATGCGCGCCACCCAGAAGAAGATGATGTCGTAGCCCGTGACCAGCACCGAGGAGGGCAGGTAGAGGTTGTAGTCGTCATCGGCAGCGTCGGTCTGGCCGGGCCAGCCCATGGTGGAGAACGGCACCATGGCGGACGAGTACCAGGTGTCCAGCACGTCCGGGTCGCGCGTGAGGGTCTTGCCGGGGGCCTGGGCCTGGGCTTCGGCTTCGTTCTTGGCGACGTAGAGATTGCCTGCTTCGTCATACCAGGCCGGAATCTGGTGGCCCCACCACAGCTGGCGCGAGATGCACCAGTCCTGGATGTTGTTCATCCACTGGTTGTAGGTGTTGACCCAGTTCTCGGGCACAAATTGCACTTCGCCAGAGGCCACAGCATCGATGGCCTTCTGGGCGATGGACTTGCCGGTCGGGTCCTGGTCGCTGACCTTGCTCATAGCGATGAACCACTGGTCGGTCAGCATGGGCTCGATCACCTGGCCGGTCCGGTCGCAGATCGGCACCATCAGCTTGTGCTTCTTGGTCTCGACCAGCAGGCCCAGGGCTTCCAGGTCGGCGACGATGGCCTTGCGGGCCACGAAGCGGTCCAGTCCACGGTACTTCTCGGGCGCCTCGTCGTTGATGGTGGCGGTCAGCGTCAGCACGCAGATCATCGGCAGCTTGTGGCGCTGGCCGACCTGGTAGTCGTTCTGGTCGTGTGCCGGTGTGACCTTCACCACGCCGGTGCCGAACTCGCGGTCCACGTAGTCGTCGGCAATGATCGGGATTTCGCGGCCCACCAGCGGCAGGGTCACGGTCTGGCCGATCAGGTGCTGGTAGCGCTCGTCTTCGGGGTGGACCATCACGGCCACGTCGCCCAGCATGGTTTCGGGGCGGGTGGTGGCCACCACCAGCTGGCCTTCACCGCTGCTCAGCGGGTAGGCGATGTGCCACAGCGAGCCGTCCTTTTCCTGGTTCTCGACTTCCAGATCGGACACGGCCGACTGCAGCACCGGGTCCCAGTTCACCAGGCGCTTGCCGCGGTAGATCAGGCCTTGCTGGTACAGCTTGACGAAGGTCTCGGTCACCACCTGGGACAGCTTGTCGTCCATGGTGAAGTACTCGCGGCTCCAGTCCACGGTGTCGCCCATGCGGCGCATCTGCGTGGTGATGGTGTTGCCGGACTTTTCCTTCCACTCCCAGATCTTCTGGGTGAAGGCGTCGCGGCCCAGGTCATAGCGGCTCACGCCCTGGGTCTGCAGCTGGCGCTCCACCACGATCTGGGTGGCGATGCCGGCGTGGTCGGTGCCAGGGATCCAGGCCGTGTTGTAGCCCTTCATGCGGTGGTAGCGCGTCAGCGAGTCCATGATGGTCTGGTTGAACGCGTGGCCCATGTGCAGCGTGCCGGTCACATTGGGGGGGGGCAGCTGGATGGCGAAGTTGTGGCCTGCCGCGGTGGCCTCGGCACCGGGCGCGCCCGTGCCGCGGTAGCCTGCGTTGCCATAGCCACGCTTTTCCCACTCGGGGCCCCAGTGGGCTTCCAGCGCGGCAGGTTCAAAGGATTTGGACAGGCTGTTCAGGCCCGGCTGGGCAATGGATTCACTCATGGCGGATTCGCAAATGAAAACGGCATCCAGCGTACGGGATGCCGTCGGTGAGCTGTTAGCTGAAAGGACGGATTGAGGGTGATTTTACCGACCCAACCCAGCGATGGGTGGGGTGGGGCATTGTTTGTAGTCAAATTGGCGTTGGACGCAGGTGCAGCAAGCGTTGGCAGCTATGGTTATTGCTGGTTCTGTAAGGCTGCCTGGCGCCAGGCCTGGGCCGCGGCCTGGCTGTCTTCGCGCTGTTCGGCCACAACGGCCAGGGCCGTCCAGGCCCGCGCGCGCAGCGGGGCATCGTCCAGGCGCATGACCGCGCCTTGCAGCAATTGCTCACCCTTGCCCCACAGCTGCTGCTCCATGCAGGCCATACCGGCCAGGTATTGCAGCCGGGGCTCATGCGGTGCGGCGCGGTAGGCCGTTTCCAGCCGGGCCAGCCAGGTGGCGTCCAGCCCGTCCAGCGCCTGGGGCAGGACGGTGAACAGGCGCAGGGCCTGCGTGCTGGTCAGGGACTGGGGCGACTGGATGAACTGCTCCAGCACCGGCAGCAGCCAGCTGCGCGCTTGCTGGGCATCGCCTTGCAGTTCCACCAGCTTGCGCGCGGCGGCCAGGGCGATGTCGGGCGCGTCGCGGTCGGCCGGGTGCAGGCTGCGCCAGGTCTGTTGCAGTTGCTCGGCATCGTGGGTGTGCTGGATCTGTTCGATCACCAGGCCGCGGATGATGCTGGCGGCCGCTTCCGGGGACAGGCCGCCGTGCTTGGCCAGCAGGCGGGCGGTTTCCAGGGCGGAGTGCGTGGCATGCGCCAGGCGGCTGGCCTTGAGCTGGATGCGCAAGGCCATGGTGCGCCGGCTGGCGCCGGGGGGGAGCTGTTCCAGGCGCTGCAGGGCTTCCTGGGGATCGCGGTCATCCAGGGCCCAGCGCGCGGCACGCATCTGGGCGCCTTCGCGGATTTCCTGCTGCTGCAGGCTGCCGTTGAGCGGCACATCGTCCAGCGCCTGCTCGTAATGGCTGTCGCGCGCCGCCACATCGCGCAGGGCATGGGCGCTGTCGGCGGCCAGCATGTGGGCGATTGCCCGCAGGTGACTGTCCTGGGCGAAGTGCGCGTCCTCGTGGCGCAGCTCGTCGCTGAGCTTGAGCAGGGTCTGCGCCGACTTGCGCGCCCGCACATAGCGGCCCGCCTGCAGGTGCGAGAAGCTAGCCACCAGCGCCTGGTAGAGGTTGCGTTCCTTTTGCTGCTGGCGCCAGCGCTTGGCTTGGTGGGGCAGCATGACCAGGGCCGAGAAGGCCCGCAAGGCCGCATAGGCCAGGGCGAACACGGTGAACAGCAGCAGCAGCACCATGTTGAGAGACAGGTCCACCCGGTACGGGTGCCAGAACAGGCTGACCATGCCCTGGTTGTTGCCAGCGAACAAAGCCAGAGCGACGGCCACGGCGAACAGGCCGACAAACCAAAGTGCTGCGCGCATCATGGTGGAAGTCCTTTCGCGCGCTTACAGCCCGGTCGCTGCGGTGGACAGCGCGGTCAGCGTGTCTTCCAGCGACGGTTGTTGGGTGGCTTGCAAATGCGTCTGCAGCTGGGCCAGGACCGATTGGGCCTGGTGGGTGCGGCGCGATCCGACCTCGAAGTACTTGTTCAGCGAGGCCTGGGCCGCACCGATGTCGGCGCGGGCCGCATCGAACTGGCGCGCCAGCACGGCCAGGCGGGCGTTCAGCAGCTTGAACTTGAGGTTCTCGCGCAGGAAGAAGGCTTGCTCGGGCGCCATCAGCATGGCGTCGGCGTGCTCGATGCGGCTGACGCGCAGCAGATCGCGGGCTTCATCAAGCGTGCCCTGCCAGATTCTGTGGCCCCAGTTGCTCCACCACGCCCACTGCGCGGGGGTGAGGGTGGCATCTTGCGCGGCCTGCGGCTGTGGCGCCTTGCGCTCGGGTTGCCGCTGGGTGTCCTGCAAGGGGGCGCTGTTTTGCACGTGCAGGTCATCGACCAGGCGCACCACATCGTCCAGGCGGGCCAGCAGGCTGGCGGTGTCGGTGACCGCGGTTCGGGACAGGCGCTCCAGATCCCGTTCCATGGCTTGCTGCACGGTGATCAGGCGTGGCTGGGTGGAGCGCTCCAGGCGCTTGATGCTGTGGTGCAGGGCGGCTACCAGGGGCTCCGTGCTGCCTGTCAGCTGGGCCTGTTGCTGGGCCATGCGGATGGCCGACTCCAGATCCACCACCAGGGTTTCGTCGCGCGAGCGGGTGAGGTTTTGCACCAGCGTGTCCAACTGGCCGCGCTGCAGGCTGACCTCGTTCACGCGGGCTTCCATCACCGACAGCTTGGCGCTGGCATCCCGCACCAGGTCCTGCGACTCCCGCGCCAGGGCGCGGGCCTCGACGGCCTGGGTGGTGGCCTCGGCCGTCTGCCGGGCCAGCTGTTCCTGCATGCCATCGACTTTCTGCCAGAGCATCAGGCTGCAGCCCAGGCCGGTGGCGCCGACCACCAGGGACAGCCACGCCCAGGCCGGCGTGGCGGCGTGGGGAACGCCGGGTTTTTCAAACGGTACGGCCTGCGAGGCAATGGGGGCGCTGTCAGGGGAGGTCATGCAATGATTTTATCGAGGCCACAATGCCTTGCACGGTGGGCGGTGTGTCGATCACGGTGCCGAAACCCGCGTCGCGCGCTTGCTGGGCAATCCGCGGATGAGTGGCCAAGGCGGTGTGCGCTTGCCAGGACCAGGCGGGGTTGCTCAGTCGCAAATGTTGCACACATTCGGAGCTGCTGAACAGCCAGAGGGCATTCTGCGCGCGCAACGCGGCGATGTCCTGCAGCAAGGCCGCGCCATCGGCGGGGGGGTGGCGCTCATACACCGGGGCAAAGTCCACCTGCACCCCCTGGCGCTGCAACTGCTCGGTCAGCCAGACCCGGCCACGGCCCGCGGCATCCTGCCCGTCGCCACCGCGCACGATCAGCACGCGCTGGCCGGTGCGGACCTGGGTCTGGATCTGGGCCCACAAGGACTCGGAGTCAAACTGCGCGGCATCGGCCGCAGGCTGGTCGATCTGTGCCAGGGGCACGCCGGCGGCCAGCAAGGCCTTGGTGGTGCCGGGGCCGGGAGTCCAGATGCGCGCCTGGGCAGGCCAGGCACGGTGCGCGGTCTGCAACTGGTCGGCGAAATAGCGTACGGCATTGCCGCTGACGAACATCAGGGCGCTGTAGGTGTCCAGCTGTTGCAGTGCGCAGGCCAACGCTGCCTGGGCCGCGGGGCTACGGCTGGGGCCGATCTCCATCAGGGGCAGGCAGTGGCTGGGCACGCCGGCCGCCTGCAGCTGCTGTGTCCACAGCGTGGCGTCCGGTTGTGGACGGGTGACAACGAGCAGCGGCAGCATCCGGCAGTGCTATGCGTTGCTGCAGACCTTGGCACCGCCCGCCTGCAGGCGGCGTGCTACGTCCGTACCCAGGGCTTCGGCCTGTTCCAGCGTGGAAACTGGGGCGGTCTGTTGCACCTGCACTAGCGGCAGGACGCCTTCGGGGTCGCCCCAGGCGGCATCCAGGCGCATCTGGCCCGCGTCCAGCACGGCATGGGCGGCCAGGGGGACCGAGCAGCTGCCCCCCATGCCGCGGCTGACGGCACGCTCGGCGGCCACGCGCAGCCAGGTTGGCATGTGGACCAGCGGTGCCAATGCCTGCGCCAGGTCCTGGCGGTCGGTGCGAATCTCGATGCCCAGGGCGCCCTGGCCCGCGGCGGGCAGCATGGCGGTGGGCTCGAAGATGCTGCGGATGCGGTCGGTCATGCCCAGGCGCTTCAGGCCTGCTGCGGCGAGAACGATGGCGTCGTACTGGCCTTCGTCCAGTTTGCGCAGGCGGGTGTCGAGGTTGCCGCGCAAGGGTTCGATCTTCAGGTCGGGGCGCAGCGCCTGCAGCAGCACCTGGCGGCGCAGGCTGGACGTGCCGACGACAGCGCCCTGGGGCAGGGCATCCAGGTCGGCGTAACGGGGCGACACGAAGGCGTCACGGGGGTCTTCGCGCTCCATCACGCAGGCCAGGGCAAAGCCATCCGGCATGTCCATGGGCACGTCCTTGAGCGAGTGCACGGCGATGTGGGCGGTGCCTTCTTCCAGGGCCACTTCCAGCTCCTTGACGAACAGCCCCTTGCCACCGACCTTGGACAGGGTGCGGTCCAGGATCTGGTCGCCCTTGGTGGTCATGCCCAGCAGTTGCACCTGGTGCCCCTGTGCTTGCAGCAAGGCCTTGACATGCTCGGCCTGCCACAACGCCAGGCGGCTCTCACGGGTGGCGATGACAAGCGGGGGGAGGGGTGTGGCGAGGGTCATGACTTCAGTGGTTTGGCGTGTGCCTTCGGATCAACGGGGGATGCTAGCATGGCAAGTTGCCATAGAAACCGGTGGGAGTATTCATGAAAAAGCTTGCTGCGCGAAAGAACGACCAAGATCAAAACGCTGCTTCTTTGCAGGCCAGGGCGGCACGCAAGCACGACAAGGATTTGCCGCTGATCGAGGACATCCGTCTGCTGGGGCGCATTCTGGGCGACATCATTCGCGAGCAGGAAGGGGTCGCGGTCTATGAGCTGATCGAGCAGGTGCGCCAGTTGTCGGTGGCCTTTCGCCGCGACCACGACCATGAGGCCGACAAGGCGCTGAAGAAGCTGCTCAAGGGGCTGAGCACGGACCAGACGGTCAGTGTGATCCGTGCCTTCACCTACTTTTCCCATCTGGCGAACCTGGCTGAAGACCGGCACCACATCCGTCGCCGGGCGGTGCACGAGCGTGCCGGCAATACGCAGGAGGGCAGCGTCGAGGTGGCCCTGTCGCGCCTGCGCTGGGCCGGCATCACGCCCGATGAGATCGCGCAGACCCTGGCCCAGGCCTATGTCTCCCCGGTGCTGACGGCCCACCCCACCGAGGTGCAGCGGCAGAGCATCTTGCAGGCCGAGCACGACATCGCCCGCCTGCTGGTGGAGCGCGATGACATCCAGGCCCGTGCCCAGCTGTTCAACAGCGCCAAGGACGCACTCACGCCGCGTGAACTGGCCAGCAATGAGTCCATGTTGCGTGCCCGCGTGGCGCAGCTGTGGATGACGCGCTTGTTGCGGTATTCCAAGCTCACGGTGGCCGATGAAATCGAAAACGCCTTGAGCTATTACGAGGCCACTTTTCTGCGCGAAGTGCCCAGGATCTACGCTGCGCTGGAGGATGCGCTGGAAGGGCGTTCCATCCACAGCTTCCTGCGCATGGGGCAGTGGATTGGCGGGGATCGCGATGGCAACCCGAATGTCACGGCCGACACACTGAAGCTGGCGCTGTGCCGCCAAAGCGAAGTGGTGCTGCGCCACTACCTGACCGAGGTGCACTACCTGGGGGCCGAGCTGTCCATGTCGGTGCGCCTGGTGGATGTGTCGGCAGCAATGCGGGCGCTGGCGAATGCATCCCCGGACAGCAATCCACACCGCCAGGACGAACCTTATCGCCGTGCCTTGACCGGTATTTATGCGCGTCTGGCCGCCACGCTGGAACACCTGACTGGGGGGCAAGCGGCCCGCCATGCCGTGGCGCCGCAGAACCCGTATGTGCAGGCCGAGGAACTGCTCAGCGATCTGCTGGTGATTGGCGATTCCCTGCGTGCCCACCATGGCGAGAGCCTAGCCGCGCAGCGCCTGAACCCCTTGATTCGCGCGGTGAAGGTGTTCGGTTTCTGCCTGTCGACGGTGGATTTGCGCCAAAGCTCGGACAAGCATGAGGCGGTGGTGGCGGAGTTGGTGGCGGTGGCCCAGGTCGACGCCAACTACGCGCAGCTGGATGAGGCCCACAAGTGCGCGTTGCTGCAGCGTTTGTTGCAGGAGCCGCGGCCACTGCGCGTGGTGGCCGGTCAGTATTCGGATTTGGCCTGCAGTGAACTGGCGATTTTCGAGGCTGCCAAGGAGATGCGTGCCCGTTATGGGCGGGATGCCATCATCCACTACATCATCAGCCACACCGAAACAGTTAGCGACCTGCTGGAAGTGCTGCTGCTGCAAAAAGAGGTGGGCCTGCTGCAGGGCTGCCTGGACCAGCCGGATGCCCGACTGGATCTGATCGTCGTGCCCTTATTTGAGACCGTCGGTGATCTGCGCGCCGCCGCCGACATCATGCAGGCCTACTACGCCATCCCCGGTGTAGCCGCGCTGCTGCAGCGTTCGGGCGGCGTGCAGGACATCATGCTGGGTTATAGCGACAGCAACAAGGATGGCGGCATTTTCACCAGCAACTGGGAGCTGTACCAGGCCGAGCTGGCGCTGGTAGAGCTGTTCGATCAACTGGGTCAGCAGCATGGCTTGCGGCTGCGCATGTTTCATGGCCGTGGCGGCACGGTGGGCCGCGGCGGTGGCCCCAGCTACCAGGCCATCCTGGCGCAGCCCCCAGGCACCGTGCGCGGCCAGATCCGTCTGACCGAGCAGGGCGAGGTGATTGCCTCCAAGTATGCGAATCCGGAGATCGGCCGGCGCAACTTGGAGACCCTGGTTGCCGCCACGCTGGAGGCCACGTTGCTGCAGCCCACCAAGCCGGCCACCAAGGCCTATCTGCAGGCGGCAGAGCAGCTGTCCCAGGCCAGCATGGCGGCCTATCGCAAGCTGGTGTACGAGACCCCGGGGTTTGCCGACTACTTCTTCGGCTCCACACCCATCCGGGAGATTGCCGAACTCAACATCGGCTCACGCCCGGCGTCACGCAAAGCCACGCAGGCGATTGAAGATCTGCGTGCCATCCCCTGGGGGTTCAGCTGGGGGCAGTGCCGCTTGACCTTGCCAGGCTGGTATGGCTTTGGTTCTGCGGTGGAGGCCTTTGTGCAGCTGGAGGGGGCGGATCCACGCCGTCAGCTGGCATTGCTGCAAAAAATGTACCGCCAGTGGCCGTTTTTCCGCACGCTGCTGTCGAACATGGACATGGTCATCGCCAAAAGCGATCTGGCCCTGGCATCGCGCTACAGCGAGCTGGTGACCGACACCCGCCTGCGCAAACGCATCTTCTCCAGCATCGAAGCCGAGTGGCTGCGCACCACCGATGCCTTGGCGCGCATCACGGAAGAGAAGGACCGCTTGGCCAGTAACCCGGCGCTGGCGCGTTCGATTCGCCACCGTTTCCCGTACATCGACCCGCTGCACCACCTGCAGGTGGAACTGGTGCGGCGCTGGCGTGCCGGTCAGGTGGATGAACGCCTGAAAAACGGCATCCATATCTCCATCAACGGGATCGCGGCCGGCTTGCGCAACACGGGCTGATTCTCTACGTCGCGCACGCTTGAAAAACTCCATCCAGTGCGCCCAGGGCGCTGGGTGGAGTTTTTTTACGTGGCCCAAGAAAAAAGGCCTGCATCAGTGATGCAGGCCTGGCCTCCTCCGCTCTGGTGAGTCCCAGAGCATTCCTCATTTGTTTGTCTCGCCGCACTGTGTGTGGCGATGGGATGGATTGTAGGAACGAAATGGCAGTCTGTCAGCAGAAAGGCCATTTTTTCGTAAAAGATGTCTTATATAAAACATGTTTTCTTTTGGTGATAAAAGGCATTCTTTGAGAGACATATTTTTGTTTTAAGTGATTGATTTTTAAATGATTAATAGATTTCTATAATTATTGAATGGCAAGATTGATCATTGGGTTTTTTGCAAATACCCCACCCGGGATGTCAGTCATTGACCCGGAAAAATGGCATCACTGAGGCTGGGGATGCACGGTTTTCTGGCGGACCCGCACGATGAGATCCAGACCCACCAGCTCCAGGTGTGCGGGAATGTCCGGAATGCTGGGCCACTGCAGCATTTCGGCCGGCAGGTCTTCCAGGGTTCCCGTGTCTTCATGGTAGATGTGCGAGTGCGTGTCGGTGCGGGAGTCGTAGACCGTGCGCTCGGGATCCAGGCGCAAGGCACGCAGCAGGCCTTTTTCGACAAACAGCGGCAAGGTGTTATAGACCGTGGCCCGGGACAGGCTGGGCAGCAGCTTGCGTGCTGCGGCCAGGATGTCGTCGGCCGCCAGGTGTACGGGGGCATGCAGCAGCACCTGGGCAATCGCCATGCGCTGGCGTGTTGGCTGGATGTCCGCGCTGCGCAGCCGGGCTTCCAGGGCGTGTGGGGTGGTGGTGTGGGAGGCGGAAAGAGGCTGGGCTGTCATGTCGGTGGGTGGTGAGAACCTGAAAAAGCGGCATCCGCACAAGGCGCTGCAGCACCTTGGCGGATGAATGCGCGCTCAAAAGTCAGCGCAAAGTCCCGAGGACCAGACGTTCTTACTTTTTAGCGAAAGGCTGGGGGCGCGGGGTCTTGTCGCTGGAGGGCGGCAGGATGGGCATGGTCAACTGGGGCTGATCGCCGGTCAGGGTCTTCAGGAAGGCCACGATCTTGGCGTTCTCCTGGGGCGTGAACTTCTTGCCCAGCTGAATGCGGCCCATGGTGTCCACGGCTTCGCTCAGCGTGTCCGCCGCACCGTCGTGGAAGTAGGGGTAGGTCAGCTCGACGTTGCGCAGGGTGGGTACCTTGAAGTTGAAGCGGTCGGCATCGGTGCCGGTCACTGCCACGCGGCCTTCGGCGGGGTTGTTGGTCTTGTAGGCTTCGACCACGCCCATGCGCTGGAAGGAGTTGCCGCCCACGGCCGTGCCGTTGTGGCAGGCCACGCAGCCGCTGTCGCGGAACAGCTTGTAGCCTTCCAGCTCGTCCTTGCTCAGTGCCTTCTGGTCGCCCTTGAGCCACTTGTCAAAGCGCGAGTTGGGGGTCACCAGGGTTTCTTCGAAGGCGGCGATCGCATCGGTCACCTGGTCAATGTCGATCTTATCCTTCTTGAACACCTGCTTGAACTCGCCCAGGTAGCCGGGGATGGAGTTCAGCATGTCCACCGCCAGCTCGTGAGTGAACGCCATCTCCATGGGGTTGGCAATCGGACCACCGGCTTGTTCCTTCAGGTTGGCGGCACGGCCATCCCAGAACTGGGCCACGTTGAGGCTGGAGTTCAGCACCGTGGGCGAATTGATGGGGCCTTCGGCCCAGTTGTGGCCGATCGAGGTCTTGAGGTTGTCGCTGCCGCCCATGGACAGGTTGTGGCAGGAGTTGCACGAAATGAAGCCGGACTTGGACAGGCGTGGATCGAACCACAGCTTCTTGCCCAGTTCCACCATCGCGGGGTTGGTCACCTTGTGGGCGACCAGGGGAGAGATTGGCTCGTTGTTGGGGGACATCGCCCAGGTGGCGGCGGATGCCAGGGCTGCAACGGTCATGGCAGCAGCAACGAGGGGGCGCAGTTTGAGTTTCATGTGTGGCTCCAAAGCACTTGTCGTTTTCAAAGGCACGGACAACCCGGATCGAGCGGACCGTGGCCATCTGCTCCGTCTGGCGGTGCGACCTCAGGATGCACACAGGGTGTTCCCATGGATGACTTGGCTTAGACCCAGTCCAGATGGCAATCCCATTTCACTGGATACTGAAATTTGTGACATTGCGCCGCATCAAACCCAGGGCCGTTGCCGGTTTGTCAAGTGACTTGCGGACCCTGGGGGTCCACGCTTAGCATGCGTGCGGCCGGCGGTATGCCAACATACGGTCACGTCAAAAATCACAACCCACAGGGAGACAACAGCCATGACCAGCACCTTCGACCAACACCTGGATCGCAATGCCGCCAACTTTGCAGCGCTGACCCCGCTGAGCTTTCTAGAGCGCACCGCCAGCGTCTACCCCGAGCGCCTGGCCATCATCCACGGTGACTTGCGCCAGACCTGGGCGCAGACCTATGCGCGCTGCCGCCAGCTGGCCAGCAGCCTGCGCCAGGCCGGGATTGGCAAGAACGACACCGTGGCCGTGATCCTGCCGAATACACCGCCGATGGTGGAAGCCCACTTCGGCGTGCCCATGGCCGGGGCGGTGCTGAACACCTTGAACACGCGCCTGGATGCCGAGGCCCTGGCCTTCATGCTGGACCACGGCGAAGCCAAGGCCTTGATCGTGGACCCTGAGTTCGCACCGGTGATCGCCAAGGCCCTGCAGTTGCGCGAACGCACCCAACCCATTCTGGTGATCCAGGTGGACGATGCCCTGTACGGCGAGGCCGCCGTGCAGGTCGGCAGCATCCGCTACGAGGACTTCGTGGCCCAGGGCGATGCCGCCTATGCCTGGGAGCTGCCCGAGGACGAGTGGGATGCGATTGCCCTCAACTACACCAGTGGCACCACCGGCAACCCCAAAGGCGTGGTCTACCACCACCGCGGTGCAGCCATCAACGCCATCAGCAACGTGCTGGAGTGGGACATGCCCAAGCACAGCGTGTACCTGTGGACCTTGCCCATGTTCCACTGCAATGGCTGGTGCTTCCCCTGGACCGTGGCGGCCCGCGCCGGGGTCAATGTCTGCCTGCGTCGGGTCGAGGCCAAGGCCATCTTTGACGCCATGCGCGAGCACGGCGTCACCCACTACTGTGGTGCGCCCATCGTGCAATCCCTGCTGGTGAATGCGCCGGCTGAGCTCAAAGAGGGCATCCCTGCCGGGGTGAAGGCCATGGTGGCCGGTGCCGCGCCCCCGGCCTCGATGATCGAAGGCATGGAGGCCATGGGGTTCGACCTGACCCACGTCTATGGCCTGACCGAAACCTACGGCCCCGCCACCGTCTGCGCCAAGCACGCGCGCTGGGACCAACTCGACATTGGCGAGCGTGCCCGCCTCAATGCCCGCCAGGGCGTGCGCTACCACCTGCAGCGCGAAGTGCGGGTCATGGACCCCGAGACCCTGCAGCCCGTGCCCCTGGATGGCGAGACCATGGGTGAGATCATGTTCCGTGGCAACATCGCCATGAAGGGCTACCTCAAGAACCCCAGCGCCACGGACGATGCCTTCCGCGGCGGCTGGTTCCACAGCGGCGACCTGGCCGTGCAGTACCCCGATGGCTACATCCAGATCAAGGACCGCAGCAAGGACATCATCATCTCCGGCGGCGAGAACATCTCCTCGATCGAGGTCGAGGACGTGCTCTACCGCCACCCCGCCGTGCTGGCGGCGGCGGTGGTGGCCAAGCCCGACCCCAAGTGGGGCGAGACTCCGTGCGCCTTCCTGGAAATCAAGCCGGGCGCCCAGGTCAGCGAGGCCGACATCGTGGCCCACTGCAAGCAGCACCTGGCTGGCTACAAGGTGCCGCGCGCCGTGGTGTTTGGCGAACTGCCCAAGACCAGCACTGGCAAGATCCAGAAGTTCGAGCTGCGCAAGCAGGTCGGCTCGGCCAGTGCCATCGTGGTCTGATTTTCAGCATTGATAGCTGCCAGCGCATGCCTGACAAGCGCTGGAGTCGGTTTTGATGCTGAAAGCCTAGGCGTTTGCCCGGTGTCCAGTGCCGGCGCAGATGCGCCTATACTCACGGCTGCTCCGGGGTGTGCGAAAGCGCTGAGATGCGAACCGCTGTGAAAACAGTGGCCAGCGAACCCGACGAACTTGATCCGGTTCATACCGGCGGAAGAAGAGCGGGACCCTGAAGCAGGGCCAGGAATGGACAGGCACATGGGCTTTTGTAAGGCCAGGCAGGTGCCCACCATCCCCAGGCACAGCAAACCCCAGGCGCCTCGCGCACTGGGGTTTTGTCTTTTTGGGGATGGAACACCGGGCGTGGCAGCCTTGGTCGGAATCGGTGGATTCCGGTGGCGTCGGTCAGGCATTGTGGGAGCAATGCCAGGGCTGGAGCCAGGTGCAGGCGAAGGTGGATGGCGCCAGCCATCTCCCACGCCATCAGAGCGTCCCAGCACTCCACGGAGCGTTTGATGAACTTCACACGCTTTTTGGAGACTGCGATGAACGCCCCCGATGCCATCTTTACGCCCGCCGCCGGCAATGCCCCCGATGCCGCCCGTTTCGCCGACCTGCTGGCCCAGTCGCGCCAGCCATTTCCGGCATCCACCAAAAGCTACCTGAGCGGTGCCATCCACCCCGATCTGCGCGTGCCGGTGCGCGACATCGCGCTGACCAACGGCGAGCAGGTCAGCGTCTATGACACCTCGGGCCCCTACACCGACCCCACCGCCCATATCGACGTGCGCCAGGGCCTGGCCAGCGTGCGCGGCGCCTGGATCGAAGCGCGTCGTGACAGCGAGTTCTATGTCGGCCGCCCGCGCGTGGCGCTGGACGACGGCGGCAAGCGTGGCGAGGAAGACGCGCGCGTGGCCCAACTGCGCGCCGAGGCGGCCGCGCTGCAACGCCAGCCGCGCCGCGCCAAATCCGGCCAGAACGTGACCCAGATGCACTACGCCAAGCGCGGCATCATCACGCCCGAGATGGAATACGTGGCCCTGCGCGAGAACGGCCGCCGCGAATGGATGGCGCAGTACCAGCAGGACGCGGCGCGGGAAGCACGCCTGGCCGGCAACAGCCTGGGCGCCGCCATCCCCAAGATCATCACGCCCGAATTCGTGCGCGACGAAGTGGCGCGCGGCCGCGCCATCATCCCGGCCAACATCAACCACCCCGAGATCGAGCCCATGGCGATTGGGCGCAATTTCAAGGTCAAGATCAACGCCAACATCGGCAACTCGGCCGTGACCTCGAGCATCGAGGAAGAGGTGGAAAAGCTGGTCTGGGCCATCCGTTGGGGCGCGGACAATGTCATGGACCTGTCCACCGGCAAGAACATCCACACCACGCGCGACTGGATCGTGCGCAACTCGCCCGTGCCCATTGGCACCGTGCCCATCTACCAGGCGCTGGAGAAGGTCGGCGGCATTGCCGAAGACCTGACCTGGGAGATCTTCCGCGACACCCTGGTCGAGCAGGCCGAGCAGGGCGTGGACTACTTCACCATCCACGCCGGCGTGCGCTTGGCCTACATCCACCTGACGGCCCAGCGCCGCACCGGCATCGTCTCGCGTGGCGGCTCCATCATGGCCAAGTGGTGCATGGCCCACCACCGCGAAAGCTTCCTGTACGAGCACTTCGAGGACATCTGCGACATCATGAAGCAGTACGACGTATCCTTCAGCCTGGGTGACGGCCTGCGCCCTGGCTGTGCCTCGGACGCCAACGACGACGCCCAGTTTGCCGAACTCAAGACCCTGGGCGAGCTGACGCAAGTGGCCTGGAAGCACGACGTGCAGACCATGATCGAAGGCCCCGGCCACGTGCCCATGCACATGATCCAGGCGAACATGACCGAGCAGCTCAAGCACTGCCACGAGGCGCCGTTCTACACCCTGGGCCCGCTGACCATCGACATCGCCCCCGGCTACGACCACATCGCGTCGGCCATCGGCGCGGCCATGATCGGCTGGTTCGGCACGGCCATGCTGTGCTACGTGACGCCCAAGGAGCACCTGGGCCTGCCCGACCGCGACGACGTCAAGCAGGGCATCATTGCGTACAAGATCGCGGCCCACGCCGCCGACGTGGCCAAAGGCCACCCGGGCGCGCGTTCGCGCGACGATGCGCTGTCGCAAGCGCGTTTCGACTTCCGCTGGGAAGATCAGTTCAACCTGGGCCTGGACCCCGACACGGCGCGCGCCTTTCACGACGAAACCCTGCCCAAGGACAGCGCCAAGGTCGCCCACTTCTGCAGCATGTGCGGGCCCAAGTTCTGCTCCATGAAGATCACCCAGGAGGTGCGCGACTTTGCCAAGCAGCAGGGCGTGGCCGAAGAGCAGGGGATTGCCGCCGGCATGCAGGCCAAGGCCGAGGAGTTCAACCGCACGGGCGGGGAGTTCTACATCCCCATCGCCAGCGATACCACGGCGCGTTAAGTGCAAAATTGGCTATCAGCGCTTGTCTGGTAAGCGCTGATAGCTATGAAAAGCAAAGCGCCCCTGGGCTGCGGAATACCCCCGCTGGCCCAGGGGCGTGGCCGTGAGGTGGCGGGTGGTATTCAGGCACACGGCCTGGGGGCTTTGATGATTATTTTTTGCATTACCCGATGCCTGGATGATGTCGAAAAATTAATTCCTTTTAATAAAAAACTGCAAATCAATACCTGGATTGGATTTGCATGATTATTTTTTAATGTTTTGCATGAAGCGTGGTTAATATAATCTGCGCTAGGTGGTATTACGTAAAAAAATCGCCATTTCTGCCATGAAGATACGCCTCCTCAATGCAATGGAGGTGTGATGTTACCTAGAGATTTACGGGATATTCTGGCCGGCCTGTTTGTGGCCGCGGTCGGATTATTTTTTGCCATCGCTGGAAGCGGCTACGCCATGGGTTCCGCCGCGCGCATGGGGCCCGGGTATATGCCGGTGATCCTGGGCTGGGTGCTGTTTGCCCTGGGGGTGTTGATCGTGTTGCCCGCCTGGTTCCGCCAAGGCGACCGCATCGTCGTGCACTGGGACAGTCTGGCGGCTTCCTTGGGGTCGCTGGTGGTATTTGCCTTCTTGCTAAATACCCTGGGCGTATTTTTCAGCACCATGGTGGCCGTATTGGTGGCCAGCCTACCCAAACCGATGCACATGGGTATGCGCTTGGTGATTGCCGGCATCATTGCCGTGATTACCGTCCTGATTTTCATCGTCGGTCTGAATATGACGATTTCCATGTTTCCTGAATTCTGATTGTCACGATGGAACTATTCAATAATCTGTTGATGGGGCTGCAGGTGGCTTCCGATCCCACCATCCTGTGGTATTGCTTCCTGGGGGTGTTTCTCGGCACGGCCGTGGGCGTCCTGCCCGGCATCGGTGCCCTGGCGGCCATCTCGCTGCTGCTGCCGATGACCTACCACATGTCGCCCACCGCGGCGATCGTGATGCTGGCCGGCGTGTACTACGGCGCGCAGTACGGCGGATCGACGGCCTCGATCCTGATGAATTTGCCCGGGGGGCCCGCGTCGGCGGTCACCTGCCTGGATGGCTACCCGATGGCCAAGAACGGCAAGGCCGGCATTGCCCTGTTCATCACCACGATCGCGTCCCTGGTCGGCGCCATGATCGGCCTGGTGCTGCTGGTGCTGTTCTCGCCCGCGATTGCCGAGGTGGGCCTGAAATTCGGTCCCGCGGAACTGTTTGCCATGATGGTGCTGGGCCTGGTGGCGGCCTCGTCCATGGGCACCGGCTCCCCGGTCAAGGGGTTGGCGATGGTGGTCATGGGTGTGCTGCTGGGCATGGTGGGCACGGACGTGAATTCCGGTGCCGCCCGCTTCACCTTCGATATTCCGGAGCTGATGGACGGCATCAACCTGGTGGCCCTGGCCATGGGCCTGTTCGGTGTGGCCGAGGTGGTGCGCAACATCCACGGCCAGGACGACTCGCAGAAGGTGGAGAAGGTCACGCTGCGCTCCATGATCCCCGCGCGCGAGGAGATGAGGCGCAGCTATCCCGCCATGCTGCGTGGCTCGGCGCTGGGCTCGGCCCTGGGGGCGCTGCCAGGCGTGGGTCCGTCGATTGCCGCGTTCATGTCGTATGCGATTGAAAAGCGTGTGGCCAAGGACCCCAGCCAGTTTGGCCAGGGCGCCGTGCAAGGCATTTCTGCCCCCGAGTCCGCCAACAACGCCGCGGCGCAGACCGCCTTCGTGCCGTCGCTGTCGCTGGGCATTCCCGGGGATGCGGTGATGGCCATCATGCTGGGGGCGCTGATCATCCACGGCATCACGCCCGGGCCGATGCTCATTAACGAGCAGCCCGAAATGTTCTGGGGCCTGGTGGTCAGCTTTGCCATCGGCAATCTGATGCTGGTGCTGCTGAACATTCCCACCATCAGCATCTGGGTGTCGCTGCTGCGCATTCCGTTCACCTGGCTCTATCCCGCCATCCTGGTGTTCGTGGCCCTGGGGGTGTACAGCGTCAACAACAACCACTTCGACATCTACATGGTGGCCGGGCTGGGGGTGCTGGGCTACCTGTTCATGCTGCTGCGCTTCGAGGCCGCGCCACTGCTGCTGGGCTACATCCTGGGGCCGATGGTGGAGGAAAACCTGCGCCGCGCGCTGCTGCTGTCGCGTGGCGATCCGGCCATCTTCTTTGACCGGCCCATCAGTGCCACCCTGCTGTACGTGACCCTGGCCATGCTGGGCTGGACCCTGTTCAAGTTCCTGCGCCGCAGCCTACGTACATCTCACATCTGAGCGCGCTGCGCTTCCCGACAGAATGGCTCTGGGGCATGGTGGTGCCCCAGAGCCATTCGTGAACCTGCCGCCCCCTGGGGCGGCTTTGTCCTGTGCCCACCGTTGTGGTGTTGACGCATGAAGCATATTTTGTTGATTGAAGACGATGCAGCGATTGCGGAGTACATCTCCAGCAACCTGTGTCCAGCCACCTACCAGGTCGTGCATGTGACCGAGGCCAACAGCGGCCTGCAGCATGCGCTGTCACGCGCCTGGGATTGCATCTTGCTGGATCGCATGCTGCCCATGGGGGTGGATGGGCTGGATGTGCTCAAGGCCCTGCGGGCCGTGGCCAACACCACGCCGACCATGGTGGTCAGCGCGCTGGGCCAGACGGACGAGCGCGTGCGCTGCCTCAAGGCTGGGGCGGACGACTACCTGCCCAAGCCTTTCATCATGGAGGAGCTGGAGGCCCGCATCGAGGCCCTGGTGCGCCGCACGGCAACGTCCACGCCCCCAGCCAGCCATGTGCTGCAGCTGGGGGACCTGCAGGTGGACCTGATTGCGCACGCGGTGTTCCGCGCGGGCGAGCGGATCGCACTCAACCCGCGCGAATTCAAGCTGCTGGGCTATCTGCTGAAGAACGCCGGGCAGACCGTGACGCGCACCATGGTGCTGGAGAACGTCTGGGCCTACGACTTCCAGCCCGAGACCAACATCATCGACGTGCACATCAGCCACCTGCGGCAGAAGATTGACGTGGGCGGCGGGCCTTCGCTGATCCGCACGGTCCGCGGCATGGGCTACCGCATCGACGTGCCCGTGGCGATGTAAATGACCACGGCGACACACCCCGTGCTGGGGCCCTTGCACCGGGCCTGGAAATCCAGTTCCTTTCGGCTGGCGCTGTGCTTCAGCGCCGTGGTGGTCAGCATCCTGGTGGGCACGCTGTCCGTGTACTACGTGGAGATCGTGGGCACGGTCAGCCAGCGGCTGGATGACTACGCGCTGCGCAACAGCAAGCGCCTGCTCAGCGTGTATGCCCAGCAGGGTGAGGCCGGACTGGTGGAGGAGATCCAGCGCCTAGTCAGCGACGGCATCGACAGCCAGGACGAGATCTTCATTTATCAGCACCTGGATGGCGCGGTCTGGGCGGGCAATGCCACCATCGACCTGGTGCATGCGCCGCGCGTGGCGGCGCTGCAGGATTTGCCCGTGGAGCAGGAGGCGCGCAGCTTCAATGGCCGGCTCAAGATCGACGACCTGGGGCAGCAGCGCTTCTTGATTGTTGGCAGTGACCTGCAGGCCCTGACCGACATCCAGCACCGCTACATGAAGGCCACGGCGCTGGCACTGGGTCTGGCAGTGGGCCTGTCGCTGCTGGGCGCAATGGTGTTCCGCCGCCTGATGGACAAGCGCGCCGCGGAAGTCCGCCAGGCGATCCGCCAGGCTGGCCAGGGCAACCTGCACTTTCGCATTCCCATGAACCGCAAGAGCGATGAGTTCAGCCTGCTGGAGCAGGACATCAACCAGATGCTGGAACAGCTGGAGCAACTGGTGCGCGGTATCCGCCATGTCTCGCACATGGTGGCGCACAACCTGCGCACGCCGTTGAACCGTGCATTGCACCGGGTGCAGGCGGCCAAGCTGGCGCCGGAAAGCCTGCGCCCGGCGCTGCTGGACCAGGTGCAGGAGGAGCTGGACCACCTGCAGCGCCTGTTCAGCAAGATGCTGTTGCTGGCCGAGGTGGAGGCCGGGGTGGGGCAGCACAACTTCGAGCCCCTGGATCTGCAGCAGGTCCTGCAGGAGGTGCTGGAGTACTACGAACCGCTGTTCAGTGACCGGCAGGTGGAACTGCAGCTGGCACTGGAGCCCGGTGGCTGGGTGCTGGGGGACTCGCACCTGCTGGCGAATGCGATGTCCAACCTGCTGGACAACTTCCTGAAATACGGGCTGTCCGCCGAGCAGCGCTGCCTGGAAGTGCACCTGCAGCGCCAGGGCCACGAGGTGCAACTGCGGTTGCGCGACCATGGTGCCGGCGTGGCGCCCGCGATGCTCGAGCGCCTGTCCGAGCATTTCGTGCGCGACCCGCAGCACCAGCAGCAGCCGGGGCATGGCCTGGGGTTGGCCAGTGTCAAGGCCATCGTGCGCTTGCACCAGGGGCGCATCGGCTGGCGGCTGGCGCAGCCTGGGCTGGAGACCTGGGTGCGCCTGCCGTTGCACCAGCCCTGAACGGAGGCCGGGCCGTCAGGGCCCGGGTCACCCGTTCACTTCCAGTACTGGCACTTGCTTTCGGCCTTGGTGGTCCAGACCTGGTCGGCGGGCAGCTTCTTGATCAGCTTGTAGTAATCCCAGGTGCCTTTGGATTCGGCCGGGGACTTCACTTCCATCAGGTACATGTCGTGGGCGTAGCGGCCATCGGGGCGGATCACGCCTTCGCCAAAGAAGTCCTTGATGGGCTTGCTCTTCCACTCGGCCATGACCTTGTCGGCTTCCAGCGTGCCGGCGCGCTGGGCGGCCTGCAACCAGGTCATGGTGGCCGAATAGTCGGCGGCCTGGATTTCGCTGGGGCGGCGCTTGGTCTTGGCCATGAACTTGTCGGCGAACTTGCGCGACTCGTCGTTCATGTCCCAGTACCAACTGGTGGTGAACTGCAGGCCTTCGGTGTTCTTCACGCCCAGGCTGTGGATGTCGCTGAAGAAAATCAGCAGACCGGCCAGCTTCATGCCCTTGGTGACGCCGAATTCGCGGGCCGCCTTGATGGAGTTGATGGTGTCGCCACCGGCATTCGCCAGACCCAGGATCTGGGCCTTGCTGTTCTGGGCCTGCAGCATGAAGCTGGAGAAGTCGCTGGCGTTCAGCGGCGTCCGGACCGCACCCACCACCTTGCCGCCATTGGCCTCGACGATCTTGGAGGTGTCGGCTTCCAGCGCATGGCCGAAGGCGTAGTCGGCGGTCAGGAAGAACCAGCTCTTGCCCCCGGCTTCCACCACGGCCTTGCCCGTGCCCTTGGCCAGGGCCACGGTGTCGAAGGCGTAGTGCACGGTGTAGGGGCTGCACTGCTCATTGGTCAGGGCCGAGCTGCCGGCGCCGTTGTCCACAAAGATGCGTTTCTTCTCCTGGGCGACCTTGGCCATGGCCAGGGCGGTGGCGCTGTTCGTGCCGCCAAACACCAGGCTGATGTCCTGCTGGTCGATCCATTCGCGGGCCTTGCTGGCGGCGATGTCGGCCTTGTTCTGGTGGTCGGCGGTGAGCAGTTCGATGGGCTTGCCCAGCAGCTTGCCGCCAAAGTCATCGATGGCCATCTGGATGGCGACCGCCCCGTTCTTGCCTTCCACGTCGGCATACAGGCTGGACATGTCGGTGATGAAGCCGATCTTGACGATGTCGGGCTCTTTGAAGGTCTGGGCCTGGGCAGCGGCAGACCACAGGCCCATGCCGCACAGAGCCAGAACCAGGGGAGAGAGAGCGTGGCGCATTCCGAAAACTCCTTGTGTACCGTGTGACAAAAAGGGGTTCAGATTGCGCCGCCGACGCCATCTTTCCAACTGGGGCAAGCACGGGCGGGGAATGTCCTTGCTTGCCACGCAGGTGGACTTTGTGCTGCGCTCTAGGGCGCTGTGGCGGTGGCCGCGGCGGCGAGGCCGGGGATGGTGGCCGGCTGGGCCACCTCGGGCGCGCGGTTCTGGCGCGCGGCCTTGACCTCCTGGCCCAGGTCGTACACGGCGGTGGCGTAGTAGCTGGACCAGTTGTAGCGCGTGATGGTGTAGAAGTTCTGGGTGCCGACGAGGTAGCTGGGCGCGGCTTCGCCGTTTTTCAACTCGATCAGCGCCAGTGGGCCGTCATGGTCCAGCCCGCCCTGGGGCACCACGCCCAGCTCGACCATCTGGGCCGCTGTGAAGCTGGGGCGGATGTCCGGTGCCAGCAGGGTCGGCAGGTTCAGGCGGTCGGTGTTGAACAGGGCGGGGTACCAGACTGGCTGCCCGCTGACCCAGCCATGGGCCTTGAAGTAGTTGGCCACCGAGCCGATGGCATCGGCCGCGCTGTTAAACAGATCGATGCGTCCATCGCGGTCAAAGTCGACGGCCCACTGGGCCCAGCTGGTGGGCATGAACTGGCCCAGCCCCATGGCCCCGGCGTAGCTGCCGCGCGGCTCTGTGGTGGGGGTGCCAACGTTGTGCATCATCACCAGGAACTGCTCCAGCTCACCCTGGAAATAGCGCTGGCGTTCTGCGGCCCTTGGATGTGCCTGTGGGAAATCGAAGGCCAGGGTGGCCAGGCTGTCCAGTACGCGCAGGTTGCCCATGTTGCGGCCGTAAATGGTCTCGACGCCGATGATGCCGACCACCATTTCGGCGGGCACGCCAAACATCGCCTCGGCGCGTGCCAGGGTGTCGGCGTTCTGGTCCCAGAAGCGCACCCCGGCGTTGATGCGCACCGGGTCGATGAAGCGGCGGCGGTAGTCGCCCCAGTCGCGCGCGGTGGTGCTGGTCTTGGGGGCCGGCGTCATCAGGCGCGGCACCTGCGGCAGGAAGCGCGCCTGCGCCAGCTGGGCCTGGATCCATGCCAGGTCCAGGTGCTGGCGCGCGGCCATTTCGCGTGCCCAGCGCTGGGCATCGGCGCGTTGTGCATACGGGGCGCTGGCGGCCGTGCTCTTGGGAGGGGTGTTTTTGGGCGCGCGGGGTGCGCTGTTCTGGGCGTCTGCAGGCAGGTGGGTGGCGCAGCCTGTGACCAGGCCGAGCAGGAACAAGGAGGGAAGCAAACGTTTCATGGAGTACGGGGGCTGGGCCAAATCAAAGCGCGGTATGCACGCCGCAGCTGGGCCAGGCTGGGCGTCTGGGGGCCATGCGGTGCATAGCGCCATTGTTCCATCTGCAGCAGCCAGTGCTGCAGTGGCTGGGATTCATCCCCCCATTGTGCTTGGGCAGCGGCCGCCAGGGCCTGCAGCCCCCGCGTGTCCGCATGTTCCAGGCCATGGCGCTGCAACTGCTGACGGGCCTGCTGCATCAGGCGCAGCCAGGGGTCGGCCACCCAGCGCCGGCGCCAGCGCTGCCAGGCCGCACCGAGGGTGGCGAGGGCCAGCAGGCCGCTGAGCCCGGCCGCCAGTTGCGGGATGCTCCAGTCGGTCCAGCCCAGGCGCTGCAGCAGGGCCGACTGGTCGCGCGGGGTGTAATTCAGCACCCAGTCGTTCCAGCGGTGGTTGAGGGCTTCCCAGTTGGCGCGCAGGCGGCGCAGGACGTCGGGGCTGATGACCTGCTCCATGGCGCCACCGAAGGCCGAGGTGGGCGGTGACAGCCGTTGCAGCTGCTCGGTGCGCGAGGGCGCCACGGCCGAGGTGGGGTCGATGCGCAGCCAGCCCTCGTGGGGCAGCCAGACTTCGGTCCAGGCGTGGGCGTCGCTTTGGCGCACGGTCCACAGCCCGTCCACCGGGTTGCGCTCGCCACCCTGGTAGCCGGTGACGATGCGTGCCGGAATCCCGGCGGCGCGCATCAGCACCGTGAAGGCCGAGGCGATGTGCTCGCAAAAGCCGTTGTGCGTCTCGAACCAGAAGGCGTCGGTCGTGTGTGGGCCGGGCACCACATCCGGCGCCAGGGTGTAGACGTAGCGGCCGCTGCCCAGGTGATTGAGGGCGGCCTGGACGATGGCGGTGTCATCCGTGCCGTGGTCGCTGCGCAGCGTCTGCGCCCATTGCATGGTGCGGGGGTTCAGGTCGGGTGGCAGCTGCAGGTGCTGGCGGCGCTGGAAGTCCGACAGTTGCTGGCCATAGGCGTAGTGCAGGTGGGCCTGGGCGCGGTAGCGCAGCACCTCGGTGAGGGGGCGCGCCGTCAGCCACTGCAGGTCGGCGGTGCGCTGCACCTGGCGCTGGGCGTCCGGGGGCGACAGGGTGGCATCCAGGGTCAGCAGCCAGCGCTGCTGGTGGGCCTCCAGGGTGATTTCATAGTCGATGGCCGTCCCCAGCCCCGCGGCGGCGTCCTGGGCCGTGGCCGGCAGCGCATACGGGGCGCCGTCGGCGTCCGCTTGCCAGTTGCGCCCGTCAAAGCGGCTCAGCACCGGCCCCCGGAAGTACAGCAAGCGCTGCGGCGGGGCTTTGCCATCGGGGCTGTCAAAGCGCACGCGCAGGGCCACGCTGTGGTTTTGCGCCAGCTCGGCCACCTGGCCGACGGTCATGTCGTTGGACAGGCCGGTCGTGCCTTTGCTGGCCTGCGTGGGCAGGCCCCACAGCGGTGGCAGGCGCGGGAAGGCCAGGAACAGCACCAGCATCAGGGGCGCGCCCAGCAGCATCAGCAGGCCCGCGGTGCGCACCAGTTGCCGCAGGCTGGGGTAGCCGGACGGCATGTGCGCATTCACCAGGCAGACCAGCAGCCCCCATACGGCCACCAGCATGGCGAGGGCCATGCTCAGCGACTGGGACTGTAGGAACAGGGTGAGCAGCGTGAAGAAGCCCAGGAAGAAAATCACCATGGCGTCGCGGCGGGCGCGCATCTCCAGTGTCTTGAGCACCAGCAGCAGGATCACCAGGACCACGCCGGCCTCGGGGCCGACGATGGAGCGGAACTGCAGCGCCGTGGCACCCACGGCCAAGGCCAGCAGGGCCGCCAGCAGCCAGGTGCCCGGCAGGCGCTGGCCGCTGTGGGCCAGCCACATGCGCCAGCCCAGCAGCAGTGCCGCCAGCGCACTGGCCCACGGCGGCAGGTAGGCCACCTGCGGCAGCAGCACCAGGGCCACCACCCCCAGCACCAGCAAGGTGTCGCGGGTCTCGCGCGGCAGGGGAGGGGTGGTGGTGGAATCCATTTTTGATAGCTGCTTGCGTAGGCTGTATGCGCGCTGGAAGGTGATTTGATTCAAAACTCTAATGGGGTGCAGCGGATTTGCCGTCCACGGCCAGTGCCGCCAGGCAGGCGTGCAAATGTGGCTCGCCCATGGCCTGGGGCAATTGCTGGCCGCTGGGCAGTCGCAGCCCCCACAGCGCCTGTTGGGCGTGGGCCTGCAGCACCCAGGCGGTGAGGCGGGCGATCTGTGCCTCGGGATCGGTCAGGCCCGTGGCGCGGGCATCCAGCCACAGGCGGTCGGTCTGGGGCGCCGTGCCGCTGCGCACCACCAGGTCGCCGTGGCCCAGGGCCAGGGCCGAGGCGGCTTTCTTCCACACGATGCTGCGCAGGCTGTCGCCGCGCTGGTAGTGGCGCACGTTGTCGGGCTCGACCATGCCGCTGTGCTGCGGCAAGCTGGTGCCGGAGTGGGCGTGGTCCAGGTGCTGGATGGGGGGCGCCGGTGTTTCGGGGCACGGGTAGACCAGCACCCGGCCATCGGGCTGCCAATAGCTCCACAGGCGGAACACGCCCAGCGGGTAACGGCTTTCCAGCACCACCCGGGGCACGCGGTGCCAGCCGCGCTGGTGTGGCACGCTGCCCAGCTCGACCACCTGTGTGTGGCCGGCGGCTACGTCGGCATGCACCCAGGCCAGCGGGCCTTGCGAGCGGTTGAGCGCCACGGACAGTCCGTGGCGATGCGGACCGGCGGCCGGGGCCTGCAGGTGCAGCGGCACGGTGGCGCGTTCGCCCTGGAACACGGGCTGCAGCGGTCCCAGGTGCAGTTGCAGGCCCTGCAGGTTGCGGTGGCCCACCCAGACGCTGGCCAGTGCGCTGCCTGCTATCAGGAAGGTGAGCAGGTAGCCCAGGTTGAGCTGGAAGTTGATCGACGCGACCAGCAGCACCAGCAGCGTGGCCGCCAGCATGCAGCCGGCGGCCGAGGGCAGCACATAGATGTTGCGGTGCCCCAGCGTGTGCTCGGCACTGGGTACCTGGCCGCGCGTGACCCAGTTGTGCAAGCGCTGTCGCCAGCGGCTGCGGGTGGGGCGCTGTGGCTCGGACATCAGGGCAGGGCGACCGTGTGCAACAGCGCCTGGACCTGCGCGACCGTACCCCGGCCGGCGCGCGCCACAGCGTGCAGGCGGTGTGCCATGGTGGGCACGAACATGGCCTGCACATCGTCGGGCGATGCGTAGTCGCGCCCGTGCAGCAGGGCATTGGCCTTGGCCGCGCGCAGCAGGGCAATGCCGGCGCGGGGGGACAGGCCCTGCACAAACCACTGCCCGTTGCGCGTGGCATCCACCAGGTCCTGGATGTAGTGCAGCAAGGGCTCGGCCGCATGGACCTGCAGCACCGCCTGCTGCAACGCGGCCAGTTCCTCGGGCGTCAGCTGGGGCGGCATCTGGTCGGCGTGGGCGCGGTGGCCGTGGTGGGCCAGCAGTTGCAGCTCCGACGCGCGGTCGGGATAGCCCAGGCTGACGCGCATCAAGAAACGGTCCAATTGGCTCTCGGGCAAGGGGTTGGTGCCCAGCTGTTCCTGCGGGTTCTGGGTGGCAATCACGAAAAACGGCGTGGGCAGCGGGTGGGTCCGGCCTTCGATGGAGACCTGTTTTTCCTCCATGGCTTCGAGCAGCGCACTCTGGGTCTTGGGGCTGGCCCGGTTGATTTCATCGGCCAGCAGCACCTGCGCAAACACGGGGCCGGGGTGGAACACAAAGCCTTCGCGGCCCCGGTCGTAGACGGACACCCCGGTCAGGTCGCTGGGCATCAGGTCGGCGGTGAACTGCACGCGGGCAAACTGCAGACCGAACGCATGGGCCAGGGCATGGGCCAGGGTGGTTTTGCCCACGCCCGGCACATCCTCGATCAGCAGGTGTCCACCGGCCAGCAGGCAGGCCACGCAGTCCTGGACCTGCTGTTTTTTGCCAACGATCACCGTGTTAAGCTGATCCAAAAGAGACCGGATTTTTTGTGATGTCATGCACAGAAGGTATCCGAAAACAATGACAACAGGGGACAAGAAAAGTGGGCAAGACAGGCTATTTTTCTCATCACTCATGCCGACAGCATGAGATGGGGCCAGGGCATCCGGAGTGTCCGCAGCGCCTGGATGCGATCGAGGACCGGTTGCTGATGACCGGGGTGCTGGACGGTCTCGAACGGATCGATGCACCCGCCGCCGCGCTCAGCGATGTCGAGCTGGCCCATGACCGCATGCATGTGGCGGCCCTGCGTGGCCTGACCGACAGGCTGGTCGAAGAGCAGGCCGCCGGCGGCCCCGAGTACACCCAGCTGGACACCGACACCTCCATCAACGCCCACACCTTCACTGCCGCGCTGCACGCGGCCGGCGCGGCGGTGGCGGCCACCGATGCGGTGCTGGACGGCGAACTGGAAAACGCCTTTTGCGCCATCCGTCCCCCCGGCCACCACGCCACGCGCGACAAGGCTATGGGCTTTTGCTTTTTCAACAATGTGGCGATCGCCGCCTTGCACGCCCTGCAGCGGCGCAACCTCAAGCGGGTGGCGATCGTGGACTTCGACGTGCACCACGGCAATGGCACGGAAGACATCCTGGCCGGTGACAACCGCGTGCTGATGGTGAGTTTCTTTCAGCACCCCTTCTACCCGTTCAGCGGCGACAAAGAGCCGGCCGCGAACATGCTCAACATCCCGGTGGCGGCCTACACCAAGGGCATGGACATCCGCGAACTGGTCGAGATGCTGTGGATCCCGCGGCTGGAGGCTTTCAAGCCCGAGATGATCTTCGTCAGCGCCGGTTTCGATGCCCACCGCGACGACGACATGGGACAGCTGGGCCTTACGGAAAACGACTACATCTGGCTGACCGAGCGCATCAAGGACATTGCCCGCCGCTTCAGCAAGGGGCGCATCGTCTCCTGCCTGGAAGGGGGCTACATGATGGGGCCGCTGTCACGCAGTGTGGAAGCGCACCTGCGTGTGCTGGCCGATGTTTGAGTGGAGGTGGGTATGGATGCAGAGATGCTGGTGCAAACGCGCGATGCGCGCGGCGTGGTCACGCTGACCTTGAACGATCCGGTGCGCTTCAACGCCCTGGGGGCCCCCATGCTGGAGGCCTTGCAGTCGGCCCTGACGGAGCTGGCCACCGACACCGACGTGCGCGTGGTGGTGCTGGCCGCCCAAGGCAAGGCCTTTTGTGCCGGGCATAACCTCAAGGACATGGCGGCCCACCCGCAGCTGGACTATTACCAGGACTTGTTCGCGCAATGCTCGCGCATGATGCTGAGCATTGCGCGCCTGCCCGTGCCCGTGATCGCGCGGGTGCAGGGCATGGCCACGGCGGCGGGCTGCCAACTGGTGGCGCAGTGTGATCTGGCGGTGGCCAGCACGCAGGCCAGCTTTGCCACCAGTGGCATCCAGTACGGGCTGTTCTGTGCCACGCCCAGCGTGCCCCTGGTGCGCAACATCCCTTTCAAACAGGCGATGGAAATGCTGTTGACGGGCGACTTCATGGACGCCGAGACGGCCCAGTCCCGGGGTCTGGTGAACCGCGTGGTGGCCCCCGAGGATCTGGATGCCGAGGTGCAGAAGCTGGTGCAGGCCATCGTGCAGAAGCCGGCAACGGCGGTGCGCATGGGCAAGGAACTGCTGTATCGCCAGCGTGAGCTGGGCCTGCAGGCGGCCTACCAGCTGGCCGGCGAGGTCATGGCCTGCAACATGATGGATGCCGATGCCCAGGAGGGCGCGCAGGCCTTCGCGCAAAAGCGCGTGCCCCACTGGCGCCAGTAGGCCGGGGCATGCTGGGTGGGCCGCAGGCCGGCCACCCCGGCAGACTGCGCCACAATCAGCCCATTCATAGCCGCAGGGTGGTTGCACCATGGACATCGTTGACAAGCTGATTGATGACTTCAACAACTCCAGCGCCTGGCTGGAGTTTTTTATCGTGCTCGGCGGTTTGCTGCTGGCCTACGTCTGCGTGCGCTTCTGGGGCCGCCACCTGAAGCACAAGGGGCGCGCCGCCTCGGTCTGGTTTGGCTCCAAGCCGCTGAATGGGGCGATGTTCCCCTTGATGGCGTTGCTGTGGATCTACATCGCGCAAGCCATCATGGTGCAGTACATGCCAGTGTTCTGGCTGCGGATCGCCATCTCGTTGCTGTGCTCGCTGACCGTGATCCGCTTCGTGGCCCGGGTGCTCAGCAAGTCGTTCCCCCAATCCACCGGCATGCGCCTGATCGAGCGGGTGTTCTCGTGGATGGTCTGGGGGCTGGCCGTGCTGCACAGCCTGGGCCTGCTGACGCAGGTGCTGGAAGAGCTGGATGCCGTCCGGCTGACGCTGGGCAAGTCACAGATTAGCCTGCTGAGTCTGATTGAGGGTGCGCTGTCCACTGGCCTGATGCTGGTGGTGGTCCTGTGGGTGTCCAGCCTGTTCGAGCAGCATGTGATCAACCGCTGGGTCGGCGACCTGTCCATGCGCAAGGTCAGTATGAATGTGACCCGCGGGGTGCTGATCACCGTGGGCCTGCTGCTGGCGCTGTCCTGGGTTGGCATGGATCTGACCACGCTGTCGGTCATGGGGGGCGCGATCGGCGTTGGCCTGGGGTTCGGCATGCAGAAAATTGCCTCCAACTACGTCAGCGGCTTTCTGGTGCTCATCGAGCGGGCCCTGCGGATTGGCGACAACGTCCGCGTCGATGGGTTCGAGGGCCGCATCACCGACATCAAGACCCGGTTCACGGTCATCCAGGCCTTGAATGGCCGCGAATCCATCGTGCCGAATGAAACCCTGATCACCCAGCGGGTGGAGAACCTGACGCAATCCGATCGCCGGTTCAGCCTGTCAACCACGATGGTGGTCGGCATGGACAGCGATGTGGAGCAGGTGCGCCAGGTCCTGCTGGCGGCGGCGACCAGCCAGCCCCGCGTGCTGGCCCAGCCGGGGCCCTCGGTGCAACTGGTGGATTTCCTGGAGCATGGCCTGCAGTTCAGCCTGAACTACTACATCAGCGACCCGCAGAACGGGCAGGGCAACATCCGCTCCGACGTCAACCTGGCGGTGCTGCAGGGCTTGCGCGCGGCGGGCATCCAGCTGCCGGTGCCACGGCAGGTGCTGGAGTGGTCGGGCGGTGCGCCCGGTGCCAAAGACGTCAAGGTTGACCCTGAGGCTGTGGACCATCGCGCCTAGGTGAAGACCCTAGGTTGATCAAAAAACGCTGGGGATTTCACAAGCTGCGTGCATAAAATGGAACGATCGTTCTTTTTTATCCGCCCTGCTTGGCAACGTCTTTTTACGGGACTTGCTGCATCGCGGCATAGAATGTTCCAAGTTTACGTTTACGTCAATTCAAACAACTTGCAATCACACTGATCCAAGGAGCAGCAGCATGAAGGTATTGGTTCCAGTCAAGCGCGTGGTGGACTACAACGTCAAAGTCCGCGTGAAGTCCGACGGCACAGGCGTGGACATCGCCAACGTCAAGATGAGCATGAACCCGTTTGACGAAATCGCCGTGGAAGAGGCGGTGCGTCTGAAGGAAAAGGGCGTGGTCAGCGAAGTGATCGCCGTGTCCTGCGGCGTGACCCAGTGCCAGGAAACCCTGCGCACCGCCATGGCGATTGGTGCCGACCGCGCCATCCTGGTGGAGAGTGATGCCGAGCTGCAGCCGCTGGCCATTGCCAAGCTGCTCAAGGCCCTGGTGGACAAGGAGCAACCCGGCCTGGTGATCCTGGGCAAGCAGGCCATCGACGGCGACAACAACCAAACCGGCCAGATGCTGGCGGCCCTGGCCGACCTGCCCCAGGCCACCTTCGCCTCCAAGGTCGAAGTCGCTGGCGACAAGGTCCACGTGACGCGCGAAGTGGACGGCGGCCTGGAAACCCTGGCGCTGAGCACCCCCGCCATCATCACCACCGACCTGCGCCTGAACGAGCCCCGCTACGTGACGCTGCCCAACATCATGAAGGCCAAGAAAAAGCAGCTGGATGTGGTCAAGCCCGAAGAGCTGGGCGTGGACGTCGCACCCCGCATCCAGACCCTGAAGGTGGCCGAGCCCGCCAAGCGCGGCGCTGGCGTCAAAGTCCCTGACGTTGCCACTTTGGTGGACAAACTGAAGAACGAAGCCAAGGTCATCTAAGCGTCCAGGAGAGAAACATCATGTCCGTACTCGTTATTGCTGAACACGACAACGCCTCCATCAAGGGCGCCACCCTGAACACCGTGACCGCGGCCAAGGCCTGCGGTGGTGACGTGCACGTGCTGGTCGCCGGTGAAGGCGCCGCTGCCGCTGCCCAGGCCGCCGCCCAGATCGCCGGTGTGTCCAAGGTCATCCACGCCGATGGCGCCAGCCTCAAGGACGGCCTGGCCGAGAACATCGCCGCCCAGGTGCTGGCCATCGCTGGCAGCTACAGCCACATCCTGTTCCCCGCCACCGCCTCGGGCAAGAACGCCGCCCCCCGCGTGGCCGCCAAGCTGGACGTGGGCCAGATCAGCGACATCACCGCCGTGATCGCCGCCGACACCTTCGAGCGCCCCATCTACGCCGGCAACGCCATCGCCACCGTGCAGTCGGCCGATGCCACCAAGGTCATCACCGTGCGCTCCACCGGCTTTGACGCCGCGGCAGCCACCGGTGGTTCTGCGGCGGTGGAAACCGCCGCTGCCGTGGCCGACTCTGGCAAGAGCGCCTTCGTGGGCCGTGAAGTCACCAAGAGCGACCGTCCCGAGCTGACCGCCGCCAAGATCATCGTCTCTGGTGGCCGTGCCCTGGGCAGCGCCGAGAAGTTCAACGAAGTCATCACCCCCCTGGCCGACAAGCTGGGCGCGGCCATCGGTGCCAGCCGTGCGGCGGTCGATGCGGGCTACGCCCCCAACGACCTGCAGGTGGGCCAGACCGGCAAGATCGTGGCGCCGCAGCTGTACATCGCGGCGGGTATCTCGGGCGCGATCCAGCACCTGGCGGGCATGAAGGACTCCAAGGTGATCGTGGCGATCAACAAGGACCCCGAGGCGCCGATCTTCTCGGTGGCCGACTATGGGCTGGAGGCCGACCTGTTTACCGCGGTGCCTGAACTGGTGAAGGCACTGTAAGCAGCGAAGACAAAAAGGAGGGGCGTGCCCCTCCTTTTTTGCATCGGGGGATGCAGGGCGCCAGGACTTTTCACACAACAACAGCCTGCGAACACGGAGACGGGATATGCAAGAGACAAGCATGCGTATGCGCTATCGGCTGGCCTTGGCCGTGGTGTGCGTCGCCAGCGCCAGTCTGGCGCACGCGGACTGGGTGGTGGCCCAAGTGGCGCCGTTGACCGGGGCCACGGCGGTGCAGAGCAAGGCCTACGCCCAGGGCATGCGCCTGTATTTCAACGAGGTGAACAAGTCCGGCGGCGTGCACGGCGACCGCCTGCGCCTGGTCTCCGCCGATGACCGCGGCAGTCCTGAGGAAACGGTCAAGCAGACGCAGCGCCTGCTTCAGGAGGCCAAGCCCGTGGCCCTGGCTGGCTACTTTGGCAACCGCAACCTGCAAGCCCTGCTGGACAGCAAGCTGCTGGAACAGGCCTCCACCAGCCTGGTCGGCTTTCACAGCACCGACATGCGGGTGCTGAAGGCGCCCCAGCTGTTCAGCACGCGTGCCGGCTTGCCAGAGGAGGTGGAGAAGATTGCCAAGCACTTGGCCACCCTGGGCCTGACGCGCCTGGCCCTGGTGTACGACGAGCGCAGCGAGGACGAGGCCAAGGCCCTGACCCAGCTGGTCGGCAGCCTGGTGACCGTGTCCGGCGGACAGTTGCTGGCGCACGTGCCCTGGAAGGCCGGCAAGCAGGCACAGGAGGCGGCCATCGACAGCTTGCAGCGCGCGGAGCCGCGTGCGCAGGCCGTGCTGGTGGTGGCGTCCAGCCCCGCCAGTGCGGCGTTCCTGGAGGCCTACCGCCTGGAAGGCGGGGCCGCCCAGGTGTATGCCACCTCCAGCGCCGACATCGAGCAGCTGGCCACCCGCCTGCCCGTGGAGCTGATGCGCGGGGTGTCGATCGCGCAGGTCGTGCCCAACCCCTACCGCTCCACCAACCGCCTGAACAAGGAATTCCGCGACCTGCTGGCCAAGCAGCCCAAGGACGAGGCGCTGAGCGTGAGCTATCCCATGATGGAAGGCTATGTGAACGCCAAGGTGCTGGTCGAAGCCATGCGCCGCACCCAGCCACTCAGCAGCGAGCGGCTGGCCGACAGCCTGCGCAGCATCCAGTCGCTGGACCTCGGTGGCTACTGGGTCACCTTTGCGCGGGGCTCGCAGTCGGGCTCCCGGTTTGTGGATTTGAGCATCGTCAACGCGCAAGGCCGTGTGACGCAATAAATAGCAGTCAGCGCAAGCTGGACAAGCGCTGGAACCCATTTTTACTCTCAAGAAGAAAGCTGAGACATGAGCTATACCGCCCCCATCAAAGACATGCTGTTTGCCATGGAACACCTGGCCCATCTGGACCAGGTGGCGCAGATTCCGGGTTTCGAGGATGCCGGTCTGGAGACGGCGCAGGCCGTGCTGGAAGAAAGCGCCAAGCTGTGCGAGGGCGTGGTGGAGCCGCTGAACATTCCCGGCGACACCCAGCCCTCCAGCTTTGAGGGCGGTAAGGTCACCACCACCCCGGGCTTCAAGGAGGCCTACCAGCAGTTCGTGGAAGGCGGCTGGCAAGGCCTGCAGCACCCCGCGGCCTATGGCGGCCAGGGCCTGCCCAAGACGATTGGCGCGGCCTGCGTGGAAATGCTCAACAGCTCCAACATCAGCTTTGCGCTGTGCCCGCTGCTGACCGATGGCGCCATCGAAGCCCTGCTGACCGCCGGCAGCGACGACCTGAAGGCCACCTACCTGGAAAAGCTGATCACCGGCGAGTGGACCGGCTCCATGAACCTGACCGAACCCCAGGCCGGCTCGGACCTGGCCCTGGTGCGCACCCGGGCCGAGCCCCAGCCCGATGGCAGCTACAAGGTGTTCGGCACCAAGATCTTCATCACCTACGGTGAGCACGACATGGCGGACAACATCGTCCACCTGGTGCTGGCCCGGGTGGCCGGTGCGCCCGAGGGTGTCAAGGGCATCAGCCTGTTTGTGGTGCCCAAGTTCCTGGTGAACGCCGATGGCTCGCTGGGCGCGCGCAACGACGTGCACTGCGTCTCCATCGAGCACAAGATGGGCATCAAGGCCTCGCCCACGGCCGTGCTGCAGTACGGCGACCACGGTGGCGCCGTCGGCTATCTGGTGGGCGAGGAAAACCGCGGTCTGGAATACATGTTCATCATGATGAACGCCGCGCGCTATGGCGTGGGCATGCAGGGCATCGGTGTGTCCGAGCGGGCCTACCAGCGCGCCGTGCAGTACGCGCGCGACCGGGTGCAAAGCCGCCCCGTGGATGGCAGCGTGGCCGGCAGCGCCGCCATCATCCACCACCCCGATGTGCGCCGCATGCTGATGACCATGCGCGCCACCACCGAGGCCTGCCGCGCCATGGCCTCCACGGCCGCGGCGGCCTATGACGCGGCCCACCACCACCCCGATGCCGAGGTGCGCAAGGCGAACGCCGAGTTCTATGAATTCATGGTGCCCCTGGTCAAGGGCTACAGCACCGAGATGAGCCTGGAAGTGACCAGCCTGGGCGTGCAGGTGCACGGCGGCATGGGCTTCATCGAGGAAACCGGCGCCGCCCAGTACTACCGCGACGCCAAGATCCTGACCATCTACGAAGGCACGACCGCCATCCAGGCCAATGACCTGGTGGGCCGCAAGACGGCCCGTGACGGTGGCAAGAACGCCAAGGACATTGCCGCCCAGATCGCCAAGACCGAAGAGCAGTTGCGGGCCAGCGGCACCGCCGCCGCCCAGGCCATGGCCCTGCGCCTGCAGGCCGCGCGCGAGGCGTTCCTGGACGTGGTGGACTTTGTGGCCGGCAAGGCCAAGGCCTCGCCCAACGCCGTGTACGCGGGCAGCGTGCCCTACCTGATGCTGACCGGCAATCTGGTGGCCGGCTGGCAGATGGGCCGCGCCCTGCTGGTGGCGCAGGACAAGCTGGCCCAGGGCGAGGACGTGGCCTTCATGCAGGCCAAGGTGGCCACGGCGCAGTTCTACGCCGAGCACATCCTGACCCGCACGACCAGCCTGCGCGACAGCATCCTGGCAGGCGGCGACAGCGCCTGCGCCCTGGCACTGGACGCCTTCTGACGCCCTGGCGACAGACAGCACCGCAGTAAGGGCAGACCATGGGATGGCTGCTCTTATCATTAGAAAAGTGAGCTGCTGGCGCTTGTCTGGTCAGCGTTTGAAGCTGTTTTTCTATCAATCACAATAGATTCGGAGACCGTTGCATGTCCAAAATTCCTGCAGTGCTGCAAAACTTGGCATTGCCCGTGATCGGCTCGCCCCTGTTCATCATCAGCAACCCCAAGCTAGTCATTGCCCAGTGCAAGGCCGGCATCGTGGGCTCCATGCCCGCCCTGAATGCCCGCCCTGCAGAAATGCTGGAGGACTGGCTGGCCGAGATCACCGAAGAGCTGGCCGCGCACAACCGGGCGCACCCTGAAGCGCCGGCCGCCCCGTTTGCCATCAACCAGATCGTGCACAAGAGCAACGACCGCCTGGAGCACGACCTGCAGGTCTGCGCCAAGTACAAGGTGCCGCTGATCATCACCAGCCTGGGCGCGCGCGAGGACGTGAACCAGGCCGTGCACAGCTGGGGCGGCGTGGTGATGCACGACATCATCAACAACAAGTTCGCCCACAAGGCCATCGAGAAGGGCGCGGACGGCCTGATCGCCGTGGCGGCGGGGGCTGGCGGCCATGCCGGCGTGAAAAGCCCGTTTGCCCTGATCCAGGAAATCCGCCAATGGTTTGATGGTCCGCTGGCGCTGTCGGGCTCGATGGCATCGGGCGGTGCCATCCTGGCCGCCCAGGCGATGGGGGCGGACTTTGCCTACATCGGCTCGGCCTTCATCGCCACCGAGGAGGCCCGTGCCGCCGAGGAGTACAAGCAGGCCATCGTGGCGTGCAACTCGGACGACGTGGTGTATTCCAACCTGTTCACCGGCGTGCACGGCAACTACCTGGCGCCGTCGATCCGCGCAGCCGGCCTGGACCCGGACAACCTGCCGGTGTCGGACCCCAGCGCCATGAACTTTGGCTCGGGCCGCACCAAGGCCTGGAAGGACATCTGGGGCTGCGGCCAGGGCATTGGCGCCATCGACAAAGTGCTGCCTGCGGCCGAGCTGATCGCGCGTTTCAAGCGGGAATACCAGGAAGCCCGCCAACGCCTGCAACTGGCCACGACCTGACCCCTGGGCTGCCTCCCATCGGGGACTGGAAGCGCAGGACATAGAAAGTTACAATTCGGGCGCCTCGATAGGCCATGGTCTGCCGTGCCCAGCCCCTGTGTGCCAGGCTATCTTCTGCGAAGTGGGCGGTCTGTACCACAGGGGCTTGTCTTTTTTCAGTGCGCTCTCGCGTGCGCTGTTTTGTGAATTTTTTATGCAATTGACATCCTTCGGCGCCGTGGCGCTGGCATCGCCGGCCCTAGCCGCCGAATCCACCCCCAGACGGTGACCGCCCTGGGCCTGAAGTCCATCGTCCAGATCGATGTCAAGTCCATGGAAGCCCTCAACGCCTACCTGCGCCCAGCGCGGTCCTTCCCTGGCCAGGGGGATTTCATCAACGTTGCCGAGATGCAGGAGGTCGACCGGGACTATCCCAAGGACCTGGCCGCGACCTTCCTGGAAAACGTCCGCCTGAGCGATGCCGACAAGCAGGCGCTGGAACCTGCCGCGGTGCAGCTGTTTGCCAACGTGCGCGATTCGCAAAAGCGCATCACCTCTACTTGGGCAAGCCCCAGAACGTCACCGAGGGCGTGCACCCGGCGATGGTGGCCGTGAACGTGCCCTTCAACTGCCTGGCGCCCAATCCGCCAGAGAAGATCGTGGCCTTCCTGCAGCGCGCCGGTGTCGCCCAGCGGGACCTGCAGCAGTACCGCGAGCAGGTGCAGGCCCTGGCCAAGGGCTTTGAGGCCGCCCCGCTGACCCAGGCCGGGGAAGGTGAGCTGCCGCTGGCCGCCGAGAAGAAGAAAAAGCCCCTGGTGTGGCAGAACAACTTCCGCGCAAAAGCATCGACGTCACGCCCCTGCAGTACTGCGCCACGCGGCCAAGCACGGCCCCTGCGATGGCTACGCATGGCAACCATGCGCTGAACGCGGCAGACCATGCGGCGCACCGCGTGTGTGACATCGCTGCGGCATGCCGCCATCACCCAACAGCGCCTTTCGGGGAGTTTTTTTTTGACCTGCGCACCACGGGGGCTTGGTGTAGGTCATGACACGGCCATTACCCCTCTTGCTATTTGGGTGATTTGATGGAAATCAACGCCGCAGTGTTTCACTCGACTACCTGAGCCCGTGTGGAAGTTGTTCTGCAGAAACCCTAGCATCTGCACAAATTTCAGTAAATACTGAAAATTCGGAATCAAATGGAATCCACTGACTTCGATCAAACGGCAAGCAAGCCCCGCGCCCAGCGTCGCCGTCCCGACCGCGGTACCGCGTGGTCGGTCGTGGCCTCGCTGTTGTGGCTGCCGCAGGCGGCATTGCTGGCCACCGCCGTGCAGTGGATGGCCACAGGCCGTGCCGCCGAGGTGGGTGGGTTGGCGCTGGGTCTGCTGGTGCTGGGTGCGGCCAAGGCCTGGTGCGAGGGCCATGGCATGCGCTTGAGCTTTGAGGCTGCCCGGGCCCAGGTGGACACCCTGCGGGCCCAGGTGGTGCAAGCGCTGGCCAGCAGCTCGCCCCTGGACACACGGCGCGTGCCGTCGGGCCAGGCCGCCAGCGCCGTGGCCGAACAGGCGGAGGCGATTGTGCCCTGGCTGTCGCGCTACCAGACCGCGATGTGGCGCACCCGGGTGCTGCCGCTGGTGATTGCTGCCGTGGTGGCCTGGCAATCCTGGGTGGCGGCGCTGATCCTGGTGGTGGCAGCGCCCTTGATTCCCCTGTTCATGGCCATTGTGGGCTGGCGTGCCCAGGTGGCCAGCCAGGAGCAGATGGTGCAGCTGGGTCAGATGAACGGTTTTCTGCTGGACCGCCTGCGCGGCCTGACCACGCTGCGCGCCCTGGGCGCGGTCGATGCTACGGCCCGGCGGCTGCGTGCACATGCCGAATCCCTGCGCCAGCGCACCCTGCGCGTGCTGCGCATCGCCTTCCTGTCCTCGGCCGTGCTGGAGCTGTTTTCGGCGCTGGGCGTGGCCATGGTGGCCGTGTACGTGGGCTTTCACCTGCTGGGCTATCTGGAGTTCGGCACCTGGCACGGCCGCCTGAACCTGGGGCAGGCCCTGTTCGTGTTGCTGCTGGCGCCCAGCTTTTTCGAGCCGCTGCGCGAACTGGCAGCCGTGTGGCACGACCGCGCCGCCGGCGAGGCCGCAGTGCAGACCCTGCAGGACATGGCCCGTGAGGCCCAGCCCTTGCCCGGGGCGCTGGCGGCCCACGCGCCCCAGGTCCCCGGGGCGCGGCAGGACGCAGCGCGGGTGACGCTGCACAACGTGCACATCCAGGCGCCGGGTGTCGCCGCTTCGGCCGCACCGGTGCACCTGGACATACAGCCGGGCGAACATGTTGCCCTGTGGGGGGCTAGTGGCAGCGGCAAGTCGGTGCTGCTGGCGCAGATCGCCGGCCTGCTGCCCACCCACCAGGGGCAGGTGCGGGTGGATGGCGTGCCCATAGAGGACTGCAACGCAGCGACATTGCGCCAACGCATGGCCTGGATGGGCCAGCACCCGCATGTGTTTGCGGGTTCGGCCGCCCGCAACATCCGCCTGGACCGTCCCGACGTGGCCGAGGCCGACGTGGCCACAGCCATGCAGGCCGCAGGCCTGGGGGCCGTGCTGCAGGCGCGCCCCATCAGCAGCCTGGGGGAAGGCGGGCAGGGCCTGTCGGGCGGCGAAGCCGTGCGCCTGGCGCTGGCGCGCCTGGCCGTGGCGGCGCCCCAGGCCGGGGTGCTGCTGGTGGATGAACCCACGGCCCACCTGGATCCGATGACGGCCTCGCAGGTCATGCAGGCCTTGCTGCAGCTGGCCCAGGGGCGCACCCTGATCGTGGCCACCCACGACCCAGTGCTGGCGGCGCGCATGGACCGGGTGGTGCCGGTGCAGGGCGCGGAGGTACTGGCATGAAGGCATCCCGCAGCAGCACACGCGCCATGCTGGTGGCGCTGGCGGCCATGGCGCCGCGCCACCTGTGGCTGGGGGGCATGGCCCTGGCCAGCTTGACCGTGCTGATGGGCATGGCGCTGCTGGGCCTGTCCGGCTGGTTCATTGCCGCCACGGCGCTGGCCGGGCTGGTGCCGGCCACTGCCCTGGTGTTTGACGTCTTCATGCCCAGTGCTGGCATCCGCTTGCTGGCCCTGGGGCGCACCGGGGCGCGCTATGGCGAGCGCCTGGTCACGCACGATGCCACGCTGGCCGTGCTGGCGGCGCTGCGCGAGCGCCTGTTCCGCAGCTGGGCCCCGGCCGGTGCTGCGTGGCAGCTGTGCCTGCGGCCCGCACGCTGGCTGCAGCGCCTGACCAGCGATGTGGACGCGCTGGACAGCCTGTACCTACGCCTGGCCGTGCCCCTGGTGTCGGCCTGCGCGGCCGCGCTGCTGGCGGCCGTGGTGCTGGGCACCATGCACGCGGGCCTGGGCCTGCTGCTGGGCCTGTGGCTGCTACTGACGGGCATGGCGATTGCCGCCGTGCTGGCCCTGCGTGCCCGCCGCCCGGCCTTGCGCCGTGCGGCCGCCCTGGAGCGCCTGCGCACCCAGGCCGTGGACCTGGTGGCCGGCCAGACCGAGCTGTTGATGGCCGGCCGCCTGCCGGCGCAATGTGCCCGCCTGGCGGCCACGGAGCGCAGCGTGGCCCAGGCCGACCGCCAGCTCAACCGCCTGGAAGCCCGGGCCAGCATGGCCTTTGGCATGGCCAGCACGCTGACCCTGGTGGGCGTGCTGCTGGCGGTGGGCTGGCTGGTCGAGCAGGGCGTGGTGGGGGCGCCGGGGGCGGCCCTGGCCCTGCTGGTGGCCCTGGCTGCGATGGAGCCTTTCGCCGCCTTGCGCCGTGGCGCGGTGGAAGCCGGTCGTACCTGGTTGTCCATCAAACGGCTGGCACCCCAGGTGGTGCAAGCGCCAGTAGCTATCGAAATCAAAGTGACTGAACCACCGCCAGGCTGTGCCGTGCGGCTGCAGCAGGCGGCGGCCCAGCACCGCGGCAGCCCGCACCGGGCGCTGGCGGCCATGGATCTGCAGATTCCCGTGGGCACCCAGGTGGCGCTGATCGGCGCCAGCGGTGCCGGCAAGAGCACGCTGCTGTCGCTGATCGCCGGCGAGCTGCCCGCCGTGCACGGCCAGGTGCTGGCCCAGCCCTGCACCTGGCTGACCCAGCGCACCGAGCTGTTCCAGGACAGCCTGCGCGACAACCTGCGCTTGGCCCAGCCGGACGCCAGCGATGCCCAGCTGTGGCAAGCGCTGGAGGATGCCGGCCTGGCCGCCGATGTGCGCGCCCTGCCCCAAGGGCTGGACACGCGCCTGGGAGAGGGCGGCTTGGGCTTGTCCGGCGGGCAGGCCCGCCGCCTGGCACTGGCGCGGCTGCTGCTGCACCCCGCTGCGTGCTGGCTGCTGGATGAGCCCACCGAAGGATTGGATGCCGCCACGGCCCGGGACGTGCTGCAACGCCTGCGCCAGCAGATGCACGGGCACACCGTGATCGTTGCGACCCACTGGCGCAGAGAGGCTGAAACAGCGGACCGTCTGCTCTGGGTGGAGGGGGGCCGCTTGCTGGCAGAGGCCCGGCGCGGCACGACGGATTTCGACAAGCTGCTGGGCCGGCTGCGCGAGGACGCAGCGGTGGTGGCAGCACCTGCAACGGCCAAGGGTTTTTAAGAGAGAAAGGACTTCCCCATGGACCTCGACATCGTCGACCTATCGCGATTGCAATTCGCGGTAACGGCGCTCTACCACTTCCTGTTCGTACCGCTGACCATTGGCCTGGCGGTGCTCGTGGCCATCATGGAGACCGTCTACGTGATGACCGGGCGCACCATCTGGCGCGACATGACCAAGTTCTGGGGTGTGCTGTTCGGTATCAACTTCGCCATGGGCGTGGCGACCGGCGTGGTGATGGAGTTCCAGTTCGGCATGAACTGGAGCTACTACAGCCACTATGTGGGCGACATCTTCGGCGCGCCGCTGGCCATCGAAGGGTTGATGGCCTTCTTCCTGGAAGCCACCTTTGTCGGCCTGTTCTTCTTCGGCTGGGACCGCATGACCAAGGTGCAACACTTGATCGCCACCTGGCTGGTGGCCATCGGCTCCAACTTCTCGGCGCTGTGGATCCTGATCGCCAACGGCTGGATGCAAAACCCCGTGGGCGCGGCGTTCAACCCGCAGACCATGCGCATGGAGGTGACTGACTTCTTTGCCGTGCTGACCAACCCCGTGGCCCAGGCCAAGTTCGTGCACACCGTGTCGGCCGGCTACACCGTGGCGGCGATCTTCGTGCTGGGCATCTCGGCCTGGTACCTGCTCAAGGGCCGTCACGTGGCCCTGGCCAAGCGTTCGATGACGGTGGCGGCCTCGTTTGGCCTGGCGGCCTCGCTGTCGGTGGTGGTGCTGGGGGACGAAAGCGGCTATTTGTCGTCAGAGCACCAGAAGATGAAGCTGGCCGCGATCGAAGCCATGTGGGACACCGAACCCGCGCCGGCCGCCTTCACGGCCGTGGGCATTCCGGACACGGCGGCGCGCGAGACGCACTATGCCGTGCACATCCCCTGGGTGATGGGGCTGATCGGCACCCGCTCGCTGGACACGCAGATCCCCGGCATCAACGACCTGGTGGCGCGTGCCGAAGAGCGCATCGAATCCGGCATCAAGGCCTATGACGCGCTGCAGACCATCCGCAGCTACAAGAAGCCGTCGGAAGTGCCGCAGAGCGCCGTCGACACATTCGAGGAGCATGGCGCCAACATGGGCTACGCCCTGCTGCTGATGCGCTATACCGACGATCCGCGCCAGGCCACCCGCCTGCAGATCCAGAAGGCCGCGGCGGACACCATCCCGCCCGTGGGTCCACTGTTCTGGTCCTTCCGCGTGATGGTGGCCCTGGGCATGTTCTTCATCCTGCTGACGGCCACCTTCTTCGTGCTGTCGGCCCGCCACAAGCTGGACGCCTACCCCTGGTTGCTGAAGGTGGCGGTGTTTGCCATCCCTCTGCCGTGGATTGCGGCCGAATGCGGCTGGATCGTGGCCGAGCTGGGCCGCCAGCCCTGGATCATTGAAGGCGTGTTGCCCACGGCCATGGCGGTGTCCAACCTGGGCGCCAGCACGGTGCTGCTGACGATTGCGCTGTTCGTGGCCATCTACACCGTCATGTTCGTCATCGAAATGGTGCTGATGCGCAAGGCCATCCTGAAGGGCCCGCAGGAGGAAAGTGCCCCCCACCTGAGCAGCTACGCGAAAAAGCTCGTGGATGCCTACAGCGCCAAGTAACCGAGGGAGTCACACATGATCTTGCATGAACTTTTGAGCTATGACGTGCTGCGCGTCATCTGGTGGCTGCTGCTGGGCATTTTGCTCGTGGGCTTTGCGGTCACCGACGGGTTTGACCTGGGGGCCGCCGCCTTGCTGCGCGCCACCGGCAAAACCGATGTCGAGCGCCGCGTGGTGATCAACACCATCGGCCCGGTGTGGGAGGGCAACCAAGTCTGGCTGATTCTGGGGGGGGGCGCCATCTTTGCCGCCTGGCCCCAGCTGTATGCCATCTCCTTCTCGGGCTTTTACCTGGCCATGTTTGCGGTGCTGGTGTGCCTGATCTTGCGCCCGGTGGCCTTCAAGTTCCGCAGCAAGCGCGAAGGTGCCGCCTGGCGCAATGGCTGGGACTGGGTGCTGACCCTGTCCGGCTGGGGCGCGGCCCTGGTGTTTGGCGTGGCCATGGGCAATGTGCTGCTGGGCGTGCCATTCCGCCTGTCGGATGACATGCGCATCTACTGGGATGGCAGCTTTTTTGACCTGTTCACCCCCTTCGCGCTGCTGTGCGGCCTGGTGTCGCTGAGCATGCTGCTGATGCACGGCGCAGCGTGGCTGGTGTTCAAGACCGAAGGTGCCGTGCAGGCGCGTGCCACCCGCTGGGGCGTGGGGGCCGCGGTGCTGACCACGGTGCTGTTTGCCGGTGCCGGCGTCTGGCTGGCGCAGCTGAGCGGCTATGTGCTGACCGAAGCCATGAGCACCACCGGTCCGTCCAACCCGCTGCTCAAGTCAGCAGCGGTGGGGCAGGGCGCCTGGATGGCCAATTACGCCCAGCAGCCGCTGCTGTGGATCGTTCCCGCGCTGGGGGTGATCATGCCTTTGATCGCGGCCCTGGGCATGAAGCTGCGCCGTGAGTGGCTGGGCCTGCTGTCCAGCGGCCTGGGCATTGCCGGCATCGTGCTGAGTGTGGGCGTGTCCATGTTCCCCTTCATCCTGCCGTCGTCGGTCAACCCGCAGTTCAGCCTGATGGTGTGGGACGCATCGTCCAGCCACCTGACCCTGTTCATCATGCTGGTGTCCACCATCATCTTCCTGCCCATCATCCTGGCCTATACCAGCTGGGTGTTCCACATCATGCGGGGCAAGGTGAGCCCGGACGAGATTGCGCAGGGCAAGGGCCATGCTTACTAAAAAGTGAGTGGCCAACGCTTGTCCCATCAAGTTATTTCAAATGTTTCATCTCGAAATGTTTGATGGGCAAGCGCCACGCGCTCTGTTTTTTGAACAATGAATCGCTGAAAGGAAGTTGCTATGTGGTACTTCGCCTGGATTTTGGGACTGCCGCTGGCGGCCGCGTTTGCCGTGCTCAACGCCATGTGGTTTGAGTTGATGGACGACGAGGCCACGCGCAAGGAGCTGCTGGCCAAGGCCGGCGCCACGCACGACTGACGCGCGGGCTCGCACACCATGACCGCCTTCCCGGGAAGGCGGTTTTTTTATGCCTGCTCGCACCATGGGTAGGCAAGCGCGGCAGGGCGCGGTATGGTGGGACACCTGATCAAGCCCGCAGACAGGAGGACCCCAGGCCATGACCGATCACGACCTCAGACCCCCAAGGCCATCCGCGTCCCGTGCCCGCGGCAACAAGCTGGCGGCTGCCGCCCTGTTGCTGGCGCTGGCGGCGGGCGGCTGGTATGCCTGGCAGCGCATGCAGACCCCGCCAACCGTGGCACCGCCAGCACCGGTGCCGAGCGCAGCCCCGGAGGCCGCCCCTGTGCCGCAGCCCCCAGAACCTGCGCCCGCTGCCGCACCGGCACAGCCCGAAGGCCCACAGCACCCGGTGGCCGAACCCACCCAGGCCGGTGCGCCTGCGCCCGATGCGGCCGGGTTGGAACAGGCGGTCAGCGACTGGCTGGGTCGCACGCAGGTGCTCAAGTTCGTTGCCTTGCAGGGCCTGGCCCACCACATCGTGGCCACCATCGACAACCTGCCACGCGGCCATGCCGCGCCGCGCCTGTGGCCCTTGTACCCCATCGGGGGGCGCATGCTCACACAGCAAACAGCCGATGGCCGCTTGCAGATCGCCCCGGAGAACAGTGCGCGCTATGACGCAGTGGTCGGCTTTGTGGCTAGTGTGGACGTCGCCCAGGCGGCAGCACTGTACCGCCGCTTCTATCCTGTGCTGCAGCAGGCCTACGAGGCGCTCGGCTACCCCGGCCAGTACTTCAACGACCGGCTGGTGGCGGTGATCGACCACCTGCTGCAGGCGCCCGAGGTCCAGGGCCCGCTGGCCTTGCGGCTGGTCGAGGTGCAGGGCACAGTCGCGCCCCAGCAGCCCTGGCTGCGCTATGAATTGGCCGATCCGCAGTGGCAGTCGCTGTCGGCAGGCCACAAGATCCTGCTGCGCCTGGGGCCTGCGCATGCACAGACCCTCAAAACCCAGCTGCGTGCCTTGCGCAGCCAGATTGCCACCGTGCGCCCGGGGGGCTGAGGGCCGTGCCCGGCGCCGCCAAAACAAAGGGCCTGCATGGCAGGCCCTGGGGTGCGGGAGGCGGGGTGGTTACGCGCCTGCGGGTGGCTCGGTCGAGGATGCGTCCTTGGCGGCCTTGCCCTTGCCCCCGATCAGGCGGTCCTTGAAGTCCAGCACCCGGGTCACGGCAGCACCCATGCCCATGAGCTGCATAGCAGTCTCTGGCTTGAGGCGCTGCACATCGTCGAACCAGGTCATCAGCTTCTCGATCAGTTCGTACATTTCCTGCATGCGCTGCTGGGCGTGGCGCTCGTCATCGGACGAGGCCTCTTCCAGCAGGGCCGAGCGCAGCATGGACTGGGTCGGCTCGATCTCGCGGCGGCGGCGTTCCTCGGCCAGGCGGCGGAAGATTTCCCACACGTCCTGCGGCGCTTCGAAGTACTCGCGCCGATCACCGGGGTGGTGGCGCAGGTTGACCAGCCGCCACGATTGCAGCTCCTTCAGCCCCATGCTGACGTTGGAGCGCGAGAACTCCAGGGTTTCCGAGATTTCCTCCGCATTCAGCGCACGTGGCGACAGGTAGAGCAACGCGTAGATCTGCCCGACGGTGCGGTTGATGCCCCAACGGCTGCCCATCTCGCCAAAGTGCGAGACGAATTGCCGGTTCAGTGGAGGAAGTGGGGGTGTCTGTGTCATGGCGGACATTGTGCCTAGGAATGGATGCTTTTCAGCATTGTCTGAATTCACAGGCTCGGCAAGGATGGGTAATTCCCAGTGCCGCTGCCTTGTGGTTCGGTGTTTCGCTAGGCAGTGCAGGTGCGTGAAGCTGCGCCAGGGCTTTGCGGGTTCAGCGGTGCAGCTCGCCAGCGCTTTCGGGCTGGTAGGTGATGGCGTCCACGCGCACGGTGACGCGCTTGCCGGCCGGGCTGGGCAACGCAAACACATCGCCTTCACGCAGGCCCAGCAGGGCCGTGCCCACGGGCGCAAACACCGAGACCTTGTCCGGGCTGCCATCGGCTTCCTTGGGGTAGACCAGGGTCAGGGTCTGGCTCTTGTCGCTTTCCAGCAGGGTGAAGCGGACGGTGGAGTTCATCGTGACCACATTCGCGGGCATTTCGTGCGGCTCCAGCACGTCCGCGCGGTTGAGTTCTGCCTCCAGGGCTTGCAGGCCCGCGAAGTTGCTGGGCAGCTTTTCCATCAGGGTTTCGAGGCGGTCCATATCCAATGCAGACAGGGTGATAGCAGGCTTGGTAGTGGCCATGAGGTGCTTCCTAGCGGATGTGTGGAACAAACCGTGTGTCAAAGGTCAGACGCCTACACGGAGAAAGGCCCGGGCAACAGGGTTGTCCGGGCCATAAGGCTGCACAAAAGTGGTGCGTTTCGTGGATTGTGGCCGCTTGCCAAATAAATGCAAGCAATTCGCACGCAGTTGGTGCGGATCTGGGCCCGGGGCCGGCCCCGCGCTGCCACCGTGGGTCAGCCCGCCCGGGCGGCGTCGGCCAACTGCTGGGCGCAGTGGCGGGCTTGGGCGGCATCGCGCGCTTCCACCATCACGCGCAGCAGCGGCTCAGTGCCACTGGCGCGGATCAGCACGCGGCCGCTGTCGCCCAGCTGCTGTTCGATGGCCGCTTGGGTCTGGGCCAGCTGGGTGTTGCTCTTCCAGTCCTGGCCCGGGGCCAGGCGCACGTTGATCAGCTCCTGCGGGAACAGCGTCAGCTCCTGCAACTGCTGTGCCAAGGTCTTGCCGCTGCGCACGCAGCTTTGCAGCACCTGCAGTGCGGAAACCAGGCCGTCGCCCGTGGTGTGCTTGTCCAGGGCGAGCAGGTGGCCGGAGCCCTCGCCACCGATCTGCCAGCCCTTGTCGTTCAGGGCTTCCAGCACGTAGCGGTCGCCCACCTTGGCGCGCACAAACTCGATGCCGCGCTGCTTGAGGGCCACCTCCACGGCCATGTTGGTCATCAAGGTGCCCACGGCACCCGGCACCTGCATGCCGCGCTGCACGCGGTCCTGCACCATCAGGTACATCAGCTCGTCACCGTTGTACAGGCGGCTGGCCTGGTCGACCATCAGCAGGCGGTCGGCATCGCCGTCCAGCGCCACGCCATAGTGGGCGTGGTTGGCACGCACCGCGAGTGTCAGCGCTTCGGGGTGGGTGGCGCCGACATCGTGGTTGATGTTCAGGCCATCCGGCTGGCAGCCAATCGCAATGACTTCGGCCCCCAGTTCATGGAACACCTTGGGGGCGATGTGGTAGGCCGCGCCGTGAGCGGCATCGACCACAATCCGCAGCCCGCGCAGGGACAGGTGGTTGTCGAAGGTGCTCTTGCAAAACTCGATGTAGCGGCCTGCGGCGTCATCCAGGCGCTTGGTCTTGCCCAGCGCGGCCGAGTCGACCCATTGCGGGGCTTCGTCCAGGGCGGTCTCGACAGCTTCTTCCCAGGCATCGTCCAGCTTGGTGCCCTGGGCACTGAAGAACTTGATGCCGTTGTCATAAAACGGGTTGTGGCTGGCGCTGATGACCACGCCCAGGCTGGCGCGCTGGGTGCGCGTCAGGTAAGCGACGCCGGGGGTGGGCAGGGGGCCCAGCAAGGTGACATCCACGCCGGCGGCGTTGAAGCCCGCTTCCATGGCGGCTTCGAGCATGTAGCCCGAGATGCGGGTGTCCTTGCCGATCAGCACGGAGGGGCGCTCCTGGGTGCGCTTGAGCACCCGCCCCACGGCATGTGCCAGGCGGAGTGCGAAATCCGGGGTGATGGGCGACTGGCCTACTTTGCCGCGGATGCCATCGGTGCCGAAATAGGTGCGTGCCATGCGTGTTGTCCTTGGTTTTATGCGGAGGTGGCGGGTGGTTGCATGGCTTGCCAGACGGACAAGGCGGCCCGGGTCTCCGCCACATCGTGGACCCGGACCACCCGTGCGCCGCGCTCGACGGCCAGCAGCGCCGCAGCGACGCTGGGGACCATGCGTTGCTCGACCGGAAGGCCACTGACTGTGCCCAGGGAGCCCTTGCGCGACCAACCTGCCAAAAGCTGGAAGTCTAGTTCCAGCAGCTCGTGCTGGCGCGCAAGCAGTGAAAAATTTTGTGCCACGCTCTTGCCAAAACCAATTCCGTAGTCCCAGACGATGCGGTTGCGCTGCACCCCGCGCTGCAGCAGCGACTGGGTTTCGTGCAGCAGGAAATCACGCACCTGCGGCACCGGGTCACCGACCATGTGGTCCAGGTGCATGTTCTGGGGCGTCTGGTGCATGTGCATCAGGCAGACCCCACAGCTGGGGTGGCGGGCCACCACATCCTGGGCGCCGGGTTGCCGCAGGCCCCAGATGTCGTTGACGATGTCCGCACCAGCGTCCAGCACGGCCTGCATCACGGCGGGCTTGTAGGTGTCCACGGAAATCGGGACCCCAAGCTTGACGGCTTCCTGCACCACGGGCAGGACGCGGCGCATTTCCTCGTCCTGCGGCACGGCTGGGGAGCCCGGGCGTGTCGATTCGCCGCCGATGTCCAGGATGTCGGCGCCGTCGCGAATCAGCTTTTCCGCGTGGCGCACGGCCTCCAGATCCCGGTATCGACCCCCGTCGGAAAAGGAGTCCGGGGTGTTGTTGACAATGCCCATGATCAGCGGGCGTTGCAGGTCCAGTAGAAAGCGTGAGGTTTGCCAATGCATGGGCAGGCTCCTAAAGAATCGCGCCAGGAGGCGGCCAAAAGAAAACGGGGCGCGAAGGCCCCGTTGCTGTGCTGTGTCCGCTTAAGCCGCAGTCGGTGATGGGTCGGCGTCCACAGCGGGTGTGCCGCCCCCGGACGAATTGCCATCATCGCTGGACTTGGGCGTGCGGGGGACCCAGTCCTTGGGAGGACGGGGATCCTTGCCGGCAAAAATGTCATCCAGCTGTTCGGTGTCGATGGTTTCCCATTCGAGCATGGCCTTGGCCATGGCGTGCATCTTGTCGCTGTTGTCTTCGATCAGCTTGCGCGCCAGGTTGTACTGCTCGTCAATGATGCGGCGCACTTCATCGTCCACCTTCTGCATGGTGGCCTCCGAAAGGTTGGCACCCTTGCTGAAGCTGCGGCCCAGGAAGGGCTCACCATCCTGTTCGGAATAGACCATGGTGCCCAGGGCGTCGCTCATGCCGTAGCGCGTCACCATGTCGCGCGCGATCTGGGTCGCACGCTCGAAGTCGTTCGAGGCGCCGGTGGTCATCTGGTTCATGAACACCTCTTCGGCGATGCGGCCCCCAAACAGCATGGCGATCTGGTTCAGCATGTACTCCTTGTCGTAGGAGTAGCGGTCCTTCTCGGGCAGGCTCATGGTCACGCCCAGTGCACGGCCACGCGGGATGATGGTGACTTTGTGCACGGGATCGCACTTGGGCAGCAGACGGCCGATCAGGGCGTGGCCGGCTTCGTGGTAGGCCGTGTTGCGACGCTCTTCCTCGGGCATGACCATGGACTTGCGCTCGGGGCCCATGATGATCTTGTCCTTGGCCTTCTCGAAGTCCTGCATCTCCACGGTGCGGGCGTTGCGGCGTGCTGCCATCAGGGCGGCTTCGTTGCACAGGTTGGCCAGATCGGCGCCGGACATGCCGGGCGTGCCGCGGGCAATCACGGACGGATTCACGTCCTGGCCCACGGGGATCTTGCGCATGTGCACGTTCAGGATCTGTTCGCGGCCACGGATGTCGGGCAGCGTCACATAGACCTGACGGTCGAAGCGGCCGGGGCGCAGCAGGGCAGCGTCCAGGATGTCGGGACGGTTGGTGGCCGCTACGACGATCACGCCGAGGTTGGTTTCAAAACCATCCATCTCGACCAGCATCTGGTTCAGCGTCTGCTCGCGTTCGTCATTGCCACCGCCCATGCCGGCACCGCGCTGGCGACCCACGGCATCGATTTCGTCGATGAAGATGATGCAGGGGGCATTCTTCTTGGCGTTCTCGAACATGTCGCGCACACGAGCTGCGCCCACGCCGACGAACATTTCCACGAAGTCGGAGCCGGAAATCGAGAAGAAGGGCACCTTGGCCTCGCCGGCAATCGACTTGGCCAGCAAGGTCTTGCCGGTACCGGGCGGGCCGACGAGCAGCAGACCACGGGGGATGCGGCCACCCAGCTTCTGGAATTTGTTGGGGTCCTTCAGGAAGTCGACGACTTCCTTGACTTCTTCCTTGGCTTCATCGCAGCCGGCCACGTCGGCAAAGGTGACGGTGTTGTTGTTCTCGTCCAGCATGCGCGCCTTGGACTTGCCAAAGCTGAACGCACCGCCCTTGCCGCCGCCCTGCATCTGGCGCATGAAGTACACCCACACGCCAATCAGCAGCAGCATGGGGCCCCAACTGATCAGCAGGCTCATCAGCAGCGAGCCTTCTTCGCGGGGTTTGACGTCGAACTTGACATCGTTGGCAATCAGGTCGCCGACCAGACCGCGGTCCAGGTAGGTGGCCGTCGTGCGAATGCGACGATCGTCGGTGGTCAAGGCAACGATCTCGGTGCCGCCCTGACCTTCCTGAATGGTTGCACTCTTGATGCGGTTGTTGCGCACCTCAGAGAGGAATTCCGAATAGCCGATGTGGTTTGCACCAGTGCTGCTGCGGTTATCAAATTGCTTGAAAACCGTAAACAACACCATGGCAATGACCAGCCAGACGGCAATTTTTGAAAACCACTGATTGTTCAAGCGGGGCTCCAAGGAAAAAAGGAGAAATACAGTCACACATGGACGCTATGCATCCATATGCGACCCATTTTAGGTCTTTCAAGCAGCAGGGCCGAACCCTTATTCCCGCCAAGGCAATAGGAAACTGGGTTTTTCCGCTGTGCGTTGGGTCAATCCTGGCGTTCCTGGTTTTTATTTTAGGCCCATGCCGATCAGGAAAGTCTCGGACGATTTGTCGCGCGAGGACTTGGGCTTGAGGGTCTTGACGACCTTGAAATGCTCACGGAACAGCTTGACCAGATCGTCGTAGCCGGGGCCATGGAAGACCTTGGCCACCAGGGCACCTTCGGGGCGCAGGTGGTGGCTGGCAAAGTCCACGGCCAGCTCGATCAGGTGCTCCACCCGGGCACCATCGGTGGTGCTGTTGCCAGACAGGTTGGGGGCCATGTCGGAGACCACCACGTCGACAGGGCGTCCCTGGACGACGGCTTCCAGCTGGGTGAGTACAGACTCTTCACGGAAGTCGCCCTGGATGTAGTGCACGCCCTCGATGGGCTCCATGGGCAGCAGGTCCAGCGAGATGATGGTGCCGTTCAGCGTGCCGGCGGCAGCCCCGGCGGGCGACATCTTGCGCCGCACATACTGGCTCCAAGCGCCGGGCGTGCAGCCCAGATCCACCACGATCTGCCCGGGGCGGATCAGTTTGAAGGTTTCGTCGATTTCCTTGAGTTTGTAGGCCGCGCGGGCGCGGTAGCCGTCCTTTTGGGCGGCTTGCACATAAGGGTCGTTCAGGTGGGCATTCAGCCAATTCTTGTTGACCTTCTTGCTTTTCGTTTTGGTATTCATCGCAAATTTCTTCCAGCCTCGATAATACGGGCATGCCCCAAATTGAATTAACTCCCGCGGAGCGCCGGGAACACCGCGCCAACGCCCACCATCTGGACCCCGTGGTCATGATCGGTGGTGACGGCTTGACACCCGCCGTCCAGAAGGAAGTTGACGCCGCCCTGAATGCCCATGGCCTGATCAAGGTGCGTGTGTTCGGCGACGACCGTGCCGCGCGCGAACAGGTCTACCTGCAACTGTGCGACGAACTCAACGCCGCTCCCATCCAACACATCGGCAAGCTGCTGGTCCTGTGGCGCCCCATTCCCGACAAGGAAAAGGCGCTGGACGAAGACCGCAAGGCCGGCCCCCGCGACATCAAGTTGCTGAAGTTCGGCCGTGCCGGCAGCAAGCCCGAGGTCAAGCAGATCCGCGTGCTGGGCAACCAGCGCCTGACCCAGGGTGGTCTCGTCAAGCGTGCCAAGAAGGCAGGCCCCAAGTCGACCAAAAAAGGCCACTAAGCCTTGCCGCGCACCAGCATGAGCACAACCACCTCCACCGCGCCACAGCGCCATATCCTGTGCATGAAGTGGGGCACCAAATACGGGCCGGAATACGTGAACCGCCTGTACGCCATGGTGCGCCGTCATCTCAGTGGTGATTTTCGCTTTGTCTGCCTGACCGACAACGCTGAGGGGATTCGTTCCGAGGTCGAATGCCTGCCCATTCCCTCGCTGGACCTGCCCCCGGGCATCCCCGAGCGCGGCTGGACCAAGCTGACCACGTTCACCAAAGACCTGCACGGCCTGCGCGGAACGGCGCTGTTCCTGGATGTGGACGTGGTCATCACCGGTCCTCTGGATGACTTCTTCACCTACCCCGGTGAGTTCCTCATCATCCACGACCACAAGCGTCCGTGGCGCATCACGGGCAACTCGTCCGTGTACCGCTTCGAGCTGGGGGCGCATGCCGACGTGCTGGAGTATTTCCGCGGCCACTTCGAGGACATCCGCAAGCAGTTCCGCAACGAGCAGGCCTACTTGTCGGATGCGATCCACAAGCAAGGCAAGCTCAAGTACTGGCCGGCCGAGTGGTGCCCGAGCTTCAAGTACCACTGCATCCCGACCTGGCCGACCAATTTCTGGAGGCCCACGTTCGTGCCACCGAATGCGCGCATCGTGATCTTCCATGGCGAATGCAACCCGCCCGATGCCCTGGCGGGCCGCCGCAACCGGCGCTTCCGCTACATCCAGCCTGCCACCTGGGTGGCGGAGCACTGGCGCGAGTGATACCTTGCCCGCGATGCGCGAGCAAGCCCCTCCTGGCCCACGGCCGGAGGGGCTTTTTTAACGATTCCATGATCTGGTGATGACTTCCCAAGAACAACCGCGCAACCCCCTGCATGGCCTGACGCTGGAGCGCATGCTCACCGACCTGGTCGGCCACTACGGCTGGGCCGAGCTGGGCGCGCGCATTCCCGTGCGCTGCTTCAACCTGGATCCCAGCATCCCGTCCAGCCTGCGCTTTCTGCGCAAGACCCCCTGGGCGCGCGAGAAGGTGGAGCAGCTGTACCTGTACACCTTGCGGCAACACCAGCGTGCCCAGCGCTGACCATGAATCACCCCGCACCCGATGGTGATGGCGCACCGACGAACGGGAGACGGGCCTGCCACAAGGCGGGTGAGGGCCTGTTGGCAGCGACCCCGGCAACAGCAACGCGGCTCAATGTCTGCGTCATGACAGCGTGAACCCCACCCAGCTCGGGCGTGGCGTCTCACCCGGTGTTCAGGGCGGTTCGTCTGTCTGATGGGCTGTGGATGGACATCACCGAGAAATGTGCCAAAAAATTGGCGGATAGTGCTTATCCAGACTGCGCAAGCCGCTATGTATTTTTTGCAGCTGGAATCCATGGTCAGCATCAATCATCTGCCTGCCTGCCTGCCTGCCTGCCTGCCTGCCTGCCTGCCTGCCTGCCTGGCGGGTGGTGCCGCCGGTTGCACAGGGTTATAGGCTGGACTGTGTGGCGCCGGGGAGCGCCGTGCCTGTGCCCGACATCCAGGCGCAACCCGGAGGGTGTCAGTGCCCACCTCCGTAGTTTCCAGGGCGGTGGCGGCCCTTTCGCGGCGGATGAATCTGAGAGAATTTGCTGTCCCTGCTCTGGCACTTGTCATGACCGATACCACTTTCTTCACGGCCAGCCAGTACGAAGCCATCTGCGCCAGTCTGCCCGACCCCACCTTCATCCTGACGGAGACGGGGCGCTACGCGGCCATCCTGGGCGGCAAGGACAAGCGCTACTACCACGACGGCAGCTCCCTGGTCGGCAAGTACATCGCCGATGTGCTGGTGGCGTCCAAGACCGACTGGTTCTTGCAGCAGATCCGGGATACGTTGGCCCGCCAGCAAATGCTGGTGGTCGAGTACGAACTGAGCGCCCACGATGTGCTGGGCCTGCCCACCGACGGACCGGTGGATGCCATCTGGTTCGAAGGCCGGATCACCGCCTTGGACCAGCCTTACTGCGGCGAGCGCGCCGTCGTCTGGGTGGCCAGCAACATCACCGCCAGCAAGCGGCTGCAGCAGCAATTGCAGCAGCAGGCCATGAACGACGAGTTGACGGGGCTGCACAACCGCCGGCGCTTCATGCAGGTACTGGAAGAGGCCTACGCCGCCTTCCAGCGGCAGGCCACGCCCACCTGGTTGGTGAGTTTTGATGTGGACCACTTCAAGGCCATCAACGACGATTTGGGCCACCCGGCGGGCGACCAGGCGCTGCGCGATCTGGCCGGCATGGTGCAACAGGCCGCGGCGGTCGAGGACCTGGTGTGCCGCCTGGGTGGGGATGAGTTCGCCCTGCTGTGCCCCGTGCGCAGCCTGGCGGAGGTCACCGCGCTGGCGCAGCGCCTGCTGCACGGTGGGCGCCAGGTGCTGCAGCCCTATGCCACGGGGGCGCCCGCCCCCACGCTGAGCATCGGGATCGCCCATTTCCTGCCCCAGGACCGCAGCACCGAAGACATCCTGCGCCGTGCCGACCAGGCCCTGTACCTTTCCAAGACCCAGGGGGGGCACCAGATGAGCACCACCGGCTGCGCCCCGGAGTGAACACCATGTTGTTGATCGTCGGTACCGTCTCTCTGCCCGCTGAGAACCTCGTGCACGCGCGCCCCGCTATGCGGGCGATGGTCGATGCCTCGCGCGCCGAAGCCGGCTGTCTGGCCTACCACTACGCCGAGGATGTGCTGGTGCCCGGTCTGATCCATGTCAAAGAACTGTGGACGGACCAGGCGGCCCTGGATGCCCATTTCGCCTCGGCCCACCTGCAGGCCTGGCGGGCCAGCTGGCCCGCGCTGGGCCTGGGCAACCGGGATTTGCAGGTGTACGAAGTCGGCGCGCCGCGCGCCACCTAGGCCTTTTTTCAGTCCCTGCGTGCCCGTTCAGGGGGCGGTTTGTGCACGTTACACTGCGCAACATCTATGTTGCAGCGCATCCGTCAACACAAAACTTTCGCCGCGGTGGTCATCGCGGTGTTCGCTTTGCTGTTGCTGGCGGCCGCGCTGTCCGGCGCACGGGTGCGTGCGGCATCGCCCGCCGACCTGGTGGGTGCCGATGTGTGCACCACCAGCCAGATGCTGGCCGTGGGCCATGAAGACCACGCGGTGCACGCCCCCTGGGACACGGTGGCGGCCGATGGCTCGCACGGTGCGCACACGCCCGATTGCGTGCTGTGTATTGCACTGGCGCCGCCGGTGCTGTGGGCGGCCGATGTGCACCGTCCACCCGCTCCGTCCTTCCACCTGAAGTGGCGCAGCCTGCCCGCCCAGCTGGCCCTGCTGGAGGTGGCAGCCCCCCCGCCAGCACGCGGCCCGCCCCAGCGCTTCGTGTGATGGCGTGCAGGCAGGCCTGACGGCCTGCCACCTCGCGCGTCCTGCATCTTCCCCGCATCAGTCCTGGCCACCGCGCACTGCGCCGTGGCGGGCTGTGCCTTTGATGATTGGCTGGTGTGCCTGCCCTGCGGGGCGGTGCACCAGCCTGGCCGCTCGCGCCGCCCCGCTTGGGGCCGGGGCGCAGTGGGCCGAGGATTTTTCTATGCATATTTCCACGAAGACCGCAGGCTCTGCCGCGGCAACCCGCCGTCCTTCCGCCTTGTCCCAGGCCCATGCCGCCCGTACGGCGGTGGCCCTGGCCGTGCTGAGCCTCGGTGGCTGGCAGTCGAGCGCCTGGGCGCAAACGCCCGAGGCCGCCTTGCAGGAGGTGGTGGTGACCGCCGTGCACGACCACGCCCCGGTGCAGGTCGTGGCCGACCCCAAGCAGCCACGCCAGCCGGTGCCGGCCAGCGACGCGGCCGATTACCTCAAGAGCATTCCCGGCTTCTCGGCGATCCGCAGCGGCGGCTCCAACAGCGACCCGGTGTTCCGCGGCCAGTTCGGCTCGCGCCTGCCGCTGCTGACCAACGGCACGACGCTGCTGGGTGCCTGCCCGGGGCGCATGGATGCGCCCAGCTCCTACATCTCTCCCGAAACCTACGATGCGCTGACCGTGATCAAGGGGCCGCAGACCGTGGCCTGGGGCCCGGGGGCGTCTGCGGGCGTGGTGCGCTTCGACCGCGAAAAGCCCCAGCTGAGCGAGCCAGGCATCGAGTTTTCGGCCAGTCTCCTGGCGGGCACGGCAGCGCGCAGCGACCAGAACGTGGACTTTCTGGCCGGTAATGACCAGTTCTATGTGCGCCTGACGGCCAACCACTCGCAAAGCAAGGATTACCGCGACGGCAATGGCCGCGTGGTGCCCGCGCACTGGGACAAGTGGAATGCCGATGTCGCCCTGGGCTGGACGCCCGATGCCGACACCTGGCTGGAGCTGACCGCCGGTGCCGGCGACGGCGAGGCCCGCTATGGCGGCCGTGGCATGGACGGCACGCAGTTCCAGCGCGAAAGCGCCGGGCTGCGTTTCGAGAAAACCGATCTCTCGCCCGTGCTGCGCAAGCTGGAGGCGCAGATCTACACCAACCGTGCCGACCATGTGATGGACAACTTCAGCCTGCGCAGCTTTGCGCCAGGCGGTGGCATGGCCATGCCCATGGCCAGCAATGTGCGGCGTACGACCACAGGGCTGCGCACCGCAGCCACCTGGCAGTGGAGCCCGGCGACCACGCTGCTGACCGGGGTGGATGCCCTGCGCAGCCCGCACGACAAGCGCATGGGCTCGCAGATGGTGCCCTACACCACCAAGCCCTGGGTGCGGGATGCCAAGTTCAGCAATCTGGGGCTGTTTGCCGAGCTGACGCAGCAGTTGGATGCCGACGACAAGCTGCTGACAGGCCTGCGCCTGGACCGTGCCCAGGCTTGGCGCTACCCCGGCGTGCAGGGCGACAGCAACCACCGCGAACGCCAGGCGCTGCCCAGCGGTTTTGTGCGCTGGGAGCGCGCATCGCCGGATGGCACCACCGTGTACGCCGGCCTGGGCCATGTCCAGCGCTTTCCGGATTACTGGGAGCTGATCTCGCCGGGCAACAGCACGACCGCCTTCCAGCGCCTGCAACCCGAAAAGACGACGCAGATCGACGTGGGCGCGAGCTGGAAACGCCAGGACTGGCAGGCCTGGACCTCGGCCTATGTGGGCCAGGTGCAGGACTACATCCTGTTTGACTACCAGGGGGGCATGTCCTCCTCGGTGCGCAACGTCCAGGCGCGCATCGCCGGCTGGGAGGCTGGTGCCAGCTACCGCCTGAATGCGGCGCTGACGGCCCAGGGCACGCTGGCCTACGCCTGGGCGCAGAACACCACGGACGACCGTCCGCTGCCCCAGACCCCGCCGCTGGAAGCCAAGCTGGGCCTGGATTACCAGCAGGGCGCCTGGAATGCCGGGGCCCTGTGGCGCCTGGTGGCGGCCCAGCACCGCCATGCCACCGGCCAGGGCAATGTCGTCGGCAAGGACTTCGGGCCCAGCGCAGGCTTTGGCGTGTTATCGGTGCATGCCGGCTACAAGGTGGACCGCAGGCTCAAGCTCACGGCCGGCATCGACAACCTGTTCGACCGCGCCTACGCCGAGCACCTGAACCTGGCGGGCAACGCCGGCTTCGGTCTGCCGGCCGGTGTGCGCATCCACGAACCCGGCCGCACGCTGTGGCTGCGTGCCGATCTGCGCTATTGAGGCACCGTGGGGCTGCCCGCCGGTGACGGCGGGTGGCCGCTGTGGCACGGCCTTGCCTGCGGAGGATGCCGGGGGCCAGAATGGCCGCTGGCGCTGCTGCACAGGAGGTTCGCCATGGCATCCCCGATCACCGTGTGTCTCTGGTTCGATGGCGCCGCCCTCGAGGCGGCCGAGTTCTATGCCCAGACCTTTGCCGACAGCGCCGTGCAGGCCGTGCACCGTGCGCCCGCGGACTATCCGGCGGGCCGCCAGGGCGATGTGCTGACCGTGGAATTCACCGTGCTGGGCCTGCCCTGCATGGGGTTGAACGGTGGGCCGACCTTCCCGCACAGCGAGGCCTTTTCCTTCCAGGTGGTGACCGAGGACCAGGCCGAAACCGACCGCCTGTGGCAGGCGGTGGTCGGCCACGGCGGGCAGGCCAGTGCCTGCGGCTGGTGCAAGGACCGCTGGGGCGTCTCCTGGCAGATCACGCCGCGCGTGCTGCTGCAGGCGATCGTCCACCCGGATGCCGCCGCGGCCCGGCGTGCCTTCATCGCCATGATGGGCATGGGCAAGATCGACATTGCCGCCATCGAGGCCGCGTTGCGCGGCTGAGCGCCGCCCGGGACATTCGCCGCATGGCGCGGCGCAGGCTCAGGCGTCCAGTTGTGCCGCGTGGTGGCGCAGGTGGTCGTCGATGAAGCTCTGGATGAAGTAGTAGCCGTGGTCGTAGCCGGCCTGGCGGCGCAGCGTCAGGGGCTGGCCGACCTGGGCGCAGGCGGCTTCCAGCGCTTCGGGCAGCAATTGCTGCTCGTGCAGGAATTTGTCGGCCAGGCCCTGGTCGACCAGGATGCCGGCTGGGTAGGGGGCCTTGCCCTGCGCCGCCATCAGGCGGCTGGCGTCGTGCTGGGCCCAGACGGCCTGGTTGTCGCCCAGGTAGCCGCTGAAAGCCTTCTGGCCCCAGGGGCAGTTCATGGGGTTGGCGATGGGCGCGAAGGCCGACAGGCTCTTGAACACGCCGGGGTGGCGCAAGGCCAGGGTCAGCGCACCATGGCCGCCCATGCTGTGGCCGAAGATGCCCAGGCGCTGTGTGTCGATGGGCAGGTAGCGGCCCAGCAGCGGCAGCAGTTCCTCGATCAGATAGCTTTCCATGCGCCAGTGCTGCTCCCACGGCGCCTGTTGGGCATTCAGGTAAAAGCCGGCGCCCACGCCGAAGTCCCAGGCCTCGGCCTCGCCCGGCACGTTGGCGCCACGCGGGCTGGTGTCGGGGGCGATCAGGGCCAGGCCCAGTTCGGCCGCCAGGCGCTGCGCACCGGCCTTGGTCATGAAGGTTTCCTCGGTGCAGGTCAGGCCCGCCAGGTACAGCAGGGCGGGCACTTTCTCGCCCATCACCGCCTTGGGGGGCAGGTAGACCGAGAACTTCATGGGCAGCCCGATTTCGCGCGCCTCGTGCTTGTAAAAGCGCTGGGCGCCGCCGAAGCAGGCGTGGGCGGTGAGCAGTTCGAAAGGCGTGGACATGGATACTCCTGAAAGAAGAGCTGTTGGCGCTCGTGTTGCAAGAACTTTAGAGGTTTTTATGCCCGAAGTGCACGCTGGGTGAGCGCATCCAGCTCTTGTTTTTGATGTGGTGCTGTGGGCCAGCGCAGGCTGGCCAGGGCCTGTGGCGCAGTGTAGGGGCTTCCGCTTGTCCCCATGGGGGCGGGGTGCTTGCCGGACTGGGACTGCCGGCGCCTGCCTGCACCGTCCTACGCGGGGTGGGGTGTGGCAATGGAAAGATGCGCCTTTTCCATGTTGGAGGGGCAGGCCCATGAAACTGGTTCATTCGTTGTTTGTCGGGGTGCATGTGCTGATGGCGCTGCTGTTCGCCCTGGTGTCGATGGCCCTGCTGTGGATGGCCGTGAGCAAGGGCTGGGGCACGCTGGTGCTGGGCCTGGACGACGGCGCCACCTTGCACCTGGTGGAGGCCCTGGGCACTCTGGCGGCGGCCGTGGTGGCGCTGCAGATTGCGCAGACCGTGGTCGAGGAGGAGGTGGTGCGCGATGCCAGCATTGCCGGGCCCACGCGGGTGCGGCGTTTCCTGTCGCGGTTTCTGGTGGTGATTGTGGTGGCCCTGGCCATTGAGGGCCTGATTGCCACCTTCAAGGCCCAGGAAGACCCGGCCACCCTGCGCTATGCCGCGCTGCACATCGCCAGCGTGGGCGTGCTGCTACTGGGCTGGGGGCTGTTCGTGCACCTGAACCGCTCGGCAGAGGAGCTGGAGCCCGAGGCCCTGCATGCGGCCAAAAGCGAGGACGCCGCGGTGGATGGCACCTGACGGTGCCGTTTCAGCACGCGCAGCCCCGAGGCCTGGCTTCAGGCCTTGCCGGTGCCGGGCGTGTTGGCAGCGGCGGCCGCGGCGCGCAGCTTGTCCTTCTTGCTCATGCGCTTGCCCTTGACGCCGCCGCGGTCGCCGTCTTCGTGCGCGGCGCGCTCGGGCACGGTTTCGGTGACGGGGTGGTCCGGCAGTGTTTCCAGCTCCAGCTGCAGCTGGTTGCGCTTGGCAATCAGCTTCCAGTGCGCGGCGGTGGTGGGGGACACCAGGCTGATGGCCGTGCCAGACAGGCCGGCGCGGCCGGTGCGGCCGATGCGGTGGGTGTAGTCGTCGGCCGAACGCGGCAGGTCGTAGTTGATGACCACGGGCAGGGCATCAATGTGGATGCCGCGCGCCGCCAGGTCGGTGGTCACCAGCACCTGCCACTGGTTGGCCTTGAACTCCTGCAGCACGCGCTGGCGCGCGCCCTGGCTCAGCTCGCCATGCAGGGCGGTGGCAAAGATCTTCTTGGCATACAGCTTGTTGGCCACATGCTCGGCGCTGTAGCGGCTGGCCACGAACACCAGCATGCGCTGGCCGGGGTGCTGGACGATCAGCGCGCGCAGCACATTGGTGCGCTGGGCGGCGTCCACATACAGGGCGCGCTGGGCGATGGTGGCGTCTTGCTGGTGGGTGTTTTCCACTTCCACGCTGGCGTGGCCGGGGCACAGCAGTTGCGCCACCAGGTCTTGCACGGCAGGGCCGAAGGTGGCCGACAGCAGCAGGGTCTGGCGCTGGCCCTTGGCGGGCAGCAGGGCCAGCACTTGTTCCAGTTCCTCGGCAAAGCCCAGGTCCATCAGGCGGTCAGCCTCGTCCATCACCAGGGTCTGCAGGCTGTGCAGCTTGAGCTGGCTGTGCGCCACCACGTCCAGCAGCCGCCCGGGGGTGGCGATCACCCAGTCCACGCCGCCGCGCAGCGCCATCAGCTGCGGGTTGATGGAGACGCCACCGGTCAGTACCGCCACCTTGGGGCGCTGTCCCAGGGCTTCGCCCAGGTGGTAGACCTGCTCGGCCACCTGGGTGGCCAGCTCGCGCGTGGGCACCAGCACCAGGGCCTGCGTGGTGCGCGGCCCGGAGCGCTGGCCGGCATCGCCCAGCATCCAGGCCTGCAGCAGCGGCAGCACATAGGCCGCTGTCTTGCCCGAGCCCGTGGGCGCGCAGACGCGCAGGTCCTGGCCATCCAGCACGGCGGGGATGGACTGGGACTGCACCGGCGTGGGCGCGATCAGGCCTTGGGAGGCGGCGGCATGGGCCAGCGATGGGGCAAGGCCAAGGGCGGTGAAGGGCATGGGCGAAGGGCCAAAAAGCAGCAAAGGCGGTGATTGTCGGGCTTTGGCGGCAGGCGATGCCTGGCGCAAGCAGAAGCCGCAGCAAATGACATGGCATAGCCCGCCGGCCGCCGGTCTTTGCACCATGCCTGCATCCCTGACAACAAGGAGAGCACGGGTGAATGCTTGGGAATTGAAGGTGCCGCCGGTAGCCCTGGTGCTGGTGTGTGGGCTGCTGATGGGGGGCATGGCTGCGGTGTGGCCGGCGGCCACACTGTGGGCCGTGCCCTGGTGGTGGGGGGCGCTGCCCATCGCGCTGGGGGCGGGCGTGGCGCTGGCCGGGGTGCTGGCCTTCCGCCGTGCGGCCACGACAGTGAACCCGACCACGCCGCAGGCCTTGTCCCGCGTGATGACCACGGGCATCTATGGCAACCGCCGCAACCCCATGTACCTGGGCTTTGCCCTGGCGCTGCTGGGCCGGGGCCTGTGGCTGGGCCATGCCGGGGCGCTGCTGGTGCTGCCAGCGTTTGTGCTGTACATGAACCGCTTCCAGATCGTGCCGGAAGAGCGCATGCTGGCGCAGAAGTTCGGCGCGCCCTACACCCGCTATCTGCAGCAAGTGCGGCGCTGGCTGTAAGCCGGGCTGGCGCTCTGCGGGCGTGCCCAGGACGCCGCCGCAGTCGCCCGGCCATAAAAAAAGCCACGGTGGCAACACCGTGGCGGGGGGCATCAACCCTGGCCGGGTCAGTACTTGACCACCGAGCGGATGGACTTGCCCTCGTGCATCAGATCGAAGGCCTCATTGATCTGGTCCAGGCCCATGGTGTGGGTCACGAACGGTTCGAGCTGGATCTTGCCGGACATGGCGTCTTCCACCATGCCGGGCAGCTCGCTGCGCCCCTTCACGCCGCCAAAGGCCGAGCCCAGCCACTTGCGGCCGGTCACCAGCTGGAAGGGGCGGGTGGAGATTTCCTGGCCCGCGCCGGCCACGCCGATGATGACCGACTGGCCCCAGCCGCGGTGGGCGCATTCCAGCGCGGCACGCATCACCTGGGTGTTGCCGATGCACTCGAACGAGTGGTCCACGCCCCAGCCGGTCATCTCCACGATGACTTGCTGGATGGGCTTATCGAAGTCCTTGGGGTTGACGCAGTCGGTTGCACCAAACACCTTGGCCAGGTCGAACTTCGAGGGGTTGGTGTCGATGGCGATGATGCGCCCGGCCTTGGCCAGCTTGGCGCCCTGGATCACGGCCAGCCCGATGCCGCCCAGGCCAAACACGGCGACGGTGTCACCTTCCTGCACCTTGGCGGTGTTCTTCACGGCACCCAGGCCGGTGGTCACGCCGCAGCCCAGCAGGCAGACCTGCTCGGGGTTGGCGTTGGGGTTGATCTTGGCCAGCGACACCTCGGCCACCACGGTGTATTCGCTGAAGGTGGAGCAGCCCATGTAGTGGTAGATGGGCTGGCCGTTGTAGGAAAAGCGGGTCGTGCCGTCGGGCATCACGCCCTTGCCCTGCGTGGCGCGCACGGCCACGCACAAGTTGGTCTTGCCGCTCTTGCAGAACAGGCATTCGCCGCATTCCGCGGTGTACAGCGGGATTACGTGGTCGCCGGGCTTGACGCTGGTCACGCCTTCGCCCACTTCGACCACGATGCCGGCGCCTTCGTGGCCCAACACCACGGGGAACAGGCCTTCGGGGTCTTCACCGCTCAGGGTGAAGGCATCGGTGTGGCACACACCGGTGTCGGTGATCTTGATCAGCACTTCGCCTGCCTTAGGTGGGGCGACGTCGATTTCGACGATTTGCAGGGGTTCTCCGGCCTTAAAGGCCACGGCGGCGCGGGATTTCATGATGGTCTTTCTGTTGAAGGCGTGGGAAGGCGAGGCGCGGGACGGCTTCGCGGTGCAAGTCTCTGACTCTAAAGCATGCCGGGCCGCGGTGGCGGGCCATGGCCGCAGGTGCAGGTGTGTTGGCCGCAGATGCAGGTGCGCATCCGGGCGGCCGCGGTGTTCAGGGGCCGGCGTTCGGTGGCAGCGCGCCCCAGACGGGTGTGGCATCGGCAGGGCCGGCCGGCTGGAGTTCGATGGGTCCCCAGCTGCTTTCGCAGTGCGTCACCGCCCACTGGCTGGGGCGGAAGCGCGCGGCGGGCCCGTCGGGCTCGGGTTGGCCGAATTCGGCCTCGATGTCGTAGTCGATCAACGGCCGGTGGAACCAGGCGTATTCGCCCTGCTGGCAGTCCAGATCCGGACGGGCGGGGTCTGAGACCCAGGCGCCATACCCATCGCCAGCTTGGCGGTCGAAGTGGGCGACAGGGCGAATTTGCTGGTCGTGCGCCAGCTCCAACCGGGTGGGGTTGATCTCCATGGCCGTGGCCCAGGTGCCGGCCACCTGTACCGGGTGGGGGAAGCGCACGGCCCGTAAGCCGCGCAGGCTCAGCGGTCGTTGGGGTTCACCGTGGTCAAACGGGTCATAGCGGTCGATCAGGCTGCCCAGGGGGATCAGTAGCTCGCCATACTGAAAATCCTGCGGCAGCACGAAGTGCTGGCGGCTGTGGCGGTAGCGGTGCTGCTGCTCCAGCGTCTGCTGGATCTGCCAGACTTGGTGCACCAGCACCAGCCCCCAGAGGCTGCCAACCGTTGCCAGCACCGACAGCGCCACGATCCCCGCCCGCCAGAAGCGGGGGCGCTGCGCAGCGGGCAGGCGGCGGTGGCGCCAACACCACCGCAGGCGGTACAGCAGCAAGCCTGCGCCCAGCGCCGCAGCCAGCCACGGGGCCAGGAAAACAAAGGGCCGGGAATCATGGGTCGGGGAGTGGGCAGCGCAGGCGGCGATGCCCCAACTGTAGCGATGGTTGCCAGACGCGCCGCGTGGGCGCAGGTACGGGCCTGCGTATAGTCGGCGGTAGCGCGGTGGCCGGTTTTGAATCAAAAATGCCTGTCGCCCTCTGTTTACCTGTGTTTTAAGCTACTTTTTTTGATATGGAACACCGCCACGCAGGCGCCCACCGCGTCGATATTGTCGTCTACCCCGGCTTCAAGGCGCTGGAGGCCATCGGCCCGATGTCGGTCTTTGAGTACGCCAATGTGTACCTGCGCGCCAAGGGTCTGGCCGATGGCTATGCCCTGCGCGTGGTGGCCGCGCAGCGCGGGCTGGTGCGCTCGGACACGCTGATGGCGCTGGAGGCCACGCACACCCTGGCCGATGTGGAGCAGGACACGGGCTGCACCGTGCTGCTGGTGGGCGCGCGCCACATTGCCACGGTGCTGCAGGCCAGCGCGCCGCTGGTGGACTGGGTGGGGCGTGTGGCGCCCCAGGTGGCGCGCACCATTGCGTTGTGCAGCGGCAGCTTCTTCCTGGCCGAGGCCGGGCTGCTCAATGGCCGTCGCGCGGCCACGCACTGGAGCGTGGCGCAAGAGCTGCAGCGCCGCCACCCCCTGGTGCGGGTGGATGCCGACGCCATCTATGTGCGCGAGGGGCCGTACTGGACCTCGGCCGGGGTCACGGCCGGCATCGATCTGGCCCTGGCCGTGGTGGAGCAGGACTTTGGCCACGCGCTGGCGCTGGAGGTGGCGCGCGACCTGGTGATGTACCTCAAGCGCCCCGGCGGGCAGTCGCAGTTCAGCGTGCAGCTGGCCAGCCAGGCCGTGCAGCACAGTGGTGTGCGCCTGGTCCAGCAGTGGGTGCTGGCGCATCTGGACCAGCCCATGCCGCAGGCGCTGCTGGCCGACAAAGCTGCCATGAGCGAGCGGCACTTCCGCCGCGTGTTCCAGCAGGAAACCGGCGTCACGCCCAGCGCCTTTGTCGAGAACGCGCGCCTGGAGGGCGCCAAGCAGTTGCTGGAGACGCGTGGCGATCTGCCCCTGAAGACCGTGGCGGCCAAGGTGGGGCTGGGGTCGGAACAGGCGCTGCGCCACCTGTTCCAGAAAAGGCTGGGCATCACGCCCGTGGCCTACCGCGAGCGCTTCGGGGATTAGGCGTCGGGCGCACGGGGCTTGCGTGGTGCGGGCTCAGAGTGCCGGGGTGCTCCAGGACGCCAGCAGATCGGCCAGCTCGTCGGCGGCCGATGGTGGCGGGCTCTGTGCTGGCGCTGGGGTGGCCGCCGCCTGTGCCGGGGGGACTGCGGGCAGCCCCGAGGGCAGCAGCTGCCGCAGGTCCAGCTGCGGGTTGACCAGCCACAGGCACATCACATAGGTGGCCGTGGCAATCGCCGGGTCACCGCGCTCCAGGCGGGCCATGGTCGGTTGGGAGATGCCCAGCCGCTGTGCCCACTGTGCCTGGGTTTCCCCGCGCGCCTTGCGGGTGGCGACGATCTGCTGGGCCACTTGCTCGATCTGCGACAGGATGAACGGCGGAAAGTCGGCGGGACAGGTGTTCTGGCGGGGCATGGAGGCCGATGGTAGTACCGTTCATCGGACTTCTGGACAAGTCTATGAATAATTTCACAGCAGCCATTCGATCGGCAGCAGACCCAGGAACCAGAGCGACAGGCGCTGGTGCCAGCGGCTCTGGGGCTCGGTGCCGTACACCGGCGCGGGATCGCCGACGCCGCTGTGCCAGCGCAGTTGTCCCTGCGCGTTCAGGCTGACGCGGTAGGCCAGGGCCGGGATGGTCTGGTCGAAGCTGTGGCTGATCTGCTGGGCCAGGCGTGGGCTCTCGATCATCAGGCCCATCTCGGTATTGAGCTGCAGCGAGCGCGGGTCGAAGTTGAAGGAGCCGACAAAGGCCCGCTGCCCGTCGACCGCGAAGGTCTTGGCATGCAGGCTGCTGCCGGAGCTGCCCAGGGCCGTCAGTTGCAGGCGCAGCCGGTCGCCGTCCTCGGCATAGTCCGGCGGTGCGCCGCGTTTCTCGTACAGCGCGATGCCGGCTTGCAGCAAGGGCTTGCGGTACTTGGCGTAGCCCGAGTGCACGATGGCCACGTCGGTCGCCTCCAGGGCGTTGGTCAGGATGCGAACGCGCAGGCCCTGGGCGCGCAGCTGGGCGAAGGCCTGGACTCCGGCTGCTGTGGGCACGAAGTAGGGCGACACCAGGTCCAGCGACTGCGTGGGTGTGCCGATGGCGCGGCGCAACTGCTCGCCGATGAGGGCGGTGCTCGGGGCCTGGCCCTGGATTTTTTCGGGCGGGTCGCTCACCAGGTGGGCCACGGCCCAGTCCATGGGCAATTGCGCCTGCAGCAGGTGCTGCACGAAAGGGGTGGCCTCCAGCGCCTGGCGGTAGTCCTGGGCTGCGGGTGACTGCCCCAGCGCCTGGCCGCTGCGGCGCAAACCCTCGAGTGCCCCGGGGGCGACCGGGCGCGCCACCTGGTCGACGGGGTAGGCGGCGACATGGTTCCAGTAGCGGTCGAAGTCCTGCTCGATGGCGAGCACGGCCGGGCCGATGGCCAGCACGTCCAGGTCGGCAAACACGACGCCATCGGTGGCGCCGAAGTATTCGTTGCCGACATTGCGTCCGCCCACGATGCTGGCCTGCCCGTCGGCCGAGAACGACTTGTTGTGCATGCGCCGGTTGGTGCGGCGAAAGTCCGTGACATAGCCCAGGGGCTTGAGCCAGCCGCGCAGGGGCAAGGGGTTGACCAGCCGCACTTCGGCGTTCGGGTGGCTGTGCAGGGCCTGCAGGGCGTCGTCCAGCCCGGTGGTGCCACCGTCGTCCAGCAGCAGGCGCACGCGCACGCCGCGGTCGGCGGCCAGCAGCAGCTCGTGCAGCAGCAGCAGGCCGGTCTTGTCGTGGCGCCAGATGTAGTACTGCACATCCAGCGTGTGCTGGGCCGCACGGGCCAGCAGGCTGCGGGCGGCGAAGGCTTCGCGCGGATCGCCCAGGGCGTAGACGCCGGAGTGCGTGGCCGGGGCCTGCGCCTGCTGCCGCAAGGCCGCATGGGCCTGGCCCAGGGCGGTCTGTGCGGACACGTCCGGGGCAATGGCCTGCGTGGCCTGGGGCGGCTGGACGGGGGCGGGCAGGCTGCAGGCGCCCAGCCCGCCCGCCAGCACGGCAGCCCCGAGCCACGGCAGGCGCCGGTACCGGTGCTGGGGCGTGGTCTTGCTAAAAAGCATAGCTTTCAGCGCTTGCTGGATAAGCGCTACAGGCTAAAGCGTCGTGGAAAACGGTGGACTGCACCGGCATCAGTCGCCCATCACCACGCCTTCGCGGCGCGGATCGGCGCCGCCAAACCAGAAGCGCTTGCCGTGGGCTTCGCCGCGCGTGATGGCCTGCAGGCCGCTGGTCAGGTCCTGCTCCTTCACTTCGGCGCCGCGTGCCTGCAGGGCCTGCACGGTGGCGGCGGGGAAGCGCTTCGCCTCCAGCAAGGTCGGGCCGTTCAGGCTGCTGAAGTTGGGCAGGTTGATGGCCTGCTGCGGCGTCAGCCCCCAGCCCAGCACGCCCTGCAGCGTCTTGGCCGTGTAGTGGATGATCTGCGCGCCGCCGGGGCTGCCGGCGCTCATGATGACCTGGCCCGTGGCCTTGTCGAAGACCAGGGTGGGGGCCATGGACGAGCGCGGGCGCTTGCCGGGCTGCACGCGGTTGGCAATCGGCTGGCCGTCGGCGGCCCGGGGGGCCATGCTGAAATCGGTCAGCTCGTTGTTGAGCAGAAAGCCCTGGACCATCTGGCGGCTGCCGAACTGGTCCTCGATGGTGGTGGTCATGGCCAGGGCGTTGCCAAAGGCATCGACGATGCTGATGTGGCTGGTGCCGTATTCGATCTGCTCGGGCATGGGCGCATGGCCGACCTTGAACTGGGCCGGGTTGCCGGGCTTGGCCACCTGCATGCTCTGCGCGCCGATCAGGCGGGCGCGCTCCTGCAGGTAGCGGTGGTCCAGCAGGGTGTGCCAGCTGCCGCCCGGGGGCTGGACGAAGTCGGGGTCGGCCACGTACAGGGCGCGGTCGGCAAAGGCCAGGCGTGCGGCCTCGGTGTAGTAGTGCAGCCAGTCGGCGCTGGGCAGGCCGTCGCTGCCCAGCGGCATGTGCGCGGCGGGCGTGTGGCCCAGGATGCCCAGGATTTGGCCCACGGCGATGGCGCCTGAACTGGGCGGCGGAAAGCCGCAGAGGGTGTAGCTGCGTGCGGTGCCACCGGGCGCGCTGGCGGGCAGGTTCCAGTCGTGGCACAGGGCCTGACGCTTCTTGGGCTGGTAGCCGGCCAGGTCCTGCAGCGACAGCACGCCGGGGTTGGTGGGGTGGTTGCGCACCTTGTCGACGATGGCCTGGGCCACGGGCCCTTCGTGCAGCGCCTGGCTGCCGTGCTGGGCGATGGCGCGCAGCACCTGGGCGTATGCGGGGTTCTTCAGCAGCGTGCCCACGGGCAGGGGCTGGCCGTCGGCGCCATAGAAGTAGGCGTGCGCGACGGGGTCGCTGGGCAGGAATTTCTCGCTGCGCAGCAGGGTGTGCAGGCGCGGGCTGACCTTGAAGCCCTGCTCGGCCAGCTGGATGGCTGGCTGCAGCAGGCTGGCCCAGGGCAGCTTGCCGTGTTCCCGGTGGGCCAGCTCCAGCATGCGCACAGCGCCGGGCGTGCCCACCGAGCGGCCGCCGACGACGGCATCGTGGAAAGCCATGGGCTGGCCGTCGGCCTTCAGGAACAGGTTCTCGGTGGCGGCGGCCGGGGCGGTCTCACGCCCGTCATAGGCCAGCACCTGGGAGCCCGCGGCGTGCAGCAGGAAGGCACCGCCGCCGATGCCGCTGGACTGTGGCTCGACCAGGCCCAGCACCATTTGCACGGCAATCGCGGCATCGATGGCGCTGCCGCCGGCCTTGAGCACCTGGTAGCCAGCATCGGTGGCCAGCGGGTTGGCCGCGGCGACGGCGAATTGCTCGGTGGCCCAGCCGGGTTTCTCGGTGTAGCCAGAGCTGCCTTCGGGCTGTGCGGGGATCTGGTAGTTCAGTCCTGTGGTTTGACTGGGGGATGTCGAGCCGCAGGCCGCCAGCAAGGCGGCAGAAATGGCGACGCCCAGCGCACAGGCTGGGCGTCGGAAGGTGTGGCTTAGATCACGCACAGGGCAGTCTCCTTGGTGGGTGGGAATGCCTGCAGTGTGCGTGAAAACAGCGCGCTTGGCTGTAGGTCTGCCACGCAGCTATCGGCGGCGTGCCGCCTGGATGGGGACACACCGCCGAGTGCTGGCAGACCACTCCGGTGCGAGGCCTGTGGCTGCGCCCGGGGCGGGTGCTTAACGCACCAGGTTGATGGCGGCCTGGATCAGGAAGGCGTTCACGATGTCGATGAAGAAGGCGCCCACCAGTGGCACGATCAGGAAGGCCTTGTGCGAGGGGCCGTACTGGTTGGTGATGGCCTGCATGTTGGCGATGGCCGTGGGCGTGGAGCCCATGCCGAAGCCCACTTGGCCGGCCGCCAGCAGGGCCGCGTCGTAGTCCTTGCCCATGGCGCGGAAGGTGATCCAGTAGGCGAACAAGGCCATGGCCAGCGTCTGCGCCACCATGATGATCAGCAGCGGCGCGGCCAGATCGGCCAGTTCCCACAGGCGCATGGACAGCAGGGCCATGGCCAGGTACAGCGACAGGGCGGCATTGCCGAAGACGTCGATGGCGCGGTCGAAGACCTTGAAGCCGAAGATGTAGTCCAGCACGTTGCGGATGATCACGCCGCCACCTAGGCACCACACGAAGGTGGGCATCTGGAAGGCAGTACCCGCGGTCAGGTTGCGCATCAGCTCGCCAAAGGCCAGGCAGCCGGCGAACAGGGCCATGGTTTCGATGGCGGCATCGGCGGTGATCAGGCGGGGGGCCTTGTTCGGCGTTTCAAAGTTCAGGGCATCGCTGCCTTCGACGACGGGGGGCAGGTCCTCGCGGGTCTGCTCGCTCAGGCTGCGTGGCTTGGCCAGCTTGTAGCGGGTGACCAGGCGCTTGGCCAGGGGGCCGCCCATGATCGAGCCGATGACCAGGCCGAAGGTGGCGCAGGCGATGCCCAGCGTCGTGGCGCCGGTCAGGCCGTATTCCTTTTCCAGCACCGGGCCCCAGGCGCCGGCCGTGCCGTGGCCGCCCACCAGGGTGATGGAGCCCGCGACGATGCCGATCAAGGGGTCCAGCCCCACGGCGGCCGCAATGCCCATGCCCACGCCGTTCTGCACGACGATGAAGCCGGAGATCACCACCAGGAAGACCACCAGGCCGATGCCGCCTTCGCGCAGCTTGGCGAAGTTGGCGCTCAGGCCGATCGACGAGAAGAACACCAGCATGAAGGCGGTCTGCAGGTCGGTGGCGAAGCCGAAGGTCCAGCCCAGCGAGAGGTTCAGCGTCAGGATGACTGCGGCCACCACCAGACCGCCGGCCACGGGCTCGGGGATGTTGTAGTCGCGCAGGAAGCGGATGCGCGAGACCAGGAGCTTGCCCAGCAGCAGCACCAGCACGGCGAGGATGAGCGTGTAATACGCACTGAAGTTCACATGCATGAAGGGTCCTCTTTCACAAGAAGCAGCAAAGCGACTGTCCATGTCCGGCTGCAGCAGGGACATGACCAAAAGCGCTTAAGTTGGAAGGTCAAAGACTTGTGACTGCCAGTTATGCGTGATGCATATATCTGCAGCTATCAAGCAGATAGCTGGAAGCGCATTGAAATGAAGCGCTGTCTGGCAAATGTCTTTGGATTTTTTGAAAAGCCATCTATGACTTTTCGAGATGTGACTGTCCTGCCGCAGGGGCAGAACGTCCTGCGCGCGGACTATGCACCAAGATGTGCGCTAGCGCTTGCTGATTGCGGGTTTTCCCTGTTGCATTCTGGGAATGCGATGGGAGCTATCTGCGAAATGTGATAGCAGTTTTGTACCAGACGCCGGGGCGCTGCGTGGCCCATGGCCTGTGGATCGCGCAGGTGCGGGCTGTGCGCCGCAGTGGGCACTGGCGCACCCTGTGCACCAGCGTGGTGCAATGCCATGCAGCGGGTGGGGCTGAAGGCGGCACGCGGCGCGCCTTCGCCAGCGGTGATTAGGACAGTGCCACGCGGGCACGTCCCATGCGCTGGGCCTGTTCGCAGGTCTGGGTGGCCCGTGCCAGGGCTTCGGCCGGGGTCTCGGAGCTGCGCACGGCGATCAGCCCGGCGCTGAAACTCAATCCCAGCTTGTGTTCGGCATGCAACAGCGGGCGCTGCGCCAGCTCGGTCTGTAGGCGTGCCAGCGCCTGGGCGGCATCACCGGGGTCGGTGGCCGGAAAGACGATGGCGAACTGCAGGTCATTCACCCGCCCCAGGGCATCCTGCGGGCGCAGGGTGCTGCGCACCAGCCGCGCCACATGGGTCAGTGCGGCCAGCTCGGCCGGCGGCAGGTCCTGGCTGGGCAGGTCCGTGGCCGCCAGCGGGTCCAGCTGCAGCGTGGCCAGGCTGACATGCTGCGCATGGCGCTGGGTGCGGGCCACTTCCGCCTGCAGGGTTTCCTGCAGACCCTGCAGGTTCAGGGCGCCCGTCAGTGGGTCGTGGCGGGTGCTGCTCTCGAACTGGGTCAGGATGTCGGTCAGCTCGGCAATCTTGCGCTCCTGGGCCAGGGCCTGGGCGCGCAGATCTTCCAGCTGGGCCTGGGCCATGCGGTTTTCGGTAGCCAGGGCATGGCCGGACTGGACCACGGATTCCAGCACCTGCGCCAGGCTGCCCAGGTCCTGGGTCTGCTGGATCTGCTGGGCGCAGTCCTGCAAGGCCTCGGCGTGGGTGGCGCTGAGCTTGCCCAGACTGGCCAGCTGGCTGGTGTGCTCGCCCAGCAGCTGCTTGAGCTGCTGGTAGGCATCGTTGCGCGCGCCTTCGATCTGCAGGTGGCGGAACAGCAGGTTCTTCAGGTGCGTCTGCATCGTGTCGAGCTGTGCCAGGGTCCAGGGTTGCTGGATGGCGATCGTCAGCGCCTGGGCCTGTTGCTGCAGGGTCTGGTCCTGCGCGGCGATGGCGGCGATGTGCTCGGCCACCATGCGCAGCATGGCCAGCATGCTCTGCCGGCGCTGCGCCTGGTCCTCGGCGGTGAAGGACAGCCGGTAGCTGTAGTTGTGCAGCATTTGCTCCAGCGCGGGCAGCGGCGGCGGCGCGGTGCGCAAAAAAGTGGCCAACTGGTCGGTCAGCTCGTGCATGCGCTGGTCTTCATCGCCCAGCACGGCCAGGGTGCTTTCCATCATGCGCGCCATCTGGTCGGCCAGGGCCGGGGGCAGGACGTGCACGGTCTCGGTCACGGGGCCGGGTGGGGGTAGCAAGGTGGAATTGCCCAGGTCCAGCTTGGCGAAGCTGGCAATGGCGCTTTGCAGGCCGGTCCAGTCTTCGGCTTCCACCGCTGCGGCAAACTCGTGGGTGATGCGTTTTTGCGCCGGGGTCTGGGTGGGCAAAATGCTGGCGATGCGGCGCAGCGGTGGCTTGGGGAAGGGTAGCTTGGGCAGCAGGCCGGCGACTTCTTCGTAGATGGCCTGGTAATTTTCCGGGGTGGGGGGCAGCCGGCGCGAAGCCAGCAGCTTCAAGGTGTCGCGTGCAATTTCAGCGGGTGAGAGGGCGGCCACAGCAATGCCTTCTAGTTATGGGGTGGATTTCAGGAGTGTGCCGAATTTCGGGGCGGTCTCGCGGCCCAGAGGGTGTGTAAGTGTGCCCTCATACTCCGCTGGAGATTGTCTGGATGCCACCTACAATCGGTGTAATCTGTTTAGAGCCCATGAAGATTCTCATTTCCAACGACGACGGTTATCAGGCCCCCGGCATCGTCGCGCTGCACGCTGCCTTGACTTCCATTGAGGGGGTGGAAGCCGAGGTCGTCGCCCCCGAGCACAACAACAGCGCCAAGTCGAATGCGCTGACACTGCATTCTCCGCTGTACGTGCACCGTGGCGCGAATGGCTTTCGCTATGTCAACGGAACCCCCGCGGATTGCGTGCACATCGCCATGACCGGCTTGCTGGGCTACCGCCCGGACCTGGTGGTCTCCGGCATCAACAACGGCGCCAACATGGGTGACGACACCATCTACTCCGGCACGGTGGGCGCCGCGATGGAGGGCTACCTGTTTGGCGTGCCCGCCATCGCCTTCTCCCAGGTGCAACGCGACTGGGTCGAGCTGCAGGCGGCCGCGCAGAAGGCCAAGCAGATCGTGCAGCAGATGCTGCAGCAGCAACTGGTGGGCCAGGCCCCCTGGCTGCTCAACGTGAATATTCCCAATCTGCCGCTGGAGCAGATGGGGGGCGTCAAGCTGTGTCGCCTGGGGCGCCGCCATTCGGCCGAGCCCGTGATCACCCAGGTCAGCCCGCGCGGAGAGACCATGTACTGGATCGGCAGCGCGGGCGCGGCCAAGGACGATGCGGAGGGGACGGATTTCCATGCCACCGCCCAGGGTCATGTGTCCATGACGCCGCTGAAGGTGGACCTGACGGACCATGAGCATTTGGTCTATTGGGCGCAGACGGCTTCCCGCCTGGATGGCAGCGCAGGTGCGAGGGCCGCGGCATGAACCAACCCAAGCGGCCCGGTTTCCCGGCATGGATTGCGTCCTCCGCGGCGCCCAAACCTGCAGCAGGTGCGCGCACGCCCGTGGCGGCCGGCACCACCCAGCGCCCGGCGATGGCGCCCGTGGGGTGGGGGCTGGATTCGGTGGCTGTGCGCATGCGCATGGTGCAGCGGCTGGCGGCCTCGGGCATCCAGTCGCAGGCGGTGCTGTCTGCCATGGGTGGCGTGGAGCGGCACCTGTTTGTGGACAGTGCCCTGGTGAACCAGGCCTACGAAGACACCAGCTTGCCGATCGGCTTGCAGCAGACCATCTCCAAGCCCAGCGTGGTGGCCCGCATGATCGAGCTGCTGGAAGGCGCCGAGTGCGCGCGTGCTCCGGGAGGCTTGGGGCGCGTGCTGGAAATCGGCACCGGCTGCGGCTACCAGGCTGCGGTGCTGGGGCGCGTGGCGCGCGAGGTGTATTCCATCGAGCGGCTGCGCGGCCTGCATGAAAAAGCGCGGAACAATTTGCGGCCGCTGCGACTCAGGAATGTGCACCTGTTGTTTGGTGACGGAATGCAAGGGTATGCGCAAGGTGCACCCTACGCGGGCATCATTGCGGCCGCGGGCGGCGATGCCGTCCCCCAGGCATGGCTGGATCAGCTGGCCGTGGGAGGGCGTCTGGTTGCGCCCATGGTGAGAAATGCCGGTCAGCAGGTGCTGCTGGTGATCGATAAAACGTTGCACGGGTTTACGGAATCCGTGCTCGAGGCAGTGCACTTTGTCCCCCTAAAATCGGGGATTGCCTGAAAGGGAAATGAATATGTTGTTATCGCGAGGTCTTGGTTCTTTGGGTGCGGTCTTGGTGGTTGGCGGATTGCTGGTGGGGTGCGCTCAGGTGAACAAGGCTCCGGTGGAAGACCGTGGTGGCTGGGGCGGTGGGTCCGCTGCGCGCGTTGACCCTGCCACGCTGCCTGGTGCAGAGAATGCGGGCAAGCCGGGTTACTACACGGTGCAGCCTGGTGATACCTTGATCCGGATCGGCCTGGAGCACGGTCAAAGCTGGAAGGACATTGCGCGCTGGAGCAATCTGTCCAATCCCGACCTGATCGAAGTGGGTCAGGTGGTGCGCGTGGTGCCGCCAGGGGGCGCGGATGGTGAAGGTGCCCGCCCCGTGGTCAGCACCAAGGTGCAGGCGACGCCCTTGCCGCCGGCCGGCAGCTCGGGCAGCGCAGCGCCCGCACCTGCTCCAACGCCCACACCCGTGGCGACCCCTCCGTCCGACGCGGCGAAGAATGGTTCGGTGGGCGGCGATGCCAGCGGTCTGGGCTTCATCTGGCCCGCTGCGGGTCCGGTGATTGCCGGCTTCAACGAGTCGACCAACAAGGGGGTGGATATTGCCGGCAAGGCTGGCGATCCCGTGATGGCCGCCGCCGATGGCCGTGTGGTGTATTCGGGGGCTGGCCTGCGCGGCTATGGGCATCTGATCATCCTCAAGCACAACAACACCTACCTGACGGCCTACGCCCACAACCAGAAGCTGCTGGTCAAGGAAGACCAGAATGTGAAGAAGGGGCAAAAGATTGCGGAGATGGGCAACAGCGATGCCGACCGCGTCAAGCTGCACTTCGAGGTGCGCCGTCAAGGCAAGCCGGTCGACCCTTCGCGCTATCTGCCTGCACGTTGATGTGCGGCCGGAGGTCTGTCGGATCTCTGGTGCAAATGCCCGGTGCAACCCGCACCGGGCATTTTTGTTTTGACATCTTTTGACCCAGGAGCTGGTGTGAGCGAAACGTCCTTGCCCCCCGATCATGACCTGTCCGTTGAGGACGATGCCGCCGACGTGGAGGTCGCGACGACGGAGGTGGAGTTGCGCGTGCTGCAGGTGTCCCTGGAGCAGCACGGCAACCGGCTGGACAAGGCGCTGGTGGACCTGGTGCCGGAGTTCTCGCGCAGCTATCTGCAGCAGTTGCTGGCGCAGGAGGCCGTGCAGGTCAATGACCGCCGGGTGACTAAGGCCTCGCACAAGGTCAAGCTGGGTGATGTGCTGGCGGTGGAGATGCGTCCTACGGCGCAAAGCCAGTCCTTCCGGGCGGAGGCGATGGCGCTGGACGTTGTCTACGAGGATGAGCACCTGCTGGTGGTCAACAAGCCGGCCGGTCTGGTGGTCCACCCGGCGCCAGGCAACTGGAGCGGCACCTTGCTGAACGGCTTGCTGGCCCACCATGCCGGAGCAGCGGCCGTGCCGCGCGCCGGCATCGTGCACCGTCTGGACAAAGACACCAGCGGTCTGATGGTCGTCGCCAAGACGCGTGCCACCATGGACGCGTTGGTGGCCTTGATTGCACGCCGCGACGTCAGTCGACGCTATCTGGCCCTGGCGCACAAGCACTGGAGCGGCCCGGAGCTGCAGGCGGTGAATGCGCCGATCGGGCGCGATCCGCGCAACCGCCTGCGCATGGCGGTGGTGGATCTGGCGCAGCATGCCGGCAAGGAAGCACGTACCGACATCACCTGCTGGGATACAACGCAGGCGCATTGTCTGGTGCATTGCAAGCTGCACACCGGGCGCACCCACCAGATCCGTGTGCACATGCTTTCCTTGGGGCACCCCTTGGTGGCCGATGCCTTGTACGGGGGCGCGCAGGCCGGTGGCATGGTGCGGCAGGCACTGCATGCGTTTCGCCTGTCGTTCGCCCATCCGGTCACAGGCGCGAGCCTGGAGCTGGCGGCCGAGCCGCCTGCGGATTTCCTGCGGGCCATCGAAGAATTGGGCCTGCGCTACAATCCGTCCTGATTCTGAAGCTGGGCGCCTTGTGGGTGCCCATGCGATTGTTGGTGCACTTGCCCGTGAGGGTCCGGTCCATCTGTCTGCCATCCCCCTCTTTTGATGAGGCTATCCCGCGCTTGAACCATGCATACGGTTGACGCCAAACGGGTTCTGGAAACCGCTTTGATCTGTGCGCAGCAGCCTTTGCCGCTGCGGGATCTGCGCGCGCTGTTCGATGGCAACCTGGGGGCGGACACCCTCAAAGACTTGTTGCTGGGCCTGCAGCAGGAGTGGGTGGGGCGTGGGGTGGAACTGGTGCAGGTGGCCTCGGGCTGGCGTTTTCAAAGCCGCCCGGAAATGCGGGCCTTCCTCGACAAGCTGCACCCCGAGAAGCCTCCGCGCTACAGCCGTGCCGTGCTGGAGACCCTGGCCATCATCGCCTACCGTCAACCCGTGACGCGTGGCGATATCGAGGACATTCGCGGCGTGACGGTCAACAGCCTGATCATCAAGCAGCTGGAAGACCGTGGCTGGGTGGAAGAGATCGGTCACCGGGAAACGGTGGGGCGTCCCGCCTTGCTCGCCACAACGCGCCAGTTTCTGGATGATCTGGGGCTGAAGTCGCTCGATGAGCTGCCCATGCTGGATGAGCCGGAGGCACAGGCCACCTTGTTCTCCGCCCTGGATGCAGAGGCGGGCGACGCCGTGGTGGCGCAAGACCCTGCCGTAGCTGTGGACACCGCACCCGACGATCTGTTTGCCGAACCTGCGTTGCCCATGGACCAGGTGTTTGTGCCGGTGGAAGCGCCGGCTGCCGTGGATGCGGTGGACACCGGCGAGGCCGATCCCGCCTGAATCTGGGGCAAGTTGCCTCGTATTGAATGCAAGCGTCGTGCCGATAGGAATGGGCGGGCGCAGAAATGGAAATCATGACCAAAGAACACAAGCCTGCTCGCCGTGCGCCACGCAGCACCGAGCGCAAGCCACAGGTGGACCGTGCGTCCGCGCCCGAAGTGACAAATGCCCCTCAGCTCGTTTCGACGGATGTCTCGAATACCGAATCTGGCTACGATTTTGCGGCCGTGATTGCCGGGGAGCTGGATGCGGCCGAGACGCAGCCCGAGTCCGCGATGGTCAAACGCGTGCTCAAGCCCGAGGTGGAGTCGCCGAAGCTGCACAAGGTGCTGGCGCAGGCCGGCCTGGGCTCGCGCCTGGAGATGGAGCGCATGATTGTCGAGGGGCGTATCACCGTCAACAGCGAGCCAGCCCACGTGGGGCAGCGCATCCAGTTGGGTGACAGCATCAAGGTGGACGGCAAGCCCATCAAGGTGCGCATCGATCCACCGGCTGTGCGCGTGCTGGCTTACCACAAGCCGGCTGGTGAAGTGGTGACGTTGGATGATCCGCAAAACCGCCCCACCGTGTTTCGTCGTCTGCCCAAGCTGCACAACGGCAAGTGGCAGTCGGTCGGTCGCCTGGACTTGAACACCGAAGGCCTGTTGCTGTTCACCAGCTCGGGCACCCTGGCCAACAACCTGATGCACCCCCGCTTCGGCCTGGAGCGCGAGTACGCCGTGCGCGTGCTGGGTGCGTTGACCAAGGAAGAAAAGCAGCTGCTGACCAGTGGTGTGCAGCTGGAAGATGGCGAGGCCGCCTTCGGTTCCATCGAGGATGGCGGGGGTGAGGGCGCCAATGTCTGGTACCGCGTGACCATCTCCGAAGGCCGCAACCGTGAAGTGCGTCGCATGTTCGAAGCGGTGGGGCGCGCCGTCAGCCGCCTGATCCGTATCCGCTACGGCGCCATGCAGCTGCCCCGCGGCCTGCGCCGTGGCGCCTGGATGGAGCTGGACGAGCAGGACGTGCAGGCCTTGATCCAGGCCACCGGCATCGCCATGGCCAAGCCGCGCAAGCCTGTGCAGCAGGGCAGTGCGCGCCGCGAGTCGGATCGTGCCGGTTCACGTGCCAAGGCCCGGGTGACAGCCGCTGCAGAGGCGCGCGAGCTGCGTGCGCGGCGCAAGGCCAAGTCCGCGCCCAAGCGGACCAGCAACAACGACTACCAATTGCCGTCCGTTCAGCCGGATCCGTTGAAGACCTCGGTCGGCTACATCGGTCACGACAGCCTGGCGCGTGCTCGCGCACAGGCGAAGCGCAAGCCTGGCGCGCGGCGCGGCGGGCGCTGATTGGCTGGGCTAGGTCAGCGCTTTCTAGGGTTGCCCACTGGCCCGTTAGAATCAAGGGTTTTGCCGATACGGCAAAAAATCATTCCATTTTCACTAGGAAAACCAAATGGCTATCGAACGCACCCTCTCCATCATCAAGCCTGACGCCGTTGCCAAGAACGTGATCGGCCAAATCTACAGCCGTTTCGAAGGCGCTGGCCTGAAGATCGCCGCTGCCAAGCTGGTGCACCTGTCGCGCGCCGACGCCGAACAGTTCTACGCTGTGCACGCTGCCCGTCCTTTCTTCAAGGACCTGGTGGACTTCATGATCTCCGGCCCCGTGATGATCCAAGTGCTGGAAGGTGAAAACGCCATCCTGAAGAACCGCGAACTGATGGGCGCTACCGACCCCAAGAAGGCTGAAGCCGGCACCATCCGCGCTGACTTCGCTGACAGCATCGACGCCAACGCTGTGCACGGTTCGGACGCCGCTGAAACTGCTGCTGTCGAAGTGGCTTTCTTCTTCCCTGGCATGAACGTCTACGCACGTTAATACCATGTCTCCCATGCTGGCCGTGCTTGCTGTAACGGCGGCACCCCTGCATGGGAGTGCCGCCCTGTAAGTGGTCCAGGTACTGCATATGACCACGAATCTTTTGAATTTCGACCTCCAGGGGCTGACCGCATATTGCGAGTCGCTGGGGGAAAAACGTTTTCGCGCCACGCAGCTGTTCCGCTGGATCCACCAGCGCGGTGCCAGCGACTTCGACCAGATGACCGATCTGGCCAAGTCCCTGCGCGAAAAACTCAAGGGCAACGCCTGCATCGAAGGCCTGTCCGTCATCACCCAGCACGAATCGCAGGACGGCACCATCAAGTGGCTGTTCGACGTGGGGGATGGCAACGCGGTGGAATCGGTCTTCATCCCCGAGGATGATCGCGGCACGCTGTGCGTGTCGTCCCAGGCCGGTTGCGCCGTGGGTTGCCGTTTTTGCTCCACCGGCCACCAAGGCTTCAGCCGCAACCTGACCACGGGCGAAATCCTTGCCCAGCTGTGGTTCGCCGAGCATTTCCTGCGCAAGCACCTTAAGACCGATGAACGCGTCATCACCAATGTGGTGATGATGGGCATGGGCGAGCCCCTGCAGAACTACACGGCCCTGGTCCCCGCGCTGCGCACCATGCTGGACGACCATGCCTACGGCCTGTCGCGCCGCCGCGTGACCGTGTCGACGTCGGGCGTGGTGCCGATGATGGGCCGCCTGGCACAGGACTGTGCCGTGGCATTGGCAGTGTCGCTGCATGCGCCCAACGATCCCTTGCGCGAGAACCTGGTGCCCTTGAACAAGAAGTACCCGCTGGACGAGCTGATGCAGGCCTGCGTGCGTTATCTGGAATTTGCACCGCGCGACTTCATCACCTTCGAGTACTGCATGCTGGACGGCGTCAACGACCAGCCGGAGCATGCCCAGCAACTGATCGACCTGGTGCGCAAATACAGCCACCAGGGCAAGCCCTGGTGCAAGCTGAACCTGATACCGTTCAACCCCTTCCCGGCTTCCGGGTTGCTGCGGTCCTCGAATGCGGCGGTGACGGCCTTTGCCAAGGCGCTCAGCGATGCGGGCATCGTGACGACGGTGCGCAAAACCCGCGGGGATGACATCGATGCCGCCTGCGGGCAGCTCGCCGGCGATGTCAAGGACCGGACCCGGGCTGCGGAACGCATGGCAAAGCAACGTACCATACCGCTGACGCCCATTTCGTAACCGTTTCTTGACCGCAAGGATGTGCATGCCAGCCCCATTCATTCCCATGAAGCAGATATTCAGCAAGGCCCATCTGGGCGTGGGGGTGGTGGCAGCATGTATCTTGGCCGGGTGTGTGTCCACGCCGGCGGCAGTCAAGCCGGAGGCCATTCCCGGGTCTGCCGCCGAAACAGAGGTGCACCGCCTGGCCAAGACGCGCTTGCAACTGGCGGCCTTGCACTTTGAGGAAGGCCGCGCCGAAGTGGCGCTGGGCGAAATTGCCCAGGCGCTGCAGGCCTACCCCCGTTACGTCGATGCCTTCAACCTGCAAGGCTGGATCTACCTGAGCCTGCAGGACTACAAGAATGCGCACCAGAGCTTTGTGCAGGCCCTGGCCCTGCGCCCCGGCGATGCCGACAGCCTGTACAACCTGGGCTGGGTGCAGTGCCTGCAAAAGCAATTCGCGGTGGCCGATGGCAATTTCGATGCTGCCTTGGGTGCGCCGCGTGTCAGCGGCCAATCGGTGGCACGCATCTGGCTAGCCAAGGGGGTGTGCCTGCGCCAAGCTGGTCAGATCGACAAGGCCTTGCAGGCGCTGGAAAAAGCCAACGAAATCGAGCCGGGCAGCCCTGCGGTTGCCTACAATTTTGCCGATGCCCTGCTGGCGCAGGGTGAGGCCGAGCGTGCGCGCTTCTATGTGCGTCGCATCAACAATGGGCAATGGGCATCGGCGCAGTCGCTGTGGCTGGGCATCAAGGTGGAGCGCAGCCTGGGGGACCGGGTGGCGATGCGGCAATTGGCGGATCAATTACATAAGCGATTCCCTGACTCCAAGGAATGGCAACGGTTTGAGCGGGGAGCGTTTGATGACTGAGGTGGTGGATGTGAGCAACGCAGAGCAACAAGTTGGTGGCGGCACGGGCACGCTGCCCAGCAGCAGTGCGGGGCAGATGCTGCGCCAGGCGCGTGAGCAGCGACAGGTGTCGCTGCAATCCTTGGCGGGCGCACTCAAGGTACCGGCACACAAGCTGCAGGCCCTGGAGGAAGACCGCTGGGACTTGCTCACGGATTCGGTGTTCACGCGTTCGCTGGCACTCAGCGTGTGCCGGGTGCTGCAGATTCCTTCGGCGCCGGTGATGGCCGGCCTGCCCAAGCACGAGGCGGCCAAGCTGGCGTCCAACCCCGAGGGCATCAACACGCCGTTCAAGGAAAAGACGCTGCGCTCCCTGATGTCGCCCACGCAGGACAGTGGCTCCGGCAGTGCGGTGAAACTGGGGATCGCCGTGCTGATTGCCGCCATCGGTGGCGCCGGCCTGTATTTCCTGCCGCAGTGGCAGGAAGCCCAGGACGCGGCCGGCGGCGAGACCTCTCTGAGCGAGGCCGCCCCCGCTGAGCCGCTGTTCATGCCTGCCCCCGAAGCCGCAGCACCTGCAGCCACCGAGGCTGCACCTGCTGCGGAGGCGGCCCCCGCCGTGGCGGAAAAGGCCGTGGCCCCTTCGGCTGCTGCGCCAGCCGCCCCTGCACCCAGCAGCGCCGCCGAGCCTGCCGCGGCACCTGTGGCCACCCCTGCCACGCCGGCTGCGACAGCCGCTGCCGCCGCAGCTCCGGCGGCAAATGGCATGCAACTGCGTTTCACCGCGAATGCCGAGAGCTGGGTACAGGTGCGCGATGCGCAGCAGCGCGTGGTGATGGAAAAGATTTTGAAGTCTGGCGATGTGTTTGAGGACACGGCCGCCGGACGGCCTCTGCACGTGGTGGTGGGCAATGCCGGCGCCACCACCTTGCAGATTGATGGCGCTGCATTCGATCTGGCCGCTGCGGCCAAGAACAATGTGGCCCGGTTCGAGGTGAAGTAACAAGTGTCTGACAACACATTCCAGGCGTCGCCGATCGCGCTCGCTGCCCCGCTGCCCCGCCGCAGCCGCCAGGCCCGTGTGGTGTGGCGCAACAACGTGGTCACTGTCGGGGGCGATGCGCCCGTGCGCGTGCAGTCCATGACCAACACCGACACGGTGGATGCGGTGGAAACCGCCATCCAGGTGCGCCAGCTGGCGCAGGCCGGCTCGGAGATGGTGCGCATCACCGTCAACACGCCGGAGGCGGCGGCGGCCGTGCCCTACATCCGCGAGCAGCTGGACCGCATGGGCGAGTACGTGCCGCTGGTGGGCGACTTCCACTACAACGGCCACCGCCTGCTGACCGATTACCCGGCCTGTGCCGAGGCGCTGTCCAAGTACCGCATCAACCCCGGCAACGTGGGCAAGGGCGAGAAGAAGGACAAGCAGTTCGGCCAGATGATCGAGATCGCCGCCAAATACGACAAGGCGGTGCGCATCGGCGTGAACTGGGGCTCGCTGGACCAGGAAATCATGGCCGAGCTGATGGATGCGAATAGCCGGCGCGCCCAGCCCTGGGAAACGCGCCAGGTCATGTACGAGGCGCTGATCACCTCGGCCATCACCTCGGCCGAGCTGGCCCAGAGCATCGGGCTGAACCCTGACAACATCATCCTGTCCTGCAAGGTCAGCGGGGTGCAGGATCTGATTGCCGTGTACCGCGAGCTGGCGCGCCGCTGCGACTACGCGCTGCACCTGGGCCTGACCGAAGCCGGCATGGGCACCAAGGGCACGGTGGCGTCGACCGCCGCGCTGGCCGTGCTGCTGCAAGAAGGCATTGGCGACACCATCCGCGTCTCGCTCACGCCCCAGCCGGGCGAAGCGCGCACGCAGGAGGTGGTCGTGGCCTCGGAAATTCTGCAAAGCCTGGGCCTGCGCGTGTTCGTGCCCAGCGTGACGGCCTGCCCCGGTTGCGGCCGCACCACCAGCACCACCTTCCAGGAGCTGGCCAAGCAGATCGACGACTACCTGCGCGGCCAGATGCCAGTGTGGCGCATGAAGTACCCGGGCGTGGAGGCGATGAAGGTGGCCGTCATGGGCTGCATCGTCAATGGACCGGGCGAGAGCAAGCATGCCGACATCGGCATCAGCCTGCCGGGCAATGGCGAGGCGCCCGCAGCGCCGGTGTTCATCGACGGCGAAAAAGCCATGACGCTGCGCGGGGAGGGGATTGCGCAGGAGTTCCAGGGCATCGTCGAGTCCTATGTGCAGCGCCGCTGGGGCGCAGGTGCTTGAATAAAACAATAGCTTTCAGCGCGCGTGTTTAAATACTTTCAACGTTAAAAGTTTCTGAAAACCGCGCTGAACCAGCGCAAACAGCTCTTCTTTTTGAAGAGCTGTATTTTTGGTGAGATTTCTGAAGTGGCAAAGACCGACAAACTCTCCGCCGTCAAAGGCATGAACGACATCCTTCCCGGCGAGTCCGCCCGCTGGGAGTGGCTGGAAGCGCAGGTGCGCGATCTGATGGGGCGCTTTGCCTACCGCAACGTGCGCACGCCCATCGTCGAACACACGCAGCTGTTTGTGCGCGGCATCGGCGAGGTGACGGACATTGTCGAGAAGGAGATGTATTCCTTCGAGGACAAGCTCAACGGCGAGCGCCTGACGCTGCGCCCCGAAGGCACGGCCAGCCTGGTGCGCGCCACCATCGAGAACAACCTGCTGTACGACGGCGGCAAGCGCATGTGGTACATCGGCCCCATGTTCCGCCACGAGCGGCCGCAGCGCGGCCGCTACCGCCAGTTTCACCAGATCGGCGCCGAGGCCCTGGGCTTTGCCGGCCCCGACGTGGACGCCGAGTTGATCCTGCTGGCCGTGGCCCTGTGGAAGCGCCTGGGCCTGACCCAGTGGCGCCTGGAAATCAACAGCCTGGGCCAGCCCGAGGAGCGCAAGGCGCACCGCGAGGCGCTGATTGCCTACCTGGAGCAGCACACTGAGGTCATGGACGAAGAGGCCAAGCGCCGCATGTACAGCAACCCGCTGCGCGTGCTGGACACCAAGAACCCGGCCATGCAGGAGATGGTGAACGCAGCGCCCAAGCTGCTGGATTACCTGGGTGAGGCATCGTTGGCGCACTTTGACGGCCTGAAGGCCATCCTGGACGCGAATGGCGTGCCCTGGACGGTCAATCCCCGCCTGGTGCGCGGCCTGGACTACTACAACCTCAGCGTGTTCGAGTTCGTGACCGACCTGCTGGGCTCGCAAGGCACCATCTGTGCCGGTGGCCGTTACGACTACCTGATCGAGCAGGTCGGTGGCAAGCCGGCCCCGGCCGTGGGCTGGGCGCTGGGCGTGGAGCGTGTGCTGGAGCTGGTCAAGGAGCTGGGCACCGACATCCCCGAGCCTGGTCTGGACGTGTATGCCATCGTGCCCGATGCCGCCGCCATGCCCGTGGTGCTGCGCACCCTGACCCAGTTGCGCGATGCGGGCGTGCGTGCGCAGATGCACACGGCTGGCGCCGAGGGCATGGGCTCGATGAAGTCGCAGTTCAAGAAGGCCGACGGATCGGGCGCGCGCTTTGCGCTGATCTTCGGTGCCGACGAGCTGGCGCAGGGCCTGGTGACCGTCAAATCGCTGCGCGATGGACAGGGCGCCCAGGTGCAGCAGCCGCTGGCGCAGGTGGCCGATTGGGCCGCCACCCTACAATCTCAGGCTTGAATCTCTTACAACACCCAGTATGGCAACGCATCTCGACCTCGAAGAACAAGAGCAACTTGATCAGATCAAGCACTTCTGGAACAAGTGGGGCACCCCCATCACCGGCGTGGCCGTGATTGTGATGGGCGGCTTTGCCGCCTGGAATGGCTGGCAGATGTGGCAGCAGCGCCAGGCGGTGCAGGCCTCCGCCCTGGCCGATGTGGTGGCGGTGGCCGTGGAAAGCGGCGACCAGGCCCGCGTGGCCCAGGCGTTCGATGCCGTGAAGGCCGACTACGCCGGCACCCTGCAGGCTGGGCATGCCGCCTTGCTGGTGGCCCAGTCCTCCGTGAAGGCGGGCAAGCTGCCCGAGGCCAAGTCGGCCCTGCAATGGGTGGTGGACCACACCAAGGACGAGGGCTACCAGGCCACGGCCAAGCTGCGTCTGGCAGCGGTGCTGATGGAAGAAAAAGACCTGGAGGCCGCCGCAGCCGTGCTGCGTGGCAGCTTCCCTGCCGAATTCAAGGGCCTGGCGGCCGATCGCCTGGGGGATGTGCTGCAGCAGCAGGGCAAGACCAGCGAAGCGATCACAGCCTACCAGGAAGCCTGGAAGCTGCTGGACCCGCAGGTGGACTACCGCGCGCTGGTGGGCTTCAAGCTGAATGCATTGGGGGTGGCAACCTCTGAATCCGGAATGGCGACTTTGACGGAGACCAACAAGTGAATCACAACGCGCAACGCGATCAAGGACGAGTTTGGGGAGTGACCGTGCAGCGCACGGTGGTGGCCATGGCCATGGTGACAGCCCTGGGTGGCTGCGCGTGGTTCGGTTCCGGCAGTGCACCCAAGCCCATGGACTTGGGTCCGAACGTGGTCAATTTGCCGGTGCGCCAGGCCTGGACGGTGCGCATTCCAGCGATCAAGGACGCCAATGTGCGGGCCCAGGTCCAGGGGCAGGACGTGATCGTGGCAGCGGCCGACGGTACGGTGGTCAGCATCAACGCCAGCAATGGCCGTGAAAGCTGGCGTGGCCAGGCCGGCAAGGCCTTGCAAACCGGCGTCGGCGCCGATGGCCGCCATGCGGCCGTGGTGACCACCGGCAACGAGCTGGTAGTGCTGGAGGGCGGCAACAAGCTGTGGAGCAAGCCGCTCAGCACCTCGGTCTTCACCGCCCCGCTGGTCGCGGGCGGTCGCATCTTTGTGCTGGCGGCCGACCGTTCGGTGTCGGCCTTCGATGCGCAAAATGGTGCCCACCTGTGGACCCAGCGCCGGGAGGGCGAGCCCCTGGTGCTGCGCCAGCAGGGGGTGCTGATGCCCTATGGCAACACCTTGCTGGCCGGCCTGTCCGGCCGCCTGGTGGCCCTGAATCCGGATGATGGCCGCGTCGAGTGGGAGGCTCCGTTGGCATCGCCGCGCGGCACCAACGATGTGGAGCGTCTGGTGGATCTGGTCGGCCCTGCCAGCCGCGTCGGCAATGCCGTCTGCGCGCGCGCCTTCCAGGCGGCCGTGGGCTGCGTGGATGCGAATGTCGGTCGCACCGCATGGTCACAAACTGCCAAGGGAGCAGTGGGAATTGCAGCTGATGCAGAGTACGTGTTTGGTACGGAGAGCAATGGCATCCTGCAGGCCTGGAATCTGGCCGACGGCACCAAGCGCTGGTCGGTCGATCGCTTCCAGCACCGCAAGCTGTCCGCACCGCTGGTGCTGGGGCGTGCCGTGGTGATGGCCGATGAGACGGGCCTGGTGCACCTGGTGTCCAAGCAGAACGGCTCGCACCTGAACCGATTGAATACCGATGGAACCGGCGTGGCAGCAGCGCCGGTGGTGGCCGCCGATACCTTGGTGGTTGTGACACGCGGCGGCGGCATTTACGGCTTCCGCCCGGATTGACAAAAATTTTCGAATGAAGCCAGTTATTGCCCTTGTCGGGCGGCCCAATGTGGGCAAATCAACCTTGTTCAATCGACTGACCAAGTCGCGCGACGCCATCGTCGCCGACTTTGCCGGTCTGACACGCGATCGCCACTACGGCCAGGGTCGCCAGGGCAAGCACGAGTACATCGTGATCGACACGGGCGGTTTTGAGCCCGATGCCTCCAAGGGCATCTTCCGCGAAATGGCCAAGCAAACGCGCCAGGCCGTGGCGGAAGCCGACGTGGTGCTGTTTGTGGTCGATGCGCGCGACGGCCTGTCGGCTCAGGACCATGACATCGGCAACTACCTGCGTCGCCTGGGCAAGCCGTGTGTGCTGGTGGCCAACAAGGCCGAAGGCATGAAGGCGGGCACGCAGCTGGCGGAGTTCTATGAGCTGGGCCTGGGGGATGTCTATCCGGTGTCCGCTGCCCACGGGCAGGGCGTGCGCGGTCTGGTGGATTTGGCGCTGGGTTCTTTGAACCTGCCCGAGCCCGAAGAGGAAAGCATCGAGGACGTGGAAGCGCGCCCTGTGCGCTTGGCCCTGGCCGGACGCCCGAACGCGGGCAAGTCCACCTTGATCAACACCTGGCTGGGTGAGGAGCGCCTGGTGGCGTTCGACATGCCGGGCACGACGCGCGATGCGATTGCTGTGCCGTTCGAGCGCAACGGCCAGCGCTTCGAGCTGATCGATACCGCCGGTCTGCGCCGCAAGGGTCGCGTCTTCGAGGCCATCGAGAAGTTCTCGGTGGTCAAGACCTTGCAGGCGATCGAAACCGCGAACGTGGTCTTGCTGCTGATCGATGCCACCGAAGGGGTGACAGACCAGGATGCCCACATTGCGGGCTACGTCCTGGAAAGCGGCCGTGCCGTGGTGGTGGCGGTGAACAAGTGGGACGCCGTGGACGATTACCAGCGGCAGCTGGTCGAGCGTGCGATTGAAACCCGCTTGGGCTTCCTGAAATTTGCCGCGCTGCACTTCATCTCCGCCATCAAGCGCCAGGGCTTGGGGCCCTTGTGGGCTTCCATCGTGCAAGCGCACAAGGCGGCCACCTGCAAGATGCCGACGCCTGTGCTCACACGCGTCCTGCTGGAAGCCGTGCAGTATCAAACGCCAAAGAAGGCGGGAGCGTATCGCCCCAAGCCGCGCTACGCGCACCAGGGGGGCATGAACCCGCCCGTGATCGTGGTGCATGGCAACTCCTTGGAGCACATCACCGAGGCCTACCGCCGTTTCCTGGAAGGACGTTTCCGCAAGGAGTTTGATTTGGTGGGTACCCCCCTGAGGATCGAGTTCAAGACTTCCCACAACCCCTATTCCGACTAAGCTGGGAAGCCATCACCGCAGTGCCAGAGGGCGAATCCCTGCAAGGGAAATGCACAAAAGGCGCTGTGGTAAGGTGTCGGTTTACAACAACATTTCCGAACACGGAGAATATCGTGAGCAATAAAGGCCAACTCCTGCAAGATCCATTTTTGAACGCACTGCGCCGCGAGCACGTGCCGGTTTCCATTTATTTGGTCAACGGCATCAAGCTGCAAGGCCAGATCGAATCGTTCGACCAGTACGTGGTGTTGCTGCGCAATACCGTGACTCAGATGGTCTACAAGCACGCCATCTCGACCATCGTCCCTGGTCGCCCTGTGAACTTCAGCCTGGCTGACAACAACGACAACGAGGCCGCTGCCGCTTGAAACTGTTGACTTATCCCTTCCCTGCACAGCCGTGCAGGGTGGGGGAGGTGATGGCATGAGCGTGAACGCCGCATCCTCCCCCGAAGAGGCCACCCCTGTTGTGCTGGTGGGCGTTGACTTCGGACTTCCACACTTCGACACAGAGCTTGAAGAACTGGGCCTGCTGGCACAAACCGCCGGCCTGCGCCCTGTGGCACGCATCACCTGTAAACGCAAAGCACCCGACGCAGCCTTGTTTGTGGGCAGTGGCAAGGCGGAAGAAATCCGCATGCTGGCCCAGATGCATGGCGCCCGCGAGGTGCTGTTTGACCAGGCCCTGAGTCCGGCGCAGCAGCGGAACCTGGAACGCCATCTGGAAATGCCGGTCAATGACCGGACGTTGTTGATCCTGGAGATCTTCGCCCAGCGCGCGCGCAGCCATGAAGGCAAGCTGCAAGTGGAACTGGCGCGCCTGCAGTACGTGGCCACACGCCTGGTGCGCCGCTGGACCCACCTGGAGCGCCAGATGGGCGGTATCGGCGGGCGTGGTGGGCCGGGCGAAAAGCAGATCGAACTGGATCGCCGCATGATTGCAGATGCCATCAAGCGCACCAAGGACAAGCTGCAGAAGGTCAAGAAGCAGCGCGCCACCCAGCGCCGGCAGCGTGAGCGCCGAGATGTGTTCAACATCTCGCTGGTCGGCTACACGAATGCTGGCAAATCCACGCTGTTCAACGCCCTGGTGAAAGCGCGAGCCTACGCGGCGGACCAGCTGTTTGCCACGCTCGATACGACCACGCGCCAGCTGTACCTGAGCGAAGCGGGCATGTCCGTGTCCCTGTCGGACACCGTGGGCTTCATCCGCGATTTGCCCCACGGTCTGGTCGAGGCGTTCCAGGCCACGCTGCAAGAAGCGGTGGATGCCGATCTGCTGCTGCATGTGGTCGATGCGTCGAATGAAACTTTCCCTGAGCAGATGGATCAAGTCCGCAGGGTGTTGGGCGAGATCGGTGCCTTGGATATTCCCCAGGTGCTGGTCTTCAACAAGCTGGATGCCTTGCCGCCGGAGCGCATGCCTGCCATCACGCAGGACACCTACGAGGTGGATGGGGTGGCCGTTCCTCGTGTGTTTGTGAGTGCGCGCACGGGCGAAGGCCTGGTGCAGTTGCGCCAGTTGCTGGCTCAGGCCGCTTTGGCAGCCCGGAATGCATCCGACGAAGGGGAGGTCCAAGATGGTCGCGATGGCCTAAGGTCTGAACCAATGTCCCTTGATGACTACGACGATTGAGCAAAGTGCACCTGCACATTTCGGCACAATGCCACATGGTTCATAGCAATACCAATTGAGACTTTTCGCATGAATTTCCTGAATCGCGCCCCTCGCTGGGCAGTGCTGCCAGAACGCTTGCGGGGAATGTTCAATCTGAATGATCCCCGCTGGGGGCGTGGAGAGGACAACCACACAGGGGAGGGCGATTCGCGCCCGGATTCTGACCGTCCTGCACAGCCTCCTTCCTCTCCACCTCCGCCGCGTGGCCAGCAGCAGGCGGGCCAGCCACCGGATCTGGATGAGCTGTGGCGTGACCTGAATCGCAAGCTCTCGGGCCTGTTCGGGGGCAAACCACCCCGTGGCCCCCAAGGGGGCAACAGCAGCCAGCCGCCAGAAATGAAGGGGGCAGGCATTGGCGTCGGCGTTATTGCCGGCATCGCCGTGCTGATCTGGCTGGGCACGGGTTTCTTCATCGTGCAGGAAGGCCAGCAGGCGGTGATCACGCAGTTCGGCAAGTACCACTCGACCGTGGGTGCTGGTTTCAACTGGCGCTTGCCATATCCCGTGCAGAACCATGAGCTGGTGTATGTGTCGCAGATCCGTTCCGTGGATGTGGGGCGTGACACCATCATTAAGAGCACCGGTCTGCGTGAATCGGCGATGCTGACCGAGGACGAGAACATCGTCGAGATCAAGTTCGCGGTGCAGTACCGCCTGAGCGACGCCCGGGCTTGGCTTTTTGAGAGCAAGAACCCCGACGTCGCGGTGGTGCAGGCGGCAGAGACCGCGGTGCGTGAAGTGGTCGGCAAGATGAAGATGGATACCGCACTGGCGGAAGAGCGCGACCAGATCGCGCCGCGCGTGCGGGATCTGATGCAGACCATCCTGGACCGCTACAAGGTGGGTGTGGAAGTGGTTGGCATCAATATGCAGCAAGGCGGTGTGCGTCCGCCCGAGCAGGTACAGGCGGCATTCGACGATGTGCTCAAGGCTGGCCAGGAACGCGAGCGTGCCAAGAATGAGGCGCAGGCCTATGCCAACGACGTGATCCCCCGTGCCACAGGTACGGCTGCGCGTTTGAAGGAAGAGGCGGAAGCCTACCGTGAGCGCATCGCGGCACAGGCCGAGGGTGATGCACAGCGCTTCAGCTCCCTGCTGGCCGAATACAAGAAGGCGCCCCAGGTGACGCGTGATCGCCTGTACACCGAAACCCTGCAAGAGGTGTACAGCAACGTGACCAAGGTGCTGGTGGATTCGCGCCAGGGCTCCAACCTGCTGTATCTGCCGCTGGACAAGATCCTGCACAGCTCTGGCGCGGCACCGCAGGCTGCACAGGATGCGGCGGCTCGCACACCTGCGCAGAACGGTGTCACCGTGGTGCCCGCAACCCCCATTGATGCCCGTGCGCGCGATGTGAATCGCTCGCGCGAGCGTGAGTCCCGCTGAGGAGATCTGTTGTGAACAGAGTTGGATTTATTGCCTCTAGCCTGCTGGTGGTGCTGGCCGTGCTGAGCTCCATGCTTTTTGTGGTGGACCAGCGCCAATTCGGCGTGGTCTATGCCCTGGGGCAGATCAAGGAAGTCATCACCGAGCCGGGCCTGAACTTCAAGATGCCACCGCCGTTCCAGAACGTGCGCTACATCGACAAGCGTCTGCTGACACTGGACAGTACCGATACCGAACCCATGCTGACCGCCGAAAAGCAGCGCGTGGTGATCGACTGGTACGTGCGCTGGCGCATCACCGATCCGTCGGAATATATCCGCAACGTGGGTCTGGACGAAAGTGCCGGTGCCATGCAGCTGAACCGTGTGGTGCGCAATGCCTTCCAAGAGGAAGTCAACAAGCGAACCGTGCGCGAGCTGCTGTCCAGCAAGCGCGACACCCTGATGGCCGACGTCAAGCAGGAAGTCCTGAATGCCGTGACCGGTGGCAAGACCTGGGGAGTGGATGTGGTGGACGTGCGCATCACCCGTGTGGATTACGCTGAGACCATCACCGAGTCCGTCTATCGCCGCATGGAAGCCGAGCGCAAGCGCGTGGCTAACGAGCTGCGTTCGACTGGTGCTGCCGAGGGTGAAAAGATCCGTGCGGAAGCCGATCGCCAGCGCGAAATCACCGTGGCGAATGCCTACCGGGATGCACAAAAGATCAAGGGCGAAGGCGACGCCGAGGCAGCCCGAACCTATGCCGGAGCTTTTGGGCAAGACCCCCAGTTCGCGAAGTTCTACCGCAGTCTGGAAGCCTACAAGGCCAGCTTTGCGAACAAGAGCGACGTGATGCTGGTTGACCCCAGCAGTTCTGACTTCTTCAAGTCCTACCGCAGCAGTGGAGCCAGCAGCAACTAAGCGCGCGCACCGTCTGTAGCCCTTCAGGCCAAGGCCAGCCCACCCCATGGAATCCGGATTTTCTTGGTGGACTGCCTTGGCCTTGTTGTTGGTGGTCGAGGGTTTGCTGCCGTTTGCATCACCGCGCTACTGGCGCGCCACCTTGATCCAGCTGCTGGCCCTGCGCGATGGCCAGATACGCGCTGTGGGGCTGCTCTGTATCGCAGTCGGTTTAAGCCTGCTGTGGTGGCTTGAATAACGTGGATCATGGCTAGGCCTTAAGGCTTTGTTGGGGGCGGCCGGCGATAGCCGATAGAATCACGTTTTTAACAGCCTCCCCCTTTTTCCATGTCCGCTTGGGTCCTGCCGGATCACATCGCCGATGTGCTGCCCTCCGAGGCACGCCACATTGAAGAGTTGCGCCGAGGTTTGCTCGATACGGCGCGCAGCTATGGGTATGAGTTGGTCATGCCTCCGCTCCTGGAGTATCTGGAGTCCTTGCTCACCGGCACCGGTGAAGCACTGAACCTGCAGACCTTCAAGTTGGTCGACCAGATTTCCGGACGCTCCCTGGGGCTGCGTGCGGACATGACGCAGCAGGTGGCGCGCATCGACGCACATTTGCTGAACCGCCAGGGCGTGACGCGCCTGTGCTATTGCGGTCCGGTGCTGCATGCCACGCAGGATCGCCCCCGTGCCACGCGGGAGCCGCTGCAGTTCGGCGCTGAAATCTATGGCCATGCAGGACCCGAAGCCGACGTAGAGGCGCTGAGCCTGGCGCTGGCCTGCGTGCAGGGTGCGGGCGTGACCGGTTTCACCGTGGACCTGGGCGATGTGCGCATCGTGCGCAGCCTGCTGGCCGGGGTCATGGTGGATGCCAGCGTGCTGCAGAAGGTGCACGCGGCGCTGGCCGCCAAGGACGCCACGGGCTTGGCGGCACTCACCAAAAGCTTTCCCCAGACCGCGCGCGAAGGCCTGCAGGCCTTGCTGCAGCTGTACGGTGATGTCTCCGTGCTGGACGAGGCAGAGAAGGCGTTGGCCCGCACACCCGGAACGCTGCACGTGCTGCAGCACCTCAAGTGGTTTGCCACACAGTTTCCGCAAGCGAACCTGACGTTCGATCTGGCGGACGTGCGTGGCTACTCCTACTACAGCGGCACACGCTTTGCCGTCTACGCCCCGGGCGCCAGCGATGCGCTGGTGCGTGGCGGCCGTTACGACGAAGTGGGGGCTGTGTTTGGACGCAACCGCCCTGCGGCGGGCTTCTCACTGGATATCAAGCAGTTGGTGTCGGTGGTGCCATCGCGTCCGCTGCGTGCGGCCATTCGCGCTCCCTGGGGCAACGATGCACAACTTAGTCAAGCCATTGCGCAGTTGCGCAGCCAAGGCGAGACCGTGGTGTGTGTGTTGCCAGGTCATGAGAGCGAAGTGGACGAATTCGACTGCGACCGCGCACTGGTGCTCAGCGCCGGGCAATGGGTCGTTCAAGCCATCTAAGGCATTTTTCAATTCATCGGATTTGAGATTATGAAAGCAACCAAAGGTCGCAACGTGGTCGTCGTCGGTACCCAGTGGGGCGACGAAGGCAAGGGTAAATTGGTCGACTGGCTGACCGAAAGCGCCCAAGGCGTGGTGCGCTTCCAAGGCGGCCACAACGCCGGCCACACCCTGGTGATCAATGGCGTGAAGACCGCACTGCACCTGATTCCCAGCGGCATCATGCGCCCTGGCGTGAAGTGCTACATCGGCAACGGCGTGGTGCTGTCCGTGGGCAAGCTGTTCGAGGAAATCGAAGGCCTGGAAAAGGCCGGCGTGTCCGTGCGTGACCGTCTGCGCGTGTCCGAAGCCTGCCCCCTGATCCTGCCTTTCCACCAGGCCCTGGACGTGGCGCGTGAAGCCGCCCGTGAGCAAGGCGGCACGCAGAAGATCGGTACCACCGGCAAAGGCATTGGTCCTGCGTACGAAGACAAGATCGCCCGCCGCGCCCTGCGCGTGCAGGACCTGAAGCACCCCGAGCGCTTCGCCACCAAGCTGCGCGAGCTGCTGAACCTGCACAACCACATTCTGGTGAACGTTCTTGGCTCCAAGCAGTTCGACTTCGGTCCCCACCTGGCCCCCTACATGAAGGACGGCGAAGTGCAGTTCGACGCGGTGTACACCGAAGCGATGCGCCATGCCGAGCTGCTCAAATCCATGATCGCCGACGTGTCGCGCGAGCTGAACGACGCCCATGCCGCCGGTGCCAACCTGCTGTTTGAAGGCGCGCAAGGCACGCTGCTGGACGTGGACCACGGCACCTACCCATACGTCACCTCGTCGAACTGCGTGGCTGGCAATGCCGCCGCCGGTGCGGGCGTGGGCCCTGGCATGTTGCATTACATCCTGGGCATCACCAAGGCCTACTGCACCCGCGTGGGCGGCGGGCCCTTCCCCACCGAGCTGGAGTGGGAAAAGGAAGGCACACCGGGCTACGTCATGTCCACCGTGGGCGCCGAAAAGGGCGTGACCACCGGCCGTTCGCGCCGCTGTGGCTGGTTCGATGCCGCGCTGCTCAAGCGCTCGGCCCAGATCAACGGCCTGTCCGGTCTGTGCATCACCAAGCTGGACGTGCTGGATGGCATCGAAGAGCTGCAACTGTGCGTGGGCTATGAGCTGGACGGCGAGAAGATCGACATCCTGCCCATGGGCGCGGACGACATCGAGCGCTGCAAGCCCATCTACGAATCCATTCCCGGCTGGACCGATTCCACCGTGGGTGTGACCGACTACGACAAGCTGCCTGTGAATGCACGCCGTTACCTGGACCGCATCGCCGAAGTGACCGGTGTGCCGATCGCCATGGTTTCCACCAGCCCCGACCGCGACCACACCATCCTGATGCAAAACCCCTACAGCGCGGGCTGAAGCGGCGTTGCCTCTATAAACACGCTCCTCGCGAAATTACACAGGAACACGACCATGTTGACTGAAGACGGCAAGCACCTGTACGTCAGCTACGACGAATACCACGGCCTGATCGAAAAGCTGGCCCTCAAGATCCACCAGTCCGGCTGGGAATTTGACACCATCCTGTGCCTGGCCCGTGGCGGCCTGCGCCCCGGTGACATCCTGAGCCGTATCTTTGACAAGCCCCTGGCCATCATGTCGACCAGCTCGTACCGCGCCGAGGCCGGCACCGTGCAGGGTCATCTGGACATCGGCCGCTTCATCGCCACCCCCAAGGGTGAGATCGCCGGCCGCGTGCTGCTGGTGGACGACCTGGCCGATTCGGGCGTGACGCTGAATGCCGTGGTGAAGATGCTCAAGGAAAACTACCAGCCCATCACCGAGCTGCGTACCGCCGTGATCTGGACCAAGGGTGTGTCGACCTTCCGCGCCGACTACTCTGTGGAAGACCTGCCCACCAACCCCTGGATCCACCAGCCCTTCGAAGGCTACGACAACCTGTCGCCCGAGAAGCTGATGGACAAGTGGAAGCTGTAAGCCAGCATGCACGTCGGCACAAGGAGCCCCCCGGGGCTCCTTTTTTTATTTCCAAAATCTATAAATAAGAGCAGTCGGCGCTCGTCATCCAACGCTTTCAATCCAAAAAGTATCTACAACCCAGTGTTGATGAGCGCCAGCAGCTCTGCTTTTTGATGTGCTTGATGCGATTGGGGTGTGCAGGGGCCAGCGTGCCACTGGCCTTGTGCCGGGCAGGTCGGCGCCGCTATGCTTGGCAGCATGCACATGATCTTGGATGCGCTGTGGCGCGCGGTGACCGATTGCCTGCGGGGTCGGGTGATGGCCTGGTCCTTGTTTCCTCTGCTGCTGGTGGCCGGCATGGCGGCGCTGGTCGGGGTGTTCTGGTGGGACGCTGCCGCGGCCAGCGTGCAGGCCTGGCTGGAAGCTGTCAGCTGGCTGCAATGGTTGTGGGGCTGGATGGGGCAGGGCACGGCAGCGGCCAGCGCCGTGGCGGCGGCGGTTTTGCTGGTGCTGGTGATCAGCCCGGTGATGGTGATGGTGGCCTTGGCCATCGTGGCCGTGGTGATGACCCCGCAGATGGTGGCACTGGTGGCCGAGCGCCGCTTTCCGCAACTGCAGCGCAAGCATGGTGCGGGCTGGGTGGGCAGCGCACTGTGGGCCCTGGGATCGACGGCCGTGGCCTTGCTGGCCCTGGTGCTGTCCATGCCGCTGTGGCTGGTGCCACCGCTGGTGCTGGTGCTGCCGCCGCTGATCTGGGGCTGGCTGACCTACCGTGTCATGGCCTTTGACGCCCTGGCCGAGCACGCCAGCCCGGCCGAGCGCCAGACCCTCCTGGCCACCCACCGCTACCGCTTGCTGTTGATGGGGGTGGTCTGTGGCTACCTGGGTGCTGCGCCCAGCCTGGTGTGGGCGTCTGGGGTGGTGTTCGCCGCCGCGTTCTGGGTGCTGATTCCGGTGGCCGTGTGGATTTATGCGCTGGTGCTGGCGTTTTCCTCGCTCTGGTTTGCGCACTATGGCCTGGCCGCCCTGCACAGTCTGCGGGAGCATGCCGCGCTGGATGCCGGGCAGGTGGCACCACCGGCAGACGCGCGGCCGTGAAAACCGTTGTGTGTTTTTTGCCACTTGGTGCAGGGCATGCCGCATATTGGTGATTGCACCAATGTGGCGCACATCCAGGAACTAAAATAGTGCATGGAAAGCAAGTCCGGAATGGCTTGTTGAATTTGCACCAAAGTGGTGAATTGCAAAAGGCTGTGAAAACATGGACTTCACAGCCTTTCCGCTTGTGGATGGGTGTGGGGCGAGCTGGCACACAAACTGCTTTGCTAACTGCGTACTTTCTATGAAGCGCTTTTCCAGGAGAACCTGATGGCTAAGACCGTTGCAGATGTGATGAACCTAGTGAAGGAAAACGAGGTCAAGTTTGTTGACCTGCGCTTCACTGATACCCGTGGCAAAGAACAGCACGTGACCGTGCCTGTGTCGCACTTTGATGATGACAAGTTCACTTCGGGCCACGCCTTTGACGGTTCGTCGGTTGCTGGTTGGAAGGGTATTGAAGCGTCGGACATGCTGCTCATGCCCGATCCCAACACCGCCAACATCGATCCTTTCTTCGAAGAAACCACGCTGATCCTGCAGTGCGATGTGATCGAACCCGGTGACGGCAAGGCCTACGACCGCGATCCCCGCTCTGTGGCCAAGCGCGCTGAAGCCTACCTGAAGGCTTCCGGCCTGGGCGACACCGCCTACTTCGGTCCCGAACCCGAATTCTTCATCTTCGACGGCGTGCGCTGGGGCACCGAACCCCACAACCCCTTCTTCGAAATCGAAGAGTACGAAGCCCCCTGGAACACCGGTACCAAGTTTGAAGGCGGCAACCGTGGCCACCGTCCCCGCGTTAAGGGCGGCTACTTCCCCGTGCCTCCTGTCGACAGCACCCAGGATATGCGTGCCGAGATGTCCCTGATCCTGGAATCCCTGGGCATCCCCGTCGAAGTGTTCCACCACGAAGTGGCCGGCGCTGGCCAGAACGAACTGGGCACCAAGTTCTCCACCCTGGTGGAGCGTGCCGACTGGACACAGCTGCAGAAGTACGTGATCTGGAACGTGGCCAACACCTACGGCAAGACCGCGACCTTCATGCCCAAGCCCTACAGCGGTGACAACGGCTCCGGTATGCACGTGCACCAGTCCGTGTGGAAGGACGGCAAGAACCTGTTCGCCGGCGACGGCTATGCCGGTCTGTCCGACTTCGCGCTGTACTACATCGGCGGCATCATCAAGCACGCCCGTGCCCTGAACGCCATCACCAACCCCGGTACCAACTCGTACAAGCGCCTGGTGCCTGGCTTCGAAGCCCCCGTGAAGCTGGCCTACTCGGCCAAGAACCGCTCGGCCTCGATCCGCATTCCTTACGTGGCCAACCCCAAGGGCCGCCGCGTGGAAGCTCGCTTCCCCGATCCACTGATGAACCCCTACCTGGGCTTCGCAGCGCTGCTGATGGCCGGTCTGGACGGCGTGGAAAACAAGATCCATCCCGGCGAAGCTGCCACCAAGGACCTGTACCACCTGCCGCCCGAGGAAGACAAGCTGGTGCCGACCGTGTGCCACAGCCTGGACCAGGCGCTGGAAGCCCTGGACGCGGACCGCGCCTTCCTGACCAAGGGTGGTGTGTTCTCCGACAGCATGATCGACGCCTACATCGAACTGAAGATGGGCGAAGTGACCCGCTTCCGCCAGGCCGTGCACCCCGTCGAGTACGACATGTACTACTCGCTGTAATTCCGGCGGCAGGGGCTGGGCATGCATGCGTGGCCCCTGTGCTGGAACGACACAACTAGGCAGCCGAGAGGCTGCCTTTTTTGTCGGCGGCAGCGGGTGGCCCAAGTCGGACAATCCGGGACAGTGCAGGTCGGGCATTGCACAATGCCATACAGACACGCCATGCATGCTGGTTCTGCGGTACGGCGCCTGGATTTGAACGTTGGAGGTGTGAACACTATGAAGCAACTGATCGGAGCAACCGCCTGCTGGCTGGCCTGTGCCGCCGTGCTGCCTGCGGCACAGGCCCAGGAGCGCATTTACCGTTGTGGCAATGAGTACACCAACAGCGCTGCCATTGCCAAGCAGCGCAACTGCCAGGTGGTGGAAGGTGGGCATGTGACCGTGGTGCACACCCGGCCCGCGCCTGCCACCCCCGCCGGGACTGGTGAGGGCAAGGCCTCCACGCCTGCGCCGGCGGGCGCCCGTGCGGTGCAGGTCGATCCCAGCCAGCAGAAAGCCCGTGACAGCGATGCCCGGGCCATCCTGCAGGCCGAGCTGGTCAAGGCCCAGGAAAAATTGAAGGCGCTCAAGGCCGAATACAACGACGGCTACCCGACCAAGTCGGCGCTGGAGTTGCGCAACGCGCAGGTTTACAACGAGCGCCTGGAGAGCTTGAAGGCCAGCATTGCCCGCCAGGAGAGCGACATTGCCGGCATCCAGCGAGAGCTGGCACGCCACTCTGGTGGCTGATTGTTTTTGAAAGTTGAGTGGTCTGTCCATGTCGCTTGCAGTTCCCCGTGATGTGCAGCGTTTTGCTGCGTTGGATTTGCTGTCTACCTTGGCGGTGGTGGTCGACCAGCAGGGTGCCGTGGTGTTTGCCAACGCCGCCCTGGAAAGCGCGATGGGCATGTCGCGGCGCATGCTTGAAGGGGTGGAGTTCGCCCAGTACCTGTCCTCGCCCTCGCTGCTGCGCACGGGCCTGCAATCCTCGGATGGGCACGGCTATGCGGCGATGAGCTTCGACACCGGCCTGCAGCGCACGGTGCAAGAGCCGCTGTTCGTGCACGTCACGCTGACACCGATCGAGCACACGGACTTGAGCCTGGTGGAGCTGTGGGTGCTGGAGCAGCAGGCCCGCCAGGACCGCGAGGAGCGCCTGGTCGAGCAGGCCCAGGCGAACAAGGAGCTGGTGCGCAATCTGGCGCACGAGATCAAGAACCCGCTGGGCGGCATTCGCGGCGCGGCCCAGTTGCTGGAGATGGAGCTGGACAGCCGTGAGCTCAAGGAATACACCCAGGTCATCATCCATGAGGCCGACCGCCTGCAAAGCCTGGTCGATCGTTTGCTGGCCCCGCACCGTCACCCGCACCAGCTGGCCGACCTGAACATCCATGAGGTGTGCGAGCGGGTGCGTTCCCTGGTCCTGCTGGAGTACCCCCAGGGCCTGAAAGTGCGCCGGGATTACGACATTTCCATCCCGGAGTTCAAGGGGGATCGTGCGCAGCTGATCCAGGCGCTGCTGAATATCGTGCAAAACGCCGCACAGGTGCTCTCAGACAAGATTGCCAGTGGCGAGGCCGAAATCGTGTTGCGCACCCGGGTGGCCCGCCAGGTGACGATTGGTCGCCAGCGCCACAGGTTGGCACTGGAATTGCATGTGATTGACAACGGACCCGGCGTACCGGACCACATCAAGGAGCGGATTTTCTATCCGCTGGTGACGGGGCGGGATGGCGGTTCGGGCTTGGGGCTGCCGTTGGCGCAGACATTCGTGCAGCGCCACCATGGCCTCATCGAGTGCGAAAGCATGCCGGGGCGCACGGATTTTCGTATCCTGATCCCGCTGCCGTGAGACCGGGTCTTTCAAGAACAAACAACGGAAGGTAAACACAGCATATGAAGCCGATCTGGATAGTAGATGACGACCCCTCGATCCGCTTCGTCTTAGAAAAGGCGTTGGCTCGCGAAAACCTGGACACCCGCAGCTTCAGCAACCCCCGCGAAGTGCTGGCCGCCTTGGCCGATCTGCCGGAAGGCGATCCTGCACACCAGGGCCCGCGGGTCCTGGTCAGCGATATCCGCATGCCTGGCGGCTCGGGCTTGCAACTGCTGGAGCAGGTGCATGCGCAGCAGCCGGAACTGCCGGTCATCATCATGACCGCCTACTCGGACCTGGACAGTGCGGTGTCGGCCTTCCAGCGCGGCGCGTTCGAGTACCTGCCCAAGCCTTTCGATCTGCCCAAGGCGGTGGAGTTGATTCGCCGCGCGGTGGAAGAAAGTGAGCGCGAGCAGGTCGCCGAGGAACGCCAGACGGCCATGCCCGAGATGCTGGGCCAGGCGCCCGCGATGCAGGATGTATTCCGGGCGATCGGCCGCCTCAGCCAGAGTGCCGTCACCGTGCTGATCACCGGTGAATCCGGTTCGGGCAAGGAACTGGTGGCGCGTGCCTTGCACAAGCACTCGCCCGTGGCGAATGGCCCTTTCGTGGCCATCAACACCGCCGCCATTCCCAAGGATTTGCTGGAGTCGGAGCTGTTCGGCCATGAGCGTGGCGCCTTCACCGGGGCGCAGACGCAGCGCCGTGGGCGTTTCGAGCAGGCGGAGGGCGGGACCTTGTTCCTGGACGAAATCGGTGACATGCCCTTCGATCTGCAGACCCGGCTGTTGCGCGTGCTGTCCGATGGGCAGTTCTACCGGGTTGGTGGCCATACGGCGGTCAAAAGCAATGTCCGCGTGATTGCTGCCACCCACCAGAACCTGGAGCAGCGGGTCAAGGATGGGGTGTTCCGTGAAGACTTGTTCCACCGCCTGAATGTGATCCGGCTGCGTCTGCCCTCGCTGCGCGAGCGTTCCGAGGACGTGCCCATGCTGGCCAAGCATTTCTTGCAGCGCAGCGCCAAGCAGCTGGGGGTAGAGCCCAAGCGCATTTCGGAGGCCGCCTTGCAGCGTCTGGCGCAGTTCGGTTTCCCCGGTAATGTGCGCCAGCTGGAGAACATATGCCACTGGCTGACGGTCATGGCCCCGGCCCAGCAAATTTCAGTGCAGGACCTGCCTCCGGAGGTGCTGGGTGCGTCTGCCAGTACTGCACCGGTCGAGCCCGCGGGCCTGGTGCCTCTGCAGATCGGCACGGTGGCGGAGGTTCCGGTCGCCAGCGCCGCACAGCCGCAGGCCAGTGGGGCGGCCACTGTCGCCGCGGGGTATGTCGGGCCTGGCTGGGAAAGCCTGCTGGAGGCCGATGCCCGCAAGCTGTTGCAGGGTGACTGCAAGGAGGTCTGGGACGTGCTGAGCAAGCGCTTCGAGTCCAGCCTGATCACGACCGCCTTGAGCCTGACCCACGGCAAGCGCATGGAAGCCGCGCAGCGCCTGGGGATCGGGCGCAACACCATCACGCGCAAGATCCAGGAGTTGGGGCTGGACGGCCCCGAGCGTGGAGCAGGTGACGAGAGCTAGCCGCATCCGCCGACAGGCACCACGGCACAAGGGCATATCTGCGATATGCCCTTTTTTCATGTCGATGGCGGGGTCGGGCAGGGCAGACGGGGCCGTCCTACATCGACCGTTCGTATCAGCCGACCGTCGGGCTGCGCATGGTTTCTGAGAATCAAAAGCATCGCCAAGTTGGCGTTCACTTGCTTTTGAAATCTGTCATAGCCCATGCTGCTGACTTTCCCCCGCTATCCGGCATGTAGCACGGCACTGTCCGCGGTGCAGACCGGCGTGGCACGCTATGACCCCCCTCCTGACAGCGACATTGCCGTGCTGACCCTAGATATCCACATGCGCCTGGTTTCCGAGCAGGAGGACACCTACTGGCGCGAGCACTTCTCACAGGCGCCTTATTACGTCGCCGGCCGCAGCTACGACCAGTACCGCCCGGCCTATGAACTGGGCTGGCAGACGGCGCTGCAATACCCGGATGCTGAGTTTGAAGACCTGGCTGATCGCCTGCACCGGCAGTGGGCCGTGCGCAGTGGCTCCAGCCTGCTGCCCTGGCGCGAGGTGCACCAGGCCGTGCATGCGGCCTGGCTGCATGCCAGCCAGCAAATGCGCAAGGTGCAGCAGCCGGCCGCGCGAGTGGAGTGCAGCCGCGAGACCGCGGCCAGCCTGTTGCCGCTGCAGCGCGGCTGCGCCCTGCTGGCCGAGGATTTGCAACGCATGTGCGCCATCCCCATGAGTGACTTCGCCCACCAGGTCATTCAACGACACATCCTGATGTTGCGTGACTTTGCCTACACCTTGCACAGCCATGTGAAGCGTGCGTTTCACAAAGAGGACATGGGCTTGACCACGTGGCCCAGCAGGTTGCGCCGTCGCTGGATGGCCTGGCGCGATGACCTGTCGGACTGGGCGCCGGCGCAGGTGTTCGAGGTCTGCGAGCTGCGCGAACGCACCCTGCTGTCCAGCTACCAGCGGGCGCTGCGCAAGACGCTGCCCGTCGAGGTCCGGGAGCTGCTGCAAATGCAGTCCAAGCGCTTGGGTGTGCACATGGAAAAGCTCAGCTGGGTGCGCCACAACTGGAATCTCGAATAAGACGCGGTACCCACCGGGCCGTTGCAGGCCACATAGGGGTGTCCCGTATCAGCCAAACGCCTATGTCGCCATCTGCCAAGGTGATGGCTTGAGGATGCGCCAAATTCTCACAGGATGGGCTGTGGCGCCCGCAGAACAATCAAGTCTAGGCGATGGCGACCAGCGCCGTATCCAAAGCATGGTTGCAAAGGGGGCTTGTATGACAATGCACTACACCGGGGCCTTGTTGGGACGCGAGGCAGTGATTCAATTCCCGGAAAGCACGGCACAGGTCCGATATTCTGTGCGTGGAGACTTGCACTGGTGCGTCACGGACAAGAACGGCAATGTGACCCAGGGCAATGAGCGACTGAGCTATCTCCAGCTGTCAGACACGCTGCATTTCCTGAACTGGATCGAAAAGACGGGCTTCACGGTGAGCCAGGTGATCGATACTGAAAACGGCACCGTGAAAGCCTTCTGGTCGTACGCCGACGAATTCAGTGAACGTGGGCACCGTGCCTCCATGTTTGTGGATGGCACCTTCCATTTCGTCTGAGGACGATGGGGCGGCTGACCGATTTGTGGAATTTACTTAATTTTTGAGCAGCTTATAAAAGTTGTTTTGATTCAAAAGCTTGGCAGATTTTCCAATGGGTTGTCCACAGCTGGGCCCACAGATGCTGGGTACAAATGGCGGTGAGCAGTGGGCCATTAAAAAGCCCTTGGAGGTGATCCAAGGGCTTTTTGCATGGTGCAAGCGCCGGGGCGCGGCAGTATCAGCGCACGCGTTCGCTTTCCACCGTCATGTCCAGCACGTACAGGTACTTGGAGGCATCGGCAGGCACTGGCGAGCGGGTGTAGCGCTTGAGGCGCAGCACATTGCGCACCCCGTCCTGGTGGGTATAGCCTTCGATTGCGCCGTAGAACGCCTCCCAGGCGCCGTGGCCTTGTTTGATGCCTTGGGCGTCGTAGGTCACTTCGCGCACCTGCAGGCATTTGGCGTTCGGCATCAGGGGGTGGCTGCAGGCCATTTGCTGGGGGGCCACCTCGAGGAAGATGCGCTCGCTGCCGCCGTACAGCGTTTCGTAGGTGGGGCTGCCTGTAAGTTGCCAGCGCGCGCCATTGTCAAACTGCAGCTCCAGCACCGGGGCGTTGGGATTGCCCACGATCCTCCAGGTCCGGGCCTGGGGCAGCCATTGTCCGACCTTGCGCTCCAGGGCCATCAGGTTGGCGTTGGGGCAGGCCATCAGGGTGCTGGCCAGGCGCTCGACCTGGATGTTGGTGCCGTTGAGGGTATAGCGCCCATGCATGCGGTTGCACAGGTTCTCCGCGCTGACCGTCTGCGCATCGACAAAGCGCAGGCCGACGGTGGGGGCTGGCCCCTGGGGCGTGCCGGGCAACTGCCATTGCGGGTCCACCGTCCCTTGTGCGTTCAAGGCTTTATGCAGTTGCCATTCATGGGATTGCAGACTGACCGAAGATGGGGTGGCCGGTGCCGTGGCATGCGGTGCCGAGGTGCAGGCTGCCAGGGTCATGGCGGCCAGCACGCTGGTGGCGGTGAAGCTTGTACGGTTCAGCATGGGTGTTCTTCTCCTCAAAATGGACAACGCCCCGGTGGGGGCGTATGCAAACCCCAAGTATGTTGGCGGTGTGGGGGCGCTTGTGTGAGACAAGCCCTGAAATCGTATGCCGATGTATCAAGCCGTTCATGACGGCTGTGCATGCCCGGCGTGCGAATGGCAGGAGCTATAAAATAGTGAGCGATGGGGCTGGTCTGCAGTGCCCGCCCGTCGCTTTTTTAGAAAGTTGGATCTCGGGTCTTGTGGAAACGTTCATGTCCAGATTGTTGCGAGGCCGTTGGGCCAAGGCCGCCGTGCGTGGCGGCACCGCAGTGGCGGTGGCCCTGTTGATGACGGCGTGTGGTGGCTTGGGGCGCTCGCCCGTGCCCGAGGCCATGCCCAAGGTGCAGGAAAAGTTCGGCTCGGCCGCGACCTATTCGCGCCTGTTTGATGCGACGCCGGCGCAGACCTGTGAGGCGGCGCGGCGTGCCCTGCTCAGCCAGGGCTACATCGTGAACAAGGCCGACCAGGAAACGGTCGAGGGGCAAAAGAGCTTCCAGCCCCAGCCGGACCGCCATGTGCAGATGAACATCCGTGTCACCTGCGTGCCCGAGAGCAGCGACGGCCAGCTCAGCATGGGTTTTGTGAGTGCGCTGCAGGACAGCTTTGCGCTGAAGATGGCCAGCAACTCGGCCAGCCTGGGCGTCAGCATGCTGGGTTCGGTGTCGGTGCCCGTGGCGGCCGGCCACGACTCCATGATCAAGATCGGCAGCGAGACCGTGACCAGCGACCAGTTCTACGACAGCTTTTTCGACCTGATGCGCCGCTACCTGCTGGTCGATGTGCCGGCGGAGCCCGTGGCCCACAGCAAACGCTGAGCCGCGCTGCGGCTATGGATTTTGAATTGATAGCAGTCAGCGCTTGATAGACAAGCGCTGAGGGCTTATTCGGCCAGGAACAGCGCGGGGTCCACCATGCTGCGGTTGAGCATGACCCCCCAGTGCAGGTGGGGACCGGTCACGCGGCCGGTGGCGCCCACCTTGCAAAACGCCTGGCCGGTGCGCAGCGTATCGCCCACCTGGCACTGCACGCTGGACAGGTGGCAGTACATGGTCAGCAGCCCGCCGCCATGGTCCAGCCAGACGGTGCCACCGTTGAAGAAGTAGTCCCTCACATCCACCACCTTACCCGGCAGCGGCGCCACGATGGGCGTGCCGGTGGCGGCGGCAATGTCCATGCCGCTGTGCGGATTGCGCGGCTGGCTGTTGAAGACACGGCGCAGGCCGAAGCTGCTGGAGCGGCGCCCGGGGCAGGGCTGGCGCATCTGCAGGTCCCCCGTCTGCGGTGCCGGGCTGCTGAACAGGGCCATGATGGTCTGCTGGTGCGCCCGTTCGCGCTCGTGGCGCGCCAGGTCTTGGGGCGAGAGATCGACGGTCTTGGGCGAGACCTTCAACTGCTGCTCGGTGTAGCGCTTGTCGCGCACGGCATAGTCCACGGATTGGGTGCCGTCGTCGCTGTGCACGGTGACGGTGTGCACGCCCAGCTTGGCCGACAGCGGAATGCCGACCAGGGCCGTCCACTCGATCATGTCGCCCACCACCAGCACCGGGATGCCTTCCGATGTGGTGACCTGCGGCCGAAAGGACGAAGGGCCCAGCGACAGGCGGGCCACACCGCCCGGGACGCGGCTGTCCAGGGGGAACCAGGGGGTGTCGGCCGGGGTTGCGGCCCAGGCGGGCAGGGCGGCGCACAGGCCCAGTTGGCCCAGTGCGGCCAGGTAGTCGCGTCGTTGCATGAGAGATTCCGAAACTGCGGTTCGCATCGCTGCATTGTCGCGTGCCTGCGCTGGGGCGCGGGGCACACCCGTGCACGGCCGCGACAGCGGGGTGATGGGGGCGGCCTGCCGAGTCCTTGACGTGGCGCAGAAAACGCAGCCGGCAGCGCGGGGACACTTGCGGGTTCTGACCAGGTCCGCGCCTCTGGGGCGAACGGCTGGCTGATGGAAGGTAGTTATCTCATGCAAGCTTTTCGCATCGTAGTCATCGGCGCCGGTGATACTGGCACCCCGCTGCTGCAGCAACTGTTCAATGCACCGTTCGTGCAGGTGCTGGGCGTGGCCGATCTGAACCTGGAGCTGCCCGGCATCGCGCTGGCCCGCCAGCACCAGGTGCCCGTGACCGACAACTTCATGGAACTGGTGAGCCTGGGCTCCCAGGTGGACATCATCATCGACGTGACCGGTGCCACCAAGGTGCGCGAGCAGCTGCGCCAGTACATGGTGGATTCGCGCAATGCCCACACGGTCATCATGCACGAGCAGATCGCGCTGCTGATGATGTCCCTGTCGGCGGGCAAGCTGGTGGACAGCAAGCACGGTCTGCAGCAATACGCCTAAAAGCATAGCTGTTGGCGCTTGCTGGATAAGCGCTGAAGGCCATTTTTGTTCGCAAGCACGCAGCCGAGGCTGCCCCCGGGGCAGCCTTTTTCATGCCTGTGGCATTTTGGGGGCGGGGGCTTGCTGGCGCGGCGGCTTCTTTGGAAGATGGCGGCATTCCAGAACCAGACACAAACACAGAGAGGGAATGACATGGACGCTGCGGTGACCGAGGCCGCCCCTGCACAGTCGGGGGCCCCACTGGCGCAAGCCATCGTGCGCAATGTCGAGCAGGTGCTGCAGGGCAAGCACCAGCAGGTGGAGTGGGCGCTGGCGGCCATGGTGGCCAGCGGCCACGTGCTGCTGGAGGATGTGCCGGGCCTGGGCAAGACCATGCTGGCACGGGCCCTGGCCACCTCGGTGGGGCTGTCGTTCAAGCGCATCCAGTTCACGGCCGACCTGATGCCCTCGGACATCGTGGGCGGTCCGGTCTACAACCCCAAGGACGGCAGCTTTGCGCTGCGCCCCGGCCCCGTGTTTGCCCACATCGTGCTGGCCGACGAGGTGAACCGCGCCAACCCGCGCGCCCAGTCGGCCTTGCTGGAATGCATGGAGGAGGGGCAGGTGACGCTCGATGGCCACAGCCTGCCTTTGCCCCAGCCGTTTGTGGTGCTGGCCACGCAAAACCCCATGGACATGGCCGGCACCTTCCCCTTGCCCGAGGCGCAGATGGACCGCTTTCTGATCCGCCTGTCGCTGGGCTACCCGGACTTCGCGATCGAAGCCGGGCTGATCCAGAGCCAGCAGTTCGTCCACCCCATCCAGCGCCTGCAGCCGGTGTGCACGCCGGCACAGTTTGCGGACCTGGCCGAGGGCGCCCGCGCCGTCATCGTGACGCCGGAGATGGCCCAGTTCATGGCGCAGATCGTGGCGGCCACGCGCACGCACCCGATGCTGCGCTTCGGCGCCAGCCCGCGCGGCACGCTGGGCCTGGCACGCATGGCCCGCGCCCTGAGCCATGTGCGCGGACAGCGCTACGTGGAGCCCGCGGTGGTGCGCGAGGTGGCACCGGCCGTGCTGGCCCACCGCATCGTGCTGGCCCAGCCGCATGTGCAGGCACACCCCGTGCAGGCCACGGAAAACGTGGTGCGCGAGATCCTGGCCCTGCAACGCACGCCGCGCTGACGGCACGCCGCCATGGAACGCTGGCTGTCCAAGTCGCGCGTGCTGCTGGGGCTGTGTGCCCTGATGCTGCTTGCGGCCTTCAACCGCCGGGACCCCATGGCCTATGGCGTGTTCCTGTTTCTGGCGGTGATCTGCACGCTGGGCTATCTGCTGCCCTGGCTGTCCCTGCGCGGCATGCAGCTGCGCTGGCTGGGGCAGGAGGCGCCACAAGTGACCGAGGGCCAGGCCTACCCGCTGCACCTGGTGCTGGAGCGCCGTGCGCGCTGGCCAGCCTTCCTGGTCGAGATCGAGGCCGAGTGGGTCTGGGCCTCGCAGCGCCTGGTCATGCGCCATACCGTGGCGCTGGTGCGCAGGGGGCGGTCGGTGGCGCTGGAACAACTGTGCACCTTTCCGTGCCGGGGGGTGTACCGGCTGCAGTCGGTGCGCTTGGCCAGCGGTTTCCCGCTGGGCTTGCTGCGCGCGCAACTGCAGATGCCCACGCCCGAGCTGGCGGTGCAGGTGCTGCCGCGGCCCAGCCCGTTTGTCTGGCCCCTGCCCTGGACCGTGACGGCCGATCCGCAGGGCGAGCGCTCGACACGCCACCTGGGGCCGTCCATGGAGCTGGGCCTGCTGCGCGCCTATCAGGATGGGGAGCCTCTGGGGCGCGTGAGCTGGCGCGCTTCGGCGCGCGCGGGGCAGCTGGTGATCCAGCACTTTCAGCAAACCGGCAGCCTGCGCCTGCATGTGCTGGTGGCTGTGCCCGATGCACAGGCGTGCGGCCAGCCGGACAGCGACGGTGAGCAGACCATGCGCCTGGCTGCCGGCATCGTCGCCGCGGCGCAGGCCCACCATGTGCAACTGCGCCTGCACCTGCCGCCACATGCCGAGGCCCTGACCGATCCCGCGGCGGCCCTGCTGGCGCTGGCCACCGCCCCGGCGGTGCCCGACAGCCTGCCAGTGGTGGTGCACCAGGCCTTGCCCCTGCTGCAGGCCGGGGCGTCGGTGGCCGTGGTGCTGCCGGCCAGCCTGCCACCCTCGCAGGTGCTGCAGGCCCTGCAGGGCTTGCGGGCGCGAGGCGGGCCGGTGCTGGTGTGCCTGGCGCAAGGGGCAGCAGGGGCGGCAACGCCGCAGGTGCTGGCGCCGGCCTTGGCGCAGGCCGGGTATCTGACCCATACGGAGGTGGCATGAATCTGTGGCGTCGCACGCCCGCGGCCGCACCGACCTCGCCGCGGCTGGGCACGCGCGGGGTGGTGGTGCTGACCGCGCTGAGCTACTGGTGCACCTGCATGGCCCTGATGTACCTGAACCGCCGCGCCGGGGGCATGGGCTTTGGCTTGGTCACCTGGTCGCTGTGGACCTGGTGGGGGTTCCACGGGGCCTGGAAGCACGTGTTGGCCCAGGAGGCCCAGGCTGGGCGCAAACGCAGCATCGCCATGGGCAGCGTGACCGCGCTGGTGGCCGTGTTGCTGTTCCCTGGGCTGTTGCGCGGGGGCGCCATCTTGTGGCTGTGCCTGTGCCTGATGCTGATCATCGGTGCCCGTGCACCGCGCATGCGCACCGACCGTGACTTTTATCTGACCTTGCTGGTGATCATGACCGTGGGTTTTTGGCTGGCGACGGACTGGGCGGCCGACTGGACGCTGTGGTTCTACCTGGGGCCGGCCTGGCTGTGGGGGGCGCTGTCACTGGCCTGGCACCATGCGGCCCAGGCCCCCTTGGCGGGCTGGAAGAAGATCGCACTGGCCTGCGGTTTCATGGCGCTGGTGGTCACCCTGACCAGCAGCCTGTTCCTGTGGGCACCGCGTCCACCGTCCCTGGGCTTTGGCTTCCTGCCCGGTGGGGATGTGCAGGGCTGGGCGGGTTCCCGGCCCGAGGCGGGCGAGGGGCCGGCGGCCTTGGGCGCGGGGGCGGACGCGCCCCGTGGCTCAGGATCCGGTGGCGCGGGGGGGCAGGGCGGTGCCGGTCAGGCCGGGGCCTCGGATTGGCAGGCCCTGATCAATGCCATGCGCCACAGCGCCCAGGATGGGAGCATTCCGCAGTGGCAGCGCCGTGCGATGCACGGCATGGCAGACCAGGGGCAGGCCCTGTTGGAGCGCTGGCAAAGCCTGCAGCAGACGCTGTCCATCCCGTATCCGCCCTGGTGGTGGCTGCTGGTGCTGGCCGCGGCCTGGTGCGGGTGGCACTGGCGATACCGGATCGGCGTGCAGCTGGGGCTGCTGGTGGCCTGGGGGCTGCAACCAGTGAGCCCCTGGCTGTCCATGCGCCTGTCCACGCGCAGCCTGGACTGGGCCTTGCACGGCAAGGGCTGCAGGGCCTTGCCCGGCGAGTCGCGGCGCGAACATTGGCTGCGCTACCCCCATTGGCCCCAGGTGGCGCATGCCTGGGTGCTGCAGGTGCTGGATACCTATGGCAGCGTGCGTTTTGGCGACGCAGCGGCCACGGTGGACCAGGCCCAGCGCGTGCGCCAAGTGGCGGCCGCGCTGGCGGACATCCTGCATGAGCTGCCGGCCATGCCCCGCCCGGCAGGCCCGGGACTGGGGCCTGCGCCACGCAGGGCCTAGCCGGCGGCCGCAGGTGCGGTCCCGGCCGTCAGGTCACAGGGCGCCGCCAATCCCCAGCAAATGCTGCAGGGGCTGGGGGCGGCCATTGAGCTTGAAGCTGCCCTGGGAGAACTCCAGCGTGGCCTCCAGTGCATCGCCGCGCTTTTCCAACACACCCTGGCTGAGCAGGGTCTTCATGCGCTTGACCACGCCGTCGTCGACGGCCGCCTGCAGCTGTTCTTCGCTCATCTCCTGGCCCAGTTGCTCCAGCAGGGTCAGGTAGTCGCTGCGCACCTTGGCGTCCAGCAGTTGCACCAGCATGGGTTGGGGCAGCAGCGCCTTGAACTGCCCTTCGATGTCCGTGGCCGGGTTGAAGGCTTCGGGCTGCTGGCCCACGTAGGCAAGGCGCGCCGACAGCTCGGCCGGGCCGTCCGGGGTCTGCATGCCCAGGCGCGTGATGGCGAATTCGGGCTTGCCGGCCAGCAGCGTCGGCAGGCTGCGCAGCAGGGCGATGCCCTGGTCTTCCGCAGCCCCGTTGCCCTGGGCCCAGCGCATCCATTCGTCCAGCCAGGTGGCGTCGATGCGCTGGAGTTGCACGCTCGCCACCAGCTCGCTGGCGCTGTAGGTCGGGCTTTCCAGCTTGGCCATGCGCGTGTCCAGCCCCATGTCGACCGACTGGTCTTGCAGGCGGGTGGTGCTGTCCATCTGCAGCTGCTGGATCTTGAACGCGCTGTCGTCGCCGGGGTTCAGCACCGACAGCAGCCCCAGTTTGAACGAGGCCGGGCCGTCCCAGAAGCTGTGGCCCTCGGGAATGCGGGAGTCGAAGGCCAGTTCGGCATCTTCCAGGTCCATGCGGCTGCCGTCTTCCGACTTGAGGCGCAGCACCGGCATGCGCACCTGGCCCTGGGCGGCGTGCTGTTCGGCCGACAGTGTCCAGTCGGCCTTGAGGCCGCCCCAGGTCAGCGTCGAGCCGTCCGCGAAATGCGCCGTGAAGTGTGGCGAGGTCATGGCGTGGCTGGTGTTCCCCTGCCAGCCGACCAGGGTCACCCATTCCAGCGGGGCGCGGTCCTGCAGGGCTTCGACCAGTTCGGGCTCGCTGTCCTCGGGCAGGACAAAGCGCGACACCACCTTGCCCGCGCGGCCCAGGGGCCAGGGGCCGTGGACGATGTCGTGCGTGACCACGATGTCGTAGGTGTTCTCGGCATCGGCGAAGGACCACAGCGTCTGCGCCTGGGCCGTGACCAGGCCACGGTGGTATTCCAGGATGCGCACGGCAAAGCCATCTTCGGTGCTCCAGGTGTCGGCCGTCTGTTCAAACGCTGTCTGGATGCGCCCGCCGATGTAGTAGCTGGTTCCCAGTGCGCCGGCGATTGCCAGAGCGCCTGCGCAGAGAACGCCCATCGCCAGTTTTTTCATGATTGCCCCTTGTTGTCGTGCTGGTGCACGCCGCGCGGTCGCGTGGCGCCCAGCGATTCTAGAAAGCCCGGGCAGGGCCTGGGGGGACGCCACCGCGCTGTTGTTTTTTGGCGCTGCGGCGGCCCCGCACGGTGCGGCCACGCGCTGTCAGGCACTTTGACTTTAATAGCTGGCTGCGCATGCCGGACGCACGCCAAAGCCGAAAAGTCTTGAAAGAAAAAAGGCTGCCCGCAGGCAGCCTTGGCGGACCCACACCCAGGGCTTACTTGCCCCAGCTGTCCTTCAGGCCGGTGATCTTGTTGAACACGGGCCGGTCGGCACAGTGGTCCTTGCGGTCGGCGACGAAGTAGCCAAAGCGCTCGAACTGGAACTTGTCATCAGCCTGTGCAGCCTTGAGCGAAGGCTCCACATAGGCGGTGACGACCTTGAGGCTGTCGGGGTTCAGCAGGCTCAGGAAATCCTTGCCGCCGGCATCGGGTTGCGGGTCGGTGAACAGACGGTCGTACAGGCGCACTTCGGCCTGCAGGCCGTCGGCCACGCCCACCCAGGTGATGGCGGCCTTGACCTTGACGCTGTCGGCGCCGGGGGTGCCGCTCTTGGTATCGGGCACCACGGTGGCCAGCACCTTGGTGATGGTGCCGTCGGCATCCTTTTCGCAGCCCGTGCACTCGATCACATAGCCGCCCTTGAGGCGCACCTTGTTGCCGGGGAACAGGCGCTTGTAGCCCTTGGGGGGCACTTCGGCAAAGTCCTCGCGCTCGATCCACACTTCGCGGCCCAGCGTGAAGTGGCGCTCCGGCACGGTGGCACCTTCGGCGTGGTGGGGCAGGGCGGGCAGGCTGCAGGCTTCCAGGTGCGCGGCATCGCCGAACACCTCGGCCCAGTTGGTCAGCTCCAGCTTCACAGGGTCCAGCACCACCATGGCGCGGTGCGCCTGGTTCTCCAGGTCTTCGCGCAGGCAGCCATCGAGTGTGGCGTAGTCGATCCAGCTGTAGTCCTTGGTCACGCCGATGCGTTCGCAGAAATTGCGGATGGACGCGGGCGTGTAGCCACGGCGGCGCAGGCCGACGATGGTGGGCATGCGCGGGTCGTCCCAGCCGGTCAGCGTGCCGCTGTCGACCAGGTGCTTGAGCTTGCGCTTGGACGTGACCACATAGGTCAGGTTCAGGCGAGCAAATTCGTACTGGCGCGGCTGGGGCGCGGCGATCAGGCCGCCTTCACGCAGGTGGTCCAGCAGCCAGTCGTAGAACGGGCGTTGGTCTTCGAATTCCAGCGTGCAGATGCTGTGCGTGATGTGCTCCAGCGCGTCCTCGATGGGGTGGGCGAAGGTGTACATCGGGTAGATGCACCACTGGTTGCCGGTGTTGTGGTGCTCGGCATGGCGCACGCGGTAGATGGCCGGGTCGCGCAGATTGATGTTGGGCGCGGCCATGTCGATCTTGGCGCGCAGCACGGCGGCACCATCGGCCAGCTGGCCATTCTTCATGTCGGCAAAGCGCTGCAGGTTCTCGGCCACGCTGCGGTCGCGGAACGGGCTGTTCACGCCGGGGCGGGTGAAGTCACCGCGGTTGGCCTTCATGTCCTCGGCGGATTGCTCGTCCACATAGGCCAGGCCCTGCTCGATCAGGTAGACCGCGCAGCGGTGCATGAAGTCGAAGTAGTTGCTGGCGTAGTAGAGGTGGCTCTCGCCATTGGCGCCTTGCCAGTCAAAGCCCAGCCACTGGACGGCATCCTTGATGCTGTCCACGTACTCCTGGTCTTCCTTCTCGGGGTTGGTGTCGTCAAAGCGCAGGTGGCACACACCGCCGTAGTCCTTGGCCAGGCCGAAGTTCAGGCAGATCGACTTGGCATGGCCCAGGTGCAGGTAGCCATTGGGCTCGGGGGGAAAGCGGGTGCGAATCTTGGCCGCATCCACCTGGCCCTGGGCATGGTGGGCGGCATCACCGGGCGTGCCGCCCCAGTGACGTTGCGCGTGGGTGCCTTTTTCCAGGTCGGCTTCAATGATCTGGCGCAGGAAGTTGGTGGGCTTGACCACTTCCGGGGTGTCGTTGTTGGTGTTGGCGGGTGTGCTCATAGGGGGAAGATTGTAGGCCGGCTCGCGAGCAAGGGCGGCATGCGCGGGTGTTCTGCCTGGCATACCCATGGCAGCAAGGCTTACGTTCTGATGCAGGCTCTTACGTTCTGTGTGACATCCAGGGCCGGGGCTCAGGCGTTGAAGAAGCACCGCGACATTGAAAGGACACAGACACATGGACCGAAACCTGGACACACTGCGCAGGCATGGCCGTCGCTGGCTGGCCGCCACCGGGCTCCTGGCCCTGGCGGCTGCGGGCAGCGCCCATGCTGGCGGTAATGTGGGCATCTCGGTGGGGATTCACGTGCCGGGTGCGCCCGTGTATGTGATGCCGCCACCTCCACCGCCGCGTGCGGTCTACTACGCGCCGCCGCCCCCGGCGGTGGTCTACCAGGCGCCCCCTGCCTACGGCTACTGGGCACCCCCCCCGCCGCGCGGCTATGGCTACTACCAGCCCTACAGGCCTTACAAGCACCACAAGCACTACCACCGCCACCACCGGCATGGCGACCGTGATTGAGGCTATGGCCAGCCGCTGAGCGCGGTATGACCCCGGACAAGGGCCGCATAATCGCGGCTCTTGTGCTTTTTACAGAGTGGTTGCAATGGCGAAGACCGTTTTTGTCCTGAATGGCCCGAATTTGAATTTGCTGGGCACGCGCGAACCCGCCGTGTACGGCGCGCAGACCCTGGCCGATGTGCAGACCCTGTGCGCGCAGGCCGCCCAGCGCCAGGGCTTGGCCCTGCGGTTTCACCAGAGCAACCACGAAGGCCAGCTGATCGACTGGATCCACGAGGCCGGACAACTGCATGCGCGCGGTGAACTGGCGGGGCTGATCTTCAACGCCGGGGCCTACACCCACACCAGCGTTGCCCTGATGGATGCCGTCAAGGGCACGGGCGTGCCGCTGCTGGAGCTGCACATCAGCAATGTGCACGCCCGCGAAGCCTTCCGCCACCATTCCTATCTGTCGCCGGTCGCGCGTGCCGTGGTCTGCGGCCTGGGTGTGGCGGGCTACAGCCTGGCGATCGATGCGGTGGCGCAGTGGTGAGTGGCGCGCCAATGACTGCGGAACCCGTCGAGGATGTGCCTGTCTGGGTCCCCTGGGCGGGTCCGCAGGCCGACTATGAAGCCGTGGCGGCCGGCACGGTGCTGTCCCTCGAAGTGCAGCACTGGCTGCAGCAGGCCGAGCGCGTGGAGCATCCCCATGCGGGCGGGGCGGTGGTGCTGCACCACTGGGCGGCCACCGTGCCGAACGGCCTGGCGCCCGTGGTGCTGTTCCACGGTGGCAGCGGCAGCTGGACCCACTGGGTGCGCAGCATCGGCCCGCTGACCGAGGCTGGGCACGATGTCTGGGCGGTGGACCTGCCCGGTTTCGGCGATTCGGCCCCCTTGCCCGGCGTGATCGATGCCGACGGCATGCTGCCCGGCCTGGCGCAGATGCTGGAGGCGCAGTTTCCCCTGCAGGCCGTGCGGCTGGTGGGCTTTTCGTTTGGCGGCATGACCGCCGGCATGCTGGCGGCGGCCTATCCGCACCTGGTGCAGCAACTGGTGGTGGTCGGGGCGCCGGGCATTGGTCTGACGGACAAACACCCCTTCCGCCTCAAGGGCTGGCGCCACCTGGAGGCTGCGCAGGCCCAGCTGGCCCACCATGTCTTCAACATCGGGGCGCTGATGCTGCACGATGCCACGCGCATCGACCGCGATACCGTGGCCCTGCATGTGCACAACGTCTGGCGTGACCGCTTGCCACGCCGCCGCATCTCCAGCACCGACATCCTGGTGCGTTCGCTGGCGCAGGTGGAATGCCCGGTGGCCGCCATCTACGGCGCCGAGGATGCCCTGTACCCCGGCACGCTGGACCAGGTGGCGGCATGCATGGCCGCCGCCGCGCGCGAATGGCAGGGGCTGCAGCGCGTGGCCGGGGCGGGCCACTGGGTGCAGTACGAGCAGCCCGCCGCCTTCCACGCGGTGCTGCTGCCGCTGCTGGCCGGCTGAGGCGCGCCATGCGCTGGCACATCCCTGCGATCGAGTACAGCTGGACGGCGGTGCGCGCCCAGGGGGCCGGCGGGCAGAACGTCAACAAGGTCTCCAGCGCCGTGCACCTGCGCTTTGACATCCGGGCCTCGTCGCTGCCCGAGGATCTGAAGCAACGCCTGCTGGTCTGGCACGACCACCGCATCACCCTGGACGGGGTGGTCATCATCAAGGCCCAGGCCCACCGCACACAGGAGCAGAACCTGCAGGACGCCGTCGCCCGCCTGCATGCCCTGGTGGCGCATGCCGGCCATGTGCCCAAGGCGCGCAAGGCCACGCGGCCCACCCTGGCGTCGCGCCAGCGCCGGGTGGAGACCAAGAAGCGCACGGCCGCCACCAAGGCCTTGCGCGGCAAGGTGCAGTTGGGTTGATTGGTTTGGTTTTTGGGACATTTAGTATTGTTCTGAAGAACTAGTTTTTCTTGCAGGACAACCTACCATGCAAGCCATGGACCACACTGTCTCTTCCCCCTCGACCACCGACCGCTTGCCGGTCCTGTTTGTCTCGCACGGCTCGCCCATGTTTGCCCTGGAGGCCGGCGAGACCGGCCCGGCCCTGACCCGCTGGGGTCAGGCGCTGCGCCAGCGCCATCCGGGCTTGCGTGGCGTCGTCATCCTGTCGCCGCACTGGATGGCGCACGGGGTGGAGGTGATGGCCCATGCGCAGCCGCCCACCTGGCATGACTTTGGCGGCTTCCCGCCTGCGCTGTACCGCTTGCAATATCCCGCACCCGGCGCGCCGGTGCTGGCGCAGCAGGTGCAGGCCCGGCTGGCGCAGGCCGGCATCGCCGCCACGCTGAACCCCGAGCGCCCTCTGGACCATGGGGCCTGGGTGCCGCTGATGCACCTGCTGCCCCAGGCCGATGTGCCGGTGGTGCAGCTGGCCTTGCCCGTCGATGCAGACGCGCGGGCGGTGTATGCCCTGGGCCAGGCCCTGCAAGACCTGCGGTCACAGGGCGTGTTGCTGGTCGGCAGCGGCAGCATGACCCACAATCTGCGCGAATTCTTTGGCGGGGAGCGCCAGGCGGCCAGCTATGTGGTCGAGTTCAGCCGCTGGGTGGAGCAGCAGGTGCAAGCCGGCGCCATCGATGCCTTGCTGGACTGGCAGCAGCAGGCCCCGCACGCCCTGCGCGCCCATCCGACGGACGAGCATTTCCTGCCCCTGTATTTCGCCCTGGGCGCCGGTGCCGGCAGCACGCCCCACTACCTGAGCCGCGAGGTGATGTACGGCATGCTGGCCATGGATACCTTTGCCCTGCAGGATGAATAATTGATAGCTGCTGGCGCTTGCTGAATAAGCGCTACAGCCCGTTTTGACTTGAATTTAAACCCCCGGGTGCCACGCGTGGCACCGGAAAGACTGAGATGCTGAACCTGCCACTCCACCACCTCCACCGTCCGGCCGCAGCGGACACGCCCGCGCCCTGGCTGCTGGTGCTGATGCACGGGGTGGGCAGCAATGCCGACGACCTGTTCGGCCTGGCAGATGTCGTGCCACCCCAGTTCCACGTGCTCAGCCTGCAGGCCCCGAATGTGATGGGTCCGCAGGCCTTCGCGTGGTTCATGTTTTCGGTGAACCCCGATGGCTCGCGCCACATCGATGCCGCCCAGGAGCAGCACAGCCGCGCCCTGGTGGCGCAGACCGTGGCCGCCGCCAGCGCCCAGCTGGGCATCCCGGCCGAGCGCGTGATCGTCGGCGGTTTCAGCCAGGGCGGCATCATGAGTCTGAGCCTGCTGCTGACCCAGCCGCAACTGCTGCAGGGCATCTGCGTCTGGCACAGCCGGCTGCTGCCCGAGGTGCTGCCGCAGCAGGTGGCGGCGGACCAGTTGCAGGGGCGCGAGGTGTGGCTGAGCCATGGCACAGTGGACCAGGTCATTCCGCTGGGCAGCGCCCACGCCATCTGCCGCCATCTGGAAACCCTGCCCGTGGATTTGGTCTATAGGGAATACCCTTGCGCGCACAGCATCCACCCCCAGGAACTGCGCGACAGCATGCAGTGGCTGGCACAGCGCACGGCGGCGTGAGTTGTAACGCCTGCCCGGGTCCGGAATTGCTGCGGCGCAGCACGACTTGGGTGTAGGGTTGTTACAGCCTGCGCGCCGCGACGGTGGTCACAATGGTCTTGCCTCAAGGGCAGTGGAGGTTCAGCTGCCCGGCCTGTAGTTGACGAAAGGATGGACATGTTTCCTGAATACCGTGACCAGATTGCCGATTTGCGTGCGAATGACCGCAATTTCAGTCGGCTGTATGACAAGCATTGCGCGCTCGACCAGCAGGTTGAGCAGCTGGTGGCCCGCAAGTCCAACGACTTGCAACTGGAGATTGAGCGGCTGAAAAAGCAGAAGCTGGCGGTGAAAGAGCAGATTTACGCCATGCTGGTCAATGCGGCGCCCACCATGGCGCTGAAACAGTACAAGAATTACATGGACCAGGAGTGGCGCGAAACCGCAGCGCCGATGGCCTACCGAACGGCCTAGTTCCCCACCCGGCAGCGCCGGCCCCAACAAGCACCCTGCGGGGTGCTTTTTACATGGTGCGCGGTGTGGCGGGGCGCTGGAACAGGGCGTCCAGCAAGGGGCGCAAGGTCGGCTGGGCCTGGGCGAAGGCGGCGGGGGCCACCCAATAGGCCTCGCAGGCCACGGCAAAAAACTCGGCCGGGTGCGTGGCGGCATAGGCATCCAGCCAGGGCGCGGACTGGCCAAAGCGCTCGTGTGCGGCCAGGGCCTCGCAAAAATCCTCGTAGGCAGCCATCCAGACCCGGGACCAGTGCTGGTGCGCCTGCTGGGCCGAGGTGTGGCCCATGAAGCCGGCCGGCAGCGGCGGGCAGCCATCGGCACCGCCATGCGCCATGTCCAGCTTGTGCGCGAACTCGTGGATCACCACATTGCTGCCAGCGCCCAGCCCGGGGTGGGCGCCCGGCTGGATGGCCGACCAGCTGAGGGTGACCGGCCCGCGCTCCATGGCCTCGCCCATCAGGGTTTCGTTGTAATGGTGGACCACGCCGGCCTCGTCCACCACCGTGCGGCGCGCGACCATGTCATCGGGGTGGATCACGATGCCCACGAAGTCGTCGTACCAGCGCAAGGCCTGCTGGGGCGTGCCCCAGTGGATCAGCAGCACGCAGGCCTGGGTGGCGACGGACAAGGCCATGGCATCGGTGATGACCAGGCCGTGGGCGCCCGTGAACTCCTTGTGGTGCAGGAAATGCTGGCACAGCGCCCGCAATTGCAGCAGCTCATCCGGGGTGAGCTGCTGCAGGAAGGGGTGGGCATCCAGCGTGGCCTGCCACAGGCCGTCCGGGATCGGCTGCGGCGCGCCGGGCGCGTGCGTGCGCCAACGCTGCAGTCCCTGGGCGATGCGGCGCCACCAGCTCATGCGCGGGGCACGGCCATCTCGAGGGGCAGGCGCTGCCAGCCCTGCGGGTCCACGCGCAGCACTTCGGCGCGGTGCGTGTGCGCATCCAGGTGCCAGTCGCTGAGCACAATGCGGGTGCGGGGGCGGCCCCGGGCATCGGCGGGCAGGGCATGGTCTGCCGGTCGGTGCGTGTGGCCGTGGATGAACCACTGCGTGTCCGTGGCGTCCATCCACTGCAAGGTGGCGGACAGGTCCACGTTGGCGTATTCCGCACCGCTGTCCTTGCGCAGCTGGCTTTCCGTGCGCATGGCCTTGCCCAGGGCGCGGCGGGCGGCCAGTGGCTGGCCCAGCGTGTGCTGCATCCAGGCGGCAGAGCGGCTGAGGGCGCGGAATTTCTGGTAGTCCACATCCTCCAGGCACAGCGCGTCGCCGTGGCTCAGCAGGATGCGGCGTTCACCCAGCACCAGCACGGTGGGGTCGCTCAAGCCGGTCATGCCGCTGCGTTGCAGGAAGGCAGCGCCGGCCAGGAAGTCGCGGTTGCCCACCATGAAGAACAAGGGCCGTTGGGCCGCAGCCTGCTGCAAGCTGGCGGCAGCGTCGGCTTCGAAGCTGCCGGGCTCGTCCAGCGTGTCGTCGCCCACCCACACCTCGAACAGGTCGCCCAGCATGAAGATGGCATCGGCGCGGGAGCTGCGCAGGTAGTGGCGCCAGGCATCGAGCGTGCCGGGCTCGGCCGGGTCCAGGTGCAGGTCGGAAATGAATTCGACCGTGTGCCAGTGCGCAGGGGCCACAAGCTCCTGCGCGGGCAACACGGTCGACAGGTGGTCGGCGGTCAAGACCTGGGCCAAACCAGCAACTTAGATGGCAACGGCCTTGTCGATGACCACGGCGTCGAACGGCACGTCGTCATGGAAGCCCTTGCGGGTGGTGCGCACCTTCTTGATGGCGTCGACGATGTCTTCACCCTTGACCACCTTGCCGAACACGGCGTAGCCCCAGCCTTGGGGGGTGGGGGAGGTGTGGTTCAGGAAGCCGTTGTCCACCACGTTGATGAAGAACTGGGCGGTGGCGCTGTGGGGGTCGCTGGTGCGGGCCATGGCCACGGTGTACTTGTCGTTCTTCAGGCCGTTCTTGGCTTCGTTTTCGATGGGGGCCTGGGCTTCCTTTTGCTTCATGTCGGGGGTCATGCCGCCGCCCTGGATCATGAAGTTCTTGATCACGCGGTGGAACACCGTGCCGTCGTAGAAGCCGGCGTTGACGTAGTTCAGGAAGTTTTCGGTGGACTTGGGGGCATTCACGGCGTCCAGTTCCAGGGTGATCACGCCCTGGGTGGCGGTGTCGGCCACGTTGATGGTGACGTGCAGCTCAACTTGAGGATTGCTCATGGGACAACTTTCTAGAAGGTTTGTACAAAAGGGAGGGGCGCGCCATCACTTGAGCAGCGTGGCTGCCGTGATGGTGACGGCCGTGGTGGGCACATTCTGGTGCATGCCACGGTTGCCGGTGGCCACGGTACGGATTTTGTCCACCACGGCTTGGCCTTGCACGACCTTGCCAAATACGGCGTAGCCATGGCCATCCGGCTGCGGGGCGTTCAGCATGTCGTTGTTGGCCACGTTGATGAAGAACTGCGCGGTGGCCGAGTCGGGATTGCTGGTGCGGGCCATGGCAATCGTGTAGCGGTCGTTCTTCAGGCCGTTCTTGGCTTCCAGGGGAATGGCCGCGCGCGTGGGCTTTTGCTGCATGTCGGCGGTGAAGCCACCGCCCTGGATCATGAAGCCGTCGATCACGCGGTGGAACACCGTGCCGTCGTAGTGCTTGTCGGCCACGTACTGCAGGAAGTTCTCGACCGTTTTGGGCGCCTTGGCGGGGTCCAGTTCCACCACGAAGTCGCCCAGCGAAGTGGTGAACTTGACACGGGGCTTGGCGATGTCGGCCGCGATGGCCCAGTGGGTGCTAGTGGTGGCCAGGACGGCGGCCAGGGACAGGGTGAGGGTTCTGCGGGACAGGGTCATGGCAGGGCTCCTGAGCATTCGGAAAACGGGAAACAGATCGCGCAAGGGATCACGAAGGCCAGCCGGGTCGGCTGGTCACAGCCCTGTGGGAGTGCGCCACAGGGCAGAGGTTCCGTCAGCGCGCGCGCGGCTGCAGCATCTCGGTCAGGGTAGACAGCTTGAGCTGGAGCGCGCGGTTGTTGCCGTGCAGCTGCAGCGAGCGCTGGTAGGCGTCGTGCGCCAGACGGGCATAGATGTCGCCCAGGTTTTCGTGGGCCACCGCGTAGTTGGGGTTGTTGCGTACCGCCATTTCCAGCGCACTGCGGGCCTTGTCCAGCTGGCTCTGGCTGGCGTAGATCACGGCCAGGTTGTTGTAGGGCTCGGGCAGTTCGGGGTATTCCTCGATCAGGGCCTCGAACGTGGCGGTGGCGGCGGTCAGGTCGCCGGCCTGGGATTGCGCCACGCCCTTGAGGAAGCGCATCTGCGGATCACGCGGGTTGCTGCCCAGGTACTGGTCGGCCTTGGCAATCGCTTCCGCCGTCTTGCCCGATTTGGCCAGGCTCGAGACATCGCCGTACACATCGGCGTGTGCCGCGCCCGTCAACAGCAGGCCGGAAAGGGCCAGCAGGCGCAACAGGGGACGGGTGCGGAGGACAAGAGACATGTAGGTGCTTTCCAAGGGGGACGGGAGATGGCCTGCGTGGCGGGCTTATACTGCGGAAGATTGTAGCTGAGGGGGTCGAGGCCATTTGCTGTCCGCAACCCTGTCGCAGGCTTTGGCCCGGCTGCACGGAGACGGCGCCGCGCACCGGCGTCTGTGCCGCTCCCACCCCATATTCCGTTTCTGACACTCCATGAGTTTGCGTATCTACAACACGCTGTCGCGTGCATTGGAGGCGTTTTCGCCGCTTGAACCTGGACACGTGCGCATGTACGTGTGCGGCATGACCGTGTACGACCTCTGCCATCTGGGCCACGCCCGTTCCATGGTGGCGTTCGATGTGGTGCAGCGCTGGCTGCGTGCCAGCGGCCATCGCGTGACCTATGTGCGCAACATCACGGACATTGACGACAAGATCATCAAGCGCGCCGTGGAAAACGGCGAGACCATCCGCAGCCTGACCGATCGCATGATCGACGCGCTGCACCAGGATGCCGATGCCCTGGGCATCGAGCGCCCCACGCACGAGCCGCGCGCCACCGAGTACGTGCCGCAGATGCTGTCCATGATCGGCACGCTGCAGCAAAAGGGCCTGGCTTACCAGGCCGGCAACGGCGATGTGAACTTTGCTGTGCGCAAGTTCCCTGGTTACGGCAAGCTGTCCGGCAAGTCCCTGGATGAGCTGAACGCCGGCGAGCGCGTGGCCGTGGCCGATGGCAAGCACGATCCGCTGGACTTCGTGCTGTGGAAATCCTCCAAGCCCGAAGAGCCTGCCGACGTGAAGTGGGCCAGCTCGTTTGGCGAAGGCCGCCCAGGCTGGCACATCGAGTGCTCGGCCATGGGTTGCGAGATGCTGGGCGAGAGCTTCGACATCCACGGGGGTGGTGCCGACCTGCAGTTTCCCCACCACGAGAACGAGATTGCACAAAGCGAAGGCGCAACCGGCAAGCCGTTTGCGCAGGTGTGGATGCACAACGGCTTCATCAACGTGGACAACGAGAAGATGTCCAAGTCGCTGGGCAATTTCTTCACCATCCGCGATGTACTTCAAGCGTACGACGCCGAGACCGTGCGTTTCTTCGTGGTGCGCAGCCACTACCGCAGCCCGCTGAACTATTCCGACGTGCACCTGGACGATGCGCGCAACGCCTTGAAGCGCCTGTACACCGCGCTGAGCCTGGTGGAGCCGGCCGACGTGCAGATCGACTGGGCTTCGCCCTACGCCGCGCGCTTTCAGGCCGCCATGAACGAGGACTTCGGCACGCCCGAGGCGGTGGCCGTGCTGTTTGACCTGGCCGGCGAAGTGAACCGCAGCAAGTCGCCCGAGGCGGCGGGGCTGCTCAAGGCCCTGGGGGCCTGCCTGGGCTTGCTGCAGGACGAACCGCAAAAGTTTTTGCAGGCGGGCGCTGCCGGCGTGGATGCCGCCGCCATCGAGGCGCAGATTGCCGCGCGTGCCACGGCCAAGGCTGAAAAGAATTGGGCAGAGGCCGACCGAATCCGCAAGGCCTTGCTGGAGCAGGGCATCGTGCTCAAGGACTCGCCCGCTGGCACCACCTGGGAGGCCGCCCAGTAAGCGCTGGGTGCGAGCATTCATGTCGCCCTCTCCCAAAGAATTGCCGGCCCTGCCGGCGCATGCGCCTGCCTACTGGGCCGAGGCCTGCAAGCACCTGGTCAAGAAGGACCGGGTCATGCGGCGCCTGATTCCCCAGTTCAGCGCCGAAGCCTTGCAGACGCGCGGCGACCCGTTCATCACGCTGGCGCGCTCGATCGTGGGCCAGCAGGTGTCGGTCAAGTCGGCCGCCTCGATCTGGAAGCGTTTCAGTGCCTTGCCGGCAGAGATGACGCCGTCCCAGGTGCTGCTGCTCAAGGTAGACGACATGCGCGCCGCCGGGCTGTCGGCACGCAAGGTGGACTATCTGGTCGACCTGGCGCTGCACTTCACGCAAGGCCGCCTGCATGTGCAGGAATGGGCACAGATGGACGACGAATCCATCATTGCCGAACTGACCACCATCCGTGGGATCGGCCGCTGGACGGCCGAAATGTTCCTGATTTTTTACCTGCTGCGCCCCAACGTTCTTCCGTTGGATGACGTGGGCTTGCTCAAAGGGATCAGCCAGAGTTATTTCTCGGGCGATCCGGTGAGCCGCAGCGATGCCCGTGAGGTGGCCGAGGCCTGGAAACCTTGGTGCACCGTGGCAACTTGGTATATTTGGCGCTCGCTCGACCCGCAGCCTGTGGCCTATTGATTGACTCTCAGGCCCCATTGCGCAGGCCGGGACAAGGAGAATTAACTTGGCGAAAAAGACCTTTCTGGATTTCGAACAGCCGATCGCTGAACTCGAATCCAAAATCGAAGAACTGCGTTACGTGCAGACCGAAAATGCAGTCGACATCTCGGAAGAGATCGACCAGCTGAGCAAGAAGAGCCAGCAGCTCACCAAAGACATCTACAGCGACCTGACGCCTTGGCAAGTCACCAAGATTGCGCGCCACCCCGAGCGTCCCTACACGCTCGACTATGTGCGCGAGTGCTTCACCGATTTCGTGGAAATGCACGGTGACCGCCACTTTGCCGACGACAAGTCGATCGTCGGTGGCCTGGCCCGCTTCAATGGCCAGCCCTGCATGGTGATTGGCCACCAAAAGGGCCGCGACACCAAGGAGCGTGCGCTGCGCAACTTCGGCATGACCCGCCCCGAAGGCTATCGCAAGGCCCTGCGTCTGATGAAGACGGCCGAGAAGTTCAAGCTGCCGGTGTTCACCTTCGTGGACACGCCCGGTGCCTTCCCCGGCATTGACGCCGAAGAGCGCAGCCAGTCCGAAGCGATCGGTCGCAACATCTACGAAATGGCCCAGCTGCAGACCCCCATCATCACCACCATCATTGGTGAAGGTGGTTCGGGCGGTGCCCTGGCGATTGCCGTGGCCGACCAGGTACTGATGCTGCAGTACTCCGTGTACTCCGTGATCAGCCCCGAGGGTTGCGCGTCCATCCTGTGGAAGACCGGCGAGAAGGCGCCCGAGGCCGCCGAGGCCATGGGCATCACGGCCCACCGCCTGAAGGCCCTGGGCCTGGTCGACAAGATCGTCAACGAGCCCGTGGGCGGCGCCCACCGCGACCACAAGCACATGGGCAGCCTGCTCAAGCGCGCCCTGGGCGATGCCTGGCGCCAGCTGTCGGACCTCAAGCCCAAGGAATTGCAGGACCGCCGCTACGAGCGTCTGCAAAGCTACGGCCGCTTCTCCGACACCAAGGCCAGCTGATGCCGGGGTCGTGGAGATCCTCCACGGCGGCATGTGCTTCCTTGAATGGCCCTATGGGGCCATTTTTGTTGGGCATTTGATCGTGTCAAAAAACGTAGCGGGTGGCGTGCGATAGATAAGGACTTCCAATACTTTGGATGTTGAAGTGACCGAATGGCATGCGCTGACAGCTATCAAATGGTGATCAATATGAAAGGTGTGTGGTGACGGTTGCGGTCGACCAGGCCTTGCAGGCATGGATGCCGGCGCTGCCCCTGGCCGTGGCGTACAGCGGCGGGGCGGATTCCACCGCCTTGCTGCACGCCTGCGCCCGGCGCTGGCCAGGGCAGGTGTATGCCATCCATGTCCACCACGGGTTGCAGGCGGCGGCCGATGGCTTTGCCGCCCACTGCCGCCAGGCTTGTGACCAGTGGCAGGTGCCGCTGGTGGTGGCTGCCGTGGATGCGCGCCACCAACCCGGCCAAAGCCCGGAAGATGCCGCGCGCCGCCACCGCTATGCCGCACTGGCGGCGCAGGCGCATACGGCCTTCGACCGGCCCATGGCCAGCGTGGCCCTGGCCCAGCATGCCGACGACCAGGTGGAAACCTTGCTGCTGGCCCTGTCGCGTGGGGCTGGTGTGGCGGGCCTGGCGGCCATGCCGGCGCAGTGGCAGCGCGATGGCCTGCACTGGCACCGGCCGTTGCTGGGGGTGAGTGCGGCCGACATTCGCCAAAGCCTGCTCGATCAGGGCGTCGCCTGGATCGACGATCCCACCAATACCGACCTGCGCTACACACGCAACCGCATTCGCCAGCAGTTGCTGCCGGTGTTGGAGCAGGTGTTTCCGCAGTTTCGGGACACGTTTGCCCGCAGCAGCGCCCACGCGGCACAGGCCAAGCAGCTGCAGCAGGAGCTGGCGCAGCTGGACCTGCAGGCCATTGGCGTGCCGCCGCGCATTCAGGCGTTGCAGCAGCTCAGCCCTGCCCGCCAGGCCAATGTGCTGCGGCATTGGCTGTTGCAGCACCACCAGGCGACCCCGACGGCGGCGCAGCTGCAGGAACTGCTGCGACAGATCGGTGCATGCCAAACGCGGGGGCACCGCATCCATATCAAGGTGGGCTACGGGTTTGCCGTAAGGAATGGCGCGAACCTCGGTTGGTACAATCCCTGAGTTTTGGTCCCAATCTTTGAGTACGAAAACCGGCGGCGCGCCAAAACACGCTTTCATCCAACAGCGCCGTGGCAAGCAGTTTCGTCACCCCAATATCCAATGGCACTGATCGTTCATAAATACGGCGGCACCTCGATGGGCTCTCCCGAGCGCATCCGCAACGTCGCCAAGCGCGTGGCCAAGTGGGCTCGGGCGGGTCACCAGATGGTGGTTGTGCCCAGCGCCATGAGTGGCGAAACCAACCGCTTGCTGGGTCTGGCCAGCGAGCTGGCGCCTTCCTCTGCCAAGACCTCCTACTACCGCGAGCTGGACATGCTGGCCGCCACGGGCGAGCAAGCTTCGTCGGCACTGCTGGCGATTGCCCTGCAGGCCGAAGGCATGGATGCCATCAGCTATGCCGGCTGGCAAGTGCCTGTGCGCACCGACAGCGCCTTCACCAAGGCCCGCATCGAGTCGATCGACGATGTCCGCGTGCGCAAGGATCTGGATGCCGGTCGCGTGGTCATCATCACCGGCTTCCAGGGGATCGATCCCGAAGGCCATGTCACCACTTTGGGCCGTGGCGGCTCGGACACCTCGGCTGTGGCCGTGGCGGCGGCAATGAAGGCCGACGAGTGCCTGATCTATACCGATGTGGATGGCGTCTATACCACCGACCCCCGTGTGGTGTCTGCTGCCAAGCGCCTGGGTACCGTGAGCTTTGAGGAAATGCTGGAAATGGCCAGCCTCGGCTCCAAGGTGCTGCAAATCCGTTCCGTGGAATTCGCGGGCAAGTACAAAGTGCCCATGCGCGTGCTCTCCAGCTTCACGCCCTGGGACATCGACCTGGTTGAAGAAGCCAAGTCCGGCACCCTGATTACTTTTGAGGAAGACGAAAAAATGGAAAAGGCCGTCGTTTCCGGCATCGCATTCAACCGCGGCGAAGCCAAGATCTCCGTGCTCGGCGTGCCCGACACCCCCGGCATCGCTGCTGGCATCCTGGGTCCTGTGGCCGATGCCAACATCGAAGTCGATGTGATCATTCAGAACATCTCCAAGGATGGCAAGACCGACTTCTCCTTCACCGTGAACCAGGGCGACTACCAGCGCGCCCTGGAATTGCTGCGTGACAAGGTGGCGCCTGCGCTGGGTGCTTCCGAAGTGGTGGGCAATACCAACATCGCCAAGGTCAGCATCGTCGGCATCGGCATGCGCAGCCATGTGGGTGTGGCCTCCACCATGTTCCGTGCGCTGAGCCAAGAGGGCGTGAACATCCAGATGATCTCGACCTCCGAAATCAAGACCTCGGTGGTGATCGACGAGAAGTACCTGGAACTGGCTGTGCGCGCCTTGCACACAGCGTTTGGCTTGGACAAGAGCGAATAATTTTCGCAACTTTCCAAAAACGCTCAAAAAAGCTGTTTACAATAACGTCATTCCGGAAACGTGACCGAGTGGCCGAAGGTGCTCCCCTGCTAAGGGAGTATGGGGTGTAGAGCCTCATCGAGGGTTCGAATCCCTCCGTTTCCGCCAGATGCAAGAAAGAAGCTCGCAAGAGCTTCTTTCTTTCTGGTGAGGAGTTTTAAAGAATTTCCTAAAAATTTTAGGGTTAAAAATTCTGGTATAGTTCAGGGTTTCGCTGATCACGGCGAAGCAAGAAATCTGAAGTAATTCAGGTTTGCATCTTTAAAAAGATACAGCCGATAAGCGTGGGCGTTTGAAGGCGAATTGCCAAGTTCTTTGGAACTAAAAACAAACGCTCATGGAAATAGAGAAGTGAAGTTCACTTCAATTCCGTTTTTATGAGTGAGTCGCAAGACTTTAAATTCAAGATCGAACTGTAGAGTTTGATCCTGGCTCAGATTGAACGCTGGCGGCATGCCTTACACATGCAAGTCGAACGGTAACAGGTCTTCGGATGCTGACGAGTGGCGAACGGGTGAGTAATACATCGGAACGTGCCTAGTAGTGGGGGATAACTACTCGAAAGAGTGGCTAATACCGCATGAGATCTACGGATGAAAGCAGGGGATCGCAAGACCTTGTGCTACTAGAGCGGCCGATGGCAGATTAGGTAGTTGGTGGGATAAAAGCTTACCAAGCCGACGATCTGTAGCTGGTCTGAGAGGACGATCAGCCACACTGGGACTGAGACACGGCCCAGACTCCTACGGGAGGCAGCAGTGGGGAATTTTGGACAATGGGCGCAAGCCTGATCCAGCAATGCCGCGTGCAGGATGAAGGCCTTCGGGTTGTAAACTGCTTTTGTACGGAACGAAAAGCCCTGGGTTAATACCCTGGGGTCATGACGGTACCGTAAGAATAAGCACCGGCTAACTACGTGCCAGCAGCCGCGGTAATACGTAGGGTGCAAGCGTTAATCGGAATTACTGGGCGTAAAGCGTGCGCAGGCGGTTTTGTAAGACAGAGGTGAAATCCCCGGGCTCAACCTGGGAACTGCCTTTGTGACTGCAAGGCTAGAGTACGGCAGAGGGGGATGGAATTCCGCGTGTAGCAGTGAAATGCGTAGATATGCGGAGGAACACCGATGGCGAAGGCAATCCCCTGGGCCTGTACTGACGCTCATGCACGAAAGCGTGGGGAGCAAACAGGATTAGATACCCTGGTAGTCCACGCCCTAAACGATGTCAACTGGTTGTTGGGTCTTAACTGACTCAGTAACGAAGCTAACGCGTGAAGTTGACCGCCTGGGGAGTACGGCCGCAAGGTTGAAACTCAAAGGAATTGACGGGGACCCGCACAAGCGGTGGATGATGTGGTTTAATTCGATGCAACGCGAAAAACCTTACCCACCTTTGACATGTACGGAATCCTTTAGAGATAGAGGAGTGCTCGAAAGAGAGCCGTAACACAGGTGCTGCATGGCTGTCGTCAGCTCGTGTCGTGAGATGTTGGGTTAAGTCCCGCAACGAGCGCAACCCTTGCCATTAGTTGCTACGAAAGGGCACTCTAATGGGACTGCCGGTGACAAACCGGAGGAAGGTGGGGATGACGTCAAGTCCTCATGGCCCTTATAGGTGGGGCTACACACGTCATACAATGGCTGGTACAAAGGGTTGCCAACCCGCGAGGGGGAGCTAATCCCATAAAGCCAGTCGTAGTCCGGATCGTAGTCTGCAACTCGACTGCGTGAAGTCGGAATCGCTAGTAATCGTGGATCAGAATGTCACGGTGAATACGTTCCCGGGTCTTGTACACACCGCCCGTCACACCATGGGAGCGGGTCTCGCCAGAAGTAGGTAGCCTAACCGCAAGGAGGGCGCTTACCACGGCGGGGTTCGTGACTGGGGTGAAGTCGTAACAAGGTAGCCGTATCGGAAGGTGCGGCTGGATCACCTCCTTTCTGGAAAATGAAGCAGTTCAAGTTTGAACGCCCACACTTATCGGTTGTTGGATGGCAACTGTTGGAGCGCAAGTTCTGATGGATTGGGTCTGTAGCTCAGCTGGTTAGAGCACTGTGTTGATAACGCAGGGGTCGTTGGTTCGAGCCCAACTAGACCCACCAAACTTCCAATGCGAAAAACCCGATGGGGGATTAGCTCAGCTGGGAGAGCACCTGCTTTGCAAGCAGGGGGTCGTCGGTTCGATCCCGTCATCCTCCACCAAGGATTGGTTAGAAAATGATAGCGCCGAATGGTGCTATAATCGTTGGCTCACCTCAATACAAAAGCAGTCTTGCAAAGACTGCTTTTGTATTGATCGATCCGATCAATAGGCTGTTCTTTAAAAATTCATAGAGTCGAAATCAGCGTTGCTGGCGGAAAGCATGAAACATTGCACCGTGCCGCCAGCAACTATTTGATTGCGTCACACGAATTCAACTAATGAATTCGATGTAATGACGAATCATTCTCTAGGCTGTGTCCGAAAGGATGCAACCGAAGAATCATTCACATTACGGCATAACGCGTGAGGTGCAAGACCTCACCAGTCTTTGAACTCGAAATGGCGAGCTCTGGCAACAGAGATCAAAGTTATAGGGTCAAGTGACTAAGAGCATATGGTGGATGCCTTGGCGATTACAGGCGAAGAAAGACGTGATAGCCTGCGATAAGCTTCGGGGAGCTGGCAAATAAGCTTTGATCCGGAGATTTCTGAATGGGGAAACCCACCCGCAAGGGTATCGTTAGCTGAATACATAGGCTAACGAGGCGAACCTGGAGAACTGAAACATCTAAGTACCCAGAGGAAAAGACATCAACCGAGATTCCGATAGTAGTGGCGAGCGAATTCGGAGGAGCCTTCTAGTGATAGCACGACGGTTAACAAAACGGAATGGAAAGTCCGGCCATAGTAGGTGATAGCCCTGTATGTGAAAACTGACGTGTGGTACTGAGCTAGAGAAAAGTAGGGCGGGACACGTGTAATCCTGTCTGAATATGGGGGGACCATCCTCCAAGGCTAAATACTCGTAATCGACCGATAGTGAACCAGTACCGTGAGGGAAAGGCGAAAAGAACCCCGGGAGGGGAGTGAAATAGATCCTGAAACCGTATGCTTACAAAAAGTCGGAGCCTCGAAAGGGGTGACGGCGTACCTTTTGTATAATGGGTCAGCGACTTACATTCAGTGGCAAGCTTAACCGAATAGGGAAGGCGTAGAGAAATCGAGTCCGAATAGGGCGTTCAGTCGCTGGGTGTAGACCCGAAACCAAGTGATCTAACCATGGCCAGGATGAAGGTGCCGTAACAGGTACTGGAGGTCCGAACCGACTGATGTTGCAAAATCAGCGGATGAGCTGTGGTTAGGGGTGAAAGGCTAAACAAACTTGGAAATAGCTGGTTCTCTCCGAAAACTATTTAGGTAGTGCCTCAAGTATTACCTGCGGGGGTAGAGCACTGTTTTGGCTAGGGGGTCATGGCGACTTACCAAACCAAGGCAAACTCCGAATACCGCAGAGTACAGCTTGGGAGACAGAGCACCGGGTGCTAACGTCCGGACTCAAGAGGGAAACAACCCAGACCGCCAGCTAAGGTCCCTAAAATTGGCTAAGTGGGAAACGAAGTGGGAAGGCTAAAACAGTCAGGATGTTGGCTTAGAAGCAGCCATCATTTAAAGAAAGCGTAATAGCTCACTGATCGAGTCGTCCTGCGCGGAAGATGTAACGGGGCTAAGCCAGTTACCGAAGCTGCGGATGTGCAATTTATTGCACGTGGTAGGAGAGCGTTCTGTAAGCCTGTGAAGGTGTCTGGTAACGGATGCTGGAGGTATCAGAAGTGCGAATGCTGACATGAGTAGCGTTAAAGGGGGTGAAAAGCCCCCTCGCCGTAAGCGCAAGGTTTCCTACGCAACGTTCATCGGCGTAGGGTGAGTCGGCCCCTAAGGCGAGGCAGAGATGCGTAGCTGATGGGAAACAGGTCAATATTCCTGTACCGATCAATAGTGCGATGTGGGGACGGAGAAGGTTAGCTCAGCCAACTGTTGGAATAGTTGGTTCAAGCCTGTAGTCGTGCCTGGTAGGCAAATCCGCCGGGCTGAGATGAGGGGTGATAACGAGTGTGCTTGCACACGAAGTGAGTGATACCCTGCTTCCAGGAAAAGCCACTAAGCTTCAGCTATTGACGACCGTACCGCAAACCGACACTGGTGCGCGAGATGAGTATTCTAAGGCGCTTGAGAGAACTCAGGAGAAGGAACTCGGCAAATTGATACCGTAACTTCGGGAGAAGGTATGCCCCTAGTAAGTGAAGTTGAACAAACGGAGCTCAACGGGGTTGCAAAAAATCGGTGGCTGCGACTGTTTAATAAAAACACAGCACTCTGCAAACACGAAAGTGGACGTATAGGGTGTGACGCCTGCCCGGTGCTGGAAGATTAAATGATGGGGTGCAAGCTCTTGATTGAAGTCCCAGTAAACGGCGGCCGTAACTATAACGGTCCTAAGGTAGCGAAATTCCTTGTCGGGTAAGTTCCGACCTGCACGAATGGCGTAACGATGGCCACACTGTCTCCTCCTGAGACTCAGCGAAGTTGAAATGTTTGTGATGATGCAATCTCCCCGCGGAAAGACGGAAAGACCCCATGAACCTTTACTGTAGCTTTGTATTGGACTTTGAACGGATCTGTGTAGGATAGGTGGGAGGCTTTGAAGCCAGGACGCTAGTTCTGGTGGAGCCGACGTTGAAATACCACCCTGGTGCGTTTGAGGTTCTAACCTAGGTCCATTATCTGGATCGGGGACAGTGCATGGTAGGCAGTTTGACTGGGGCGGTCTCCTCCCAAAGCGTAACGGAGGAGTTCGAAGGTACGCTAGGTACGGTCGGACATCGTGCTAATAGTGCAATGGCATAAGCGTGCTTAACTGCGAGACTGACAAGTCGAGCAGATGCGAAAGCAGGACATAGTGATCCGGTGGTTCTGTATGGAAGGGCCATCGCTCAACGGATAAAAGGTACTCTGGGGATAACAGGCTGATACCGCCCAAGAGTTCATATCGACGGCGGTGTTTGGCACCTCGATGTCGGCTCATCTCATCCTGGGGCTGTAGTCGGTCCCAAGGGTATGGCTGTTCGCCATTTAAAGAGGTACGTGAGCTGGGTTTAAAACGTCGTGAGACAGTTTTGTCCCTATCTTCCGTGGGCGCTGCAGATTTGAGGAAGCCTGCTCCTAGTACGAGAGGACCGGAGTGGACACACCTCTGGTGTACCTGTTGTCACGCCAGTGGCATCGCAGGGTAGCTACGTGTGGAAGAGATAACCGCTGAAAGCATCTAAGCGGGAAACTCGTTTCAAGATAAGATCTGCCGGGGCCTTGAGCCCCCTGAAGGGTCGTTGTAGACCACGACGTTGATAGGCTGGGTGTGGAAGCGCAGTAATGCGTTAAGCTAACCAGTACTAATTGCCCGTGAGGCTTGACCCTATAACTTTGATACTGCTGTGCAGTGTTCAAAAGACTTTATGCCAATGTGCGCAATCGAATAAAAGCTGATTAGGCTCTATGAATTTGCAAGGCAGCGATGAGCTGCTTTGCTACAAGTTATGCCTGGTGACCATAGCAAGTTGGCCCCACTCCTTCCCATCCCGAACAGGACAGTGAAACGACTTTGCGCCGATGATAGTGCGGATTCCCGTGTGAAAGTAGGTCATCGCCAGGCTCTTACAGCGACAAACCCCCTGACCTCCAACGAGGCAGGGGGTTTTGTTTTTGGGTATTTATCATTCAAGTGATAGCTGCCCGCGCCGTGTGAACGGTGCTTTGAGGATTGAAATATTGGGATAGTGGCTTTGCTTGTACGCAAGCAGCTCTGGTTTTTGATGCCGCCATCCGCGGCCAAGGTGATGTAAATGCAGTTGCAGGACATTCTTTATTCGCAAGGTTTCGGTATTCGCCGTGTGTGCTCGGGCCTGATCCAGCAGGGCTGGGTGGAGGTCTACACCCCTGGGGTGGAGCAACCCGTGCAAATCAAGGACTCGACGGCGGACTACGAGCCTGAAGGGCTGCGCTTCCGAGTCCAGGGTGTCGACTGGGAATACCACGAGAAAGGCTATGTCCTGCTGTACAAGCCCGAGGGCACGGAGTGTTCGCAAAAACCGTCGGCCCACCCCAGTATCTACACCTTGCTGCCCGCACCGTTGCGCCAGCGCCCGAACAAGGGCGCCGTGCAGGGGCTGCAGGCCGTGGGGCGCCTGGACCAGGATACGACGGGTTTGCTGCTGCTCAGCGATGACGGGCAGTTCATCCACCGCATGAGCTCGCCCAAGAAGCATGTGCCCAAGGTGTACCGCGTGACCACCAAGCACCCGATCACGCAGGCGATGGTGGACAAGTTGCTGGCGGGCGTGGTGCTCGATGACGACCCCAAGCCGGTGAAGGCCGCCGCGTGCGTGCAAGTGTCGGAACTGGTGCTGGATTTGACCCTGACTGAAGGCAAATACCACCAGGTCAAACGCATGCTGGCCGCCGTCGGCAACCGGGTGGAGGGCCTGCACCGCTGGAAGATTGGCGGACTGGAGCTGCCTGCTGGCATGCAGCCTGGCGAGTGGCGGTGGCTGCACGCCGCCGATCTGGCCTTGCTGCGTTAATCGCGACGACGGGATTGCCCAGCGCCATATCCGGGTGGTGCCGCCCAGATTCGATGCTTATTCCTGCAAGTGGGCAGCACGAACTGGCTGCGGCTGGAACGGTCAATCCACATGGCAGTCTGCCAACCCTGGCAACCTGAAAGTCGTTTCCCCAAGCCCCGGGCGAGATGGTTCAGGCGTGAAGTGGCAGGGATTGGTACAGCTCGAACATCAGGCCATGGCGCAGGGCACCCTGGGCCACCCGCATGTGCTGCAGCTGCAGTGCATCGAACACGGCGCACATGATGCTGACGCCCCCGCCGATCACGGGGCGCAGTTCCTCGCGCACACCGGGCAAGGGCAGGTGCTGGATGTGCCCAGCCTGTATCAATTGCGCGCGCAGTTGGTGCAGTGCGGTGCGGCTGATTTCGCCTGCGGGGTGGCCCATCTGGTGCAGGGCCTTGCCAATCGCCCCTGCGGTGCCGGAAGAACCGAACACCTGTTGCCAGGGCAGTGCCTGCAATGGCGCCACATGGGGCTGCAGGGCCGCCTGGGCCGCCGCCTGGGCGGCTTCAAAGCAGGAGGCGGCCAGGGTGCCCTGGTCAAAAAAGCGCTGGGCCCAGGCCACGCTGCCGATGGGGCAGGAAATGGCCGCCTGCAGCGTGTGGTGGCGGCCGATGCAGATCTCGGTGGAGCGCCCGCCAATGTCGATCACCAGGCGTGGCGCCGTACTGTCGGGCAGCAAGCTGCTGACGCCCTGGTAAATGAGTGTGGCCTCACGCTCGCCAGAGATTAGCTCCACCGCACAGCCTAGGATCGTGCGGGCCTGTGACAGGAAGATGTCGCGATTGTGGGCTTCGCGCAGAGTCTGGGTGGCCACGGCGCGGCGGTGTTCGGGCGCCACCTGGGTCATCAGGCCGGCATAGCGGCGCAGGCAATCCAGGCCGCGTTCCAGGGCCTGCGGTTGCAGGTTGCCGCTGGGGTCCAGGGCGCCCCCCAGGCGGATGGTTTCCTTGCGCTGGTGTTCGATCTGCAGCCTGCCGTTGACGATGCGGCCCATCAGCAGCAGGATGCTGTTCGAGCCGATGTCGATGGTGGCGAGCAGGGGAGCTTTCATGGGGCAGGGAGAAACGCGCAGCCCGCCAGATTACCATCAGCACAGTGCCTTCCGGAGAACCGCCTGTGTTTGGTGTGCATCAAACAGTCATGTGACTGTCACGGTTTCGTCACACATCTTGCGGATACTGAATTGGCGTAGCCAAAGAGTTTCCATGCCATCCAGAACAGAACCGACCATTGCCCCGCTTCCTGAATTCATGACACTGCCTGCCGAGGTTCCCAAGGCAGCCGAAGCCGGCGTGGTTGACGATGTGGCCCCCTCGGGCGAAGCCGCTGCGATGGCGGGTTTGCCACTGCTGCCGCGCGACCACTGCATTCTGGCGTTCAACGAACGGGTCATGGACTGGGCGCGGCGCGAGGATGTGCCGCTGCTGGAGCGCCTGCGCTATCTGTGCATCGTCTCGTCCAATCTGGATGAGTTTTTCGAGGTGCGGGCGGCCCCGCAGATCGTCGCCGTGAAAACCATGGCGCAAGGCGTGTACAACGCCGCCGACGGCCTGCAGCTGTTGCGCAAGGCCCAGGACCTGGTGGCCCGCCAGTACGCGCTGTACAACCAGTCCCTGCTGCCGGCCTTCCATGCGGCGGGCATCCGCATCGTGCACCACCACGAACGCACGGCCGCGCAGCGCAAGTGGGTGCACCGGCACTTCGTGCAGGCGGTCAAGCCCTTGCTGGTGCCCGTGGCGCTGGACCCGGCCCACCCGTTCCCGCAGGTGGCCAACAAATCCCTGAACATGGTGGTGCGCCTCAAGGGCGGGGATGCCTTTGGTCGCGCCAACGAGGTGGCCATCGTGAAGCTGCCGCGCGCCTTGCCGCGGTTGATGGCCTTGCCCGCCAGCATTTCGGGCAAGCAGCGCTTGTTTGTCAGCCTGTCCAGCATGGTACGTGCCCACTTGGCCGAGCTGTTCGATGGCCGCGAGGTGGTCGAGGCAGTGCAGTTCCGCGTGACGCGCAACACCGAGTTGCTGGTGGAAGAGGACGAGGTGGACGATTTGCGCACGGCGCTGCGCCAGGAGCTGGCCTACCGCCAGTTCGGCCAGGCGGTGCGGCTGGAAGTCAGCGATCGCTGTTCGGATTTTCTCGCCGGTACGTTGCTGCAGGAGTTTGACCTGCCGCCACAGGCGCTGTTCCGCGTGCCGGGGCCGGTGAACCTGGTGCGCCTGTCGGAGCTGATCGACCTGGTCAACGCGCCGGGCATGCTGTTCCAGCCCTGGCAGGCCAGCTGGCCGCGCCAGCTCAAGCCCACGGCCAAGGTGATGGCACAGATGCGCAAGCAGGATGTGCTGATCCACCAGCCGTTCGAGCAGTTCGATGCCGTGCTGGAGCTGTTGCGCGAAGCCGTGCACGACCCCGACGTGGTGGCGATCAAGCAGACGATTTACCGCACCGGGGCCAAATCCGAGCTGATGGACCTGCTGGACAAGGCGGTGCGCCTGGGCAAGGAAGTCATGGCGGTGGTGGAGCTCAAGGCGCGCTTTGACGAAGAGGCCAACATCAACTGGGCCGATGCGCTGGAAGCGGTGGGCGCCCAGGTGGTGTATGGCGTGGTGGGCCTCAAGACCCACGCCAAGATGCTGCTGATCACGCGCCGCGAGGGCCGGGGCCTGCGCCGCTACGGCCACCTGTCCACCGGCAACTACAACCCCAAGACGGCGCGCCTGTACACCGACCTGAGCTACCTGACCTGCGACCCGGTGCTGACGGCCGACATGGACGCGGTCTTCCGGCACCTGGCCAGCCCCAACACCCGCCCGCAGCTGAACAAGCTGGTGATGGCGCCCTTCATGCTGCAGCAGACCATGCGGGCGCACCTGGAGTCCTGCAAGAAAGCGGCCCTCAAGGGCGAGTACGCGCGGGTGGTGATCAAGAGCAATGCCATGACGGACGAGGTCCTGATCCAGGCGCTGGTGGAGGCCGGGCAGGCCGGCGTGCAGATTGATCTGATCGTGCGCGGCGCCTGCATGCTCCCGCCGCAGGTGCCGGGGGCGACGGACAACATCCGCGTGCGCTCCATCATCGGCCGCTTCCTGGAGCACTCGCGCGTGTTCTATTTCGCCTGGGGTACGCAGCACGAGCACCTGCTGCTGTCGAGCGCCGACTGGATGCGCCGCAACATGACGCGCCGGGTGGAACTGGCCTGGCCGGTGACCGAGCCCCGCCTGCGCCAGCGCGTGATCGACGAGTGCCTGGTGGCCTATCTGCACGACGACCGCGATGCGTGGATCCAGCAGCCCGATGGCAGCTACCTGCCGGCGGCGCACCCGCAGACCGGCCATGGTGCGCAGACCGCCTTGATGCAGCTGTACGGCGCCTGACGCCGGCATCACCACGGCGCGGGCTGCACGGTGGCCTGCAACAAAAAAGGATGCCTGGGCATCCTTTTTTTGTCTGGCTTGTAAAACCATAGCTGTGGGCGCCTGCTGTGCAATGCTTTCCTTTTGAAAAGCATCGAAAAACCTTGCTTGGCAAGCGCTGCCAGCTCCTGTTTCAGTCCAGTTGCAGCAGCAACTGCCAGTCGCTCTTGCTGATGGCTTCGGCTTCTTCATGCAGCAGCTGGGCGCTGAGCGGGAAGCGTTGGGCCCAACCCGCAGGCGTGTGCAGCCGCAATTGCTGGCCATCGCGCTGCAGTTCCACACCGTGCAGGTCGGGTGCGCGGCGCGAGTTGCACAGCACCGTGGCCAGGCGCAGGCACAGCAGTTGCAGCGCGTGGTCCGGGCGGTGCATGAAGGCTTCCATTTTCTTGATCTTGCCGCGGTGGCCCAGCACCAGCTGGCCCAGGTGCTCCAGCTCGGCGGGGGTGAAGCCCGGGGCGTTGCTGTGCTCCAGGATGTAGGCGCTGTGGCGGTGGTAGTTGCTGCGCGAGATGCGGCAGCCCACCTCGTGCAGCAGGCCGGCCCAGGCCAGGCTGGCCGGGGCATGGGCCTCGCCGGAGTGCAGCTGCAGCCACAGCTGTTGCGCCGTTTCGGCCACGTGGCGCGCATGCACGCTGTTGACGCCAAAGCGTTGCATCAGCCCCAGCACGCTGGCGGTGTGGATGTCGCCGATCTGCTCATCGTCCACCAGGCCATACAGCACCCCCAGGCGCAGCGCGCCCTGGGCCACCTGCATGCTTTCCAGGCCCAGCAGGTCGAACACGGCGCGCAGCACCGCCAGGCCGCCGGCCACCACGGGGCGGCGGTCTTCCTTCAGGCCTTCCAGCTTGACGCGGTCCAGGTGCTGGGCGCGCAGCAGTTGCTGCTGCAGCCAGTCCAGCCCGGCGCGGGTGATGACGCCCTGGCCCTGGCCATTGGCGGCCAGGGTTTCGCCCACGGCGTTGGCCGTGCCGGCGGAGGCGTAGGCCACGTCCCAGCTGCCGGGGCGGAAGGTGTCCAGGGCCTCGTCCAGCACGGCGCGGGCGGCGATTTCTGCGGTCTGGAAGGCTTCGGCCGTGATCGCGCCGGTGGGGAAGTAGCGCGACGTCCAGGCCACGCTGCCGATGCGGTAGGAGGCCACGGACTGGGCCACGCTGCCCTGGCCGAGCACGAATTCGGTGGAGCGCCCGCCGATGTCGATCACCAGGCGGCGTTCGTCCGTGGCCGGCAGCTGGCTGACCACGCCGCGGTAGATCAGCGCGGCTTCTTCCTCGCCGGTGATGATTTCGATCGGAAAGCCCAGCAGTTCGCTGCCCTTGTCGATGAACTCATCGCGGTTGCGGGCCTCGCGCAGGGTCTGTGTGGCCACGGCGCGCACGCGCTGCGGGTCGAACCCCCGCAGGCGTTCGCCAAAGCGCGCCAGGCAGGCCCAGCCGCGCTCCATGGACTCCTGCGTCAGGTTGCGATTGCTGTCCAGGCCATTGCCCTGGCGCACGGTTTCCTTCAGGTACTCCAGACGGTGGATCTGGAGGTGTTCGTAGCTGCCGATTTCCAGGCGGAAACTGTTGGAGCCAAGATCTACGGCGGCAAGTGCAATCGCGTTGTTCATGAGGGAGATGTCAGCTGGCGGCGCAAAGGGTGCAGCTTAGCAGCCATGGAGGGTGGGACGAAGGGGGTGGAGACATGTCCAAGCATGCAGCAGGGCTGGCATGCTAGGGCGCGGATGTGACGCGACTGTGACGGGTTTTTGAAACCCCGCGTTGTGGTTTTTTGGCCTGCGGACATAAATTTATGCATGTCACAGACATGTCACAAAGGATTCTTACATTCACGTCATCGAGCTTTCTTCAACCTTGTTCTGCAACCTAGAGAGGTGCTTACATGAAAATGTCCATGATGCGTGTTTTGGTGACCGGTGCCCTGGTATCGGGCGGTTTGCTCAACGTGGCTGCTGCACAAGAATCCACCGGTGCTGGCGCCAGCTTCCCCGCACCCCTGTACTCCAAGTGGGCGGCCGACTACAACAAGGCCACCGGTGTGAAGATCAACTACCAGTCCGTGGGCTCCAGCGCCGGCCTGAAGCAGATCGAAGCCAAGACCGTGGACTTCGGCGCTTCGGACGAACCCCTGAAGGATGCAGATCTGCAGGCCAAGGGCCTGGTGCAGTTCCCCACCGTGATCGGCGGCATCGTGCCCGTGGTCAACATCAAGGGCCTGAAGCCCGGCCAGCTGAAGCTGAACGGCCAGATCCTGGGTGACATCTACCTGGGCAAGATCAGCAGCTGGAACGACCCCGCCATCGTGGCCCTGAACCCCGGTGTGCCCCTGCCCGATGCCAAGATTTCCCCCGTGCGCCGCGCCGATGGCTCCGGCACCACCTTTGGCTTCACCAACTACCTGAGCAAGGTGAACGCCGAGTGGAAAGACAAAGTGGGCGAGGGCAAGGCTGTGAACTGGCCCACCGGTGCCGGTGGCAAGGGCAACGAAGGCGTGGCCGCGTTCGTGGGTCGCCTGGCCAACTCGATTGGCTACGTGGAATACGCGTACGTCAAGCAAAACAACCTGGTGTTCGCCCAGCTGCAAAACAGCGAAGGCAACTTTGTGGCCCCCAACGAAGCGTCCTTCAAGGCCGCTGCTGCGGGCGCGGACTGGAGCAAGAGCTTCTACCAGATCCTGACCAACCAGCCTGGCAAGGACGCATGGCCCATCACCAGCGCCACCTTCATCCTGATGCACAAGAGCCAGGACAAGCCCGCCCAGGCTGCCACCGCCTTGAAGTTCTTCGACTGGGCCTACAAGAGCGGCGACGCCACCGCCAGCGGTCTGGACTATGTGCCCATGCCCGACTCGGTGAAGACGCAAGTGTTCAAGGCCTGGGGTGAGATCAAGGATGCTTCTGGCAAGCCTGTGGCTTGGAAGTAAACGGCTGACTTGAACAGTCGCTTCCTGCCGGACGCAGTCCTTGCGTCTGGCAGGTCTTGTTTTTTGTAAAGAGGTGACCCCCGTGTCCTCCATCATGTCTTCCGCAGCTGCCGAGTCGGCGGACCGCCCCCGGTCGATCGCCCAGCCGTCGCCAGCTCCACGCAAGAACGCATGGCTGCCCTCCAGCTTTGCAGACCGTTTGTTCGCCTGGTTGGCCAAGGGTGCGGCCCTGCTCACGCTGGGCCTGTTGCTGGCCATCATGGGGTCGCTGCTGGTGGGCGCCTGGCCGGCCATCAGCGAATACGGCCTGGGCTTTTTCACCCGCACCGAATGGGACCCCGTGCAGGACCAGTACGGCGGTCTGGTCATGATTTATGGCACCTTGATGACCTCGCTGATTGCGCTGATCATCGCCGTGCCCGTGAGCTTCGGGATTGCCCTGTTCCTGACCGAACTGGCCCCCAACTGGCTCAAGCGCCCTCTGGGCACGGCCATCGAGCTGCTGGCCGCCGTGCCTTCCATCGTCTACGGCATGTGGGGTTTGATGGTGTTCGGCCCGGTGCTGGCCACCTATGTGCAACAGCCGCTGCAGGCACTGTTTGACGGCGTGCCCTACCTGGGTGCGCTGGTGTCCGGCCCGCCCGTGGGCATTGGCATCCTGTCGGCCGGCATCATCCTGGCCATCATGATCATCCCCTTCATCGCTTCGGTGATGCGCGATGTGTTCGAGGTGACTCCCGCGCTGCTCAAGGAGTCGGCCTACGGTCTGGGCTCCACCACCTGGGAGGTGGTCTGGAAGGTGGTGCTGCCCTATACCAAGGCCGGTGTGCTGGGCGGCGTCATGCTGGGTCTGGGCCGTGCGCTGGGTGAGACCATGGCCGTGACCTTCGTGATCGGCAACATGAACCAGCTCAATTCGGTGTCCATGTTCGAGGCGGCCAACAGCATCACCTCGGCCCTGGCCAACGAGTTCGCCGAAGCCGGTGAGGGCCTGCACCAGGCTTCGCTGATCTACCTGGGCCTGGCCCTGTTCTTCATCACCTTCATCGTGCTGGCGCTGTCGAAGATGCTGCTCAACCGCCTGCAAAAGAATGAAGGGGCACGCACATGAGTTCCTCCAGCCAAAAATTGATCGCCGCGGAGCAAAAGACCGCCGAGCGCCAGGCCCGCTATGCGGTGCGCAAGCGCGTGAACCAGATCGCCCTGGGGCTGTCCCTGGGCGCCATGGCCTTTGGCGTGTTCTGGCTGATCTGGATCCTGTGGGAAACCATCCGCCTGGGTCTGGGCGGGCTGAGCCTGACGCTGTTCTCCGAGATGACGCCGCCGCCCAACGAGGCCGGGGGCCTGGCCAACGCCATCTTCGGTTCCTTCGTCATGGTGGCGCTGGCCACGGGCGTGGGCACCCCCATCGGGGTGATGGCCGGGGTCTACCTGGCCGAATACGACAAGCGCAGCTGGCTGGCCAGCACCACGCGCTTTGTGAACGACATCCTGCTGTCGGCGCCCTCCATCGTGATCGGCCTGTTCGTGTATGCCGTGGTGGTGGCCAAGTTCCGCAGCTTCTCGGCCTATGCCGGCATCGTGGCGCTGGCGCTGATCGTGATTCCGGTGGTGATCCGTACCACCGAGAACATGCTCACCCTGGTGCCGTCGGCGCTGCGTGAAGCGGCCTATGCCCTGGGCACGCCCAAGTGGAAGGTGATCAGCGCCATCACGCTGCGCGCCGCGCGGGCCGGGGTCATCACCGGCGTGTTGCTGGCGGTGGCGCGCATTGCGGGCGAGACCGCGCCGCTGCTGTTCACGGCGCTGAACAACCAGTTCTGGAACGGCGATCTGTCCAAGCCCATGGCCAGCCTGCCAGTGACCATCTTCAAGTTTGCCATGAGCCCCTATGAAAACTGGCAGCAGTTGGCATGGGCCGGCGTTTTCCTGATCACCTTGGCCGTGCTGGGCCTGAATATCCTGGCCCGCGTGCTCACGCGCCAGAAATAAAACCGCAAGGATTTCACGATGTCTACAACCCCTCTGATGGCCCCGGCCATTGCGCCGATCGCGGGTCGCGCCAAGCTGTCGGTGCGTGACCTGAACTTCTACTACGGCAAGTTCCACGCCCTGAAGAACATCAACCTGGAAATTCCGGAAAAGAAGGTCACGGCCTTCATCGGCCCTTCGGGCTGCGGCAAGTCCACGCTGCTGCGCACCTTCAACCGCATGTATGAGCTGTACCCCGAGCAACGTGCAGAAGGCCAGATCCTGCTGGACGGCGAGAACCTGCTGACCAGCAAGCAGGACGTGGCACTGATCCGCGCCAAGGTCGGCATGGTGTTCCAGAAGCCCACGCCGTTCCCCATGTCCATCTATGACAACATCGCGTTTGGCGTGAAGCTGTTCGAAAGCCTGGATGCGGCCGACATGGACGAGCGCGTGGAGTGGGCCTTGCGCAAGGCGGCACTGTGGACCGAGGTCAAGGACAAGCTGCACCAAAGCGGCGCCAGCCTGTCCGGCGGCCAGCAGCAGCGCCTGTGCATTGCGCGCGGCATCGCCATCAAGCCCGAGGTGCTCTTGCTGGACGAGCCCTGCTCGGCGCTGGATCCGATTTCCACCGCCAAGGTGGAAGAGCTGATCGCCGAACTCAAGGACGACTACACCGTGGTCATCGTCACGCACAACATGCAACAGGCTGCGCGTTGCAGCGACTACACCGCCTACATGTACCTGGGCGATCTGGTGGAGTTCGGCGAGACCGAACAAATGTTCTTCAAGCCCCAGCGCCGCGAAACCGAAGACTACATCACCGGCCGATTCGGCTGACCCCAGAGGAGACAGAGACATGCCAGACAAGCACTTGTCGACCCAGTTCGACAGCGAACTCAATCGTATTTCCACTCGGGTGATGGAGCTGGGCGGGATCGTGGAGCGCCAGATCAGCCAGGCCATCTTTGCCCTGACCCAGTTCAACCTGGAGGCCGTGGAACAGGTCGCCGCGCTGGAAGAGCGCGTGAATGCCATGGAGGTGGAGATCGACTACGAGCTGTCCTCCATCATCGGCCGCCGCCAGCCCACGGCGCGCGACCTGCGCATGCTGATGGCCTTTTCCAAGGTCACTGCCAACCTGGAGCGCATGGGCGACGAGGCGCACAAGATGGCGCGCATGGTCAAGTCCATCATCGAGAGCGGCGCGGCCCGCACCCTGCCCACCAGCGAGCTGCGCGTGGCCGCCGAGATGGCCTCGGGCCTGCTGCGCAAGGCCCTGGATGCACTGGCGCGGCTGGACACCAAGGCGGCCCTGGCCATCCTGAAGGAAGATGACCTGATCGACAACGAGTTTGATGGCTTCGTGCGCAAACTGGTCACCTACATGATGGAAGACCCGCGCACCATCTCGCCCAGCCTGGACCTGCTGTTCCTGGCCAAGGCGATCGAACGCATTGGCGACCATTCCAAGAATGTGGCCGAACTCATCATCTATCTGGTGGAAGGCAAGGACATCCGCCACCAGTCCATGGCGGTGATCGAGTCCACCGTGCGTTAAACAAGCTCAGGTAAACAAGCATGAAGAAACTGCCGCAAGTACTGATCGTCGAAGACGAGCCAGCCATTGCCGAGCTGATTGCCGTGAATCTGCGCCACAACGGCTTTGCGCCGTTGTGGGCCGAAGACGGAGTGAGTGCCCAGCGTGAACTGGATGCGGCCCTGCCCGATGTCATCTTGCTGGACTGGATGCTGCCCGGCGGCTCCAGCGGCCTGAACCTGGCGCGCAAGTGGCGGGCCGACCCCCGCAGCAAGCATGTGCCCATCCTGATGCTGACGGCACGCGGGGACGAGCCCGACAAGATCGCCGGGCTGGATGCCGGTGCGGACGACTACATCACCAAGCCGTTTTCCACGCAGGAGCTGCTGGCGCGCATCCGCGCCGTGCTGCGCCGTCGCACGCCCGAGCAGGCGGGCGAACGCGTGCAGGTGGGCGAGCTGGTGCTGGACGGGGAAACCCACCGCGTGAGCTTCCGGGAGCAGCCGCTGAAGTTGGGCCCCACGGAGTTCAAGCTGCTCAACCACCTGATGCACAACCCCGAGCGCGTGCACAGCCGCGCCCAGTTGCTGGACAAGGTGTGGGGCGACCATGTGTTCATCGAGGAACGCACGGTGGATGTGCACATCAAGCGCCTGCGCGAGGCCCTGGGCGACGCGGGCGGGCTGGTGGAAACCGTGCGCGGTGCGGGCTATCGCTTGTCGTCGCGCCAGGCGAGCTGAGGATTTGTGATGTTGGCATGGCGTTGGATGGAAGTGCTGGTGCTGCAGGCCGTGCTGGCGGGCACGGCGGGCTGGCTGTGGGGCCCCTGGGCCGCCCTGGCGGGCGCTTTGCTGGCCACCTGGCTGTGGATGCTCTGGGACCACTGGCAGGTCGAACGACTGCGCCAGTGGCTGATGGCCGGAGAGCTGGCGGCGTTCCCGGCGCTCAAGGGCGTCTGGAGCATGGTGGCCACCTACGTCCGCCGCGCCGTGCGCACGCGCGAACAGGCCGCCGCCGCGGCCGAGCAGCGCGTGCAGGACATCCTGGCGGCGCTGCAGGCCAGCCCCAACGGGCTGGTGCTGATGGATGCCGAAGGCCACATCGAGTGGTGCAACCGCATGGCCGAGCGCCATTTCGGCTTTGATGCCCAGCGCGACATCCAGCAGTCGATTGGCAACCTGGTGCGCGACCCGGCCTTCAGCAGCTACTGGGCGCACCAGGACTTCACCTACCCGGTGCTGATGGCGGGGCGCGACAGCTCGCCCTCGCGGCCCGTCATGCTGTCGGTGCACATCTACCCCTACGGGGTGGGGCGGCACCTGCTGCTGGCGCGCGACATCACGGCGCTGGAGCAGGCCGAGGCCATGCGCCGCGACTTCGTGGCCAACGTCTCGCACGAAATCCGCACGCCCCTGACGGTGCTGGTGGGTTTTGTCGAAACCCTGCAGACGCTGGACCTGTCGCCCGAGGAGCACAAGCATTACCTGGCGCTGATGGCCCAGCAGGCGGGCCGCATGCAGAACCTGGTGCAGGACCTGCTGACGCTGTCGCGCCTGGAGGGCAGCCCCCCGCCAACCTACAACGACTGGCTCCCGGTCGGTCAGATGCTGCGCCAGTGCGCGGTGGAGGCCCACGCCCTGTCCAAGCTGCTGACCAAGGGCGCGAATGTGGGCCACGCCCTGAGCTTTCCCGAGCCCGAGGCCCCGGCCATGGACTGGGAAATTGCCGGGGTGCAGGCCGAACTGATCAGCGCCTTCTCCAACCTCATCAGCAATGCGCTGCGCTACACCCCGGCCGGGGGCAGCGTGGAGGTGCGCTGGGAAGGATTGCTGGACGGTGGCGCGCGCTTTTCGGTCAAAGACTCCGGTCCCGGGATTGACCCGGCCCACATCGGCCGCCTGACGGAGCGCTTTTACCGCGTGGACCGCAGCCGCTCACGCGACACCGGTGGCACCGGCCTGGGGCTGGCCATCGTCAAGCACGCCTTGCAGCGCCATGGCGCCAAGCTGGAAATCCACAGCCAGCTGGGTGCCGGCGCAACCTTCAGCGCCGTGTTCCCGGCCCACCGCCTGCGCCACAGCGGCCGCGTGCATGCGGAACCGGAGCGCCTGCCCAAGTGAGCACGCCGTCCGCCAACTGCTGGCGGCGGGATGGAAAGCGGCCTGCGGGCCGCTTTTTCACTTGTGGGCGCGCAGCACCCGGTACAGCAGGTAAATGAAAATAATAGCTACCAGCGCAAGTGCTGAGGCACTTCCAATCCAAAACGGTGTTGGATTCATGGACCAATAAGCGCTGGTTGCTTCATTTTTGTAAGCCAGCCAGTAGCCGCCGCCCAGGCCACCGCCCCACAGCAGGCTGCAATAGACCACCAGCGGTGCCACGGTCACGCGCCAGCAGCGCATCAGGAAAATGCACACGCACTGCAGGCTGTCGGCGGCGTGGTACAGCGCCACCCAGGCCAGCAGCGTGGCCGTCAGGGCGATCACCGCCGGGTCGGCGGTGTACACCTGGGGCAGGTGGTGGCGCAGCAGCAGCAGGCTGCCCGACAGCAGCACGCCGCTGACCAGGGCGATGCGCAGCCCCAGCCAGGCCAGCCGCTGCGCCTGGGCCTCGTTGCCCGTGCCGCGCCACCAGCTGACGCGGGCGCTGATGGCAATCCCCAGGGACAGCGGCACCATGTAACACACGGCCGCCAGGTTGGCTGCGATCTGGTGGCTGGCGGCCGCCAGCGCGCCCAGGCGCGCCACGAACAGGGCCACCAGCGTGAAGGAGGTGACCTCCACCAGGATGGACAGGCCGGCCGGCACGCCCAGGCGCAGGAAGGCCGCTAGGCGCGCCCAGTCGGGCGCTTCCATGCGCTGCCACAGCTGCAGCGGGGCGTACAGGGCCTGCCGGCGCATCAGCACCACGGCAATCACGGCAATCGCGTAGTCCACCAGCAGCGTGGCCCAGGCGCAGCCGGCCGCACCCTGCGCCCCGATACCCCAGCCGCCAAAAGTGAACCAGATGGACAGTGGCACCTTCAGCACCAGTGCGCCGACCTGCAGCCAGGTCACCAGCTGGGGATGGCCCAGCGCCTGGTTGAGGGTGGTGTAGAGGCGAAAGAACATTGCCGAAGGCAAGGCCCAGCCGACGATGATGAGGTAGGCGCGCACATCGGCCTGCATCGCGGCAGGCACTTCGGTCCAGGCCAGGATGGGGTCGGGAAAGACCAGCACCAGCATGCCCAGCAGCGTGAAGCCGAGCGCCAGGTACAGCGACTGGCGGAAGGACGCGCCGATGGCGGTGGTGTCGCCGCGGCCATGCTGTTCAGCCCAGATCGGCAGCAGTGCCTGCAGCACGCCCATCAGCGAAACGTAGACGCTGACAAACACGGCCGAAGCCACGGACAGCGCAGCCAGTGCCTCGGAAGAGTAACGGCCGGCGACGATGGTGTCGGTGACGCCAAACGCCATGACCGCCAGCTGTCCGGCCAGCACGGTGCCCGCATGCCGCGCAATGGTGGCAAGTTCACGCATGGGCGCCTCGCATCAAGGACGCTGGCGCAGTACCAGCAGGTGGTCCTTGCGATCGGTTGGCCGGGCGACGGCTTGCACCAGCTCCCACTGCGCAGCCGGGGCGGTGTCGATGGCCGACCACGCCGCCGGCGTGGCCACCAGCCACTGGCAGCCTGCGGAGCTGGCATGCTGCAGGCCGCGCTCCAGGTGCCAGCCGGTGTGGAAGCGGAAGGCCGCGGTCTGCGCCTGGCTGAAGCCCAGCGTGCCCACGCACTGCACGTCGCGGGGCACCCAGTGGGCCACGGCCGCCACATGCGGCGCGTAGCTGCGTGCATAGTCCAGCATGGGCAGCCACAGCGTCATCAGCAGCACCCAGCCCAGCACGGTACCCCCGGCGGGGACGGCCAGGCTCTTCCAGATGGCGGCGCGGTGGCGGCGGGTGCGCCAGGTCACCAGCAGCAGCCAGGCAATGGTCGCGGCCACGGCCACGCTGAAGGGGAACAGGGCAAAGCTCGGTTCAAAGCCGACGGCCAGTCGCTGCACGTTCTCTGCCGGTTTGGCCGGGAAGCCGGTCTGCACGGAAATCCAGACCACCCAGATGGTGATGGCGGAGATGGTAAAGAAGAACAGTGTGAGCCAGTCGATCAGGGCGCCCAGGCTGCGCTTGAACGTGGGCAGGGCGAAGGCCGCCAGCGCGGCCACTGCGGGCAGGCTCAGGATCAGCGCCCGGTCACCTTCGAGGGTGAAAATGGTGCAGAACAGGGCCACGGCCCACAGCCACAGCGGCCAGGCCAGGTGGGGGTGGCGTGCCGGCTGGCGCAACTGCAGGCGCCAGCGCCACAAGGCCCACACGGCCAGCAGCCAGGCGGGCCAGCTGAACCACATCAGCATGCGCGCTGTGCTCTGCCAATCCTTGCCCTGCTGCCAGGGGTTGATCAGGCGGTAGCCCCATTGCCCCAGCATCCAGGCGCTGAGCGCTGCAATCGCCATGCACAGCAGCCACCACGCGGCCCAGCTGTAGCGGTGGGGCAGCCTGGGCTGGCTGGCCGACAGGGCGACGGTGATGGCGCCTGCGCCCAGCAGCATGGCCATGGCGGGCGCCCCCCCGAGGGCCATCGCCAGCATGCCCAGCAGGGCCGCCACGGCGGCCAGTTTGGGTTGCCAGGCCATGGCGGCAGCGGCGAAGAAAACGGCGCACACGGCACTCAACTGCACCAGGGTGTGGCTGGTCTCGTGTGCCAGCTGGGCCAGCCCCAGGCAGGCCAGCAAGGCCAGCAGGCCCCCATCGGCGAGGGCGCGTGCATAGTCGGTGGGCGAGGCCTCACCACCAAACGCGAAGGCCACAGGCTGCGCCCCGGGCGTGCGCGCCAGGCTGAAGACGGCCTGCCAGGTGCACAGTAAGGCCAGACCCAGCAGCAGTATGAAGGGCAGGCGCACCACCAGGTCCGCCGGCATGCCGGCTGGCAGCAGCTTCAAGGCCACAGCGCCCAGCCAGTACTGCAGCAGGCCGGGGGCCTCCGGGCGCAGGCCATCGAGCAGGGGCAGGGTCCACGACGCCTCGCCGTGTGCCAGGGTCTGCATGTAGCCAAAGGCCGCCATGTCCACGTCACGCCAGGGTTCGCGGCCCACAAAGCCGGCCAGCACGTAGGCGGCACACAGCAGCAGCATGATCCAGCGCGGGAGGCTGCGAACGGCATTCTGGGCAACGATGGCGGGCGAGGGTGGGTTCATGGAAAGCGAAAAAACGGCGCCCCCGGATCAGGGGCGATGAATCGGTGCGGTCACTTGGGTGCCCAAGCATGCCACGACTGCTGCAGGCGCGCAGTCATGGTGCGTGCAAAGAAAAAAGGCAGCCCGGTTGCCCAGGCTGCCTTTTGGCAGGGGAAGTAAAAGATTACTTCTTGCCGAAGCGGTTGCGGAAACGCTCCACACGGCCACCCATGTTGTCCACCGACTTTTGGGTGCCGGTGTAGAAAGGGTGCGATTCCGAGGAGGTGTCCAGCTTGAACAGCGGATATTCCTTGCCTTCGAAAGTTTCTGTTTCCTTGGTGTTCGCGCAGGAGCGTGTCACGAACTTGAAGCCGTTGGACAGGTCAACGAACAGAACTTCGCGGTAATTGGGGTGGATGCCTTCTTTCATGATCTTCCTTTAGTCAACTGCGGCAGCCGTGTCGGACCCGAAACAACCTCTGTTTCGAAAATGCATCCCACATACTTACCGCAAGAAAAAGCCCCTCAGTATAACCTGAAGGGCGAGGGTTGTGCTCAGGGGCTGCGTGTATCAGCCACCGCGGCGCATCATGTCGAAGAATTCGCTGTTGTTCTTCGTGGCCTTCATGCTCTTGAGCACCATTTCCATGGACTCGATTTCGTCCATGTTGTACATGAACTGGCGCAGGATGCGTGTCTTTTGCAGCACTTCGGGCGGCAGCAGCAGTTCTTCGCGGCGGGTGCCGCTCTTGGACAGCTCGATCGCAGGGAACACGCGCTTTTCGTACAGGCGGCGGCTGAGGTGGATTTCACTGTTGCCGGTGCCCTTGAACTCTTCAAAGATCACTTCGTCCATGCGCGAGCCGGTGTCGACCAGCGCGGTGGCGATGATGGTCAGTGAGCCGCCTTCTTCCACATTGCGGGCTGCGCCGAAGAAGCGCTTGGGGCGCTGCAGGGCGTTGGAGTCCACACCACCCGACAGCACCTTGCCCGACGAGGGCACGACGTTGTTGTAGGCGCGGGCCAGACGGGTGATGGAGTCCAGCAGGATCACCACGTCCTTCTTCAGCTCGACCAGACGCTTGGCGCGCTCGATCACCATCTCGGCTACGTGCACGTGGCGGGTGGCGGGCTCGTCGAAGGTCGAGGCGATGATTTCGCCCTTGACCGAGCGCTGCATCTCCGTCACTTCTTCAGGGCGCTCGTCCACCAGCAGCACCATCAGGTGCACGTCGGGGTTGTTGGCCGTGATGGCGTGGGCAATGTGCTGCATCATCACAGTCTTGCCGCTCTTGGGCGGGGCCACGATCAGTGCGCGCTGGCCACGGCCAATCGGGGCAATGATGTCGATGATGCGGCCGGTGATGTTCTCTTCGCTCTTGATCTCGCGCTCCAGCTTCATCTGTTCCTTGGGGAACAGGGGCGTGAGGTTCTCGAACATCACCTTGTGCTTGTTCGACTCGGGCGAGTTGCCGTTGACCTTGTCCAGCTTGGTCAGTGCAAAGTAACGCTCGCCGTCCTTGGGCGTGCGCACTTCACCTTCGATCATGTCACCGGTGTGCAGGTTGAAGCGGCGAACCTGGCTGGGCGAGATGTAGATGTCGTCGGTGCTGGCGGTGTAGCTGGTGTCCGGGCTGCGCAGGAAGCCAAACCCGTCGGGCAGGATTTCCAGCACGCCGTCTGCGAACACTTGTTCGCCAGCTTTGGCGCGCTTCTTGATGATGGCGAACATCAGTTCCTGCTTGCGCATGCGGCCGACGTTTTCAATCTCAAGCGCTTCGGCCTGCTTCAAGACTTCAGACACGTGCAGTGCCTTGAGTTCGTTAAGGTGCATCTGGAGTTACTCCTTGGCGGAGTTCAAAGAAATCTGGGGAGGTGGCGAATGCCAGAGTAATCGGCGAAGAGCGCAGTACGTCGATGGCTTGCCTGGATGATCGGAAATGGCCGCCAATGCGCTGGGCCGTGATCAGGTTTTGATTATGACAGGAAAAGAAAGCGAACTGCACACGAGTTTGTGTCATGCATTCGCACAAGTGGGACGCGCGGCAGGGTGACACGGGCCTGCACGCGGGGCGCGCAGCCGTGTGTACGGCTGCGCAAAGGCGCTTATCAGGCGACGTGCTGGTCGATGAACGCCGTCAGCTGGGGCTTGGCCAGGGCGCCGACCTTGGTGGCCACCAGCTCGCCGTTCTTGAAGATCATCAGCGTGGGGATGCCGCGAATGCCGAACTTGGCGGGCACTTCACGGTTTTCGTCCACGTTCATCTTGGCGACGGTGATCTTGCCTTCGTAGTTCTTGGCCACGTCGTCGAGGATCGGGGCAATCATCTTGCAGGGGCCGCACCATTCGGCCCAGTAGTCCACCAGCACGGTGCTGCCGGGTTGCAGCACGTCCGATTCAAAGCTGGCGTCAGTGACATGCTTGATGAGTTCGCTTGCCATGGAGTTGTTCCTTGTTGTGAGTGTTGGGGCAGTTGCGCACGGGCGTGCGCAGAGAAAAATGCTGCCAATAATTGTGACAGAAACGAATGTCCGGACGTGCAGCATGGCTGGCTAAAAACGCCTATGAAAGCCATAGCGGCAGGCAATCTGCGGATGGCTGGGGCGGCCCCAGGTCTTCCCCATGGCGTTATGCTGCCTGCCCTTTGGCGCTGCGCGCCGGTGATGAGAAGAAAGAAGGATGCCTATGTCAGCTGCCGCCGTGCTGCCGGTTTTGAACTGCGATGTCGCGATTGTGGGGGCGGGCCCTGCAGGGCTGATGGCGGCGCAGCTGTTGTCGGCCCAGGGCACCAAGGTGCATGTGTTTGACGGCAAGGCCTCGGTGGGGCGCAAGTTCCTGCTGGCGGGCAAGGGTGGCTTGAACCTGACGCATGCGGAGGCCTTCGAGCGCTTTGTGGAGCGCTATGGCGATGCGCAGCCCCTGCTGCAGCCGCTGCTGCAGGACTTTGGCGCCGACCAGTTGCGTGCCTGGGCCGAGGGTTTGGGCATCGGGACGTTTGTGGGTACGTCGGGCCGCGTCTTCCCGACCGACATGAAGGCCGCCCCCTTGCTGCGCGCCTGGCTGGCGCGTTTGCGTGCCCAGGGCGTGGTGTTCCACATGCGCCACCTGTGGAAGGGTTGGGGTGCCGAGCGGACCCTGGTGATGGACACGCCCGACGGCGTGCAGCCGGTCCAGGCCCGGGCCACCTTGCTGGCCCTGGGGGGCGGCAGCTGGGCGCGCCTGGGCTCGGATGGTGCCTGGGTGCCGCTGTTGCAGGCGCAGGGTGTGCAGGTGCACGCGCTGAAGTCGGCCAACTGTGGTTTTGATGTGGGACGCACGGCGGCGCCGCTGCCGGTGGACGAAACCCGCCGCGCCTTCCTGCAGGAGCTGCTGGGGCAGCCGTCCGCGAACGCGCCGGGATGGAGTGAGTACTTCAGCCAGCGCTTTGCCGGTGCGCCGCTGAAGTCGGTGGCCATCCGCTTCACCGACAGTCTGGGGCGCAGCTTCGATCGCCGCGGCGAGTTTGTGGCCACGGCCACCGGGGTGGAAGGCAGCCTGGTCTATGCCGTCTCGCACCTGCTGCGCGACGAGATCGAACGCCATGGCGCCGCCACGTTCCAGCTCGATCTGCTGCCCGCCTTCAGCGCGGACAAGGTGCTGGAGCAGGTGCGCCACCCGCGCGGCTCGCGCAGCCTGTCCAGCCACTTGAAGGGCCGGCTGGGCCTGGACGGCGTCAAGGCCGCCTTGCTGTACGAGCTGCTGTCCAAGGAAGACATGCACGATCCCGTGCGCCTGGCCCATGCCATCAAGGCGTTGCCCATCACCGTGGTGGCGGCGCGCCCGATGGATGAGGCCATCAGCACGGCCGGCGGCGTCGCCTGGGCGGCCTTGTCCGAGGACCTGATGTGCCAGGCGCTGCCTGGGGTGTTCTGTGCCGGCGAAATGATCGACTGGGAGGCGCCCACCGGTGGCTACCTGCTGACCGCCTGCTTTGCAACGGGCGTGCGGGCGGCGCGCGGTATCCAGCGCTACCTGGCGGAGTAAATAATAAAAAAGAGAGCTGTTGGCGCTCGTGGATTCGGTATTTGCACTATTTTTGTCGTGCAAACTGGCTTATTCCTTGCGTGATCAGTTCTCTTTTTTATGGAGTAGGGGGCGACCGTGCGCTGGCGCTGCGGGGCCACGGGCCGTGCCGCAGTGCGGTCGCGGCGCCGGATTGGCAGGGCATGTCCAGCCGCATCCAGAACCATGCAGGCGAAAATGCCCGAGGCGGCCCGCTGTGCAGCGAAATCTCGTGGGAATGCAATGGTCTGGGGAGTGGTGCGCTTCGGAGCAAGGCCTCTTGTCAAGTAAGAGGAGTCGGAAGCGAAGTTGACAAGCCTTACCTCGGCACTGGTTTCACAGTTAGGGCTGCTTGGTTCCCCACCTGACCCGGTTGGCTGCTTCCCCATGCGAGGGGGCCTGTCAAGGACGGATTATAGGGCCTGTTGTGACCCCCTGCGGGTTGGCGCGAAGATAAACCGCCGGTGTTGGTGGTGTCCGGCGTGCAACCCGTAGAATCCGGCCCCATGTCTTATCTCGTGCTCGCCCGCAAATACCGTCCCCGCAACTTCGCCGAAATGGTGGGGCAGGAGCATGTCGTGCAGGCCCTGGGCAACGCACTGACGCAGCAGCGTCTGCACCATGCCTATTTGTTCACCGGCACGCGCGGCGTGGGCAAGACCACGGTGTCGCGCATTTTGGCCAAGTCGCTCAATTGCACGGGTGCCGATGGGCAGGGTGGTATCACCGCCACGCCTTGTGGCGTCTGCCCAGCGTGCATGGAAATCGATAGCGGCCGCTTTCCTGACTACATCGAGCTGGACGCGGCCTCCAACCGGGGCGTGGACGAGGTCCAAAGCCTGCTGGAGCAGGCGGTGTACAAGCCGGTGCAGGGGCGCTTCAAGGTCTTCATGATCGACGAAGTGCACATGCTGACCAACACGGCCTTCAACGCGATGTTAAAGACCCTGGAGGAGCCGCCGGAGTACCTCAAGTTTGTGTTGGCTACCACCGATCCGCAGAAGGTGCCGGTGACCGTGCTGTCGCGCTGCCTGCAGTTCAACCTGCGACCCATGGCGCCGGATACGGTGTTCGAGCACCTGACGCAGGTGCTGGCCCAGGAACACATTGCGGCCGAGCCCCAGGCCCTGAAACTGCTGGCGCGCGGTGCACGCGGTTCCATGCGTGATGCGCTGTCGCTGACGGACCAGGCGATCGCCTTTGGCTGCGGCCAACTGCAGGAAGCTTCGGTGCGCCAGATGCTGGGCAGCGTGGACCGCAGCTATGTGTTCCGCCTGATTGAAGCCCTGGCGCAGGGCGATGGCCGCACGGTGGTGGAGACGGTGGACACGCTGCGCTACAACGGCGTGTCGGCGGGTTCGACCCTGGAGGAAATGTCCAGCATCCTGCAACGCATGGCGGTGCTGCAGGCCGTGCCCGACATGGCCGCGGCCGGCGATGCTGCCGACCCCGATGCGCAGGAGATGGTGCGCCTGGCGCAGCTGATGCCCGCGGACGAGACCCAACTGCTCTACAGCATCTGTTTGCACGGCCGGCAGGAGCTGGGCCTGGCGCCGGATGAGTACGCGGCCTTGACCATGGCCTTGCTGCGGCTGTTGGCCTTCAAGCCCCAGAACGGGTCAGCCACCAGCGCTGCAGCGCCCCTGGCTGAAAAAAAAACACTGAAACCCGCTGACCGCGCAGCGCTGCAGGCTGAAGCTGCACAGCCACAGCCACAGCCACAGCCACAGCCACAGCCACAGCCACAGCCACAGCCACAGCCGGCCGTCGCAGCCACGCGGCTGGAGGCTGCCCAACCCGCCGAGCAGGCAGTCGCTGCTGAGCCGGTGGTGGTGCCACCCGAAGCCGTGGCGATGGACGATGCCACCTCTGCGGACGACGACCTGTCGCCGCCCTGGGACGATGTGCCAGAGCAGGCCGTGGAGCCGCAGGAGCCAGAGCCTCCGGTGTGGGACGATGTGCGCATGGAGGCGGCGCCCTGGGAGGGCATGGCCGCCGAGAGTGAGCCTGTCGACGCCGTGGCAGAGCCTGTGGCGCCACCGGCCGCGGCCATTGCGGTGGAGACCACGCCCTTGGGTGACGTCTGGCACGCCGTGGTCACGCAGCTGGATGCGGCGCAGGCGATCACGGCCTTGGTGCGTGAGCTGGCCTTGCAGTCGCAATTGATCGCCCAGGAGGCCGGTGTGTGGACGCTGCGCGTGGAGCGGGCGTCACTGAACCAGGCGGTGGCGCGTGAGCGCCTGGCCAAGGCCCTGGCCCAGGTCACCGACTGCACCAGCCTGCAGCTGGAAAGCGGCAAGGTGACCGATACCCCGGCCTTGCGCAACAAGGCGCGCGCCCAGGCACGGCAACTGCAGGCCGAGGCGATGGTGGCCAATGACCCGAACGTGCAGTTCCTGCAAACCACGTTTGGCGCGACCATCGTGCCTGGCAGCATCCGCCCGGTATAGCAGGCGCCGGGACTGGGGCATGCCAAGTCATGGCACCATCGCAGCATCTGATTTTTTGAGTGACAAATAAAGGAAGCCAACCATGTTCAACAAAGGACAACTCGCCGGTTTGATGAAGCAAGCCCAGACCATGCAGGACAACCTGAAGAAGGCGCAGGACGAGCTGGGCAACATCGAAGTGGAAGGTGAATCTGGCGCGGGTCTGGTCAAGGTGGTGATGACCTGCAAGCACGACGTCAAGCGCGTGACCATCGACCCCAGCCTGCTGCAGGACGACAAGGACATGCTGGAAGACCTGGTGGCTGCTGCGTTCAACGCCGCCGTGCGCAAGGCCGAGGAAACCTCGAATGAAAAGATGTCCAAGCTGACCGCGGGCATGCCCGGTCTGCCCGGTGGCATGAAGTTCCCTTTCTGAGCGCGTTGCGCCGCAGGACCCCAGGGGAAAGCCATGGTGCTTTCCCTTTTTCTTGGCACATGGGTTTGAGACATGTCTGACCTTCAACCGCTGGACCCGCTGATCCAGGCCCTGCGCCGCTTGCCTGGCGTGGGGGTGAAGTCGGCCCAGCGCATGGCGTTCCACCTGATGCAGCGCGACCAGGATGGCGCGCGCGAGCTCTCGCGCGCTTTGCAGGAGGCGGTGGATTCGGTGCAGCACTGCAGCCGTTGCAACACCTTCACGCACGACGCCGTCTGTCCCATCTGCCGTGATGCCGGTCGCGATGCCGCGCGCCTGTGCGTGGTGGAGACACCGGCCGATCTGGCCGCGATGGAGCGCACCGGCGCCTACAGCGGCTACTACTTTGTGCTGATGGGGCGCATCTCCCCGATGGACGGTGTGGGTGCCAAGGACATTGGTTTGCCACGGCTGCTGGAGCGGGTGGCCGATGGCGTGGTGCAGGAGGTGATTTTGGCCACCAGCTTCACCACCGAGGGTGAGGCCACGGCGCATGCCGTGACCGAGTTGATGCAGGGCCGCCAGGTGCAGGTGACGCGGCTGGCGCGCGGTGTGCCGGTGGGCAGCGAGCTGGAGTATGTGGACCTGGGCACGATTGCCCATGCCCTGGTCGAGCGCCGCTAAGAGTCGTTGACACTACCTCGGGTACGGCGTCGCTTGGCATGGTCGTACGGAGCGGCTGCCTGCGGCTTCGCATCTCATTTCAAGCCTTCATCTCCGAGGGGTTGGGTTGTGAGAGTGGCTCTCAGGCACCTTCCCCAATAAAAAAGGGCCCTGAAAAACCAGGGCCCTTTTTGTCGTCGGCGCTCAGCGCTTGCGCTGGGTCGGCGTGTCGCCGCGGGTTTGTTGCGCCACCTTGGTGACCACGGGTTTCTCTTTCGCAGTTCCGGTGGCGCGCGGGCGCTTGGAGGTGTTGCTTGCCTTGGCGCTCTTGCTGACCTGTGCGGTGCGGGTGGGGGCGGCGCTGACGCGCACGGTCTTGTACACCTCCAGCGACTGGCCGGCGCGCAGCGAGGCCGTGGGCTTCATGTCGTTCCAGCGCGCCAGGTTGGCCACGGTCACACCATGGCGGCTGGCCACCTTGGCCATGTTGTCGCCACGCAGCACCTTGACCGCGGTGCGGCGCGTCACTTCGGTAATCTCCGGCGCAAAGGCCAGGGTACCGTGGTCGGCGATGTGCGTGGACACGTCTTGGCGGTGCTGGGGCGAGCGCGGCACCATCAGGGCCGATCCGGCCTTGATCATCATGCGCGGCGGAATGCGGTTGACGCTGCGCAGGTCGGTCTCGCTCATGCCGACCCGCTGGGCGGCACTGGCCACCGTCATGGTACTGGGGGCGACCCAGACGGTCCAGCTGGCGTACTGGTCGTCATCGTAGGCGGCCAGGTTGCGCTGGAACACCTTGGCGTTGTCCCAGGGCAGCAGGATCTGGGTGGTGCCGGCAGCAAAGATGGTCGGGCGGCTGAACGAGGGGTTGAGAGCCTTGAAGTCCTCCAGGCGCACGTCGGCCAGGCGGGCGACCAGCTCGATGTCCATGTCGCGCTTGATCTCCACCGCCTGGAAGTAGGGGTGGTTCTCGATGTTGGGCAGCTCGATGTTGAACTTTTCCGGGTGGGCGATGATGTTCTTCACCGCTTGCAGCTTGGGCACATAGTTGCGCGTTTCGCCCGGCATGTTCAGGTCGGTGTAGCTGGTCTCCAGGCCCATGCGTTCATTGCGCTTGATGGCGCGCCCGACGCTGCCTTCGCCCCAGTTGTAGGCGGCCAGGGCCAGGTGCCAGTCGCCGAACATGCGGTGCAGCTTTTCCAGGTAGTCCAGGGCTGCGCGGGTGGAGGCCAGCACATCGCGGCGGTCGTCCCGGAACGCGTTCTGGGTCAGCTCGAAGTACGAACCCGTGGCCGGCATGAACTGCCACATGCCGGCGGCCTTGGCGCTGGACACGGCCTGGGGATTGAAGGCGCTCTCGATGTAGGGCAGCAGGGCCAGCTCCATCGGCATGTTGCGTTGCTCCAGCTCCTCCACGATGTGGAAGAGGTACTTGCTGGAGCGTGTGGTCATGCGCTCGATGTAGTCGGGGCGGCTGCTGTACCACTGCTCCTGGCTGCCGACCAGCTCGTGCTCCAGGTCGGGCATGGCAAAGCCGCGGCGGATGCGTTCCCACAGGTCGCTGTTGTATTCCAGCGAGGTGACCTTGGAGGTGCCGGGGGAGGCGCGGGTGATGGGCTTGAGCGGACCGTCGTACGAGGAGGTGGAGGGGGCGGTCGCGCAACCAGCGAGCCAAACCACGCTGGCGAGGACTAAAAGATGGCGCAAATTCATCGGAATGCGTTTTTCCATTCACGCAGCGCTGCGAACACGCTGGCGGGTTGTGTAGGGTCTACGGTGGAGCAAAAGTGGTGTGCGCTGTGCGCAACCTCTGTAACGTCGCAACGTAGAAAAGGGTTGATTGCCAGCTCCTGCCCCAGCGTCGAGGGCAGGGTGGGCTGCTGTTGCTGGCGCAGTGCCTCGCAACGCGCGCGGTATTGGAGCAAGGCTGGGTTGCTTGGTTCCACCGCGCAGGCAAATTTCAGGTTGCTCAGAGTGTATTCATGGGCGCAAAACACACGGGTGTCGTGTGGCAAAGCCGCCAGCGTCTGCAGCGAGTCGTACATCTGCTGCGCCGTGCCCTCGAACAGGCGGCCACAGCCGCCGGAGAACAGCGTGTCGCCGCAAAACAGCAGCGGGGCCGCATCCGCGGGGGCGCAGTACCAGGCGATGTGGCCGGCGGTGTGGCCGGGCACTTCCAGCACCTGCCAGTCTTGCCCCAGCAGGTGGATGCGGCTGTGCGCGTCGACGCGTACCACGGGCTCGGGCAGGGGCTCGTAGGCCGGGCCGTAGACCGTGGCGCCGGTGGCATTACGGAGCGCGTCCACGCCGCCCACATGGTCGGCATGGTGGTGGGTCACTAGAATGGCTTGCAGCTGCAGTCCCTGGGCGTGCAGCGCCGCTTGAACGGGACAGGCGTCGCCAGGGTCCACCACCACGGCGTGCTGGCCGTCGTGCAGCAGCCAGATGTAATTGTCAGAAAACGCAGGCAACGGCAACAGGTTCATGAACGATGCAAAGCAAGAGGGCCATCCGTGGATGGCCAAGGCATTTGGCCGCTATCTGCTCGACTGGGAGCAGCAGCGGTGTGATGAGGCGGTGGCGGATATTTTCGGCTATCACAGCGTGCAGCTGGGCTGGCCCCTGCTGCAGGCGCTGCGCCACAACCGCATGCCCAACCGCTGGGTGGCCGCGCAAAGCACCGATTGGAACCTTGAACCCGGGGCTTGCCAAGTCCCTGATGGTGTACAACTGTTGTGCGCCCCCGAGGCGCTGCCGTTCGCCGAGTCCAGCGTCGACCTGCTGGTCCTGCCCCACACCCTCGAACATTGCCAGGACCCGCATGCTGCCTTGCGCGAAGCGGTGCGCGTGCTGGTGCCCGAAGGGCGGCTGCTGCTGTTTGGGCTCAACCCCTATAGCCTGTGGGGGCTTCAGCATGGGCTGGAGCGTGTGCCGGAGCCTGGGTTGAACGCCTGGCGCGGCCTGCCGTACTGGCGCGTGCGCGATTGGCTGCAGGTGCTGGCCATGGACGTGGTGGCCGCCGATTTCGGTTGCCACGCCCCGGCGCTGGAGGCGCCGGCCTGGCTGCAGCGCTGGCGCTGGATGGATAGGCTGGGCAACAAGGCCTGGCCGGTGCTGGGCGGTGCATACTGCGTGCTGGCAGTGAAAAAGGTGCATGGCATGCGCCTGCTGGAGCCTGCATGGCGCAAGCGTGCGCCCGCAGCGCAGGCCCGCCCGGCGGCAGCGTGCCAGCAAGCACCACAAAGGAAAGAAATTTGAACCAAGTAGTGATTTACACGGACGGGGCCTGCAAGGGCAACCCGGGGCCGGGCGGCTGGGGCGTGCTGATGCAGGCCGGGCCGCACACCAAGGAGTTGTTTGGCGGCGAGCGCGAGACCACCAACAACCGCATGGAGCTGACCGCCGTGATCGAAGCGTTGCGCGCCCTCAAGCGCCCCTGCGATGTGACGCTGTTCCTGGACAGCGAGTACGTGCGCAAGGGCATCACGGAATGGATCCACGGCTGGAAAGCCAAGGGCTGGAAGACCTCGACCAAGCAGCCGGTGAAGAACGTCGAGCTGTGGCAGGCGCTGGATGCGCTGGTCAGCGGCGCGGGCCACCGCATCGAATGGCGCTGGGTCAAGGGCCATGCGGGCGATCCGGGCAACGAGCGGGCCGATGCCCTGGCCAACCTGGGCGTGGACCGGGCGCTGGGCAGAATTTGAAAAGATAGCGCCTGGCGCTGAATGAACAAGGGCTTCAGATAGGTTTGTATCTGAGGCCCTTTGTTTTTGTGCGGATGCAGCTCATTTTTTGTGCAGCCCTGCGCCAGGCTGCGGCACTGCTGTGCGGTGCACCATGGCCCGTCACGTCCAGTTAGAATCGCCAGCTTGCATTGTTGGTGCTCGCAACTTGGTTCGCAAGATTGCAGTTCAACGGGAAGCAGGATGGTGGGTCGGCCTTCGACCTGACCTAGCCTGCGCTGCCCCCGCAACGGTGAGTCCCTGGCGCCCGTCATAGCGCCCCTCCATCAACACAGCCACTGGGTGCCTTGAACAAGCACGTGGGAAGGCGATGGACTGAGGGACCAGCCCGGATACCGGCCAACATTCGTGTGTCTGCCCTCTGGGCAGGCATGTTTGCCCATTGTCGGCGGGGAGGCTGACACGGGTGGAATCTGGTGATGTTTCCAATGAATGTGTTCGAACAACGGCGTCAGCGTGCCTGGATGCCGGCGATGGCGTGGCGCCCGGTCTCTCTGGCGGTGGTCTGTCTAGCGGGCCTGGTGGCGCCGGCGGCCGCGGCGGCCCTGGATGAGGTGGTGGTCTCGGCCACGCGCTCCGAGCAGCGCCTGAGCGAGGTGCTGGCGGATGTGACGGTGCTGGACGGGGAGGCCCTGGAGCGCAGCGGCGCCCTGGCGCTGGAAGATGTCATGGCCAAGGTGCCGGGCATCCAGATCACCCGCACCGGTGGCCCGGGTTCGGACACCAACCTGTTCCTGCGCGGCGCGCACAAGCAGCACACGGCGGTGTATGTCGACGGCATCCGCATCGATGCCCAGAATGGCTCCGGTGGCGCACCCTGGGAGACGCTGCCGCTGGAATCGATCGAGCGCATCGAGGTGCTGCGCGGTGCGGCCGGTGCGCTGTATGGCTCGGACGCCATGGCGGGCACGGTGCAGATCTTCACCCGCCGTGGCGAGACCGGCTTCAAGCCCCATGTGTCCGTGGGCGCGGGCTCCTACGGCACCAAGAAGGGCACGGCTGGATTCAGTGGCGGGCAGGGCGCCTGGGACTATGCCCTGGGCCTGTCCTATGCCGACAGCGAGGGCTTCGATGCCAAGACCGGGGGCACCCGCCGCAACGTGGACAAGGACGGCTACGTGCGCAAATCGGCGAATGCGCGCGTGGGCCTGCAACTCAGCGCGGGCCAGCGCCTGGACGTCACGGCCCTGACCAGCGATTCGAACGCCGGTTATGACAGCCGCGCCCAGGGCAACGACGGTGCGGTCCGCACCCTGGATGCCTATGGCCTGAACTGGCAGGGCGACTGGACGCCCGCGTGGCGCACGCGTGTGGCCGTGAGCCAGTCGCGCCACGGCTACGACACCTGGACGGCCACGCACTACCGCACCGAAACCCTGCTGCGCAACTACCTGGTGCACAACGAATGGCGCAGCCGCGTGGGCACTTTCTCGGTGCTGGCCGAGCGGCGCGAGGACACGCTGGAGAACACCAGCCTGGTGGGCGGTGACGCGCGCTCGCGCCACCAGAATGCGCTGGGCCTGGGCTATGGCCTGCACTGGCAGCAGCACGCCGTGCAACTGAACCTGCGCCATGACCGGGACAGCGACTTTGGCGGCAAGCGCACGGCCACACTGGCCTATGGTTGGGACTTCGCCCCGCACTGGAAGGCCACGGCCTCGGTGGGCACCGGCTTTCGCGTGCCCACGCTGTTCCAGCGCTTCTCGCAAAACGGCGATGCCAGCCTGAAGCCCGAGGAAAGCCGCAACATGGAACTGGGGCTGCGCTGGGGCGACAAGGACCGCGCGTTCAGCGCCACGGCCTACCGCAACAAGATTGAGAACCTGGTGGTCTATGCCGCCAAGCAGGGCACCTGCCCGGTGGCGCTCAGCCAGGGCTGCTACCTGAACGTGGACGCGGCCCAGCTGGAAGGCATCACTCTGGCCGGCAACTGGCGCGCCGGCGTGCTGAAGTGGTATGCGTCGGTGGATTTCCAGAACCCACGCAATGCCCAGACCGGCCGCTTGCTGCAGCGCCGCTCGCAGCGCTATGCCACCCTGGGGGCTGAGACCACCCTGGCGGGCTGGACCCTGGGCTCCGAGCTGCAGGCGGCCAGCCGTCGCTTCAACGACGATGCGGAGGCCGTCAAGTCCCTGGGTGGCTACACCCTGGTGAACCTGTCCGCCTCGCGCCAGTTGGCCAGGGACTTCACGCTGACCGCGCGCATCGACAATGCGCTGGACCGTGACTACACCCTGGTCAAGGACTACGCCACCGCCGGGCGTACGCTGTGGCTGGGCGTGAAATGGATGCCCTGGTAACCGCCGACGCCGTATCTGCCCGCCGTGGCCCTGGCGGGCACCCCCGAGAGCTTGCATGTCACCACTGATCACTCCTCCATCCCCTCCCGTGCACCACTGCGTGGCGGTGCTGATTGCCGCCCCCGCTTCGGGCCAGGGCAAGACCACCATCACCGCGGCGCTGGCGCGCTGGCATGCCCGCCAGGGGCGCCGCGTGCGGGTCTTCAAGTGCGGGCCGGATTACCTGGATCCGTACTGGCACCAACTGGCCAGCGGGGCCACGGTGCACAACCTCGATGGCTGGATGGTGGGCATGGATGAGGTGCGCGCACGCCTGCATGCCGCGGCCGCGCAGGCCGATGTGATCCTGATCGAAGGCGTGATGGGCCTGTTCGACGGTAGCCCCACGGCGGCCGATCTGGCCACCCAACTGGGCGTGCCGGTGCTGCTGGTGGTCGATGCCTCGGCCATGGCGGGCAGCTTTGGTGCGCTGGTGCTGGGCATGCAGCAGTACCAGCCGGGCGTGCCCTGGGCCGGCGTGCTGGCCAACCGCGTGGCCACCGGCATGCACACGCAGATGCTGCAAAGCAGCCTGCGCGACCCGCAGCTGTGGCTGGGCGGCTTGCAGCGCATGGGGCCGGGCAAGGACGCGCAACTGCTGCCCGAGCGCCACCTGGGCCTGGTGGCGGCGCACGAGCTGCCCGATGCCATGGCGCGCCTGAATGCCGCGGCCGATGCCCTGGCCGACACGCCCCTGGGGCGCATGGACTGGCAGGACTGGCAGCGCTGGTCGGTGGCGTTTGCAGCCCCGGCGCAGCCCGTGGCAGCCCCCCAGCCCTGGCTGCGCGGGCACACCGTGGCCGTGGCCAGCGATGCGGCGTTCAGCTTCATCTACCCCGCCAACCTGGACTGCCTGCAGGCCATGGGCGCCAACCTGGCCTTCTTCTCGCCCCTGGCGGGCGAGCGCCTGCCGGTGTGCGATGCCGTCTGGCTGCCCGGTGGCTACCCCGAATTGCACGCCGCCACCCTGGCGGCCAACACCGGGCTGCAGGCCGACCTGCAGCAGCACGTGCAGGCCGGCAAGCCCGTGTGGGCCGAATGTGGCGGCATGCTGGCCCTGGGCCAGCGCATGACCGATACCCAGGACCAAAGCCAGCCGCTGTGGGGCATCCTGCCGGGTGAGGCGCGGATGCAGGAACGCTTGGCCGGCCTGGGCATGCAGCAGTGCGCGCTGCAGGGTGGGGTGCTGCGTGGGCACACCTTCCATTACTCGCGCTTCACCTGCCAGGCGGCCGAGGTGGCGCGCACCAGCCGCCCCCGGCAGCCGGTGGCGCCCGACAAGGGCGAGGCCATCTACCAGCACGGCAGCGTCCATGCCAGTTACTTCCATGCCTGGTTTCCCTCGCACCCGCGTGCCGTGGCCGCCTTGCTGGGGGCCGAGCCCGTGCAATGGGACACGGCCGCACAGCCATAATTTGCGCTCCACACCATGACTTCTCCGATGCAACCCTCCGCCCCCGCGCTGCCCTGGCAGGAATTGATCCTGGGCGGCCAGAAAAGCGGCAAGACCCGCCGGGCCGAGCAGGCGGCGCGCACCTGGCTGGACGGCGCCCCCGGGCGCGAGGCCGTCTACCTGGCCACGGGCCAGGCCTGGGATGCCGAGATGCGCCAGCGCATCCAGCGCCACCAGGATGACCGTGCCGCCCGCGTGCCCGGCATGCGCACCCAGGAGGCCCCGCGGGCCCTGGCGCAGGCACTGCAGGCCTGCAGCCAGCCGCAGACCCTGGTGGTGGTCGATTGCCTGACCCTGTGGCTGACGCACTGGATGATGCCCATGGAGGGCGTAGATTTTGGGGCTGATCAGGCTCCAGCCCAGGACTGGAGCGCGCAGCGTGCTTTGTTTTTGGAAGTGCTGGCCGCCTGCCCCGGCCCGGTGGTGGTGGTGGGCAACGAAATTGGCCTGGGGGTGATTCCCATGGGGCGTGAAGTGCGTGCCTTCGTGGATGCCCTGGGCAGCCTGAACCAGGACGTGGCGCAGGTGTGCCGCCACGTCACCTTGATGGCGGCCGGTTTGCCGCTGCACCTCAAATGATCCGGCTGTCACGCCGCAGCCTGTGGCTGGCGCTGGGCCTGTGGGCGGCCGGTCTGGGCCAGGTCCAGGCCGCCGATCCGGCGGCCGACCTGACGGCGTTGGGGGCCCAGGATGATCGCGGCCGCCCGGTGGCGCGCGTGCAGGCGCCACAGCGCATCGTCAGCCTGCTGCCGTCGCTGACGGAAACCGTCTGCGCCCTGGGCGCCTGCGACCGCTTGGTGGGCGTGGACCGCTACTCCAACTGGCCCGAAGACCTGCAACGCAGGCTGCCCGTGCTGGGCGGCGGGCTGGACCCGAACGTCGAGGCCATCGTTGCCCTCAAGCCCGATGTGGTGCTGCTGTCCAACTCGGCCCGCGTGGTGGAGCGCCTGGAGGCCCTGGGCCTGCGCACCGTGGCGCTGGAGCCGCGCACCCAAGCCGATGTGCAGCGCGTGCTGCATAGCGTGGGCCACCTGCTGCGCCTGCCGCCGGCGCAGGTGCAGCAGCAGTGGCAACGCATGCAGGACGGCATCGATGCCGCGGCCCGCACGCTGCCTGCCGGCGTGCAGGGCGGGCGGGTGTACTTCGAGGTCAGCCGTGGCCCGTTTGCGGCCGGGCCGTCGTCCTTCATCGGCGAGCTGCTGACGCGCCTGGGCATGCGCAACGTGGTGCCCGATGCGATGGGGCCGTTTCCGCGCCTGAATCCCGAATTCATTGTGCGCGCCCGTCCCGACGTGATCATGATGGGCAACCACAGCATGCAGCTGGCGCACACCTACCCGGGCTGGACCACGCTGGAGGCGGTCCGGCAGCAGCGCATCTGCGCCTTCGATGCCCGCGAGTCCAGCATCGTCGTGCGCCCCGGCCCCCGCATGGACGAGGCCGCGCGCATCATCGCCCGCTGCCTGCGTGACAAGGCCCCCCGCCATGCACCGTAACCCGCCACAGGGCGCCCTGTCGCACGAAGCTGCGCGCAGCCGCTGGCTGGCCGTGGGCCTGCTGGCGCTGACCGCCGTGCTGCTGCTGCTGGGCGCCAGCGTGGGCAGCACCGGCTGGGAAAGCATGTGGTCGCTGCGGGACGACCCGGTGGTGCAGCAGATCGTCTGGGACATCCGCCTGCCGCGCACCCTGGGCGCCTGGCTGGCCGGGGCCTTGCTGGGCCTGGCTGGGGCCGTGGCCCAGGGCTTGTTCCGCAACCCGCTGGCCGACCCGTACCTGCTGGGCAGCGCCTCGGGCGCGGCCTTGGGCGGCGCGCTGGCCATGGTGCTCAGCGGCACCGCGGCCATCGGCATGGCCTGGATGCAGCGCTTGGGCATGACCGGCATGGCGTTTGCCGGTGCGGCCGCAGCGGTGGTGCTGACGCTGGTGCTGGCGCAGGGCGTGCAAAACAGCCTGCGCATGCTGCTGGCCGGGGTGGTGGTGGGCGTGGTGCTGGGCGCCGTGCGCGATATGCTGGAGCTGCGCTACCCCGACATCCTGCAGCCCATGAAGGCCTTTGGCCTGGGCAGCACGGCCTTCATCGGCTGGCCGGCCTGCGCGCTGCTGCTCGGGGCCTGGGCCCTGTGCAGCGGCGTGGCCTGGGCCTTGTCCCGGGTGCTGGATGCGCTGACGCTGGGCGAATCCACGGCCGCCAGCCTGGGTCTGCCGCTGGCGCCCATGCGCGCCGGCCTGATCGCCGTGATGGCGCTGGCCACGGGCACGGCGGTGGCGCAGACCGGATTGATCGCCTTCGTGGGCCTGGCCGCGCCCCACCTGGTGCGCAGCATGGTGCGCGTGGGCCATGCCCGCAGCATCTGGCTGGCCAGTCTGATGGGCGGCGTGGTGCTGCTGGTGGCCGACATCCTGGCGCGCTGGGTGATGGCACCCGAGGAATTGCCCGTGGGCGTGCTGACTGCCTTGCTGGGCGGCAGCTACCTGCTGTGGCTGATGCACCGGGGCCATGCGGCCCGGCAGGTGCGGGGCTAGACCATGACCGAGGAGCCCATCTTGACGCCATCCCCCGCCCTGCAGACGCGCGACCTGCGGGTGTCCGCCGGTGCCCAGCCCCTGCTGCACGGCGTGCAGGTGCAGGTGCCGGCCCAGCGCTGGACCGCCGTGGTCGGCCCGAACGGCGCCGGCAAGTCCACGCTGCTGCGGGCCCTGGCGGGTTTGCAGCCGCGCAAGGCCTGGCAGGGCCAGCTGGACCTGCTGGGCCGCCCCTTGGCCGCATGGTCGGGCCGGCAGCGTGCGAGCACCCTGTCCTGGATGGGGCAGAACGAGGCGGTGGCGCAGGAGCTGTGCAGCTATGACGTGGTCATGCTGGGGCGTCTGCCCCACCAGGCCTGGCTGGCCCCCCCCAGTGCCCACGACCACGCCGTGGTGCGGCAGTGCCTGGAGATGACGCAGGCCTGGGACTGGCGCCATCGCCCGCTGGCCGAACTGTCCGGGGGCGAGCGCCAGCGCGTGTTGCTCGCCCGCACCCTGGCCGTGCAGGCGCAGGTGGTGCTGATGGATGAGCCCCTGGCCAACCTGGACCCGCCACACCAGAGCGACTGGATGCAGACCGTGCAGCAACTGGTGCGCCAAGGCCACACCGTGGTCAGCGTGCTGCACGAGCTGGGCATTGCCCTGCAGTCCGACCACATGCTGGTCATGCAGGCCGGGCGGGTGCTGCACCAGGGCGCCACGCACGATGCGGCCACGCATGCCGCGCTGGAGGCGGTGTTCGACCACCGCATCCGCATCCGCCAGGTCGAGGACATGTGGATGGCACTGCCCGGCTGAACCCTGTTTTTTTCGTCCCTCCCGCTTCTTCGCAAGCACCCACTCTGAAAGGAAATCTGCGATGCATATCGAACCCGGTCTCGTCGATGGAACCAAGATTCTGCTGAGCTATGCCACGGCCACGGCGGCGCTGGCCTATACCGCCAAGCTGGCCTGGGACATGGTGCGCAGCAACAGCGTGCAGGCCCTGTTGCTGCGCTCGGTGGTGGCCACGGCCCTGGTGTTTGCCTTCTTTGAAGTGTTTCCGCACCACCCGGTCGGGGTGTCCGAGGTGCACCTGATCCTGGGCACCACGCTGCTGCTCATCTTCGGCGCCGCGCCGGCAGCCATCGGCCTGGCGGCCGGCCTGCTGGTGCAAAGCCTGTTCTTCGCGCCGCAGGATCTGCCGCAGTACGGCATGAACGTGACCACCTTGCTGGTGCCGCTGTTCGCCACGGCCGTGCTGGCGCGCCGGGTGATTCCGACCGACATGGCCTATGTGGACCTGAGCTATGCCCAGACCTTCAAGCTGTCGGTGGCCTACCAGGGCGGCATCGTGCTGTGGGTGGGCTTCTGGGCGATCTACGGCCATGGCGTGGGCGCAGAGAACCTCGCCAGCATCGGCAGCTTTGGCGCGGCCTACATGACCGTGGTGCTGCTCGAGCCCCTGATCGATCTGGCTGTGCTGGCCGCGGCCAAGTCCTGGCGCCGCCTGCAGGGCAGCGCCGTGCTGGAGCGCCGCGTCTACCAGGCCGCCTGAAGCCGGCGGGCGCACAGCCCCTGTGCGTCCGTGCCCCGTTCCACCGGTGCGGTGCCCTGCGCGCGGCCGGTGGACCCCCGCGACCCGCGCAGGGCACACCGTGCCTTGCTTTTCCCCTGGATGCCAGGGCCTTGTTCACCCGGCGTGCGCTGCACGCGGGGACCTTTCCGTTATGCAAATCGAAACCCCACCTTCCACCAAACCCTACGAGAAGCCCGATGGCGAGCGCCGCGGCCTGGTCATCGTCAACACCGGCAATGGCAAGGGCAAGACCACGGCGGCCTTTGGCCTGGCCTTCCGTGCCACGGGCCGTGGCAAGGCCGTCAAGGTCTACCAGTTCATGAAGGTGCCCACGGCACGCTTTGGCGAGCACCGCCTGGCCGACCAGGTGGGCCTGCCCGTGCAGGGCCTGGGCGATGGCTTCAGCTGGAAGAGCAAGGACCTGGAGCAGTCGGCGCAACTGGCCCGCGAAGGCTGGGACAAGGCCAAGGCCGACATCCTGTCGGGCGACTATTTCCTGGTGGTGCTGGACGAAGTGACGTATCCCTTGATCTATGGCTGGTTGCCCCTGCAGGAGGTGCTCGACACTCTGCGTGCGCGCCCCAAGGACGTGCACGTCTGCCTGACGGGCCGCCGTTGCCCGCAGGAAATCATCGATATCGCCGATACCGTGACCGAGATGCAGATGATCAAGCACGCCTTCCAGGCGGGGGTCCCTGCGCAGCGCGGCATCGAAGACTGACAATCGCAGCATGAACGACACCCACGACCTCGACCACTACCGCACGATTGCTGCCACCGCGTTCACGGACAGCGAGCGGGCGGCCGTCTACCGCGCCATCCACGAGCGGCGCGACATGCGCCACTTTGCCGGTGGCACGGTCAGTGACGAGGTGCTGCTGCGCCTGCTGCGCGCCGCCCACCATGCGCCCAGCGTGGGCTTCATGCAGCCGTGGCGCTTCATCCGCGTGCGGGAGCGCGCGCTGCGCGAAGGCATCCACACGCTGGTGGAGCAGGAGCGCGTGCTCACCGCCCAGGCCCTGGGCGAGCGCGAGGAAGATTTCATGCAGCTCAAGGTGCAGGGTGTGCTGGACGCTGCCGAGCTGCTGGTGGTGGCCCTGCCGCCCGGGCGCGAGGCCCATGTGTTCGGTCGCCGCACCATGCCCGAGATGGACCTGGCCTCGGCCGCCTGCGCCATCCAGAACCTGTGGCTGGCCGCGCGCGCCGAAGGGCTGGGCATGGGCTGGGTGTCGATCTACGACCCGCAGGCCCTGGCCCAGTTGTTGGAGATGCCGGCCGGCAGCTACCCGCTGGCCGTGCTGTGCCTGGGGCCGGTGCAGGCCTATTACGCCGAACCCATGCTGCAGCAGGAAAAATGGGCCGCCCGCGCGCCCCTGCAGGACATGCTGTTTGAAGAACGCTGGGGGCAGGCGCCGCAGACCCCGCCACCGGCCGAGATGGAATGATTGCTATGGATGTGACGGCCGTGCTGGCCGTGGCCCTGAGCCCGCTGGCCTGGGCCTGGCAACTGTGGGGCGCCGAAGGCGCCTCGCAGCTTTTCTGGACCCAGCAACTCATGTCGGCCGCGCTGGCGGTGCTGGTGGCCCTGCTGCTGGACCGCCTGTGGGGCGAACCCCCCGTGTGGCTGCACCCCGTGGTGCTGATGGGCAAGCTGCTGGGGGCCTTAGGCAAATGGATAGCGCCCCGCGCTGAAAGAACCAGGGATTACGGGGCCTTTGTACTGGGAATGACGGCTTGGTGCGCGCTGGGAGCTCTCTTTTTTGTGGTCTATGCCCTGTGCCAGTGGCTGCTGCCACCGCAGGCCTGGTGGGGCCAGGGCCTGGTGCTGGGCGTGCTGCTCAAGCCACTGCTGGCGTGGCGCATGCTCCAGGATGAGGTGCTGGCCGTCGAAGCCGCCCTGCAGCAGTCACTGCCCGCAGGGCGCGAGCGCCTGTCCTGGCTGGTCAGCCGCGACACCACGCAGCTGGATGCGGGCACGGTGCGCGAGAGCGTGATCGAGACCCTGGCCGAGAACCTCAGCGACTCGGTCATCGCGCCCTTGTTCTGGTTCCTGCTGGCCGGCCTGCCGGGCGCGGCACTGTACCGGCTGGCCAACACCGCCGATGCCATGTGGGGCTACCCGGGCTGGCGCGGGCAGGGTGCCCAGCGCCGCCACTGGCAGTGGGCCGGCAAATGGGCGGCGCGTGCGGACGATGTGCTGAATTGGCTACCCGCGCGCCTGACGGCCCTGCTGCTGGCCGGTGTGGCGCGCGGCGTGGCCTGGTCCGCGCTGCGCCGCGATGCGGCCATCACGCCTTCGCCCAATGGTGGCTGGCCCATGGGCTGCATGGCACTGGCCCTGGGCGTGCGCCTGGGCAAGCCCGGCGTCTATGTGCTGAACCCGCAGGGCCAGGTGCCCCAGGCCGCGCAGGTGCAGCAGGCCGTGGGCCTGGCTGCGCGCGTGGTCGGGGCCTGCGCGATCGCCGCGCTGGTGGTGCTGCTGGGCCTGGGGGTGATCGCCCATGGTTGAGACGCTGATCCACGGTGGCACGGACGCACTGGGCGTGCCGGCGCACGATTTTTCCACCAACCGCAATGCCTGCGGCCCGTGCCCGCAGGCCGTGGCGGCGCTGCAGGCCGCGCACGTGGCCCAGTACCCGGACCCGGCCTACACCCACCTGTGCGCGGCCCTGGCGGCCTTCCATGGTGTGGACCCGGCGCGCGTGCTGCTGGCCGGCAGTGCCAGCGAATGCATCCACCGCCTGACCTTGCATGCCGTGCGCAGCGGGGCCCGCCAGGTCAGCCTGCCGCCGCACCACTATGGCGACTACCCGCATGCCGCGCGCCTGTGGCAGCTGCCGGTGGTGCCGCGCAGCCCGCACGCGGGCGGCCCCGGGCTGCACTGGGCCTGTGCCCCGTCCAGCCCCCTGGGCCTGGACGAGGACGTCTGGCCGCTGTGGCCATCGCCGGCCCCGGCGGGGGCCTGGCGCGTGCTGGACTGCGCCTATGCGCCGCTGCAGCTGGAGCCGGCCGCGGTGCAGCCGAACCTGGACCACGTGTGGCAGATGTGGACCCCCAACAAGGCCCTGGGCATGACCGGGGTGCGCGCCGCCTACGCGATTGCACCGGTACAGGCCACGCCGCAGGAGCTGGCGGCGCTGCGCGACCTGGCTCCGTCCTGGGTGGTGGGGGTCCACGGCGTGGCCATGCTGCAGGCCTGGACCACCCCGCAGGTGCAGGCCTGGCTGCAGGCCAGCCTGGTGCAGCTGCGGGCCTGGAAGGCGCAGCAAGTGCAGTTGTGCGCCCGGCTGGGCTGGCAGGTGCTGCCGGGCCACCAGGCCAATTATTTCGTGGCGCGCTGGCCCCAGGACGTGCAGGCGCGCATGGCGCAGGCCCTGGCCGTGCTGCGCGCGCAGGGCATCAAGCTGCGCGATGCCCACAGCTTTGGCCTGCCCGGCTGTGTGCGCCTGGGCGTGATGCCGCCGGCCTCCCAGCAGGCCCTGGCGCAGGCCTGGGCGGCGATGAACCTCAAGGAGTTGGCATGAGCCCGACCGCATCCGATACCGTGCAACTGCCACGGCCCCAGCCCGGGCAGACCCAGGCCCTGTGTGTCATGGTGCTGGGTACCAGCAGCAACGCCGGCAAGAGCTGGGTGGCCACGGCACTGTGTGCCTGGTACCGCGCCCAGGGCTACAAGGTGGCGCCCTTCAAGGCGCAGAACATGAGCAACAACGCCCGCGTGGTGGCCACGCCGGACGGGCAGTGGGGCGAGATCGGCACCGCCCAGTACCTGCAGGCCCTGGCCGCCGGCTGCGTGCCCGATGTGCGCATGAACCCGCTGCTGCTCAAGCCCGAGGCCGACACGCGCAGCCAGGTGGTGCTGCTGGGCCAGGTGGATGCCGCGCTGTCGGCCATGCCCTGGCGCGGGCGCAGCCAGCACGTGTGGCCGCAGATTGCCCAGGCCCTGGACAGCCTGCGGGCCGAGAACGACGTGGTGGTGATCGAGGGGGCCGGCTCCCCGGCCGAGATCAACCTGCACAGCAGCGATGTGGTCAACATGCGCGTGGCCCGGCATGGCCAGGCGCACTGCCTGCTGGTGGCGGACATCGACCGGGGCGGCGCCTTCGCCCACCTGTACGGCACCTGGGCCCTGCTGCCGCCCGAGGAGCAGGGCTTGCTGCGCGGCTTCGTGCTCAACAAGTTCCGGGGCGATGCACGCCTGCTGGCCCCGGCGCCGCAGATGCTGCAGGAGCGTACCGGCGTGCCCACGGTGGCCACCATCCCCATGCAGTGGAACCATGGCCTGCCCGAGGAGGACGGCGTGTTCGATGCCCGCAGCACGGGCGCCGGGGCCATCCACACCACGGTGGCCATCGTGGCCTATCCGCGCATGAGCAACCACGATGAATTCCAGCCGTTGCTGAACCTGCCCGGCGTGCGCGTGGTCTGGGCGCGCAGCCCAGCCCAGTTGCAGGGCGCGGACTGGGTGATCCTGCCGGGCTCCAAGGCCACGGCGGCCGACCTGGACTGGATGCGCCGCCAGGGGCTGGACGCCGCGGTCGTGGCCCATGCCCATGCCGGGCGCCGGGTGCTGGGCATTTGCGGGGGGCTGCAGATGTTGGGCGAGGCCCTGATCGACCTGCACGGTGTGGACGGTAACGCCGCCGGCCTGGGCCTGCTGCCCCTGGTCACGCTGTTTGCGCCGGACAAGACCGTGCGCCGCGTGCGCGTGCACCTGCCGGCGCTGCACGGGCCCTGGTCGTCGCTGGCGGGCATGGCGTTGGACGTCTATGAAATCCACCACGGCCAGACGCAGCTGCGCACCGACATGGAGGCCGGCCAGCCGCAGCGTTCCCGGGAGGTGGTGCCGGGCCTGGTCTGGCAGAACGGCCCCGGCCACATTTGGGGCACCTACTGGCACGGCATGCTGGAGAACACGGCCTTTGTCCAGGCCTTGTTCGGCGCCCAGGTCCCGTCGCTGGAGGTGGTGTTTGCCCGCCTGGCCGAGGGCGTGCAGGCCTGGTTTGCGCAAGAGGTGTAAGCGGGTGCTACGGTTGTAGGCTTGTGCCTGCAAGGCTGGGCGGGCTGGGCTGATAGTCCATGCCGGGCCATGGCAGGCATGCTGTTGGCATTGTTTGTCATCCAAGGAGAATGCTTCGATGAAGTTGCAATGGACCCCTTCCTGGCGCCTGGGCCTGTGCATGGTGGCACTGGCCGGCGCAAGCTTGGCCCAGGCGCAAACCGCTGCTCCCGCGTCCGCTCCCGCTGCGCTCACCCCTGGGGCGCACCACCCTGCAGCCGCCCACCATCCGGCCAAGGCGCCGCACCATCGCGCCATGCCGCACCACGGGACCCAGGGCACGGCCATGAGCCCGCAGCAGCGCGAGGCCGCCGCCGTTGCGGCGGAACAGCGCCGCGGTCAGGGGCCGGTCAACCCCCCGGGCATGGGCATGGATGAACTGCAGCGCAATGCGGTGCGCCGCTGCGACATCTTCAAGACCGAGCTGGACCGCAGTGCCTGTGTGGCGCGCGTGCAGCAACCGCAGCTCTCCGGCAGCGTCGAGGGCGGGGGGGTGATCCGCGAATACACCCAGACCATCGAGGTGCCCGCAGCACCGCCCGCCCAGCATCACCACATGATGCAGCAGCCCATGCCGCACGCGCCCATGATGCAGCAGCCGATGCCCCAGCACATGGAGCCGATGCGCAAGTAAGCGCCTGCGCTGCCCAGTACCCCCGACCCGGCCAGGCCGGGTTTTTTCTTGCCCGTGATTGATGTGGTGCGGGGCAAGGCCATGGGCGCAGGCGCATACTTGGGCCCGGGCGCTGGAGCGCCTTTTTTGTGTGTGATGAGGGATGGAAATGTCGACCGTGATTCCTGACGTGGCTTCGATCGAGGACGCCACATTTGCCGCCCATGTGCAGGGCTTGCTGGACGTGAAGACCAAGCCCGTGGGCTCGCTGGGCGTGCTGGAGCAGCTGGCGCACCGCCTGGCCTGCATCCTGGGCAGCGAGGCCCCCGTGCTGGATGCGCCGCAGATGGTGGTGTTTGCGGCCGACCATGGCCTGGCGGCGCGCGGTGTGTCGGCCTACCCCGTGGACGTGACCTGGCAGATGGTGGAGAACTTCATGGCCGGCGGCGCGGCCGTGAGCGTGCTGGCGCGCCAGCATGGCATTGCCCTGAATGTGGTGGACTGCGGCGTGGCGCGCGATTTTGCCGCCCGCGAGCAGGACCCCGAGGACAAGCTGCCCAAGGCCGGCCAGCCGCGCCTGTGGCGCCGCAAGGTGGCCTATGGCACGCAGGACTGCAGCCAGGGCCCGGCCATGACCGAGCAGGAATGCGCACTGGCCATCCGCAACGGGGTGGAGCTGGTCAAGCGCCTGCCAGGCAATGCCTTGCTGCTGGGCGAGATGGGGATTGGCAACACCTCCACCGCCTCGCTGCTGCTGTCGCGGCTGTGCGGTGTGTCCGTGGCCGACGTCACGGGCATGGGTACGGGCCTGGATCCGCAGGGCGTGCAACGCAAGATCGCCGTGCTGCAGCAGGTGCTGCAAACGCATGCCGCCGTGACCGAGCCGCTGCCGGTGCTGGCCGCCATGGGCGGGCTGGAGGTGGCGACCATGGTCGGTGCCGTGCTACAGGCCGCGGCCGAGCGGCGCGTGATCGTGGTCGATGGCTTCATCACCACGGCGGCGGTGCTGGTGGCCAGCCGCCTGCAGCCTGCGGTGCTGCAGCGCTGCGTGTACGCCCACCGCTCCGGTGAGCCCGGCCACACCCTGCTGCTGCAGGCGCTGGGCGCGCGGCCCTTGCTGGACTGGCAGTTGCGCCTGGGCGAGGGTTCCGGGGCGGCGGCGGCCTGGCCGCTGCTGCCTGCGGCCTGCGCCATCCTGCGCGAGATGGCCAGCTTCACCTCGGCCGGCGTGGCCACCAAGGCCGGCTGAAGTTTTTTCAAAAAAAGGAGCTGACTGCGTTCCTTCCGCCTACCTTTCAGAACGAATCGTTCTGCAAGGCCCGCAGGGAGTGCGCGGTCAGCTCCTTTTTTTATACCTGCTAACACGTCCCCTGAGACGTCGTTGCTGGGCCTGGTCGTACGCGGGGACTGCCTGCGGCTGCAGGCTGCGTCTCGGACGCCCATCTTCGATGGGCTGGGGGTGTTAGCGGCGCTTCGTATCAATCCAGCCGGATGGTGGGGCGCAGGCGGGAGTTCATCAAATCCACCAGCCACAGCAGGCCGCCGCGCCAGAAGCCGTACAGGCGCGCCTGGTGCGAGCGGTACAGCCAGATGTGGCTGAGCATGGCCAGCCGGCCCTTGATCATGCCGCCGTTGAACAGCCCGAACTTGCCCAGCGAGCCGTAGGCGTCGTAGTTGGCCAGCGACACCAGCGCCCCGAAGTCGCGGTAGGCAAAGCCCTTGCCGGCATACGGCTGGCGGCTGGCCAGCACCTTGGGCAGCAGCTCGATCAGGTAGCGCGCCTGCTGGTGGGCCACCTGGGCGGTGGGCGGCAGCGGCGTGCTTTGGCCGGGCAGGGTGTAGCTGGCGCAGTCGCCCACGGCGTAGATGTCAGGGTCGGCGGTCTGCAGATCGTCGTTCACGATCAGCTGGTTGCCGCGCGTGACGGGCAGGCCCAGCTGGGCCAGGAAACTGGGCGCCTTCACGCCGGCGGCCCAGACGCTGAGCCCGGCGGGGATGACCTCGTCGCCATCCAGCAGCAGGCCGTTGGCCAGTGCCGCCTGCACCTTGCGGTTGACCAGCACCCGCACGCCCAGGTGCTCCAGGCGCTGTTGGGTGGCCTGGGAGATCTCCTCGGGGAAGCTGGGCAGGATGCGCGGCCCGGCCTCGATCAGCACGATGCGGAACTTGGCGGCCCACCCCAGCGCGCCATAGGCTTCGGCGCTTTCGGACAGCTGCACCAGCTCGGCCGCCAGCTCCACGCCGGTGGCGCCGGCGCCGACGATGGCCACCTGCAGGGTCTCGCCCTCGGTCATGCCGCGCACCATGCGCAGGCGGATTTCGCGGTTGAAGTCGTCGGCCTTGCGGCGCGAATCGATCATGTAGCAATGCTCCAGCACGCCGGGCGTGCCAAAGTCGTTGGCCCCGCTGCCGACGGCGATGACCAGCTTGTCGTAGCCGATGCGGCGCGCGGGCACCATTTCGCGCCCGTCGGGGGCACAGATGGCGGACAGGATGATTTCCTTGCGTGCGCGGTCCAGGCCTTCCATGGCGCCGGGCTGGTAGGCGAAGCGGGCGTCCGTGGCCTGGGCCAGGTAGGTGGTCTGCTGCTGCGCCAGGTCGCGCGTGCCGGCGGCAATGGTGTGCAGCATGGGCTTCCAGACGTGGGCGGAATCGGCATCGACCAGGGTCACCGAGGCGGTGTGCGGGTCGCGCAGCTTGCCCAGTGCCGAGGCGATTTCCAGCCCCGCGACCCCGCCCCCCACGACCACGACCCGTGCTGCCTTGTCCTGCTGCGCTTCACCCATTGTTGTTTCCTGCCTGTGCTATCGAATGTTGTTGCGGCTGCGCGCATGCACCCGGCCTGCGCGGCGAAACGGGCATTCTGCTGATATTTTTGATAGCGCGATGCACAGGATGGGCCTGGAATTGCTTGAGATTTATGTCTTACAGCAGAGTGCTTCGCAATGCATAGCGCTGCAGGCCCGTGGGCCGCGCGGGCGTTGGGGCCAACGTTCCCCCGGCCCGCAAAAACTGGGGGATAACCGCTCAGGGGTCGAGGTTATTGCGGGCACGGGCGGCTGCCCTCAGGCGCCCTCGGCCGGGGCCATGGGCAGGCAGGCCATGGCCTCCAGGCCCAGGATGCGCGCGCCCTGCTGGCGGTTGTGCAGCTCCAGGCGGCCGTGCAGCGCCTGGACGATTTCCAGGCAGATGGCCAACCCCAGGCCGGAGCCGTTGCGCGTGTCCCCGGCCGAGAACGGCTGGTACAGGCGCTGCAGCAGCTCTTCGGACAGGCCCGGGCCCTGGTCGATGATGTGCAGGCAGGCGTGCTGCCTGTCGGCCTGCGGGGTCAGCGTGACCAGCAGGGCGCTGCCCGGTGGCGCGTGACGGATGGCGTTGTGCAGCAGGTTGCGCACCAGCTCGCGCAGCATCCATTCGTGCGCGGACAGCGGCACGGGCGTGTCGGCGCGCAGCTCGAAGTCCAGCATCTTGTCGGCGATCAGCGGGGCCAGGTCCAACGCCACCTCGCGCACGATGGCGTCCCAGCCGGTGGCGGTGGCGGCCTGCGGCTGCTGGCGCAGCTGTTCCACCTTGGCCAGCGACAGCATCTGGTTGGCCAGCTGCGTGGCGCGGTCCACGGTGGCCTCGATTTCCTGCAAGGCCGTGGCGGGCGGCATGTCGCCCTGGCGGGCCGACTGCACCTGCACCTTCAGCACCGCCAGCGGGGTGCGCAGCTGGTGCGAGGCATCGCGCACGAAGCGCTTTTGGTGGCTGAGCAGTTCGCGCAGGCGCTCAATGGCGCGGTTCATGCCGTCGATCCAGGGCTGCAGCTCGCGCGGCACGGCGTCGCGCTGCAGGGGCTGGAAGTCATGGTGCGGCCGCTGGCCGATGGCGTGGCCGACCTCGCGCACGGCGCGCGTGACGCGCTGCACGACGATCATGATGGTCAGCACCAGCAGGCCCAGGAGCACTGCGTTCTGCCACAGGGTCTCGGTCAGCAGGTTCCAGGCCAGGTTGTGGCGCAGCTGCAGGGTTTCGGCCACCTGGATCACGGCCATGCTGCGGCCCGTGGCGCTGGACACGGGTTGCAGCAGCACGGCGATGCGCACCGGCTGGTCGCGGTAGCTGCTGTCGTAGAAGTCCACCAGGGCCGCGTAGGGGGGCTGGGCCGGGATGATGCCGCGCCAGAAGGGCAGGTCGTCAAAGCCGGAGATCAGCTGCCCATCCAGGCTGGACACGCGGTAGTACAGGCGCGTGTGGGTGTCGGCCTCGAAGGCCTCCAGCGCCGAGTAGGGCACCAGGGCGTGGATGCGGGCGTGCTCGTCGTAGCCGTCCACGTCCAGCTGCTCGCCGATGGTCTTGGCCGAGGCCAGCAGCGTGCGGTCGTAGGCCGTGTGCAGCGCCTGCAGCGAGGCACGGTAGGACCACAGCATGTTCAGCGCGATGCAGGCAATCACCGGCAGCAAGATGCCCACCAGCAACTGGCTGCGCAAGGACCAGATGCCGCGGTGCTGGGGCTCGCTCATGCCGCGGCCCCCGAGGGCGTGGGCTTGAGCAGGTAGCCCAGGCCGCGCAGCGTGACCAGGTCCATGCCGGTGCCGGACAGCTTCTTGCGCAGGCGGTAGACCACCACCTCGATGGCCTCGTACTTGACATCGACCTCGCCGGGAAACACCAGCTCGTACAGGCGCTCCTTGGCGATGGCCTGGCCCGGGCGCGCCAGCAGGGCGTGCATCAGCGCGCGCTCGCGCGGCGTGAAGTCCATGGGCAGGCCCAGGTGGTAGATGGCGCCGCTGGCGCGGTCCAGGCGCAGGGTGCCGAAGCTGTCATGGTCGGTTTGGGCGGAGGCACCGCCCGTGCCCTGGGCGCGCCGCTCCAGGGCACGCAGGCGTGCTTCCAGTTCGTCCAGGTCGAAGGGCTTGGCCAGGTAGTCGTCGGCCCCGGCGTTCAGGCCCAGCACGCGGTCGCCCACGGTGCTGCGCGCGGTCAGGATCAGCACCGGCGTGGTGGCGCGCAGCGCGCGCAGGTGCTCCAGCACCTGCAGGCCATCCTGGCCGGGCAGCGTCAGGTCCAGCACCACCACGTCGGGTTGCAGGGCCTGCCACTGCGGGATGGCCTGCAGCCCGTCCGCGCACAGGCTGACATGGATGCCGCGGCGCGCCAGGGCGCGCTGCAGGCTGGTTTGCATGGCGGGATCGTCTTCGACCAAGAGAATGTGCATGGGCGGCACGTTAGCACTGCGGCGACCGGGTTTTGTTGCTGTGCAGCTTGGGGTTTTCACGGCCCCTGCAGGACAGCCATTTGACAGGCAGTCACCGCATCATGCTGCCCAAGCAGTGCAGGTTGCGGCTGGTGCTGCTTTTCCTGACGACGAACCTATAAACAGGAGACAAGATGATGCGACGCGATACTTTCTTGAAGAGCATGGCTGCCCTGGCGGTGGCCGGCACCGTCCCCACCAGCTGGGCCCAGGCTGCGGCCATGAAGATGATGCTGCCCGCCAATCCCGGTGGCGGTTGGGACACCACGGGCCGTGCCCTGGGCAAGGCCCTGCAGGATGCGGGCGTGGCCTCGTCGGTGACCTATGACAACAAGGGTGGCGCGGCCGGTGCCATCGGCCTGGCGCAGTTCGTCAACGGCAGCAAGAACGATGCGAACGCCCTGATGGTGATGGGCGCGGTCATGCTGGGCGGCATCATCACCGGCAAGCCCCCGGTGACCCTCAAGCAGGTGACGCCCCTGGCGCGCCTGACCAGCGAATACAACGTGTTCGTGCTGCCCGCTAATTCGCCGTTCAAGAACATGGGCGAAGTGATCGCCCAGCTCAAGAAAGACCCTGGCAGCGTGAAGTGGGGCGGTGGCTCGCGCGGATCGACCGAGCACATCGCCGCCGCGATGATTGCCAAGGCCGTGGGCGTGGACCCCGCCAAGATCAACTACGTGGCTTTCCGTGGGGGCGGCGAGGCGATCTCGGCCATCCTGGGTGGCAACGTCACCATCGGCGGCAGCGGCTACAGCGAGTTTGCCGAGTACATCGCCAGCGGCAAGATGAAGCCCGTGGGCGTGACCTCGGCCGAGCGCCTGTCCTCCCTGGACGTGCCCACGCTGAAGGAGCAGGGCATTGACGTGGAAATCGGCAACTGGCGCGGTGTCTACGGTGCCCCCGGCATCAGCAAGCAGCAGCGCGACGAGCTGATCGCCAAGCTGGAAAAGGCCACCAAGAGCGCGGCCTGGCAGGAAGCGCTGAAGAAGAACGACTGGACCCCGGCATGGCTGGCCGGCGATGCCTTCGCCACCTTTGTGGACAAGGAGTTCAGCAGCCTGCAAGACACCATGACCCGCGCCGGCATGGTGTAACGCGCGGTCCTGCAGCACGGTGCGTGCGCCGTGCTGCAGAACTTGATAGCTGAAAGCGCTTGCTGCACAAGCGCTAGAGCCTGATTTCTCTCTTAAAGGAGCTCTGCATGTCTGAGAGCTTGAACCCTGTGCCCGCCGAGCCGGCCTGGCACAGTGCAATTCCGTCCGCGCGCTGGCAAGCCGCCGTGGGTGTGGGGGTGGTGCTGGTCGCCGTGGGCATGGGCGTCGGTGCCAGCCAGATTGCCGGCGACGCCGGCTACGGCGGCGTAGGCCCCAGTTTTCTGCCCTGGTTGTGTGCCGCGGTGCTGGCCCTGTGCGGCGTCTGGCTGGTGTGGGAGGCCCTGACTGGGGGTTACCGCAAGGCAGGTGAGCCCGGCGGCAGTGCCAAGGCCGATGTCGGCCCCTTCGTCTGGGTCTCTGCGGGTCTGCTGCTCAATGCCGGACTGATCGAGCACCTGGGCTTCATCATCAGCTGCACGCTGTGCTTCACCCTGGCCGTGCAAGGCCTGCGCCGGGCCCAGGGCCAGACGGGCACCCTGAGCGGCAAGGCCCTGCTCAAGGACGTGCTGGTGGGCTTCACGATTGCGGCCCCGGTGTTCTGGGCATTCACACAGTTCCTGGCCATCAACCTGCCAGGTCTGACGGAAACAGGGTGGCTGTGATGGACATGTTCGACGCACTGATGCAAGGCTTTGCCACGGCGGCCACTCCGATCAATCTGCTGTGGGCGTTGCTGGGCTGCGCCCTGGGCACGGCCGTGGGCGTGCTGCCGGGCATCGGCCCTGCCGTGGCTGTGGCCATGCTGCTGCCGATCACGGCCAAGGTGGAAATCACCGCCTCCATGATCTTCTTCTCGGGCATCTACTACGGTGCCATGTACGGGGGCTCGACCACCTCCATCCTGCTGAACACGCCGGGGGAAACCGCCAGCATGGTCACGGCCATGGAGGGCAACAAGATGGCCAAGAGTGGCCGCGCCGGCGCGGCGTTGGCCACGGCGGCCATCGGCTCCTTCGTGGCGGGCACGGTGGCCACCGTGGTGGTGACGCTGTTCGCGCCCACTGTGGCGGACTTTGCCGTGCGCCTGGGCCCGCCCGAGTACTTCATGCTGATGGTGCTGGCCTTCACCACCGTGAGCGCGGTGCTGGGGCAAAGCAGCCTGCGCGGCATGACGGCCTTGTTCGTCGGCCTGGCCCTGGGTTGCGTGGGCATGGACCAGATCACCGGTTCGGCCCGTTACACCGGCGGCAAGATGGAACTGATGGACGGCGTGGACATCGTGCTGGTGGCCGTGGGCCTGTTCGCCGTGGCCGAGGTGCTGTACGCGGCCCTGTACGAAGGCAAGGTCGACCAGTCGCAGAACAAGGTGACGCGCGTGCACATGACGCGCCGTGACTGGAAGCGTTCCGTGCCGGCCTGGCTGCGCGGCACCATCATCGGCACGCCGTTTGGCTGCATTCCCGCCGGCGGCACGGAAATCCCGACCTTCCTGAGCTATGCCACCGAGAAGAAGCTGGCCAAGGGCGAGGACAAGGCCGAGTTCGGCGGCAAGGGCGCCATCGAAGGCGTGGCCGGCCCCGAGGCGGCCAACAACGCCACGGTGACGGCGGCGCTGATTCCGCTGCTGACGCTGGGCATTCCTACCAGCAACACCACGGCCGTGCTGCTGGGCGCGTTCCAGAACTACGGCATCAACCCCGGGCCCCAGCTGTTCAGCAGCGCCGGTGCCCTGGTGTGGGCGCTGATCGCCTCGCTGTACATCGGCAACCTGATGCTGCTGGTGCTGAACCTGCCCATGGTGGGCCTGTGGGTGAAGCTGCTGAAGATTCCCCGCCCCCAGCTGTACGCCGGGATCCTGATTTTCGCCACCGTCGGTGCCTATGGCATGCGCCAGAGCACGTTCGATTTGTTCCTGCTGTACGGTATCGGTTTGCTGGGTGTGCTGATGCGCCGCTTCGACTTCCCCACGGCCCCCGTGGTGGTCGGCATGATCCTGGGCCCGCTGGCCGAAGCGCAGATGCGCAACGCCGTGTCGATCGGCGAGGGCAGCTTCTGGATCTTCCTGCAACGCCCCATGTCGCTCACGCTGGTGGTGATCGTGCTGCTGGTGCTGATCGTGCCGCGTGCGCTGCAGTACTGGGCGGCCCGCCGTGCCGTGCAACGCCACGATTTCGCGGCCCACTGAACGGCACGCCGTCGACCCCTCCAAGCCCCGCTGTGCGGGGCTTTTTTCATGGGCTGAACTCGCCACACCGAGCCTGTGGCGGGCAGGGTCGGTAAAGCGCTGCGGGCCCGGGCCTAGGCGCGTCCGGTGGGCGCGGCGGTCTTGGGCTTGAAATCGCAATGCGCCGCGACCAGGCATTCCCAGCACTTGGGCTTGCGCGCCTGGCAGACGTAGCGGCCCAGCAGGATCAGCCAGTGGTGGGAGTCCACGGCAAATTCGTCCGGCACCCGCTTGAGGAGCTGCTTTTCCACCTCCAGCGGGGTCTTGCCGGGGGCCAGCCCGGTGCGGTTGCTGACGCGGAAGATGTGCGTGTCCACCGCCATCGTGGGTTGGCCGAAGGCCACGTTCAGGACCACGTTGGCCGTCTTGCGGCCCACGCCGGGCAGGGCCTCCAGGGCTTCGCGGGTGGCGGGCACCTGGCCGCCATGCTGGTCGACCAGGATGCGGCAGGCGGCCATCAGGTGCTTGGCCTTGCTGCGGTACAGGCCGATGGTCTTGATGTAGCCCTCCAGCCCCTCCAGGCCCAGGTCCAGGATGGCCTGGGGCGTGTTGGCCACGGGAAACAGCTTGCGCGTGGCCTTGTTGACGCCCACGTCCGTGGCCTGGGCCGACAGCAGCACGGCCGCCAGCAGCTCGAAGACGGTGGTGTATTCCAGCTCGGTCTGCGGGCTGGGGTTGGCGTCGCGCAGCAGGGTGAAGAAGGGCACGATCTCGGATTTTTTCATGGCGCTCGGTGGGGATGGCAACTGCGGATTTTGCTTCAAGCGCCGGGCGGCGGTGGCCAGCCATGGCGCGGTGTGGCCTGTGGCAGGCGCGATAATGCAGCGCATAGGCGGCAGGCCGCTGCCTGTCTGGTGCACAGCCCCGGCACCAGGCACTGGATTTTTACCGAGAGGACATGCTCCATGCAGTTTGCACAACGTTTGGACAACGTAGAAACATCCGCGATCCGTGAATTATTCAAGCTGCTGGGCAAGCCCGGAATCATCAGTTTTGCCGGGGGCTTTCCCGACAGCGCCATGTTCGACGTGGCGGGCATCCAGGAGGCCTCCCAGAAGGCCCTGGCCCAGGACGCCGGCCTGGCCCTGCAGTACGGCGCGACCGAAGGCTTCATGCCGCTGCGCGAACAGCTGGCCGCCTTCACCGCGGCCAAGGGCGCCAAGGATGTGTACGCCGACAACCTGGTCGTGACCACGGGCAGCCAGCAGGCGCTGGACCTGCTGGGCAAGTGCATGATCTCGCCCGGCGACAAGGTGATCGTCGAAGGCCCGACCTTCCTGGCCACCATCCAGTGCTTCCGCCTGTACGGCGCTGAAGTGATCAGCGCGCCCATCGACAGCCAGGGCGTGATCGTGGACGAGCTGGAAAAGCTGATCGCCGAGCACCAGCCCAAGCTGGTCTACCTGATCCCCACCTTCGGCAACCCCAGCGGTGCCACGCTGAGCCTGGAGCGCCGCCAGCGCGTGCTGGAGCTGGCCGTGAAGTACCAGACCCTGGTGGTCGAGGACGACCCGTATGGCGACCTGTACTTCGACGCCCCTCCGCCCGCCAGCCTGCTGGCGCTGTCCAGCGAGGTGCCCGGCAGCCGCGACTGGCTGGCGCACTGCGGCTCGCTGTCCAAGGTGCTCAGCCCCGGCCTGCGCATCGGCTGGCTGATCGCACCGCCCGAGCTGCTGGCCAAGGCCGTGATGTGCAAGCAGTTCAGCGACGCCCACACCAGCACCTTTGCCCAGGCCACCGCGGCGCACTACCTGCTGGCCGGCCACATGCCCGCCACGCTGGCCAAGGTGCGCAAGGTCTATGCCCAGCGCGCCCAGACCATGATGGCGGCGCTGCGCAGCGAGCTGGGCGATGCCGTGGCATTCACCGAGCCGCAGGGCGGCCTGTTCCTGTGGGTGCGCCTGACCGGCGCGCACGGTGCGCTGGCCGATGCCAACGTGCTGGCCAAGCAGGCCATCGCGCAAGGCGTGGCCTTTGTGCCGGGCGCCCCGTTCTTCAGCCAGCACCCCGACCTGTCCACCTTCCGCCTGTCGTTCGCGACGGCGGACGAGGACAAGATCCGCGAAGGCGTGGCACGCCTGGCCAAGGCGCTGCGGGCATGAGCGAGCAGCCCACGGCCGAGGCGCTGGAGGCGCGCATCATGGACCTGGAGGTCAAGGCCAGCTACACCGACGATCTGTTGGAGCAGCTGAACATGACCATCTACCGCCAGCAGCAGCAGATCGACGCGCTGATCAACGAGGTGCGGCAGCTGCGCCAGCAGGTGCCGGAAGGCGGGCAGGGCGCGCCGCGCAACCTGCGCGACGAGCTGCCACCGCACTATTGAGCGGTGTGGCGCACGGGCCTGCAGGGGCCTGCAGGGGCCTGGTGCCGGTGGAGCCACTTCCAATAACAAAGCGCCTGGCGCAGGATCTGCAAGGCTTTCAGAGTCAAAACCCTCTAAAATCCTTGTCAGGCCTGCGCCAGGCGCTCTTTTTTTCGGACCGCGTGCGGGCCGTGGCTCACTCCTGCAGCATCTGCACCAGCTGGGTTTCGATCAGCAGCTGCTGGGCATTGCTGTTGAGCCGCGGGCCTTGCACCAGGAAGCTGTCTTCCACGCGCTCGCCCAGGGTGGAGACCTTGGCCAGCTGCACGCTCAGGCCGTGCGCCGCCAGGATGCGCGCCACGGAATACAGCAGGCCGGCGCGGTCGCTGGCCGAGATGTTGAGCAGCCAGTTCTGCGCCTTGTCGTCCGGCGTGAGCGTGACGCGCGGCACCATGGGGAAGCTGCGCACGCGCCGCGACAGGCGGCGCTTGCCGGGTTCGGGCAGCGGCTCCTTGCTGAGGATGGCCTGGGGCAGGCCGTTTTCGATCAGCGTCGTCAGCTCGCGGTAGTGCATCTGCAGCTGCTCGGAGGCGATCTGGAAGGTGTCCAGCGCATAGCCATTGCGCGCCGTGTGGATGCGGGCGTCCACCACCATCAGGCCGGCGTTGTCGAAGTAGCCGCAGATGCGGGCGAACAGGTCGGACTGGTCCGGGGCGTACACCAGCACCTGCACGCCTTCGCCCACCAGGGACTGGCGCGCGCGCACCACGGGCACGGGGCTGCCCACGTGGCGCGACAGCTGGCGCGCATGCCAGGCGATGTCGGCCGGCTCGTGGCGCATGAAGTAGCTCACATCCAGCGTGTCCCACAGCGCCTTGTGCGACTCGTAGGGCTGGGCCGTCAGGGCCAGGGCCACCTGGGCCTCGCGCTTGCGCGCCTCCACCAGGGCGGCGGCATCGGGCGCGCGCCCACCCAGCACGCGCAGCGTGGCGTGGTACAGGTCTTCCAGCAGCTTGCCCTTCCAGGCGTTCCAGACCTTGGGGCTGGTGCCGCGGATGTCGGCCACGGTCAGCAGGTACAGCGCCGTCAGGCGGCGCTCGGTGCCCACGCGCTCTGCAAAGGCGCGGATCACGTCCGGGTCGCTGGTGTCCTGCTTTTGCGCCACGGTGCTCATCTGCAGGTGCTCGCGCACCAGGAATTCGACCAGCTCGGCGTCCTCGGCGGCCATGTTGTGCTGGCGGGCGAAGCGCCGCACCTCGATAGCGCCGATCTCGGAGTGGTCGCCGCCGCGGCCCTTGCCGATGTCGTGGAACAGCGCCGCCAGGTACAGCAGCCAGGGCTTGTCCCAGCCGCTGGCCAGTTGCGAGCACAGCGGGTACTCGTGCACGTGCTCGGCCATGAAGAAGCGCCGCATGTTGCGCAGCACCATCAGCGTGTGCTGGTCCACGGTGTAGACGTGGAACAGGTCGTGCTGCATCTGGCCCACGATGCGGCGGAAGGACCACAGGTAGCGCCCCAGCACCGAGGTGGCGTTCATCAGCCGGAAGGCATGGGTCTGGCCGCGCGGCTCCTGCAGGATCTGCATGAAGGTGTCGCGGTTCACCGGGTCCTGGCGGAAGGTGTTGTCCATCAGGTCGCGCGCGCTGTACAGGGCACGCAGCGTGCGTGCCGACAGGTCGCGCAGGCCGGGCGACTTCTGATAGGTCAGGAAGGTCGCCAGGATGGCCTGCGGGTCCTTCTGGTACAGGTCGTCGCTGGCCACCTCGATCAGCCCGTCCTTGTCGAAGAAGCGGTCGTCGATGCGCTTGAGCTCGGCATTGTTCGGGTACAGGTGCTCCTCGATGTTCAGCAGCAGGATTTGCTGCAGCTGCATCACCGCCTTGGCCGCCCAGTAGTAGCGGCGCATCAGCACCTCGCTGGCACGCACGGGCATGGTCTCACCCACGGGCGTGTGGCTCTGGATGCCGAAGGACTCGGCCACGGCGGTCTGCAAATCGAAGATCAGCCGGTCCTCGTGCCGGCCCGACAGGGCGTGCAGCTTGGCGCGGATCAGGCTCAGCGTGGCCTCATTGCGCTCCAGCTGCGTCGCCTCGAACTCGGTGGCAATCCCGCTGGCCGCCAGCTCGCGCCAGTTGCTGCCCAGGCCGGCGGCCTGCGCCACCCACAGGATGGTGTGCAGGTCGCGCAGGCCGCCGGGCGATTCCTTGCAGTTGGGCTCCAGCGAATAGGGCGTGCCCTCGTGCTTGATGTGGCGCTGGCGCAGCTCCAGCGTCTTGGCGGTGAAGAAGGCCTTGGGGTTGAGCGAGGCGCGGTACTGGCGCTGGAATTCGGCAAACAGTGCCGCATCGCCGTCGATCAGCCTGGCTTCCAGCAGCGAGGTTTGCACGGTCACGTCGTTCTGGGCCTCGGCCACGCATTCGCTGATGGTGCGCACGCTGGAGCCGATTTCCAGGCCCGCATCCCAGCAGGCGCCGATGAAGCGCTCCAGGTCCTCCTTCAGCGGGGCGTGCCCCTCGGTGCTGTGGCCGGGCAGCAGCAACAGCACGTCCACGTCGGAGGCGGGGAACAACTGCTCGCGGCCATAGCCGCCCACGGCCACCAGGGCCACCTCGGCCGGCAGCCCGCTGGCCGCGCGGATGGCACACAGGTGCTGGTCGGTCAGCCGCGAGAGCTTTTGCAGCACGCTGCGGATGCCCCGGGTGCTGCTGGCAGGGGTGCGCAAGGCGTCGGTGAGGGTCGCCTTGTCCTGGCGGTAGGCAGTGCGCAGGGCGCCGAGTTCGATGTTCATGGCAAGAAAGACCTGTCAGGCAAAAACTGGACCACAGGCAAGCAAGAAATATGCAAGGCGTGGCGGCGGCATGGACCTGGAGCCCGAGTGTGCACGATCCCGCCATGAAAAAAGGCAGTCCGCCTGCAGCGGGACTGCCTTGTCACAGGGCGTCAGGGCCGGTGCCGCATCAGGTGCGGATGCCGCTGATGAAGTCGGGCGGCGTGGGCGAGCCCTCGGACCAGGTCAGGATGTCGTAGCCGGTCTGGGTCACGGCCAGCATCAGCTCCCACTGGGCCGACAGGCTGCGGTCCTTGGTGATGATGGTCCAGCCGTCGTTGCCCAGTTCCTTCACCTCGCGCTTGCCCAGGTTCAGCATGGGCTCGATGGTGAAGACCATCCCTTCTTCCAGCACCGTGCCCGTGCCGGGCTTGCCGTAGTGCAGCACCTGGGGTTCTTCGTGGAATTTCTGACCGATGCCGTGGCCACAGTATTCGCGTACCACCGACAGGTTGTGCTTTTCGGCAAAAGTTTGGATGGCGTGGCCAATATCGCCCAAGGTGTTGCCCGGTTTGACTTGCTGGATGCCCAGCCACATGGCTTCAAACGTCAGCCTGTCCAGGCGCTTGCCTGCAATCGTGCCTTCGCCAATCTGGAACATGCGGCTGTTGTCGCCGTACCAGCCGTCTTCGGTGATGACGGTGACGTCCACGTTCACGATGTCGCCTTTTTTCAGCGGTTTGTCGTTCGGGATGCCGTGGCACACCACATGGTTGGGCGAGGTGCACAGGTGGCCGGGGTAGGGCGGGTAGCCCGGGGGCTGGTAGCCGATGGTGGCGGACCGGGTGCCCTGCTGGGCCATGCACTCGGCGCCCAGGCGGTCGATCTCTGCGGTGGTGATGCCGGGCTTGATGTGGGGGGTGATGTAGTCCAGCACTTCCGAAGCCAGTCGGCCTGCAACGCGCATGCGCTCGATGTCTTGCGGGGTTTTGATGGTGATGCTCATGCCATGGATTATTCCATCGGCCGGCTTTCGGTGGCGGCACAGGCCCGCTTGGGGAAGTTGCTAGCAGGGTGTTGGCGATTGTGTGCAAAGCATGTGTCTATTCCCCCTGCTCATATTGCTTTCCATATATAGGGTATTCGACCCGGTAAAATCGCAACTCTCTCAATTCAGCGTCCCTGCCTTGGTGCTTGTCCTCAGGGCGGGGCGCTTTTGACCAGCCTTCACATAAACAGGCCGCCTCGTGACCTTGCATTTGACTCAGTTTGAGGGTGGAAACGCCCTGAGCTCGTTCCGCGCCCAGCAACTCCTGACCGATCTGGTCGCCATCCACCCCAAGATCACGGGCATCAGCGCCCGATTTGTGCACCTGGTTGCCACCGAGGCCGCCCCGACCGCCGAGCAAGCTCAGCGTCTGGCGGCCTTGTTGACGTATGGCGACCCGTATGTCGGCGGCAGCGACGGTGTGGCCCTGGTCGTCACCCCGCGCCTGGGCACCATCTCGCCCTGGGCCTCCAAGGCCACCGACATCGCGCGCAACTGCGGCCTGGAGGTGTTCCGCGTCGAACGCATGACCGAGTACCGCGTGGAGGTGAAGTCCGGCCTGTTGGGCGGCAAGCCCGAGCTGTCGCAAGCGCAGACCGCGCAGATCGCGGCCTTGCTGCACGACCGCATGACCGAATCGGTCTTCGCCACCCGTGCCGAAGCCGAGCAGCTGTTCTCCACCCTGCAGGCCCAGCCCATGGAGTTTGTGGACGTGCTGGGCGGCGGCCGCGCGGCGCTGGAAACCGCGAACAAGCAGTGGGGCCTGGCCCTGGCCGACGACGAGATCGAGTACCTGGTCAACGCTTTCAATGACCTCAAGCGCAATCCCACGGACGTGGAACTGATGATGTTTGCGCAGGCCAACTCCGAGCACTGCCGCCACAAGATCTTCAACGCCAAGTTCACCATCGACGGTGTGGAGCAGGACAAGTCGCTGTTCGGCATGATCCGCAACACCGAAGCCGTCTCGCCCCAGCACACCGTGGTGGCCTACTCCGACAACGCCTCCATCATGGAAGGCCATGTGGTCGAGCGTTTCGTGGCCCAATTCGATGCCAAGGCAGGCACAGTCAGCGCGCCCAGCTATCAAAAGAAGGTCGCGACCAACCATGTGCTGATGAAGGTGGAGACGCACAACCACCCCACGGCCATCTCGCCCTTCCCCGGCGCCTCGACCGGTGCCGGCGGCGAAATCCGTGACGAAGGCGCGACCGGCCGTGGCTCCAAGCCCAAGGCCGGCCTGACCGGCTTCACCGTCTCCAAGCTGTGGGGCAGCGAAGTCGGCAAGCCCGAGCACATTGCCAGCCCGCTGCAGATCATGATCGAAGGCCCCCTGGGTGGCGCGGCGTTCAACAACGAGTTTGGTCGCCCCAACCTGACCGGCTACTTCCGCGAGTACGAGCAGCAGGTCGGCGACATCACCCGTGGCTACCACAAGCCCATCATGATCGCCGGTGGCCTGGGCGTGATCGACGCCGAGCTGACCAAGAAGATCGAATTCCCCGCTGGCACGCTGCTGATCCAACTGGGCGGCCCTGGCATGCGCATCGGCATGGGCGGCGGTGCAGCCAGCTCCATGGCTTCGGGCACGAACGCGGCGGAACTGGACTTCGACTCGGTGCAGCGCGGCAACCCCGAGATCGAGCGCCGTGCGCAAGAAGTCATCAACCACTGCTGGGCGCAGGGCACCGAGAACCCCATCTTGGCCATCCACGACGTGGGCGCCGGCGGTATCTCCAATGCCTTCCCTGAGCTGACCAACGACGCCGGCCGTGGCGCGCGCTTTGACCTGCGCGCCGTCAAGCTGGAAGAGTCGGGCCTGTCGCCCAAGGAAATCTGGTCCAACGAATCGCAAGAGCGCTACGTGCTGGCCATCGCGCCCGAATCGCTGGCGCAGTTCACCGCCTTCTGTGAGCGCGAGCGCTGCCCGTTCGCCGTGATCGGTGTGGCCACCGAAGAGCGCCAGCTGGTGCTGGAAGACACAGCGGTCGAGTCCGGCGACCAGAAGTTCCCCGTGGACATGCCCATGAACGTGCTGCTGGGCAAGCCGCCCAAGATGCACAAGGACGTGACCAGCGTGGAGCGCACGCTGCCCGCGATGGACCTGACCGGCGTGGCGCTGGAGCAGGCCGTGATCGACGTGCTGGCGCACCCCACCGTGGCGTCCAAGCGCTTCCTGATCACCATCGGCGACCGCGCCGTGGGCGGCCTGACCCACCGCGACCAGATGGTCGGCCCCTGGCAGGTGCCCGTGGCCGACGTGGCCGTGACCCTGGCCGACTACCAGGGCTTCAAGGGTGAAGCGATGGCCATGGGCGAGCGCACGCCGCTGGCCGCCATCAACGCCCCGGCCTCGGGCCGCATGGCCGTGGCCGAAGCCATCACCAACATGCTGGCTGCACCGATTGAGTTGCCCAAGGTGAAGATGTCGGCCAACTGGATGGCCGCCTGCGGTGAAGCCGGAGAAGACGCCGCGCTGTACGCCACCGTCAAGGCCGTGGGCATGGAGTTGTGCCCCGCGCTGAACATCTCGATCCCCGTGGGCAAGGACAGCCTGTCCATGCGCACGCAGTGGAACGAGGAGGGTGTGATCAAGAAGGTCACCTCGCCCGTCAGCCTGATCATCACCGGCTTTGCCTCCATCGACGACGTACGCACCACGTTGACCCCGCAGCTGAACGCCGAGGTGGACGACAGCACCCTGGTGCTGATCGACCTGGGCCGCGGCAAGATGCGCATGGGCGGCTCCATCATTGCCCAGGTGCTAAACCAGTCGGGCAACGAGACGCCCGACCTGGACGACGCCAAGGACCTGATCGCCCTGGTCGATGCGGTGAATGCACTGCGCGCCAAGGGCCTGATCCTGGCCTACCACGACAAGGGCGACGGCGGCTTGCTGGCCACCGTGGCCGAGATGGCCTTTGCCGGCCATGTGGGCGTGGCGCTGAACGTGGACATGCTGATCACCGAAGGCGACGGCATCAGCGACAGCCGCATGGACAGCGGCGAGGGCAAGAACTGGGGCAAGCAGGTGGCTGGCCGCCGCGAGGACCTGACGCTGCGCGCGCTGTTCAACGAAGAGCTGGGCGTGGTGCTGCAGATCCGCACCGCCGACCGCGCCGAAGTCATGCACGTTCTGCGTGAGCACGGCCTGATCCAGTGCAGCCACACCATCGGCAAGACCCGCCCCGCATCGTCCCCCGTGGACGCCGGCAAGGGCGAGCTGCAAGTGTGGCGCGACGCGAACAAGGTGTTTGGCGCGACATTGAGCGACCTGCACCAGGTCTGGGACGCCGTGAGCTGGAAGATCTGCCAGCAGCGCGACAACCCCGTGTGTGCCGACAGCGAACACGCCGCCGCCGGTGAGCCCACCGACCCCGGCATGCACGTGCACCTGACGTTCGACCCCCAGGACAACGTGGCGGCGCCCTTCATCAACGTGGCCGCCAAGCCCCGCGTGGCCGTGCTGCGCGAGCAGGGCGTGAACTCGCACGTGGAAATGGCCTACGCCTTCACCGAGGCCGGTTTTGACGCCTTCGACGTGCACATGAGCGACTTGCAGGCCGGCCGCGCAGAGTTGAAGAACTTTGCTGGTGTGGTCGCCTGTGGCGGTTTCAGCTACGGCGACACCCTGGGTGCGGGCATTGGCTGGGCGCGTTCCATCACCTTCAACGACCGCCTGTCCGAGCAGTTCCAGACCTTCTTTGGCCGTCAGGACACCTTCGGTCTTGGCGTGTGCAACGGCTGCCAGATGTTTGCCGAGCTGGCCGACATCATCCCCGGCGCACAGGACTGGCCACGCTTCACGCAGAACCAGAGCAACCGCTTCGAGGCGCGCCTGTCCATGGTGGAAGTGCTGGAGTCGCCCTCCATCTTCCTGCAGGGCATGGCCGGTTCGCGCCTGCCGATTGCCGTGGCGCACGGCGAGGGCTATGCCAACTTCCAGTTCCGTGGGAATGCAGACCAAGTCGTGAAGGCCATGCGCTATGTGGACAACCACGGCCAGCCGACCGAGCAGTATCCGTTCAATCCCAACGGCTCGGCCGGTGGCCTGACGGCAGTGACCACGGCCGATGGCCGCTTCACGGCCATGATGCCCCACCCCGAGCGCGTGTTCCGCAACGTGCAGATGAGCTGGACCTCGGGCGACAAGTCCGCCTTCAGCCCCTGGATGCGCGTCTGGCGCAACGCCCGCAAGTGGTTGGGTTGATGGCCACCGCAAGCTGCTAGGCAGCTTGCGCGCTTGGCACACGAGGCTCTGCGCAGGCAGGGCCTTTTTTTATGGACACTGAATCAAAAAGAGAGCGTGCTGCGCTGGTCATTCAAGCACTTCAAGCCTGAATGGCGTTGAACAGCAGATTGGGGCAGCGCAAGCTGCTCTCTTTTTTAAATTGCAACCTGGGCAACACCGGACCCAGCCAGCGCAGCAGGGCCAGCATGCCTGCCAATACATTGGTGGGTGGACTGCCGGCGGCGCAGCACGGGGTGACGACCTGGTGCAGGCCCAGCCATGTCCACGGCGGCGATGCGGTGGCGCAGGCCCGGCGCCCCTCTATGATGGCGGCCACAGCGCAGGCGCAGTCTTCGTGCCCGCGGGTTCTTCTTTCACCATGTGTATGCAAACCTCTTCTTCCTGGGTCCTGAAGGCGTTGGCCTTGTCGTCCGTGCTGCTCACTTCGGGCTGTGCCTATGTCCAAGGCTGGTATGGCGGCGGCAAGAGCACGGCCCCCACCGTGGCCAAGGCCGCACCGGCGCAGCCCCTGTACGCCCCCGTGCGCCATTACGCGGGTGACATCAGCGCGGCCCGGGCTTATGTGGGTACGCAATTGCCGGCCAGCCAGCGCATGGCGCTGATCGATGTGCGCGATGCCACGGAATACCGCCTGGGCCACCCCGAGGGGGCGCGCCACCTGCCGTTTCCGCGCCTGTACCAGCAGTGCCAGCCCCACCCGTTTGGTGCAGCCGAGGCACAGATCCGTTCGGACGATGGCAGCCAATGCCGCTATGGCGCAGTCCCGGGCACCGAGGTGCGCGTCAGCGCGGCGGACTTCTGGCAGGCCGTGCAGGCGGTGCTGCCCTACAAGGATGCCCCAGTGGCCGTGCTGTGCCGCACGGGCGCCTGCGCGGCCGAGGCGGCCAATGTGCTGGCGCGGCCCGACCTGCTGGTCGATCAGCGCTGGGCCGGCCAGGGCTATACCGAGGTGTATGTGATCCGCGAAGGCTTTGTCGGCGAACCGCTGGTGGCCGTGGATGCCGCGAGTGGCCGCGTGCTCAGCACGGACAAGAAGGGCGACAAGCTCAAGCTGGACGGCGTAGGCGGCAGCTTCTACGGCGTGGCGCCGGTGGCGCTGGATGTCAACAAGGACGGCAAGCTCACCGAGGCCGACCGGGGCGGCTGGCGCAACTTCCTGGGCCTGCCGTATGCGGTCAGCATGCATCCCAACCTGCTGAGCGACACGGCCCAGGCGTATTACGACAAGCCCTGAGTCCCGCAGCCGCCAGCCTGTGGCGGGGCGGCTGCTATGTTTTGAAGATTCACGTCATGCCGCGCAAGCAAGCGTGCGGCGGACATTCACCAAGGAGTCGAGATGGCCGGTGCTGGACTGTTGATGCTGCTGGATGACATTGCCGCCGTGTTGGACGACGTGGCCCTGATGAGCAAGGTGGCCGCGCGCAAATCGGCCGCCATGGCCGACGACGTGGCGGGCATGACCAAGGTGGCCATGCAAAAGACCGCGGGCGTGCTGGGCGATGACCTGGCCCTGAACGCCGAGCAGGTGACCGGCGTGCGCACCCACCGCGAACTGCCCGTGGTCTGGGGCGTGGCCAAGGGATCGCTGCTCAACAAGGTGATCCTGGTGCCTGCCTTCTTGCTGATCAGCGCCTTCATGCCCTGGCTGATCACCCCGTTGCTGATGGTGGGCGGCGCCTTCCTGTGCTTTGAAGGGGTGGAGAAGATCTTGCACACCCTGCACCAGCGCCGCAACGGCCACGATCCCGTGCAGGAGGCCCAGGAAGCCCAGGCCCAGGGCGTGGCGCAGTCCTCGGTGCGTGAGGCCAAGCAGCGTGGCATGGACGCCGCAGACTATGAGCAGCAAAAGATCAAAGGTGCCATCCGCACGGACTTCATCCTCTCGGCCGAAATCCTGGCGATTGCGCTGAGCACCGTGGCCAACGAGCCGCTGGTCAAGCAGTTCAGCGTGCTGGTGGCTGTGTCGCTGGCCATCACCGTGTTCGTGTATGGCCTGGTGGCCTGCATTGTGCGCATGGACGATGTTGGCAACGCCTGGATGTCCAAGGACCGTGCCAGCCTGCAGGCCCTGGGCCGCGGCCTGATTGCCTTCACCCCCTGGCTGATGAAGGGCCTGTCGATCGTGGGCACGGCGGCCATGTTCCTGGTGGGCGGTAGTCTGCTGGTCCACGGCCTGCGGCCAATCCAGGCCTGGCTGGATGCCAGCATTGCCCCGCTGGGTGGCGTCGTGGCCTTGCTGGTGCCGCTGCTGGTCCATGTCGGGGTGGGCGCCTTCATTGGCGGGGTGATCGTGGTGCTGGTGCAAGCAGTGCAGCGCCTGCGCGGCACTGCGGACGCGCACTAGTCCCTGGGGCACCGTGCATGGCCTATGACAGTGGGTGTGTGTTGCTGTGGCAGGGTTTGTTGCTCAATTCCAACATTTCAGCAAACTCTGAAATCGCGCTGGTGGCCGGGTTGACCTAAGGCAAACCCCAGGGTGGGGCGCAGTGATGCAATGGCTGTCACGGGGGTTGTCCCCGGACTTTGACCAAACACCTACTATGAAAAAGACTCTGCTGGCCGTGGCCGCTCTGTGTGCAATGACTTCCGGTGCTGCCATGGCGCAGCAGCAAGATGGCAAGTGGCAAGTGCGCGTGCGCGCTGTGCACCTGGAAAGCGACAACGGCGGTGCTGCCGGTGCTGCTGGCGTTAGCATCAACGACAAGGTGATTCCTGAGCTGGACATCAGCTACTACTTCACCCCCAACTTCGCCGCAGAACTGGTCCTGACCTACCCTCAAAAGCAGGACGTGCGACTGAATGGCGCCAAGATTGGTTCGCTGAAACACCTGCCTCCCAGCCTGATGGCCCAGTACCACTTCACCAACTTTGGCGCTTTCAAGCCTTACTTGGGTGCAGGTATCAACTACACACGCTTCTCGAATGTTGACCTGCCCGCTGGCCTGGATGTGAAGCGCAACAGCTGGGGCGGTGCTCTGCAAGTCGGTTTTGACTATGCGCTGGACAAGAACTGGTCGCTGAACTTCGACGTGAAGAAGGTGTATATCGACACGACCATCAACAACGGCATCGGCAAGTTCAAGATTGACCCCATCCTGGTGGGCGTGGGCGTTGGCTACCGCTTCTAAATTTCCTGCTCTCTCCAAGGGCTTCCAACCGCTGCCATGGCAGCGGTTTTTTTATGCCTGCAACCCTGGGGCATTAGAGTGACGCCACCAGGGCGTGGGCCATCAGGCGCAAACCGCTCAGCACCCACAGGTCACAGATGCGCCGGCGCAAGGCCATCGGCGACACCTACAGTGCCAGGCCAGCAGGGGCACGGTGCACATCGGCTGCGCCACGGCGGCCAGCCTGTTCATCATGCCGCGGGTGATGGCGCAATTGCTGGTCAGTGCGATGAAGCTCACGGTCCATGTGCACGAGGGGGAAACCGGCTACCTGCTCCAGCGTCTGCGCGAGCGCAGCCAGGACCTGGTGATCTGCCGCAGCCAGTTTGCGGCGCCGGAGCTGCAGAACCAGGAGGTGATGAACGAACCCTTGCGGGTGGCCTTGCCGCCGCAGCATCCCTTGTGCGGGCAGACCCAGATTGCCTTGGGGGCGTTGCGCGCAGAGCGCTTTTTGCTGCACAGCTCGCTGCTGGGCACCGGCATTTCGGACATGCTGCTGCGCGCCTGCCAGGAAGCCGGGTTCACGCCGGAAGTGGCCTACTGGGGGGTGGAGACTTTGCCCATGCTGTTGATGGTGCAAAAGGGTCTGGGCGTGGCCTTTGCCCTCGACAGCTTTGCCCAGCTGGGCATGCAGGGCCTGCCCATGCTGGTGCCACTGGCCGATGCCAAGCTGCGCACGCACTTAAACATGATCTGGCCCCGGGACCATGCGTTGCCCCCGGCGGCAGAGCGGCTCAAGGAACGCATCCTGGCGCAGTGCCTGCCGCCGCCCACCTGCGCACAGGCCAGGAGCCTTGCGCAGGTGCCTGGGGCCTGAGCCCCAGCCCTTAGACCTGGGCCAGGGCCTGATCCAGGTCGGCCTGCAGGTCGTCGATGTGCTCGATGCCCACGGACAGGCGCACCATGCCCTCGGTCACGCCGGCCTTGGCCAGTTCGGCCGCGTCCAGTTGGCGGTGGGTGGTCGAAGCCGGGTGGGTGGCCAGCGACTTGGCATCGCCAATGTTCACCAGGCGGGTGAACAGCTGCAGGGCATCGAGGAAACGCGCGCCGGCCGCACGGCCTTCTGCGCCCTTCAGACTGAACGACAGGATGCCCGAGGCGCGGCCGCCCGACTGCTTTTGCACGATGGCGTGGTCGGGGTGGTCCTTCAGGCCCGCATAGCGCACCCATTCCACCTTGGGGTGGTTTTGCAGGGCTTCGGCAATCTTCTGCGTGTTCTCGCAGATGCGGTCCATGCGCAGGGTCAGGGTTTCAATGCCTTGCAGGATCTGGAAGGCGTTTTGCGGCGAGATGGCCGCACCCATGTTGCGCAGTGGCACCACGCGCGCGCGGCCGATGAAGGCGGCTGGGCCCAGGGCTTCGGTGTAGACCACGCCGTGGTAGCTGACGTCGGGTTCGTTCAGGCGCTTGAAGCGGGCCTTGTGCTCGGCCCAGGGGAACTTGCCACTGTCCACGATGGCGCCGCCCACGCTGGTGCCGTGGCCGCCCAGGTATTTGGTCAGCGAGTGCACGACGATGTCGGCACCGAACTCGAACGGGCGCAGCAGGTAGGGGCTGGGCACGGTGTTGTCCACGATCAGCGGCACGCCATGCGCATGGGCCACATCGGCCAGGGCGCGGATGTCGGTCACATTGCCCAGTGGGTTGCCAATGGACTCGATGAACACGGCCTTGGTCTTGGCGTCGATCAGTGCACCAAAGCTGGCTGGGTCGCGTGGATCGGCAAAGCGCACCTCGATGCCCTGCTGCGGGAAGGTGTGGGCAAACAGGTTGTAGGTGCCGCCATAGAGCGTGCTGGCGCTGACGATGTTGTCGCCGGCTTCGGCCAGGGTCTGGATGGCGGCGGTGATGGCCGCCATGCCCGAGGCCACCGCCAGCGCAGCAATGCCGCCTTCCAGCGCCGCGACGCGCTTTTCCAGCACGTCGGTGGTGGGGTTCATGATGCGGGTGTAGATGTTGCCCGGCACCTTCAGGTCGAACAGGTCGGCGCCATGCTGCGCGCTGTCGAAGGCATAGGCCACCGTCTGGTAGATGGGCACGGCCACGGCCTTGGTGGTGGGGTCGGGGCTGTAGCCGGCATGGACGGCCAGGGTTTCAATGCGCATGACAAGGGTCTCCGGGTTCAATCGTTGTGGAAGGTGCAACGATTGTGGAGAAGAACCCTGGCCGCGCCAACTACGCATCCGTGATGTGCTTATGCCGCCAACGGTGCGTGCGCAGCAGCGGTTGGGGATGCTTTGAAATGGAGAGCTGTCAGCGCTGGCTGCACCAGCGTCAACGGCACTTTGGGTGCTGAAGCTGGGCGCGCGGTGTGGCCCGGTGGGTGCGGTGCCTGCGCAACACGGCAGGGTGCGGTGGGCGGGGAGGAGGCCCGCACAGCCGGGCGGCCGTGCGGGAAGGCTGGACTGTGCCGGGGCTCAGTTCAGCAGGGCGGGCTCGTTGCCAGCCTGCGAAGTGGCAGCCACCTGACGGGCAGGGGCCGCGCTGCCGGCGGGGGCCAGCTTGGGCGCCACAGCCGCGAAGCGCGCCGAGGTGCCGGTGCCGGTCTTGAAGACGGCCACCAGCTGGTTCAGCTCGGCCGCCTGCATGTTCAGGCTGCTGGCGGCGGCGGCGCTTTCCTCGACCAGGGCGGCGTTCTGCTGGGTCACCTGGTCCAGCTGGGCAATCGCATCGCTGACCTGGCTGGTGCCCTGGCTTTGCTCGTTGCTGGCGTTGCTGATTTCCTGGATCAGCGTGGCCACGCTTTGCACCTGGCGAACGACCTCGTTGATGGTCTGGCCCGTGGTGTCCACCAGGCGCGTGCCTTCGTTGACCTGGTTCACGCTTTGCTGGATCAGCTGCTTGATTTCCTTGGCGGCTTCGGCGCTGCGGCCGGCCAGGGAACGCACCTCGCCGGCCACCACGGCAAAGCCACGGCCTTGTTCGCCAGCACGCGCAGCTTCCACCGCGGCGTTCAGCGCCAGGATGTTGGTCTGGAAGGCGATGCCGTCGATCACACCGATGATGTCGGCAATCTTGCGCGAGCTGGCCGAGATGGTTTCCATGGTCTGGGTGACCTGTTCCATGGCCTGGCCGCCGGCGTTGGCGCTTTGTGCCGCGCTGCGCGCCAGCTGGGTGGCTTGCTGGGCGTTGTCGGTGTTGTGGCGCACGGTGGAGGTCAGCTCCTCCATGCTGGCGGCGGTCTGCTGCAGGTTGCTGGCCTGCTCTTCGGTGCGCTGCGACAGGTCGTTGTTGCCGGTGGAGATCTGGTTGGAGCCGGTGGCAATCGATTCGCTGCTTTCACGGATGCGGTTCACGATGCCGATCAGGTTGCCGTTCATGGTCTGCAGGGCCAGCATCAGGCGGCCCAGCTCGTCCTTGGACGTGACCTGGATGCTGGAGCTCAGATCGCCCTGGGCCACGGTCTCGGCCACTTGCACGGCGCGGTCCAGGCTGCGGGTGATGGTGCGGATCAGCAGGGTGGCGCCGGCCAGGGCCAGCACCAGCACGATGGCGGCCACCACGCTGGCGGCGATCACGGCCTGGCGCAGGCTGGACTGGGCCTCGTGGTAGGCGCTCTGGGCCTGTTCTTCCTGCATGGCCGACAGCTGCTGCAAGGCCGCGGCCAGGGGGCTCACGCTGGGGAACAGGCGGTATTCGATGAAGGAGCCCAGCGAGTCGTGGTCTTGGCGCTCGAACAGGCGCAGCACGTCGTCAATGCGCGGGGTGATGGCGTCCAGCAGCACGCCCACGCGGTCGGCTAGTTCTTTTTCCTCGGGGGTGAGCACCGTGGGCAGGTAGGCCTGCCAGGCCGCCTCGGCGTTCTTCTTCACCTCGGTCAGCTGTTCCTTGCCCGAATCGGCCAGGATCTGCTGGTTGTAGACCTTGTTAGTGATTTCCACCAGCTTGATGCCATAGCCGTCCGAGATCAGCTTGATGTCCTGCATGGGCACGACCTGGTTGCTGTAGATGCTGGACAGGTGTTGATTGCTCTTGAAGAGCTGATAGCCCAGCATGCCGGTCATGGCCGCTGTCAGCAGCAAAAGGCCCGCGACGAGTGACCACAGCTTGCCCCGAATACTCATATTTCTCATTGCTTACGTGTTCCTAACCAAGGTCTTCCAGAAACTGCACATCCCTTGATGTGCACCATGGAACCTGATGCAAAGACGGTGCCCTGCGGGTTCTGTGTGACAAATTGTGGCAGATTGTTAATGGATGAGGAGACGCTCACATGACGCAACGCACGCGCTGCCGCGCCCAGGGTGCTCCTATTTGTAACATTTCGCTTATATCCGCTGGCGCGCACAGGCTGGGCATTTCCGACTTCTTTTGCGCGGGGTGCGAAATCGAAATTGGCGATGGTGTGGCTGCTATCCGGGTAAGACCAAAAAATTTGTATGGTTTTGTCGGCCCGGTTTGGGGGTTTTCAACCGATGGTGCACCGGTGGTCTGGGCCTATTGGGCGAATCCAGTATGAAAAAAGGCCGCATGCAGCGGCCTTGGGCAGGGTGGGCGTGCGGCGTTCAATCCGGCATGGAGCAGTGGCCGCCTTGCACGGCCACGCCGGAGCCGGCCGCGATCAGCGGGGCTTCGAAGCGCAGGTCCACGGGTTGGGAGTGGGTGTAGTCCCAGGCCAGAAAGGCCACCAGGATCACCCAGAACGCAGTGCGCAGCACGGTCGATTGGCTCATGGTCTTGTCCTCCGGGGTCAGAAGCCGAAATGGCGGCGGATGCGCAGGCCGAAGATGGTGCCGGCAAACGCCAGTGGCACCCAGATCCAGCCGTGGATGGAGCCGGTGGAGATGCCTGAGAACATGGCACCCACGTTGCAGCCAAAGGCCAGGCGCGAGCTGTAGCCCAGCACCAGGCCGGCGACCAGGGCCACAGCCCATTGCGTGCCCGTCAGCGGCTTGGCGCTGGCCGGTGTGCCGGCGCTGATCCACAGGGCACCTGCCAGGATGCCGATGTTGGTGATGCTGGTCACGTCCAGCAGCACCGTCTCCTGCAGGCGCAGGGCGTTGCCGGGTTGGCTCCAGAACCAGCTGCTGCCCACGTCGACCGCGCCGGTGGCGTTGGCGACCTTGGCGGCCCACAGGCCAAAGCCGTAGACCACGCCCCAGGGCTGGCCGGCGATGACCAGGTTCAGCGTGGCCAGCACGGCCAGCAGCACGGCGCCGACCACCCATTTGCGCACGAACAGCGGCTTGTACTCACGCCCGGCGCGGTGGTTGGCGCGCTTGCAGTACGCGCTCACGCCGGCGGCCACGGCGGCCAGGCCGGCCAGGGTGGCCAGCAGGGCGGTGGGCCAGCCCCAGGCACTCACCAGGCCCACGGGCTGGGCGCGGCCCAGGTCCAGCCACCAGCCCAGGTGCATGCTGCCCAGGAAACTGCCGATGGCAAACACGGGCAGGATGGCGGCGTTCATGGGGATGCCCAGGCCGGCCTTGTACAGCGTGCCGCTGCCGCAGCCGTCGGCAATCTGCATGCACAGGCCGAAGACGAAGGCGCCGACGATCAGGCTCACGCTGGGTGGGCCCAGGGCGGCGGTCAGCTCGGGAAAGTGGCCCAGCAGCGGCATGGCCAGGATGGCGGCCAGGGCCAGCAGCAGCAACTGGCCGAAGACGCCGGACGGGTCCTTGTCCTCGACCAGCATGCGCCAACCGGTGGTGAAGCCAAAGCGCTTGCCGGCCAGCACGGCACCCAGGCCGATGCCGACGGCAAACAGCGCGGCCTGGCGCACGGACACCGACCACAGCAGCCAGCCAAAGAACACGGCCATGAGGATGGCCAAGGGTAATCGCTTCATTCGAAGACAGCCTCTCTTGAAAAAACAGGAGCGGTTAGCGTGCGCTGCGCTTGCACTTTCCGCTGGTTGATGCCGGAAGTGCTCGTGGAGCCAGCGCCAACTGCTCTCTTTTTATGTAGTGTGGGATCAGTTGAACTTGCGCTGCCACCACTGCTGGGTGGCGCGCATCAGCTGCTCGCCGCGGCCGGGGGCGTTCTGCAGGGCCGGGTAATCGGGCTGCTGGGTCCAGTCGACCATGGAGCCGGCGTACAGCTTGACGTGCGGCATGCCGGCCACTTCGCTCATGCCGAACCAGTCGGTCGCGGCCCAGTGGCCGGTGTTGCAAAAGGCCACGGCGCCCTGGCCGCTGGGCACCTGGATCTGCGCGGCAATCGCCTGGGCCTTGGCCTTGTCGACGAACAGCGCAGTCTTGGGCTCGAACCACTGGTTGAAGTCCAGCTGCACGGCGCCGGGCAGGGTGCCGGCCAGCTTGGCGGCGGGCGCCTGGGTCTTGCCTTGGTAGAAGGCGTCGGGGCGCGAATCGACCAGCACGGCGTTGCTCAGCTTGAGGCTTTGCTGCACGTCCTCGCGCGTCGACAGCCAGGTGGCATCGAACGTGGGAGCGTAGGTGCTGGGCGCCACCTGTACCGGGGTGGTCGACAGCGGCAACTGGGCCTGCTGCCAGGCCTGCATGCCGCCGTTGACGATGGACAGCTCGGTCAGCCCCAGGGACTTGAGCGTCCAGTACACGCGGGCCATGGCGCCGAAGTCGGTGGCGTCCTTGCCGGTGGAGACCACCACGGCATGGGTGGCGGCAGTCAGTCCCAGTTTTTGTACCAGGGCGACCAGCTTGTCGTGGTCGGGCAGTTCGCCCGGGTTGGTGGCCGGGCCGCGCCACTGGCCGTAGGGCGCGTTCACGGCGCCGGGAATGTGCTGGGCGGCAAAGGCTTTGGGATCGCGGATGTCGATCACGCGCACGCCGGGTTGTTGCAGCAGGGGCGACAGGGCTTGGGGGGTGAGCAGTGGCTCAGCGGCCAGCGCCCAGCCGCTGGCACCCAGGCACAGGGAGACGGCAATCAGCTTGGAGGAGGTCATGGCATGTGTGCCTGGAGCAGCAGGCACCCACGGAAGTGACGAAGGGCCCTATTGTCGTGGCAGCGACAGGTTGCTTGAACGAACCATCGCTTTCAAACTTATGCCGTCAGGGAATAAGGCCGGGCCCCTCCGGGGCACCCGAAGCCGGTGCGACCAGGTGGTCCACCAGGGCCCGCGCCACCGGCGGCAGCGAGGCGTAATGGCGCAGGCACAGCACCAGTTCGCGCTGGGCCCAGGGCTCGTCCAGGCGCAGGGCTTGGATCGGCAGGCTACCCTGGTAGAGCGCTGCGCTCTGGCGCGGCAGCACGCCCACGCCCAGGCCGGCGGCGACCATCAGGCACAGCGCGTCGTAGCTGGTCACCTGGATGCGCAGCTTGAGCGGCAGGTCCAGCTGCGCCGCGCTGCGGGTCAGCACGCCGTTGATGGCGCTGCCGGTGTGGGCGCCCACAAAGTCGTAGGCCAGCGCTTCGCGCATGCGCACGCGGGTCTGGGCCGTCAGCGGGTGGCCCTGGGGGGCGATCAGGATCAGCTCGTCCCGGCGGTAGGGCATGTAGGTCAGCTCGCCGCCATAGCGCCCGGCGTTGAGGATGCCGAAGTCCGCCGTGTTCTGGGCCACGGCCAGGGCGATGTCGGTGGAGATCTTTTCCTGCAGGTGGACCTGCACCTCGGGGTGCTGGGCCAGAAAGCCCTTGAGCTGGGCCGGCAGGAACTGCGTGATGGCCGAGATGTTGGCCACCATGCGCACGTGGCCGCGCATGCCGCTGCCGTACTCGCGCATCTGGCGGGCGATGCCGTCCATCTCGCCCAGCACGCTGCGCGCCAGGTCCAGCAGGGTGTAGGCCGCCGGGGTGGGGGCGATGCCGCGGTTGCTGCGCTCGAACAGGCGCACCTTGAGCTGGTTTTCCAGCTCGGCCAGGCGGCGGCTGGCGGCCGAGGTGGCGATGTGCTCGCGCGCGGCGGCCCGGGCGATGGCCTGCTCTTCCATCACGGCCACAAACAGACGCAGGGAGGTGGGGTCTAGGCGCATTCCTACATTTTGCTTTGCTGTATGGGCATTGCCGATGGCCAATGTGGTGATTTCTATTAAGGGTAATTACCAGTATGGAGTGTTGCTTTGCTGAAATGCGATGGCAGCTTCGCCAATCAGCGTTTTGCGCCGGGCCTGGACTTTTGCATCATGCGACGGCAGCCCGCACACGGTGCAGGGCTGCCAGCACGGAGAAAGCAGATGCAAGACAGCACGATTGCCCCCACCACCCTCCAGCCAGGCGCCCTGGCCGGGGTGCGCGTGGTGGAGATGGGACAACTGATTGCCGGCCCGTTTGCCGGCAAGACCTTGGGCGAATTCGGCGCCGAGGTCATCAAGATCGAGGCGCCCGGCGCGGGCGATCCCTTGCGCAACTGGCGCATGATCAAGGACGGCACCTCCGTATGGTGGCAGGTGCAGTCGCGCAACAAGAAGTCGGTGGCGTTGGACCTGCGCCAGCCGCAGGGCCAGGACCTGGCGCGCCAGCTGCTGCGCGAAGCCGACGTGCTGATCGAGAACTTCCGCCCCGGCACGCTCGAGGGCTGGGGCATGTCGCCCGATGCGCTGCATGCCATCAACCCCGGGCTGGTGATCCTGCGCATTTCCGGCTATGGCCAGACTGGGCCCTACCGTGACCTGCCGGGCTTTGGCGTGGTGGGCGAGGCCATGGGTGGCCTGCGCCACCTGACCGGCGAGCCCGGGCGGGTGCCGGTGCGTGTAGGCGTGTCCATCGGCGATACGCTGGCCGCGCTGCACGGCACGATCGGCGTGCTGACGGCGCTGTACCACCGCAAGGTCAACGGCGGCCAGGGCCAGGTGATCGACGTGGCCCTGCACGAGGCGGTGTTCAACGTCATGGAAAGCCTGGTGCCCGAGTACAGTGCCTTCGGTGCCGTGCGCGAGTCCGCCGGCAGTGCCCTGCCGGGGATTGCACCGTCGAATGCCTACCCCTGCGCCGACGGCTGGGTGCTGGTGGCCGGCAATGGCGACAGCATCTTCAAGCGCCTGATGCAGGCGATTGGCCGCGAGGACCTGGGCCAGTCCCCCGACCTGGCCAACAACGCAGGCCGGGTGGCGCGGGTGCAGGAGATCGATGCCGCCATTGGCGACTGGACCCGCAGCCGCAGCATCACCGAGGTGTTGGACGTCTTGGCCCAGGCCCGTGTGCCGGCTGGCCGGGTCTACACCGCCAAGGACATCTGCGAAGACCCGCACTACCGCGCGCGTGACATGATCCTGCAGCAGGCCACGCGCGACGGCTACACCGTGGAGGTGCCGGGTGTCGTGCCCAAGCTGTCGGCCACCCCGGGCACGGTGCGCAGCAGTGCGCCGCACCTGGGCGATGACACGGATGCCGTGCTGGCCGGCATGGGGCTGAACGCCGCACAGATTGCGCAGTTGCGCAGCCAGGGGGTGATCCAATGAGCGCCCCCAGCGTGTGGCAAGGGGCCGGGCGGCGCCTGTTCATCCAGGAGGTCGGGCCGCGCGATGGCCTGCAGATGGAGTCGGTGTTCGTGCCCACTGCGCACAAAATCGCCCTGGTCAATGCGCTGGTGGCCACCGGCATGGCCAAGGTGGAGGTGACCGCCTTTGTCTCGCCCCAGGCGATCCCGGCGCTGGCCGATGCACAGGAGGTGCTGGCCGGCACCACGCGCCGTCCGGGCACTGTGCTGACCTGCCTGGTGCCCAACGTCAAGGGCGCGGAGCGCGCGATTGCCGCCGGCGCCGACGAGTTGAACCTGGTCATGTCGGCCAGCGAAACCCACAACCTGTGCAACCTGCGCATGCTGCGCGAGCAGTCCTGGGTCGGGCTGCAGGCCGTGATCGCCACCGCCCAGCAGGCGGGGGTGGCTGTCAATGTGTCGCTGTCGTGCAGCTTTGGCTGCCCGATGGAGGGCGATGTGCCGGTGGACGAGGTGTTCGCCTGGGTGCAGCGCTTTGTGGCGGCTGGCGTGCAGGGCATCACCTTGTGCGACACCACGGGCATGGCCCATCCGCGCCAGGTGCATGCCATGGTCCAGGCCTTCAAGGCGGGCTGGCCGGCCACCACGCTGACCCTGCATTTCCACGACACGCGGGGCATGGCACTGGCCAATGTGCTGGCCGCCATCGACGCCGGGGCCGACCGCTTTGATGCCTCGGTCGGTGGCCTGGGGGGTTGCCCCTACGCCCCTGGCGCCAGTGGCAACGCCTGCACTGAGGAGCTGGTGCACGCCCTGCAACTGATGGGTTATGACACCGGGGTGGACCTGGCGGCACTGACGCAGATCGCTGCCGGGCTGCCGGGCTTGCTGGGCCATGACATCCCCAGCCCCATCGTCAAGGCCGGGCCGGCGCACCAGCTGCACCCGGCACCGGCATCCCTGCCAGAAATTCGCGCCCGGGCTATGGCGCGCTAGCAGCCTGGGCAGGTCCCCTGCCCAGGCGTATGACAACAAAGAAGGAGATGAAACCATGTCGATGACTCGCAAGCAATTTGGACGCCTGGCGCTGGCCTCGGTACTGGCCACGACCGTGGCAGGCACAGCCCTGGCGCAGACGGCCTACCCCCACAAACCGATCACTATGGTCGTGCCCGCTGCGGCAGGCGGTACCACCGACCTGGCCGCCCGCATGACCGCCCAGGCCCTGGGCCCCATGCTGGGCCAGACCCTGGTGGTCGAAAACAAGGGCGGTGGCAACGGCAACATTGCGGCCGCGCAGGTCAAGCGGGCCGAGGCCGATGGCTACACCCTGCTGATGCAGTACTCGGGCTTCCACGTGATCTCGCCGCACCTGGGCAAGTCCAGCTGGGAACGTGACGATTTCGTGCCCGTGGCCAACGTGCTGTCGGCCCCGCAGATCGTGGTGGTGCGTGGGGACCTGCCGGTCAACACCCTGCAGGAGCTGGTGGCCTATGCCAAGGCCCACCCGATGAAGCTGAACTACGCCTCCTCGGGCAACGGCTCGCTGCAGCACGTCACCGGCGTGCAGCTGGAGCAGGCCGCCGGCATCCAGATGGTGCACGTGCCCTACAAGGGCACCGGCCCGGCGCTGCAGGATCTGCTGGGCGGCCAGGTGGACCTGACCTTCGGCACCGCACCGCCCTTCATGCCCCACATCCAGGCCGGCAAGCTGAAGGTGCTGGCCGTGACCAGCCAGGCGCGCCTGCCCAGCCTGGCGTCGGTGCCCACCACGGCCGAAGCCGGTCTGCCCGGGGTGAATGCCACCTCCTGGTTTGCGCTGTTTGCGCCGGCCAAGACGCCCGAGGCCATCGTGCGCAAGCTGGAAGGCGATGTGCGCGCCATGCTCAGCGACCCGGCGTTCCAGAAAAAGGCGCTGGACCAGGGGGCCACGGCCGACTTCATGGACAGCAAGGCCCTGGGGGCCATGGTCAAGCGCGACTGGGACCTGTGGGGCAAGGTGGTCAAGGCCGCCAACATCAAGGCCGATTGATGGCTGGGGCGACCCGCCGCCGATGAAAAAAGGGCATCCGAGGATGCCCTTTTTTTGTGGGATGACGCCGCTGGGCTCAGTGCAGTTCCTTGCCCTTGAGCTCGGGGATCAGCAGTGCCGTGGCAATCATGTCGATCACATAGATGGCGGCCAGCAGGGCGATCGCCATCTGGAAGCCATAGCCCATGGCCACCGCCCCCACCACCACCGGCCCCAGACCGCCGACGCCGCGGCCGATGTTGAACAGCACGTTCTGTGCTGTGGCGCGGGCCTCGGTGGGGTAGGCCTCGCTCATCACGGCCCCATAGCCGCCCATCATGCCGTTCACGAACATGCCGAGCACAGCGCCGGCCCAGAGCATGGCGATGGGGTCGGACAGCTGCGCATAGGTCAGCACCATGATGACGGCGCCCAGCTGGAACAGCAGGAAGCTGGGCTTGCGGCCGATGCGGTCGGCCAGCTGGCCAAAAATCCAGATGCCGGCCATCATCCCGACGATGGTGACGGCCGTCCACATCGAGGACTTGGTCAGGCTGAAGCCCAGCTGCTTGGACAGGAAGCTGGGCATCCAGATCATGATGCCGTAGTAGCCGAAGTTCTGTACCGACGTCAGCACGATCACGCCCAGGCTGACCTTGGCGGTGGCCTTGTCCTTGACCAGCAGGCGGAAGGCTTCGAAGCGCGAGGCTTTCGGGGCGGCGGGCTTGCGCACAAAGACTTCGGGTTCGTGGATCTTGTGGCGGATGAACCAGGCCACCAGCGCGGGAATCACGCCGACCAGGAACATGCCGCGCCAGCCGATCAGTGGCAGCAGCAGCGGGGTCAGCAAGGCGGCGCCCAGCACGCCCACCTGCCAGCCCAGGGCCACATAGGACGACACGCGCGCACGGTGGCGGGCCGGCCAGGCCTCGGCCGCCAGGGCCATGCCGATGCCGAATTCACCGCCCAGGCCGATGCCGGCGATGGTGCGGTAGACCAGCAGGTCCCAGTAGCCGGTGGCGAAGGCGCACAACCCGGTGAACACGGCAAACAGCACGATGGTCCAGGTCAGCACGCGGATGCGGCCATAGCGGTCCGACAGCGCGCCAAACACGATGCCGCCGAACACGGCACCGATCAGGGTCCAGGTGACCAGGGAGCCGGCCTGGCCGGGGGTGAGGTTCAGGTCGGCCGAAATCGCTGTGAGCATGAAGCCCAGGATCAGCAGGTCAAAGCCGTCCATGGCATAGCCCACGGCGGAGCCGCACAGGGCTTTCCAGCTGTAGCTGTTGACGGCCGTGGGCTGGCCGCTTGCAGTCGAAGAGGGGGAGGTCATGGCTGTTGTTGTCCTGTTTTTTGCTGGGGCACGGGCATGTGCCCCCAACAGGCCAAACCCCAGGGCGCGCAGGCCATGGGGGCAAAAGCAATCACCGAAAGATGCTGGCGCCGCTGGATGGGGCGCAGCAAAAGGCCTGCAGGAAAGTGCAGGCCGTGGATTCGGAGCGTGATTCTAGGGGTAATCGCTTGGCCTGCGCCGCGCCGGTGCAACAGGCCCGCAACTGCACCAGCTTAATTCGGCAGCCCTGCAAAAAATGTCGGAATGTGCCATGCAGGGTGCAGGTCGTGGATGACCGTGCGCGGTCAGCGGCGGGACCAGAAGCGCTGCTGCTGGGCGGCGATCTCCGCGGCCAGCTCGGGCACCGGGCCGATCAGCGCCACGGGCTTTTGGCAGTGGTCAAAGATGTAGCGTGCGGGCACGCTCATCGTCGGGTTCTCGCCGTGGTTGCCGGTGCATTGCAGCAGCGCATGCTCGGTCATGCCGAACACGATGCGGCCGATGTTGGCCCAGTAGGCCGTGCCGGCGCACATGCAGCAGGGCTCGACGTTCGTGTAGAGCGTGCAGCTCCACAGGAATTCGGGCGTGAAGTTGGTGGCCGCCATGCGCGCCAGGGTGGACTCGGCATGGTTGACGGTGTCGATGTTGCACTGCTCCATCAACACCGTCTCCTGGTCCGGGCCGACCAGGATGGCGCCAAACGGGTGGTGGCCCAGGGCCATGGCCCGTTCGGCCACCCGCTGGGTGTGGCGCAGGTGGCGGCACAGTTGCTTGTGCGTCGGGGCAAGGCCCTGGGCGGGCAGGGTGTGGGGTGGGGCAGTCATGGGTACAGAAAGTGTGTACCGCCACGCAAGCAATTAGCGTGCACGCCCGCAGCCCCGGCGTGTACGGTGCCTGGGGTGCCTCAGGTCCTAGGGGCTGTGGGGGGCACCGGTTGCACCGGCCAGCCCTGCAGGTGCTGGCGCGCCACATCGCGCAGCGCGCCGATCCAGGTGGCGTGGTCGTTCAGGCAGGGGATGAAGCGGTAGTCCTTGCCCCCGGCGTGCACAAAGGCTTCGCGCGCTTCCTGGTTGATTTCCTCCAGCGTCTCGATGCAGTCGCTGGTGAAGCCGGGGCACATGATGTCCACGCTTTCCAGGCCCTGGCCGGCCATCGCGACCAAGGTTGGCTCGGTGTAGGGCTCCAGCCACTTGGCCTTGCCAAAGCGCGACTGGAAGGTCAGCACATACTGGCTCTCGTCCAGCCCCAGGCGCGCGGCCAGCAGCCGGCCGGTGGCATAGCACTCGTCGCGGTAGGGGTCGCCCAGCTGCCAGGTGCGCTCGGGCACGCCGTGGAAGCTCAGGAACAGTTTCTGCGCCCGGCCGTTCTCGCGCCAGTGCTGCTCCACGGTCTGTGCCAGCGCCTCGATGTAGCCCGGGTGATCGTGGTAGCGGTGCACGAAGCGCAGCTCGGGGATGTGGCGCTGGGTCTTGGCCCAGTCGTAGACCGCATCGCACACGCTGGCCGTGGTGGTGCCGGAGTACTGGGGGTACAGCGGCAGGATCAGGATGCGGGTGGCGCCCTGGGCCTTGAGGGCGTCGAGCTGCGCCGGGATGGACGGATTGCCATAGCGCATGGCCGGTGCCACCAGCACATTCGCGCCGGCTTCGCCCAGCCAGCCGCGCAGCAGGGTGGCCTGGCGCTCGGTGAAGTACAGCAGCGGCGAGCCCGTGGCGCCGCCCTGGTTCCAGACGGTGGCGTACTTGGCGGCCGAGGCCTTGGGGCGCAATCGCAGGATGATGCCGTGCAGGATGGGCCACCACAGCAGCTTGGGGATTTCCACCACGCGGTCATCGCTGAGGAATTGCGCCAAGTAGCGGCGCACCGCCGGGGCGGTGGCGGCATCGGGGGTGCCAAGGTTGCACAGCAGCACGCCCGTGCGTTCAGGCTGGCCGGAAGGGAGCTGGGGTTCGGGGGCAAAGCGTGAGAGCATGCAGTGATTGTCGCAAAACCCGGGTGGGCTCCGCACCGCGGGGGCTGTTGCGTGTGGCGGCTTGCAGTAACCTCGGCCCATGCTTGACCCATCGCAAATCCGCGCCATCACCCTGGATCTGGACGACACGCTGTGGCCGATCTGGCCCACCATCCACCGCGCTGAAGAAGTGCTGCTGCTATGGTTGAAAGAGCGTGCAGCCAAGACCGCACAACTGTTTGACACCCCCAAAGCCCTGCGTGCCATCCGCGAACGCGTGGAGCAGGAGCGCCCCGACCTGCGCCATGACCTGAGTGCCATGCGCCGCGAGTCCATCCGGCTGGCGCTGCGCCAGGCCGGCGACGATGAGGATTTGGCGACCCCCGCGTTTGATCTGTTTTTTGCCGAACGCCAGCGCGTGCAGCTGTTTGACGACGCCTTGCCGGCACTGGAGTTCCTGGCCCGGCGCTGGCCCGTGGTGGCCGTGACGAATGGCAATGCCGACATCCACCACATCGGGATCGGCCGCTTCTTTCGCGACAGCTTCAACGTCATGCGCACCGGCTTTGCCAAGCCCGATGCGCGCATCTTTCACCTGGCGGCGGCGGCCGTCGATGTGCCGCCTTCGGCCGTGCTGCATGTAGGAGACGACGCCAAACTGGATGCCGTGGCGGCCCGGGATGCGGGTATGCACGCTGTTTGGCTGAACCGCAGCGGCTTAGATTGGCCGGTAGAGAAAGAGCACCCACCCACCACGGTGGCCAGCTTGCAAGCGCTGTGTGACATGCTGGCTGCCTGAGGGTTTTGCCCCCAGCGGGGCGCAGGAGCCAGCGTATGCCCAGCACTTTGTCGCGCAACCCCAGCATGGATCTGCCCGTCCCCCTGTCCGTTGGCCTGATGCAGCCCCTGGGCTGGCTGGCCCTGGGCTGGAAGGACATGTGCCGTGCCCCGGCACTGAGCTTGGCGCATGGCCTGTGCCTGACGCTGTTCGGCCTGTTGATCCTGTGGATCGGGCATGACCGCTTCTGGCTGATGGCCGGCGCCTTGTCGGGTTTTCTGGTCATGGGGCCGGTGGTGGCCACCAGCCTGTACGCCATCAGCCGTGCCCTGGAGCGTGGCGAGCCGGTGGGCTGGCGCCTGGTGCGGCATACTTGGTCCCATTGGCAACAGGGGCACAGCAAGCTCGGCAACGACTACTGGTGCCTGGTGCAGTTCGGCGTCTTGCTGTCCATCTCGGCCACGGGCTGGGTGCTGGTGTCGGCCTCGCTGATCACGCTGATGTCCCCCGTGCGCATCGCCACACCGCTGGACTTCATGCAGCACGTGGTGCTGGCGGCGGATGGCAGTCTGTTCCATCTGTGGCTGGCGCTGGGCAGCCTGCTGGCGGCACCCATCTTCGCTTCCAGCGTGGTTTCTATGCCTTTGTTGCTGGATCGCAAGGTTTCTTTGCCGCAGGCGGTGCTCACTAGCTGGTTGGTGATTTTGCAAAACCCCATTCCCATGGCCGTGTGGGCGGGGTTGATTTTGATGTTTACCTTGCTGGGCCTGGCGTCGCTGCTGCTGGGGTTGGTGTTTGTGATGCCCATGCTGGGCCATGCAAGCTGGCATGCCTACCGCGATCTGGTGGATGCCTCCGACTTTGCGCTGCGGGAGGCGGCGCACGGCGTGCCAGGGCGGTGAGGTTTCTAGGACCTGTGTTGTGATCTTCGGTTTTACAGAACAACAAATTTCGGAATTTTTCCTGACCTACGGCGTGGGGGCCTTCATCCTCTTCATGCTGTTCATTATTGGTCACCTGGCCTGGCAGTCCAAGGCGGGCAAGTTCGGCACCTTTGTGCTGTTCCTGGGCCTGGCCGTGGGCTTCATCGGCTTTCTGGCGAAGGTTGTGATCCAGTGGTACCTGGAAAAGTGATCGCTTCTTAAACCATAGCTGTCAGCGCATGCAAAGCAAGCACTTTGGGTTACAAAAGGCCTGAAGTGCTTTGTCTTTGAGCGCTGCCAGCTATGTTTTTAGAAAATTGCTCACCGCCGCTGCCGCCTGCAGGCCGCTGCGCACCGCACCTTCCAGCGTGGCCGGGTAGGGGCCTTGCACATAGTCGCCACAGGCCCACAGGCCCGGCAGGATGTCGGCAGCGGGGCGCTGCACGCCGGGCGTGCAGGCAAAGGTGGCGCGCTTGTCGATCACGGTTTTCAGCGGCTGCAGATCGGGCAGGCGCAGCTGCGTGCGGGCCTGCGCCAGCACCTGCGACTGCAGCAGTGCCTTGTCGCCCTGGCTGGCGCTGACCACCAGGGCCAGCAGGCCGGCCGGGCCCCCCAACTGTCCCTTGTCGAAGGCGAACTGCGCGGGGGCGTCCGCCTGGCTGCGCAGGGCCACCATGGGCGCCGGCAGGCCAGGGCCCTGCGCCGTGTGGGCATAGACCGTGGCGATCGCCGTGTGCGGCAGCGCCTGAGCGCAGTTGGCCCAGGCGGTGGTCCGCCCGGACAGCGGTGCGGGCACTCCCTGCAGGGCCTGCACCAGGCGTGCCGCCTCGGCGCAGGGCGTGGCCAGCACCACGGCATCCATGCTTTCGCCATCCACCTGCCAGGCAGCGCCATGGTCTGTCGGGGGGGTGAGGGCCTGCACGCGCTCGCCCAGGCGCAGCCGGGCACCGCGCTGGCGCAGCCAGGCGGCGGCCGTGGCCGGGAACAGGGTGGACAGGTTGGTGCGCGGAATCAGCAGGTTGGAGCCGCCCCGTCCGCTGAACAGTCCATCCTGCAGCACCCGCAAGAAGATCTGCCCGCTGGCGGCGCTGGCCGGCAGGTTCAGGGCCGAAATGCACAGGGGATCGACAAAGTCTTGCAGCAGGCGCGCCGGCAGGCCCTGGCACAGGTCGGCCACGCTGGCGCTGGCCGGGCACTGGAACTGCTGGCGCTGCCAGCGTTGGGCCGTGCGCAGCAGGGCCAGCTTCTCGCGCCAGTGCCAGCCGCGGGCGCGGGCAATGCCCCAGGCCGCGTCCCAGGGCGGGGCCCAGTCGGGCAGGTGCAACCCCAGGCCATCGGCGTAGCGCAGATCCAGCGGCAGACGTTGCAGGGCTGCGGTTTCCACGCCGACGGTGCGCATCAGCTGCAGGCAGGCCTGGTAGGCGCCGATCAGGATGTGCTGGCCGTTGTCGACCGTCCAGTGGCCGCCGTCGGGTGCGGGAATGTCCAGGGCGCGGGCACGGCCGCCCCACTGGCGGCTGGCTTCCCAGACCTGCACGTGGTGGCCCTGCTGCTGCAGGGCGACGGCGGCGGCCATGCCGGCCCAGCCGCCGCCCACGATGGCGATGTGCTGCGGCTGGGGCATGGCCCTTACATGCGGCCCAGGGCCTGCATCTTCCACGCCAGCCACAGCTTGCGCAGCGGCGTCAGGGCAATGCGCTGGTGCAGCACCTGGAACTGGCCGGCTTCGATCTCGCGCAGCAGGGTGCGGTAGATGCTGGCCATCATCAGTCCGGGTTTCTGGGTGCGGCGGTCGGCCGCCGGCAGCAGTGCCAGGGCTTCGTCGTAGAGCTGGTGGGCGCGTTGCGCCTGGAAACGCATCAGGGCCGTGAAGCGGTCCGAGTATTCGCGCTTGGTGATCTCGTGGGCCTTGACGTCGAACTGCTGCAGCTCGCTGATGGGCAGGTAGATGCGCCCGCGCATGGCGTCTTCGCCCACGTCGCGGATGATGTTGGTGAGCTGGAAGGCCAGGCCCAGCTTGTGGGCGTAGGCGGTGGTGGTCGGGTCGGTCTGGCCGAAGATGCGGGCCGCCACTTCGCCGACGACGCCGGCGACCAGGTGGCAATAGCGCTGCAGGCCGGCAAAGTCGAGGTAGCGGGTCTGCTCCAGGTCCATCTGGCAGCCCTCGATCACCGCCTGCAGGTGGCGCTGCTCGATCCCGAACTCGGCCACGTGCGGCATCAGGGCCTGCGTCACCGGGTGGCTGGGCTGGCCGCCAAAGGCCTGGGCGACTTCCTGCTGCCACCAGGCCAGCTTCTGGGCGGCCACGCCCACGTCCTGCACCTCGTCCACGACATCGTCCACTTCGCGGCAGAACGCATAGAACGCGGTGATCGCGGCCCGGCGGTTGGCTGGCAGAAAGAGGAAGGCGTAATAAAAGCTGCTGCCCGATGCGGCAGCTTTTTCTTGGACGTAGGTTTCCGGATTCATATGGCGGGCGATTGTCACATGCTTGGGCAGGGCCGCGGCGCTGTGTACTGGATTAGTGCGCGGCTTGATCTGCATCAATGGAAGGGTGTGCTGATTTTTCAGGCAAGCCCCTAAGATCATAGGGTTGCAATTTGATACAAGCATACGAGATGCCGAGCTTCAATTCCCTGCGTCTGACACAGCGGTACATGCTGGTCTTTTTCGGTTATTTCGCATCGATGGCGGTGGTCATCGGCATGAGTTGGTATGGCTTGATGAGCTCTCGGGATAGCCTGCGTTCCTTGCACGACGAGTCGCTGCAGCGCATCTTGCTGGCCGACTCGATCAACGAAAGCGTGTCGCAGATGCGCATGCAGACCCTGCTGTCGTTCCAGCACGCCCCCGACAACCCCCTGTCGGCCCTGCACGACCACCCCACGTCCAGCCACTTGGAGCTGATCCGGCACAACCTCGACAAGGGCGTGGAGTGGCAGCAGCAACTGGCCAAGATCGTCACCGAGCCCATGGAAAAGGAAATGTTCGCGGAGGCCATCCGTGCGCAGAACGCCTGGAACGCCAAGCTGGGCGAGATTGTGCGCAGCATGGAGAACGGCGACTTCAGCAGCGAGCAGATGTCGCGCTTCCTGGCCCTGGGGCGCGAGGAGGGCGACATGCTGGTGGCCCTGGTCGGCGCCTTCAAGGGCCTGCAGATCACGCAGGCGGATGTGGCCTACCAGGCGGCGTCCGAGCGCTACCACTTCAGCATCCTGGTGTTCGTGCTGTGCGTGCTGCTGGGCGGACTGCCGGCCACGCTGCTGTCGGTGTCGCTGCTGCGCCGCATGAGCCACGGCTTCAAGTCCGCACACCACACCGCCCAGGCGATTGCGGCGGGCGACATCTCCCAGCGCGTGGCGGTCAGCGGCAAGGATGAAATCACCGAACTGCTGGTGCAGATGGAAGACATGCGCACGCACCTGCACGACATCATCTACAAGGTGCGCAGCGGTGCCGATGCGATTGCCGGCGCCTCGACCCAGGTGGCGGCGGGCACGGGCGACCTGTCGATGCGCACCGAGCAGCAGGCGGCCTCGCTGCAGCAGACGGCCTCGGCCACCGAGGAGTTGTCGAGCACGGTGCAGCAGAACGCGGACAGCGCCTCGCGCGCCAGCGAGCTGGCCTCGGGGGCCACCGAGGTGGCGCAGCGTGGCGGCGAGATGGTGTCGCAGGTGGTGGCGACCATGGAGGACATCAACACCTCGGCCAAGAAGATTGAGGCCATCATCGGGGTCATCGACAGCATTGCCTTCCAGACCAACATCCTGGCGCTGAATGCCGCCGTGGAAGCCGCGCGCGCCGGCGAGCAGGGGCGTGGCTTTGCCGTGGTGGCCAGCGAGGTGCGTTCGCTGGCGGGCCGCTCGGCCGAGGCGGCCAAGGAAATCAAGGTGCTGATCAACGACTCGGTCAACCGCGTGCGTGTGGGCAGCGACCAGGTGCACCGCACCGGCAAGACCATGGAGGACATCGTGCAGAGCATCGCGCGGGTGTCCAGCATCGTGCACGAGATTGCCGATGCCAGCCGCGAGCAGTCCAAGGGCCTGGCGCAGATCAACGATGCGGTCTCGAACCTGGACGATGTGACCCAGCAGAACGCCGCGCTGGTGGAGGAAACCTCAGCCGCCTCGAGCGCGCTGCAAGAACAGGCGCGCCAGATGGCGGAAATGTCGACCCAGTTTGTGCTGGAAGCCGGCGCCACCACGGGCACGCCGTACATCAGCAGCTACAGCCGCCCCGGTGCGTCGACGGCCACGGCCAAGCCTGCGGTGTCCCAGGGGCAGCGCACGCTGGCTTCGCCTGTGCTGGCCCCGGCCGAGTCGGTGAACGAAGCCGCGTAAAACCGCGGTCCCTCTGCAGTTCCAGGCCGGTGCATGCACCGGTCTTTTGCATGGGGCGTGCGATCACATCCACAGCGCACGCCAGAGCATGCGCGGCAGGTCGGCCTTGCCCAGGGTGCGGCGCGTGTGCAGGCTGGCGCCTTGTTGTGCCTCCACCCGGTCCAGCACGCGCAAACCGCCTTGCACCACCAGGCGCAGCTCCCAGCCGATGCGCCTGGGCAGGCGGTGCACAAGTGGCAAGCCTTTTTGCATGCTGGCCCTGGCCCATGCTGCGTTGTCAGCTATGAGTTTCTGTATGGCTGGGGTGACCTGTTGCCGTGCCAGGTCCTGCCGGGTGACGGCCCAGCGTTGGCAGTCAGCATCGGTCAGGTAGTGCCGCTGGCGCGGAATGTCTTCGCTCAGGTCCTGCCAGAAGTTGATCAGCTGCAGCGCCGTGCAGATGGCGTCGCTGTACGCCAGGGCCTGCGCATCGTGCACGCCATACAGGTGCAGCAGCAATCGGCCCACGGGATTGGCCGAGCGGCGGCAATAGTCCAGCAGTGCCTCCCGGTCGGCATAGGTGGTGCCATCGCGCGTCTTCTCGATGTCCTGGATGAAGGCGCTGAGCAGGTCGTCCAGCAGCCCGACCGGCAACTGCCACAGCTGCAGCTGGTGTTGCAGCGGCGCAAAAATGTGAGCCCAGTGCGGCGCCGGTGGCTGGCCGCCGGCCGTGGCGTGCAGTTCGCTGCGGTAGGCCTGCAGCTGCTGCAAACGCTGGGCGGGTGTGGCCGTGCCTTCGTCGGCCAGATCGTCGGCTGCACGCGCAAACGCATAGATCGCGGCAATCGGCTGGCGCAGCGGGGCCGGGCACAGCCAGGACGCGACGGGGAAGTTCTCGTAGTGCGTGACCGGGGCGGCTTGCGGGCTGGAGGAGGGGGCGGGCGTGTTCACGCCGTGATTGTCGCTTGACAGGTTGCGGGGGCTCTCCTAGATTGCTAACCAATCAGTCAGTAACTTATCTTTCCCCCCCTCCATGGTTTCTACTCTTCGGTTGCGGCCCAGCCTGGGCCTTTGCGTTGTCGCGCTGGTGGCGTTGACCTTGTCGGCCTGTTCGCGCCAGGCGCCGGCGCCCGAGCCGGTGCGTGCGGTGAAGTTGCTGGAGGTGGGGGCCAGTCCACTGCAGACCCGGGTGGAATATGCCGGGGATGTGCGGGCACAGACCGAATCGCGACTGGGCTTTCAGGTGGCCGGCAAGCTGGTGCAGCGTGCCGTGAATGTGGGCGATGTGGTGCGCCAGGGGCAGGTGCTGGCCGAAATCGACGGCCAGGACTATGCGCTGGCCGCCCAGGCCGCGCAGGCCCAGGTGGCCGCCGCACGGACGCAGCGGGATCTGGCGCAGGCGGACTGGCAGCGTTTCTCGGCCCTGAAGGAGAAGGGCTTCATCAGTGGGGTGGAGCTGGACCGCCGCCGCGCCAGCCTGCAATCGGCCCAGGCGCAGCTGGAACAGGCCCAGGCTCAGGCTGCGGCCCAGAGCAACCAGAGCAGCTATGCCCGGTTGCTGGCGCCGGCCGCCGGGGTGATCACGGCGGTGAGTGCCGAGCCGGGTCAGGTGGTGTCCGCGGGCACCGCAGTGCTGCAACTGGCCCACGATGGGCCGCGCGATGCGGTGATCGCCGTGCCCGAAGGGGCGCGCGGTCAGGTCGCCGTGGGACAGGCGGTGCAGGTGCGCATCTGGTCCACGGCCGAGAGGCTGTCGGCCACGGTGCGTGAGATAGCTGCCAGTGCCGACCCGGTCACGCGCACCTACAGCGTGAAGGTGGGTCTGCAAGGCCAGCCCCAGCCGGATCTGGGCGCGACGGCCTATGTGTCCATGGATTCCGGGGCAGCGGCAGCCCAGGCCGCCTTGAAGCTGCCGACCACGGCGTTGTGGCAGCAGCAGGGTGCGTCCATGGTCTGGCGCTTCGATCCTGCCAGTGCCACCGTGCAAGCGCAGCGTGTGGAGGTGGGCAGCGTCGAGGGCAGCGAGGTGGTGATTGCCTCGGGTCTGGAGCCGGGCATGCAGGTGGTGGTGACGGGCACCCACGTGTTGACGCAGGGCCAGAAGGTCAGCGTCTATCAGCCACGCCACCCTGAAGCTGCGCACTGAGCCTGGAGCCAAGCATGAGTGACCAAGACCAAGCGCCGCAACCGGCGCCGGACAAGCAGGGCTTCAATCTGTCGCGCTGGGCGCTGCAGCACATCCCGTTGACGCGCTACCTGATGGTGGTGATCCTGCTGTTGGGTGGGGCCGCCTATTTCCAGCTGGGGCAGGATGAGGACCCGCCGTTCACCTTCCGTGCGATGGTGGTGCGCACCTACTGGCCGGGGGCATCGGCCCAGCAGGTGGCGGAGCAGGTGACCGACAAGATCGAGCGCACCCTGCAGGAGGTGCCCTACGCCGACAAGATCAGCAGCTACTCCAAACCCGGGGAGTCCCAGGTCATCTTCCAGTTGCGGGACAATTCGCGCCCCCAGGATGTGGCCAACCTCTGGTACACGGTGCGCAAGAAGATCGGTGACATGCGCTACACCCTGCCGCAGGGGGTGCAGGGGCCGTTCTTCAACGACGAGTTCGGGGATGTCTACGGGGTGATCTATGGCCTGTCGGGCGAAGGCTACAGCTACGCCGAGCTGAAGACCTTTGCCGACGACGTGCGCCAGCAACTGCTGCGGGTCAAGGATGTGGCCAAGGTCGAGCTGTTCGGCGTGCAGAACGAACGCATCTTCGTTGAGCTGTCCCAGAAGCGCCTGGCGCCCATGGGGCTGGACGTCAATCAGGTGGTGGGGCAGTTGAACCAGCAAAACGCCATCGAGGGGTCCGGCGTGCTGCAGCTGCCGCAGGAGCAGGTGCAGATCCGCGTGGCCGGTCAGTTTGATGCGCTGGAGCAGGTGCGGTCCATGCCGGTGCGTGCGCCGTCCGGGGTGCTGCTGAAGCTGGGCGACATTGCCAGTGTGACGCGCGGCTACGAGGACCCACCCAGTGTCAAGGTGCGTCACGAAGGGCGCGAAGTGATCGCCCTGGGCATTTCGATGACCAAGGGCGGAGACATTGTTGGCCTGGGCCACGCCCTGCGTCAGGCGGTGGCGCAGATCGGCCCCAAGCTGCCGGTCGGGGTGGAGCTGGTCAACATCCAGGACCAGCCGAGGGCGGTGACCGAATCGGTCAACGAATTCATCAAGGTGCTGGTCGAGGCGGTGGTGGTGGTGCTGGCGGTGAGCTTTGTCAGCCTGGGGCTGCACCAACGTGCGGAGGCCACCGTGTGGTGGCGCCGCTGGTACATCGATCCACGGCCGGGGCTGGTGGTGGCAGTGACCATTCCCCTGGTGCTGGCAGCGACCTTCCTGGCCATGTGGTACTGGAGGATCGGCTTGCACAAGGTGTCCCTGGGCTCGCTGATCATCGCCCTGGGCTTGCTGGTGGACGACGCCATCATTGCGGTCGAGATGATGGTGCGCAAGCTGGAAGAGGGCTACGACAAGCTGCGCTCGGCCACTTTCGCGTATGACATCACCGCCAAGCCGATGCTGACCGGGACCCTGATCACGGCGGCCGGCTTTCTGCCGATCGGCATGGCCCAGTCCATGACCGGGGAGTACACCTTTGCCATCTTTGCGGTCACCGTGATTGCACTGGTGATCAGCTGGGTGGCTTCGGTGTATTTCGTGCCCTACCTGGGGAGCCTGTTCCTCAAGGAGCCGCAGCGGACGGTGCCGGCCGGATTTGCCCAGGATCCGCACGAGGTGTTCGACAGTGCCTTCTATGAATGGTTTCGTGCGGCGGTGACATGGTGTGTCGCGCACCGCTGGCTGACGATCGCGGTCACGGCGGCGGTGTTTGGCCTGGGGCTGTTTGGCATGACGCGGGTACAGCAACAGTTCTTTCCGGATTCCAACCGGCCGGAGATTCTGGTGGACGCCTGGTTCCCCGAGGGGACTTCGTTTGCCGGCAACGAGCAGGTGGCCCAGCGCATGGAGACCTTCCTGCGGGCACAGACCGGGGTGCAGAGCGTGACGGTATGGGTGGGCTCGGGCGTGCCGCGTTTCTATCTGCCGCTGGACCAGGTGTTCCCGCAAACCAATGTGTCGCAATTCATCGTGATGATGGATGACCTGGCGGCGCGCAACCATTTGATGCAGGCTTTGCCGGCAGAGCTGGCGCAGGCGTTTCCCGAGGTGCGGTCGCGCGCCAAGCTGCTCCCCAGTGGGCCGCCCGTGCCCTATCCCGTGCAGTTCCGGGTGGTGGGGCCAGATGCGCAGCAGCTGCGTGTGCTGGCGGACCGGGTGAAGGCCGTGATGCAGCAGCACCCCGATCTGCGTGGGGTCAACGACAACTGGAACGAGTCGGTCAAGGCCATGCGCCTCGAGATCGACCAGGACAAGGCGCGTGCCCTGGGTGTCAGCAGCCAATCGATCGCCCAGGCCATGCAGACGATGTTCTCGGGCACCACGATCGGCCAGTATCGCGAGGGCGACAAGCTCATCAACATCGTCTTGCGCCAGCCTGTCGAAGAGCGCGACGCGTTGTCGGACCTGGCGGCGGCCTATGTGCCCACGTCATCGGGCAAGTCGATTCCTCTGCTGCAGATTGCCCAGCCGGTGTTTGCCTGGGAGCCGGGGGTGCTGTGGCGTGATGCGCGCAGCTATGCCATCACGGTGCAGGGCGATGTCCGCGAGGGGCTGCAGGGCGCGACGCTGACACAGGCGCTGAAGCCGCAGCTGGACCGTTTGCAGGTGCAGTGGACCGCAGAAGGCTGGGGGGGCTACCGCATCGTCGTGGCCGGTGCGGTGGAGGAAAGTGCCAAGGGGGCCTCCTCGATCGCAGCCGGCATTCCTGTCATGCTGTTCCTGGTGTTCACCTTGCTGATGCTGCAATTGCACAGCTTCAGCCGTGCCTTGCTGGTGTTCATGACCGGCCCGCTGGGGATTGCGGGCGTGGCGGCCGCCTTGCTGCTGCTCAACCGACCGTTTGGCTTCGTGGCCCTGCTGGGGGTGATCGCCCTGATGGGGATGATTCAGCGCAATTCGGTCATCCTGATCGATCAGATTGAATCGGACCGCGAGCGGGGTGTGCCGGCCTGGGATGCCATCGTGGAAGCAGCGGTGCGGCGCTTGCGCCCCATCGTGCTGACGGCCGCCGCTGCGGTCCTGGCCATGATCCCGCTGTCACGCAGTGTGTTCTGGGGGCCAATGGCGGTGGCCATCATGGGCGGTTTGATCGTGGCGACGGTCTTGACGCTGTTCGCCTTGCCGGCAATGTATGCGGCGTGGTTCCGCGTCAAACGCCCGGATGTCCACTTTTTCCCTGAAAAATGATGGGCGCTGTCGTTCTGCTGCGAAGTTTTCGCGGTTAAAATCGCCGATTGACCTATGACGCGGGTCGGTGTACGCCGGTCCGCTGTTATCCAGACCGCGCGGGTGGCGAAATTGGTAGACGCACCAGGTTTAGGTCTTGGCGGTAATGCACCGTGCCGGTTCGAGTCCGGCCTCGCGCACCATAAAATTGTTAGTAAATTCAAGGGCTTACGGAGTGATCTGTAAGCCCTTTTCTTTTTGTCAAGTTTCCGCTTTTGACCCCGTTTTTCCTGCTTTTTCCGGCTATTTCCAGAGGGAGTTTGGGAAAATTTTGGGAAGAAATTGGAGGTGGTAGCCAAACTTTGGGTTTGCACACATCCAGAACCAAGCACGGCAGCGCCAAAGTAGCAATGCTTTTGGATCTCATTGCTTGGGAAAAAAGCATTGACAAATTTCACACTTTGATGTATTTGAGTGAAATTATCTTTTTTCTGTATGTGTGTATAGAATACATGTGAAAATATATATTATTAGATAAGCATCAGATGAGAAATTGAGTAAAACTATGAAGCCATTAGTTAAATATAGAGGTGGAAAGTCTAAGGAAATTCCATATCTAATTAAACATATCCCTGAATTTAAAGGGCGCTACATAGAGCCTTTTTTTGGTGGGGGGGCTTTATTTTTTTATATAGAGCCAGAAAAATCTATTATCAATGACATTAATAAAAAACTTATAGATTTTTATCGAGATGTTAAAGATAACTTTGTTCAATTGCGTCATGAGCTTGATGAGATAGAATGTATTTATGAAAAGAATAGAGTTGAATACGAAACTAGAAAGAAATTAAATCCTACTGAACGTGTAGATGATGGAAATGAAGATTTCTATTACTTCATGAGGAATGAATTCAATAAAGATTTTTCGGATAGATATCTTTCATCAACACTGTATTTTTATATAAATAAGACTGCGTACTCTGGAATGATTAGATATAACTCAAAAGGTGAGTTTAATGTTCCGTTTGGTAGATATAAAAATCTCAATACAAAACTTGTGGCTAATGAACATCACTTGTTAATGCAGGGTGCTCAGATATTTAATGAAGATTACAGCGAGATCTTCAAGATGGCGAGAAAAGATGATTTTATATTTCTAGACCCTCCCTATGATTGCGTATTTAGTGATTATGGTAATGAGGAATATAAAGATGGTTTCAATGTAGATGCTCATGTGAAATTGAGTGAGGACTTTAAGAAATTGAAATGCAAAGCCATGATGGTTATCGGTAAGACTGAATTGACTGATGGGTTGTATAAGAAAATGATTATTGATGAATACGATAAAAGTTATTCTGTGAATATAAGGAATAGATTTAAGTCTGTTGCAAAGCATATAGTTGTTGCAAATTATTGAATTTCATAATAATTAAATTTAGGGAGTGTTATGGCAAAGCCTATTGATAGTAAAGTTCTATTTATTACTACGTCACCACGAACGCCTGAAAAGATGGTTCCTGAGATAGAGCTTTTAGATAAGAATTTTAATGGGGATGTTTGGAATAAAGATACCCAAACTGCATTCATGAAAATTCTTAAAGAAGAAAGTTTCTTTGATGGTGAAGGTAAGAATGATCCTGCATTTAGTGCTAGAGATAGAATAAATAGAGCGCCAAAATCACTAGGTTTTGTCATTTTGACACCTAAATTATCTTTAACTGATGCTGGTGTTGAGTTAATTAAAGCAAAAAGAAAAGATGATATATTTTTGAGGCAAATGCTTAAATTTCAGCTGCCATCTCCATACCATAAGTTATCAGATAAGGCAGCACTTTTTTATGTAAAACCTTATCTTGAAATATTTAGATTGGTTCGTCATTTTGGTTCTTTGACCTTTGATGAGTTAATGATTTTTGGTTTGCAAATTATAGATTTTAGAATTTTTAATCAAATTGTTGATAAAATTGAAGATTTTAGAGTGGGTAAGATTGAAAATAAAGGTAGGTATAAAACTTATAAAAAAGAGCGGTTTGAGGAAGAGCTTGGGAAAATATATAAAGATGAGTTGTTTGGTTTAACAGAGGCTTCGGCTAAAACGTTAATTACCAAAAAAGGTAACAATATGAGGGACTATGCTGATGCATGCGTTAGATATTTGCGTGCGACAGGGATGGTTAATGTTTCTTATCAAGGGAAATCTCTCTCAATTGTTCAAGAGAAAAAAGAAGAAGTTGATTTCTTTTTAAAGAATACTGAGAGAGAACCTTGCTTTATAAATGATGAAGCATCATATGTGAGTTATCTTGGTAATCCTAATTACCCCAAACTTTTTGTTGATGACGTAGATAGGATTAAAAAGAAACTTCGATTTGATTTTAAGAAGACTAATAAAGTTAATGCCTTGACACTTCCTGAGTTGAAAGAGGAGTTAGAGAATGAAATTCTAAGTAGAAAAGAGAATATATTAAAAAGTCAAATATCTGATATTAAAAACTTTAAGTTATACGAAGACATTCAAGAGGTTTTTGAGAAGATAGAAAATGATAGAACACTATCTGATGCTCCATTGATGCTTGAATGGAATACATGGCGTGCAATGACTATGCTGGATGGTGGTGAAATCAAAGCAAATTTGAAATTTGATGATTTTGGAAGTCCAATGTCTACGGCTATTGGAAATATGCCAGATATAGTGTGTGAATATGATGACTTCCAGTTGTCTGTAGAAGTCACAATGGCAAGCGGGCAAAAGCAATATGAAATGGAAGGTGAGCCAGTCTCGCGGCACTTAGGTAAACTAAAGAAAAGTTCTGAAAAACCAGTATATTGTTTATTCATTGCTCCTAAAATTAATCCATCCTCAGTAGCACACTTCTTTATGTCTCATAAAGTGGATATTGAATATTATGGTGGGAAAAGCCTAATTATTCCTTTGGAGTTAAGTGTTTTTAGGAAGATGATTGAGGATACTTTTAAAGCATCGTATATACCAAAATCTGATAATGTTCATAAATTATTTAAGAATTTTGCTTCAATTGCAGATGAGGCAGGTAATGAGAAAGTTTGGTATGAAGGTGTAAAAAGAACTGCAATGAATTGGCTTTCTTTAAGCTAAGGATAATGATAAATATTTTTCATATGATTGGGTTATGAATATTTACTCATTCCGATATGCTGTTTGTAAATATTTTTTAAAAATTTCCTCAGGCTCGTAGTTCATTGCATTGCAAATTTCTATGAATTCAACTATGTCAATGCTTCTTTCGCCATTTTCATATTTTGAAACATAAGATTGTGGGCGGCCTAGGGCTGTTGCAAGATCTTTTTGAAGTATTGATTTCTCCTTGCGAATTTGGGCTAGGAGATTTCTCAGTGCTAAAAGTTTTGGGTGATTGGGCGGGCGCGTCATCCAGTTAGCATGAAACCCGTTCTGGGATATCCCATTTTGGGATATCCCATTTTGGGATTTTTATGTATACTGTTTCAGCTTATGACTGCTACAAGCCACTTGGAACTGCTCAGGGAGATGTTTCCTGAAAAATTTGTGCTGGACATTGATGAGGTTGCGAAGGTGCTGGGGTGTAGCAAGCAGTGGATCTATGTGCAGAGTTCGAGGAATGCCCTTCCTTTTGCAAAACTACCCGGCTCACGTATTCGTGTGACGGTGATGGAACTTGCTAGGTATTTGGACGCATCAGGAGCACAGCCTGATGTGGGTGATGTTGTTGCTCCGATTGAGGATGGGGCTGCAAGCACAGGCGAAGTGCAGGAAGCTCAAGCAAAGAAGAAGATTGGACGGCCAAGAAAGATCGATAGCGTGCTGAACAGCCGAGGGAAAAGTTGATACACGCATCAGGATGCGCTCCTGAGGTTCAGTCTTTTGCAGACTGCGGTTTTGGTGTTTGAAATAGCCGTATACGGATGTGGCGAGAATGGCAGCATTGGCTGATGAATTTGCCAGCCTTAAAACTTGCTGTGAGTTTTTGGGAGCTATCAACAACAGGGATTTGGCTGTTGAAGTGTGCTAGCAGGCTGCTCAGAGCCATAAATGTCTCTTAATTTCATCCTGATGCGTGCTCTAACGTGAAATCTTTGGGAAACGCCAATTTGATTGGCTTTCATGGTTAGAATAGAAGGCTAATTTAACCTCGAAGCGTGGGGTTGGGGATGCTTTGTTTTGAAAAAGTCGTTTAAAATCAATGACTTACAAGATTTAGGTCCTGACGCCAGCAATGGTGTGGGGGTTCGAGTCCCCCCCCGCGCACCACATTCCAGTGAGACTATGCGGAATACGGTGCAGGCTGTGAACTGCAGCCGGCTCGGTCCACTACTTTCCCCGAATTAGGAATCACCATGGCCGTTACAGTTGAAACTCTCGAGAAGCTTGAGCGCAAAATCACGCTGAGCCTGCCCCTCGCTGCGATCCAGACCGAAGTTGAAGCGCGTCTGAAGAAGGTTGCACGCACTGTGAAGATGGACGGTTTCCGTCCTGGCAAGGTGCCCATGAATGTGGTGGCGCAGCGTTATGGCTACTCAGTCCAGTATGAAGTGCTGAACGACAAGGTGGGCGAGGCTTTTGCACAGGCTGTGGCCGAGACCGGTCTGCGCGTGGCAGGTCAGCCTCGTATTTCCGAAAAGGAAGGCGCTGCCGAAGGTCATGCCGATTTCGAAGCCGTGTTCGAAGTGTTTCCTGAAGTGAAGATCGGTGATCTGGCCGGTGCGGCAGTGGAAAAGCTGACCGCCGAGGTGGATGACGCCGCCATCGAGAAGACCCTGGACATCCTGCGCAAGCAGCGCCGCACTTTCGCCCAGCGTGCAGCCGATGAAGCCGCTGTGGATGGCGACCGCGTGACCGTGGACTTTGAAGGCAAGATCGACGGCGAAGCATTTGCCGGCGGCAAGGCTGAAGGCTTCCAGTTCCTGGTGGGTGAAGGCCAGATGCTCAAGGAGTTCGAAGACGCTGTGCGTGGCATGAAGGCGGGCGAGTCCAAGACTTTCCCTTTGGCCTTCCCTGAGGACTACCATGGCAAGGATGTGGCTGGCAAGACGGCCGACTTCTTGGTGACTGTCAACAAGCTGGAAGCTGCACACCTGCCCGAAGTCAACGAGGCGCTGGTGAAGTCGCTGGGCATTGCTGATGGCAGCGTGGAAGCTCTGCGCGCAGACATCAAGAAGAACCTGGAGCGTGAAGTGAAGTTCCGCCTGCAGGCCCGCAACAAGCAAGCTGTGATGGATGCCCTGGTGTCGGTTGCCGAGCTGGATCTGCCCAAGGCGTCTGTGCAAGCTGAAGTGGCCCGTCTGATGGAAGGCGCGCGCGCTGACCTGAAGCAACGCGGCATCAAGGATGCGGACAAGGCTGAAATTCCTGAAGACATCTTCCTGCCCCAAGCTGAGCGCCGTGTGCGCCTGGGCTTGGTGGTGGCTGAACTGGTCAAGACCAACAAGCTGGAAGCCACTCCTGAGCAACTGAAGGCCCACGTGGACGAGCTGGCTGCTTCCTATGAGAAGCCTGAAGAGGTGGTGCGTTGGTACTTCGGTGATCGCCAACGTCTGGCGGAAGTGGAAGCTGTTGTGATTGAAAACAACGTGACCGAATTTGTGCTGGGCAAGGCCAAGGTCAGCGACAAGGCAGTGTCGTTTGAAGAACTGATGGGTCAAGCGTAATCAAGCTGGCTTGCTGCCACATCTGCCTTGAGAAGGTGGGTTTGGCCTAAAAAGTTCTGATTCCGGGGCTTGTGCTTTCGAGTGCAGGCCCCATTTCATTTCTTGGTTACAGTATTTGTTCTGTTCCATCGTATGGAGAAAACATGAGCGCATTGGATATGCAAGGTTTGGGTATGGTGCCCATGGTGATTGAGCAGTCAGGCCGTGGTGAGCGGTCCTATGACATCTATTCCCGCTTGCTCAAAGAGCGCGTGATTTTTTTGGTGGGTCCGGTGAATGACCAGACGGCCAATCTGGTGGTGGCGCAGTTGCTGTTCCTGGAGAGCGAGAATCCTGACAAGGACATTTCCTTCTACATCAACAGCCCCGGTGGTTCGGTAAGTGCAGGCATGGCGATTTTTGATACCATGAACTTCATCAAGCCCGATGTGTCCACGCTGTGCTGCGGTATGGCTGCCAGCATGGGGGCTTTCCTGCTGTCTGCAGGCGCCAAGGGCAAGCGATTTGCCTTGCCCAACTCGCAGGTCATGATCCACCAGCCATTGGGTGGCGCCCAGGGTCAGGCAACGGAAATCGAGATCCATGCCCGCGAAATTCTGAAGACACGCGAGCGTCTGAACAAACTCTTGGCCGAGCAGACGGGCCAGCCGCTGGAAAAAATCCAGCACGACACCGAGCGTGACTACTTCCTGTCGGCGCACGAAGCCAAAGACTATGGCTTGGTCGACAGCGTGATCGAAAAGCGCGTGTAACACACGGCGCTGCTAGGCAGCAGGCGGCGCTTTCCCCTTCGGATAGCGCCGTTTTTTCATTGCTATCATCCTCTCTCTATTGACGTAAACAAGGCGTAGCCCCCATGGCCGAGAAAAAAGGCACATCCAGCGAAAAGAACCTCTATTGCACCTTCTGCGGCAAGAGCCAGCACGAGGTCAAAAAGCTGATTGCTGGTCCGTCCGTCTTCATCTGCGATGAATGCATTGACTTGTGCAATGAAATCATCCGTGATGAAGTGCCGGGCAATAGCCCACGCGAAGCGCGTGGAGATCTGCCTACGCCTGCAGAAATCAAGGCCAATCTCGACAACTATGTGATCGACCAGGAGCAGGCCAAGCGCACGTTGGCGGTGGCGGTCTATAACCACTACAAGCGTCTGAACCACAAGGACAAAGCAGGTAAGGACGATGTGGAGCTGTCGAAAAGCAATATTTTGCTGATCGGTCCCACGGGTTCGGGCAAGACCTTGCTGGCGCAAACCTTGGCGCGGCAGCTCGATGTGCCTTTCGTCATGGCCGATGCAACGACCTTGACCGAGGCGGGCTATGTGGGTGAGGACGTTGAAAACATCGTTCAGAAGCTGCTGCAAAGCTGCGACTACAACATTGAGCGCGCCCAGCGTGGCATCGTCTACATCGATGAAATCGACAAGATCTCGCGCAAGTCCGACAACCCCAGCATCACCCGGGATGTGTCCGGTGAAGGCGTACAGCAAGCATTGCTGAAGCTGATCGAGGGCACCATGGCCAGTGTGCCCCCGCAAGGCGGGCGCAAGCACCCCAACCAAGATTTTCTGCAGGTTGATACCACCAACATCCTGTTCATTTGCGGCGGTGCGTTCCAAGGCCTGGAAAAAGTGATTGAAAACCGGACGGAGGCATCGGGGATCGGTTTCGGGGCCGCCGTGCGCAGCAAGGCCAATCGTTCGTTGACCGAGCTGTTCCGCGAGATTGAGCCGGAAGACCTGATCAAGTTCGGCATCATCCCCGAGCTCGTGGGGCGTATGCCGGTTGTGACGGCGCTGACCGAATTGAACGAAGAAGCTTTGGTGCGCATCTTGACCGAGCCCAAGAATGCGCTGGTGAAGCAATTCAGTAAGCTGCTGGCCATGGAGGGTGTGGAGCTGGAAGTGCGTCCTGCCGCGCTGGGGGCGATTGCCCGCAAGGCGATCGCCCGCAAGACCGGCGCACGTGGATTGCGCTCCATTCTGGAGCAGTCCTTGCTGAGCACCATGTTCGAGTTGCCGAATCTTGAAAATGTAGAGAAGGTGGTGGTGGAGGAGTCCACCATCGCTGAAGGCAAGACTCCTTTGCTGGTGTACCGAGAAGCCGCAAAGAAAGCTTGAGTGAAATCGGATCGAGCTACTGGTGCGTACGGGTGTTCGTGCCGTGGCTCAAGCTGGCAGGTGCAAGCTGCCTGCAGCAGTGCAATTGATTAGTCAGCGTCCGCAATGCGGCGCTGGCGAGTAAGGAGTTCCATGTCTGGATCAACGGAGTTGTCAGTCAACGAGCGTGCGCAACTGCCACTGTTGCCTTTGCGCGATGTGGTGGTGTTCCCGCATATGGTGATTCCGCTGTTTGTGGGCCGTGCCAAGAGCATCAAAGCTCTGGAACTGGCCATGGAGGCGGATCGTCGCATCATGCTGGTGGCGCAGAAAACAGCGTCCAAGGATGAGCCCGCAGTCTCCGATCTGTTCGAGGTCGGAAGCATTTCAACCATTTTGCAAATGCTCAAGCTGCCCGACGGCACGGTCAAGGTGTTGGTGGAAGGGCAGCAGCGCGCCAAGTTGTTGGATGTGCAGGATCAGGAGACGCATTTCGTGGCTGCTTGTGTGCCCATGGATGCTGGCGAGCCTGTGGCGGATGCGAGTGAAGTGGAGGCGTTGCGCCGCGCTGTCTCGCAGCAGTTCGATCAGTACGTCAAGCTGAACAAGAAGATTCCCTCTGAAATCCTGACGTCGATTGCCGGGATTGATGATGCGGGTCGTTTGGCCGACACGATTGCGGCGCATTTGCCTTTGAAACTGGACCACAAGCAGTTGGTTCTGAATCTGGCAAACGTGAAAGAGCGGCTGGAGAATCTTTTCGAGCAACTGGAGCGCGAAGTCGATATCCTGAATGTCGACAAGAAAATCCGTGGTCGCGTCAAGCGCCAGATGGAGAAGAACCAGCGCGATTTTTATTTGAACGAGCAGGTCAAAGCGATTCAGAAGGAGTTGGGCGAGGGCGAGGATGGCGCCGATCTCGAGGAGATCGAGAAGAAGATCAAGGCCGCTAGGATGCCTGCAGAGGCGCGCAAGAAAGCCGAAGCGGAGTTCAAGAAGCTCAAGCTGATGTCGCCCATGTCCGCCGAAGCCACGGTGGTGCGCAACTACATCGATGTGTTGACAGGCTTGCCCTGGTCGAAAAAGACCAAGATCAAGCATGATCTGGCGAATGCTGAAGAGGTGCTGAACGCTGACCACTTTGGCCTGGAAAAGGTCAAGGATCGCATTCTGGAATATCTTGCCGTGCAGCAGCGTGTGGACAAGGTCAAAGCGCCCATTTTGTGCCTGGTCGGGCCACCCGGGGTGGGCAAGACCTCGCTGGGGCAGTCGATCGCCAAGGCGACGGGGCGCAAGTATGTCCGTATGGCCCTGGGCGGCATGCGCGACGAGGCGGAAATTCGTGGGCACCGCCGGACCTACATCGGTGCGATGCCCGGCAAGGTCTTGCAAAGCTTGGAGAAGGTCGGAACGCGCAATCCGCTGTTCCTGCTCGACGAGATCGACAAGCTGGGCATGGACTTTCGCGGGGATCCCTCCAGCGCTTTGCTGGAAGTGCTGGATCCGGAGCAGAACAATGCCTTTGGCGATCACTACGTGGAGGTGAACTTCGACCTGAGCGACGTGATGTTCGTGGCAACGTCCAATTCCATGAATATTCCTCCAGCGCTGCTGGATCGCATGGAAGTGATTCGTCTGTCTGGCTACACGGAAGACGAAAAGCTCAATATTGCCAAGCGGTACCTGCTGCCCAAGCAGATCTCCAACAATGGCCTGAAAGAAGGTGAGCTCGAGGTCAAGGACGATGCCATCCGTGACATCGTTCGCTACTACACGCGTGAAGCGGGGGTACGCTCTTTGGAGCGTGAGCTGTCGAAAATCTGCCGTAAGGTCGTCAAGGGCTTGCAGCTGAAGCAGCTCAAGCCCAAGGTGATTGTCAAGGCGGCAAATCTTGATGACTATCTGGGTGTCCACAAATTTACCTACGGACGTGCCGAGCAGCTCAATCAAGTGGGGCAGGTGGTGGGGCTGGCCTGGACCGAGGTGGGGGGCGATTTGCTGACCATAGAGGCAGCGACCATGCCCGGGAAAGGCAATATCCTGCGTACGGGCTCGCTGGGCGATGTCATGAAAGAGTCTGTCGAGGCTGCGCGGACCGTGGTTCGTAGCCGTGCGCGCATGCTCGGGATTGAAGATGCCGCTTTCGAAAAGCGCGACATCCACGTGCATGTGCCCGATGGCGCAACCCCCAAGGATGGTCCCAGCGCAGGTGCTGCCATGACGACGGCCTTCGTGTCGGCATTGACTGGCATTCCGGTGCGCGCCGATGCCGCAATGACTGGTGAAATCACTTTGCGAGGGGAAGTGACCGCGATTGGCGGCTTGAAGGAAAAGCTGCTGGCCGCATTGCGCGGTGGCATCAAAACGGTCCTCATCCCCCAGGAGAACGTGAAGGACCTGCAAGAGATACCGGCGAACGTCAAGGCCGAGCTGGAAATCGTTCCTGTGCGCTGGATCGATGAGGTGCTCAGGGTTGCCCTGGAGCGCATGCCCGTCGCATTGGATGAAGAAGTCGCAGCTGTCCCGCCGGCAGCCGTGGTGGCCACCAAGTCCGTGGTGCGCAAGCCTGCAGCCAAGAAGACGCGGGCAGTGAAGCATTGATGAAATTTTGTAGCGCTGTTTTCTGGAGTGTCAAAAAATTGCGCTACAATTCATGCCATCGCATCGGTGCTTTAGATTCTGTTGTAGAATTTAGGGCTTCGTTGATAAGCGGGAATAGCTCAGTTGGTAGAGCGATACCTTGCCAAGGTATAGGTCGTCGGTTCGAACCCGATTTCCCGCTCCAGGTTTTTTGGCTCTTTCAAGCAATTGAAAGATTCGCGGGAATAGCTCAGTTGGTAGAGCGATACCTTGCCAAGGTATAGGTCGTCGGTTCGAACCCGATTTCCCGCTCCAGGTTTTTTGGCTCTTTCAAGCAATTGAAAGATTCGCGGGAATAGCTCAGTTGGTAGAGCGATACCTTGCCAAGGTATAGGTCGTCGGTTCGAACCCGATTTCCCGCTCCAGGTTTTTTGGCTCTTTCAAGTAATTGAAAGATTCGCGGGAATAGCTCAGTTGGTAGAGCGATACCTTGCCAAGGTATAGGTCGTCGGTTCGAACCCGATTTCCCGCTCCAGTTCAGGTGGCCGTCACAAGCTTCCAGGTTAGGCGCGATAGCAAAGCGGTTATGCAACGGATTGCAAATCCGTCTAGTCCGGTTCGACTCCGGATCGCGCCTCCAAAATGCGGGAATAGCTCAGTTGGTAGAGCGATACCTTGCCAAGGTATAGGTCGTCGGTTCGAACCCGATTTCCCGCTCCAATTCAAAAAGGGAAGCAGCAGCTTCCCTTTTTTCATGTGTGTGCAGTCTGAAGCATGGCGGGAAGATCGGTTATGCTCGCGGGTTTGCAACAGTGCCCCGGTGGTGAAATTGGTAGACACATCGGACTTAAAATCCGCCGCCTATTAAAACGGCGTGCCGGTTCGATTCCGGCCCGGGGCACCACGAACACTGCAAGACTGTGCAGCAATTGCACAAACCCATATAAATCAAGGCCCTGCGGGGCCTTTTCTTTTGCTGCAGTGCATCCGCTGCACTGTTTTGTACAGCGCGTGCCCCCAATTTCCCCCACTTGTTCCCCCAATTTATGGCAACCCTCAAAAAAACGGCTGCTGGAACCTGGCGCATCCAGATCGAGGTGCTCACCGAGTGATGTTGACACGCTGACCGCATCGTCATGGGGCCTTGCTGCTTCCATGCAAGATGGGGGTGTTTTGCGTGTCACGGCATCTTGACCATGTGGTGGCTCTTGGTCTGCAGGTGGAAATTGCGGGCAATCTGCAGATCGCTCGGTGAGGGTGGGTAGGCGTGCGACAATCCTCAACTGATTATTTTGTGTGTCTGCGTCTTGCAGGCGCACGCTCGTGTGAAGAAAACAATGCCAAGCTATAACGCGCCCTTTGAAATCCATGTGCATGGACAGGTGCAACTGCGTGCAGATGTGACGTTTGATCAGTTGCAGGAAGCGCTCAAGCCGCTGTGGTCGTATGCCGGGGCACGCTCTTTGGCGGCTGGCGCGGCCAGTGCGTATGAAGAAGAGCCGGGCATCCAGTTCAACACCAAGGATGCGCTCTTGCAAATGTGCTGGACGGTGTCTGGTGACGAGGACTTCCGACAGTCCCTGGACGACATGTGCATGGGGCTAAACGAGTTGGCCGAAACGGGTGCAGCCATTGAAGTGACCTTCTACGATGCTGAGTTTGACGAGGAGGATGGCGACCGCTCCGACGAGGCCCGCGATGACTTCGTGATGCTGTTTGTGGGGCCCAATCCTGCTGCCATCATGAAAGTTCAGCGTGACATGCTGGTGCAGGACGTGATTCACACCATGGAGCGCCACTTCGATGCCTCCGAGCTGGTGGGTGTTGTGGCCGAAATCGACAAGCTGTTCATGCAGCGTTTCGACAGCCTGATCAGCTCGCTGGAAATCGGCAAGCTGCCTCCCCGGGGGGGGAGCAACGGTCCCCGTAATGGCGGGGGCAGTGGTGGTCGACGTCCACGCCACTTGCATTGACCCTTTCCCTGATCAACCCAACCCGGCTGTGCCGGGTTTTTTCTTGAGGCACTTTCGTGGCATCTTTATTGCCCTATCTGCAGGCCTACCCTGCGGGGCTGCAGCAGCAGGTGGCCCAGTTGCTGGCTGTGCCGCAGGGCATTGAGCAGTGGTTGCTGCGTCGCCATCCGCAGGCCCATGCATTGCGCTCGGACAAGGCGCTGTATGCCTATGTGGATGCGCTGAAGACCTCACGCCTGCGCAAGGCGGGCGTGCTGCACAGCGTGGCGTATGACAACAAGCTGCACGTGATGCGCAATGCCTTGGGCCTGCACACCCGCAAGGCGGTGGTGCAGGGCGGGCGCTTGAATGCGCGGCACGAGATCCGGATCGCATCGCTGTTCAAGCAGATGCCCGAGCCGTTCCTCAAAATGATCGTGGCCCATGAGTTGGCGCATTTGCGTGAGTCGGATCACGACAAGAATTTTTATGCCTTGTGCTGCCACCTGGAGCCTGAGTACCACCAGCTGGAGTTCGAGGTGCGGGTGTACCTGACGCACCTGGATGCCGGCGGTCCGCGCCTATGGGTGCCGCTGGAAGCCAGCCCCTGACCGCTCTGTCCGTCGACTGCCAGTCCGGCCTGCAAGGGCATGGGGTGCCTGTGCTGTTAGGGGCAAACGGCGTTCAACGCGCCTGTGTGTTCGACGCTTGGGGTGTGATCCAGGGCTGGTAGGAGCTCAGCAGCGCGTGAATCTGCGACGCTGGCAGGGGGCGGCTGAACAGATAGCCCTGGGCCTCATCACAGCCTTGTTCGCGCAGGAACTCCAGCTGGGCCGCGGTTTCCACGCCTTCCGCTGTGGTCTGCATGCCCAGTGCCTGTGCCATGCGGATGATGGCGCTCACGATGGCGCGATCGTTGCTGTCATGGTCCAGGTCGTGCACGAACGACTGGTCGATCTTGAGCTTGTAGATCTGGAAGCGTTTGAGCTGGCTCAGTGATGAATAACCGGTACCGAAGTCGTCCATCGACAGCCAGACGCCGCGCTCCCGCAGGGCGTCCATGGTCTGGGTGGCAGCCTGGGGGTCGTGCACGGCAACGCCCTCGGTTAGTTCCAGCTCCAGGGCGGTGGCGGGAATGTCGGACTCCTGCAGGATGCGCCCCACCAGCTCTGGCAACTGGGGCTGGTGGAACTGGATGGCCGACAGGTTGACCGCCACTTTCAGGTGCGGGAAGCCTGCCTGGTGCCAGGCTTGCAATTGCGCAATCGCATTCTTGAGGACCCATTCCCCGATCTGCAGAATCTGGCCACTGTCTTCGGCCACCGGAATGAATTCGGCCGGAGAAATGGCGCCCAGCTCGGCCTGTTGCCAGCGCAGCAGGGCTTCGACGCTGCGTATCTCCCCGGTGTGCAGGCAGATTTGCGGCTGGTAGTGCAGGGTGAACTCATTGCGCTCCAGCGCCCGGCGCATGGCGTTTTCCAGTTGCAGGGCGCGCACCGATTTGGCATGCATCTGCGGCGTGAAGAAGCGGTAGGTGTTGCGCCCCTCTAGTTTTGCGTGGTACATCGCGACATCGGCAGATTGCGTCAGGCTGTCGATGTCCTGCCCATCCTGCGGAAACAGCGCGATGCCCATGGAGGGGGCCATGCTGAGTTCGTGGTGGCCGATCTGGTAGGGCTGGCGCGAGGCTTCCTGCAACTTCCCGGCCACGCGGGCTGCCCCCTGGGCGTTGGCGCCGGGCAGCAGCAGCACGAACTCATCGCCGCCCAGGCGGGCCACGGTGTCTTTTTCGCGCACCACGGCCCGCAGGCGCTTGGCGATCTGCTCGAGCAGGGCGTCGCCCACCTTGTGGCCCAGCGAGTCATTGACGTGCTTGAAGCGGTCTAGGTCCAGAAAGATCACTGCCAGTGGGCTGCTGTTGGCCTGGGCCGTGGCGATTGCGGCCTTGCTGCGCTCTGCCAGCAGTGCCCGGTTGGGCAGGCCAGTCAGCGGGTCATAGTGCGCCATCCAGTGGATGCGCTCCTGCACCCGCTTACGGTCTTCCACCTCCTGGTGCAGGGTCTGGATGGTGACGCTGAGCTCGTTGGTGCGTTCGTGGACCAGGCTTTCCAGCTCGGCCTGCGTCTGTGTGAGGATGGCCTGGATGTGCTTGCGTTCGGTGATGTCCACCAGGATCCAGACTTCGCCCTGGCTGTGGTCCAGCGGGTCCACCCAGCGGCTGCGTGCCTCGCATTCGATGAGCTGCCCCTGCTTGTGGCGCAGCGTGATTTCACCTTCGAAGTTGCCGTGGCTGCTGGCGGCCACCTCGCTCAAGACTTCCAGTGGCGAGGTGGCATGACGCAGGGTCGCCGGCACATTCGCGAGCTGGATCAGCTCTTCGGCCTCGTAGCCCAGCATGCTGGCCAGGTGCGGGTTACAGCGGCTGGGGGTGCCGCGACGCCAGTACACGATGCCGACGGCCGCGGTCTCGAACAGCAACTGCTTCTCGCGCAGGGTGGCGGTCAGCAGGGCCTTGCGACGGCATTCTTCATCGATGTCGTCAATGATCCAGATGGAACCTTCCTGCGGGGCCGTCGGGTTGATGAGGTGGCCGGTCAGGCTGGCCCAGAACAGGTGACCGCTGCGGCGTCGCAGCCGGCGTTCGGTCTTGAAGGTTTTTCCATCGATGAGGCTGTCTACGGCGGCACGCCCCAGGGCTTTGAAATCTTCCCGTGAGGCATGCAGGGTGGTGCTGCTGATGCCGATCGCCTGCTGCGAGTGCGCAAAGCCAAAAATTTTGGCGAAATGGTGGTTGCAACGGGCTACCACGCGGTGCTTGATGAAGGCAATGCCAACACCCGCGCTGTCCAGCAAGGTCTGCTGCTCGCGCAATAAGCGCTCGAGATCGGCATGTGCGGTCGCAAGTCTGGAGCTTTGCTGGACCGCATCCAAGGTCAGTGACATGGCAGACGCAGAGAGGAGATGGAAAAAGGAGTGACACAAATTATTGCAAATTGGCCGTGTGTGGTGTTTGCGCAAATGCAAACCTGGGGCCTGCAGCGTGGTTGTTCACGGCCCATGCATCAAAAAAGCCCCGCATGGCGGGGCTGGGCACGGGGCCAGATGGCAGCTTACATGCCCAGGGATTTGAGCAAGGCCTCGGTTTCCACGTCGGCGCTATCGGCTGCGGCGCTGCTGGCAGGGCGGCTGGGCTGCGAGGCCTGGGCAATGATGGCGTCGGGATCGACCACCTCGGCGGTGTCAAAGTCGTGCAGCTTGATGAATTCGGTATTGTCCACGGCCAGCTCCAGATAGAAGATGTTGTTGCTGGCGGTGTAGAAGGTGACGCGGCGGGCTTCCGGGTTGTCCAGATTGGCATCCACGCTCAGCTGCACCTGTTTGTTGAGCACCAGCATCTTGGGCTGGTTCTGTGTGATGTGGGTCTGCAGCTCGCGGCGCACCTTGCCCGTGAAGTCGCCCACCACCTGGTTCATCAGCTCGCCCATCACATTGCTGACTTCATCCGAGGTGTGGGAGCTGGCCAGATCGCTTTCCGACATGCCCATGTTCAGCAGGTAGCTGCGGTACAGCTCCATGGCGGCCGCGGCCGAGAAGTTGATGATCACCAGGCCTGAGAACCCCCCGTCGAACAGCACGAAGCAGCCGATATCGGGCTTGAGGTAGGTTTTCTTGATGCGTTGCACCATGCCGGAATACTGGATGTGGCAGGTGGTGGCGACGTTCAGGACGCGTGTGACGGAGTTGCACAGGCTGACCAGAAGTTCGTCAGTGCCTTGCACCAGGGAAGGGGTGTCGCTCATGGGGATGTGAAGGGAGGCTGGGTAACAGAGGGTGACCGATTATGGGCGCATTCTTCCCTGCTGCCCACACCCGCGGACGACGCAGGTGGGGTGCATCAAAAAAGGAGGCCGAAGCCTCCTGAAATCAGCGTGCCGCGGCACGGGCCTGTTGCAGCCAGCCGTCGAAGGTGGACTGGTGGGCCTTGATCCAGCCGTTGACATGGCGCTCGATGTCCGCGGGCTTGTTCTGGCCCTGGTTCATCATGTGGTTCTGGGCATTGATGTCGCCCACGGGCACTTGCATGACCTCGAACAGCTTGGCCGCGGCAGGGTTCTGCTCGGCCCAGGCCTTGTTGGCCACGATGTGCTGCTTGTTCACCACGAAGCCGTAGTTCTTGCCGTTGGGCAGCTTGGTGTCCACGCCCTTTTGCGCGCCCGGGGCCGAGGAGAAGGGCACCTCCAGCCAGACCACGTCCTTGCCGGGCTGCAGCACGTTGCTGACCCAGTACGGGGTCCAGGCGTAGTACAGGATGGGGTGGCCGGCCTTGTAGCGCGTGATGGTGTTGGCGATCAGGGCCGAGTAGGTGCCCTGCTGGTGCGTGACCGTGTCGCGCAGCTTGTAGGCGTCGAGGTGGTGCTCAATCATGGCCTCGCAGCCCCAGCCGGGGTTGCAGCCGGTCAGGTCGGCCTTGCCGTCACCGTCGGCATCGAACAGCTTGGCGATCTTGGGATCCTTGAGCTGTTCTACGTTGGTGATCTTGTAGGCGTCGGCGGTCTTCTTGTCGATCAGGTAGCCCTGGGCGGCATTGTCGGAGTACACGCCCTTGCGGTACAGCTTGGCATCTCCGCCGGCGTTCTTGTAGTAATCCGCGTGCAGGGGGTTCCAGTGCGAGGCGATGAAGGTGGCGTCGCCATTGCCGATGGCCAGGTGGGCCGTGGGGTACTCGACTTCCTTGATCGGTTGCACGTCGTAGCCCAGCTGTTCCAGGGCTTTCACGACCAGCAGGGTCTGGAAGGTTTCTTCGGCGATCGAGCTTTTCAGGGGCTGCACCTTGACGCCTTGGCCGGGCCGCTCATTGGCCTGGACGCTCAGGCAGCTCAGGGCCAGGGTGCTGGCAGCGACAGCAGCCAGGGTGCGCGTGGCGTGGGTGATGGATGTCATGGTCTCGTCCTCCTGGTTGAAAAAATAGGTCAAAAGTGCTGCTTACGCCCATGGAATAAGCGCAGGCAGCTATCGTTTCAGGAATTTTTGCGGGGCTTGAGCAGCCAGCCCAGCGGGCCGCGGTGCCACCAGCGCAGGCCGCCACGCTGGGGTTCGCCCATGGCCTGGGTGATGCGGTCCAGCACGATGGCCAGCAGCACGATGCCCAGGCCGCCGACGGTGGCCAGGCCCATGTCCAGGCGGCCGATGCCGCGCAGCACCATCTGGCCCAGGCCGCCGACGGCGATCATGGAAGCGATCACCACCATCGACAGCGACAGCATCAGCGCCTGGTTGATGCCGGCCATGATGTTGGGCATGGCCAGCGGCAGTTGCACCTTCCACAGCAGCTGCCAGGGCGAGGCCCCGTAGGCGCGGCTGGCTTCGATCAGGTCGGGGCGAACCTGGCGGATGCCCAGGTTGGTCAGGCGCACCAGCGGCGGAAGCGCGAAGATGATGGTCACGATGACCCCGGGCACGTTGCCGATGCCAAACAGCATCACCACCGGCACCAGGTAGACGAAGGCGGGCGTGGTCTGCATGGCGTCCAGCACCGGGCGTGTCCAGCGCTGGGCGCGGTCGCTGGCGGCAATCAGCACGCCCAGCGGCAGGCCAATCACGATGCAGAAGGCCAGCGAGGTCAGCACCAGCGACAGGGTGACCATGGCCTCGGGCCAGATGCCCAGTGCCGCAATCGCGATCAGCGACAGCGCGGTGCCGATCGCCAGGCCGCGCCCGGCAAACTGCCAGGCCACCAGGGCCACGAACAGGGTCAGCAGCGGCCAGGGCAGGGCCAGCATCAGTTGCTCCACCCCCGACAGGGTGGCATCGATCGGGGCGCGCACGGCCTGGAAGAAGGGGCGGAAGTTGTCCACCACCCAGCCCAGGCCCTGGTTGATCCAGGCCTCGATCGGCAGTCCATCGGTCTGCAGCTGCTCCCACAGGGACAGCGGTGCGTCGGGTGTGGCGCTGGCCGGGCTGGCCAGCCAGTCGGTGGCGGGAGCGGCGGCATCGGGCGCAGCGGCTGCGGCGCCCCAGGGATCGGTGGCGGTGGCCGGGGTGCTGGCGGCCGACCAGGGATCGGCGGCGGGCGCGGCGCTGGTGCTCCAGGGATCCTGGGTGGCGGCGTTCTGGTTCACTTCACTCATGCTTGTTCTCCTTGTCGGTGGCGGGCGCGTCCGAATGCTCGTGCAGCATCGCGGGGGTGTCCGCCTCCCCCGTGGGGAACAAGGGGTTGAGCGTGACGGGCGGTTGCACCGGTTGTGGCGGTGGCACCGGCGGGGTGTCGCGGTCCAGGAAGCGCATCATGGTGGTGCGGCTGATGACGCCCAGGAATTTGCGGTCCTCGCCCAGCACCGGCAGCGGGCAGGGGGCGGTGGTCATGGGGCCGAACAGGTCCGCCACCGGCGTCGCGGCATCGATCGGCACCACGTTGTCGATGAAGGCGTGCTGCAGGCCCAGCATGCCGTCGCGGCCATGCAGGGCGTCGCGCAGCGACTGGGCAGAGACCACCCCCAGCAGGCGCCGGCGGGCGTTGAGCACGTAGGCGTGGTCGCGGTCCGAGTCTTCGATCAGGCGCAGTGCCGCGCGGCATCCGCGATCGTTGTGTTCGGACACGATGGTCAGGGCCTGGCGCGCAATGTCCGACGCCTTGAACACGGCGGCGGCATCCACGCCCTTGATGAAGCTGCGCACGTAGTCGTTGGCCGGGCTGCGCAGGATCTCGTCGGGCGTGCCGACCTGGATGACCTGGCCGTCCTTCATGATGGCAATGCGATCACCGATGCGCATGGCCTCGTCCAGATCGTGCGAGATGAAGACGATGGTGCGGCGCTTGGATTCCTGCAGGCGCAGCAGCTCGGACTGCATCTCGGTGCGGATGATGGGGTCCAGGGCGGAGAACGCCTCGTCCATCAGCAGGATGCTGGGGTCGGAGGCCAGGGCGCGGGCCAGGCCCACGCGCTGCTGCATGCCGCCGGACAGCTCGTCCGGGTAGCTGGCACCCCAGGCGCCCAGGCCGACCTGCTCCAGGGCTTCCTGGGCGGCCTTCTGGCGCGCGCCCTTGTCGACGCCGGCCATCTCCAGGCCGAAGGCCGTGTTGTCCAGCACGCTCATGTGCGGCATCAGGGCGAAGGACTGGAACACCATGGAGATGTCCTTGCGGCGCAGCGCACGCAGGTCCTTGTCGTTCAGCCCATTGATGTCCTGCCCGTCCACCACGATGCGGCCACTGGTGGGCTCGATCAAACGGTTGAGCATGCGCACCAGTGTCGACTTGCCGGAGCCGGACAGGCCCATGACGACGAAGATCTCCCCGGCTTCGATGGTGAAGTCGGCGTCGAACACACCGATCGATTGACCGGTACGTTCGAGGATTTGTTGCTTGGAAAGCCCTTGGCGCACCAGGTCCAAGGCCTGTTTTGGCTGATCGCCAAAGACCTTGAAGACGTTTTCGATGCGAATTTGTTTGGCCACTGGTTGTCCTCCCTTGAGTTGTTCTTGGGGGTTACACACAGTGCAGCCGCGTCACAAGCGAGGCTTGGACGGCCTACACGCGAAGCCGAAAGTCATGCCGACCGATGCACGGGCCGGGTTGCAGCAACCTGGCCGTCATGAAGGGTTTTAGACTGGGCCCGAATGGCACGCTGAAAGGTGCGCAAGGGCCGCAAGAGAGGGCAGAGGCCGCGCACCAACAGGCGCGCCACATGATCCAAACATGTCCGTGCATCAGGGCCGAAAGTTCGGCGCTGTGGCAGTTGCACCGTTGCGGAAACAGGCAACTGCCGGGTTAATCCGAGCCATCAAGATTCGGATTACCTGCATGGCAGGTTGTTAATAAGCTGCTTATTCTAACTATTCGGCATATGGATGTCAAGAGTTTTCACATGCCTTGGCGAAAGCCTTGGCGATATCCGCTGGCAATTGGTGGCAAGCGGCTGCGAGCCGGTGTCAAAAGCCGATAAAAGCAAAAAGCCCGGAGTGGAGGCTCCGGGCTTGGCGGGATCGAGGGGGAAATGCCTCAGTGGCTGGGGTGGTGGTTGCTGTGGATCAGCTTGTCGGTGTAGGCAATCGCCAAAGCGCTGAGCAGGAACACCGCATGGATGATGGTCTGCCACATCAGCACCTTGACATCGTAGTTGCCGGCGTTGATGAAGGTCTTGAGCAGGTGGATGGAGCTGATGCCGATGATGGACAGGGCCAGCTTGACTTTCAGCACAGAGGCATTCACATGGTCCAACCATTCCGGCTGGTCCGGGTGGCTGTCCAGACCCAGGCGGCTCACAAAGGTTTCGTAGCCGCCAACGATCACCATGATCAGCAGGTTGGAGATCATGACCACATCAATCAGGGCCAGGACCACCAGCATGATGATGGTTTCATTCAGGCCCGTCATCGGGGCCTCGGGCTTGTAGCCGATGTTGTGGATCAGGGCCTGCAGCGCCGTCTGGCTGCCAAAGGCGGCCTCAATCAGGTGCCACAACTCCACCAGGAAGTGCCAGACATACACGCCTTGGGCTGCGATCAGTCCAAGGTACAGGGGCAATTGCAGCCAGCGGCTGGCAAAGATCAGACTGGGCAGGGGGCGCATGGGCGAGTTGGGTGGGGTGGAGACAGGCGACTCAGAATGAGGGTCTAAGGAGGCCATGATGGTGGGTGGTTGAAGGAAAACACGCAAAAAAGGCGCCAAGGCGCCGGGCAGGAATTGTATGCGCTGACTTCAAGGGGAAACCCTAGCTAAGCCATTATTTTTGCTTGACTAATCGACTGGGGGGCGTCAGTGGTATGTAAGTGCTGAAACCGACATTTGCCCCAACAATCACCAGATAGCAAGGAGACAAAACCATGAATGCACCCAGCTCTGCGATCGAGTCCGTATTGGTGGAAAACCGCGTGTTTCCTCCTTCGGAGGCGGTCCAAAAAAATGCCCGTATCTCCGGCATGCCGGCCTATGAGGCCTTGTGTGCCGAGGCCCAAAAGGATTACGAGGGCTACTGGGCCCGTCTGGCGCGCGAGAACGTGGTGTGGAGCAAACCTTTCACCCAGGTGCTCGACGAAAGCAACCCACCGTTCTATCGCTGGTTTGCCGATGGCGAACTGAATGCCAGCGCGAACTGCCTGGACAAGCACATGGGCACTGCGGTCGAGCACAAGACCGCCATCATTTTCGAGGCGGATGACGGCCAGGTCACTAAGATCACCTACCGCGAACTGCTGCAGCGCGTGGCGCAATTCGCCAATGGACTCAAGTCCCTGGGCATCCAGAAGGGCGACCGCGTCCTGATCTACATGCCCATGACGATCGAAGGCGTTGTGGCCATGCAGGCCTGTGCCCGCATCGGTGCGACGCACAGCGTGGTGTTCGGCGGCTTCTCGGCCAAGGCCGTCCAGGAACGGATTGTGGACGTCGGTGCGTCGGCCGTGATCACCTCCAACTTCCAGATGCGTGGTGGCAAAGAGCTGCCGCTCAAGGCGATTGTGGACGAAGCCCTGGCCATGGGCGGCTGCGAAGCCGTCAAGCATGTGCTGGTGTATGAGCGAACGGCGACGGCCTGCAAGATGGTGGCGGGCCGTGACATCACCTTCGCGGCCTTGCTGAATGGCCAAAGCACCGAGTGTCCCCCTGTGGCCGTTGGGGCCGAGCACCCGCTGTTCATCCTCTACACCAGCGGCTCCACCGGCAAGCCCAAGGGCGTGCAGCATTCCACGGGTGGCTACATGTTGTGGGCACGCCAGACGGTGAACTGGACCTTCGACATGAAGGACAGCGATGTGTTCTGGTGCACGGCCGACATCGGCTGGATCACTGGACATACCTATGTGGCCTATGGACCGCTGGCGGCGGGTGCCACGCAGATCGTGTTCGAAGGCGTGCCCACCTTCCCGAACGCCGGCCGCTTCTGGCAGATGATTGAGCGCCATGGCTGCACGGTGTTCTACACCGCGCCTACGGCCATCCGTTCGCTGATCAAGGCCGCCGAGTCCGACGAGAAGGTGCACCCCAAGAACTGGAACCTGTCGTCGCTGCGCATCCTGGGCAGCGTGGGCGAGCCCATCAACCCCGAAGCCTGGATGTGGTACTACAAGCACATCGGTGGCGAGCGCTGCCCGATCGTGGACACCTTCTGGCAGACCGAAAACGGCGGCCACATGATCACGCCACTGCCCGGTGCCACGCCGCTGGTGCCTGGCTCGTGCACGCTGCCGCTGCCCGGCATCACCGCTGCCATCGTTGATGAGTCCGGCAACGACATGCCCAACGGTGCCGGCGGCATCCTGGTGGTGAAGAAGCCCTGGCCGTCAATGATCCGCAACATCTGGGGCGACCCCGAGCGCTTCAAGAAGAGCTACTTCCCCGAAGAACTCAAGGGCTATTACCTGGCCGGCGATGGCGCGGTACGCAGCGAAGACCGTGGCTACTTCCGCATCACCGGCCGTATCGACGACGTGCTGAACGTCTCCGGCCACCGCATGGGGACCATGGAAATCGAATCTGCCCTGGTGGCCAAGACCGATCTGGTGGCTGAAGCCGCAGTGGTGGGCCGTCCGGACGATCTGACCGGGGAAGCCATCTGCGCCTTCGTGGTGCTCAAGCGCCCCGTGCCCACCGGCGAAGAAGCCAAGGCCCTGGCCAACGAGCTGCGCAACTGGGTGGCCAAGGAAATCGGTCCGATTGCCAAGCCCAAGGACATCCGCTTTGGCGAGAACCTGCCCAAGACCCGCAGCGGCAAGATCATGCGCCGACTGTTGCGCTCGATCGCCAAGGGCGAGTCGATCACCCAGGACACCAGCACGCTGGAAAACCCCGCTATCCTGGAGCAGTTGGCCAAGACCAACTGATGGGGTCCGGGCTTGCTGCCCGCTGCGCTCCTGCCAGCCACCTTCGGGTGGCTTTTTTTATGCCGGCGTGTAGGAGCAGGGCTGTGCCTGAATGTGCCGCACGCTGGCGAAGGGGTACGACCAGTTGCGGTACAAACACAGGCAAAACAGCGCAAAGGTAACCACCATGAAATCTCGCATTGCACTGCTGACCTTGATCATTCTGATCATCGGCTTTCTGGGCTTCTTCAACTTTCCGTACCTGGCACAAACGGTGCCCACATCCCTGGGCTTCACCACGGTGGACATCCCCTTGGGCTTGATCCTGGTGGGTTTGACGGCCCTGATGGCTATCGTCTTCATTGCGTATGTGATCGCAATGCAGGGGGCCTGGTTGCTGGAGGCACGCGCGCACGCCAAGGAAATGCACGCCCAGCGGGAGCTGGCCGACAAGGCGGAAGCCTCGCGGTTCACGGAGTTGCGGGCGGCGATAGAGAGCCTGCACCAGGAGGAAGAGCGGCGCTTGATGGACCGCATGGACACCCTGGAAGCCCACCTGCAGGCCCGTGCGCAGGAAAGCGACAACAGCACGGCGGCCTACGTGGGCCAACTGGAACAGCAGTTGCGCCACACGGCAGCTGCGCCAGCGCCGCAAGCGCCCAGGCTTTGAATCTGGGGCAGTGGCGGTTGGAGCGACGGACCAAGGCCCCACCAACAAGACCGTGAATGAAAAACAGGCTTCCCTTGGGAAGCCTGTGGTCGCGCCGTCGAGGGTGCTTATTCGCCCAGGTAGGCGGCGCGCACCTTGGGGTCGTGCAGCAGATCGTGCGCCGGGCCCTGCAGTGTGAGCTCCCCCGACTCCAGCACGTAGCCGCGCTGGCTCACTTCCAGGGCCAGTCGGGCGTTCTGCTCAATCAGCAAGATGGTCACGCCGCGTTGTGAAATGTCGGTAATCACCTCGAAGATCTTGTCCACCATGATCGGTGCCAGGCCCATGGTCGGCTCGTCCAGCAACAGCAGCTTGGGTTGGGACAGGATGGCCCGGCCCATGGCCAGCATCTGCTGCTCGCCGCCCGAGAGGGTACCCGCTGTTTGCTTGCGGCGTTCGGCCAGGCGCGGAAAGCGTGTGAAGACGCCTTCCAGGTCCTGGGCCACACCGTCCTTGTCCGTGCGGGTGTAGGCCCCCATGTGCAGGTTTTCTTCGATCGTCAGTTGCGGGAAGATGCCGCGCCCTTCGGGCACCATGACCAAGCCTTGGCGCACCATGCTGTGCACGGGCTGGCCCGCCAGGCTTTGGCCCTGGTAATGGATGCTGCCAGCCGCCAGCGGGACTAGCCCGCAGATGGCGCGCAGCGTGGTGCTTTTGCCGGCGCCGTTGGCGCCGATCAGGGCCACCAGCTCGCCAGGGTGGACATGCAGATTCAGCTGGCGCACGGCGCGGATGCCGCCGTAGGCAACATCAATGCCGCGCACATCCAGCAAAGGGGTCGGGGATGTGGCTTCAGTCATGGGTGGGCGGGTTCTGTGGGGTGGCTGGGGGGGGCAGCAGCGGATCCTGTGCGGCGCCCTTGCCCAGGTAGGCTTCGATCACGCGTGGATCGTGCTGCACGTCGTGGGGCTGTCCATAGGACAGGACCTGGCCGTATTCCAGCACCAGCACGCGGTCGCACATGTTCATGACCAGCTTCATGTCGTGCTCGATCAGCAGCACGGTGATGCCGTCATCACGGATCTTTTCGATCAGCGCGCGCAGCACCACGGTTTCCGACGGGTTCATGCCGGCAGCAGGCTCGTCCAGTGCCAGCAGCGAGGGGCCGGTGGCCAGGGCGCGGGCAATTTCCAGGCGGCGTTGGTCGCCGTACGACAGCGAAGACGCCACTTCGTTGGCCACATGGCCAATTCCCACGTAGTTCAGCAGCTCCAGGGCGCGCGCTTCCGTGCGTGCCTCTTCGGCGCGGGTGGCCTGGTTGCGCGTGACCGCGCCCCACAGGCCGGCCTTGGTGCGCAGGTGCTGGCCGATCATCACGTTCTCCAGCGCCGTGAGCGAGGCGAACAGGCGGATGTTCTGGAAGGTGCGGGCCATGCCTTGCGCGGCAATCTGGTAAGGCTTGAGGCGGGTGAGCTCGACGCCGTTGAACAGGCAACTGCCCGACTCCGGGATGTAGAGCGCCGTCATCACGTTGAACAGCGTGGTCTTGCCGGCACCGTTCGGGCCGATCAGGCCGAAGATTTCACCCTTACGGATCTCGAAGCTCACGTCCTTGAGGGCCTGCAGGCCGCCAAAGCGTTTGCTCAGCCCCTTGGCGACGAGCAAGGGCTCTAGCGGGGTTGTGCTGGAAGTGGGTGGCACTGCACTCATGCTTTCTGCTCCTTGCCACGGTTGAGTTCACGTTTGCGCACCTGCGAGGGCCACAGCCCTTCGGGGCGGAAAATCATCACGGCCACCAGCGCGATACCGAACAGCAGCATGCGGATCGCATCGGGATCCACGAGCACATCGCCAAACAGGGTCTGCTGAATCGGCACCACCACATTGCGCAGGATTTCGGGAAAGATCGACAGCAGCAGGGCGCCGGCGACCACGCCCGGCACATGGCCCATGCCGCCCAGCACCACCATGCACAAGATGGCGATGGATTCGCTCAGGCCGAAGCTCTCGGGACTGACAAAACCCTGCATCGAGGCAAACAGGCAGCCGGCCACACCGCCAAAGCTGGCACCCATGCCAAACGCCATGAGCTTGATGTTGCGGGTGTTGATGCCCATCGCCTTGGCGGCGATTTCGTCTTCGCGCACGGCTTCCCAGGCGCGGCCGACGCGCGAGTTCTGTAGGCGGATGCACACGAAGATGATCAGAATCACCAGCGCCATCAGCAGGTAGTAGTACTTCTCGGGGCCGGTGATGCGGAACCCGAGGATGGTCTCCGGGCGGCCCAGCGCCCATTCACCCACCTTGATGGTGTCGATGCGGTTGATGCCTTGCGGGCCGTTGGTGATGTTGACCGGCGCATCCAGGTTGTTCATGAAGATGCGGATGATTTCACCGAAGCCCAGCGTCACGATGGCCAGGTAATCCCCGCGCAGCTTGAGCACGGGAAAGCCCAGCGCAATGCCCGCCATCGCTGCCAGCGCCACACCGATCGGCAGGACCACCCAGAAGGGCAGGTGCAAATCGAAGTGGGGCGAGGCCAGCAGGGCCCAGGCATACGCGCCCACGGCATAGAAGGCGATGTAGCCCAGGTCGAGCAGGCCGGCAAAACCCACCACGATGTTCAGGCCCAGGGCCAGCATCACGTACAACAGGGCAAAGTTCAGGATGCGGATCCAGCCCTGGCCGGCGGTCGCGCCCAGCAGGAAGGGCAGCATCAGCAGCACGGCTCCGATGGCGAAGGCCCCCAGCCAGACTTTGACCGGCGTGCGGTCTTTGGAAGCAGCAAGTGTGTGGTTCATGCGCGGTCTCCCGAACGTTCGCCCAAGAGGCCCGAGGGACGGAAGATCAGCACCACGACCAGCACGATGAAGCTGAAGACGTCCTGGTAGTGGCTGCCGAACACGCCATTGGTCAGGCTGCCGACATAGCCGGAGCCCAGTGCCTCGATCAGGCCCAGCAGTAGGCCGCCCAGCATGGCACCGCCCAGGTTGCCAATGCCGCCCAGCACCGCGGCCGTGAAGGCCTTGAGGCCCAGCATGAAGCCCATGGTGTACTGCGCCACGCCGTAATAGCTGGTGATCATCACGCCGGCGATGGCGGCCAGGGCCGAGCCGATCAGGAAGGCGGCCGAGATGACGGTGTTGATGTTCACGCCCATCAGGCCTGCGACTTCACGGTTCTGTGCCGTGGCGCGCATGGCCATGCCCAGGCGGGTCTTGTGCACCAGCAGCAGCAAGGCCACCATGATCAGGGCCGAGCCCAGCATGATGGCGATCTGCAGCATGCTCAGTCGCGCATCGCCGAGCTGCAGCACGCTGGGCTCGATGATGTGGGGGAAGTTCAGGTAGTTGCGGCCCCAGAACATCATGGCCACGTTCTGGATGATGATGGACACGCCGATCGCCGTGATCAGTGCGGCCAGGCGGGGTGCGCGGCGCAGTGGGCGGTAGGCGATGCGCTCGGCCGTCCAGCCCAGCGCCATGCACACGGGAATGGACACCACCAGGGCAGCGCCCACGGCCACGAACACAGAGACGTCACCATAGTGGCCGACCAGTGACAGCACGACGCTGGTGGCGATCATGGCGCCGACCATGACCACGTCGCCATGGGCGAAGTTGATCAGGCCGATGATGCCGTAGACCATGGTGTAGCCCAACGCGACCAGCGCATACACGCTGCCCGCCGTCAGGCCGTTGATGATTTGTTGCAGAAAAATATCCATGACAGGCGCGCCTTGGGCGTGGTCAGTCGGAAAAAATGGCCTTGCCGCGGGGCAAGACCGAGGTCAGCAGCGGGGCTGCTTGGCGGGAGGGCGCTGCCACCCACACGGGGTGGCAGCGCCCTTGGCGCTTACTTGGCCGAATCAACGATGGTCTTGACCTCTTCCCACTTGCCGCCCTTGACGGTGTAGATGGTCACGGCCACTTCGTTCAGGTCGCCATTCTTGTCGTAGGCGATGTTGGCGCTGGTGGCGCCGCTGCGCTTCAGGCCTGCCAGCTTGGGCAGGTACTTGGCCGCCTTGGCGGAGCCAGCCTGTTCCATGGCGGTGATCATGTTCCAGGCACCGTCGTACGCATAGGGGGCGTAGACGCCGGGATCGGCCTTGAAGCGGGCCTTGTAGGCCGCGGCGAACTTCTCGCCCTGGGCCATGGTCTTCAGGGGCACGCCGGCCAGCGAGGCGTAGGTGCCATTGCCGGCTTCACCGGCCAGCTTCAGGAAGGTGTCGCTGCGGGTCATTTCGCCAGACACCAGGGGCTGCTTCAGCCCCAGGGTTGCCATCTGGCGGCGCATCGGGCCCGACTGTGCGTCCAGGCCGCCGAAGAAGATGGCGTCGGCGCCCTTGGCCTTGATGCTGGTCAGGATGGCGGTGAAGTCGCTGGCCTTGTCGGTGGTGTACTCACGCGCCACCACGGTGCCGCCGGCACGCTTGACGGCCTGGATCACCTGGTCGGCCAGGCCTTGGCCGTAGGCGGTACGGTCGTCGATGATCGCCACTTTCTTGGCGTTCAGGTCCTTCACCATGAAGACGCCCACGGCCGCACCTTGCTGGGTGTCGCTGGTCATCATGCGGAAGGTGTTGTCATAGCCCTGCAGGGTGTACTCGGGCGACGTGGCCATGGCGATCTGGGGGATGCCGGCTTCGTTGTACACGCGGGATGCTGGGATGGTCGTGCCCGAGTTGAAGTGGCCCAGCATGCCTTGCACCTTGTCGTCGGCAATCTGCTGCGCCACCTGCACGGCGGTGCGGGGGTCGGCCTGGTCGTCCTTGGAGACCAGCACGAACTTGGCCTTGTCGCCGTCCAGCTTGATGCCCTTGGCGTTGGCTTCTTCCAGCGCCAGCAACAGGCCGTTGCGCATGTCTTCGCCGTAATGGGCCTGGGGGCCGGTCAGCGGAGCGGCGAAGCCCAGTCGCACGGTGGTGTCTGCGTGGGCGGCGCTCATCAAGCCGCCGAAAGCGCAGGCCAGGGCCATGGTGCTGGCCACGGTCTTGAAGGATGGAGAAGATGTCATGCTGCGTTGCTCCTTGGTGGGTGGGTGAAAAAGAGGACTGTAGGAAGGCTGTGGGCCCAGGGGAATGCGGGCTTAACCCACCATCATCAAACTGGCGTTGCCGCCAGCGGCTGTGGTGTTGGTGCTGATGCTGATCTCACGCAATAAGCGTTCCTGGCGGTAGCGCTCACCGCTGCGGATCTCTTCGGTGGTCAGGCCCTGCACCAGCAGCAGCGGACCGCTGCGGGCGCTGAGTTGCTGCTGCAGCGGCAGCAGCGCATCGGTGTCGCTTTCGGCCAGCGCCGCCTGCAGGGGCGATTGTGCAATCTGTGCTGCATCCGCCCAGTGCAGGGCCGCGGCTTGTGCCGCCGGCTGGGCCTGCTGCCATTGGACGACCAGGGCGCGCAGGGCGGGTGTGTCCTGCAGCAGCAGGGTGTTGCCCGTGGCCTGGCAGGCCTGCCATTGGGCCTGCAGCCCGTCGACGGTCAGCGGCAGGCACCAGATGGCGCCACGTGCTTGCAGCAGGTACTGGTCGGTCTCGCCCGTGGGGCCATCCAGCAGTACCTGCTGGCCGGCCGCCACGTTCAGGGTTTGGGGGCCGCGTGCGGTCTGCACCGGCAGTTGCTCCAGCGCCGGGGCCTGGGCCAGCAGGCGGAACAGGTAGAGCGGGCCGCCCGCCTTGGGGCCGGTGCCCGACAGGCCTTCGCCGCCGAAGGGCTGCACGCCCACGACAGCGCCCACGATGTTGCGGTTGACGTAGATGTTGCCGGCATGGATGCGCTCGGACACATGGGCCACGGTTTCATCCAGGCGCGTGTGCACGCCGAAGGTCAGGCCAAAGCCCAGGCTGTTGATGTCCTGCAGCAGGGCATCCATGTCCTTGCGGGCATAGCGCAGCACGTGCAGCACGGGGCCGAAGACTTCGCGGCTCAGGTCCTGGACGCGGCTGACTTCGATCAGCGTGGGCGCCACGAAGTGGCCGTGGCGGCATTCGGCAGGCAGCTCCAGGCGCGTGACGGTGTGGCCCTGACCGCGCATCTGTTCGATGTAGGCCTCGATGTCCGCCCGGGCCTGGGCATCGATCACCGGGCCGACGTCGGTGGCCAGCTGGTCGGGGTTGCCCACGCGCAATTCCTGCATGGCGCCGCGCAGCATGCGCAGCACGTGGTCGGCGCTGTCTTCCTGCAGGCACAGCAGGCGCAGGGCCGAGCAGCGCTGGCCGGCCGAGTCGTAGGCCGACATCAGCACATCGCCCACCACCTGCTCGGACAGGGCCGAGGAATCCACCACCATGGCGTTGATGCCCCCTGTTTCCGCGATCAGCGGCACGGGCTTGCCGTGGCTGCCCAGGCGCTGCGACAGGCGGCGGTGGATGTGCTGTGCCACAGGGTGCGAGCCGGTGAACACCACGGCATCGGTGCACGGGTGGGCGACCAGGGCTTCGCCCACGGTTTCACCATCGCCGGGCAGCAACTGCAGCGCATTCTCGGGAATGCCGGCCTGGTGCAGCAGGGCCACGGCCTGGGCGGCGATCAGGTTGGTCTGCTCGGCCGGCTTGGCGATCACCACGTTGCCGGCGGCCAGGGCCGCGGCAATCTGCCCGGCAAAGATGGCCAGCGGGAAATTCCAGGGGCTGATGCAGACCACCACGCCCAGGGGGCGGTGGCTGCCATTGTTCAGGTGCTGCGTGGCCTGCTGGGCGTAGTAGCGCAGGAAGTCGATGGCTTCGCGCACCTCGGAGATGGCGTTGGGCAAGGTCTTGCCGGCTTCGCGGCACAGCAGGCCCATCAGCGGCTGCAGCTGGGCCTGCATCAGGTCGGCCGCACGCAGCAGGGCCTCGGCGCGCGCCTGCACCGGTGTGGCCTGCCAGATGGGGGCCGCATGCTGGGCTTGGGCCATGGTGTGGGCCACTTCCGCAGCGCCCGCCATGCGCACTTCCCCCAGCACATCGCCGGCGTGGGCCGGGTTGCTGACGGGCTGCGCCGGCAGATGGGCCGCGTGGGCGGGTTCCGCCCGCCAGGGCGCGCTGCTGCTGAGCAGGGCAGCCGACAGGGAGGCCAGGCGCTGTTCGTTGCTCAGGTCCAGGCCGGAGGAGTTGCTGCGGCCCTGGGCCGCATACAGCTGGGCCGGGGCGGGAATGCGGTCGTGCGGGCGGCCCAGGGGTGACAGGGCCTGGGCGGCTGCCACGGGGTCGGTCACCAGCTGGGCGATGTCAACCGTCTCATCCCCGATCTGATGCACGAAGGAGCTGTTGGCGCCGTTTTCCAGCAGGCGGCGCACCAGGTAGGCGAGCAGTGTCTCGTGCGTGCCCACGGGGGCGTAGATGCGGCAGGGGCGTGCCAGCTTGCCCTGGGCGATGTCGCCCACCACTTCCTCGTACAGCCCTTCGCCCATGCCGTGCAGGCACTGGAATTCATATTGGCCGCGGTAGTAGTTGTTGCCCGCCATGTGGTAGATGCTGGCCAGGGTGTGGGCGTTGTGCGTGGCGAACTGCGGGAAGATGGCTTCGGGGGCGCCCAGCAGCTTGCGCGCGCAGGCCAGGTAGGACACGTCGGTGTGCAGCTTGCGGGTGTAGACGGGGTAGTCTTCCAGCCCGTCCACCTGGGCGCGCTTGATTTCACTGTCCCAGTAGGCGCCCTTGACCAGGCGCACCATCAGGCGGTGCTTGCTGCGGCGGGCCAGGTCAATGATCCAGTCCAGCACGAAGAAAGCGCGGCGCTGGTAGGCCTGGACCACGAAACCGATGCCGTTCCAGCCGGCCAGCGAGGGCGCGAAGCACAGCTGCTCCAGCAGGTCCAGCGAGATTTCCAGGCGGTCGGCTTCCTCGGCGTCGATGTTCAGGCCGATGTCGTACTGGCGGGCCAGTTCGGCCAGCTTCAGCAGGCGCGGGTACAGCTCCTGCATCACGCGTTCGCGCTGGGCGCGGCTGTAGCGGGGGTGCAGGGCCGACAGCTTGATGGAGATGCCCGGGCCTTCGTAGATGCCGCGCCCTTGCGAGGCCTGGCCGATGGCGTGGATGGCCTGCTCGTACGACTGCAGGTAGCGCAGCGCGTCTTCCTCGGTGGTGGCAGCCTCGCCCAGCATGTCGTAGGAGTAGCGAAAGCCCTTGTCCTCCAGCTTGCGGCTGTTGGCCAGCGCGGCGGCGATGGTCTGGCCGGTGACGAACTGCTCGCCCATCATGCGCATGGCGGTGTTCACGCCCTGGCGGATCAGCGGCTCGCCACCGCGTGCGATCAGGCGGGTCAGGGCCGAGCTGAGCTTTTGCTCGCTGTGCACGGCCACCAGCTTGCCGGTGATCATCAGCCCCCAGGTGGCGGCATTGACGAACACAGAGGGCGAGTCGGTGTGCGACTTCCAGTCGCCCTTGCTGACCTTGTCGCGGATCAGGGCATCGCGCGTGGCGCGGTCGGGGATGCGCAGCAGGGCCTCGGCCAGGCACATCAGTGCCACGCCTTCCTGGCTGGACAGCGAGTATTCCTGCACCAGGGCCTCGACGCCGCTGGTCTTCTTCTGGCGCTTGTCGCGCAGGGCCTGCACCAGGCGGGTGGCCAACTGGGCCACGCCCGTGGGGTTGGTGCTGGTGGCGGGGGCCAGCAGCAGGGGGATGCACTCGGTCTCGGGGCGGCGGTAGGCGGCGGTGATGGCCGCGCGCAGCACGCTTTGCGGCTGGACGTCCTGGGCCAGGGCGTAGAACGGCGCATAGGGCTGGCTGGCATCGGCCAGGGCCTCGGGCTCCAGCAACTCGCCGCCGGGCTGGGTGCTACCCAGGTATTGCAACTCCGGCAGGGGCTTGCCCAGCTCAATGGCCTCCAGGTAGCTGTGCAGCGCCTGCTTGTGCAGCCAATGTGGGGTGCAACCCAATTGCTGGGCTGCCGCTTTGAGCCGGTCTCGCATCAATTCGTCAACTTTGATGCCGATGGTGGTGGTGGCCATATCCGTGTTGCTCCCTGGAAGAACCTGTGCACGTTGTTTGTGAAGTGGCGCGATTCTAGGAAGGTGCAACCAAGTCAGATATTGGGGTTTGCCTGTCTCTGTTTTGGTGCAACCGAATCACTTGAGAGGGTTAACTGCAGGAAGCGTGCCAGGTGGTACTGGTACAGGAGGCCTTTTAAAAAGAGGAGCTGCTAGCGTTGATGATTGAAGGTTTTTAGATGGTTTTATGGCTGAAGTGCTTGATGTACAAGCGCTAGCAGCTCTTGTTTTTGATAGTTCATCCATAAAAAAGGCTTCCCGCAGGAAGCCTTTTGGGCAGGGTGGGCCGCCGTGGGGCGGCGCCAGCCTTACACGCGCTTGCGGTATTCGCCGGTGCGGGTGTCGATTTCGATCTTGTCTTCTTGCGACACGAACAGGGGCACAGCCACTTCGAAGCCGGTGGCGATCTTGGCGGGCTTGAGCACCTTGCCCGATGTGTCGCCCTTCACGGCGGGTTCGGTCCAGGTGATTTCGCGCACGATGGTGGTGGGCAGTTCGCAGGAGATGGCTTTTCCGTCGTAGAACACGACTTCAGCCACCATGCCGTCTTCCAGGTAGTTCAGTGCGTCGCCCATGTTTTCGGCTTCGACTTCGTACTGGTTGAATTCATCGTCCATCCACACGTACATGGGGTCGGCGAAGTAGGAGTAGGTGCACTCCTTCTTGTCCAGGATGACGTTGTCGATCTTGTCGTCGGCCTTGAACACGTTTTCGGTGCCGAAGTTGCCGATCAGCGACTTCAGCTTCATGCGCACGGTGGCTGCACCACGGCCACCACGGGCGTATTCGGTCTTCAGAACGATCATGGGATCCTTACCGAACATGATCACGTTGCCGGCGCGGATTTCTTGAGCGATTTTCATAGCTTGCTTAGCTGGTTGGGTGGAGCCGCTCAACACGGCAGGCAAGCAAGGCGCTTCTGAAAAAAGCGATAAGGCCTGCCGCATGTTCCGCGGCGGGAGCCGTCCAAAAGGTCGGGGTTGCGCAAGGCTGCACAACCGCTCTGAGGAGGCAAAGGCGAGATTTTAGCTTTTTTCCGCTGCAAACGGTTGCAGCTGTGCGATCAGATCGGCTTGTTGCAGCAAATTTGTGCGTGCCTGCTGGGCGCAGTGCCGCCATTCCCGCAGCAAATCCGGGGTCAGGGTGGGCAGGCTGGCCGCGTCGCGCATGCCGTTCCAGGCGTGGTGAAAAGCCCGCAGGCTGGCAGGGGCCTGCAGCCAGTCCAGGAAGGCATCGAGCTTGGCGTGGTGGGCCTGGTCGTCCTGCGGGTAGATGTGCCAGACGAAGGGCTGGCCCGCCCACAGCGCCCGCACCAGGGAGTCTTCGCCGCGCACCAGGTTCAGATCGCAGGCCCACAGCATGGCATCGAACTCGGCCTGTGTGCGCGGCGGAAGGTAGCGCGGCTGCAAGGCCTGTGCGCCCGCCTGTGCCTGCACCGCCTGCGTGGCGCGGCCGGGGGTGACCAGCAGGCGCGGCTGCCAGCCTGCGACCGGGTGGGCGAGTTGGCCCAGCAGTTGCGGCAGCGCCGGTGGCTCATAGCAGAACAGCGAGATGGCGCAGTCGCCATCGCCCAGGCCGTGGGCCTGGCGCCAGGCTGGGCGGTCGAACTGCGCCTGGCGCAGCAGCAGGTCGGCTTCACGCAGCAGCCCGCCGGTGCGCGCGGTGAAGCCGGGGTAGAAGAACCAGCGCGTCAGCCCCCGGCCTTCGCCCGACATGATCAGCGAGGGCAGGCGGTGGCAGCGTTCCACATAGTCTTCGGCCGACAGGTACTCCAGGTTCACCAGCACGGGGCGCGGCTGGTGGTGGCTGTGGCAGTGCGCATGGCGCCGCGACAGCGCGGCCAGGTAGGGCGCGGGGGCTTCGCAGCCAAAGGCCTCTATCACCACCGCGGGGTGCTCCGCATAGGCCGCGTCATACGGCAGCACCTGCACGCCCGGGGCACCCTGCGGTGCCATCCACGCCAGGGCCGAGGCATCGTCGATGCGCAGGCGCACCGGCACGCCGCGCGCGCCCAGCTCTGCCGCCAGGCGCCAGCACACGCCGATGTCGCCATAGTTGTCGATGACCCGGCAGAAGATGTCCCAGCGCAGGGGCTGTGGGGCGGCGGAAGAGGGGGGGACAGGCATGGGCAAGGACAAGGCGCGGCAAAGAGGGGCGATGCTAGCCCAGCCAGCAGGCCCTTGCCCGCAGTGCGTGCAGTGCGTGTGGCTATGGTGTGTAGCAAGTTTGCAGTGAAATCGGCATCCAGCCCTTGTGCAGTGCGCGCTCACAGCTATTTATTTGCAAGTGCGCTGTGCCGGTGCGCGGCAGGCGCCACAATCACGCCATGTCTAGTGTCGAGCACTCTCCCGAAATCCTGGCCCAGGTGGCAGCCTTGCCGGCCCTGCCTGGCGTGTACCGCTATTTCGATGCGGCGGACCAGCTGCTGTATGTGGGCAAGGCGCGCAACCTCAAGCGCCGGGTGAGCAGCTATTTCCAGAAGGACCATGGCGGCACGCGCATCGGCCACATGGTCAGCAAGATTGCCAGGCTGGAGACCACGGTGGTGCGCTCCGAGGCCGAGGCGCTGCTGCTGGAAAACAACCTCATCAAGACCCAGCACCCGAAGTACAACATCCTGTTTCGGGACGACAAGAGCTACCCCTACCTCAAGCTCACTGGTGTGGCGGCGCACGACGGCGACACCAGCCGCTATGCGGGCCAGTGCTTTCCGCGCATCGCCTACTACCGCGGCAGCACCGACAAGAAGCACCGCTACTTCGGGCCCTACCCCAGCGCCTGGGCGGTGAAGGAAAGCATCCAGCTGCTGCAGAAGGTGTTCCGCCTGCGCACCTGCGAGGACACGGTGTTCGCCAACCGCTCACGCCCCTGCCTGCTGTTCCAGATCAAGCGCTGCACGGCCCCCTGCGTGGGCCACATCAGTCCCGAGGACTACGCGGCCGACGTGCGCAACGCCGAGGCCATGCTGCGCGGTGAAACCCAGGAACTGCTGCAGCAGCTGGAGGCGCGCATGATGGCCTACGCCGACCGGCTGGAATATGAAAAGGCCGCCGAGATCCGCAACCAGATGAGCGCCCTGTCCACGGTGCTGCACCAGCAGGCCATCGAGACCACGGACGACAAGGATGTCGACATCCTGGCGGTCAAGGTGCAAGGGGGGCGTGCCTGCGTGAACCTGGCCATGGTGCGCGGTGGGCGGCACCTGGGGGACCGCGCGTACTTCCCCTCGCAGCTGGACGACGCCATGGGCGTCTACGCCTCGGAGGACGAGGTGCAGCCGCGCACGGTGGAGGCGCGGGTGCTGGAGGCCTTCCTGGCGCAGCACTACATCGACGTGCCCACGCCGCCGGTGCTGGTGGTCAGCGAGGCGGTGGACGTGCAGTTGCTGCAGGCCTTGTCGGTGCAGGCCGGCTACAAGGTCGCGGCCGTGCAGCAGCCGCGCGAGCAGCGCCGCATCTGGCTGGAGATGGCCGAGCAGAACGCCGCCATCCAGCTGGCGCGCCTGCTGGCCGAGGAAGGCTCGCAGCACGCACGCACCCGGGCGCTGGCCGAGGCGCTGGATTTGCCGCAGGACAACCTGGAAGCCCTGTCCATCGAATGCTTCGACATCTCGCACACGGCGGGCGAGAGCACGCAGGCCTCGTGCGTGGTGTTCCACCACCACAAGATGCAGAACAGCGAGTACCGCCGTTTCAACATCCAGGGCATCACGCCGGGCGACGACTATGCCGCCATGCGCCAGGTGCTGCACCGCCGCTATGCGCCGGTGGCCCAGGCCCTGCAGGCCGCGGGCGGGGCCGAGCCGGAGCCCGGCGCGCCGCGCCTGCCCGATCTGGTGCTGGTCGATGGCGGCAAGGGGCAGGTCAGCATGGCGCGCGAAGTGTTTGCCGAGCTGGGGCTGGATGTGTCGCGCATCGTCGGCGTGGAAAAGGGCGAGGGCCGCAAGGTGGGGCTGGAGGAGCTGGTGTTTGCCGATGGCCGGGCCAAGGTCTACCTGGGGCACGACTCCGCCGCGCTGATGCTGGTGGCGCAGATCCGCGACGAGGCCCACCGCTTTGCCATCACCGGCATGCGCGCGCAGCGTGCCAAGGTGCGCGTGGGTCAGAGCAAGCTGGAGGACATTCCGGGGATCGGCCCCAAGCGGCGTGCCCGCCTGCTGCAGCGCTTTGGCGGCGTGCGCGGCGTGGCCAATGCCAGCGTTGAGGACCTGATGACGGTCGATGGCATCTCGGCCAGCCTGGCCGAAGACATTTACCGTGCGTTGCGCTGAGGAAGGCGGTGGCCGCGGCGCAAGGCTTGCATGCAAGCGGCGTCAGCCGTGACACAATCGCGTCCATGTTCTTCACCATTCCCACCCTGATGACCTGGACGCGCATCGTCGCGATCCCGCTGATCGTCGGGGTGTTCTATGCGCCGTTGGCGCCAGAGACCCGCAACCTGGTTGCGGCGCTGATGTTCATCGTGTTTGCTGCCACCGACTGGCTCGATGGTTTCCTGGCGCGTAAGCTGAACCAGACGTCCTCGTTCGGTGCCTTTCTGGATCCGGTGGCCGACAAGTTCTTGGTCTGCGCCTCCCTGCTGGTGCTGGTCCACCTGCAGCGGGCCGATGTGTTCGTGGCGCTGATCATCATCGGCCGGGAGATCGCCATCTCGGCCTTGCGCGAATGGATGGCGCAGATCGGTGCCAGCAAGAGCGTCGCCGTGCACATGATCGGCAAGGTCAAGACCACGGTGCAGATGGTGGCCATTCCGTTCCTGCTGTTTGACGGCCGCTTGCTGGGCGTGCTCGATACGCGCTTGTGGGGCCAGGTGCTGATCTGGGTGGCGGCGGTGCTGACCGTCTGGTCCATGGTCTACTACCTCCAGAAAGCCATTCCGGAAATCCGCCGCCGGGTCAAGCACTGAATGCATGCATGCATCCACTGAAGCGCCGAAGGCACACCTCGGCGCTTGGTGGCTTGCCCAGGCCCCTGCGGCGGTGTACAAAAGTGGCTGTTTGCTTCGTCACATGGCAGTGCTTGTCAATGCGGAAAGTCACCCCGCCTGCGTGCATGAAAAAAAACGTTTGTTTCGCCAAAATGCTAGGCAAACCTGTCTAGAATCTCGCCTAACGCTGACAGGCACCCCTATGGGTGCTGAGCCTTTTTGTGAAGGCTTGGTCGCAAAGGCGCTCCAACAACCATTTCTCGAGAGGCATCTTGTGAATAAGACTGAACTGATTGAGCACATTGCTAATAACGCCGATATTTCCAAGGCTGCGGCTGCCCGCGCTCTGGAATCCACAATCGACGCAGTGAAGAAAACCCTGAAGAAGGGTGGCACAGTTTCCTTGGTGGGTTTTGGTACTTTCGCCGTTGGCAAGCGTGCTGCACGTACAGGCCGCAATCCCCGTACGGGCGATACAATCAAGATCAAGGCCGCCAAGGTGCCTAAGTTCCGTCCCGGCAAGGCCCTCAAGGACGCTTTGAACTAATCCCCAGATTTTCGGCAGTGGGGTGCTTAGCTCAGTTGGTAGAGCGGCGCCCTTACAAGGCGTAGGTCAGCGGTTCGACCCCGTTAGCACCCACCACCCACTGTATAAAAAAAGCATTTAGATTTTTCTAAATGCTTTTTTATTTCAAGATCAGTGGGTGCTTAGCTCAGTTGGTAGAGCGGCGCCCTTACAAGGCGTAGGTCAGCGGTTCGACCCCGTTAGCACCCACCACCCACTGTATAAAAAAGGCATTTAGATTTTTCTAAATGCTTTTTTATTTCAAGATCAGTGGGTGCTTAGCTCAGTTGGTAGAGCGGCGCCCTTACAAGGCGTAGGTCAGCGGTTCGAGCCCGTTAGCACCCACCACTAAAACCCACTGTAAAAACAACCACTTAGAGAAATCTAGGTGGTTTTTTTTTTGTCCAATTTACCACCCGAAAAAGCGGCCTAAAGCGGCCTATACCGGCCACAAATGACAATTTACCAACCGTGCAGGGCGTAGGTTGGCGGGTGATGGTTTGAGCTAGTTGCTGGTGGCTACTTCCAAACTTGATAAATTAGTCTGATGTTTATGCCGGCTGTGGCGCTCTTGAAGTCACTCGAGGATGTGCAGAATTTTGTGTAAATGGACAATCAACTACCGGCGCAAACCGGTCTGTCCGTACACACCATGAACACCAACAAACACGACATACCCGAAGAACTGCTGTCTGGCCTGCTGGCCAACCGACGTTTCCCCGTATTTGAGTAGCGCCTGACTCTGGAGTCCAATCCCGAATACGGGAGATTGGACGTGAAAAAGAGATTTACAGAAGAACAGATCGTTGCCTTCCTGCGAGAAGCGGAATCTGGACTGCCAGTGGCAGAGTTGTGTCGCAGGTACGGTCCAGCTACTATCTCTGGCGTAACAAGTTCGGCGGCGGTATCCAGCCTGAATCTGCCTGTATCAGGCTACTTCCGCTATGCAGCGATTGCCGCCAATTGACTCCACGAGGTGAGTGACAGTTCTTGGCCGCTTAGCAGTCGTTCAGTGAAGGTGGCTTAGAGTTGTGTGAAGTCTGAAACCGTCCAGGAAAGGCTGGTCGATTCAGCTTCGCTCCAGCCCGCAACTGTTGCCGGGCTGACCCTTGCGACCATTGCGGCATGACGTTTATGCTCTTTTGCAGCACCGATAAAAGATCATGGATCTGATCCGCTGCCATGCCTGGCAGCTCCGACTCCTGCACGTTGAACTGGCGCAGTTCTGCAAGGGGACTGTAGAGCCAAGGTCCTGTTCCTGTTTTCGTTCCTCGGTTCTACGCATGAAAGTGATGACGGTCCACCCCTTTATTAGCGTTGTGCGTCTGTGCTTTGGCGTATGGGTGCTACCCCAAAGCATGGCGTGATCTCCCTGAAATCAGTGATTGCTTGTAACTATTGTTGTCTGTAAGATGAAAACATTTACAAATTACCAGCCGCTGAGGGGGCTCCATTCGTGGGGACGTGCGGTCTGAGTAGGGTTTGTGTGGACAGTTTGTGCCCGCTTCCTGCCAGTGGCTGTGTTGGTGTTTCGAACCCATCTCTATCAGCCACCATGCAAGACCACTCTGTTTCTCATTCCTGGCAGCCTTTGGCACGCCGCGTCACCCTGATCCTGGGGGCCGGCGCTGTGCTGACCGGCTGCGCCAGCTTCAATGCCCAGCCCCTGACCGATGATGAGCTGCGCAGCCAGGTGCAGGCCGACCGCCAGCAGCTGACGCAGGATGTGGCTCCGCTGCCCGCCACCGTCACGCTGGAAGAGGCGATTGCCCGCGCCATCAAGTACAACGCCGTGCAGCGCCTGCGCGCCATGGAAGAGGCCGTGGCCCAGGGAACCTACCAGGTCTCCAAATTCGACATGCTGCCCAAGCTGGTGGCCTCGGCGGGCTACCGCTACCGTGACGAAGAGTTGATCACCCGCAGCCAGGACTCGGTCACCGGTCGCCCCTCGCTGGCCAACCCCTATATCTCTACCGACCGGGAAGCCACGCTGTACTCGCTGGGCTTTTCCTGGAGCCTGCTGGACTTCGGTCAAAGCTATTACGCCGCCCGCCAGAACGCCGACCGTGCGCTGATTGCCGAAGAACGTCGCCGCAAGGCCCTGCACAACCTGGTGCAGGAAGTGCGCACCGCCTACTGGCGCGTGGCCGCCCACCAGGCCCTGCAGGCACCGCTGCGCACGGCCAGCCAGGCGGCCGATCTGGCGCTGACCGATGTGCGCAAGGTCGAAGCCGAAAAACTGCGCTCGCCGGTGGAGCCGCTGCGCTACCAGCGCCAGTTGCTGGAAAACCTGCGCCTGCTGGAAGTGATCGAGCAGGAACTCTCGCCCGCGCGCCTGGAGCTGGCGGCCCTGATGGGCATGGCGCCTGGCCAGGCGGCCGCGGCCTGGCGTGTGGCCGAGCCCGCGCAAGGTACGTCGTCCACCTGGCTGCAGCGCCCGGTGGAAGACATGGAAGCGCTGGCCCTGGTGCGCAACCCCGACCTGCGTGAAAGCCAGTACGGTGCCCGCATTGCCCGCGAAGAAACCAAGCGCGTGATGCTGCGCATGTTCCCCGGCCTGTCCTTCAACTACGGCGCCAACCACAGCACAGACAGCTACCTGATCAACGACAGCTGGCGCGAAGCCGGGCTGCAGATCTCGTTCAACCTGCTGGGCCTGCTGTCGGTGCCGGCGCAAAAGCGCCTGGCCGATGCCGGTGTGGCCCTGGCCGACCAGAAACGCATGGCCACGCAGATGGCGGTGCTCAGCCAGCTGCACATCGCCCGCCTGCAGTTTGCCAACGCCGCCCACCAGTACGAGCGCGCCGATGCCATTGCCGAAGTGGACCAGCGCCTGACGCAGCACGTGGACAACCTGGTCAAGGTGGACAAGCAGACCCGCCAGGACAGCGTGGCACAGCAGACCGCGTCCATCCTGTCCACACTGCGGCGCTACCAGGCGCTGGCGGCCCTGCAGTCGGCAGGCTCGCGCCTGCAGGCCACGCTGGGGCTGGAGCCGGTGATCGAAGGTTCTGACAAACTGCCGCTGCCCGAGCTGACCAGTGCCGTCGGTCAGGCGCTGCAGCGCTGGGAAGCGGGGCAGCTGCAATGATGCGACTGCGAGGTGTGCGCAGCGGCGCACTGGGGATGGCCTGCTGGGGTGTGGTGCTGGCTGCGGGTGCGCAGACGGCGCCAATGCCATCTACGCCCACTGCGCCCGCCACGCCCCCTGCCGCCAAGAAGCCTGCAGCCGCGCTGCCGGGTGTGGGCAGCGCGCTGGAGCAGCGCGACATCCGCGCCCAGCTGGCACCGCGCCGCTACACCACCTTGGCCGCCGAGATTGGCGCCAAGGTGCAGCGCCTGCCGGTGGTGGAAGGGGCAGCGTTTCGCCAGGGCCAACTGCTGGTGCAGTTTGACTGCAGTCTGCAACAGGCCCAGTTGAACAAGGCCCAGGCCGGGGTGGATGCGACAGAAAAAACCTGGCGTGCCAACCAGCGCCTGGCCGAGCTGAATTCGGTGGGCAAGATCGAGCTGGACACCTCGCATGCCGAATGGAACAAGGCCCGCGCTGACCTGTCGGCCAACCGCAGCCTGCTGGGCAAATGCCAGATCAGCGCGCCCTATGCGGGGCGAATCGCCGAGCAGAAGATCCGCGAGCAGCAGTACGCCCAGGCCGGGCAGCCGCTGCTGGACATCATCGACGACAGCGTGCTGGAGCTGGAATTCCTGGTGCCTTCGCGCTGGCTGAGCTGGCTGCAGCAGGGAACGGCCTTCGAGGTGCGGATTGACGAAACCGGCAAGACCTACCCCGCCAAGGTGCAGCGCCTGGCCGCGCGGGTGGACCCGGTGAGCCAGTCCATCAAGGTCAACGCCGCCATCCACGGCAAGTTCCCCGAGTTGATTGCCGGCATGAGCGGGCAGGTGCTGATGGCGCCGCCTGCGCAGAAATAAGACCCAAGACCGCCGATGAAGGAGCACCCTGTGCGCATGTCTCATAGATAGCCCGCAGCTTGCTTCAAACAAGAAATCCGGGCCGGGCCTACAGCCACCGAAGTGACGGTGTGCAGCGGAACCAGCCCCCGTATTCCGTGCCAGTGCCCTTGCAAGTGCCGCCCGTGAGCCCGAGAAAGGGCCGCCTAGGCAAAAAGGAAGGATGATTCGATGACCGCCCACAACCGCCCCTTCTGGCGCCGCCTGGCGCAAGCTGCTGCCAAACCTGCGACGTCCGCAGCCGCTGCACCAAACCTCACCGCCCCCGCAGGGCTGGGGAGCAGCATGCGCCCCCTGGCGTTGGAGCAGCGCTTCATGTTTGACGGCGCGGGCGCTGCCGACGCCGCTCATGCCGTGGTGGACGGAGCGGCCGCCACCGACGCGGCGGCAGACACCGCTGGCGCACTGCGCCATGCGCTGATGGCCGAGGCGGCCCCCGCCACCAGCCCACGCCAGGAAGTGGTGTTTGTGGACAGCCAGGTGGTCAACCTGGCTGAACTGCTGGCAGGCTTGTCCGGCAATGCCGAAGTGGTGATTCTGGACGCCAGCAAGGACGGTCTGCAGCAGATGGCCGACTACCTGCAGGGGCGCAGTGGGCTGGACGCTATCCACCTGCTGTCGCACGGCGCGGACGGCACGGTGCAGATGGGCAATGTCTGGCTCAGCAGCGCCAACCTGGCCGAGCACAGTGCGGCTCTGCAAGGCATTGGCGCGGCGCTGAAGGCCGATGGCGATCTGCTGCTGTACGGCTGCGATGTGGGCCAGGGCGACAAGGGCCAGTCCTTCCTGGACCAGCTGGCGGCCATCACTGGCGCCGATGTGGCGGCATCGGCGGACGATACCGGGGCTGCGGCCCTGGGTGGCAACTGGATGCTGGAGCGCAACAGCGGCGCCATCGAGACCAGCGCGTTGAGCGTCAGTGGTTACGACAGCGTGATGGCTTCGACCTACACCGGCGGCGCGGTGGCCAGCGCGCCGGTCTTGGGCACCACCACTAACCAGATGAAATACGTGGTCGGCGACTTCAATGGTGACGGGCGCGCCGACATCCTATATCAGGCGGCCGGAGCCGGTGGTGCCTGGAGCTATGCGCAGAGCAACGCCGATGGCACCTTCAGCATCTTCAGCCAAGCCAACTCGATGTTCGCCGGCCTGACCCTAACCGATGCGGCCACCGGCGGCGCCAACTATCACGCCGGGGACTTCAACGGCGATGGTCGCATCGATCTGCTGGCCGCACCTGTGAGTGGTCCAACCATAAAGCTCTACCTCAACACCGGGTCGGGCTTCACCAGCCAGGACGTGAGTGGTCCGTCCTTCGGCGTGCGTACGCTGGTTGGCGATTTCAATGGCGATGGCGCCCTCGACATTCTCTACCAGACCGGCGGCACCGGCTCGTCCTGGGCATTGGCACTGAACAGTGGCAGCGCCTCACCGAGCTTTACCACCCTGACCAGTGCCGACGGCGCCTGGCCATTCGCCGGTATCACCTTGCCCGACTTCAATGCCTACAACTACAAGGCTGCCGATGTCGATGGCGACGGCTACACCGACCTGATCCATGTTGCGGCCGGCATGCAGATGAGGTATTTCCGTAACAACAACGGGGTCTTCGTCGACATGACCGCCGCGGCGAGCCTGCCGACCGTGTCCGTGAACCGGGCGATCGTCGCCGACTTCGATGGCGACGGCGACGCCGATATCCTTTACCAGACCGGTAACAACGGTACGCCCTTCCGTTACGTGCGCAATGACAACGGCACCTTCGTCGATGTAGATCAGGTCAGCTCGCCGTTCGCCAACGTGATCCTGCCCGACATGAACGCGCAGCAGTTCCGTGTCGGCGACTTCGATGGCGATGGAGATCTTGACCTGGTCTCCACCTCGTCCACGGCCAACAGCACCAGCATCTTCTACCAGAGCGGTAGCCTGCCCCAGCTGGTCAGCTCGACTCCGGCCGACAACAGCCTGACCGTCACCCCGAATGCCAATATCACCCTGACCTTTGACCAATCGGTGGCCAAGGGCACGGGCAATATCTATATTGTGCGCACCAGCGATAACGCGATCATTCAGACCATCGCCGTCAGCAGTGGCGCCGTCACCGGTAGCGGCACGACCTGGACCATCGACCCGCCGGCCGACATGGTCGCCGGCGTGGGCTACGCCGTGCGCATCGACAACAAGACCTTCGTCAACGCCAACGGCCAGGTCTACAAGGGCATCCAGGACAACACGGCGCTGAATTTCACCGTCACCGCGGTGGCCGCACCGGTGATCGGCAACTTCAATGGCGACGCCGTTGCCTACACCGAAGGCGCGGCCTACGTGCTCCTCGATGACGGTGGCAACGCCACCGTCATCGACGCTGACTCCGCCAATTTCAGCGGTGGCAAGCTGACCGTGCAGATCACGTCTGGCGGTACGGCCGGCCAGGACGTGCTGTTCATTCGCGATGAGGTCGCCGGCGCCAACAAGATCATCCTGTCCGGCGCCTCGATCCTGTACAACGGCCTGGTGATCGGTACCTACACCGGCGGCAGCAATGGCAACCCGCTGGTGGTCAGCTTCACCAGCAACGCCAACCCGACCACGGTCTCCGCCCTGGTGCACAACCTGGCGTACCGCAACTCCAACACCACCGAGCCTTCGACCACGCCGCGCACCGTGTCGGTCAGCATGGACGACGGTGCCGGTGGCACCAGTGCGACTGCCACGATCGGCGTCGAGGTTCATCCGGTTAACGATGCACCGGTGGTCAACGTTTCCGCCAGCAACCCGACCTACACCGAGAACACCTCGGCGGTGCAGCTGTTCAGCGGCGCGACGGTCAACACCGTCGAGTCCGGGCAGAAAGTGATCCAGATGACCTTCACCGTCAGCGGCCTGGCCAACGGCGCGGCCGAGAAGCTGGTGATCGATGGCAGCGATGTGACCCTGATCAACGGCACCAGCCTGACCACCAACAACAACAGCATCACGGTTACGGTCTCGGTGACCAGCGGCACCGCCAGCGTCACCCTCAGCAGCGGCGCCGGCCTGGACGTGGCGACGGCGCAGACTGTCCTCAACATCATGGCCTATCGCAACGACAGCGAAAGCCCGAACACCGCCAACCGGGTGGTAACCCTGAACACCCTGAGCGACAACGGTGGCACGGACGACGGTGGCATCCCCACAATCGCGGTGGGGGTCGCCAGCACCGTGACCGTGGTCGGCATCAACGATGCACCGGTCCTGGCCGGCGGGCCGTACAGCCTGCCGAGCATCAACGAGGACACCACCAGCAGCGGCACGCAGATCTCGACCCTGCTGACCAACTACACCATGGTCGACCCCGATGTCGGTGCCCAGCGTGGTATCGCGGTGATCACCAAGTCCGGCAACGGTACCTGGCAGTACTCCACCGACAACGCCAACTGGACCGACTTCGGTGCCGTGTCCAGCACCAGCGCGTTGTTGCTGGGCTCCACCACCTATGTCCGCTACGTCCCCGATGGTGCCAACGGCGAGACGGCCAGCCTGACCTTCCGTGCCTGGGACCAGACCACCGGCACCGCCTCCGTCAACGGCATCCGCGGCACGGCCGATACCAGCAGCAACGGAGGTACCACGGCGTTCTCCACCGTCACTGCAGTTACCAATCAGCCGGTGACTTCGGTCAACGACGCGCCAGTCATGACCGGCGTATTGCCGACCCTTACCGGGTTGAACGACACGTCCACCAACAACGCGGGCAACCTGGTCAGCTCGCTGATCGGGGGCATCACCGATGTCGACACCGGCGCGGTGAAAGGCATCGCCATCACCGGACTGACCGGCACCTATGGCAAATGGCAATTCAGCCTCGATAACGGCACCAGCTGGACCGATGTCGGCGCGGTCTCGAATGCCACGGCGTTGGTCCTGAATACGACCAACAAGGTGCGCTTTGTTCCGGATGGCATCCACGGCGAAACCGCGACCCTCATCTACAAGGCCTGGGACCAGACCGGCGGTACCGCCGGCCTTGAAGGCACCAAGCGCGATACCTCCATTTCCGGCGGCACTTCGGCCTATTCCTCGGGCACCGACACCGCCAGCGTGGTGGTCACCGCGGTCAACGATGCACCTGTGGTCACTGTGAGCAGTGGTGCTGCGTCCTGGAACGAAGGCAACAACGTCACCTCCACCCCGGTCGTGGTGGACGCGGGCCTGACCCTGGTCGACGCGGACGGCCCGAACCCGCTCAATGCCACTGCGCGGATGCTGACCTACTTCAGCGCCCAGGACAGCCTGAGCTTCGTAAACGACGGGCTGACCATGGGCAATATCGTTGGCACCTGGACCGTTGGCACTGGCACCCTGACCCTGACCTCCGCCGGGAACCAGGCCACCGCGGCCCAGTTCGAAGCCGCGCTGCGGGCGATTACCTACAACAACTCGTCGAACAGCCCGAACAGCACCACCCGCACCGTCCAGTTCATCGTCACCGATGGCAGCAGTGCCCAGTCGACGGCCGTGACCCGCGACATCACCATCACGGCGGTCAACGATTCGCCAACCATCAGTGCCGTGGCCTCGCTGCCGGTCACCGAAGACACACAGACAGCGCTTGGCCTGATCACCTTCAGCGATGTCGACTCCACCCTGGGCGTCGCGACTTTCTCGGTCGGCAGCGGCACCCTCAGCGCCATAGGCGCCGGCGGCGTGACCGTGGGCGGCACGGCGACGGCCCTGACCCTGAGCGGCACCCTGGCCAATATCAACAACTTCATCGCCGCCAACCGCCTGCTCTACACCCCGGCGGCCAATGCCAGTGGTGATGTGACCCTGACCATCAATATCAACACCACCAGCGTGTCCGATGCCACCACCACGGTGACCCTGCAGGTCGCTGCCGTGAACGACGCACCGGTGATCACCGCACCAGCGTCCATCTCGGTGACCGAGGATGTGTCGAGCGTGATCAGCGGCTTCAGCTTCAGCGATGTCGATGCCGGCGCCAACACCGTCACCGCGACGTTCTCGGTGCCGAGTGGCACCCTGAGCGCCACCACTGGCATGGGCGTCACCGTGGGCGGCGCTGGTACTGGCGAGCTGACCCTGTCCGGCAGCCTGGCCGACATCAACGCATTCATTGCGGCCAATAGCCTGACCTTCAAGACTGCCCAGGATTCCACCACCAACGTGGTGCTGACGGTGACCCTCAACGACAAGGGTTCCAGCGGCAGCGGCGGCGAGCAGACCGACACCCAGACCGTCACCCTCAACGTCAGCGCGGTCAACGATGTGCCCGTCAACAACGTGCCGGGCGCGCAGACCGCCTCGCAGAACATCGCCCTGGGCTTTAACACCGCCAACGGCAACGCCATCTCCATCACCGACGTGGACGCCGGCAATGGCTTGATGACGGTGACCCTGACCGCGACCAACGGCACGCTCAGCCTGGGCAGCCCGAGCGGCATCACCCTGCTGCTGGGCACCGGCACCAACGACGCGAGCATGATCTTCGAGGGCAACCGCGCCAACATCAATGCCGCGTTGCAGACCTTGAACTTCAAGTCCGGCAGCACCTTCCTTGGTGCTGCCAGCGTGACCATCGAGACCAACGACAACGGCAATTCCGGCAGCGGTGGGGCGAAGACCGATGTTGACACCATCTCGATCAATGTGATCCCGGTGAACCCCAGGGTGACCAGCGTGTCCGCACAGGGCCCGGACCGTGCGGTGAAGGCAGGGGACGAGGTGCTGATCAGCATGACCTGGGACCAGGCGGTCAATGTCGATCTCAGCAGTGGCAGCCCGACCTTGTTGCTGGAGACCGGGCTGGTCGATCGCGATGCGGTGTACCTGAGCGGTTCGGGCAGCAACACCCTGGTGTTCAAATACACCGTGCAGGCCGGCGATCTCAGTGCCGACCTGGACTTCCAGAGCAGTGCCGCGCTGCAACTCAATGGTGCGGTACTGGCCAACGCCAGCAACGATCTGGCGGTGCTGACCCTGCCCACCGTGGGCGGCTCTGACTCCCTTGGCGGGCGTAGCAATATCGTGGTTGATGGTGTGGTGCCGGTGGTGGGCAGCGTTCAGGCACCGACCGATGGCACCTACATCACTGGCCAGAATCTCGATTTCACCGTCAACTTCAGTGAGAATGTGGTGGTCGACACCACCGGCGGCGTGCCGCGCATCGCCGTGACCCTGGATACCGGTGGCACCGTTTATGCCGAGTACGTGTCCGGCTCCGGTGGCAGCGCCCTGGTATTCCGCCTGACCACTGCCAGCGGCCAGCTGGACAGCAACGGCGTGACCTTGGGTAGCGCGCTGCAGCTCAACGGCGGCAGCATCCGCGACACGGCCGGTAACGATACCGTGGTGACCTTGAACAGCGTCGCCAGCACTGGCGGCATCCATATCGACGGCGTGGTGCCGACGGTGACCAGTGTCACCACGCCGCTCGATGGCAGTTACAAGGCTGGCGACGTGCTGACCTTCACCATCAATGGCAGCGAAGCGCTGCAGACCGGCGCATTGCCGCCGCGCCTGGTGCTGGATGTGGGCGGGGTGACCCGCTATGCCACCTATGTCTCCGGCAGCGGCAGCGCGGCATTGGTGTTCCAGTACATTGTGCAGGCAGGTGACATCGACCCCAATGGCATCGCGGTCAGCAGCATCGACCTGCGCGGCGAGCAGCTCACCGACCTGGCCGGCAATGACCTGGACCTGACGCTGAACAGTGTGGGCAGTACCGCCGGCGTCCTGGTCGATACCACTGCTCCGAGTGCCGGCAACATCGTGCGGGTCGATGCCAACCCGAGCAACAGCGCTTCGGTTAGCTTTACCGTCACCTTCAGCGAAGATGTCAGCGGTGTGGACACCAGTGACTTCAGCTTGACGACCACTGGCACAGCAGCAGGCATTATCAGCAGCATCACTGCGGTCGATGGCCATACCTACACGGTCGTGATCGGTAGCTTGACCGGTACTGGCAGCCTGCGCCTTGACCTTCACAACAGCAGCACAGGCATCGTCGATGCCGCCGGCAATGCCATCAGCGGCGGCTTGACTGGTGCCAGCTACAGCATCGACCGGGTTGCCCCCAGCATCACCAGCGTTGATGTGCCGGCCAACGGCACCTATGTCGCAGGGCAGGACCTGGATTTCACGGTCCATCTGGATGAGGCGGTGCAACTGGACACCACGGGCGGCACGCCTCGTATCGCTGTGAGCCTGGACAATGGCACCACGGCGTATGCCACTTACCTGTCTGGCACGGGGTCCAATGCCCTGGTGTTCCGGTTGACGGTTGCCAATGGCCAGCTGGATACCAACGGCATTGCTCTTGGCAGCGGTCTGCAACTCAATGGTGCAACCCTTCGAGATGGTACAGGCAACGATGCCAACATCGCCCTCAATGGTGTGGGCGACACCAGCCAAGTGCGTATTGATGCGGTGGCTCCTGTCGTCAGCTCGGTGAGCGTTCCGGTCGATGGCAGCTACAAGGCCGGTGACGTGCTGACCTTTACCATCAACGCCAGCGAAGCGCTGCAGACCGGCTCATTGCCTCCGCGCCTGGTGCTGGATGTGGGCGGGGTGAGCCGTTACGCCACCTATGTGTCCGGCAGCGGAAGCGACATGCTGGTGTTCCAGTACGTGGTGCAGGCCGGGGACAACGACGCCAATGGCATCGCTGTCAACAGCCTGGACCTGCGTGGCGAGCAACTGACCGACCTGGCTGGCAATGACTTGACCCTGACACTCAACGGAATGGGGAGTACCGCAGGTGTCGTGATCGACACTACTGCACCAAGCGCAGGCAATATCGTGCGCGTCGATGCCAACCCGAGCAACGGCGGTTCGGTCAGCTTCACCGTGACCTTCAGCGAGGATGTCAGCGGAGTCGACGCCAGCGACTTCAATCTGCTCTTCGGCGGCAGCGCCGCGGGCAGCATCAGCAGCATCACTGCTGTGGATGGTCATACCTATACGGTCGTGGTCGGGGGCTTGACTGGTACCGGTAGCCTGCGCCTGGACCTCAAGGGCAGCGGCACCGGGATCGTCGACATTGCAGGCAATGCCATCAGTGGTGGTTTGACTGGAGCCACCTATAGCATCGACCGAGTCGCACCCAGTGTGACCAGCGTCGATGTGCCAACCCATGGTACTTATCTTGCCGGACAGACCCTGGACTTCACCGTGCACCTAGATGAAGCGGTGTACCTTAATACTGCGGGTGGCACACCACGCATCGAAGTGACCCTGGACAATGGCACCACGGCGTATGCCACTTACCTGTCTGGCACGGGGTCCAATGCCCTGGTGTTCCGGTTGACGGTTGCCAATGGCCAGCTGGATACCAACGGCATTGCTCTTGGCAGCAGTCTGCAACTCAATGGTGCGACCGTGCGAGACGGCACAGGCAACGATGCCAACATCGCCCTCAATGGTGTGGGCGACACCAGCCAAGTGCGTATTGATGCGGTGGCTCCTGTCGTCAGCTCGGTGAGCGTTCCGGTCGATGGCAGCTACAAGGCCGGTGACGTGCTGACCTTTACCATCAACGCCAGCGAAGCGCTGCAGACCGGCTCATTGCCTCCGCGCCTGGTGCTGGATGTGGGCGGGGTGAGCCGTTACGCCACCTATGTGTCCGGCAGCGGAAGCGACATGCTGGTGTTCCAGTACGTGGTGCAGGCCGGGGACAACGACGCCAATGGCATCGCTGTCAACAGCCTGGACCTGCGTGGCGAGCAACTGACCGACCTGGCTGGCAATGACTTGACCCTGACACTCAACGGAATGGGGAGTACCGCAGGTGTCGTGATCGACACTACTGCACCAAGCGCAGGCAATATCGTGCGCGTCGATGCCAACCCGAGCAACGGCGGTTCGGTCAGCTTCACCGTGACCTTCAGCGAGGATGTCAGCGGAGTCGACGCCAGCGACTTCAATCTGCTCTTCGGCGGCAGCGCCGCGGGCAGCATCAGCAGCATCACTGCTGTGGATGGTCATACCTATACGGTCGTGGTCGGGGGCTTGACTGGTACCGGTAGCCTGCGCCTGGACCTCAAGGGCAGCGGCACCGGGATCGTCGACATTGCAGGCAATGCCATCAGTGGTGGTTTGACTGGAGCCACCTATAGCATCGACCGAGTCGCACCCAGTGTGACCAGCGTCGATGTGCCAACCCATGGTACTTATCTTGCCGGACAGACCCTGGACTTCACCGTGCACCTAGATGAAGCGGTGTACCTTAATACTGCGGGTGGCACACCACGCATCGAAGTGACCCTGGACAATGGCACCACGGCGTATGCCACTTACCTGTCTGGCACGGGGTCCAATGCCCTGGTGTTCCGGTTGACGGTTGCCAATGGCCAGCTGGATACCAACGGCATTGCTCTTGGCAGCAGTCTGCAACTCAATGGTGCGACCGTGCGAGACGGCACAGGCAACGATGCCAACATCGCCCTCAATGGTGTGGGCGACACCAGCCAAGTGCGTATTGATGCGGTGGCTCCTGTCGTCAGCTCGGTGAGCGTTCCGGTCGATGGCAGCTACAAGGCCGGTGACGTGCTGACCTTTACCATCAACGCCAGCGAAGCGCTGCAGACCGGCTCATTGCCTCCGCGCCTGGTGCTGGATGTGGGCGGGGTGAGCCGTTACGCCACCTATGTGTCCGGCAGCGGAAGCGACATGCTGGTGTTCCAGTACGTGGTGCAGGCCGGGGACAACGACGCCAATGGCATCGCTGTCAACAGCCTGGACCTGCGTGGCGAGCAACTGACCGACCTAGCCGGCAATCACCTGGACGTGACGTTGAATGGGGTGGGCAACACCGCAGGTGTTCTGATAGACAACGTTGCGCCTACGGCCGAATTGTTCCTGGACAAGACCACCTTGAATGCGCAAGAGACTGCACTGTTGACCATACGCTTCAGCGAAGCGGTCACCGGTCTGGATGTGGCCGATTTCACAGTCACCGATGGTCATCTGAGTGCGTTGACGAGTACGGATGGAGGCATCACTTGGACTGCCACCCTGACCCCTGTGCAGGGCACGGTGCAGGCCAATCTGCGCGTGATTTTGAACAATGCGGGATACACCGACCGCGCTGGCAATGCCGGGATCCATACCAGCGTGTCGGACAGTTACGCCATAGACACCGTGCTGCCAGCGCAACCGGTGCTGCAGGTCGAGAGCAACGCAGAGGGCAACGCCACGGTGCGTGTGGATGCGCTGGAAGTGGGTGCACAGTGGGAGTACTCCCTGGATGCGGGCCAGACTTGGCAAACCGGTCAAGGCAATGTGGTGGCCATCGCCAGCCCCGGCCAGTACCTGCTGCAGGTGCGTCAGACCAGTGCTGCGGGGAACCGGTCTGCAGTGGCAGCACTGACTGTGGATGTGGCCCCGCTGGCGGTTCCGCCCACCGTGGAATGGCCTGTGGCAGGGATTTTTGGCAATGCGGGGATCTGGGAGATTGCGGTGCCCTCGTTGGGGGCGGTGCCCTTCGGGTCCCTTGGTACAGAACCTGTCGCACCCCGGGCCAGCGGCGCATTCCTGGGGAATGACGGCGCACCATCGGGTGCCTTGGCCACTTCCCCGTTCTTCAACGCCGATGTGGCGACGGACCGCAGCGAGCTCTCGCTGGGCTTCCTGGGCTTGGGTCCGCGCAGCATGGACGAGGTGCCCGGTGCACCCGCACCGCTGGGCGTGACTGTGTTGCCGGGGGGGGTGCCGATCGCCTGGTGCTGCTCCATTCCGTCGAGGCGGTGGTGGCCGATACGGACCGGCAGGTGGACTGGAAAGTGCCGCCCACGATGTTCGGTCACAGCGATCCGCTGGCGAACGTGCAGTTTGCGATGACGCAGGCCGATGGCCGTCCGCTGCCCGCCTGGCTGAAGTTTGATGCGCGCACGGGCCAGGTCAGCGGGACCATGCCTCCCGGGTTCCAGGGGGAGCTGACGCTGCGCCTGACGGCCCGGGACAGCCAGGGCCATGCGGTGAGCACCGTCATCAAACTCAAGGCGGGTGATGTCGGCCCTGCGGCGCGCTCGGGCATGGCCGAACAATTGCAGCGCCATGCCCAGCTGCGTGCCGGCCAGCTGGCGGCCCAGCGTCTGCATCTGTGATGAGGCCTGCTGGGTGCAGTGTAGGGATGGTGCAGTGCGCACCTTGATCCCGACCGGCAACGTGCACCCTGTGGGGCCGTTGCCGGTGGGGCAGGGCGCGGGCAGGTCTCGCATGCAGAGGCTGGTCGCGCCTGCATCACCGTGTGGTGTGGACAATGCGATGGTGAAACAACAACTGCCAGCGCACAGGCCGAACAGGCCAAGAGCAGGCTACGAGGACAGAGTGAGGATGTCGCAGTGAATGCCCCGATGACGTCAGGCAGTGTGCACCCCGCCGTGCTGCTGCTGGAATTGGGCCACCGGGCCCGGCAGGCACAGACGGTGCAGGAGCTGGAGTTCCTGCTGGTGAATGACACCCGCTTGCTGCTGCCCTACCGCCAGGCTGTATGGTGGACGCAGGAGGGTGGTGTGCAAACCCTGTCCGGGGTGGTAAAGCCGGATGCGAACGCGCCCTATGCCCAGTGGGCGGTGCAAGTGTGCCGGCATATGGCACAGCACCAGCCACGGCTTGGTGCTTTCACCGCGGCCGATGTGCCCCCCGATCTGGCGGCGCAGTGGTCGCAGTGGTGGCCCGCCCATGCGGTGTGGTTGCCCGTGTCGCAACCCACCCCGGGCACACCGGGCTCCCCGCAGCGTGAGGCGGCATCTGCCGGCCTGCTGCTGGTGGGGGCAGACCCGTTTCCCGCAGACCGGCTGCCGGTATTGGGCGAATGGTGCAGCATGTGGGGCTATGCGTGGCGGGCCTTGCAGAGCCGGCGCATGGCATCGCCGCGGCAGTGGTGGGCGCATCTGCGCCAGCAGCAGGCGCAATCGATCTGGTGGCGTCGGCCTGTGGTGTGGGCTGTGGCGGCTGTGGCGGTGTTGGCGGCCTGGCCGGTGCACCTGACCGTGCTGGCACCAGGCGAACTGGTGGCCGCGCAGCCGGCCGTGCTGCGCGCACCCATGGATGGGGTGGTGGAGCAGATCCATGTGCAGCCCAACGAGATGGTGAAGCAGGGCCAGTTGTTGTTCAACCTGGACGAGGCGCAGCTTGCCAGCCGGCTGGAAGTATCAGCGCAGGCCCTGCAGACCGCAGAAGCGGAGTACCGCCAGTTTGCGCAGTTGGCGCTGGGCGATGTGCGTTCCAAATCCCAGCTGGCAGCGCTGGCCGGCAAGATTGGCGAACGTCGCGCCGAACAGGCGTTTCTGACCGAGCAGCGCCAGCGCGCCCAGGTGCTGGCACCGCAGGATGGCATGGTGTTGTTCGATGCCCCGTCGGAATGGATTGGCAAGCCGGTGCAGACGGGCGAGCGCGTGATGCGCATTGCCCAGCCCGATGCGGTGGAGGTGGAAGCCTGGCTGCCGATTGGCGATGCGATTGCACTGCAGCCCGGTGCCTCGGTGCAGCTGTACCTGGCGGCCGACCCCTTGGCGGCCGTGCAGGCCCAGGTGCGCTATGTGGCCTATGACGCCGTGGCCCGCCCGGACGGCCAGTATGCCTACCGTGTGCGTGCGCAGCTGGTGCAGCCGGGCACGCAGCGCATCGGGCTCAAAGGCACGGCCAAGCTGCAAGGTGAGCGGGTCAGCCTGGCCTATTGGATGGTGCGCAAGCCCTGGGCCAGCATCCGCCAGTGGGTGGCGCTGTGATCGGAGCACCTGCCCCCTGGCAGCCCTTGCGGGATGAGCTGGATCTGCTGCCCGGTCCGGCCTTGCCCGATGGCCAGCCCAGCTGGACCTTGCACGACCCGGTGCGCAATCTGTTCTTTCAGCTGGACTGGGCCAGCTTTGAAGTGCTGCGCCGCTGGGACATGGCCGATGCCCAGGCCATGGCACGCGATATTGCGGCGCACACCACTTTGCAGGTGACTGCGGCGGACGTGCAGGTGCTGCAGCAGTTTCTGCTGGGCAACGAGCTGCTGCAGCCGCCGCCCCATGCTGCACCTGCGCTGGCCGAAAAGTGGCACAGCCGGCGTGGCGGCTGGTCGCAATGGCTGCTGCACAACTACCTGTTCTTCAGGGTGCCGCTGCTGCGCCCGGACCTCTGGCTGGGGCGCTGGGCGCCCCGGCTGGATTTTCTGTTTCGGCCCGGCTTCTGGTGGCTGACGCTGGCGGCCTTCCTGTGGGGGCTGTGGGGCGTGGTGCGCTCTTGGGAAGTGTTTCACGCCACCCTGGTGGACATGTGGAGCCTGCAAGGCCTGCTGGCCTATGGCGTCACCTTGCTGGGGGTGAAATGCCTGCACGAGCTGGGCCATGGCATCACCGCCAAACGCTACGGCTGCCGCGTGCCCACCATGGGCGTGGCGTTTCTGGTGCTGTGGCCCGTGGCCTATACCGATACCAACGAGGTTTGGAAGCTGACGCGCCGCGACCAGCGGCTGAAGGTGGCGGCAGCGGGCATCACCACCGAGCTGGTGATTGCCGTTTGGGCCTTGCTGGCCTGGCTGTGGCTGCCTGATGGCTGGCCCAAGGCCATGGCGTTCTTGCTGGCCACCACCACCTGGGTGAGCACGGTGCTGATCAATGCCAGCCCCTTTATGCGCTTTGATGGCTATTTTCTGCTGTCGGACTATCTGCAGATGCCCAATCTGCACAGCCGTGCCTTTGCCCTGGCGCGCTGGGATCTGCGCGAACGGCTGTTTGCGCTGGGTGAAGCACCGCCCGAGCGCTTTGCCCCCACGCGCCAGCGCATGCTGATTGCCTTTGCCTGGGCCACCTGGATTTACCGTCTGGTGCTGTTTCTGGGGATTGCGGCCCTGGTGTACCACTTCTTCATCAAGGCGGTCGGGATTTTGTTGTTTGCGGTGGAAATTGTGTGGTTCGTTGCCAAACCGGTGTGGTCGGAAGTAAAAGCCTGGCGGGAGCGCAAGGCGCAGATTGCGCACAACCGCCGTGCGCGTTGGAGTGCGGCGCTGGCGGTGGGGTTGCTGGCCTTGCTGGTGGTGCCCTGGCCGGTGCCGGTGCTCAGCAGCGGCATGCTGCAGTCTGGTGCGCAATGGCAGCTGCATGCCCCTGAGGCCGCACAACTGGCGCAAGCACCCTTGCCTGAAGGCAGTGCGGTGGCGGCCGATACCGCCGTGTTTGCGCTGACTTCACCCGCCTTGCAGGCAGCAGCCCAGCAGAATCAGGCGCGTTTGCAGCAGGTGGTGCGGCAGTCGGCAGCTGCCGGCATGGACGGAGAACTGCGCCGCGACTGGCAGGTGTGGCAGGACCGCCAGGCCGAGGCCTTGGCACAGCAGGCGGCGCTGGACACCGATGCCGCGCGCTACCAATTGCAGGCAGGCGGCAGCGGCGTGCTGCGCGATGTGGACCCGGACCTGCAGGCCGGCGAATGGGTGGCCCGCAGGGAGCTGCTGGGCCGTGTGGTGGACCTGCAGAAACTGGAAGTGGTGAGCTATGTGGCGGAGCAGGAGCTGCACCGCATACGGCCGGGCGATAGCGGTCTGTTCATCACCGAGGGTGCCGGTGGTGCCGCACTGCCGGTGCGCGTGCGCAGCATTGACCAGGACGCCAGCCGCAGCCTGAACGAAGGGGCGCTGTCCGCGCAGGCCGGTGGCAATGTGCCGGTACGCAACCAGCAGGGGGTGCTGTACCCCGAGCAGCCGGTGTACCGGGTGGTGCTGGATGTGGTGCACACGGAGGCCTTGCCCGCCTGGGCGGCCCAGCACCGCTGGCGCGGCCGGGTCAGCATCCGGGGTGCCTGGGAAGCGCCGGGGGCGCAGTTTGTGCGCACGGCGGCCAGCGTGTTCTGGCGCGAAGCAGGGTTTTAATGTGTGCGATAAGACCTCAGTACGCTGCTGATAGACCAGTCGAGACGGGCCTTTTGCCCCTAAGTGTCAGGTCCCGGATGATTGGCTGCTTACAACCAAGCGCCCGTTGCTCCATAGCAGACAAGTGCTGCAGGCTGTTGTGGCAACATGGCAATCGTCTTCCAAGGCGCCGCTATGTTGATTGCTCTACACAAGAACGCAACGACCACGCCTGCTACACGACGTGCATTGCAGCAAGCCAGTGGCACGGACCGGGAGTTGGCCCAGCAATACGGCATTGGCCTGGACACGGTGCGCAAGTGGCGTCATCGCACTACGGTGCACGATGCCAGTCATACGCCGCACCGATTGCAGACCACGCTCAATGCGGCACAGGAAGAATTGGTGGTCTATCTGCGCACCCAACTGCTGCTGCCGCTCGATGATTTGCTGGCGGTAGTGCGGGCAAATGGATCAAGCTTGGTAGAGAGCGTGCGCTGTGCAACGCGAGGCTGCACAACATCGGAGCGCAAATACTTGCGGATGGTATTGCGAGAAAGCCCGGTTCTGCGGGCGATCTCCCGGATGGACAGGTGCTCACGCAGAGCCCAGCGCCTGATGACACTCAAAGTAGCCACGTCAATCACTCCTGGTCTCCTGCTGCACATAAAAGCAGCAGGCTAGGGTTAATGCGTGGGTCAGATTGAGATGGAAAAACCGGAGGCTAGTGGGTCACTTCTGGATGGAAATCAACACCACTGGCTTGCTGCAATGCCAAACGGGTGGCAGGTGTGGTCGTAGCGTTCTTGTGAAGGCTGATCAGCATGGCAACTCCTTGGCACGGGATTGCCATGTTGCCAGAACTGCTTGCAGTACCTCTCGGCCATGCAGCAACGGACGCTTGTTTTTAAGCAGCCAATCGTCCGGGACCCGACACCTATGCCAATGCCGTATTGCTGCGCCAACTCTCGATCAGTACCACTGGCTTGCTGCAATGCCAAACGGGTGGCAGGTGTGGTCGTAGCGTTCTTATGAAGGCTGATCAGCATGGCAACTCCTTGGCACAGGATTGCCATGTTGCCAGAACTGCTTGCAGTACCTCTCGGCCATGCAGCAACGGACGCTTGTTTTTAAGCAGCCAATCGTCCGGGACCCGACAAATATGTTTATGGTTCTAAATCGGATGTGCTGTTCAGTGAGAAACAAGTGCCGCCATCCGAATGTGGAAAATGCGGTGCGCAAGACCTTCATCATCGCCAGCCCAGCATTTGGAAACGCATGACCAATCGGGAACTCCCCAATCCTTGAGTAGGGCGTGAAGGGCATGCCCTTGAACTCAGTGATGCAGCCTACCCGTGGAGGCACCGGAGGACGTGCTTTGAGAGGGTCCCTATGGCCTGCGGTGCAACTCTGGGGGGCGTGGGCCGTGCTGGTTAGCTGCTCGAGAGACTGTGCGGATTAATATGCCCAACGGCGTCAATCACTTTCAATTTTGTAAAAAAAGATCGCAGTTGGTAAACGCGGTTGGTGAATTTCCTAAGTGGTTGATTTGCAACGCAGGACTACCCCCTTACAAGGCGTAGGTCAGCGGTTCGACCCCGTTAGCACCCACCACTTCATCGTGGCAAAAAGCACCAGGAGCAATCCCGGTGCTTTTTTTGTTGGCAGCTGGCATTGGCGCGGATCAATGCGGCGCAGCGCCACAGGGAATCTGTGGCGCGATTGTCCGTGACCGATGCGGTGCAATCGCTGAAGGCGCGTGTCAATCAAAGGGTAGAATCTTCGGGTTTCCTTATGGCGAGTGGTGTGTGCAGCAGTGAATCAATGCGTCCTCACAGGATGCCCGTCCAGTGCTTGGAGCGGGGCACGCATCATTCGTAAAAGGCGAGCGCAAGTTCGCCTTTTTTTATGCATCCTCAGAAAGATTGACTATGCTCGAATCAATCCGCAAGCATTCCAAGTTCGTCATGATCTTGTTGTTCTTGCTGATCATTCCCTCGTTCATTTTTGTCGGTATCGATCAGAGCTACTTTTCGGGTGCCAGCCCGACGGTGGCACGGGTGGCCGGGCAGGACATCACCCAGAACGACTGGGACAACACGCACCGCGTGGAGAGCGATCGTCTGCGGGCAGAAAATCCCGGCATCGATCCCAAGTTGCTGGACTCGCCCGAGGCGCGCTATGCCACCCTCGAGCGCATGGTGCGTGACCGTGTGTTCCAGGCCGCTGCGCAAAAAATGCACCTGGTGACCAGCGATGCCGCATTGGCGCGCACCCTGCAGGGCATTCCCGCGATTGCCAATCTGCGCAAGCCGGACGGCAGCCTGGATGCCGAAGGCTACCGGGCCTTGCTGGCAGCGCAAGGTATGACCCCCGAGGCCTATGAGGCCTCGCTGCGCCGCGACATGTCGGTGGGGCAGGTGGTGGGCAATGTCATGAATACGGCCCTGGCCACACCGGTGGTGGCGAATGCCGCGATGGATGCATTCCTGCAGCGCCGCGAAATCCAGGTGGCGCAATTCAAGCCCCAAGACTATGTGGCGAAGGTGCAGGTGAGCGATGAGGCGCTGAAGTCGTTCTATGCCGCGAATACCGCCAAGTTCCAGCAGTCCGAGCAGGCCCGTGTGGAGTATGTGGTGCTGGACCTGAAGTCGGTCCGTGACAGCATTGAGCTCAACGAGGCGGATCTGCAGACCTATTACAAGGAAAATGCGGCCCGTCTGGCGGGTGGTCAGGAAGAGCGACGTGCCAGCCACATTTTGGTGAATGCGCCGAAGACCATGTCGGCTGCTGAGCGTGATGCCGCCAAGGCCAAGGCGCAGGCGATTGCCGACAAGGTCAAGGCCAATCCTTCCAGCTTCGCCGCCGTGGCCAAGGCCGAGTCGCAGGACACAGGTTCGGCCCCCCAGGGCGGGGATCTGGGCTTCTTTGGGCGCGGTGCCATGGTGCCCGAGTTTGAACAAGCAGCGTTCAGTATGAACAAGGGTGCGATCAGCGATGTGGTGGAGTCCGAGTTCGGCTTTCACGTGATCCAGGTGACGGATGTCAAATTGCCGGCCGTGCCCAGCTTTGCCGCAGTGCGCGAGAAGATCGTCAATGACCTCAAGGACCAGCAGGCCCAGCGCAAGTACGCGGAAGTGGCCGAGTTGTTTGCCAATACGGTGTACGAGCAGTCGGACAGCCTGCAGCCCGTGGTCGACAAGCTGGGCCTGAAGCTGCAAATGGCCGATGGCGTGACACGCGAACCCCGCCCAGGTGTCGAAGGTCCACTGGCCAATCCCGCCTTCCTGCAAGCCCTGTTTGCGGCGGACAGCATCGATCACAAGCGCAATACCGATGCGATCGATCTGGGCTCGAACCAGATGGTGTCCGGCCGGGTAGTGAACTACCAGCCTGCCAAGCAATTGGCGTTGGAGGACGTGACCGATCGCGTCAAGACCCTGTACGTGCAGCAGCAATCTGCCGTGCTGGCCCGCGAAGCGGGTGAGGCCAAGCTCCAGGCGTGGAAGGCCGATGCGTCCCAGGCGCAGGGCTTGCTGCCTGCGGTGGTGGTGTCGCGCGACAACCCGGTCGGCATGCCCCGTCAGGTGCTGGATGCGGCGCTGCAGGCCAAGACCGACAGCTTGCCGGCTTGGGAAGGTGTCAGCCTGGGCGATGCTGGCTACGCCATCGTCAAGGTGAACCGGATCGTGGGTCAGGCAGAAAGAACTGCCGACTTTAACCAGCAGGCCTCCATGCAGTATGTACAATTGTTTGGTACTGCAGAAGGCGCGGCGTATTACGAACTGCTGAAGAAGAAGTTCGATGTGCAAATCAAGGTTGCACGGCCCTGAGTAAGAAAAACATCTTGCTTTCCTTTTGAGGGCTTGGAAACAAGCTACAATACAAATCTCTTCCGGTGGCTGTAGCTCAGTTGGTAGAGTCCAGGATTGTGATTCCTGTTGTCGTGGGTTCGAGCCCCATCAGCCACCCCAAAATTTGACAGTGAAAACCCGCTTTGCGAGAGGCGGGTTTTTTCATCCCTCTACGGTGGCTGTAGCTCAGTTGGTAGAGTCCAGGATTGTGATTCCTGTTGTCGTGGGTTCGAGCCCCATCAGCCACCCCAAATAAAAAGCCTGCATCGCAAGATGCAGGCTTTTTTGTTGTCTGTGCATGCGGTGTGGGTCAGCTCATCCGGCGCCTTGGCAGACCATGGCCTGGATTGGTGAATGGGCGGGCTTTGCCTATCATGCAGGGCATGGGTTCCCAGTCTTCGTCCTTTTGCTTGCGCATCTGGCGGGCCGCGCGCGACATGGTGGTGGCCTGGGGCCGTATTGGCTATCTGGGCGCCGTGGTGGGGGTGCTGCTGTTGTCACCGTCGACCTACCGCGGGCATGCCCTGCGCCCGATCTTGCGGCGCATGTACCGGGATACCGCACCGATCCTGCTGGGTTTCACGCTGCTGGCGGCACTGATCTGCCTGGTGATCACCCGCATCGTGGTGGTCACGGCGCTGAGCTACGGCCTGTCGCGCTATGCACTGGAGATGGTGATCCGCGTGCTGGTGCTGGAGTTGATTCCGCTGACGGCGGCCTTGTTCGTGGCGATGCGCTGCACCATTCCGAATGCCACGGAGCTGGCGTTGATGCGCCAATCGGGCGAGTGGGCGGCGCGCGAGCAGCGCGGCGAGGCCCTCATCCGGGCGGAAGTGCTGCCGCGCGTGGTTGCGGGCCTGTACGCCAGCGTGACCCTGGCTGCGCTGTCCTGCGTGGTGGCCCTGGTCACGGCCTACCTGGGGGTGTACGGTTTCACCTGGGCCGGCCTGCCGGGCTACACGCGCATGTTTGGCCAGGTGTTCAACCCTTCGGTGACCCTGCTGTTTGTGCTGAAGACCTGGCTGTTTGGCCTGGCCGTGGCCATCATCCCGGTATCGACGGGACTGTATGCCCGGCCCACACACCACGACATCCGCCCCGGGGGCGAGCTTTCGGGCCTGGCGCGCATGTTTGCCGTGCTGCTGCTGATCGAGCTGACTTCGCTGATGGGCAATTACTACTGAATCCGAAGGGACCATTTTGTCTGAGCCACGCCTGCCACCTTCCGAACGTCCCGCGGCGGCGGACACCGCCGCCTTGCGCGCCGTCAGCCACCTGGAGCGCAAGGCCGCAGCCTTGCTGCTGCTGACGCTGGCCCTGATCGTCGGGGCGGCGCTGTACCTGCTGTATGCGCGCGGTGCGTTCGAACCGACCCAGAGCCTGGTGCTGACCTCGGACGATTCGGAGGGTGTGACGGTCGGCATGGACATGACGTTTTCTGGCTTCCCGATCGGGCGGGTCAGCAAGCTGGAGCTGGCCCCGGACGGCAACGTGCGCATCCTGGTGGCCGTGCCCCGCAAGGATGCACACTGGCTGCGCGAATCCAGCGTCTTCACCCTGGTCAAGGGCCTGGTGGGCGGCACCACCATCAAGGCCTACAGCGGCATGCTGCAGGATCCGCCGTTGCACGACGGGGCGGAGCGCCCCGTGCTGCGTGGCGATGCCACGGCGGAAATCCCCCAGATGGTGGCCATGGCCAAGGAGCTGCTCAACAACCTCAGCCTGATGACGGCCCGCGACTCGCCACTGGGGCAGTCGCTGGAGCAGGTGCGCCTGCTGGGGCAGAAGCTCAACGGTGACAGCGGCGCCATGGAGGTGCTGCTGGGCACGCCCGAGAACGCGCGCAAGACGGTGGAAATGCTGGACCGCGCCAACCAGCTGCTGGCGCGCATGGACCGGGTGGTGCAGCGCACTGACCAGCAGGTGTTCGATGCGGACGGCCTGATGCCGCAGCTGCGCACCACGGTGCAGACCCTGAACCTGGTGCTGGCCGACACACGCACCAGCCTGCGCAAGCTGGATGCGGTGCTGGCGAATGCCGAGGGCATCAGTGCCAATGTGCAGGAGGCGAGTACCGACATCGGCCAGCTGCGCAACGAAGTGGAGAGCAATTTGCGCAAGGTGGAGGACCTGCTGACGGAGCTGCAGCGCAAGTGGCCGTTTGCCAAGGATGGAAAGGTGGAGCTGCCATGAACGCGGAACGTGCAGGACGGTGGATGTGGGTCGGCGTGCTGGGTCTGGGAGGGTTGCTGGGGTGCAGCAGCCAACCGCCGACGCCCAGCTGGGCGCTGGAGGCGCAGTCGGCCACACAGCGCGCCGTGCAGGCCGATCTGCAGGGCCAGCGCCGCGTGGCCGAGGTGGAGTGGCGCAAGGCCTTTGCCGAAGTGGCGGCCACCGGGCAGCCGGCGGCCATGGCCCGGGTGGCGCTGTTGCAGTGCGCCGTCCAGGCAGCGGTGGTGGCACCGGCCGACTGTCCGCGCTACCAGCGGTATGCGGCCGGTGCGGCGCCGGCGGAGCAGGCCTATGCCCGCTACCTGCAGGCCCGGCATACACCGGACGATGTCGGCCTGCTGCCTGCCGCCCAGCAGGCCACGGCCCAGGCCTTGCTGGCCAGCGCACCGGTGGGGCAGCTGCCCGCAACCCAGGACCCCTTGTCCGCTTTGACCGCGGCCGGAGTGGCCTTGCGTGCCGGGCAGCTCGCACCTGCCGCCGTGCCGCAGGCGGCCGCGTTGGCTTCTGCCCAGGGCTGGCGCAAGGCCGCCCTGGCGTGGCTGCTGGTGCAGCAGCGGCTGGCCGAGCAGGCCGGCGATGCCGCCCAGGTGCAGGCCTTGCAGTTGCGGCTGCAGGTGTTGCAGGAAGACGGACGCTGAGCGTGGAGCGACGGTTGGAGCACAGGCACCGCGTGTGCGGGTCTGAGGGCATTGGCGGCAGGGTTGTGGTGGTCGGCTCGCTTGCCACCGCTGGGCTGCAATCGGTGCTTGGGGTTTTCAAAGAAGTGAGCGGCTCGCGCGCGCCGAGCAAGCTTCTTGATGGTGTTGGGTTCTGAAAGCCTTTCAAGTCGAGCGGTATGCGCTCACTTTTCAGAATAATCACCATGAAAAAAAAGCGCCCGAGTGGGCGCTTTTTTTGGGGGGGCTTGCTGCGCTTAGAAGCGGTGGCGAATACCAATGACAGCGCTGGTGCCTGTTTCGTTCTTGGCACCATCAAAGCTCAGCTTGTCATACATCACGGCAGTGTAGACATCGGTGCGCTTGGACAGGAAGTGGTCGTAACCCAGCGTCACGGTGGTGCGCTTGTTGTCAGTCTGGGCGCTGTAATCGCGGTCAGAGTAAGCGGCGGCCAGCTTCAGCGTACCGGCCTTGGTAACCGGAACATCCAAGCCCAGGCTGTAGGTTTTTTGGTCCAGGGTCTGGATAGAGGCCACTTCCTTCTCGGATTGACCGTATGTGGCGTACAACTTGGCAGCGCCAAAATCGTAAGTGCCGCCCAGCATCCAGTTTTCATTCTTATTGCCAGCTGTATAAGTGGGAGTGGATGGAGTTCCCAGGATGTCGGCTTGCTCGTAGAACGCGGTCAATGCGAGAGGGCCGCTGCGGTAGGTCAGGTTGGCGCCGACATTGTTAGCGCCCGACTTGCCAGCTTGTTCACCAAACTGGTAGTGCACGTTGGCTTGGAAACCAGCCACGGAGGGGGTCGAATAAGTGATCTGATTGCTCCAGCCGGTATCCACAGCTGTGGAATTGGCGGAAGGGACAAAGCTCATGTTGGCGTGCAGCACCAGAGGCGAGATCGTGAAGGAGTCGCCGAAGGGGTTGAACAGGATGGTGGGCAGGAAGTTGGGGGCCATGGAGCGGCCCAGCTTCACCGAACCGAAGCCGCCGGACAGCGACACGTTGGCGTCACGGGCGAAGAAGTTGTCGACGTCGGTGCGGCCAGGGGTGCCGGTGTCCGCGCGGAAGAAGGCGCCCAGTGCAAAGCCCACCTTCAGGCCGTTGCCCAGGTCTTCCGTGCCGTTCATGCCCCACCAAGAGGTGGTCATGCCGCCCGAGCCGACTTGGCTGGTGCGTTCGTTGCCGGCGGTCTTCATGGAGCCGGCGTACATGTCCACCAGACCCGACAGTTGCACATTGCTTTGTGCCTGGGCAGCGCCCATGCAGGCCAGAGCGGCACCAAAAGCGATCAGAGATTTTTTCACGGAGGAACTCCCTCAAAAGGTCGAATTAAAAAGCGGTCAGCCGATTGCCCACTTCAGGTGCGTGGGGCACACCTGAGTGCTGCTTTTGTATACAAAGCACAAGCTGTGCCAGTGTGCAGGACGTGGGGCGGAGCGCTGCGGCAGCGCTGGATGAACGGCTTATGGCGCGGGGATCAAACCCAGTAAATGTTGTGCGGCCGCATCAGGGTCGGGGGCATTCACCAGGGCGCGCACCACGGCGATGGAGCCCACGCCGGTGGCCAGGATGGCCGGGAACTGCTCGGCCGCGATGCCGCCGATGGCCACCAATGGGTATTGCTGCATCAGGCGCACATAGGCTTGCAGGCGGGCCACGCCTTGCGGGGCCGTGGCCATTTTCTTGAGCGTGGTGGGAAACACGGCACCCAGGGCGATGTAGCTGGGTTGCACGGCATGGGCGCGCACCATCTCCGCATAGCCGTGGGTGCTGACCCCCAGGCGCAGGCCGCTGGCGCGGATGGCGTTCAGCTGTGCGCCTTCCAGGGCGTCCAGGTCTTCCTGGCCGACGTGGATGCCGTAGGCGCCGGCATCGATGGCGGCCTGCCAGTGGTCGTTGATGAACAGGCGCGCGCCGGTGCCTTGCACGGCCTGCACGGCGGCCTGCACTTCGCGGCGGATGGTCGCCTGGTCATCGCTCTTGAAGCGCAATTGCACCGTGGGCACGCCGGCGCGGGCCATGCGGCCCACCCACTCGGCCGTGGGCAGCACGCCATACAGCCCCAGCGCGCGCGGGCAGGGCGGGAAGGCGAGTTGCGGATCGGCCCCGGCCAGACCGAAGTCCTGCGGGTTGCTGGGCCAGCAGTGGGCATCAAAGCCACCGGTACGCACGCTCTGCCGCTGCCAGGCCTGGGCCAGGCATTCGGCGTCGATGGCGATGAAGCCCAGGGCGCTGCAGGCCTGCAGCGCCGCCAGATAGGCGGGGTCCTGGCGGGTGGCCGCTGGCGTGGGCTGTGCCGGCAGGCGCTGTTCGTCGGGGGCGAAGGTGGCGCTGTGGGCGGCCACGATGGCCTGGGCCATGGCGGGGATGTGCAACTCAGTCATGGTGCCAGAACGGTGTGCCCAGGACGGGGGTGCTGGGCTGGGCGGCGGTCTGCTCGGCCATGGCGCCGGCCAGGTAGCCGTCACGACCGGCCTGGGTGGCGTCGGCAAAGGCGCCGGCCATGCGCACCGGATCTTCGGACAGGGCCACGGCGGTGTTCAGCAGCACGCCGTCAAAACCCCACTCCATGACCTGGCAGGCGTGGCTGGGGCGGCCCAGGCCGGCATCGACGATCAGGGGCACGTCCAGGCGCTCGCGCAGCACCTGCATGGCGTAGGGGTTGGCGGGGCCGCGGCCGGTGCCGATGGGCGCCGCCCAGGGCATGACGGCCTGGCAGCCCACGTCGACCAGGCGCTGGCACAGCACCAGGTCCTCGGTGCAGTAGGGCAGCACCTGGAAGCCGTCCTTGATCAGGAGGGAGGCAGCCTCCACCAGGTTCAGCGTGTCGGGCTGCAGGGTGTAGTCATCACCGATCAGCTCCAGCTTGATCCAGGGGGTGTCGAACACCTCGCGCGCCATCTGGGCCGTGGTCACGGCTTCCTGGATGGTCATGCAGCCGGCAGTGTTGGGCAGCACGGGCACGTTCAACTGGCGCAGCAGCTCCCAGAAGCTGGCGCCGGTTTCGGCGGCGTTGCTGCCCTGGCGGCGCAGCGAGGCGGTGACCATGGCGGGTTTGGCACGGGCCACGGCCGCTTCCAGCACGGCGGGCGAGGGGTAGCGCGATGTGCCCAGCAGCAATCGACTTTGGAAGGTCTGGCCGTACAGCACCAGGCTGTCTGCGGCGGGGGTAGGTGTGCTCATGGCGAAATTTTGATAGCTGCCAGCGCTTGATAGAAAAGAGCTAGCGGCTGATTTTATGAAGAGGCGGTGCCCCGGACCCTCAACCGCCCGTCACGGGGGCGATGATTTCCAGGCGGTCGCCCTCGGCCAGCTGGCGCGTGGCGTACAGCGATTTGGGCACGAACTCGGCATTCACCGCCACCGCAAACGGTGGCTGGGCCTGCCAGTGGGCCACGGCGTCGGCCACATTGGCCGGGTCGGGCAGTTGCACTGCCTGCTGGTTGATGGTGATGTTCATAAGCAAAAGGCCCGTATTGTCGGCGAAGCGCGGTGCTCAGGCGAGCATGGGGGCGTGCACGGCCACGTCAAAGTCCTTGGCCAGCGCCGCGCTGCCCGTGCGCAGCAGCTGCAGCGTGGCGTCCAGCATGGCGGGGGAGATCATGTAGCCGTGGCGGTACAGGCCGTTGACCTGCAGCACGCGCTCGTCCAGCCAGCGCAGGGCGGGCAGGTTGTCCGGCAGGGTAGGGCGGCACTGGGTGGCAATTTCCAGGATGCGCGCCTCGGCAAAGCCGGAGTGCACGGTGTAGAGCGCGCTGAGCAGCTCCATCACCGAGCGCAAGCTGGCCGGGCCCATGTCGTCGGATTCGATCTCGGTCGCACCGATGACGAAGATGTGGTCCTGCTTGGGCGCGATGTACAGCGGGTAGCGCGGGTGCACCAGGCGCGTGGGGCGCTGCAGCGTCACCTCGGGGGCGTGCACGCGCACCACCTCGCCGCGGATGCCGCGCAGCGCGCTCCACTGCGTGCGCGCGCCCAGGCCGCGGCAGTCCAGCACCAGATCGGGCTGACCGCTGGTGCCGGGCTGGAAGTCGGTGGTCTCACGCGGGGTGTGCCAGTGCAGGGCCACGCCCAGGCGGGTCAGTGTCTGCTCCAGTGCGGCCAGCAGCTGGCGGTTGTCCAGCTGGCCTTCGCCGGGCAGGTAGACGCCCTGGTTGAAGCGGCCTTGCAGGGCCGGCTCGACCTGGGGCAGGCGCTGGGCATCCAGGTTCTCCAGCGCGGGCAGGCTGGGGTTGAGGCGGTGGTTCTTCTCGAACAGGCCGCACAGGCGCTGGGCATCGGCCGCATCCTGGCGGTGCCAGACCACCAGCGTGCCGTTCTGCTGGAAGTACACGGGGGCGTCCAGCTGCGCGATCAGCTGGGGCCAGCGGGTCAGCCCGTACTGGCCCATGCGCACCACGCCGGGTTCGGTGATGGCCGATTCGGCCAGCGGGGCCAGCATGGCGGCAGCCACGCGCGCAGCGGCGCCGTCGGCCTCGGGCCCCTTGGCTTCGAACACCTCGACGCGATGCCCCTCGCGCGCCAGCTCCAGCGCCAGCAGGCGGCCCATCAGGCCGGCGCCCAGGATGGCAATGTGCGAAGTTGTGGTCAAAGCGAGCATAGTGAAGGGTTCCCGTTGGTAAGTGTCGCCAAGGACAAAACGGGCATCGCAGCCGTGCGGCTGCTGCTCTGTGGAAACTCCCCACGCCAGCATGACCTGGATCGGGTAACGGGGCGCAGGGCCCCAGGGTGTTTCTCAGTCGCGCACTGCGCCGGCACGGTGCCGGTGGCAGCGGGACACCCCTGTTTCGTCCGCAAGCGGCAATTACAGCACAAGGGCAGGAACAGCGGCGCCAGTGCGTGAACAAGCCTTGGCTTGGGTCATAATTTTTGCCATGACTACGCAACCCCTGCCACACGGCAGTGCACCCCCCCGTTTTCCGCGCTATGCGCGCGTGCTTTCCATCGCCGGCTCGGACAGTGGCGGTGGCGCCGGCATCCAGGCCGACCTGAAGACCTTCAGCGCCCTGGGCTGCTACGGCATGACGGCCATCACCGCCATCACCGCCCAGAACACGCTGGGTGTGCGCGGCATCCATGGCATCCCGCCCGAGATGCTGCTGGCGCAGATCGACGCCGTGGTGCAGGACATCGGGGTGGACGCTATCAAGATCGGCATGCTGCATGCGCCCGAGATCGTGCAGGTGGTGGCCGATGCCATCCGCCGCTACGGGATTGCGAACGTGGTGCTGGACCCGGTGATGGTGGCCACCAGCGGCGACAAGCTGATCCACGATGAAACCGTGGCCGTGCTGGTGCGTGAACTGTTTCCGCTGGCCAGCGTGATCACCCCCAACCTGGATGAGGCCGGTTGGCTGATTGGCCGCAAGATCGCCGATGTGGCGGACATGGCGTCCGCCGCCCAGGCCTTGCTGGACATGGGCGCGCAGCAGGTGCTGCTCAAAGGCGGGCACCTGCCGGGAGACTGGGTGGTGGACTTGCTGGCCGGTCGCGACGGCACGCGCCAGGAGCTGGGTTCGCAGCGCATACCCACGCACAACGGCCATGGCACGGGCTGCACCCTGTCCTCGGCGATTGCCGCCTACCTGGCGCGCGGCCTGCCGCTGCCTGCGGCGGTGGAAAGCGCCCGCAGCTACATCCTGGGGGCCATCGCCGCCGGGGCCGAGGTGTACACCGGGCGGGGCCATGGCCCCCTGAACCACGGCTTTGCGCCCCAGGCCCAGCTGGTGTTCACGGGCTGAGGGTGGTGGCCTGGCAGGGCCGCGATTCTCCATAAAAAAACGGCGCTCAGGGCGCCGTTTTTTATAGAAGTTCTGTCTGCCAGGAGTGTGTGACTACCAACCCCATCCCAGCTTTTCCAGCATCCAGCCAGACTGGCCCTCGGCCGTCTGGACTTTGGCCCAGTCGTCGCGCTTTTCCAGGGTCTTGACGATGTCGTACTTGCTCAGCTTGGTCACCACGCTGTGGTTGGTGCCCGGGCCTGCGCGCAGGTTGACGGTGTCGGCCTTGATCAGGTAGTGGGGCACGCTGTCGGTCAGGGGCTGGTGCACCCAGCCCAGCGGGCCTTCAAAGTCCTTGACCTTGATCCAGTCGTCCCGGCGCTCCATCACCTGCACGGGATAGCCTTTGATCAGTTCCCAGGCAATCTCGGACTTGGTCGTGGGCTTGGCGCGGATGTTGACGGTATTGCCCTTGATGCTCAAAAACTCTTGTGCTTGGGCCAAGGCAGGGGCGGCGGCAAGCACACCGGTCAACAGCAGGGCAGCAAGGCCGCTGCTGCGCAGGCGGCGGGAGAGGTGGGGGGCAAGTGGTGACAACACGCGGCAATAACTCCTGTGAATCAAGGGGGCCCAGGTGCGGGCCGTGTGCCCCGTACCTGTAAGAATTTGCATCATGCCCGCGCAGTTTCACTGAAATTTGCATTCCACTCACAAAAAAATGCGTGAAATGTGACCGCCGTCGTGTTTCTGGTCATGCTTGGCGATGAACCGTCTGGACAAACCGACCAAATTGCGGCTGGCCTGGGGTCACTGCGCCGGGGTCGCGCGTGGCAGCAGTCGCGCCAGTACAAAGCACACCAGCAGCGTTGGCAGCGCGCTGCCTGCGGCAGGGGCCAGCAGGGGCACGCCGTGGTAGAAGCCCACACCCGCCAGCCACAGCAGCACGGCTGGCCAGTGCGCGCCGCGCGCCTGCGCCAGCCATTGCGGGGCCTGGGCCAGGCGCTGGTCGGCCGCTTGCCAGGCCAGGCGGCCCAGGATCACGCCAAACAGGGGCACGAAGACCGAGCTGAGCATCAGCAGGAAGGGCTCGATGCTGTGCATGGGCAGCACCAGGGCCAGCAGCACGCAGACCACGGTCAGCCCCAGGCCCCAGCGGCGCAGGCTCCAGCGTGGTGCCATGCTGTGGGCAGCCATGGCGCCCGAGTAGGTGTCGCCATAGGCGTTGTCCACCTCGTCAATCAGGATCAGCGTCAGGGCGATCAGGCCCCCCTGGGCCAGCAGCAGGGCGGTGACCAGGTTCTCGCTGGGCAGGGTCAGCGTGATCAGCACGCCCAGGCCGTAGCACCACACGTTGGCCAGTCCAAAGCCAAGCCAGGTGCCGCGCAGGGCGCTGCGACCATCGCGGCCATGGCGGGCATAGTCCGCCACCAGCGGCAGCCAGGAGATGGGCATGGCCACCACCAGGTCCATGGCGGGCAACCAGCCCATGCCACCGGTGCCGGGGCGTTGCCAGATGCCTTCCCAGCCCTGTTCCAGGGCCAGGCCGACAAAATGCCAGGTCAGCCACAGCAGCGACAGCACCACCAGCGGCAGCGCAATGCGGGCAATCAACTGGCGCACCAGCTTGAGCATGGAGCCACTGATCAGCAGCCCGATTACGGCACCCCACACCAGGGTCATGACCACCGGCCAGTGGCTGGCCGCCATGCCGCCGGCCTGGCGTGCAATGGCCACGCTGGCGTCGCGCATCACCACCAGTTCGAAGGTGCCCCAGCCGATCAGTTGCACCAGGTTCAGCAGGATGGGCAGCTTGGCGAACTGGCGGCCGTAGACGTGGGTCATCAGCGCGGCGCTGGACAGCCCGGTGTCGCAGGCAATCTTGGCCATCCAGCCCAGCAGGCCGGCGCCCAGCAGCGACCCGCAGACGATCGCCAGCACGGCCTGCTGGGTGGACAGGGCGGGCAGCAGGTAGGCGCCCACCTGCATCACCAGCAGGCCCACGCCCAGGCTGAACCACAGCGCGGCATGGTCGTGCAGGGCGAACACCCGTTCAGACGGTGTGGTGGGAGACAGCGCCTGGTTGGCGGGCGCGGAAGACGAGGAATGCATACATGCTCCGTAAGCCTACGAAGCAGGGGCCGTGACAGGCTCGCGGCCCGCAATGACCAACAGCCTGCGGACGAGCAACCAGCATGAACAGCTTCCCTGCGCGAGGATGATCTCAATCAGGTTCAAAGGGACTCTCTCAGCCCGGCCTTGCGGCAGGGCACCCCCAGCGAGCGCCGCACCGTGCGATGCAGCGGGCGCGATTGTCCCATGAAACCGCGGTTTCCCCGACCGCAGACCCGCCCAGGGGCCGTACCGCAGCTGGACCCGGAGCACCGGAACACGCCCTAAACTTCAGCCATGCCAAATCTCTACGACTCTCTGGTTGAGGCCTTGCGTGCGCACTGGAAGGCGCACGACAACGCCTACCCTTCGTGCATTGAGCTGACCGCCGCCGACCTGCAGGCCTTGAACGCCGAGCGCAAACTGATCAACGACACCATGAACTTCAAGCAGGCTGAGGGCTGGGAGGATGTGTTTCATGGCGCCAAGCTGCAGGTGGGCGCCACCAACTGCCTGGTCCTGGCCAGCGGCGAGCGGGTGCCGGTGGCCTTGGCGGGCGCGGTGTCCACGTCTTGAAACTGCATCCAATCGGCGTTGAAGGCAGGTAAATCCTGCGCAGACAGCTATGGATGAATGAGCAAAGCGGCATGTCGGCTGGGGCGGACATGCCGCTTTTGCATGGTGGCAGCCCACCCGGTGGGCGCGGTGCTGGGCCACGGCCAGGCGGTGACCGAGACCGGGCTGGGTGGTGCTGGCAGGGTTCTGCTGGGCGGAATGCCCGAGTTGAAAAAACCTGCGATGGACCGTGGTGTGGTGCACAGCCTGGGACTGGAAAACGCGTGCAGCATCAAAGGGTTAAGGGTTTACCCTTTGTTTTTGGGGTGGGCGCGATCCAGACTGTCACTTTCTGGACAAGTTCATGCCCAGGGGGCGCTTTCAGACCCCAAGCGGCTGGTCTCTGACGCGACAATGGTCAGGTTTTCAGTCACAGAAACGACAGGATATGGACGACCCGATTCTTACTATCGAAGAACGTGAAGCGATCAATGCAGGTCGCTGGTTTTCATCCCTCTCACCTTCGCTGCGGCACGACATACTCCGATGCGCTTACGTCAAACGATTCAAGGATGGTGCTTTGATCTGCGCCCGCGGCGAAGTGCCGGAGGAATGGTTTGCGTGTGCCAAGGGGGCCGTGCGGGTGAGCTCGACGTCCATCACGGGCAAGCAGATCACGCTGACCTATGTGGAGCCGGGGCTGTGGTTTGGCGATACCTCGATCTTCGACGGGGATCGCCGCACGCACGATGCGTATGCCCACGGGGCGACCACGCTGCTGTGCGTGGCCAAGGCGGACTTCAAGCGCATCCTGGCAACGCACACCGAGTTCTACGAGGCCATGCTGTGGCTGGCGGCGCGCCGCATCCGGCAGCTGTACGGCCTGGTCGAGGACCTGAACACGCTGCCGCTGCGCGCGCGGCTGGCCAAGCAACTGCTGCACCTGGTGCGCAGCTATGGCATTCCCAGCCTGGCGCATGCCGAGGAAGTGCGCATCGGCCTGCAGCTGGCGCAGGAAGAGTTGGCCCAGTTGCTCGGGGCTTCACGCCAGCGCGTGAACCAGGAGCTCAAGGGCATGGAGCGCGAGGACATCATCCGGATCGAGCCGGGGGGTCTGGTGGTGCGCGACCGCGATGCGCTGCTGCGCATTGTGGAAACTGACCTTTAAACAACCATGAGTAACTTTGACCATTTTGTAGGTACCAAGCCAGTTTCCGACACCCATGCGTTCGATGTGTCGGCTCTGGAGGTCTGGATGAGCACCCAGGTGGCGGGCTTTGCAGGCCCGATCACGGTGGAGATGTTCAAGGGCGGACAATCCAACCCCACCTACAAACTGGTCACGCCGGGGCGCAGCTATGTGATGCGCTCCAAGCCCGGTCCGGTCGCCAAGCTCCTGCCCTCGGCGCATGCGATCGAGCGCGAATTCAAGGTCATGCAGGGGCTGGCGGGGACCGATGTGCCCGTGCCGCACATGTATGCCCTGTGCGAGGACGAGTCCATCATCGGGCGCGCCTTCTACATCATGGAGTTCAAGGCCGGCCGCGTGCTGTGGGACCAGTCTCTGCCCGGCATGACGCCGCAGCAGCGCGGTGCGATCTATGACGAGATGAACCGTGTGATGGCTGCGCTGCACACGGTCGATGTGACCCGCCAGGGCCTGGCCGACTACGGCAAGCCGGGCAACTATTTCGAGCGCCAGATCGGCCGCTGGAGCAAGCAGTACGTGGCCTCGGTCACCCAGCCGATTGACGAGATGGACAAGCTGATGGCCTGGCTGCCGATGAACATGCCGGCCAGCGCCAAGGACGACAGCAAGGTCTCCATCGTCCATGGCGACTACCGCATGGACAACCTCATGTTCGCAGCCGATACCCCGCAGGTGGTGGCCGTGCTGGACTGGGAGCTGTCCACGCTGGGCCATCCCCTGGCCGACTTCAGCTACCACTGCATGGCCTGGCACATCCCGGCCAGCCTGGGGCGCGGCATTGGCGGCCTGGACATTGCAGCCCTGGGCATTCCCAGCGAAGCCGAATACATGCGCCGCTACTGCGAGCGCACCGGGCTGGCCACGCCGCAGCAGTTGCAGGCCGACTGGAATTTCTACCTGGCCTACAACATGTTCCGCATCGCGGCCATCTTGCAGGGCATTGCCAAGCGGGTCGAGGCGGGGACCGCCTCCAGTGCGCAGGCCAAGGCCGCGGGCGATACCGCGCGGCCCATGGCGCAGCTGGCCTGGTCCTACGCGCAAAAGCACGGCGCCTGAGCCCGGCGGCGCAGGGGCCGCACCCCAGTTTTCCCCTCGTGTGTTAGACGGCTGCAGCTGCCGGGGGGCAGTGCACGCCCATGTTTGCCTGTTAACGAAAAGGAGCACTCCATGGATTTCGACTACTCCCCCAAGACCAAGGAACTGCAGGCGCGGTTGCTGCGCTTCATGGACGAGCACATCTATCCCGCCGAAGCGGCCGTCCACCACGAGCTGGAGGCCAACACCCAGGCGGGCAAGCGCTGGACCCCGCTGAAGGTCATCGAAGACCTCAAGGACAAGGCCAAGGCCCAGGATCTGTGGAACCTGTTCCTGCCCCAGGACAGCGCCGAGATCGCCGGCGTGCGCGGTGCCGGCCTGACCAACCAAGAGTACGCGCCCCTGGCCGAAATCATGGGCCGTGTGGGCTGGGCATCGGAAGTCTTCAACTGCTCGGCGCCTGACACCGGCAACATGGAAACCATTGCCCGCTACGGCACCCAGGAGCACCGCGACCAGTGGCTGCTGCCCTTGCTGCGCGGTGAAATCCGCTCGGCCTTTGCGATGACCGAACCCGAGGTGGCCTCCAGCGATGCCACCAACATCTGTACCCGCATTGAGCGCCAGGGCGACGAGTACGTCATCAACGGCCACAAGTGGTGGATCTCCGGGGCGGGCGACCCGCGCTGCGCCATCTACATCACCATGGGCAAGACCGACCCCGATGCGCCCAAGCACTCGCAGCAGAGCATGGTGCTGGTGCCGGCCGATGCCCCTGGCGTGCGCGTGGTGCGTCCGCTGAGCGTGCTGGGCTACGACGATGCACCGCACGGCCACATGGAGATGTATTTCGAGAACGTGCGCGTGCCGGTCAGCAACATCCTGCTGGGCGAGGGCCGTGGCTTCGAGATCGCCCAGGGCCGACTGGGCCCCGGCCGCATCCACCACTGCATGCGCCTCATCGGCCAGGCCGAGCGGGCGCTGGAGCTGATGTGCCAGCGCGCCTCCAGCCGCGTGGCCTTCGGCAAGACGATTGCCCAGCAGACCGTGACCCAGGAGCGCATCGCCGAGGCGCGTTGCCGCATCGACATGGCGCGCCTGCTGACGCTCAAGGCCGCGTGGATGATGGACACCGTGGGCAACAAGGTGGCACGTACCGAAATCGCCATGATCAAAGTGGTGGCGCCCAAGCTGGCCTGCGATGTGATCGACTGGGCGATGCAGGTCCACGGCGGTGGCGGCATGAGCCAGGACTTCCCCCTGGCCCACGCCTACGCCACGGCGCGCACGCTGCGCTTTGCCGACGGCCCGGACGAAGTGCACCGCAACGCGATCGCCAAGTGGGAGCTGGGCAAGTGGGGCACCTACGGCCGCGACGCGCAGGTGCCGATCACGCGCGGCGCCTGAGTGGGCGGGTGCAGCCAGGCAGGGCGCAGGCCCTGCCGGCCATGAAAAAAGCGACCCGATGGGTCGCTTTTTGCTGGCCTGTGGGCGGGGGGCTTATTGCACCTTGGCCTTGGCGCGCAGGGACTCCTGGAACTGCATCATCTTTTGCTGTTCCAGCTGCTCGGCGATCTGGGGTTTGATGTCGTCCAGCGAAGGCAGCTGGGCGTCGCGCAGGTCGTCCACGCGGATGATGTGCCAGCCAAATTGGCTCTTCACGGGCGCATCGGTCAGGCCACCCTTTTGCAGCTTGACCATGGCCTCGGTGAACTCGGGCACATAGTTCGCGGGGCTGGCCCAGCCCAGGTCGCCGCCTTGGGCGCCCGATCCGGGGTCCTTGGACTCCTTCTTGGCGATGTCTTCGAACTTCTTGCCGGCCTTGACTTCGGCAATGATGGCCTTGGCGCGGTCTTCGGATTCCACCAGGATGTGGCTGGCGCGGTATTCCTTGCCGGCGTTGGCCGCCACGAACTTGTCGTACTCGGCCTTGATCTCGGCGTCGGTCACGGGGTTCTTCTTCTGGTAGTCCACGAACAGCTCGCGGATCAGGATGGTCTGGCGGGCCAGGTCCATCTGCTGCTTGTATTCGGGCGTGGCATCCAGGCCACGCTTGGTGGCTTCCTGCAGGAAGATTTCACGGGCAATCACTTCTTCCTTGATCTGGGCCTCCATCTCTGCAGGCACCTGGCGTCCCGAGCGCTCGATCTGCTGCTTGAGCACCTTCACGCGCTCCAGAGGCACGGGCTTGCCATTGACGATGGCCAAGTTTTGCGCAGAAGCCGAAAGGGCGGCTGTGCCCAACACGGCGACAGCCACGAGGCTGGGCAAAAGCTGTTTTTTCATGCGGAAATCCAACAAAGAGGTAAGAGTAGGTGATTGCCGCCAACGACCGTTGGCGTTTCTAGCAATGGGGTTCGTCAAAGCACTTCGATGGCTAAAGCATGAAGGCCTTGGTCGATGAAATGCTGCAAAGAATCATACACAACACGGTGGCGTGCCACGCGGCTCTTGCCTTCAAAAAATGGTGAGGCAATGCGTACGCGAAAGTGGGTGCCAAAACCCGTGCCGTTGGCGCCGGCGTGGCCGGCGTGCGCGCCGCTTTCATCGATGACTTCGAGCTGGGTGGGCGCCAGTTGGGCGCGCAGCACCTGCTCGATGGCGGCGGCGGTGATGGCCTCACTCATGGCCACGCTCCTGCGAGGGGGCCTGTTCGCCGTCCTTGAGGTAGCGGCCCAGGTAGAAGGCCTGGCCCACGACGAACAGTAGCATCAAACCCATGCCGCCGAACATCTTGAAATTGACCCAGGTGTCGGTGTCAAAGTTGTAGGCCACCCACAAGTTGAGCACGCCCATGACGGCGAAGAAGCCGGTCCAGGCCCAGTTCAGCGTGGTCCAGACTGGCTCGGGCAGCTGCAGCTGCCCGCCCATCAGGCTCTTGAGGAAGTTCTTCTTGAACAGCACCAGGCCCACCAGCAGGGCACCGCCCATCAGCCAGTACAGCACGGTGGGCTTCCACTTGATGAAATTCTCGTCGTGGGCGATCAGGGTGGCGCCGCCGAACAGCACGATGACCCCCAGGCTCAGCCATTGCATGGTCTCGACCTTGCCTGTCTTGATGCGCAGGTAGGCGATCTGCGCGATGGTGGCCACGATGGCCACCGCCGTGGCGGCGTAGATGCCCCAGACCTTGAAGGCCGCGAAAAACAAAATGATGGGGAAAAAGTCGATCAGCAGTTTCATGAAAAGAATTCGGGCGCCGCAGGGCCCAGGGTCATGCGAAAAGATGCCAAGCATGCCATAGCCCCGGGGGCTGGCGGGTGCACAAATCCGGGAAGTCCAAGGGTTTCACTCGCCGAGTGCGTGCCGGTCGCCGGGCAAGACCGAAGGCGCCCGGGGCTGGCTGGCTCCGCAGGGGCGCACGCCTTCAGGCCTCGGGTTCCTGGAACTGCAGCGAGGCCGAGTTCATGCAGTAGCGCAGACCGGTCGGCTGGGGACCATCCTCAAACACATGGCCCAGGTGGGCGCCGCACTGGCTGCACACGGTTTCGGTGCGCACCATGTGGTGGCTGTGGTCCACGATCTCGGTGATGGCGCCGGGGATGGCCTGGTGGAAGCTCGGCCAGCCGCAGCCGGCGTCGAACTTGGTGTCCGCATCGAACAGCTTGGCGCCGCAGCAGATGCAGTGGTAGCTGCCGTCGGCCCAGTGCTGTTCGTAGCGGCCGGTGAAGGGGCGCTCCGTGGCGGCGTGGCGTGTGACCTGGTAGGCCACGGGCTCGGCCCCCTTGGCACGCAGGGTGTCCAGCCATTCGGCGTCGGTTTTCTGGATGGGGTAGGTCATGAGGAGCAGCTGATGGCGATGGAGGACGCCCAGTCGGGCGGGAAGTCGGCCCAGGCGCGGTGCGCCGGGTGGTCGTCAAACGGGGTGCGCAGCACCTGGTGCAAGGATTGCACCACGCTGAAGTCGCCTTGCTGCGCGGCGCGAATGGCCAGCTCGCCCACATGGTTGCGCAGCACGAAGGCGGGGTTGGTGTGCAGCATCAAATCGGCGTCTGGCGCTTGTCCCATCTGCGTAGACAGCTCTTGATAGGTGAGCAACCAGCGGTCGAAGGCCTCGGTGTCCAAGAACAGCTCGCGCGTGCGCTCGGGGTCACCGTCCTGGGCCGACAGCGACAGGCGCCGCCAGAAGATGCTGTGGTCCACGCGCTGGGCCGCCAGCAATTCCAGCAGCTGGCCGATGGTGGCGGTGGCGGCCGCTTCGTGCTGCAGTTCGGCACCGGGCAGGCCCAGCTTGCGGCACACCTGGGTGCGGAAGGCCTGGCTGAACGCCGGGCGGTAGGCTTCCAGCGCCGCCACGGTCACGTCCTGGTCTTCGATCAACGGCAGCAGGGCCTGGCCCAGGCAGAACAGGTTCCAGTAGGCGATCTGGGGTTGCTTGTTGAAGGCGTAGCGCCCCTGGTGGTCGCTGTGGTTGCAGATGTGGCCGGGGTCGAAGCCATCCAGGAACTGGAAGGGGCCGTAGTCGATGGTCAGGCCCAGCACGCTCATGTTGTCGGTGTTCATCACGCCGTGGCAAAAGCCCACGGCCTGCCAGTGCGCCAGCAGGGTGGCCGTGCGCTGGCCAATCGCATGCAGCAGGGCCGCATAGGCGTTGCCGTGCAGGGTATTGCCCTCGGCATCCTGGCCGGACCAGCCCTGGCGGCAATCGGGGTCGTAGCGGTCGATCACATAGTCGGCCAGGGCGCGCAGCTCGGTCTGCATGTCGCGGGCGGCAAAGTGCTCGAAATGGCCAAAGCGGATGAAGCTGGGCGCGGCCCGCGTGACCACGGCGGCGGTTTCCATGGTCTCGCGGTGCACCGGGGCGGGCGAGGCGGTCAGGCACAGCGCGCGCGTGGTGGGAATGCCCAGGGCGTGCATGGCTTCGCTGCACAGGAACTCGCGGATGGAGGAGCGCAGCACGGCCCGGCCATCGCCGCCGCGCGAATACGGGGTGCGGCCTGCGCCCTTGAGCTGCAGCTCCCAGCCCGCGGCGGTCTCGCCCAGGTGCAGGGCACGGCCATCGCCCAGCTGCCCGGCCCACACGCCGAACTGGTGGCCGCTGTAGACGCTGGCATAGGGCTGGCTGCCGGGCAGCACGGTGTTGCCGCTGAAGGCCTGCAAGGCCGTCTCGGACGGCATGAAGCCCGGGGGCAGGCCGACCAGCTGCGCCACCTCTTCGCTGTGCGCCACCCAGGCGGGGGCGGGCAGCGGGGTGGGGGGCAGGTGGGTCAGAAACGCCGGGCCCAGGGCGGCAAAGCCGGTGTGCCAGTCCGGGGTGGGGGAACCGTCAGGGGAATGCATGCCCACCATTGTGGCCAAGCGGCTTGACCTTGCACGCCCTGGGCGATTGGGGCCTCGGCCGCGCACGGCACGCTGCGAATTGCCGCCCAAGTGACACCTGGGCGACACATGCATGCAGGAAAGCCCGCACCCGCAGTGCGGGACATGCGCTTAGGATGGGGGTGAATGCGCGCGTGGCGGCGATGGGCCGTGGCCGTGCAGCACCATAAAAACCAGGAGCACCATTTCCATGCAAGGCTTGATGCAGAACCAGCAGCTGCTGATCTCGAATCTGATTGAATTTGCCGCGCGCCACCACAGTGATGCGCAGATCGTGTCGCGCCGGGTCGAGGGCGACATCCACCGCTACACCTACCAGGACCTGTGCGGGCGCGCCAAGCAGCTGGCCAATACGCTGGATGCGATGAAGCTGGCGCATGGCGACCGCGTCGCCAGCCTGGCCTGGAACGGTTACCGCCACATGGAGATGTACTACGGCGTCAGCGGCTCGGGCCGCGTGCTGCACACCATCAACCCGCGCCTGCACCCGGACCAGGTGGCCTGGATCGTCAACCACGCCGAAGACCAGGTGCTGTGCTTCGACATGACCTTCCTGCCCATCATCCAGGCCGTGCACGCCAAGTGCCCCACGGTGCGCCAGTGGGTGGCGCTGTGCGATGCCGACAAGCTGCCGGCGGACAGCGGCATCCCCGGGCTGATCAGCTACGAGGCCTGGATCGGCGGCCAGTCGCCGCACTACCGCTGGCCGCAGCTGGACGAGAACACGGCGTCCAGCATGTGCTACACCAGCGGCACCACGGGCAACCCCAAGGCGGCGCTGTACAGCCACCGCTCCACCGTGCTGCACGCCTATGGTGCGGCATTGCCCGATGTGATGTGCCTGTCCTCGCGCGATGCGGTGCTGCCCGTGGTGCCCATGTTCCACGTCAACGCCTGGGGCCTGCCGTATTCGGCCGCGCTGACCGGGGCCAAGGTGGTGTTCCCCGGCCCAGCGCTGGATGGCAAGTCGCTGTACGAGCTGATCGAAGCCGAGGGCGTGACCTTTGCCGCCGGCGTGCCCACGGTCTGGCAGATGTTGCTGGGCCACGTGCAGCAGAACGGCCTGAAGTTCCGCACCCTGAACCGCACGGTGATCGGCGGCTCGGCCTGCCCGCCGGCCATGATCGACATGTTCGAGGACACCTACAACGTGCGCGTGCTGCACGCCTGGGGCATGACCGAGATGAGCCCGCTGGGCACCCTGGGCACGCTCAAGAACAAGCACCTGGACCTGCCCAAGGCCGAGCAGCGCCGCCTGCTGCAAAAGCAGGGCCGCTGCATCTTCGGCGTGGACATGCGCATCGTCGGCCACGACGGCAAGGACCAGCCCTGGGACGGTAAGACCTATGGCGACCTGCTGGTGCGCGGCCCCTGGATCATCGACCGCTACTACAAGGGCGACAGCCCGCTGATCCTGGATGAGCAGGGCCTGGGCTGGTTCCCCACCGGGGACGTGGCGACCATCGATGCCGATGGCTTCATGCAGATCACGGACCGCACCAAGGATGTGATCAAGTCCGGCGGCGAATGGATCAGCTCCATCGACGTGGAGAACATCGCCATGGGCCACCCGGCCGTGGCCATGGCGGCCTGCATCGGCATGCCGCACCCCAAGTGGGACGAGCGCCCCATCGTGGCCGTGGCCAAGAAGCCGGGCGCCGAGGTCTCGCGCGAGGAACTGCTGGCCTTCTTCGAGGGCAAGACCGCCAAGTGGCAGATCCCGGACGACGTGGTGTTCGTCGACGCCATCCCCCTGGGCGCGACCGGCAAGATGCTCAAGACCAAGCTGCGCGAGCTGCTCAAGGACTACAAGCTGCCCACGGCCTGAGCGCCAGCGCCCGCTGTGCGGCGGGTTGAAAAATCATGAGCGCCTAGCGCTTGTCCACTCTTGGTTTGGATATGAAAAGTATCTGAAACCCAGCGTGGATGAGCGCCAGGCGCTCTTTTTTTATGGGTATTCCTACGGAGGGGGATAGTCCCAAGAGTGAAACCACCATGCGTTTTTGACGCAAGGCTGACTACGCTTGTCGGGTGTTTCGGTGAGTTCCAACCAACCCATCCCATTCCAATGCAGGAGACAAGCATGCAGTTTGTGTTGAAGACCGTGGCCGCTTCCGTGTTGCTCAGCTGTGCCGGCGCTGCCGTGGCGCAGCAGGGCGAGACCGTCAAGATCGCGTGGCTGGACCCCTTGTCGGGTCTGATGGCCGCGCTGGGGACCAACCAGATGAAGAGCTGGCAGTACCTGGCCGAGGAGTTCAGCAAGAACAATCCTGCCGGGGTGAAGTTCGAGATCATCCCCATCGACAACAAGCTCAGCCCTCAGGAGACCACCAGCGCCCTGCGCTCGGCCATGGACCAGGGTGTGCGCTACGTGGTGCAGGGCAATGGCTCGGGCCCGGCGCTGGCCATCATGGACGCGCTGGAAAAGCACAACGCCCGCAACAAGGGTAAGGAAGTGCTGTACCTGAACTACGCCGCCGTGGACCCCGACCTGACCAACAGCAAGTGCAGCTACTGGCACTTCCGCCTGGATGCCGACACCTCGATGAAGATGGAGGCGCTGACTACCTACATGAAGGACCAGCCCGAGGTGAAGAAGGTCTACCTCATGAACCAGAACTACGCGCACGGCCACCAGGTCAGCAAGTACGCCAAGGAGATGCTGCAGCGCAAGCGCCCCGACATCGAGATCGTGGGCGACGACATGGCCCCGCTGGCGCAGGTGCGCGACTTCTCGCCCTACATCGCCAAGATCAAGCAGTCCGGCGCGGACAGCGTGATCACCGGCAACTGGGGCTCGGACCTGTCGCTGCTGATCAAGGCCGCCAACGATGCGGGCCTGAACAACGTCAAGTTCTACACCTACTACGGCGCCACCACCGGCGTGCCCACGGCCATGGGCGCGGGCGCGGCGGGCAAGGTCTACATGGTGGCGTACTCGTACACCAACCAGCCCGGGCCGATCAATGACGTGGTCAAGGGCTTCAAGGCCAAGTTCAACGACGACATGTACACCGGCGCCGTCTACCACGGCTTCGCCATGCTCAGCGAGGCCTTCAAGCGCGCCAAGAGCACTGATCCCGTGAAGGTGGCGGCGGTGATGGAGGGCATGAAGTTCAAGAGCTTCAACGGCGAGGTGGAGATGCGCAAGCAGGACCACCAGTTGCAGCAGGGCCTGTACATCAGCCGCTGGGACAAGACCGATGCGCAGAACCCGATGGACATGGAAAACACCGGTCACACCTTCAAGCAGGTGAAGTTCTTCGAGCCCTACGTGGCCAGCACCCCCACGTCCTGCCAGATGAAGCGCCCCAGCTGACCGGCTGGGTGCATGGCCCCGCAGCGCGCCCTTGCGCTGCGGGTGGGTACGGCCCGCGCACGCGGCGGGCCGCGGTGGCTTCAGCGCGGGTAGGGTCTGATGAATCTTGAATTTTTTACCATCTCCATGCTCAACGGCATCAGCTACGGGCTGCTGCTGTTCATGCTGAGTTCGGGCCTGACGCTCATCTTCAGCATGATGGGCGTGCTCAATTTCGCGCACACCAGCTTCTACATGCTGGGTGCCTACTTCGGTTACATGCTCTCGGGCGTCATCGGCTTCTGGCCGGCGCTGCTGCTGGCGCCGCTGCTGGTGGGGGCGCTGGGCGCGGTGTTCGAGCGCTACAGCCTGCGCAAGGTGCACAAGTACGGCCATGTGCCGGAGCTGCTGGTCACCTTCGGCCTGTCCTACCTGGTGCTGGAAGTGGTGCAGTTGGTCTGGGGGCGCAGCGCTGTGCCCTACGGCCTGCCGCCGTCGCTGCAGGGGCCGCTGTTCACGCTGTATGGCACGCAGTTTCCCAAGTCGCGCTCCTTCATCATGCTGATGGCGCTGCTGATGCTGCTGGCCGTGTGGCTGCTGCTGACGCGCACGCGCATTGGCCTGGTGATCCAGGCGGCGCTGAAAAAGCCCGAGATGGTGGAGGCCCTGGGCCACAACGTGCCGCGCGTGTTCATGCTGGTGTTCGGCGGCGGCTGCGCCCTGGCCGGGCTGGCCGGCGTGATCGGCGGCAACACCTATGTGACCGAGCCGGCCATGGCCATGTCGGTCGGCTCCATCATTTTCGTGGTGGTGGTGGTCGGTGGCCTGGGGTCGCTGGCCGGGGCCTTCCTGGCCTCGCTGCTGATTGGCGTGGTGCAGACCTTTGCCGTGGCGCTGGACTACTCCGGCGCCAGCGCGCTGCAGGCCCTGGGCCTGCACCTGACGCCCGAGAGCTTCGGCTGGTCGCTGCTCAGCCTGACGATCTCGCAGATGGCGCCCATCCTGCCGTACCTGTTCCTGGTCCTCATGCTCATCTTCCGCCCCAAGGGGCTGATGGGCACCCGGGAGGATTGATCCCATGTCCGCCATCCTGATTTCGCACATGCCCAACGAAGTCGTGCCCGTACCGGGCGAGGGCGCCGCGCGCACCGCACCGGCCTATTACCGCTTCAAGCCCTGGAACATCGGGCGCATGGTGGTCTGGGGCGTGTTCGCGCTGCTGCTGATCGCCGCGCCCCATGTGTTCACCAGCTCGCTGGCGCTAACCATGCTCAGCCAGATGGGTTACGCCATCATCATCTGCCTGTCCTACAACATCCTGCTGGGGCAGGGCGGCATGCTCAGCTTCGGCCACGCGGTGTACACGGGCCTGGGCTCGTTCGTGGCCATCCATGCCATGAACCGCGCCGCCGACGGCAGCCTGCCGATTCCGCTGGTGTTGATCCCCGTGGTGGGTGGCCTGGCCGGCATGTTTTTCGCCGCCGTGCTGGGCTGGGTGACGACCAAGAAGTCCGGCACCACCTTCGCCATGATCACGCTGGGCGTGGGCGAGCTGGTGGCGGCCATGTCGCTGATGCTGCCGGGCTTCTTCGGTGGCGAGGGCGGCATCACCACCAACCGCGTCTATGGCCAGCCTTTGCTGGGGCTGGACTTCGGCCCGGGCATCCAGGTGTACTACCTCATCGCCTTCTACTGCTTTGTCTGCACGGCGCTGATGTTCGCCTTCACCGCCACGCCGCTGGGCCGCATGCTCAACGCCGTGCGCGACAACCCGGAGCGTGTGGCCTTCGTCGGCTACAACACCCAGCGCGTGCGCTACATGGGCTTCATCATCGCGGGCTTTTTCGCCGGCATCGGTGGTGGGCTGGCGGCGATCAACTTCGAAATCGTCACCGCCATGGACAGCGTCAGCATCATCCGCTCCGGCACCTTCCTGCTGTTCACCTTCCTCGGGGGCGCCACCTTCTTCTTCGGCCCCATCATCGGTGGCGTGCTGATGGTGATTGCCACGGTGTTCCTGTCCGAGTTGACCAAGGCCTGGATGCTGTACCTGGGCCTGATCTTCCTGTTCATGGTGATGTATGCGCCCGGCGGCATCGCCAGCCTGATCATGATGAACCTGCGCCTGGCCAAGTACGGCAAGCTGGGCCGCATCTTCGGTGCCTACCTGGCGCTGGCCGGCACGGCGCTGGCCATGCTGGTGGGGCTGGCGGCGGTGGTGGAGATGCTCTACCACCTGCAGCTCAACAGCGCGCTGGGCGACACGCTGCGCTTCATGGGCATGCAGCTGAACGTGCGCAGCGTGGACAGCTGGCTGGGGGCGGTGCTGGTCTTTGCGACCGGGCTAGGCCTGTTCGAGCTGACGCGTCGCGAGTACCTGCGCCACTGGGGCCAGATCCAGGAAGAGATTGAGCACGAGATCCAGCGCGCGGAGGGCCACTGATGACGCACACATCCACCTATGCGCTGGAGCTGCGCGACCTGCGCAAGAGCTTTGGCAAGACCGAGATCATCCGCGGCGCCGACCTGGCCGTGCAGGCCGGCGAGCGCGTGGCCATCATCGGCCCCAACGGCGCGGGCAAGAGCACGCTGTTCAACCTGATCAGCGGGCGCTTCGCCCCCACCAGCGGCGAAGTGCTGCTGCACGGCCAGCGCATCGACGGCCGCCAGCCGTACGAGATCAACCGCCTGGGCCTGTCGCGCAGCTTCCAGATCACCAACATCTTCCCCAAGCTCAGCGTGTTCGAGAACCTGCGCTGCGGCGTGCTGTGGAGCATGGGCTACCGCTACACCTTCTTGCGTTTCCTGTCGCGCATGGATGCGGTCAACGAGCGTGCCAAGCAACTGATGGAGCAGATCGGCCTGCACAAGAAGCGCGACGAGCTGGCCGTGAACCTGACCTATGCCGAGCAGCGCGCGCTGGAGATCGGCATCACCATCGCCGGCGGGGCCGATGTGATTTTGCTGGACGAACCCACGGCCGGCATGAGCAACAGCGAGACCGCGCGCTTCATCAACCTGATCCGCGAGGTGACCGTGGGCAAGACCTTGCTGACTGTGGAGCATGACATGGGCGTGGTGTTCGGCCTGGCCGACAAGATCGCCGTGGTCGTCTATGGCGAGGTGATCGCCTTCGACACGCCCGAGGCAGTGCGCGCCAATCCACGGGTGCAGGAGGCCTACCTGGGCTCGGTCATCGCCGAAGAGCAGGCGGCCCTGCATTGAGGAGGGGGAGACACCATGTTGAAGATCAATAACCTGCACGCCTATTACGGCAAGAGCCATGTGCTGCACGGCGTGGACTTTGCCGTGCAGCCCGGCGAGATCGTGGCCCTGCTGGGGCGCAATGGCTCGGGCCGCTCCACCACCGCCAAGGCCATCATGGGGCTGGTGGACTGGGAGGGCGAGATCACCTGGAAGGACCGCGCCTTGCACGGCCACAAGACCTACGAGATCGCGCACCTGGGCCTGGGCTATGTGCCCGAAAGCCGCGACGTGTTCCCCAACCTGACCGTGCACCAGAACCTGCTGCTGGGCCAGAAGGGCCGCGGCAAGGGCAGCCGCTGGGGCTTTGACGACATGTACGCCATGTTCCCGCGCCTCAAGGAGCGCCAGCACACCGAGGCCGGCGTCATGTCCGGCGGCGAGCAGCAGATGCTGACCCTGTGCCGCACGCTGATGGGCGATCCGGACCTGATCATCATCGACGAACCCACGGAAGGGCTGGCGCCCAAGATCGTCGAGCTGGTGGGCGAGTACCTGCAAAAGATCAAGCAGCGCGGGGTGTCGGTGCTGCTGATCGAGCAGAAGCTGACGATCGCCATGCGCATCTCCGACCGCGCCCTGGTCATGGGCCATGGCGCCATCGTGTTCGACGGCACGCCCGAAGGGCTGAAGGCCAACCAGCACATCCGCAAGGAATGGCTGGAGGTGTGAAAACCATAGCTGCTGACGCTGGATGGGTAAGCGCTGGTGGCCGTTTTGGCTGATATTCCTGCCGCCATCAAAAAAGGGCACCGCGAGGTGCCCTTGTGCATGACGGGGCCGTGGTTTACTGCACGGCCTTGCGGCTGCCGTCCTTGGCCAGCTCGAACACCACGAACTCGAAGTCCTTCAGGTCGCCCTTGGCGTCGAACGCCACCTTGCCGATCACGGTGTCGAAGGTGTTGGCGTGCATGTAGGCGGCCACCTTCTTGGCGTCGGGGCCCACGGCCTTCATCGACTTGTCCAGCACCTGCAGGGCCGCGTAGGCGGGCATCTGGTAGGCGCCGTTGGCCGAGCGCTTGGCCTTCTTGAAGGCCTCGACCACGGACTTGTTCTCGGGGCGCTGGCTGAAGTCGGCGGGGAAGGTGAACATCATGCCCTCGACGGCGGGACCGGCGATCTCGATCAGGCCCTGGTTGAACACGCCTTCGGGGCCGATCCAGCGGGTCTGCAGGCCTTGCTCCTTGGCCTGGCGCAGCAGCAGGCCCATTTCAGGGTGGTAGCCACCGAAGAACACGGCATCGACCTTGGCGGTCTTGAGCTTGGTGATCACAGCGGAATAGTCGCTGTCGCCGGCATTCAGGCCGTCGTACATCACCACGGGCACCTTCAGGCTGTCCAGCGTGTTCTTCACGTGCTGGGCCACGCCGGCGCCATAGGTCTGCTTGTCGTGCAGCACGGCCACGGCCTTGGGCTTGATCTTGTTGGCGATGAACTTGGCGGCGAACGGGCCTTGCTGGTCATCGCGGCCGATGGTGCGGAAGAAGTAGTGGCCCTTGAGGCCGTCGGTCACCTGGGGCGCGGTGGCGCCAGGGGTGATGGCGACGATGCCTTCTTCCTCATAGATCTTGGAGGCGGGAATGGTCACGCCCGAGCAGACGTGGGTGATGGCGAATTTGGCACCCGAATTGAGCACGCGGTTGGCGGCTGGCACGGCCTGCTTGGGTTCGCAGGCATCATCGATCAGCACGGGCTTGTACATGCGGCCATTCATGCCGCCGGCGGCGTTCAGCGCCTCCACGGCAGTCAACAAACCCGCCTGCACCTCGTCGCCATACTGGGTGTTGGGCCCGGTCATGGGGATGGGCACACCGATCAGGATGGGGTCCGCCGCATGGGCGCCCAGGGATGCCGTGCCCAGCAGGGCGGCGGCGGCCCAGGAGGTACTCAGGCGAATGAATGTTTTGCGTTGCATAGAGTGAGCCTTCCGATAGGGGTTGAATGCACGCGCCACGGCACGCGCTGTGCACATTGTTGGGGCAGCCCTGACCGGCATGGCTATGGCTTTCCCCAGCGTTTTATTGCAGCCACAGCCCCTCCGGCGCTGCGCTTGCGCAGACCGCATAGCAAGAACTGCGCCACACCACAGGCACGGTCCTGACCGTTGGTCGGATCGTGGCCGTGCCCCCGGCGCACCGGTGGGGCGCTGGGTGGTGTTCCGACCTGCAGAACCTGCCTTGGCCCAGATGTCCCAGTTGAGACAAACACAGGGCAAAACGCGATGGCGTTGTGCCGGCACCCTTCCTAGAATGAATTGCAGAACGCCCGTTCTTTTTTCATAGAACTGAAGGAGACAAGCCATGACGGCTGAATACAAGGTCCACGGCGCCGTGGCCGTGATCACGCTCAACAATCCTCCGGTCAATGGCCTGGGGCTGTCCACCCGCCGTGCGGTCATCGAAGGCCTGAACCAGGCCAACACCGACAGCAGCGTGCAAGCCATCGTGATCACCGGTGCCGGCAAGGCCTTCTCGGGCGGTGCGGACATCAAGGAATTCGGCAAGGAGGCGGCCCTGCAGGAGCCGAACCTGCACACCGTGATCGCGCAGGTGGAGCAGTCCGGCAAGCCCGTGGTGGCCGCCATCCACAGCGTGTGCATGGGCGGCGGGCTGGAGCTGGCCCTGGGCTGCCACTACCGCATTGCGGCGCCCGGCACCACCGTGGCCCTGCCGGAAGTCAAACTGGGCCTGCTGCCCGGCGCCGGGGGCACGCAGCGCCTGCCGCGCGCCATCGGCGTGGAGCCGGCGCTGAACATGATCGTCAGCGGCGAGGCCGTGAAAAGCGAGCTGCTGGCGCAGATCCCCGGGCAAAAGCTGTTCGACAAGCTGGCCTCCAGCCCCGAAGCGCTGGCCGCCGAGGCCCTGGCCCTGGCCCAGACCGTGGGCGAGCGCCATGCCGACGGTAACGAGGCCCTGCCTCTGGTGCGCGACCTGAAGTGCAAGCACCCCCAGGGCGATGCCTATTTCGGCTTTGTGCGCAACATGGTCAAGGGCATGTCCAAGAACTACCCCGCGCCCCTGAAGTGTGTGGACGCCGTGGAAGCGGCCACCAAGCGCAAGTTCCAGGAAGGCCTGGACTTCGAGCGCGAGCTGTTCGTCAACCTGATGTGGACGCCCGAGTCGCGTGCGCTGCGCCACCTGTTCATGGCCGAGCGTGCGGCCTCCAAGATTGCCGACGTGCCCGCCGACACCCCGGTGCGTGCCATCCAGAAAGTGGGCGTGATCGGCGCCGGCACCATGGGCGGTGGCATCAGCATGAACTTCCTGAATGCCGGCATCCCCGTGACCATCCTGGAGACCAAGCAGGAGGCGCTGGACCGTGGCGTGGCCACCATCCGCAAGAACTACGAGGCCCAGGTCAAGAAGGGCAAGCTCAAGGAAGACAAGTACGCCCAGCGCATGGCCTTGCTGTCCACCACGCTGGCCTATGACGACCTGAAGGATTGCGACCTGATCATCGAGGCCGTGTTCGAGGAGCTGGGCGTCAAGGAAGCCGTGTTCAAGCAGCTGGACGCCGTGGCCAAGCCCGGCGCCATCCTGGCTTCCAACACCTCCACGCTGGACGTGGACAAGATCGCCGCCTTCACGCGCCGCCCGCAGGACGTGGTGGGCATGCACTTCTTCAGCCCCGCCAACGTGATGAAGCTGCTGGAGGTGGTGCGCGGCAAGGCCACGGCCCACGATGTGCTGGCCACCGTGATGCAGATCGCCAAGAAGATCAAGAAGACGGCCGTGGTCTCGGGTGTGTGCGACGGCTTCATCGGCAACCGCATGATCGAGCAGTACAGCCGCCAGGCCGGCTTCCTGATCGAGGAGGGCGCCACCCCGCAGCAGGTGGACAAGGCCGTGGAGAAGTTCGGCTTCGCCATGGGGCCGTTCCGCATGGGCGATCTGGCCGGCAACGACATCGGCTGGGCCATCCGCAAGCGCCGCTATGTGGAAAAACCGCACATGAAGTACAGCAAGACCGCCGACCTGCTGTGCGAGATGGGGCGCTATGGCCAAAAGACCGGCAAGGGCTGGTACGACTACCAGGCTGGCAAGCGCGACGCCATCCCCAGCCAGGAAGTGCTGGACATGATCAGCACCTACCGCCAGAGCCAGGGCATCACGCCGCGCAAGATCTCCGACGAGGAAATTGTGCAGCGCCTGGTGTTCGCCCTGGTCAATGAGGGGGCGCAGATCCTGGAGGACGGCATCGCCAGCAAGGCCGGCGACATCGACATGGTCTACCTGACCGGCTATGGCTTCCCCATCTACCGCGGCGGCCCCATGCACTACGCCAGCGAGCTGGGCCTGATCAACGTGGTGCAGGCCATGCAGCGCTTTGCCCAGAACCCCCATGACGATGCCAGCTTCTGGCAGCCCGCGCCGCTGCTGGCGCGCCTGGCGGCCGAAGGCCAGCGTTTTTCCTGAGCGGTGTGCGCCGCTTGAACACCCAGAGATTGAAGGATTGACCCTATGACATCCGCAGTGATTGTTTCCACCGCGCGCACCCCGCTGGCCAAGAGCTGGAAGGGATCGTTCAACATGACCTATGGCCCCACGCTGGGCGCCCACGCGGTCGCGCACGCGGTGCAGCGTGCCGGCATCGACGGCGCCGAGGTGGAGGACGTGATCATGGGCCTGTCGCTGCCCGAAGGCACGACCGGCGGCAACGTGGCGCGCCTGATCGCCACGCGCGCCGGCCTGCCCGTGACCACGGCGGGCATGACCATCAACCGCTTCTGCTCCTCGGGCCTGCAGGCCATCGCCCTCGCGTCGCAGCGCATCATCGCTGGCGAGAACGAGGTGCTGGTGGCCGGCGGCCTGGAGTCCATCTCCTGCGTGCAGCTGGAGGTGAACCAGCACATGGCCCACGACCCGGAGCTGACCAAGATGAAGCCCGAGATCTACTGGTCCATGCTGCAGACCGCCGAGCAGGTGGCCAAGCGCTACCAGATCAGCCGCGAAGCCATGGACGAGTACGGCGCTGCCAGCCAGCAAAAGGCCTGCGCAGCGCAGGCCGCGGGCCTGTTCGACGCCGAAATCGCCCCCATCACCGTGACCATGGGCGTGGCCGACAAGGTCATGGGCCTGACCACCAAGCAGGTCACCGTCAGCAAGGACGAGGGCACGCGCGAGGGCACGACCGTGGAAGGCATTGCCGGCCTGCGCAGCGCGCTGCCCGGCGGGCTGGTGACGGCGGGCAACGCCAGCCAGTTCTCCGACGGTGCCGGCGCCTGCGTGGTGGTGCACGAGGACTACGCCAGCAAGCACGGCCTGCAGCCGCTGGGGCGCTTCCTGGGCTTTGCCGTGGCCGGTTGCGAGCCGGACGAGATGGGCATCGGCCCGGTGTTCGCCATCCCCAAGGTGCTCAAGAAGCTGGGCCTGAAGGTCGAGGACATCGACCTGTGGGAGCTGAACGAGGCCTTTGCCGTGCAGGTGATCTACTGCCGCGACAAGCTGGGCATCCCGAACGAGCGCCTGAACGTCAACGGTGGTGCGATTGCCCTGGGCCACCCGTATGGCGTCTCGGGCCAGCGCCTGACGGGCCATGCGCTGATCGAAGGCAAGCGCCGCGGTGCCAAGCGCGTCTGCGTGACCATGTGCATCGGCGGTGGCATGGGCGCGGCCGGTATCTTCGAGGTGCTGTGAGCGCGCGCGACGCCGCGCCCGCGGCGGCCACGCCCGAGGCCGTGCTGGCCTTTGGCCGGCAGATTCTGGCCAGCCAGCCGTTCAGTCAGTTGCTGGGCGCGGAGCTGACGGAGCTGACCGCCGAGGGCGCGTGCGAACTGCGCCTGCCCCTGCGCCCGGCGCTGACCCAGCAGTACGGCTTCGCCCACGGCGGCGTGGTCAGCTACATAGCCGACAACGCCCTGACCTATGCCGGGGCCGTGGCCCTGCGGGTGCCGGTGATCACCAGCGAGTTCAAGATCAACTACCTGCGCCCCGCCGTGGGCGAAGGCTTGATCGCGCGCTCCAGCTGCATCCATGCCGGCCGCTCGCAAGCCGTCACGCGCTGTGACGTGTTTGCCGTGCAGGACGGCGTGGAAAAACTGTGCGCCACGGCGCAGGGCACGATCAACGTCCTGCCTGCCCCCAAGGCCTGAAGCCGTGCCGGTGCGGGGCTTTGCCTCGCACCGCGCCCCGGTGTGTCAGTTTCAACAACCATAGCTGTCGGCGCTTGCCCAGCAAGCGCTGGAGGCTGATTTCGCTTCAAAACCATGTCCCAGTTGCGCTCCACCCTGGAATTTTTGGTCTATGACTGGCTGCACGCCGAAAGCCTGACCGCCCGCACCCGCTATGCCGACCACAGCCGCGAAACTTTTGACGCGGTGTGGGACACCTGTGAGCGCATCGCCCGCGAGAAGTACGCGCCCTTCAACCGCACGGTGGACACGCAGGAGCCCAGCTTCGACGGCGAGAAGGTGATCCAGCCCGCCTGCACCGGCGAGGCGCGCAAGGCCTATGCAGACAGCGGCATGCTCAGCGCGGCCCAGCCCTACGAGCAAGGCGGCATGCAGCTGCCGTATGTGGTGGAGGCCGCGGCCAACAGCTTTTTTGCCTGCGCCAGCATCAGCATCGGTTCCAACCTGCTGACCGTGGGCAACGCCAACCTGCTGCGCGTGCACGGCACGCCCATGCAGCAGCAGGTGTTTGCCGACAACGCATTCAACGGCCGCTGGGCCGGCACCATGGCGTTGTCGGAGCCCCAAGCCGGTTCATCCCTGAGCGACATCGCCACGCGTGCCGAGCCCGATGGCGCCGACTTTGAGGCCGACCCGCTGGGCGCCCGCTACCGCCTCAAGGGCAACAAGATGTGGATCAGCTCCGGTGACCACGAGCTGACCGAAAACATCGTGCACCTGGTGCTGGCCAAGATCCCCGGGCCGGACGGCAAGCTGATTCCGGGCGTGAAGGGCATTTCGCTGTTCATCGTGCCCAAGAAGCTGGTGGACACCACCGGCCAGTTGACCGGCGAGCGCAACGACGTGGCCCTGGCCGGCCTGAACCACAAGCTGGGCTGGCGCGGCACCACCAACACGCTGCTGAACTTTGGCGAGGGCAAATACCCGGTGCGCGGCGGCGCGGGCGCCATCGGCTACCTGGTGGGCAAGCCGCACGAAGGCCTCAAGTGCATGTTCCACATGATGAACGAGGCGCGCATCGGCATTGGCATGGCGGCCACCATGCTGGGCCTGGCCGGCTACTACGCCAGCCTGGACTACGCCAAGAACCGCCCGCAGGGCCGCCCCATGACCGAAGGCGGCAAAGACGCCAGCAGCCCGCAAGTGGCCATCATTGAGCACGCCGACGTCAAGCGCATGCTGCTGGCGCAAAAGGCGTACTGCGAAGGTGCGCTGGCGCTGAACCTGTACTGCGCCCAGCTGGTGGACGAAGGCCGCACAGGAACGCCGGAGGAAGCAGCCCGCGCCAAGCTGCTGCTGGAGGTGCTGACCCCCATCGCCAAGAGCTGGCCCAGCGAGAACTGCCTGGAGGCCAATTCCCTGGCCATCCAGATCCACGGCGGCTATGGCTATACGCGCGACTTCCCGGTGGAGCAGTACTGGCGTGACAACCGCCTGAACATGATCCACGAGGGCACGCATGGCATCCAGGCGGCTGATTTGTTGGGCCGCAAGGTGCTGATGCAGGGCGGCGCAGGCCTGCAACTGCTGGCCACCACCATCCACGCCACCATCGAGCGGGCCCTGCAGCAGCCGGCCCTGGCTGCTTATGCCAACCAGTTGGCCCAGGCACTGCAGGAGGTGGGCAGCGCCACCAAAAAAGCCTGGGCCACCGGCAACCCGCAGGAGGCGTTGGCGAATGCCGTGCCCTATATGCAGGCCTTTGGCCACATGGTGCTGGCCTGGGTGTGGCTGGACGTGGCGCTGACCGTGTTGCAGCGCGATGCTGCGCTATCGATAGCTGCCAACGCAGGCAGGATGGGTGCAGTACGCTATTTCTACCACTATGAGTTGCCCCAGATCACCGCCTGGCTGCAGGTGGTGAAGGCGCGCGATCTGACCTGCGCCCAGTTGCCGGCCGAGGCCTTCTGACGGCCCACGGGCCTGCCCCCTTCCTGGCGGGCCTGTGCAGGCCGGCCGGGGTTGGGGGCGTGCCCGGCACGTTCCAGGGGAATGTCCTGCGCTGCGTGCCGAGAGGTCGCGCCGCAGGATCTGCGGGGTGCCCCGGCCTGTGGGCGGCCCCTGTCTTGGGTTCCGCTGCACAAATTAATACCAAGGCCGGCACCGCCATCGCGTGGGCCGCTTTGGAAGGCCGCGAATATCTCCAACCTCGCAAATCCGTACATGCCGCCGTGCATGGCGCGGAGTGGCTTCGGGCATGCCCCAAAAAAATCGCCTCCTGGGAAGAAGGCGCAAAATACAAGCGTCTGTCTGTGGGTCACAACAGCAAGACACGCGGATTCTAGGGGGACGGCCGCAGGGCGCTGCAAAAATATGTGTGCGCGCATCTCGCTATGCGAAATTCCATGCCTACAGGGAATTCTGAAATTGAATAAGCCGCAGGTTTATTGCAGGGTGCACTGCATTCATCTTGAATATCCAATGGAAAATGCGGCCGATATGCCATCGGCGCATGAATCCGCAGGTCGTATAAATACTCAGGTGGCATTAATTTTTTGCAGTCTTTTATAAGACTTGATGCATTTGCAATACCTTGCAACATTTGATCGGCCACTTGTGTGACCGCTTCATGGCAGGGCGTGGCAACCCTGCTTGCTTGTCGGCTGTCCAACCGGGGATTGCGCCGCCGCGCCGTGCCGGCGCACAATGGACTGAATCTTTTTTCCCATGCCACCGCTGGACCGCGCCCGGGTCATTCCGGGCGCGGTCTTGCTTTGGAGCGCCACGCTGCGCGTTCCTGTGGCCTTACACACTGCTTGAAGAATGAAGTTGAGAGGTTCGCCCTTTGCGTGGGTGAGTTTTGCCATGATCGTCGGCGTGATGGGCACGGCCCTCATCAGCCCGCTGTACGCGCTCTACAAAGAGGCATGGCAACTGCAGGCCAGCGACATCTCGCTGATCTACGTGGTCTACATGAGTGGGGCGCTGTGCAGCCTGCTGTTTCTGGGTCGCCTGCCGGACCGCGCCGGCTTCAAGGCCGTGATGCAGGCCGGGCTGGTGCTGACCCTGCTGGGCACCTTCCTCAGTCTGGTCGCCTGGAACATGACCAGCCTGGTCGTCGGGCGCTTCATCGTCGGCGTGGCCTCCAGCCTGATGACCACCAGCGCCACGCAGGGGCTGGCCGTGTTGTCGCGCCCCGGCCATGTGCAGCGCGTGGCCATGGTCACCGGCTTTCTGATGGCGCTGGGCTTCGGCCTGGGTCCCCTGGTCGGCGGCATCATGGGGCAGTGGGCCCCCTATCCGCTGGTCACCACCTACATCCCGACCCTGGTGCTGGGCGGGCTGGGCCTGTACGTGCTGGCGCGGCTGGAGCTGCCACCCGCCGCGCTGCCGCGCCAGGCGGGCCGGCTGCGGCTGCAGGACGTGCTGCCCAAGCTGACCTGGCCGGAGCCCAGTGCCTCCACGGCCTTTGTGTTGACCTGCATGCTGCCCTTCCTGGCGTTTGGCGTGTTCGGCCTGTATGCCTCGATGTCGCCGCTGTTCCTGGACCGGCTGGTGCCCTGGCATGGCCCCGTGGTCAGTGGCACGGCCATCGCCGTGATCCTGCTGGCCTCGGCCTGCGTGCAGGTGCTGGTGGGCAACCTGCCCACGCAGTGGTGCGGCCTGGGCGGCCTGCTGAGCCTGGCCCTCAGCAATGCGCTGCTGATGGTGAACCTGTGGGTGGGCTCGGCCTGGCTGTTCGTGCTGGGCGTGGCGTGCACGGCCATGGGCCACGGCATGAGCATGTTGTCGGGCATGAGCATGGTCAACCGCATTGCCACCCCGTCCAACCGCTCCGGCTTGCTGTCGACCTATCTGGTGATCGGCTACATCGGCAGCATGCTGCCCATGCTGGGCATGGGCTGGCTGGCCGACCACTGGGGCATGACGGTGGCGGTGTGCAGCTTCTGCGCCATGGTGATCGTGCTGGGGCTGGTGGTGGGGGGGCTGTTCCACCGCCACCCGCGCATGCGCAGCAGCGTGCAGTAAGGCGGCCCTGGTTCAGGCGGCCTGCGCCGGGCCGAAGACCGCGGGGCGATCGCGCCCGGGCAGGCGCAGGGCCACGCCTGCGGCCAGCACCAGCAGGGCCGCGGCGCTGCCAAAGGCCAGCCAGTGCGTGCCGTGCTGCTCGAACCCCCAGCCGCCCAGCCACGCGCTGATCATGGCGCCCACCTGGTGGCCCAGGTAGGCCCAGCCATACAGCATGCCCACCTTCTTGACGCCATACACATCGGCCAGGATGGCGGACGACAGCGCAATGCTGCCGGCCCAGACCACGCCGCCCACTGCCGCCACCCCGTACAGCTGCCAGGCGCTGCCCACCAGCATCAGCCCCAGAAAGCCCAGGCCGCGCACGCCGTAGATCACGCTCAGCATCTTGCGCCGCTCCACCCGGTCGGCCAGTCGGCCCAGCACCATGGTGCTGGGAATGGCGACCAGGCCGATCAGCCCGATGCCCAGGGCGCTGGTGGTGGTGTCAAAGCCATGGTCCAGCAGCATCGGCATGCAGTGCGTGCCCATCAGGTTCATGCTGAAGCCGCAGGCAAACAGGCCCAGCGTCACCTTCAGGAACGGTGCCGTGCGCATGGCTTGCAGCACGCTCAGCTCGGCCCCCGGGGCGGGGCGTGCGGCGGTGCTGCCGGTGGCCGTGCCCAGGGGAGCGTCACCGCCTTCGGGGGCGGCGTCGCGCACCACCCACAGCGCCGCGGGCACGGTGATCAGCGTGAACACGGCCGCAAAGCCCAGCAGCGTGTGCTGCCAGCTGAAGTGCTGCAGGGCCCAGCCCAGGGCCGGGGTCATGACGGCAATGCCGGCCATGGAGCCGGTGGACAGAAAGAACAGCGCCATGCCGCGGCGGCGCTGGAACCAGCGGCTGATCACCGGCGTCAGGGCCACGGGGCTGGTGAAACCCGCACCCACCGACATGCAGACGCCGAAGCTCCAGAAAATGCCCTGGGCCGAGCGGGTGTTGACCGCCCACAGCGTGGACAGCACCAGGATGGCCGTGCCCAGCAGCAGCACGTGGCGCGTGCCCACCCGGGCCACCAGCCAGCCCGCCACAGGCATGGCCAGGCCATAGCACAGCATGCCGATGGCGATGATGCCGGCCAGCAGGCTGCGGCTGAAGCCCAGATCGTCGGCCATGGGCAGGAACAGCGGGCCGATGCCCAGGCGCATGCCGACGGTCAGCAAGGTGAGCAGCGTGGCGGCCGCCACGATGTTCCAGCCGAAGTACCAGCCGCCGGTGGGCGTGGAGGGGTGGGGTGGTGTGTGCATGGTGAATCTCCCTGGCGCGTGGTATGGATGTAGTAGGTATCGCGCGGCGCGCATGGTAGGCCATGGCGGCAGGGGTGACTGTCACCCCTGCAGGGAAATTCCATTTTTTTGATAGCTGTTTGCGCTGGCTGCATCAGCGCTGCCAGCGTTTTGGGTGCTGACGTTAGCGTTGTGCCAGCGCCCGCTGCGTCAACGGCGCACGCCGCCGAACTGCCAGTCCGGCATGGCGCGGGCAATGCTGTGCACCACCAGGGCCGTCAGGGCGCACTTGATCAGGTCGCCGGGGATGAAGGCCACATTCACCCAGATGGCCTGGGTCAGCGGCAGCTTGGCAATCCACACTAGGCCGGCGATGCCGAAGGCATACAGCACGGCAATGCAGCCCACGGCCGAGGCGACGAAGGCGCTGCCCGCGGCACGCAGGGGCGTGGACTTGGGCAGCAGGGCCATCAGCCAGCCGGTGACGAAGGCCGCAGCCGTCCAGCCCACCAGGTAGCCCGTGGTCGGCGCCATGAACACGCCCAGGCCGCCACGGCCACCCGAGAGCAGGGGCAGGCCGGCGGCCACAGCCACCAGGAACACCAGCATGGCCTGCAGGCCGCGCCAGGGGCCCAGCAGGCAGCCGGCCAGCATCACGCCCAGGGTCTGGATGGAGATGTGCACGCCCAGCGGCAGGTCGATCTTAGGGATCAGCCCCATTACGCCGAGCAGGGCGGCAAACAGGGCCACCAGGGCGATGGATTCGGAGTGGCGGCGGGTTAGGGCGGTGGTCATGGCAGGTGTTCCTAGCGGTGGTGGCGGTATTTTATGCACGCCAAATTGCAGAAACGCATGCGGAACATGAATGCATCTGCATTTAAATCTGCCTTTTTGACCGTGCCTAACTGCGTCGATCTGCGGGCGGTGATGGGGTGTGAAACACCACATTTCGCGGCAATTGCCGGCAGGATGGCGCAAGTGCTGTCTATCCGCGTGCAAGCCGCCGGCAACCGTGTTCAACGGGTGTCAAAACCCGTAGAACTTGGCGCGACAGGGGTGCGCAGCCCCGCGCCGGCTGTCGCGACGCGGCGGGCTGCCGCAGGCCGCACACCGGGGATCGCCTGCCGAGGTCGGTGTGCGCCGTGCTCAGCGTGCCTGGCTGCGCACCTGTTCTAGCATCTGGCAGGCGGCTTCCACCGCCTGGCGCGCTGCGGGGCTGGCGACCAGCATGCGGGCAAAGCCGTGCACCATGCCTTCGGCGCGCGTCCACTGCACGGCCGGGCCTTGGGGCAGGGCCTGGAGCTGGCGCGCAAAGTCCTCGGCCTCGTCGCGCAGGATGTCGTGGCTGGCGGTGACGATGGCCGTGGGCGGCAGCTGCGGCAGGGCATCGATGCACAGGCCCGGGCTTCGCCAGGCCAGTTCGGCGCCGCCCAGCTGCTGCCAGTAAGCGTCCATGGCGGCGTCGGTCAGGCCGTAGCCCTGGGCGAATGCCGCCATGCTGGGCGTGGACAGGCCGGGCTGCAGGCAGGGGTAGAACAGCAGCAGGGCCTGGATCTGCGCGCGGTTGGCAGCGGGTTGCTGGATGGTATGCACCGCGCTGCACAGGGCCAGGTGGCCGCCCGCGCTGTCACCGCCCAGCAGCACCTGGGGCTGGGCGAAGGGCAGCACGCCCTGCATCTGGTGCAGCCACTGCAGCACGGCGTGGGCATCCTCCACGGCGGCCGGGAAAGGGCTTTCGGGCGTGCGGCGGTAGTGCACGCTGAGCACGGTGTGGCCGCTGAAGTGGGCCAGGTGTTCGCACAGGTCGTCGTGCGTGTCCAGACTGCCCACCATCCAGCCGCCGCCATGCAGCCAGACCAGGGTCTGGCCGCTGGCGCGGGCCGCCGGCGTGTAGCTGCGCACGGCAATCTCGCGCCCGGGGGCGCTGACAAAGTGCTGCTGGATGGCAATGCCCGGCAGCGGCTGGGTGCGCAGCAGGCGCGCCTGCAGTTCGCTGAGTAAGCGGCGGCGCTGCACATAGTCCAGCTGGGGCGTGGGCGTCTGCGCTTCCAGTTGGGCAAAGCGGTGCTGGGTGTGTGCCAGGGCGGGATCGATGGGGGTGGGGTCAGGGGTGTGCATCATGAAAATCCATAGCTGTCAGCGCTTGCTGTGAATGGGTGAAATGCCTGTTTGGTGTGTCAAACCGGCGCCAGCCCGTCGGCCGCCGGGGCGCGGTACAGCAGCACCTTCAGGCTGCGTTCCTCGTCCACATCGGCAAAGGCGGCGGGGTTGGCGATGCGTTCCACGAACTGCAGCGTGGGCGCGATCTCGGCCATCTGGTCCTGGAGGAAGGCCGTGCCCAGTTCGGGCGCGTTCAGGCACAGCAGCGCATGGCCGCCGGGGCGCAGCAGGTCGGGCAGGCGGCGCATCAGCTTGGCGTAGTCCTTGGTGGCCACAAAGCTGCCCTTCTGGTAGCTGGGCGGGTCGATGACGATCAGGTGGTAGGGGCCGCTGCGCGTGATCTTGCCCCAGCTGCTGAAGATGTCGTGCGCCAGAAAGCTGGCCCCCGTCAGCCCGTTGAGCTGGTGGTTGTGCTGGCCCGTGGCCAGGGCGCCCTGGGCCATGTCCATGTTCAGCACCTGGCGCGCGCCGGCGTCCAGCGCGGCGACGGAGAAGGCGCAGGTGTAGGCGAACAGGTTCAGCACCTTCAGGCCATGGCGGTGTTCGGGGTGCTGTGCCACATGCGCGCGCACCCAGCGACGGCCGGCGGCCATGTCCAGGAACAGGCCGTGGTTCTGGCCGCGCAGCACGTGGGCGCGGTACTGCAGACCGGCCTCGGTGACGATGTGCGGCTCGGGCACGCTGCCGCGCACCAGGCGCGTCTCGGCCTTGGTGCCGGGCTGGCGCATCTGGAAGACCCAGTTCAGCGGCTGGCCCTGGCCGATCTGCGCCCAGCGCGCGAGCAAGGCGGCGTCCAGGGCCTGCAGCGCGGCTTCGTCCAGCGGCTGGAAGCTAGTCAGCACCAGCACGGGGGGGAAGGCGTCCAGCACCAGGTGCTCGCAGCCGGGGTGGCGCCCGCCGCGGCCGTGGAACAGGCGGCAGGCATCGGTCGGGACTTCGAGCTGGGCGATGGTGTCGAGCAGGGCTTGCATGGCATTCACGGAAAAAACACAAGGGCGAGAGTATGCGGCCACAGCCCTGGCCCTGGCGGCGGCCGGTGTACGGCGCCTGCGGGCTGCGGCGGGCGGTGCGGCTGTCACACAGGCTTCACGCAGTTGTCGCGAGCCTGTCACGGCAGTTCCCGACCATCGCGACACCCCGCTTTTGCAAGGATGCGCCCATGATTTCCGTGGACCAGATCGTCGACCTGCACCTGCCGCAATTGCAGCGGCACCCCCGACTCAGCCAGGGCGTGCGCGGCGTGCTGCGCCGGCTGCTGCGCGAGCAGAGCTTCCGCAGCTTTGCCCAGCAGTACCCGCACCTGGAGGGCTTCCAGTTTGTGGAGCAGGTGCTGGAGCACTTTGCCTTCAGCACTGCCGTGCGCGACAACGAGCGCGAGCGCATTCCCGCCCACGGGCGCGTGGTCATCATCGCCAACCACCCCATCGGCTCGCTGGACGGCCTGGCCCTGCTGAACATGGTGGGCGGCATTCGCCGCGACGTGAAGATCGTCGCCAACGGCCTGCTGGCCGAGCTGGCGCCGCTCAAGCGCCTGCTGCTGCCGGTGACCATGATGGGCGGGCGCAGCGCAGCGCGCCAGCTCAAGGCCATCATGGAACACCTGCAGGGCGAGGGCGCGGTCATCATCTTCCCGGCGGGCGAAGTCTCGCGCCTGCACCCCGAGGGCGTGCGCGATGGCCGCTGGAACCCTGGTTTCCTGCGCCTGGCCGGCCAGGCCCAGGCGCCCATCGTGCCCATCCACATCGACGGGCGCAATTCGGCGCTGTTCTACGGTGCCTCGCTGCTGTACAAGCCCCTGGCCACGCTGCTGCTGGTCAAGGAGATGTTCGGCCAGCACCAAAAGAGCATTGCCCTGCGCATCGGCCACCCGATCCCGCACAGCAGCTACGGCAGTCTGCCGGTCGAGCCCGAGGCCGCCGCCAAGCTGCTGCGCAAGCACCTGTACCGCGTGGCCCAGGACAAGCCCAATCTGCTGAAGGTGGAGACGGCGATTGCCCACCCGGTCAACCGCAGCGCCCTGGCCCAGGCCGTGACGGCCTGCGAGCTGCTGGGCGAGACCCCGGATGGCAAGCGCATCCACCTGTTCCGCGGGGCGCTGGATTCGCCCATCCTGCGCGAGGTGGGGCGGCTGCGCGAGCTGTCCTTCCGCGCCGTGGGCGAGGGCAGCGGCGCCCGCCGCGACCTGGACCGCTATGACGCCCACTACGACCACCTGATCCTGTGGGACCCGCAGGACCTGGAGATCGCCGGCGCCTACCGCATGGCGCGCACCGCCCAGGTGCTGGCCGAGCAGGGGGTGGAGGCCTTGTACACGCACAGCCTGTTCGAGTTCACGCCCGGCATGCAGAGCTTTTTGCAGCAGGGGCTGGAGTTGGGGCGCTCCTTCGTGCAGCCGCGCTACTGGGGCAAGCGTTCGCTGGACTACCTGTGGTTTGGCATCGGGGCCTACATCCAGCGCTATCCGGAATGCCGCTACCTGTTCGGCCCGGTGTCCATCAGCCGCGAAATGCCCCAGGCAGCGCGCGATCTGCTGATCTACCACTACCGCACGCACTACGGCGCCGCCTGCCTGGCCCACGCCCGCCGGCCCTATGTGCCGGGCGAGGGGCTGGAGATGTGCTCCCAGTTCACGGGCGAGGACAGCGCGGCCGACTTCGTGCGCCTCAAGCACCTGCTGGCCCACATGGGCTCCAGCGTGCCCACGCTGTACAAGCAGTACGCCGAAGTGGCCGAGCCCGGGGGCGTGCGCTTCCTGGACTTTGGCGTGGACCCGGATTTCTCGCACTGCGTGGACGGCCTGGTGCTGGTGGATGTGCAGCGCCTGAAGCCGCACAAGCGTGACCGCTACATGCCCCGCCGTGATGCCGAGGCTGGCACCGAAGCCGTGACCGAAGTCGTCACCGCAACCGCCGCAGCCTGATCGCACCGTAGCGCGTCAAAAAGCAGAGCAGCAGGCGTCCTTCGGACGGGCGCCTGCTGCTTTTTCGTGCCTGATCGCCGGGACGGGCACTGGGTGGACTGCGGTGTCGCATGGGGTATTCCAAAAAAGATACAAAACAGTCGCAGATGGGCGCATGCAATGTGGGTATTGCGTATCTTTTTTGAGATTAAGATGCTTTCTTAGCAACCCTCACAGCCTGCGCGTCGCGTGCGGCAGGCCCGTCCGACATGGAACTGCAGTCTCTACAGCCACTGGCACAGCAACTGTTTGCCGACATTCGTGCGCTGACTTTCGATGGCGTGGGCGTCACCCGTGCCAGCTATGGGGCCGGTGAAAACGCCTGTGCCCGCCATCTGGAGGCCTTTGCCCGCGCCGAGGGGCTGGAGGTGACCACCGACCGCGCCGGCAACTTTGTCTACAGCGACCCGGCCGACACCCGCCAGGGGCCGGTGATCTGGACCGGCTCGCACCTGGATTCCGTGCCGCAGGGCGGCAATTACGACGGCCTGGCCGGCATCGTCGCCGGCCTGCTGGTGCTGATTGCGGCCAAGCGCCAGGGCGTGACGCTGCCCGCGCCGCTGCAGGTGATCGGTTTCCGCGGTGAGGAGAGCGCCTGGTTCGGCAAGGCCTACATGGGCTCGGGCGCGCTGTGGGGCAAGCTGACGGCCGCCGACCTGGCCCTGCAGCGCCGCGAGGACGGCGTGACCCTGGGCGACGCCCTGGCTGCCTGCGGCGCTGACCTGGCCGCCATCGCCCGCCAGGACAAGCTGTTCAACCCTGCCGACATCCGCGCCTATGTGGAGCTGCACATTGAGCAAGGCCCGGTGATGGTGGCGCGCGAGATTCCCGTGGGCGTGGTCAGCGGCATCCGCGGCAATGTGCGCCACAACAAGATCGAATGCTTTGGCGAGGCCCAGCACTCCGGCGTGGTGCCGCGCTGGCTGCGCAAGGACGCGGTGTTCGCCGTGTCCGACCTGATCGTGCGCCTGGACACCCACTGGCGCGCGCTGCTGGAGCGCGGGACCGACCTGGTGGTGACCTGCGGCGTGGTGCAGACCAACCCGGCCGAGCACTCCATCTCGCGCGTGCCGGGCTATGCACATTTCAGCTTCGAGGCGCGCAGCAAGAGCAGCGACACGCTGGAGGCCTTCTACCAACTGGTGCAGGCCGAGATGGCCTCCATCGAGCGCGAGCGTGGCGTCAAGTTCCAGCTGGACCGCCGCCTGCTGAGCGAGCCCGCTGTCACCGACCCCCAGCTGTGCGACCTGATGGCCAAGGCCTGCCGCGAGCGCGGCATTGCCCACGAGCGCATCCCCAGTGGCGCCGGCCACGATGCGGCCCTGTTCGCCAACGGCGGCGTGCCCTCGGCCATGGTGTTCGTGCGCAACCAGCATGGTTCGCACAACCCGCACGAGGCCATGGAGCTGTCGGACTTCATGCTCGGCACCCAGGTGATGGCCGACACCATCGCCGCCATTCCCGTGGCCCCGGCCTCGGTATAGTCGCGGGCAGCCGCCACCATGACCACGGACCCCTTCACCTCCCACATCGACTATGCCGCGCTGGGCGACCGGCTGCGCGCCTACCGCATGGGGGCGGGCCTGCAGGCCGACGAGGTGGCGCAGCAGCTGGGCGTGTCGCGCGCCGTGGTCTACCGCATGGAAAAGGGCGAGATCGTCAAGATCGACACCCTGGAGCGGCTGGCCCACCTGCTGGGCACCAGCCTGGCCTCGCTGCTGGGGGTGGAGGCCGAGTACTATGCCTCGGCGCTGGCGCTGTTCGAGCGCATGCGCCAGCTGGAACAGACCTCGGACCGCATCCTGGCGCACTTCGAGCCGATCTCGCTGCTGCTGATGTCCGAGCACTACCTGGAGCACCTGGGCCTGATGCTGGCCGAGGCCTTGCCGCAGGGCGCCGATGCCCCGCTGCACGCGCGCCAGGCGCAGCAAATCATGAACATCCTGCGCGAGCGGCGGCTGAACTTCGAGCGGCGCAAGCCGCACATCGTCAGCCTGATCGGCCTGCGCGAGCTGGAGCGCTTTGTGCAGACCGGCCTGATCGGCCGCATGGACGTGGCACCCGGCGTGCGCCGTGCCCGTGTGCAGGCCGCGCGCCAGGAGGTGCAGCGCATCGCCGAGCTGATGGACAGCGAGCCCTGGTACGCCCAGGTGGGGCTGGTGGATGATGCCATGCCTTCGGCCACCTACCAGGTGCTGATTGGCCCCGGCCACCGGGTGCTGATGCACAGCCCGTTCCGCCTGGGTGAGCTGCCGAATGTGCGCAATGGCATCGCCATGGTGACCGCCTCGCAGGAGGCTGTGGCGCTGCACGAGCGCATGACCACGAATTTATGGGCCACGGCCAGCAAGGGTCCCGCCGGCGCACAGCGCCTGCGCGCCTTGCTGGAACGCACGGCCCCGGACTGACCCAAGAAAGAAGATTGCAATGACACCTTTGATGAGCCAGCAGGCCGCGGCCTGGTTGTTGGAAGCCGGTTGTGTGGAAGTGCGCACCGATGCGCCCTTCGTGCTGCCCTCGGGCTGGGCCAGCCCGGTGTACATGGATGCCACGCGCCTGATCTCGCTGCCCACCATCCGCCGCGAGCTGATGAAGCAGGGCGTGCAGCGCCTGCTGGATGCCGGCGCCCTGCAGGGCCTGAGCGCCGTGGCCGGCGGCGAGTCCAGCGGCATTGCCTTTGCCGCCTGGTTTGCCGAGAAGCTGGACATGCCGCTGCAGTACGTGCGCAAGCGCGCCGTGGGCAGCCGCCAGATCGAAGGCACGGTCGAGCCGGGGGGCAAGGTGCTGCTGGTGGACGACATGGTGTCCGCCGGCCAGTACAAGCTGAGCTTCATCGACGCCCTGCGGGCCCAGGGCGCGCGCGTGGAAGACCTGTTCGTGGTCTTCGACTACGCCTGCTTCGGCTCCGACGCGGTGCTGGCCCAGCACGGCGTGCGCGTGCACGCGCTGTGCAACTGGCAGGACGTGCTGGCCATGGCCTTCCAGCGCGGCGGCTTCTCGGTCGAGCAACTGGCCGTGTGGCAGACCTTCCTGCAGGACCCGGCCAAGTGGTCGCTGGCCCACGGCGGGATCGGTAAGTAAAAAACAGAGCGTCTTGCGCTGGTCCTGCCAGCGTTTGCAATCGATTGTTGGCGGAAACGCCCTGCAGCCGCGCGCGGGCTGCTCCTGAAATGCGCAATGCAAAAAGCCTGCTGATCCAGCAGGCTTTTTGGTGTGGGTACCAGGGCGGCGCTCAGGCGGCCACGGCGGCCTTCACATCGTTGGCAGCGCTTTCAAAGGCGGCGGCCACAGCGTCGGGTCCCATGCCCAGACCTTCGGCGCGCACAAAGCGCACGTCGGTGACGCCGAAGAAGCCCATCACCACCTTCAGGTAGCTTTCCTGGTGCTCCATGGCCTGACCGGCTTCGCTGGTGGAGTACATGCCGCCGCGCGAGGAAGCGATGATCACGGTCTTGCCCTTGGCCAGGCCTTCAGGGCCGTTGGCGGTGTAGCGGAAGGTGCGGCCGGGCTGGGCGATGCGGTCGATCCAGGCCTTCAGCTGGGTGGGGATGCTGAAGTTGTAGAACGGGGCACCGATCACGACCACGTCGGCCGCCAGGAACTGGCTCACCAGCTGTTCGGACACGGCGTTCTCGGCCACTTGCTCGGCGGTCAGGCCGTCGGTCTGGCCGGTGCGGGGGGTCATGGCGGCCATGGTGAAGTGGTTGGGGGCCTGGGCCACCAGGTCCAGGTAGGTCACTTCGGTGCCGGCGTGCTTGGCCGTCCAGGCGTTGACGATTTGCTGGGTCAGCTTGCGCGAAGCCGAGTTGTCGCCGGTGATCGCAGAGTCAATGTGCAGCAGTTTCAAGGGGTGCTCCTGAGAAATCAAAGTTCGATGGGTTGAAGTATGCATTGATACCGCTGTTCCGATAAGTCATCGAAAATGCGATAGATTGTTCTGAATATCGATTCAATCGGACCCAACCATGCAAGATCTCAATGACATGCTGTACTTCGCCGAGGTGGTGGAGCGCGGGGGCTTCGCCGCAGCGGGCCGGGCCCTGGGCATTCCCAAGTCGCGGCTGTCGCGGCGCATTGCCGAGCTGGAGGCCCGCCTAGGCGTGCGTCTGCTGCAGCGCACCACGCGCAAGCTGTCACTGACTGAGGTGGGGTCGGCCTACCTGCGCCATTGTCAGGCCATGCGCGATGCCGCCGAGGCCGCACAGGACACGGTCGAGCAGGTGCAAAGCGAGCCGCGCGGCACGGTGCGTGTCAGCTGCCCGGTCACCCTGTCGCAGACCGTGCTGGCCCCGCTGATGCCGCTGTTCCTGGAGAAGTACCCCCAGGTGCGGGTGGAGATGATGGTGGTCAACCGCCCCGTCAACGTGGTGGAAGAGGGCGTGGATGTGGCCCTGCGGGTGCGCTCCACGTTGGAAGACAGTGCCAGCATGGTCGTCAAGCGCCTGGGGTTGGCCAACCAGATCCTGATGGCCAGTCCGGCCTATCTGCAGCGCCAGGGCACGCCGCAGAACCCGCAGGACCTGCTGCAGCACCACGTGCTGTCGATGTCGGTCTTCGACGGCGTGGCGCACTGGCGCCTGCGCAGCGACACCGGCGCCGAGGTGCAGCTGCAGCCCCAGGTGCGCTACATGGCCGACGATTTGCTGACGCTCAAGTACGCGGTGCTGGGCGGCGCGGGCGTGTGCTATCTGCCCGATTACATGTGCCAGGCCGAGATGGACCGGGGCGAGCTGGTGCATGTGCTGCCGCAATGGCGCTTCCCGCTGAGCATTGTCCACGCCGTGTTCGGCTCGCGCCGCGGCCTGACCCCGGCGGTGCGCAGCTTTCTGGATTTTCTGGGCGAGCACATGGCCAGCCACGGTCCGGGCCCCGATGCCGGCGTGCGGGCCAGTTGAGGAGGCGTGCCCTGTTGTCCACCACCGACACAGAAGCCCTTCGATTCCTGGGTGGTCGGGGTGGCAAGGCCAGCAAACCGTGGCAGAATTCATAACAGGAATAATTCTCACTCTGAAGCAAAGCCCGAATGGCAGTGCTTCTCCTGTTTGGCCAGCGCACCCGCTGGCTGTTCCCTGACCACTGGAAGCGAAGAAGATGAAAATTTGGAAGACGGCGCTGTGCCTGAGCTTGGTTGGCGCGGCCACTTTGGCCCAGGCTGCACAGCCCCAGGCTGTGACGGTGTACTCCGCACGCATTGAAGCCCTGCTCAAGCCCACGTTGGACGAATACACCAAGCAGACCGGTGTCAAGATCAACCTGCTGACCGACAGCGGTGGCTCCCTGACCGAGCGCCTGGCCGCCGAAGGCGCCAGCTCGCCCGCCGACGTGCTGATCACCGTGGACGTGGGCAATCTGTGGAACGTGGCCGAGCGCGGCCTGCTGCAGAAGGTGGATTCGCCCCTGCTGAACGCCAATGTGCCCGCCAACTTCCGCGATCCCGGCAACCGCTGGTGGGGCCTGTCGGAGCGTTCGCGCACCATCTTCTACGCGGCCGATCGCGTCAAGCCCGAGCAGCTGAGCACCTACGAAGACCTGGCCGACCCCAAGTGGAAGGGCAAGCTGTGCCTGCGCACCTCCAAGCAGGCCTACACCCAGTCGCTGGTGGCCATGCTGATCGCCAAGCACGGTGTGGAGAAGTCCGAAGCCATCGTCAAGGGCTGGGTCAACAACCTGGCGGGTGACGTGTTCACCAACGACAGCAGCCTGCTGAAGGCGATTGCCGCCGGCCAGTGCGACGTGGGCATTGCCAACACCTACTACTTTGGCCGCATCCTGGCCAAGGAGCCTGACTTCAACAAGCAGGTCAAGCTGTTCTGGGCCAACCAGGGCAAGAACGAGGGCGGCGCCCACGTGAACCTGTCCGGCGCTGGTGTGACCAAGCACGCTAAGAACCCCGAAGGCGCGCGCAAGCTGCTGGAATGGCTGTCCTCGGCCAATGTGCAGACGGCTTACACTCACGGCACGTACGAAAGCCCGATCAATCCCAAGGCGGATGTCGATCCCATCGTCAAGGCCTGGGGCAAGTTCACGCCCAGCCCTCTGAATGCTTCGGACATCGGCTCCAAGCAAGCGGAAGCGATCAAGCTGCTGGATCGTGTAGGCTATCGTTAATCGGTTTTTGGAATTAGGTTCGAACCTTGTCTGTTGTAGACCATGCCGCGCCAGCGCACCGCTGGCGCGGTTTTGCTTTTGCGCTGCCCATCGCCTTGCTGACCATCGTGCCTTTGCTCACGGTGGTCGGCATGGCATTGACGCCCCAACCTGAGATCTGGCAGCACCTGTGGAACTACGTGCTGCCGCGCGTGCTGGGCAACACCTTGCTGCTGATGCTGCTGGTGGGCAGCGTGGTGCTGGTGGTGGGCGTGCCCCTGGCCTGGCTGACGGCGATGTGCGAGTTCCCGGGCCGCAAGTTCTTTGCCTGGGCCCTGGTGCTGCCGCTGGCCATTCCGGCCTATGTGCTGGCCTTTGTGCAGATGGGCCTGTTCGAATATGCCGGGCCGGTGCAGCGCCTGCTGCGCGAGGTGGTGGGCAGCAGCCACTGGTTCCCCGACATCCGTGGCAGCCTGTGGGGCCTGGTCATGGTGCTGGTCATGGCCTTCTACCCCTACGTCTACCTGATGGCGCGCAGTGCCTTCCTGACGCAGGGCCACCGCAGCATGGAGGCCGCCCAGGCCCTGGGCTACAGCCCCCTGGCCGCGTTCTTCAAGGTGGCCTTGCCCCTGGCGCGGCCCTGGATCGGCGCCGGCCTGGCCCTGGTGCTGATGGAAGTGCTGGCCGACTTTGGTGCGATCTCGGTCTTCAACTTCGACACCTTCACCACGGCCTTGTACAAGTCGTGGTTCAACCTGTTCAACATCACGGCCGCCGCGCAGCTGGCCGCGATCCTGGTGCTGGTGGTGCTGGTGCTGGTGGCGGCGGAGCAGCGCTCGCGCCGCGCCAAGCGCTTCCACGTCAGCAACCCGCAGCAGCAGCGCACCGTGCTGCAGGGCGGCCGCCGCTGGCTGGCGTTCGCCGCCTGCGCCCTGGTGTTTGGCGCGGCCTTTGCCGTGCCCATGGTGCAGATCGTGGCCTGGGTGTGGTCGGTGTGGCGCCAGGACCTGAACAGTGATTACTGGGGCTATGTCTGGAACACGCTGTGCCTGGCGCTGTTCACGGCCGCCGTGACCACGGTGTTCGCCCTGCTGCTGTCGTGGACGCGGCGCCGCCACAGCGACCCCTGGACGGCCTGGACCGTGCGCCTGGCCGTGCTGGGCTATGCCATGCCCGGCGTGGTGCTGGCGGTGGGCGTGTTCGTGCCGATTGCCTGGCTGGACGAGCGCCTCATCGCCCTGCTGGCCCCGCTGGGGATCGAGACCCTGGCCATCCTCAAGGGCAGCCTGGCCGGTATGCTGCTGGCGCTGGCCGCACGCTTCATGGCCGTGGCCTACAACGCCACGGATGCGGCCATGCAGCGCATCACGCGCAGCCAGGAAGAGGCCTGTGCCTCCCTGGGCCTGGGGCCGTGGCAGACCTTGCGCCGCCTGCACCTGCCGTTGCTGCGCACGGGCCTGCTGTCCGCCTTCCTGATGGTGGTGGTGGACGTGATGAAGGAAATGCCCATCACGCTGATGATGCGCCAGTTCGGCTGGGACACCCTGGCCGTGCGCGTGTTCCAGCTGACCTCCGAGTCCATGTGGGACCAGGCGGCCTTGCCCGCGCTGGCGATTGTGCTGGTGGGGCTGCTGCCCGTGATCCTGCTGGTGCTGCAGACCGAGAAACAACCGTCTGCGGCCGGTTGAATATCGCCGAGATTTTGTGATGCTTGAAGTCAAAAACGTTTCACTGGGATACGGCGCCACCACGGTGGTGCAGAACGTCAGCCTGCGTCTGGACCAGGGCGAGATCGGTTGCCTGCTGGGCCCTTCGGGCTGCGGCAAGACCACCTTGCTGCGGGCCATCGCTGGCTTCGAGCCGGTGCGTGCCGGCCACATCGACCTGCAAGGCCGCACGGTGGCGGCCGTGGCGCAACGCGTGCCACCCCAGCACCGCGACATCGGCATGGTGTTCCAGGACCATGCCCTGTTCCCGCACCTGACGGTGGACGGCAATGTGGGCTTCGGCCTGCAGCAGCTGTCCAAGACCGAGCGCGCCGCGCGCGTGCAGGAAATGCTGGAGCTGGTGGGCCTGCAGGGCATGGGCCAGCGCTGGCCACATGAGCTGTCCGGCGGCCAGCAGCAGCGCGTGGCGCTGGCGCGCGCCCTGGCCCCCAAGCCCCGCCTGCTGCTGATGGACGAGCCGTTTTCCAGCCTGGACACCACCATGCGCGAGAGCATCGCGCGCGAAGTGCGCGCCATCCTCAAGCACGCCAAGGCCACGGCCCTGATGGTCACGCACGACCAGAACGAAGCCTTTGCCATGGCCGACAACGTGGGCGTCATGTCGCACGGCCAGCTCATGCAATGGGGCAATGCTGTGCAGGTCTACTGCGCCCCCGCCACGCAGGAGGTGGCCCGCTTCGTGGGCGAGGGCGCGCTGGTGCCGGCGCAATCCACGCCCGGGGGCCAGTGGCAGACGGCGCTGGGCATGTTGCCAGCCGGTCACCCCCACTTCCAGACCGAGCAGGGGGTGCAGGTGCTGCTGCGGCCCGAGCATGTGCGCCTGGTGGAGCAGGGGGTGAGTGCCCAGGTGCGCGAGCGGACCTTTCGCGGCAGCCACTTCGTGTTCGAGCTGGAGCTCCCCGACGGCCAGCCCATCATGGCCAAGGCCTCGCTGAATGCCTTGTACGGCAGTTGCGATACCGTGCGCATCGGTCTGGCTGCCGATCTCTGAGTCAGCAACCATAGCTGCCAGCGCCCATCCCGCAAGGGCTAGGGCGCTTTTTCATGCCCGAAATCGGGCGCTCCACTTGCCGGGCCTGTGTCGTGGGTCGCCGGTGCTATAGGGTGGGGGCGTGCCTGGGGTGGCTGTTGGCTGCAGGGGACATGCGGTGGCATCTGTCTAGCAACCCCAAGGGGATGGTGCGCTCCACGCAGGCAGCGGCAAACAGGGCAGTGCCTGTGCACCGCACCGCCGGCTCCCATGGATCGGTCCATGGGAGCCGGCCCGGTGTTGTATGCGCCATCTTGATGGTGCGCGGCTGCATCTGAATGCGGGCTTGAGGCCGGCGCTTCTAGATTCCCTGCATCGCAACCACGGGCATGCACGGGCAGCCCTTCCAGGTATGAAACCTATCGCCATTCTTCAGCATGAAGCCACCCAGGGGCCGGGGGTGCTTGAGGAGTTCCTGCAGCAGCAGGGCATTGCTTACGAGCTGATCCAGCCTTGCCATGCCGGCCTGGCCCCGCGGCATGCCGCAGATTTCCGCGGGCTGGTAGTGCTGGGCAGCAACCACTGTGCGAACGAGCCGCTGCCATGGGCCGACGCAGAGCGGTGCCTGCTGCAAGACGCACTGGCCCATGACGTGCCGGTGCTGGGACATTGCTTTGGCGCCCAGATGCTGGCGCGCGCCATGGGCGGGCGGGTGTGGCGCAACCCGTGCCCCAACATCGGCTGGAGCCAGGCCTGGGTGACGCCCCAGGCGCAAGCGCTGCTGCAGCTGCCGCTGCCGCGCGAGATCACGCTGTTCAACTGGCACTACGACACCTTCGAAATTCCCCAGGGTGCGCAGCGCAGCATGTCTGGCGCCTATTGCCTGAACAAAGGCTTTGTGCACGGCCGCAACTGGGCGTTCCAGGGGCACCTGGAAGTGACGGCACACAGCGTGCAAGCCTGGTGTGACGCAGGACGGGAGGAGCTGTGCCAGGCCCGGGGCCCCGCCGTGCAGCGCCAGGCACAAATACTGGCCCAGCTGCCGCAGCGCATGCAGGCGCTGCGGGCCCTGGCGGTGCGCGTGTATGGCGCCTGGGTGGCGCAGTTGGAGCGGCCCGCCGAAGTCCGCCCAGGCCAGCCCGGCGATCCCCTGGCCGATGTGGGCGCGGCAGGCCCACTGTCCACACCGCAGTGGGCGCTGCAGTACCAGGCCGTGCTGGCCGCTCACACCCGGGAGATCCTGGCGCGGTTCGCGCGCTGAGGCGATCCCCAGCCTGGATGGTGGCAATCTTGATGCCGTCTTGATACCCGGCGGGACATTCTCTACACGGTATTGACGGGGGAATTTCTACATTCGTTCCATGGACCTTTGGCGGCATCCCCCTGCGCAGTGCAGGGGAGCGCCACCGGTCATTGGAGAAACGAAATGCCCACCAGCCACTGGATGGAAGCCCTCGCCGCCTGCCTGGCGTTCGGCCTGTTTGTGTACCTGGCCTATGCGCTGCTGCGCCCTGAGAAATTCTGAGGAGACGGCCATGCACGCACTGCAAGACCTGCTGTTTGTCAGCCTCACGGTTGTCTGTTTTGTCGCCCTGCTGGGCTTTGTCCGCGCCCTGGTGCGCATCTGAAGGGGATGGCCATGTGGTTACCCTGGATCGAATTCGCCGTGGTCCTGGCCGTCATGGCGCTGCTGGCCATCCCCATGGGGCAATGGCTGGCGCGCTGCTTCACCAGCGAGCACCATACCTGGCTGGAGCGCTGCACCTATGGCGCCCTGGGCGTCAACCCGCAGGAGCGCATGACCTGGCAGCGCTATGGCGCCAGCCTGCTGCTGTCCAACGCCATGATGATGCTGCTGGGCTACCTGGTCTTGCGCCTGCAGGGTGCCCCCCGCATCCTGCTGATCGAAGACGATGCCAGCATCCGCCGCTTTGTGCGGCTGGCGCTGGAAGACGAAGGCTGGCAGGTGTTTGAAGCCGAAACCGCCAAGCGGGGCCTGATTGAAGCCGCCTCCCGGCAGCCCGACGCCGTGGTGCTGGACCTGGGCTTGCCCGACGCCGATGGCAAGCAGGTGATCACCGAGCTGCGCAGCTGGAGCCAGCTGCCCGTGCTGGTGCTGTCCGCGCGCGAGCGCGAGGAAGAGAAGGTGGCGGCGCTGGACGCCGGGGCCGACGACTACCTGTCCAAGCCCTTCGGCGTGCCCGAGTTGCTGGCGCGCCTGCGCGTCATGCTGCGCCGGCGCCAGCTGTCGCACCAGGGGGGGCGCCAGCCAGCCAGGTCAGCTTTGGCACGGTGGTGGTCGATCTGGCCAGCCATGAGGTGCGGCGCGGCGACGAGGTGGTGCACCTGACGCCCATCGAGTTCCGCCTGCTGGCCGCGCTGATCGCCGGGCAGGGCCGGGTGCTGACCCACAGGCAGCTGCTGCTGCAGGTCTGGGGGCCGGAATACCTGGACCGCCCGCATTACCTGCGCGTGCACATGGCCAATTTGCGCCAGAAGATCGAAGAGAACGCCGCCCAGCCGCAGTTCCTGATGACGGAGCTGCAGGTGGGCTACCGCCTCAGCCTCAAGCCCCTGGCGTAAGCCGCGGGTGCCCGGGGTGCGGGTGGGGTGGTGGCAGGTCGCCCCGGATTTTGCGCGGCGCTCTCAATTTCTGCGAGCGTGTGGACCACCGGTCGCGCGCAGCCCGGTCCGGGTGCCTGCCGCCAGGGCCTGAGGCGGCCTGGACGCCCCAGCAGGGCTGCCGGCGCACAAGCTTATGCACATAAGAAAACAACCAATCATTCGTTGGGTTTGGCGGCATGGGCGCAGACAATCGGCGGCCTCAAAGGAGGGCCAGCCATGGCACACACAGAACCGCGCATCGTCATCGTTCCGGGGTGGCGCAATTCCGGCCCCGATCACTGGCAGAGCCTTTGGGCCCACAGCCTGCCGCAGGCCGAGCGGGTCGAGCAGGACGACTGGCTCACCCCCAAGCGCGCCGACTGGGTCCCCACACTGGAGGCGCTGATCCTGTCGCGGCCCGAGCCGGTCATCATCGTGGCCCACAGCCTGGGCTGCATCACCACCAGCCACGTCGGTCCGGAGGCGGCCGCGCGCATCCAAAGCGCCTTGCTGGTGGCGCCGGCCGATCCCGAGCGGCGGGCGCACCTGGCCGACTTTGCCCCCGTGCCCTACCAGGCGCTGCCGTACCGCAGCATCCTGGTGGCCAGCAGCAACGATCCCTATTGCCCCGTGCGCCTGGCCGGTGCCTATGCCCGCGCCTGGGGCAGCGAGTTTGTGCGCCTGCAGAACGCCGGCCACATCAACACCGAGTCCGGGCACGGCGAATGGCCGCTGGGCCGGGCACTGCTGCAATCCCTGGTGCAGGACATGGCCTGGGGGGCCCAGCCGCGCACGGTGGTAGCCTGAATTTGCATGAAATCGTGGTCTTTCGCTTGCTGGGTCTGCGCAGATAGCTCACTTTTTCTTTATTCTTATTTTGGATTAATTTAAAAAAATATATTCTTTTGAGTTTTAAAGATTGTTCTTCACAATCCGCTGCATCTCTTGCAACAGACTCCGCGTGAGTAAGGCGACCGCACCATGACCTCTTTGAAGCTCAAGACTATCCTGGCAACGATTGCGCTGGCCGCCTCCGGCATGGCCTCTGCGCAGAGCCAGTTGCTCAACGTCTCCTACGACGTGGCCCGCGAGTTCTACAAGGACTACAACCAGGCCTTCATTGCGCACTACAAGAAGACCACCGGCCAGGATGTGAAGATCGACCAGGCGCACGGCGGCTCCAGCGCCCAGGCGCGCGCGGTCAACGACGGCCTGCCCGCCGATGTGGTGACCTTCAACACCACCACCGACATCGAGTTCCTGGCCAACAACGGCGTGGTGGCCAAGGACTGGGCCAAGCAGTTCCCGCACGACGCCTCGCCCACCACCTCGACCATGCTGTTCCTGGTGCGCAACGGCAACCCCAAGAACATCAAGGACTGGAAGGACCTGACCCGCCCCGACGTGAAGGTGGTGGTGGTCAACCCCAAGACCGGTGGCAATGGCCGCTACGCTTACCTGGCGGCCTGGGGCTCGGTGCGTGAAGCTGGCGGGACCGACGCCCAGGCCCAGGAATTCGTGAAGCAGCTGTACAAGAACGTGCCCGTGCTGGGCAAGGGCGGGCGCGATGCCACGGCCATCTTCCTGCAGCGCAACATCGGCGACGTGCTGATCACCTTCGAATCCGAGGTGATCTCCGTGGACCGCGAGTTCGGCAAGGGCAAGGTGCAGGCGGTTTACCCCTCCAGCTCCATCGTCGCCGAGAACCCCGTGGCCATCGTGCAGCGCACGGCCGAGAAGAAGGGCAGCAGTGCCCTGGCCAAGGCCTACCTGGACTACCTGTACTCGGACGAAGCCCAGGAAATCGCCGCCAACCATGCCCTGCGCCCCCGTTCCGAAGCGGTGCTGAAAAAGCATGCCAATGTGTTCAAGCCCCTGAAGCAGTTCACCGTGGCCAAGTACTTCGGCTCGCTGGGTGAAGCGCAGAAGGTGCACTTCAACGACGGCGGCAAGTTCGACGAGATCTACACCCCCGGCAAGTAAGCCCGGGCTGTGCATGGGGCGCTGGCCACAGCGTCCCTTTTCATAACAACAACGATTTCTGGCCGACTGGGAAAAACCAACAATGTCCGTCGCATCCCCTGCCAGCCCCACGCCCAGCGCCACAGCCTCCGGTCAGCCCTCAGGGCCACGCCGGGGCCGTGGCGCGGGCCGCGTCCTGCCCGGTTTCGGGCTGACGCTGGGCTACACCCTGTTTTATCTGAGCGTGATCGTGCTAGTCCCCTTGTCGGCCTTGCTGTTCAGAACCTTTGACCTGTCCTGGGCCCAGTTCTGGGAGGCCGTGGCCGCACCGCGCGTGGTGGCCTCGTACAAGCTGACCTTTGGCTCGTCGTTCATCGCGGCCTTGGTCAATCTGGTGTTTGGCCTGCTGATCGCCTGGGTGCTGGTGCGCTACCAGTTCCCCGGCAAGAAAATCGTCGATGCCCTGGTCGATCTGCCGTTTGCCCTGCCCACGGCCGTGGCTGGCATCTCGTTGACAGCCTTGCTGGCCGGCAACGGCTGGGTGGGCCAGTACCTGGAGCCGCTGGGCGTCCAGCTGGCCTTCAACCCCAACGGCATCGTCATTGCCTTGATCTTCATCGGCCTGCCGTTCGTGGTACGCACCGTCCAGCCTGTGCTGGAAGACACCGAGAAGGAGCTGGAAGAGGCCGCCACCAGCCTGGGCGCCACCCGCTGGCAGATCTTCTACAAGGTGATCCTGCCCAGCATCACACCGGCCTTGATGACCGGTTTTGCGATGGCGTTTGCGCGCGCGGTGGGCGAGTACGGCTCGGTCATCTTCATCGCCGGCAACATGCCCATGATTTCCGAAATCACACCGCTGATCATCATCGGCAAGCTGGAACAGTATGACTACGCCGGTGCCACGGCCGTGGCGGTGGTGATGCTGCTGATCTCCTTTGTGCTGCTGCTGGTCATCAACGCCTTGCAGGCGTGGCAGCGCCGCCATGCAGGAGCCCCCGCATGAACGAACAACACTATTTCCTGTTGAAGCTGCTGCTGGCCGTGCTGGTGCTGGCCGTGGTGGCCTACCACCTGACGGCCCCGCGCAAGGGCAGCAAGCCCGAAAAGCTGTCCACCACCGAGCCGCGCTGGGTGCGCTGGGTGCTGACCGGGGTGGCGCTGTCCTTCATCGCCCTGTTCCTGGTGCTGCCGCTGGCGGCGGTGTTCACCGAGGCGCTGCGCAAGGGCTTCGGGGCCTACCTGGAGGGTTTGAACGAACCCGACGCCTGGGCCGCCATCCAGCTGACGCTGATCACCGCGGTGATTGCCGTGCCGCTGAACCTGGTGTTCGGCGTGGCGGCCGCCTGGTGCATCGCCAAGTACAACTTCCGTGGCAAGGCCTTCCTGATCACGCTGATCGACCTGCCGTTCTCCATCTCGCCCGTGGTGGCGGGTCTGATGTATGTGCTGGTGTTCGGCGCGCATGGCTGGTTCGGCCCCTGGCTGGCGGCACATGACATCAAGATCATCTTCGCCGTGCCCGGCATCGTGCTGGCCACCGTGTTCGTGACCTTCCCCTTCATCGCCCGCGAGCTGATCCCGCTGATGCAGGCCCAGGGCAATGACGAGGAGCAGGCCGCCATCGTGCTGGGGGCCAGCGGTTGGCAGACCTTCTGGAAGGTGACGCTGCCCAACATCAAGTGGGGCCTGCTGTACGGCGTGATCCTGTGTAACGCCCGTGCCATGGGCGAGTTCGGTGCGGTGTCGGTGGTCTCGGGCCACATCCGCGGCCAGACCAACACCATCCCGCTGCACGTGGAGATCCTCTACAACGAATACCAATCCGTGGCGGCGTTTGCGGCGGCCTCCCTGCTGGCCCTGCTGGCGCTGGTGACCCTGGTCATCAAGACCATGGCCGAATGGAAGCATGAACAACAGCTCAAGGACGCGGCCAGCCTGCCGCCCGAGCAACCCACGCCACGCACCGCCGCCTGAAGCGCGGCGCGCATGAAAGATCAAGACCATGAGCATTGAAATCCGCAATGTCAGCAAGCAGTTCGGCGACTTCCAGGCCCTGCGCGATGTGAGCCTGGACATCCAGTCCGGGGAACTGATTGCCTTGCTGGGCCCCTCGGGCTGCGGCAAGACCACGCTGCTGCGCATCATCGCCGGGCTGGAAACGCCCGACGTGGGCAGCATCCACTTCAGCGGCGAAGACACCACCGACGTGCACGTGCGCGAGCGCAACGTGGGCTTCGTGTTCCAGCACTACGCGCTGTTCCGCCACATGACCGTGTTCGAGAACGTGGCTTTCGGCCTGCGCGTCAAGCCCCGCCGCGAGCGCCCCAGCGAAGCCCAGATCAAGGAAAAGGTGATGAGCTTGCTCAAGCTGGTGCAGCTGGACTGGATCGCTGACCGCTTCCCCTCCCAGCTGTCGGGGGGCCAGCGCCAACGTATTGCCCTGGCGCGCGCCCTGGCGGTGGAACCCAAGGTGCTGCTGCTGGACGAGCCCTTCGGTGCGCTGGACGCCAAGGTGCGCAAGGAACTGCGCCGCTGGCTGCGCCACCTGCACGATGAGCTGCATGTGACCTCCATCTTCGTGACGCACGACCAGGAAGAGGCGCTGGAAGTGGCCGACCGCGTGGTGGTCATCAACCAGGGCAAGATCGAGCAGGAAGGCACGCCGCAGGAAGTCTGGAACAACCCGGCCAGTCCGTTTGTCTACGGCTTCCTGGGTGATGTGAACCTGTTCAAGGGGCGCGCCCAGGACGGCCACGTGGTGCTGGCCGATGGCACGCAGCTGGCCAGCAGCGATGCCGCCGGGGCCGTGGACCGCAACGCCTTCGCCTATGTGCGCCCGCACGAGCTGGAGGTGGAGCGCTATTCCCCCGGCCAGAACACCGACGGCAACGGCCGCCAGACCGGCATGGTGGTGCAGCTCAGCCGTGCCATCGTGGTGGGTCCGATCGCGCGCCTGGAACTTATTCCCGCGGACGACACCCAATCCGCAGACAATGCGGGTTCCGAGCGTTTGATCGAGGCGCAAATCCCTGCCCAGCAGTTCCACGAGATGGCACTGCGCGAGGGGGAGACCTTGGTGGTCACACCACGGCGCGCCAAGGTATTCTTGGACGAAGCAGCCGGTATCTGAGTCCGCCACCTGCATGGGGCAGGGGGCGCTGGTGCCGTCCCCTGAAATGAGAACAACATGCTGGTTTTGAACTGGATCACCTCCACCCCGCGCCGCACGCTGGCGCTGATTGCCGCCGCCTGCGTGGCCTTACTGGCCTTTGGCATGTACCTGCAGCACGTGCAGGGCCTGGAGCCTTGCCCCATGTGCATCGTGCAGCGCTATGCCCTGGTGCTGGTGGCCCTGTGCACCGGCCTGGCCAGCCTGGGCCGGCGCAGTGCCTGGTGGAAGACCTGGAGCCTGCTGGCCACGGTGGCCGCCGGCCTGGGCGCCTTCGTGGCCGCCCGCCAGAGCTGGCTGCAGTGGAATCCGCCCGAGTTCGCCAGCTGCGGCCGTGACCTCTACGGCATGATCGAGAACTACCCCATCAGCCGCGCCATTCCCATGATCTTCCGTGGCTCGGGCGACTGCACGGCCGTGGACTGGACCTTCCTGGGGGGCACCATCGCCAACTGGTCCTTCCTGTGGTTTGTCGGCTTTGCGCTGGTGCTGTTGGCACTGCTGTGCAAAGGCGCCCAGCGCCGCTGAGAACCAGCTCCCCCTGAGGATTGCAGCCCCGCATGCCTGGCATGCCGGGGCTTTGTTTTGGGCCGACAATCACGGCCTTTGCGCACTATCGATCCGGCATGCCCCAGTACATCCTCTTCCACAAGCCGTATGGCGTCCTGTCCCAGTTCACCCCCGAGGATGGGGCGCGGTCGCTGGCGGAGTTCGACCTGCCGCCCGGGGTGTACCCGGCCGGGCGGCTGGACAAGGATTCCGAGGGCCTGCTGCTGCTGACCGACGACGGCCCGCTGATCGAGCAGTTGCTCCACCCACGCCACCAGAAGCCCAAGACCTATTGGGTGCTGGTCGAACGCGTGCCCGACGAGGCCGCCTTGCAGCGCCTGCGCGACGGCCTGCGCATCGAGGACTACACCACCTTGCCGTGCCAAGCACAGCTGCTGCAGCCCCAGCCGCAGGTCGCGCTGCGCGATCCGCCGGTGCGGGTGCGCAAGAGCGTGCAGGACGTGTGGCTGGAGATCACCGTGGTCGAGGGCAAGAACCGCCAGGTGCGCAAGATGACGGCGGCCATCGGCCACCCCACCTTGCGCCTGATCCGGCGCAGCATTGCCAACCTGCAGCTGGACGCGCTGGCCCCGGGCCAGTGGCGCGCGATTGCGCGTGAAGACATCCAGTGGGGCGACGTGGCTGCAGCGGGCAGCCAGGCGTCGGCGGGCACGACATCACGGCGCCCAACGGGCAGTCCGGTGGCCTCGGCGCGCCGGCCCGGCGCCTGGTTCCACAAAGGCCGCTGAGCGGGCCTGGCGCCTTGGGCTGCGATGGCCAGCCCGTGCCCAGAAGCCGGCTGGCGATGGCAGGGGAGGCCCGCGGCGGGCGTCGGCGTTGCGCCGTTCCGTCCACGGCCGGTGAGGGCCATGGCCGCATGGCGGGCTGCCCCACCCCTCGGTCGGGGTGCCGCGCAAGCCTGTGATGCAGCATTGAAAAGAGGAGCTGCTGCCCCTTTCTGCTTATGCGCTACAGGCCAAAAATGCTTGCAATGGTCAGCGCACCGGCTCAGGCCGATTCGATGCTGTCGGTGCTGAAGGTCGGGCCCCGTGTGCCAGGGATCCAGCCGGGGTAGGTTTCCATGATCTCGGCAAACAGCGCCGAATCGATCCAGCGTTGCAGCCAGTCCTGCAGGTGGGGCCAGGGCTGCTCGGCCCACTGGGCTTCATCGATGCGCGCAAACTGGCGCACGAAGGGACGTAGCGCCATGTCGGCCAGGCTGGGGTTCAGGCCGAACAGGTAGCCGCTGTCGGCCAGTTGCTCATCCAGATCGGCCAGCCAGGTGATGGCATCGGTCTGGGCTTGGTTGACCTCTTCGGCCGTGTAGCGCTCGGGGTACTTGCAGCGGTCCAGTGCCTGCTTGAAGAAGCCGTCGTTGCGGCCGATCAGCGCCAGCATGTCGTCCAGCGTGCCCTGGGTGGGGGCCAGCCAGCCGTCCGGGTCGTTGGCGAGCAGGGCATGCAGCATGATGTCCAGGCTTTGCTCGATCACGCGGCCGTCCTGCAGCACCAGCACCGGCACCGTGCCCTTGGGCGAGGCCTGCAGCAGCTCCTGCGGCTTGGCGCGCAGGTTGATTTCGCGCAGCTCGCAGGCCTGTCCGGCATGGGCCAGTGCCAGACGCGCACGCATGGCGTAGGGGCAACGGCGGAAGGAATAGAGCACGGGCAGGGCAGGCGAAAGGGTCATGGGAGCGATGGTGCTGGTGAAAACGCAGCAGGTTGGAAAGACAAGCTGCGTACTTTAAGTCCTCAGGACAAAGCCTGTATCGCGGCGGAGTAAGCCAGCCGTGCCCTGCCTGGGGTAAGCTCGCCCGCTTGGATGGTGTAAGCGAATGAAACACAACAAAAAAAATATAGCGCCGGCGCTCATCGCCTGGCTGCTGCTGTTGAGCCCCTGCCTGTTGGAGGGCGTGCATGCGAAATCCCTGGGTCTTTGGCTTCTCGCCGCGGTGCTGTGGGCGCCGTTGCTGCTGCTGCGGCCGGTGCGCTGGCTGCTGGTGCCCGCTGTGTGGCTGCTGGGGCTGGTGAATGTGGTGCACGTGGGCTTCTTTGGCTATCTGGCCGATCAGTTCTTCCTGGCCACGGCGCTGCGCACCACGTCCAGCGAAACCTGGGAGTTCGTGCACACCCTGCCCACGCTGACCGTGGTGATGGCCTTGCTGTGGCTGCTGGGCTCCGGCTGGCTGGGCTGGACGCTGCTGCGCTGGCCCGCGCAGTCGCTGCGCCGCAGCCCGCTGCTGCGTGTCGCCTGCATCGCCAGCACGCTGGTGTGGGGTGGGTTCGCGCTGTATGGCGCCAAGAAGGGCTACGACGGCTGGGGCTACCTGAACAAGCTCGACCGGGTGTACCCGCTGCACATCGTCAAGGCCTACCTGCTGCACCGGCAAATCAATGCGGCCTTGTTCTACAGCCCGCAGCTGCCGGTGCCGCCGTCGCAGCCGGCCCCGGTGCAGACGCTGGTGGTGGTGATCGGCGAAAGCGCCTCGGCCCAGCGCTGGTCGCTGCTGGGCTATGACGGCGGCGACACCAACGCACCCCTGCGTGACATTCCCGGGATCGAGGCCATCCGCGTGATGGCCCAGGGCTCGAACACGGCGGCCGCCTTGCCCTTCATGCTGACGGGCCTGTCGGCCAACGACAGCGTGCAGCAGCAGGCCCCCTCGTTCCTGGATGTGGCGCACCAGGCGGGGTTCAAGACCTTTGTGCTGACCAATTCGCGCTTTTTCGACAGCCAGGAAGACTTCTTTGTGCAGACCCTGCGGCGCTCGGCCGATGTCTACACCAAAGTGGGCGATGGCGGGGACGACGATGCACTGACGGAGCCCTTGCGCCGAGCGCTGCAGGACCCCGCCACGCACAAGCTGGTCGTGCTGCACACCTTCGGCAGCCACCCGGACGTCAAGCACCGCTACCCCGCGGACTACGCCGCGCTGGAAGATGCCTATGACAACTCCCTGCACTACAGCAGCGCCTTGCTCGCCAAGTGGACGCAACTGCTCGACCAGTCCTCCCGCCCGGGCAGTCCCTCCCTGCTGGTCTACAGCAGCGACCACGGGCTGGTGCTGCCACCGTGCAGCGAGGGCTATCGCACGGGCTTGAGCCGCAGCACGCTGGAGGTGCCGCTGCTGGTCTGGCGCAACCCGGCGCTGGTGGCGATGGCCGAGGCGGCCGGCATGCCCCGCTTCAGCGCGCAAGAGCGCGAGACGCCCCTGCATGGCAATTCGATGGTGGCCCAGCTGGTGCGCTGGGGCGTGGGCGATGGGGTAGCACCACTGCACCACGCGCCGCAGGCGCTCCAGTTCCAGGGGCGTGACTGGCAGGCGATTGCCAAAGCGGATCGCTGCTCGCTGGAGTGAGCGTCATCCGTCCATAAAAAAAGGAGGCCAAGGCCTCCTTTTTTCATAGCTGCTTGCGCAGGCTGGATCAGCCGCAAGCGCCGATATAGCCACAGGCGGTGCAGAACGAGCAACCATCCTTCTTGATCACGGCGTGGGCGCCGCAGTCGGGGCACTTCTTGCCGCTCATGGTCTGCGTGGCATCGGCCACAGGCGCTGGTGCAGGGGCCGCGCTGGTGCTGGGGGCGGGCTGGGCCTCACCGCGGTTGGCAATGATGGCCTGCACGGCGTAGGCCAGCAGGGCCACTTCGCTGTCGTGCCACAGTGGCACGCGGCTGCCGTCGGCCTTGTCCATCCAGCCGTAGCGGATGGGGCCACGGTCCCAGGCCACCTTGCGCAGGTCGTCCAGGGCCTTGTCCAGGAAGCCGCCGCGCGCGGCCAGCGACAGCGAGCGCATGGTGGCGGTGATCCACTGCTGGCTCTCACCGGTCTGGCCCACGGGCATGAAGAACTCGATGGGGCGCTCCACGCCGTCCACCAGCATGAAGCTGACCACCAGGTACAGGCGGCGCGCGCCGTCGTGCGTGAAGTACTCGATCTTGTCGACCACGGCGTTCAGCGGGCCTTCGGGGCGGCGTTCCACCACGGCGGCGATGTTGCTGCTGTGGGTGCTGGCCACGGGCTTGGGCGCTTCGGCGGGCTTGGGCGGCTCCACGGACAGCACGGCACCCAGCGTGTCGTTGGGGCGGTAGGTGGCGCAGCCCTTGAGGCCGGCCTTCCAGCTTTCCATGTAGAGGTTCTTGAAGTCCTCGAACGGATAGTCGGCGGGGATGTTCACCGTCTTGGAGATGGCGGTGTCGATGTAGGGCTGGACCACGCGCATCATCGCCACGTGCTCGGCGGCGGTCATTTCCAGCGCGCTGACGAAGGCTTCGGGCAGGGGCGCATCGGCGCCGTGCATGGCCTTGAACACGCGGTAGGCGTGGTCTTCCACGGTGTAGTGGCTGTTGCCGCCATCGGCCGTGCGCTTCTTGCGGTTGTAGGTCCACGAGAAGGGCGGCTCGATGCCGTTGGAGGCGTTGTCGGCAAAGGCCAGCGACACGGTGCCGGTGGGCGCGATCGACAGCAGGTGGCTGTTGCGGATACCGTGGGCACGGATCTCGGCGCGGATGGCTTCGGGCAGGCGCTGGGTGAAGCCGCTGGCCAGGTACTTGTCTGCGTCGAACAGCGGGAAGGCACCCTTTTCCTTGGCCAGTTCGACCGAGGCCAGGTAGGCGGCGTCGCGCATCTGGCGGGCGATTTCTTCGCCCTGCTGCACACCGGCGTCGCTGTTGTACTTCAGGCCCAGCATGATCAGGGCATCGCCCAGACCGGTGAAGCCCACGCCGATGCGGCGCTTTTGCTGCGATTCCTTGTGCTGCTCGGGCAGGGGCCAGACGGTGGCGTCCAGCACGTTGTCCAGCATGCGCACCTGGATGGCGACGGCGGCGCGGAAAGCGTCCACATCGAAACGGGCTTCGGGCGTGAAGGCATCGCGCACGAACTTGGTCAGGATGATAGGGCCCAGGTCGCAGCAACCGTAGGGGGGCAGGGGTTGCTCGCCACAGGGGTTGGTGGCGGCAATCGTCTCTGCGTAGTACAGGTTGTTGTCGTTGTTGATGTTGTCGATGAACAGGATGCCCGGCTCGGCGAAGTCGTAGGCCGACTTCATGATGCTGTCCCACAGTTCGCGCGCCTGCGCGGTGCGGTAGACCCACTTGCCGTCGTCGCGCTGGTAGGCGCCGGCATCGATCTGCAGGTCCGAGGGGGTGGCCACGTGCACCAGCTCCCAGGGGGCATCGTTTTCCACGGCCTGCATGAAGTCGCTGGTCACGCCGACCGAGACGTTGAAGTTGTTCCAGCGGCCCTTCTGGCGCTTGGCGGTGATGAAGTCCAGCACATCGGGGTGGTCGATGCGCATCACGCCCATCTGCGCACCGCGGCGCGCACCGGCGGATTCCACGGTGGTGCACGAAGCGTCGAACACGTCGATGAAGGAGCAGGGGCCCGACGCGTAGGAGTTCGTGCCCTTGACCCGCGCACCCTTGGGGCGCAGGTTGGAGAAGTCATAGCCCACGCCGCCGCCGCGGCGCATGGTTTCCGCGGCCTGCGACAGCGCGGTGTAGATGCCGGGGTTGCCGTTTTCGTCAAAGCCGTTGGTGGCGTCGGCCACGGGCTGCACGAAGCAGTTGATCAGCGTGGCCTTGGTGTCCAGGCCGGCGGCCGCCATGATGCGGCCGGCGCCGATGGCACCGGCTTGCATGTTTTTGAAGAACTTCTCCGCCCACTCGGCGCGCAGCTCCGGCTTTTCTTGGTCTGCCAGAGCCTGGGAGACACGTCGGAACAGGTCTTCGGCGGTGTGTTCGCCGGCAGCCAGGTATTTCTCGGCCAAGACGTCTTGGCTGATCGGTTGGGTGTTCAAAGAAGTCATTGCGTCTTTGCAGTAAGAAGAATGTCGAGACAGTCCTTGCACAAGCAAAAGCCATGCACAGGGAACGAAAAAAAAGAGGCCGGGCGTACTTGGCACGCCCGGCCAGGGGATCGGATTCGGGCCTGGTGGGCCCGGTTGGCGCCAGGGCCAACAAAGGGTGAATTGGAACCCAAAATCCGAGCCTCCGGCATGCGGGCGCTGCAATAGTGGTGCCCTGGTCGGGGGCTATCGCAGCGGTTTCTGCACCGAGCACGGCGCGTATTCTAGTCAGGTTTGGAGTATGAAATTAATAGCAAAAAATCATGTATTCATGAGAATTTTGCTGCTATTTGTTGGCAAGTGCTGTTTAAAATTTTTTACCGTTGATCGGTAAACGTCGGTTACAGCTTCTTGACCAGCACCTGGCTCTTGCGGTCCCAGTTGTACTTGGCCTTGCGCGCTTCTGGCAGCCAGTCCGGGCTGACCGGCTGGAAGCCCCGCTTGATGAACCAGTGCATGGTGCGCGTGGTCAGCACGAACAGGGTGTCGCAGCCCATGATGCGGGCGCGCTGCTCGATGCGTTTGAGCAGCTTTTCGCCATCGCCCGTGCCCTGGGCCTTGGGCGAAACGGTCACGGCGGCCATCTCGGCGGTCTTGGCTTCGAGGTAGGGGTGCAGGGCCGCGCAGCCGAAGATCACGCCGTCGTGCTCGATCACGGTGTAGCTGGCGATGTCGCGCTCGATCTCGGTGCGGTCGCGCTTGACCAGGGTGCCGTCGTTCTCGAAGGGCTCGATCAGCTGGATGATGCCGCCCACGTCGTCGATGGAGGCCTCGCGCAGCTCCTCCAGCTTCTCGTCGATGACCATGGTGCCGATGCCGTCGTGCACATAGATTTCCAGCAGCAGCGCGCCATCGACCGCAAACGGCAGGATGTGGCTACGCTCCACGCCCTGTTCGCAGGCGCGTACGCAGTGCTGCAAGTAAAAGCCCGTGTCCGTGGGCACCTGCGGCGCGGGCAGCTTGGCCAGCAACTGGCGCGCGGCGGCCAGGGGCAGCTCGGTGTCGATGGGGTTGTCATCGCTCTCGGGCGCCATTGGGTCGGTGCGCACGCCAGGCACTTCGGTCAGGAACAGCAGCTTGTCGGCCTTCATCTCGCTGGCCACGCGGGTGGCCACCTCTTCCATGCTGAGGTTGAAGGCCTCGCCCGTGGGCGAGAAGCCGAAGGGCGACAGCAGCACCATGGCCTCCGAGTCCAGGGCGCGGCGGATGCCTTCCACGTCCACCTTGCGCACCAGGCCGGAGTGCATGAAATCCACGCCATTGACGATGCCCACGGGGCGGGCGGTCAGGAAGTTGCCCGACATGACGCGCACCCGGGCGCCGGCCATGGGGGTGTTGGGCAGGCCCTGGCTGAAGGCGGCCTCGATCTCGTAGCGCAGCTGGCCGGCGGCTTCCTGGGCGCAGTCCAGGGCCACGCTGTCGGTCACGCGGGTGCCGTTGTAGTACTGCGGCTCCTGGCCCTTGAGGCGCAACTGCTCGTTCACCTGGGGGCGAAAGCCGTGCACCAGCACCAGCTTGACGCCCATGGCCTGGATCAGCGCCAGGTCCTGCACGATGCCTTGCAGCTTGCCGGCGGCAATCGCCTCGCCCGTGATGCCCACCACAAAGGTTTGGTGTCGGAACTTGTGGATGTACGGGGCCACAGACCGGAACCAGGGAACAAAGGTGAAGTTGAAGACAGTGGACATGGGCGGCGGGAAAGCAGGCGTCAGAAGGGAAAAAAGGCTTGTCATTCCGTGGGGAATGCAAGCCAGTGCGAAGTGTAGCCGCGTGGATCAGGGTGCAGCGCTTTTTTGCGAGCGTGGGAGGATCGTGGATGGCGAAGCGTGCCGGCGTGCCGCGCCGCTGTGTTCAGGATGCACGCAGGAACCACAGGGCCACCGAGGTGGCAAAGCCTGCCAGACCTGCGAGCAGCAGCAGGGGGCTGCCGTAATACACCACCGCCTGGAGCAGGGGGTGCAGGGCGTCGAACTCGGTCATTGCGGCCTCCTTGCAGAAAGCTGGAATCACTTCATCTTCCACCGCCGGGGCCGCAGCGCGCGGCGCCCGGTCTGAAGCCATGGTTCCACGAAGCGCGTGCCGGGGGAAGGGGGGCAGGCTAAAACCCTGGTGTTGTCAGGGTGTCCTGCTGCTTTTCAAAAAAGAGAGCTTGATGCGCTGAATTCATCTTGGTTTGGCAAACAATTGGCTGTCAAAGCCTTGATTTCTATGCGCTGAGCGCTTTGATTGCCATAGCGCTGTGCCGGGCAGGACCGGCTGATGGTGCAGCGGTCTGCTGCGGCAACTGGCTTGACGGCGCTCAAGCCTGGCCCATGGGTGCGAGAATTCCGCCCAGCGGTCTGTCGTACCGCCCTTGCACCGAGGGTGCCCAGCGTGCTGGAGCACCGATTAAACCGCCGAGCAATTCCGTCCGGCGGTGGCTTTTGAAACGGAAACCACATGTCCATCTCTTCCCCACGCCGCTTGGTGATCAAGCAGGCGCTGCTTGCCGTGGCCGCCACTTCCGCGTTGGCCTCCTTCTCCACCTCCGCCGCCGAACAGGTGCTGCGCGTGTCGGCCATCCCCGACGAGGCCCCCACCGAACTGCAGCGCAAGTTCAAGCCCCTGGGCGAGTACCTGTCGCAGGAAACCGGCATGAAGGTCGTGTTCACCCCCGTGAGCGACTACGCCGCCGTGGTCGAATCGCTGGCCACCGGCAAGCTGGACATGGCCTGGCTGGGCGGCTTCACCTACGTGCAGGCCAAGATCCGCACCAAGGGCACGGCCAACCCCATCGTGCAGCGTGCCGAGGATGCGGTGTTCACCTCGCGCTTCATCACGGCCGATCCGTCGATCAAGACCCTGGAAGACCTGAAGGGCAAGACCTTCGCCTTTGGCGCGCCTTCGTCCACCTCGGGCAGCCTGATGCCCCGCTACTTCATCCAGAAGGCCGGCATCAACCCCGAGAAGGATTTCAAGAACGTGGCCTACTCCGGTGCGCACGATGCCACCGTGGCCTTCGTGGCCGCCGGCAAGGCCGACGCGGGCGTGTTGAACACCTCGGTGTGGGACAAGCTGGTCGAGACCAAGAAGGTCGACCCCGCCAAGGTGCGCGTGTTCCACACCACGCCCGAGTACTTTGACTACAACTGGACCGTGCGCGGCGACCTGGACCCCGCCATCACCAAGAAGCTGACCGAGGCCTTCCTGAAGCTGGACCCCGCCAAGCCCGAGCACAAGGCCATCATGGACCTGCAGCGCGCCTCCAAGTTCATCCCCTCCAAGCCCGAGAACTACGTGGGCATCGAAGAGGCCGCCAAGGCCGCAGGCCTGCTGAAGTAAGCCAGTGGCCGCAGCGCCGCCGCGTGGCCTGCCCGGTGCAGGCACGCGGCGGTGTGCTGCGCATATTCAGCAAAATTGGCTGGCAGCGCGCATCCATGTTGCGCTGACAGCTACAGTTTGCAGAGCATCTGTATGAGTTTTTCATTGCATGGCCTGGGCTTGGCCCATGCCAACGGCCATGTCGCCCTGGCGGACATCGACCTGCAGGCGCAGCAGGGCGAAAGCATCGCCCTGATCGGCCCCTCCGGCGCGGGCAAGACCAGCCTGCTGAACACCATTGGCACGGCGCTGCAGCCCACGGCGGGGCAGCTGACCGTGCTGCAGCAGCCGGCCTGGGCGTCCGCCGCCGCGCTGCGCGCCTTGCGCGCACGGATTGGCACCGTGCACCAGTCCGCCCCGATTCCGCCGCGCCAGCGCGTGGTGACCGCCGTGCTGGCGGGCAAGCTGGGCCAGTGGCCGGCGTGGAAGTCGCTGGCTTCGCTGCTTTACCCCCAGGACCTGCCCGGCGCGCGCCAAGCGCTGGAGCGCGTGCACCTGGCCGACAAATTGTTCGTGCGCTGCGACCAGCTGTCCGGCGGGCAGCTGCAGCGTGTCGGCATCGCCCGCGTGCTGTACCAAGAGGCGCAACTGATCCTGGCGGACGAGCCGGTGTCGGCCCTGGACCCCACGCTGGCCCTGGACACCGTGCAACTGCTGGTGCAGGAAGCCAAGGCCCGCAACGCCACCCTGGTGGCCAGCCTGCACGCGGTGGAGCTGGCGCAGCAGTGCTTCGAGCGCCTGGTGGGCATCCGCGGTGGGCGCATCGTGTTTGATCTGCCGGCCCGCCAGGTCACGCCGGCCCAGTTGCAGGCCTTGTACGCCGCCGAGGGCCTGCAGGCGCCGCCGCCACAGGACCTGCCACCCACCGCGGCCGCCAGCACGCTGGCGGCGGTGCGCAGGGGGTGCTGATGCGGGCGCTGCAACGGCCTTTGTCCGACCCGGCGGCGCGGCCCCGCCTGTGGGGCCTGCTGGTGGCCCTGGCCGTGCTGTGGCCCCTGTGGCAGGGCGCCGGCGTGCAGCCGGGGGCCTTGTTCGACCCCAACAACCTGCACGTCATCGGCGGCTTTCTGGCGGGCTTCTTGCCGCCGGACACCAGCGCCGAGTTTGGCGGCTATCTGTGGCAAGCCACGCTGGAGACGCTGGCGATCGCCACCATCGGTCTGCTGCTGGCCTTTGTGCTGGCCGTGCCGCTGTCGTACTGGGCCACCAGCGCCGTCCGCGAAAAAGCCACGCAAAACCCCATGGTCCGCGCCATCCTGACCATCCTGCGCGGCATTCCCGAGCTGGTGTGGGCGCTGGTCTTCGTGCGCGTGTTTGGCCTGGGGCCGACCGCCGGGGTGCTGGCCCTGGGGCTGACCTATGGCGGCATGCTGGGCAAGGTCTATGCCGAAATCCTGGAAAGTGAGGACGGCACCGCTGCCCGGGCCCTGGTGCGCAGCGGCAGTCCGCGCGCCCTGGCGGTGCTGTACGGGGTGCTGCCCCTGGCCTCCAAGGAACTGGTGTCCTACACCGTCTACCGCTGGGAATGCGCCATCCGCGCGTCCGTGGTCATGGGCTTTGTGGGCGCCGGCGGCCTGGGTCAGCTGATGGACCAGGCGATGAAGATGCTCAACGGCGGTGAGGCCTGCTCCATCCTGCTGGTGTTCGTGCTGCTGGTGCTGGGCGCGGATGCGTTGTCGAATGGCTTGCGCCGGGCCCTGGATGCGACGCCTGCGCCCCGCGCGGCGCCCTGGGGCAGGCGCAGCGCGGCGGTGCTGCTGGCCGTGTCGGCCGCCATCGTGGCCAGCTGGCAATTGTTGGGCATGGACTGGTCGCAGCTGTTCACCGGCCAGGCGGCCGCCGCGGTGAGGGACTTCGTCACCGGCTTCTTCCCACCGGACACCAGCGCAGCCTGGCTGTGGGCCGTGCTGGTGGGCATTGGCGAGACGCTGGCGATCTCGGTGGTGGGCACGCTGCTGGCGGCCGTTGCCGGCCTGTTGCTGGCCCTGCCCAGGTTCCGCGCGCCGTGGAACGTGGTGCTGAACCTGCTGCGCTCCGTGCCGGAGCTGGTGTGGGCCACCATCACCGCCCTGGCCGTCGGGCTGGGTCCGTTTGCTGGGGCCCTGGCCCTGGCTTTGCACACGGCCGGGGTGCTGGGGCGGCTGTATGCCGAAGCGCTGGAGAACGCCCCGCCGCAACCGGCCGAGGCCTTGCGCCGGACTGGTAGCGGGCGGGTGTTGGCCTTTCTGTACGGCACCTTGCCCGGTGCGGCGCCGCAATTGCTGGCCTACACCCTGTACCGCTGGGAAATGAACATCCGCATGGCTGCCATCCTGGGATTTGTCGGCGCCGGGGGGCTGGGGCAGCTGCTGTACGTCAAGCTGTCGCTGTTCCACTACGCCGAAGCCAGCACGGTGATCCTGGCCATGCTGGCGCTGTCGGTGGTGGTGGATCAGACCAGCGCCTGGTTGCGCCGCGCCATGCGCTGAGGGGCGCGCTGTCCAGGCTTGCAAGGCGCTGCTGGCAGCGCCTTTTTTTTCGTGTCAGCGTTGGGCATCGCGCACATGCGGCACGATCAGCTCCAGCAGCGCCGGGGTGATGGCGGCATCCAGCTGGTGCCGCATGCCGACCAGGGTGTGCAGTTGCGCCCCCGAGATGGCGCGCGCCGTGGCCTCACCGCCGCTGGGGTGGACGATGTAGTCGCGGTCACCGTGCAGCACCAGGGTCGGGGCCTGGATGCGGTGCAGCAGGCCGGTGCGGTCGCCGGAGGCCACGATGGCGGTGACCTGGCGTTCGTAGCCCTGCAGCGACAGCTCGGGCGTGGTGCGCTGCCAGGCCAGGGCCATGTGCTGGCGCCACAAGGCCTCGACGCCGGGCACCTCGGGGTTGCCGATGTGGCGCATCAGCTGCACGAACTTGTCCTGCGCCTGCGGCAGGGTCCAGGCGGGCCGGTTGGTCAGCATGCGCCAGATGGTCGACGCGGCGGGCTTGCCCACCTGCTTGTTGCCGGTGGTGGAGAAGATGGAGGTCAGCGACAGCACGCGCTGCGGGGCCTGCGCGGCCACGTTCTGGGCAATCATGCCGCCCATGGACATGCCCAGCACATGCGCCTGCTCGGCCCCCAGGTGGTCCAGCAGGGCGATCACGTCGTTGGCCATGTCGCTGATCAGGTAGTGCCCGCTGGGGATGCGGTCCAGCAGCAGCCGCCAGCGCGCCGGCGGGGTCTGCGGCAGGTAGCTGGAGCGGCCCATGTCCCGGTTGTCCAGCGTGATGACGAACAGGCCCTCGGCCACCAGACCGTCGATCAGGGCCTGGGGCCAGGACACCAGTTGCAGGCCCAGGCCGGCAATCAGCACGATGGGTGGGTGATCGGGGTGTCCATAGGTGCGAAAGCACAGTTGCAGGCCATTCGGCAGATCGGCGAAACGGTCCAGCGCGGGATCGGCCGGGGGCAGGTGGTGGTTCATGGGCCAGGGCAGCGTCCAACAAAGCCGCCAGTGTCGCGGCAACGGCGTGCGAACTCAAGCCGTGCACGGTGCCCACGCCCTGGCGCGCGCAGGGGCTTGCAGACAGGCGCTGCATGCGCAAGAGCAGTTTTCTAAAATAGTTGGCATTGCAAATCATTTATCTTGCAAAGAGTCTGCATGAACCTATCTGATGCCACGATGAACTGCCAGCCGCCGTCCTGCGACGCTGCCGATGCGCCGCAAGCGGTGCCGTTTTTTGGTCATTTGCTGGTCAGTGTGAGCCACCACTGGCGCCGTGTGCTGGAGATGCGCCTGGCGGAGCTGGGCTTGACCGATGCCACCTGGCGCCCGCTGTTTCACCTGCACCAGGCCGGCCAGGCGCTGAGCCTCAAGCAACTGGCGCAGCGCATGGGCCTGGACAGTTCCAGCCTGGTGCGCGTGGTGGACCTGCTGGAAGACCGGGGCCTGGTGCTGCGGGTCACCGATGCGGCCGATCGCCGCAGCAAGCAATTGCTGCTGACCGCCGATGGGCAGGCCATGGTGGCCGACGTGCACGGCAAGCTGCAGCGGGTGGAGCAGCAACTGCTGGAAGGCCTGCCCGCCTCGGCGGTGCAGGCCCTGGTGGCCGGACTGCTGCAACTGGACCGGCGCCTGGTGCAGGCGTCGCAGCCCCCAGCGGTCGGCACGTGCGATCCGGAGGCACCATGAGCGCATCCACCGCCACCACCTGGGCGCGGGCCCTGGGCTTTCACACCCCGGTGCTGGCGTTTGCCCTGCGCACGGCCCTGGCGGCCTTCGCCGCGTTGCTGCTGGCCTATGCCCTGGGGCTGGAGCACCCGCACTGGGCGGCCATGTCGGCCTGGGCCTGCAGCCAGCCGATGCGTGAGCATTTGCTGTCGCGCGGCATCTACCGCTTCGCCGGTTCGGTGGTCGGCGTGGCATTCGCCGTGGGCCTGGTGCTGCTGGCGCAGGAGTCGATCTGGGTGCTGGCCCTGGGCCTGGCCGCATGGAGCGCGCTGTGTGCCTTCCTGGGCAACCTGCAGCGCGGCTACATGGCCTACGGCTGCATGCTGGCGGGCTACTCGGCGGCCATGGTGATCTTGCTGCACGTGGGGCCCGTGGCTGCGATCTGGCCGTTTGCCTGGGACCGTCTGCTGACCGTGGTGACCGGGGTGCTGACCGCCGTGTGCATTTCCTGGTGCTTCGCCCCCCGGCGTCGCACCGCCGTGCTGATTGCCCAAAGCCGCCATGCGCTGGCCGGTGTGCTGCAGGCAGCCATCGCTCCGCTGCGCCCGCACGCCGCGCCTGCGCCGGCCCCGATGGCCGCGCTGCTCAGCCGTCTGGCCGAGGTGGAGGAGTTGCTGGAGCTGTACCCCGAAGGATCGCGCACGGCCCGCCACACCTCCAGGGCCATGCACTGGCAGCAGCACAGTGCCCTGGATCTGGTCTACCACCTGGGGCTGCTGCAGCGCGTCGAGATGGCGGTGGACCTTGCCCCTGAGGGCCCGGCAGAGCAGCTGGTCCAGGCGCTGGAGTCGCTCGTGCAGGCGTTGCAGGCCGCGCCCGAGTCCCAGCAGGCCCAGGCCTTGCGCCAGTGCTTGCAACAGGCGATTGCGGCCTGCGAAGCGGCGGTGGCCGCCGTGCAGGCAGCCGGGCAGGCCGTCCCGGAGGTGCTGCATGCCCTGTACCTGCTGCTGCAGGCCATGCACAGTGGCTGGGAGGCCGAGCAACGGGATCTGCAAGGCCGGCACCGACCTGTGGCCCACGAGCGGCGCATGGCACCCTTGCCGCTGCACCGCGACTGGGTGGGTGCGCGCCAGGCGGCCGTGCGCGCGGGCGGCACCTTGTTGCTGCTGGGCATGGTGTGGGCGCTCACGGAATGGCGCCTGGTGGCCTTTGGCATGCTGGGCCTGTCGGTCATGCTGCTGGTGTTTTCGGGCTTCGAGAGCCCGCACCGCACCATGGCCTTCGTGCTGCGGGGGCAGTTGATCGGCGCCGCCCTGGCGCTGCTGTGCCAGACCCTGGTCTGGCCCTGGGCCCAGTCGGGCTGGCAGATGGTGTGGATGCTGTTGCCGTTTGCCCTGCTGGGCGGGCTGGTGTTTGCCCACCAGCGCACGGCGGCGGGCGCCATGGACACCAACATGGCCATGTTCATCCTGCTGGCGCCGGTGTTTCCGCAAACCGGGGGGTGGACCCAGCACCTGAGCATGGCGCTGGCCGTGGTGTCCGGGCCGGCCCTGGCCTGGCTGGTGTACCGCGGGGTCTATCCCACCAATGCCCAGCGGCGCCTGCACACCCTGGCGCGCATGATGCTGGCCGAGGTGCCGGCCCTGGCGCGCCGCCTGCTGGAAGAAGGGCGGCCCGCCCTGTGGCCGGGCGGCTCTGCCGCCGCTGCGCTTTGGCAGGCCCAGTTGCACCACCGCCTGCTGCGGCTGGTGCGCTGGGCGGACAAGACGCAGTGGCCCGCGCGCGGGCAGCTGCACGATCTAGGGCTGTCACTGCGCGCCATGCAGACCGCGCTGCTGCAGCTGCAGCAGTGGCGCCGCGACACCATCCTGGCCACCTCGGCCTTGCGCCGCACTGAGCGGCTGGCGGTGCTGGCCCTGCAACGCACGGCAGCCTGGGGGGGCGTTGCGCGCGCCCCCCGGCAGCAGGTGCGGCTGCAGGCCGCATGGCGGGCCTTGTCGGCCCAGCCCGGGTTGCCGCCGGAGCTGGCGGCCCAGGCGCTGCAGGTGGCGCAGCGGGATATTCCGGCGCTGGAAGCCCTGCGCCAGCAGCTGCCGTGATGGCCGCCTGCGCGGCGCGCGGGTTTTGGCGCAGGTCTTACGGCGCCGCGCGGCGCAGCACCAGCACGTCGATCGAGGACGGCACGCCCAGGCGCACGGCAAATCCCGGCCACAGGCCGGCGCCGCTGCTGACGAACAGGCGCATGGCGCCCACCTCGTAGAGACCGCGCACAAAGCCATCGTTGGCCGGTGCCACGATCCACTGGTCCATGCCCCGGATGTGGCCGCCATGGGTGTGGCCGGCGATCTGCAGGTCGATGCCGTGGGGCGCATAGCTGCGGGCCATCTTGGGTTGGTGGCCCAGCAGGATGTGCAGCTCGGCGCCACCGGCCTGCGCCTGGCGGGCCACCGTTACCACATCGGGCGGCACGCCTTCGGCCACCTGCGGGTCGGCATTCTGCTGCGACAGGCGGCCGTAGGCCGGATCGCCGACGCCCGAGATCGCCAGCCTGTGCCCGCGCACGTCCAGCACCCGGGCCTCGTTGGCCAGGTAATTCAGGTTCAGGCGCTGGAACACGCGGGCCCAGGCGTCATAGCCGCTGTAGTACTCGTGGTTGCCGGGGGCCGACCACACGCCCAGCGGGGCCTGCAAGCCCGCCAGCGGCGCGATGTTGCCGGACTGCGTGGGCGCATCGCCATCGATCAGGTCGCCGGGTAGCACCACCATGTCCGGCCGCGCGGCGTTGGTGCGCTCCACCAGCCCTTGCACATAGGTGGCGTCGTTGACGGGTGTGGCGTGGATGTCGGCCAGCACGGCAATGCGCAGGCCGTCCAGGGCTGCCGGCAGGCGGGGCAGGGTAACCGTGTGCTCACGCACTTCGGGCAGCCGCGTGCCCTGGATGGTGCCGTAGGTGCTCAGCAGCACCAGGGCGACCATGCCCGTGGCCGTCCAGCGTGGCCGGCGCCAGGGCGCTGCGCTGCGGGGGCCGCGCCAGGCCCGCACGGCCAGCCACAGCAGGTCGCGCGCGATGCACAGCACCAGCCCCAGTGCGATGGCCGCGAACAAGGTGCCGCTGACCAGCTGCAGGTGCGACAGCAGGCCGAAATCCAGCACTTCGTTGCGCATGGCATAGATCAGCAGCGCGGGGGCGGTGCCCAGCACGGTGGTGATGGCCACGCACCACCAGAACGCACGGCGGTGGGACGGAATCAGTGGAGACCAGAGCCAGAGGGACAGCAGGGGCGCCAGCAGCGCAAGCAAAGAAACCATATCGAGCAGAGAAGGTGCCGCACACGGGCAGGGGATGGGGGTGCCCGCAGACACGGGCTGCAACCAGCATAGCAAGCCGATGTTGCCGCCAGATGGCTGGGCTTAGACCCTGTAAGGAAATGCGTGTGGCGTCTTGTCCGACAGGCATGCAAGGCGTGCAGGAAGGATGGGCGGCGTGGTCATCCCCAGAATGGGTCACCCACAACGCAACGACATCAGGAGGTTATGCATGCGATCACGAATCTGGATCCTCACCGGCTGCGCCCTGGCCGCCGCCACCCTGTCCACGGCGGCCCTGGCGGATGTGGGCTGGGGCGCTGGCCTGACCTGGACCTTTGGCGGGCCCAAGCCCGTCTCCGGCCCGGCGCTGGGCGTCAAGATGTTCTCCACCGACAAGGAGGACAAGGCCGCGGCGACGCTGGGCGTGGATTACTCCTTCGCCGACCGCAGCCTGCGCCCGAACGTGGGTGTGGCCTATCTGGGCAAGGACAACATCTACCTGGGCGGTGATGTTGGTTACTCCTTCGGCCAGCAGGGCCTGAACTTCGGCCTGGGCGCGGGCTACGTGGACACCCGCAAGAAATAAGCGCGCAGGCACCGCGCCCCGGCAGTGGGGGCACGCGGTCCTCGTAGCCGCCGCAGTCGAAGGGTGGGTATGACTGGAAGGCGTGCCCCCTCTCCGTACCGACCTGGCCCTGCCTGACCCGCAGGGCCTTTGTTTTGCCGCGCTGGCCTGCAGCGCCGGGGCAGTACGGGGATAATTGCGCCCCTTATGTCCTTGAAGATCACCTTTCCCGAGTCACTCCCAGTCTCCAGCCGCCGCGCCGAAATCATGGAGGCCATGGAGCGCCACCAGGTCATCATCGTCTGTGGCGAGACCGGCTCGGGCAAGACCACGCAGTTGCCCAAGATTGCCCTGGCGCTGGGGCGGGGCAAGCTGAATGCGCAGCCCGATGCCCACGGCCAGGTGCGCGGCCACCTGATCGGCCACACGCAGCCGCGCCGGATTGCGGCCAGCTCCGTGGCCAAGCGCATTGCCGAGGAACTGAACACCCCGCTGGGCGAGGTGGTGGGCTACAAGGTGCGCTTCCAGGACACGCTGCAAAAGGGCGCATCGGTCAAACTGATGACGGACGGCATCTTGCTGGCCGAGACGCAGACCGACCCCTTGCTGCGCGCCTACGACACGCTGATCATCGACGAGGCGCACGAACGCAGCCTGAACATCGACTTCCTGCTGGGCTACCTCAAGCAGATCCTGCCCAAGCGCCCGGACCTGAAGGTGGTGGTGACCTCGGCCACCATCGACGCTGACCGCTTTGCCAAGCACTTCGAAAGCGCCCAGGGGCCTGCGCCGGTGATCATGGTCTCGGGCCGCACCTACCCGGTGGAGATGCGCTGGCGGCCCTTCGAGGAAAAGAAGGACTACGACCTGCACGACGCCATCGCCGAGGGCGTGGACGAGCTGTGGCAGGGTGGCGCAGGGGGCGACATCCTGGTCTTCCTGCCGGGCGAGCGCGAGATCCGCGAGGCCGCCGACCACCTGCGCAAGCACCTGCAGAACTACCCGGCGTTGCGCAGTGCCGAGGTGCTGCCGCTGTTCTCGCGCCTGTCGCAGGCCGAGCAGGACCGCATCTTTGATGGCCACACTGGTCGGCGCATCGTGCTGGCCACCAACGTGGCCGAAACTTCGCTCACGGTACCCGGCATCCGATACGTGATTGACGCAGGCACGGCGCGCGTCAAGCGCTATTCCTTCCGTAGCAAAGTGGAGCAGTTGCTGGTCGAGCCCATCAGCCAGGCGGCCGCCAACCAGCGCGCCGGCCGTTGCGGCCGCGTGGCCCACGGCATCTGCATCCGCCTGTACGACGAGGCCGATTTCACCAGCCGCGCCCGCTTCACCGACCCGGAAATCCTGCGCAGCTCGCTGGCCGGTGTGATCCTGCGCATGAAGTCGCTGGGCCTGGGCGATGTGGTGAACTTCCCGTTCCTGGAAGCGCCCTCGGGCCGCGCCATTGCCGACGGCTACCAGCTGCTGGCCGAGCTGGGCGCGGTGGACGAACGCGGCCACCTGCTGCCCATGGGCCAGGAGCTGGCCCGCCTGCCGCTGGACCCGCGCGTGGGGCGCATGATTCTGGAGGCGCGTGCGCGCGGTGCCGTGGCCGAGGTGCTGGTGATTGCCTCGGCCCTGTCGGTGCAGGACGTGCGCGACCGGCCGCTGGAAGCCCAGCAGCAGGCCGACCAGCAGCATGCCAAGTTCGATGACGAGAAAAGCGAGTTCACCGGCTACCTGCGCCTGTGGAAATGGCTGCAGGACGCGCGCGGCGGCAAGGTGGTGGCCAAGACGCGCGCGGAGATGGCGGCGCAGCACAAGCCCGCGGCCAAGCCTTCGGCGCGCAACCAGGCCTTTCTGCCGGTCAGCCAGCGCGCCAGCGGCGCGCAGCCCGAGGGCACGGTGGAGGAGCGGCTGGCGCTGTTCAACCCATCCGAAACGGTGGAGGACGCCACGCACAAGCTCAGCAACCGCCAGTGGGAACAGTTGCTGCGCCAGAACTACATCAACATCCGCCGCGTGCGCGAGTGGCGCGACATCCATTCCCAGCTGCTGACGGTGGTCAAGGAGCACCGCTGGCAGATCAACACCGAGGCCGCCGGCTACGACGCCGTGCACCTGTCCATGCTGTCCGGTCTGCTGGGCAACATCGGCTACAAGGGCGAGGAGAGCGATGCCTACCTGGGCGCGCACGGCATCAAGTTCCACCCGCACCCCGGCGCCCACCTGAGCAAGAAGCCCGGGCGCTGGATCGTGGCGGCCGAGCAGGTCGAGACCTCGCGCCTGTATGGCCGCGGCATTGCCGCGATTGAGCCGCAGTGGCTGGAAGAGGTGGGCGCGCACCTGCTGAAAAAGCAGCTGCTGGACCCACACTGGTCCAAGAAGCAGGCCGACGTGGTGGCGCTGGAGCGCGCCACGCTCTACGGCCTGGTGGTCTACAGCGGCCGCCGCGTCAGCTACGGCCGGGTCGATCCCGATGCGGCGCGCACCCAGTTCATCCGCCAGGCGCTGGTGGAGGGCGAGTGGGACACGCACTGGCACTTCCTGGCCGCCAACCTCAAGCTGGTGCGCAAGGTCGAGGAGCTGGAGCACAAGAGCCGCCGCCAGGACGTGCTGGTGGACGACGAGCTGATCTTCGCCTTCTACGACCAGCACCTGCCGCGCGATGTGTATAGCGGCGCCACCTTCGACCAGTGGTTCCGCGCCGCGGGCAAGGGCCAGCCGGAGCTGCTGCGCCTGTCCAGGGACGAGCTGATGCGCCACGAGGCCGCCGGCATCACCACCGACAACTTCCCCAAGGTGGTCAAGCTGGGCGGTGTGGACTGCAGCGCGGCCTACCTGCACAGCCCCGGCGATGCGCGCGATGGCGTCACCGTCACCGTGCCGCTGTTCGTGCTCAACCAAGTGTCCGAGGAGCGCGCCGAGTGGCTGGTGCCCGGCATGCTCAAGGACAAGATCCAGGCCCTGCTCAAGAGCCTGCCGCAGCGCCCGCGCAGCCGTTTCGTGCCGCTGCCCGAGAACGCGGCGCGCCTGGCCGAGCTGTTCACGCAGTCCGAGCGCTGGGCCAAGGGCGGGCTGATCGAGGCCCTGCTCAAGCAGGTGCGCGACGAGACCTCGCTGGACGTCAAGCGCGCCGACTTCAAGCTGGACATGCTCAGCCCGCACCTGTTCATGAACTTCCGCGTGATCGACGAGCACGGCCGCCAGCTGGGCCAGGGCCGCAACCTGGCTTCCCTCAAGGCCGAGTGGGGCGCCAAGGCGCGCGGCGCCTTCCAGGCGCTGGCGGCGCTCAAGGTCAGCAGCACCGTCGAGGTGCCCAAGCCTTTAGAGCAAAAACAGCCTCCAGCGCAGGGGGGGAAAGCACAGGCAGCTCCTAAAAACGACAAGACCGCACCGCCCAAGTCGCCGGCCCAGAAGGCCGAGCAGCGCTACACCGCCTGGAGCTTTGGCGAGCTGCCCGAGCTGATGGAGATCAGCAAGGGCAGCACCACCCTGATCGGCTTTCCCGCGCTGATCGACCATGGCAGCGAGGTCGGCATCGAGGTGTTCGACGAGCCCGAGGTGGCAGCCGCCCGCCACCGCGTGGGCCTGCGCCGCCTGTTTGCGCTGCAGATCAAGGACGCGCTCAAGTACCTGGAAAAGAACATCCCCGACCTGCAGAAGATGGCCGTGGCCTACATGCCGCTGGGCACGCAGGAGGAGCTGCGCGCCCAGATCATCGATGTGGCGATCGACCGCGCCTTCCTGCAGGAGCCCCTGCCCGCGAATGCGGCGGATTTCCAGCAGCGCGTGCAGGACGGGCGCGGGCGCCTGACCCTGATCGCCAACGAGGTGGCCCGCATGGCCGGCACCATCCTGACCGAGTACGCCGCTGCGGCGCGCAAGATCAAGGACACAAAAAATGCCCCGGAAGCCACGAAGGACGCGGGTGAGCAGCTACAAAAGCTGATGCCTAAGAACTTCATCGCCGTGGCCCCCTGGGCGCAGCTGGGGCATTACGCGCGCTACCTCAAGGCCATCACCACACGCCTGGACAAGTACCGTGCCGATCCGGCGCGCGATGCCGCCAAGCTCAAGGAACTGCAGCCGCTGGAGCAGCGCTACTGGCGCCTGGTGGCCGAGCGCAAGGGCCAGGTGGATGCGCGCATGCAGGAGTACCGCTGGATGCTGGAGGAGCTGCGCGTGAGCTTTTTCGCGCAGGAGCTGCGCACGCCGTACCCGGTCAGTGCCAAGCGCCTGGACAAGGTCTGGGGCCAGCTGCAGCAGTGAACGGGGGCGGGGCGCCGCGTGCGCTCCGGCCCCTGTTGCGGTGGCCGGGGCCATGCCTCAGCGCTGCGCGGTGGCGCTCGGGGCCTGCGGCACAGCCTTTGTGGCCCGTGCCTGCTTGCCGATCAGGCCCAGGTGCGTGAAGCCAAAGCCTTGCGCATATTTCAGGCCGTAGCCCAGGGCCCGGTCAAAGCCGATGTGCACCGCCCAGATCAGGCCGGCCGCCAGCCACAGCGGGTGTGGCAGCAGCACGCCGGCCAGCAGGCAGGCCAGGGCGCCGATGTAGGAGTGGCTCAGGTTGTAGGCGATGGCGCCCACGCGGGCCCCGGCCAGGTAGCCCAGAAAGGCCAGGTCCGGCACCAGGAACAGCGCGGCAAACCAGCCCCAGCCCTGGCCGTAGCGGGCATAGCAGGCCGTGGCGACCAGCAGCACGCACAGCCCTTCGAGGCGCAAGGTGGTGCGCAGGGCGCCGGTGACGGCCCCGGTCATAGGGGGCGCAAGGGAGTCGGTATGGATGGACATGCCCCGCATCCTAGCGGGCCGGTGGAGGGTGGCCGCGCCATATCGCTGCACCAGCGTCAAGCTTGGCCGTCACAAACCTGGGTGTTTTGGGCTTGAGCCCCGGGGCCGGCGCGTGCACAATGCGGCGGCGCAACAAGGGACGCCGCGCAAGTGGGTGCTTGGTGACAACCCGCAGCGGCGTGCCACAGACACAGACAGGGAGACACCATGTTCCGCACACTTTTGAAGTCCAAGATCCACCGGGTCAAGACCACGCAATGCGAGCTGCACTACGAAGGCTCGTGCGCGATCGACGAGGATCTGCTGGACGCAGCCAACATCGCTGAGAACGAGCAGATCCACATCTGGAACATCGACAACGGCGAGCGCTTCGTCACCTACGCCATCAAGGGCCAGCGCGGCAGCGGCATGATTTCGGTGAATGGCTCGGCCGCGCGCCGTGCCGCCGTGGGCGATCTGCTGATCATTGCCGCCTTTGCCCAGGTGCACGAAAGCGATGTCGCGGAGCACCAGCCCCAGTTGGTGTTCGTCGACGAACACAACCGCCAGACCGAGCTGCGCCACCAGGTGCCGACGCAGACGCTGTGAACCGGCGCTGAGCCGCTTTCCATGTTCCCCGGGCGCTGGGTGCCCGGGGGCTTCGTTGAACCAGCCCGGGCGGGCAGGGCGCCAGCGCCCCCGCCACCGTGGCGCAACTGATTGGCCGACATGACTTCATTGCACATAGAGGGCGGTGTCCCCACGGGCACGCCGTACGGAACCATCCCCCCCGCATCCCCCATGCCGGCCCGCAAGCCGGTCAGCCTGCCGCGCCTGGCGCACATGCGGGCGCAGGGCGAGAAGATCGCCATGCTGACGGCCTATGACGCCACCTTCGCGGCCGTGGCCGATGCGGCGGGCGTGGACTGCATCCTGGTGGGCGACTCCCTGGGCATGGTCTGCCAGGGGCGGCACAGCACCGTGGGCGTGTCTGTGGAGGACATGGTCTACCACACGGCCAGCGTGGCGCGCGGCCTGCACCGCAGCCAGGGCACGACCTGGCTGGTGGCCGACATGCCGTATGGCAGCTACGCCGAGAGCGCCGAGCAGGCCATGCGCAATGCCTGCGCCCTGATGCAGGCCGGCGCGCACATGGTCAAGCTGGAGGGCGGCGGCTGGACGGCCCGCACGGTGGAGTTCCTGGTGGCGCGCGGGGTGCCCGTGTGCGCCCACCTGGGGCTGACACCGCAGACCGTGTACGCCCTGGGCGGCTACCGCGTCCAGGGCAAGGACGAAGCCGCCGCGCAGCTGCTGCGCCAGCAGTCGCTGGAGCTGCAGAACGCCGGCGCGGCCATGCTGGTGCTGGAGATGGTGCCGGCGGCCCTGGCCGCCAGCATCACCCAGGAGCTGGCGCACTGCCACACCATCGGCATTGGCGCCGGCAACGGCACGGCCGGGCAGGTGCTGGTGCTGCACGACATGCTGGGCATGAACCTGGGCAAGATGCCCAAGTTCGTGCACAACTTCATGCAGGAGGCCGGCAGCATCAAGGGGGCCATGCAGGCCTACGTGCAGGCCGTGAAGGCCGGCAGCTTCCCGGACAACCAATTGCACGCCTGGTAAGCCACCGGGCGTTTCCCACCCCAGAGAGATTGCTGCCATGCAGATCGTTCACACCGTCGAGGCCTTGCGCCAGACCCTGGCCGGCCGTGGTCGGCCCGCCTTTGTGCCCACCATGGGCAACCTGCACGACGGCCACCTGTCCCTGGTGCGCCATGCGCGCGGGCATGGCGATGTCACCGTCGCCAGCATCTTCGTCAACCGCCTGCAGTTCCTGCCGCACGAAGACTTCGACAGCTACCCGCGCACCTTCGAGGCCGACTGCGCCAAGCTGCAGGCGCAGGGCTGCGACGTGCTGTTCGCCCCGCTCGAGCCCGACCTGTACCCCCAGCCCCAGACTTTCAAGCTGCAGCCCGATCCGGCGCTGGCGGACATCCTGGAAGGGCATTTCCGCCCGGGCTTCTTCACCGGCGTGTGCACCGTGGTGATGAAGCTGTTCGCCTGCGTGTTCGGTGCCGCGGGCGGCGGGGTCGGGGTCTTTGGCAAGAAGGACTACCAGCAGCTGCTGGTGATCCGCCACATGGTGCAGCAGTTTGCGCTGCCGGTGCAGATCGTCGGGGTGGACACGGAGCGGGCCGGGGACGGTCTGGCCCTGAGTTCGCGCAATGCCTACCTCAGCGCCGAGCAGCGGGCCCAGGCCCGCGCGCTGTACGCGCAGCTGGAGTGGCTGGCCATCCAGGTGCGCCAGACGCAGCAGCCCCTGGCGCAGCTTGAAGCCCAGGCCATGGAACGCCTGACGGCCCTGGGCTGGCAGCCCGACTACCTGAGCGTGCGCCAGCGCGACGACCTGCTGCCCCCGGCCGCCGGCGCGGCCCCGTCGTCGCCGCTGGTGGCCCTGGGTGCCGCCCGCCTGGGCAGCACCCGCTTGATCGACAACCTCGAGTTCTAAGCACTACGTACCCCAGCCCGGGCCACCGTGGGGTGACGGGGCTTTCTGCGGCAGGCCCGCTGCGGCCTGCCAGTTGGCGGGTCGGGGTGGTGTCAGGGCCGGGCATCTGAGCGCCTGTCCGCCATGTCCCAGCGTTGGCGCACATCGCCTGTTGGTTGGCGTGGCACGGCAGGGCTGCTACGCTGGCGCACTGTGTCATCTGTCCCCGGCCCGCGCCTCTCGGCGCGGGCCATCGCCTTGCCCATGTCCTTTGCCCCATCCTCTGCCCCGGTGTCCCCGGAGGCCACGTCCTCCCTGCCTGCCTTGCCGCGCCTGACGCGCGAAATGCTGGTGCTGACCGGCTTGCTGCAAGGCGGGCTGGTCTATGCCTTTGTGCAGGGCTGGCTGGGCAGCGAGCCCCAGGTGCGCGCGCCCTGGCTGTCGCTGCTGCTGGCGGTCTCGCTGTTCGCGATGATGTCGGCGCTGCAGTTGCGCGACCGCCTGTGGTGGGCCAGCCTGGCCGTGGTCGGCGCCGTGACGGTGGGGCTGAACTTCAGCGTCGTGTGGTTCATGGGCGATCGCTGGCTGCCCCGCATCTGGTGGCCCTGGCTGCTGGCCCAGGGCGCGCTGCTGCTGGTGGCCCTGGCCTGGGTGCAGGCGCTGCTGCAGCACCGCAGCCTGCGCCACGTGCCGTATGCCAGCTTGTTCACGCACGCCTGGAACAACGCCATGGTGATTGGCTTTGTCACCAAATTTGTGGGGCTGTGCTGGTCGGTGCTGGGGCTGTGGGCGGGCTTGTTCGCGCTGCTGAAGGTGAAGTTGTTTGTCACCACCTTCACGCAGCCGCTGTTCGTCTGTCTGGCGACTGGGGGCATGGTCGGCGTGGGCCTGGTGCTGGCCCGCGGCCAGCCCAAACCGTTGCGCATGCTGTTGCAGTTGGCGCTGGCGCTGTGCAAGCTGCTGTTGCCCTTGCTTTCGCTGGTGGTGGTACTGTTCGTGCTGTTCCTGCCTTTCACGGGGGTGCAAAGTCTGTGGGAGACGCGCAAGGCCGCGCCGCTGCTGATGGGCGTGTGGCTGTGGATGCTGCTGTTTGTGAACGCCGTCTACCAGGACGGCGCGGCGAGCGAGGAACCCTATCCCGCGCCAGTGCGGGCCCTGATCGGTGCCGCCCTGGTGGCCATGCCGGTGCTGGCAGGGCTGGCCCTGTGGGCCGTCTGCCTGCGTGTGCAGCAATACGGCTGGACGCACGAGCGCGTCTGGGCGGTGGTGATTGCCGCGGTGCTGCTGGTGTATGCGCTGGGCTATGCCGTGATGGCGGTGCGCAGCTGGCAAGGTCCCTGGCTGGAGGGCGTGCAGCGCCTGAATCCGGCGATGTCCTGGCTGGTGCTGGCGCTGCTGGTGCTGCTGCACACGCCGCTGCTCGATCCCTACCGCCTGGGCGCGGCCAGCCAGCGCGAGCGCCTGCGGCAGTCCACGGCCCCGGTGTCCCTGGCCGATCTGGACAGCCTGCGCTGGGACCATGGCCGCCATGGTCTGCCCGCCCTGCAGTCCTTGCAGTCCGAAGCGCGCTTTGCCACCGGGGAGGTCGCGCAGTGGCTGGCCCAGGTGCTGGTGGCGACAGAGCGCATGACGCGCGCGCCGCGGCCCGAGGCCCCGCCGCAGCCGCTGGCCGGCCACCTGGAGCTGGCGCCAGGGCACGAACGCCCGGCGCAGGACTGGTGGGCCGCCATCGAAACGCCGCCGCTGCGCGACCATCTGGCGCATTGCCCGCGTGAGGATGTGCGCTGCCTGGTCTTGCAACTGCCGCTGGAGCGCCAGGGCCCGCCCTTGCCACTGGTCTGCCGTCTGGGGGGCTATACCACCAGCTGCCAGGTGTTTGGTCCGCAGGCGCAGGGCGGCTGGAAGCGGGTGGGGCAGTTGGCCTGGGGCGGACTGTCATCCGAGGGGCGTGCGCAGCTGGCCCAGGCCGTGCAAGAAGGTCAGCTGTCCGTGCAGACCCCGCGCTGGAACGATGTGGTGGTGACGGGGGCGCAGGACCTGCCGGCAGGGCGCCTGCGTGATTGAGGCCGGGCCGGTGTGCAACCGCCGGAGCGTGCGGCCACGGCTACGGGCTGGCAGTGGCTGTGCTGGTGGTTGATGAGCTCCTGGTTGTGTAGCTGTTAACGCAATACAGATGCGCTGCTGAAGCCGTTTTGGTCATTGAAATCAACCGGCATACAGCAGCAGGGCCAGGTGGGGCCACAGCACATACAGGTACACCGGGTGCGGGCGCCATGGGGGGCGCACGCCCGGTGCGCGCGGGCGGGGCGGAGGGGCAGGTAGCGCCGCCGCGGGATTGAGGTCCGCAATGCTGAGCAGCGAGGCCATCCAGAAACGGCAGGCTTGCGCGGGGTCGGTCACCATGCGGGGGCTCCATGCTTCAACTTGGATAGCGCATGCTGCGCCGCATATGTGACAGTTTGTCGAAGCCCGTGCCGATCGCGGCGTTGGATGACAGCGTGTTCGGTCGCAGGTTCCGCAGGGCGAAACCCGAAAACGGGTCACGCACGCGACCCCGGGTGGGGACCTACCCGAATGCGCCGCCCGGGTGGAGGCGATAGTTTCAGGGCATTCGCAACCCTCTCACGGACCTGCTTCATGCGCGCACACTTCCAACACTGGCCCCGTCGCACCCCCCGGACCTTGATGCCTCCCGCCACCTCGTTGTGGGACAACCTGGCGATCAGTGCGCGCCGTTACCCGTCCAAGCCCGCGCTGCACTTCTTTGGCCGGACCGTCAGCTACCGCGAACTGGCCGAGGGGGCCGAGCGCCTGGCCGCCCACCTGCACAGTGCCGGCGTGCGCCAGGGCGATCGCGTGATCCTGCTGATGCAGAACCTGCCCCAGCTGGTGCTGGCGCACTTTGCCATCCTGCGCGCGAACGCCGTGGTGGTGCCGGTGAATCCGATGAACCTGGCCGAGGAACTCAAGCACTACATCACCGACGGCGAGGTCCGGGTGGCCATCACCACGGCCGACCTGGGGGCGGAGCTGGTCAAGGCCAGCAATGCCTTGCCCGCCGGCCAGGGCCTGCAGCAGGTGGTGGTGACGCAGCTGGGCGACTATCTGCTGCCGCCCGCGCAGCGCGAGCCGGTGCCCGAAGTCTGGCAGGCCTGGCTGACCATGCAGCGCCCGGCCCTGCAGCTGGATGGCGGGCAGGTCGTGTCCTGGGAGCAGGCGCTGGCCTGCACTGCGCCCGCACCGGCGCTGACGGTGGGCCCGCAGGACCTGAGCGTGCTGCCCTACACCAGCGGCACCACCGGCTTGCCCAAGGGCTGCATGCACACGCACGCCAGCATCATGTTCAATGCTGTGGCCAGCGCGGTGTGGGGGGCGGCCACCAGCGAGAACGTGACCCTGGCGGTCATCCCCATGTTCCACATCACGGGCATGGTGTCCATGATGCATTCCACCATCTACGCCGGCGGCAGCATGGTGCTGATGCCGCGCTGGGACCGGGAGCTGGCCGGGCGCCTGATCTCGCAGTACAAGGTCACCAACTGGACCAACATCCCGACCATGGTGATCGACCTGTTTGCCAGCCCGAACTTCCAGCAGTTTGACCTCAGCAGCCTGACCTACATCGGCGGTGGCGGCGCCGCCATGCCCCAGGCGGTGGCGCAGCGGCTGTTGGAGGCCTATGGCCTGCGCTACCAGGAGGGCTACGGGCTGACGGAAACCGCCGCCCCCTCGCACAACAACCCGCCCGAGCATGCCAAGCAGCAGTGCCTGGGCATTCCCTTCATCAGCACCGATGCGCGCGTGGTCGACCCCGACACGCTGCAGGAAATGCCCGTGGGCGAGCAGGGCGAGATCGTGGTGTGCGGCCCGCAGGTCTTCCAGGGCTACTGGCGCAACGAGGCCGCGACCCGCGCGGTGTTTGTGGAGATCGACGGGCAGCGGTTCTTCCGCACCGGCGACCTGGGGCGCGTGGACGAGGATGGCTATTTCTTCATCACCGACCGCCTCAAGCGCATGATCAATGCCAGCGGCTTCAAGGTCTGGCCGGCCGAGGTGGAGGCGCTGATGTTCCGCCACCCGGCCATCCAGGAGGCCTGTGTGATCGCCGCCAAGGATGCCTATCGCGGCGAGACGGTCAAGGCCGTGGTGGTGCTGCGTGCCAGCCACCAGGGGCAGGAGACCGAGGAAAGCATCATCGCCTGGTGCCGCGACAACATGGCCGCCTACAAGGTGCCGCGCCTGGTGTCCTTTGTTGACGCCCTGCCCAAGAGCGGCAGCGGCAAGGTGATGTGGCGCCTGCTGCAGGAGGCCGAGACCGCCACCGCCTGAGGCCGGCGCCGGGCACCTCCAGACGAGGGTGGGCCCGGTGCGTGCAGTGGTTGGCGTTTTTCATAGCTGCCCACGCAGGTGGGGTGTGCGCTGGCAGCCATTTTCATTCAAAGGCGACATCCGCCCCGCGGCTGCGGCAGATCAAGCATTTTCTGGCGCGCCAGCCCGGCGGGGCCGCTGCCGAGGAGTAAGCTTGGGGCGCTATGGCCCATGTCACTTTTCCCCCTCCCTACCATTCCCCCAACCGCGTCGCCGACCAGTTGCGCGACCATGGCTACGCCGTGCTGCAGCCCGCGGACACAGCGGCCTGGATTGGCTGCGAGGTGGCGGACCTGATGGCGCTGACCCCGGACTGGGCGTCCCTGCCGCCCGATGAATTCCTGCGCGACGGTGGGCGCTATCGCTTTCGCCGCCATGCCAGCTTCCGGGTCCAGGGCGATGCCGTGCAGCAGGTGCCGCACCGCGCGCACTGGCAGCCGGTCAAGTACAACGCCTTGCACGGCGGCATGGAACGCTGGTTTGCGCCCATGCTGGCCCACACCACGCAACTGGCCGTGTGGCCGCAGCTGATCGCCAGGCTGGCCCAGCTGTCGCAGCAGCTGTTTGCGCCCGATCCGGCCGAGCCCTGCTTTGTGGAGGCGCACCAGTTCCGCATCGACACGGCCAGCGGCATCGGCCGCCCGACGCCCGAAGGTGCGCACCGCGACGGCGTGGACCTGGTCGCCGTGTTCCTGGTGGGGCGCGAAGGCGTGAAGGGGGGCGAGACCCGTGTGTTCGAGGCCAGCGGCCCCAGCGGGCTGCGCTTCACCCTGACCGAGCCCTGGTCGCTGATGCTGCTGGACGATGCCCGCATGATCCACGAATCCACCCCCATCCAGCCCCTGGACGAGGCCCGCCACGGCGCGCGCGACACCCTGGTGGTGACCTGCCGCCGGCAGTGCTTCCAGGGCGATGAGGGCAAGAATCCAGTCTGAGTTCCTGTCTGATTTGACACGCGTCAAGACAGTCGGTGTACTACAGGGGCAGACTGCATCCATGGGCTGGCACATGCCAGCCCCTGTTTCACACAACGAGGAGTTATCCATGTTCAAGCACATTCTGGTTCCGGTGGACGGTTCGGCCACTTCCATGCTGGCCGTGACCAAGGCCGCCGAGTTGGCCAAGGCCTTTGGCAGCGAAGTCACCGCCGTCTACGTGCTCGATCCCTATCCCTTCACGGGCGTGGGCGCCGACTTTGCCTATGGCCAGGCCCAGTACCTGAGCGCGGCCACCGCCGAAGCCAACAAGGCGCTGGAAGACGTGCAAAAGACCATGGCCGACGCCGGTGTGGCGGTCAAGACCCTGGTGGGCGAGGGCCATGCCGTGCACGAAGGCATTGCGCGCGTGGGCGAGAACGTGGGTGCCGACCTGATCGTCATGGGCTCGCACGGCCGCCGTGGCCTGGAAAAGCTGGTGCTGGGCAGCGTGGCGCAGCGCGTGCTGCAGACCGCCCACGTGCCGGTGCTGGTGGTGCGCGACTGAACACGCACACCCCGCCCCAGGCCGGCCTCATGGGCCGGTGGGGGCGAGTTGCTTGCACAACGCTGCTTCGGCAGCGTTTTTTTATGGCGGGATGGGGGACGGTGGGCCGCCGCTGCAGGCCGGGTGAACCTACTGGCCCAGGCGGGCGTACAGCGCGTCGGCCACGCGCCGTGCGGTTTGCAGCATCTGGATGCTCAGCGGGGCCAGCAGGCGGATGCCGCCGCCCTTGCCGGTGCGCAGGCGGTGGGCCTCGTCCAGGAGCTTCCACTGCACGAAGAAATGCTCGATGAAGCGCAGCATCAGCGCCAGCTGCAGGGCAAAGCGCTCGGAGGGAAAGCCCAACCGGCCCAGTGGCGCCAGCAGCTGTTCCAGCAACTGCAGCAGCTGGGTGGGGTGGGTGCTGACCGTCAGCGCCACGCCCAGGGTGGAGGCGCAGGCCAGGCGCAGGGCGCTGACGGTTGCCAGCGCGTAGTGGCCCATGACGGCGTGGAAGACGGCGATCAGCGCAGCGGCGATCAGCACCGAGGCGATCAGGCGCCGCGCCACGCGCGTGGCCGCCCCCAGGCTGAACCACAGCACGGCACAGCCTATGGCGCACAGCCCCAGGGCCCAGGGGGCCTGCAGCAGGAACAGCCCGGTGCTGAGCACGGCCATCAGCCCCAGCTTGAGGCCGGGGCGCAGGCCGTGCAGCCAGGTGTGGTGTTCGCTGTAGAGGCTGCCCATGCTCAGTTGCCCAGGGACTGCAGACGCTGGCGCACATCGGCCTCGTAGGCCGCGCAGACCGTGGCGCCGGGGCCGTCGGCACGCAGCTGGCCCGCATCCAGCCAGAGCACGCGCTCGAAATGGCGCACATGCTCCAGCAGGTGGGTGGAGACGATGATCTGCTGCGGTGCCTGCGCCATGTCGCGCGCCAGGCGTGCCTGGCCCGGCAGGTCCAGGCTGGCGTAGGGCTCGTCCAGCAACAGGCTGCGCGGGCCGGCCAGCAGCAGCGCCAGCCAGCACACCTGCTGGCGCTGGCCCTGACTGAGGCTGGTGACCGCGCGCTCGGCCCAGTCCTGCAGGCCGCGCTGCTGCAGGAAGGCCAAGGCCTGCGCCTGGGCCTGCTGCTTGCTCAGTCCCTGTGGCCGCAGGCCCAGGGCCAGCTCCTCCAGCACGGTGGGGAAGATGATCTGGTCGTCCGGGTTCTGAAACATCATGCCGACCCAGCGGGCGCGCTGGCTGCCTGCGGCATGCAGGTCCTGGCCCTGGCTCAGCACCCGGCCGGTGTCGGGCACTTCCAGGCCGCACAGCAGGCGCAGCAGACTGGTCTTGCCGGCGCCGTTGTCACCGATCAGGCCGATGCGCGGCTCGGCCAGCGACAGGCTCAGTCCGTCGAACACCGTGGTGCGGCCACGTTGCAGGCGCACCTGCTGCAGCGCCAGGTGCGGCGCAGGGGCAAAGTCGGGGGCGGCAGCGGCGGTCACGGTCATGCAGATGGGGCGAAGGGCAAGGCAGGGCGCATTGTGCCCGATGGCCCGGGCCCGGGCGGCCATGTAGGACGGTGCCCACGCGCTGGGCGCGGGTGGCTGCCCATAATGGTTGGCATTCCCAACCCAGGAGTTTTGTGATGAGCCAATACCAAATTGCGGTGATCGTGGGCAGTCTGCGCAAGGCATCGTTCAACCGCCAGTTGGCGCATGCCTTGATCAAGCTGGCCCCTGCGCAGGTGCAGTTCAAAGAGGTGGCGATCGGGGAGCTGCCCTTGTACAACCAGGACGCCGACGGCCACGAAGTGGCCGTGGTCCAGCAGTTCCGCGATGCCATCCGCAGCGCCGATGCGGTGCTGTTCGTGACGCCGGAGTACAACCGCTCCATGCCCGGCGTGCTCAAGAATGCGCTGGACCAGGGGTCGCGCCCCTATGGGCACAGCGTCTGGGACGGCAAGCCGGCTGCGGTGATCGGCATGTCGGTCGGCGCCATCGGCACGGCGCTGGCGCAGCAGCATTTGCGCAATGTGCTGGCCTACCTGAACATGCCCACGCTGGGGCAGCCGGAGATGTTCCTGCAGGCCAAGGACGGCTTTTTCAACGCCGATGGCAGCGTGGGCGAGCAAAGCCGTGCGTTCCTGCAGAAGTTTGTCGAACTGTTCGCCGGCTGGGTGGCGCAGCACAAACGTTAGGCCGACGGGCGCAGTCGCTCTGACGCGGCCCTAAAAAAAGAGCTGCCAGCGCAGGTGTTGTGTGCCTTTGCAGAGGGTTTCTCTGTAAAAAGCAGCAACCACCAGCGCTGGCAGCTCTTCTTTTTTAGTGTGTTTACGGGGCCTTGGCGCTGTCGATGGCGTCGACGATGGTCTTGCCCGTGCTCTGCACGCCAGGGCGGTTGAAGCCGGGGCCGGGGGTGACGGCCGGGTGGTCCAGCAGGTACTGGCGCACTTGCTGGGCCTGGGCCGCGCGCGATGGGGCCTCGGGCGCGGGCGACGGGGTGTTGCGCGTGTTGTACAGGTAGGTTTCGTACACGTCCGCCTGCTGGCGCAGCTCGGCCTGGTCGGCACGCTGCTGCTGCATCCAGTAGCCGCCGAGCACCAGTGCGCCGACCAGGATCGCGACGCTCAGCATCAGAAAGGAAGCCAGTTGGGAGTCATTGCTGCTGGAGGCAGCGGGTTTGCGTGCGGCCATGGTGAATGTCTGAAAAACTAGGGTTAGCCCGAATCATTGTAGACGCTGGAAACACTGTGTAACTATTTGTGGTGCGATCGGGTGGGGCTTTGTGCACACCCAGCGGGTACCAGCCTTCGTGTTTGGCTATGTGCGTACTTCTACTTAGGTGGCCAAAATCACTGTTTTGGTGCGTGCAAGTGCCTGTTTTTGCTGGTGATTTGTGGCGAATTTCCAGGGTTTGCGCCTAATCTTGGTGCGGGCCAATATTTTTAAAATGTGTGTCACATTGCTGCGGCCTGCCGCGCGCGTTCTGTTTTGCAGATGGCGTAGCTGCAGCCCCTGGCTCCACCGATTACTACCGACAACAAGGACTCCCATGGTCATGATTCGCCGTACTTTTATTGCCGCCTGCGCCACCGCTGCGCTGGCGACCGCAGCAGGCACCGCAGTGGCCGCCCCCAAAGAAGTGAAGATGGGCTATGCGCTGGCCGTGAATTCGCACTACGGTGCTGCGGCCAAGGCCTGGACGGAATCCGTGGAAAAGGCCACCGGTGGCGCCTTTGCCATCAAGCAGTTTCCTTCCAGCGCGCTGGGCGGTGAGCGCGAGTTGATCGAAGGCCTGCAACTGGGTACGGTGGAAGCCGCAATTGTCTCCACCGGTGCGCTGAGCAACTTTGTGGGCGATGTCGGTATCGTGGATATTCCCTTCCTGTTCCGTGACACCAAGCACGCCCGTGCCGTGCTGGACGGCAAGTTTGGCCAGGACCTGCTGGGCAAGTTCAAGCAGCGCGGCCTGGTGGCACTGGCCTGGGGGGAGCAGGGCTTTCGCCACCTGACCAACAACAAGGTGGCGGTCAAGGGCGTGCCCGATATGAAGGGCCTGAAGATCCGCGTGACCGAGAACCCTGTGCACATCACGGCCTTCCGCACCCTGGGTGCGTCGCCCACCCCCATGTCCTGGCCTGAAGTGATCAGCGCCCTGCAGCAGGGCACCATCGACGGCCAGGAAAATCCCATTTCCGTGCTGACCTCCTCCAAGCTGTGGGAAGTGCAAAAGCACCTGTCGCTGACGGCCCACGTGTATGCGCCCATGGTGCTGATCCTGTCGCCCACCTTCTGGGGCAGCCTGACCGACGCGCAAAAGGCCGCCTTCACCGAAGGTGCCAAGGCCGGTGGCGTAGCGTCGCGTGCCTTCGTGGACGACGTGGAAACCAAGGGCGTGGAAATGGCCAAGAGCCATGGCATGCAGGTGGTCGAGAAGGTCGACACGGCTGCCTTCCGCACGGCCCTGGAGCCCGCGTACAAGCAGTACGCGAAGAAGTTCGGCCAACAGACGCTGGATGCGATTGCCAACGTGAAGTAAGCCAGCACGGCTTGCGCGACGCCAGACCTGGCATCGGAGTGCCTGCGTGAGCCCCAGGGCCGCGCAGGCTTTTTGCCTTAGTGCAGGTGGCGCAAGACCGTGTTTGGGTGCCCGGGCAATGAAGTCCTTGCATGCCCGGGGTGTCTGCACTCTTTTCGAGAAAGAGCCGCGTGCAGGGTGGGCCGGTGGCCCGCCCCCCACGCTCTATCGACGTATGCTGAATTGCATTGAACGGTGGCTGGTGGCCGCCAACCGCTGGATTTTGATCGTGCTGCTGCTGGCCATGGCTGGCATCATCTTCACCAACGTGGTGCTGCGCTACACCACGGGCGACTCCATCATCTGGGCCGAAGAGGTGGCCCGCCACATGATGATCTGGGTGGCCTTCCTGGGCGCCGGCCTGGCCCTGCGCTTTGGCGGCCATGTCGCCATCGACAACCTGCACCGCGCCGTGAGCACGCGCATGGCGCGCGTGATGCGCTCGCTGGTGCTGCTGGGCCTGTCGGCCTTCTTCATCTTCATGGCGGTGGCCTCCAGCGACTATGTCTGGCGCACGCGTTTCCAGAGCACGGCCGCCACGGACATTCCGATTTCCTTCATCTACGCCGCGATGCCAGTGGGCTTTGTGCTGATGCTGGTGCACCTGCTGCTGATTGCCCGCCGTTATGTACTGGAGGGCGACTATGCGCGCTCCGAAGAGATTGATGGCGAAGCCGCAGGCTCGCTGTAAGCCAGGTCGGGACAGGGATTCAAAAAAATGACTTTGACTTTGATTGTGGGCCTGGTGCTGTTGATGGTGTTGGGCTTTCCGGTGGCCTTTGCCTTGGCCATCGCTTCCGCCATCGCCGTGTTTGTGGGGGGCAAGTACCCCCAACTGGTGGTGTTCAAGGAAATGTTCACCGGCATCGACAGCTTTCCGCTGATGGCCGTGCCATTCTTCATCTTTGCGGCCGAGCTGATGTCGGGCGGCGCGCTGACCCAGGTGCTGCTGCGTTTTGCCGCGCAGTTCGTGGGGCACCTGCGTGGTGGCCTGGGCTATGCCAACGTGGGGTCGTCGGTGCTGTTTGCAGGGATCTCTGGCTCTGCCCTGGCCGATGCAGCCGGGCCCGGCGCCATGATGACCAAGATGATGACCAAGGCCGGCTATGACCGTCCGTATGCGGCCGCGTTGACGGCCAATTCGGCCATCATCGGTCCCATCATTCCGCCGTCGATCAGCATGATCATCTACTCTTTGCAGGATGAGAACGTCTCGGTGGGCGCCCTGTTTATCGCGGGTTTTGTGCCGGGCCTGCTGATTGCCGCAGCGCTGTGTGCGGTGAATTGGTGGGTGAGCCGGCAGCGCGGCTACCGTTCCACCGAAGCACGTCCGTCCGGCAAGGATATGCTGCTCAACACCATCAAGGCGATCCCCGTGCTGCTGCTGGTGGCCTTGATCATCATTGGTATCCGCTTCGGGGTGTTCACCCCCACCGAGGCCTCGGTCGTGGCAGTGGTGTACGCCTTCATCTGCGGCAAGTGGATCTACCGCACGCTGCACTGGAGTGCGATCCCTGCCATCACCTCGCGTTCGGCGTTGCTGACGGCGTCGGTGTTGCTGGTGATGGCGGCCTCCCAGCCGTTCGCTTGGATTCTGACGGTGGAGGGCGTGCCCCAGTACCTGTCCGAGCTGATCATCAGTTGGGAGCTGTCGCCCATCATGTTCCTGCTGGCGGTGAACGTGCTGCTGCTGATCTTCGGCATCTTCATGGAACCACTGCCCGGCATCATGATTCTGGTGCCCATCCTGGCGCCGATTGCGAACGCCCTGGGCATCGATCCCATCCAGTTCGCCATGGTGGTGGTGGTCAACCTGACGCTGGGCATGATCACGCCGCCGGTCGGGGGCTTGCTGTTCGTGACCTGCGTGGCGACGAAAACCTCGCTGTCCGAACTCAACCGGGAGCTGCCGATCTTCCTGGTGGCTCAACTGATCGTGCTGCTGCTGCTGACCTTCGTGCCCGCCCTGTCGGTGTGGCTGCCGCACTCCCTGGGCTTCTAAGCCGCGCACCGCACCATGCAAAACGCCCGGATGTTCCGGGCGTTTTTTATGGAAGGTGGATCGCGCAAGGGCAATAAAAAAGGTCTTGATTGCTCAAGACCTTTTAAATTGGCGGAAGGGGCGGCAGTCGAACTGATGTTTCATTTTGCATCATGAAATATCAAAATTCAAAGTTTTTTCAATAGAAAACAATGAGTTATGATTTTGTTTGTCTCAAGCTGACTCATTGTGCATCGCACAATATTCTGTTTTTTCCGTATACGATTCCGTATAACGAGAGCAAAATGGACCTCCAGTTTCCGTCGAACTTAAACGTATGGTGAAAGCGAATAAATTGACGCAATTGCAAGCCAGCCGAATCAAGGTTGCTGGCATGCATGGTGATGGTGCAGGGTTGTGGCTGAAGGTCACCGAAGGGGGCTCAAAATCCTGGATCCTGCGCTACACGATGGCCGGGCGCGAGCGTTGGACGGGGCTTGGGCCGTACCCCGATGTTTCGCTGGCCGAAGCACGGGACAAAGCCATGGCATGGCGCAAGCAGGTGCGTGAAGGCGTTGATCCGATGAAGGTCAAGCAGGAGGCCATGGCGACAGCACGAGCGGAGCAAGCTAAAAAGGTCACGTTCGCCTGGTGTGCTTCGCAGTACATCGAGTCGCATCGTGCTGGTTGGAAAAATGCCAAGCATGCAGAGCAGTGGGTCAGCACGCTGGCCATGTACGCTGAACCTGTGATGGGCAAGATGGATGTGGCTCTGGTGGAGACCGAACATGTGGTGCGCGTGCTTGAGCCTATTTGGAACAGTAAGCCGGAAACGGCTTCTCGTTTGCGAGGGCGCATTGAATCCATCCTTGGCTGGGCCAGTGCCCGCCGCCTGCGCAGTGGAGACAACCCAGCGCGTTGGAAAGGGCACCTTGACTCGCTGTTTCCTGCCCGCACCAAGGTCTCTCGGACGCGCCACTTCGCGGCACTTCCGTGGAAGGACATGCGGCCGTTCATGACTTCGCTGGAGGCGCAGGCCGGAGTTGGTGCATTGGCGTTGCGCTTCACCATCCTCACTGCTGCTCGATCCGGTGAGGTGCGAGGCATGGTATGGGACGAAGTGGACTTGTCAGCTCGTCTGTGGGTTGTACCTGCTGAACGCATGAAGGCGGGGCGCGAACACCGAATTCCATTGTCAGATGCTGCCGTGGCCTTGCTGCGTCAGCAGGAACAAGTGCTTTTGGCTGGCACGAACGTCGTTTTCCCAAGTGTGCGGGACCATAAGCCTCTTTCGGATATGACGCTCACGGCGGTGCTTCGCCGGATGCAGCGCAATGATTTGACGGTGCACGGCTTTCGCTCGACCTTCCGTGACTGGGCTGCGGAAGCGACGGACTATCCCCAGGAAATGGCTGAGATGGCGCTGGCACACGTGGTCAGCAACAAGGTAGAAGCAGCTTACCGGCGAGGCGACATGTTGGAGAAGCGTCGTGAGATGATGCAGAAATGGGCTGAGTTCATTCTTTAGCGCTAAGGCTTGGGAAGTGATCGCCAGCCTTTTCTTCCCTGTGGCGCATTGCGCATAATTGAGTAGAGCAAGGAGCTTCTCATGCGACCATCACAAGCACTTGAAATTAGGCGTAGCGATGTACGCGCTGCAGTGGGCCGTTATCGCACTGAAAACCCGCGTGTATTTGGCTCCGTCGTGCATGGAACCGATCAAGAAGGCAGCGACTTGGATTTGATCGTTGATGCTCTTCCGGGTGCCACTCTCTTTGATCTGGGGGGCTTGCAGGATGAATTGGAGAGCATCCTTGGTATTCAGGTCGATTTGCTGACCCCCTACGATTTACCCGCCAAATTCCGCGATCAAGTCCTTTTGGAGGCCCGGCCTGTATGAATATGAACAGGTTGCCTGATTACATTGATCATATGCAGCAGGCGGCTGCAGATGCATGTGGCTTTGTTGTGGGCATGACCCGAGACGAATTTGAGGCAGACAAGAGGACGCAGCAAGCGGTCATCATGAGCCTCATCATTCTTGGCGAAGCAGCCACCAAGGTCATGGATGGTTATGGTGATTTTGCAGCAGCGAATCCTAATGTTCCTTGGAGAGCTATGCGCGGGATGCGCAATCGCATCGCCCATGGATATTTCGATATCAATCTAGATGTGGTCTGGGATACCGTACAAACAGCATTGCCTGAATTACAGAAACAACTAATCGCAGTTGGAAAAAATACTGATTTATGATTTCTATGTGAGTTGAATATAATTTTCAGTACTAATCTTCAGAAAAAAGGGACACATTTTGTGTCCCTTTTTTGTTTGTAAGTTATTTAAATTTCTCAGCCTGAAGGCTAAGTTTTTCGTCTGAAAATTCTTATAAATTGGAATCACTACAGCTGAAGAAAAGAGGTGTATTTTTGAGAATATAGCCATGAAATGATTGACTTAAGTGATTGTGAGATTAAATTTCATGTATTGATTTTAATGGTGTTAAAGGTTTTGTTTTTCTAAGTTTGATGATTTGAATCTGAGCAGAAGATAGATTGCATTTTTTCCGAGTCACGTTAACTAATTTAGATGAGGCTTGGCAATATGATTTGTAAGTGATGTCTAAAGAATATTTTTCAACTAATATATTGTATAGATCTTCTCTTTTTCCATAAAATAAATGTTTACCTTTATCGTGCCCATGATATGGGAGAAGATTTTTTATTTGCATATTTAAGGCGGCCTTTTTCATCATTTCTTCTAGTTTTATGAAAGCTGGCTCTCCAATATTGCAATATGGGTCTTTTTCCTTTTTTGTCTTTTTTGCGACTGTTCCTTTAATTTCTTCAAGGTGCCACTCGGAAGTTTTTAAAATTTGAGGAATCCTCTTATAACCTGTCTGTACTAGGAAGAGATCAAAAGGGATATTTTCCGATTTGCCTTTGCTTATTTTTGGTGAATAAATCAATTGTAGGTTTTTACCCTCGTCATTACGCCACTTTGAGTAATGCTCTATAACACTATCAATATTGATTTGGTATTGGTTGTGAAGAATAAATGCGATTCTCATCCAAAAAATAATAGGCAAACTCATTTCTGATGAAATGTGCGCTATGGTATTGGATAGCACTCCTACGATTCTTTCAGCCGATTCTGCTAGACAAGTATCGACTTCGTCAGGTGGCTGATAAAAATTTTCGGTAACTCTATTTTTTTTGATCTCATGAAGAATATGCTTTCTAAGCTGTTCGTCATGGATGGGTATTTTAGTTTTAATGACGATTAATCGAATGAATTCTTCAAGTGACCAGTGATGAATATCATGCTGAAAGATTTTTGTCATGGTTTTATTGGATGAATATTTTTATCTTGTTGAGCTATGAAGATCGGTACCTAACACTGTGCCTAACAGATGGCCTAACACATACCTAACAATCGTACCTCACACCTAACAGTTCAGCAAAGCAAGCACCTGCCTTGCCTGCAAATTTTCTAAATCTGTAAAGCCTGGTAGCTGGGCGACTGCATCCTGCATGTCGTCCGTAGCACTAGGAGCTTGCTATGGCATATCGCCAAAAACCTATCCTTGCTACAGGCGCTGACTGCGCAGCTGCCTCAACCAAGCTTGCCCGTCCACGCCTTGATCCTTTGCTGGACTTCGATCAGCTTCCCAATTCCGCCCATGTCCGCATAGATGTGGTGCAAGGGCTGTATGCGTGCTCACGCGCAACCGTTTGGCGTCACGTTAAAGCCGGTCATATCCCTGCCCCTGTGAAGATCTCAACGCGCATAACTGCTTGGCAGGTTGGCTCGTTGCGTAAGCACCTGATGGAGATAAATTGAGGCGAATTCATTCCCTGACTTTTGCATGTGAATAGCTGTAAAAGTCAGGTATTGAAAGGCCGCATAAATATCAGTTTTATGGCTAATCGATTAGGCGATACAGCTAGTTATAAGCCATAAAAAATAAACGAAACACTGCAGGAATAGTGGTTTATTAAGGCGATACAGATGATGGGTTGTTATCAATGATGCTACTGACACATTGAGCTAGTAATAGTGTAAATATCGTATAGCTGTAAACCACTAACCAAAACCAATTTACGAAAAGAAGAGATATGACTGATACGCTTCACATGTTGACAAAAAATAAGCCTATACCAATTAAGTTGGCTTCCAAGATGTTCGGTATTGATTTTTGGAAATCATTCATCAATGACGATGTCAGTGGGGGGAAGGTTATGACTTTGAAATCGCCTGTGACAGGGGCTGGCTTCAAAGTAACCCCTTGGCTGGATAAAGAGAAAAAGCACCTTGTTGGCTTCTTAATAAAAATCAACGTGCCAGCCTGTGTAGTAGGAAACAACGCATTTTTGCATGTACTGGTCTACGAGTCTGCAAAGCTAGCCTTGATGCTTCTAAAAGAGCATTTCAAAAGCAATGGAGTTAGTCCTAAGTATTTAAATATGATTAACTTAAAGCATGCTGTGATCAAGTACTTGGAGCTAACCTACTTGCTCAAGTGCGATGATATTGATGATGCAATGCTTAAACGCAATGAGCTTGAAGCACGTATTAATGCCATCTACCATTACATAGCTACAAAATATAGAAATCATCAAGGTGAAGGTTATGATAGAACTGTATATTTGGATCTTCGTAATCATCCATTTGTGCGTGCATACATTAAATGGCATGACATTAAGGAGAATAAGAAATACGGTTTATATGATGGTGCGGATTATTTGGGCGAAGATATAAAAGAAAAGATTTATGCTTTAAGTCAATCTGGTTTGCGTATTGAGTTGGGTGTTAGTGAAGCCTATTTGGAGAAGCATCATCCGGGTATGAGTCGCGTTATGGCTTGGAAAGATAAAGCTAAATCAGATGATGTAATTGGTAAGGTTTTTGAGAGTTTTCGGTCTATGCTTCGGTTGAACGATAACCTTCGCCACAACAAGCATCGTCCCAATGATTTGGCTAAGTTTGATCAAAAGACGCAGGATTTTCTTAAAATTTACTACGCTGGCGAGGCAGGGCCTTATCTTGAAGGGCTAACGAAAAATCAGCGCTATGAACTGAAAAAGAAGATTTTGAATGTTGCGCGGATTGACCCTAGTATTCCTCCATCTAAACATAAGCAGCTGACGCATATGAAGTGGTGTAATCAACCTCCAGCCCCAAAGTTGTTAAAAAAACATCGTGAAATTTGGCCCTATGTTTTTAATATGGAAAACATGCCAATGTTTTACGAAAATATTAAGCAAGCAGGTTTGAAATTGAATATTAAATAATTTGATGATGGTACTTCAGATATCTCAGACTTGATGGGTGATAACCATGTAGATGAGAAAGAGAAGACGATTAAATCGGAGCCTTATCGTGGCTTTGGAAGTTTGAATATTCCCAATATTTCAAATTTGGCTGATGATTGATAGGCGGATTATTTGAATTTGATGGCATGTGACCTGGCGGTTGCATGCCATTTTTTGTTTTGCAGCTTGTCGTTACTTGCTTGACGCAATACATGTCGCAATTCAAGTATTGCGTCATTTGTATTTGGAGGCTCCCAATAGTTTATGGTGCTGAGGGTGTCTGGGTAGTTGGGCAAGAGGATTCAGTGCTCTACGAGCACGGTTGTATCGCCCCTGGTGTCGCGGGCCGATGCTGCTTGAGTCAAGGTCCGTGGGCAAAGGCAAGCAAAGCGTGTGCACTACTTCCTTGGCAGACTTAGGGCCCTGTTTGCGATTGCTTCAGCAGGGGGGACAGTGCACAGGGCTCGCCTGGGACTTTTAAATCAATGAGATAGCTGCGGAATGGATGCAACCCCCGTAGGTTCAGGCACAAATGCCGCTACCATTCCGAGAGAATGAACTGCTCCCTCCAAAAAGGGGGTGTCCGAATTTTTGGGCTTTGTTGCATAAATCGGCCATAGGCCAAGGCATCCCCAATCCCAAATAGATTTACGCAGCAGCGACTGTCTGGGGCGTGCCCAGAGCGGTAAATTGATTGAGGATTGAAGCTCGGATGTGCAGCTCGGTCACCTGGCGCTCAAACGTCCTGGCCATGACCTTCTCGCCCAGGCGCTTGAAGCAATTCATCTTGGTCTCCACCAGTGACCTTCGGTGGTAGCCGCTCCAGCGTTTCCAGATAGCCCGCCCCAACTGCCTACACGCCTTGACCGCTTCATTGCGGTGAGCAAATGCCAGCCCTTTGCGCAGCTTCGCTCCTTTGCGCGGCGGGATGATTGGAATGGCTCCCCGCAGGTAGCACGCCTTATGTACATCCTGCGTGTCGTACGCCCCATCACCGGTAAAGCTAGCTATCTCTTCATTGCTTGGAATTTGACCTAGCAGGTCTGCTGCCATGGGCGAGTCGCCCACTTCATTGGTTGTTACTGCGATGGCCCGAATCTGCAGTGTCTGGGCATCAATACCCAGATGCACCTTGCGCCACTGGCGGCGGCGCTCGGCACCGTGCTTTTTGGTTTTCCACTCACCTTCGCCCAAGAACTTGATGCCCGTGGAGTCGGCCAGCATGTGCAAGCCTTTGTCACTTGCACGGTAGCGCACCTGCACATCCAAGCTCTTTTGCCTGCGACACACCGTGCTGTAGTCGGGCACTGGCCAATGCAGGCCTGCCATACCCAATAGCGACTCAACCAGGCCCAGTGTCTGGCGCAAGGGCTGGCCAAACAAGCACTTGATGGTCAGGCAAAACTGGATGGCCGCATCTGAGAACTTCTGGCAACGACCACGCTTGCCCGTGGGCCGAGCTAGCCACTGCATATCCCTATCGAGCCAAATGGTCAGCTCACCTCGCGCCTTCAACGCTGCGTTGTAAGCCTTCCAGTTCGTTGTGCGGTACTTAACCCGACCCCAGCTCGTCTCTCTCATCTCCCGAGCCTACCTCAGCTGCGACCGGCATTTGTGCAACAACGCCTCTGTGGGTAGCACTGGCGACTCCTATGACAACGCCTTGGCCGAAACCATCAACGGCTTGTACAAAACGGAGGTTATCTACAAACGAGGGCCGTGGAAAACAAGGGAATCACTGGAGCTGGCAACGCTGCAATGGGTGCACTGGTTCAACCATGACAGGCTGCTGGAATCCATAGGGCATATACCGCCAGCGGAAGCTGAGGCAAACTACTGGCGGCAAGTTGCCAATACCGTGCAGGCTAACGCCTGCACTTCAACAAACTAGCCTCCACCAAACCCGGTGTGATTCAGTTAGTTATTTGATGTGATCCCGGAGGGTGTTGGGTTTGGGTTTTTGGGGTTGATTTTCTCGTCTCTATGAGACGAGTAGCAGGAGGGGGGCCGGGGGGAGGAGTCGGCACAAATGGCATCTGTGGATAACTTGACGCTGTTGCGATGGCGGGAGATGGAGTCGATCCATGTCCTGCGCCTGTTGGCCGACCACATCAAAGAAGACCCGTCATTCCATCCTCGATCGAGTCATCGGACGACTCGTTGGCACGTATATGTAGCAGGCCGCGACTGGGAGTTCTTGTGCACCGGCCCGAAATTCTGGGATGTACGCGTGGAGCGTGGCGGTGGTGGTGCCATCGATCTGGTCATGCATCTCTATACAATCAAATTCAAGGCAGCTACGACGCTCCTGAAAGAGAGAGGTGTATGAAACTTGTCATGGCAACTGCGGATTTCTTGGTTGCTGGCCGAACTTTTGCTGGGTTTCCGTTGCTGCTCGATGATGACGGCTGGCCCATGGAACCGGCACAGTCGTTTTTATGGCACACGTTAATTACCCATGGTGGTGTCGAAAGCACACTCACCTGGGAAGCCTATGGGCGGCGTCTGTACGACTATTTTGCCTTCCTTGCTGCGAATGAACTTCAGTGGGATGAGGCGCAAAAGCCGCACGGTCTAAGTGTGGTGATGCGGTATCGCGATTGGTCGCTCGGTGAGCTGGCCCTAAGTCCCAACACGGTCAACAAGCGATTGAATTTGATCGTGCGGTTTTATGACTGGTGCAAGCGCCAGGGATACATCACCCAGCTGCCATTTGGCGTGCGCGATGTGCGAACACCCGCGCATCAGGGAATTCTTGCCCATGTTGATCGATCTGGCGGCGTCGTGCAAAAGCCAGCCATTATGGCGCGCGAGCGCAAAGCCACAATCAAATTGCTGACCAAGACGCAGGTTCGACAATGTCTCGGGACCCAACTTGACCCAAGCCACGCGCTTCTATTCAATCTGATGGTCCGCACCGGCATGCGATCGTGCGAAGCGCGCTCATTTCCTCTTGCCTATGTCTTTAATCCCAGAGCCCGCTCGGATCTGCGCACCGGCCAGATAATCCGCATTCTGCTGGAGCCTGCGGATATGCATATCAAATACAGAAAGCCCAGGAGTGTCGATGTGCCCTGGTCTCTGATGGAAGATATGTGGTCGTATTCCTTGCACCAGCGCGAGATGCGGCGTCGGCGATCCGGATTGACTCCGGCGGCCTTGGTATTGACTGAGCTTGGAAACCTAAATCTTGTAAGTCATTGATTTTAAATGACTTTTTCAAAACAAAGCTCCCCCAACCCCACGCTTCGAGGTTAAATTAGCTTTGTATTCTAACCATGAAATGCAATCAAATTGGGATTTCCCAAAGATTTCGTACTAGACAACATATCAGGACGAAACCTAGAAATACCTTAGGTTCTGCGTGACCTCCTTACATATCCAAGCCTACAAGCCCATCGTATTGATGACCTCAAAATCTCACAGCCAGTTGTAAGGCAGGCAAATTGATCAATCAATACCGCCGCTCTCACCACTCCCATATTCGGCTGCTCGAAACCCTAAAACCGCAACCCGCAAGAGGTAGAACCTCAGGAGCGCATCCTGATGCGTATATCAACTTCTACCCCGGTAGTTCAGCACGCTATCGACCTTTCTTGGTCGTCCAATCTTCTTTTGTTCTACTGGCTGCTCTTGAACAAGTTGCACTTCGCCCGTGCTTGCAGCCATCTCTTCAATCGGTGCAATAACTTCACCCATATCAGGTTGCGCTCCTGATGCATCCAAATACCTAGCAAGTTCCATAACCGTCACACGAATACGTGAGCCGGGCAATTTTGCAAAAGGAAGGGAATTCCTCGAACTCTGCACGTAGATCCACTGCTTGCTGCACCCCAACACCTTTGCAACCTCATCAATGTCCAGCACAAATTTTTCTGGAAACATCTCCCTTAGCAGTTTCAAGTGGCTTGTATCAGTCATATGCTGAAACAGCATACATCAAAATCCCAAAATGGGATATCCCGAAATGGGTTTCATGCTAACTGGATGACGCGCCCGCCCAATCATCCGAAACTTGTAGCACTGCGAAATCTCCTAGCCAAAATTCGCAAGGAGAAATCAATACTTCAAAAAGATCTTGCAACAGCCCTAGGCCGCCCACAATCTTATGTTTCAAAATATGAAAATGGCGAAAGAAGCATTGACATAGTTGAATTCATAGAAATTTGCAATGCAATGAAGTACGATCCTGAGGAAATTTTTAAAAAATATTTAAAAGCAGCATATCAAACTGATAAATATTCATAAGCCGATCATAAGATAAATATTTATTATTATATCTATCTTAAAGAAATCAAATAGATTATACTTTTTATGCCTTCACAAAGTTTTTCAAATTAATTATCCATCTGCAATTGAAGAGAAATTCTTATAAATAATTTAATTCAATTATTTAACATCATCAACTAAGCTCAACCATTTTATTAATCAAATAAATAATTAAAATATATTAATATTTTAAAGGCCTCTAATTTTCTCCATCAATCCACATAGAGATCTTCTAAAAATCATAACCTTCAATAATTATTTTTTTATAATTTCATTGCCACAGATTTTACAAAAATTCGCATCTTTATCATGCAGTTTTTCATGGCATTTATCACATTCATATTTCATACCATCAGGTCTATAGGACATATTTCTATAAAACTCCGCACCAACCAACCCTGTTGGCACAGCCAAAATACCCCAACCTATCAACATCATTATCGAAGCAAAGAAACGACCTGCACCTGTGCTAGGCGTTATATCACCATAACCGACCGTTGTAACCGTAGAAATTGCCCAGTAAATTCCAACAGGCACACTAGTAAACCCATTCTCTGGGCCTTCAATTATGTATATAAGGGTTCCCATAACAAACACAATTACTGCAACAACAGAAAGAAATACAAATATCTTTCTAGCACTACTTTTTAGTGCCCTACCAAGAAATAGATAGTCTTCCATAAACCCTTTTAGCAAGGGAAATACATGAAACGTCCTAATTAGGCGCAATGCTCTTATTGCTGATAAATAATGAGCATCAGGATAGAATATTGAAAGATAGGCTGGAATAATCGAAAGAAAATCAACAACTCCGTAGAAGCTAAAGATATAGCCCACAGGCTTTCTAACAGATATAATTCTTAAAATATACTCAGCAGTAAATATAATAGTAAAAAACCACTCCAAGCCGCTTAGTAGATTTTCAAAACTTGATTTCTGAACACTTGGCACACTATGAAAAATCAAGACCAAAAGACTTAGAGCAATTAAGATAGTAAGTATTCGGTCAAAATTCCTCCCTAATTTCGTATTGCTTTCAAATATAGTTACATAGATGCTTTTCCTCCATTTTGCAACCGGCACGCCAAGCCTCTCAGCAGAAGGGTAGCGCTGCGAAAATCTATCGATCCATTTATCAAAATTTGTCATATAAAAAAGGCCATTTATAATGAACTTTTAATTTAATTTATTGAATTTTATTTATTAAGACTTTGCTAATAGCTCCATCTTTAATTTCCGTAACTTCAAACTCCCACCGGCCTTGTTGCACAACTCCCGTCGGAGACGGCATGACCCCAACCCCAGACGGACTTACCCCAAGGCCACTGTCACCGGGCGCCCGAGTTGGCTGAATCGGTTGAGCAGCGCCACGCGGATGTGCAACTCCGTCACCTGACGCTCGAACGTCCTGGCCATGACCCGCTCGCCCAGTCGTTTGAAGCAATTCATCTTCGTCTCCACCAGGCTGCGTCGGTGGTACCCGCTCCACTTCTTCCAAATCCGGCGACCCAGCCGCTGGCAGGCACGCAGGGCTTCGTTGCGTGAGCTCGCCCCGGCTTGCGTGCCCTTCCATGCTCGCGCATTCTTGCGTGGCGGGATGATGGCTTGCGCATTGCGCAGCGCTATCGCTGCATGGCATGCCTTGGTGTCGTAAGCACCATCGCCGCCGACACTGGCAATGGGTTCATCTGGCGGTATCTGGCTGAGAAGTTCCGGCAACATGGGCGCATCGCCCGTGCCGTTGTCAGTGACCTCGATGGCACGGATGTCCAGCGTGCGGGCATCAATGGCCAAGTGTACTTTGCGCCACTGGCGCCGGTACTCGGCACCGTGCTTTTTACACTTCCATTCGCCTTCACCCAGGAACTTGATGCCGGTGCTGTCGACCAGCAAATCCAGTGCCGTTGTGCTGGGTCGGTAAGGCAGCTTAACGCTCAAGTCTTTCTGGCGCCGGCACACGGTGCTGAAGTCTGGCACCCGCCAGTCCAGGCCCGCCAAGCGCAACAGACTTTCGACCAGCCCCAAGCTTTGACGCAGGGCCAGTCCGAACAAGCATTTGATGCTCAGGCAGAACTGGATTGCCGCATCGGAGAAGGTGCGTTGACGACCACGTTTGCCGCTGACAGTGGCGTACCACTGCATGTCCTTGTCCAGCCAAACTGTCAGTGAACCTCTGGCCTTGAGTGAGGCGTTGTAGTCCGCCCAGTTTGTCGTCTTGTACTTGCCACGCGGGCGCTTACTTTCACTCATGACGTCACCCTACCAGCTGTTGCCGCTGGTTTTATGCAACAACGCCGCGCCGGACTGTACGAAGCGAGTCGATGTGTCGATTGCAGAAACGCCGTCATTGACGAGTCATTTGCCGATGTCTGGCAAGACCTCTATCAGCAGCAGCGCGAATTACTGGCCATCGACGATGCGGGGCCGGCAGTTAGGCAACGAGCCGAACGTGATGTTCGGTGGGCGCATCAGGTCATGAAAGATCTTGGTCTGCTTGCGGAATCGTCCAAATTCACAACATAGACAGGGATAGACAATGGGTGACCGAAAGGTGCACAACCGAAAACAGACGATCGACGGCATCGAGCAGGCCATTGAACAGTTACAGGCAAGCCAAGGTAAGTTGTCGATTTCCGCTGTGGCGAAGATGGCCGGGGTTACTCCTGCACTGATTCACAACACGTATCCCGATCTCGCCGAGAAGATTCGGGGCTTGGTGGGCAAGGCAACACGAACCCAGCGGGATGCCAAACATAGCGCACTGGTTCGCGAACGCGAGATCAATCGGACGCTACGGCAGGAACTTGTCGAGACTAGGGCAACAATCGCGAAGCTTGCGTCGGTCAATCAAACGTTGCTGAACGAGATGGCCGTGCTGAAAGGCATCGCCACGGGCAAAGTGGTCGCAATCCTGCGTGCTCGTGAACCGAGCAGTGAGTCCTCGCCAAGGTAGCCAGCCATGTTCGCCTTGGTAGATGGCAATAATTTCTATGTCAGTTGTGAGCGAGTATTCCAGCCCAGTCTTCAAGGACGTCCTGTCGTTGTATTGTCGTCAAATGACGGATGCGCGATTGCACGCAGCAATGAGGCGAAAGCACTGGGCATCAAGATGGGGGCCCCTTGGTTTCAGATCCGGCATCTGGAGAAGGAGGCCGGTCTGATCGGTCTGTCAGCGAACCTCGCTCTGTACGGTGACATGAGCACGCGCATGATGCGGATCACCTCGGAGTTAGGCCCGACGCAGGAGATCTACAGCATTGACGAATCATTTATCGGATTGCATGGTGTGCGCGATGACTTGGGGATGCGGGCATGGACTGTGCGCAATCGGATACTCAAATGGATCGGCATTCCGTGCGGAGTTGGGATCGGTCCGACCAAGACGCTGGCAAAACTCGCCAATCATGTCGCAAAAGCTGCGGAGCGCAAGCCAGGCAGCTACCCATCGGAGTTCGCCACGGTATGTAACCTGGCGGTCTTGTCATTGGCCTCCAGAGAGGCCCTGATGGCGGCAACGGAGGTTGGTGATGTCTGGGGTGTCGGCCCTCGGATCAGCAAGCAGTTGCGGGATGCTGGCGTATTGACGGCCCTCGATCTGGCGCGAATAAACCCAGCCTTGGTACGCGAGCGATGGAGTGTAGTGCTGGAACGTACCGTTCGCGAGTTGCAGGGTGAGTCCTGTCTGGCAATTGAGGATGCTCCGGCCCCCAAAAAGCAGATCGCCCATACACGAAGTTTCGGCCACCCGATCAGTGATCTGGATGGACTGATTGACGCAGTCAGCAGCTTCACGGTGCGTGCTGCGGAAAAGCTTCGCCAGCAAGGGAGCGTGACCCGGCATGTGAGCGTGTTCGCGCATACCTCGCCATTTCGTTCGGGGCCGAACTTCTCACGTAGCATGGTGGTTGCATTGCCACGACCAACATCTGACACCCGTGTTCTTGTCCTGGCGGCTATACGCGGGATCAAGCGGATTTACCAGCCCGGCTTCCAGTTAAGCAAGGCAGGTGTCATGCTGCTTGATCTAGCACCGGAGTCGGTGAGTCAGGGGGAATTGTTTGAGCAGAACGACTCCATCGATTCGATGGGTATTTCGAAAACGCTGGACGTGATCAATGCGCGCTTTGGACGCGGCGCAATTCAGCTGGGTTCGTCAAGCTTGAAAAATGTAAGGCGAGACTGGTCGGTAACGCGAGGGCGTCTCAGCCCGCAATACACGACCCGATGGGAGGACTTGCCGATCGTACGCGCGTAGCCCGCACGGATAGTGGCCGGGTGCGGCCAGAAGCGGCCCAAGGGCTAACTGGAGCCAACGTCTGCAACGAACCTATTGCCGCCGTTGGCGTGATGGCGTCACTGTTTCGGTAACCCAGACCGTGCCTTTCTTCGCTTCAGCCATCAGTTGGCTCAGCCCGTTGATTTGGGCAATCTGGGGCTTGGGTGCACTGGTCTTGTTCATCTTTGCAATCGCCGGACACTGGCTGGTCGGATCATTCAGCAAGACGCCCCGGCCCTGAGTCACTGGACTGAGTTAACCTCAACGCCCGCCAGGTATCGCGAAACACCGCCTGTTCGACTTTCAATCGCAAGTCACTCGGACAGGCTACCCTGACCACGAGCATCAGTTTGTCGGGGTCGGAAAAGTCCCACAGCACCTTGTTGCGACCTGACGGAAAGGCGATGAAGCTTTCGACCGAAATCCTGCGGAAATGGGCTTGGGCATCTGCCTGCCAGGCCTGGGTCGCCTGATCGGCGGCCGCCAATGCAGCAGCCTCGACTTTGTCGAGATCGTCCGTTGCTTCCTGAGGGATGGGCATGCGGAAGAGATGCAACACATATTCCCCCGTCAGGGAGGTGTTCTTCAACGGCGTCGTCAGCAACAAACCATTGGGAAACTCTGCCACCTTTCCGGTCTGTTGCCCGCCATAGCCCAGTTCAGCCAAGGTGGTGGCAAATATATCGATGTCGATGACTCGCCCGCTCAGTTGGTTGATTTCAACAAGATCGCCAACTTTGAATGGTCGAACGAAGGTGATGTAAAGGTAGCCGAGTACGCACATCAGCAGTTCCTTGCTGACGATCAGTACCGCGCCAGCCACTGCCGCAAGAGAGAGCGCAAAACCGGCGATTGTCGATGCCCAGACGGAAATGATGATGAACAAGACCAGAAACCAGATGACGTTTCTGGCCCAGACCAGATGTATCCGCCGTTTTTCCGCTGAAATCTCTCCCCGTGCCAGATAGCGTGCCCAAAGATGGGAAAGGGCCATGCCGAAGGCGATCAGTAAGAAGGTCGCGATGACCTTTTCCCATTGGCCGGGAATGGCGACAAACAGGTCATTCAGCGTGGACATGGGCGTCAACCGTTAGCAGAAGGAATGATGCTGCGTGACATTCGGCGCTTTGCGCCTTGCGCACGAATCACGATCAGGTAGTAGCCCACGGACAAGGCCAGAGTCACGGTTGCCGTCGCATAAACGTGACCAGCACCGACTTCGTTAAAGTCAAGCACGATGACTTTGCGAGCAATCGCCATCAATGCTGTTCCGAGAACAATTTCGACAGCCAGTTGCTGATTGTGGTTGTCTTCGACATACAGAATGATGTTGTGAAAAATTTCAATGGCAATCAGCACCGCCATAAAGGCACCAAATGTCGCCATGATGTCCTTGATTTCTAGCAGCATGAAGGGCGGTGCGATCAAACGCTGATGGAGCACATAAACCACATCTACCACTCCCCAGATGATGACCATCACCATGATTGCGGCAAGGACTCGGGAAACCTGGGCGATCACCCGGTTAAAGAACAACAAGACGGGGTCTTTCGTTTGGTGAGTCGAATTTTCATTTGCTTGCATGAGGGTCTCCGATTGGGCTGGCTGAAGTGCCTGGATGTTGATGGGATAGATCGGGAGTGAGTGCTGTACGGGCGGAATCGATGATCGTCGCGATTGATGGATGGCTGATCCGCCGCTCGGCGGTAATCGCCCAGAAGCTTTCATGAATCTCCTCTACGCGACCGACACAAGGCGTGTTGTAGCGTGAGTGGATCTCATCAGCCAGCACCGCCGGCCCCGGGAAGAAACCGGCACCGGCTTGCCCGAATGCCTTCATTAGCGCGCCATCATCGAACTCGCCCATCAACCGTGGGGTTAGCCGCTGGTCACTGAACCAGCGATCAATCAGGCCACGAACTGCGGCATGCCCGCCGGGCAGGAGTAGTGGTGCATTGTTCAGACATTCCGGGAAAGCGGGCGGCTCGGGGCACAGGGATTCGGCCGCAAAAAAGGCCAGGGCGCTTTCACCCAGCTTATGGCTGTGACCGCGAATGGCCAGTCCCGATGGCATCGGGCGATCGGCCACGACCATGTCGAGGTGGTGCAGGGCCAGTTCGGCGAGCAGCATGTCGATACTGCCTTCCCGGCAAACCAGTCTGACCGGTTCCGGCAGTTTGCCAACGGGGGCCAGCAAGCGGTAGGCAAACGATTTCGGGACAACATCTGCGATGCCGATGCGCAGGATCGGCATCGGGCGTTGCTGGCGCGCCAGCAACGCCTGCTTCATCTCGCTTTCGAGATGCAGTATTTCATCGGCGTAGGACAGAGCCATCCGTCCGGCATCGGTCAGTTCAAGACCGCGGCCTGAAGGGCGGAAAAGCGCGGCCCCCAATTCATTTTCAAGCTGACGCAGTTGCCCGCTAATGGTTTGTGGCGTGAGGTCAAGTTGCTCCGCCGCCCGGCTGACGCCACCAAGCCGGGCTACCGTCCAGAAGTAATGAAGGTGTTTGTGATTCATGCTGACATTTCGGAAATTTACGAAATATTATCCACAAAAAATTGTGTTTTTTAAATATTCGTCCTTGTTTATCTTGAAGCCCTATTTCACTATCTGAGGAACAGGGAATGAAGATCGACATCCGCAGCCAAGGGATCACAGTGTCTGACGATTTGCGAGAGCACATCGAGCGTTGTGTGAATTTTGGTCTGGATTGGGCCGAGCACGATGTCGATCGAATCGTCGTCAGCCTGTCCGACATCAATGGTCCGCGTGGCGGCAACGACAAGCGCTGTCATCTGCGTATTCCGCTGTCGCGGATGCGGGATGTGGTGATCGAGGAAGTTGCCTGCGATCTGCAGGCGGCGATTGCGCATGCCGTCGATCGTGCCGCAGGCAGCCTCGAACGCCGCTTGTCCCGGCAACGGGAGTTTGGGCCGACCCCCGTGTTTTCGGCGGAGGAATGACGTGAGCCCATTATCCAATCCCCTCTTGCGCGGTCTCCTGAGCCGTATCTTTTCGATCAGCCGCCGAACCTGGATTTTCCTGTCGGTGACCTTTCTGGTGCTTGTCGCATTATTCATCTGGGCGGCGATCAGCACTGCCGGATGGTTGTTCGGTATGGCCAGAGATGGGGTCAACGCTGCACCGGAAGCTGTACGTGCCGCCACCGCTCAGGTCGAGCAGGTCATCCCGGGCGTCCAGGAAAAACTGGGCGTCCTGGTTCCAGGATTCAAGCCGGAAAGTCCGCTGCGCGAAGTCTCGGGTACCGATCCGGCGCCGGTTGCACGTTATCCCGGCCTGGCGCGAGTTCAGTGGCAACGCGATGAGCAGCAAGTGCAAGTGCGTTACCAGGGCAAGGCTGATTTCACCGAAGTTCTAAACCACTATATCCAGGGCTTCGCCGCACTGGGGTACCAGCAGACGCTTCGCTCAGCCTCACCCTCGGAAGAGCGCCATGAGTTCGTCAAGGACGGCGAGCACTTCACACTGGTTTTTTCGGTCCAGGAGAAAGATGTTGTCACCATCGACCTGAGCTCTCGCCGATGACCGTTTTAGATAACGCAAATTAAGGAAAGATCATGATGACCTTGCAAGCCCGTGAGTGGTCAAATCGCACCCCGCAGCTGACGAATAAGCCAACCGAAGATGGCACTTGTCAATCAGTAGGGCGACCAACGCAACATCTTTTCCAGAAACCCCATCCCATGCCCAAAACCCGAATCCCGAATGCCGTTCGTCTTGAGTTCGCACCTGACTCCCTGGTTCATAACAACCTGTCGGGAGCAGCCTTCACCGGCGATTGGCTCTGGGTGGCAGGCGACGAAGCCAGTGGTCTGGATCGCCTGCGCCGCCTTGACGCCGTAGGCGGCGAGTCCTTGCATTTTGGCGAAGTCCGCGATTTTCCGCTGGCTGAGCTGCTGGACCTGCCCGGTGCAGACGATGATGAGGCCGACCTGGAAGGCATGGCGGTGGCCGATGGCTACCTCTGGGTGGTTGGTTCGCATGGCCTCAAGCGCAAGAACATCAAGCCGGACCGAGGTCACGCCGACAACGCCAAACGGCTGGCAAAAGTGACGCTCGACGCCAATCGCCAGCCTGCTGGCATGTCTGCCCATCGAGCCCGATGCTAAGGGTGAGCCCTGCCTGGTACGTCAGGCTCAAGACGGCCGCCAGGCACTGCGGCTCAAAGGCGATGCGCAGGCGAACCTGCTCACCCGCATCCTGGCCGACGATCCCCACTTTGGCCCCTACATGGCGATCCCGGGCAAGGACAACGGCTTTGACATCGAAGGTCTGGCGGTGGACGGACAGCGGCTGCTGCTCGGCCTGCGTGGCCCGGTGCTGCGCGGCTGGTCGGCGTTGCTCGAAATCGCAGTCGAGGCGCATCGGGATCAACTCCGCCTGGTACCCCTTGACGAGAGCGGCACGCTGCTGCGCAAACATTTCCTGCAACTTGACGGCCTGGGCGTGCGCGACCTGCATTTCTCCGGTGACGATCTTTACATCCTGGCCGGTCCGACAATGGTGCTCAATGGTGATATCCGTGTCTTCAAATGGCCATTCTGTTGATTTCCAACCAGAATTGACCCACTAGCCCCCGGTGGAGATGCGGACAAAAACTTGGACTACCAGGAGGTAGTTCATGTACTCATACGCAGACAGGATTCGTGCAGTTGAGCTTTGCATCAAGCTTGGCTTGCGTGTCAGGGCCACGATCCGCCAGTTGGGATACCCAACGAAGAACGCATTAAAAGGTTGGTATCAGCAGTACCTGAAGCATCAGGATTTGCCTGAGAACAAAGCACCAAGAGCGCAGAAATACTCACTGGAGCAAAGACAGGCGGCAGTCGCTTATTACCGTGCCCATGATCGCTGTATTGCTGCAACGATGAGGGCTTTAGGCTACCCAGGCCGAGGTACGTTGACTGCCTGGGTTCGGCAAGACTGTCCTGAGACGAGCAAATCGATAGTGGGTAGAGCTTGGCCGGCTGCCAAGCCTGATGCGCTGATGTGTGAGGGGGTTGTGCAACTGTGTGCCCGGCAATCGACAGCTGGGCTGCTGCCGGTTTCAAAGACACCTTGTTAAGGTGGAAGATGAAACCGGAGGTGGTTCATGGAGACAAGAAGGACATTCAGCCGCGAGTTCAAGCTCGAGGCGGTCAGGTTGGTCACCGAGCGTGGCGTGGCTGTGGCCCAGGCAGCCAAGGACCTGGACGTTCACGAGAACGTGCTGCGCAAGTGGGTTCGTGAGTTGCGAGAGGAGCCCCAGGAGGCGTACCCTGGCAACGGCAAGCAGAAGGCCCAGGACGCGGAGATAGCGCGACTGCGCAAGGAGGTTGCCAAGCTCAAGATGGAGCGCGACATCCTGAAAAAAGCCGCGGCCTACTTCGCGAAGGAGTCGATGTGAAGTTCGGCTTCGTGGCGAAACACCGAGGGGCCTGGCCGGTCAATCTGATGTGCGAGGCGCTCGGTGTCTCGCGGGGTGGCTTCTACGCGTGGCTCACACGGCCCAGGAGCCAGCGCAGCCTCAGCGATGAAGTGCTGGGCGCGCAAGTCCACCAGAGCTTCGTGCGCAGCGACCGCACCTACGGCGCGCGCCGTGTGTGGCACGACGTGCTGGAGCAAGGTCAAGCCTGTGGTCTGCACCGCATCGAGCGACTCATGCGAGAGCAGGCACTACGAGCCAGGCCCCGACGACGTGGACTGCCCAAGGACCGGGGCACGCGCAGCGCGGTGGCCGACAACGTGCTGGACCGCCAGTTCCGGGCCGATGGCCCGAACCAGAAGTGGGTAGCCGACTTCACCTACATCTGGACAGCCGAGGGCTGGCTGTACGTGGCGGCGGTGCTGGACCTGTACTCGCGGCGCATCGTGGGCTGGTCGATGCAGGAGAGCATGACCTCGCAGCTCGTGGTGGATGCGCTGATGATGGCAGTGTGGCGTCGAGGCAAGACGGTGGCCTTGTTGCATCACTCGGACCAGGGCAGCCAGTACACCAGCGAGCACTTCCAGAAGCTGCTGGATGAACAAGGCATCACTTGCAGCATGAGCCGGGCTGGTGAGGTCTGGGACAACTCGGCCATGGAGAGCTTCTTCAGTTCCCTCAAGACCGAGCGCACGGCCAGGAAGGTGTACCGCACACGAGGGCAGGCCCGTTCAGATGTGTTCGACTACATCGAGTGCTTCTACAACCCGACGCGCCGGCATTCGACGCTCGGCTATCTCAGTCCCGTACAGTTCGAGAAAGCTCAAGAAGCTTAGGTCGGTGTCAACGGAACCGGCAGCAGCCCATTCCTCCACACTGGTTGCGTAGAACAAGCATCGGGCTCGCGTCGCGTGCCCGATGATGGCCGAACATCGAGAGGAAAAAGCACGGGATTACTCGACATCTGCAGGAGGCGCACGCTGAGGCCTTCGCCAGGTTGAGTCCAAGGCAGCGATCCCTGCTGCTGCAACATTCGTCGGCTGAGTTGGCCCGAAGCGAAATGAACTTTCAAACAATCACGACGCGCAAAACTTGTTCGCGTCGGGCAGACCATGGGTGGTTCAGTCTGCGCGTGTGTTGAACACGATTTCGAGAAGCCTCTATGCCTTTTCTCGCGTCAACCGCTCGGCAAAAGAGATTCCTATGGCGGAAAGTACGAACATAAAGTGGATCACAGCCACCATCGTCACGACCTGTATGTTTTCCAAACTCAGATCGCCACTCAAGTAGGTCTTCAATGCATGTACGCCTGAAATAGAAATGATGGCGAAGGCAAGCTTCAGCTTGAGGTTGTAGGTATTGACGTGGTCCAGCCAGTCAGGCTTCTTCATGTCGTTCTTGTCAAAGTGCCCGGTGGTCACAAAGAGCGATACACCCGCCAGCGCCACAACCCAAACAAGCTGCGCCACCATCGTCATGTCCACCAGTTCAAGCACCTTGATGATGAGGTCGATCTTTTCGAGTTGGCCAAACAGCAAGGTATTCATCAGCTTGTAGGTTTCCAGGAGGAACTTTCCCAGAATGCCGAAAATGATCGCTACCAGACCCACATAGAAGAACAGCATGGTGAATCGCATGCCGTAAAGCAGCGACCCGACCCCTGATAGTAGTTTTTTCATTGTTAATTGCCTTGAAACAGAGCTGACAGGGTACATCAAGCAGCGGTGTGGCCGCAGCTTCCTGCACCATCCGCCACTATGCCCATGCGTTTGGAGCATACCGGGCCACACGTTTCAATCGTGGCGCAGCAGACGTACAGCACGAGCCAGCGCGCCTTGCCGCCCGGCAGCGCCGGCAGTCGCAATGTCTTCGGCATGGGTGGTCCTACTTCCGTACGGAGGGACGACGTCTTGGAGCTGCCGAACCGGATGGTCCTCTCCTGTGCGATGCCTTTTTGCTAAGTCTTGTGTGGGCACTGGTGCCTGACGCGCTCAGGCCGACGCTCGGGCGGACGGGCGCCGCCGCGTCGGAGGCGCGAACAACTCATTGCGTGCCGCCTCGGTGATGGCGGTCACACACGGGTGAGTGATGCGGCGTTCGACGGAGATTGCGAAGAACTCCTCAACGACTTCGTGCGTCGCGCCGATCGCGCGAACGCCGTATTGCTTTTCGATGTCACGTTGGAGCACGGTTGGACCCGCGAAGATGCCCATTCCTCGTCGCCCAAACTCCTTGGCCAGGGCACTGTCATCGCACTGGCCCACCACCCTGGGGTGCAGCGACCGCGCATGCAGCCAGGCACGAAGGCGCTGGCCAACTGCGGATTCCTCCGCTGGCATGATCAGGGGTGCGCCGTCCAGACAGCCCGGAAATCTTCCGGTGCACCACGCGAGTATCGAAGGCGCTGCGAAGAAGCTCACTCCGCAGCTGCCCAGCTTGTGATTGAAGGCGCGGATGCTGACGGTGGAGGGAATCGGCGCATCGGAGATCACGAGGTCGAGACGGTGCAAGGCCAACTCGCCCAGCAACGTGTCCAGCTTCCACTCGCGGCATACGATGCGAACCGGCTCTGGCAATTGAGAGGCTGGCTCGATCAGTCGGCAGGCGATCGTCTTCGGTACAGCGTCTACCACACCCACTCGAAACTCAAGCAGCATGTCTTTGCGGGGGTGCTCACGCACGGCTTCCTCGAGCTCGGCCCCCGTCGAGAAGATGTCCTCGGCATAGCCAAGCGCCACACGTCCGACATCGGTAAGCACCAAGCCGCGTCCGCTCTTGGAAAACAACGGCTTCCCAAGCGCCTCCTCAAGCAACTGTATCTGCCCGCTGATGGTCTGCGGTGACAGGTGCAGCCGCTCGCTGGCACGCTGCACGCTGCCGAGTTTGGCGACCTGCAGGAAGTAGTGGAGGTGCTTGTAGTTCATGATCCGGGCCCGGACGCTTGCTGACGCAATTGTGCCGTTTTTTCGGATGATGGCTACAAAACAATCTGATTTTCAAGCGCAACGCCCGGCCCTAAATTCTGGGCATCTTCACTAACGACGAAACGCGAGGTGCAAATTGATGGTTGACATTCATTCTCAAGGATTTGCGATGACGGATGCGTTGGCCCAGCACGTGCGGCGTCGGCTTGGCTTCATGCTGACACGCCACAGCCACCGCATCAAACGGGTCCTGGTCCGTATCGGGGACGAGAACGGGCCGCGTGGCGGGCCCGACAAGTTCTGCCGAATGCAGGTCTACCTGCTCAATGCGTCGGCCGCCGTGGTCGAAGAGGTCGGCGTCGATCTTTACGCCACCATCGACCGGGCCGCCGAGCGCGTCGGGCGGGAGGTGGTCAAGCACCTCGATCGCACCCATCCGCTGCGAAACACTTCACGCCAAGGTCCTCGGCCCTCACGCAACCGGTACGTGCCCCTTGATACCGTCTACCTCCAAGGAGACAGGGCATGACCAGTGAGCGCGCCCAAACTTTGGTTGTTTCCCGGCAGGACACGCCGAGCCTGATCAGCACGCATGCCGTGCTGCGCAACACCTACGGCCTGTTGTCCCTAACGCTTATTTTCAGCGCCGCGACGGCTGGGGCAAGCGCGAGCTTGGGGCTCCCGCACCCCGGCCTGATGCTGACGCTGGTTGGCTTCTTCGGCCTGCTGTACCTGACCAACAAGCTGCGTGCCAGCGGCTGGGGTGTGCTGTCGATGTTCGGGCTCACAGGCTTCATGGGCTACACCCTGGGTCCGATCCTCGGGCAGCAGTTGGCGTTGCCCGACGGGCATCAGGTAGTGATGATGGCCATGGGTGGCACTGCGACCATCTTCCTCGTGCTGTCAGCCTATGCACTGATCACCCGCAAGGACTTCAGCTTCATGGGTGGGTTCCTGCTGGCAGGCATCGTGGTGGCATTCCTGGCTGGCCTGGGAGCACTGCTTCTTGACGTGCCAGCGCTGTCGCTTACCGTGTCAGCCGCCTTCGTTCTCCTGATGGGCGGTCTGATCGTGTTCGAGACCAGTCGCATCGTCCACGGTGGCGAAACCAACTATGTCCTGGCCACCGTCGGGCTCTATGTCGCCATCTTCAACCTGTTCACGAGTCTGCTTAGCCTCTTCGGCATGGGTGGCTCGAATGAATGATCCCTCCAGAAGGAGTGTTACTTGAAATGCGCAACCCGCCCTGACACGGTGCTCACACAACTGCCGTTCGCGGATTCTTGCTTTGAGCACCGCCGAAGTCGGCAGGACAGCGCAGGCATTGCTGGCTGAGCGACACATTTCTTATCTGCGCCGTGACAGATGGGTCCCTCGCATACTGGTGTGCGCATATCGCGGGTGCAACCCAAGAGTCAGCGCTTGGGCCACGAACCTCTATAATCGCCCGTCCTGTCCCCGTCGTCGTTCTCAAATCTGGGCGACTCTCTGCAACTCACTTCAATGGCGGTCATGCAATCTATCGGCTCTCCACTCATGTGGTCCTTGTTCACGGCTTTTGTGCTGGTCGCACTGCTGGTCGATTTCTTTGCGATGAGCAAACAGGGCGCACACCGCGTCAGCACCCGCGAGGCTGCCATCTGGTCGCTCGTCTGGGTCGGCGTGTCTTTCGTCTTCATGGGATGGCTGTGGTGGCACCTTGGCGGCACCGGAACGGATGAGGCCGCGCGCTCGCTGGCCAATGCCAAATCGCTGGAGTTCCTGACCGGCTACTTGATCGAAAAGGCGCTTGCTGTCGACAACATCTTCGTGTTCTTGATGTTGTTCACCTACTTCGCAGTGCCGGCAGAGTTCCAAAAGCGCGTACTCATGATCGGCATCCTCGGCGCGCTCGTGCTGCGCGCGGTGATGATTCTCGTGGGCGCCTGGCTGATTGCTCAGTTCCATTGGATCCTGTATCTGTTTGGCGCCTTCCTGCTGTTCACTGGCATCAAGATGTGGTGGGCCGCCGGCCAAGAGCCCGACCTGGACAACAATCCAGCTCTCAAGTGGATTCGCAGCCGCTTCAAGATTGCGCCGGACTATGACGGCGAGAAATTCTTCACCATGTTTGGCGGCGTCAGGATGGCCACGCCTTTGCTGGTGGTGATACTGCTCATCGGTATCGTTGACATTGTGTTCGCAGTGGACTCGATCCCGGCCATCTTTGCGATCACGACCGACCCATTCATCGTGCTCACCTCCAACGTGTTTGCGATCCTGGGCCTGCGCGCGATGTACTTTCTTCTGGCCAACATGCACGAGCGCTTCCACCTGCTCAGCTATGGGCTGGCGATCGTACTGGTGTTCATCGGTGCAAAGATGTTGTTGATCGACGTCTATAAGATCCCGGTGGTTTTTTCGCTCGGATTCACCGCAGTCACGCTGGCAGTGACGATGATCCTGTCACTCAAGATTCCGCCCAAGGGGACACCAGGCGGCGCCTATCCGTTTGATGTGAAGAAGCGGGATGACCAGGCATAAGAACCGACGGACGCGCGGTAGCGTTCGTGACGCGCGCGCATCCTCCATGCTTGACATGAGCCGCCAGCAGCCATGTCGCGCAGCCACGATTGATGGCTCTGCTTTTTCGGATACTTGCATCAGAACAATCTGATTTTCATGATCCCCCGATCACATTAAATTCAACCAGACAGCACAGTCAACAAATCGCAAGGTGTAGAGAGACGATGAACACTCAGGCTCACGGTTTCACTGACAAGCGGGCGCTGCCCCAGAACCTTCGGCGACAGCAGCAATTGGATGCCTGCGATCACGCTGCCAATAACGGCGGCGTGAGCTCACCTACAGCGATGGGATCGTGGGGCAAGCACCCAACCAAATAAACAGCTTATGTAAAGATCTCCATGGCCACGCTCCTGCTACCTTGCGACGGAACAGCCAGCGCGCTGCTTGCCGTGCGGCATGTCATATCTGCATACTCTTGCGGCGAAGTGAGGATGATTCACTTGCTGAACGTGCAGCCGCCTTTCTCTCCCAACGTTGTTCGCCACATCAGTCGCGATCAATGCGCTGAATTCCAGCAAGAGCGCGCGGATGAGGCGCTCGCCGTCGCGCGGCAGCTTCTCGATACTGCCGGCGTCCCTTACCGCGCTCATCTGGAAATTGGTGACAAGGCTCACTGCATCGCCGCCGCCGCCCGCCACCTGTGTTGCCACCGCATCGTCATCGGCACGGCGCGCAAGAGTGCATTCGTGCGCGCTGTCCAGAATTCGCTCACCAGCCAGCTCATGGAGAACTGCACGGTGCCTGTCGAGGTGATCAGCGGGGCACCCGCGGGACTCCTGGAGCGAGTCGGGATCCCCGCCAGCGTGGGCACAGGCATGGCATTGGCATGGGTGGGTGAATCGTGAACCCGCGTCTCGCCTCACGGGCCGTTATCTTCCGATCCCAGTCTTCACCATCTTCGCCTCCCATGTTCTCGTACAGCTTGATAGCTACGAAGTCGCTTCACCCCGACTCGGAGGCCTACATAGTCGCGTATCTCGGCATCTTGCCGGTGCTGATCGCGCGTTGATCGCTACACGATGCCGCACTTCGAACCCGTTATCCTTTTCTTCCTCCTTGGGGTGCTGGCCGGTTTCGTGCGGTCGGACCTGCGCATCCCTGGCGTCCTCTACGAGTCGCTGAGCATTTTCCTGCTCCTGGCCATCGGCCTGAAGGGCGGGGTGGAGTTGGCGCGCCATCCGCTCTCTTCCGTTGCGCTGCCCACCCTGGTAGTGGTCGCTGCGGGCGCGCTGATCCCGCTGGTGGCCTACCCGGTGCTGCGCCGCCTGGGTCGGCTGTCCCGCGCCGACGCCGGTTCGATCGCCGGCCACTACGGATCCGTTAGCGTGGTCACGTTTGCAGTCGGCACAACCTACCTCGCCCGCCTTGGCCAGGAGTTCGAAGGCTACATGACGGTGCTTCTGGTGTTGTTGGAGTTTCCGGCCCTGGTAATCGGCGTCCTGCTCGCGCGGCGCGGCGAGCTTGGCACACCCTGGGGCAAGGTGCTTCATGAAGTGTTCGCGGGCAAAAGTATTGTGTTGCTGCTCGGCGGGTTGGCGATCGGCTGGATCGCTGGGCCAGGTGGCATCGAGCCACTGGACCTCTTGTTCTTCGACCTGTTCAAAGGCGTGCTCGCTTTCTTCTTGCTCGAGATGGGCTTGGTGGCAGCGAGCCGCTTCGGCGAGTTGCGCCGTGCCGGGCCGTTCCTCCTTGTTTTCGCGACCGTTATGCCACTCTTCTCCGCCGGCCTGGGACTGGTGACCGGCACGTTGCTGGGCTTGTCCGTCGGTGGCGTTACGCTGCTGGCCACGCTTTACGCCAGCGCGTCCTACATCGCAGCACCTGCTGCCATGCGTCTGGCAGTTCCACAGGCCAATCCAGCCCTATCAATCGGTGCGGCGCTGGGCATTACCTTTCCCTTCAACCTGTTGGTCGGCATCCCTCTGTATCACCGGCTCGCACAGCAAGTCGTACAGTGAGGACGCACGGCCAATTGAGGAGACTTGAATGATCAAACTGGTGACCGTCGTGTGTGAAGCCACGCTTGAGACCACACTCCTGCGCGACTTGGAGACGTTGGGTGCGCGTGGCTACACGGTGACAGAGGCTCGCGGCAAGGGAAGTCGAGGCCGGCGCGACGCCACCTGGGGCCCGCACGCCAACATCCGGATTGAGGTGCTATGCAGTGCGCACATCGCCGTCGCAATCGGCGAGGCACTGCGGGAGCGCTACTACGACAACTACTCGATGGTGATGTTCATCGCCGACGTCGAGGTGCTTCGACCCGAAAAATTCTAGGCCGTCCATTCCATCCAATCAACCAAAGGAGTTCCGATGCGTATCCTCATGCCTGTCGATGGCAGCAAGTACAGCAAATCTTCCGTAGCGTTCGTCGCGTCGCGCACCACCTTGCTAAAAACGCCTACCGAAGTTGAACTGGTCAATATTCAGTATCCCGTGCCCCCACGCGCGGCGCGTGCACTGGGGCGAGAGATGGTGCACTCGTTCCACGAGGCATAGGCCGCTAAGGCGCTGAGATCCACAGTAGCGACACTAAAACGCGCCGGCGCGAACGCCACGGCACGGTACGTTGTTGGCAACGTCGCGCGGGAGCTGACGTCAATCGTTGCAAACGACCGGGCCGATCTGATCGTGATGGGATCACACGGCGATACAGGGCTGAAAAAGCTGCTGCTAGGCTCGGTGGCTAGCGCGGTGGCGCTCTCGTGCACCAAGCCGCTGCTCATCATGCGCGGGGCCGCAATGAACAAGCGCGATTCACTCAAAGTCGGCATTGCGCTGGATGGTAGCCCCTACGGACTGGCCGTCGCGCGCTTTGTGGCCAGCAACCGCGACCTTTTCGGCGCGTCGCCCTCGGTGAGCCTGATCCACGTCGTTCCTGACCTGACGAAGATCACTGTGCCAGGGTGGATAGAGCGGGAGGTTCCGACCGGCATCAAGCCGGAGCAGGTCAATGCCATGCAAATGGCTGCGTTCGAGAATGTATTCAAGCCGGCCCATGAACTGCTTGCCCGCGTCGGCATCACGGCGGGAGAAGTGCGATTGATCGGGGCAGATCCAGGCGCTTCAATTGCCGCACAGGCCGGCAAAAGCAGATGGGATGTGCTGGCGATGGGCTCACTCGGCTTTGGAACAGCACGGCACACCTTAATGGGCTCGGTTGCATCACGCGTGGCCTCACGTTGCAAGACGGCGCTTCTATTGGTGCGGGAGAAGTAGCGGAATTGGCCCCAACTCATGACCACATGAAGCCAATGCAAAGTTGCGTGGTTACGCCTTGCTTCGGCAAGTGCGCTCCATAGCCTGATGCGATGGCTCCGCAAAAACCATCGACAGGCGCCGGACGTACTGACGGAGCAACATCCCTGACGATGGGTCTTGCCCAATACATCGAGGCAGCCGAGAGCGACAACACGCGCCGAAGCTACGCCTCGGCGATTCGCCACTTTGAAGTCGAGTGGAAAGGTTTGCTGCCATCCACAGCGGACGCCATGGCCCGCTACCTGGCCGACCACGCGGCTACCCTGGCCATCAACACCCTGCGCCAGCGGCTGGCGGCGTTGTCGAGGTGGCACACCGATCAAGGCTTTCCCGATCCCACCAAATCGGCCTTGGTGCGCCAGGTCCTCAAAGGCATTCGCGCTGTCCACAGCGTGCCAGAAAAGCGTGCCCGCCCGCTGGAACTGACCGTGCTTCAGCAGATCGATCAGTGGCTCGATACCGCCATCAGCAATGCGCAGCGGTCCGGCGACCGGCCAGCCGTTCTGCGCCACACGCGCGACCGCAGCCTGATGCTGCTGGGATTTTGGCGTGGGTTCCGCTCCGACGAACTGGTCAATCTGCGTGTGGAGAACATCGAGATCACCACTGGCCAGGGCATGGCCTGCTACCTGGGCCGCAGCAAAGGCGACAGGCAACTGCAGGGCCGTGTCTTCAAATGCCCGGCGCTGACCCGCCTGTGTCCCGTGACGGCATTCAATACCTGGATCAGTCTCGCTGGATTGACCGGGGGCCCTGTGTTCCGAAAGATTGACCGCTGGGGTCATGTGGCCGAGGGGAGCTTGCACGTCAACAGCCTGATCCCCTTGCTGCGCAGCCTGTTCGCCGTATCCGGCGTTGCGTCGCCAGAAGAATACAGCAGCCATTCCATGCGCCGCGGCTTTGCCGGATGGGCCCGCGCCAGCGGCTGGGACATCAAGGAGCTGATGGAGTACGTCGGCTGGAAGGATGTCAAATCGGCCATGCGCTACCTGGATGCATCGAGCTCAAGTCTGCAGGCGCGTTTCGAGCAGGGACTGACTGCATTGGCGCAGCAAGCTCAGTTGCTACCGCCACCATTGCTCCTGGTGACTTCGCAAGCGGGCGCTGCACACCCACCCGCCCAAGAAGCAATGCCTGTGGCTGTCCTGCATGTCACGATGACCTTGGCTCGGTTCAGCAAACACTCGCGCGGCCTGGCCCGCTCCCACCGGCTGATCGAGCAGACCTGCTTTGAGCGTTTTGCGATGCAGCGACTGAACAAGGAAGGCACGCTGTACGAGCTCTCGATTCCTCATTTGTCCCGCGACGCACTGGACGAGGTCATCGCCACGCTTTTGGACGATATGTACCGCATCGCCGAAGACAACCAGTGCCTGTTGGAAACCTCGTTTCATGAGCCGGCGACCGATTCGCACTGGGATTGAGGCGATGGGTAGACAAGCATCCAGGCGGGGCAGTCCCCGCCCATGACCACGCTCCATGAGACGGCCTATCCCAGCCTGCGGCCCGATCCGACACCCCGTGAGTTGGCGGAGCTTTACACGCCGTCCGCAGAGGAACAACGCTTGGCTTGCGACATCGGCAAGCGCGCCTTGCTGCGCATGGCGGCGCTGATCCACCTGAAGGTATTTCAGCGTCTGGGATATTTCATCCCACTGACCGAGGTGCCCCAGGTGATTCGAGAGCACATTGCGCTGCAGGCGGGCGTGATTCGGCCACCCTTGATGGCAGACCTCAAGCGCGTAGAGGCCTCGGGCGCTCGCTCGGCGCTTTTCATGGCGTTGCGCCGCCACCTGAATGTGAGGCCGCTGGACCCTGCAGGCCATGACTGGTTGGCCGTCGTGGCGGACGCAGCGGCCGAGACGAAACATGCCGTGGCCGACATCATCAACGTGATGCTGGAGGAGTTGGTCCACCATCGCTATGAATTGCCCGCCTTCTCGACGCTGGACCGGATGGCGTTTCGCGCCCGGGAAAAGAGCAATAACCAGTATTTCTCCGCCATCGCGGGTCAGCTGACCGCACAGACCAGGGCCCTGATCGACGGTTTGCTCAAAACTTCCACGGGCGAGTCGGTGTCTCCCTGGCAGATGCTCAAACGCGAGCCCAAGAGGCCCACCAACAAGGAGACGCGTACCTACATCCAGCACATCCGACGCTTGCAGCACCTGGTAGAGCAGCTTCCAAAACCCGACGTGCCGGTGCCCAAGCTCAAGCAGTTCCGACTCCTGGCGCGTGCCCTCAATGCGACCGAGATGGCCGAGCTCAAGCCACAAAAACGTTATGCGCTGGCGGTAATCTTGATCCGGGCTCAGCATGCCCAGTCTCTGGACGATGCCGCAGACCTGTTCATCCGCCTCATGCAGAACCTGGAGAACAATGCCAGGCAGAAACTGCTGTCGTTCCAGCAGGAGCGCGTCCACAAAACCGACATGCTGGTTGGCCAACTCCGGGACATCCTGGGCGCGTATCAGTTGAAGGGCTCGGACGAACAGCGCGTGCAAGCCATCAGCACGGCCTTGGTGGGCGAGGTGGACGAGTTGCTCAACGAATGCGACCAGCACCTGGCCTACGCCGGACGCAACCACCTACCGTTCCTGCTGCAGCCGTTCAAGATGGTGAGAGCACAGTTGCTCAACTGCATCGACATCGCCTCCCCCAAAGCCAGCAGCGAGGACCTGGTGGTTGAGCGTTTGATTCAGGCCCTTGCCACACTGCGCGACAACCGTGCTGACACCGTGCCCCTGGCCATGCTGGGCCTGAGCGAAGAGAAAGATATTCGCTGGATGTCAGCGCAGTGGAGAAAACTGGTGTTGGTCAAGCCAGTCGGCAAGGGCCGGCCCGAGGCTGTCCACCGCCGGTATTTTGAGCTGGCGGTCATGCATGCGGTCAAGGACGACCTGAAGTCGGGCGACCTCTTCATCAAGTACGGGGAGCGCTACGACGACTACCGCGAGCAGTTGGTCGATGACGAAACCTATGAAAAGGAAGTGGGCGACTATGGTCAGGTTACGGGCATCGAGACAGATCCCAGCGTCTTTGTGTCAAAGCTGAAATCAGCCCTGTCTCAGCGAGCGAAGGAAATCGATGCAAATTTTCCGGAGAACGCCCATGCAGAAATCGTCGATGGACGTCTGATCCTCAGCAAGCCGCCGCGCTCCGACATCGTCGAGGCGGCCGCGCGCATCGACGGCATGATCACCGAAAGGATGAAAGCAGCCAGCATCGTGGACCTCATGATCGACACCGAGCGCTGGTTGGACCTTCACAAGCTGTTTCGCCCACTGGCGGGGACCGACAGCCGCCTTGAGGACTTGCGCATGCGGGTGATCACGACCTTGTTCTGCTATGGCTGCAACCTGGGCCCCGTTCAGACCGCGAAATCGATCAAAGGGCTGAGCCGGCGCCAGATCTCCTGGTTGAACCTGAAATACGTCAGCGAAGACCTTCTGGACAGTGCCATCGTCAAGGTGATCAAAGCCTACAACAAGTTTGAACTGCCCGGGTACTGGGGCACGGGCAAACACGCATCGGCCGATGGCACCAAATGGAACCTGTACGAGCAGAACCTGCTGTCTGAGCACCACATCCGCTATGGCGGCTACGGCGGCATCGGCTACTACCATGTCTCCGACAAGTTCATCGCGCTCTTCAGCCACTTCATCTCGTGTGGCACCTATGAGGGCATCCATATCCTCGACGGACTGATGAGCAACGAGTCCGACATCCGGCCCGACACGATCCACGGGGACACACAGGCCCAGAGTTACCCGGTTTTTGCGCTGGCTCACTTGCTTGGCATCCAGCTCATGCCGCGCATCCGGGGCATCCAGGACCTGAAATTCCATCGCCCGGAGTCGAGCGCCGCTTACCAGAACATCAATGCGTTGTTCAGCGACGTGATCGACTGGGCGCTGATTGAACTGCATTTGCCGGCGATGTTGCGAGTGGCTGTGTCCATCAAGACCGGCAAGATAACGCCGTCGGCCATCCTGCGCCGGCTCGGCACTTACAGCCGCAAGAACAAGCTGTACTTTGCGTTCGTCGAACTCGGCAAAGTCATCCGCACCATGTTCCTGCTCAGCTACATCGGCGATGTCGGATTGCGCAAGGTGATCCACGCCGAGACCAATAAGAGCGAGCAGTTCAACGGCTTTGCCGGCTGGTCCTTCTTTGGGGGCGAGGGGATCATTGCCGAGAACATCCGACACGAGCAGCGCAAGGTGATCAAGTACAACCACCTCGTGGCCAACATGATCATCCTGCACAACGTGGTGGGCATGACACGTGTACTGCGAGAGCTTCGCGACGAAGGTACCGAGATCACGCCGGAGATCCTGGGTGGTCTCGCTCCGTTCCGCACGGCACATATCAACCGGTTTGGGGACTACACGCTCGACTTCCGGCGGAAAATCGGGCCGTTGGATTTTGATGTCAGCATATTTCCAATGAAATCATAGAGTTATATCCATTTCTGCTGTCTTTTACATGAATCCCTGCCGACCCTCAATGGCTATCCTGTGTTGTCACACTCACTAGGGTGCCATTTGGTCGGTGCAGGGAAGTTGCAAAAGCATCTACGAGTGAATGTCTCTGATGACCCTCATGGCTGGATCTTTTTGGAAGAAAAGGATGTCCGTCGCTCCACCTTTGCCGGTGATGTGATGGTGATCCAAGATGACAGTGGCAAGCCAATTACTTTCGAGATCCGAAAGTGGCGACAGTCGGGCGACTTTAAGCCCCTCGGTACAAATTAGCCTGGCCACAGCGCACGGCGGTGCACAGTTCCCACTGTGCACCGTTCCTGCATAGGCATGAATCTACATTACATGAAGTAGGTACTCTTGCCTAAAAACCTTCACCTCATTGGTGCACACCTGCTTGTAGTCCGGCTGCAGGGGCTCCAGGCGAGGGCAGAGCAAGCTAAAAATTGGGGCACATATCGTTAATTCGCCGTTCAGGGCATTAAGAGAGAGTGCCATTTGAATGGAGCTCCGCAGAATAGGTCATCACGAACTATGACCGTCTAAGGATGCAAGGAATGAACGATAGCTCTAAGCCAGCTAGTCAAATACTGTTTGTTGAGCGAGGCTCTCCCGTATGGAAGAAGCTTGGTACAGCATTGGCTCAGATGCCTATTAATGAAGGTGACAAAGTCTGCTTCAACTCAGTTTATGACGCCTGTTGGGAGTACCTTGGCTTTTGGAGTTCTGAACATCACTTCAAGCACAAGATGCATCCAAAAACCAAAAAAGTCGAAACAGTGAGTTTTTCAGAATTATCACTAGGCCATTAAAAAAACTCGGAGCAAGTTCAAAGCTTGCTTTTCAATGCAACCCGATGCATCGAAAAGTTAGTTTTGTTCCCTAGGAACGAAGTGAGAACGCGGATCTCTTAAATCACCCGCTTTTACTTTGCATTTGTCACTTTCGTGGCTTTTGCATTTCATCGCTTTGCAGCTTTGCAAAGTTTCTCCCAACCGGGGTCTACGCCCGGCAGGGTGTGGCTCCGTTCTACTGGAACTTAACCATGCCTACTGTCAAAACTGGGCTCTTAGAAGAGTTCTTGCTTGCGCAATTAAGTTTCGATTTCGAAGCCGATTGCAGTATTCAAGAACCTACTCATCCATCTTTACCTACCCGGTATGAGTGGACTGACGATGACATAGACAAATTGCGTTTTGGAATTCTCCAACAAACAATTTCGTCTGTAGCTGACCAGAGAACTTCACAGCAAGTACGTGATGAAGCATATGAATGGGTAATGTCTGATGATATGCACCTGCCATTTTCATTCCGTGTGTGTTGTGCTTATGAGAATCTGAACTATCAAAAACTCAGGGACGGTGTTCTTGAAGTGATACGTCGCAATTCTCGTTCTTAACGGCGCTGTTGCATAAATCCAATTTGAGGCGATTGACCCCAACCCCCAGCCGTGGCTATGCCACGGCTGCCGTCTGAGGACGGCCAAGTTCAGTAAATCGATTCAAGATGGCTGCTCGGATATGCAGCTCGTTCACTTGGCGTTCAAAGGTGCGGGACATCACCCGCTCGCCCAAACGTTTGATGCAGTTCATCTTGGCTTCCACCAAGCTTCGCCGGTGGTAGCCAATCCAGCGTTTCCATATACTTCGCCCCAGCCGCCTGCACGCAGCAATCGCTGCATTGCGGCGCTCGAACACAGCACCCCTGCGCACTCGTGCATTCTTGCGGGGAGGAATGATGGGGATTGCACCGTGCCTGATGACCGCTTCATAGGCGGGCTGTGTATCGTAGGCGCCATCACCGATAAGACTTTGAAGCGTTTCATCGGGCGGCAGTTGCTCCAGCAAGTCGCTGAGCACTGAGGCATCACTGACGTTATTACTCGTCACGCAGATGGCCCGAATCTGCAAGGTATCCGCATCGATACCAATGTGCAGCTTACGCCATTGACGGCGGTATTCAGCGCCGTGCTTTTTGCATTTCCACTCGCCTTCACCCAGAAACTTGATGCCTGTCGAATCAACCAGCAGGTGCAAGCCTGCTTTACTGCGGGTGTACGGAATCTGGACATCCAAATCTCGCTGCCGCCTGCACAGGGTGCTGAAGTCTGGAGAGGACCAGGCAAGGCCACACAGTTGCAGCACCGACTCCACCAAGCCTGTAGTTTGTCTCAGCGCCAAGCCAAACAGGTTCTTGAGCGTCAAACAGAATTGAATGGCAGCATCCGAGAACTTCGGGCTTCGCCCGCGTTTGCCGCTTGCAGCGGCAAACCAACACATGCGCTTGTCCAGCCACACCGTCAAAGAGCCGCGGGCCTTGAGAGCTGCGTTGTACTGTTTCCAGTTTGTGGTGCGGTAGCGGGGCTTACGGGAGTGGCTCATGCCGCAAGCCTACCGCTTGCTGAGCAACGATTTATGCAACAACGCCGTTCTTAACTAAACCCTATAGGGGCTCCTTGCGAGCCCAATTTAACTATCCATGAGGGGGTTTCATTAAGTCCCCGTTGGGGACTTATTGAAGCCCCTTTACTGGTTTCAAACTTGGAGATCATCATGGCTCAATATGACAAGAAAGAAGTTTTGGAGCGAGTAGAGGGTAAATGGATTTACGTCTATTCAAGCCTTGCTCCCCAATTGCACACTGCACTTTCCCGCATTGGTAGGCACGTTCCGTGTCCTAAAAACAATCAAGGAAAAACCCGCTTCCGTTTACTTCCAGCTGTGAATGAAACTGGGGCGGGGTTCAGTAATGATGGTGGTGTTGGTATCCGTGGGTTTATTTCTAGTGGCGTTGATATGCTGATGTGGCTTAATGAATCGCACCGGCTTCCGTGGAGGCTCAACTCCTGAGAGGATTGAGTCATGAACACTAAAGCTGCTCGTTTTAGCCCTGAGGTACGTGAACGTGCCGTACGTTTGGTGCAGGAATGCTGGGCTGCTGCCGGTTCCGTTGACACCGACCTAAGCTTCTTGAGCTTTCTCGAACTGTACGGGACTGAGATAGCCGAGCGTCGAATGCCGGCGCGTCGGGTTGTAGAAGCACTCGATGTAGTCGAACACATCTGAACGGGCCTGCCCTCGTGTGCGGTACACCTTCCTGGCCGTGCGCTCGGTCTTGAGGGAACTGAAGAAGCTCTCCATGGCCGAGTTGTCCCAGACCTCACCAGCCCGGCTCATGCTGCAAGTGATGCCTTGTTCATCCAGCAGCTTCTGGAAGTGCTCGCTGGTGTACTGGCTGCCCTGGTCCGAGTGATGCAACAAGGCCACCGTCTTGCCTCGACGCCACACTGCCATCATCAGCGCATCCACCACGAGCTGCGAGGTCATGCTCTCCTGCATCGACCAGCCCACGATGCGCCGCGAGTACAGGTCCAGCACCGCCGCCACGTACAGCCAGCCCTCGGCTGTCCAGATGTAGGTGAAGTCGGCTACCCACTTCTGGTTCGGGCCATCGGCCCGGAACTGGCGGTCCAGCACGTTGTCGGCCACCGCGCTGCGCGTGCCCCGGTCCTTGGGCAGTCCACGTCGTCGGGGCCTGGCTCGTAGTGCCTGCTCTCGCATGAGTCGCTCGATGCGGTGCAGACCACAGGCTTGACCTTGCTCCAGCACGTCGTGCCACACACGGCGCGCGCCGTAGGTGCGGTCGCTGCGCACGAAGCTCTGGTGGACTTGCGCGCCCAGCACTTCATCGCTGAGGCTGCGCTGGCTCCTGGGCCGTGTGAGCCACGCGTAGAAGCCACCCCGCGAGACACCGAGCGCCTCGCACATCAGATTGACCGGCCAGGCCCCTCGGTGTTTCGCCACGAAGCCGAACTTCACATCGACTCCTTCGCGAAGTAGGCCGCGGCTTTTTTCAGGATGTCGCGCTCCATCTTGAGCTTGGCAACCTCCTTGCGCAGTCGCGCTATCTCCGCGTCCTGGGCCTTCTGCTTGCCGTTGCCAGGGTACGCCTCCTGGGGCTCCTCTCGCAACTCACGAACCCACTTGCGCAGCACGTTCTCGTGAACGTCCAGGTCCTTGGCTGCCTGGGCCACAGCCACGCCACGCTCGGTGACCAACCTGACCGCCTCGAGCTTGAACTCGCGGCTGAATGTCCTTCTTGTCTCCATGAACCACCTCCGGTTTCATCTTCCACCTTAACAAGGTGTCTTTGAAACCGGCAGCAGCCCAATTGGCTCAACGGCGAGCTTAGGTTGTCTGCGTATGCACGAGAGGGCTTCGGTCAAGAACGCCGTGAGATCGACGAGTCGATTAAGACCGTGCGCAAAGCACTGCGGCAGGTAGAGAACACGTTGCGGCCTCTAGAGCAGGAAGCCGACCGCCTGAAGCGGTCTAAATCCGCCGACGCTGCAGCACAAAAGGCCAAGCTTAAGTTGGAGCTAGCGATTGAGCGAAGGATTGACAATCCTCCCACAGAGACCACTGAGCTGGTGCGGACGCTCTCGGAGCGGGTCGCAGTGCTGAAATCGAAGAAGGCGCTGTTCGATGTCGCGCCTAAGCTGGTGGCGTTGCAAAACAACATCAACAAGCGTATGGCCATCATTGGCCCACATTTCGACTTCGAGGAATCCTACAAAACTGGTGCCTTGAAATTCGACATCGATTCCTTCGATCTTTGGCACGAGACGCCTGGGGTGAACGGAGCTCCCGCCAAGAAGGTATACCTGCGGTCCATGGGCAGCGGGGCTAACTGGCTCTATTCTCACCTGACGCTGTTCCTGTCCTTGCACTATCAGTTTGCCGCCTATGCCGACAGCAAGCTGCCACCGGTGCTGTTTCTCGACCAGCCGACGCAGGTGTATTTTCCCTCGGCTGATCATGGAGCTGAGTTCATTGCAGCCAAGTTGCGCGGCAACCTAGAAGACCCGCAGCCTGTGGATCCATCGACCGAGCCGGCTGGCACGGCCTCAGGCGCCCCCGCACCCGCACCCGCAGGCGCGGTGCCAGGTCAGGCTGTCAGCGCTGCGTCCACTACACCCGACGACGACCTAGACGCCGTCGCTAGGATGTTCACCGTCCTGGCCAAGTTTTGCGATGACACCGCAAAGGACGTTGGCAACAAGCCTCAGATCATCGTCTGCGACCATGCAGACAATCTGAAGTTGGGCGAAGGCTATGACTTTGAGAGGCTCGTAGCAGCCAGGTGGCGTGACCGGGGCTTTATCGTCTGAGTCTTGCCGTTTGCATATTCCCCACAGTTAGACAATCGGGTGCGATGCTGGGATAAACGGCATAAAACGTTGCACAGTGGGCAGTATTTGATTCACTTTGACTGACTGCTAAGTGCCTACAGCCTTCTCCCGATTTGTTTCGCTAAATGGCTCATATCAACTTGAAGCGGCCTTTTAGCCTGCTTCCCACTGGTCAACTTTGTTTTAAATATCCATTTAAATATATCAAATATATTTGATATGCAAATATTGGCATTGTTTATAATAAGTATGCGCTTGTATTGCATAGCGCAATCGGCCGCTCGATCATTGATCAGCTGCTTCTCTCGCTCGACATCCTGAGCTTCCCTCCCCCCGTTTTGTGCGCCTGATTTGATCAGGTAGCTTGCTAGCGCATGCGTTTTGAACGCTTGTGCGGCGTAGCCATGCCTGTCAATTTGGGGTCGTGAGCCTCGGGGAAGTATTTGGCAGCACAGGGCATTTCTTTCCCACTTTTCATTTTGGAGCTTTCTATGACTGATACAGGTCAGGCCGCCGCATGCCCGAACGATTCTTCTCCTGCTTCTCGACACAAGGTTGATGCTGGTACGCCCTTGTTTGCCTTGGGCCAGGTACTGGCCACACCTGGGGCATTGGAGCTATTGGAAACCCATGAACTGACAGCACTGCCGTTTGTGCTGCGCCATGTGTCGGGTGATTGGGGTGATATCTGCGCCGAAGACAGGCAAAGTAATGCTGATGCTTTGCAGTACGGCTACAGGCTGATGTCGGTGTATGAGCTTTCCAAGACAGAACGCCTGTGGATCATCACAGAAGCTGACCGCAGTAGCACCACGCTGTTGTTGCCCGAGGAGTACTGATGCTGGGGCGGCACTTTGTGGTGCACTCGCAGCTGAGTGTTGGCCGCTCAGGTGCAATGGCCTATCAAAACAAGCTGCTGCTGCGCCAGGGCGAGAACGACATGGCTTGCGGGCACCACTGCGTGTTGATGGCCTTGATGCTGTTGGGCCAGGTGTCACGCGATGACCTGTATGAAAGCGACCTTGATGCACGGCTGATGGAGGTCAGCGCCATGGGCCAAGCTTTGTACTTTAGCGGCTGTAGCAGTGCAGCCATCAGAGAGCAGTTTGCACCGTTTTCTGAGCAACTGCAGTGCCGCCAACTGCGCCGCAATGTCGAGGCCCGCACGGTGGCTGCGCTGGAATCTGACCATGTGTGCCTGGTGCGTTTTACTTCGCCCAGCTACAGCCATTGGGTGCTGGCAGTGGGTGTGATGTATGCCGATGGCAAGCCACATTCCTTGCTGGTGCTCGACCCCTTGATGGAAGGTGTGCCGCTCACTCCCTGGAATGCCTTGCTGGAGCATTGGGGCAGCAAAAAGCTGCGCAACACCAACGCCCGCTGGTCAGAAAAAGCCACCTTGGACAAGGTGGTGCAAGTCGGATTGCGCAGTCGCCGTGGCACAACCATTGCGCTGGCTTGAGTTTCAGTTTCTCGCTCTCTTTTTCCTGATTTCCCTTTGTGCACGTTGTGCGCCTGGTGCTTGGCTTTTGAAGCTGCACTCAGGTGCCGTTGCGGCGTGCCTGTTTTGAAAGTTTGACCATGCACCCTTATCACTTGAGGTGGTACCGCTACCGGCGTTTGTTGGCGGCAGTGATGACATTGCCTGCACTGGACAGCGTTTGCGCCGCCTGGTCGCATTCTTGCAAAGCCAGGGCATCACGGATGCAGCCCGTTGGTTGCAGTGGCGGGATTCGGCAGATGCGCAAGCGGTTGTGCTTGGTGCGCCGCATCAAGCACCAGAAACGATCCACGCTTTGCTGTGGCACTTGGACAGCGGGCGCTGTGATGTGCCTTGGGTGCTGATGTTTGCAAGGCGGGTGCTCGGTCAAGCTCCTGCGCATGGTCACGTCATGCTCGCTATTCAAGAAATGGCTGAGGCCATGAACCTGAATGCCAAGGCTTTAGCCAGGCGCATTGCTTGGCATGAACGGCTGTTTCAAGCTTTGGGCGATGTGCCTGAGCTGCTGCTGGCGTGGTGGCGGTGCGTGAAGCGCACTTTGCAAGCCCAACTGACCAACACCACGTCGGCCAAACTGCAAGTGCAGGGGGTGAGAGATCCCGTGCCGCTGTCACTGGCCGTGCACCTGCACCAGGGGCAACCCATGCTGACGATTCAGCTGCCCCGTGCATTTGGTGCTGCGCCAGCATGGCCCAACTTGACCATGGTGCAGCTACGGCAAGAGGGCTGGGGGACTGGGCTGGGGCTACGCTTGCTGCTGCAAGGCGAAGGCGTGTTGCCAGCTCAGCTGCAGTTGGACATAGCCAAACGCTGGAAAGCAGCGCAACTGCAGCAGCCCGTGTTTGAGCGCATCAGTGCCACCAAGTGGGAAATCAGCTGCTGTTGGTGCGATGGGCTGTGGAAGCCTTCAAGCCTTGATCATGCTGAAGTTACGACTTGGGCCATCGACACGGCGCTGCAGGTGTTGGAATATGTGCTGGTGCTCAAGGGCATGCTCACCGAGTTTCAGGCAAGAAAAAAGCCCTGAGCGGTCGGGGCTCAGGGCTTTGCTTGCACGGTAGCTAAGGAATGGTTGCTTATATTTTATGCAAACAATTCCGTATAACCAAGCGTATAACGGTATGTTGATTTTTAAAAATATCGTTATAAATCAACAAATTACACTGGATCTTGGCGGAAGGGGCGGGATTCGAACCCGCGGTGGGCTATTAACCCACACACGCTTTCCAGGCGTGCGACTTAAACCGCTCATCCACCCTTCCTGGCTGCACAGCCAGGCTGTGAGCTGAATTGAAAAGCCAAGCATTTAGCTTGGCTTGCTATCTGGCGGAGAGGGCGGGATTCGAACCCGCGGTGGGCTATTAACCCACACACGCTTTCCAGGCGTGCGACTTAAACCGCTCATCCACCTCTCCGTGAAGCTGGAATTCTAACCTGCTTTTGCAGCCTCAAATGGAGAAAGCCGCAAAACTTTGCAGGCGGCCGCGATTTCGCATTCAGCCGCGCGAGCCGCCTTGCTGCACCACGCGCATGGCGGAAGCGATGAGGCCGGAGACTTCGGAGATGTTGCTGGGCACGATCAGCGTGGTGTTGGCATCCTGGGCCACCTTGCTGTAGGCATCGACGGCACTTTCGGCCACCTTGAGTTGCACGGCCTGCTCGCCACCCGGTTGCTGGATGGCCTGGGCCACACGCTCCAGCGCCTGGGCGGTGGCTTCGGCGACGGTGGTGATGGCGGCGGCTTCACCCTGGGCCTTGTTGATGGCGGCCTGCTTTTCACCTTCGGAGCGGGCGATGAAGGCTTCGCGTTCGCCGGTGGCGATGTTGATCTGCTCCTGGCGGCGGCCTTCGGAAGCCGCGATCAGCGCGCGCTTCTCGCGCTCGGCGGTGATCTGGGCCTGCATGGCGCGCAGGATTTCGTTGGGCGGGGTCAGGTCCTTGATTTCGTAGCGCAGCACTTTCACGCCCCAGTTCAGCGCGGCTTCGTCGATCGCATTGACGACCTGGGCATTGATCATGTCGCGCTCTTCAAAGGTCTTGTCCAGTTCCAGCTTGCCGATCACGCTGCGCAGCGAGGTCTGGGCCAGCTGCGTCACCGCCATGATGTAGTTGGACGAGCCGTAGCTGGCGCGCATGGGGTCGGTCACCTGGAAATACAGGATGCCGTCGACTTGCAGCTGCGTGTTGTCGCGCGTGATGCAGACCTGGCTGGGCACATCGAGCGGGATTTCCTTGAGGCTGTGCTTGTACGACACCTTCTCGATGAAGGGGATGATGATGCGCAGACCGGGGCTCAGCGTGCCGGCATATTTGCCGAAGCGTTCCTTGATCCAGGCGTGCTGCTGGGGAACGATCTTGACCGACATGCTGATGAAGATGGCGGCAATCACTAAACCGATGATGGCAATTTCCATGGTCCAAACCTTTTGAAGAGAAAAACGAAAGACAACAAAACAAGGGACCAGGCCAGGTCAGGCCTTGTCCACGATCAGGCGGTTGCCCTGTACCTCGATCACGCGGTACAGGCCTGTCGACGGCAGGCTGCCGGGGCGCAGCACCACGGTCCATTGGCTGCCGCGGTAGGGGATGCGCGCCGTGCCGTCGCTGTTCCACTCGGGCACGTGCAGGGTTTCGCCAATGTCCAGATTCAGGTCGGGGTTGGCAGCGGCAGGCAACTCGGGCATGCGGCGGCCACGGATGCGGCGGCACAGCAAAACGGCCAGCACGCCGATGATGGCGGCCGTGCTGATCTGTGCGGGCAGGCCCAGCCCCAGGTGGGCGGCGATGGCGCCCGCGGCCAGCCCGGTGGAAATCATCAGTAGGTAGATGCCCCCCGTCAGAAGCTCGGCGGCAATCGCAATGCCGGCCAAAATCCACCAAATAGTACTTGCCTCCACGGCGTCACTCCCTAGGCTATGTGTGCGGCGCAGTGGTGAAACTGCCCGTAAATTTAGGAAAAGCGTCTGCAATTTGCAGGCTGAACCTAGATATTACTTACACTGCGCGCCTATCTGACTTTTATTGGTTCCCGACTGCAAGGGGTTGCGCATGAAATTCCGTTTTCCCATCGTCATCATCGACGAGGATTACCGCTCCGACAACACGTCTGGCCTGGGCATCCGTGCCCTGGCGCAGGCCATTGAGGATGAGGGCTTTGAAGTCCTTGGGGTGACCAGTTATGGTGACCTGAGTCAGTTTGCGCAACAGCAAAGTCGTGCCAGTGCGTTCATCTTGTCGATCGACGACGAAGAGCTGACCGGCGACAACGACGACCCCATCATTCACAGCCTGCGCAGCTTCATTGGCGAAGTGCGGCGCAAGAATGAAGAGGTGCCGATCTACATCTACGGCGAGACCAAGACCAGCCGCCACCTGCCCAACGACATCCTGCGTGAGCTGCATGGCTTCATCCACATGTTCGAGGACACGCCCGAGTTCGTGGCCAAGCACATCATCCGCGAAGCCAAGGCCTACCTGGAAAGCGTGCAACCCCCATTCTTCAAGGCGCTGCTGGACTATGCCGAAGACGGTTCGTACAGCTGGCACTGCCCCGGTCACTCGGGGGGTGTAGCCTTCCTGAAGACGCCCGTGGGCCAGATGTACCACCAGTTCTATGGCGAGAACATGCTGCGCGCCGACGTGTGCAATGCCGTGGAAGAGCTGGGCCAACTGCTGGACCACAACGGCGCGATTGGTGAGTCCGAGCGCAATGCCGCACGCATCTTCAATGCCGACCACTGCTACTTTGTGACCAACGGCACCTCCACCTCAAACAAGATCGTCTGGCACCACACCGTGGCGCCCGGTGACGTGGTGGTGGTGGACCGCAATTGCCACAAGTCCATCCTGCACTCCATCATCATGACGGGTGCGATTCCGGTGTTCTTGAAGCCCACGCGCAACCACTTCGGCATCATCGGCCCGATCCCGCAAAGCGAATTCAGCATTGCGTCGATCCAGGCCAAGATTGCCGCCAACCCCTTGCTCAAGGGCGTGGACGCGCAGGCCGTCAAGCCGCGCGTGCTGACGCTGACGCAGTCCACCTATGACGGCGTGCTGTACAACACCGAGACCATCAAGACCATGCTGGATGGCTACGTGGCCAACCTGCATTTCGACGAGGCGTGGCTGCCGCACGCGGCCTTCCACCCCTTCTATGGCACCTACCATGCCATGGGCAAGAAGCGCCAGCGTCCCAAGGAGTCCGTGGTCTACGCCACGCAGTCCATCCACAAGCTGCTGGCCGGTATCAGCCAGGCCTCGCACGTGCTGGTGCAGGACTCGCAGAACGAGAAGCTGGACCACCACCTGTTCAACGAGGCGTACCTGATGCACACCTCGACCAGCCCGCAGTACAGCATCATTGCCAGCTGCGACGTGGCGGCCGCCATGATGGAGCCGCCCGGCGGCACGGCGCTGGTGGAAGAGTCCATCCTGGAGGCACTGAACTTCCGCCGTGCCATGCGCAAGGTGGACGACGAGTTCGGCGACGACGACTGGTGGTTCCAGGTCTGGGGTCCGGAGAAGCTGGCCGAAGAGGGCGTGGGCCGTGCGGACGACTGGATCATCCGCGGCAAGGATGCCGCGCCCAAGACCAAGTCCAAGCAAAAGAACGGCAAGGAATTCGACAACTGGCACGGCTTTGGCGACCTGGCCGATGGCTTCAACATGCTGGACCCTATCAAGTCCACCATCGTCACGCCCGGCCTGGACCTGGACGGTGACTTTGCCGACACCGGCATTCCCGCCTCCATCGTCACCAAGTACCTGGCCGAGCACGGCGTGGTGGTGGAGAAGACCGGTCTGTACTCGTTCTTCATCATGTTCACCATCGGCATCACCAAGGGCCGCTGGAACACCATGCTGACGGCGTTGCAGCAGTTCAAGGACGACTACGACCGCAACCAGCCGCTGGCGCGCATCCTGCCGGAGTTCGTGCAGCAGCACCGCCGCTACGAGCGCATGGGCCTCAAGGACCTGTGCCAGCACGTGCACGAGCTGTACGCCAAGTACGACATCGCCCGCCTGACGACGGAGATGTACCTGTCGGACCTGCAGCCCGCAATGAAGCCTTCGGACGCCTACGCCCACATTGCCCAGCGCAAGACCGAGCGGGTCGAGATCGACCACCTGGAAGGCCGCATCACCGTGGGCCTGGTGACGCCTTACCCTCCCGGCATTCCGTTGCTGATCCCCGGCGAAGTCTTCAACAAGAAGATCGTGGACTACCTGCTGTTCGCGCGCGAGTTCGCCAAGGAGTGCCCCGGCTTTGAAACCGACATCCACGGCCTGGTGGAGATCGAGGACGACCAGGGCAATGTGCGCTTCTACGCCGACTGCGTGGTGCAGGCCCAGCCGGCCCAGGCTGCGCCCAAGCCCCGCGCAGCACGCGCCAAGGCGGCACCGGTGGCCAAGCCTGGGGTGAAGGCGGCCACGACCAAGGCTGCCGCCAAGACCGTGGTCAAGAAGGCCTGAGTCTGGATGAGCGGACCCTGGCCACGGCCGTGGCGGAGTCCATGAAAAAGAGAGCAAGCAGCGCACGTTCTGCCTGGGATTAGGATGTCAAACCATCTGAAGTCCTTGCAAAACGAGCGCAAGCAGCTCTCTTTTTTATGGCTGATCGCTTGTGCGCAGCCGCCAGTAGCGCGCAAAGCGTGGCAGGCCGCTGGGGTGGGTGCCGTTGAAGCGGTAGGTGATGGTGCTGCCAATCGGCGGTGGCTGGCGGCGGTCGGCATCGCTCAGGCCGCTGCCCAGCTTGAAACGCTGCCCGCCGGGGGCCTCGACCAGCAGCGCGCCGGTCATGCCGCGGTATTTGCCCTGGCCCGGCAGGTGGGCCACGACCACGGCCTCGGCGTCCTCGAACAGCTTCAGCTTGATCAGGTCCTCGCTGCGCCCGCCCCGGTAGGGCGCCTGGGCGTGGCGCAGCATCAAGCCCTCGGCGCCCGCCTGGCTGTAGCTGCGAAGCTGGCGCTGCAGGGCGTCATGGCTGGGCACCTGCCATTGCGGGGCCACCTGTACCCAATCCTGGCCGATGGCTGCCACGGTGCGCTGCAACTGCTGCTGGCGCTGGGTGAACGGCCCGGGGTGCTGGGGCACATCAAACACCATGTAGCGCAACCGACGCCAGCCAGCATCGTCCTGCGCGCCCTGGGCCACGGTCGATTGCACCGCGGCAAACTGGCCGCGCCCGGCCCACAGCTCGCCGTCCAGCGGGGTGCGCGGCCAGCCGCGCACAAACCAGGCAGGCGCTTCGATCGGCAGGCCCTGGCGGCTGAGCAGTTGCTGGCCCGTCCAGTGCGCACGGATGCCGTCATATTTCTCGCTGACCCAGTAGGCCTGGATGTCCAACTGGCGGTGGTAGGGGGCGGCCAGGGTCAGCGTCTGGCCCCAGGCGCCGGAGAGCGCCAGCCACCCGCCGAGCAGCAGGGCCCATGCCGCGCGCCGGACCGCGCGCGGGCGTGTGAGGCGGTCGGCAAACGGCATGGCGGGCCTAGGTCCGCGCCAGCAGTTGGACCGCACGGCAGGGGCGGACATTGCGCCCAAGGCGTGTGAACACTGCCGAATCACGGGCTTGGTATGCCCCAGTAGGGGGCAAGAGGGTGGCATTCACCGCATCGTGGGGCGGCGCTGTGCGGAAGGTGTCGCGCATGGTGTCTCCACAGCCAAGGGTGGCAGACAGCATAGCCGGCACCGGCCTGTGCAGGGCGGCCTTGCATCGGGGTGGATGACCGCACCTCGGTCAGCCGGGGGCGGATCGATCCAGGCCGGGGGCGCGCTGCACGGGACAGGTGCCCCGGGGTTCAGATCACGATCTGGCTGCCCAGCTCCACCACGCTGCGGTGTGGCAGGTGCAGGAAGTCGGCGGCCGAGCCGGCGTTGCGGTACATCTGGGCGAACAGCTTTTCGCGCCACAGCACCATGCCATGGCCGCGTTGCGCCACGATGATGTCGCGCGACAGGAAGTAGCTGGTCTCCATGTCGCTCAGCGAAGGGATGGTCTGGCGGCTGGCCAGCAGGTACAGGGCGGCCGGGACATGCGGTTCGTCCTTGAAGCCGAAGTGCAGGATGACCTGCCAGCACTCGTGGCCCAGGTCGGTGGCGTTGAAGCGCTGCGACACCGGGATGTGCGCGACCTCGTGGTGGCGCACGGTCACGAACAAGTTGCGCGCGTGCAGCACCTTGTTGTGCTTGAGGTTGTGCAGCAGGGCACTGGGCACGGTGCCGGCCTGCGACGACAGGAACACCGCCGTGCCGGCCACGCGCGTGACGTTGCTGTCATGGCGCAGCATGTCCAGAAAGCTGGCCAGCGGCAGCGCGTGGTGCTCCATGGCCGCTGTGATCAGCTGGCGCCCGGTGTGCCAGGTGCGCATCAGCACGAACATGGCGCCGCCAATGGCCAGCGGGAACCAGCCGCCGTCCGGCAGCTTGATCAGGTTGGAGGCAAAGAAGCTGACATCCACGACCAGGAAGAACAGCGTGGCGGCGGCCACGGGCAGCAGGGGATAGCGCCAGCCCCAGCGCACCACGAAGAAGGTGAGGATGGTGGTGATCAGCATGTCCAGCGTCACGGCAATGCCGTAGGCGGCGGCCAGCGCGCCGGAGGACTGAAAGAAGATCACGGCCAGGGCGATGCCCACGCACAGGCCCCAGTTGACCAGGGGCATGTAGATCTGTCCGGTGTCAGTCTCGCTGGTGTGCAGCACCTGCAGGCGCGGCAGATAGCCCAGCTGGATCACCTGCTTGGTCACGCTGAAGGCGCCGGTGATCAGTGCCTGGGAGGCAATCACCGTGGCCGCCGTGGCCAGCACCACCAGGGGCAGCAGCAGCGCGCGTGGTGCCATGGCGAAGAAGGGGTTGCTGACGGCCTCGGGTTGTTGCAGCAGCAGGGCGCCCTGGCCCAGGTAGTTCAGCAGCAGCGCGGGCATGGCCACGCCAAACCAGGCGTGGCGGATCGGGCGTTTGCCAAAGTGGCCCAGGTCGGCATACAGGGCCTCCGCGCCGGTGACGCACAGCACCACGGCACCCAGCAGCAAAAAGGCAATGCCGGGTTCGTCCCAGATGAACTGCAGCGCATGGTGCGGGCTCAGCGCCCACAGGATGGTGGGGTGGTGGGCGATGTGCCAGATGCCCAGACCGGCCAGGCTCAGGAACCACACCAGCATGATCGGGCCAAACCACCGGCCGATGCCGGCCGTGCCGCGTTTTTGCACGGCGAACAGGGCCAGTAGGATGGCCAGGGTCAGCGGGACCACCGAGGATTCAAAGCGGGGCGACAGCACGGCCAGGCCTTCGACGGCCGAGAGCACGGAAATGGCCGGGGTGATGACCCCGTCGCCATAGAACAGGCAGGTGCCAAAGATGCCAATCGCCATCAGCACCTTGCGCAGGCGGGGGTAGCCTTCGACCGCCTGGGCCGCCAGGGCCAGCATGGCCACCAGGCCGCCTTCGCCGCGGTTGTCGGCCCGCAGCACCAGCGTGACGTATTTGAGGGAAACGATGACCGTGACCGTCCAGACCACGAGCGACAGCACGCCGTACACATGCTCGGGTGTCAGGCTGATGTGGCCGGAGTTGAAGACTTCCTTGAGCGCGTACAGAACGCTGGTGCCGATGTCGCCATACACCACACCGAGGGCGCCCAGGGTGAGGGCTGTGAGAGAAGATTTTGCGGAGTGCACAAACAATGCGGACAACTGAGATGTGCGCGATTGTGCGAGTTCGCCAAATACGCGTCGATTCCAGGTCAAACCTGTGCACGCAGCATGGACATCGCTTGACGGGGCTTGCAGTCTGTGGATTTTTTAAAAATAGAGCAGTCTGCGCTTGCCTGGTGTGCGTTGGAGGCCAAAAACACTGCTAAAAATCTGTGCATCCCGCATCGGTCTGGGGGGCTTGCGCCTGAATTTGTGGTTGGCGATGCCGCTGTTGCACGCCCAGCGCACACGGTGGCTGCTGTGTGCACTCGCCTGGAATGTGGCGAGTCGCCCACGTCACGATGCATGAACCATCCCGCCTCCGTGCAATGCTGCGGTGTGACCTGGGCGGTGCCGTCATTCAAGGCTGTAAACACCACCGGTGCCGGTTGCCAGGCGCCGGTGGACAAGCCGGGAGCCGACGCACGGTGGCGTGCAGCGGTCGGGTGCGAGGGGGCTTTACTGGCGCTTGATGACGGCGCAGGCCAGGCGGGCACCGGCGTTGCCGGTGGGCTGGGTGGTGTAGTCGTCGGGGTTGGCGTGCACGATCAGGCCACGGTCCGTGACGTCGTTGTCGCCGCTGCCCAGGCTGATCTGGGCGGTTTCATAGTTCACGATGGCCACGCCATCGGCGTTGGCACGCAGGCTGGGCAGGTCGCCGGCGTGTTGGGGCGCATGGCCGTACTTGCCGTGGGCGGTGTTGCCGGGGTTGAAGTGCCCGCCCGCGCTGGTGCCGTCGGGGCTGGAGCAGTCACCCTTCTCATGGATGTGGAAGCCGTGCTCGGAGTTGGGCTTGAGGCCGCTGATCTGGCCGGACACCTTGACCATGCCGTGCTTGTGCTGCATGAAGTGCACTTTCCCCGTCACCGTGTTGCCGGCTGTGGGTTGCAGCTCTGCGGTGGCGGCCGGGTCATTGGCGAGGCCTGCGCAGCCGGCCAGTGCTGCTGCGGCGATGCTTGAGAGCAAAAGGCGGTAGGTCATAGGATTTCCTTGGGGTGTGGTGGTTGCTGATAGCAGCAATTTTTCACGTCGAAGCGGGTTGTCGCGTGCGCCGTGTCTGAGCTTGGCGTAGTGTTTTGTCCTATTCCGGCCCGGCGCTGCCTCCTGCCGGCACGCTAGCCCAGTGCGGTGTCCATGACCATCATCAGCACAAAGCCCAGCATCAGTCCCCCGGTGGCAAAGGTCTCGTGACCCTTGCGGTGGGATTCGGGAATGATTTCATGGCTGATGACAAACAGCATCGCCCCTGCCGCAAACCCCAGCCCCCAGGGCAGCAGCCCCAGCGAGGTGCTGACCACGGCCGCGCCCAGCACGGCGCCGATCGGCTCCAGCAGGCCGCTGAGCATGCCCAGGGTCACGGCCAGGCGCCGGCGGTAGCCTGCGGCCAGCAGGGCCACGGCCACCACCAGCCCTTCGGGCACGTCCTGGATGGCAATGCCCATGGCCAGCGCGTTGGCCGCCAGGCTGTCGTTGCCGGCGTAGCCCACGCCAATCGCCAGCCCTTCGGGCAGGTTGTGCAGGGCAATCGCAAATACAAACAGCCAGGTGCGCTGCAGCTTGCGGGCCGTGTCGGCGTCGCGGCCTTCGCGGCCCTTGATGAAGTGCTCGTGGGGCAGCAGGCGGTCCATGCCTAGCATCACGGTCGCCCCGAGCAGGATGGCGGCTGCCAGCACGCCGGCGGCCATCCAGTCGGAGCCGCCTTGCTGGCGCACGGCCTCCATGCCGGGCAGGATCAGCGAGAACGCGCAGGCGGCCAGCATCACCCCGGCGCCAAAACCGTACATGGTGTCCTGGGTGCGATCGCTCATGCTCTGCGACAGCATCACCGGCACGGTGCCCAGCGCAGTCGCCAGTGCGGCGACCATGCCACCCCCCAGTGCCTGCAGCACGACCGGTTGCGTCTGGGCGAAGGCCCAGAACTGCGCAAACAGTGCCCAGATGCCCAGCGCGGAAATGGCAAAACCAATCCACAGGCGCACGCTGTGCCGGGCGCCAGGCACACCCAGGGCATGCGGCAGGGGGTGATCGGGGTCGGTATGTTTCATAGGCCAGGGCGCAGGCGGTCGGTTGGGTACAGGGTGCGACGGACCATCCCCTGCGGGTGTCAGTCAAGCACTGATTTGCAATGCATGAGAATTATTCTCATTATCAAATTTCAATGCAAATTGCCGGTGAATGGGCCGCGCCGGGCATGAAAAAACCCCGCAGGCCTTGCGACCTGCGGGGTGGGCTGTGCAGCGCGGGGGGCTTACACCTGGTCGGCCGACAGACCAGCAGTCTGGCTGAAGCCGCCGTCCACGTAGGTGATCTCGGCGGTCACGCCCGAGGCCAGGTCGGACAGCAGGAAGGCGGCGACATTGCCCACGTCTTCAATCGTGACGTTGCGGCGCAGGGGCGCGGCATCGGCCACGCGGCCCAGCAGCTTGCCGAAGTCCTTGATGCCCGAGGCGGCCAGGGTCTTGATGGGGCCGGCGGAAATGCCGTTGGCGCGGATCGCGCGGCCGTCGGCGGTGCGGCCCACGGCCTCGGCCAGGTAGCGCACGGAGGCTTCCAGGGACGCCTTGGCCAGGCCCATGGTGTTGTAGTTGGGGATGGAGCGCAGGGCACCCAGGTACGACAGGGTCAGCAGCGAGGACTTGTCGTTCAGGTAAGGCAGGGCGGCCTTGGCCATCGCGGGGAAGCTGTAGGCGCTGATGTCGTGGGCGATCTTGAAGGACTCGCGGCTCAGGCCGTCCAGGAAGTTGCCGGCAATCGCTTCGCGGGGGGCGAAACCGATGGAGTGCACGAAACCGTCGAACTTGCCCCAGGCGTCGCCCAGGCCCTTGAACATGGCTTCAATCTGTGCGTCATCCGAGACGTCGCAGTCGAAAATCAGCGTGGAATTGAATTCGGCGGCGAATTCGGTGATGCGGTCCTTGAAGCGCTCCCCCACATAGCTGAAGGCCAGTTCGGCGCCTTGCTCGTGGCAGGCCTTGGCGATGCCGTAAGCGATGGAACGGTTGGACAGCACGCCCGTGATCAGCAGCTTCTTGCCGGTCAGAAAACCCATTGTTCTTCTCCTAGAGGAAATTCAGTGAAGGCCACTCCCTGCGTTGGCGTTGTCGAAAAAGCCGGGTGGGAGGGCCGCCGTGGTGCAGAATTGTCGCATGCGCTTTTGGAAGTTCTGTTGCTTGCTCGCAGGAGCCTCTGTGGTTGCCCCGGCTTGGGCCGACCATGCCTATGCCTTGTGGGGCCAGCCCAAGTACCCCCAGGGTTTTGCGCACTTTGACTATGTCAACCCGCAGGCCCCCAAGGGCGGCGAGCTGCGGCTGGTCAGCAACCTGCGCACGTCCACGTTCGACAAGTACAACCCCTTCACCATCAAAGGCAGTGCGCCCGCCTACCTGTCGGACCTGCTGTTTGACACCCTGCTGGCTGGCAGCATGGATGAAACCGCCACCGGCTATGGCCTGTTGGCCGAGGACGTGCAGGTGGCGGCCGATGGCCTGTCGGCCAGCTTCCGCCTGCGCCGCGAGGCGCGCTTTCACAACGGCAAGCCGGTGCTGGCGCAGGATGTGAAGCACAGCTTCGACACCCTGGTGGGGCCGCACACCTCACCGGCCTACAAGACCATGCTGGCCGAGGTGGTGGCCTGCGAGGTGGTGAACGAGCGCACCGTGCGCTTTGTCTTCAAGGCCCCCAACCGCGAGCTGCCACTGCGCGTTGGTGGCCTGCCCATCTTCAGCCGCGGCTGGGGGGCGGGCAAGCCCTTCAACGAGGTGGTGATGGAGCAGCCTATCGGCAGCGGGCCTTACAGAATCGGCCCCGTGAACTTCGGCAAGGACATCACCTATGTGCGCGATGCCCAATACTGGGCCAGGGATTTGCCGGTGCGCCGCGGCTCGGCCAACTTCGACCGCATCAGTGTCAAGATCTACAAGGACAACACCGCCCGGCTGGAAGCGCTGAAAGCGGGCGAGTTTGACCTGATGCGCTTTTTCAGCGCCGGCGACTGGGCGCGCCGCGTGACGGGGCGCAAATTCAACACCGGGGAGCTGGTCAAGGGCGAGTTCACGCACAAGCAGCCCACGGGGTTCCAGAGCTATGTGCTCAACACCCGCCGCCCGCTGCTGCAGGACGTGCGCGTGCGCGAGGCACTGGGCCTGGCCCTGGACTATGAATGGATGAACCGCCAGATGTTCTACGGCGCCTACCAGCGCGTGAACGGCATCTTTGGCAATACCGTGTGCCAGACCAGTGGCCTGCCGGGCACGCAGGAGCTGGCGCTGATGCAGCCCTTCGGCAAGGATTTGCCGCCTGCTGCGTTCGGCCCCATGACCGTGCCGCCGCGCACCGATGGCGACGGCAGCCTGCGCGCCAACTTGCGCAAGGCCCAGGGCCTGCTGGCTGCTGCCGGCTGGACGGTGCAGGGTGGTGTGCTGCGCAACAGCGAAGGCCAGGCCATGGTGCTGGAGTACATGGACAGCGGCGAGGGCGGGCAGCGCACCGTGGCCCCCTGGCAGCGCAATCTGCAGAAGCTGGGCATCACGCTGCAGTACCGGTCGGTGGACTTTGCGCTGTACCAGCAGCGCCTGCAGAAGTTCGACTTCGACATCACCTCCATTGCCTACCAGGGCACGAACAACCCGGGCCAGGAGTTTGCCGACCTGTTCGGCAGCGCGGCGGCGGATCAGGAGGATTCGGGCAATTTCCCCGGTGTGAAAAGCCCGGCGGTCGATGCCTTCATCCGGGCCATGGTGTCGGCCAAGACACAAGAGCAGCTCCTGCCTGCCTGCCATGCGCTGGAGCGGGCGATTGCCCACGGCCATTACCTGATCCCCCAGTGGTCGGCCAACACGCACCGCATGGCCTACAACGCCTGGCGCCTGGCGCACCCGAGCATCATCCCGCCGTACTCGAATGGCGAAGGCTGGGTGATGGACACCTGGTGGGCGCGCATGCCGCCCTTGAACGCGCAGACCGCCCCGGCGGTGCTGGCGCAGGAGGGCTCCTGAGCCATGCTGGCCTATATCCTCAAACGCATCTTGCTGATGGTCCCGACGCTGCTGGGCGTGCTGTTGCTCACCTTCGTGGTGATCCAGTTTGTGCCCGGCGGGCCGGTCGAGCAGTACCTGGCCGAGGCCAAGGCCGGCCTGGGCGGCAGCGCCGAAGGCGGTGGCATGGCCTACCGTGGCGCGCAGGGGGTGGACCCGCAGCGCATCGAGCAGATCAAGGCCTTGTATGGCTTTGACAAGCCCGCGCACGAACGGTTTGTGCAGATGCTGGGCCAGTTCGCGCGCTTCGACCTGGGCCAGAGCTTCTTCCAGAACAAACCGGTGTGGACCTTGATTGCCGAGAAGCTGCCGGTGTCCATCAGCCTGGGGCTGTGGACCTTCTTCATCAGCTACCTGGTGGCCGTGCCCCTGGGCATCGCCAAGGCGGTGCGCGCCGGCTCGCGCTTCGATCTGGTGACCACGCTGTTGATCCTGGTGGGCTATGCCATCCCGGGCTTCGTGTTGGGCGTGGCCTTGCTGGTGATCTTTGGCGGGCAGCTGCAGTGGTTCCCGCTGCGCGGGCTGACGTCGGCGAACTGGGACGAGTTGACGCTGCTGGGCAAGGTGGTGGACTACCTGTGGCACATCGCGCTGCCGGTCACGGCCATGGTGGCGGGCAGCTTTGCCGTGACGGCCATGCTGACCAAGAACGCCTTCCTCGAGGAAATCCGCAAGCAGTACGTGCTGACGGCCAGGGCCAAGGGCCTGTCCGAGCGCCAGGTGCTGTGGAAGCATGTGCTGCGCAATGCGCTGATTCCCATCATCACCGGCTTTCCGGCGGCCTTCATCGGGGCCTTCTTCGCCGGCTCGCTGCTGATCGAGACCCTGTTCTCGCTCGACGGGCTGGGACTGCTCAGCTATGAGAGCGTGATCCGCCGCGACTATCCGGTGGTGCTGGGCTCGCTCTACCTGTTCACCCTGATCGGCCTGGTGACCAAGCTGATCAGCGACCTGTGCTACGTCTGGGTCGATCCCCGTGTGAAATTTGATTGAAATATGGCTCCAGCGCCCACCCAGTCTGCGCAAGCAGCTACTTCTTTGCAAGCGCCAGCATTGCTGCCGGCCGCTCCGGTGTCGCCCAGCCGGCGCGCCTGGCAGCGCTTCAAGCGCAACCCGTTGGGCTTTTACAGCCTGGTGATCTTTGGCGTGCTGCTACTGCTGAGCCTGTGCGCCGAGCTGGTCAGCAACGACAAGCCGCTGCTGGTGCGCTATGAGGGGCAGACCTATGTCCCCCTGCTCAAGGACTATCCCGAGACGGTGTTTGGTGGCGACTTCGAGACGCCCACCGACTACCTGGACCCCTTCATCCAGCAGCAACTGCGCACCGGCAGCAACTGGGCGCTGTTTCCCCCCAACCGCTATGGCGCGGGCACGATCAACTACTTTGCCGAAGCCCCCAATCCCGCGCCGCCATCGGCCGCCAACTGGCTGGGGACGGACGATCGCGGGCGTGACCTCTTGGCGCAGCTGATCTACGGCTTTCGCGTCAGCGTGCTGTTTGCGCTGGCGCTGACGGCCGTGGGCGTGGTGCTGGGTGTGGTGACCGGGGCCATCCAGGGCTTTTTCGGCGGCAAGACCGATCTGGCCTTCCAGCGCTTCATCGAGATCTGGGGCTCCATGCCCGAGCTGTACCTGCTCATCATCTTCAGCGCCGTGCTGGCGCCCAGCATCAGCCTGCTGCTCATCCTTTTGAGTCTGTTTGGATGGATGGGGCTGTCGGACTATGTGCGCGCCGAATTCCTGCGCAACCGCCAGCTCGACTACGTCAAGGCCGCGCGCGCCCTGGGCGTGCCCAACGGGCAGATCATCTGGCGCCACATCCTGCCCAACAGCCTGACGCCGGTGGTCACCTTCCTGCCGTTCCGCATGAGCGCGGCCATCCTGGCGCTGACCTCGCTGGACTTCCTGGGCCTGGGCGTGCCGCCGGGCACCCCCAGCCTGGGCGAGCTGCTGAGCCAGGGCAAGAACAGTATCGACGCGTGGTGGATCTCGCTGGGCACCTTTGCCGTGCTGGTCACCACCTTGCTGCTGCTGACTTTCATGGGCGATGCGCTGCGTGATGCGCTGGACCCGCGCAAGGCCCAGGTGAGCGAAGCGAAAGAGGGGGCACGATGATGCACGCACCCCAAACCCCGGTGCCCCTGCTGTCGGTGCACGAGCTGTCGGTGCGCTTTGGCCACAAACAGGTGGTGCAGGGCGTGAGCTTCGAGGTGCAGGCGGGCGAGAAGCTGGCTCTGGTGGGCGAGTCCGGCTCGGGCAAGACCATCACGGCGCTCAGTTTGCTGCGCCTGGCCGGTGATGCTCAGATCAGCGGCCAGGCCTTGCTGAACGGGCGTGACCTGCTCACATTGCCGGAGCGCCAGATGCGCGCCGTGCGCGGCAGCGACGTGGCCATGATCTTCCAGGAGCCGATGACCGCGCTCAACCCGCTGATGCCCGTGGGCGCGCAGGTGGCCGAGGTGCTGCAGCTCAAGCAAGGGCTGAGCCAGGCCCAGGCCTGGGCGCAGTCGGTGGAGCTGCTGGCCACCACCGGCATCCCCGATCCGCAGCGCCGCGCCCAGGCCTATCCGCACCAGCTCAGCGGCGGCCAGCGCCAGCGCGCCATGATCGCCATGGCCCTGGCCTCGCAGCCCAAGCTGCTGCTGGCCGACGAGCCCACCACGGCGCTGGACGTGACGCTGCGCACGCAGATCCTGGAGCTGCTGGGCGACCTGCAGCGGCAGACCGGGATGGCGATCGTGCTGATCACGCACGACCTGCACCTGGTGCGCCGCTTTGCCGACCGCGCCGCCGTCATGGAGCAGGGCATGCTGGTGGAGCAGGGCCCGGTGGCGCAGCTGTTTGAGCACCCACAGCACCCCTACACCCACAAGCTGCTGCACAGCCAGCCGGTGCGCGAGGTGCAGCCGCCCCATCCGGATGCCAAGCCGGTGGTGCAGGCCACAGGCCTGCGCGTGGCCTACCCGGTGGCGCTGCCCGGCATCCGCGGCTGGTTCCGCAAAGGTGAGTTTGTAGCCGTGCAGGGCGCTGATGTCTGCCTGCGCGAGGGGCAGACCCTGGGCGTGGTGGGCGAATCCGGCTCGGGCAAGTCCACGCTGGCGCAGGCCATCCTGGGCCTGCTGCCCAGCCAGGGGGCGCTGCAGATCACGGGCCACAGCTGGCAGCAGCCGGCCATGCGCAACACCGCGGCCAACCAGGCGCTGCGCCGCCAGGTGCAGGTGGTGTTCCAGGACCCGTTTTCCTCGCTGTCGCCGCGCATGACGGTGGAAGAGATCGTCGGCGAGGGCCTGCGCGTGCACGCCCCGGACATCAGCGAAGCCGGGCGGCGCGAGCAGGTTTTGTCCGTGCTGCTGAGCGTGGGGCTGAGCGAGCAGCAGTTCCCCGGCCTGCTGCAGCGCTATCCGCACGAGTTTTCCGGCGGCCAGCGCCAACGCCTGGCCGTGGCGCGCGCGCTGATCCTGCGGCCCAAGGTGCTGGTGCTGGACGAGCCGACCAGTGCGCTCGACGTCACCATCCAGAAGCAGGTGCTGGGCCTGCTGCAGCGACTGCAGCGTGAGCTGGGCCTGAGCTATGTGCTCATCACCCACGACATGGACGTGATCCGCGCCATGGCGCACGAGGTGATGGTCATGCACAGCGGCGAGGTGGTCGAGGCTGGCCCGGTCGACGAGGTGCTGCTGCGCCCGCAGCACCCCTACACCCTCCAGCTGGTGCAGGCCACCTTGTAGGCGCGCTCCTGCACGCTGCCCAGCAATTGGCGGAGGTGCCGTGTCGGCGGCGGGCGCCTGGGTTTGTGCCCGCTGGCTGGCAGGCGGCGGGATTGGCATGCCTAGGATGGCGGCATGCATGTTCACAAAGAAAGGCAGTTTATGCAGATCCCGAAAGCAAGCGTGTGGGCCATGGCTCTGGCGATGGGTCTGGGCAGCGTCGCCGCGGTGGCGCAGCCTCGCCACGGCCAAGGGCAGGGCCAAGGCCCCGATGGGCCCCAGCAGCGCCACGGGCACGGCGGCAAGGGCTCCGGGCCCAAGCACCAGCAGGGGCCGCACATGCAGGCACAGCCTGGCCACCCCGGCCATCCCCACGGCATGCCGCCCGGGCAGGCCAAGCGCATGGGCGCCGGGCCCAACCACCAATGGGTCAAGGGCAGCCGCGTGCCGGCGCAGTACCGCACCTCGCACTACGTGGTGGCCGACTGGCGCGGGCATGGTCTGCGCCAACCCCCACGTGGCTACCACTGGATGCAGTACGGCGGGGACTACCTGCTGGTGGCCATCGGCTCGGGGGTGATCCTGCAACTGATCCTGAATGACTGAACCTCGCCACGGCGATGGCCGGAAGGTGGTCCTCCAACGGTTGCAGGGTGAGTGACTGTGGCCAGCTATAAAAAACGGTGCATGGCACCGTTTTTTATAGGGCAGCACAGCGATGTTTTTATTTTTTAGAGCATCTGGCGCACGTCTATCAAGGATGTTGCGCAGATAAATCGATAAGCGCCTGAAACAGCAAACGCCATATGCTCATTTTTTAGGAATAGCTGCCCGTGGGGTTGACGCCATCCTGGTGCACCCACACCAGTTTTTGCGTATCCACGCCCAGGCGCTCGGCCTGGCGCACCAGGCGGCCTTCCACCCCGTCGGGCAAGGTCGGGGTGCGCGACAGGATCCAGCAATGTTCCAGGCTGGAACCGATCACCATCGCCCACTGGTAGCTTTCGCCCAGGGCCACGACGTTGTAGCCCCCATAGAACGGGCCGAAGAACGTCACCTTCAGTGCGGCCACATCGGGGGCAATCGTGGGCTTGGCCTTGCCGTGTGCCACCTTCCATTCGCCGCGCCGGGCATCGAAGCCGCGGTTGATGACCTGCACGCTGCCATCCGGGCGGCGGCTGTATTCGGCCTGGGTGCGCTGCAGGCCTTTTTCGAAACTGTGCTCGATGCGGGCCAGCTCGTACCATTTGCCCAGGTAGCGGTCCAGGTCAAACCCCTCGACTGGGTGCACACCCTCGGGAATGCGGGGATTGCGTGCGGCATAGATGGCGCCGCCGGCCAGCGCAGCCAGACCGATCGCGCACCACACGGCGGTGCTGGTCTTGGCAGGCAGGTGGCTGGACAAGGCCTGCTGGCGTTGCTCCAGCACGGTCTTCAGGTGCTGCACGGCATGGTGCAGTGTGTCCGGGTGGTCGGTCTTGCGAGAGCGGTCGAAGAAGGACATGGGCAAAAATCCTGTAGCAAAAGACACAAACGCAGGGCGAGGGCCTTGCGCTGGATGCACTGAGTATTTGTAGCAGAAGGAGGGCCTGGTTGTAGGTCGCGCACGTGAATGTGTGTCCTGATGGCCCGGGGATGTGGCATTCGTGCTTAAAAAATCAGCAAATCCCAGGGTTTGCATCACCGCGGGACAAATTTTTGGGCCTTGCTGCCACGCAACATGGCAGTGTGTGGAAAAATGCAGGGCTTACTCAAACCTCAACTGGAGAGATTGCCATGGGCAACAAGATCGTTACCGAAGCTGATCGCAAGCGCACACCCCGTCCCGTTGCTCCCAACGGCGTGACTCTGCTGGCCCAAGGCCGTGGCCAGCGCCTGAGCCTGGAGCGTGGTTCGCACACGCGCAGCAAGAAGAACCCTGGCAAGCGCGCCCACTCGGGTTGATTGCTGCTGCAGCTCGGGCTGGAATCCGCCCGGGCCTGCCTTCCGAAGCCCCAGGCCCTGCTTGGGGCTTTGTCGTTTGGGGTGTGCGGCCGGGTTCCATGCGGGGCGGCCGCTACCATGTGCGCTGGTGAAGCCAGTAAAACTGCCGGGAGCAGTGGGAGTGAGTCGGTATGAGCAGTGACAAGCTGGTCGAGGTGGTGCAGTCGGTGGCCGTGCCCAGCGCGCAGGCGTGGAGCGTGGTGTGTTTGTGTGCTGCGTGGTGCGGGGTCTGCCGCCAGTACGAGGTCGACTTTCGTGCGCTGCAGCAGCAGTTCCCGCAGGTGCGCTTCGTGTGGCTGGATGTGGAGAATGAGGAGGAGCTGGTCGGTGACCTCGACGTCGAAACCTTCCCCACACTGTTGATCGCACACCTGGATCGCCCCATGTTTCTGGGGCCGCTGCTGCCGCAAATCAAGGTGCTGGAGCGCTTGCTGGCCTCGCTGCAAGAGGCGCAGGCCGCTTCCCCAGGGCTGCCTGCCGAGGCGGCCGCGCTGTGGCGCCGCATTGCGGCGCAGCTGGCTTGAATCCTCTTGGTATTTGCAACGCTTGACATTGCGAATCAATGCTTTGCGGCTACAATACGGCATTCACGACCAAACGGGCGGGTATTCACCGCCCTTTTTTTTTGGTCGCTTGCATTTGGAGCTCGAAGCCGCCGGCAAGCAATTGCAGGATGGTTATCGGGTTTTTTGTACTTCCGGGATTGAACTGAACACGTGGCACTACAGCAAATTGTTGAACAAACCGTGACGGGTCTGGGCTATGACCTGGTGGAGATCGAGCGGTCCGCAGGCGGGCTGCTGCGCATCACCATCGACCTGCCTTGGCAGGCGCCAGCAGAGGATGCTGAGCCTGTGCCCGAGGCCTTTGTGACCGTGGAAGACTGCGAGAAGGTCACGCGCCAACTGCAATTTGCGCTGGAAGTGGATGGTGTTGACTACAACCGGCTGGAAGTGTCTTCTCCCGGCATTGATCGCCCGTTGCGCCATGAAATGGACTTTGTCCGATTCGTCGGTGCCGAAATCGACATTACCCTGAAGGAAGCGATTGGTGCGGCCGGCGGTGGTGTGGTGAATGCCAATCGCAAGAAATTTCGGGGCACGCTGGAGCGTGCGGAAGCCGGTGGCTGGCAGATCGTGTGGAGCGACGAGCCCCCACGCAAGCCCGGACAAAAGGTGAGCAAAAAGCGTGAGCCCGCGCCCCTGCAGGCCATGGGTTTCACGCTGGATGAATTGCGCGAGGCGCGCCTGGCCCCCGTTGTGAACTTTAAGGGGCGTGGCGCCAAGCCCGCGTGACAGGCAAGTCAGTTAGCTAACAAGGTGAAGGTGCCTGTCCGGTGCCACCGCTTGAAAGATTGAAATTAGGAGAGTCATCGCATGAACCGCGAACTGTTGATGTTGGTTGAAGCCATTTCGCGCGAGAAGAACGTAGAACGCGATGTGGTGTTTGGCGCAGTGGAGCTGGCCTTGGCGCAAGCGACCAAGAAGCTGTACGAAGGCGAAGTGGACATCCGCGTGGCGATTGACCGCGAAAGCGGTGAATACGACACCTTCCGCCGCTGGGTGGTGGTGCCGGACGATGCCGGCCTGCAAAATCCCGAAGCCGAGGAAATGCTGATGGATGCCGAAGAGCGCGTGCCCGGCATCCAGGTGGGTGAGTTCATCGAAGAACAGATCGAATCGCTGCCCATCGGTCGCATTGGTGCGATGACTGCCAAGCAGGTGATCCTGCAGAAGATCCGCGATGCCGAGCGCGAAATGCTGCTCAATGAATTCATGGCCCGCGGCGAGAAGATTTTCACCGGCACCGTCAAGCGCATGGACAAGGGCGACATCATTGTCGAATCCGGTCGCGTGGAAGGCCGCCTGCGCCGCAGCGAGATGATCCCCAAGGAAAATCTGCGCAACGGCGACCGCGTGCGCGCCATGATCATGGAAGTGGACCTGACCCTGCGTGGCGCACCCATCGTGCTGTCGCGCTCGGCGCCCGAGTTCATGATCGAGCTGTTCCGCAACGAAGTGCCAGAAATCGAGCAAGGTCTACTGGAAATCAAGAGCTGCGCACGCGATCCCGGCAGCCGTGCCAAGATCGCGGTGATTTCGCACGACAAGCGCGTCGATCCCATCGGCACCTGCGTGGGCGTGCGTGGTACCCGCGTGAACGCTGTGACGACCGAGCTGGCCGGTGAGCGCGTGGACATCGTGCTGTGGTCGGAAGACCCCGCACAGTTCGTGATCGGTGCGCTGGCCCCCGCGAATGTCTCTTCTATCGTTGTGGATGAAGAGAAGCACGCGATGGATGTGGTGGTGGATGAGGAGAACCTCGCCATCGCCATCGGCCGTGGTGGTCAGAACGTGCGCTTGGCTTCCGAGCTGACCGGCTGGAAGATCAACATCATGGACGCGGCGGAGTCGGCGCAAAAGCACGCGGAAGAAACCGATTCCGCACGCAAGCTGTTCATGGAAAAGCTGGACGTGGACGAAGAGCTGGCTTCCATCCTGGTGGAAGAGGGCTTCAGCAGCCTGGAAGAAGTGGCCTATGTGCCGCTGTCCGAGATGCTGGAAATCGAGGCTTTCGATGAGGAAACCGTGAGCGAGTTGCGTGCCCGTGCCAAGGATGCGCTGCTGACCATGGAAATTGCTCAGGAAGAAAGCGTCAGCGAGGTCTCCCAGGACCTGCGTGAGTTGGAGGGTCTGACACCTGAGCTGGTGGCCAAGCTGGCCGCTGGTGGCGTGCAGACACGTGATGATTTGGCCGATTTGGCCATCGATGAACTGACCGAATTGACCGGTCAAACCGCTGACGAGGCCAAGGCCTTGATCATGAAGGCGCGTGAACATTGGTTCACGGACGGTCAGGAATAAGGGTCAGGGAGGATCGAACGGAGTATGTCTTTGAACACTGTTGCAGAGTTCGCCAGCGAACTGAAAAAATCCCCTGAGACCCTGTTGGAACAACTGAAGGCCGCCGGAGTGGCCAAGAGTTCCAGCACTGACGCCTTGACCGATACGGACAAGCAGATGCTGCTGTCGTACCTGAAGGCCAGCCATGGCTCCGAGGCCGATGGCAAGAAGAAGATCACGCTGACCAAGAAGTCCACCAGCGAGATCAAGCAGGCCGATGCCACTGGCAAGGCCCGCACCATCCAGGTGGAAGTGCGCAAGAAGCGCACCTTCATCAAGCGCGACGACACCCCCGAGGTAGCTGCGGAAGCGGCCGCCCGCTCTGCACAAGCTGCGCAAGTCACCCAGGACCTGGTTCGCCGGGAAGAGGAAGTGCGCAAGCAGGCAGAGATGATCAATCAACAGGAACAGGAATTGGCCAAAGAACGCCAAGAACGCGAAGAGCGCGAAGAGCGCGAACGCAAGGAACGCGAAGCTGAAGAGCGTGCGCGCGCCTATGCCGAAGCTGAGGCTGCCAAGCAGCGTCAAGCCAAGGAAGCCCAAAAGGAAGCCGCTGCAGGCAACGCAGCGTTTGCAGAAGCCCGTGCCAAGGCGCAAGCCGATGCCCGTGCCAAGGCCGACGAAGAGTCGCGCCTGCGCCAGGCCGAAGAAGCGGCACGTGCCAAGGACCTGGAAGACCGTCGCCGCAAGGCGCTGGCTGAGGCCGAAGCTATCCGCGCCATGATGGCTGCCCCCAAGAAGGTGCTGGTGGCCAAGAAGCCTGAAGAGCCCAAGAAGGCAGCCCCTGCGGCCGATGCCAAGAAGGCCGCGCCGTCCAAGGATGCCAAGCCCGCAGTGGCTGGTGCCGCCAAGGACAAGGATGCGGCCGGTGCAGCGCGCGGTGGCAAGGACAAGGAAGTTAAGTCGTCCAAGCTGTCTTCGAGCTGGAGCAACGATGCGCCCGGCAAGAAGAAGGAAATCAAGACCCGTGGCGACAGCTCCGGTGGCGTGGGTGGCCGCTCCAACTGGCGCGGTGGTCCCAAGGGTCGCCGTGGCGATCGCAACGACCAGCAGCAACAGCAGCAGCAAGAATTCCGCGCACTGGAAATTTCCGTGCCCGAGACCATCACCGTGGCCGAATTGGCCCACAAGATGGCCGTGAAGGCGTCCGAGCTGATCAAGGTGCTGATGAAGATGGGCCAGATGGTCACCATCAACCAGCCGCTGGACCAGGACACCGCCATGATCGTGGTGGAAGAAATGGGCCACACCGCGAAGATCGCGGCGCTGGATTCTCCGGAAGCCTTCAGCGAAGAGGACACCTCCAAGTACACCGGCGAGCTGCTGCCACGCGCTCCTGTGGTGACCGTGATGGGCCACGTGGACCACGGCAAGACCTCGCTGCTGGACTACATCCGTCGCTCCAAGGTGGCGTCGGGCGAAGCCGGTGGTATCACCCAGCACATCGGTGCCTACCACGTGGAAACACCCCGCGGCATCGTGACCTTCCTGGACACTCCCGGCCACGAGGCGTTCACCGCCATGCGTGCCCGCGGTGCACAGTCCACGGACATCGTGATTCTGGTGTGCGCGGCCGACGACGGCGTGATGCCCCAGACCAAGGAAGCCATCAAGCACGCCAAGGCAGCGGGTGTTCCCATCGTGGTGGCCATCACCAAGGCCGACAAGCCTGAAGCCAACCCTGACAAGGTCAAGCAGGAGCTGGTGGTGGAAGAGGTGCTGCCCGAAGAGTACGGCGGTGACTCGCCCTTCGTGGCCGTGTCGTCCAAGACCGGCATGGGCATCGACGAGCTGCTGGAGCAGGTGCTGCTGCAGGCCGAAGTGCTGGAACTGCGCGCCCCTGTGGACGCTTCCGCCAAGGGCCTGGTCATCGAAGCCCAACTGGACAAGGGCCGCGGCTCCGTGGCCACCGTGCTGGTGCAGTCGGGTACGCTGAATGTCGGCGATGTGGTGCTGGCCGGTCAGACCTATGGCCGTGTGCGCGCCATGCTGGACGAAAACGGCAAGAACACCAAGTCGGCCGGTCCTTCCATCCCCGTGGAAATCCAGGGCCTGTCCGACGTGCCTTTGGCCGGCGACGACTTCATGGTCATGGCCGACGAGCGCCGTGCCCGTGAAATCGCCACCTACCGTGCCGGTAAGTTCCGCAACACCAAGCTGGCCAAGCAGCAAGCCGCCAAGCTGGAGAACATGTTCTCCGACATGACCGCAGGCAACGTGCAGACCCTGCCGCTGATCATCAAGGCCGACGTGCAAGGCTCGCAGGAAGCGCTGGCGACCTCGCTGCTCAAGCTGTCGACCGACGAAGTCAAGGTGCAGATCGTCTACTCCGGCGTGGGAGGTATCTCCGAATCCGACGTCAACCTGGCGCTGGCTTCCAAGGCCATCATCATCGGCTTCAACGTGCGTGCCGACGCCCAGGCCCGCAAGACGGCCGAAGGCAATGACGTGGATCTGCGCTACTACAACATCATCTACGACGCCGTGGATGAGGTGAAGTCCGCCATGTCCGGCATGCTGGCCCCCGAGAAGCGCGAAGAGATCATCGGTATGGCCGAGATCCGCACCGTGTTCGTGGCCTCCAAGATCGGTACCGTGGCCGGTTCGTACATCACGCAGGGTCACGTCACCCGCAGTGCGCACTTCCGCCTGCTGCGCGACAACGTGGTCATCTACACGGGCGAAATCGAATCGCTGCGCCGTCTGAAGGACGATGTCAAGGAAGTCAAGGAAGGCTTCGAGTGCGGTATCAAGCTGCGCAACTACAACGACATCCGCGAAGGCGACGTGCTGGAAGTGTTCGAAATCAAGGAAATCGCGCGTACGCTGTAAACCATAGCTGCCAGCGCTGATGAATAAAGGGTTTGAAGGTCGAAAGACTTTCAAACCCTTATCTGACTAGCGCTACAAGCTCATAATTTTTAATGGCACCCAAACGTAAATCTGCTGCCCCCAATCGCAGCTTCAAAGTTTCCGACCAGATCCAGCGTGATCTGGCGGAGCTGATCGCGCGCGAGTTGAAGGACCCGCGCGTGGGCATGGTCACCCTGCAAGGCGTGGAAGTCACGCCCGACTATGCGCACGCCAAGGTGTACTTCAGCCTGCTGATCGGTGATCCGGATGAGACGCAGGCTGCGCTTAATCAGGCCGCAGGCTTTCTGCGCAACGGCTTGTTCAAGCGCCTGCACATCCACACCGTGCCCACCTTGCATTTCATCTACGACCGCACGACCGAGCGGGCCGCCGACATGAATGCCTTGATTGCCAAGGCTGTGGCGTCACGCGGACCGGAAGACGAGGTCCAGTAAGCATGACTGCCACTCGCACACGGGTGCAGCGGCGCCCTGTGCACGGGGTGGTGCTGCTCGACAAACCGCTGGGCCTTTCCAGCAACGACGCTTTGCAGAAGGTGAAGTGGTTGTTGCGTGCCGAAAAGGCCGGCCACACTGGAACTTTGGACCCCCTGGCCACCGGCGTGCTGCCGCTGTGCTTCGGGGCGGCCACCAAATTCAGCCAACTGCAGCTGGACGCGCCCAAGACCTATATCGCCATCGCCCGCCTGGGACAGACCACGACCACGGCCGATGCCGAGGGCGAGGTGCTGCGTGAGCGTGCCGTGGACCTGCCCGCCATCACCCCCGAGGTGCTGGCCCAGGTGCGCGCGCGCTTCACCGGACCCATCCAGCAAGTGCCGCCCATGTACAGCGCACTGAAGAAGGATGGCAAGGCACTGTATGAATATGCGCGCGCCGGCATTGAAATCGAACGCCCTGCACGCGACGTGACCATTCATGCACTGGACATCGTTTTGTGCAAGGATGCCGACGGTCGGGATGCGTTGCAACTGACCGTGACCTGCAGCAAAGGCACATACATTCGTACGCTGGCAGAGGACGTGGGCGAGGCGCTGGGTTGCGGCGCTCACCTGCGTTCGCTGCGTCGTACCGATACGGGCGGCATTGGTGTCGATCGTTGCATCACTTTGGATGCCTTGATCGCCATGCCCGAAGCAGAGCGCATGCACGTGGTGCAGCCGGCAGATTGCCTGCTGCATGCCCACACCCGCATCACGCTCGATGCGCGCGAAAGCGGCCGGTTTCTGACCGGGCTGCGTCGCCGTGGTGATTGGCCCGATGCCGAGGCCGTTGCCATTTACGGAGATGAACCGCGCGCCTTGCTGGGTGTGGGGCACATCACAAGTGGGGAGCTGATACCCGATCGCCTGCTCAGCCCCCTAGAAATTCAACAAATTTTGGAAGGCACGCCGCGCGCATAAGTGCCGTGGCAATTTGGAAACCCTATGAGCAAAGAAATCCGCAACATCGCCATCATTGCGCACGTTGACCATGGCAAGACCACCATGGTGGACCAGCTGCTGCGCCAGTCCGGTACTTTCGCCGAGCACGAAAAAGTCGTCGACACCGTGATGGACAACCACGCCATCGAACGTGAGCGCGGCATCACCATCCTGGCCAAGAACTGCGCCGTGTCCTGGAAGGACACCCACATCAACATCCTCGACACACCCGGCCACGCGGACTTCGGTGGTGAAGTGGAACGTGCCCTGTCCATGGTGGACGGTGTCGTGCTGCTGATCGACGCGCAGGAAGGCCCCATGCCCCAGACACGCTTCGTGACCAAGAAGGCCCTGGCCCTGGGCTTGCGCCCCATTGTCGTGGTGAACAAGGTGGACAAGCCCGGTGCCAACCCCGACAAGGTGATCAACGCCGCGTTCGACCTGTTCGACAAGCTGGGTGCCACCGACGAGCAGTTGGACTTCCCCGTGGTGTATGCCTCGGGCATCAACGGCTGGTCCTCCAAGGTCGAGGGTGAGCCCGGCGCCAAGTGGGGCGAGGACATGTCCGCCCTGTTCGACACCATCCTGGAGCACGTGCCTTCCGTGAAGGGTGACGCTGCGGCGCCGCTGCAGCTGCAGATCTCGGCGCTGGACTACTCCACGTTCGTGGGCCGTATCGGCGTGGGCCGCATCACCCAGGGCACGATCAAGCCTGGTCAGCAAGTGACCGTGATGGCGGGCCCTGAAGGCAAGCCCTACACCGGCAAGATCAACCAGGTGCACACCTTCCAGGGTCTGGACCGCGTGCAAGCGGCTGAAGCCGGTCCTTCCGAGATCGTGCTGATCAGCGGTATCGAAAACATCGGTATCGGCGAAACCGTGACCGACACGGCCAATCCCCAGCCTCTGCCGATGCTGAAGATTGACGAGCCCACGCTGACCATGAACTTCTGCGTGAACACCTCGCCCCTGGCCGGTCGTGAAGGCAAGTTCGTGACCAGCCGCCAGATCTGGGACCGCCTGCAAAAGGAACTGCGCTCCAACGTGGCCCTGCGCGTCAAGGAAACCGACGAAGACGGTATCTTTGAAGTGTCTGGCCGTGGCGAACTGCACCTGACCATCCTGCTGGAAGAAATGCGCCGCGAAGGCTACGAGCTGGCCGTGTCCAAGCCCCGCGTCGTGATGCAAACCATCAATGGCGAAAAGCACGAGCCCATCGAGCTGGTGACGGCCGACATCGAAGAAAGCCACCAAGGCGGCGTGATGCAAGCCCTGGGCGAGCGCAAGGGCGAGCTGGTGAACATGGAACCCGATGGCCGTGGTCGCGTCCGTCTGGAATACCGCATCCCTGCGCGTGGTCTGATCGGTTTCACCAACGAATTCCTGAACCTGACCCGTGGTTCCGGCCTGATCGCCAACATCTTCGACAGCTACGAACCCCACAAGGGCGACATCGGTGGCCGCAAGAACGGCGTGCTGATTTCCATGGACGACGGTGAAATCTTCACCTACGCCCTGGGCAAGCTGGACGACCGTGGCCGCATGTTCGTCAAGGCCGGCGACCCCGTGTACGAAGGCATGATCATCGGCATCCACAGCCGCGACAACGACCTGGTGGTGAACGCCACGCGTACCAAGCAGCTGACCAACTTCCGTGTGTCCGGCAAGGAAGACGCGATCAAGATCACGCCCCCCATCGACCTGTCGCTGGAATACGGTGTGGAATTCATCGAAGACGACGAGCTGCTGGAAATCACCCCCACCAGCTTGCGCGTGCGCAAGCGCCACCTGAAGGAACACGACCGCAAGCGCGCCAGCCGTGAATCCTGATCTGGGGCCTGAACAGGCCGCAGCATCGTTACGGTAACGGAACGACACTCCCAACGCCATGCAACCGCATGGCGTTGTGCTTTGTGGGGGCAATGCGGGGGGGGGGCTGACAGCTTCCAGACAGCACGGCATCGGCAAGATGGAACTCCTATAAGCATATTTGGAGACAACGCCATGCAGCCTTCGAGCATTTCCCCTTTGCATACCTTTTCCCAGCAACGTCGCGACTGCCTGCGCGCCGGTGGTGCCTTGGCCTTGGGCGGCTTGCTGCCTGGCGTCCATGCCGAAGAGTCGTGGCCCAGCCGCTCGGTGCGTTTTGTGGTGCCGTTTGCGCCCGGCGGAAGCTCGGAAATCGTGGCCCGGTCCACGGCGGTGGAGCTGACCAAGACCCTGGGGCAGAGCGTGTTCGTGGACAACAAGCCCGGCGCGGCAGGCAACATCGCGATGTCGGAGGTGGCGCGCAGCACTGACCAGCACACCCTGGTCCTGGGGCATATCGGCACTTTGGCGGTGAATCCCTACATCTTCCCCAAGCTGCCCTACGATCCGGTCAAGGACTTCAAGCCGGTCAGCTTGCTGGCGAAGGTGCCCAGCCTGTACGTGGTGCATCCGGACTTGCCGGTGAAGAACCTCAAGGAGTTCATCGCGTACGCCAAGGCCCGCCCCGGCAACCTCAGCTACGGCTCGGCAGGGAATGGCAGTGCGGGGCATCTGGCGTTTGAATACCTCAAGATGACGGCCGAGATCTTCATGCTGCACGTGCCCTATCGCGGCACCGGCCCGATGGTGAACGACCTGCTGTCCGGGCGTGTACCGGCTTCGGCCATCGGCGCGGCAGCCGTCATTCCCTTCATCAAGGCGGGCAAGCTGCGCTGCATTGCCACGGGCTCGGTCCAACGCCTGCCCCAGTTGCCCGACGTACCGACGGTGGCCGAGCAAGGGTTCCCGGGCTTCGAAATGACGCAGTGGTACGGGATGATGGCGCCGTCCAATCTGAGCGATGCACAGATCGCCAAACTGTCGGCGGAAACCATGAAGGCGGTGAAGGCGCCGGAGGCACTCAAGCGCTTGACGGGCGACGCCGCCGAGGCGATTGGCGGAACGCCAGAGCAGTTTACGCAGTTCATCGCCAGCGAACAGGTGCGCTGGAAGAAGGTGATCGCGCGCGCCGCCATTCAGCCGAGCTGATGTGGCCAGTCGCGTGCGCGCAGCCACCAGGCATTAGCATTGCCATCTATGCGAATCCTGCTGGTTGAAGATGAACAAGCCCTGGGCACCTGGCTGAGCAAGGCGCTGGAGCATGCGGGGATCCAGGTCGACTGGCTGGACAACGGCCTGCTGGCCGATCGCGCCCTGCAGCACGGCGATTACGACGCCTTGGTGCTGGACCTGGGGCTGCCCAGCATGGATGGCCGCATGGTGCTGCAGCGCCTGCGGGCGCGTGACCAGCGGCTGCCCACGTTGATTTTGACGGCACAGGATGCGCTGGACATCCGGGTGGCCGCGCTGCATGCGGGGGCGGACGATTTCCTGCTCAAGCCTTTCGCCCTGGCGGAGCTGGAGGCACGGTTGCACGCCTTGGTGCGCCGTGCCCGGGGCAGCGAGCATGCGCGCCATGCCTGCGGCCCCCTGATCTACGACAGTGGCCGCAAGCAGTTCCAGCTGGCCGGGCAGGTGCTGACTTTGTCGCCCCGCGAGCTGAGCGTGCTGCGGGTGCTGATCCTGCGCAGCGGTGAGCCACTGTCCAAGGCGCAGATTCTGGAGCGCGTGTTTTCCGACGACGAGGATGTGCACCCGGAAGCGGTCGAGGTTTTCATCTACCGGCTGCGCAAGCGCCTGGACGGCAAGGGCGTGCGCATCGTCACGCTGCGGGGGCTGGGCTATGTGCTGGAAGCGGATTAAGCGTCCGGCACAGTCCACCGGAGGCTGGTGGCTGCAGCGTTGGTGGCGGCGCAGCACCCTGTGGCAGCGCCTGGCGCTGTGGCTGTTGCCGGCCTTGCTGCTGGTGATGAGCCTGGAGCTGTGGATGACACGCCAGGATGCCTTGGCGGCGGCCAATGCGGCCTATGACCGCTCTTTGCTGGGGGCGCTCAAGTCCATCGATGCCAACATCTCCACGGCCTCGGGGGGACTGTCGGTGGAGCTGCCGTACCGCATGTTCGAGTTCTTTGAGCTGACGGCCAGTGGCCAGGTGTTTTTTCGGGTGGCGACATCGGACGGCCTGGTGGAACTGGGCAGCGCCGACCTGCCCGAACCCGCGCAACCGCCTGATCTGGCAACCCCCGTGTTCTATGACGCCGTGTACTTTGGCGAGCCCTTGCGGGTCGCCGCTTATCGCCGCGCCTTGGGTGGCGTGCAGGACGCGCCCAGCCAGGCCAGCGTGTTGCTGCAGATTGGCGAAAGCACGCGCTCGCGCCAGGAGTTCAGCGACCGCTTCGTGCGCGGTGCGATGCGCCACGATGCCCTGGTCTTGCTGCTGCTGCTGTGTGGCTCGGCCGTGGTGCTGATGGTGGCCTTGCGGCCATTGGCCCGCTTGGCGCGCGAGGTGCAGTCGCGCTCGGCGAATGACCTGACGCACATCGATGATGGCGACCTGCCCGCCGATGTGCGGCCCCTGGTGGCGGCGGTCAATCAGCAGATGCGGCGCAGCCAGGAGCTGATCGCCGTGCAGCGCGAATTCCTCGACGATGCGTCGCACCAGCTGCGCACCCACCTGACCACCTTGCAGATGCAGGTGGACTACGCGCGCCGCACGGACGATGCGGCGCAGGTGCGCACGGCGCTGACGCGCTGGCCAACGAGATCGGCCGGGCCACGCGCAGCGCCCAGCAGTTGCTGGCCTTGGGGCGCAGCGATACGGCGGCGGTGGCGATGGGGCCCGTGGATCTGCAGGCACTGCTGCGGGCTGTGGCCCTGCAGTGGTTGCCGCAGGCGCGGGCCAAACGCATCGATTTGGGCTTGCAGCCGTCGGCAGCGCCTGCGCTGGTGGCCGTGGGCGATCCCGGCCTGCTGCACGAGGCCCTGTCGAATTTGGTGGCCAACGCGATTGCGTACACCCCGGTGCAGGGTAGCATCACCTTGTCTGCGGCCGCCGATGCCCATGACTGGTCTCTGCAGGTGGAGGACAGCGGGCCAGGTCTGACGGAGGCCGAACGCGCGGCGCTGGGGCAGCGTTTCCGGCGCGGTTCGAATGCCGGGCAGGGCGGTTTTGGCCTGGGCTTGTCGATCGTGCGCACAATCGCCCAGCGCCACGGCGGCCACCTGCTGCTGGCGGCCCGCAGCGCAGGCCCAGGGCTGCATGCCATGATCGTGTGGCCACGCAGCACCGCCGCTGCCGATACAGTCGCTGCACCTTGACGTCCGCTTGCCCATGCCGAAGCAATCACTTTCCATTGACCACCCGTCCCGCCGTCGCGTGCTGCGTGATTGGGCGCTGCTGCCATGGGCCGGCAGCTGGGTGGCGGCGCCAGGCCTGGCACAGGCGCAGAGCGCCGCAGCGGTCGACCCCAGTCTGCTGGCTGCCGACTGCGTGATCCCGGCGCGTGCCGGGGGCGGCTTCGCCTTGACCTGCGCCCTGGCGCGCGATGCCTTGCAGGCGGTGCGCCCGCAGCGGCCGCCGTTGGGGCAGCGTTACCTGCCCGGGGGCATTGGCGCCGTGGCGTTCGACCGGGTGGCGTCGGGCCAGCTGGGCGGCAGCCACACGCTGGTGGCGTTTTCCAGCGGCTCCTTGCTGAATCTGGCCCAGGGGCGTTTTGGCCCGCATGCGCCGACGGCGGTGCACTGGCTGGTCACGCTGGGCACGGACTATGGCGTGGTGGCCGTGCACCAGGATGCGCCGTGGAAAACATTGCAGGAGTTGTTGGCGGCACTGCGCCACGATGTGTCGCGCGTGGTGTTTGGCGCTGGCGGCACCGTGGGCAGCCAGGACTGGGTCAAGACCGCCTTGCTGGTGCGGGCAGCAGTCCGGGACCACAAGGCCATGCGTTTCGTGGCCTTTGAAGGCGGGGGCGAGGCCTTGGAGGCCTTGCAAGGCAAGCATGTGCAAGTCTGCTGCGGGGATGCGGCCGAGGTGCACCAGCGCATCAGGGGCGGTGCCCCCATCCGTTTGCTGGCGGTGTTTGCCCCCCAGCGGTTGCCGGGTGACTGGGCGGCTGTGCCAACGGCCCTTGAGCAGGGGGTGGAGCTGGTGTGGCCCACGGTGCGGGGGCTGTACCTGAGTGCCAATGTGTCTGCCGAGGTGGCGCAGGCTTGGACGCGGGCCTTCCAGGAGGCCGTGACCGCACCCGGCTATGCGCGCCTGCAGGCGCGCCATGGCCTGTTCCCGCTGGAGCTGACGGGCAAGCCCTTGCAGAACCACGTGGAAAACCAGCTGCAGTCCTTTCGCCAACTGGCCGACGAACTGGGGCTGCGGCGCTGGGCGCGCTGAAGGCGCGGCGTGGGTCCTGGTGCGTCGGAGACGTGCAGCCCCTGGGCGCTGGGGCACAATGCGGGCCACTGATTCCCCCTGAACAAGAACCAAGGAGACACAATGCGCGAGGTTGAGCAACATATCGTCAGTGAAGTGCACGGGCAGGTCGGCTTCATCACCCTGAACCGCCCCAAGGCCATCAACGCCCTGTCCCTGGGCATGGTGCGCGACCTGTTGGCCCAGTTGCTGGCCTGGAAGGACGACCCCACCGTGCTGGCCGTGGCCATCCGCGGCAGCCACAAGGAAGGTGTGTTCGGCCACTTCTGCGCCGGCGGCGACATCCGCTTCCTGCACCAGGCTGGCAGCACGGGCAATCCGCAGCTGGAGGACTTCTTCACCGAGGAATACGCCCTCAACCACCTGATCTTCACCTACCCCAAGCCCTACATCGCCTTCATGGACGGCATCGTCATGGGCGGTGGCATGGGCATCAGCCAGGGCGCCAGCCTGCGCGTGGTGACCGAGAAGACCAAGATGGCCATGCCCGAGACCATCATCGGCCTGTTCCCCGATGTGGGCGGCGGCTACTTCCTGTCGCGCTGCCCCGGTGCCGTGGGCGAGTGGCTGGCGCTGACGGGCGACACCATCGGCGCGGCCGAGGCGATCGCCTTCCAGCTGGCCGATACCTACCTGCCTGCGAGCGAGCAGGGCGCCGTCTGGGAGGCCCTGGCGCAGCAGACCTTTGCCAGTGGCGAGGCCGTGCAGGCCTTTGTGCAGTCCCGCACGCAGGCCCAGGCGCCCGGTGCGGTGCGCAGCACGGCCGACATCGACCGCGTGTTTGGCCTGCCCACGCTGCAGGCCATGATCGACACGCTGGAGGCCGACACCGCCAGCGAGTGGGCACAGGCCACGGCCGCGGCACTGCGCAAGCGTTCGCCCCTGATGCTGTGGGTGGTGCTGGAACAGATCCGCCGCGCGCGCGGCATGGATGTGGCCACCGACCTGCGCATGGAGCGCGACATGGTGCGCCACTGCTTCTACCTGCGCCCCGGCCAGTCGGAAACCGTAGAAGGCATCCGCGCGCTGGCCGTGGACAAGGACCAGAGCCCGCAGTGGAACCCCGCGCGCATCGAGGACGTGCCCGAGGCCCTGTGGCGCGCGTTCTTCGTCAGCCCCTGGCCGGCGCATTCGCACCCGTTGGCCAGCCTGAAGGACTGAGGCGGCCACACCCCGCCGCACCACGGCCCCGGCGGCCAGCCCCCACGCGGGTGCCGCTGTGCGCGGCCCGCGCCTGGCCGGCCCGCTGTGGCCTGGGGCGTGGCGTTAAAAAAGCCACGCGGCGCGGCCGGTGGCTAGGCTATTAATTCTGTGAGCGGTTGGCGCTTGTCTGGCAAGGGTTTCAGGGCTTTTAGCGGCTGAAACCTTGTGCCGGCAAGCGCCAGCCGCTCATTTTTTATCCTGACAGCAACGCGGGCTCGCGGCTGCGGGGCAGGGTGGGCGCGTGCTGCGCCGTGGGCTGCTGCGACAGCTTGAAGGCCTCGACCACCTCGCGCAGCTGGCTGGCCTGGGCGTGCAGGTGGGCGGCCGCGGCGTTGGATTCTTCGACCAGGGCGGCGTTCTGCTGCGTCATCTGGTCCAGCTGGGCAATCGCCTGGTTGACCTGGGCCGCGCCCTGGCTTTGCTCGTTGGTGGCGGCGTTGACCTCGGCCACGATGTCCTGCACGCGGTTGACGTTGTCCAGGATGGCCTGCATGGCCTGGCTGGCATCGTGCACCTGCGCGGTGCCGGCGCTGACGCTGTGCAGGTTGGTGTCGATCAGCTGGCGGATTTCCTTGGCGGCGGTGGCGCTGCGCTGGGCCAGGGTGCGCACTTCGCCGGCCACCACGGCAAAGCCGCGGCCTTGCTCGCCGGCGCGCGCCGCTTCAACCGCCGCGTTCAGCGCCAGGATGTTGGTCTGGAAGGCGATGCCGTCGATCACGCCGATGATGTCGCCGATCTTGCGGCTGCTGGCGGGGATCTGCTCCATGGTCTGCTGCACGTGCTGGGTCTTGTCATAGCCCTGCTGCGTGGCCAGCGAGGAGTTGCGCGTCAGCGCCTCGGCCTGGCGCGTGGCCTCCGTGCACTGCTGGGCACTGCTGCTGAGCTGCTCGATCGCGCTGGCGCTTTGCTCCAGGTTGGCGGCCGTGGTCTCGGTGCGGCTGCTCAGGTCGTTGCTGCCGCTGGCCACCTGTTCGCTGGCGGTGGAGATGCTTTGTGCCGACTGCAGCACCTGGCCCATGGTGCGGTTCAGGGTGCTGCGCATCTCGTCCAGGCTGCGCAGCAGCTGCCCGGTTTCATCGCTGTGGTAATGGGCCTGGGGCGTGCCGCTCAGGTCCAGCGCCGCCACCTCGCGCGCGGCCTGCTGGGCCAGATGCAGGGGGCGGGTGATGCTGCGCGTGACCAGCACGGCAAACAGCAGGCCCAGGGCCAAGGCCACGCTGGTGAATACGCCCAGCTGCCACATGCTGGCGGTACGCGACTGGCGGCTTTGGGCCGACAGCTGGTCGAACAGCGAACGCTGCGCGTCCGCCAGGTCGGCCACGGATTGCAGGTAGGCCGTCATGGTGGGTTCGAACTGCTGGGTGAAGACGCGGTGCGCCCCCTCGGCATTGCCGGCGGCCTTGAGCGCGGCGATCTCCTTGCGCTGCGCCAGGTAGGCATCGCGCAGCTTGGAGGATTTTTCCAGCAGGGCCAGCTGCGCCGGATCACGCAGGTGGGCGTTGATGATCTTCATCTGTACGGCGGTGTCGGCCGTGGCTTCCTTGGTGGCCTTGTCGAAGTACTGCACCAGGCTGGCATCGTCGCTTTTGGCAATCGCCGCAGCGCGTTGCACCCCGGCGGTGACGTTCATGGACCAGTTCTTGAGGGCGCGCTCGGTCACCAGCACCTCGTCCATCATGTGCGACAGCATGCGGTCCTGCTGCAGGGACTGGTAGATGGCCAGGCCGCTGCTGCTGACGAAGAGCAGCAGGATGCTGCCGAGCACGGCCGCGAGCTTGCGGCCAATCGGCCAGTTGCCATAAGACATGGTGGTTTCCTCGAAATCCGTTGGGTCGCAGGCTGGCTGCGGGTTTTTGTGTATTGACGGTGTGAATGCGCCTTCGAAATTTTAGAGATGAAGTTTTTGTGACAGCGTTGAGATGGTGCAAATGGCACGAATTTGGTGCAAACCGTTGGTGTTCTGCATCACAGGGGGCGGTCATCGCGGGCCGCGCAGATAGTGCCGCGGCGCAAGGCCCCAACAAAAAGAGAGCTGCCAGCGCTTGCCTATGCAAGGATTCCCAGTCATTGCGACCTGAAAACCTTGCCAAGACAGCGCTGGCAGCTCTTTTTATTGAAAGTGTGCTGCCGATTCAGCGGTTGCGGCTCTTCATCGCGCGCTCGACCTCGCGCTTGCCTTCGCGGTCCTTGATCACGTCGCGCTTGTCGTGCTCGCCCTTGCCCTTGGCCAGGGCCACGTCGCACTTGACCAGGCCGTTCTTCCAGTACAGCTTGGTGGGCACCAGGGTGTAGCCTTTTTGTTCCACCTTGCCGATGAGGCGACGGATTTCGTCCTTCTTCATCAGCAGCTTCTTGATGCGTGCGGCGTCCGGGTTGACGTGGGTGGAGGCGGTTTTCAGCGGCTGGATCTGGCAGCCGATGAGGTACAGCTCGCCTTCCTTGATGATGACGTAGCCCTCGCTGATCTGCGCCTTGCCGCTGCGCAAGGCCTTGACTTCCCAGCCGTGCAGCACGATGCCGGCCTCATGGCGTTCCTCGAAGAAATAGTTGAACGCCGCTTTCTTGTTCTCCGCGATGCGGGATGGTGTTTCTGGTTTTTTTGCCATGGGTCTTTCTGGGCGGGTGACCCGCAGATGCCGGGCTCTACCTACAATGGGCGTTTCTCCCGCTAAGCAGCAATTCTAGTTTCTTCAGCCTCGCGCCACCCGTTTGCCGGTGCAATGCCCCAGGGCGTGCGCCACGCAGGCTTTCGCTTTCATGAAAAACGTCAACAAGTCCGTCCTCATTTGGTATAGCCCCGAAGAAATGTTCGCCCTGGTGGCCGACGTGGCGCGCTATCCAGAATTTTTGCCCTGGTGCTCGCACACCCAGGTGCTGGAGCAGGACGAACACAGCATGACGGCCGAGGTGGGCATGTCCATGGGGGCCTTGCGCAAGTCTTTCGTGACCCGCAACGTGCACGAAGGCCAGCACAAGATCAGCATGCGCCTGATCAAGGGGCCGTTCTCGCGCCTGGAGGGGCACTGGATGTTCCACCCGGTTGGCGATGGCTCGCAGCGCGCCTGCAAGGTGCAGCTGCAGCTGGACTATGGCTTCGACAGCAACGCGGTGGCGGCCCTGATCGGCCCCATCTTCGACCGGATTGCCAACTCCATGGTCGATGCCTTCATCAAGCGCGCCGAAAAAGTCTATGGCTGAGGCCGGCATGCTGGCGGTGCAGGTGGTCTGGGTGGATGCCCAGGCCCAGGTGCAGGAACGCAGCGTGGCGCTGCCCGCCGGCGTCCGGATCCACGATGCCTTGCGCGCCTGCGGGCTGGAGCTGGGCACGCACGCCGCCTGCGGTGTCTGGGGACGTACCCAGGCGCTGGACCATGGCCTGCAGGACGGCGATCGTGTGGAGCTGTACCAGCCGCTGAAGGTGGACCCCAAGGTGGCGCGCCGCGAGCGCTTTGCCCAGCAGGGTGCCCGGGGGGCTGGCCTGTTTGCCAGCCGCAGGCCCAACAGCAAATCGGGGTATTGACCGCGGCGCCAGGGGGAGGGCGCTCTAGCGCGCTGCACAGCGCCAGGTCTTGCCCAGCTTGCGCGTGGAACTGCTGGCGGCTGGGGTTGGCCTGCCGCCAGGACCTGCGGCTGTGTGCTCGGTCAGGGGCAGTTGCTCTTGATCGCTTCCTGGGCGCGCTGCAACTCGGCCTGGCGCTGCTGTTCGGTCATGTAGCTGCGCTCGCCTTTTTCATTCGTGTACACCAGGCGCATGCCGGACTGCATGGTGCTGTGGGTGGACTTGGCGCGCTGGCAGTTCTCCTGCCGCACCTTGGCCACTTCCTGCTCCTTTTTCTTGCGTTCGGCTTCCTCTGCCTTGCGCTGGGCTTCCTCTTTCTTGCTGTCTTCCTGGGCCTTGGCTTCTGCGGCCTTGTGGGCCTCTTGCTCGGCCTTCAGGGCCTGGGCCTTGGCAGCGGCCTCCGCTTCCTTGGGGTCGATGACCGCGCCGGGGGCGGAGCCGTTCTCGGCCGGGTAGATGATGCGCTGGGTGGCTGCGGAGGCAGGCCGCGGCTGCTGCAGGATCTGGTGCGGCGCGATGTGCGCTGGCGGCGGTCGGTCGCTGAACACTTTGCGGCCACTTTCATCCACCCATTGCCATTGGGCGAAAGCGGCCTGGGAGCACACGAGCAGCGTTGTGGTGAGACAGAAGTGCAGGGCGTTCATGGGATCAGTGTAGCTGCCAGTTGCAAGGTTTCTTGTTGCGTGCGCGGCACGTGCATGCACGGAGAAAGCTACAATCTTTCTTTTGGAGCCTTCACAATGCGCCTTCTCGGAAAAGCACTGACCTTCGACGACGTCCTGCTCGTTCCCGCCTACTCCGAAGTCCTGCCCAAGGACGTTTCTCTTTCCACCCAGTTCACGCGCAACATCACGTTGAACCTGCCCCTGGTCTCCGCGGCCATGGACACGGTCACCGAAGCGCGTTTGGCGATTGCCATTGCCCAGGAAGGCGGCATTGGCGTGATCCACAAGAACATGACGGCCCAGGAGCAAGCGGCTGAAGTGTCCAAGGTCAAGCGCCATGAATCCGGTGTGGTGCATGACCCCATCGTGATCACCCCCGAACACACCGTGCTGCAGGTGCTGCAGCTGTCGGAAGAGCGTGGCATCTCCGGTTTCCCCGTGTGCGATGGCGGCAAGGTGATCGGTATCGTGACCAGCCGTGACGTGCGCTTCGAAACCCGTTACGACGTCAAGGTCCGCGAGATCATGACGCCCCGCGAGAAGCTCATCACCGTCAACGAAAAGGACGGTACTACCCCTGCCCAGGCCAAGGTTTTGCTGAACAAACACAAGCTGGAGCGCCTGCTGGTGGTCAACGATGCGTTCGAGCTCAAGGGCCTGATCACCGTCAAGGACATCAACAAGCAGACCAACTTCCCCAATGCCGCGCGTGATGCGGCTGGCCGCCTGCGCGTGGCGGCTGCGGTGGGCGTGGGCGCTGGTACCGAAGAGCGTGTCGAGCTGCTGGCCAAGGCAGGTGTGGACGCCATCGTGGTGGACACGGCCCACGGCCATTCCAAGGGCGTGATTGACCGCGTGCGCTGGGTCAAGCAGAACTACCCCCAGATCGACGTGATCGGCGGCAACATCGCCACCGGCGCTGCCGCCCTGGCCCTGGTGGAGGCAGGTGCCGACGCGGTCAAGGTGGGTATTGGCCCTGGCTCCATCTGCACCACACGCATCGTGGCCGGTGTGGGCGTGCCCCAGATCATGGCGATCTCCAACGTGGCCGATGCCCTGAAGGGCACGGGCGTGCCGCTGATCGGTGATGGCGGCATCCGTTTCTCCGGCGACATCTCCAAGGCCCTGGCGGCAGGTGCCTCCACCATCATGATGGGTGGCATGTTCGCCGGTACCGAAGAAGCGCCCGGCGAAGTGATCCTGTACCAGGGTCGTTCGTACAAGAGCTACCGCGGCATGGGCTCCATCGGTGCCATGCAGCAGGGCTCTGCCGACCGTTACTTCCAGGAATCGTCCACCGGCAACCCGAATGCCGACAAGCTGGTGCCTGAAGGCATTGAAGGCCGCGTGCCCTACAAGGGCTCGATGGTCTCCATCGTCTACCAGATGGCCGGCGGCGTGCGCGCCTCCATGGGCTACTGCGGTTGCGCCACCATCAAGGAGATGAACGAGAAGGCAGAGTTCGTGGAAATCACGGCCGCCGGCATCCGTGAGTCCCACGTGCACGACGTGCAGATCACCAAGGAAGCGCCCAACTACCGCGCCGACTGATCGTCGATCACCCTTGGGCCGCTGCGCGGCATCCCCTCAGCGGGATGGCTGTGTCACTGCAAGGCGGCGCTGGCCCGGCGTGGGGTGATTTCAACAGACCAGAACCACAAAGTTCTGGTCAGAATGCTAAAATCTGGTCCGAACTTCTGGTTCGGCCAGATTTTTTTATTTCCACCCCATGCAATCTGTCGGTATCTACGAAGCCAAGACCCGTTTCTCTGCCCTGATCGAACTGGTCGAGGCCGGCGAAGAGGTGCGCATCACGCGCCACGGCAAGGAAGTGGTGCGCATGCTGCCGGTGCGCCGCCGGCCGGTGATCACCGACGAGCAGATTGCGCGGGAGTTGGAGCAAATTCAGGCCTTACAGCGCACCATACAAGCGCCAGCAGCTACAGTTTCTGTAGTTGATTTGCGTCACGCCGGCCGGAGCTGCGCATGACCGCCTTTGTGCTGGACGCCTCCGTCACCGCTGCCTGGCTGCTGCCCGATCAGGCCAGCGCCCACACCCAGCGCCTGTATGCCTGCATCCGCCGTGACGAGGTGGAGCCGCAAGCCCCCAACCTCTGGCAGTGGGAGTGTGGCAACCTGATCGCATCGGGCGTGCACCAGGGCCGTATTCCGCATGGCTCCGTCGAGGGGCTGTGGGGCGTGCTGGAAGCCATCCGCCACCGCGTGGAGCTGCACGAGCTGGCGCCCGCCCAGCACAAGGCTGTGCTGGACGTGGCGCTGGATACCGGCCTGTCCACCTACGATGCCGCTTACCTGTGGCTGGCGCAGTCGTTGCGACTGCCGCTGGCCACGTTCGATACCGCCCAGATCGCTGCCGCCCGCCAACGTGGGATCGCGCTGTGGGCGGCCGAAGATTTCTGACCCCGAATCCTTTCCTCTTGCCCTTGGATAACACCATGCAACACGACAAGATCCTCATCCTTGACTTCGGCTCCCAGGTCACGCAGCTGATTGCCCGCCGCGTGCGCGAAGCCCATGTGTACTGCGAAGTCCACCCCTGCGACGTCAGCAGCGAGTGGGTGCGTGAATTTGCCGCCGACGGCCGCCTCAAGGGCGTGATCCTGTCGGGCAGCCACGCGTCGGTCTACGAAGTGGACGACCGTGCCCCGGATGCCGTGTTCGAGCTGGGCATTCCCGTGCTGGGCATCTGCTACGGCATGCAGACCATGGCCACCCAACTGGGCGGCAAGGTCGAAGGCTCGGACAGCCGCGAATTCGGCTATGCCGAAGTGCGTGCCCATGGCCACACCCAGCTGCTGCAAGGCATCGAAGACTTCGTGACCGCCGAAGGCCACGGCATGCTCAAGGTCTGGATGAGCCACGGCGACAAGGTCACCCAGCTGCCCGAAGGCTTCAAGGTGATGGCCTCGACCCCCTCCTGCCCCATCGCTGGCATGGCCGATGAAGCCCGCCGTTTCTACGCCGTGCAGTTCCACCCCGAAGTGACACACACCGTGCAGGGCGCCGCCATGCTAAATCGCTTTGTGCTGGACATCTGCGGCACCCAGGCGGACTGGATCATGGGCGACTACATCGAAGAAGCCGTGGCCAAGATCCGCGAGCAGGTCGGTGATGAAGAGGTCATCCTGGGCCTGTCCGGTGGCGTGGATTCGTCCGTGGCGGCCGCGCTGATCCACCGCGCCATCGGCGACCAGCTGACCTGCGTGTTCGTGGACCACGGCCTGCTGCGCCTGAACGAAGGCGACATGGTCATGGACATGTTCGCCGGCAAGCTGCACGCCAAGGTGATTCGTGTGGATGCTTCCGAGCTGTTCCTGGGCAAGCTGGCCGGCGTGAGCGAGCCGGAAGCCAAGCGCAAGATCATCGGCGGCCTGTTTGTGGACGTTTTCAAGGCCGAAGCGGCCAAGCTCAAGGCCGCAACTGCTGGCTCCAAGGGCGCGACCTTCCTGGCCCAGGGCACCATCTACCCCGACGTGATCGAGTCGGGTGGCGCCAAGTCCAAGAAGGCGGTCACCATCAAGAGCCACCACAACGTCGGTGGCCTGCCCGAGCAACTGGGCCTGAAGCTGCTGGAGCCCCTGCGCGACCTGTTCAAGGACGAAGTGCGCGAACTGGGCGTGGCCCTGGGCCTGCCCCGTGGCATGGTCTACCGCCACCCCTTCCCCGGTCCTGGCCTGGGCGTGCGCATCCTGGGTGAAGTGAAGAAGGAATACGCCGACCTGCTGCGCCGCGCCGACGCCATCTTCATCGAAGAGCTGAGCAACTGGGTGGACGAGGCCACGGGCAAGACCTGGTACGACCTGACCAGCCAGGCCTTTACCGTCTTCCTGCCCGTCAAGAGCGTGGGCGTGATGGGCGATGGCCGCACCTACGACTACGTCGTGGCCCTGCGTGCCGTGGTGACTAGCGACTTCATGACCGCGGAATGGGCCGAGCTGCCCTACGGCCTGCTGAAGAAGGTGTCCGGCCGCATCATCAACGAGGTGCGCGGCATCAACCGTGTGACCTACGACGTGAGCACCAAGCCACCAGCGACCATCGAGTGGGAATAATTTAAAGTTTCCAGCAACGTATGGCAACGTTCTGGAAGCTATTGATTCTATTGAAAGAATCGTGGGTTGTCCGTCCAAGGACAACCCACAGCATGCCAAACAAGCCGCAAATTCATGCGGTACACCTGACGGTAAAGCTGTAACATTTCGGAACGTTGCTTTCCCATACCGACACCCCTAGTGACGGTATCAACGAAAGCCCACCCTGAAATGATCACTGACACCGAACTGCGCAGACTGCGCCCTCAAGAAAAAGCCTACAAAGTCACGGATCGCGATGGCATGTATGTCATGGTGACAACCGCTGGCACCAAGTCATTTCGCTATGACTATCGCCTCAATGGCAGGCGCGAAACCCTCACCATTGGCAAGTACGACAACACTGCGGGCGCTAAACACCCAAGAAACCCAGAGCAACTTGAATTTGGCATGACGGTATCGTTGGCTGAAGCTAGGTCGCTACTGACGGTAGCGCGACGGTATGTTGAACGTGGACAGTCGCCAGCGAAAACTAAGGCGGTTACATGTCAGGTCCCGGATGATTACGCACGTTCTTGACGAATAAATCAGGTGCTTTCATCTTCCATTTTTTGAGTGCTTGGACTGGGGCTTCATGCCCCAGTGCCTTTTGTGGCAAGTGGTGGTTGTACAGCCAGACAAACCTGTGCAGTGTCTTCTCCAAATCCTCTGCGCTGTTGAAGTGATGCGAGCGCAGCACCTGGCTCAGGCGGCCATTGAAGCGCTCAACCATGCCGTTGGTTTGTGGCGTCTTTGGCTTGGTCAGCCGATGCTCTATCCCCAATGCTTGGCATAACTGGTCGAATTCGTGCTCGCCTGAGGGCTGACGTGTGCGGCTTCCAAACAATCGGTCTGTGAACTCTTTGCCGTTGTCGGTGAGGATGGTGTGGATCTTGAACGCTGCAGCTTTGCGTACGGCAGCCAAGAAGGCTTTGGCGGATGCTGCCGTCTTGTGCTGCTTGATATCAATGAACACCCAGCGTGTAGCTCGATCGATGGCAACAAAAACATAGCGGCGCTTGTCCTCATCGTGCATCTGGGGCAGGTACTTCACATCTACATGTACATAGCCAGGCTCATACGCCTTGAAGGGTTTGTGCTCGCCCTCAGGCTTGGGCTGTACGGGCAATCTGGAGTGGCCTCGTCTGCGCAGCAAGCGATCCAGCGCCGAGCGGCTCATGGCAGGCTCAATGAACTCTCGCACCACCGCCAATAAGTCATCCAGAGGTAGCCGCAGCTGGCTGCGCAGATAAATAACCAGCTCTTCCTGCCCTGCATTGAGAGTCGTTTGCAGGCGGTGGGCCGTGTGGCTGGCGTCATGCACCGTGGTTCTGCCCCGCCACTTACGCACGGTCCCTATGCCAATGCCGTATTGCTGCGCCAACTCTCGATCAGTACCACTGGCTTGCTGCAATGCCAAACGGGTGGCAGGTGTGGTCGTAGCGTTCTTATGAAGGCTGATCAGCATGGCAACTCCTTGGCACGGGATTGCCATGTTGCCAGAACTGCTTGCAGTACCTCTCGGCCATGCAGCATCAGCATGGCAACTCCTTGGCACGGGATTGCCATGTTGCCAGAACTGCTTGCAGTACCTCTCGGCCATGCAGCAACGGACGCTTGTTTTTAAGCAGCCAATCGTCCGGGACCCGACAGTTACAAAGCTAGAAGCCGCAAATGCTTTGACTTTTGGATCATGGGCTGAACGCTATTTCGAGGACAAAGCCGACCCGGAAAACGGCGCGAGACTTGCGGATTCAACGCTCGCAATGCGACGTTCTGTCTACAACCGCTACTTAGCGAGTACGTTCGGCAAGCTGAAGCTCGATGAGATCACTCCTGCGCTGTTGATGCAGTTGTGTGAAAAGATCAAAAAAAATGGCGCACCTGCCCCAGCAGTTCAAGTGCGAGAGATTGTTTTGCTTGTTTATAGATATGCATTATCTAAAGACAAAAATCTTCAATTAAAGAATCCTGCAATCGAAATCAGGCCAAGCGATATAGCGAGCTTTAAACCTCGTGACCGTGCTTTAACCCCCAGTGAGATAAAGATATTTTTTGCAAGCCTCGAGAAAATTGGAACCACGCCAACACTGCGTCTAGCAATTAAGTTTCTTCTTTTGACGATGGTAAGAAAGGGAGAGTTCTTAAATGCCACTTGGGATGAGGTGGATTTTGAGAATGCAACCTGGATAATTCCCAAGGAAAGAATGAAAGCATCGAGGGCACATATAGTTTACTTGAGTAATCAAACCTTGGATATTTTGGTTAGCTTTAAAGCTTGTTTCTCTGCTTCAAAATATTTACACCCAGGTAGATATGACTCTAACAACCCACTGAGCAATGCCACTTTAAATAGAGTCATTGATGCCGCTGTGAAGAAAGCAAAAGATGATGGCTTTGATTTGGAAAGCTTTACCGTTCATGATTTACGAAGAACAGCCTCATCGCTGCTAAATGAATACGGCTTCAATAGAGACTGGATTGAGAAGTGTTTGGCCCACGAGGAAAATAGTGTGCGTAGCATCTACAACAAAGCAGAATACTCATTTCAACGAAAGGTTATGCTGCAAGCATGGGCGGACATGGTCAATTGCTTTATTGATTCACGTGATCCATGGCTGGTTGTAAAAAACGCAAAACTAAATTTATTGAATATTGTTGAATCAATTTAAAAGCTGATTATTATCTATTATGCAAAATAATTTTTCCAACTACGACTCCTCTATTGATGGAATTGAAAATCAAGTGACTGCTGATGCTGATGCTGATGCTGATGCTGATGCTGATGCTGATGCTGATGCTGATGCTGATGCTGATGCTGATGCTGATGCTGATGCTGATGCTGATGCTGATGCTGATGCTGATGCTGATGCTGATGCTGATGCTGATGCTGATGCTGATGCTGATGCTGATGCTGATGCTGATGCTGATGCTGATGCTGATGCTGATGCTGAAATTGCCCCAGTTAGATTGGAGAACTTACAGCTAACTGAGGCACAATGGAAGATGTGGAGTGAGGGGCGTAATGCTGAATATTGGCAAGCAGCAATGCTATCCTTGAAGCTACAACCATCACGCTTAAATAAATATAAATTAAGGCGTTATTTTCCAGATTTATATCAAAATTATTTGATGCGTTATGACGTATTAAAACGTAGAGCTAGCACGCGATCTATAATAAAACCAATCAGAAATCTTTTGGGGAAATCATCGGAAAAACTTGTTTCTTTACCAGGAGTAGCGAAAATTGCCGTGGAGTGCGATTGGGAATACAGCGAAGAATTTCAGATAAAAATATCTCTTCCCAGAAAAATTAAAACCATTGATGGAAGCTACATTAACAGTTTTGATGATGAAGATGAACTGAGTAATGGCGATTTAAATACTAGAGTAAGATATGCAGCACTAGTAGAAATAATTCGCATGTTTCTTTCGAGATCAGATGATTTTAATGAATTTCATAAAAACGTATTCAAAAGATCTACAGTTTCAAATCAAGAGCTAGGTGAAGCTGTAGAGAGAGTCATTGCAAAAATGGCAAAAGACAATAATCTAAAATCAATATATGGATTTGCTAAAGAAAAAAATGCAAAAGAAATTGGTGAAATAGATAAAATTGCAAAAAATTTTTTCACAAGCAAATAATTTATATGGTTTTTTATCTAAGAGTCACCAACTTTAGTATCTGGATTGATACGCATGTTATTGACAAATAAATCTGCCACTTTTTCTTCAATTTTTGCATACTTGCATCTGGCTTCGTGGCCAAGCGCCTGTTATGGGCGTTGGTGATTTCACAGTCACGCAAGCCGGTGCAGGTTTTTTTCCAAGCCCTAATCGCTGTTGGCGTGATGTGAGCGCAGCACTTGGCTGAGCCTGCTATTGAAACGCTCGACCATGCCGTTCGCTTACGGTACCTTGGGCTTGGTCAAACGGTGCTCCATGCCCAATACCAAGCACAACGGAAAACTCATGCTCGCCCATCGCTGGCAACTCCCAAATAATTTGTCTGTGAACTCTTTGCCATTGCCCGTGAAGGTGGTGAAGGTCTTGAACGGCGCAGCCTTGCGCACGGCTGCGAGGAAGGCTCTAGCAGACGCAGCCGCCTTATGTTGCTTGGTAGCGATGGACACCAGCGTGTCGCCCGCTCGATGGCCACGAACACGTAGCGGCGCTGGTCTTCAGCCTGCATCTGCGGCAGGTACTTCACATCTACGTGCACTTAGCCAGGCTGATACGCCTTGAAGGGTTTGTGCTCGTCGTCTGGCTTGGATGACGCAGGCAATCTGGAGTGGCCACGCCTGCGCCGCAACCTGTCGAGCGCAGAGCGGCTCATAGCGGGCTCAAGGAACAACCACACTAACTAACACCACGAGCGGCAGCAACAAGTGCTAGCCCCCCGGCTCTTCCTGCGCAACATTGAGGGGGTTGGCGACTGTAGCACTCTATGACAGGTACACGATATCCATCTCACTGCCGTACTACTGAACCAATTATCGGTCAGTGTCGTTGGCTTGCTGCAGCGCCAAGCATGTAGCTGGTGTAGCTGTTGCGTTCTTGTGCAGAGTGAAAGCACCGCAACTCCTGCGCAAAGGCTCGCCAAAGCTGCCTACAGGGCCTCTTGGCCACGGATCAAGAGGATCTTGTTTTAAGACCCCCCTCAATCCGACCGGTACCGAGCAACGATCACTGACAACTGGAACTGTTCAGCTCAATTCCTTAGCACGCAGCTCAGTGGTGTTCATAGACTCCGCCATTTTTATGCCAGCAACCTCATGCAGAAGCTGGAAAGCAGACTTCTGTTTCTGGAAACTTTCATACTTTTTTTGGAAAATTTTAGAAAAGCGGGAAAGTTTTTGCACGTCATTTTAATTTGAAGACATAGTTATATCCATCGCGATACAGATGAAAGCAAGCAGGGACGCCTGGCCTTCATCAAAGCTTTGAAAAACTGAATTTGATGGAAAATTTGAATGCAAGAAAATATTGATAACCTGCAGAAGAGCGTTAAATATGAAATTCTGCTGCGTAAACCAGAAGTACTTCGTATGATTGGTTTATCTAATAGTTCTTTCTACCAACTCATTAAGGATGGAAAAGTTCCTCGTGGGGTTCCTATCGGCATTCGCTCTCGTGCTTGGCCCGCCAGTGAAATTAATGCATATATTGAAAAATGCATTGCTCAACGCGATGGAGAAAAAGTATGAAAATAAAATCTCTGGGTACAAGCACAAAAACTTTTTTGTCAATGCAAGCTATTAAATCTGCTAACGGAGATGATAAACAGCACTTTGAGTTTTTTGGTGTAAATAGATATGGACAATTTCGCGTAAAGGTGTTTGGAACAAAATTTTTGGTTGATGGAGCAATCTATATTTGTAAGGAGATGATTGACCATCAGGGAAAGAAGAAAGTGGAGAAATTTTTGCTCGAAGTAAGCCCAGGTTTTAAGTTGAGTGCGGACCAAGATCTTTACAAGATGACTTGCTCCGAAACTGGTCAACCAATGTTGGTTGCAGGTAATTTCACTCTGATCACGGAAAAAATCAAGCAATAAAGCAAAAAACGAGATGCAGGGCGATGGCGATGAAAACGCTTTTGAGCTGCACTTTAATCACCATTTATTGCCTATTGTAACCACAAGGCTTAGGTAAGCATCCTCAATGCTATTGGCAATACCTGTAAACACTTTGTAGCAAGGGGGAATTTGCAGTTTTTTGTGTGTTCAGAGGGGTCAGGTCATGCTCACTTCCCTAGGGATGGTGTTCAAAACTCTGCCGCTGGCGCTGTCTGAAGTACGGCGCCGCGCCTGACAATACGCTCATGAAGCAACAAGACCTCGGCCTGAATCTGAGCAAGCGACGCACGCGCAAAGCGGTATTCTTGGACGAGATGAACCTGGTGGTGCCGTGGTCTGAGTTGCTGGCATTGATTGCTCCGCGCGCACCGCGAGCCAAAACCGGCAGACCTCCGTTCGAGTTGGAGACCATGCTGCGCATTCACTTCGTCCAGCAGTGGTTCGGCCTGTCCGACCTGGCGATGGAAGAAGCCCTCTTCGAGACCGCGCTGTACCGGGAGTTTGTGGGTCTGTCCAGCGTCGAACGTATTCCCGACCGGGTCAGCATCCTGCGCTTTCGCCATCTGCTCGAAGAGCACCAGTTGGCCCAACGCATCCTGGCTACCGTCAACGCCACGCTCACCGACAAAGGTCTGATGCTGCGCGAAGGCACGGTGGTCGATGCCACCCTGATTGCCGCGCCCAGTTCGACCAAGAACAAGGGTGGTGAACGCGACCCCGAGATGCACCAGACCAAGAAGGGGAATCAGTGGCATTTTGGGATGAAAGCCCACATCGGCGTGGATGCCGATTCCGGCCTGGTTCATACCGTGGTGGGCACGGCGGCCAACGTCAACGACGTGACTCAGGCCAGCAAGCTGGTCCATGGTGACGAAGCCGATGTGTTTGCCGATGCGGGTTACCAGGGCGTGGCCAAGCGCGAAGAGACGCAAGACATCACTGCCCAGTGGCATGTGGCCATGCGCCCTGGCAAGCGCCGTGCGCTGGACAAGAGCACGCCCATGGGCGCCATCCTGGACAAGCTGGAGCAGGTCAAGGCACGTATCCGGGCCAAAGTGGAGCACCCATTTCGCGTCATCAAACGGCAGTTCGGCTACACCAAGGTCAAGTACCGTGGCCTGGCCAAAAACACGGCCAACCTGGTAACGCTGTTTGCGCTGAGCAATCTGTGGATGGCGCGGCGCAAGCTTTTGCAGGGTCTGCATGGATGAGTGCGTCCACAACCGACCAAAGGGCCAGCGGCAAGGGTGAAATGCCCCTTATTTGCAGCCCAAAAAACGCCGAATTCGTCATCATGTGGAATATATCGACTCAGTGGCCACCGCCACGGGTGTTTTGAACACCATCCCTAGTAATGCCACTGCCCCTCGCCACAACGTAAACACCACTTGCTCATTGTCCAGGCTTCACTGTCATTCGCAACTGTAGCCAAGCGGCGCTGTTGCATAAATCCAATTTGAGGCGATTGACCCCAACCCCCAGCCGTGGCTATGCCACGGCTGCCGTCTGAGGACGGCCAAGTTCAGTAAATCGATTCAAGATGGCTGCTCGGATATGCAGCTCGTTCACTTGGCGTTCAAAGGTGCGGGACATCACCCGCTCGCCCAAACGTTTGATGCAGTTCATCTTGGCTTCCACCAAGCTTCGCCGGTGGTAGCCAATCCAGCGTTTCCATATACTTCGCCCCAGCCGCCTGCACGCAGCAATCGCTGCATTGCGGCGCTCGAACACAGCACCCCTGCGCACTCGTGCATTCTTGCGGGGAGGAATGATGGGGATTGCACCGTGCCTGATGACCGCTTCATAGGCGGGCTGTGTATCGTAGGCGCCATCACCGATAAGACTTTGAAGCGTTTCATCGGGCGGCAGTTGCTCCAGCAAGTCGCTGAGCACTGAGGCATCACTGACGTTATTACTCGTCACGCAGATGGCCCGAATCTGCAAGGTATCCGCATCGATACCAATGTGCAGCTTACGCCATTGACGGCGGTATTCAGCGCCGTGCTTTTTGCATTTCCACTCGCCTTCACCCAGAAACTTGATGCCTGTCGAATCAACCAGCAGGTGCAAGCCTGCTTTACTGCGGGTGTACGGAATCTGGACATCCAAATCTCGCTGCCGCCTGCACAGGGTGCTGAAGTCTGGAGAGGACCAGGCAAGGCCACACAGTTGCAGCACCGACTCCACCAAGCCTGTAGTTTGTCTCAGCGCCAAGCCAAACAGGTTCTTGAGCGTCAAACAGAATTGAATGGCAGCATCCGAGAACTTCGGGCTTCGCCCGCGTTTGCCGCTTGCAGCGGCAAACCAACACATGCGCTTGTCCAGCCACACCGTCAAAGAGCCGCGGGCCTTGAGAGCTGCGTTGTACTGTTTCCAGTTTGTGGTGCGGTAGCGGGGCTTACGGGAGTGGCTCATGCCGCAAGCCTACCGCTTGCTGAGCAACGATTTATGCAACAACGCCATGCAGCATGCGAAGGCTTCTTTGGCAGGCTAAAGATTGAGCTGTTCTATCCGGGTAACTGGCAATCAACGACGATTGAGCAGTTCATTGAAGCCGTAGATACCTACATCCGTTGGTACAACGAAAAACGTATCAAGGTATCTCTGGGGCGTTTGAGCCCTGTGCAATACCGGCAAAAACTTGGTCTAGCCGCATAAAACCAGTCCAAGTTTTTATCCGCATCCCCGCCCCAGCCAGAGCAGGATGGGGCTTTGCTGTGGCATGGCTACATCCTGGACGTGACCCAGGACGAGGCCTTGCAAAATGCCTTGCGCCAAAGTGAGGAGCGCCTGCGCCTGACGATCGGTGCGGTGCGGGACGGCCTGTGGCAATCGGATTGCGAGAAGGACACGGTGGTGTGGGATGCGCGTTGCTACGAGATCGTGGGGCGTCCCGACCAGTCGCTGGGGGCTTTGGGACTCAGCGGCTTTGTGGAGCAGTTGCACCCCGCCGATCGTGCCAGGGTGTGCGCGCGGCTGGAGCAGCACCTGGCGGAGGGTGAACCGTTTCGGGTGGAGATGCGTTTGCGCCAGCAGGATGGCGGCTGGCGCTGGGTGGAATCGCGGGGGGAGGTCACGCTGCGGGATGCGCAGGGCCGCGCGCTGCGCATGCTGGGCATGCACAGCGACATCCAGGAACGCGTGGACCAGACGCACCTGGTCAGCGCCTTGCTGGACAGGGGTAGTGCGCTGGTGCTGGTGGCCAGCTATGAACGCCAGATGGTCTATGCCAACCAGCGGGCGGCGGAGTACTTCGGGCTGGACCCGCACCGACTGCCGGAGTCGCGGTCGTTCAGCGCGATGCATGGCTCGCAGGAGAGCTTCGAGCGCTTTGGCCCCTTGTACCAGCGGCTGAAGACCGATGGGGTGGTGCGCGCCGAGTGGGAGCTGCGCGGCAGCGACGGCCATCTGTGCTGGTTCGACATGCAGGGAACATTGCTGGCCCCCTCGGATCCCGAGGGCAATGTCATCTGGACCTTGTTCGATGTGGATGCGCGCCACCGTGCGGAGGCTGAATTGGCGCAGACCCGCTTGCGCATGGCGGCCGTGATTGATCGCTTCCCCTCCGGCATTCTGGTGAGCGACAGCAGGGGGCAGACGATTTTGGCGGCCAACGACATGCTGGTTTCCATGCTGGATGTGCCACTGCCGGTGTCGGATCTGGTGGGCCAGCGCCTGCAGCATCTGGTGGAGCATCTGCCGGCCGATTTGGCGGAGCTTGTCAACGCAGACGCGCAGTGCGCAGGGCAGGCGGAGGGCGAGCCTGGCCGCATGCTGTACGCCTTGCCCAGTGGCCGGCATCTGGAAGTCGACCGTTGGCCGCTGCGCAAGGACCAGCGCGACCTGGGCTGGTGCTGGGTGTTCCATGACGTGACCGACTACAAGCAGCGCGAATCGCAGCTGGAAGCACTGGCGACCTCCGATCCGCTGACCGGGGCGCGCAACCGCCGAGCCTTCCTGGCCCAGATGGACATGAAGCTGGAGCGGCTGCGCCTGAGCATGGGGCGCTCGTTCGCGTTGATCATGCTGGACGTGGACCACTTCAAGCGTGTGAACGACACCTATGGCCACGCCGTGGGGGATGAGGTGCTCAAGCACCTGGTGGTGGCCGTCACCAAGGAGCTGCGCAAGGAGGACATGCTGGGGCGCCTGGGCGGGGAAGAGTTCGCCGTTTTGCTGGCAGGGCTGGACCAGGACGTGGCCCTCAGGCGCGCCGAAAGTCTGCGCCAAACCGTGGAGCGCCTGCGGGTCGAGGTGCCTGGGCAGGCGCCCATCCGTTTCACCGTCAGCCTGGGGGTGTGCGTGGTGGCGCACAGCGATGTGTCCGTGGCGCTGTGTCTGGAGCGTGCCGATGCCGCGATGTACCACGCCAAGCGCCATGGCCGCAATCGCGTGACCTGCTGGTCGCCGAGCCTGTCGGAGCTCGATGCCGCCTGAGGGCCGGGTGGGGGGATGTGGCCCTGCCTGGGGTCCTGCCGCTGGTGAGTATCAAGACGTGCGCAGGTGCGGGGCCTTTGGGGTCCGCCCGGGCGCAGTGGTTTTCTACAATACGGGCCAGCGGGGCTACGCCAAGTGGATGCACAGGCGTGGCCCTTTTTCTTGTGGTGCACTTGCCAGTCTTGCGGCACTGCCACGGCTGGCCAACCTGTTTTCATGCGTTTGTTTGCTTCGATTTCCGAATTTTTCCGCGACAACTACCCTTCTGCCGACCGGCTGGGCGTGCCGGTGGCGCGCTGGCGGCAGAGCATCTACCGCACGGTGTTCGAGAGCAACACCGAGATGGGCAAGCGCTTCGAGCGCCGTTTGACCCTGGCCATCGTGCTGAGCCTGTGCGTGGTGATTGCGCACAGCATCCCGGCGATTGCGCAGGACTGGCGCATGTACTACCTGCTGCGGGGGCTGGAGTGGCTGTTTACCATCGGCTTCACGGTGGAATACGCGCTGCGCCTGATCTCGGTGCGCCGGCCCTGGCGCTACGCGCTGAGCTTTTACGGGCTGGTTGACCTGCTGTCCATCGTGCCCACCTACCTGGCCATCTTCTACCCGGAGGCGCACTTCCTGGCGGCGGTGCGGGCGCTGCGCCTGGTGCGCACCTTCCACATCTTCCCCATCTTTCGCAACTTCCTGAACGAGTACCTGATGCTGGGGCAGGCGCTGCGGGCCAGCGGGCGCAAGATTTTCGTCTTCCTGAGCGTGGTGGCCCTGATCGTCTTCGTGATGGGGGCGCTGATCTTCGTGATCGAGGGGCCGGAGCATGGCTTCACCAGCGTGCCCATGGGCATTTACTGGGCGATTTCGACCGTCACCACCGTGGGCTACGGCGATGTGACACCGTCCACGCCGCTGGGGCGGATCTTTGCCTCCATCATGATGCTGCTGGGCTGGGGCGTGCTGGCCGTGCCCACCGGCATTGTGGGGGCCGAGCTGTCGCGCAATGTGGGCACCAAGGCCAGCCTCAAGGGGGTGGACTGCGAGGCCTGCGGGCTGGAGCGGCACGAGGACGATTCGCGCTTTTGCCGCCGTTGCGGCACGCGCCTGGTGCTGCCGGGCAGTGCGCCGCGTTCCATGGGCGCGGCCGCGGCGGCCACCCGGCCCGAGGACGACACGGCGGCGTCTGGCGTGGACCGTGCCGAGGCCCGGGCGTGAGTCGCGCGGCGCGCTTCATGGCAACATGTGGTGTGGCCGCCGCAGCAAGTGCCGGCGGGCAAGTTTTTGACACAAGAAGGTGCGTATGAAACAGTGGATAGGGGTGGCCCTGGGGGCCTTGGTGCTGGCCGGTTGTGCCAGCAGTGGCAAAGGCGGCACCGAGGCGGTGGTGCAGGTGCAGGAAGACAAGGCCACGCAGGTGAAAACCGTGGCCTTCGCCCCGCTGCCCATGGACTGTGGGCGCGTGGCGCACTGCCCGACGCTGGGCGTGCGCTGGAGCAGCACCGCGCCGAACCGTGCCACCTTGCTGGTAGGTACCTGGGGCGGACAGGCCCAGATCGAGGCGATTGAGTTCAATGCACGGCCACATGCACCGTTGCGGGTGCGCTCCAAGGCCAAGGATGCGTCGGGACTGCCCGGCGTGACCGCCTTCGACGTGCCCATGGACACGCTGGAGCGCGTGGCGCTGGGCTCGGCCGCCTGGGTGCGGCTTACCACCACGGGCGCGGTGATCGAGGAGAATCTGTACAGCGGCGAGCGCTCCAGCCGCGCCGCCGATGCACTCAAGCGTCTGATGTACGAAGCCTACAAAGGCACGGACAAGGAGCTGTCCCTGGGCCTGATCGGTGTCTTCACCGACAAGCCCTACGAGCCCAATTACTACAAATAAGAGCAGCTGGCGCTGATGCTGTCTGTATTTCAGGTGTCAACGCATCTGAAAAGCAGGCACATCGAGCGCTGGATGCATCGATTTGTGTAGCACATCGTCGTGCCGACATGCGCTGGCGCCATGGTTTTCACCCGCGGCTTGTGACTGGGCGGCCGCATTTCAGGCATCATTGCGGGTTAGCCCCAGGCTCGCCGATATAACCAATGCATCTTATTACTTGAGCATTGATTCTTTTGCTGTTTTATATCGGCACGTTACATTCCACCATTCCAATTTTTTCGGGCATGCCGCAGGCCATGGGCGGGCGCGTGCCGTGGCTGACTACATGATCGACATTCGGGATCTGACCCTGACTTACCAAGGCCCCAAGGGGCCTGTCGAAGCGCTCAAGCACATCAACCTGCACATCGAGCAGGGCGAAATCTTCGGCATCATCGGGCGCTCCGGCGCGGGCAAGAGCTCGCTGGTGCGCTGCATCAACCTGCTCAACCGTCCCACCTCGGGGCAGATGATTGTCGACGGCCGCGATTTGATGACGCTTGGCGATGCGCAGCTGCGCGCCGCGCGCCATGAGATCGGCATGGTGTTCCAGCACTTCAATCTGCTGTCTTCGCGCACCGTGTACGACAACGCCGCGCTGCCGCTGGAGCTGGCGGGCATGAACAAGGCGCAGATTCAGGAGCGCATCAACCCGCTGCTGGAGCTGGTGGGCCTGTCGCACCTGGCGGACCGCTATCCCGCGCAGATCTCTGGGGGCCAGAAGCAGCGCGTGGGCATTGCGCGCGCGCTGGCGTCCAACCCCAAGGTGCTGCTGTCGGACGAGGCCACCTCGGCCCTGGATCCCGAAACCACACGCTCCATCCTGGACCTGCTGCGCAAGGTCAACCGCGAGCTGGGCGTGACCGTGGTGCTGATCACGCACCAGATGCAGGTGATCAAGCAGATTGCCGACCGCGTGGCCGTGATCGATGCTGGCGAAATTGCCGAGATGGGCTCGGTCATCGATGTGTTCACCCGTCCCCAGCAGGCCATCACCAAGAGCTTGATCGACGAGATCGTGCCCCAGGAGCTGCCCGACAGCGTGCTGGCGCGCGTGCAGTCTTTGGCCGCCAAGCTGCCTGCCGGGCAAAGCGGCAAGCTGCTGCGCCTGTCGTATGCCGGCGAGAGCGCCTACGAGCCCATCCTGTCGCACCTGATCCGCGAGCTGGGGCTGGACCTGTCCATCCTGCACGGTCAGATCGACGAGATCCAGGAGCAGACGTTCGGTTCGCTGGCGGTGTATGCCAGCGGCGATGCGGCCAGGATTGAATCGGCCATCGCCCACCTGCGTGACAGCGGTGTGGTGGTGCAGGTGGTGGAAGTGAAGGCGTAAGGGGCGAAGCGATGTTCGAGAATTTTTCGGAAATGATGATCGAGTTGTTCATCGACTCGTTCTGGGAGACGCTGATCATGGTCGGCATCTCGGGTCTGCTGGGCGGCCTGATCGGCATCCCGCTGGGCGTGTTCCTGCGCCTGACCGACAAGGGCGGCGTGCTGGAAAACGCACCGCTGAACAACACCGTGGGCTGGATCGTCAACGCCATCCGCTCCACGCCCTTCATCATCTTGCTGGTGGCCATCATCCCGTTCACACGCTTGGTGACCGGTTCGTCCATTGGCACCTGGGCGGCCGTGGTGCCTCTGACGATTGCGGCAGCCCCCTTCATCGCGCGCCTGGTGGAAACCTCGCTGCGCGAAGTGGACAACGGCTTGGTGGAAGCCGCCCAGTCCATGGGCGCCACCACCAGCCAGATCGTCTGGAAGGTGCTGCTGCCCGAGGCCCTGCCGGGTATCGTGGCCGGCCTGACCATCAGCTTCGTCAGCCTGACAGGCTACTCGGCCATGGCCGGAGCCATCGGCGGCGGTGGCCTGGGCGACCTGGGCATCCGCTACGGCTACCAGCGCTTCCTGCCGGACATCATGCTGGCCGTGGTGATCCTGCTGATCTTCTTCGTGCAGGCCATCCAGAGCTTTGGCGACTGGATCGTGCGCCGCATCAGCCACAAGTAAGCTGCTGTGCTCCCACTGCAAGCCGTGCCCTGTGCACGGCTTTTTTCATGGCGGGTGCCGCCTGCTGGGTGGCAGCTTCCGGTGGCCTGGCCACCGGTCGGGCCCAGGCCTTTGCGGGCGCGCACAGCATAAGCATATGCGTGTTTACCCTGGGGTGGATTTGCGCTAATTTTGTGCGTACACCTGCTGCCAGGCGCAGCAGGGCACAAGCACCGGGGGCATGCACGGGCGCTGCAGAGCGCCAGCACCTCCTGTGTGATGGAGCGTTGGGGCCTGACTTCCCAAGGAAATGCCATGAACCGTCCGATATTGTCCGATCTTGAATTTGTTGCAGGCCTGGGGGTGCAATGGTTGCACCGCCCGGTGCCCACTACGCCTGGCCTGGCTGCATTGCTGGCCCAGGATGCGCTGAATGCTGAGGAGCAGGCCACGGTGGTGCAGGCCGTGGGGGCCAGCGTGGCCGATGCCTGTGCCACCCATGGCTACCACAGCATGGATCTGGTGGTGCTGCACCCGACCACGCCGGGGCTGGAGGCGGCACTGCAGCGTTTTGACGAGCCCCACACCCATGCCGACGATGAGGTGCGCTACATCCTGGAAGGCGAGGGGATCTTCGGCTTTCTGGACGCGCAGGGCGAGGAGCGCGTGGTCTGCGTGCGGGCTGGCGACTACCTGCGCGTGCCTGAGGGGGTGGAGCACCGCTTCACACTGACTGCGGCGCGCCGCATCAAGGCCCTGCGCCTGTTTGCCGACACCGCTGGCTGGGCCGCGCACTACACCCAGCGGCCCGTGGGCCCCCTGGTGATCAAGGCCTAAACCTGCCGGGGGTTGTGTGGGCCATGGTACCGGCATGCGCCCCATCTGGCCCCATCCGCGGCCTCGTCAGTTCGATCAACGCCTGGAGGTGTCCACCTCGGGTGCCGCGCCAGCCAGGCATGGGGTGTGTGAGGGGAGAGATGGGCATAACGCCCGTGGCAAACACGCCACCAGTGTGCGTCAAAGCTGAGGCGTGTGCTGTGCTGGCTGACAGCGGCAGGCCGTCTTGGCTTGCAGGCGGTGGTGGGGCAGGGGCGTACAACCGGAGCTGTGCATGGCGTGTCTGCACGCCAGCCAGGAGGTACCCCATGAAAGACCATCCATCCCAGGGCGTCACGGCCCGTTCCACCGATCCGGATCTGCTGGAGCAGGCCCGGCCAGGCTGCGGTGTGCCATCGCAGGGCCCGGACCCTGCGGCCCAGGTGGGCCTGGATGATGCCGAGATGGCGCGCGAGGTGCGTTCGGCACTGACCGGGGGCGGCATGATCGCCGGGGCCGTGCTGGGCTGCGCCCTGGGCGCGTTGATGGCGGGCGGGGTGGGCGTGGTGCTGGGCGGGGTGGCGGGCAGCGTGCTGGGCGCGCTCAGCGCCATGGCCGCGGGCGTGCGCGTGCAGCAGGAAGGCGACCACGTGTTTCTGCACTACTGAGTCTTGGACGTGGTTGGTGCCGCAGGCTGGTGGCAAGGCAAGGCCACACCAGCCGCGACTGCTGACTGCGGCCTGGACCCGTGCGGGCGCAGGCAAAAAAAAGCCCGGGGCTTGCCCGGGCTGTGAATACCTGTGACCGTGTGTCGCACATGCCGTCAGCCGCATGCGCGGCGGGGCTGGTTCAGAGCTTTTCCTCGTGCAGCTGGGGGGCCGCCTTGCGGAAACCCTTGGTCAGCCAGGCCAGGTAGATGATGCCCACAGCGGCCCAGGTGATGCCGGCCTTGAGCGAGGTGTCTTCCACCTCCAGCCACAGCGCGCCGATGGAGATGAAGCCCAGCAGTGGCACGACGAAGAAGTTCAGGATGTCCTTGGGCGTCTTCAGGCGGCCATCGCGGAAGCCGTAGCTGCAGATCACCGACAGGTTCACGAAGCTGAAGGCCGTCAGTGCGCCAAAGCTGATCAGCGCCACCACGAACTCCAGGCTCAGGAAGCCAGCGGTCAGGCAGATCACGCCCGCCAGCCAGATGTTGAAGGCGGGGGTGAAGCTCTTGGGGCTGATGAAGCCGAAGTACTTCTTGGGCAGCACGCCATCGCGGCCCATCACGTACATCAGGCGCGACACGCCGGCGTGGGCGGAAATGCCCGAGGCCATCACGGTCACGATGGCGAAGCTCAGCACCACGGACTGGAAGAAGGCGCCGCCGACCAGCAGCAGGATTTCAGGCTGGGTTTCGTCGACCAGCTCGAAGTACTGCTCCGGGTTGCCGGGGAAGTACAGCTGCATGAAGTAGGTAGCGGCCACGAAGATCACACCCGAGATCAGCGCGGTCAAGAAGATGGCGCGCGGCAAGGTCTTCTTCACGTCCTTGGTTTCTTCGGCCAGCGAGCTCAGCGAGTCGAAGCCGGTGAACGAGAAGCACAGGATGGTGGCGCCGGTGATCAGGGCGCCGATTTCGGTGCTGGCGCTCCAGAAGGGGTTGAAGCTCCACAGCGCGTCGTGGCCGTGCTGGGCAATGTCGCCCAGGGCATTCTGGCCAGCGGACAGCTTCTGGTAGATCAGCACGGTGAAGAAGCCGATGATCAGCACCTGCAGCAGCACGATCAGACTGTTGAAGTTGGCGACGAAGCGCACGCCGCGCAGGTTCACGCCCACCATGATCAGCGACAGGCCGATGATCCAGACCCAGTGGTTGACGTCGGGGAAGAGTTCGGTGAGGTAGATGTTTGCCAGCAGGATGTTGACCATGGGGGACAACAGGTAGTCCAGCAAGGAGGACCAGCCCACCATGAAACCCGCGTTCGGGTGGATGGACTTTTGCACATAGGTGTACGCAGACCCCGAGGAGGGGTACTTGCGGATCATGTGACCGTAGCTGAGCGAGGTCAGCAGCACGGCGATCAACGCAATCATGTAAGACGTGGGTACGTGCTGCAGGCTGTCTCGCGACACCATGCCGAACGTATCCAGCAGCGTCATGGGCTGGATGTAGGCCAGGCCGATGATGATGACTTGCCACAGGACAAGTGTCTTTTGGAGTTTAGCGACTCCATGCGAATCATGAGGGGTGGTCAATTTATCTACCTCTACAGGAAATCAAGGGGTGGTGAACTCGGGCGGCTTGGCCTGGGGGCGTGCAGGCCGCTGGGTCAGCAGCAGCGCGTGGTTGGAAAAACGGTGTGGACTGTCATCAGGCATAAAAATGGGCCTCTGCGGGCCGGTTTACTTCGTCAAGATCGGGATGCCGATGCGCCATCGTGCGATGATGCAGTGAAATCACGATGTAAAAGCCCCGCTATGTGGGGCATAGCGGGGCCGTGGGGCCACCTGGCGCCCGCCGCCAGGGCGTGGGCAAGAGTGACGGGGGCGCATTCTAGCACCCCGGGTTACATCCGTAACGCGGCGGCTGGGGCGGCGGCGTTCGGGTGGCGATGGCTAATTTGATAGCGGTTGGCGCCTGCGTTTGCTGCAAGTTGCACCGAAAACGGGTTGAAGTCCAGGTGTAGCAAGCGCTGCCAGCTATGGAGTTTGCTGCGCCACCCCATGAAAAAGCCCCTGACCAAGGCCAGGGGCTGGATGGCGGCGGTGCGGCCCAGGACTAGAAGCCCAGCAGCACCGAGCCCTGGAATTGCTTTTCCACAAACTCGCGGGTCGAAGGCGATTGGTAGGCCTTCACCAGCTTGCTGGCCCAGGCCTGCTTTTCGTCGCCGGCGCGCACGACCAGGATGTTGACGTAGGGGCCATCGGCACGCTCCAGTGCGATCGCGTCCTTCTTGGGGTTCAGGCCGGCCGACATGGCGAAGTTGGTGTTGATCGCCGAGGCGTCCAGGTCATCCAGCGAACGCGGCAGCTGGGCGGCGTCCAGTTCCACGAAGCGCAGTTTCTTGGGGTTCTCGATCACGTCCAGTGGTGTGGCCTTCAGACCGGCGTTGGGCTTGAGCTTGATCAGGCCCTGGTCCTGCAGCAGCAGCAGCACGCGGCCGCCGTTGGTGGGATCGTTGGGGATGCCGAACTTGGCGCCGGTCTTGAGTTCGTTCAGCTTCTTGACCTTCTTGGAGTACAGGCCGATGGGGAAGTTGACGGTGTTGGCCAGCTTCACCAGCTTGTAGCCGCGGTCCTTGACCTGGGCATCCAGGTAGGGGCTGTGCTGGTAGCTGTTGGCCTGCAGGTCGCCTGCGGCCAGGGCGGCATTCGGCTGCACGTAGTCGCTGAATTCGACGATCTGGATCTTCAGGCCGTCTTTCTCGGCGACCTGCTTGACGTGCTCCATGATCTGGGCGTGGGGGCCGGCGGTGACGCCCACCTTGATGGCGTCCTGGGCGTGCACGCTGAAGGCACCGGCAGTTGCAACCGCCAGTGCAGCTTGGATAAATAGGCGTTTGTTCACCATCTCACACTCTCAAAGAATTGATGCAGCACTGTAATATGGCATCCATATTCTTTGTGAGAATTAATTATTATTTTTATATGACTTTTTGAGATGACAGGCATCGCCCGGTGGGTGCATCAGCCCTGGTAATCCGGCGTGGCGGGGCGGGGCAAGGCCATCACCCGGTAGGCCACCACGTCCAGGGCGGGGTAGCTGATGTCCTGGCGGTCGGTCCAGACCTTGGGGGTCAGGGGGCCGACCAGCGACACCACATCGCCTTCCTGCAACTCGCGCAGCTGGTTGCAGGGCACGGGGTCGAACGCCACCACGTTCACGAACAGGCTGCTGGGGCCGTCACCCGTATTGGCGCGCAGGCCGCCGTCGCCCACGGTGGCACGCATGCGCGCCACCATGAAGGTCTTGCCAAAGCGGTCGGTGCGTTCGCTGGGGTCGGTGGTCAGGCGTCCGGTAATCAAACCTTCGATCATTTTTTTGCTCGGTCGATGCCCAGGTGCTGGGCGAAAAATAGAAATGAATTCGGCATCAAAAAAGGGCTAACAGCATGCTGTTAGCCCTTTTCCTATATCAATGGTCGGCGTGGCGGGATTCGAACTCGCGACCCCTTGCACCCCATGCAAGTGCGCTACCAGGCTGCGCTACACGCCGACAAGACCTAGATTATATGCTGAAAAAACCGGGTTCCTGAGAATTTGGATTTTTTCGCATGCTGGCCAACGGCCAGAAGCCCAGTTCCTCAGCGCGAACACTGCGGAGCTTGGACATAGGCCAGCCGAGAATTTTAGTCCACTTGCACCCGCGCGCCGTACGCGGAATTGCGTATCAGATGTCGTCCAGCAGGGTGTAGGGCAGGGCTTGCAGCTGCAGGGCCTCGCCGCTGGCGCTGCCCGCGGTCAGGGTTTCGCCGGCGGCGCTGATCTGCATGCTGACGATGGCGGCCCAGCCACCGTCCGGGCGCGGGGCGGCCTGCACCACAGTGCCTGTGGCTTGCTCGGCATCGCTGGCCGCAAACACTTCGGCGCCGGCCGACAGAGGGCCGGCGGCATGCACGATGAAGGCGCGGCGCTTGAGCGTGCCGCGGAACTGGCTGCGCGCCACCACTTCCTGGCCGGGGTAGCAGCCCTTTTTGAAGTTCACGCCGCCGACGGACTCATAGTTCAGCATCTGGGGCACGAACTGCTCGAACACCGGCTGCGAGACGGTGGCCACGCCGCTGGCCACTTCGCTCCACAGCCAGGCCTCGGCGCTCAGCGCCGCCCCGGTGGGGGCCGGGGTGGCCACAGGTGCCACCCACAGCGCGCGGGGTTGCTGGGCCGCGGGGTACAGCTGCACGAGGTGGGCGCCGTCGGCCATGGTCTGCAGGCTCCAGGGCGCCTGCAGGCCGCCGGGCACGGCATCGCCGGCCAGACCCAGCAGCTGAAAGTCGGCGCTGGCATCGCTCAATTTCGCCTTGGCGCGCAGCACGAACATGGACAGGCGCTTGAGGGCCGGCGCCAGCAGATCGCGGCTGCAGACCAGCAGGATGTCGTCCGCGGCGCGCTTGAAGCCGATGAAGCTGGCCTGCATCCGGCCCTTGGCCGAGCAGAAGGCGGCCAGGCGCGCGTGCTGCAGATCCAGCAGCGCAAAGTCATTGGTCAGTTGGTTGTGCAGAAACTGGGCAGCGTCTTCACCCTGTACGCGGATGATGCCGAGGTGCGAAATGGGGGCTATGCCTTGAAGAGTCTGGGTCATGGGTGAATTATGATCCCCGATCTTTTTCATGGGACGCAAAAGGTTGTGCGACGCTTACTCATAGTGCTGTTGTTTTTGGCCGGTCTGGCGGCGATGGTGGCCGGTGCGGCAGCCTGGTGGCTGGGGCAGCCCCTGCGCATGGCCAGCCAGAGCATCGAGTTCGAGGTGGAGCCCGGCACCACGCCACGCGGCGTGGCGCAGGCGGTGGTCCGCGCCGGGGTGCAGACCGATGCGCGTCTGCTGTATTACTGGTTCCGCCTGTCGCAGCAGGATCGCCAGATCCGCGCCGGCAACTACGAAATCACGGCCGGCACCACGCCGCGCAGCCTGCTGCAGAAGCTGGTGCGTGGCGAGGAAAGCCTGCGCGCCATCACCTTTGTCGAGGGCTGGACCTTCCGCCAAATGCGCGCGGCGATCGCACAGGATGAATTCCTCAAGCACGACACCGCGCAGATGAGCGAGGCCGAGATCATGGCCGCGCTGGAGCGGCCGGGCGTGGCCGCCGAAGGGCGCTTCTTCCCCGACACCTACACCTACGCCCGGGGCAGCAGCGAGCTGGCGGTGCTGCGCCGCGCCCTGCGTTCCATGGAGCGCCACCTGGAACAGGCCTGGGAGCAGCGCACGCCCGACACCCCGCTGAAGAGCGTGGACGAGGCGCTGATCCTGGCCAGCATCGTGGAAAAGGAAACCGGTCGCGCCAGCGACCGCGGGCTGGTGGCCGGCGTGTTCACCAACCGCCTGCGCGTCGGCATGCGGCTGCAGACCGACCCCACGGTGATCTATGGCCTGGGCGAGGCGTTCGATGGCAACCTGCGTCGCCGCGACCTGCAGGCCGACACGCCCTGGAACACCTACACCCGTGCCGGCCTGCCGCCCACGCCGATTGCCATGCCGGGCAAGGCCTCGCTGATGGCCGCCGTGCGGCCCGAGCCCACCAAGGCCTTCTATTTCGTGGCGCGTGGTGACGGCAGCAGCCATTTCAGCCCGACGCTGGACGAGCACAACCGTGCCGTCAACCGCTACATCCGCGGCACCCCCTAAACTGTGGCGTGCCGCTGTGCGGTGGGGCCCGTGCTGGGCCGCCGCACCCTTTTGATCTGTATTGAGACCTTGTTGTGACCCTCGCTGCACCTTCCGGACTTTTCATCACTTTTGAAGGCATCGACGGCGCCGGCAAGTCTTCGCACATCGACGCGCTGGCCCAGGCCTTCCGCCAGGCCGGGCGCACGGTGACCCTGACGCGCGAGCCCGGTGGCACGCCGCTGGCGGAAAAGCTGCGCCAGTTGCTGCTGCACGATGCCATGGACCCGCTGACCGAGGCCCTGGTGGTGTTTGCCGCCCGCCGTGACCACCTGGTCCAGGTGATCGAGCCCGCGCTGGCGCGCGGCGAGGTGGTCATCAGCGACCGTTTCACCGATGCCACCTTCGCCTACCAGGGTGCGGGGCGGGGCTTCGACTGGCAAAAGCTCCTGGTTTTGGAGCGCATGGCGCAGACGGGGTGCGGGTTGGAGGCCAGTTTGATGCGTGAACCCGATCTGACCATCTGGTTCGACCTGCCCGCCGCTGTGGCGGCCGAGCGCCTGGCCACCGCGCGCGTGCCCGACCGTTTTGAAGCCCAGCCCCAGGCGTTCTTTGCCGCGGTGGCGGATGGCTATGCCCGCCGCTGTGCCCAGGCGCCGGGGCGGTTTGCGCGCATTGACGCGCACCAGAGCCGCGAGGCCGTGTGGCAGCAGGTGACCGCGGTGCTGCAGGCGCGCGGCTGGCTGGCAGGAGGTGCTGCGTGAGCGACGCCGTCACCCCCCTGGCCCCCTGGCTGCAGGCACAGCACCAATCCCTGCTGGCCCAGCGCGGCCATGCCTGGCTGCTGCAGGGTCCTTCGGGCATGGGGCAGTTCGAGCTGGGCATGGTCCTGGTGCGGGCCTGGCTGTGCGAGCAGCCCGGCGCGCACGGGGCCTGCGGCCACTGCGCCAGCTGCCACAGCATCGACGTGCATGCCCATGCCGACCTGTGCGTGCTGATGCCCGAGGCCGACATGCTGGCGCGTGGCTGGCCGCTGAGCGAAAAGGCCCAGGCCGAGATCGACGACAAGAAGCGCAAGCCCAGCAAGGAAATCCGTGTCGACGCCATGCGCGATGCGGTGGAGTTTACGCAGCGCACCAGCGCACGTGGCCGTGGCAAGGCGGTGCTGGTCTACCCGGCCGAGCAGATGAACGCCATTACGGCCAATGCCTTGCTCAAGACGCTGGAAGAGCCCCCGGGCGACGTGCGCTTCGTGCTGGCCACGGAAGCCGCGCACCAGCTGCTGCCCACCATCCGCAGCCGCTGCCTGACCCACACCATGCTGTGGCCGCACGAGGCGCAGATGCTGCAGTGGCTGCAGGCCCAGGGCTTGGCCGAGGGGCCGGCCCAGGCCTGGCTGCGTGCCGCCGGCGGCCGCCCGCTGGATGCGTTGGCCATGGCCCAGGCGGGCAAGGGGCTGGAGCTGTTCCAGCGCCTGCCCAAGGCCGTGGCGGCCGGCGACGCAGCCATTTTTGCGGACATGAGCCAGCCCGATGTGGTGCAGTGGCTGCAAAAGCTCTGCCACGACCTGATGTGCGTGGCCCAGGGGGCGGCCCCGCGCTACTTTGCCGCGCAGGACCTGCCGGCGCCGCCATCGGCCATGATCCTGGCGCGCTGGGCCAAGTCCCTGGCCCAGGAGGTGCGCACCGCTGAGCACCCGTTCAACGCCGGTTTGATGACCGAGGCGCTTGTCGCCCAGGCCCGCACGGTTCTACACTCCAAGGCCTGACGCCACTTATTTCAGCCACATGAGCATGCAGCCATCACCACCCCGTCCCAGTGTGTTGCAACTGGCCCTCAAGGAGAAAGGGGCTTTGTACGCGGCCTACATCTCCCTGTTTGCCGAAGGCGGTATCTTCGTCGCCACGCCGCGGGAGTTCCGCCTGGGGGACGATGTCTATGTGCTGCTGACCCTGCCCGAAGACCCCCAGCGCTACCCGATTGCCGGCAAGGTCGGCTGGGTGACACCCGCGGGCGCGGGGGGCAACCGCACGCAAGGCATTGGCGTGCGCTTCCCCAAGGACGACAAGTCGGCCCAGCTCAAGGTCAAGATCGAGCAGATGCTGGGCACGGCCATTGCTTCGGACCGACCCACGCAGACCCTGTAAGGCCGCACCGCTTTTTCTGCCATGCCGGCTGGGGCGTGCCCCGGTCGGCATTGTTTTTTGTACGATAGCCTGCTGATGTTTACCGATTCCCACTGCCACCTGAATTTTCCGGAACTGTCGGCCCAGCTGCCGACCATCCTGGAGGCCATGTCCGCCGCCCAGGTGACGCGCGCGCTGTGCATTTCCTGCACCATGGAAGAGTTTCCCGATGTGCACGCACTGGCGCTGGCGCATGGCAATCTGTGGTGCACCGTGGGCGTGCACCCCGACACCGAGCACATGACCGAGCCCAGCGTGCAGGACCTGGTCGAACGGGCCGCGCTGCCGCGCGTGGTGGGCATTGGCGAGACCGGCCTGGACTACTACGGCATGGAAGACCGCAAGGGGGGGCGCACGATCGCCGACATGGTGTGGCAGCGCGAACGCTTTCGCACCCACATCCGTGCGGCCCAGCAGTGCTGCAAGCCCCTGGTGATCCACACCCGCGCGGCGCAGGAGGACACGCTGCGCATCTTGCGCGAAGAGGGCGAGGACGGCCGCGCGGGCAGCGCCGGCGGGGTGTTCCATTGTTTCACCGAAAGCCTGGAGGTGGCCAAGGCCGCGCTGGACCTGGGCTTCTACATTTCGCTGTCGGGCATCGTCACCTTCAAGAGCGCGCAGTACCTGCGCGATGTGGCGGCCTATGTCCCGGCTGAGCGTTTGCTGATCGAAACCGACAGCCCCTACCTGGCGCCTGTGCCGTTCCGGGGCAAGACCAACACCCCGGCGCTGGTGCCGTATGTGGCCCAGCAGGTGGCGCAGGTGCGGGGTCTGCGTGTGGAGGAGGTGGCCCAGATGACCAGTGACAACTTTGATCGCCTGTTCACGGGCGTGGTGGGCGGATGAAGCGCCGCGCCCTGTTGCAAGCCGCCGGCGCCAGTGCGCTGGTGTGGGCCTGGCCCGCGCAGGCCAGCCTGGCTGCGGATTTCGAGACCGCCATCATCCGCGACGACTTTGTGCGCGTGCGCGAGCTGCTGCAGCGTGGGTTGGACCCGAACACGCGGGACAGCCACGGCAACCCCGGGGTGGTGCGCGCCATGCGCAACGATTCCTGGCGCGTGGCGCAGGTGCTGCTGCAGGCGCCCGGCCTGCGGGTCAACGATGCCAATCCGCAGGGCGAGACCCCGCTGATGCTGGCCTGCATCAAGGGCCAGCTGGATCTGGTGCGCGAACTGCTGTCGCTGGGCGCGCGCATCAACCAGCCCGGATGGACACCGCTGCACTATGCCGCCAGCGCCGACGCGCCGCACAGCCTGGCGATTGCGCAGCTGCTGCTGGACGAGCACGCCTACATCGATGCCGAGTCACCCAACGGCAGCACGCCGCTGATGCTGGCGGCGCAGTATGGTTCGCAGGCCATGGTGGAGCTGCTGCTGAATGCCGGTGCCGACGTGCAGTTGCGCAACCAGCTGGGCCTGACGGCGGTGGACTTTGCGCGCCGCTCGGACCGCGACTTCATGGTGCGCATCCTGCAGACGGCGTTTGACGCCACGCGCCGGTCCAAGGCCACGTGGTAGTTTGACGCAGCAATAAGAAGAGCGCCTAGCGCTTGTCTCACCTAGGTTTTCAATGTTTTTTGCATTGAAAACCAGGCTGGGTAAGCGCCAGGCGCTCTTTTTTTGTAAGTGTTGGGCCACGCCCTGCAGCGCGGGCACAGAGGGCGTGGCCCGCGCCGTGCCGCGGTGTCTGCGGGCTCAGTGGCCCGTCACATGCGCCTGCAGGCGGGCGTACAGGCCGTTGAGCGCCAGCAGTTCGGCGTGCGTGCCCTGTTCGGCAATCCGGCCGCGCTCCATCACCACCACGCGGTCGGCGTGCTCGATGGTGGACAGGCGGTGGGCAATCACCAGGGTGGTGCGCCCCTGCATCAGGGTCTGCAGGGCTTGCTGCACCAGGCGCTCGGATTCGGTGTCCAGCGCCGAGGTGGCCTCGTCCAGGATCAGCACCGGCGCGTCCTTGTACAGCGCGCGGGCAATGGCCAGGCGCTGGCGCTGGCCGCCGGACAGCTGGGTGGCGTTGTGGCCCACTTCGGTGTGGATGCCCTGGGGCATCTGGCGCACGTGCTCGGCCAGGTTGGCGGCTTCCAGGCAGGACCAGACGCGGGCATCGTCCACGTCGGCGCCCAGGGCCACGTTGGCGGCGACGCTGTCGTTGAACATCACCACATCCTGGCTGACCATGGCGAACTGCTGGCGCAGGTAGTGCAGGTCCCAGTCCGGCAGCGCCACGCCATCCATCAGCACCTCGCCGGCCGTGGGGTCCAGAAAGCGGGGCAGCAGGTTGACCAGGGTGGTCTTGCCGGCGCCGGAGGGGCCGACCAGGGCCACCACTTCGCCGGGTTGCACCTGCAGGCTGACCTGTTGCAGGGCGGGGGCCTTGTCATCGCCAAAGGACACGCTGATGTCCCGCAGGGTGATGGCGCCGCGCACCTCGGCAGGGCGCTGCGTGCCGCTGGGCTCGGCGCTGCTGTCTTCCATCAGGGCCAGGCCCCGCTCCAGGGCCGCCACGCCGCGTGTGATGGGGTTGGCCACGTCCGCCATGCGGCGCAGCGGGGCAATCAGCATCAGCATGGCGCTGATGAAGGCCACGAAGCTGCCCACGCTCACGTTCTCGCTGCGCCCTTGCCACAGGGCGATGCAGATCACCGCCGACAGGGCGATGGCCGCCATCAGCTGGGTGGTGGGCGTCATCGCGGCGGAGGCGATCGTGGACTTGATGTTGAGCTTGCGCAGCTCGCGACTCAGGCCCACAAAGCGCTGGGCCTGGGCCTGCTGGGCACCGTGCAGGCGCACCATGCGGTGGGCCAGCACGTTTTCCTCGACCACATAGGCCAGGGCATCGGTGGCCTGCTGGCTGCTCTTGGTGATGCGGTACAGGCGCTTGGACAGCGTCTTCATGATCCAGCCCACGGCGGGCACGATGAAGGCCACGGCCAGGGTCAGCTGCCAGTTCAGGTACAGCAGATAGCCCAGCAGCGCCACCAGGGTGAAGCCGTCGCGCGAGATGGCCAAAAAGGCCTGGACCAGTTGCGTGGCCCCGGTCTGCACCTCGTACACCACGGTGTTGGACAGCGCACTGGCCGATTGCTTGGCAAACAGGTCCATCTGCGCGACCTGGATGCGGGTGAACAGGTCTTTGCGCAGGCGCAGCATGCCTTCGTTGGCAATCCGCGAGAGGGCATACTGGCCCGCGAACTGCGCCACGCCACGCACTAGGAACAGTCCGATAATGAATAAGGGCACCATCCACAGGTTGAGCGTGCCTTTGGTGAAGCCGCTGTCGAGCAAGGGCTGCAAAAGCGCCGGAATCAGGGGTTCCGTGGCAGCGCCCACCAGCGTGGCCAGGATGGCAATCCCCCAGGCCATGCGCTGCTGACCAAAATAGGGCGCCACCCGCACGAGCCGCTGGCGCAGGGTCAGGTCGCTGCTGGCGGGGGCCGCCATGCGAATGTTTTTGTCGGTGTTTTGCATGTGGGCCAGGATTCTACGTGCCCGCTGTACCCACCCTCTTAAACACATTGACACAGCGACTATGTGTCCAGACCCGCACAAGTGTGTGTAACATCCTAGGGAGCACCCGGAGCCTAATCCGGCACATGATGGCTGCGCATGAATACTGAACACCAATCCCCCCTCCATACCCTGCAGGCGCTCACGCCGCTTGCTTCACGCCGCTCTCTGCTGGCCGCACTGGCCGCATCCCCTGTCCTGCCTGCACTGGCCCAGTTCCGGGTCGAAGTGACCGGCGTGGGCCTGACCCAGCTGCCGATTGCTTTGCCGAGCTTTCGCGGTGAAGAGGGCGCCCCCCAGAAGATTTCGCAAATCGTGCGCGCTGACCTGGAGCGCAGCGGCCAGTTCCGCAACGTCGATGCCAGCAGCGAGCGCTTGGACGAAACCTCGCGCCCCGACATGGCGCAATGGCGCCAGCGCGCCGCCGACGCCTTGGTGACCGGCAGCATCACACGCATGGCCGATGGCCGTTTCGATGTGCGCTTTCGCCTGTGGGATGTGGTCAAGGGGCAGGATCTGGGTGGCCAGGGCTTTGCCGTCACCCAGGCGGACCTGCGTCTGGTGGCACACCGCATTTCGGACTTCATCTATGAAAAGCTGACCGGCGAGCGCGGCATTTTCTCGACCCGCATCGCCTACGTGACCAAGGCCGCCAAGCGCTATGTGCTGTGGGTGGCCGATGCCGATGGCGAGAACGCCCAGTCGGCGCTGTCCAGCACCGAGCCCATCATCTCGCCCGCCTGGTCGCCCAACGGTGGCGAGCTGGCCTATGTGTCGTTCGAAGCGCGCAAGCCCGTGGTGTATGTGCATGAGGTTGCCAGCGGCCGCCGCCGCCTGGTGGCGAACTTCCGCGGCTCGAACAGTGCACCGGCTTGGTCGCCCGATGGCGCCTCGCTGGCGGTGACTCTGACGCGCGATGGTTTGTCGCAGCTGTACCGCATCAGCTCGCAGGGCGGCCAGCCCACCCGCCTGACGCAGAGCAATGGCATCGACACCGAGCCCGCCTTCTCGGCCGATGGCAAGACCATCTACTTCGTCAGCGACCGTGGCGGCTCCCCCCAGATCTACAAGGTTGGCGCAGGCGGCGGTGCCGCCCAGCGTGTGACCTTCACCGGGAACTACAACATCTCTCCAGCAGTCAGTCCAGATGGCCGCTGGTTGGCCTACATCTCGCGCGTCGGCGGTGCCTTCAAGCTGTACGTGATGGACTTGGATGGTGGCACTGCCACCGCTGTCACAGACACCAGCGATGATGAAAGCCCGAGTTTTGCGCCCAACAGCCGCCTGATCGTGTACGCGACCAAGCAAGGCGGGCGCGAAGCCTTGATGACGACCACCTTGGACGGCAAGATCAAGGCGCGTTTGGCAGGGCAGGGTGGTGAGATTCGGGAACCCGATTGGGGCCCTTATCAAAAATATTGAATTGACGTAAACCTTTGTTAGCGGGTTGCGTTCTATTAATTACCTAGTAATTCCTAGGCAAGGAGAATTTTGATGATTACGTTTAAGCGAGTTTCTATCGCATTGTCCGTGGCCGCCCTGATGGCTGGCTGCTCTTCCGGCGTCAAGCTGGACGAAAACGCCAACGCTGGCAACAACAACGGTGGCGCCAACACTTCCGGCTCCGCCAGCGGTGTGGCCGGTGTGGATCTGACAGGCGGTCAAATCGCTGCCGATGGCGGCCCCAAGGGTGTGGGTCGCGTGGTGTACTTCGACTTCGACAGCTTTGTCGTGAAGTCCGAAGCCCAAGGCCTGGTGGATGCCAATGCGCGCTTCATCAAGGCTGACGCTGCTCGCAAGGTCACCATTGAAGGTCACACCGACGAGCGCGGTGGTCGTGAATACAACCTGGCTCTGGGCCAAAAGCGTGCAGAAGCTGTGCGCCGTTCCCTGAACCTGCTGGGTGTGAGCGACAGCCAAGTGGAAGCCGTGAGCTTTGGTGAAGAAAAGCCTGCTGCCGCTGGCAGCAACGAAGCTGCGTACTCGCAGAACCGTCGCGCTGAAATCTCCTACCGTTAAAGCATGAGCATTCGCAATGGATCTTTGCGGATGAGTGTCCGTGTACTGGCCGCTCTGGGCCTGTGCACGGTCCTGGTTCATCCGGCATATGCCTTCCTGGAAGATGCGGAAGCACGCCGTGCCATTCTGGAATTGCGCCAACGCTTTGACACCAGCACCCAGGAAACGGCCCAGATGCGTCGCAGCCTGCTGGACTTGCAGTCGCAAATTGAATCCATGCGGCGCGAAATCGCTCAGCTCACCGGCGCCAATGAGCAGCTGGAACGTCAGGTGGCGGAGCTGCAAAGTCGCCAGAAAGATCTGGCCAAGGGCTTGGACGATCGTTTGCGCAGGTTTGAGCCCGTGCAGGTGCAGGTCGATGGCCTGGAGTTCTCGGCGGATCCTGCGGAAAAGCGTGACTTTGATGCCGCGCTGGAGCAGTTTCGGGCTGGTGACTTTGCTGGTGCACGCAAAGCCTTTGCGAACTTCGTGAACAGCTACCCCAACAGCGGGTACATGCCTTCTGCGCGGTTCTGGCTGGGCAACACTCAATATGCCGGCCGTGACTACAAGGAAGCGATTGCCAATTTCCGCTCCATGCTCAAGGCCGCGCCGCAGCACACCCGTGCCGCCGATGCCTTGCTGTCCATTGCGAACTGCCAGCTCGAATTGAAAGACACCAAGGGGGCGGTCAAAACCCTGCAAGACTTGGTGCGCGACTACCCGGCCTCGGAAGCGGCAAGCACCGCCAAAGAGCGCCTGCAACGTTTGAAGTGATGACGGCACCAAACCCTGTGCACAACTCCATCGCCGGCCCTGCCGGCGATGATTTTTTGGGCGCTGCAGATCTGCAGCGTCGCTTTGCCGGGCTGGAGCGCCTGTATGGCGTGCAGGGCGCAGCCCGCATCCGGCAGTCCCATGTCGCCGTGATCGGTGTGGGCGGCGTGGGTTCCTGGGCGGCCGAGGCGTTGGCGCGCAGTGGTGTGGGCACCTTGACGCTGATTGACCTGGACAACGTGGCGGAGTCCAACATCAATCGCCAGATTCATGCCCTCACCGGCACGGTGGGGCAGGCCAAGGTGGATGCCATGCGCGACCGGATCGCGCAAATCAACCCGGCGTGCGTGGTGCATGGGATCGAGGAATTCGTGGAGCCGGCAAACTGGCCTGGCATCCTGCCGGATGGGGTCGATGCGGTCATTGATGCCTGTGACCAGGTCAAGGCCAAAGTGGCGATGGCCCAGTGGGCGCGCCGTGCCAAGCGGTGCTTCATCAGCGTGGGGGCGGCAGGCGGTAAGCGCCTGGCGCACAAGGTCGAGGTGGATGACCTGTCCCAGACCACGCACGACCCCTTGCTGGCGCAACTGCGTTACCGCCTGCGCAAGGAGTTCAACGCCCCGAAGGAAGGCAAGAAGATGGGCGTGATGACGGTGTTCAGCCGCGAATCGGTGACCCCTCCGGATGCCTCCTGCCAGCTTTCGGGTGCAGCGGACAGCAGCCTCAACTGCAGTGGCTATGGCTCGGTGGTGGCGGTGACGGCCACCTTTGGGCAGTGCGCGGCAGGCTGGGTGCTCGACGAGATCGCGCGTTCTTCAAAAAATGGTGCAATTTCCCAGAGCGTCTGAAAACCGATGCTACAATCTAGGTCTTCGCTAGCTAAGCAGCTTGTTTTGCAAAGCGACAGGTCGGGTCTTTAGCTCAGTCGGTAGAGCAGCGGACTTTTAATCCGTTGGTCGCGAGTTCGAATCTCGCAGGACCCACCAAAGAAAACGCCTCAAGGCACAACGCGCAGATGCTATTATAAAAGTAGCATCTGCGTTTTTGTTTTGGGCCCGTGGGACACTCATGGGACACTAACCCACAACAACGGGCTTAAAACAGCCACCACAGACAACACAAGCTTGGGTAATATCCTAAGCGTGCATCAAGTAGCACTGCGATGAAGCCGATGGCCAGCATGGCCGGGAGTGGAGCGACGCTGCTGGCATTCAGTGCGTTCTACGCCGACGAATGCTGGCTCTGTCAGACCATTTTTTTAGGCATCGCAGAATGGCAACGATTGAAACCCGCAAATCCTCTGATGGCACAGTCACTTACCGTGCAAAAGTGCGTCTCCGAGGCTTCCCCGTAGAGTGCGCAAGCTTCAAGCGCAAGACAGATGCTGTCCAGTGGGCACGTGGCACAGAAGCCTCTATGCAAGAAGGGCGCTACAGCCAGACGTCTGAGGCTAAACGTCATACCTTCAGTGAGTTGGCGCAGCGTTATGAGCAAGAGGTGGTCCCCTTACGGCCCAAAAATGCAGCAAACACCCTGCGTCATTTACGTTACTGGACAGGCAAGCTTGGGCACCTGCTGCTCAGCGATGTGACGCCAGCGTTGCTAGTGCAATGCCGTAATGAATTGCTGGCAGGTACAACATCCCGAAACACGAAACGCTCGCCAGCTACCGTGGTGCGTTATTTGGCCACGATCTCGCACGTGTTCACGATGGCCATGAAAGAGTGGCAATGGGTCAACGACAACCCTGCACGCAAAATCTCCAAACCCCGTCAATCGCGTGGGCGGGAGCGCTTTTTATCCGATGAAGAACGTGTACGTTTGCTTGATGCATGCCGTCACTCAACGTGTCGTTATCTCTTGCCTGTGGTCGTGCTGGCCATCTCTACGGGTATGCGCCGTGGAGAAATCATGCATTTACGTTGGCGGGATGTGGATCTGGTGCGTGGGAGCATTTTGCTCACTGAAACCAAAAACGGTAGCTCGCGCTCCGTTCCCTTGGTAGGTCCCGCACTGGAGTTGCTTAATGACATGAGCAAGATCCGGCACCTGGCAAGTGATTTGATTTTTTATGGTGGCATCCCATCCAAGCCGATGGACATTGAAAAGCACTGGAAGGCAGCCTTAGAGATGGCCTCTATTGAGGACTTTCGCTTCCATGACCTGCGCCACACCGCAGCCTCCTATCTAGCCATGAATGGGGCCACCACGATGGAAATTGCAGCTGTGCTCGGACACAAGACGCTGCAGATGGTCAAACGCTACAGCCACCTCACAGACATGCACACCGCCCGAGTGCTGACTGCGATGAATGCCAAGGTGTTTGCTGATCTGAAATGCGTTGATATGTCTGCATCAATAGGCTAAAAGGCCTCGTGCACAGGCAACAAACGACAAACGTAAAAAAATAACAAAAATACTTGGCAACTTACTGCGGCATTGTTAAGATGAGTTCGACGCGCAGTAATTGCGCGTATGACTGTGAAGCCATGCAATCCTGCCTTGGTGGAGTTGATCTCAAAGTTCAGCTCCCTAAAGGTTTGTTGTATGGCTTTTTCTCATTCCAGTGCACCTCGCACTGCCCCTGTGACGCGCAAAGCGTCATCCAAAGCGGGGCGCCAGCATCCCTTAGTCCCTTCGTGTGAATTAGCTTCCCAGCCAGTGGTCCGCACAGCGCGTGAAAAGCATGGCCGGCTTATTCCAGTGCCTGCGTGGCCGGAGCACCATGCCTGGCCCCCTATCGGAGGGCTGCGCCACCTCATCTTTTACGCCTCCACCAACGGCTTCGACCAGGTAATTCGTCGCGTTGGCCGCCGTGTGCTGATTGATGAAGACGCCTTTTTTGCCTGGGTTGAAAGCAACGGAGGTCGTGATGTATCTGCTTGATTTCTTGATGGTATCCGGCGACGCAATGAAAGCGTGGTTGCGATCCGTAGCTATTTCGTGGATCTGGACGGTGCGCCTATCGATCCCGTGTTGGGCGCTGAAGCACCACCTCACATCGTTGTGGAATCCAGTCCAGGGAAATGGCATGCCTACTGGACCGTGCAAGAAGGCGAGAGCCTAGCCGACTTCAAATCTTGTCAAAAGGCATTGGCGGCGAAGTTCAATGGCGATTCTGCTGTTTGTGATCTGGCTCGGGTCATGCGTGTACCAGGTTTTTGGCACCTCAAAGCAGACCCCTTTCAAACGCGTCTTGTCATTCCTAACGTAGAGGTCACCATCCCATGAATTGCACCACCACTTCAGCTGCCTATACATGGGCCGAATTGGCCCGAAAATTAGGCATATCTACAGATCAAGCCAATTCCCAGCTTTCAGCGCAGCCCCGTTCTAAAGGAACGTCACAAGGCGATGCTATGCAACTCGAAGATCTCATGCTGCGCCGCTGTAAGGACGGCGAGCGGACGGAGCACCTGACCAAGTTGGTTGGCAAACTGCTGGCTGCAGGTGTTCCTGCAGAACCGAGGGTGTGCAGAATTTTGTGTAAACGGACAATCCACCGCCGGCGCAAGCCGGGCTGTCCGTAAACACAATGAACACCAAGAAACACGACGTACCCGAAGAACTGCTGTCTGGCCTGCTGGCCAACTACAAGAAGCCTGAAGACCTCATCGGCGAGAACGGCCTGCTCAAGCAACTGACCAAGCTGCTGGTCGAGCGAGCTTTGGACGCTGAGCTGACTGAGCACCTGGGCCATGAACGCAACGAGGCGGTGGCCAACCCCGCTGGCAACACCCGCAACGGCAAGAGCAAGAAGACCCTCAAGGGCGAGTTCGGCGAATTGCCCATCGAAGTGCCACGCGACCGCCATGGCAGCTTCGAGCCTCAGCTCATCCCCAAGCACCAGACCCGCTGGGCCGGCTTCGACGACAAAATCATCTCGCTGTACGCCCGTGGCATGACGGTGCGCGAGATACAGGCCCACCTCGAAGAGATGTACGGCACCGAGGTCTCACCCAGCCTGATTTCCTCGGTGACAGATGCCGTGGCCGACGAGGTCAAGGCCTGGCAGGCCCGGCCGCTGGAGCCGATTTACCCCATCGTCTATCTGGACTGCATCCACGTGAAGGTGCGCGAGGGCGCGGTGCGGGTCAAGGCGGTGTACCTGGCCATCGGCATCACCATGACGGGCGAGAAGGAGGTGCTGGGTCTGTGGCTGGCGCAAACCGAGGGAGCCAAGTTCTGGCTGCAGGTCGTGACCGAACTGCGCAACCGGGGCGTGCAGGACATCTTCATTGCCTGTGTCGATGGGCTCAAGGGTTTCCCTGACGCCATCGAGGCGGTGTTCCCCAAGGCGGTGGTGCAACTGTGCATCGTTCACATGGTGCGCCACAGCCTGAACTACGTCTCATGGAAGCGCCGCAAGGAAGTGGCGGCCGACCTGCGCCGCATCTACACGGCCGCCACCGCCGAGGAGGCCGAACTGATGCTCGCAGAGTTCGAGGCCCGATGGGATGCCGAGTACCTGCCCATCGGCCAGTCCTGGCGCAGGAACTGGAGCCGCTTGACCCCGTTCTTTGACTACCCGCCGGAAATCCGCAAGGTCATCTACACCACCAATGCCATCGAGTCGGTGAACATGAGCCTGAGGAAGCTGAGCAAGAACCGGGGCTCGTTCCCCAGTGACGAGGCGCTGACCAAGCTGTTCTACCTGGCGCTGCGCAACATCAGCCAGAAGTGGACCATGCCCATCCGGGATTGGAAGGCCGCACTGACCCGCTTTACCATTCAGTTCGGAGACCGCATCTCCGTCAATTGAAGTCCGACCCGTTTACACAAAAATTCGGACACCCCCCATTCTTCCGGACTTCGAATACATGACTGACACACAAAATTTACTATTATCGGCAGCGAATGACGTCGCCAAGGCCCACGTGGAGACTATTAAGCAAGCTGTGATAGCGGCCATGTCGCAGTCAGATGCAACGGGAATGATGGGCGACTTTGCCTCGCGCCATCTCTGGGATGACTATTGCTGGCACATTCAAGAAGGGCCTTTCGACAATGACGATATTGGGTTTGGCTCAACCGATTCAAACTTTCAAATCACAACAGAGACTTTTATTGAAGCCGAACTTGAAAAACTCGCCCCGTCGATTCTTCATCTCTTGGGCGTTTACATCTGTGATGCGGAGGGTATGTGTGAAGGCTGCGTAGCTGGAGGTTACTCCTTGGAAGAGCTGACAGCCTTCATCTTGCAACGCCTCGATGAAACTGCTTCCCGCCGCAACTTAGGTTTGATTGGACCGGACCGTGCCGATGTCATTTGCTATGACCACACACTGAATGGCTTGGTTGGCGAAGCACTTAATGAAGCCGAGGAGCGCTCGGATTTGCTCAGCCAACATGCTGATGCCCTTCTCTCAGATGACCCAGCAATCCATAAGCAAGTGTCGCACGAACTTTTGGAGCGTTACATGCAATTGCTCCACGAAGCGGCTGAAGATAGCTTCGCACTAACTGACTTGCTATCAAAATTCAACGCTGAAATCCGTCAGCTAGTCTTAGAACGTGACTTGGTTCCTCACCTAGAGGATTTGATTGGCCAACTCCAAGAGTCCTTGGATGACTACTAACATCTGTCCCTCTTGAGTAAAGCTGTAACGGCTTTCTTAGCTCTGTTTTATTGGGCGCAACAAAAAATAGCGCTTGAAATCAATGCTGTAACGCCTTTAACGCCAGTAACGCCACCTTCCAAGAATCAGTACTTTGATAGCTGCCGCAAAAGAAGCAACCATTGACCAGGTCATTCTCCTTGGATATGTGGCTGGTGTGAGGTTGTCAGCTCGCAATGCGCAATTTTCCAGGCTGCGCAGTTGAATCAAACTGTACCTGTGCCAAATCCAGAATATACGCTTCTATGCGCTCCAGGAATGGGCGCAATGCATCCACACTTCGCGGCCTATAGCCTTCAGCGGTGGCGCTGGGTTTATGCCCCATAACCTGGGCAATTGCTCCCGCTGGCGCACCAGCCGCCTCCCCTAGCAGTGAGAAGCTGCGGCGCAAGCCGTGGAAAGTCAGGTGTTCAATAGCGGCAGCTTTCAAAGCCTTTTCATGGCAAGAGCGCACGTCCACAATACGCCCAGTCTTCCCGGTGCTCGCGAAAACATATTCGCCATACCTTGGCAGGCTGGCAATCAAGTGGTGCAGGTAAGGCGTGAGCGGAATAGTTCGACTTTTTTCCACCTTGTCTGCCAGGGTCAGCTTACGCCAGCGAAAGTCCACATCGGCCCAGCGCAGCGCAGCCATTTCCTCACGACGGGCACCAGTCAGCAGAAGCGCACGCAAATAAGCACTGGCGGTCTGATTACTCAGTTGCTCCACTCCAGACCACCAGCCAGCGACCTGAGCAGCCTCCAAGGCATCAGTCCTGCGAGTGGTTGCTGGTAAGTTTTGTACGATTGCCGGTGCCTGCCCTGCCTCCCTATCTACCAGAGTGCGGTATTCAGGCTGACTCGCACACCAGCGTAGAAAGCCCCGAAACATCATTAGTGCACGAGCTGCTTGATGCTTGCCTGCCTTGGCTTCACGGTCAAACCACACCTTGAGCGTATCTTCGGTCACTCCTGACAACGGCAGAGCTAACAAGGGGTATAGAGGACCAGGGCGCGTCACCCCTGCTCCCCTCTTTTTTGGCACTCCTCCTGGTGAAACCATTACATGCAGGTCTGCTAAGTAACGCGGCTTCCAAGCATCACGACGCTTGGGCCTGCCGTTCTCCAAGTACAGTGGCCACACCTCACCTACAGTTAGTGCTTGAGCTTTTGCCTGTTGACGCAGAGCCTCTTGCTCCGCTTGTTGCAGACGTGCCACCTCACGTGGATCTTGCCCACTATCAAGCATCACAGCTAGGCGACGGGCCTCCACTCGTGCCTGCTCGATAGTCCATGCTTTGACATCGCCAATAGTGCGGCGAATGGTCTGCCTGTTTAGTTTTGCCTCGAAGACAAATGATTTGGCTCCCCGAACGAAACCGAGCAACTCTTGCGGCACACCGAGGCTCATCAGTTCCCGGTCTTCAAGGCCTGCAAAGAGCGCTGGTGCCGCCTCGGCAGCGGACGCGTCCACGGTACCTTCGGCTGACCCAACATTGGCGCTGTGTGCTTCCTCCGGAGCCTGCTCAGTGATGCTCTCGAATGTCAGCATCTGCATCGCCCCGGTGACCGGGTTGATGGTCAGCTTGCGGTTTTCGGCCCAGCGGTAGGCGTCGTCGTGGTGGTCCACATACAGCAGCACATACACGTCACCGGCGGAAGGCTTGAAAACGATACCGCGCCAGTCGCCGTCAATCCGAACCGACTTGAGATTCGGGTCGCGTGCGCCATTGATGTTCTCGTAATTGATGCCAGGGCTCTTAGGGTCGGCCTGAAACTGGATGGCCCACTTCATCACCTTGGTGTGAACCTTGGCGGACAACTTGGCCAGCTGAAGCAGAAAGTCGTTGCTTAACGCAACCTTGGGTTTGAAGCTCACAGTTCTACTCCTGGTTTTCTATGGTCAGACCCAAGGCCGTCGCAGCAGCATTCTCCCAAGGCTGCGCCGTGCACTGTGTCAGGTCCTCATCCAGACACAACACCGTCCACCCCTGTGCGGTCCACTCCTGCACCATATCTGCCTGGTCCGGCCGAAGAACCGCTAGGTGGGCAGGTGCCCAAATCATCTCGGCGTCGGCCACAACGCGGCCTTTGTCGTCCGCCAGTTCGGGGCCGATTTCGGGCACAGCCGCGCCGGCATGCGCCAACCGAACCATACCTGGCTTGAGAGGGTCCAATAGCTGTTCAAGGACCTCCAACCACGCGCCGTTCAAAGACGTTTGCTCAGACGGCTGCGCGGCCGCAGGTGCGGGCAAGGGGGTCAGGCCGTCGTAATCGTGCTGGTCCAGTCCGCTGGCGGTGACAAGCCACATTCCTGGCAGCGACTGCGCCGTGTTGAACAGTTGCAGCCACTGGCGCCAAGCTAGGTGAAGGGCCGTGTCATCTTCTGCCTTTGCCTCGTCCAGCACCAGAACGCCAGGCGCCATCCAGTTCGCATCCTGTGGAAGACCCTTGGCGGCAACCAACGGCCACCAGCCAACCTGCTGACAAACTCCCGACACCTTGGAGAGGCTGTGCGCAAAACCTTTGCCCGGTTCCTTGACGTGCGCAGGCAGCCGGTGAATCCATTGCCCGAGCTGATGCTCACATGTGGATTTCTCCTGTTCGTTGTGCGGCACCATCAAAAAACCCAGCCACAGGGCGTTGCGTTGCAACTGCTCGATTGCAGGGTCGCCAGCGGGTCCATCCGCCGGGGTGGCAAGCCAATGCAACAAGCTGGCGACCGCATGCTGCATGAAGGCTTTCTCCTGCGCGCGTGGAACCGTTGCCGGAGCCTTGGCACCGTTATGTCGGGACAGGCTCATCAGCGGCGACTCTAGGTCGGTGTCCACTTTCCCTGCAAGCGCATCCATCACATCGTTGTGCGTCACAGACCAACACCAGAACCGGCCACTGGCCACCAGTGCGCTGCGCTTTAATGCATCGTCGTTGCAAGAGCAACTGGTGACCGCCTGCAGCGCCATCTTGAGCACATCAGACAAGGTGTCTGCCTCTACCGTCAAGTTTTGCATGTGATGGCAGGACGGGCAGAAACGCCAGTCTTCCGTCTTGGCCAAATTCATGTTGATTTGGTCCACCTCCACGCGCCGCTGGTTGGCATAGAAGCGGTTCTCGGGCGCAAACTCCGAGAGGGCAGATTGCGCCGGGCGTTCGTACTTCTGCGTGGTCAGCGTGACATAGGCGCCTTGGCCTGGCTCGTCCGAGGCCCGCTTGCGCCACAAAACAGACTTGAGCTCCACGCCGGCCTCTGGGAAGGCGTAGTTGGGAATCAGCCCCGCATCGGTCAGCGTGTTCAGCAAGTCACGCGTGTTGATTTCTTTAATCAGCTCCAGCAACTTGTCCCGCTCACGCAGCAGGTTGTCGATTTCAGCGCGCGTCGCATCGTCCTGAGGCTTTTGCTGTGCCCACCATGCGACGCAGCTCGCGCACCCACAGCTGAAGCCGCAAGGTGACCAAGGGCTGTTTACCATCGCGCAGCGCCCAGGCCACCAACACCAACAGCGCATCCAGCACTTGAGTGACCTGCGCCGGACCGGCGGCGGGCATATTGCGCGCAAAGGCTTCTGTCAGCTCGGAGTAGCTCACCACTCCACCCTTGGCCAGCTTGAGCAGGTTCACGAAAAGCTGGTGGCGCTTGAGCAACTGGCCCAGCCCGCGGCGCCACGCCAGCGCATTCACATCGTCTGGAACAGGCTCGTCCGGGAAGAACAGGGCAAACCACGCTTGCACCGCAGCCTGTGGCGTGGGGTACTGCGATGGCTCCAGCAGCGGCGCCTGCTCTGCCCGGAATAAGAACATGTAGTCCACCGTGGCGTCTTCCAGAAACCGCCCCACCGATTGGCGGCTCTCGGTCACCACAGCCTCTTCGCCAAACGGCACACCAAAAATCTGCCGCGCATATTCGCGCAAAGGCGCCGTGTCTGCGGCGTTGCCCAAGGTGGCCGATGTGCCAGCACAAATGAGGTGCCCGGTGGGAGTTTTGAGTCGTGCGCGCAAACGGCGCAGCAGCAAGGCCAGGTCAGTGCCCTGGGCGCCATCAAAAGTGTGAAGCTCGTCCACCACCACATAGCGCAGCGTGGTGGGTAGGTTGGCGGCCCATAACTGGCGGTCCTTGGGCCGCAGCATCAGGTAGTCGAGCATCTTGTAGTTGGTCAGCAAGATGTCGGGCGGGTGCTTGCGCAGGGTGTCGCGGTCAGTGATGACGGCGCCCTGCGTCATTACCATGCCTTCGCCCGGTGCCCCGGCGTTGCCACCCACATACAGCCCCACGCGCAACCCTGCAAACGCAGCAGTAGAGGCCACCAGCTCGGCAATGCGACGCGCTTGGTCGGTGGCCAAGGCATTCATGGGGTAAATGACCAGGGCCTTCACACCGGCCTCGCCCGCCGCGCGGGCGCGAGCGCAGTGGTCCAGCACCGGGTACAAAAAACACTCTGTCTTACCGCTACCCGTACCGGTGGCCACCAAAGTGCTCACGCCTTGGCGGTGACTAGACAGCCGCTCCCAGGCGTGTTCCTGATGGCTGAAACCAGGGTACGCGGTCTCGAACGTGTCAAAAAACGTCTTTCCACTTTTGCCCGCCACAAACGGCAGGCCCACCTGCACAAACGGGCCTTTAAGCCACGCCGCCTCGTCATCGACAAAGCGGCTCATCAAACCGTGGTTGAACGCGTCGGCGGGCTCGAAGGCAGAAACCAGAAACTGCTTCAGAGCCGTTTGTATGTCGTTGGCGAGTAGTGACGGGAGCATGTATTTCTTACTTCTCAGCGCGAGCGCTGCTTGGTCCGGGCCTTGGTAGTGCCTTGCGCCGCCCCAGGCACTGCAAGCTCCCAGCGCACAGCCAGCTCGGCTGCCAGCTCTTGGTTGTCAAACTGCTGTGGGCTTTTGATGGACGCAAGCATGTCCAACAGCGAGAAAGCGGGGTTCTTGAAATCCGCAGCCGTCTTTTGCAAGCTGCTGGCGGTCCCTTCAGGGTCCATCTGATACACCAGCTGCAAGACGTCGCCGGGGTGCAAAGGGACCACGCCAAACGGCGCCAGTACCTTGGCCGGCAAGTCTTTCAGGTTGTCTGTGGCCAGCACTACGTCGCGCCCAGTGGCCTGCGCCCAATCTGCCGCAGCCAAAGCCACATGCACATCGTCAGGGTCCGGCAATCGCAAAAGGGGCGCCAATGCCTTGTTGCTGCGCAACAGCTCCAGCCGGTCGCCATCATCGTCCCAGCCCGGCAACTGGAAACCGGGCACCAGGTGCTTTTTGATGGTTGCCAAGCGCTTTTGAGCCCAAACCAGGTCGTCCGCTGTGCTCTCGCGCTGATTGGCCCCGGCTCGAAGTCGCGCCCGGTGCTTTGCGTACTCCACCTCAATCTGCGGGGTCCAACGCAGGTCGATAGCCCCGGCCCTGGCAAGGTCGAGGAATGCGAATGACACCACGTCCTTGACCAGAACATTGGCGTCCGCAAGGACGATAAGCGGCGGCATCAGGTGGTGATGCCCAGCTTTTTGGCCAATGCCTGCGCCCGGGCGCGTGACCTCTTGCGCTCTGTCAGGGGCACCGCCTGAGCGTTGTCCTGCTGCGGCTTCAAATCAACCGCTTTGCGTGCTTGGGCCAAAGTCTTGGGGGCTTCCGCAGAAGCCTTGGCCATCAGCGCTTCAAACTCACCGGCCAACACCTTGCGGTGTCCGCCTGCAGTGCGGTTCACTCGGCCCTTGTACGCTCCCGAATCGAGCAGGGCGGCCACAAAGGGCCGCGAAAAACCGCTGCGATTGGCGGCCTCCTGGGTGGTAATCCACTCCTCCTGGGCCAATGCCTGCGCCTTGCGCGGCTTCGAAACAGGCGATGTATCCACCAGCTTCGCTATCTGGCGTGCCAATGCATCGGCCATTGCATCAATTTCTGCCATCGGCAGGTCAGCGCCATGTGCTTTCAACTCAACGGGCAATGCATTGCGCAAGACCGACGAATACTGCTGCAGCACTGACGCACGCGCACTCTGGGCCTGGCGAGCGCTGGGCTGCTTGGCGGGTTGGCCCAGTTTGGATGGATAGGTGGCGATGCCCATGGTCATGACTCCTTGGTCTTGGATGGCGCTTCAGAGAGTGTAAAAATCGAAAAAATCGAAGTAATTATGCGACAATCTCGCCACAGGCGCAAATACCGCGGCCTGAGGCTGGCTTCAGAGGCTGCGAGGAGTCACTTCACAGGTACGGCCTTTTTCAATTTCTCCAGAAGTGGCTGAGACATCGCCTTCACACGGTCGTGGCAGTCGCTCTCTTCTTTCGGTAATCGCAGCAGTACACACTCAGCTTGCGCGCGAGCACCGTCAAAACTCGACAGTCACCGAGAGCTTGAGGGCACTGCTTCCCTTCTCTAACGCTTTTTTTACCGAATCAATTTCAATGCGTCCCGAGTAAAGTTCGCTCATTACCTTGACTTTCGCTTTCAAAGAAGCATTCATCACCTTCTTGATATCTGAGGTCAAGTCGAGAGAAAACTCTTGCTTGGTAAGTCGATTCGATGAAACGCTGCGCATGTCGAAAATACTTCGAAACATGTTGTCCCCCTGAAGGCCATGTCTTTTAAGAATACGCTCTGCTTCCACCAGGTTCGGCTCGCTCCCCTCTGCAACAGCATTGAGTCGCATGATTGACTGGCGTGCCTGCCTGTGCTGTTCTGAATCAGTTTTCTTGAATCCAGCCTCGCCTTCAATCAAAGGGGCCTTACCAGAGATGCTTGCGGACAATTCAGACTTCGCATCCGACTCAATCGTAATTTCTTCAATATTTGTAATGCTTACCGATTTTGCACCCAGTGCGAGGCAAAGCTGAACCCAAAGTCGATATTTTTCAACTGCGCAATCTTCGGTAAAGGCATCCAAAGGAATGAATTGGTCAATATATGGAGCCCTCACCATTACCTCGCCTGCCCTGATGTCCGAGGAAGACATGCAAGAAACCAACTCGGAAATTTCCGAAGAGTTTGCCGGCAAGGTTATGATTTTTGTATCCAGGTCAGGGGCTTCAAATTGCTGATATCCAGAAATCGACCGATGTCTTAAATCCTCAAGAAAAGAATCGTCAACAAATATTATCTTTCTGATATAAGGCTCAATCATTTTTCAAACTCCGGCTGAATATTAGTATGTTTAAAAAAATCAACCACTGAGGCCATCTCAGCATCCGGGCTAAATGAGTCACGGCACTTTTATCTTCTTGCGCTAGCTCACGGCGCAAATAGGTTTTAATGCTTTCCCAAGCCAGTAAAATTTGATTTTCCTGCGTCGAAAATACGTTGCAGATTAAAAGCACAGGTGATATGCGACCGTCCGCGTCGCGGGTCGTCGGGCGGAAATTAATGACACAATCCCCTGACCAAGACACCCGGCAAGTTATGCCGCCACCAAATATGGGCCAGTTGCGGCCTGTAGCCTGCAGTTTGTCAATTGAATCTTGAATGGCGCGTCTGCGCACATCTTCAGGCTCCAGAAGCCGCAACCCAGCGGCTCGGTCTGAAATATGCCAACATTCTGATTTACCAGAGTTGTCCAGTGCTTGGGCATACAAAAATGCATCGCCTGAAAAATCAAGCTTGGCAGTCATCGACAATACTCTGAAGTAACTGCATGAAGCTAGATTCTCCCATCAGATTGGCTGTGTAGATGTAGCCAGATACCTCCTCAGTCTCCATGGATTCGTATACTTGGCGAATAAAATTATCGTCCTGAATTATATTGCCCACATCTGCGGGGTCGCGAGTGCTCCATTTAGATTTATCCAAATGGGAAAAAATCAAATGAATGCGCTTATCTTTCTTATCGGACTCCTTCAGCGCATTGATAGTGACTTTGACATCCGAACGCACAGCCGCTTCGTAATCACGTTCTGATGCACGCTCCAAGTTGACGATGTAAAAGACATGGTCTTTGGTTTGAACAAGGCGAATCCAGTCTTGCCTTCGGTCATCTGTGCCCGGCATGTCAATGATTTCATCAACGATGAACGGACCACCGCGCAAATCAGCTAACTGAATATTTGAGTACACCTTCTTCGAAGTGGTTGCTTCTTTTTCACTTGACGCTGGTGGAGCACCTCGTAGGCGGTTAAGACCTCGGTGCCGTACATCTCTTCGAGGTGGGCCTGTATCTCGCGCACCGTCATGCCACGGGCTGGCCCTTCACGCTGAACTGGTTCACCGCCCAAAACTGGTTGTTGGCTGAATGGTTCCAGTCCACCAGCTTGGCAAAGTCGCCGCGGGTTTCGCCGTCGACCTGATAGCTCACCGGCACGCCATTGACTAGCAGCTTGTGAAACGCCCGGTTCGATGCCAACAGTGCAGGCACACCCAAGTCCAACACCTGCGCCAGTGCATCCTCACGCGCAGCTTGGGGGATGCCGGGGTTCAGCCGTTGCAGGGCCTCACGCAGATTGTCTTGCAGCGCCACTTGCTGATAGTTGCTGCGCAGCGGGGTGTCGCCATCGGGCGCGATGTCCAGACCATAACGAACGGTGTAGCCCACCTCCGCCAGCCATTGCAAGGTTTCTTGCTCGAGTTGGTCTTCGGTCATTGCACGCTCCCTCGTGTCCTGTGTTGTATCTCTGTCGCTTGCTTAGTCACGCAAGTAGGCTACGGGGCCATCAAGATACCTGTCAACGCATGGTTGATGTAGTAATTGCTGCGGCCAATCTTCTGCTTTTCCAGAAAGCCCGATTCGGTAAGCGTTTCCAGATACTTGGTGGCTGTCAGCCTTGAAACCTTCAGGTCCTTCTGCAAAAACTCAATCTTGGTGTATGGGTGCATGAACAAGCTGTTGATGAGGTCTTGGCTGTAGAACTTGTGCTGGTCTCGGATGCGGTGCTTGTAGTCAAGCAGGGCGTCGCGAATGGCAATCACCGTTTTTACCGTCTGCTGTGCAGTTTGCTCTACAGCATCCAGCATATACAGCACCCAGTCTTCCCAGACATCGTGGTCACGCACGGCTTGCAGCAGGCGGTAATAGTCGGCCTTGGTTTGCACGATATGGCGGCTCAGGTACAACACCGGAATGTCCAGCAGCCCTTCCTTGACCAAATACAGCACATTCAAAATACGCCCCGTGCGGCCATTGCCGTCATAGAAGGGGTGAATGCTCTCAAACTGGTGGTGAATCAGCGCCATCTTGATAAGCGGGTCTACCGGAACTGCATCCGGGTCGTTGATGACCTGCTCCAGGTCACGCATCAGCGCCACAATCGCATCCGGCTCCTGTGGCGGCGTGTACACCGTGCGCCCTGCACCATCTTTCAGCGCAGTACCCGGTAGCTTGCGAAAGCCCGCATGGTTGCGCTCCAGCTCGCGCTGAATGTCAATCAGATGGTTCGCAGTGAGTAGTCCCGTCTCCCTGACCAATCGGAAGCCCGTATACAAAGCCTGTCGGTAACTCAGCACCTCCTTGCTGGCAGCGGACATCTGGCTCTCAGGCGACAAATCGTCCTTGAACAGCTCATCGTGCGTAGTCACGATGTTCTCAATCTCCGAGCTGTCCTTCGCTTCTTGCAAACCAAGGGTGTTGATGAGAATGCCTTGGTTGGGGATAGACGCAGCAATCCCCTTGAGCTCAGCCAGCTTGCGGCTGGCGCTGGCCAGCTTCTTCAGAATGGGGGCGGTGTCAAAGCGTTCTGGCTGTAAAGCGGAAAGATTTTGCATCCCAAGGACATGTATAGAAAACTTAGATTTTTATACATAAGCTGCAGGACTTGTATAGAAAAGTGCAAATACTGCACATTTCAGCCCCCTGTGTGGTGAACATGCATAGCAAACAACGGATTTCTATACATGTGCACTGACGATGCTGTCGGTCATGTTCTCCGCCCAACCATGTCCAAGTGCTAACAGCTGCCGCTCAAAGTCCTCAGCAGAGCCCATCAAATCAATGGTCTTAAACCGCAGACGATGTCCTTGCATGTCCACATAGGCATCCACGGCCTCACCACAGTGCGGGTGCAACAACATGCCTTCACTGCACCAGCCTTGCCCCAAGGTCGTAGCTTCTTGCGTGCGCAAATAGGCATAGAGCTGGTACAGGTAGCCACTGCGCAGCATCTGCTCCTTGTACTGTGACGAAGTAAAGATGTGGGTGAACTTGGTATCAACCACCAGCTTGCGCTTGCTGGCAGGGTGTAGCAGCTCGATATCCGTCGTCATACCCGGCAAGTGGTCCCGTAGGCCTTGCTCCAGCAACTGCCCCGATACCGTCGCCAGCACATCAATGCGCCCCCGCACGCGCGAGAGCACCGCGTGTCTGGGCTGGTAACCACGGCTCAAATTGCGGCGTAGGCGCTGCTGGACCACCTTCGTCAGCAGCCTGGCCAGCAAACCACCTCGCCCACATCACGTGGGTCGCACTCACTGATTTCATCCAGCGCCAGCAAACCATCGTTGAAGAGGGCTGCAGCACCCTCTAGCCCATTGGCCGTGGTGCGCCAACTGCGGCGAAAGTTATCTCCGCCCCAGACGCTCGCGGCTGCCTGCAAGGCGGTGGTTTTGCCGGTCGAGCTGTCACCAATCAGGTGCAAGCCGCCTGAATCCATACCCACGCGTGCCAGCAAAGGACCAGAAAATGCCGTGCTCAATGCCAACACCAGCATGGGATTGCCGTCAGCCAGCATCGAGATGCTTTGCTGCCAGCCTTCCAAGGTGCCGCGTTGTGTGTACTCATCCGTAGTTTTGGCATCGGTTTGAAAGGTGACGCGGATAGCATCCGGGCCAATCACCGTATCAGGCAAGGCATAGGCTTTGAATTCGCTTCCTGCCCAGCCTGTCTGTATGACAGCTTCCATGCGACGCTGTGGAGCTTGGCTTTGCAAATAGGTCGCCAGCATGCGAGGGCCAGAACGGCTGGGGTCCAGATGCACGCCCATGCTCAGCAGCATGCCACGCAGGTCAGAACCATCACTGCGCAGCATTTCCATAGGCATGCTCCACAGAACCCACTTGCCCAAGGTATTGCGCAAGCGCAGCAAACGGCCGAAGTTGCCGCCATGGGCATCGAATGTGACGGCATCCACATGCAGCGGACTGCATACCCAGTGCTGCTCCAAAGTACTGGAGGCGTCGTCTTTCGCCGGTTTGACACCGAAGTGCCAAACGCCTGGACGGTAGCGGCAGCCATCAGACGTTGTAAACGCTTCATCCAGTACCACAAAGCAAGGACGGTCTTGTTCGGATGGAATGGGGTTAAAGCTTTCGGTAGCCACTGCGGTAGTGGTATCACCTTTTTTCAAAGGTGGCTGGAAGCTGAGTGGCTTATTCATAGTGCAAGCCCTCCAGTACTTCCGCGAAGCATGTGGCTACGGCATGTTTGCCTTCCAACTGCGCCAAATCATTGAAGTCTGTGGCTACCCGCCGGAAATCCGCAAGGTCATCTACACCACCAATGCCATCGAGTCGGTGAACATGAGCCTGAGGAAGCTGAGCAAGAACCGGGGCTCGTTCCCCAGTGACGAGGCGCTGACCAAGCTGTTCTACCTGGCGCTGCGCAACATCAGCCAGAAGTGGACCATGCCCATCCGGGATTGGAAGGCCGCACTGACCCGCTTTACCATTCAGTTCGGAGACCGCATCTCCGTCAATTGAAGTCCGACCCGTTTACACAAAAATTCGGACACCCCCACTGATTTTTAATGATGTAACGTCTGTTACGTCAGAATCATCAAGGCCAATAAGTCCTAAACTTTTACCAATTTGCAGTGGCTTTCTCAGTTCTTATGCATGAGGGGTGAGTCAGAAAAGCTTAAGTTGTAGAAGTTGCGTTCTTCATAAGAATCCAGCGACGTCGCCAGCGCACTATTCGTTCATAGTGCACTAGCAATCCTCAAAAGGAAGCTCAGCGTAATGCTTCTCTGATGTGGCGCTGGAGTTGCGCAGCAACTTCGAGTGAGCTGCACGGAAGCTAGCGCAGATGGGGGGCTGTGTTGGGGAGAAAATAAAGTACCACTGGCTACACACTGGCTACACGGAGCAAAAACAAAAAAAGCCTGCTACTTTTTCAGTAGCAGGCTTTCCTTTATCTCATTGGTGCCGGAGACATGAATCGAACACGCGACCTTCTCATTACGAACTCTGGCGCGAAGTATCGTCGATTGATGCTCACTACTGTCTTCACTCGAGACAGCTCAATTTTAGCATCCCGCATTGATGCCGAATAGTGCCGAAAATTTTCCCCAACTGTGACATAGCTGTGACACGGATGGCTTGCATCCGGGCCTTGTTTTGGCAGGATTCGGACCACCTGATACGACTATAGATTTTCAACTTGGGAGGGCATGATGAGCACAGAGCAAGAAGGTGAAGAGCAAGTGGGGCCAAAGTCATCTCGGCAGTGGGCCTGGGAATTTCTTCGACGCAACCCTGCTTACCGAGAGGCTTATGCGCAATGGCTGGAGCTTCCGGAGGTTGTTCGTAGCTTGAAGCTCAACACACAGGAGCTGTCTCGATCACTGCTCGAAGACATTCCTATGTCGTATTTCGTTGTCGAAGAACATCAGCAGCTCGATGACAAGTGGCATGAAAAGTTGAGCAGCAAGAGTAAGACGGAAGATTTTGCGAATCTCAGTCCATTCCATCCAAAGAAAGGGGTGGAGCCATTGCTTGGGGAAAATTTAAAGGAATGGCATGAGCGTACTCTTGATATAAGAAAAGAGGTGGGATTCACAATTAGCCATTCTTCATCCATCTTACCGAGAGAAAATTTTGGCTTGAAAAAATGGGTTGACCCAGAGGTGTCACCACTTCCTGAGCCAGATGCTAATATTTTTGCAGAATTAAAATTTGAGGTATACGCAGAGTTTTGCAAATCGGAAAATTTTCGTCAAAAGCCATGCTCTGTATCTGTAAGTGAAATTAAGAGAACGGAGGTTGTGCTGAAAATAGATGTGATGCAGCCAATTGGGTACTTGAAAAATGAAATAGAGATACTAATAAAAGAGCAAAGAAAATTTATCGAAAAAATTATGAAAGATAAGCCTCAGTACTTTTTAAAAGAGGTTGATGATATTTATCATGTTTATGAAGGGCAGGATAAATTCAATAGAGGTGGAATTTATGGGGAATATCTTAAATTATTGGATAGAATTCTGAAGGGGGAGAGTGAGGATAACATCGTTCATGTGGAACCTGGATTTGCTAGAGTTCCTTCTAGTGATAATTATGCTAAAAAAATGAGGTATAGATTCGATACCGCTATCGAACTTAGAGATAAAGGTTATCGTAAAATTGCCTATTTTGATGATTATACTGGTTCGATTATTGATTATGAAAAAAATACCCAAACTTAGTTTGATTTATATAAATATATTTTTCAAATCCCATTTAATAATCCCAGTTTTCATGCCGTACAGGCAGGTTATTTAGCTCTTCCCTGAAATACTCCCACTTTGGCATAAATAAATTCATTACTGAGACAAATCGGGCATTGTGGCTGGGCTCAATCAAGTGAGCCAGCTCGTGCACGATGATGTATTCCAGACATTCGGGCGGCTTCTTTGCTAGATCGGTGTTCAACCGAATGGCGTGGCTGTTGGGGTTACAGCTTCCCCATTTGGTTTTCATGCGTTGCACAAAGACCTTGGAGGTTTTCACGTTCATCAATGCTTCCCACTTTTCCAGCAACGGCGGCAATGCCATCTTGAGCTGTTCGCGATACCAAGCATCCAGCAGCTCTTCACGGCGTTCTGTGCTGGTGCCTGGACGTACACCAAGCACGATTCGCTTGTGCTGGAGGTCAATGGTGGGTGCTGCATCGCGCTCGATCACGGTCAGCAAATACCGCTTGCCCCACAGATAGTGACTCTCGCGGTCTATGTAATCGCGCGGGGCTTCGCGTTTCTGTGCGCGCACTTTGCGCTGCTGGCTTTTGATCCATGGCAGCTTGGAAATCGCAAACACCCGGATCGTATCCAAGGCCATGTGCTCGGGCGCAGAAATTCGTATGTGACCTGCGGGCGGGTACACGCTCAAGTGAACATGCTTGATGCGCTTTCTGATCACCTCAGCAGCGATGCCGCCCAGGTCAATGCTTTCCGGCATCAGTATTCCTGCTGCGCGTTGACGACGAGAAACAGACGCTCGACTTCGTCCACGTTCTTGAGTGTGTCGTACAGCGCACGTTTAATCACCAACTCTTTGGCCTGTACGCCCCTCCAGCCATCTGGCCGGGCCAGTCGAACCGCTTTGTCGATTTTTAGTGCAAGGGAAACGGCAGGGTCTTCATTGCTGTCTGCGGGGTCATAAGGTGCATCCGCTTCTGCTACTTTCACTGCATGCAGCACCGGCGAGTTCTGCAAGTTGTTGAAGATGGCACGCTTGCCCGGTGAATCAAGCTTGCCTGATGTGGGGTCTGCTGGACCTGTCTGCACTTTGTTGGCAATGTCAGCAATGCGCTTCAAATACTCTTCGTACTCAATGGCGCGCTCCTTGCGCAGCTTGATGATTTCATTGAGCAGGGCAGACATTTTTTCAAAGTAGGCCGGGTCGGTCAGGCTGTCTTTGATGATCTTGCTGCGAACGTTGTTTTCAATTGTCTCGGCAATGGCTTGCTGGTTGCCCTGCATGTCGGCCAGCTTGTTGGCAATCGCATCCGCAATGCCTGTCTTCACGATCAAGTCCAGCAATCCAATGCCGTCAAATGGCGAAATCTTGCGTGGCTCGCTGGCTTCGATATAGGTGTCGATCAAGTGCCGCATGTCTGCCTCAAAATGTATTGACCCAGCGGTTTCTGCACAGGTCAGGCTGCTAAAGCATAAGCCTCAGCGGGGGTCTTCATGCCCAGCGCCTGATGAGGGCGCCGGTGGTTATAAAAGCCGATCCAATCTGCGATCACACGACTGGCGTGCTGCAGTGTCTCGAAGCGGTGGCGGTGCACGCATTGGTCTTTGAGCGTTCTGATCACGCGCTCGACCATGCCGTTTTGCTCCGGGCTGTACGGGGTGATGAACTCCTGCTGCAGGCCATAGCTTTTGACCAAGGCCGTGTAGCTGCGGCTGGTGAACACCAGACCGTTGTCTGACCTCAACAGGAACGGGTGCCGGACCTTGCCCAGACAGCCGTACCTGGCAATCAACGCCTGCTCCAGCGCCGCTTCAGCGGTCTTGGATCGGCCACTTCGGCTGAGGTGCCAGCCCAGCAGCTCGCGGCTGTAGCAGTCGATCACCAGGGCCAGCGAAGCCCAGCCATCACGCCCTGTCCACACGCGGCACAGATCGGTGGCCCAGCGCTCATCTGGCGCCTTGGCCACAGAAGGCAATGCCTGGATGCGAGGCCTGAAGCCCACCGGGCGCTTGCGCACCTGCCAGCCCTTGAGCTGGAAGACCCGCTGCACGGTGTTCTTGTTGAAGCCAAGCAGGTGCGCCACGGTGCGATAGCCGAACGACGGGTTCTCTTCGATCATGGCCTTGATGGGCTTGACGAAGTGTTCCTGAACCTTCGGTGGTGCCTTGGCGCTGCGGTAGTACACCGTGCGCCGGGGCATCTCGAACCAATGGCACAGCTTGACCAGGCTGACTTTGAATCCGTCTTGGGCCAGTCCCTGCTGAAGGCTGAGGATCATTTCTCGTCCTCGTTGCCCAGCAGGGACGCCAGCTTTTTTCTGGCACGCAGCTCCAACATGGCTTCGCCATAGGCCTGCTGAAGTTCGCGCAGTTGCTTCTCGTACTGCTCTTTGACTTCCAAGGGCTTGGTGCGCAGGGCGTTCTCCATGCCACGCTTGCCTTCATCGACCCATTGCTCAACCTCCGAGGGGTTGAGGTCGAAGGCCCGGCTGGCCTCCGAGATCGTGGTCTTGCCCTGGATGATGTCCAGGACAAGGGCCGTCTTACGCTTGGCTGTCCAGCGCTTGATGTCGTCTTCCATCAGGGTGCTCATCGTCGTTTCCTTCAACGTTAACACTTGAGCAGGAATTCACTGGGTCAATACAAAAAGGCTTGAGGTCCAAGGTCTCGCCGCTGGCCTTGCGGATGATCTCGCGGATGGCAAGGTACCGATCCAGCTTGGTCTTGATGGACTTGGCATCGGCATCGCTGTACCCGGCTGCAGCCATTTCATCGGCCACATTGGCATAGGCACGCAGCAGCGCAACCACACCCTTGTAGAAAGCCACGCGCTGCGGTTCGTGGGTTTTCAGGTCGTCGGCAATCTCGGTATTGCCGCAGAAGTAGTGAATGTGCTCCAGCTCGCCCTTGGGCGGCTGTACTGGCTCGCACAGCAAGAACAAGGCTTCCAGCGCAGCATCCAGCCGTTCCCGGCCCAGTGTCAGCCGGTCCTGCAGCATCACCTCGGGGTCAGCGCCGCCTGCACTGTGGTCGATCTCCGAGGTGTACACCGCAATGGCTTTTTCCACCTTCTTGAACAAGTCCTTGTAATCGACGATGTAGCCAAAGTCCTTGTCATCGCCATCCAGTCGGTTGGTGCGGCATATTGCCTGGAACAGACCGTGGTCCTGCATGGACTTGTCGATGTACAGGTAAGAGCAGGGCGGCGCATCAAAGCCGGTCAGCAGCTTGTCCACCACGACGAGCAGGCGCATGTTGGCAGGCTCTTTGACGAACAGGGCCTTGGCTTGGTCTTCGTAGGTTTCTGTTTTGGACTTGCCCGGCTTGGGCTGCACATTGCTCAGCAGTTCGGTATAGGTGTTGTAGATGAACTGCTTGTCGGTCTCTGTACCGGCGCCAATCTCTTCGAGCGTCACATCCTTGGCCTGCGGGTTGTACGAGGTAATGACCGCGCACCGGCCCTTGAACAGCGTCTTCTGGAACAGCGCGAAGTATTTGCAGGCCTCGTAGATGCTGGAAGCAACCAAGATGGCATTGCCGCGTTCACTGGACAGGCGCGGTTTGACGCTGAAGTCAAAAATAATGTCCGCTACTACCCGGTCCATGCGGGCTTTGGAGCTGAGCACGTTCTGCATCGTGCCCCATTGCTTCTTCAGCTCTTCTTTCTGCCAGTCGTTCAGTGCCTTGGTCTTGGCATCAAACCACTGGTCGATCTTGTCTTGCGAGCCCAGCTTCTGGTCAATGTCTCGGGCTTCGTACACCAGGTCCAGCACCACGCCATCTTCCACGGCTTCGCTGAATTTATAGGTATGGATATAGCCGCCAAACACCTCCAGGCTGGTGGCCTTGTCTTTTTTGAGCAGGGGCGTGCCAGTGAAGCCGATGAATACCGCATTGGGCATCAGCGCCTTCATCACGCGGTTGAGCTTGCCGCCCTGTGTGCGGTGGCATTCGTCCACAAACACTAATACCTCGCCCACTGTCGGGCTGGGCTGCGCCTGTAGGTCTTTGATGAAGGCGTCAAAGTCCGCATCGGCATTTTTGGCAGTCGTGCCAAATTTGTGCACCAGCGAGCACAGCAGCCGGGGCGTGGCCTGACCCAGCTGGCTCATTAAATCGCTCCCGCTGCTGGTGCGGCAAATGGTCTCACCGGCATCGGTAAATACGCGCTCGATCTGTTTGTCCAGCTCATCGCGGTCGGTGATGATGGCTACCCGCGCCTGCGGCTTGTTTTCCAGAATCCACTTGGCCAGCAGCACCATCAAAATGCTTTTGCCGGCCCCCTGCGTATGCCAGATGATGCCGCCCTGGTGCTGGTGCACATGTTCTTGCGCGGCCTTGATGCCGAAATACTGGTGCACGCGAGGCAGCTTCTTCACGCCGCCGTCGAACAGCACAAAGTCGTGCATCAACTCGATGAGCCGTGCCTTGTTGCACATCTTCAGCAGATACTTGTCCAGCTTGTAGCGGCTGTTGTCGGCATCGTCTTCCTTCCAGGTTAGGAAGAATTTCTCTGGCGTGCCAATGGTGCCGTACTGCATGCCTTCGGAATCGTTGCCCGCCATCACCAACTGCACGGTGCTGAAGAACCAGGCGTTGAATTCCGGCTGCTGGTTCGACAGGCTTTGCCTGATGCCATCGCCAATGCTCACGCGGCTGTTTTTGAGTTCCAGTACGCCGATGGCAATGCCGTTGACATACAGAACCACATCGGGCCGCCTCTGCAGCTTTCCTTTGAGGGTCACTTCTTCGGCAATCGCAAAGTGATTGCTGGCGGGTGCTTTCCAGTTGATCAGGTGCACAGTTTCCGTCACCTTGCCCGCTTCGGTCTTCACCGGCACGCCATAGCGAAGCAACTGGTACACCGCCTGGTTGTTGCCGTACAGGCTGCGGTCGGGGTGATTGGCCTCCGTGCGCAGCTTGTACAGCGCCACGCTGATCTGCGCCGGACTGTAGCCAGCGCTGGTCAGATACTCGGTCAGCAAGCCTTCTTCAATGTTGCTGTTGCTTTTGCGGTCGGCCCAGTCGCCCAGGTAGATGTAACCCAGCTCGTCACAAAACAACTTGACCACGCGGTTTTGCGTGGCACGCTCAGGCTTGCCAATATCGCTCATATGGATGTGTTCTCCCTCTACGCCAGATCAACCCTGCACACTGTACCGAGTGCCACGAAACTTCATCATGCAAAAGCGCAACGCACCACCCCCAAAGCCTTTTACGCCCAGCCCGCAATCGGTGCGGCGAGCCGTGGCCAGTTCCACCGCGCTGGAAACGGGGCAGACCGTGCAACAACTGGAGCAAAAATTGCTCAGCTGCCGCCAGAGTCGATTTGCCCACATCAAGCTGGAGGACTGATACCAGAAGCTGCTCAACAACGCTTCGTGAATATGAAGTAAAAGCGTCCTCTGGCGCTTATCCATAAAGCGCAAGCAGCTATGCTATTTATAGTAAACGAATCCTGCCGGTCAGCAGCTCCTGCATCATGCCTTGCTTAATGCTCCGGGCCTTGGCTAGCCGGGACTCTAGCGCGACGAGTTCTTCATCCATAGCGAATAGAACCTCGGCAATTGCGGTTTGCTCCTTTGGCTGAGGGACCTTAACTGCAATGCTTCTAAATTTACTCAAGGAAATAACATACCTGGTTCCGCTGCCATCACAAAGAGTTTCGGCTTGGCTAAGAAAATCACGCGTTTTGAATGCATATGCACGAAAACGCAAGTCCCAAGCCTCGTTTAATCGCAGTCTAACTAAGTGGTAACTGTACGCGGCATCAGGGATGTCCTCCAGAGATACAGCAGAATTTGCTATGTCATCTCTCGTCTCCGAAGATGGAGTGAAAAAAATATCTCCTTTCTGGACTAAGCAGCGCCTTGCTTGATGAAGTGGGGCCGTAACCCAGTGATTGAGATTGTTAGAGGAAATAAAGTCATTCCGATAAGTATCCATGTAGTTCACCAATCGGACTGGCACCTCACCAGAGCGAATTTTTTTGTCAACGCCAGCGCCGGAAACTTCGCCTATTTGGTCCAGCGTTTTTACATCCCACCCCCCACTAAATCCCGGAAGCCGCCGCTTTCCGGTGAGTAATTCCTGTATGGCACCTTGTTTGATCTGACGTTTTTTGGCGATTAGTTGATCAAGGGATTCGATGAGGGCATCGGTATCGCTCAAGGCTTCAGCGATGGCTTGTTGTTCAGCTATCGTTGGGGGAATCGCTACCGGCATTCGGTTAACGATTGTGATGTATATGTGCTTTATCGTTGATCCACCTGCATCTTGCAGCATACGTTCTTGATAAATAGGTGCTTCAAGAAGTACTTTTAGAAAGCGCGGGACAACCTTATTGTTGGGGCGAAGAATTGCAACAGACTGATTAATGCAAATCGTCTCTTTACCCACGAGTGCTAGCCTTCCAAGAGTTCCATCTTTGGTTAGCAAAAGGTCATTTTTTTTAGGCCGACTTTTGTCCGTCAATAGCGTTTTGTACGCTTCCGTTGTCGTGTAGCGGGCAGTTTCAAAATTAATATGTCCAAGATTTATGTCTTTGGCCGTGACCATGCAGACACCACTGTGTGAGGTCGGCATAGGATTTGTGAAACCGTATGAAATATAAGAAGTGAAATCTTCAAGCGGTGATACCAGCCAATCTTCTGGAATTACGCCAACTTCAGTCTGCTTGTAACCCACCTTCAGTTCCATACAAACCCCATTTTTTCCAGATGTTGGTTCACCTTGGCCTCCAGTTCAGCCACGCAGTTAGCCATCTGCGGCATGGGTGCGTCGTAACGCTCTGCCAGTTCCTTGACCCGCTGGGTCAGTGCCTGGCTGATGCGGTCCATTTCGCCGTGGATGGCAGTACGGAGCGCAGCCAGCCATTTGTCATCCACCACAAGCGCTTGGGTGTTAACTTCGCAAAGTTTTGGATATTGAGCAAGTGCCTTGGTGTCTAGCGCGGCCTCGGCATCTCGGAGCTGCCTTTTTAGGTCGGCCTCTTGCTTGGCAAGCTTGAGCCAGAGGTTCAGTACTTCGGCTTCGTCCCAAGCATCCAAGTCGCCTTTGATCTCTTGTAGTCGGTCGGTAACGCTAGCTTTGTTGATTTTTTCAAAACCGCAGAACGCCGCATCGTCACCGCTGTGCTCTTCTTCCAGCTCGGTGAGTTGAGCGGTGATGTTGTTCAGGCTAGCCGCCAATTCATCAATGGCAGCTTGATCCTCTGCAAAGTAGCGCGCCACGATTAATGGCTTGGGGATCAGATCACAGGCCCAGCCCTTGTCCGTGGTTTTGGTGACCTTGCCGTCCTTATTCTTCTTCACTTCAATCACGCGATAGGTCTCTGCCTTCCAGCCATCGGCGGCAATCAGATACGGCTACAGCGCAGCCGACATCATGAAGTCTCAAGAGATCCGCAGACAGTTACGTCCCTTGTGGGCGCGGTTGCTCGACGAGATAGCTGAGTAAGGCCTGCCTAGATTGCGGGTGCCTTGGCGGATCGGACCGTCCTTGCACAACGTGAAATGGCTGGGATGCGCGAGCCATGGAAGCAGTCGTTCATCAGTGGCAAGACGTGACCGCTATTGACCGTCTGAAATCGACCGAGGCTGTGTGGAAACACAAAAACTTCATCAGCATCTTGGCCAACGAATCGATAGATTTCCTGCATTTCCTGGCGTCGAAGATTTTCCCCGCCAAGAACGATCTCCCCCTCCAAAACGGCCTTTCAAGGCCCTTTGAGACCTAATTTCACCGCATAAAAAGGGCTCATCCGCCCACCAGACGCATCGCCGCCATCGTTCTCTCAAACCCAAGAATGCAAAGCACTCGCTTGAAGTTGTAGGCCAGCACATTCAAGCTCATCTCAGTGCCGACATTGGGCAGCCGCTTGGTCAAGAAGTGCGTGTAACCCATCCAATGCTTAAGCGTGCCGAACACATGCTCTACCGTTCGCCTTCTCACCATCATGGCGTCTGGCATTTGATCTAAACGCTGCTGTGCACGTTCCACTACGTCTTCGTGCTCCCATCGACTGATGCGTCGGTAATCGCTGGGCGTGCACTTGGATTTGATAGCGCATTGCGTACAGGCGCTGCTCCAGTAGCGCCTCATTTGCAAACCACCTTCCTCGCGGGTAAAGCGGTAGATGGCACGCTGTCCTGCTGGGCACTGGTATTCGTCATCTTTCTGGATGTAGATGAAGTCTGAGCGATCGAAGCGTCCTTGGGCACGTGCACCGGATGTATTGGGCTTGGGAAGAATGGCCGCAACGCCAGTGTCTTCACATGCTTTGATCTGCTCGCCGCTGTAGTAGCCTCGATCAGCAATGGCTTGCAGTTTGCGTTTGCCCATGGCCTTGCGTGCAGCCAGTGCCATGCAGGCCAGAGCACTTCTGTCATACCCTTGGTTGATCACTTCATGGGCGACGATCAAGTGATGTTTGGCATCTACTGCCAATTGAACGTTATAGGCCACCATGCCAGAACCTCGGCCACTGGTGGCCATAGATCTGGCGTCAGGGTCTGTCGTTGATAGCTGCTTGTCTGGTTGCTCTTTGAGTTGTTCCTTCACTTCATCGAGCGCCTGCATTTGCTTTCTCAGCATCGCAATCTTGTCTTGGAGCCTGGTGGTTCTGGCTTCCAGTTCCGCAGGCTGTGTGCGGTCGGCCGTATCGAGAGCCGACAGATAGCGCTGAATGCTTTCTTCAATCTGTTGCTGTCGCTTGTCGATCTTGCCCATGGTGAAGTTCTTGTCACGGGTGTTGACGGCTTTGAACTTGCTGCCATCAATCGCTACCAGCGCCTGGCTGAACAGCTTCAGATCACGGCACAGAACGACGAATCGGCGGCACACATTGCGGATGCCCGAGCCGTTGTTCCGCCGGAAGTCAGCGATCGTTTTGAAGTCAGGCGCCAAGCGCCCTGTGAGCCACATGAGCTCCAGATTGCGCTGGGCTTCACGCTCCAGGCGGCGACTGGATTGGATGCGATTGAGATACCCGTAGATGTAGACCTTGAGCATTACCGCAGGGTGGTAGGCCGGGCGGCCTGTGGCTGCGGGTGTTGACCCATCAAAGCCCAGAGAAGGCAGGTCCAACTCCTCAACGAACGCATCGACAATGCGCACTGGATTGTCTACACCCACAAAATCATCGAGACACTCAGGCAGCAAAGTCACTTGCTCGCGGGATTGGCCTTCAATGAATCGCTTCATGAGTCACCTCGCTCAAAACGGGTGCTGTGAGTTTAATTTTTGAAGCGTGGCCAGCCAAGCGTTTTCACACAGCCTCGACCCTCAGGAGCCGTTGGTGCTGTAGTAGAGCGGTCATTCAGGCGTCGAGCTGTTAGCGCGACGCCCGCGGTTGCCATGGGCCCCTGACACATGAGGGCTTGCCGACCTGATGCTCGTCGCTGACGACGCCTGCACCAGTTCGTTCAGGATGCCGCACTTTGCCGCCTCACGAACGCCGGTGCACTGGTCCCGAAGCTTTTTCAATTGCTTCTCCAGCTGCCGAAGTTCGCGGATGCGCTTGGCGACATGACCGATGTGCTCATCGAGCAGCACGTTGACCTCCCCACATTCCGCTTGCGGTTCGTCCTTGAACCGCAGCAGCACACGGATCTCGTCCAGCGTCATGTCCAGCGACCGGCAGTGGCGCACGAAGGCCAGCCGCTCGACATGCTCAGGCCCGTAGATGCGGTAGTTGCCTTCGCTGCGCGGCGCCTGCGGCAGCAGGCCTTCGCGCTCGTAGTAGCGGATGGTCTCGACTTGGGTCTGCGCCGCCAGCGCCAGTTCACCGATCTTCATGCCCGTGTCCTTTCCTCAGCTTGCTGCCCTGGGCTGCAGGGCAATGATCGCCATGCCGACCAGGCAGATGCCTCCACCGACAAGGTCCCATCGCGTCGGGACCACACCGTCGACGCGCCACAGCCAGATCAGGGCCACGACGACATACACACCGCCGTAGGCCGCGTAGGTTCGGCCTGCGGCACTGGGATGCAGCGTCAACAGCCACGCGAACACCGCCAGCGATACGGCCGCCGGCAGCAGCCACCAGACCGGCCGACCTTGCGTGAGCACCAACCAGGGCAGGTAGCACCCGACGATTTCGGCAACAGCGGTGACGAAGAACAGTCCGGTGACGCGAAGGAAGTCGAACATGGATCGAAGCTCTCTACGTTTATGACGGGGGGCGCCCAACACTCGGCAGCATAGCCGCTTGACTCTGGAGCCGCTACAGGGTTTCAAATGCCGGCATCGACATTCGAAAGCCCCTCATGAGCGACTCCTGCGGCAGCCACGGCTGCGCCACCCCTGCGGCCAGCCAGAGCCCGCGCTACCGGCGCGTGCTGTGGGCGGCGCTGATCATCAACCTGGCCATGTTCGGGGTCGAACTGGCCGGCGGCCTGAGCTCGGGATCGGTGTCGCTGCTGGCCGACGCCGTGGACTTCTTCGGCGATGCGGCCAACTACGGCATCTCGCTGCTTGTGCTCGGCATGGCGCTGACCTGGCGGGCTCGGGCTGCGCTCTTCAAGGGCCTGACCATGGGCGCCTTCGGTATGTTCGTTCTCGGACGGGCCGCATGGTCGGCCGCTTCCGGCACCGTGCCCGAGCCGGTGACGATGGGCGCCATCGGCGCCCTGGCGCTGCTGGCCAACGTGTCGGTCGCCGCAATGCTCTACGCCTGGCGCGAGGGCGACGCCAACATGCGCTCGGTGTGGCTGTGCAGCCGCAACGACGCGATCGGCAACGTGGCGGTGATGGCCGCCGCGCTGGGCGTCTTCGGTGCCGGAAGCGGCTGGCCCGACCTTGCGGTCGCCTCAGTCATGGGCGTGCTGGCGCTGACCGCCGCGCGCTCGGTCATTCAGCAGGCAAGGGCTGAGCTTCGCCCCGTGCCGGCGCACGCCTGACAGGAGCGACACCATGTCCGACGCAATGCACACCCTGCTGGCCGCGACCCCGCTGCTGGATGTCCACCACCCCGACATCGAGGCGCTCGTCGCCGCCCGTGGCTGGCGCGCCCTGCGCCCCTACGACCGCATCGGTGCCGCCTACGAATTCGTCCGCAACGAGGTCGCCTTCGGCTACAACGAGGGCGACGAGCTGCCGGCATCCAGCGTGCTGGCCGACGGCATCGGCCAGTGCAACACCAAAAGCACGCTGCTGATGACCTTGCTTCGCGCGGTGGGCATCCCCTGCCGCTTCCACGGTTTCACCATCGACAAGACCTTGCAGAAGGGTGCAATCACGGGACTGGCCTACTGGCTGGCCCCGCAACGCATCATCCACAGCTGGGTCGAGGTCAGCCTCGAAGGCCGCTGGATCGCGCTGGAAGGCTTCATCCTCGATGCGACCTACCTCGCCAGCCTGCAGCGCCGGTTTCCGCAGGCCCGCCGCTTCTGCGGCTACGGTGCTGCCACGGCCGACCTGTCGGCGCCCGGCGTCGAATGGCGCGGCCAGGACACCTACATCCAGAAGGAAGGCATCGCCGACGACTTCGGTGTTTTCGACAGCCCGGATGCCTTTTACGCGCGCCACGGCTCCAATCTCTCCGGCCTCAAACGCTGGCTGTACCGGCGCGTCATCCGCCATGCGATGAACCGCAACGTCGCCCGCATCCGCGAGTCAAAGTGGTGAAACCCCACGACCTGCTCGCCTTGCATGCGCCTGGACAAACCCTGTAGCAGCTATACTCTCGGTGATGCGTCGCTTCCTCGCCATTTTCCTGCTCACCATGCTTCCGCTCCAGTTCAGCTGGGCAGCGGTGGCGACTTATTGCGGGCATGAGAGTCAGGCGAGCACGGGACACTTTGGTCACCATGACCATGACCATGACCATGAGCACCACGCCGACGCCGGCAGCGATGCCGGGCCGGCTGTTGATGCGGGTGCAGATCTGACCTCGTCCCCGGACGAGGTCGGTGGCGCGAACGGCGACAAGGCGCCAAGCGCCATGGACCTGGACTGCGGTCACTGCCACGGCACCTGCAGCGCGATGCTGACATTGCCTATGGGTCTGCCGGGTGCGCTTTCGACCGCGCTGCCCAGCGTCACCGTCGACAAAACGGGTGGTGCACACGCACCGACCCGACCCGAACGCCCTCAGTGGCTGCCCCTCGCCTGATCGGCGAGGCGGGTCTCTTCCCTTTCTGACGCCCGTTCGCGCCTGAGTGCGCGCCGCAGCCCGCGGCGCCGTCGGGCACGGCGCGACCTGTTGGTCGCCGCTTGCCGATCTCCCGTGGGTTGTTTTCAACACTGGAGCATTGGATGAGAAATCGAACTCGAACGAAGGTCTGGCTGTTGCGCGCCAGTGTGGCGGGCGCTGCGACCCTGTGCGGCACGGCCGTGGTGGCGCAGGCAGCTGCGGATGCCGCAAATGCCGCTGTGGCGCCCGCAGCAGGCAGCACGGAAGCCGCTGCAAGCCCGTTGAATCTGCGACAGGCATTCGACGCTGCCTGGTCACGCCAGCCTGAGGCGATGGCGCTGCAGGCGCGACGTGACGCCACCCGCGCCAAGCAGACAGCCGCCAAGGCCTGGACGCCGGAGCCGGCGGCACTGGAAGTCTCGAACAGGACCGACCGCCTGGGCAGCAACCAGGGCGCGCGTGAACTCGAAGTTGGCATCGCCGTGCCGCTGTGGCTGCCCGGTGAACGTGGCCGCAGCGCAGCGCTGGCCGACGCCGAGGGTGCAGCCCTCGAAAGCCGGGCCCACGCAGCGCAACTGCGCGTGGCTGCCGCGGTGCGCGATGCATGGTGGCAGTGGCAGCGTGCGCGCATCGAGGTGGCCACGGCCCGCGCGCAGCTTGACAGCACCCGCCTGATCGCCGCCGACGTGGCCCGGCGTGCGAAGGCCGGCGATCTGGCCCGCGCCGATCAGCACCAGGCCGAGGGCGCGGTGGCCAGCGGAGAGGCTGCTGTTGCGCAAGCTGAAGCAGGCCTTGCGGCGGCTCGTCAGCATATGCGAGCACTGGCTGGCGTCGCCCCGGCCTTGTCGGGTGCTGACGACACGCCGGCAGAGCCGGACCCCGGCACCACGGCAACTGAAACCGAAGCGCATGCTGCTCTGCAAGAGCTCAAGGACCGTGCCGCCATGGCGCAGCGTTCCGTCGAACTCACTGCCACCCAGTCTCGCGCCAACCCTGAGCTGACGCTGACGACCACGCGCGACCGCGGTGCGCGCGGAGACGCGTCCCAGCAGACCATCACGCTTGGCATCCGCATCCCTTTCGGCGCCGGCCCGCGTTTCGATGCCCGCAGCGCCAACGCACGCGCCGAAGCTGCCGAGATCCAGGCCCTGCTGGCCCTGGAACGTGAGCGGCTCGCTGCAGAACGGGAAGCGGCGCGCGCGCGGGTCGAGGCCTCGCGCACGCAGCTGATGGCCGCCGAACGGCGCGCGCAACTGGCCCGCGAGTCGCGCGACTTCTTCGACAAGTCCTTCCGGCTGGGCGAAACCGATCTGCCGACACGCCTGCGCATTGAGGCCGAAGCCGCCGAGGCAGAGCGCCAGGCCGCACGCACCCGCATCGAGCTCGCTTCGGCGATCTCTGCGTGGCGCCAGGCCCTGGGCCTTCTGCCCCAGTAACCGCCCGTGACGCCATTCAACGAATCCTTCAGGACATCCCCATGAACTTCCCGAATCTCCCGGCTGCACTGTGTGCTGCGGCCATCCTTGCTGCATCCCCGGCCTGGGCCGGCCCAGGCCACGACCACGGTGACGCGGCGCCCGCGGCCGTCGGCCAGGCGCTGCCGCGCTTCTCGGCCGTGTCCGAGACCTTCGAACTCGTCGGCGTGCTCAGCGGCAAGCAGATCACGCTGTACCTCGATCGCTTTGCCGACAACAGCCCCGTGCGCGGCGCGCAGATCGAGCTCGAGATCGGCGGGGCCAAGTTCAAGGCTGAGAAGCATGGCGACGACGAATACGAGGTCGTGCTGCCCGAGGCCCCCAAAGCCGGCGTTTTGCCGGTGACCGCCACGGTGACCGCCGGCAACGAGGCCGACCTGCTGGCAGGTGAACTCGACCTCCACGAGGCGGCGCACACCGAGGAGGCTGCACACGCGCACTCGTGGACGGAATACGCGGGATGGGCGGCGGCCGGCATCGCCGCACTGGCGTTGCTCGGATGGGGCGGACGTCGTGTGATGAATGCGCGCAGCGCCCGCGCAGGAGCTGCAGCATGAAGCGCACCCTGATCGCCTCCAGCTTGGGGCTGCTGATCGCCCTCACAGGGCTGGGCTCCGCCCATGCCGGCCCAGGCCACGACCACGGCGACGCCCCCGCCGCGCCCAGCGCCAACGGACCGCAGCGACAGCCTGATGGCAGCGTCTTCCTGCCCAAGCCCGCGCAGCGCCAGCTGGGTGTGCGAACCGTCGTCACCGAAGCGGCCGAACTGCCCCGCACGGTGGAACTGGGCGCCAAGGTGCTGATGGACCCGAACGCCGGTGGCAAGGTGCAGCCGCTGAACGCGGGCCGCATCGAACCCGGGCCGCGTGGCTTGCCCAACCCCGGGCAGACGGTGCGCAAGGGCGAGGTGCTCGCCTACGTCGTGCCATCGGCGGCGCCCATCGAGCGCTCCAACCAGACCGCGCAGCTCGCCGAGCTGCGTGCCGCGAAGGCCCTTGTCGACAAGCGCATCGCGCGTCTGCAGGAACTGGCCGACACCGTGCCGCGCAAGGAGATCGAAGCCGCCGAGAGCGAAGCCGCCAGCCTGTCGGCGCGGATCGCAGCGGTGGGTGGTGGCTTGTCCACGCGCGAGGCGCTGCTGGCGCCCGTATCGGGCGTGATCGCCTCGGCCAACGTCGTGGCCGGCCAGGTGGTGGATGCACGCGAACTCGTCTTCGAGATCGTTGATCCCTCGCGCCTGCGCATCGAGGCATTGGCCTTTGATGCCACCATCGCTGCCAACGTCGGCACCGCGACGATGGCCCTGGGCAACCAACGTGTGCCGCTCAGCTTCATCGGGGCCTCGCGCAGCCTGCGTGAGCAGGCGCTGCCCCTGGCCTTCCGCGCCCAAGGCGCTGCACTCAACCAGCTGGCCGTCGGCCAGCCGGTGCGCGTGTTCGTGCAGACGAAGGACAAGGTCAAGGGCATCCCGCTGCCAGTGGCCGCGCTGATGAAGAACCCGGCCAACCAGACGGTGGTCTGGGTGAAGACGGCGCCGGAACGCTTCGAACCCCGAACCGTCACCACCGAGCCCCTGGACGGTGTCAACGCCGCAGTCACCTCCGGGCTCGAACCCGGTGACCGTGTCGCGACACAAGGCGCCACCTTGATCAACCAGGTGCGCTGACATGTTCAAGTGGCTACTCGAAAACAGCCTGGCCAACAGGCTGCTGGTGCTGATCGCGGCCGTCGTGCTGATGGTCTATGGCGCGTTCACGCTGACGCGCACGCCGGTGGACGTGTTCCCCGACCTCAACAAGCCCACGGTCACGATCATGACCGAGGCCGGCGGCATGGCCGCCGAAGAGGTGGAGCAGCTGATCACCTTCCCGCTGGAGACGACGATGAACGGCCTGCCGGGTGTGGAGAGCGTGCGCTCCACCTCGTCGGCTGGCCTGTCCTTCCTCTACGTTACCTTCGACTGGAGCGTGGACATCTATCGCGCCCGCCAGCTGGTCGCCGAGCGCTTGTCGGCGATGGAAGAAGGCCTGCCCGAAGGCCTGGTGCCGCGCATGGGGCCGATCAGCTCGATCATGGGCGAGATCATGCAGATCGCGATACCGGTCGACGAGAAGAAGATCAGCCCGATGGCCGTGCGCGAGTACGCCGACTGGGTGCTTCGGCCCCGGCTGCTGGCGGTGCCCGGCGTCGCGCAGGTCATCCCCATCGGCGGCGAGGTGCGGCAGTTCCAGGTGCAGCCGAACACGGCACGCATGGCCGAACTCGGTATCACGCACGACCAGCTGGCGGCGGCGCTGCGCGGCTTCTCGGCCAACACCTCAGGCGGCTTCCTGGAGCTCAACGGGCGCGAGTACCTCATCCGCCACCTGGGCCGCACCTCGCGGCTGGAAGACCTGAGCAACCTGGCCGTGGGCAGCAACCGTGGTCAAGCGATCCTGCTGCGGCAGATCGCCGAGGTGACTTTCGCCGCGGCCATCAAGCGCGGCGAGGGCGGCTTCGAAGGCAAGCCGGCGGTCATCCTGGGCATCCAGAAGCAGCCCACCGCCGACACCATCGCGCTCACGCGCACCATCGAAGAAGCGCTCACAGGGCTGAAGGCTTCGCTACCCGCGGGCATGGAAGCACCGCGCGTGACGTTCCGGCAGGCCAGCTTCATCGAGGCCTCGATCACCACGCTGCAAGGCAAGCTGATCGGCGCGTCGGTTTTCGTCGCGGTGATCCTGTTCTTCTTCCTCGGCACGGTCCGGCCCACCGTGATCGCGCTGACGGCGATCCCGGTGTCGATCTTCATCACCGCGCTGGTCTTCCGCTACTTCGGCCTGTCGATCAACACGATGACGCTGGGTGGCCTGGCGATCGCCATCGGCGGCCTGGTGGACGACGCCGTGGTGGATGTGGAAAACATCATGCGCCGGCTGAAGGAGGACCGGGCGCGCCACCCACAGCACCGCCTGCACCCGCTGCAGCTGGTGGCCAAGGCCTCCATGGAGGTGCGTTCGGGCATCCTGTACGCCACCGTCATCATCGTGCTGGTGTTCCTGCCGCTGTTCGCGCTGCCAGGCATTGAAGGGCGGCTGTTCGTGCCGCTGGGCGTGGCCTTCATCGCCTCGACGCTGGCGTCGCTGCTGGTGTCGGTGACGGTGACGCCGGTGCTCAGCTACTACCTGCTGCCCCGCCTGAAGACGCTGGACCACGGTGACACGCGCGCCCTGGCCTGGTTGAAGAAGCGCTACCGCGGCGGCCTGCAGGCGGTGCTGAACCGCCCCAAGGCTGCCCTGACAGCCGCCGGCATGGCGGTGCTGGTGGCGGGTGCCGCCGTGCCCTTCTTCCCCACGACCTTCCTGCCGCCCTTCAACGAAGGCACATTGCTGGTGGGCATCCGCCTGAACCCCGGTGTCACGCTCACCGAGAGCTCGGCGTTGGCGCGGCAGGCCGAGGTGCTGATCTCGCAAGTGCCGGAGGTCACGCACGTCGGCCGGCGCAGCGGTCGGGCTGAACTCGACGAACACGCCGAGGGTGTGCACGTCAGCGAGCTCGATGTCGGCATCGTTCCAGCGGAGCAGCTGACGCGCACCATGGACGAGGTCCGGGCCGACATCCGCAGTCGACTGGTCAACCTGCCTGCTGCCATCGAGGTCGGCCAACCAATCTCGCACCGCATCGACCACATGCTCTCGGGTGTGCGCTCGCAGATCGCGATCAAGATCTACGGCGAAGACCTGGACGCCCTGCGCGGCCAGGCTGATGCACTGCGTGCCAAGCTGGCCACCATCCCGGGCATTGCTGACCTGCAGATCGAGAAGCAGGTGCTCGCGCCACAGATCAAGGTGCGCGTGGACTACGCGGCCGCGGCGCAGTATGGCGTGCCGGCGCCGCAGATTCTGGCCACGCTGCAGGGCCTGGTGGAAGGTGAGCGAGTGGCGCAGATCGTCGAGGGCAACCGCCGCTTTGCGCTCGTGGTGCGGCTGCCGGAGTCGGCGCGTTCGATCGAGGGTTTGAGCCAGATCCTCATCGAGACCCCCAGCGGGCGGATCCCGCTGTCGAAGGTGGCGAGCGTCGAAGACAGCGACGGCCCCAACCAGATCAGCCGCGACGACGGCAAACGGCGCATCGTGCTGTCGGCCAACGCCTCGGGCCGGCCGCTGTCGGAGATCGTGGCCGACATCCGCAAGGTGGCCGCCGAGACGAAGCTGCCCGAGGGCATGTTCATCACGCTGGGTGGGCAGTTTCAGGCGCAGGAGGAAGCATCGCGACTGATCGGATTGCTGTCCATCGTGTCGCTGACGCTGATGTTCGTGGTGCTGTACACGCGCTACCAGAGCGCCGTGCTCTCGGCTTTGATCATGGTGAACATCCCGCTGGCACTGGTGGGCGCGGTGATCGGGCTGTGGTTGTCGGGCCAACCGCTCAGCGTGGCCGCCATGGTCGGCTTCGTCACGCTGGCCGGCATCTCGGTGCGCAACGGCATCCTGAAGGTCAGCCACTACATCAACCTGATGCGCTTCGAGGGCGAGCACTTCGACCAGAAGATGATCGTGCGCGGCTCGCTGGAGCGGCTGAGCCCGGTGCTGATGACGGCGCTGGTCACGGCCTTTGCGCTGGCACCGCTGCTGTTCGAGGCCGAACGTCCCGGCACAGAGGTGCTGCACCCGGTAGCCGTGGTGATCTTCTCCGGGCTCATCAGCTCGACCCTGCTCGACACCTTCCTCACGCCCGCCATGTTCTGGCTGTTCGGCCGCAAGCCGGCAGAGAAGCTCATGGATGCCAAGGACGCCGAAGCGCTGTGAGCGCGATCTCAACGATTCCCTGTTCCCACTCCACTGAAAGGAAACTCATGAAAGCCAAGCTCTACGCTGCCGCCGTCATCGCTCTCGCCTTGGCCAGCGCCGCCCATGCCGGAGGCGCACACGATCACAGCCCCAAGCATGGCGGCGTGGTCACCGAGGCCAAGGACATGGACTACGAACTGGTCGCCAAGCCGGCTGCGATCCAGTTGCACCTGCGTGACCACGGCAAGCCGGTCGACGTGTCCAAGGCCAGCGCCAAGCTGACACTGCTCAGCGGCACCGAGAAGCAGGAGGTCGAACTCAAGCCGGCCGGCGACAAGCTGGAGGCCACGGGCAGCTTCAAGGTGGGCCCTGGCACCAAGGTGGTCGCCATCGTCACGATCGCCGGCAAGCCGTCAGGAACCGTGCGGTTTGCGCTGAAGTAGGGCGGGCTCGAACATGAGCAAAGCCCAACTCCCCCAGCGCAGGACCCTGCTGATCGGCCTGGCGGCAGCGGGCCTCGTGCCCCTGTCCGGTTGCATGACGAAGCCCCTCCGCCCGGTCAATGCCGACGGCACCTACTGCTATCGCATCGGCAAGAGCTACCGCCCCAAACTGACCTGCACACCGACGGCGGTTCCGACCGATGCCGTCGAAGCCGATGCCAAGCGCTTCGAGGCCGATCCGGCGTCCCTGACCGTGTACGTGCTGCGCCGCCGCTGGGCGGATGCCAGCCTGATGGTGCCCGTGACGGTGGACGGCGCGGCCAGCATCGCAACCATTCCCGAGTCTCTGGCCCGCCTGCGCCTGAAGCCGGGCGAACACCGCCTGTCGGCGCAATGGGAGGGCCGAAGCGTGGACATCAGTGTCCAGGGACGAGCCGGTGACCTGCGCGTCGTCGAACTCATTGGTTCGGGTTGGACCTGGGGAACGAGCTTCAGCTGGGAGGCCGCTCAGACCGATGAGGTCAAATCGCGGGCGCAGGCGTCGAAACTCGTGGCCGATCTCGACCTCCGGCGTTGACGCGAACGCATCCCGACACCTGACACCACCGTGACCCCCACGATCCGAAGCTCCTTGTTTCATCCGGGTGTCGCCGCAGCGCTGGCGGCTGCGGCGCTGTTTGGCGCCGGCACGCCGATGGCCAAGCAGCTGCTGGGCACCGTGGATCCCTGGCTGCTCGCGGGACTGTTGTACCTGGGCTCCGGCGTCGGGCTGGCGCTGTGGCGCCTTTTCACGCGCGCTGAACCGGTGAAGCTAGCAGCCAATCAACGGGGCTGGCTCGCCTGCGCTGTGGTCGCGGGCGGGGTCGTAGGCCCGCTGTTGCTGATGTTCGGCTTGTCGCGCATGCCCGCGTCGGGCGCATCCTTGCTGTTGAATGCAGAGGGCGTGTTCACGGCCTTGCTGGCGTGGTCTGTCTTCAAGGAGAACTTCGATCGGCGCATTGCACTCGGGATGGTGGCCATCGTCGCCGGCGCGCTGGTGTTGAGCTGGCCCGGCGAGGCGCGCATCGGCGAGGCCTGGCCTGCGCTGGCCGTGCTGGGCGCCTGCGCGGCCTGGGCGGTGGACAATAACCTGACCCGCAAGGTGGCGCTCGCCGAGGCGACGTGGATTGCGTCGATCAAGGGGCTTGTCGCGGGCAGCGTGAACCTGGCACTCGGACTGGCCGTCGGCGCGTCCTTGCCGCCAGTGCCGTGGCTGGCCGGTGCGTTGCTGCTCGGACTCGGGGCCTACGGCATCAGCCTGACCCTGTTCGTGGTGGCGCTGCGGTACCTGGGTACCGCCCGCACGGGAGCGTACTTTTCGGTGGCACCCTTCTTTGGCGCAGCGCTTGCGGTGGCTTGGCTTGGCGAGCCGGTCACGCCGGGTCTGCTGTTGGCGGGTGCCTTGATGGCCGCTGGGGTGTGGCTGCATCTGACCGAGCGTCATGACCACGCGCATGCCCACCATGCCGAGGAGCATGACCATGAGCACGAGCACGACGAGCACCACCAGCACGAGCACGCAGAGGGTACCGTCGCTGGCCGCCACTCACATCCCCATCGGCACGAACCCCTGACCCACGCGCACGCACACTTCCCGGACGCGCACCATCGGCACGGCCACTGAGTCTGCGGGTGCACCAAGCCTGGATCGTGAGGCTTGTGGACTGACTGCTTCAGGTGATCGAGGCCTCCGTCCGCTTCTGGCCGATTGCTGCTGGTCAGCGGCGCAGTGGTGGACCAGATGGTCGTTGAGGTCGAGACCTTCTTCGATGTAGTCCGTAGCCGGGAATTGAAATCCCGCCTGCACGCGGTTCAAGACTAGCCGCAGCGGTGGCGAAAAACTGTCAAGCGTAATCGCTTCCTGAACCTGTGAGGCGATATGCGCAAGTCCCATCTCGGGACCAAGATGGGGTAGCGTTGAAAGGACGGCAGGTGGGTGGTATGACAGCCTGCTAGTAAATTCTGTTTATTTATACAGTATTTCGGATGTGTAGCAAACTCCCCGCCCGTGCCAGCCAACTTGGTGGCTTTCAAACGAGTCTTACTTTCACGTGTTCAGGGGTTTTACTGACCAGGACGAGCCCATACCAAAGAAAGCTTTGCAGCCTGGGCAAGTCTCAGCATAAACGCTGATCTTGGCGTCGCAGTTTGGGCAGATACCTTGGGGAGCTGCCGCATCTGCAATACGCCTGCGCTCGGCATCCTCTTGCCTGCGCAGAGCCTCTTCAGCTATGGGGTGAGGGTGTGCAGAATTTTGTGTAAACGGCCAATCAACAGCCGGCGCAAGCCGGCCTAGCGTTTAAGCTTTGGAAAATCAACAAGACGGCATAGCGAATGATCCCCTCTGGCAAACCAAGCCGACTGTCGCCGAGGCTAATCCCTCTTGTGGTTTTTTTGATCGGCCTGTGCTCCACCGTAGTGCTTTACCAACTCATCGTCGAGTCCGTCGATCAACGACAACAGGTCTACTTCGACTTCCGCGCCCGGGAGGCTGCTGAGCGCATCGAGAACCGCATGGCCACCTACCGGCAGGTCCTGCGGGGCACGGCCGGGTTCTTTGATGTGCATGATGATGTCGGACGTGAAGATTTCCGAAGGTATTCCGATCGCCAGGCTCTGGACCAGTACCTGCCTGGCATCCAAGGCGTGGGCTTCGCCAGGGCCATCCGGCCTGCCGATCTGCAAACCCACATCGATCAGGTCCGCGCCGAAGGCTTTCCCTCTTACACGGTGCAACCAGCAGGCCAACGAGACCTGTATTCCTCGATCGTGTATCTGGAGCCGTTTTCGGGACGCAACCTGCGTGCCTTCGGCTTCGACATGTATTCAGAACCCGTGCGGCGCGAGGCCATGCAGCGCTCGGTAGATACGGGTGCCATCGCGCTTTCGGGGCGTGTGCGTCTCCAGCAGGAAACGGGGGTTCAGGAGCAGTCGGGGTTCCTGATCTACCAGGCGATCTACGCTACTGACCAGCCAGCGGCAACCGTAGCAGAGCGCCGGGAACAACTGCGCGGCTGGGTCTATGCACCGTTTCGCATGACAGACTTCCTGCAGGGTCTCCTCGGAGAGCAGGAGCGTGACCTGATCATCGACATCTTCGACGGCGAAGAGATGGTTGAAGCGACACGAACTCACTTTGGCAGTTCAGGGCGTACCGATATCCGTCCAGGGTTTGAATCGGTGCATCGGCTGCGCATGATGGGACAAACCTGGACCGTTCGCCTGCATGGCAGCACGAGCCTTCTGCAACGGGTGGACAGAGGGCTACCGATCGTGATCGCGGTAACCGGTGTCTTGCTCAGTGCCATGCTGGCTGGGCTGATGTTTTTGCTGGTGTCGGGTCGGTCCCGGGCAGAAGCGGCGGCCCGCGCGATGACAGAAGACCTGTCTCTGGAGAGGTCTCGATTGAGTGCCATTCTTGAAGGCACCCGGGTCGGCACCTGGGAGTGGAATGTCCAGAGCGGTGAAACCGTCTTCAATGAGGAATGGGCGAGGATCGTTGGATACAAGCTCCAAGAGCTTGAGCCGATCTCCATCGTCACCTGGGCAAAGCTCACGCATCCGGAAGATCTGCAAAAGTCAGAACAGCTGCTCAAGCAGCACTTTGCGGGGGAGTTACCGTTCTACGAGTGTGAGGCCAGGATGCGCCACAAGGATGGGCACTGGATCTGGGTGCTGGACCGCGGGAAGGTGGGGAAATGGGATCGGGATGGCAAGCCTCTCATCATGTACGGTACCCATCAGGACATCAGCCGGTCCAGACAGGAGCTGGATACCTATCACCATCGAGCGCATCATGACGTATTGACCGATCTACCCAACCGGGTCTTACTCGGTGAAGCGGGTCAGGGCAGCCTTCCAATCCCGGATGGGCAGGGTCCACTTCTGGCTGATGTTGCGCAGGGCCAAGTAGAACAGCTTGGTCAGCGCCTCGTCGCTGGGGAACGAGCCCCGGTTCTTGGTCAGCTTCCTCAGGCCCATGTTCACCGACTCGATGGCATTGGTGGTGTAGATGACCTTGCGGATTTGCGGCGGGTAGTCAAAGAACGGGGTCAAGCGGCTCCAGTTCCTGCGCCAGGACTGGCCGATGGGTAGGTACTCGGCATTCCAGCGCTGCTCGAATTCACCGAGCATCAGCTCGGCCTCCTCGGCGGTGGCGGCCGTGTAGATACGGCGCAGGTCGGCAGCTACTTCTTTGCGGCGCTTCCAGGACACGTAGTTCAGGCTGTGGCGCACCATGTGAACGATGCACAGCTGCACCACCGCCTTGGGGAACACCGCTTCAATCGCTTCGGGGAAACCTTTGAGCCCGTCGACACAGGCAATGAAGATGTCCTGCACGCCCCGGTTGCGCAGTTCGGTGACCACCTGCAGCCAGAACTTGGCACCCTCGGTCTGCGCCAGCCACAGGCCCAGCACCTCCTTGTCGCCCGTCATGGTGATGCCAATGGCCAGGTACACCGCCTTGACCCGCACAGCGCCCTCGCGCACCTTCACGTGGATGCAGTCCAGGTAAACGATTGGGTAAAGCGGCTCCAGCGGCCGGGCCTGCCAGGCCTTGACCTCATCGGCCACGGCGTCGGTCACCGAGGAAATCAGGCTGGGTAAGACTTCGGTGCCGTACATCTCTTCGAGGTGGGCCTGTATCTCGCGCACCGTCATGCCGCGGGCGTACAGCGAGATGATTTTGTCGTCGAAGCCGGCCCAGCGGGTCTGGTGCTTGGGAATGAGCTGAGGCTCGAAGCTGCCATGGCGGTCGCGGGGTACCTCGATGGGCAGTTCACCGAAATCGCCCTTGAGGGTCTTCTTGCTCTTGCCGTTGCGGGTATTGCCAACGGGGTTGGACACTGCCTCGTTGCGTTCGTGGCCCAAGTGTTCGGTCAGTTCGGCGTCCAGGGCTCGCTCCACCAGCAGCTTGGTCAACTGTTTGAGCAGGCCGTTCTCGCCGATGAGGTCTTCGGGCCTCTTGTAGTTGGCCAGCAGGCCGGACAGCAGTTCTTCGGGTACGTCGTGTTTCTTGGTGTTCATTGTGCTCACGGATAGGCCGGCTTGCGCCGGCTGTTGATTGGCCGTTTACACAAAATTCTGCACACCCTCCATTGGCATTGATGCCCAGACGCTACAGGTCAGGGCTATCTGCGTGACATCCAACAACGTCAGTGATGCAGCAGTGATACCGGATTTGCTGCAGCAATTGCCAGAAGATGAGGTGCTGGAGAGCCTAACGGGCGACGGCGCTTACGACACGCAACCAGTCCATGAAGAAGTCATCAAGCGAGGAGGTATTCCCATTATTCCTCCTCGCAAGAATGCTCGAATACGCAAAGGCAAAGCCTTTGTGCATCGAAATGCGGCGATCGCTGCATGTCGAAGGCTGGGGCGAAGTATCTGGAAACGTTGGATCGGGTAACCACGGCTCAAATTGCGGCGTAGGCGTTGCTGGACCACCTTCGTCAGCAGCCTGGCCAGCAACTCTGGCAAATTGCGGGCGTTCTCTGCCTCTACCTTGGTGGCATCTTTGAATTGCACCAAATCGGCCGCATACAAAAACAGCAGCCAAATATTGCGCAAAGGTATGGGGCTTGCCATGGCTGCCTTCTGGACTGCGGTGGGGTTGTAGAACATTTCGATGTAGCTGGGCGCTGTTGCATAAATTTGAGGCGAGCAACCCCAAACCTCAACCGTGGCTACGCCACCCCTACCGTCTGAGGACGGCCCAGTTCTGCAAATCGATTCAACATGGCTGCCCGAATATGCAGCTCATTGACTTGGCGCTCAAATGTTCTGGACATGACCTGTCCGCCCAGTCGTTTGATGCAATCCTGGGCGTGTCCAAGTTTTTGTGTAAACGGTTCGGACTTCAGTTGACGGAGATGCGGTCCCCAAACTGAATGGTAAAGCGGGTCAGCGCAGCCTTCCAATCCCGGATAGGCATGCTCCACTTCTGGCTGATGTTGCGCAGGGTTAGGGCGTGTTCACATTAATAGTTGACTGCTCATGCAGGCACTGACAATCCAGCCCCTGCATGTACATCTCTCGCTCTCAATTCAAGCGCATCCGCCACCTGTTACCCAAGCCCCGGGGCAGTCGCCGTATCAGTCACTATCGCTTGCTCAATGCGCTGGCTTACATGGCCAGTAACGGCTGTAAATGGCGCGCACTGCCAACTCGATTCGGCCCATGGCATACGATTTACATGCGTCTGTACCGATGGGCGCACAGCGGTGTCTTGGTAGAAGTACTTGCACATTTGCAGCAGGACCGACTTAGTCAGTGGTGTGTCCAAGCGTTAAGTCTGGATTCAACCATCGTCAAAGTTCACCCCGATGGCTGTGGGGCTCGCAAAAAAACGGTCCACAAGCCATAGGCAGGAGCCGGGGTGGCTGGAGCAGCAAGATTCACATGGTGGCCGCCAGCTGCCGGGATGCTTTGGTATGGAGCCTGACAGCAGGTCAAGCCGGTGATGGGCCCGAAGGCCGTCACCTCATTGAAGCCATTAGCGTCCAAGATGCACCTGTGTATCTGCTGATGGACAGCGCCTATGGCGGCGATGAGTTACGAGCTGAGGCACTGGAGCGCAACTTGATACCTGTCGTCCCTGCGCACCCACTGCGCAAACGCCCTTGGCAACTAGACAAACGACGATACAGCCAGCGCAATGAGATCGAGCGCTTGTTCCGGCGGATCAAGGCTTACCGGCGCGTCTTCACGCGCTATGACAAGCTCGATGTTGTGTACGTGACCTTCGTCTCAATGGCTTTGATTTGCGAACATCTGAGGTAATCTGAACAGGCCTTAGCAATCCTCAAAAGGAAGCTCAGCGTAATGCTTCTCTGATGTGGCGCTGGAGTTGCGCAGCAACTTCGAGTGAGCTGCACGGAAGCTATGTATTGACCCAGCGGTTTCTGCACAGGTCAGGCTGCTAAAGCATAAGCCTCAGCGGGGGTCTTCATGCCCAGCGCCTGATGAGGGCGCCGGTGGTTATAAAAGCCGATCCAATCTGCGATCACACGACTGGCGTGCTGCAGTGTCTCGAAGCGGTGGCGGTGCACGCATTGGTCTTTGAGCGTTCTGATCACGCGCTCGACCATGCCGTTTTGCTCCGGGCTGTACGGGGTGATGAACTCCTGCTGCAGGCCATAGCTTTTGACCAAGGCCGTGTAGCTGCGGCTGGTGAACACCAGACCGTTGTCTGACCTCAACAGGAACGGGTGCCGGACCTTGCCCAGACAGCCGTACCTGGCAATCAACGCCTGCCTGACAAAAAGCAAGCCTTCCTGTGGGACTCCACGTCCCCAGGACTGGGGTTGCGCGCGACACCCAATGGCAAGCCTTCTTATGTTTTCCAGGGCAGTTATGCGGGCAAAGACATTCGCATCACGATTGGCAGCCCCGATGCTTGGCGGATTGCCGCAGCCGATGTGCGTACCTGCAGCAGGTTCTCAACCCGGAGTTGAGCGCGCGTAGCTGTCCAGTCACCCAGCTGCAAAAAGGACGCAGCGGCGATGGCGGACTCTTGCAAGAAGAGTCCGCCAGTTGTGAAGGACAGCCGGTAGCGCTCGGTCATGTGGCGCTGCCTTTGCTGCTGGGATAGCCAGGCGCCAGCACAGCGGTCTCGACGCCGTACAAGGCAAGGTGGTCCTTCAACCAGAGGCGGTACTCGGGCCCTCTCAGGCTATGACCCGGGGAGCAGTCCACGCTCCATTTGCGCAGGGCATACCCAGCCAGTGCTGCTCGCAATTTCAGCCGCAACACGCCCTCTGGCATGTCGTAGTCCATGTGCGTGACTTCGGGATGAGGTTGATCCGGGTGAGGCACCAAGTCCAACTCGACGATGCGTGTCCACTGAACGTCTTGCTCTGGGAGCTCATGGCGCGCTGCCTCGTCGCCCAGCTTTGGAGTGGGCTTGCTGATACGGGTCAGAACAAAGTCTCGGAAAGTCTGCGACTTGCGATCGAACGCGCGCACATGCCAACGAAGGCCCGTGTCCAGCAGCGCAAAGGGCACGATTTCACGTGAAGACTCGCCGCTGCTCACCGAGTGGTAGTAGATGCTGAGCACCTGCCCCATGTGAATGGCGCGCGTGATGCAGGCCAGGGTTTCCAGCCCCGGGTAGGAGAGCCTGGAGGGCATGAGGCACGGCAGCAGGGCTTCAGACGAGGGGGCGGTAGCGTCCCCCAGCTGCTCAGTCAGCCAGCCTAGAACTTGGGCCGATGGCACGGCAAACAGTGGCGAGAACCCGGCCCCTAGGAGGTAGCGTTTGCCACGGTTTTCGTAGTCAACGTTCTCTGGTGCCAGCTCTTTGTACAGCGCCAGATCCCGCGAAGCTGCCGCCGACTGGATGCCAAAGCGCTGCATCAAATCAGGCCGTCGAACCTCGCCAAGGAAGCGTAACCGCAGCTCGATGTGCTTGAGCCGGTCCCTTTGGGATTGGGGCAGTTCGGCTGCCGGATCAGCTTGCATGGTGGGGGAGGCGACTCTGAGGAAGAAAGATCTCAATATTCTATCCTAAAGAAGTCATTTTGGTATCAAAAAGATACGAACATGACGACCAAATGGCTGCAGACTTGAGCTGCTGAACCACGTTCGGCGACGCGCTTTGAAGGCGAGCCTCAAAACTCGCGTGGCAACAGCTTTGAAATGGGGCAACGGCGCCTGCTATGGCCCCAATGACAGGCGCCGTTATCCGGGTAGGCAAAGACCGAGTTCGCAAGCTCATGCAGCAACACTGCATCAAGGTCAGGACGAAACGCAAGTTCGTGGTCACCACCGACAGTCGCCATAGCCTGCCGGTCGAGCCCGACCTGGTTCAGCGACGCTTCAATCCCGAGGCGCCCAGCCAGCTCTGGAGTGGCGACATCACCTACATCGCCACCGACGAGGGCTGGCTGTACCTGGCCGCTGTCATCGACCTGTTTGGCCGCCAGGTTGTGGGCTGGAGCCTGCAGCCCAATATGCAGACCAGCCTGGTCAAGGACGCACTTGCCATGGCTTGGTGGCGCCGGCGCCCAGCGGCTGGTTTGATATTCCACAGCGACAGGGGCAGCCAATATTGCAGCGCAGAGTTCCAGGGTGCCTTGAGGGGCTGGGGCATGCGCTCATCGATGAGCAGAAAGGGCAATTGCTAGGATAACGCCCCGACGGAAAGCTTCTGGGGCCGGCTGAAAACTGCCAGCGTCCATGGTCACAAATTCGCCACCCGTGAGGAGGTCAGGCGGGCTGTAATGGACTGGATGGCTTTCTACAATCACCGCAGGTTGCATTCGTCGCTGGGCTATCTCAGCCCGATGCAGTTCGAGCAACGCTGGTACGAGGCACAGCGAAAAAAGGCCGCGTAACCGTTGGGCTAAGAACTACACGGGACACGGGCAAGGTCAGTCTCAGTTTGCTGGTTTCTCGCAATCCAGTTTGCTGGTTTCCAGCAAACTAGGTTGCTGCTTTTCTGCAATCTGGAATGCAGGGTGAAGCGGATCAAAGAAGCGCCGTCGGCACCCCTACCCGGTTGGAGCCTGCCTACCGCTGCCCAGCCCCCGATACAGGTCAAGCGCTGCGTTCTGCCGGTCCAGCAGCAGCGAAACAAACTGGACCTGGGCCGAGAACAGGCTGTTGCGCGCGCAAATCTCAACCAGCACCGTGCTTTGCAAGCGGCTGAACACTGCATTGCAAGCATCTGAGCTGTCCGCGACAATATTTCCAGTGCTCGCTCCCAGGCCGTCACGCTTAGGTGTAGTGGCGGTTTGCGTAGGCTTCTTGGAATCAAATCCTTCCTTTTGGCCACCGGGCACCCGAATCTGAAAGCCGGTCAGCAGCCATGCATTGTTGCCACCTGACCGGACCCAAATAGCGCGCTGCCCCTGGTAGTCCAAGTGCAGGGACGTAGAGTTACCCACCTCGATCCGGCGCGCTTCCTCCCCCTTCGCAATGGTCTGAACAAGGCCTTCTTCCAGCAGCTGGATCGCCCTTGACGTGTCATGCCGTCCTTGGCCTGACGTTGCGCCAGAATGTGGGCGATCCCGCGCTTGTCATCCCCCCACACGAAGTCCACCGAGCCCAAGCCCGCGCGGTGCATGGCGCGGTGCTGGTCCGCCTTTTCCAAGATGGCCTTGTTCATGGCCTCGCTGCCGCGGGCAATGTTGGCATCGACTGACTTCATGGTGCTGCGGCTGAAACTGGGCTCGACCCGCTGGCCACCACCAGGGCCGCTACGCTCCACAAAGGCGCGGGCCGGCAGGATGTAGTCGCTGATGATTTCGGCGTCGGACAGCGCCAGCGCACGGAAGCCGGGCACATGCTGGCGCAGTCAGGAGCGAATCGCGACGATGGCGCGGTTGCACGAAATTCAGCTTGTGCGTGGTCTGCGCCATTTCGGCCAGGACTTCTTCGACCGCCACGCGGCAGCACAGGTCGATACCACCACGCAGGCAGTATTCCTGAATCTTGGCATCCACCAGGGCACGCCGCATCGTGGCGATCTGGTTCAGGCTGGGGGCCAGCTGCTGGTCAAACAATCCATCGTGTCCAAGCACCCCACTCGCCAGCATGCGGTCGGTGTCGTTCAGCTTGATTTCCATCTCACAGTGACCCACCAGCCACCAACAATCTAGCGCAGCATTTTCAAGTTTTTGTACCTTGGAAATGTCAAGTTTTGTCTGGTTCTCATGGGGTTGGGTTTTTCGCAGTGCCTTTGCGTTCAGTTTGTCGGTTCTTCCTGGGGCGCCCACCTTTCTTTCCATTACGGCGGCTGGCAGCCTTGCCCTTTTTGGTTTTGGGTCCCGTGGACAAGCCGCCGTGCAACTTGCAGCGTCCGCCGCGATACAGGACCCTGCTTTTGCAGGGAGTGCCCTTGCGCGTCCTCGCGCCACAGCAGTCGCTGTGGAGATGGACGGACGCAGGTTCGTGATCAGCGCTCTGATTGCCAGATGCTGGCGCCGGTATGGCATGTCGTTGAGTGGGTTGGTGCATGGGGGCCTTTGTCTTGCAATTGAACGAATTTGTGCGTCGTCCAATCTCAGGGCACTCGCGCTTTGAGCAGCCACCATTGCAAAAGCATGCAGTTCAGCGGCACTGTCGCCACCAGCCAACTGGTGCGTTGAAGAGTCGGTTGCGGGTACTTTGCGGCCGGCCACGATGGGATTGGTGCTGCCCGTACCCTGGAGATGCTTGCCTGGAATGCCGGTCGAGGCTGGGCCAGGATGCCAAGGCTGGCATGGATGGGCCAAGTGGGACCAGCGCCAACGAACCCTACAGAGCATAGGGTTCGCTGCGGCAAGGCGGGCAGTTTCAGTGCAGTCACAACATGCACGGGAGGCGAGGAACTGCGCGAGGCGTCTGAGATGCCACGGGTGCCCACCATGCTGGCAGCAGGCTTGGGCCGTGCAGGTGCCGTGATGTGGGCACGCTGGTATTCCGGGCTTTGGCGGTAGCGCTCCGCAGCCGCGCCACGGAGCTTGGCAATCGGCTTGGTAAAAAACTCAGCCATCGTTTTCGTGCGCTTGGGGCGGCAACGAGGGCGAGGCGGGCTCAGGGTGTCGGCGGGCCCCAACATCGGCGCCAGGGCTGCATAAAACGCCTGGGGAGCTTCTTCGATGCAGTTGCGAAGCAGTTGGGCCACGCAGCTTTTCCACATCGGGTCTTTGCAGTGCTGGAGTGCGCGAATGACTTCCCCGGCCATTTGTTCTGCCGTCAGCGCCATCTCGGAATGGTCCAGCAGGCCTAAAGCGGCTGCGTGGGGCTGCATGGCTTGTTCAAAGCGCGCCAAGCGCGCACGCAGCTGTGCTTTACCGCCCAGTAAATCCGAGCCTTGCATCCGCCCGTGGACCAGGGGAACGATCAGCACATGCATGTGCTGTGCGCTTTCATCCTTGTGCACGACCGCGCTCAGGAGGTTGGCGCTGCCAAACTCTGTGGCCATCCAGTCCAAAGCAGCTTGGAAGTACGCGCATTCGTCATCGTGGATGCCCACAGGCAGGCTGACCAAGGCCTCGATCAGGCGCACGGCATCCACGCGCAGCTTGTCGATGCCTGCTGCTTCCAGCTGTGCTTTGTAGGCGGCGTTGACCGCATCAGCCGTCTGGTGCCCGAGCAAGACGAAGTTGAGATGCTGCTGGCCTGGGGTGATGTTGGGCGTCAAGGCCAGCTCGCGCAGATTGTGCCGAGCCGCCCGCAGCGCTGCCGTGGGGCCCTTGAGCTTGGCAAAGCGCACCAGCAGGTTGGCAGGGCGTGTTCGGCGGTCCATCTGCACGCGTGCCCCTCAAATGAACCCAGCCGTGACAAGCACGGCTGGGTGGGAGAGGGCCAGCGAACGCATGGCGGGGCAGCGGTTTAGTGGATACCCAAAACGCGGCGCAGCTCGGCGACCGACCAGGCCAAGCGGTTGTTGATGCGGGCAGGGCGCAGCGGCCCCGTTTCCTTGCAGGCCCACAGGCGCAGAGTCTGCTCGGAGCGGTTGAGGTGGAAAGCCGCCTCGGCGGTAGTGATGTGGGAGCGGGTTTCTTCGTCCAGGCGGACGGGGTGTGCAACAAAGTAGGCCATCGTTGTATTCCTCTGAGTTGAAGAAGTTGTGATGGCCGCGACTTTGAAAGTCACGACGAACATGAGCCCCCTACATGTTCGTATTTTTGTGATGGCAACAGAGATTCAGATTGCAGGTGCTCACCGATCCAAGCCCTGCAATTCAGTCGGCAGAAAACCTGCCATCGAGCTGGCAGGGGCCGCTCTAAACGAAGCGTCTGTTATGTGGCGGCATTCAGCTTGCGGCGGATGGTCGTCGGCGTGACGTCGTAGCGCTTGGCCAAAATACCTGCCACGTCCTGCTTCGCATAGTGGCTGGCCATCAACTTGTCTGCTTCACGCTTGAGATCTTGTGGCGCAGGTACCTTGGATTGCTTGCGCCGCGTGTGCGCTGATTTGTCAGCCCCTTTGCGGGCGCCTGCTTTGATGCGGGCTTCTTTGTCTCTCAGCTGTCGGATGTAAGGGCTCAACGCCTTGGCGGATGCTTGGACGCCTTCTTTGTGCGACAAATATTGAATCAAGATGGCCACATGCTGGTACGGGCAGATCTGGATGGCATACAGCAGCAGTTCTTTAACGGAGCACTGGGCGAGTGAGGCTGTTTCCTCGGCGCAATTGGCTAGCGTCAGCAGGGCAGGCCAGGGCAACTGCTCGGCAAGCACCTGCTCGCTAGTTTCTGGCTTGAGCGGAAAACCCCTGGGCGGCAGATACACCGGAGTGCCCCACAAAGGGTCTTGTCGCAGTGTTTGCTTGAGCTGCTCGGTCTTGGCCTGGATGGCCAGCATGGTGCGCGCTTGTTGTTCCGTGAGTTCGAGGTCCACATGTGGGGCGCACTCGATGGGCAAACTCGGCAGTTCGGTGGTGGTACGGGTCTTGTCAAACGGGGGCACGAATCCAGTCTCCTTGCGCGGTTTGGGTTGAGTGGCTGGCGCAGGCCAGCGCCAGCCATCTAAAAAATCGTCTTACATCCGCCCTTACATCGTCGGAAAAAACAAAACCCCGCTATGCAAAACATAGCGGGGTTTCTTTATTTCAATGGTGCCGGAGACATGAATCGAACACGCGACCTTCTCATTACGAATGACGGGGATTGAACGTTTGGTTGTGTTTGTTTGTGTTGATATTTTTATATAAATCAATGACTTATTGAAATTGATCTGTGCTTAAATACAGTTGTTGTGTTGATTGGAGTTCGCCAAAATATAGTGAATTGGTATGCATGAGGGATGCATGATGGATGTATGAGTGCAGGCAGCCCCTTTGTTTACTGTATGAGAAAGATTGGTGACTATGGCCCGACCCAAGAAAGATGCGCCTATAGACCTGAGTCAGCGCCACGCACTTACCGCTGGGCTGATCGAGCGGCTGAGCTGCCCTGAAGGTAAGGCGAAAGTGTTTTTACGTGACAGTGAAGTGCCTGGCCTAGCGGTTCGTGCTACTGATAAAGGTGCAAAGGCTTTTGTTTTTCAGCGTAAAACCAAAGAGGGCAGCTTCTTGAGTAAGACTATCGGCCCCCCAGCTGTATGGAGCATCGAGCAAGCGCGCACTGAGGCGCGGAAATTGGCATTGACAGTTGACCAAGGCCAAGACCCACGCGAGCTGGAGCGTCAGCACAGGGCAGAGCAGGACGCCCAGCGACAGCAGGCCAAAGCCAAAGCTCTGACAGTAGGAGATATCTGGCCGTTGTATTTGGAGAACGGTAGACCAAAGCGCCGGGATGCTTGGAAGCCGCGCTACTTGGCAGACCTTCATGCAATGGCGCTCCCCGGTGGAGAGCCAAAAAAGCGCGGTACTGGACTGACGCGCCCCGGCCCACTTTTTCCTCTTCTGGCATTGCCCCTGTCTGGTGTGACAGAAGATGCGCTGAAGGTGTGGTTTGACCGGGAAGCAATCACAGGTAAGCACCAAGCTGCACGTGCCTTGATGATGTTTCGTGGCTTTCTTCGCTGGTGTGCAGCTCAAACCGAATATCGGGCGTTGGTGGACCGTGATGCCGGCAAAGCCCCTGCGATTGTGGAAAGCTTGCCTGCTAGTGTTCGGCGGACCGATGCTTTGGAGGCAGCGCAGGTGCAAAGCTGGTGGAGTGGGGTCGAGCAGTTGTCCAACCAAACCGCCAGCGCTTATTTAAGAACTTTGCTCCTGACAGGGGCACGCCGCGAAGAAGTGGCCGCTTTGACGTGGCAGCAGGTGGATTTCCGCTGGAGCAAGTTGACCTTGGCCGACAAGGTGGATGAGGTCCGCGTCATTCCGCTGACCCCGTATTTGGCGCAACTACTCATGCGTTTACCGCGTGTCGGTACGTATGTGTTCGCCAGTACCGGTAAAGCGGGGCGGATTACAGACGCTCGCGCAAGCCATGCCTTGGCGCTACGCAGTGCGGGAATTGGTCATTTGACATTCCACGGCTTGCGTCGCTCTTTTTCGTTGCTGGGGGAAGCCGCAGGTGCACCTGCAGGTGCAATTGCGCAGATCATGGGGCACAAGCCCAGTGCCACGGCAGAGGGCTATCGGCCGCGCAGTATTGATGCGTTGCGGCCGTTTGCGCAGCGCATCGAAGCGTACATCCTGGAGCTGGCCAACGTCCAATTTGAAGCGCCTCAGGAGGCGGCCAGGTTGCGCATCGTGAAGTGATCTACTTGGTTGCCACAGCGCGAGATCCTATCGCCGGGCCCTATGAGCATCACTCTTGAGTGATTATTTGCAAAAATCACTTAAAAGTGATAATTTGCATTTATCACTTTGAAATGATTTTGCTCGTGGGGGGGAGATGGACTACACATTGAATTTTCCGCAGCACCTTGGTTTGCACCTGAAGTCGCTGCGTAAAGCCAAAGGCATGAGCCAAGCTGGATTGGCGAGCTTGCTCCAAGTCACGCAATCCAGAATCGCTGCGATTGAGAAGGACCCTTCCGCCGTCAGCTTGGGGCAGATGATGGCCATCCTGAGCGTCTTCCTGCTCTTGCCGTTGCGAGTGTTGCCGCCGGTGTTGACCACAGGTTCGAGTCGGTCGTGGCCGAGGTGCTCGGTCAGTTCGGCGTCCAGCGCCTTTTCTACCAGCAGCTTGGTCAGCTGCTTGAGCAGGCCGTTCTCGCCGATCAGGTCTTCAGGTTTCTTGTAATCAGCCAGCAGTTTCGCCAGCAGTTCTTCAGGGACTTCGTGTTTCTTGGTTGTCATTGTGCTTACGGACATGCAGACTTGCGCCTGCGGTGAATTGTCCGTTTACACAAAATTCTGCACACCCTCCCACAGGCTGGTGCATACGGATCTGGTGATACTCGATGAGCTGGGCTATCTGCCCTTCAGCTCATCTGGTGGTGCGCTACTGTTTCATCTGCTCTCGACGCTTTACGAACGCACCAGCGTGGTGATCACCACCAACCTGAGCTTTAGCGAATGGGCCAGCGTGTTTGGCGACGCCAAGATGACCACGGCCCTGCTGGACCGCTTGACTGAGGGGCAACTACCCCGACATTCCGTGATGAACCTTTTTTTATGGGGCAAATCCGTTACAGCAACTTGCCAGGGTTCATGATGAGGTTGGGATCCAGCGCTCTTTTAATGTGCAGCATCAGATCCATTTCTTCCGGGTTTTTATAGCGGCGATTGTCTTCACGACGCAATTGCCCAATGCCATGCTCTGCACTGATGCTGCCGCCCAGGTGGTGCACCAGATCATGCACATAGCGGTTGATCTGTCGTACCAGTGTGGCCTTGTCTTCAGGACATGCATGGTGCGGTAGCAAGACATTGAAGTGCAGATTGCCATCGCCCAAATGGCCAAAATTGATCAGCTGTGCTTCATAAGCTGCTGGTAAATTTTTGACATACGCGGTTGCGCTGGAACAGAAGCTCTCTAATGCAGAAACTGGCAGCGCAATGTCATGTTTGATGGCAAAACCAAATTGTTTTTGTGCCAAAGAAATGCCTTCGCGCAGCTTCCACATCTGCTGTATCTGTGAAGCATTGTGGGCCATGACTGCCTGGCGCTTGTCATCCTTTTCGAGCCATTGCACAAGCGCGTCTTCCAGTCGGGTCTGCAAGTCCAAAGTGTCTGGCGAGGCAAGCTCCACCAGGGTATGAAAACCATGGTCACTTGGGATGGGGCAACGCATGTCAGACAGCTGCGATTGGATCAGCTGTATGGCCTGGTGCTCCAGCATTTCAAAGGCACAGAGGTTGGCACCGCATTGGCTGCGCAGCAGGCTCAAGGCTTCGGTCAAATCGCTCAGCTGTGATGCATGCAGCCATGCACAGGCTCGCTTCTTGTCTGCAGGCTGTAACTGCAGCACAGCGCATGTGATGGTTCCCAGCGTTCCTTCGGAACCTATAAACAAATGCTTCAAGTCATAGCCGGTGTTGTCCTTGCGCAGCCCGCGCAAGCCATTCCAGATACGCCCGTCAGGCAACACCACTTCCAGACCCAGTACCAAATTGCGCATCGTGCCCCAGCGCAGGGCATGAATGCCTCCTGCATTGGTGGCAATATTCCCTCCTATGGTGCAGCTGCCTTCGGAACCAAGGGCCATGGGTAGCTGCATGCCAACGTTGCAGGCTGCCTCTCGCGCATGGGCCAGCAACAGGCCGGCATCTACCGTCATGGTCTGGTTCAGAGGATCGATGCTGCGTATGCGCTGCATGCGGGTCATGCTGATGACGACCTGGTCGCCGCTGTCGTTGGGGGTTGCACCACCACTCATGCCGGTATTGCCACCTTGGGTCACGATAGGAATACGCAACTCAGCGCACATCTTGTGGACATACGCAACCTGCTGGGTGTTCTGAGGGCGCACGACCATGGCTGCTTTACCGTGCCATTTGTTCAGCCAGTCGGTGCAGTAAGGTGCGGTGTCTGCAGCATCGCTCAGCAGTGCATCAGTGCCGAGGGCACCGAGCAAATGCTTGCGCAAACGTTCAATGGCCATAGATATCACCACCCCAGCAAGATACGGCCCATGGCCATGCTGACCGCAGCCTGTGTGGGCTCCACCACTGGCACGCCGGTAGCGGCCTGCAATTCGTCGCGGAAATCGGCCATGCCGGCGCAACCCATAACCAGAACCTGGGCACCATGGTTGTGTACCAGATCATTGCCAACGGCCACCATGCGCTGCAAGGTGGTGGCCTTGTCCGCCATTTCGGTGACGCCCAGACCAATGGCTTTTTCACCTGCGAGCCGATCGTTGATACCCATGGCGCCATAGGTGCGCAAATGGCGGGGAATCGACGTTTGCAAAATGGCAATCACCCCAAATTTCTGTCCCATTGTCATGGCCGTCAGCAAGCCGCATTCGCTGATGCCAAAAACGGGAACACCTCGCTCCTTGAGCATGACTTCTCGCACCACGTGCAGACCTGGATCGCTGAAGCAGGCAATCACCACGGCTGCGCAATCGTCGGGTAGCTCGCAGCACATTTGCACCAAGGGCAGCGTGACACTTTCCACATCCAGCTGGGTTTGCACCCCTGCGGGGCCGCTTTCCAAGGTAAGACATTGAATGCGCGGCCCTCCAGGAACACGCAAGCGCTCCAGTGCCTGATCAAAGCCTTGTGTGACGGCTTTGGTGCTGTTGGGGTTGATGACATAAATCGTAGAAGCCACGGCAATCTTTCAAAGTCCAGCAAGTGCTTTAAATCTACCGACAACCTTCAGGCATGGAGATTGCTCTTATGTGCGCATGGCTTAACTTTTTGTTAAGGCCAAGATGATGTGAAAGCCAGGTAAGCGCATGAGTGCATTGAATTTGCGACAGATCGAAGTCTTCCGCGCCGTGATGACCACAGGCACGATTGCAGGTGCAGCGCAGATGCTGTTTGTTTCGCAGCCTGCAGTCAGCAGGCTTCTGGCACATACCGAGCAACGGGTGGGTTTTGCACTGTTTGAGCGCATCAAGGGCCGCTTGTTCGCTACACCGGAAGCCAAGAAACTGTTCCATGAGGTAGAAGCGGTGTACCGCGCAGTGCAGCGCGTGAATGAGCTGGCCAGTGATCTCAGCAGCAACCGCAGCGGCATGCTCAATATCGTCTCCAGCCCCAGTGTTGGACAGAGTTTCATCCCGCAGGCCATGGCACTTTTTCATGCCAAGCATCCGGATTGCAAGCTCACTTTTGCGTGTTACAGCTATGAGCATCTGAAAGAGCGTTTATTGAACCGCCAAGCCGATCTGGGCGTCATCATCTTGCCCATGGAGCACCCAAATTTGGAGGTCACCCCACTGGCCAGCAACCGGCTGGTATGTGCAATGCCCTACAACCATCCTCTGGCGGGCAAGGCTTGCGTGACGCTCAGTGACCTTATCAAGTGGCCACTGATCGGCTATGGCTACGACACCCCATTGGGCAAGATGATCCGCGCCTATTCACAGGCGCAGAACACCGAAGTGGTACATGCCGTGGAAGTAGGTTCCCCTCAGAACGTTGGTGTGCTGGTGGAAAGTGGAATGGGACTGGCCTTGGTGGACGAATTTTCGGTTCGCAGCTGGTCGTCTTCACACTCCATTGTTGTGCGTCCTCTGGATCAAGCACCTGTTTTGCAAGCCAACTTGGTGCATCTTCGCTACGAGCCTTTGTCTCAAATTAGCCAGTCATTTATTTCCGTGTTGCAAAACCTGGTGGCGCAGCAGGGGCTGGGTGTCAGCACTGGCACGGCAGTTATGGCGGAGGCTTAACTTCTTGTTAATGGCTCGCAATAAAACGGTCAGCGACAAGCGCTGAATGACACAGAAGAATCTGTTCAACACCAACCCATTCTTCTGAGAGACGGTTTATGCACAGCACCAATGCTTCTGTCGCGATGCAGGCCCGCGGCCCATTCCACGGTATCTACACCATTTGCCCTACGCCATTTCATGCCGATATGAGTGTGGATGTAGACAGCATCCGCAGCCTGACAGAGTTTCAGATTCAGGCTGGTGTCAAAGGGCTGGCTATTTTGGGTTTTCTGGGTGAACTGCACAAACTCTCCAATGCCGAGCGCAAGCAAGTCATTCAAGCCTATGTAGCTGCTGCAGCTGGCCGTGTGCCCGTGTGGACCGGCGTACGTGCCTTGGGTATTGCTGGCGCGGTCGAGCAGTGTCAGGAGGCACAAGCGCTGGGCGCCTCGGCGGTGTTTGCAGCGCCACTGGATACGACCTCTGACGCGATGCAGTTTGAGTACTACCAGACGCTGGCCAAATCGGTTGATATTCCCGTGGTGATCCATGACTTCCCCGACTCGTTCTCGACCGAGATCAAGGCCGAAGTGATTGCACGTCTGGCCAAGGAAGGTGGCGTCAACATCATCAAGATGGAGGAGCCTCCCGTAGGCCAGAAGATCAGCCGTATTCTCGAACTGTCGGACAACCAGGTGCAGGTCTTTGGTGGCCTCGGTGGTGTGTACTTTCTGGAAGAGTTGCAGCGCGGCGCCGTCGGCACCATGACGGGCTTTGCCTTCCCTGAAATTCTGGTGCGCATTTTCGATAAATACGCTGCCGGTGACTATGCGGGTGCAGCAGCAACTTTTGACAAGTACTGCCCGCTGATTCGCTATGAATTCCAGCCCAAGATGGGCCTGGCCATGCGCAAGTATGTCTATGAGCAGCGCGGTGTCATTTCCAGCCAGGCACTGCGCAGCCCAGGCATGCGCATGGACCCTATCACTGCACGCGAGCTGGAAGGCGTGATTGCCCGTGTGGGGCTGGATATCCGCAGCAGCAAGCCCTTGCTGATCGACTGAGACGGAACGCAGCATGGACTTACAAATTCGTGGGCGCACTGCCATCGTGTGCGGTGCCAGCAAAGGCCTGGGCAAGGCATGCGCACTGTCGCTGGCCAAGGAGGGAGTGGCTGTCACCATCGTGGCCCGCAATGCCCAGGTACTGGAAGCTACGGCGCAGGAAATTCGTGCTCTCACCGGCACTGCCGTGACGGCAGTCGCCTGCGACATCACCACCGAAGCAGGACGTGCACAGGTGCTGTCGGTCACACCACGTCCAGACATTCTGGTTACCAACGCAGGCGGGCCTAAGACCGGCGACTTCCGTGACTGGGACCGTGACACCTGGCTGGCTGCCATCGACGCCAACATGCTCACACCGATTGCGTTGATCAAAGCCACGGTGGACCACATGCAGCAGCAGCGTTTTGGTCGCATCGTGAACATCACTTCTGCGGCCGTGAAGGCTCCGATTGACATCCTCGGCCTGTCCAACGGTGCACGCAGCGGACTCACCGGTTTTGTGGCAGGGCTGGCGCGCAAAACCGTGCGTGACAACGTGACCATCAACAACCTGCTGCCCGGACCTTTCGAGACCGATCGCCTGCTGGAAACCGCTGCCCAGTGGGCGCGCAATTCCGGCAAAAGCATTGATCAGGTGCTGGCTGACCGGCGTGCCGCCAATCCGGCCGGGCGTCTGGGCGATCCACAGGAATTCGGTGATGCCTGCGCCTTTTTGTGCGGCGCCAATGCCGGTTTCATCACGGGGCAAAACCTGCTGCTCGACGGCGGTCTGTACCCCGGTACTTTCTAAGGAGCTTCGCGATGGAATTCGATCTGACCATTCGCAACGGACGCATTACCACGTCCAAGGAAACGTTCTTTGCCGATATCGGCGTCAAGGACGGAAAGATTGCCGCCATCGCCCCCCAGCTGCCTGCAGCGGCCAAGGACATTGACGCTACAGGCCAGTGGGTGATGCCTGGCGGCATCGACAGCCATGCACACATTGAGCAGTTTTCCGGCATGGGTGTGATGTGTGCAGATGACTTCTACAGTGGCACCGTATCGGCTGCGTTTGGTGGTACCACCACCATTATTCCGTTCGCAGCGCAGCACAAAGGGATGCGCATTCCAGACGTGCTGGCCGACTATGCGCAGCGTGCACGTTCTAAGGCTGTGATTGACTATGGCTTTCACCTGATCCTGTCGGAAGCTACGCCCGAGAACCTGCAAAGCGATCTGGTGCAGGCCATTGCCGATGGCGTGACTTCCCTCAAGGTCTACATGACCTACGACGCGCTCAAGCTCGATGATTTTCAGCTGCTGGATGTGATGGAAGTGGCGGGCCGCGAAGGTGCCATGCTGATGATCCACGCCGAGAACCACGACGTGATTCGCTGGATTGCCCGCAAGCTGCTCGCCAGTGGCAAAACGGCCCCCAAGTTCCATGCGGTGGCACACGACTATCTGGCCGAAGGCGAAGCCAGCAACCGTGCGATTGCGCTGTCGCGCCTGCTGGATGTGCCGATTTTGCTGGTCCATGTATCGGCCACCGAAGCCATTGATGTGATCCGCGCAGCGCGCCAGCTGGGCAGCAAGGTGCATGCAGAAAGCTGCCCGCAGTACCTGTTTCTGACCGCAGAAGATCTGGATGCGGAAGGCTTGGAAGGAGCCAAATTCTGTTGCAGCCCGCCACCACGCGACCCACGTGCACAAGAGGCCGTGTGGCAAGGCTTTCAGGATGGCACCTTGGGTGTCTACAGCTCTGACCATGCCCCGTATCGCTTTGACACCACAGGCAAACTGCCCAAGGGCGAGGCCACCACGTTCAAGGAAATGGCCAACGGTGTACCGGGCATTGAGCTGCGCCTGCCGTTGATGTTTTCTGAAGGTGTGCTCAAAGGCCGCATTACCCCTGAGAAGTTCGTACAGCTGACCGCCACCAACCATGCGCAGATGTATGGGCTGGAGCACTGCAAGGGCGACATTGCCGTGGGTCTGGATGCCGATATCGCCATCTGGGATCCGCAGTTGCAACGCACCATCACCTGGAGCGATCTGCACGACAACGTGGGCTACACCCCCTATGAGGGCAAACAGATCACCGGCTGGCCGGTCACCGTCATCAGCCGTGGTGCGGTCGTGGTGCAGGACCAGCAGCTGCATGCGCAGCCCGGGCAGGGCCAGTACATCCCACGCCGTTGCCCACAACCCCTTCTCAACAACCCTTTACAACCCCAACCCTCCAGCGCAGCGCGCTGGTTAGGCCTCAAAGGCAAAGCATGGAGCGGCCAAGCATGAGCGACGCAAACCGTTTCTTCAATCTCGCCGTCGCCCAGATGGGCCCGGTTCACCTGCGTGACAGCCGCGAAAGTGTGGTCAAGCGCCTGATCGAGATGCTGCGTGAAGCCGCATCACGCGGTGCCAAGATGGTGGTGTTTCCGGAGCTGGCATTGACCACCTTCTTCCCTCGTTATTGGTACGAGGATGAAGCCGAAGTCAACGCACGTTTCTTTGAAACGCAGATGCCTGGGCCGGTCACCCAGCCGCTGTTTGACCTGGCGCGTGAACTGGGTGTTGGCTTCTATCTGGGCTATGCCGAGCTGACGCCAGAAGGGCGCCGCTTCAATACCTCCATCTTGGTCAATGAGCGCGCGGAAATTGTGGCCAAGTACCGCAAGATCCACCTGCCTGGCCATTCGGACCACAAGCCCGATGCGCCATTCCAGCACCTGGAGAAAAAGTATTTTGAGGTCGGGAACGGTGGCTATGTGGTCAGCGACATGCTGGGCACGCGCATCAGCCAGTGCCTGTGCAACGACCGCCGCTGGCCCGAGACCTACCGCATGATGAGCCTGCAAAGTGCGCGCATCGTAGCGCTGGGCTACAACACGCCTTCGCACAACATCCATTGGGATGAGCCTGTGCACCTTCGCATGTTCCACCACCTGCTGTCGCTGCAGGCCAATGCCTACCAGAACGGTCTGTGGGTGGCCGCCGCTGCCAAGTGCGGCAAGGAAGATGGCTTCCACATGATTGGTGGCTCGGCCATCGTGGCACCTACCGGTGAAATCGTCGCTCAGTCTCGTGGTGAAGAAGACGAAGTGATTTTTGCGCGCTGCGATCTGGAGATGGGCGAGAAATTCCTGCAGAACGTCTTCAACTTTGCCAAGCACCGCCGCCCTGAGCACTACCGCCTGATTACCGAGCGCGTGGGCGCCGGTCTGCCTTTGTCCCCTGAAGCCCTGTCCACTGAAATCTGAGGAGTCCATCCATGCGTAAAGCTATTGTGAATGCCGCGTTGTCGGTATCTGCCGTGATCTCGATCCTGGGAGCGGGCACTGCCGCCGCTTCAACCCCTTTGCGTACGGGCGTCGATGCCACATTTGCCCCCCATGCCATGGTCAAGCTCGATGGCGGTTTGCAAGGCTTCAACATCGATCTGGGGAATGCACTGGCCAAGCAATTGGGCCGCGAGATTCAGATCGAAGGCACGGAGTTTTCGGGCCTGATTCCCGGCCTGAACGCGAAGAAGTACGACTTTGTGCTGGCACCAGTCACCGCCAATGCCGAGCGTGCCAAAAGCGTGTTGTTCACCGAAGGCTATCTGAACACCGACTTCATCTTTGTGCAGAAGAAAACCGCTGCCGATATCAAGTCGCTGGAAGAGCTCAAGGGCAAGACCATTGCCGTGAACAAGGGCTCCGCCTACGAACAGTGGGTGCGTGAAAACGCTGACAAATACGGCTTCAAGTTCGACGTCTACGGCAGCAACGCCGATGCAGTCCAGGCCGTGCAGTCGGGCCGTGCCGATGCCAATCTGGCAGGCAATACCGTGTCCATGTGGGCCGCCAAGCAAAACCCCACACTCAAGACCACTTACACCATCGAAACCGGTCTGGTCTGGGCACTGGCGTTCCGTGTGGATGACAAGACTGGCCGTGACCAGATGGGCAATGCCCTCAAGTGCCTCAAGCTCGACGGAACGGTTTCCAAGCTGGCGCAAAAGTGGTTTGGCTTCACGCCCCAGCCCGGTAGCGCTGCAGTCACTGTAGCTGCTGGCCAGGGCATTGAAGGCCTGGACGGCTACGACGCGACCCCTGCACCTGCACAGTGCAAATAAGCCAGTAATGCAGCACCTGCACAGCCTGTCTGTGCAGGTGGTCTGCATGCGAGAAGTTTTTAGTTTTTGCCTTGTCTGCCATGAACCCAGCCACCATCCTTGAAATCGTCGGACTTGAAAAGTCTTATGGCAGCACACCGGTGCTGCGCGATGTGAATCTGCGCGTGCGCCAAGGGGAGCTGGTATCTGTGATCGGCCCCTCCGGTTCAGGCAAAAGCACCATGCTGCGCTGCTGCAATTTGCTGGAAGTGCCCAGCAAAGGGCAGATCGTGATCGATGGTGTCGATCTGATGCACCCCAACACCAATGTCAACCATGTGCGCCAGCGCATTGGCATGGTGTTTCAGCAATTCAATCTGTACCCGCACCTCAATGTGCTGGGCAATGTCACGCTGGCACTGCGCAAGGTGCAGGGCAAAAGCAAGGAGGAAGCGCAGGTGCTGGCCATGCAGGCGCTGGAGTCCGTAGGCCTGGCCCACAAAGCCAACAGCTACCCCGGCGAACTGTCGGGAGGGCAGCAGCAGCGCGTGGCCATCGCCCGTGCGGTGGCTCTCAAACCGCAGGTGATGCTGTTTGACGAACCTACCAGTGCGCTGGACCCGGAGCTGGTGGGCAGCGTGCTCAACGCGATGCGTGCTTTGCGTGAAAGTGGCATGACCATGCTGGTGGTGACACACGAGATGGCGTTTGCGCGTGCTGCTTCGGACAAAGTGGTGTTCATGGATGACGGCTATGTGGTGGAAGAAGGTGCGCCTGAACAGGTGTTCGGCAACCCGATCCACGCACGCACGCGGCAGTTTGTCAGCCGCTTCACCGAAGGGGGCTGAGCACCATGGATGTACCCCGTTCTGGTTTGGAAAATTTCATCTTCACCTTCTTCAATGCGGAGGTGGCGCAGAAGTACCTGCCCGACCTGCTGCAAGGCTTGGTCATTACCGCCGCGCTCAGCGTGTGCATCACGTTGAGCGGCGTGCTGATAGGGCTGTTGCTGGCCATGGTGCGCTCCAGTGGCAAACGCTGGGCCAGCGTGCCGGTGGTGATGTTTGCGGACGTGTTTCGTGCGCTGCCGCCGCTGGTGCTGCTGATGGTGTTCTTCTTCGCGTTTCCCTTCATCAACCTGTCCATGTCGGCGTTCACGGCCACCTGTCTGGCACTGTCGCTGGTGCTGGCGGCATATGCGGAAGAAAGCATCTGGGCCGGTTTGCGTTCGCTGCCTGTGGGACAGCGTGAGGCTGCGCGCTCGTGCGGCATGACGGCATTGCAGGCGCTGGTGTACGTGCAGATTCCGCAGGCACTGCGTGTGGCCGTGCCACCGCTGACCAACCGCGTGATTTCGGTCATCAAGAACACCGCGCTGGGTTCGGTGATTGCGCTCAGTGAGGTGCTCAACATCGCCCACTCGGCCACCAGCAATTCCGGCAATCCTACGCCGCTGGTGCTTGGCGCGGCGCTGTACCTGCTGTTCTTCATTCCCATCATTGCACTGGCGCGGTGGCTGGAAACCACCTGGCAGTACAAGCGTTAAACCGAGGAGCGCAAGGTGCAAGACATTCTGGACAATTTTTTCAACTGGGACGTGTTCGTCCAAGTCTTTCCGTTCCTGCTCAAGGGCCTGTGGACCACGCTGTGGCTGTCGGCCCTGGTAATTCCCATCGGTCTGCTTTCAGGGCTGCTGCTGGCGCTGTGGATCACCCATACCCGCTCGCGCACGGGGTGCTGGATCGCCAATGTGTACGTGGATTTTTTCCGTGCCTTTCCGCCGCTGGTATTGCTGATCCTGATTTACTTCGGCATCCCCTTCACGGGCTGGGAAATTCCCAAAGTGATGGCGGTGTGCGTGGGCTTCATGCTCAACAACTCGAGCTACTTTTGCGAGGTGTTTCGCGCTGGCATTGAAGCCGTGCCCAAGGGGCAGACCGAGGCCGCGCGTTCTACGGGGCTGACGCAGTGGCAGACGCTGGCGCATGTGGTGATTCCGCAGGCCACCCGCAAGGTGCTGCCGGATCTGATGGGCAACTGCATTGAAGTGGTCAAGCTCACCACCATTGCCAGCGTGGTCGCAATGCCCGAGTTGCTGCGCGTGGCGCGCGATGCGCAGTCGCTGGTCTACAACCCGTCGCCCATCATCTTGGCAGCGCTCATGTACCTGGCCTTGCTGTGGCCGCTGGTGCGCTGGATCAGCGTGATGGAAGCGCGCCGCAAGTAATACGCCATTCCGGTAAGCGCAGGCAATGGTTGCTGCGCCTTGATCGCGCCAGAGGGCTTTAAACGGCCTCTGGCGCGTAATGCCGTTCACTTAGGGAACCTCTGCATAACTCGATTTCAAGCGTGATAGTGCTTGAACGAGTGTGATGTTCCCTTGCCCCTGGCACTCAAGATGCCCGCGTTTCGCGGGCATCTTGCTTTTTATGCACCCACACCAGGCTTGGATTGGCTGTTTTTCAGCAAACGGCCACGGGCCATCCACAAGTTTGACCTTGCCCCTGTTTCGTGGAGTTCTTAACCCACGGTTCACACGGCCTTTTTACGCTGTGCCTCGTACCAGCGTTGTTCATACTGCATGGGACTGACGTAACCCAGCGTTGAATGCAGCCTGCGGTGATTGTAGAAGGCTATCCAGTCCATCACCGCCTGCCTTGCCTGCTCACGGGTGGCGAATTTTTGCCCATGCACGCTGGCCGTTTTCAGTCGCCCCCAGAAGCTCTCGGTCGGTGCGTTGTCCCAACAGTTGCCCTTCCTGCTCATGGACGAACGCACGCCCCAGCCCTTGAGCGCATCCTGTGTAGCCGCTGTCGCACAACAGGCTTTGCTCCCTGCCCAAGGCCTGCCTGCCTGCCTGCCGGGTGGGCCGGGAACGGATCTCGTGGCCGGCGGCCCGTGTGGACTATGGAATGAGCACGATCGACTGCGTGCGCTCGCGTGCCTGCAAGGCCGTGTGAGCGGCCGCAGCATCGGCCAGTGCAAATTCCATGCTGGGCGCAATGTGGAGCGTGCCGTTGAGCATGGCTTCAAACAACTGGATGGCCGCGCGCTGCAGCAGTGCAGGCGTGCGCACATGCTGAAAGACGCTGGCGCGCGACAGCACGTTGGACTTGGCAAACAGCATGGACACTTCAATGGGTGCAATGGGGCCGGAGGACTGGCCAAAGTTGGCCAGGTGGCCACATGGCGCCAGGCACTCCAGCGAGCCTAAAAAAGTGTCTTTACCGACCGAGTCATAAGCCACTTGCACCCCGCCACCTGCCGTGAGTGTTTTCACGCGCTGCACGAAATTTTCTTCGCGGTAGTTGATGACATGGCGGCAGCCGGCTGCTTCGGCCAAGGCGATTTTTTCAGCTGAACCCACTGTTCCAATGACGCGTGCGCCCAACTGGCTGGCCCATTGGCACAGCAAGCTGCCCACGCCGCCGGCCGCGGCATGCACCAGCACCCAGTCGCCAGCTTGCACGGGGTAGACCGTGCGCACCAGCACTTGTGCAGTCAGACCTTTGAGGAATGAGGAGGCGGCCACGCCATCGCTGATGCCTTCGGGCAAGGGCACGAGCAGGTCTGCGGCGATGGTGCGCTCTTGCGCGTAGGCGCCGTATTGGCGTGTCATATAGGCCACGCGATCACCTGTGCGCAGCCCAGTCACGGCACTGCCCAGCTCTTGCACCACCCCCACGGCCTCAATGCCCGGAATGCCTGGCAGCTTCAGGGTCTGGTACAGGCCTGAGCGCACGTACACGTCATGGAAATTGACCCCGATGGCGGTGTGCCGCAGGCGCACCTCATGGGGTTGTGGGGCGCCCACGGTGGCGGGCTCGAGTTGCAGCACCTCGGGCCCTCCGGGGGTGCGCATGACAATGGCGTGGGGCATGGGCGAATCCTGTGTGTGATGGCAGGGCACAAGACCTGTGTGAGGCCTTGTGGGAAAGGCGCTAGTGTGTCGTGAAAATCAGCGAGCCCACGGCGCTTGCAGGACAGGGCCTGAGCCATGCCCTTGCGCAGCGTGGTGGCCGCCATCAGAAATGGATGCCAAAACCTCCATCCACTTTGAGGGTCGGTGCCTATGTGTTTGCCAGTACAGGTAAAGCGGGGCGGATTACAGACGCTCGCGCAAGCCATGCCTTGGTGCTACGCAGTGCGGGAATTGGTCATTTGACATTCCACGGCTTGCGTCGCTCCTTTTCGTTGCTGGGGGAAGCCGCAGGCGCTCCTGCCGGTGCAATTGCGCAGATCATGGGGCACAAGCCCAGTGCCACGGCAGAGGGCTATCGGCCGCGCAGTATCGATGCGTTGCGGCCGTTTGCGCAGCGCATCGAAGCGCACATCCTGGAGCTGGCCAACGTCCAATTTGAAGCATCTCAAGAGGTTGCCAAGTTGCGCATCGTGAAGTGACTTACTCAGGGGGGGGACCTACCGCCAGGCGTATGAACATCACTCTTGAGTGATAACTTGCAAAAATCACATTAAAGTGATAATTTGCATTTATCACTTAGAAATGATTTTGGCCGTGGGGGTGAGATGGACTACGCACTGAATTTTCCGCAGCACCTGGGCTTGTACCTCAAGTCGCTGCGTAAAGCCAAAGGCATGAGCCAAGCTGGATTGGCGAGCTTGCTCCAAGTCACGCAATCCAGAATCGCCGCGATTGAGAAGGACCCTTCCGCCGTCAGCGTGGGGCAGATGATGGCCATCCTGGAATTGTTGGGAGCGCAGTTGGTGCTGCGGGCTCAAACGCTGCCCCCAGAGGCCGCGCTCTCAGACGCAGCATCCGTCCCAGTGCAAGCCGGTGAATCCACGTCAAAAAGCAAGCAGGCGAGGGTAGTAGCCAGTCAGGCAGCGCCAGCCCAGCACCTTGAGCCAAGGCCGAGCGCGCAGCCGCTGAAACACACGGTACTCGCAGATGGCTGGCAGAGTCACAAGCCACAAGGGCGTTGGTAATGCGCGCGCTCGGTATTTGGATGAACGGTTTGCGTGTAGGTCGCTGGGAGATCTCGCGCACGGGTACGCACAGTGTGGTGTATGACCCAGGCTGGCTGGCGAGCAAACATGTGCGCCCTTTGTCGCTGTCGCTGCCATTTACGCCGGACCTGCGTGTCACCGGCGAGGTGGTCGAGAACTTTTTTGACAACCTATTGCCTGACAACACCGGCATTCGCAAGCGCATTCGGCAACGGTACGGGCTGCGCAAGCCGGACGTGTTTACCTTGCTAGAAGCGATTGGCCGTGATTGCGTGGGTGCCGTGCAATTACTGCCCGAGGGTGTTGAGCCTGATGGCTTTGATCAGATCCGTGGCCAGCGATTGGATGAAGCCGCGATCAGCGCGCACTTGAGCTCTCTGGGGGCTTCATTTGGCAGCCTGGATGCAGATGTCGACTTCCGCATTTCCATTGCTGGCGCACAAGAGAAAACAGCGCTGCTGCGCGTGGACTCAAAGTGGTATGTGCCCGAAGGCGCTACGCCGACCACCCACATACTCAAGCCCAACATCGGTGTGGTGCCGGGTACTGAGCTGGATTTCACACAGTCGGTACAAAACGAGTGGTTGTGCAATCAATTGCTTAAAGCGCTGGGATTGCCGGTAGCGAACTGCAGCATTGAAACTTTTGGCCCACACACGGTGCTGTGTGTCGAGCGCTTTGATCGGGCATGGACACCAGATGGCTGGTTGGCACGTTTGCCGCAAGAAGATTTATGCCAGTCCTTGGGGGTCGCCAGCACTCAGAAGTACGAAGCGGATGGTGGCCCAGGGATAGCGCAATGCTTGCAAGTGTTGAGCAAGAGCCAGGCGTCTGCGCAAGATTGCGCACGCTTCGTCATGGCACAGCTGGCGTTTTGGCTTTTGGGTGCTATCGACGGCCACGCCAAAAACTTCTCCATCTTCATGCAACCTGGCGGGGGCTATATCGCTACGCCTTTGTATGACGTGTTGTCGGCATGGCCAGTAATAGGCCATGGTCACGGAAAGATTGCTTGGCAGAAAGCCAAGATGGCCATGGCTGTTCCAGGGACCCAAAGCCGCCACTACCACCTGCAAAAAATCCAGCGTCGGCACTGGAAAGCTTTGGCAGACTTGACGCGGGTTGACGGGCTGTGGCCCGCGATGCTGGAGATGCTGGCGCAGCTGGACACCGCGATTGAGCGAGTTAATGTTGATCTGCATCCCAGCGTGTCACCGAGTATGGCGAAGCAAATCTACGACGGAGCACGTGCGCAAGCACACCGTTTTTTGGCAGCACCTGATTGATGAGGTCTAAGGTATTGGCCTCCATTCCAGTTTGCTGGATTTCAGCAAACTAGATTGCTGGATTCCCGCAAACTGGATTGCTGGATTTCAGCAAACTAGATTACAGCTTTCCGGCAAACTAGATTGCTGGGTTTCCGCAATTTACTGCCCCAGCCTGGCACATGCCCGGGTCGTCGTCGAAACTTGGAGACGGGAATACAACGAGGAAAGACCTAAGGAACCTCTGCATAACCCGAATTCAAGCGTGGTAGTGCTTGAACTAGCGTGAGGTCCGCTGGCCTCTGGCACTCAAGATGCCCGCATTTGGCGGGCATCTTGCTTTTTCAGCGCCCACAACAGGCTGCAATTAGCTGTTTGCCAGCAAGCGGCCACGAGCCATCCACAAGTTCGCCAAAGCAAACAAGGTGTGCAATTGCTGGGTGTTCTTTCTCAAGCCTCGGTAGCGAACTTTGATGTGACCAAACTGGTGTTTGATGACTCTGAATGGGTGCTCGACTTTGGCCCGGATTTTGGATTTCACCTGCTCGAGCTGCTCTTGCATGGCCGATATCGGCTGCTGAGGATCCAGGGCCTTGCGCTGGCTGCGCTTCATGGCGATATGCCACTGGAATTTGCGCTCGGGTGTTGGCTCTGGCATGTCGGGGCGTTTGTCTGCACCCTGATAGCCAGCATCGGCGTATCCATCGATTTCTTGCCCATGCAGCAGGCTGTTAGCTTCAACGACATCGTTGACGTTGGCTGATGTGCCCCGCACGGTGTGCACCAAGCCAGAATCCGCATCCACGCCGATATGGGCCTTCATACCAAAGTACCACTGGTTGCCTGTCTTGGTCTGGTGCATCTCAGGGTCACGCGATTTGGTGCTGTTTTTCGTAGAGCTGGGCGCTGCAATCAACGTGGCATCCACGATGGTGCCCGTGCGTAGCAGCAACTTTTTGCTCTCCAGTAAGTCCGTGACCCTCTGCAGAATTTGCTCGGCCAGCTTGTGTGTCTCCAGTAAATGGCGGAAACGCAAGATGGTGCTCTCGTCGGGGACGGCACTGTCCCATGACAAGCCTACGAAGTCCCGAAACAGCGGCATATCGTGCAACGCCTCTTCCATGGCCGGGTCGCTGAGGGTGAACCACTGCTGCATGAAGTGAATGCGCAGCAGCATCTCTACGGGAAACGGTGGCCGCCCTTTACGCCCTTCAGGGGCGTAAGGTGCAATCAATGCCACCAGATCCTTCCAAGGCACCACCTGTTGCATCTGCTCAAGGAATTCGCGTTTGCGTGTTTTCTTGGTGGAAAGGTTCAAGCCGAGATCGAATTGCTGCATGAGCCGGGATGCTGCCGCACCCGGCACGCATGTGCAAGCACATGCGTTGAGGAGTTATGCAGAGGTTCCCTAGCGCGATTTATGCAACAACGCCCCCTCTGGATGGAAATCAACAAGCGTGCTCAAGTAGGGAGAAACGAGTAATTAATTTATAAAATAATGCTCATACACTGTCTGCGTTGGTTCTATGAAAACTGCGGAGGCAATATATGACAAGTCCCTTGAAGGTCACCGGATTCACCAAACAAAATACGGTTGCACAGCAAATTGCGGCCATCTTAAAAAAACACGGCGTAACGCACTTCTTCGGCCAGAGTTTGCCGAGTATGTTCGTGCTGTCTGCAGAGCAGATCGGGATCAAACAAGTTTCGTATCGCACGGAAAATGCGGGTGGTTACATGGCTGATGCGTATGCACGTATCAGCGGAAAAGTTGGTATCGTGACGGCGCAAAATGGCCCTGCCGCTGCACTGCTGGTTGCGCCTTTGGCTGAAGCACTGAAGGTGTCGATCCCCATGATCGCACTAGTGCAAGACGTCAATCGTGATCAGCACGACAAGAATGCGTTCCAGGATTTGGACCACATGAACATGTTGGGCTCGGTGTGCAAGTGGGTGCGCCGTGTCGACCAAGCCTCTCGCGTTGAAGACTATCTGGATCAAGCCATGGTGCAGGCCACCTCGGGCCGTCCTGGTCCTGTGGCGCTACTGCTGCCTGCAGATTTGCTGGCTGAGCCAGCCGTAGCTGGCGCGCAAAAGCGCACCTCGGCGCTTGGTAGCTTCCCGCTAGACCGTCCCGTGGCCAACCATGCTGCGATTGAACAAGCCTTGCAACTGTTGATCAATGCCAAGCGTCCTGTGATCGTGGCCGGTGGTGGAGTGCATGTCTCTGGTGCAAGTGAAGAAATAGTGGCGCTGGCCGATCGTCTAAACGTGCCCTTGGCCACGACCAATATGGGCAAGGGTGTCATGCGCGATGACCATGAATTGTCGCTGGGCGTGATTGCCAACTGCCTGGGGCCCAATGGTTCGGGACGTTATCTGAAGCCTTTTGTAAGCCAGGCTGATGTGGTGCTGCTGGTGGGTAACCGCACCAACCAAAATGGCACCGATAGCTGGACCCTGTATCCCAAGGATGCTACCTATATCCATTTGGACATCGATCCCAATGAAATCGGTCGCAACTATGACACTCAAGTACGCTTGGTGGGTGATGCCAAGGCCACACTGCAAGTGGCGCTGGACATGGTCGAAAGCTTTGATATATCGGCCAGTGAAGCCAATCGTGCGCAAGTTGTGAGCGGTATTAAGGAAGGTCGCGCCAAGTACCAAGCTGAAGTGGCTCATCTGCTGACTAGCAATGAAACGCCGATACGTCCTGAGCGCATCATGGCCGAACTCGATAAATTACTCACCGGTAATGACATCGTGGCAACGGATGCCAGCTACTCGACTTTGTGGGTGACCAATTACCTGAAAGTGCGCAAAAACGGCCAGCGTTTCTTGACACCCCGCGGCCTCGCTGGCCTGGGTTGGGGGATGCCGATGGCAATGGGTGCCCGCGTGGCTACCGAAAAGGGCGTGGTTTATGCCTTGGTGGGTGATGGTGGTTTTGGCCACGTCTGGTCGGAGATGGAAACTGCTGCTCGTATGGGCATCAAGGTGGTGACCATCCTGATCAACAACGGCATCCTGGGTTACCAAAAGCACGCTGAATGCCTGAAGTACGGCGACCACACCTCTGCTGTGCACTTTGCCGATGTGGACCACGCCGCCGTGGCACGTGCCAGCGGTATCAATGGTGTTCGCGTGACCGATCCTGCCGAGCTTGCAAAGGTGCTGGCCGAAGCGGCTGCTGCAGACAAGAGCACTCTCGTGGAAGTGATGTGCACCAACCAGGCACATCCACCCATCACGTTCTATAGCCCTGACGCGCTGGTTTAAGCGCAGCACCCGTAGGAGAGACATACCATGAGTAAAGTCGCAGTTATTACGGGTGCGGCTGGTGGCATTGGTTTTGCCACCAGCATTGAACTGCTTAAAGCAGGGCATCTGGTGTATTTAATTGATCGTCAAGAAACCAAGCTGGACGCTATTCCTGAAGAGTTGCGCGATAACGCCCGGGCGGTGGTGCTGGACTTGGCGCACAGCGACCAGATTGACAGCGTCATGCGCACCATCTTGAGCGCGCACGAACGTGTGGACATTTTGGTCAACAACGCCGGCATGACTATCAAGGGCAAGGATGGCAAGCCTCAGAGCATTTTGGATGCGGATGAAGCCAGCTTTGAGCAAATGATGCGTGTCAATGTACTTGCCATGATGCTCATGACACAAAAGGTATTGCCGGGCATGCAGCAAGCCCGCTGGGGGCGCATTGTCAATGTGGCGTCGCTTGCTGGACGCAGCAAGTCCATCGTTTCGGGGCCGCTGTACATGATGAGCAAGGCTGCCGTGCTGGGCCTGACGCGCTGCACAGCGGCTGAGATGGGGCCCTTTGGTATCACATGCAATGCTGTGGCGCCTGGCCGCGTTCTGTCTCCTATGACAGAAAACGCCGCACCTGGTGTCAACGAAAGCTATGCCATCCAAATTCCGGTACGCCGCATTGGGGAGCCGATTGAAGTCGCTGGTGCAATTGCATATCTGTGTTCGGATATCGCAGGATTTACCAATGGTGCAGTCATAGATATCAATGGTGGATTTTTCATGAGTTAACCAAAGCGGTTATTTACATCGCCGCTACTCATTAATTAACTATAGTTTTGACGGTTACATAATTACCATCAATTTATTTAAATATTTCAAAACTTGATCTATTAATAGATCCATAAACCGCCATGAATCAAGATAATCTAAAAGTTGCATTAGTGACAGGTGCTGCAGGTGGCATTGGAGCGGCAACAGCGCAAGTCCTTTATGAGCAGGGTTTTAAATTAGTTCTTTGGGATGTCACAGATAAATTCGATGAACTGTTAATCAATGACCAAGATCGAGTAATAACGCAGCAGGTCGATGTAACGAATCTCGATCAAATACAACAAGCATTGCAGAACGTACGTGCTCGTTGGGGTGGTGTTTCTGTTTTGATCAATAACGCTGGCATTTCACCCAAGAAGCCGGATGGAACGGGTTATGGGATCTTGGATGTTTCCCCCCAGGAATGGAAAAAGGTGGTGGATATCAACCTGACGTCATTGCTGACACTGATTCAGCAGACTGCTCCGGACATGATGGCACAAGGCTGGGGCCGGATTGTGAACCTGTCGTCGCAAGCAGCGCGCACCCGGGCGACAGTGCCAGGTGTGGCCTATGTCTGCACGAAAACAGCGGTGTTGGGGCTGACGCGCTACGCCGCGGAAGAGTTGGGCCCACACGGCATCACCTGCAATGCGGTTACCCCTGGCCGCATTGCTACTCCTATGACAGCCTCTGCGCCTGCTGAAGTCACGGCACGACTAAACAACAACACGCCGCTACGCCGCATGGGAACTGTGCGCGAAGTAGCTAACTCGATCGCATTCTTTTGCTCACCACAAGCAGACTTCATCTCTGGTGCGGTACTGGATGTTGGTGGTGGTTTGTTCATGCAGTAATGCATGAGCGGGTCGCTTTGATTCTTTGGGTTTGCAACAAAAAAATGGAGACAACAAAATGAATTTGAAAGCTGTCAGCAAACTTTTCGTCGTTACCGCTTTGGCGGCTTGTGCCACGTTTGCACATGCGCAAAATTACCCCTCACGCCCCATTGAGTTGAGCGTGCCGTATGGCGCCGGAGGGGCTACCGATGTCATGTCGCGCAAATTCGCTCAGTTGCTAGAAAAAGAGCTAGGCGCCTCCATTGTGGTTGTGAACAAGACAGGGGCTCAAGGTACGCTTCAAATGCAACAACTGGCCAAGGCCAAGCCTGATGGATACACCTTAGGGGTTGCTGGCTACAACGCGCTGACATACACCGCGCAGCGCATGAGTAAGGCTCCTTTTAAGATCGATGACTTTGTGTTTCTCGGTGAAGTGGGTACCTTCTCCTATGGCCTGGTCGTTCCTGCATCTTCGAACATCCACAACCTCAAGGATTATGTTGAGGCATCCAAAAATCCCAAGGGCATTACCTATGGTGTGACCGGCGCGCCCAATAACATTCCGTATGCCACGCTGGGCAAGATCCCCGGTACCAAGTTTGAGGAAGTCAACTACAAATCAGGCTTGGAAGCAGTGACTGCAACTGCAGGTAACCATGTGGAGTCGGCATTGCAAAATCCGCAAGATCTAATCCCCATGGTTCAGTCCGGCCAAGTGCGTCTGATCTCGTCGATGACTGATAAACGCATCATGGGTCACGAAAACGTGCCTACAGCCAAAGAGCAGGGCTTTGATGTCTCCGTCTATAGCAGCCTGGGTCTGGCTGCGCCTGCAGGTCTGCCTGCCGATGTCAAGGCAAAAATCGAAGCGGCCACTGCCAAGGTGCTGCAAAACCCCGAGTTCGTGGACTTCATGAAGACCCAGCACATGTATGTGAATTTGGTCAGTGGCAATGACTACACCAAGAAGGTCAAGGACGGCTATGTGCAGATGGGCAAGTTCATCAAAGAGATGAACATCCCGATGCTCAACTGATTACGTGCTTCATGTGCAAGGGGGCAGTCCCCTTGCGATTTGTTTTAAGCCAAGCCAATGAAGGACATAGTCAAGATGCAAAAACTCGCTTTGGTCACCGGCGGAACCCGAGGCATCGGATTTGCCACAACGCTGCGGCTATTGCAGCAAGGGCACCGCGTAATTGCTTGCAGTCGCACAGGCGAACTCGATGGTCAAGTGCCACATGAGTTTTTACCGCATTTGCATGTGATTGCGTTTGATCTGGAGGATGTAGGCGACATTGAAGCATTTGCACAGCGCATCAAGAACGAATTTGGTGACGTGCAAATACTTGTCAACAATGCTGGAGTGAGCCTGAAAAATGAGCAAGGCCACTCCAATACCTCACTGACAACCGGCGTGCAGGAATTTCACCGCACGATGCAAATTAATGCGCTGTCTCCCATGCTTTTGACCCAGCAGCTTTTGCCGGGCATGCAAAAACTAGGTTGGGGACGAATCGTAAATGTGGCTTCACTGGCTGGGCGCAGCAAGACTGCGGTATCTGGTCCTGCCTACATGATGAGCAAGGCAGCGCTTTTGGCATGGACCCGGGCCGTGGCGCTGGAGATGGCACCTTACGGTATTGCATGCAATGCCGTGGCACCGGGGCGTGTGCAAACCAAGATGGCCATGCAAGGTGGCGAAGAGGTTAACGAGCGCATCGCCAAATCCATCCCCATAGGGCGTATTGGTCAGGCACATGAAATTGCGTATGCAGTTGCGATGCTGTGTACGGACGAGGCGGCATTCACTATTGGTGCGTGCTTGGATATCAACGGCGGCGTCTTCATGAACTGATGCATCGCCACCCTGAAGTGAGGAAAAGCATATGAAGAAACGACGCACTCTTGTAGCCATGTTGGCCTGCGCAGCAGCCTTACCCATGGTCGTCTTTGCCCAAAATGCAGCCCTGTACCCAGAACGTGAAGTGAACATGTTCGTCAACTATGGTGCTGGCGGCAATACCGATGTGGCCGCACGTGGCTTGGCCAAAGGCATGGAACCCATGCTGCGCAAGCCTATTGTGATTCAGAACAAGGCCGGGGCCCAAGGAACACTGGGGGTATCTCAACTGGCCAAGCAAAAAGCCGATGGCTATACGTTCGGTATCGTGACGTATTCTACGGTCGCCATCACGCCGCACATGATGAAGGTCGATTACACCGAGAAGGATTTCGATTTCATCGCAGGCGTGGGCAGATTCAAGTACGGTGTCGCTGTGCGCGCCGACTCGCCATATAAGACCGTGCAAGACTTGGTGGATGCGGCAAAGAAAGGCAAGAGCGTCTTCTTTGGTGCGCCCTCAGCGCCTAACAACATCGCCATGTATGAACTGGGCCGTAAAACAGGTGGCAAGTTCGAGCAAGTCTCGTACAAGTCCGGTGCTGAAACTGTCAATGCACTGCTGGGTGGCCATGTGGAAGTGATTGTGCAAAATCCTTCAGACATCATCCCGCACGTGCAGGCCGGCAAGATGCGCATGCTGGCCAGCGCGAGCCCCATGCGCTGGACTGAGATGCCAGAGATCCCCACACTCAAAGAGCAAGGATTTGATGTGGAAGTGGACTCTTGGGTGGGCCTGGCCTTCCCTAAGGGGGTAGACAAGGGCGTGCGCGACAAGATGGAAAAAATTGCCATGACTGCGATTAATTCGCCAGAAACCTCAAAGATATTCTCTCTGGGTGGACTGGAGCCGGTGGCCGTAAATGGCGCTGAGTATCGCAAGATGCTTGTCGATGGCCACCAGTTTATGGGCGCAGCGATCAAGGCTGCCAACATTCCGCAAAATAATTAAGCCCGCGGCAGCAGTTTAGGCTGCGTTTGCATGTGAGCCAGCCATCGTGCTGGCTTTTTCTTGAGACAAATGGAATCAAAAAATCCATGAATAAAGAGACATTACCTTTGACGATGCTGGCAGCGATTGCTCAGGAATTTGGCGCACCTTCCGTACTCAAGCCACAACAAGTTGCACTGCCGCAGTTGCGTCCTACGGATGTGCTGGTGCGCGTTGCCGCTGCGGGCCTGAACCGCGCTGAAATCTTCTGGCGCGAGGGGCGCTATGGCGCCAAGCCTGGATACGGGGACTGCGATGAGATCATCGGCCTTGAATTGGCCGGCACAGTCGTGGACATCGGCAGTGCGGTCACTGATGTGTGCGTGGGAGATACCGTGATGGGGTTGGTCGGCGGCGGCTCCTACGCGGAATACGCACGTATGGATCATCGCCTGTGCATGCCAGTGCCCAGCAATCTGACCATGGTCGAAGCGGGTTCTATTCCCGAAGTCATGATCACAGCGCACCAGATGCTGATGCACCTGGGTCAAATGAACCCGGGCGATCGCGTGCTCATCCATGGCGCGGGCGGCGGAGTGGGCACCACGATGATCCAGATGGCCAAGGCTGCAGGTGCGGCCTGGATTGGCACTACCTCCAGTAGCGGCAAGCATGAGCAGCTCAAGGCGCTTGGCGTGGATAGCACGATCGACTATGCCTCGCAAGATTTTGAGCAGGAAATTGCCAGCCAGGCACCGGGTGGCAAGGTTGATGTGATCGTTTGCAATATGGGCGGCAGCTATTTTGAGCGCAATATGCGTAGTCTGGCGCTGTACGGCAGACTGGTACAGCTGGGTCTGCAAGAAGGGCCCAAAGGGGCCATGCCGATTGACTTGCTGCTCCGCAACTGTTTGAGTGTGCGTGGATCGGTGATGAAGTCGCAGAGCATCGAGGAAAAGCAAGCAATGACGCGCCGCTTTTGTAATCGATGGTTCGATGCATTAATTGATGGTAGCTTGCAAATTCACGTCGACAAGGTCTATTCCTTACGCTATGCCGATCAGGCACATGAGCACCTGCAAAATGGCAAGCCATTTGGCAAGGTGGTACTCGATTGCCGTTAACCGGCTAACTGGCTCCGTATTTGATCTGACGGCCTTCTCTGGTGCGCACGCGCACCAGATCCATGGGCTTGAAAGGTTGTAGTGCCAAAGCCTCGGGTGAGAGCTTTTGCTTGAGGACTTCTATGATGCGCGTGCCGGTGCTGCTGAGGTCCTTGATCAGCGCACGTTCGAGCAAGCGTGAATTTTTCTCGCGCAGTGCTTTCAAAATTTCTTCGTGCGGATGAATACCTGTAAAGACTGAGGTCGAGCCTTTGCCATATAGGTAACCCACCGAGGGACCAGTGATTGCCCACAGAGTCTGAATCATGCTTTTGAGATACGACTCTTGCTCCATATGGCATAAGCGCATGTGAAACATTGCGTTGTAGCGCAATTGGTTTTTAACGTCTTTGACGCTTTTGGCTTGCGCCATGGAGTGATGCAAAGCTTCCAGCTCCAAGAGTGATTCTTCATCCCAATCATCAAAATGCTGCAGCGCAGCCATGACTTCTAAATGTGAGCGCAGGGCACGTACTTCGATCAGGTGTTCGGCGCTGGGGATAGGGACTCGCACACTGAAGCCACGTTGGCCTATCAGGATGTTTGCAGCTACAAGTTGCAGCAGCGCTTCGCGGATAGGGGTTTGGCTCATTCCTTCGAACTCAGGATCTTGCAATAGTTCGCGCAAAACAAAGCTGTGGCCTGGGTAGTATTCACCATAGGTCAACTTCGTCAGTAGCGTTTTGCGAACAAGATCAGTGTGATTGACTTTAGACATTGTAATCCTTAGGTATTTGCCCTAGTGCATTTATAGTCATTATTTTATAAAAAGATGAAAGTCGAAGATGCTTTTTTAGGACTTGGATAAGTTCTGATATTTTAAATTAATCAGTATTGAATATTGAATTTAAACAAGCAATCGTAGAAATGTGGTGAAACCATTTTCTAAAAAAGGTTTCACTTGTTGGATAAATCTTTTACAAAATCATAAAGGAGACAAAATGCCACAAACAAATCATGAAGTTCAACTACTTATCGACGGTCAGTGGCGCAGCGCTGCTTCCGGCAAGACTATTGAGGTGCGCAATCCTGCCAACGGCGTAGTTATCGGTCATGTCGCTCATTCCGATGTGGTTGATTTGGACGCAGCGCTGCAGGCGGCGCAAAAAGGTTTTGGCATCTGGCGCAATATGCCCGCGATTGAGCGTTCGGCCATCATGCGCCGCGCTGCTGGCCTTCTGCGTGAACGCGCAGACTCCATTGCAGCATTGATGACGCAAGAGCAGGGCAAGCCTCTGGCAGAGGCCAAGGCGGAAGTGTTGGCTGGTGTGGGCATCATTGAGTGGTTTGCGGACGAAGCTATCCGTGTTTATGGCCGCATCGTACCTGCGCGCCGTATGGACGTGCAGCAGCTGGTGATCAAGGAGCCTGTGGGTGTCGTAGCAGCTTTCACGCCCTGGAACTTCCCCGTCAATCAGATCGTGCGCAAGCTAGGCGCAGCGCTGTCTACCGGCTGTGCTTTCTTGTGCAAAGCCCCCGAAGAAACTCCCGCATCGCCTGCAGCCTTGCTCGAATGCTTTGTGGATGCCGGTATTCCAGCTGGAGTGGTGGGCTTAGTCTATGGTAATCCCGCACAGATTTCCGAGTACCTGATTGCACATCCAATCATCAAGAAGATCACGTTCACGGGCTCTACCCAGGTGGGCAAGCAATTAGCGGCTCTGGCAGGCAAGCACATGAAGCGCTGTACCATGGAACTTGGAGGCCATGCACCCGTTATCGTGGCCGAAGATGCAGATGTGGCGTTGGCCGTACAAGCGTCCAGTGCCTCCAAGTTCCGCAATGCCGGCCAGGTGTGTATTGCTCCCACGCGCTTTTTGGTGCACAGGTCCATCCAAACGCAATTTACGCAGGCTATGCTTGATCGCGTCGCGCAGATCCAAGTCGGTGATGGCATGAATGTCCGTAGCTCTATGGGTGCTCTGGCCAACAGCCGCCGTATCACTGCCATGGAGCAAGTGGTTCAAGATGCACAGCACAAGGGCGCCAAGTTGCTCGCTGGCGGCACTAAGCTGGGCGAAGTGGGTAACTTTTTCGCGCCCACAGTGTTGGCCGATGTGCCACTGGATGCCGATGTATTCAACAACGAACCTTTTGGGCCAGTGGTATCCATGCGCTCGTTTGACAAGCTGGAAGAGGCGATTGCGGAGGCCAACCGTCTGCCTTATGGCCTCGCAGCCTATGCATTCACAAGTTCGCTAAAGACAGCACATACGCTGACTCACCAATTGGAAACTGGCATGTTGTGGATCAATCAGCCAGCCGTGGCTTCGGCGGAGATGCCATTTGGCGGGGTCAAGGACTCCGGTTATGGCTCCGAAGGAGGGCCAGAGGCGTTGGAAGCCTATCTAGTGTCAAAAGCAGTATCGATTGCGATGGTCTAGTCTAAATCGGCGTTGTTGCATAAATCTCTGATTTAGTTTTGCTTGACGCTCAAGAACCTGTTTGGCCTGGCTATCGCCGCGTGACATGCCTTGGTGTCGTAGGCCCCATCGCCGCCCACGCTGGCAATCGGCTCATCTGCGGGTATCTGGCTGAGCAGTTCAAGGCCGGCTTGCGCCGGTAGTTGATTGGCCGTTTACACAAAATTCTGCACACCCTCGCTTCTGAACTTGATGTTTCTGAGGCGTTCAATGCCAGTCTTGCTAGGCAGTTAACGACTTGCGTTGCTGGCTGTGGCGCTATGGCCCAAAGCTTGTTTGATGAGTTCAATCAGCGCTTGAGCGGCATAGCTCAGCGGTGCGTGGCGCCGCGTCACCACGCCCAGCGGGCGCTGAATGCCCGGCGCTTGCAGGGGCAGGTAATGGATGGCTTCAGATTTGAGCAATGACACTGCCGTTTCTGGCAGGGCACTGATGCCCAGTCCATGCGCGACGAGCGCGCCAATGGTGGCGATGTGGTCGACTTCAAAAGCTGGCGTGAAGGTATGACCATGTTGATGCAACTCAGCATCTAAATACTGGCGCACACTGGCTGAAGCACTCATGGAGATGTGCGGGTACTGCAGCGTCTCGTGCAAGGCAATGGCTTGTGCGTGGTTGCACAGCGGATGGCCAGTGGGGCAGATCAGCACAAACTCATCGGTCGTGAGCTGCTCGTAGGCTAAGTCTTCTTGCTTGGGGTCTGCGGCCGTGAGCGCCAGATCGACTTTGCCGCTGCGGACCAAATCAAAAGCTGGGCCAGACAAGGTGTCCAGCAGGGACAGACGCACCCCGGGGTGGATCTGTCTGAATGTGGCAAATACTTCCGGCACTGTGGATGCTGCCAGCGAGGGTAAGGCCGCCACCGACACGGCTCCGGTTTTCAGCTGGACGGCATCCGCTACTGCTTGCACAGCGCGCTGGGTGTCGCGTACCAGTTCTTGGGCATGGGAGACGAAAATTTGCCCTGCATCGGTCAGTTCAACCGCGCGGGTGGTGCGCTCAAACAGTCGGGCGCCAATGTGGGTTTCCACGCGGGCAATCAGTGCTGACAAAGCCGATTGCGACAAATGCATTTGCAGTGCCGCTTGGCCAAAACTGCGGGTTTGGCTCAAGGCCAGCACGGCCTTGAGTTCTTTGGTCGACAAGTTGGGTTCCACCGGCCCGAGTATAGACAGCAGGGCCTGCGCAGCCTGCGAGACCCTGGCTGTCATCGCTTACTCAGGCTTGATGTTGCCATCCTTGATCAACTTGGCCCACTTGGTGAACTCATCATTGATGATTTTCGAAGACTCTTCAGGTGTGTTGTACGTGGCAATCGTGCCTTGGGCCAGCATGGAGTCCTTGACTTCTTGCCTGGACAAAATGTCCTTCAGCGCCGCATTGAGCTTTTGAACGATGGCATCGGGCGTGCCTGCAGGGGCTGAAATGCCAAACATCGAGCTCACCAACATGTCAGGGAAACCGGCTTCACCCACGGTAGGCACATCGGGCAGCGAGGCCACGCGTTCCTTGGTGGTGGTGGCCAGTGCGCGCAGCTTGCCCGCCTTGATTTGGCTTTGTGCGGCAGGCACGGTGTCAATCATGGCGTTGACCTGGCCGCCCAACAAGTCAGCAATGGCAGGGCCGCTGCCTTTGTAGGGCACATGAACGGCATCAATTTTGGTTTGCAGCTTGAGCATCTCAATAGCCAGGTGCTGGGGCGAGCCATTGCCTGCCGATGCAAATGTGACAGTGCCGGGCTTGGCCTTGGCCAGATCCACCAGCTCCTTCACGCTCTTGGCAGGCACGGTGGGGTTGACCACAAACACCAGTGGCACGGTGCCCACCAGCGAAATGTGCGCAAAGCTCTTTTGGATATCAAACGGCGTGAGGGCCGGTGTCAGCGCGGCATTGATGGTGTGGCTGGTAAATGCGCCCATGAGCAAGGTGTAGCCATCGGCGGGCGATTTGCTGACCTGGCCTGCACCCAAGCTACCGCCTGCACCGGCACGGTTTTCCACGATGAACTGCTGGCCCAGTTGGTCTGACAGGTGTTTGGCCAGCACGCGGCCAATCACATCAGTGGCACCGCCGGGTGCATAGGGCACCACCAGCTTGACGGGCTTGTTGGGATAGTCGCTTTGTGCGTGGGCTACGCCCAGCGAGCCGCATGCCAGCCAGACACCTGCAGCAATGGCCGCAATGGTTTGGCGGCGGTTGGTGTTGGTGGTTTTGATAAAAGAAAAGGTGGTCTTCATACAGTCTCCTATAGGGTTTGTAGGTACGCTTTTTCTTGAAGGAACGCTCGATTTTTTTTGTAATCAACAATATTATTAATAATCTAATTCATCAACCGTGGTAAACCCTCCCATGTCAGATAAGCCAAGCCAAGCGCCCTCGATCCATCCTGAAGCAGCCTCCAGTGGCATTTCGAAAGGGCTGACCAATTACGGCGATCGCGGGTTCTCGCTGTTCCTGCGCAAAGCCTTTATCAAAGGCGCAGGCTTCACGGACAAAGCCCTGGATCGCCCCGTGATCGGCATCACCAATACCGGCAGCGCTTACAACCCTTGCCACGGCAACATGCCCCAGCTGATGGAAGCTGTGAAGCGTGGCATCTTGATGGCGGGTGGTTTGCCCATGGACTTCCCCACCATCTCGCTGCACGAAAGCTTCTCGCAACCCACCAGCATGTATTTGCGCAACCTCATGTCCATGGACACCGAGGAGCTGCTGCGCGCGCAACCCATGGATGCCGTGGTGCTGATTGGTGGTTGCGACAAGACCGTGCCTGCACAGCTCATGGGCGCAGCGTCGGTCGGGCTGCCCGCAGTGCAGTTGGTGACTGGGTCGATGCTCACCGGCTCGCACCGCAGTGAGCGTGTGGGCGCCTGCACCGACTGTCGCCGCTACTGGGGCAAATTCCGCGCTGAAGAAATCGACAGCCAAGAAATTGCAGACGTCAACAACCAGTTGGTGGCCAGCGTGGGCACTTGTTCGGTAGCGGGCACTGCCAGCACCATGGCGTGCATTGCCGAGGCATTGGGGATTGCCATTCCCGGCAGCGCCAGCCCTCCAGCCGTCACCGCAGACCGCATTCGCATTGCCGAGCGCACCGGCGAAGTGGCCGTGCACATGGCCCGTGCGGGTTTGACCATTGACCAAATCCTCACCCCTGCGGCCTTTGAAAATGCCATGCGCGTGTTGCTGGCCATGGGCGGCTCGACCAATGCCATCGTCCATTTGGCGGCGATTGCGGGGCGACTGGGCTATGAACTGGACCTGAAGGCACTGGATGCACTGAGCCGCAACACCCCGGTGCTGCTGGACCTCAAGCCTTCGGGCGACCATTACATGGAAGATTTTCACGCTGCTGGCGGCATGCCTACCTTGCTGCGCGAGCTCAAGCCGCTGCTGAACCTGGACGCTTTGACCGTCACCGGCAAAACCTTGGGCGAGGAGTTGGAAGCCGCAGGCCCGGGCTTTGCGCAGACGATTGTCAAAACGCTCCAAGACCCGTTGTCTCCCCAAGGCGGCATTGCCGTGCTGCACGGCAATCTGGCGCCTGGTGGTGCCATCATCAAGCAATCGGCCGCCAATCCTGACTTGATGGAGCACGAAGGGCGCGCTGTGGTGTTTGAAAATGCCGAGGACTTGGCTGCGCGCATCGATGCGTCTGACCTGGATGTGCAAGCCGACGATATCTTGGTGCTCAAGAACATTGGCCCCAAAGCCGCCGCCATGCCTGAAGCGGGCTATTTGCCCATTCCCAAGAAGCTTGCAGCGCAGGGTGTGAAAGACATGGTGCGCATTTCGGACGGGCGCATGAGCGGCACAGCCTTTGGCACCATCGTGCTGCATGTCACGCCTGAAGCGGCGATTGGTGGCCCGCTGGCGTGGGTGCAGACCGGCGATACCATCAAGCTGTCGGTGCGCGAGCGCTCGATTGAATGGAAGATCGATCCCGCCGAGCTTGCGCGTCGCCAAGCTGCCCAACCCGTGCAAATTCCCAGCGCCGAGCGAGGCTATGCCCATTTGTTCAAAAAGACGGTGCTGCAAGCAGACCGGGGCGCCGATTTTGATTTTTTGACCGCAACGCAGCGCAAGGGCGCTGTACCTAGGAGTTAAGCAGGCATGTTGACGGGCACTCAAGCCTCCGAGTGCCGTCCCGAACAGGGCGGCACCTCGGCCATGGTGGCCACACTGGAAGAGGACATTGTGCTGGGCCTTCTGCCACCCAAAATGCGGCTGGTTGAAGACGAGCTGATGGCGCGCTTTGCGGCCAAGCGCCACACGGTGCGCGAAGCTTTGGCTGTGCTCGAAGGCCTGGGCTTGGTCGAGCGCAAGCGCAACATCGGCGCCTTGGTGAAGTCTTTTGGCAGCGATGAAGTCTTGCAGCTCTACGATATGCGCTGCCTGCTGGAGGTCGAGGCCATGCGCACAATCCCATTGCCCCTGCCCAATGCGGCCTTGCAGGCGCTGGCACAGCTGCAAAGCGCGCACGACGAGGCCGTGCGCCAGCACGACGCACGCCGTATCTTCAGAACCAACCAAGCGTTCCATCGGTTTTTGTTTGCGCAATGCGGCAATATGTTCTTGGCCCAGGCCATTGAAGATTTCGCACGCCGCACGCATGCCATTCGCTTTGGTGCCTTGATTTCGGGCGAGCGGCAGCTGCAGTCGCAGCAAGAGCACCACGAGCTGCTGGCCGTGCTGGAGCTCGGGGATCGCTCCCGCTTGCTCGAGCTGGCTACGGCGCACTTGCTGCCCTCCAGAGATCACTACTTGAAGGCGCAGGCCATGCTGCAAGCCTGAAAGCTGCACCGATCAATTCAAGAACAGGCGACGCACATCATCGGCACATGCCAGCGGGCGGCCCAACGCTTGCGCACCTTGGGCGACTTGCGCCACCAGCGCTGCGTTGTCCGGGGCGTGTGAGCCGTCTTTGAGAAACAGATTGTTCTCAAAGCCCACGCGGGCATGGCCGCCCAGGCTGGCAGCAGCCATCGCACAAGCGTTTTCCTGTGGGCCAAATGCGCACATGGCCCAAGGATAGGCGCCATCATCTGCCGCCAGAAACGGCAGCAAGTCCGTGGGAGAAGACGTCTGCCCCACGGCATAGCGACCCAGCACAAACAGCAAGAACCAGCGGTTGTCTGGAATCACGCCTTGCGCGCGCAGGCGCTGCCAAGTCTGCACATCTGCCACGTCATACAAAATAATTTGCGTCATGACGTTGCTGTTCTTCAGCCAAGTGAAGAATGCTTCAATCTCAGCCTCGGACACTTCAGGCTTGACGATTTCGCGCAGCCCCACCGATACCGCCTCCGGTGTGACTTCACGCGCGACCTGCATTTGCACGTGGGGCTGGTAGACCTGTGCGGCCTCGGTGGTGATTTGCACCACCAGCTCCTGCCCAACAGCCTGGCGAATGGCAGCCGTTGCCTCGCGGTAGGCGTGGGCATCGAGCAAATGTTTGCCATCGGCTTGCCGCACATGAGCGTGGATCATGGCAGCACCGGCATCCAGGCAGGCCTTGGCGGTTTGTGCCAATTCCTGCGCCGTCAGTGGCACCTGCGGGTGCTGCGCTTTGGTTTTATAGGCCCCATTAGGGGCCACGGTAACAATCAAAGGGCTGTGCATGCCGTGCCTTTCAGCTTTGCGCTGCATCACCCACGGGTGGCAGCTCGTTTTTGAGGATTTCCAGCCCTGCCAGCAAGGTTTTTTGGTAGCGCTGGCGTTCTTGCGCGATGGTCTCTGGCGTCCACTTGAAAAAGCCTTCGCCCGTTTTCATGCCGAACTTGCCTTCTGCCACTTTTTGCGACAGGCATTGGCTAGGCACCGTGTTGGCGGCCAGCGAGGGGTACATGGTGGCACCTGCCGCGCAGTGCACTTCAAGGCCTGCGTGGTCACGCTGGAGCACCGGGCCAGCTGCCAAAAAGCGAAAACCAAAACCAAAGCGCACTGCCGCGTCCACATCTTCAGGCGTGGCCACACCTGCATCGATCAGCGCGAATGCCTCTCGTGCCAATGCGTGCTGCAAGCGGTTGGCCAAAAAGCCGGGCAAATCTTTCTTCACCAGCACCGGCACCATGCCGCACTGGCGCATGAATGCATGCAGGTTTTGGGCAGATTCGAGTGCGCTGCCTTCGCCGCACACCACTTCCACCAAAGGCGTCAGGTGGGCGGGCATAAAAAAGTGCAGGCCCAGCATGCGCTCGGGTGTTTGGAGCCCTTGAGCGATGGCGGAAATGGGAAAACTTGAGCTATTGCTGGCCAGCAGTGTGTCGGGTCGGGCCAGCGCTTGCAGATCCTTGAACAAAGCTTGCTTGATGTCTAGGCGCTCGGGAATGCACTCGATCACGACGTCGACCGTAGTCCAGTCAATGTCCTGCAAGGACTCTACCGCGCTCAGTTGCTGCTGTTGCTCGCTTGCTTGCAGCTGTGCCAAGCCATTGGCTACTAATTCCGGTACCTTGGCACGGCGCTCGGCGTTGGACTCGACCACGATGGTGCGGCAACCGCCACGGCACAGCACCACGGCCACATCAGCCCCCATGGTGCCGCCACCCACCACCACAGCGGTTGAGCGAGAAGGGCGAAAGAAATGCGCAGGAGCGCTAAATGTTGTGGACTCCACCGAGTGTCTCCCTAGTCAAAATTACTGGGAGCAAGTGTGGAGCTTGTCAATAAATTTGTTAAACGAATTTATTTTCTTAACTATCCTGTTTTGCCGATAAGTTGGCGTGTTGATTTGTCGGCGTCTGCTTGACTTTGCTTGGCACGACGTTTGGTGAACAGATGTAACAAAGCCATAATCACCCACAACAAAATGAGACATCAGGAGTGCAGAGGGTGAGCAATTTTGATTCTCTGAAGGCGCACTCCCAAGCGCTGGCATCGCTGGGTGCGACAGCGGAAAAAATCTTTCCTCACGATCCTGTCAGCTGCGTGGCCAAGCTGCGCATTCTGGCCCAGGCACTGGCCAAAGATATTGCCCATCGCACAGGCGGGGGTCCCAGCAGCAAACCCAAGCCGAGCTGCTGCGTGCGATTGACCAGCGCATGGGGCTGGATCCACAAGTGCGCCACCTGTTTCATGTGCTGCGCATGCGCGGCAATGAAGCAGCCCACGATATCGACGCCCCCATTGGCTACCGCGAAGCGCTGGACAGCTTAAAGATCGCGCGTGAAGTGGCGCTGTGGTTTCACCGCACCTTTGGCAATGATCCGCACTTCAAGCCCGGGCCATTCAAACTGCAGGATGACCCGAGCCAAAAGCTGTACGCGCTGCAAAAGCAAATCAACGACTTGCAAAGCAAGCTCAGCAGCACAGAGGCGGTGACGAGCGATGCTGCCGCCATGGCAGGGCTGCTGCGCCAGCAGGCAGAACAAGAAAAAGCACTCAAGGCCACACCAGCCTGCAGTTCGTCCACTTGGCATTCTTGGGCCTTCTGCTCAGGAGACTTTGAACACGTTCTAAAGCAGACCTGACAGAGCCGCCTCACTGGCTCACTGATCGGCAAAAGGACACTTGGCTGGATGTGATTCAAAACGCCCCACCGGGCCTGCTCAAAGATGTCGATGCCTCGGTGTTCACAGTGTGGGTGGTGGCGTTTGACTTGTACCAAGAGGCCAGCAACAAGTTGGCCAAGACCGGCATGCTGATCAAAGCGCCTAACACAGGAGTGCCGATGCAGTCGCCGTACCTGGCCATCGTCAACCGCCAAGCGCAGATCATGCCCAAGGCGGCAGCTGAGATGGGCTTCACCCCCGCGTCACGCTCGCGGGTGGTGGTCAAAAAAGAAGCAGGCCAAAAAGATGACCCTTGGAGTGGGATTGCGGGTGGGTAAGCCAGTTACTTGGAAGGTTCTGGCACCCATTTGATGCCTGCTACGCCTAGGTTGCCCGTACTGATGTGGTCGCTGAGGAGGGGCACGAGGGTGCGCATATTGAAATCGAAGCTGTGCTGCCACATGAGTCGCAGTTTCCGCAAAGCGTTTTCATTTCGGTAGATGCTGCCATCCCAGTCGATGAGCAACATCGCCACCTCTCCTTCGTCGGCCAGCATACACAGCAAAGCGTCATCAGCGTCTTGATCCAGTGAGGCTTTAAGTTCGTCCTCATAGTCGGCCAGGACTTCGACGTACAGATCGATGCTTAGGGTGGCTTGTCCAGCGAGGGCTGCGTGCAGATCAGCTGCAATTTGCTTTTTGTCACTCATGGGGGGATTTTCGCAGCATCAGAAGCTGCGCTGGCTCAGTGGGTGCAGGCGAAAAAGGAGTCGGGCCACAAAGATGCCTCTTGGAGTGGAATTGCGAGTGGGTAACTAACCCCAGAAGCACCCATAGGGATCTTCTTCTACGGCTGCGCAAAACGCATCAATCGTTTTAGCAGTGGGCACTGGCTCGTAGCTGTGCCACTTCAGATCGGCTCGCATCCAGTAGATCTTCCAGATTTTTTGGGTGCGCACATAGGTGGCTTTGGCGAAGGGCCGCTGGTGTCGTTCTCCATCCATGAGGCGGCGATCTTCGAGCAGGTACACCGATTGGCCTTCTAGGGTCCACAGGAGATCCAGTTGGTCTCGTATGTGTTCAGGTGGTCGCTTGCGCTGCACGAATGCGTTCATTGCTTTGCCAGTGCGCAGTACTTCTAGCTCGGTCAGGGCCATTGACGCTCTCTCTATCTGTCTGATACCCCATGACACTATCACCATCTAGGCGCAATTACGCTGCAGTTGCGCTGCGCTATGCGCAATCGGTTGTGGCTGGCGATGTGCCCGCATGCCAGTGGGTGCGCCAAGCTTGCCAGCGGCAAATCAACGACTTGCAGCGTTTCAAGGGCCGCACCGCAGCGTACCGATTTAACCCTGTGCTCACGGACAGCACCGGACGCAAGTACCGCCCTGCAGACAATTTGTGTGCCTTTATTGAGTTGCTGCCGCACATCAAAGTGAATCACACCGGCTTCCATGAGCTGCCCTGAAGGTAAGGCGAAAGTGTTTTTACGTGACAGTGAAGTGCCTGGCCTAGCGGTTCGTGCTACTGATAAAGGTGCAAAGGCTTTTGTTTTTCAGCGTAAAACCAAAGAGGGCAGCTTCTTGAGTAAGACTATCGGCCCCCCAGCTGTATGGAGCATCGAGCAAGCGCGCACTGAGGCGCGGAAATTGGCATTGACAGTTGACCAAGGCCAAGACCCACGCGAGCTGGAGCGTCAGCACAGGGCAGAGCAGGACGCCCAGCGACAGCAGGCCAAAGCCAAAGCTCTGACAGTAGGAGATATCTGGCCGTTGTATTTGGAGAACGGTAGACCAAAGCGCCGGGATGCTTGGAAGCCGCGCTACTTGGCAGACCTTCATGCAATGGCGCTACCCGGTGGAGAGCCAAAAAAGCGCGGTACTGGACTGACGCGCCCCGGCCCACTTTTTCCTCTTCTGGCATTGCCCCTGTCTGGTGTGACAGAAGATGCGCTGAAGGTGTGGTTTGACCGGGAAGCAATCACAGGTAAGCACCAAGCTGCACGTGCCTTGATGATGTTTCGTGGCTTTCTTCGCTGGTGTGCCGCTCAACCCGAGTATCGGGCGCTGGTGGACCGTGATGCGGGTAAAGCACCGGCGATTGTGGAAAGTCTGCCTGCGAGTGTTCGGCGTACCGATGCATTGGAGGCGGCCCAAGTGCAAAGTTGGTGGAGTGGGGTTGAGCAGTTGTCTAACCAAACCGCCAGTGCTTATCTAAGAACTTTGCTCTTAACAGGTGCGCGCCGGGAAGAAGTGGCTGCCTTGACGTGGCAACAGGTGGATTTCCGCTGGAGCAAGTTGACCTTGGCTGACAAGGTGGAAGAGGTCCGCGTCATTCCGCTGACCCCGTATTTGGCGCAACTACTCATGCGTTTACCGCGTGTCGGTGCCCATGTGTTTGCCAGTACCGGTAAAGCGGGGCGGATTACCGACGCTCGCGCAAGCCATGCCTTAGCGCTACGCAGTGCTGGAATTGGTCATTTGACATTCCACGGCTTGCGTCGCTCCTTTTCGTTGCTGGGGGAAGCCGCAGGCGCACCTGCCGGTGCAATTGCGCAGATCATGGGGCACAAGCCCAGTGCGACGGCAGAGGGCTATCGGCCGCGCAGTATTGATGCGTTGCGGCCGTTCGCGCAGCGCATCGAAGCGTACATTCTGGACCTGGCCAACGTCCAATTTGAAGTGCCTCAAGTGGCTGCCAGGTTGCACATCGTGAAGTGATCCACTTGGTTGTCACAGGGCGAGGTCCTACCGCCAGTTCATGAGTATCACTCTTGAGTGATAACTTGCAGAAATCACATTAAAGTGATAATTTGCATTTATCACTTTGAAATGATTTTGGCCGTGGGGGTGAGATGGACTACACACTGAATTTTCCACAGCACCTGGGCTTGTACCTCAAGTCGCTGCGTAAAGCCAAAGGCATGAGCCAAGCTGGATTGGCGAGCTTGCTCCAAGTCACGCAATCCAGAATCGCCGCGATTGAGAAGGACCCTTCCGCCGTCAGCGTGGGGCAGATGATGGCCATCCTGGAATTGTTGGGAGCGCAGTTGGTGCTGCGGGCTCAAACGCTGCCCCCAGAGGCCGCGCTCTCAGACGCAGCATCCGTCCCAGTGCAAGCCGGTGAATCCACGTCAAAAAGCAAGCAGGCGAGGGTAGTAGCCAGTCAGGCAGCGCCAGCCCAGCACCTTGAGCCAAGGCCGAGCGCGCAGCCGCTGAAACACACGGTACTCGCAGATGGCTGGCAGAGTCACAAGCCACAAGGGCGTTGGTAATGCGCGCGCTCGGTATTTGGATGAACGGTTTGCGTGTAGGTCGCTGGGAGATCTCGCGCACGGGTGCGCACAGTGTGGTGTATGACCCAGGCTGGCTGGCGAGCAAACATGTGCGCCCTTTGTCGCTGTCGCTGCCATTTACGCCGGACCTGCGTGTCACCGGCGAGGTGGTTGAGAACTTTTTTGACAACCTATTGCCTGACAACACCGACATCCGCAAGCGCATTCGGCAACGGTACGGGCTGCGCAAGTCTGACGTTTTTACCTTGCTAGAAGCGATCGGTCGCGATTGCGTGGGTGCCGTGCAATTACTGCCCGAGGGTGTTGAGCCTGATGGCTTTGATCAGATCCGTGGCCAGCAATTGGATGAAGCCGCGATCAGCGCGCACTTGAGCTCTTTGGGGGCTTCATTTGGCAGCCTGGATACGGACGTCGACTTTCGGATTTCTATTGCTGGCGCACAAGAGAAAACAGCGCTGCTGCGCGTGGACTCACAGTGGTACGTGCCCGAAGGTGCTACGCCTACCACCCACATACTCAAGCCCAACATCGGTTTGGTGCCGGGGACAGAGCTGGATTTCACACAGTCAGTGCAAAACGAGTGGTTGTGCAATCAATTGCTTAAAGCGCTGGGATTGCCGGTAGCGAACTGCAGCATTGAAACTTTTGGCCCACACACGGTGCTGTGTGTCGAGCGCTTCGATCGCGCATGGACACCAGATGGCTGGTTGGCACGTTTGCCGCAAGAAGATTTATGCCAGTCGCTGGGGGTCGCCAGCACTCAGAAGTACGAAGCGGATGGTGGCCCTGGGATCGCGCAATGCTTGCAAGTGTTGAGCAAGAGCCAGGCGTCTGCGCAAGATTGCGCGCGCTTCGTCATGGCACAGCTGGCGTTTTGGCTTTTGGGTGCTATCGACGGCCACGCCAAAAACTTCTCCATCTTTATGCAACCTGGCGGGGGATATATCTCAACGCCTTTGTATGACGTGTTGTCGGCATGGCCGGTAATAGGCCATGGGCACGGAAAGATTGCTTGGCAGAAAGCCAAGATGGCCATGGCTGTTCCAGGGACTCAAAGCCGCCACTACCACTTGCAAAAAATCCAGCGTCGGCACTGGAAGGCTTTGGCAGATTGGACGCGGGTTGAGGGCCTGTGGCCCGCGATGCTGGAGATGCTGGCGCAGCTGGACACCGCGATTGAGCAAGTCAATGCTGACCTGCATCCTAGTGTGTCACCGAGTATCGCGAAGCAAATCTACGACGGAGCACGTGCCCAAGCACACCGTTTTCTGGCTGTACCTGATTGATGAGGTACAGGGCTTTTGCCTCGATTCCAGTTTGCGGGATTCCCGCAAACTGGATTGCTTGATTTCAGCAAACTAGATTGCTGCTTTCCGGCAAACTAGATTGCTGGTTTTCAACAATCTGGAATACACGGTAAGGCTGATCAAAGGGACGCCGCCGATCCCGCAAACTTTGCTGCGGCGTTGTTGCATAAATCACCATGAGGCCGAGCTACCCCAAACCTCAGACGGATTTACGCAGCAGCGACCGTCTGGCGTGTGCCCAGAGCGGTAAATTGATTGAGGATTGACGCTCGAATATTGAGCTCGGCCACCTGGCGTTCAAACGTCCTGGCCATCACCTTCTCGCCCAGGCGCTTGAAGCAATTCATCTTGGTCTCCACCAAAGACCTTCGGTGGTAGCCGCTCCAGCGTTTCCAGATTGCCAGCGCAGGATCATGGCGCGGTTGCGGTCGGTGCAGGGAGAGGTGGCTCAGCGCGGGTTCTAACAATCCATTCGGCGCCGCGCCTGGCTAGTCTGTACGACGACATGCCGCAAACGAAACTCGAAAGGTTTGCACGCTTCGCCACATTTCTTCTGGCTCCGTCACCACCCTTTGGCCAGCATCTCCCGCATGCTCAACCCATTCAGCACCGTGGCGCAGGTTTCCCAGTCCGCATCCTCCACCTTGCTGTACTTCGCATCAAACGGATTGCGCGTGGCCGTGGTGCGGTCTATCAGCTGATTTGCGGCGGCCTCGTCGTTCAAAGCTACCTGCACCCACACATCTTCTAGGGTATCGGGGATCTGCCCGAACAGGCCATGGATGGCTTCAAGCCGGTCGGCCAGCACCTGGTGCACGCGGTCTTCCACCGAGTCGCGGTAGCGCAGGTTGGCGATCCAGATTTCACTGCGGGCCTGGCCAATGCGCTGGATGCGGCCTTTGCGCTGTTCCAGCCGGGTGGGGTTCCAGGGCAAGTCGATGTTGATCAGCGTGCCTAGCCGCTGCAGGTTCAGGCCCTCCGATGCTGCATCAGTGCCTAGCAGCAGCTTCAGGTCACCCTCGCGCACCCGCTTTTTGAGCACATTGCGGTCGCAGCGCTGAAATCGCCCATCGCGCCAGAAGCCCGAACGGTTGCTGCCCGCGTACAGGCCAATGTCCATACCCGCGAACTCTGGGCGCTTGGCCATTTCATCGCCCGTCCAGCGCACCGTGTCGTAATACTGTGAGAACAGGATGCAGCCGCGCTCCAGCCAGCTCTCGGAAACGCCCGGGTGGGTGCCTAGCAAGTAGCCGATCAGCGCCTCCAGCTTGGGGTCGTTGTTGCCGCCTTGCTTGAGCAGGTTCAGGCAGCGTCGCAGCGAATCGATTTCTTTATCGGTGAAGTTTTTGAAATCGCTCGCCCCTTGCGGTGGCCGTCCGACCTGCACCGGTGCCTCATCGTCGGCGTCATCATCGTCTTCGTCGTCGGGGGCATCAGGCTCCTCGCCCAGCAGCTTGGCCACAGTGCGCCGCCCGGCTTCCATCGAACTGCCCAAGCGCCGCAGCAGCAGCGTTTTGAAAAACCCCGCACCTTTCACCCGTTGCGCCAGTAGCTGTGAAAACTCTTCGGCCTCCACATACGCTTCACGCAGGTAGCTGCCCAGCACCAACGCACCTTCGTGGTCTTCGCCAAACAGTTTCACCGTCACCTTGGGCAGAAAGTAGCTGCCCGTGGCGGGGTTGATAGTGGCCTCCAGGTAGGCCCGAGTGCGGCGCACAATGCAGCGCAGCAGCGGGTTGTAGTGGGCACCGTACTCAGGCAGCAGGCCGTTTTGCAGCTGCACGCGCTGAATCGCGGGAGAGAGCTGATTCAGACTCTCAGGAGGGAATTGCCAACGCGTGTCTTCGGCATCCAAGCTGCGGCGAATGCGGTCAAAGGCCGGGTTTTCAAACTTGGAGGGCAGCGGATCGCGCACAAACTCCCAGCCCTCACGCAGATCCGCTGTCGGCACCTCCGCATCTCCAGTGGCGATATCTAGGCAACGGCTAGGCTGATACCAACGGCTGGAATGCGTCCAGCCACCCAGCACACCATCATTGCCCTGCGAAAGGATGTGCAGCAAATCCCAAGCCTCCACCGGATGCAGCTGCACCGGCGTGGCTGTGGCCAGCAACATGCTTTTGGTCTTGGGGCCTATCTCGCGCAAAAAGGCCATCAGCTTGTTAGGCTCGGCGCGCTCGTTCACTTCATCGGCATCGGCGTCCACCTTGGGCACCTTGCGGCGGCGGGCGCGGTGCGCTTCGTCCACGATCACGCAGGTGTAGCGACGGCTCAGCAGCTGCCCCACGGCTTCAGACAAGCCGCGCACCACCAGCCCTTGCGACACCAACCCAATGCGGCGCGGGCACTTGCCCAGCGACTTGGCACCGTCTGACGGGTACTCCAGGTCGTTCTCGTCCACCCAGGTCTTGCCTGTCCAGCGGGCCGATGGCAGGTCCAGCAACTCCATCAGCTCGTCCTGCCACTGCTGCAGCAAGGGCTTGGGCGCCAGCACTAAGATCGGCCCGCCCTCGGGGTCGTCCAGCGCCATCAGCATGGCGGCCATGGCCAGTTGCACCGTTTTTCCCAGACCTACCTGGTCGGCCAACACCAGGCGTGCGCCACCCAGGCGATGTCGCTCCAGTGCTAGCTGGGCAAAGTATTTTTGGTGCGGCCACAGGCCCTGCTCGCGGCGGTACACCGGTGCCTCCACGGCCACAGCAGCAGCGACCTGCGTGGGGTCTGGCATTGAGGGCAGTTGCGCTGGCTCGATGACCGTGCGGGTGATGATGCGTTGCACATCCTGCACGATGAAGGGGCAGCAGGATAGGTCCACCGCTCGCGGGTCGTTCCACAGCGCGTCAAACTCCGCCTGCACCCAGGCGATGGTTTCGGGGTCGTTGTCTTCCCACAGCAGCTCGTAGTTCAGCTTCCAGGCCGACAGGCTCTCGTTCACGCTGCCCATGAAGGCGGTGGCGGTGCCATCGGCATAGCGCAGCACCCCGGCCTTGCCGTGAATCAGGCCAAACGCCGTGTCAGGCAGCACCCGCACTTCCAGCTTGTTGCTGGTCAATGCGTCGTACAACGCCCGGTAGCGCGGCAAGGCTGCGGGCGGTGCTTCCTCAGGCTTGCCCGCGCACCAGCTGCGGCGCAGCGCGGCTTGTGCGGCGGCGGCGGTCGCCAAGTCTTGCGGGTCCAGGTCAGAGTTGCAGATGATGCGCACTGGCCCGGCCACACTGGCCAGTGCCTCACCCGCCACCTCAAACAGGCTGGATCGAAAGTACCCCGCAATGCGGTCGTAACTGATGGCGCCGCGCAGGCGCTGGGCCAACACCGATTTATCAAGGCGGTTCAGGCGGCTGGAATGGCGCTGCAGCATGCGGTGCCTCTATCAAGCGTGGTCGTTGCGCAACCGCCCGGCCAGCATTCGGGCGGCGTCAGAGTCTGCCACCCACTCGCCCATACCTTCGGCATTGCCCAGCGCAGCCAGCCATTCCAGCAGGTTCACAAAGCCTTCGCGCCGGCCCCAGTAGCCTTGGCCAAACGTGTCGCGCAGGTATTGGCGGCCAGGCTCGGGGCTGTTGTCGTTGGCAGCCGTTTCACGCACGGCAAACAGCAGGTGACGTAGGGGCGATGCCGCAAACGGGTGCGGACCCGCCGCCGCCACACGGCCCCTGCCTCGACCCACATTGGTGCCCATTGGGCCTGCAGTGCCCGCCCCATCATCGCCAACAGCTACTAAAACGCTAGCAGCCAAGGCGCTGGCGCTGGCCACGCGGGTGCCGTTGGCCTTGTCGCTTTTGAGCAGGGGCTTGATGTCGGTCACGCCAAAGCCGCGGGCCAACTCTTCGTACATGCCCTTGCGGCGCTCGCCCCGGCTCTCGATGTCGAGCGAACGCAGGTAATAGCGCTCCACCAGGCTCAGGTCTCGCCAGGCGTTTTCCAAACCGCGTGGGATGAGCGTGTCGCAGGCAATGCCCAGGGCGCGCTCAATCACAGCCTGAAAGTCGCTCTTCTCGCCCTTGGCGCGCACGGCAAACACCTCGTGCTCCACGTCTTTGCCGTCCAGGTTGCCGTACTGCGTTAGGACTTTCAGCGCGGCAGCATAGGCGGCCAGCTGGTAGTCGGCATCGTTGAAGTTGGGCTCACCGCCTTCGTCCAGCGCCTGCATGCTGGCAATCTGGCGCTTCACCTCGTCTTCGACCAGCGGGTACACCTCGTCCAGAAAACCGGGTTCGTTGGCGGCGCGCTTGCGCAGCACCAAGCAGACGGTGCCTTGCACGTAGTTGCCTTTTTTCATGCCCCCGGCTTGCGTCTCGGTGCTGATGGTCCAGGCGGCGGTGGCCTTGAGCCCTGCAGCCCAGAGAATCATGCCCAGGTCGGCCCACACCGCCGGGTCTTGGTGCGTGAACATGACCATTTGCATGCCGTTGTCGGGCATCTGGCGGGCCAAGTTCCGGTAAATCTCAACCATGGAGCGACGGAAATCCTCACCATTGCCACGTACGGCGAGTTCAGCGCGGGCATCGGGAGTCCAATCCGGGAAAGCCTTGGTGAGTTGCTTGTCGTACCACGCTAGGAAAAAGTCGCCAAGTTCGTGATAGTTGATCGCATCTGCATACGGTGGGTCAGTAATCCATATGTCGCACTTACTGGCAATTTCGCGAGCATCTACCAGCTCAGTTGCATGCAGGACAGCAAAAGCTGATGTTTGGCCAAACGGTTTAAGCAGCGAATCCTGCAACAGCCCAAACGACTTGTTTCCATGATTGAACAAAGTGTTCAACGCTTGATTGACAAAAGTTTGGTCAGTATTCCCAGGACCTTTGGATTTATCGCCGTTCCATGTGCATAGCTTCGAATTCCAGTTCGCCTGTACACCTAACTTCAACAACAGAGCCACCCGAGCCTCTTTTGAGGTTGCAACCGCTCCTTGTGACAAATAGCAGCCATAGGTCAACAGCTGCCGTGGCGTAAACAAATGGTGCCAATCCGTCCAGCCTCGCTCACGAATAGGTTGATCGGTGTTGTAACCGCCTGCAATTTGCTTCGAAGGAATGAACCCTTCGCGCTGCCAATCGGCAAACCGCTCGCGCAGCAGCGCCAGCACCTGCGCTTCGCGCTCCAGATCGGCCGCGTCCGGTGCGGCATAGCGGCGCTCCAGCTTTGGTTTGCCATTGCGCATCACCGTCTTGGCCCAGCGGATGCAATACAGGCGCTCCTGAAACACATCGTCCGGGCGCGGCACCACTTCGTCATTGGTCCAGCGGCGCAGGCCATCGGTGCCGCGCAGTGCCTCCACCGACCAGCTCCGGTTCGGATCAAACGGGTCCACCACGCGGCTGTCCACCACGGTGGCGCCTTTTTTGTCTTTGTATTGCTTGAACTCGGCTTCGGATACCGCCAGCACTTCGGGCTGCAAGCGGTCTGAGCCGGCCACGCGCTTCCAGGTGGCGACGATGCGGTATTTCTCGGCTATCACCCAGCTGGGGGCCAGCGGAATGTAGTAGTCGGAGCCTTCGGGCTTGACCTCCACGCAGTACAAAAACGCTTCGGCGCGTTCGCCCCGGTCGTTGTGTTCAATGCCCCAGTCGGTGATTTGCCGGTCGGCGGCGGCAAAGACCTGTTGCTGCACGCGCGCCACTTCGGCCTGCACCTCGGGGCCACCGCCCAGCAGGTTCAGGCTGGCCCAGGTGAGCAGCCCGGCGACTGGGTTCAGGTCGGAGCCAAAGGCTTCGCAGCCAATGCGTGCCGCCTCAAACGGTATGGAGCCGCCGCCACAAAAGCTGTCGCCCACGCGGGGCGTGTGGCCAAAGGTGCGCTGGCCCAGTTGGTCGATCAGTTCTGACAGGCAGGTGGCGGTGGTGCCCAGGTGGGCGTTGATGTCGGCCCAGGTGGCTGGCGTCGGGCCTGCAATGTTCTCGGGGCGTTCGCAATGCACCAGGCGCTCGGCATAGGGCAAGGCATCGAACTCGGCCCGGTCGGGGATGGGGCGCATGCGCTGTGCATCCAGAGCCTGCTGCTGCTCGGGGCTTAGGGCGTCCCAAATCTGGGTGAAAAGGGCTTCCTTGTCTTCTTCGCTCAGGCCCTGCTTGAGGCCGCGCGCACCAAAAAACTCTTCTTGCACCTCGGGTGTGGCGGCTTCGCGCCAAGCGGCTGCGGGTATCTCGCCCTTGCAGCGCTGCCAGGTGCCATCGTCGTCCATCGTCAGGATTTTGAGAAAAATCTCGCGATCCTTTTTGGCGTCGTTGCTGGCAGGCATCAGCATGCCCAGGATGGCGGCGCGCACCAGAATCAAGGGCTTGCGGCCCCACCATTTGCCCAGGCCGGTGAGCGTTTGGCTGGCACCGGCCTTGCGCTCTTTGTAGGCTTCGGCCGATAGGCGGGCAATGGGGAACTGGGTTTCGATGAAAGTGGGCATGAGTTACTTTAAATTTAATAGCTGCTCGCGCTTATGCAGCAAGCGCTAGAGGCCAATTGGGCCTAAAAATCAGGTGGCGGCGGCCCAGTTGTCTAGCTGCAGGCCGGGCACTTTGGCAAATTCGCGGGTGTTGTTGGTGACCAGCAGGGCCTGTTGGCTCAGGGCGTGCGCGGCAATCATGGTGTCGAGTGCGCCAATCGGAGTGCCACGGCGCTCCAGGTCGGCGCGCAGGTCGCCATAGGCCCACACGGCAGCATCGTCAAACGGCAAGATGGTGAGCGGGGCCAGAAACATCTCCAGCGCCTGGCGGTTGCGGGCAGAGCCACTTTTGGCCACGCCAAATGCCAGCTCTGCAGCCACCACGCTGCACAGCCCCACATCGCCCATGCGGTATTGCTGAAAGCGCGCCAGCACGGTGGGGGGCTTGGCGTTGATGATGTAGATGCAGATGTTGGTATCGAGCAGGATCATGGGTTGATCTCGTCCCGCTGCTGGGTGTCAGGCTGCTCGCGGGTGAGCACAAAGCCGGGCTCAAAAGCGGCTAGCCCGGCTTGCAGCGTTTGCCAGGGGTTGTCTGCGGGCAGCAGCAGCACGCCGTTGCCAAAGTGCTTCACCACGACTTCCGTGCCGGTGAAGCGGTATTCCTTGGGCAGCCGCACGGCTTGGCTGCGGCCAGATTGAAAAAGGCGTGCGGTGTCCATGGCGGGCTCCTTGGTTGGTGGATATCAATGGTAGCTACCGCCCGTGATTCTGTCCAGCACGGATTTGATAGTGGAATATTTGCTATATATTTAATAGCTGCTTGCGCTTTTCAAATAAGGGTTAGAGCCCAAATCGATAGCAAATCAGAGCGACAGCGACAGCTGCGAGTGCCCCAGCAGTTCGCGCCGCGCCTTGGGCGAGAGGCCTTCGCCTTTGACAAACGGGTTATCGGCCAGCGCCGCACGCAGCGCCTTGCGCCAGCCTATGCCCTTTTGCATGGCCTGGCCGGTGGTGGCCACGGTCATGGTGTAGAGCCACCAGCGCTCTTCGGGGGCCAGCACCTCCCAGTTGTGCAGTGCGTTGGGGATGTCGTCTGGCGGGGCGTCTTCGACCGCCCAGCACAGAATGCACAGCTCTTTGCCCAGCGATGGGTGCACGGGCACGGGCTTGGCAGGCGCTTTGACAAACTTGGCCACCGGCAGACCGTTAGCGCGCAGGCGGCGGTTGGCTTCGTCCCAAAAGGCGGGGGCCAGGGCCAACCAGCGGGCGCGGTCAATGACGACGCGCAAGCCGGGGGCGTTGGGCTGGGGTGGTTGCGTGGCGCGTGCACCCAGGCTGTCCAGGTCGTTGCCCCGGTGCTCGGTGATGCAGATCATGTCGCTGCTTGAGGTGCCTTTGGGCACGTCAATCAAAAAGCCGTGGCGGGCCTCTTCGGGCAAAAAACCCAGGCCCACGACCTTGCGGGTGGTGCTTGCAGAACTGCGTGCCATGGTTATTGGCGCACCTTGGCGGCATTGAAGGCCTGGTTGGTGGCTTTGAGCCAATCCAGCAGTGCTTGGCCGCTGGGGAATGCCAGGCTGCCAATTGCCATGCGCAGGCAGCCTTCGCTGACGATGTCTTGCAGTTTTTGCGCGATGGCTTTGACAGCAGAGGCGTCGTAGCCGCCCTCCAGCGCGCCGGAATATTCGACGTTCTGCTGGCCATCGGCGCTCTCGGCGGTGAGGCTGATGTCATGGGCCATAACTGAGCCCGCTTTCTCCAGCCGCCCAATGGTGTCCCACACGGCTGCGGCGTCGTCGAGCTTGGTTTGTTGCGTCCAGCGGGCTGGGGCGGTGAGGTCAATCGAGGGGCGTTCTACGCCCCCCTGCTGGGGGATGGTGATGCGGATGGTTTCAGAACTGAGGCCGTATTCACTTGCGGTGGCCATGGCGCACACCACGCGGCAATTGGCGGGCACACGGAACGGGCCGTCGTAAGTGGCAATACCCACGCTGGTGGGCGATGAACCATCGGTGGTATAGCGAATGCTGATGCTGTTGGCCTTGGGCAGCGCGAGCAGTTCCACCTCAAAGTGGTCGCCCCGGTTGTGCAACTGGTACTTGAGGCGCAGCTTGGCCGTCCAGTCTTTCACGGGGCTGGTGCGAGCCAGGTCTGCCGGGTCATGCGCCAAGAAGCGGTATCGCAGTGCGGTGGCTTCGAAGCGTGTGGGTGTGGGCACGGGGGATGAGGCAGCAGTGGGCTCTGCGTCGCCCGTTTCAAACACCACGGCGGGGGCGTGCAGTGGCTCAATCTTCAGATAGGTGTAGCCAGGGCTTTCTTCTTGCACGGAGAGTTCACGCACCGACACTTCAGGCACGGGCGGTGGAAATGGGCCACGGCGAACGTGGTTGCCCTCTTCGCGCCAGTGGCCGCGCAGCAAACATGCGGCTTTGAGGTCGTCTAGCGCCGAGAGTTTGTGCAGCGGCCAGTTGGTGTTGACGGCAGCGGCACGTTTGAAGTCGGACCAAAGCACGACCTTGGTTTCCGCCGAGCCGAACAGGCGTGCCTCTGCACGGGTGCGGAAGCTGTCGTCGTCGATTTTGGTGGTGAACTTTTGTGCGCCTTCCAGGGTGTGGCGCAGGGTGGCTTCGCCGCTTTGGTTGCCCGCAAAGGCCAGGTCGGTGCCGGTGGCACGCAGTGCGCTATTGATGGAGGGGTAAACGATCTGGTCGAAAGCCTCTTTCAGCGCGGCGGTGAACTGCAGGCCTACGCGGTCGCGCAGGGAGTCAAGGGCGCGCCACTGGGGGTCGTCAGACGGAGTGTTTTCAGAGCGCAATTCGTCTTCAATGCTCTGGAGGGCGCGGGTCTGGCGCGCGGAGTCAAGCACCTTTTGGAAGGTATCGCGCGAACCGGTGAGGAAGAGCACACGGTTTTTGTATTGCTGCTGGGCCCACCAGGCTTGCCAGTCGGCAGAGATGGGGAGCTGGTTGGCCTGACCACCTGGGCGCACGATAACTAGCGTGGTTTTTTCCAGCTCGATCTGCACTTCATCTGGTGGTGGCAGCACTTTGATGACCTGGTAACAGTCGCGCAGTGAGGGGGCGAAGTACGCCTCTAGGTGCTCACGCAACATGCGGTCCACCGTCTCGGTGTGCAGCGAAAGGGCCATGGAGCGCAACTTGGCAGCCAAGTTTTGCTGGTTCTTGAAGTAAAGGCGGCCATCAGCCGAGTTGTGCAGATACCAGGCGCGAGTGGCCAGCTTATCGAGCACGTTGGCCTTGAAGGTAGACAAGTCCCGCCCTGGACGTTGCAGGCAATCGACCAGCTGGTATTCGCGCAGGCCGTGAATGGCGCCCGGCGTGGTGGAAAGCGATGCAACCAAGATCAGCCGGGCTGCATCCGACGCATCGGAGTTGCCGTTGGCCAGGTCGATTTGCTCTACCTCGGCATCGCCTGCGTGGGCGATGTCATGGGCAATGGCTTCGCTCAGCGATGGGTTGATGGTGCGAACTTCAGACGCAATTTCGTCCAGGTTCAAGTCCAGGTCGTAGGGGTGGATGAGGTCGATGGTGGCGGCCTTGCCGGAATTCCACAGGTTGGACACCACCATCTGCATGAGCCGAATCACGCCACGGGTTTGCTGGAAGCCCTCGTTTTCCTTGAACTTGCCGACCAGCTCACGCAGGTCCGGGTGGAAGGGGTACGCATCCAGCACACGGGTGAACAGCGTTTCGGGGGATGTGGTGGTCAGGCCCATTTGCACCGCTTCGCGCAGCGCTTCGCGGTAGGCCTCTGCCACCTTTTTGACTTCAGGCTCGGGGGCTACTTGCGCAAACAGGCGTTTGCGCAGGATGTGGTACAGCTCATCGCCGTTGGGGTTGACCGGCGTGATGGGCACGGCGATGCGGCGGGACTCAGAGGTGATGCCCTGCACGGCGCGGTTGAAGGCGTCTTCCAACCGCGATTGACCCACACTGAAGTTGGAGCCCGCCAAGTCGGACAGCACAAGGCAGACATTCGGCATGTCTGCCACAGCGACAAAAAGATTGGCCAGCGCGGCTGTGGTCACAACTCCAAGGTCTGCATTGCCCACTGGCACGGCCACAGCGTATTCTAGGTATGGCGGCAGTTCATCCAAGAAAAGCACCAATGGCTCACCGCCTAGCAGCTGCTTCCACGCTTCAGGGCCTGGGGCGCTCAGCAAGGGGGACACGTAACGGGCAAATTGATCCGCCTTGCCCAGTTGTTCTGCAATGGAACCCCAGATACCGCCCGCTGCATCTGTGCTGCGGCCATTGAAGCCCACCACACGGCATGGCCCCAGGGTGGGCGCGGGGTTCTGGTCGCCGGTGAGCACTTTGTTGCGCAGGGCCGGATCGCGTGCCAACAAGCCCAGCGCAATCATGCTGTGCGTCTTACCGCCGCCCATGGCCTGTGAGAGCAGGAACACTGAAGACCCGGCACCCGATCCACCCAAATGCCGGAAAGCCCGATCCACCAGCGTGAGCATGCCGTTGGTGAAGTAGTTCTCTTCGAAGAAATCAGAGCCGTTGACCTCACCTTTGAGGAAGGTGTCGAGGTTCAACACGGTCGCGCGCCGATCTGCGGCGTGCACTGACGGACGGGGCTTGCAAAGGGTGTGGATGCTCATTTGTTGCTTGATCGGTGAGATGCCGGAATCTGGCGATGGTCTTGGACGTGCCTTACGGAGTTGGCTGAAGCCCGCAAGGATCTGACCAACAAATTTTTACGTGGCAGTATGCCAGTCCAAGCCCCTCGAAACACTGATCTTCAATATTGTCATCGCCTCGCCTGAAGATGCAGGCTCGGCTAGCGCACCTTTTGCAGCGCGGGAACGAGTATGTGTGCATGCAAGTATTCGCGCTGAACGACTGAACCCGTTTGTGACCCCAAGTGGTTCTGATGCCATAGATCGCATCAGGTTGTTGTAGTTTGACCCTGCAAAAACATGAAGTCTGGTGAGGGCTCCGCGCCTTGCGATCCAGTTGTATCGGTCTACATGCCCCCGAAGTTTTCAGTTGTCTGCATAGATCCGTCATCAAACTGCAGCACCCGCTCAGGCCAGCGCAGCGCCGCCAGCTTGAAGTCGCGGCCCAAAGGGGTGGCAGCCTTGCGCTCCACCCATCGACCGCCCACTGAGAAATCCACACAGAATACGTTACCTCGCTGGCCGTGCCACGCAAACGGGTGGGTGTTTTCAAACAAGTCCGGGTCACCCTTGCCCACCGCAGCGCGGTCGATCTTGTGCACCCGCCGCCAGTAGTGGCCCACCACCACAGGCGTGGCGTCGGTGTAGGCATCCCACCAGGGTATGCGCTCGGCAAACCGCCATTTGCCGCCTGAAAAGAAGGGGACGGTGCCGCCGTTGTCAGTATCACGGAAACGACAATTTTTCTCCTGCTCTCGAATGTCAGGTTTTGTCTGGTTCTCATGGGGTTGGGTTTTAAGCCGTGCCTTTGCGTTCAGTTTGTCGGTTCTTCCTGGGCCGCCCGCCTTTCTTCCCATTGCGGCGGCTGGCAGCCTTGCCCTTTTTGGTTTTGGGTCCCGTGGACAAGCCGCCGTGCAACTTGCAGCGTCCGCCGCGATACAGGACCCTGCTTTTGCAGGGAGTGCCCTTGCGCGTCCTCGCGCCACAGCAGTCGCTGTGGAGATGGACGGACGCAGGTTCGTGATCAGCGCTCTGGCGGCCAGATGCTGGCGCCGGTATGGCATGTCGTTGAGTGGGGTGGTGCATGGGTGCCTCTGTCTTGCAATTGAACGTACTTGTGCGCCGTCCCATCTCAGGGAACCCGCGCTTTGAGCAGCCACCATTTCAAAAGCACGCAGTTCAGCGGCACTGTCGCCACCAACCAACTGGTGCGTTGAGGAGTCGGTTGCGGGGACTTTGCGGCCGGCCACGATGGGATTGGTGCTGCCCGTACCCTGGAGATGCTTGCCTGGAGTGTCGATCGAGGCTGGGCCAGGATGCCAAGGCTGGTATGGATGGGCCAAGTGGGACCAGCGCCAGCGAACCCTACAGAGCATAGGGTTCGCTTTGGCAGGGTTGGCAACTTCAGCGTGACCTGAACATTAGCTGTGGGCGAGGAACTGCAAGTGGCTTCTGAGATGGCACGGGTGCCCACCATGCTGGCAGCAGGCTTGGGCCGTGCAGGTGCCGTGATGTGGGCACGCTGGTATTCCGGGCTTTGGCGGTAGCGCTCCGCAGCCGCGCCGCGGAGCTTGGTGATTGGCTTGGTTAAGATCTCAGCCATCGTTTTCGTGCGCTTGGGGCGGCAACGAGGGCGAGGCGGACTCAGGGTATCGGCGGGCCCCAACATCGGTGCCAGGGCTGCATAAAACGCCTGGGGGGCTTCTTCAATGCAGTTGCGAAGCAGCTGGGCCACGCAGCTTTTCCACATCGGATCCTTGCGGTGTTGCAGCGCGCGAATAACTTCCCCGGCCATTTGCTCTGCCGTCAGCGCCATATCCGAATAGTCCAGCAGGCCCAGAGCAGCAGCGTGGGGCTGCATGGCTTGTTCAAAGCGCGCCAAGCGCGCACGCAGCTGCGCTTTACCACCCAGTAAATCCGAGCCTTGCATCCGCCCGTGGACCAGGGGAACGATCAGCACATGCATGTGCTGTGCGCTTTCATCCTTGTGCACGACCGCGCTCAGGAGGTTGGTGCTGCCAAACTCTGTGGCCATCCAGTCCAAAGCAGCTTGAAAGTACGCGCATTCATCATCTTGGATGCCCACAGGCAGGCTGACCAAGGCCTCGATCAGGCGCACGGCATCCACGCGCAGCTTGTCGATGCCTGCTGCTTCCAGCTGTGCTTTGTAGGCGGCGTTGACTTCGTCAGCCGTCTGGTGCCCGAGCAAGACGCGGTTGAGATGCTGCTGGCCTGGGGTGATGTTGGGCGTCAAGGCCAGCTCGCGCAGATTGTGCCGAGCCGCCCGCAGCGCTGCCGTGGGGCCCTTGAGCTTGGCAAAGCGCACCAGCAGGTTGGCAGGGCGTGTTCGGCGGTCCATCTGCACGCGTGCCCCTCAAATGAACCCAGCCGTGACAAGCACGGCTGGGTTGGAGAGGGCCAGCGAACGCATGGCGGGGCAGCGGTTTAGTGGATACCCAAAACGCGGCGCAGCTCGGCGACCGACCAGGCCAAGCGGTTGTTGATGCGGGCAGGGCGCAGCGGCCCCGTTTCCTTGCAGGCCCACAGGCGCAGGGTCTGCTCGGAGCGGTTGAGGTGGAAAGCCGCCTCGGCGGTGGTGATGTGGGAGCGGGTTTCTTCGTCCAGGCGGACGGGGTGTGCAACAAAGTAGGCCATCGTTGTATTCCTCTGAGTTGAAGAAGTTGTGATGGCCGCGACTTTGAAAGTCACGACGAACATGAGCCCCCTACATGTTCGTATTTTTGTGATGGCAACAGAGATTCAGATTGCAGGTGCTCACCGATCCAAGCCCTGCAATTCAGTCGGCAGAAAACCTGCCAGCGAGTTGGCTGGGTCCGCTCTATACGAAGCGTCTGCTATGTGGCGGCATTCAGCTTGCGACGAATGGTCGTCGGCGTGACGTCGTAGCGTTTGGCCAAAATACCTGCCACGTCCTGCTTCGCATAGTGGCTGGCCATCAACTTGCCTGCTTCACGCTGGAGATCTTGCGGCGCAGGTACCTTGGACTGCTTGCGCCGCGTATGTGCAGATTTGTCAGCCCCTTTGCGGGCGCCTGCTTTGATGCGGGCTTCTTTGTCTCTCAGCTGTCGGATGTAAGGGCTCAACGCCTTGGCAGATGCTTGGACGCCTTCTTTGTGCGACAAAAATTGAATCAAGACGGCCACATGCTGGTACGGGCAGATCTGGATGGCATACAGCAGCAGCTCTTTAACGGAGCACTGCGCGAGTACGGCGGTTTCCTCGGCGCAATTGGCCAGCGTCAGCAGGGCAGGCCAGGGCAACTGCTCGGCAAGCACCTGCTCGCTGGTTTCTGGCTTGAGCGGAAAGCCCCTGGGCGGCAGATACACCGGGGTCCCCCACAAAGGGTCTTGTCGCAGGGTTTGCTTGAGCTGCTCGGTCTTGGCCTGGATGGCCAGCATGGTGCGCGCTTGTTGTTCCGTGAGTTCGAGGTCCACATGTGGGGCGCACTCGATGGGCAAACTCGGCAGTTCGGTGGTGGTACGGGTCTTGTCAAACGGGGGCACGAATCCAGTCTCCTTGCGCGGTTTGGGTTGGGTGGCTGACGCAGTCCAGCGCCAGCCGTCTAAAAAATCGTCTTACATCCGCCCTTACATCGTCGGAAACAACAAAGCACCGCTACTCAAAACATAGCGGTGTTTCCTTGCTTTAAATGCACTGGATAAAGAAATCGATCATATGATTTATTGCTGCCAAATCCATAGCGGAGGGTGTGCAGAGTTGTGTGTAAACGGACAATCCACTGCCGGCACAAGTCGGTCTGTCCGTAAGCATCATGAGCACCAAGAAACACGAAGTACTGAAGTACTACTGCTTGGCCTGCTGGCCAACTCAAGAAGCCAGAAGACCTGATTGGTAAGAGCGGCCTGCTCAAGCAGCTGAGCAAGTAGATGGTTGAAGGAGCTGTCACGGAGCCTGGTGTGATTTGTTGCGACACTTCGCAACTCAGCACACTGGAGCATCAAAACCATGTACTGCCGGATGCATGTGGGATGCATGCCTGCAAAAACAAAAAACCTCGCTATGCAAAACATAGCGAGGTTTCCTTATTTCAATGGTGCCGGAGACATGAATCGAACACGCGACCTTCTCATTACGAATGAGCTGCTCTACCGACTGAGCTACACCGGCAACAGGTAAAGATTATAGTTACTTTTGGTCGGCTTCGAGGTGATAGCGGGTCACGCGTTCGACTTCATTCTTGGAGCCCAGCACCACGGACACGCGCTGGTGCAGTTCGGTGGGCTGGATGTCCAGGATGCGCTCGCGGCCGTTGGTGGCGGCGCCGCCGGCCTGCTCGATCAGCCAGCTCATGGGGTTGGCTTCGTACATCAGGCGCAGCTTGCCGGCCTTCTGGGGCTCGCGCTTGTCCCAGGGGTACATGAAGATGCCGCCACGGCACAGGATGCGGTGGACGTCGGCCACCATGGCTGCCACCCAGCGCATGTTGAAGTTCTTGCCGCGCGGGCCTTCTTCACCGGCCAGGCATTCGTCGATGTAGCGCTTGACTGGGGCATCCCAGTGGCGCATGTTGGACATGTTGATGGCGAATTCTTTGGTGTCCTCGGGGATCTTGACGTTTTCCTCGATCAGGATGAAGGAGCCTTGCTCGCGGTCCAGCGTGAACATGGCCACGCCGTCGCCCACGGTCAGCACCAGGGTGGTCTGGGGGCCGTAGATGCAGTAGCCGGCCGCCACTTGGTGGGCGCCCGATTGCATGAAGTCGCTGTCGTGCACGCCAGGGTGGCCTTCGGGCTTCTTGAGCACGCTGAAGATGGTGCCGATGGACATGTTGATGTCGATGTTGGACGAGCCGTCCAGGGGGTCGAACATCAGCAGGTATTCGCCCTGGGGATAGCGGTTGGGCACCACGTAGATGCCTTCCATTTCCTCCGAGGCCATGGCCGCCAGGTGGCCGCCCCATTCGTTGGCTTCGATCAGCGTTTCGTTGGCGATGATGTCCAGCTTCTTCTGCACTTCGCCCTGCACGTTCTCGCTGCCGGCGGTGCCCATGACGTCACCCAGTTCGCCCTTGTTCACGGCAAAGCTGATGCGCTTGCAGGCGCGGGCGACGACTTCCAGCAGCAGGCGCAGCTGGGGAGGGATGCGGCCATCGGCGCGTTGCTGTTCGACCAGATAACGGGTCAGGCTGACACGACGTGTCATAAGAATTCTCCTTTGGGCACCCTGTGGCAGGGCGCCTTAACTCTAAAAAAGGAGCTGTCAGCGCTTGTTGGTCAAGCGCTGACAGCCATTTTGATGCTCAATCGCCGAGGGCGCGGGTGACCACCTCGCGCACGTCGTTGCTCAGGTCCGGCTTGGCTGCCACGCGGGCAATCGCTTCGCGGGCGGCCGTGCGGTAGGGCTCGGCCAGCTTGCTCCAGCGGTCCAGGGCGCGCGCCAGGCGGGCCGCGACCTGCGGGTTGATGGCGTCGAGCTCCAGCACACGTTCGCTCCAGAACACGTAGCCGGCGGCATCGGTGCGGTGGAAGGCCCCGGGGTTGGCGCTGCAGTAGCTGAAGATCAGGCTGCGTGCGCGGTTGGGGTTCTTGAGGCTGAAGTCCGCATGCTTCATCAGCTGCTTGACGGCAGGCAGCACCTGGCCGCCGCGGTCGCAGTTGCTGGCCTGCAGACTGAACCACTTGTCGATGACCAGGGGCTCGCTCTTGAACAGGGCGTGAAAGCGTTCCAGCGCGGGCTTGGCCAGCTCGGCGCCGCTGTGCACCAGGGCCGACAAGGCGTTGAAGCGGTCGGTCATGTTGCCCGCATCCTTGAAGCGCTGGTAGGCCTTGCCGGGCCAGACCGTATCGCCGCTGGTGCGCGCCGCCAGGCACAGCATCAGCAGGGCGCTGCCCGTGAGGGCACGGCGCCCGGACGAGATGGGGTCGGGCTGGTAGGCGCCGGTGGCGCTGTGGGTGTCGAAGGCCCAGGCCCAGTCGGCCTGCAGGGCTTCGGCCAGTTGCTGGCGCATGGATTCGCGCACGGCGTGGATGCGCTGCGGATCGACCACGTCCAGCTGCTCGGCCATGTAGCTTTCGGCGGGCAGTGTCAGCACCAGATCCTTGTAGGCGGCATCCAGCGTCGGGTGGCGCAGCACGTCACGCAGGGCGGCCACAAAGTCACCGGGCAGGATGTCGGTTGCCACGGCGCCGTCTGCACGCACCGCCTGCAGCGCGTAGCGCAGGGCCAGGCGCTGTCCGGCTTCCCAGCGGTTGAAGGCATCGCTGTCGTGGGCCAGCTGGGTCAGCAGCTCGGCATCGCTGCCGTCGTAGTCCAGCACCACCGGCGCGCTGAAGCCGCGCAGCAGCGAAGGCACCGGGGCTTGCGCCACGCCGGTGAAGACCCAGGTCTGCGTGGTTTCCGTCAGCACCAGCGTCTGGCTGGCGGTGGTGGCCTCCGTGCCTTGCAACTGCAGGGGCAGTGCGCTGCCGTCCTGGCCCAGCAGGCCGATTTCGACGGGGATCACAAACGGCAGCTTGTCGGCCTGCCCGGGCGTGGCGGCGCAGCTTTGCGACAGGGTCAGCGCATAGGTCTGGGCGGCGGCATCGTACTGGCCGCGGGCGTGGACCACGGGCGTGCCCGACTGGCTGTACCAGCGCTTGAACTGTTCCAGGTGCTGGGCCAACGCGCTGCCGGGGTTGGCGTCGGCGATGGCCTGCACGAAGTCGTCGCAGGTCACGGCCTGGCCGTCATGGCGCTCGAAATACAGCTTCATGCCCTGGGCAAAACCGTCGCGCCCGACCAGGTTGTGCTGCATGCGCACCACTTCCGAGCCCTTCTCATAGATCGTGACGGTGTAGAAGTTGTTGATCTCGATGTAGCTGTCCGGGCGCACGGGGTGGGCCATGGGGCCTGCATCCTCGGGGAACTGCACGGTGCGCAGCACGCGCACGTCCTCGATGCGCTTGACGGCGCGGGCCGAGGGGGTGCCCGCCATGTCCATGCTGAATTCCTGGTCGCGGAAGACGGTCAGGCCTTCCTTCAGGCTCAGCTGGAACCAGTCGCGGCAGGTGATGCGGTTGCCGGTCCAGTTGTGGAAGTACTCGTGGCCCACCACGCTTTCCACGTTGGCGAAGTCCACATCGGTCGCCGTTGATTGGCTGGCCAGCACGTACTTGGTGTTGAAGATGTTCAGGCCCTTGTTCTCCATGGCGCCCATGTTGAAGTCGCTGGTGGCGACGATCATGAAGCGGTCCAGGTCCAGGCTCAGGCCAAAGCGCGCCTCGTCCCATGCCACGGAGTGCATCAGGGCGTTCATGGCGTGCTCGGTCTTTTCCAGGTCGCCGGGGCGCACGAAGACCTGCAGCAGGTGCTCGCGGCCAGCGCGGCTCTTGATCTTCTGCTCGCGGGCGACCAACTGGCCCGCCACCAGCGCAAACAGGTAGCAGGGCTTTTTGTGCGGGTCGACCCACTTGGCAAAGTGGCGGCCGTCGTCCAGTGGGCCTGCGTCCACCAGGTTGCCGTTGGACAGCAGCACGGGGTAGTCATGCCGGTTGGCGCGCAGCGTCACGGTGTACAGGGCCATGACGTCGGGGCGGTCGAGGAAGTAGGTGATGCGGCGGAAGCCCTCAGCCTCGCACTGCGTGAAGAACGTGCCTTCACTCACATACAGGCCCATGAGCTTGGTGTTCTTCGCGGGCGCGCAGGTGGTGAAGATTTCCAGTTCGACGGGGTCGCTGCCCTCGGGCAGGTTCTCCAGCACGAGCTGGCTGCCATCCATCTTGAACGAGGTGCCGCCGCCGTTGACCATGACGCGCGCCAGGTTCAGCTCGTCGCCATCCAGGCGCAGCGCCTGGGCGGGCACGCCGGGGTTGCGACGGATGCACATCTTGTTGAGCACGCGCGTCTTGGCGGGGTCCAGGTCGAAGGTTAGGTCGACGGTTTCAATCAACCAGGCCGGTGCCTGGTAGTCAGCACGGTAAATGGCTGAGGCTTGTCCTTCACGCAGCATGAAAGCTCCCCTTATAGGCCTTGCTTGAGCGAGGCTTCGATGAATACGTCCAGGTCGCCGTCCAGCACCTTCTGGGTCGCCGAAACTTCAACGTTGGTGCGCAGGTCCTTGATGCGGCTGTTGTCCAGCACGTACGAGCGGATTTGGTGGCCCCAGCCCACATCGGTCTTGGTGTCTTCGAGCTTTTGCTGCTCTTCCATGCGCTTGCGCATTTCAAAGTCATACAGGCGCGAGCGCAGGCGTTGCCACGCGACGTCGCGGTTGCTGTGCTGCGAGCGACCATCCTGGCACTGCACCACGATGCCCGTCGGGATGTGGGTCAGGCGCACGGCCGAGTCAGTCTTGTTGATGTGCTGACCACCGGCGCCAGAAGCACGGTAGGTGTCGGTGCGCACGTCGGCGGGATTGATGTTGATTTCGATCGAATCATCAATCTCGGGATAGACGAACAGCGAGGAGAAGCTGGTGTGGCGACCGCCCGAGGAGTCAAACGGCGACTTGCGCACCAGACGGTGCACGCCGGTTTCGGTGCGCAGCAGGCCGTAGGCGTATTCGCCTTCGATCTTGATCGTCGCACTCTTGATGCCGGCCACGTCGCCGGGCGTTTCGTCCTCGACCGTGGCCTTGAAGCCCTTGCGTTCGGCGTACTTCAGGTACTGGCGCAGCAGCATGCTGGCCCAGTCGCAGGCTTCCGTGCCGCCCGCACCCGCCTGGATGTCGACGAAGCAGTTCAGCGGGTCGGCCTCATGGCGGAACATGCGGCGGAACTCCAGCTCCTCGATCAGTGGGCGCAGCTTGCCGGCCTCGCCCTCGATGGTTTCCAGGCCGGCGTCATCGCCTTCTTCCTTGCTCATCTCGAACAGCTCGGCATTGTCGGCCAGCTCGGTGGTGAGCTTTTGCAGGGTCAGCACGACCGCGTCCAGGGACTTCTTTTCCTTGCCCAGTTCCTGGGCCTTCTTGGGATCGTTCCAGACGTTGGGGTCTTCCAGCGAGGCGTTTACCGTGCGCAGGCGTTCGTATTTCGCATCGTAGTCAAAGATACCTCCGTAGGTCTTCTGTCCGGGTGGACAGGTCTGCGAGGGTGGCTTCAATTTGGTTGATGCGTTCGGCTTCCATGTGTATTCCTTGTGTGTGACTGTGCTGCGTGGCAAGGCCTGTCGGTGGTCGGACTTTATGGCGTCGCTCGCGCAAAGGCGTGATTTTCGCATGTAGACGGAGACACTGCCCCAATAAGGCACTCGCGCCGCAGGTTTGTGGCGGTCGGCGCCTGGGAATGGGGAGCCGTGGGTACAAACAACAACGCCACAGCGTGCAAAGGCTGTGGCGTTGGGCGGGCGGTGGCGTCAATGCGCAGGCGGTGGCGCTGCCGGTGGTGGCGGAGGCAGGTCTCTTTCGTCCATGGTGAGCGTCTGCAGATCCAGCGTGGTGAAGTCGGCTGGGGCCGAGGCAGCGGGAGAAGTGCTGTTCCAGTCCAGGGACAGCTCCTGCATCAGCACTTCATCGGGCGAGAAGTGGGAAGGGCTTTGGAACGGCGAGTCGCCAGGCAACTCCGTGGCCGCCAGTGGGGACTGCGCGGGGGCCGCAGTCAGCATGTCCAACTGGGCCGCCTGCAGCGGCAGGGTGACCTCGGGGGGCGCAACCGGCGCGCGTGGCGCCGGCGTCGTGCGCAGCGACAGGAAGGCGTCATCCGGCAGAAAGCTGGCGGGGGCTGCCACCGGCACAGCAGCCGGGGCGTCGAACACCACCTCGGGCAGGGGCACTTCGGTAGGTGCGGTGCGGATGCGACCCGGCATCTGTCCCCGGCTGGAGGCCGGGGTGGTCTGGGCCACGTTGTACAGCATCAGCAGGTCATCAAAGGCCGCCAGATCGAACCGGACTTCAGTGTCGGCAAGCGCGGTGGCAGGGTTGTGGACGATCAGGCTGCGCAGCAGGGGCTGCACGTCATCGGTGGGCCACAAGGCCTCGATCTTGCCCAGCACCTCGGGGTAGCCGCTCCACAGGTCGCGCCCTTTGCGCGAGAAGCCCAGGAAAGAGGGCACCTGCACGTTGAAATGCGCCTGGAATTGTTCGCGCGCCTGCTCGTAGGCATCGGTGCGGCTCAGGCGGTAGAGCAGCTGCAGCAGCTCCAGATAGGCCAGGGGCGAGGACGCCTGGTGCTGTGCAATGTGCGACTGCAGGATGTCGACCGCCTGGTCGTTTTCGCCAATCGAAGCGTAGAACTCGGCCTGCTCCTGCACATCGAACAGGGCCTGCGCGGTCAGCATCTCGACCAGGGAGGTGTCAGGTGGTGCCGCTGGTGCGCGGGCTGGCGCGGCCTCTGCCACTTGGCTGGGCAGCTCTTGCAGTTGCGGAGGCTCGGGCAGAGGGGGCTCTTGCGGCACTGCTACCACTGCAGGCGCAGCCATGGCTGGCGCAGTCGCTGCGATGATGGTTTCGGTGGCTTCAGGCAGCGGGGGCTCGGGCTGTTGTGCAGCCGCCGGCACCAGCGGGGGCACGGGGGCTGGTGCGGTCGCGGGTGTTGGCGCAGCTTGCAGCGCGGCCTCGGCCGGGTCCGTCGTCGGGTGGGCGGCCGCCAGCACGGTTTCGGCCCAGGCGTGTTGCGAGTTTTGGCGTTCCTGCTTGATGCGCTGCAGCAGCCACGCAATGCAGGCCAGGGACAACGCCAGCAAACCCAGCAAGACATGCACCCAGGCTGGCAGGCCCTGCTGCTCGGCCTGGGCCAGCTGGGTGTTCAGCTTCAGCAGTTCGGTCTGGTTGTTCTTGAGCTGCGATTGCAGGCCCAGCAGTTGCTGCTCCAAGGTCTGCAGGCGCTGGGCATTGGTGTCCAGCAAGGCCTGGGTCTGGGCGTCGATGCGGGGTTCGGTGGGTTCGGCGCTCGCCGGGGCCTCGGGCGCCGTCTGGGGGCTGCCCAGCCCTTCCAGGGGTTCCATGCGCAAGCGTGGCTGTGTGGTCGCTGCGGGTTCTGCCGCACTGGGGGCTGGAGCCGTGACCGCGGGCGGTGCAGGGGGGGGCGCGACCGTGCTGCTGGCGCTGGCGGCCGCAGGGGCAGCCACTGCAGCTGCGGCCACGGGGGCTGCCGCAGCGGGTTTGACCACCCGCTTGGTCACCTTGCGCACAGGGCGTGCAGACGCGTCTGCAGGCGGGGCGGGGCGTGCCGCCGGGCGCGGGGTGACCTGCAACTTGCTCAGATCAATCGGGGCGACGGTGGCCGCCATGGAACTTGGCGGGTCGGCGAACAGGGTGTAGCTGCGGGCCACGCTGCCTGCGCAGCCGGCCGTCAGCTTCACGGTCACCAGGGGTTCGTGCACGACCTGGGTGGTGCGCACGCGCACGGTGGTGGTTTGCGGGGTGATCAGCACATTGCCGGGTGACAGGCTGTCGTCGCCCATCCACACGGCGGCCGTGATGCAGCTGCTCTCGGCGGTTTGTCCGTCATCGGGCTGCACCTGAAACACCAGGTTCAAGGGCGCGCCGAGCTGGACCTGGCCTTGCGAGTTGCCCAGGGACAGCGCGCAGGCCTGCGAGGCAGCGGCGACGCTGCCAGCGAGTATGAGGATGTTGCGAAGTTTCACGGTGATGTCTTCTCTAACGCCAAAGTCCTGTGCGCAACCACGTGCGCCCTGTGAGTGAATCCTCCGGTAATGCCTCCGCAGAATGTTGCAAATTGTCGCGCTTGGGTCATTTTTTTGTGACAAGCTGGCTGTAAAGGGCCCTGGCTGTTGTCTGTGTGGGACTTAATGTGAACCATTCATAACTGGGTGGCAAGTGCCTCAGGCGGGCTCCGGACCGGCGGCAGGCGCAATCTGCTGCGCCAGCCGGTGGATGGAAAGTGGTGCACAGCCTTCCGCATCGTTGCTGATGGTGACAAAGGCGGGTTGGCCGGCGCCGGTAATGCCACGCACAGTCCGCGCCAGAATTGTGCGGGTGTGGGTGTCAGCCGAAACCAGTGCGTTGAAGGGGCGGTGCTTTTCCTGGGCCGCCTGGTAGCCGAACGGCCCGAAGCTGTGGTTCAGGTTCCAGCGGCAGACCAGGGGCGTGGGCCACAACTGGCGCAAGAACACCAGCTGTGGCTCGATGGGCGGCATTTTCCCATGCAGACCGAGGCAGTAGGTGGCGCCGTGGGCCCGCAGCACCTGGGCCAGCTCTGGGCTGAGCAGCAGCGGGTCGCGCACCTCCACGGCCACGATCACCTGTGGGGCGTGCTGCAAGGCGGCGCGGGCGCTGGCCAGCATGGCCGCCAGTTGCCGCCACAGCGTGGCGGTGTCCTGCAGCACGGACCAGGGCAGGGGGCTGATCTGGAACACCAGCACCCCCAGCTTGGGCCCCAGGCCTTCCAGGCAGGGCTGCACGAATTGGGTGCAGGCCAGGCCCGGGTCCAGGAACACCGGGTTGCGCTCCTGGCCGGCACCATGCTCGCCGCGCACCAGGGCGTCGGTCACCACGTTGGGGCACTTGACCACAAAGCGGAAGTCGCCCGGCACCTGGTTGGCCATCTGGGCGTACTGTTCGGTGCTCAGGGGGCGCCAGAAACTGCGGTCCACACAGACGGTGCGCATCAGCGGGTGTTGGCTCAGTGCGCCCAGGCCCTTGCGGGACAGGGTGCTATCGCTGTAGACGCCGTCCCAGACCAGACCATCCCACCCCGGGTAGGACCAGGTGGACACGCCCATGCGCAGCGTCGGGGGCAGCGACTGGGCCAGGTCGTGCAACTCGGCGGGGTGCTGCACCGCACGCACGGCGCTGCCACGCGGCGTGGCCGCAGCCTTGGGGGCGGGCTGGGGAGCGGGCGGATCGTCGGCCGCGAACAAATCGTCTTGCATGGCGTCTGGAGTTTGAATGATTTTGCCCTCCAGGGCAGATGTATCCAGCGCGATCAGCTATCAATTGTGTGGATATGCAAGGGGGCGCCGCGATCTGCGGATGGGCGGCAATCACGTATGGCACACTTGCCCGCTTTCAGGGACACAGCGCCGAGGGGCGCGTAACGCATGCAAAAAATCATTGGGCAAATTGCCGCAGAGATCAAAGTCAGTGCGCAGCAAGTCAGTGCTGCCGTGGAATTGCTGGATGGTGGCGCGACCGTGCCGTTCATCGCCCGCTACCGCAAGGAAGTGACCGGGGGCCTGGACGATGTGCAACTGCGTGAGCTGGAGGCCCGCCTGTCCTACCTGCGCGAGCTGGAAGACCGCCGCGTGGCCGTGCTCAAGGCCATCGACGAGCAGGGCAAGCTGACCGATGCGCTGCGCCTGGCGATTGCCAATGCGCCGACCAAGCAGGAGCTGGAAGATATCTACCTGCCGTTCAAGCAAAAGCGCCGCACCAAGGGCCAGATCGCCAAGGAGTTCGGCATTGAGCCGCTGGCCGACAAGCTGTTTGCCGACCCCACGCTGGACCCACATGAGGAAGCCAAGGCCTTCTGCCAGCCAGCCACCACGCTGGACGATGGCAAGCCGGGCCCCGATTTCAGCACCACCTTTGCCGTGCTGGATGGCGTGCGCGACATCCTGTCCGAGCGCTGGGCCGAAGACCCGGCACTGGTGCAAAAGTTGCGCGAATGGCTGTGGGACGAGGGCCTGTTCAAGTCCAAGAAGGTCGAGGCCAAGAACGAGAACGACCCCGAGGTGGCCAAGTTCCGCGACTATTTCGACTACGACGAACCGATTGGCCGCGTGCCTTCGCACCGCGCGCTGGCCGTGTTCCGCGGCCGCGCGCTGGAAATCCTCGAAGCCAAGCTGGTCCAGCCCTTGGAGCCCGAACCCGGCCAGCCCAGCCTGGCCGAAGGCAAGATTGCCCTGCACCTGGGCTGGAGCCACGCCAAGCGCGCCAGCGATGACCTGATCCGCAAGTGCGTGGCCTGGACCTGGCGCGTCAAACTCAGCCTGTCGACCGAGCGCGACCTGTTCAGTCGCCTGCGTGAAGACGCCGAGAAGGTGGCCATCAAGGTGTTTGGCGACAACCTGCGTGACCTGTTGCTGGCCGCCCCGGCCGGCGCCAAGACCGTGATGGGCCTGGACCCCGGCATCCGCACCGGCGTGAAGGTGGCCGTGGTGGACAGCAACGGCAAGCTGGTGGACACCGCTACCGTCTACCCGCACGAGCCACGCAAAGACTGGGAAGGCTCGCTGCACACCCTGGCCAAACTGGTGGAAAAGCATGGCGTGAACCTGATTGCGATTGGCAACGGCACGGCCAGCCGCGAAACCGACAAGCTGGCGGCCGACCTGATCAAGCTGGCCGCCAAGGCGGACCGCAAGATCGAGAAGGTGGTGGTCAGCGAGGCGGGCGCGTCCGTGTACTCGGCCAGCGAATTCGCTTCGCAGGAGCTGCCCGACGTGGACGTCAGCCTGCGCGGCGCGGTGAGCATTGCACGCCGCCTGCAGGACCCGCTGGCCGAGCTGGTGAAAATCGACCCCAAGAGCATCGGTGTGGGCCAGTACCAGCACGACGTGAACCAGAGCGAGATGGCGCGCCAGCTGGACGCCGTGGTCGAAGACTGCGTGAACTCGGTGGGCGTGGACCTGAACACGGCCTCGGCCCCGCTGCTGACCCGCGTGTCGGGCCTGAGCGCCTCGGTCGCCAAGTCCGTGGTGCGCTGGCGCGATGCCAACGGCTCGTTCAAAAACCGCAAGCAGCTGATGGATGTGGCCGGCCTGGGCGCCAAGACTTTTGAGCAGGCCGCCGGCTTCTTGCGCATCCGCGGTGGCGACAATCCGCTGGACATGACGGGCGTGCACCCCGAAACCTATCCGGTGGTGGAGCAGATCATTGCCGCCACTGGCAAGCCCGTGGACCAGCTGATGGGCCGCAGCGACGTGCTCAAGGGCCTGAAGGCCGAGCAGTTTGTGACTGAGAAGTTCGGGGCCATCACCGTCAAGGACATCCTGGGCGAGCTGGACAAGCCAGGCCGCGACCCGCGCCCCGACTTTGTCGTGGCGCGTTTCAACGACGGCGTGGAAGACATCAAGGACCTCAAGGAGGGCATGATCCTCGAAGGCACGGTCAGCAATGTGGCCCAGTTCGGCGCGTTTGTGGATCTGGGGGTGCACCAGGACGGCCTGGTTCACGTCAGCCAGATGAGCCACAAGTTCGTCGAGGACGCACGCGAGGTGGTCAAGACCGGCCAGATCGTCAAGGTCAAGGTGCTGGAAGTGGACGTGGCGCGCAACCGCATCAGCCTGACCATGAAGCTGGATGCGGCCCCCGCCCGCCGCGACGGCCCGCGCGACAACCGCTTTGAAAGCGCCGGTCGCGGCCAAGGCCGCGGGGGCTATGCCCAGCCGCAGCGTGGGGGCCAGGCCGAGCAGCCCAACGCCATGGCCTCGGCCTTTGCCAAGCTGCAAGCGCTGAAGAAGTAAGGCGCAGACGGTGCACGGCGTCACCCGGGGCAGCTGCGGCTGCCCTTTTTTGTACGCCGGCCCGTGACGGCGTGCGCATGACCGCGCACAATCGCGGCGCAGATAGCGGGCAATCAGCGGGGAAAAGCCTGCCTTATTCGCGCAAGGTCGTCATCCGCGCAGCCCATACTCGGCATGGGGGGCTGCGTGCCCCGGTTGAAGAGGACGGTGCCTGGGCGGCGATGCCCGGGCCCGGTACACGGTTGTCACTGCCTGAAGGTCCATGCAAGCCGCTCCAGAATTGTCACTGCCCTGCCAGCCGCGGATCCTGGCGCTGTTGATGCGCGAGCTGATCAGCGAGGTGCCGCACATGCGCCGTGTGAACCAGCTGTTCGGCTGCGACCCGGTGCTGGCGGCCCAGCTGATGGAGTGCGCCAACTCCAGCGCCTACCGCATGGCGGCGCAGGTGCGCGGCATCCCCCAGGCCCTGACCCTGCTGGGCGAGCGCCAGTTGCGCGCGCTGCTGAAGAAGGCCCAGGCGGGCATGGTGGCGCGGCCGATTGCTGGCATCGACATGGGTCAGTTTGCGCGCGTCAGCCAGGACTGCGCCAAGCTGGCGCGCAGCCTGGCGGGTCGGGTGCGACTGGATGGCAGCGTGGCCTACATCGCCGGCTTGCTGCATGGCATGGGCCAGCTGGTGCTGCACCAGACCCAGCCCGAGCGCGTGGCCATCCTGGCGGCCGAGGCCGGCCTGTGGGACCCGCGCCGCCCGCGCGTGGAGGTGCGCCACTGGGGCTACAGCGCCCACCACACCACGGCCATTCTGCTGCGCGCCTGGGGCCTGCCCGCAGAAATCGTCGCCGCCGTGCAGGCGATGGAGGCGCCGCTGCAGGACGCGCAGTTCGACCCCATGGCCGGGGTGCTGCACCTGGCGGTGTGGCGCAACCGCGTGAAGGTCAGCGGCTGGAGCGAGCGCAGCATGGCCGATGCCTTCCCTGTGGACGTGGCGCTGGCGCTGGGCATCGACGTGGACGTGGTCTTGCAGCAGGAGGCAACGGACTGGAGCCAGTCCATGTATTGATAGCGCACTGCGCGCTTGCACCAAGGGCTGGAGCCCAAAAAGACTGAAAAATCAGGCACGGCCTGGCGGAAAAACCTGACACCGGGGCGGTGCCGGGCGCCGCCATGCTGGGCGGGTTTTCGTTTTTGGTCCACAACGGTGCATGCCCGCCTTGCGCAGGCGGGCCGGCCATTGTGGCATGCCCCATGTCCGACCCGTCGCCCCAGCCATCGCCATCCACCCCGACCGAACCCCAGACTGCCCAGGGCCCGGGTGCTGGGCCCGCCAGTGCGCGCCCTACAGCGTATAGAGCCGCGCAGGGCCATGCCCTGGTGGCCATCGTGCCCGGCTTGCGCTGGATGGTGGGGCTGATGATCGCCGCCATCGTGATCGTGGGCCTGTATTTTGGGCGGGAGATCCTGATTCCCCTGGCCCTCGCCGTGCTGCTGGGCTTCCTGCTGGACCCGGCCGTCACGCGGCTGCACCGCTGGGGGCTGCCGCGCCTGGTGGCCGCGCTGCTGGTGGTGGCCTTGGCGCTGGGGGCGCTGGCGGGCCTGGGCCTGTACCTGGGGAAGCAGGTGCAGGCGCTGAGTGCGGACCTGCCCACCTACCAGACCACCATCAAGCAAAAGCTTCGCAACCTGCGCGTGCTGACCGCCGGCCCCAGCGCCTGGGACGGCGCGGTCAAGACCTATGGCACGGTGGAGCGCGAGATCGCAGCGGCCACGGCCGAGCCCGGCCAGCGGTCATCGCGGGTCCAGCAGGTCGAGGTGGTGCGCGATGAGGACAAGCCCGTGCTGCGCGTGGCGCAGTGGCTGGGCAAGGTCAGCGAGCCGCTGACGCAGGCCGGCATCGTGCTGCTGTTCGTGATCCTGATCCTGCTGGACCGCGACGACCTGCGCGACCGGCTGCTGCGCCTGATGGGGGGCAATCCGCACGTGGCGACCGATGCCATGGACGAGGCCGCCCACCGCATCGGCCGCTACCTGCGCATGCAGTGCATCGTGAATGTGGCCTATGGCGTGCCCATGGCGGCGGGCCTGTGGCTGATTGGCGTGCCCGGGGCCATCCTGTGGGGGGTGCTGGCCATGGTGATGCGCTTTGTGCCCTACGTGGGGCCGCTGGTGGCTGCGGTGTTCCCGCTGGCCCTGGCGTTTGCCGTGGCACCGGGCTGGGACATGCTGATGTGGACCCTGGCGCTGGTGTTGGTGTTGGAGCTGGTCAGCAACCACATTGTCGAGCCCTGGCTGTACGGCAGCAGCACGGGGCTGTCGACCCTGGCCATCATCATCGCCGCCACGTTCTGGACTGCGCTGTGGGGGCCGATTGGCCTGATCCTGTCGACGCCGCTGACGGCCTGCTGCCTGGTGCTGGGCCGCTATCTGCCGGGCTTGCAGTTCCTGGAGGTGCTGCTGGGCAGCCAGCCGGTGATGGACGCCCCGCACCGCCTGTACCAGCGCCTGCTGGCCGAGGACGTGTCCGATGCAATTGCCCTGGCGCGCAGCGACATCGCCCAGCGCTTGCCCGCCAGGCCGACAGTGACGGACAAGGCCGCGGCGGTGGAGGGCTTTTACGGCCAGGTGGCGCTGCCGGCCTTGAAGCTGGCGTGCAAGCACCATGCCGAGGCGGCCACGGTCGAGCACCGCATGCGCCTTTCCAACGGCATGGAAGACCTGCTGGAAGAGCTGACCGAGGATTACCCGGGCGCGCCAGGGCTGGCAGACGCGGCGGCGTGCGGGCGCGTGCACTGTGTGGGGGCCCGCTGGGCGGTGGATGCCTGGGCCGCCCGCATGCTGGCGCACAGCCTGCAGTTGCAGGGCCTGCCCGCCACCAGTGCCAGCCATGCCCTGGCGCCGGACCGGGGGCTGGACGGCATCGGCGATTGGCAGCATGTGCAGTGGCTGGTGCTGTCCACCCTGCATGGGCAGCCGCACATCCTGCTGCGCCAGTGGCTGCGCCGCATCCGTCGGCGGTATCCGCAGCTGCAGGTGGTGCTGGCGTTGTGGAACCTGCCCCCCGAAGGCCTGCAGGGCGAGGACTTGCAGCGCCTGGGCGTGCAGGCCCTGGTCACCAGCATGCACGAGGCGGTGCTGCGCATCCAGCAGGCGGCGTCGCCGGTGCCGACCACGGCCCAGGGCTGTGTGCCGGCGCGCAGGCCGCAGCACGAGGCGCAGCGCCTGCAGCACCTGCAGCGCAGCGGCGCCCTGGATGCTGGTTGCACCGAGGTCTACAGGAACGCTGCCCTGAAAGCGGCCCATGCCTTCGATGTGAAGTACGCCCAGGTCTCGCTGGTCGATGCCGACTGGGTGCACACCCCGGGCGGGCTGCTGGTGCATGGCGAGGTGCCGCCGGCTTCGCCGGGGCTGCCGCGCGATGCCTCCATCTGTGCCTATGTGGTGCAGGAGGGGCAGGGCGTGGTGGTGGACAGCCTGGCGCGCGACCCGCGGTTTGCCGACAACCCGTGGCTGCGGCGGGCGGGCATCCAGTTTTATGCCGGCGTGCCACTGGTGGATGCGGCGGGCATGGTGCTGGGCAGCCTGTGCATCCTGCACGATGCCCCGCGCAGCATCGATGCCGCCGGCCTGGCGGTGCTGCAGGCGATGGCCCGGGAGGTGATGCAACAGCTGCAGGTGCGCGCCCAGGGCGCCACAGGGGCACCGCCCGCAGCCTGAGGCCGGCCTTACCAGGCGGCGTGCAGCATGTCGGCGTAGTCCTGGGCGCTGGCCAGCCGCGGGTTGGTGGCGTGGCAGTGGTCTTTCAGGGCACCGGCAATCACGGCATCCAGCCAGTCCTGTTCCACCCCCAGGGCGCCCAGGCCACTGGGCAGTCCCAGGCGGGCATTCATGTCGCGCAGGGCCTCGGGGATGTCGCTGGCGCTGGCCAGGCCCATGGCGTGGGCCATCTTCTCCAGCCGGTGGTCCTTGACCACCGACGCGGCCTCGGCGTTGAAGCGCACCACCGCCGGCAGGAACATGGCGTTGAGGGTGCCGTGGTGCAGGCGGGGGGCGATGCCGCCCAGGCTGTGACTCAGGCTGTGCACGCAGCCCAGGCCTTTCTGGAAGGCCATGGCCCCCTGCATGCTGGCGCTCATCAGCTGGCGGCGCGCCTCGGCATCCTGGCCGTTGCGCGTGGCGCGCTCGATGTGCGCCCAGCCGCGTTCCAGGCCATCCAGGGCGATGCCATCGGCCGGCGGGTTGAAGGCCGCCGCCATGTAAGTTTCCATGCAATGGGCGATGGCGTCCATGCCGGTGGCGGCCGTCAGCAGGGGCGGCAGGCCATAGGTCAGCTCGGGGTCGCAGATGGCGGCCTTGGGCACCAGGTGCCAGCTGTGAAAGCCCAGCTTGCGGTGGTCGTCGACGATGATGATGGCACCGCGCGCCACCTCGCTGCCCGTGCCGCTGGTGGTGGGCACGGCGATGATGGGGGCGACGGCGGCCGTGATCTTGGCAGAGCCGCCTTCGATGGTGGCGTAGGTGGTCAGTGGCCCCTCGTGGGTTGCGGCAATCGCCACGCCCTTGGCGCAGTCGATGGCGCTGCCCCCGCCGACGGCGATCAGCCCGTCGCAGCGGTGCTGGCGGTACAGGTCGGCGGCGGCGTGCACGGCGGCCTCGGTGGGGTTGCTGGGGGTGGCATCAAAGACCGTCACAGGCAGCGCGCCCAGTGCGTCCAGCGCGTGCTGCAGCACGCCGGCCGCTTTGACGCCCGCGTCCGTCACGATCAGCGGCCGGGTGATGCCCACGCGCTGGCATTCCTGCGGCAGCAGGCGCACGGCGCCGAAGTCGAACTGGATCTGGGTCACGTAATTGATGAAGGCCATGCGAATTTCCCTGTGAAGCCATGTGCACACGCTGGACAGGCAATCTAGTCAGCCTGCGCCCATCGCGCCACCTTGGGAACCCTGAGCCGGGCTGGGCAACGGTCACCCCGGGGACAAAGTCCGCCAGTTTGGCTGCGCACGGCCCGGGATTGCTGCATGATGTGCGGCTTTGTGACTGTTGTCTGCGTGTTGTGAGTCCCGACCACGAACTGCCCCATCCCCTGACGCCGGCCATGCGCGATGTCTTGCGCCGCATGGTACGTGCCAACCGCCCCCATCTGCATACGCTGAGCCCCGAGCAGGCGCGCGCCGCCTACGAGGCGGGCGCCGGCGTGCTGGAGATCACCAAGCCCGCGCTGGCCCGCGTGCAAGACCTGCGCATTCCCGCGCGCGATGGCAGCGCGCTGCCGGCCCGGCTGTATGCGCCCACGCAGGGCCAGGCCCTGCCGGTGCTGCTGTACCTGCACGGCGGCGGCTTCACCATCGGCAGCGTGCAGACGCACGACATCCTGTGCCGCCAGTTGGCCCGCTTGTCGGGCTGCGCCGTGGTGTCGCTGGACTACCGCCTGGCGCCGGAGCACCGCTTCCCCACCGCCATCCACGACGCCTGGGACGCCCTGCAGTGGCTGGCCCTGCACGGCGCGGGCCTGGGGCTGGACACCGGCTGCATGGCCGTGGGCGGCGACAGCGCCGGCGGCACCCTGGCTGCGGCCTGCGCACTGCTGGCGCGCGACGCCGGCCTGGTGCTGCAGCTGCAGCTGTTGATCTACCCCGGTACCTGCGCCCACCAGGACACGGATTCGCACCTGCGTTATGCCCACGGCCTGGTGCTGGAGCGCGATGGCATCCAGTGGTTCTTCAACCACTACGTGCGCAGCGCGGCCGACCGCGAGGACTGGCGTTTTGCGCCCCTGCTGGCCCCTGACGTCGAGGGCGTGGCGCCGGCCTTCTTCTGCCTGGCCGAGCTGGACCCGCTGGTCGATGAGGGCGTGCAGTACGCCGACATGCTGCGCATGGCCGGCGTGCCGGTCGAGCTGGAAATTTACAAGGGCGTGACCCACGAGTTCATCAAGATGGGCCGCGCCATTCCCGAGGCGCGCCAGGCGCATGCCGCCATGGCGGCGGCCTTGCGCGCGGCGCTGGGCACCACGCCCGCCGACTGATGCCCGCGACATGAAAGAGCCAACGATGCGTCTCCAAGATTTCCGTTGCCGCCACCGCCTGACGGTGCGCTGGTCCGAAGTGGATGCCCAGAAGATCGTCTTCAACGCCCACTACCTGATGTACGCCGACGTGGCGGTCACCGACTACTGGCGCCAGATGGCGATGCCGTATGCGCAAAGCTGGGCCACGCTGGGTGGCGAGTTGTTCGTCAAGAAGGCCACGGTGACCTACCACGCTTCGGCCCAGATGGGCGATGTGCTGGACGTGGGCATTCGCTGCGTGCGCCAGGGCAACACCTCTCTGCAGTTCGAGGCGGGCATCTTCCGCGGCCAGCAATTGCTCAACACGGTGGAGCTGGTCTATGTGTTTGCCGACGCACAGCAGCAACCCCAGCCCGTGCCCCAGGCGTTGCGCGACATGCTGAGCGCCTTCGAGGCCGGCGAGGACATGGTGCAGCTGCGCTCCGGCAACTGGAACGACCTGGGCCGCCTGGCCGAGCGCCTGCGCATGGACGTCTTCGTCAAGGAGCAGGGCGTGCCGCCCGAGATCGAGATGGACGAGTTCGATCCGGTCTGCCGCCACGTCGTGGCCCTCAACCGCCTGGGCCATGCCGTGGGCACGGGGCGGCTGGTCAGCGATGCGCCCGGTGTGGGCCGCATCGGCCGCATGGCCGTGGCGCGCGAGCTGCGTGGTTCCAGCGTGGGGCGCCGGGTGCTGGACGCGCTGGTGGAGGCCGCACAGCAACGCGGGGACCGCGAGGCCGTGCTGCACGCCCAGGTCCACGCCCGCAGCTTCTACACCCGCGCCGGCTTTGTGCCCGAGGGCGAGGTCTACCAGGAGGCGGGCATCGACCACATCACCATGCGCAAAACCTTGTAAATGCCGCAGGTGTTCATCAAAAAATGAGCGGTCTGCGCTCAAAGACAAAGGGCTTCAGGTGTTTTTGACCTGAAGCCCTTTGTTCTATGCGCGGTGTGCGCTTCAGATTTTGAAGGCCTGCACACTGCGGCGCATCTGCACCGTCTGCTCCTGCAGGCTGCTGGCGGCAGCGTGCGACTCTTCGGCCAGGGCCGAGTTCTGCGACATGCTGTGCTCGAGCTGGTGGATGGCCTGGGTGATGTCGGCCATGGCACTGGCCTGCTCCTGCGTGGAGTCCATGATCTCGCGCATGCTGCCTGTCACATTGCCCGAGGCCTGCTGCAGCTGCTGCATGGCGGCCAGCGCGTCCTGGCTCTGGCTGGAGCCTAGGGCGATCGCTTGCCCGGAGGACTGGATCAGCCCGCGGATCTGCTGGGCCGCATCGGCACTGCGCAGGGCCAGGCGGCGCACTTCCTCGGCCACCACGGCAAAACCACGGCCTTGCTCGCCCGCGCGGGCCGCTTCCACGGCCGCGTTCAAGGCCAGCAGATTGGTCTGGAACGCCAGGCCATCGACCACGGCCACGATCTCGGCAATCTCCTGCGACTGCTGGCGGATGGTGGCCATGCTCTGGGCCAGGGCGGCCACCACGGCCTGCCCCTGGTGCGCGGCTTCGGTGGCGTTGCGCGTCATGGCGTCGGTGTCGGCGGCCAGCGCCCGGGCATGTTCGCCGGCCGCCAGCACGCGCGAGGCGGCACTGGCGGTTTCCTCCAGCGCGTTGCAGGCCATCTCGGTGCGTGCCGACAGGTCGTTGCTGCCGGTCTGGATCTCGTGGCTGGCGGTCTGCATCTGGCGCACGCTGTGTGTCACGGTGCGCACCGTGTCATGCAGGGAACCTCTCAAAACCTCCCCTCATACCCTGAACCCAAGGACGACTCGGATACAGTCAGGGCATGATCACCCCACGCAGTGCCCTGAAGTTCGACCTGTTTGCCGATAGCAGCCGTAAAGGCAAACTCGATGAGGTTGGGGATCCGTTGCAAGTCATAGCCCGTCACATTGACTTTGGCCAACTGGCTGCGCTGGCGGATGATTTGTTGGAGCGCAGCGATGGGCGCAAAGGCGGGCGTCCCGCCTATCCTACCGAGGTGATGGTGCGCATCTTGTTGCTCAAGCGCCTGTACAACTTATCGGATGAGCAGATGGAATTCCAACTGCTGGACCGCATGAGCTACCAGCGCTTTTGCTTGTTGCAAGACTCGATGAATGTGCCTGATAGAAACACCATTTGGAGATTTGGAGAGCGCATTGGCGAGGATGGAGCTATTGCGCTGCTGCATGGTGTGGATGTCCAGTTACATCGGCATGGTTTCATTGCCAGAGGGGGACAAGCGATTGATGCCACTTTGGTGCCAGCGCCCGTGCAGCATATAGGCAAGGATGATCGCTGTCAGATTGCGCAGGGCCAGCAACCCGAATGGAGTGATGCCAAGCGCAGGCAAAAGGACCTGGATGCCACGCACACCAAAAAGCATGGCAAAGGTTACTTTGGCTACAAGCTCAGCGTCAGCGTCGATCACAAGCACGGCTTCATCCGTGGCGTTGCGACAGGCACAGCCAGCGAACATGACGGCCACCACTTTGACGAAGTTCTTGACCAAAGCAACACAGGCCGGCAAGTCGACACTGACAAAGGCTATGCGAGCAAGCGCAGGCAAGAGATGCTTAAGGCACTGGGCTTTAAGGATGGCATCCAGCGTAAAGCACACAAGAACAAGCCTTTGAGTGCTTGCCAGCAGCGACGCAACAAAGCGATTGCCAAACGCAGAGCCAAGGTGGAGCACGTGTTCGCAGGCATCCGGCACATGGGCGGAAAGTTCTTGCGCTGCATTGGCCGGGTCAGAGCCCGTGCAACCATGGTGCTCATGGCCGCTTGCTACAACCTCAAACGCTTGGCATCGTTCTTGGATAGTGGGATGGACCCCTTCTTTAAATCCAAGCCTTCAAAGACCGAGGTGCGTTTGCAAGCAGCAAATCGATAAGCAATACAGGCCCAAAAGGGCCTGTATTGCTTCTGATCACGCGTTTTTTTACTCATTGGAGCACTGAGCCCTCTCCACACCACAAAAAACGGGGGTTATGAGAGGTTCCCTGCAGGTTCAGCATCAGCGCCTGCAGCTCGCGCGCCAGGGGCGTCTGCACCGATTCGCCGGAAATATCCAGATTGAATTGGCCGCCATCGTCCAGGGCATTGACCAGACCCTGCAATTCAATCCCCTGGCGGTAAGACGCCACCATTTTCTGGAGAATGAATATCTCCACGGCCGTTTGTGCCACCACAAACGTGGCATGCAAGACGATTTTCTGAAAATCTGCTTCGGTGGTGCAGTAAATGCCGTAACCCCAGGCCTGCAAACGGTCGAACAATATATGGTGCACGGCAAAAAATGCCGCACAGGCCAATACCACGCGCCATTCGCGGTACACCATGACCAGGGCCAATGTGACAAATACCCCGAAGTGAAACTCGATCGTGCCCAGCGAAACCTGGATGTGCAGTGCGACCGTGGCGCACAGCAGCAGCGGCAGGGCGTAGCGCGTGATGACCGTCCCGCGCAGGCTGAAGCACAGCGCGGCGGCCAGGACGCTGAGCACCGGGCTGAAAATCAGCACCCCATCCAGGCTGGAGTAATGCCAGGCAATCGGCACAGCCAGAATGCTGCAGCCCATAATCAGCAGCAGCATCAAGACATCGGCCTGCCGGCCGATTTCTTGCAGGGCCTGCTGGATATTGGTGTGGGACATCGAACGGCCTGCATGGGGGCGTGCCGATGCGGATGGAATTGCCAATGAATGCATAAAAAAACCCAATCAGGGATTGGGTCGCTGGATAAAAATGAAGCGGCCGCCTTTTGAATAAATATGATTGGAAAAGGCGGGGAAAGTCCGCAAATCATATCGGGGCGCCGTGGTGCCAGCGGGTGCCCCAGGGGCAAAGGGGACTGCCGTGCGGGGTCGGCCCGCCGGACGTGGCACGACCGGGGTTTAGCGGGTAGGGGGACGCTCAGGCGGCGCTGGGGGCCACCCCGAGCAGGCTTTGCAGATGGCTGCTGGAGGTGGTGTATTGCAGCAACACGGGCTTGTCGGTCAGGTATTCCGCGATCGAAAAAGCCGCCAGCGTGGCTTCGTGAAAGCCACAGACAATCAGCTTGCGCTTGCCCGGGTAGTGGTTGATGTCACCCACGGCGTAGACGCCCGGGGCTTCGGTGACGAAGGTGCCCGTGTCCACGGGCAACTGCTTCTTGACCAGCTCCAGCCCCCAGTCGGCCACGGGTCCGAGCTTGGGCGAGATGCCCTGGAACACCAGCCACTGCTGCACCGGCAGGCTGTGCGGGCTGCCATCGGGCAGGCTGACGTCGAGGGCCTGCAGCGCCGTGCCATCGGCCTGCAGGGCCAGGGGTTGGGCGGCCAGCACGCGGATGCGGCCGGCGGCCTGGTGGGTCTGCAGCTGGGCCAGCAAGGCTTCGGGAGCGGTGAAGACCTCGCGGCGGTGCATCAGGGTGACGCTGGTCGGCGCCTGGGCCAGGGCGTCGATGGCGGCCTGCACGGCCAGTTCATCGCCGCCATGCACCAGCACCTGCTGCCCGCGCAGGGGCAGCCGGGCCAGATCGGCCGGGTGGTAGTGCACGCTGTGGCCGACCAGGGCGTCGATGCCGTCGACCTTCACGGCCTTGGGCACGAACGAGCCCACGCCCGCGGCAATCACCACGGCCTTGGCGCGCAGCGTGGTGCCGGTGGCAGTGCCCAGCAGCCATTGGCCGTCGTCCTCCTGCACCAGGGTCTGGACCTGTTGGCCCAGGTGCAGCGTGGGTGCAAACGGTGCCATCTGCTGGCGCAGGCGCTGCACCAGCTCGGCCCCTGTGCACACGGGAATGCCCGGGATGTCGTAGATGGGCTTGTCCGGGTACAGCTCGGCGCACTGGCCGCCCAGGTGGGGCAGGGCGTCGATCAGGTGGCTGCGCAGCCCCTGCAAGCCCAGCTGGAACACCTGGAACATGCCCACCGGGCCTGCGCCGATCACGGCGACATCGGTGGACAGCGGGGCGGAGCAGGCAGGGGCAGAGGTCATACAGGTGGGTGCAAAGCGATCAGGCAGCTACAAAGCAAACAGCCCCAGGGGGCTGGGGCTGATGGGTGGGGCGATCGGGGCCAGCGTGGACGGAGGCGATCAACGCTCCAGCAGGTCCAGCTTACCTTGCTTGCCGTTCCAGTCGTCGGCGTCGGGCAGCGAGGCCTTGCGCTTGGTGATGCTTTTCCAGCCCTTGGCCATGGCCAGCTCGGCGTTGAGCTTGATGAAGTGCAGCTGGTCGGCTGGCGTATCTTCTTCCGCAAAGATGGCGTTGGCCGGGCATTCGGGAATGCAGACCGCGCAGTCGATGCACTCATCGGGGTCAATCACGAGGAAGTTTGGTCCTTCGCGGAAGCAGTCCACGGGGCAAACATCCACGCAGTCGGTGTATTTGCACTTGATGCAGTTTTCGGTGACGACGTGTGTCATGAGAGATTCTTCTTATGCAGTATGCAAGGGGATCGGTATTAACCCACGATTCTAGGTTTTTTCCTGAACCCTGCCAGCAGTGGGCATGGATTCAGGGGTATCAACCTGCGGTTTCCGTGTGGCGGATCAAATCCGGGGGCGCGTTCAGCGCACCAGGACGGCTGCCGCCGTGGCGTTGCTGGCGGTGTCTACCAGGATCAGCGAGCCCAGGGCGCGGCTGCGGTGGAAGGCTGCGGTGGGAATCGCTTCCTGCAGTGCAAACTCCACCACGCCGATGGCGTTGGGCTCCAACTGGGCGGCGTCTTCCTCGGCCAGGGTGTTGACGTTCAGACGATGCACCACGCGCTGGGCCTTGGCCTTGACCCAGCGGTGGCCGTGCAGCGCCCAGTAGACGCGGCCGGGCACCAGGGGCTCGTTGTCCATCCAGGCCACAGTGGCGCTCAGGCTGCGGCTGCTGGGCCAGGCGGGCTGGGCGGTGGGGGTGTCGAAATCATCCTCGGCCACGGCGGCCTGCACGGGGGCAGCCACGATCCAGTCGCCGCGCGAGACATCCACCTCGCGGTCCAGCGTGATGCCGGCAGACAGGCCCGCCGTCACGCCCTGGGGGGCGCGGGCATGGTCGATCACCTGGGCGATGGTGGCCAGCTGGCCGCTGGGCAGGATCTGCACCTGCGCGCCCACCTGGGCGCTGCCGGCGGCCACACGGCCCCAGAACACGCGGCGGCCCTGGGTGGTGACGGCGCTGTCGTGGAACTTCTCCACCCACTGCACGGGGAAGGCCAGGGGCAGATCGCTGTCAGCCGGGGTGTTGGGCAGTTGCTCCAGCAGTTGCAGCAGGCTGGGGCCGTCATAGCCGGCCCAGCCACGGTGGGCGTTGACCACGTTGTAGCCCTTGAGGGCCGACACGGGCACGGTGGCCGCCACGGCAATGCCGGCGTCCTGGGCGAAGCGCTCCAGGGCGCCGCGGATGTGGGTGAAGGCCAGTGCCGGGTCGGCCACGGCGTCCAGCTTGTTGACGGCAAACACCAGCGAGTGCACGCGCAGCAGGTGGGCCAGCAGGCTGTGGCGGCGCGTCTGCGGCAGCAGTTGCAGGCCGGGGTTCTGCCAGTCCAGCTTGGTGGCGTCCACCAGCACCACGGCGGCGTCGGCGCTGCTGACGGCCGTGACCATGTTGCGCGTGTACTGCTCATGGCCTGGCGCGTCGCCAATGATGAATTTGCGCGCGTCGGTGTTGAAGTAGCGGTAGGCCACGTCAATGGTGATGCCTTGCTCGCGCTCGGCCGACAGGCCATCGGTCAGCAGAGCCAAGTCGGTCTCGCCCGACTTGGTCACGCCGGCCAGCTGGTCCTGCAGCACGGCGCGGGTGTTCACCAGCAGGCGGCCGATCAGGGTCGACTTGCCATCGTCCACCGAGCCGCAGGTGATGAAGCGCAGGGCGGAGACGTGGTCGGAATCAGAGTCAAATTGGCCGTTAGCGCTTGCTGTGCCTGCGCTAGTAGCTATGGAATTAATGATTTCAGTCATCGAAAGCTTTCAGTGAGTGAGTCAGGGCATGACCTCAACTCAGGCACGGCCCAACCCAGAACCACCGCGCAAGGGCCGCCCCGCCGCGCTGGTGGTGTTCCCCTTCCCAAAGGCGAAGCCTGCAAGAGAAGGGGGAAGGCGCGTGAGCGCCTCAGGGGGATGCATTAAAAGTAACCGTCTTTCTTGCGCTTTTCCATGGAGGCCTCGCTGGTCTTGTCGTCCATGCGCGTGGCGCCGCGTTCGCTGACCTCGGCCGCCAGGGTCTCGATCACGATCTCGGCCGCCGTGGCCGCCGTGCTTTCCACGGGGCAGGTGCAGGTGATGTCGCCCAAGGTGCGAAAACGCACATCGCGCACCACGACGGTTTCGCCGTCTTTGGGCGGGGTCAGCTCCGTCACGGGCACCAGCAGGCCCTTGCGCTCGACGATGTGGCGTGGGTGGCTGTAGTACAGGCTGGGCAGGGCGATCTGCTCACGCTCGATGTACTGCCACACGTCCAGCTCGGTCCAATTGCTGATGGGGAACACGCGGAAGTGCTCGCCAGGGGCAATGCGGGTGTTGAACAGCGTCCACAGCTCGGGGCGCTGGGCCTTGGGCTGCCATTGGCCAAAGCTGTCGCGGTGGCTGAAGATGCGTTCCTTGGCGCGGGCCTTTTCCTCGTCGCGGCGGGCGCCGCCAATCAGCGCATCAAAGCGGAACTCTTCAATCGCTTCCAGCAGCGTGACCGACTGGTGCGCATTGCGGGGCTCTTCCGGGTGGGCCAGGCGCACCGTGCCGCGCGCCATGGAGTCTTCCACGCTGCGCACGATGAGTTCGGCACCCAGCTCCTGCGCCCGGAAGTCGCGGAAATCGGTCACTTCGGGGAAGTTGTGGCCGGTGTCGATCATCAGCAGCGGGTAGGGGATGCGGCCTGCGCCAAAGGCCTTTTCGGCGCAGCGCAGCATGACCAGCGAGTCCTTGCCGCCCGAGAACAGCAGGGCGGGACGTTCAAAGGCGGCGGCCACTTCGCGCAGGATGAAGATGGTTTCCTCTTCCAGCGCATCCAGGTGGCGGTTGCTGAGCTGGCTCAGCACGGGGGTGTCCACACGGGCGTTCATACAGATACTTTCAAACGAAATCGGGCTCTAGCGCTTATCCAGTAAGGGCTGGCAGCTATGGTTCTTAGTGGGATATGTGCAGACCGCATTCGCGGTTGTCTTCACCCTTGGTGGGGTCCACGTAGTCGAAGTTGTTGGGCAGGCCGTGCTGCTCGCAGTATTCGTACAGGTCCTTGGACGACCAGTGCAGCAGGGGCGCCACCTTGATCAGGCCATCGGGGTTGATGCTGACCGGGTCCATGGCGGCGCGCACGGCGGTGTCGGTGGCGCGCAGGGCGGTGAACCAGACCTTAGGCGCAGTCTCGCGCAGGGCGCGGGCAAAGGGCTCCAGCTTCACCTCGGCGGTGAAGGCCGCGTGGCGCGGGTCATCCAGCGCGGGCGTGGGGCCTTCCACGGCCTCGCGGTGGGCGCGCGAGCGCAGCGGCAGGTAGATCTTGAGGTTGAGCCCAAGCTGCTTGGTCACCGCATCGGCAAACCGATAGGTGGCTTCGGTGTTGTAGCCGTTGTCCATCCAGACCACGGACACGTCGGGGCGGGCGCGCGTCACCATGTGCAGGATCACCGCCTCGAAGGGGCGGAAGTTGGTGGTGACGATGGTGGGCAGGTCCAGGCCGACGGCCCAGTTCACCAGGGCCTGGGCGTCGCGGCCCAGTTCGGCATTCACCTGGGCCAGATCGAGGGTGGGGGCAAGTGCGCTCATGCGGTGGCCTGGCGTGCGTTGAAGTGGGGCAGGGGGTTCACGGCGTCGGCCTGGTAGTAGCCGCCGAAGCGCTCGAACTGGCGCTGGGCATCGGCCGCGTCCACGCCTTCGCGCAGCACGGCGCTGCTGAAGCCGGTGCGCTGCATCTGCACCAGCTGGTCGATCAGCACATCGCCCGTGGCACGGATGTCGCCGGCAAACTTCAGGCGGCGGCGCAGCAGGTAGGCCTGGCTGAAGGCACGGCCGTCGGTGAAGGCGGGAAAGTGCAGGTCGATCTGCGTGATGCCGTCCAGGTTCACGTCCAGCACGTTGGTGTCGTTGGCCAACACCAGCACGGTGGCCGTGCTGGCGGTCGGGGCCTGGTAGTCGTTGTGGGCCAGAATTTGCATGGTGGTTTCCTTGGGGTTCTGGGGGCTCAGACGGCTTCGGTTTCCACCTCGGCAGGCGCGGGGTGGCGCGCGGCCTTGCCGGCTTCCTTGAACGGGTCCAGGCCGATGCGGCGCACGGCGTCGATGAAACGCTCGCCGGGCTGGCGCAGGTCGCGGTAGGTGGTCAGCACGGCTTCCAGCACGTCGGGCACTTCGGCGGCCGAGAACGAGGGGCCGATCACCTTGCCGGCACCGGCTTCACCGGACAGCGTGGAGCCGTCCGAGCCACCCAGCGTGACCTGGTACCACTCCTTGCCGTCCTTGTCGACGCCCAGGATGCCGATGTGGCCGCTGTGGTGGTGGCCGCAGCTGTTGATGCAGCCGCTGATGTGCAGGTCGATGTCACCGATATCGTCCAGCTCGTCCAGGTCCTGGTAGCGCTGGGTGATGGCTTCGGCAATCGGCAGGCTGCGAGCATTGGCCAGGGCGCAGAAGTCGCCGCCGGGGCAGGCGATCATGTCGGTCAGCAGGGCCACGTTGGTGCTGGCCAGGCCCAGGGCCTTGGCCTGCTGCCACAGGGCGTGCAGCTCGCTGGCATGCACCCAGGGCAGCAGCACGTTCTGGTCGTGGGTGACGCGGGCTTCCCCGGCGGAGAACACATCCATCAGGTCGGCCAGGGCGTCCAGCTGGTCGCCGTTGGCATCGCCCGGGGCCTGGCCGGGGCGCTTGAAGGACAGGGTCACGGCGCGCAGGGCCGGGTTGCGGTGGGGGTGCACATTGCGCTGCACCCAGCGCGCGAACGCGGGCGAGGCGGCGATCTGCGCCTGCAATTCGGCATTGGCCTGCTCGGCGCCGATGGCGGGGTGGGACGACAGGTCGGGCTCGACGAACATGGCCGCCACGCGGTCGAATTCGGCCTGGGGCACGGTGTGGGGGCCGCCATCGACTTCGACGATCTGGCGGTATTCCTCTTCCACGGCGTCGATGTAGGCCTGGCCTTCGGCCTTGACCAGGATCTTGATGCGGGCCTTGTACTTGTTGTCGCGGCGGCCCAGCTCGTTGTAGACGCGCACGATGGCCTCGATGTAATTCATGATCTGGTTCCAGGGCAGGAACTCACGAATCTGCGTGGCGATCACCGGGGTGCGGCCCATGCCGCCGCCCACGAAGACCTTGAAGCCGACCTCGCCCGCGGCGTTCCTCACCAGGTGCAGGCCCACATCGTGCCAACCGGTGGCCGCACGGTCTTCGGCCGCGCCGGTGATGGCGATCTTGAACTTGCGCGGCAGGAAGGCGAACTCGGGGTGCAGCGTGGTCCACTGGCGCAGGATTTCGGCGTAGGGGCGGGGGTCCACAGCCTCGTCCACGGCAATCCCGGCCAGGGCGTCGGTGGTGGTGTTGCGGATGCAGTTGCCGCTGGTCTGGATGCCGTGCAGGTTCACCGTGGCCAGCAGGTCCATCACGTCGGCGGCCTTGGACAGCGGGATCCAGTTGAACTGCACGTTGGTGCGCGTGGTGAAGTGGGCGCAGTGCGTGGGCAGGAAGGTGGTGCCCAGCTTGCCCTGGCCTTCCATGGCGGCCTGGAAGACGGCGGCTTCGGGCTCGTCGTACTCGCGGGCGACGCGGGCCAGCACGCGGATCTGGGCGGCATTGATTTCGCCGTAGGGCACGGCCACGCGCAGCATGGGGGCGTAACGCTGCACATACCAGCCGTTTTGCAGGCGCAGGGGGCGGAAGTCGTCTTCCGACAGCTTGCCGGTCTGCCAGCGCTGCAGCTGGTCTCGGAATTGGTCAGCGCGTTGCTGGACAAACGCTTGGTCGAATTCGGTGTATTGGTACATGGCGCAGTCGCGATCGTGGAAAGCTGGGTCTTGTCGTAGGAAACCCTCTGGCTGCGCACTGTATGAAATCTCTTTATAAAAACAAACGATTGTTTTGTTGTTGTCTTATATCTCCGTGAAATATGGCCTGAAGTTAAGACTTGCTCGTCCGCAGCGGACGCCATGCGGAGACATCGCAAAAAGCCCGTGTGGTCCAGCCCACGCGCAGCCTCGGAATGTTTGATGGATGCGGTTTTTACCGACAGAATGCCGGGAATTTCTTCACCAACGCACCCTATGCACTGTCACCACTGCACACATCCGCTGTCCGATAACGCCAAATTTTGCAAACAATGCGGCACGCCCACGCAGGCGGCTGCCGGGACGGAGGAGGTGGCCGTGACCAAGCAGGCGTGCAGTGCCTGCGGGGCGCTGTGCTCGCCCGGTGCCAAGTTCTGCCTGCAGTGCGGCGTGGCACGCACCGCAGCCGCAGTGGTGACCCCGACTCCGGCCTCGACCCCGTCTGCGCCGCTGGTCAGCCCGCCTGTTCCGGTGATGCCCGCGGCAGACCCTGTCGCACCAACCCCGCCGGTGAAAGGGCCTGCGGTCACCCCGTCCAAGCCCGCCGTCTTGCAGCCCAAGCTGCTGGCGCTTGTGGTGGTCGGGGTGCTGGCCGTGGCGGCCGGCGGCACCTGGATGCTGTTCAAGCCGGGGGCACAGACGGTCATCAACGCCGAGCGCCTGAACGACCCAACCCCCAGCCTGCCGGAAGACGAAGACAAGGCCCGGGCGGCGAATATTGTGGGCCCCCAGGCCGAGGCGCTGGACCCCGCGCCCGCCACCGAGGCCCTGCCAACCCCGGCAGAACCCGCCGTGGTGGCTGCTCCGCAGCCGCTGGAGCCCGCCGTGGCCCCCACGCCGGCCCCGGTGGCGACCACGCCCAAACCTGCGGCCCCCAAGCCTGTGGCGCCCAAGCCGGCCCCCAAACCCGCCAACACGCTGGACAGCTTGCTGGATTGACGGGCCACGGGCCTGCCCATCCACCCGCACAACCGAGGAAGGACGCCATATGGCCCAGGGCCGTGTGGCCGTCATCTCCCCGACAGATTCCGAGAGACCGAGAGAGAGGTGAACCCATGCGAATGATCAAGACAACCGTGGTGGTGGCTGCACTGCTGACCGTGACAGGCTGTGCCACCATGGACGAAGCCAGCAATTCGCTCAGCTGCATGCTGGCCCGCGCCACCGGCAAGGCCTGCGGGGGCCAGGAAGCTGCCATGGCCAGCACGGGCCAGGGCGGGCGCTTCGAGCAGTTGCAGACCGTGTTCGAGCAGGAAATCCAGACCGCCCGCGAGGCCCAGGCGCGCGCCGTGGCCGCGACACAGCCGCTGGGGCCCAAGCAGCGCGCCGTGGCCGGCGAGGTGGCCGTGATCCACGTCGACATCACCGACAGCCGCAGCCAGCAAAAGCGCAACATGCGCACCCTGGATGCCGTGACCCTGGACATGCCCCTGGGCGGGAAGGGCAAAGACGGCTACACCCAGGCCATGGACGAGATCAAGGACCTGGCCAACACCCTGGCCGACAACCGCGGCAGCGCCAGCATCCTGGTGCAGCAGAACCCGGCCGATGTGAAGGCCAAACGCGTCAACACCGCTTCGGGCAACACCAAGAGCCCGGCTGGGCAGCCCATCACGGTGGAAAAGCAAACCACCACCAACGTGCCTGCCGGGGTGGAGCGCTACACGGTCAAGGCCGGCGCGATCCGCGGCAGCCTGTGAGGTCATGGGGTCCCGCGGACCACTGCGGGCCCAGGGATGGCGGGCACACCGCCACCCATCGCTTGTCAAAAAGAAAGAGGGACGGGATGAGTTCTAGACTGCAAAACATTCAATTTTCGGCGCTGGCGCGCGCGGGCGAAGGCCTGACGCAATGGCGGCCCCTGGCCATGGGCTTCATCACGCTGGTGGCGTGCGGCCTGCTGGTCTTTGTCAGCCAGGCCCTGGCCCGTGGCATGGGCGGCTTTGCCGGCGTGCTGCTGTTCGGCCTGCTGATGCTGGTGACCGCGGTGGTTTTCTTCTCCGGCGTTTCCGCCGTGGGTGTGATGCTGATGGACAAGGCCCAGGGCATCGCCGTGCGCGGTTTTGCCGATGCGGCCTACGCGGGCCTGCTGTGCGTGCCCAAGTTCCTGGGGTTGGCGCTGCTGGCCCTGGTGGCCACGCTGCTCTTCTACCTGGTGGCGGCCATCATCTACTTCGTCTGCAAGATCCCAGTCCTGGGGGCGGTGCTGGCCTTTGTGGCGCACCCGGTGCTGATCATCGCGGCGTCCGCCTTGATCGTGGCCTGGGTCTGCGTGGTGGCGCCCATGTTTGCGCCCGCCGTCTGGAGCGGCTTGCCGTTCAAGGCCGCCCTGGCCAGCGTGATCGGCATCGCCCGCAACCGCCTGGTCGAGGTGGTGCTGATGCAGATCGTGCTCTACGTCATCCTGATGGTCATCACCGGCCTGCTGTTCATGGGCCTGCTGCCGGCGTCGATCAGCCTGACGGCCATGGGCACCGGCATTGCCGGTGGTGGCGCGGGGGGCATGGGGCTGGAAGGCCTGATGTACATGGGCCCCCGGGCCCTGTCGCACATGGGTATGTCGGGCTCGGTGATTGGGCTGTGGCTGGGTGTGGGCGTGCTGTTCTGCGTCATCTTCGCCCTGCTGGGCCAGGTGGCGGTGATGGGCCAGAACCTGGTCTATCTGCAAGCCAGCGCCAGCATCGACAGCACGGGCGAAGAGCAGGCCCTGGACGGTGTGTGGAGCGACGTGCGCAAGCGCGCCGAAGAAGCCAAGGAACGTGCCAAGGCCGCCGCTGAGCGGGCCAAGCAGGTTGCGGCACAGAAGGCGCAGGAAGTTGCCGCCGCCAACGAAGCACGCAAGGCCGCTGCTGCTGAGCAAGCCCAGCAGCAGGCCGCATTGGCCGCCGAGCGGGAAGCCGCCCGCCAGGCCGCCGAAGCGGCACGTCTGCAGGCTGAGCAAGCTGCCGCCGAGCAAGCCCAGCAGCAAGCCGCAGTGGCTGCCGAGCGTGAAGCCGCACGCCAGGCCGCTGAAGCGACACGCCTGCAGGCCGAACAAGCCGCCGCAGAACAAGCCGCAGCCGCGCAACAGGCTGCGCAGGAAGCCCTGCGCCTGGCCGACGCACAGCCAGCGGCAGTCCCGCAGACCCAGGAGGCCGCCCCGGCGGCACCCAGCTGCCCCAGCTGCCACGGTCAGGTGGGCCGCACGGACAGCTTCTGTGAGCACTGCGGCCACAAGCTCAAGCCCTGAGCGGTACCGCGCAGAAAGCAAAAAGCCCCGCAGGGTCACCCTGCGGGGCTTTTTTGATGCGGCGGTTGTGGCGCCGGGCTCAGAAAGGCTTGGCGCCCATCAGGCCGGTCAGCGCCAGCAGGGCCAGCAATTGCACGGCCAGCAGGCTGCGGCGCAGGCCCAGCTTGGCGGGGCTGTCGGCGCGCTTGGCAAAGCCGATCGCCAGGCCGTGCACCACGTACAGGATCAGGCCGATGTAGGGGTACATCATCTGCTGCCAGGGGCCGACGAAGGTGATGGCCAGGCCGGTCAGCGCGGCCAGGCCGCCAAAGATGCGGGTGCAGACATAGACCAGCGCGCTCTTGCGGGCGGGCGTGGCCTGCCAGGCCAGGGCGGCAAAGCCGACGGCCAGCAGCAGCGTCAGCACGGCCAGCAGCATGTGGGAGTGTTTCAGGGCGGTATACATGGGCAATCGTGTTCCAGGGTTGTAGAAAGCAGGAGCTTGTCGCACTGGTGTTGTGTGGTTTTGCCGGGGATTGTGCTTGGAAATGCCCCAGGCAGCCACACCGTCAGCTATCTTTTTGCGCAATACCGGCGCCGTGGGGCGCGCGCAGCGTCTCCAGGTGGATGCTGGTTTCCGTGTGGCTGATGCCCTTGATCAGCCGGATGCGCTCCAGCGCCCGCGCCAGCTCGGGCAGGGTGGCCACCTGCAACTCGGCCAGCAGGTCCCACTGGCCGTTGGTGGCGTGCAGGGCCTGCACGGCGGGTTCGCCCAGCAGGCTGGCGGTCACGCGCCGGGCATCGTTGCCCTCGATGGCAATGCTCATCCAGGCCTGCAGGCCGCCGGTGTCGGCCGCGGGTTTGAGGCGCAGCGTGTAGCCGGCGATCACGCCCTCATCCTCCAGCCGGCGCAGGCGGTTGGTGACCGTGCCGCGCGAGACACCCAACCGCGCCGCCAGCGTGGCCACGCTTTCGCGCGCGTTGTGGCGCAGCAGGGCGATCAGGCGTTGGTCGATCTGGTCCAGATTGGACATAGTGGTAATTCATGCTGTCGAAATGACAGGTATTTAACGATTTTGAGTCAGATTTGGCAATTTGAATTGTGCTTGACCTGTGTCACGCTTGGCGCATCGCCCTGGAGCCCCCACGGCAGGAGGACCTATGACCCCCGTGACCCCCACCACCCAACGCTTGCCCCGCAACGCCGCACCCAGCCCGGTGCACACCGAGTTCTTGAGCGCCAGCGACGCCGCCCGCCTGGTGGCGCGCGTCGGCGTCGTGGCCTGCCTGCGCCAGATGGTGCAGGCGCTGGAGGCGGACTTTGCCCGCTGGAACGATTTCGACAAGAGCGCGCGCACGGCGGCGCATTCCGCCCACGGCGTGATCGAGCTGATGCCCGTGGCCGACGCGCACGACTACGCCTTCAAATACGTCAACGGCCACCCCGTCAACACCCAGCACGGCCTGCCCACGGTGATGGCCTTTGGCGCCCTGGCCGATGTGGCCACCGGCGCGCCGCGCTTTGTCAGCGAGCTGACGCTGACCACCGCCTTGCGCACCGCCGCCACCTCGGCCATGGTGGCGCGCCGGCTGGCGCGGCCGGACAGCCGCTGCATGGCGCTGATCGGCAACGGCGCGCAAAGTGAATTCCAGGCCCTGGCCTTCCTGGACCTGCTGGGCGTGCGCACGCTGCGCCTGTTCGACGTGGACCCGGCCGCCTCGGCCAAGCTGCAGCGCAACCTGGCGCCGTGGCTGGACCAGTACGGCGCCGAGGCAGTGACCGTGGACAGCGTGCAGGCCGCCGTGCAGGGGGCGGACATCGTCACCACCGTCACCGCCGACAAGCGCAACGCCGCGGTGCTGGACGCCCGGGCGCTGGCGCCGGGCATGCACCTCAACGCCGTCGGCGGCGACTGCCCCGGCAAGACCGAGCTGGCGGCCGAGGTGCTGCGCCGCAGTAGCGTGTTTGTCGAGTACGAGCCCCAGACCCGCCGCGAAGGCGAGCTGCAGCAGATGCCGGCCGACTTCGCCGTCACCGAGTTCTGGCGCGTGCTGACCGGCCAGGCCCCCGGGCGCGTGTCGCCGGCGCAGATCACCCTGTTCGACTCCGTGGGTTTTGCGCTGGAGGATTACTCTGCCCTGCGTACCATGCAGGCGCTGGGGCGCCAGGCGGGCCTGCTGTCGGCCATCGAGCTGGTGCCCACCTTGGCCGACCCCAAGGACTTGTTTGCCCTGCTGCACCCGGCCGCCGGGGTGGGGCATCCCGTTTTGCACAAGGTGGCGTGAATGCAAAAGCTGCAAAAACAAGAGCTATTGGCACAAGACCAGCAAGCGCTGGATGCCAAAAAGGCTGTGACTCTGATCGGCGTGCCCACCGATGTGGGCGCCGGCCGCCTGGGCGCCGCCATGGGCCCGGATGCGCTGCGCGTGGCCCAGCTGGGCCGGGCGCTGGGCCGATTCGGCGTGGACGTGCAGGACATCGGCAACCTGGCCGGCCCGCCCAACCCGCGCGGACCGCGCGATGCCCAGGGCCTGCGCAACTATGCCGAATGCTTGGCCTGGAACCAGGCCGCGCACGATGCGGTGTACGCCCAGCTGCGGGCCGGGCGCATGCCCATCATGCTGGGCGGCGACCACACCCTGGCCACCGGCTCCATCAGCGCCGTCGCGCGCCACTGCCGCGCCACCGGCCAGCGCCTGCGCGTGCTGTGGCTGGACGCGCACGCCGACTGCAACCTGCCCGAGATCAGCCCCACCGGCAACCTGCATGGCATGCCCGTGGCCAGCCTGTGCGGCCAGGGCCCTGAGCCGCTGGCCGCCCTGTCGGGCGCCATCCCCGCCGTGCAAGGCCCGCAGATCTGTCAGATCGGCCTGCGCAGCGTGGATGCGGTGGAAAAACGCATCATCCAGCGCCTGGGGCTGGAGGTGTTCGACATGCGCGCTATCGACGAACAGGGCATGCGTGCCGTGATGCAGCAGGCCCTGGCGGGGCTGGATGGCCCGGACGGCGAGGGCGTGCACCTGCACCTGAGCTTCGACGTGGATTTCCTGGACCCCGAGATCGCCCCCGGCACGGGCACCACCGTGCGCGGCGGCCCCAATTACCGCGAGGCCCAGCTGTGCATGGAGATGATTGCCGACACGGGGCGCCTGGCCTCGCTGGACATCGTGGAGCTGAACCCGGCGCTGGACATCCGCAACCAGACGGCGGAGCTGGTGGTGGATTTGGTGGAGAGTTTGTTCGGGAAAAGCACCTTGGTGCGGGGGTGAGGTGGGGCTTTTGTTTGCCTTGCATTGGCTTGGTGGGTGGCCGCCCTGTGTCGCCGCTGCGCTGCGACAGCTTGCGCCTGGTGGGCGGCGGGTTGCAGCGCCAGTGAAGACTTGGTGATCAGAGGCCGGGAGTTCGCCCCGGCGGGCGACCTCCTTTCATTTGTCTCGCCAAATGAAAGGAGGCAAAGCAAAGGCGACTCTGCCGAGTGCTTTGCCGTGGAACTCGCTGCGCGCCGGAGGCGCTTCGCTCAACCAGCCACGGCAAGTCAGGTGACGAAGCAGACCTGTCTCGCAGCGCTGCTGCGGCAGGTCTGCGGGAAGAGCCAGCGCTGTGGCGAAGCATGCGGGCATGACGAGGCACAGCGCCACCCGTGTACGCACAAGCGTCGTGCACCGGGAGGAAGTCCTTCTGACTTTCGGCGACTGTCGGAGTGCAGCGCGCTCTCCCAGGCAGCCGTCGGCAGACGCGTTGCTTTGGCCTTCACTCACGGTGCTCCGCAGCGTGCGTGGCGTCCCACGCCAGCGTGAAAGTCACTGGGCTGCCGAGGCGCCCCCCGGCCTTTGCCCCACAACACACCACCCAATATGCATTCGGGCGCTGCAGCCAATTTGGTGCATGCACCAAATTGGCTGCTAACGCTTGCTAGACAAGCGCCAGCAGCTCTTGTTTTTGATTCGATGAATCTTTGTCAGTTCGCCGGCAAAGGCGCCACTTCAGCTTTCTGTCCCTGGCGTGCCAGGCGCTCGGTGCCCAGGTGCAGGGCCAGCTTGGCGTCCAGCGGCAGCGGTTCGCCGTGTAGTTGGGCGGCGATCAGCTCGCCGCACAGCACGGACAGGGTCAGGCCACGGGCCCCCAGGGCGGTCAGTGCCCACAGGCCCGGGGTGGCATCGCCCACCGGGCCGGCAATCGGCAGGCGGTCGTGGCTGGCCACGCGCACGCGGCCCCAGGTGGGCTGGCAGCGTTCGTCGCCCGGCGTGAACCATGGCGCCATCGGCGCAGCGCTGGCGGGCAGCAGCGTGGCGAGCTTGTCGTAATTCACCGCGTGGGCGGCCATCTGGTCTTCGGCGGAGATGGGCAGGGTGTCCACATCGCGCTCGAAGGTGGAGCCCATGACCCAGGCCGCGCCGGGGGCCAGGGGCACATGGGTGACCAGGTTGCCATTGCCGTTGACGGGGAAGGGCGGCAGCGCGGTGGCGTTGGCGGGGGTGTGCCAGCCCCAGGTGATCTGGCCGCGCAGCGCCTGCAGGGTCCAGGCGGTGCCCGCCGGCAACAGCGCCGCAGTGCCCGGGCCGCAGGCCAGCAGGGCGACATCGGCCTGGGCCAGCACTTGGCCTTCGGCATCCAGGGCCTGCCAGAGGCCGGTGTCCGTGGCACGCAGCTGCGCCACCGGGGTCTGGCCGCGGAACTGAATCAAGGGGTGCTGCAGTTGCGCCTGCACCAGCTGGGCCGGGCGCACCCAGCCGGCCTGGGCGTGCCAGCAGGCGGTGGTGTCTGCGGGCAGGCCGGCGGCCTGCAGCTGCTCTGGCGTGGTGGCGTGGCTCCAGTCGGCGCCGGGGCCGTGGGCCCAGTCGGCGGGCAGGCCGGTGCCGCCGTCGGTGCAATGCTCCAGCACGCCGCTGTGGCCCCAGTCCTGGCCTTCGTGGCAGACATCGCGCAGGCGCTGCAGCGTCATGCGCACGCCGCTGCGTGACAGGCGCGAGAGCACGCTGTCGTCGGGCGAGACATGGGGGCAGAACAGCCCAGCCGGCAGGCCGGAAGCCCCATCGGCCGGGTCCTGGCCCTGGCCCAGCACCGTGACCTGCCAGCCGCGCAGCGCCAGGCTGTGGGCCACGGCGGCACCCGCCAGGCCCGCGCCCACCACCAAGGCAGTGCCCGGCTGGGTGGCGATGGGCGGGCTGGAGCTGCGCTGGCGCGGCTCCCAGCGTGGGTCGAACCGCAGCACCGGGGTGGTCGCCGTGGTGTCCGCCACAAAGCCCACGCCCGCCAGGGCCTGCTGCAGGGCAGCGTCCGCAGGGGTGACGGCCAGCACTGTGCCCCGCCGGCAGTGGCGCGCCAGGGCCTTGAGGCTGTGGGCATCGCTGGCCCAGGGGGTGTGCAGCAGCACGGCATCGGCCACGCTGTGCTGCTGGCGCAGCAGGCTGTGCGCCTCGCCCACCCACAGCGTCAGCAGCACGCGGCCGTGGTCAAAGCCCAGGCGGTGCACACCGGGCAGCAGGCCGTACAGCTGGTCGGCCAATGCCTGGGCCTGGGGCTGCAGCGCCGCCGGGGCCTGGGCCAGCACCTGCTGGGCGGTCACGGGCTGTGCCAGCACGGCGGTGACGTGCAATTGGGCGCTGCGCGCGGGGTCGGCCTGCCAGGCGGACCAGACCTGCAGAAAGCTGTCCCCGTGGCCGAAATCGGTGCTCAGCAAGCGCCAGCTGGGGCGGCCTTGCCAGGCGAGCAACGGGGAGGAGGGGAACAGCAGTGCAGGTGGAAAATGCATATCTATGAATAAATCAGGCGCGATCGCCTGCGGGGCTCACTCCCAGCGCTGCTGGTAGGAGAACACGGGCAGGCGCCAGCCAAAGCGGATGGCGGCCAGGCGCAGGCCCAGCCCCCCGGCAAAGCACAGGGCGGTGCTGATGCCGATCGACACCTCCAGCGCCTGCAGGCCCAGGTAGAGCAGGCAGACCAGCATGGAGACGCTGGCATACAGCTCGCGGCGGAAGACCACGGGCACCTGGTTGCACAGCACATCGCGCAGAATGCCGCCGCTGATGCCGGTGATCATGCCAGCCATGACGACCACCAGCGGGTCATACCCCAGCTTGATGGCCACGTTGCTGCCGATCAGCGAGAAGGCAATCAGCCCCATGGCATCCAGCAGCAGGAACACATGTTTCATGCGTTGCATGTAGCGTGCAATGACGGTGGTCAAGAGGCCCGCAGACACCACCAGGTAGACATAGGCCGGATGCTGGGTCCAGCCGATGGGGTAGTTGCCCAGCACCATGTCGCGGATGGTGCCGCCACCCAGGGCGGTGACGAAGGCGATCACGACCACGCCAAAGATGTCCATGTTGCGACGCCCGGCGGCCAGCGCGCCGGACATGGCTTCGGCCGTGATGGCGATCAGGTAGATGACGAGGATGACGTCCAGCTGGACGCTGGCGGCGGAGTGCAGGAAATCGGACAGGACGGACACGGCAGGCAGCGCCCATGGGCGCACAAGGGTGAGACCCACACGCCCAGGCCTGCAATGCAGCAGCTGCCATGGGGGCATGGATGAGCCTCTCCCGCTGTCCTTTTACCTGAGAGTTTTTGCACGGCGCATGTTCGTCATGCGTGCGCTTGCCCCTTCGGTGAGCCGGCTGACCTTGTGCCAAGGTCCCGGCTGCTCTCCAGTCGGCATGTGTGTTCCGTGGTGCTGGGTGCCTGAGCGATTATGGGAGTTTGCGCCTTCGGCGGAGGCCGGCCCGGTGTGGCTGCCTCGCTCTCCCACGGAAAACAAAAGCTGCGATTATGGCCTGCGTGCAAGACCCAAACGCCCAGGGGGACTTGCCGGCCCATAAAAAAACCGGCCTGTGGGGCCGGTGGGCGGGAGGCTTTGGCGGAACCGCGGTCCTGCCATGCGGTGTCAGGCCAGCCGGTGCAGGGCATGCCGCCCAACCCCTGTGTCACCGCTGCCGAAGCCGTGCTTGTGACGCCCCTCGCTGCAGCGCCTGCCGTGCCGGATGCCGACGGGCATGTAGCCCGCCGCTGCGTCGCTACCGACGAAGTGGTTGGGGGCAACCACTTCACTGGGGATTACTGCGCGCTGGGAGGCACGTAACCGGCGGCAGCGTCCGCGCCTGCGCCGAAGAAGTGGTTTTCCATCTGGCGGGCCAGGTATTGGCGGGCGCGGGCATCGGCCAGGTTCAGGCGGTTTTCGTTCACCAGCATGGTCTGGTGCTTGAGCCAGTCGGCCCAGGCTTGCTTGCTCACATTTTCAAAAATGCGCTTGCCCAGTTCACCGGGGTAGGGGGGAAAGTCCAAGCCTTCGGCTTCCTGACCCAGTTTGATGCATTGAACGGTACGTGCCATGGGGTGTCCTCGGTTGATTTCAGATGTTTAGGTAATAAAGAACTGAAATCTTATTGGTTTAAGTTTTGTTGGCTTGCTTTCAGAATGCCATTCAACGGTGAAACGGACCGTATTTCCCAGCACAACCCAGAAAGCCAACAATGAACGATCGCCGCAACTTTATCAAGATTCCCGTTGCCCTCAGCCTTCTGGCGGGCTTCTCCTTCACGGCTTTGCCGACATTCGCGGCCGACCCGGTCACCCTGCTGAACGTGTCCTATGACCCCACCCGGGAGCTGTACGTCGAGTACAACAAGGCGTTTGCCAAGCACTGGAAGGCCCAGACCGGCCAGGACGTGACCATCAAGCAGTCGCACGGTGGTTCGGGCAAGCAGGCGCGCTCCATCATCGACGGCATCGAATCCGATGTGGCCACCCTGGCCCTGGCGGGGGATGTGGATGCCCTGGTGAAGAACGGCAACTACCTGTCGGCCGACTGGCAAAAGAAGCTGCCGCTCAACAGCGCGCCCTACACCTCCACCATCGTGTTCCTGGTCAAGAAGGGCAACCCCAAGGGCCTGAAGGACTGGAACGACCTGGTCAAGCCCGGCGTGCAGGTCATCACCCCCAACCCCAAGACCAGCGGCGGTGCGCGCTGGAACTACCTGGCCGCCTGGGAATACGCCAAGCGCAAGAACGGTGGCGACGAGGCCAAGGCCAAGGATTTCGTGAAGCAGTTGTTTGCCAATGTGCCCGTGCTGGACACCGGCGCCCGTGGCTCCACCATCACCTTCGTGCAGCGTGGCGTGGGCGATGTGCTGCTGGCCTGGGAGAACGAGGCCTTCCTGGCACTGCGTGAATTCGGCCCCGAGAAGTTCGAGATCGTCGCGCCGTCCATCTCCATCCTGGCCGAGCCCACGGTGGCGGTGGTCGACAAGGTGGTGGACAAGAAGGGCACGCGCAAGGTGGCCCAGGCCTACCTGGAATACCTGTACTCCGACGAAGGCCAGCAGATTGCCGCGCGCAACTTCTACCGCCCCACCAACGAGAAGATCAAGGCCGACTTCGCCAAGCAGTTCCCCAAGCTGGAGCTGTTCACCATCGACCAGGCCTTTGGCGGCTGGGCCAAGGCCGACAAGGCCCACTTTGCCGACGGCGGCAGTTTCGACCAGATCTACACCAAGAAGTGATGTGCCGCACCAGCGGCCCGGGGGCGGCGTTGCGCGCCGCCCCGATTGTTTGAAGGAGCGCACCATGTCCACCCCCATCGTTTCCATCGCAGCCCCTGTCGCCACGTCGCGCGACGTGTTGTGCGTGCACGCCCTGCGCGTGCTGCGCACCACGGCGCAGCAATGGGGCATGGGGGCCATGCCGCGCCCGCAGCGCACACCGCAGGTGCAGCGCTGCGGCCATGCCACCTCGCCGTGCGCGGCGTTGCGGGCCTGGGGGCTGGCAGCATGAGTGCCCGCCTGCCTGCCGATGGCGTGGTGCTGGGCGTGCACCATGTGCAGCTGCCCTACCCGGCCCACCTGCAGGCGCAGGTGGAACGTTTCTACAGCGAGGGCCTGGGGCTGCCACGGATCATGCATGCCCAGGTGCAGGCCTACCTGGCCGGTGCCCAGCGCATCGACCTGGTGCCGCGCACCACCCCGGGCCACGGCTGCGAATGCCTGGGGCACCTGGCCTTGCAGGTCGCCGGGGTGGAGGCGCTGCAGCAGCGCCTGCAGGCCCAGGGCGCCACGGCCCTGGCCGTGGTGCGCGTGGCCGAGGGCTGGCGCTTTTACGCCAAGGACCCCGCCGGCAACACGCTGGAGCTGCTGCAACCCGCGCCGCTGGCCGCCCCACGGCCGCGTGCCGCCCCGGCGGCGCAGCCGGCAGGCCAGCAGCAGGCCCCCGTGGACAGTGCCTGGACGGTAGCTGCATGAAATTGGCTGTCAACGCTTGCTGGTCAAGCGCTGACAGCTTCTGTTTTGATAGTATATGAATTTCCAGCAATTGCGCTCCGTGCGCGAGGCCGTGCGCAGCGGCTTCAGCTGTCGATCGCCGCCACGCACAGCCAGGCGCGCTATGCGCTGCCGCAGGTGGTGCAGGAGTTCCGCCAGCATTACCCCCAGGTGCGCTTGCACCTGCACCAGGGCTCGCCCAAGCAGGTGGCGCAGATGCTGCTCAGCGGCGAGGCCGACCTGGGCGTGGCCACCGAGGCCCTGGCCGGCTACGAGGGCCTGGTCACGCTGCCTTGCTACCGCTGGACGCACAGCGTGGTGCTGCCGCCCGGCCACCCGCTGCTGCAGCATGAGCTGCCGCTGACCCTGCAGGACCTGGCGGCCTTTCCCATCATCACTTACGAGCAGGGCTATACCGGGCGCGCCCACATCGACGAGGCCTTTGAGCGCGAGGGCCTGGCACCCGACGTGGTGCTGACCGCCATGGACGCCGATGTGATCAAGACCTATGTGGAGCTGGGCATGGGTGTGGGCATCGTCGCCTCGGTGGCGCTCGATCCCGAGCGCGACCTGCACCTGCACGCCCTGGATGCAGGGCATTTGTTCGAGGTGAACGTCACCCGCCTGGGGCTGCGCCGCGGTGCCTGGCTGCGCGGCTATGCCTACGACTTCATGCAGCGCTTCGTGCCCACGCTGACGCGGGAGGTGATCGCGCAGACCCTGCAAGGCAAGGCGCCGGCGGTGTAGAGTCGGGCCCGTGTTGCGCGCTTACCCACCCCCTCATTTCTGGATCCTGCACATCGATGGCTCGGCCATGCCCAACCCGGGGCGCATGGCGGTGGGCCTGGTGCTCACCGGCCCCGATGGGTCCCACCACCGCGCGGCGCGGCGCCTGCCGCACACCGGCTGCAACAACGAGGCCGAGCTGACCGCCTTGCTCGACGGCCTGCAGGCCGCGCAGCAGGCCGGGGCCCAGGCCCTGCGCGTCTACACCGACAGCCATGTGCTGCTGGAGCAGCTGGCGCCAGCCCCCGGCCGCCCACCGCGGCCGATCGTGCGGATGGAGCCGCTGTTCGCCCAGGCGCGCCAGGCCTTGCAGGCCCTGGGCACGGTGCAGTTGCGCTGGGTGCCGCGGCGCTGCAACAGCGAGGCCGATGCCCTGGCGCGCGCGGCCGCCGAGGCGCTGGAGGTTTGAGAAAAACATAGCGCACAGCGCAGTCTGCGTAAGCGCTGGTACCATTTTTGGCTAGAAAATCTGGTGCAGCCGTGCCGTGAGGACCGGGGGCGCGGCTGTGCCGGCCCGGCCTGCTGCCATGCGCCATCCACGTGGGGGCCCCGCTTTCCTGTTGCCGCGCAAGGTACTCAGAGCCTGAGACAATGTCGCCCATCATGAGTGACCAGAACGACAAGATTTCCCCCGATACCGAGTACGCCGACATGCCCGCCGCCAACCCCAGCCTGCCCGAAGGCTGGCTGGAAGTGGTGTCCATGGACATGGAAGCCAAGGGCGTGGCCCGCAAGCCCGATGGCAAGGTGGTGTTCATCGACGGGGCTTTGCCCACCGAGCTGGTCACGGCCAACGTGCACCGCAAGAAGAACAACTGGGAAGCCGCCAGCCTGCGCGAGATCCACCGCGAATCCGCACAGCGCGTGCAGCCCGGCTGCCCCAACTTCGGCCTGCACGACGGTGCCTGCGGCGGCTGCAAGATGCAGCACATGCACGTGGCGGCCCAGGTGGCCGTCAAGCAGCGCGTGCTGGAGGACAACCTGTGGCACCTGGGCAAGGTCAAGCCCGAGACCCTGCTGCGTCCCATCGAAGGCCCGGCCTGGGGCTACCGATATCGCGCCCGCCTGTCGGTGCGCTATGTGATCAAGAAGGGCAAGGTGCTGGTGGGCTTCCACGAGCGCAAGAGCCGCTACATCGCCGACATGGAAACCTGCAAGGTGCTGCCACCCCACGTGGACGCCATGCTGATGCCCATGCGCGCGCTGATCGCCAGCCTGGATGCGCGCGAGACCTGCCCGCAAATCGAGGTGGCCTGTGGTGACCATGTCACCGCCCTGGTGCTGCGCCACCTGGAGCCGCTGTCCGACGCCGACCTGCAGCGCCTGCGCGACTTTGCCGCCGCACAGAACGTGCAGTGGTGGCTGCAGCCCAAGGGCCCGGACACCGTGCATCTGATGGACCCGGTTGGCCCGCAGCTGTCGTATGCGCTGCCGGACTTCGGCATCACCATGCCGTTCAAGCCCACGGACTTCACCCAGGTCAATCCGCACATCAACCGTGTGCTGGTGACACGTTCGCTGCGCCTGCTGGATGCGCAAAAGAGCGACCGTGTGATCGACTGGTTCTGCGGCCTGGGCAACTTCACGCTGCCGCTGGCCACCATGGCGCGCGAGGTGCTGGGCATCGAGGGCTCGGACGCGCTGGTGCAGCGCTCGCACGAGAACTACGCCGCCAACAACGCCACGCGCGCGCAGGGCGATCAGCTGGCTCCGACCCGCTTTGTGGGCCGCAACCTGTTCAACATGACGCCGGCGCTGCTGATGGCCGACGGCAATGCCGACAAGTGGCTGGTGGACCCCCCGCGCGAGGGCGCGTTCGCCCTGTCCAAGGCGCTGGCCGACATCCACCAGATCCGCATCGGCGCCAAGCAGACCGGCGTGGCCACGCAAGAGCAGCCCGACCTGCTGCCCCCGCTGCCCGAAGGCCACGAGGCCTGGCAGTTCCCCGAGCGCATTGTCTACGTCAGCTGCAACCCCGCCACGCTGGCGCGCGATGCCGGCCTGCTGGTCCACCAGGCGGGCTACCGCTGCGTGGCCGCCGGCGTGGTCAACATGTTTCCGCACACGGCCCACGTGGAATCGATGGCCGTGTTCGAGCGCGCCCACTGAGGGTGTACCTGACCGGGGCGGCGTTGCTGCCCTGGGTGTGACACGCCACAAAAAAGCCCGGAGAGCCTTGCGCTCATCCGGGCTTTTTTGTGGGGGCTGGGCGCCCGCTCAGCTGCGGGGGCGGGTGTATTCGGTTTCGACGTCGTCTTCGCGGGCGCGTGCAGGCTCGGGCTTTTGCGTCAGCACCGAGGGCGTGCCCTCCAGCTTGTGCTCGCGCATGTACTCGTCCATCTCCTTCCAGCCGGCGAACACCATGGCCTTGGGCGCCTTGGGGTTGAGGGTGTAGCAGTCTTCGATGCCGCGCATGGCATGGCGGCAGGCGCTGCCGATGGCCTTGGCCTCGTTCTCGCGGATCACCATGCGGGGGTCCGGACCCAGACCCGGCACCTGTTCAAGACAACCTGCCAGCAAGCCTGCGGCCAGCGGCAGCAGCAAGAAGGCAGGGCGGAAGGAGTGGAGATGTTTTGGCATGTGTCAGTGGTATCGACAAGCTGCAGACAATATTAAGGGTTTCTTCGCGCGGACGTAAAAAAAGCCCCCGAAGGGGCTTTTTTGTCGTGTGGCGATCCACTGCGCATCAGTCGCGTTCGCCGCCCATGATGCCCAGCAGGGCCAGCAGGCTCTGGAACACGTTGAAGATGTCCAGGTACAGGGCCAGGGTGGCGCTGATGTAGTTGGTCTCGCCGCCGTCGATGATCTGCTTGATGTCGTACAGCATGTAGGCCGAGAAGATGCCGATGGCCAGCATGGAAATCGCCATCATGCCCGCGGTGGAACCCACGAACACGTTGATGACGGCACCCACCATCAGCACCAGCGCGCCGACGAACAGCCACTTGCCCATGCCGGAGATGTCACGCTTGATGACGGTGGCCAGCGAGGCCATGACGAAGAACACGCCGGCCGTGCCCGCAAAGGCGGTCATGATCAGCTGTGCGCCGTTGCTGAAGCCCAGCACCATGGCAATCATGCGCGACAGCATCAGGCCCATGAAGAAGGTAAAGCCCAGCAGCACGGGCACGCCTGCGGCCGAGTGCTTGGTTTTTTCGATGGCGAACATGAAGCCGAAGGCGCCGCCCATGAAGACGAGCAGGCCCACAAAGCCTGTCAGGCCGGCCGTGATGCCGGTGGCCACACCAACCCAGGCGCCCAGCACGGTGGGCAGCAGGCTCAGTGCCAGCAGCCAGTAGGTGTTGCGCAGCACTCTGTGGCGCTGCTGCTGCGCGATACCGTAGCTTGCAGAGTCCAAAGTGTTTACTTGGTGGTTCATTGAGTGTTTTCTCCTGTTGAACGGGCGAAATGCCCGTGGCGTCCATTCTATGAGAAGGGTTGCGGGGTGTAAGTTCCCGCCGCCCGCGCAGGGGACAGCGGTTTTCCGCGCGTTTTTGGGTTGGAATGTTTTGCGCAGAAGGTTGGGGCGGGGGGCTGGATTGTCGCTATGCTTGCCCTGTTTTGTATACAAATTGTGGGAGTCGTAGCGATGAAGAGCAAGTTTGAACTGGAATTGGCCGATGTCAAGAAAATTGCCGCCGCGGCAGAAGCCGAAGCGCTGAAAAACCACTGGCCAGTGACCATCTCCATCGTGGACGATGGCGGCCACCTGCTGTGGTTGCAGCGCCTGGACGGCGCAGCCGCCATCTCCTCGCACATTGCGCCAGCCAAGGCCCGCTCGGCCGCTCTGGGCCGCAAGGATACCAAGGCCTTCGAGGACATGATCAACAACGGCCGCACGGCCTTCCTGAGCGCGCCCTTTGTGGATGGCCTGCTGGAAGGTGGCGTGGCCATCCTCAAGGACGGCCAGTGCCTGGGCGCCGTCGGTGTTTCCGGTGTGAAGGCCAGCGAAGATGCGCAGGTGGCGCAAGCCGGCATTACCGCGCTGGGCCTGTAAGCTGCTGCTTCTGCAGCCATAGAAAAAGCGACCGGTCAGGTCGCTTTTTTTGTTGGGAGCTTCGTGGAAAAAAAGGACTGGCTACGCAATGCCCGATGAACGCCTTGTTGGCTGGCCTAAAACGATGCCGGGCCAGTGAACCCGGAATCGCCCCACGATGAAACGGTTTATTTGGTCAGGATCAGCTTGCCCAGCTTGGTGGCCTGCAGGCGGTAGGTGGCGCCGTTGTGCACGATGGACACCGATTTCTGGCCACGCAGCAGCAGCTCGCTGTCCACGCTCAGGTCCTCGGCGGCGCTGGCCGGCTGGCTGGCACGCTCGGACAGCACAGACGATGGGGCTGCAACGCGGCGCGCGGTGGGGAGGGTGAGAGTGGCTTGCATGGTGCGAAGTGTTGGGTTGGTGTGAATGTTTTTTAATGATAACGATTCTTATTCGTGCGTCAACCGCTATTCGGTGTCCCTGGATGTAAAAGGGGATTGCATGCAGGAATAGATAGCGCCTGGCGCTCGTCTGCATTCGCATTCAGCCCAAAAAGTGATTGAAACCCAGGAATGGCAAGCGCTAACAGCTCTGTTTTTTTGCAAAGCCCTAAAAAAAGCCCTGCAGGCTTGCGCGTGCAGGGCGGCGGCGTTCTCGGGAATGCAGCCGGCGGTCAACGCTCAGGTTCGGTCACGAAGCCGATCTTGCGGATGCCCGAGGTCTGGGCCGCCGCCATGGCCTTGGCCACGCGCTCGTAACGCACTTGCTTGTCGCCGTGGATGTGCAGGTCCGGCTGCGGATCCTTGGCGGCCTCGGCCTTCAGGCGCTCCACCAGCTGTTCGTCGCTGATGGCTTCCTTGTTCCAGTGGTACTGGCCCTGGGCGTCGATGCTCAGGCTGATGTTCTGGGGCTTGACCACCTCGGGCTCGTTGGAGGCTCGGGGCAGGTCCACATTCACCGCATGCTTCATGACAGGCACGGTGATGATGAAGACGATGAGCAGCACCAGCATGACGTCCACCAGGGGCGTCATGTTGATTTCGTTCATGACTTCATCGCTGTCGTCTTGGGTGCCGAAGGCCATGGCTTACGCGCCTTTCTTGATCGGCAGCACCTTGCCGTCGGTGCCGTTGCTGGATGTGTCCACGGTCATGCGGGCGCCAGTCACGAAGAAGGCGTGCAGGTCGTGGGCAAAGCTGTTCAGGCCACCCAGCACGCCCTTGTTGCCGCGCACGATGGCGTTGTAGCCCAGCACGGCGGGGATGGCCACAGCCAGACCGAAGGCCGTCATGATCAGGGCCTCGCCGATGGGGCCGGCCACCTTGTCGATGGACGCCTGGCCACTGGTGCCGATCACGATCAGCGCGTGGTAGATGCCCCAGACGGTGCCGAACAGGCCCACGAAGGGGGCGGTGGAGCCGACCGATGCCAGGATGGCCAAGCCGGACTGCAGGCGGGCCGTGAACTCATCGATGCCGTTGCGCAGGCAGCGTGTGATCCAGTCGCTGACGTCCAGCGCATCGTGCAGGTGGGCACTGGTCTTGCGGTGGTGGGCGATGGCTTCGCGGCCTTCCAGGGCCAGGTAGCGGAAGGGGTTGGACGGATTGGCGTCCAGCTTGTTCAGGCCGGCGCCGAAGTCTTCGCTGTGCCAGAAATCCTTGGCTTCCTTGGCGTACTTCTTGAACTTCATCAGGCCCAGGGCCTTGACGATGATCACGACCCACGAGGCGACCGACATGAGCAGCAGCAGGATGGCGACGCCACGCGTGACAAAGTCGCCTTGCGCCCAGACGTGGGCAATGCCGAATTGGGATTCCATGAAAACTCCTGAGATGACTGTTTATTCGAGAACGAAATTGATGGGCACGATGTACCACATGGCTTCGGGGACGCCATTGCGCTTGCCGGGCACAAAGCGCCAGCGCTGCACGGAGGTGATGGCGGCCTTGTCCAGGCGCTCATAGCCACTGGACGTCTTGATTTCAATTTGCTGCGGCAGGCCTTGTTCGCTCACCATCACGCGCAGCAGCACCTTGCCTTGTTCGCCCATGCGGCGGCTGATCGATGGATAGCCGGGGCGTGGATTGTTCAGGTAGGCGGCGTCGCTGGATGGCAGCTGCACGGCCCCGCCCGAAGGTGCGGCTGGCGGTGTCGACGGGGCCGGTGGCGCGGGCGGGGCGGGCGGCGCCGTGTTGACGGCGGGTGCGCTGTCCAGCGTACCGGTGGGGGCATTCGGGGCAGGCGTCGGGTCCGCAATCGCCTTGGGCATGGGGGGCGCCTTTTGCACCGGCTGCGGCTTGGGCGGCGGCGGCTTGGGGGTGGGCTTGGGCGGCTGCGGGGTGGGCGGTGCCGCAGGTGCGGGAGCGGGGGGTTCGGGCGCTGGCGGCGCAATGAATTGGGCAATCACCTCGGCCGGAATGATCTGTGGCTCTGGGGGGCGGTCCATACCGCTTTGCAAGGCCCAGATGCCTGCGGCATGCAAGGTCAGCACCACGCCGGTGATCATGGTCTTGTGACCAAAATGTCCGGCAGGCGCGAATTTTTCAGAAGGAGACATAGATATCAAAAAGCCGGCTGTCGCAGCCAGCAGGCCTGCCATCGCGGCCTAGTGCGCAAGGTGGAAGAAATCGTACGCCCAAAGCGTCGGTGCTGCGTCCGCTATTTGCGGAAGATCCACCATGAGCAGCCCAGAACCAGAATCAGGCTGCCTGCAACTGTTGAGACGAATGCCATGCTTTGCTCTCCAAGATAGGGGTGGCAAGCTGAACTGTCTGTACGCTGGCTTCGTTGTGGATGGCCGCCGCAGCACCGCTGCTGCAGCACTTGGCCACCACGTCACGGGCGCAGGTTTCGCAGCGACCGCATTGGGTGGCCACACCCAGTTCGAATTGAATTTCGTCAAAACTCATGCCCGCATGTGCATGGCGCGCGATCTCGCGATCAGAAACTCGGTGGCATACACAAACGATCATGGCTGCAAGCAGTTGTGGCTGGCTATTGATGTGATGCAGAAATTATAAATGCGAATTCATCGCATTTGCAAACACTTTCTATGTGTCGGGTTAAAGCGAGGCCGCAGACGGGCGTAAAAAAACCGGCCGAAGCCGGTTGTGTGTGCGCCAGGTGAATCAGCTGACGTGCTTGCCGATCAGGCCAGCCATTTCGAACATCGAAACTTGGGGCTTGCCGAACACTTCCTTGAGCTTGGCATCTGCGTTGATCATGCGCTTGTTGGCAGCGTCTTGCAGCTTGTTGGCCTTGATGTAGACCCACAGCTTGCTGATGATTTCGGTGCGGGGCAGAGGATCCTTGCCCACCACGGCCGCCAGAGCGGGGCTGGGGGTCAGGGGTTTCATGAAGGCGGCGTTAGGAGTGCGCTTTTTTGCGGGAGCTGCGGTTGCAGCAGTTGCCTTCTTTGCAGTTGCCATGTTTGCTTTCCTTGTTGGGATGGGTGTTGTGCCAGCTTGGCGGGGCGCGGGCCTGCGCCACGACTGGTTGAGCCTGATGCTAATGGGAAAAATTAGGCTTTCCAAGCGGGCGAACCAGTTTTTTTCACCAGAGTTGTTGCAACAGAGCACGTCTTGACGCAAAAGCGTACCGTTTCTTTCCAGTCCGCCCAAGAAATGGGAGCATGCCTCTGTGTGAATCCAGAATCAAACCAAGGGCGTTGACCTGCCCTCAAGAGGAGATGTGATGCCAGTCAATTTTCAGACCTGTGACCTGTGCGACGCCCACAAGAGTGAGGATGGTGGGGCCTTCAGGGTGTTGCCGCCGGTGTTTCACCACTATGGGGGGATGCGGCAGTTTGCGGGTCCAGTTGCCACCGTAAAGTGCTTCGAGGACAACAGCCTGGTCAAGCGGGCGGTGGACTCTGCCGGGAGCGGGCGGGTCTTGGTGGTGGACGGCGGCGGGTCTCTGCGCAAGGCGCTGGTGGGGGGCAACCTCGCAGCGGCTGCGGCGCGCAACGGCTGGGCGGGGGTGGTGGTCGATGGGTGTGTGCGCGACGTTGCAGAGTTGCGCAGTGCGGAGGTGGGCATCATGGCCCTGGGTCTGATGCCCATGCCCACTGAGAAGCGCGGCGAAGGCCAAAAGGATGTAGCGGTGATGCTAGCGGGCGTGCCCGTGCGTCCGGGGGACTGGCTGTATGCGGATGAAGACGGGGTGGTGGTGACACATGGGCCGGTGCACATGGCCGCAAGCTGAATCAGCCTTTCAGCCGCAATTTTCACTTGGCAAGGATGTGTTTTCATATTGCAAAATTTCTCAATGTTGCAATGCAATAAGAAATTTCACGGATAAGAATTTGATTTTGTATTGAGAAATATGTGTATAAGTATTTGATTTTTAATGATGAAAATATTTGTCTTGTATAAGACATAAGAGCTTGCATGACTCTTCTATAAGACTTAAATTTATCTCCAGGCCGACAAGAAATCGGCACCCAAGTTCGGATCATTGACTGACTTTTAACTGGAGACCCACCATGCCTGAATCCCTGAACCAACAACTCAGCCGTGAACAGCAGATCGCCGCCCTGGAAAAGGATTGGGCGCAAAACCCCCGCTGGAAAGGTGTGAAGCGTGGCTATACCGCTGCCGATGTGGTGCGCCTGCGTGGCAGCCTGCAGCCTGAGTACACCCTGGCCCAGCGCGGCGCAGCCAAGCTGTGGGAAAAGATCAACGGTGGTGCCAAGAAGGGCTATGTGAACGCCTTCGGCGCGATCTCTGCAGGCCAAGCCATGCAGCAGGCGAAGGCAGGGCTCGAAGCGGTGTACCTGTCGGGCTGGCAAGTGGCCGCCGACGGCAACACTTCCGAGACCATGTACCCCGACCAGTCGTTGTACGCCTACGACTCGGTGCCCACCATGGTGCGCCGTATCAACAACACCTTCAAGCGTGCTGACGAAATCCAGTGGGGCCGTGGCATCAATCCTGGCGACAAGGAATTCATCGACTACTTCCTGCCCATCGTGGCGGATGCCGAAGCCGGCTTCGGCGGTGTGCTGAACGCCTTCGAATTGATGAAGAACATGATTGCCGCTGGTGCTGCCGGTGTGCACTTCGAAGACCAACTGGCGGCTGTGAAAAAGTGCGGCCACATGGGTGGCAAGGTGCTGGTGCCCACGCAGGAGGCCTGCGAGAAGCTGATCGCCGCGCGCTTCGCCGCCGACGTGATGGGTGTGCCCACCATCGTGCTGGCCCGTACCGATGCGGAGGCCGCCAACCTGATCACGTCCGATCACGACGCCAACGACAAGCCCTTCCTGACTGGCGAGCGTACGCAAGAAGGCTTCTACCGTGTCAAGAACGGTCTGGAGCAGGCGATCAGCCGCGGCGTGGCCTACGCACCTTATGCGGATCTGGTCTGGTGCGAAACCGGTGTGCCCGACATTGGCTTTGCCCGTGAGTTCGCACAGGCCGTGCACGCTGCCTGCCCTGGCAAGTTGCTGTCGTACAACTGCTCGCCCTCGTTCAACTGGAAGAAGAACCTCGACGACAAGCAGATCGCTGCGTTCCAGGACGACCTGTCGGCGCTGGGTTACAAGTACCAGTTCATCACGCTGGCCGGCATTCACGTCAACTGGTTCAATACCTTCCAGTTCGCCCATGCCTATGCCCGTGGTGAAGGCATGAAGCACTACGTGAACATGGTGCAGGAGCCCGAGTTCGCGGCGCGTGACAAGGGGTATACCTTCGTGTCGCACCAGCAGGAAGTGGGTGCGGGCTACTTCGACGACGTGACCACCGTGATCCAGGGTGGATCTTCCAGCGTCAAGGCGCTGACCGGCTCGACCGAAGAAGAGCAGTTCCACTGATTGAGCGCCTGCCGGCGCAGAGCATGGTGGGGTTCTGCGCTGGCTTGGAGTGATATGGCTTGGCCTGCAGTCGCTGACTGCGGGCTTTTTTGTTGTTGCAGCGTTAAAATGCGCAAATACTTAATCAACAAGGGCGAGAAAGGCAATCTGGTTATGACACCGCGAACGACGAGCACGGAGTTCTCTCGCAGCCATTGAGGCTGTGTGTTCGCGCCTGCCTGCAGTTGTTGGCCCCTCCAGCGCGGACATGTCCGCGCTTTGTTTTTTCAGTCACTGCGCGCTTCAGTCACAGACAAGTTTCCAAGGATTTTCATGCTAAAGATCACACTTCCAGACGGCTCGCAACGCGAATTTGACGGCCCTGTCACGCCCATGCAGGTGGCTGCATCGATTGGCCCTGGCCTGGCCAAAAACACGGTGGCTGGCAAGGTCAATGGCCGTTTGGTGGATGCCTGCGATCTGATTGAGCAAGACGCGCAGCTGCAAATCATTACGCCCAAGGACCAGGACGGCCTGGACATCATTCGCCACTCCTGTGCCCACTTGGTGGGGCATGCCGTCAAGCAGCTATATCCGACCGCCAAGATGGTGATCGGTCCTGTGATCGACGAAGGCTTTTACTACGACATCTCGTACGAGCGTCCCTTCACGCCCGAAGATATGGCGGCGATTGAAGTGCGCATGAAGGAGTTGATCGCGCAGGACTATGACGTGATCAAGAAGATGACCCCGCGCGCCGATGTCATCAAGGTGTTTCAGGAGCGTGGCGAAGACTACAAGCTGCGTCTGGTCGAGGACATGCCGGACGAGCAGGCCATGGGCTTGTACTACCACCAAGAATACGTGGACATGTGCCGTGGCCCGCACGTGCCCAACACCCGCTTCCTGAAAGTCTTCAAGCTGACCAAGCTGGCAGGTGCGTACTGGCGTGGTGATGCCAAGAACGAGCAACTGCAGCGTGTGTACGGCACGGCCTGGGCCGACAAGAAGGACCTGCAGGCCTACATCACCCGCATCGAGGAAGCTGAAAAGCGCGATCACCGTCGTCTGGGGCGCGAACTGGACCTGTATCACATCGACGAATGCTCGCCTGGCACCGTGTTCTGGCACCCCAAGGGCTGGCGCGTGTGGCAGGAGGTGGAGCAGTACATGCGCCGCATCTACCGCGACAACGGCTACGAAGAAGTCAAGGGTCCCCAGATCCTGGACAAGACGCTGTGGGAGAAGACCGGCCACTGGGACAAGTACCGCGACAACATGTTCGTGACGGAGTCCGAGAAGCGCGACTACGCCTTGAAGCCCATGAACTGCCCCGGGCACATCCTGATCTTCAAGCAGGGCATCAAGAGCTACCGCGAATTGCCGCTGCGCTATGGCGAATTCGGTCAGTGCCACCGCAATGAGCCCACCGGTGGCTTGCACGGCATCATGCGTGTGCGCGGCTTCACGCAGGACGATGGCCACATCTTCTGTACCGAAGACCAGATCCAGCAGGAAGTGCTGAACTTCAATCAGTTGGTGCAGAAGGTGTATGCCGACTTCGGCTTCACCGACATCATCTACAAGGTGGCCACCCGCCCTGCGGCGCGCATCGGCTCGGACGAGATCTGGGACAAGGCCGAAAAAGCCTTGTTCGATGCACTGAAGGCATCGGGTTGCGACTACCAGATCGCGGTGGGCGATGGTGCCTTCTACGGCCCCAAGATCGAGTACACCCTCAAGGATGCGCTGGGTCGCCAGTGGCAGTGCGGCACCATCCAGGTGGACTTCTCCATGCCGGAGCGCCTAGATGCCGAGTATGTGGGCGAAGATGGGGCACGCCACCGCCCCGTGATGCTGCACCGGGCCATCGTCGGTTCGCTGGAGCGTTTCATCGGTATTTTGGTCGAACAGTACGCGGGCGCCTTGCCCGTGTGGCTGGCGCCAGAGCAGGTGGCGGTGCTCAACATCACGGACGCACAGGCCGATTACGTGAAGGAAGTTGTGGCAAAGGTGCAAAAAGCATTGCCCCATCAAAGCCTTAAGGTCGTGTCTGATCTGCGCAACGAAAAGATCACGTATAAAATACGCGAGCATGCATTGCAGAAGCTGCCTTACATCCTGGTCGCCGGCGACAAGGAAAAAGCGGCAGGCACCGTCGCTGTGCGTGCCCGAGGTAACAAGGACTTGGGCGTCATGTCGGTGGAGGCGTTCATTGAACTGCTGACCAGCGATATCCACAACAAAGTCTGATGCAGTAAGGCGCGGCCAGTCCGCGCCGATCTCATCAATGCAAGCAGCTACGCTTTTCGTAGCGTTTTCAATTTAGGGTGAAAGCCATAGCTACAGAATTCCGTGACCGTCGCCACCGCGAGGAACGCAAACACCGTCTGAACCGTGAAATCATGGTGCCTGAAGTGCGTCTGTCGGGTCCTGAGAATGAGCCCCTGGGCATTGTTTCCTTGCAGGAAGCATTGCGCATGGCCGGTGATTTGGACGTTGATCTGGTGGAAATTGCCGCAACGGCAACGCCGCCCGTATGCCGCTTGATGGACTACGGCAAGTTCAAGTACCAAGAGCAGAAGAAGGCGGCGGAAGCCAAGGCCAAGCAGACCGTGATCGATATCAAGGAGGTGAAATTCCGCCCAGGTACCGATGATGGCGACTACAACATCAAGCTGCGCAACATTCGCCGTTTCCTGGCGGACGGCGACAAGGTCAAGGTGACCCTGCGTTTCCGCGGCCGTGAAATCACGCACCAGCAACTGGGTCTGGATCTGCTGAATCGTCTGCGCGACGAGCTGGCGGACTCCATCCAGGTGGAGCAATTCCCCAAGCTGGAAGGCCGCCAGATGGTGATGATGATCGCTCCTGCGCGCAAAAAGCCTGCCGGTGGCAAGCCTGCCGCAGACACGGGCGCACAAACCGCGTAAAATGAATTGTTTTTCGGGAGCCTGCCCGCAAGGGCAGGTTTTCGTTTTGCAGCTTCCAAAGCTGTAAAAGCCGGCGCAAGCCAGCACCCAGAAGTGTCTCGGGGCCTACAAGTTGGGGCAGGGTTGCCACAACGCCTCACGAGCACAACAAACAGGAGCATTCACATGCCCAAAATGAAGACCAAGAGCAGCGCGAAGAAGCGTTTTCGCGTTCGTCCCGGTGGTACCGTCAAGCGCGGTCAAGCCTTCAAGCGTCACATCTTGACCAAGAAGAGCACGAAGAACAAGCGCCACCTGCGTGGCATCACTTCCGTGCATGAAGGCGATATGGGCTCCATCGCAAAGATGTTGCCTGGCGCTGGTCTGTAATTCACTGACGAACTAGGAGAAAACACATGCCTCGCGTCAAACGTGGTGTAACGGCTCGTGCCCGTCACAAAAAAGTTCTGACCCTGTCCAAGGGTTTCCGCGGTCGTCGCGGTAACGTCTTCCGCGTCGCCAAGCAGGCGGTGATGAAGGCAGGCCAATACGCCTACCGTGACCGTCGTACCAAGAAGCGCGTGTTCCGCCAGCTGTGGATCGCCCGTATCAACGCCGCTGCACGTGAACTGGGCCTGACTTACAGCCAGTTCGCCAACGGCCTGAAGAAGGCTTCCATCGAAATCGACCGCAAGATGCTGGCCGATATCGCTGTGCACGACAAGGCTGCTTTCAGCAGCATCGTTGACCAAGTGAAGGCCAAGCTGGCTGCTGCTTAAGTTAACGGTTGGTTGCTACTCTTCGGGTAGCTGCTAGCGCACAAACGGCAAGGGCTAGGGCTTGAAAAGGCACTAGCCCTTGTTTATTTTTACAAGTCGATAAAGAGTCGATATGAACGAGTTGGATTCTCTGGTCGAAAGCGCGCAGCAGCTGTTTGCGCAGGCCCACACCCCCGCTGATCTGGAAAATGCCAAGGCGCAGTTTCTGGGCAAGTCGGGCAAGATGACCGAGCTCATGAAGGGCATGGCGCAGCTTTCCGTCGAAGAGAAAAAGTCGCGTGGCGCTGCCATCAACGTGGCCAAGCAGTCGATCGAAGCGGCCCTGACCGCGCGCCGCAAGGCGCTGGCCGATGCCGAGCTGCAGGCCCACCTGAAGGCCGAGGTGTTGGACGTGACCCTGCCGGGTCGCCGCCGCGGCACTGGCGGTCTGCACCCCGTGTCCGTGACGATGGAGCGCATCGAGGGCATCTTTGGCTCCATGGGCTTTGACGTGGCCGAAGGCCCCGAGATCGAATCCGACTGGTTCAACTTCACGGCGCTGAACACGCCCGAAGACCACCCCGCGCGCTCCATGCACGACACCTTCTACGTGGAAGGTGGCGCGCAGCACGCGCCCAACCTGCTGCGCACGCACACCAGCCCGATGCAGGTGCGCCATGCCGTGCAGCACGTCAAGAAATACCGCAATGCACTCGATGCCGGCCAGTCCATGCCCGAGATCCGCGTCATTGCCCCCGGCCGCACCTACCGTGTGGACTCGGACGCCACGCACTCGCCCATGTTCCACCAGTGCGAAGGCCTGTGGATCGGCGAGAACGTGAGCTTCAAGGACCTGAAGGTCGTGTTCACCGACTTCTGCAAGACCTTCTTTGAATCGGACGACCTGGTGCTGCGCTTCCGCCCCAGCTTCTTCCCGTTCACCGAGCCTTCGGCCGAAATCGACATCCAGTTCCAGAGCGGCCCGCTGGCCGGTCGCTGGCTGGAAGTGGCCGGCTCCGGCCAGGTGCACCCCAACGTGGTGCGCAACATGGGGCTGGACCCCGAAAAGTACATCGGCTTTGCCTTTGGCATGGGCCCCGATCGCCTGACCATGCTGCGTTATGGCGTGAACGACCTGCGCCTGTTCTTCGACGGCGACATCCGTTTCCTGTCGCAGTTCCAGTAATTCATAAAGTGAGCGGTTTGTGCGCGCCCATCAAGTGTTTCGGATGGTTTTGATACGGAAATCCTTGATCACCGCGCGCCAACAGCTCCTGCTTTTGAAAGTACGCCTGCCCAGTCCGCTGCAGACCTGCAAGGTGCAACGGGCATGAACGCCAAAGAGTCTGACTATGCAATTTCCTGAATCCTGGTTGCGCGAATACTGCAACCCGACACTGACGACCCAAGAGCTGGCCGACACCCTGACCATGGCTGGTCTGGAAGTCGAAGAACTCGACCCCGTGGCGCCTCCCTTCACCGGCATCGTGGTCGGTGAAATCAAGGAAGCCGTGCAGCACCCCGACGCCGACCGCCTGCGCATCTGCCAGGTCGACGTGGGTGGCCCCGAGCTGCTGAACATCGTCTGCGGCGCGCCCAATGCGCGCGTGGGCATCCGTGTGCCTTGCGCCACTGTGGGCGCCGAGCTGCCACCCGGTGAGGACGGCAAGCCCTTCAAGATCAAGATCGGCAAGCTACGCGGTGTGCAGAGCTTTGGCATGCTGTGCTCGGCCAAGGAGCTGGGCATCGACGACGACGCCAGCGGCCTGCTGGAGTTCCCCGCCGATGCGCCCCTGGGCCAGAACGTGCGCGAGTACCTGAACCTGGACGACACGCTGTTCACGCTGAAGCTCACGCCCAACCTGGCGCACTGCCTGAGCGTGTATGGCGTGGCGCGCGAGCTGTCGGCCCTGACCGGCACGCCGCTCAAAGCCCTGTCCTTCCCTGCCGCCGCCGTGGCGCTGCAGGACAAGCTGCCCGTGAAGATCGAGGCGACCGACCTGTGCGGCCGTTTCTCGGGCCGCATCGTGCGCAACGTCAACACGCAGGTGAAGACGCCCCAGTGGATGGTGGATCGCCTGGCGCGCTGCGGCCAGCGCGCGGTCTCGCCCCTGGTGGACATCTCCAACTACGTGATGTTCGAGCTGGGCCGTCCCAGCCACATCTTCGATCTGGACAAGATCCACGGCGGCCTGAATGTGCGCTGGGGCAAGGAGGGCGAAACGCTCAAGCTGCTCAATGGCAACACCATCAAGATTGATGATTTCCTCCAGGTCGGCGTGATTGCCGACGACCAGGGCCTGGAATCGCTGGCCGGCATCATGGGCGGTGATGCCACGGCCGTGTCCGACGACACCAAGAACATCTACATCGAAGCCGCGTTCTGGTTCCCCAAGGCCGTGGCCGGGCGCTCGCGCCACTTCAACTTCTCGACCGACGCCGGCCACCGCTTCGAGCGCGGCGTGGACCCTGCGTTCACCACCGAGCACATCGAGCGCATCACCGCGCTGGTGCTGGAGATCTGCGGCACGCCCGACACACAGGTAGGCGCCCTGGACGACCAGCAGCCCAATATGCCCGTGCCCAAGACCGTGCAACTGCGCGTGGCGCGTGCGGCCAAGGTCATCGGCATGGCCGTGACGCAGCAGCAATGCCTGGATGCCTTGAATGGACTGGGCCTGCCAGCCACCGTGGCCGGTGAAGGCGTGATTGCGGTCACTGCACCCACCTTCCGCTTCGACATCAACCTGGAAGAGGACCTGATCGAGGAAGTGGCCCGCATGATCGGCTACGACAACCTGCCGACCACCAAGCCGCTGGCGCCCATCGCGCCCAAGCTGCGCGCGGAAAACCGCCGCAGCCCCTACGCCGTGCGCCATGCGCTGGCCGGCCTGGGCTACCAGGAAACCATCAACTTCTCGTTCGTGGAGGCCAAGTGGGAAGCCGAGCTGGCGGGCAACCAGGACCCCGTCAAGCTGCTGAACCCGATTGCCAGCCAGTTGAGCGTGATGCGCTCCAGTCTGATCGGCTCGCTGATGCAGGTGCTGAAGTTCAACGTCGACCGCAAGGCGCCGCGTGTGCGCGTGTTCGAGCTGGGCCGCGTGTTCTTCAAGGATGCGTCCGTGGTCGACTCCGACACCACCGTCAAGGGCTTCTACCAGCCCATGCGCGTGGCCGGCCTGGCCTATGGCGCGGCCGAGCAGCTGCAATGGGGTCGTGTGGATGCCAAGGTCGACTTCTACGACGTCAAGGGCGATGTGGAAGCGCTGCTGGCACCGCTCAAGCCCGTGTTCGAGCCTGCCGAGCACCCCGCCATGCATCCCGGCCGCTGTGCCCGTGTGCTGCTGGACGGCCAGGCCATCGGCTTTGTCGGTGAGCTGCACCCCCAGTGGCGCCAGGAATGGGATCTGGCCCAGGCGCCGGTGATGTTCGAGCTGGAGCTGGACGCCGTGCTGGCCCGCCAGGTGCCCGTGTTTGCCCCCGTGGCCAAGCACCAGGCGGTGGAGCGCGACATTGCCGTGGTGGTCAAGGAGGCCGTGACCCACGCCCAGGTGATGCAGGCGATTGCTGCGGGCGTGCCCGGCGGTATGCTGCGCCATGCCGTGCTGTTCGACGTGTTCCGTCCCAAGAAGCTCAAGGCCGGCGAGGAAGCGGCGCCCGGCAGCCTGGCGCAGGACGAGAAGAGTCTGGCCGTGCGCCTGACCCTGGGTCGCGATGATGCATCGCTGACCGACGTGGACATCGACACCGCCATGCAGGCGGCGATTGCCGCCTTGCAAACCCAAGTGCAGGCCCGCCTGCGCGGATGAGGCACACCATGGAAGCAAGCAAAGTGCTGATGGACAGCGACGTGGACACGGCGGGCGCCTTGACCAAGGCCCAGCTGGCCGATCTGCTGTTTGACCAACTGGGCGTGAGCAAGCGCGAGGCCAAGGACATGGTGGATGCCTACTTTGACCTGATCGCGCAAAGCCTGGTGCAGGGCGAGGAGGTCAAGCTCTCGGGCTTCGGCAACTTCCAGATCCGTACCAAGGCGCCGCGCCCTGGGCGCAACCCGCGCACCGGCGAGCTGATCCCCATCGAGGCACGCCGCGTGGTGACCTTCCACGCCAGCACCAAGCTCAAGGAGCAGATCCAGGGCTGAGTGGAGGGCTAGGTCCTTGATTTCAAAGGATATGGTTGAAATCTGTGGTTTGCGGCGTCTGATTTGCCTCAGATGCTACAAAAACTGGATTACAATCATGGCTTCGGCGTGTAGCGCAGCCTGGTAGCGCACTTGCATGGGGTGCAAGGGGTCGCGAGTTCGAATCCCGCCACGCCGACCAATTTATCGAAAATGTGCCAGATACCCATCTGGCACATTTCACTTTCCAAGCATCCTCAGTGTTTGGAAAAGTGGGTGTCAAAACCGCGGTATAATCTGAGGCTTCGGCGTGTAGCGCAGCCTGGTAGCGCACTTGCATGGGGTGCAAGGGGTCGCGAGTTCGAATCCCGCCACGCCGACCAGTTTGAAAAGGCCTTGATCTTCGGATCAAGGCCTTTTTCATTGGTGCATATAAATCACCAAGCATAGCGGCCAGCGTAGGCCTGGCCGGCCTTTGCAATATCTTTGGCACCGAACGCCAGAAACAGTGCGCGCGAGTAGATATGTTTTTGGTAGCGGGTCAAGCCCTTTCTGTGCTTTGTTTTACGCAGGACAAGGCTTGGATGCCGCCGCGTTAATTAACGTCAAACTGTCATCGTGGGGCCGTGGCAGGCACTTAGGATCGCGCCTTTGTCTGGCGCCAGCCATGCCTTGCACCGATTTTGTGCGTGTGCGGGCTCTCTGAGAACGACGTGTATGCGCGAAAACCTTCCCGTGATGGACCAAGAATTTGATTACCCGGCGGACGAGCTGTTGATGTCCACCACCGACAGCCAGGGGCGCATCACCCACTGCAATGCCGCTTTCGAGCGCGTCAGCGGCTACACCATGCAGGAATTGATGGGGCAGCCGCACAACCTGGTGCGTCACCCGGACATGCCACCGGAGGCCTTCAAGGACATGTGGTCCACGATTGGCCATGGCCGCAGCTGGAAGGGGCTGGTCAAGAACCGGCGCAAGGACGGCAGCTTCTACTGGGTGGCGGCCCATGTCACGCCCATCGTGCACCAGGGCAGGCCTCTGGGCTATATGTCGGTGCGGGCCAAGCCCACGCGGGCGCAGGTGCAGTCGGCCGAGGCCCTGTATGCCCAGCTGCATGCGCAGCGGGGGCAACCACAGCCTTCGGTGGCGCTGCATGCCGGCCACGTGCGCCGCCAGGGCTGGCGCAACCACCTGGGCAAGCTGCAGCGCCTGTCCTTCACGCAGCGCATGGCCTGGTTGCTGGCACCGGTGTTGGCACTGGCCCTGATTTTCCCCTGGATGGGCTGGACCCAGGCGTGGCAGCTGGCCGTGCAGGCGTTGGCGCTGCTGGCGTGGATGGGGTTGGCGCTGTGGCGCTTGCATGCACGTGTCAGCCTGCCGTTGGCGCAGGTGCAGGCGCTGGCCACGGACCTGGCCGGCTGCCAGCTGAACAAACCCTTGCCGCCCTTGCTGCCGGGGCGCCATCCCATGGCCTTGCTGATGGAGCGCTTGCAGCAGATTCACATCAACCTGCGCGCGGTGGTGGGTGATGCGCGGCATGAGATCGGCAGCTTCACCGATCTGTCGCACGGCATTGCGGCGGGCGCCACCCACCTGGCGCAGCGCACCGATGTGCAGGCCGGCAAGCTGCAGGAAACGGCCAGCACCATGCAGGTGCTGGCCCAGGCGCTGGGGCAGTCGCAGCAGACCACGCTGGAGGTGATGGCGGAAAGCCAGAAGAGTGCGCAGCTGGCATCCGAGGGCGGCAAGGCCATGGAGCACGTGGAAAGCCTGGTGGAGAGCATCCGTCGTTCGTCGCAGCAGATGGGCAGCATCATCGCCACCATCGAGTCGATCGCGTTCCAGACCAACATCCTGGCGCTGAACGCCGCGGTGGAGGCCGCACGCGCCGGCGAGCAGGGGCGTGGCTTCGCGGTCGTGGCCGGGGAGGTGCGGGCCCTGGCGCAAAGCAGTGCCCAGGCGGCGGGGGAAATCCGGCGGCTGATCTCGGATTCGCACGCACAGATGGGGCAGGGGGTGGAGAAGATGCAGGATGCTGGGCGCACCATCGCCGAGGTGGTGCAGGCCGTGGCCCATGTGAGTGATCTGATGGGGGCGATTGGCGATGCTTCGCGCGACCAGGCCAGCGGCATCGGTCAGGTGGATGCCGCCTTGCGCGATCTGGACACGGTGACCCAGGGCAATGCCCGCCAGGCCGAGGAATCGGCGCAGGCCGCCCTGGGCATGAGCAGCAATGCCACCATCCTGGGTCGCACCCTGGAGGTCTTCAGGCTGTAGCGGAGTGCGGTCCCCATCGGTGGATGGGGGTTGGCAATCAAAAAGCCCCGGAGCGCATGGCTGCCGGGGCTTTTTTGATGGGGTGTGCGCGGCTTAGGCGGCTTGCTGGTCCTGGATCAGGAAGTTCAGGCGGTCCTGGCCGGCGATCCACAGCGGTGGCTTGCCGCGGCCGGTCCAGGTGGCGCCCGTGGCGGGGTCGCGGTACTTGGGGGCCACGGTCTTGGCGCCGGTGCTGGCGGCCGCGCGGGGGGCTTTCTTGGAGAAGACGTCTTCTTCGGTCAATTCATACTCGGCCACGATGGCGCGCACCTGGGCGATGGCAGAAGCCAGGGCTTCTTTGCGTGCCGCTTCAATTTGCTTTTCCAGTTCTGCGCGCTGGGCCAGTAGCTCTTTATAAGTAGTCATCAAGTTCAGAGGTGTCGGTGAAAAGGGGAGTTACGCCGAAACGCAATCTCAATTGGGTTTCTATTTTATCTGAGTTTGCAGGAAACAAAAATTAATACGGACAAGGAGTGCAGCTTTCTTGCGGAAATCGTAGGTCGCTGGAGAAAAGGTGCTGCGCTCTACGTAATTCCACGAATGAAAATTGCATTCCATGGACGTCAGCTTGTCGAAAGAGCGCCGTGAATAATGGCCGGCAGATAAAAAGTCAAGGAGACGAAACCATGGTGTCATTTGCTGAACTCCATCAGCGCTCGATTGATCCCGCCACCCGCGACGCATTTTGGGCCGAGCAGGCGCGTTGGGTGGATTGGGCGCAAGCGCCGCAGCAAATCTGCGATTACAGCAACCCGCCATTTGCGCGCTGGTTTGCCGATGGCCGATTGAATCTGTGCCACAACGCTGTGGACCGGCATTTGGCCGATCGTGCGGAGCAGGCCGCCTTGATCGCGGTATCGACCGAAACCGAAACGGAAAAGACCTACAGCTACCGCGAACTGCATACCGAAGTGCAGCGCATGGCGGCGGTGCTGCAATCGTTTGGGGTGGAAAAAGGCGACCGGGTGCAAATCTATATGCCCATGATTGCCGAGGCCGTGTTTGCCATGCTGGCCTGCGCCCGTTTGGGGGCCATTCACAGCGTGGTATTCGGCGGTTTTGCGGCGGTGTCGCTGGCATCGCGCATTGAGGACGCCCAGCCCAAGGTGATTGTCAGCGCCGATGCCGGCTCGCGTGGCGGGCGCGTGGTGCCCTACAAACCCCTGCTGGATGAGGCCCTGGGCCTCAGCGCACACAAGCCACAGGCCGTGCTGCTGGTGAATCGCGGACTGGCCAAAATGGATTTGCGCGCGGGGCGCGACCACCTGTGGGGTGATTTGCGCGCCCGCTATCTGGATGCCCAGGTGCCTTGTACCTGGGTGCAATCCACCGACCCCAGCTATATCCTCTATACCAGTGGTACGACCGGCAAGCCCAAGGGTGTCCAGCGCGATACGGGCGGTTATACCGTGGCCCTGGCCGCCAGCATGCCGCATATTTTCGGCACCAAACCAGGGCAAACCTTTTTCTGCACCAGCGATATTGGTTGGGTCGTGGGCCACAGTTACATCGTATATGGCCCCTTGATTGCCGGCATGGCCACCATTTTGTATGAAGGCCTGCCCATCCGGCCCGATGCCGGCGTGTGGTGGAGCCTGGTCGAGAAATACCGCGTGACCCACATGTTCTCTGCGCCCACGGCAGTGCGCGTGCTCAAAAAGCACGATGCGGCTTTTCTGCGGCAATATGACCTGTCGAGCCTGCAGGCCCTGTGGCTGGCGGGCGAGCCCCTGGATGAGCCCACGGCGCAATGGATCAGCGAGGCCTTGCAGGTGCCCATCATCGACAACTACTGGCAGACCGAAACCGGCTGGCCGATTCTGACGCTGTGCAATGGCGTGCAGCCGCAGGTCAGTCGCTTTGGCAGCCCCGGCAAGGCCGTGTATGGCTACAACGTGCAGTTGCTGGATGACAAGACCGGCGAGGAACTGACCGAGCCGGACCGCAAGGGGGTGTTGGCGATCGAAGGGCCCCTGCCGCCGGGCTGCATGCAGACCGTGTGGGGTGACGATGCCCGCTTTGTCAAAACCTACTGGCAGAGCATTCCAGGCAAGCTGGTCTACAGCACCTTTGACTGGGGCATCCGCGATGCCGATGGCTATTACTTCATCCTGGGGCGCACCGACGATGTGATCAACGTGGCGGGCCACCGGCTGGGCACCCGGGAGATCGAGGAAAGCATTGCCGCCCATCCGGACATTGCCGAGGTCGCCGTGGTTGGCGTGGCCGACAACCTCAAGGGGCAGGTGGCCATGGCGTTCGCGGTGGTGCGCGATGCCGGCAAGGTGGCGGATGCCGCGGCCCAGGCGCGCATGGAGGCCGAGGTCATGAAGCTGGTCGACAGCCAGCTGGGGGCCGTGGCGCGTCCTTCGCGGGTGGTGTTTGTGTCGGCCCTGCCCAAGACGCGCAGTGGCAAGCTGCTGCGCCGTGCGCTGCAGGCGGTGGCCGAGCGCCGTGACCCCGGGGACCTGACCACCATGGAAGACCCGACGGCCCTGGCCCAGGTCAAGCAGCTGCTGGATGCCTGACCGACCTCCGTCCAGCACGAGGGACCGCGAGGTCCCTTTTTTGCACCGGTTTTTTCGAAAAGAGGAGCTGTCAGCGCAAACAGGATAAGCGCTGGAGGCCTATTTCTTGCATTTTCTGGGCGACGCAACGCGTCGTGGCCCGTGGGGGGGCGTGTGCCCCGTGGGGGCCGGTGGCGTTGTCGGTCGCCCTTCAGCGCACGGCGGCGGGGGCGACGGGCGGAGTGGCCTGGGCGGCCGACCAGGTCGACAGCCAGGCGGGCAACTGGGCCAGCGGCATCGGGGGGGCGAAGTGGAAGCCCTGGGCGATGTGGCAGCCCATGAGTTCCAGGGCAGTGCACTGGTCGGCGCTTTCCACGCCTTCGGCGATCACCGAGTAGCCGAAGGCCTGGGCCAGGCTGACGACGCCATGGACGATGGCGCAATCCCCGGGGTCGCTGAGCATGTCGCGCACAAAGCTGCGGTCGATCTTGAGCGAGTCCAGTGGCAGGCCGCGCAGATAGGTCAGCGAGGAGTAGCCGGTGCCGAAATCGTCCAGGGTCACGCTGATCCTCTGCGCGCGCAGCTGTGCCAGCACCTGGGCCACGTGCTGGATGTCGTACAGGGCGGCGCTTTCCGTGATCTCCAGCTCCAGCCAGTGCGGAGGCACGTCCGGGTGGGTCTGCAGCAGCTCCGTCACCCATTGGGCAAATCCCGGCTGCTGCAGGTGCCGCGCGGAGATGTTGACGGCCACCTGCAGCTGCAGTCCCTGTGCGATCAGCTGCTCGATGCAGCCCATGGCATGGCGTAGCGCCCATTGGCCGAACGGCACTTCCAGTTCCGTGCCTTCGATCAGGGGCAAAAAGTCCTGGGGGCTGAGCACGCCGCGCTCCGGGTGCAGCCAGCGTGACAAGACCTCCACGCCCACGACGCGCTGGTGGCGGGTGTCGACCTTGGGCTGCACGTAGAGCGTGAACTCCCCGCCCTCCAGTCCCTCGCGGATGCGCAGGCCCTGGATCTGCTGCGCGCGCTGGCTGCGCTCCAGGGTGCTGTCAAAGGCCTGGATGCGGTTGCGCCCGCTTTGCTTGGCCTGGTACATGGCCTGGTCGGCGTGGCGGATCAGGGTGTCGGCGTCGCAGTCGTCCTCGGGGTAGAGGGTGTAGCCGATGCTGGCGGTGACCTGCACGGCTTCGCCATCCAGGGTGTAGGGGCGCGAGATGCTGGCCATCAGCCGCTGCAGCAGGTTTTCGCACTGCACGCGGGTGTGGATCTGGCTGAGCAGCAGCACGAATTCGTCGCCGCCAAAGCGCGCCACGCAGTCATCGGCGCGCAGGGCGTGCTGCAGGCGCTTGGCCACCAGGACCAGCAGCCGGTCGCCGGCGTCGTGGCCCAGGCGGTCGTTGATGGGCTTGAAGCCATCCAGGTCCAGGTAGACCACGCCCAGCAACTGCTGGCTCTGGCGCGCCTGGACCAGGGCTTCGTGCAGGCGCGCCGCCAGCTCGATCCGATTCGCCAGTCCGGTCAGGGCGTCAAAGTGCGCCAGCTGCTGCAGACTGTGCTTTTGTTCCTGCTGGGTGGTGACATCCAGGCACACACCCAGCATGCGCATGGCGCGCCCATGCAGGTCGTAGCGCACCACCTTGCCCATGGAGCGCAGCCAGCGCGAGCGGCCATGCGCCGGCTGCAGGAGCCAGGTGACATCGAAGGGCCCATCCTCGGGGTGGTCAATGTGGCGCAGCAGCTCCAGGTTGAAGCGCGGGATGTCGTGGCTGCCGACCAGCTCGGTCCAGTGCCAGTCCTGGCGGGCCTGGCCCAGGCTGGCCGGGCCATCCTGCACGGGCAGGTGGTTGAGCGTGCTCCAGAACGCATCGCCGGTGATCAGTCCGGTGTGCAGGTCCCAGTCCCAGCGGCCCAGCGAGGCCGCCTCCAGCGTGATGGACAGCAGGGCTTCGCGCTCGCGGATGGATTCTTCCTGGCGCTTTTGCGCATCGATGTCCTGCATCACGCCGCGCATGGCAGTGATGCGGCCGTCGTCGTCCAGGACGGCTTCACCGCGCGAGCGCACCCACAGCTTGCGCCCGTCGGTGCGCAGGATCTGGATTTCCAGCTCCCAGTCGCTGCGTGCGCGCAGGCAGTGCTGCAACTGCGTGCGCATGCGGTCACGGTGCTCGGGCACCACAAAGGTGTTCAGGTAGTCGCGTGGCAGCGCACTGCCGCGGGGCACGCCATGCATGTCGTAGCATACGTCGGACCAGTAGACCAGTCCCTGGCCGCGCCGGTCTTCCCAGGCGCCCAGGCGCGCCAGGTGGCCAGCCTGCTGCAGCTGGCGGTTGAGGGCGTACAGCTCCTGCACGGTGCGTTCGTGCTCGCGCATGTCGTGGAAGACGAAAAGCATGCACTCTTCGCCCGCCACGGTGATCGGGATGGCCGAGATCGTGCCCGGCACCAGCTCGCCCCCGGTCTGGCACATGATGCGCATCTTGTCGACCTGGCCCTTGAGGGACAGCTCGTCCAGCAGCTTGCTGCGTTCGTCCGGGGTGGCGTAGACCTGCAGTTCGGCATTGGTGCGGCCGATGATCTGGTGCAGCTCCAGCCCCACCATGCGGCAGAACGCTGGGTTGACATCCACAAAGCGCCCATCGCGCAGCGAGGTGATGCCGGCGGCATCGGGCAGGGTGCGGTAGGCCGCACTGTAGATGGTCTGCACCACCTGGCGCTGCGCGCAGATGTGGTTGTGCCAGAGGTGGGCCAGTGCGGCCCAGGCCAGTGCAACGGCCAGCCAGGGCAGGTTCAGCCAGTCCCAGCCCTGGCCCCACCAGGCGCCGGGGTGCTGCGGCCACTGCTGTGTTTCCCAGATCGCCACCAGGGTGACGGCCAGGACCACAGCCAGGCCCAATGCCGCAGTGCGGGTGCGCAGCAGGGAAAGAAAGAGTGGACGGAGGGCATTCATGGACCGGGGAGTGTGGGGCAGCCGAGAGCAGCCGCAATGCTGGGGGCGGTCCCCGCTCGTTGGAATCGGGGATTTCCTTGTAACAACATGTTTTTCGTGCTGCATCAAGCTTTCGCCCGGGCTTGTGCAGACGGGGTGGACGCCGCCACTAAAATGTGGCTGCAGGCACGACGGACGTGCCTTGTTTTTTTGCAGATCCAACGCTGAGGACACCACTGTGCAAATTGCTGCTTCCATCTTCAAGGCCTACGACATTCGCGGCATCGTGCCTTCCACGCTGAACGAGGAGGTGGCGCGCAGTGTCGGGCGGGCCTTTGGCCAAGCTGCCCTGGCCGAGGGTGAGCGGGTGGTGGCCGTGGGGCGTGATGGTCGCCTGTCCGGCCCGGCGCTCAGCCAGGCATTGATGGCCGGGCTGGTCGAGGCGGGCGTCGACGTGCTGGACGTGGGCATGTGCACCACGCCCATGCTGTACTTTGCGGCCAGCACCTTGTGCACCAGCGGCATCATGGTGACCGGCAGCCACAACCCCAAGGATTACAACGGTTTCAAGATGGTGCTGGCCGGACGGGCCATTTATGGCCCCGAGATCCAGGCCCTGCGCCAGACCATTGAGGCCGAGCGCTGGTCGCTGCCCGGTGGCGGCCAGGTGCGCCAGGCCGATGTGCTGGAAGCGTACACGGCGCGCATCGTGGGCGACGTGCAGCTCAGCCGCCCGATCAAGGTGGTGGTCGATTGCGGCAATGGCGTGGCTGGCGCCACGGCGCCCGGCATCTTCCGCGCCCTGGGCTGCGAGGTGCTGGAGCTGTTCTCGGAGGTGGATGGCACCTTCCCCAACCACCACCCCGATCCCAGCAAGCCCGAGAACCTGCGCGACGTGGTGCGTGCGCTGCAGGAGACGGATGCCGAACTGGGCCTGGCCTTTGACGGCGACGGCGACCGCCTGGGCATCGTCACCAAGGACGGTCAGACCATCTACCCCGACCGCCAGATGATGTTGTTTGCCCAGGACGTGCTGTCGCGCGTGCCCGGTGCGACGATTCTGTTCGACGTGAAGTGCACGCAGCGCCTGGCACCCGCGATCCGCGCCGCCGGTGGCGTGCCGGAGATGTACAAGACTGGCCACTCGCTGGTCAAGGCGCGCATGAAGGAAGTCGACTCGCCCCTGGGTGGCGAGATGAGCGGGCACATCTTCTTCAAGGAGCGCTGGTTCGGCTTCGACGACGGCACCTATGCCGGCTGCCGCCTGCTGGAAATCCTGAGCCGCGAGGCCGACCCTAGTGCCGTGCTGAATGCGCTGCCCACCAGTTTTTCCACGCCCGAGCTGAACGTGGCCTGCGCCGAGGGCGAGCCCCATGCGCTGACCGCCGAGTTGCAGGCCCTGGCCCCCGCGGTGTTTACTGCGCCGGCGCAGATCAGCACCATCGACGGCCTGCGCGTGGACTGGCCCGATGGTTTCGGCCTGATCCGTGCCAGCAACACCACGCCCGTGCTGGTGCTGCGCTTCGAAGGCCAGACCGAGGCTGCGCTGCAGCGCATCGAGGCGCAGATGCTGGCACTGCTGGAGCGTGTCAAGCCCGGTGCCCAGGTGGGCCATGCGGCGCACTGAGCCGGGGACCCTGGCTGCATAGGACACCGCGCATGAACTGGAGCTTGGCTGCCTATTCCGCCCTGGCCTGGGTCGCGCAACCGCTGCTGCGGCGCAAGCTGCGCCGCCGTGCGCAGGCCGAACCCGGCTACGGCGAGTCCGTGGGGGAGCGCTTTGGTCGCTACGCCCCGGCCGACCTGGGCCGTGACGGCGCAGGAAACTGGGTCTGGGTGCATGCCGTCTCGCTGGGCGAGACCCGGGCGGCCGCCCTGTTGATCGCAGAGCTGCGCGCGGCCCTGCCCGGCATGCGGCTGTTGCTGACCAATGGCACGGCCACAGGCCGTGCCGAGGGGCGCAAGCTGCTGCAGCCCGGGGACGTGCAGGTCTGGCAGCCCTGGGACAGCCCGCAGGCCGTGCGGCGGTTTTTGCGCCAGTTCTGTCCCGCCGTGGGCGTGCTGATGGAAACCGAGATCTGGCCCAATCTGGTGGCCGGCTGCCACCAGGCCGGCGTGCCCCTGGTGCTGGCGAATGCGCGGCTCAACCCCAAGTCCCTGGCCGGTACGCAGCGCTGGCCGGCCTTGTTCGGCCCCACCTACGCCGCCTTGCGGGCCGTCTGGGCGCAGTCCCAGGAGGACGCCGAGCGCCTGCGCAGCCTGGGCGCACCGGTGCAGGCCGTGCTGGGCAATCTGAAGTTCGATGTCCAGCCCGACGCGCAACTGCTGGCCCGCGGCCAAGCCTGGCGCGCCGCCAGCCCGCGCCCGGTGGTGATGCTGGCCAGCGCCCGCGAGGGCGAGGAAGCCCAGTGGGTGGCCCAGTGGGATGGGCGCAAATTCCACGGTGTGGCGGGCCAATGCCAATGGCTGATCGTGCCGCGCCATCCGCAGCGCTTTGAGGCGGTGTATGCCCTGTTGCAGGGGGCCGGCCTGCGCGTGGCCCGCCGCAGCGCCTGGGGCGATGGCCTGCCGCCTGCGGATGTGGATGTCTGGCTGGGCGACAGCGTGGGCGAGATGCCGCTGTACTACGCCGCTGCCGATGTCGGGCTGCTGGGTGGCAGTTTCGAGCCCCTGGGCGGCCAGAACCTGATCGAAGCGGCCGCCTGCGCCTGTCCGATGGTACTGGGGCCGCACACCTTCAACTTTGCCCAGGCTTCGCAGCAGGCCTGCGAGGCCGGGGCCGCGTTTCGCGTGCTGGACATGGAGCAGGGCGTGCAACTGGCCACCGCCCTGGCGCGCGATGCCGATGGGCTGCGCCGTGCGCGCCAGGCGGCGCTGGAGTTCGCTCAGGCCCACCGCGGTGCCGCGCGGGCCACGGCCCAGGCGATTGCAGCGATCGTGCACACGGGCGATACTTTGAAAAAGTGAGCTATCAGCGCTTGCCAGTTGTGCGCTGGAAGCCATTTTTATTGATATTTTTGCGACCGCATCGGTTCGGCGCTGCACGATGTACAACACCCACGATCCCCAAGTCCTTCCTATCCGCGACGGCGTCAAGCCCAGTTGCGTGGTCTTGCCCAGCACCGGGCAGGGCCGCACCCTGGACTATCTGGTGCAGCGCCTGCCCGCCGTCGCCGGGGACGACTGGCTGGCCCGCATGGCGCGCGGCGAGGTGGTGGATGAGCTGGGCCGCCCGGTGCAGCCGGACACCCCGCTGCTGCATGGTTTGCGCGTGTACTACTACCGCGAGGTAGACACCGAGCCCCACATCCCCTTCGAGGCCGAGGTGCTGTACCAGGACGCGCACATCGTCGTGGCCGACAAGCCGCACTTTCTGCCCGTGGTGCCCGGCGGGCGCTACCTGCAGAACACCTTGCTGGTGCGGCTGAAAAAGCAGCTCGGCCTGCACGACCTGTCGCCCGTGCACCGCATCGACCGCGACACGGCGGGGCTGGTGCTGTTCGCCATCCGGCGTGAGGACCGGGGGGCCTACCAGGCCCTGTTCCGCGAGCGCACGGTGCACAAGACCTACGAGGCGATTGCGCCCTGGAACCCACAGCTGCAGTTTCCCCGCGAGCACGCCAGCCGCATGGTCGAAAGCCAGAACTTCATCCGCATGCACGAGGTGGCGGGCGTGCCCAACAGCCTGACGCGCATGGAGCTGCTGGAGCACAACCTGCAATGGGCACGCTATCGGCTCAGCCCCGTCAGCGGCAAGCGCCACCAGCTGCGCGTGCACATGGCCGCCCTGGGCCTGGGGCTGAAGGGCGATGGCCTGTACCCGGTGGTGGACGATGCGCCGGAAGGCGACTTCTCGCGCCCGCTGCTGCTGCTGGCCCAGACCCTGGCGTTCCAGGACCCGGTCACCGGCGCGGCGCGGCAGTTCCGCACGCGCCGCAGCCTGGGGCCGTTGCCAGACCCGGCGCCGGCTGCCTGAACCTGCCGGCGTTGCGCGCGGGGCGCAATTGCAGGCCTGCGCCCGTGGTACAGGCCTGCAAACCTATAATCCCCGGTTGTCCCGTGCCGCGAGCTTTGCGCACAACGAAACCACATATCCATGAGCACTCCCACTTTCTCCGTTGCAGACATCCGCAAGACGTTCCTGGACTTCTTTGCCTCCAAGGGCCACACCATTGTGGAATCCAGCCCGCTGGTGCCCGGCAATGACCCCACCTTGATGTTCACCAACTCGGGCATGGTCCAGTTCAAGGACGTGTTCCTGGGTACCGACAAGCGCCCCTACACGCGTGCGACCAGCGTGCAGACCTGCCTGCGCGCCGGCGGCAAGCACAACGACCTGGAGAACGTGGGTTACACGGCCCGCCACCACACCTTCTTCGAAATGCTGGGCAACTGGTCGTTCGGCGACTACTTCAAGCGCGAATCGCTGAAGTGGGCCTGGGAGCTGCTGACCGAGGTCTACAAGCTGCCGGCCGAGCGCCTGCTGGCTACCGTCTATGCGGAAGACGACGAGGCCTATGACATCTGGACCAAGGAAATCGGTCTGCCTCCCGAGCGCGTGATCCGCATCGGCGACAACAAGGGCGGCCGCTACAAGTCCGACAACTTCTGGATGATGGCCGACACCGGCCCCTGCGGCCCCTGCTCGGAAATCTTCTACGACCACGGCCCGGAAATTCCCGGCGGCCCTCCAGGCTCGCCCGATGAAGACGGCGACCGCTACATCGAGATCTGGAACAACGTGTTCATGCAGTTCGACATGGCCGAAGACGGCTCGGTCAAGCCGCTGCCCGCACCTTGCGTGGACACCGGCATGGGCCTGGAGCGCCTGGCGGCCATCCTGCAGCACGTGCACAGCAACTACGAGATCGACCTGTTCCAGAAGCTGATCGCCGCGGCCGGCCGTGAGACCCACACCGCCGATCTGGCCACCCCCTCGCTGAAGGTGATTGCCGACCACATCCGCGCCACCGCCTTCCTGGTGGCCGATGGCGTGATCCCTTCCAACGAAGGCCGTGGCTACGTGCAGCGCCGTATCGTGCGCCGTGCCATCCGCCACGGTTACAAGCTGGGCCAGAAGACCCCGTTCTTCCACAAGCTGGTCAAGGACCTGGTCGCCGTGATGGGCGATGCCTATCCCAAGATCCGCGAACAGGAAGCCCGCATCACCGACGTGCTGCGCGTGGAAGAAGAGCGCTTCTTCGAGACCCTTGCGAACGGCATGGACATCCTGGACAGCGCGCTGGCCGGTGGTGCCCAGGTGCTGCCTGGCGATGTCGCCTTCAAGCTGCATGACACCTATGGCTTCCCGCTTGACCTGTCCAACGACGTGGCGCGCGAGCGTGGCGTGACGGTGGATGAGGCCGGTTTCCACACGGCCATGGAGCAGCAAAAGAACCAGGCCCGTGCGGCCGGCAAGTTCAAGATGGACCGTGCGCTGGAGTACACCGGTGTTTCCAACACGTTCACCGGCTACGACCGTCTGGTGGAATCTGCAAAGATCGTAGCGCTGTACGTCGATGGCACGGCCGTTTCGGCGCTGAACAATGGCCAAAGCGGCGTGGTGGTTCTGGATACCACGCCCTTCTACGCCGAATCCGGTGGCCAGGTCGGTGACCAGGGCGTGATCAGCGCCGGCTCGGCCCGCTTTGCCGTGGCCGACACCCTCAAGATCAAGGCCGACGTGTTCGGTCACCATGGCACGTTGACCACCGGCACGCTGAACGTGGGCGATAGCGTGCAGGCCGAAGTCGACACCCAACTGCGCGCGGCCACCATGCGCAACCACTCGGTCACGCACATCATGCACAAGGCCCTGCGCGAAGTGCTGGGCGAACATGTGCAGCAAAAGGGCTCGCTGGTCAACGCCGACCGCACCCGCTTTGACTTCACCCACAATGCCCCCGTGACCGCGGAAGAAATCCGCGAGATCGAGCGCCGTGTGAACGCGGAAATCCTGGCCAACACCGCCACCGACGCCCGCGTGATGGACATCGAATCGGCCAAGGCCACCGGCGCCATGATGCTGTTCGGCGAGAAGTACGGCGAATCCGTGCGTGTGCTGGACATCGGCAGCAGCCGTGAACTGTGCGGCGGCACCCACGTGCACCGCACCGGTGACATCGGCCTGTTCAAGGTCGTGGGCGAGTCCGGCGTGGCCGCTGGCGTGCGCCGTATCGAAGGCATTACCGGCGAGAACGCGCTGGCCTACCTGCAATCGCTGGAATCCACCGTGGACCAGGCCGCTGCGGCCTTCAAGGCACCAGCGACCGAGCTGACCCACCGCATCGGCGGTGCCCTGGATCAGATCAAGGCCCTGGAAAAGGAAATCGCTGCCCTCAAGGGCAAGCTGGCCTCCAGCCAGGGCGATGAGCTGCTGACCCAGGCGGCAGACGTCAAGGGCGTGAAGGTGCTGGCCGCCAAGCTCGAAGGCGCCGATGCCAAGACCCTGCGCGACACCATGGACAAGCTCAAGGACAAGCTGGGCGCGGCCGTGATCGTGCTGGCGGCTGTGGATGGCGACAAGGTGCAGCTGGCGGCGGGCGTGACCAAGGCCGAGACCGCCAAGGTCAAGGCCGGCGAGCTGGTGAACTTTGTGGCCCAGCAAGTGGGTGGCAAGGGGGGCGGTAAGCCCGACATGGCCATGGCCGGCGGCACCGATGCCGCGGCGGTGCCTGCTGCGCTGGCCTCCGTGCAAACCTGGGTGACCGAGCGCATCTAAAACGCAAACGGCCCAGCCGTTCGAAAGCCAGGGCTTCCGCTCCCTGGCTTTTTTTTGTCTGCCATCCGGGAAAGGGAAGGGTAGTGCTTTGTTTATTCCTATTGGGTTGCTTGGTCTATTGATTTTTTAAAAGCTTTTGCGCTTAATCTGTATCCATGTCTGTATGCAAGCGGCTGACTTCAGCGCTTACGGTGGTCTGTTCTTTATTGCGTCACGCCAAGTCTTTGGGCTTGTGCGTGGCTGCTGCATGGGCCGCCATCTGCATGCCGGCCACTGCGCAGTTGGTGGTGTTCATCAATCCCGGTAAAGCCACTGAAACCTTCTGGGCCTCTGCTTCCGACGCCATGCACAGGGCGGCCCAAAGTCTGGGCATGCAATTGCGCGTTATCTATGCCGAGCGCGATCGGCTGGAGCCGATTGCGATTGCCCAGCGTTTGGCGCAACTGCCGCCGTTGCAACGCCCGCAGTACGTGGTTTTTTCGAATGACTACAGCGTGGCTCCGGCGGTGTTGCGTGCCCTGGAAGGCTCCGGCATCCAGGCTTTCTTGGCCTACAGTGCCATCCAGCCGGAGCTGCGTGACCAGGTCGGGGTGCCCAGGGGGCGTTACCCATTCTGGCTTGGCAGCCTGGAGCCCCGGGCCCAGGACGCCGGTTATCTGACGGCCAAGGCCCTGATCGAGGCCGCGCGCAAGCGCCCCGTGCTCAAGGCGGCAGATGGCAAATTCCACCTGCTGGCGATTGCCGGGGATCGCTCCACCGCTTCCTCCATCGCGCGCAACCAGGGCCTGCACCGGGCTGTGCAGGAAGCGCCGGATACCGTGCTGCTGCAGGAGGTCTATGGCGAGTGGCGGCGCGACAAGGCGCGCTTGCAGGCGCAGGAGTTGTTCCGCCGTTATCCGGAAGCGCGCTTGGTCTGGAGCGGCAATGATGAAATGGCCTTGGGCGCCATGCAGGCCTGGCAGATCCAGGGCGGCAAACCCGGCAAGGACGCGCTGTTCAGTGGGATCAATACATCGGCACAAGCCTTTGAGGCCTTGCGCCAGCAGGAATTGAGCGCCCTGGCGGGCGGGCACTTTCTGGCGGGGGCCTGGGCCTTGGTGCTGCTGTTTGATTACCACCACGGGGTGGACTTCAACTCCGAAGGCCTGGAGCTGGTGTATCCGATGTTTAAACTCTTTGGTACATCCAGCAGCCTGCGATTTGAGAAAAGCTTTGGCACAGGACAGCACACCCTGGACTTCAAGCCGTTCAGCAAATACCACCATCCTGCTTTGCGACGTTACGACTTTGACCTGGACCAGCTGCTGCGCTAGCAGCGTGTGAATGTATGCACCGTGAAGCCGGGGAGTTCCGCTCGATTGCCACCTTGATGTTGCAGCGCATTATCGCGTTGACGCTGGTCTGCCTGATTGGGATGGGGGGACTGCAGTTGTGGCTGGAGCGCCAGCAGCAGGAAAAGCTGTTCTTCCAGACCATGGCCTTGATGGTGGAGACCAGCAGCCAGGCGATGGCGCATGCCATCTGGGACATTGATCGCGATGTGCTGAGCTTCCAGATCCGTCGTCTGACGGAGCTGGAGGCGGTGGGGCTGGTCCGGGTGCACATCCGGTCGACCGGCGAAATCCTGACATCCGGGCGTGCCGGGGTGGCTCAGGATGTGCCGTCCTACCAGACGGTGATTTACGCCCCCCACGCGCTGCAGCAGCCCTTGGGCACGATCGAGGTCTGGGCCGATCGCACCTATTACCGCAATCTGTTGTGGGAGTCCCAAAAGCGCGTGATTCCCGGCTATCTGATCTTCACGGTGCTGATGTGCCTGATGGTCGCCTGGGTCATGCGCCGCGACCTGGGTCTGCCGCTGCGCCAGATCGCGGACTTTGCACGCAACCTCAGGCCCGAGACGCTGAGCCAGCCGCTGGAAGTCCGGCGCCCGGAACGGGCCCGCGCCGACGAGATCGATATGGTGATGCAAGGTTTCGAGCACCTGCAACAAGCCCTGGATCGCCACATCAAGGACCTGGATGGCATGGTCAAGGAGCGCACGGCGGAGCTGAGCGCCCTGGTGGATGAAGTCAAGCGCCTGTCCCAGCTGGATGCGTTGACTGGGACCTTCAACCGCCGCGCCATGGAGCAGCGCCTGCCGCTGGAGATGGAGCGTTGCGTGCGCTATGGGCGCCCGTTTGCGGTCATTTTTGCGGACATTGACCATTTCAAGCGCATCAACGACCAGCACGGCCATGCCGTGGGGGACGCTGTGCTCAAGGCCGTGGCATCGCGCTTGCAGGCATGCCTGCGGGCCAACCTGGACTGGATGGTGCGTTTCGGTGGCGAAGAGTTCGTGATCTTCATGCCCGAAACCGATCTGTCACACGCCCAGGCCGTGGCCCAGCGGCTGGCCGAGGACATGCGCGCCACGCCTTGGGCGTGCAACGGCTTGAGCCTGTGGCTAACCTGCAGCTTCGGCGTGGCCGAATACCAGTCGGGGGATTCGATGGAGAGCCTGCTGGAGCGTGCCGACCACATGCTTTATCGGGCCAAGGACCTGGGGCGGGACCGCGTGTGTGCGGATGCCACGGTGTGAGTCACGGCAGTGCGGTGCTTCGGCCCAGCCCATCCCTTGGCGCAGGTGCGGTTTAAGGGGCTCAGAACAGCTCGACGTCCGCGTGTGACACCTGGGAGCCGCCCAGCAGGCCTTGATCCTGCAGGCTTTCAAAGTGGCAGACGCGGTTGCGGCCATGTTCCTTGGCGTAGTACAGGGCCTGGTCGGCCTGCCCCAGGATTTCCACGGGCGAGCACAGTTTGGCGCCGGCAAAGCCGACACTGACGGTGACCTGCCCGACCTGCGGAAAATCATGCCGCGCCACCATGGCCCGGAAGGCTTCGAGCGAGGCCTGCGCAGACTCCTTGGTCATGGGGGGCATCAGCACCACGAATTCTTCGCCACCAAAGCGGAAGATGCGGTGGCGTGGACCGAAGGCCGAGCGCAGCAGGTTGGCCACCAGGATCAGCACCTCATCACCGAACAGATGGCCAAAGCGGTCGTTGACCAGCTTGAAGTGATCGATGTCGATCACGGCCAGCCACGGCTGAATCTCGGTCTGCATGCTGACGGCGCTGGCAAAGCGCAGCAGGTGCTCGTCGAAGGTCTTGCGGTTCAGCAGATCCGTCAGCGCATCGCGTTCGCTGTAGTCCAGCAGGCTTTGGTAGTTCTGGTAGACGTTGAACACCCCGGTGATCACGTCCAGGTTGTGGGTGTTGAAGGGCTCGGACTGGGTGATCTCAATGCACACATGCACTTGCTCGTGCATCCAGACGGGCAGCCAGATGGTGTGCTGGTGCGCGTCGGAGTGCTGGGCCTGTTGCGCCTTGTGGGCAATGCAGGCCTGCAGGTGGGGCAGGGCCTGCAGCGGAAAGCGCTGGGCATCGTTGGCAAAGTCCTGCTCGGCCGCCACCAGTTGGCCGGCTTCGTACCAGGTGCGGGGGCGCACCCAGTATTGGTCACCGAGCTTGAGCAGCTCCAGCGCCCGAACATTCGTGATGTGCGGTAACTGCAAGAACGTGGAGAGTACGGACAACTCCAAGCGCAAATGATCGCGTTGGCCGGTCATTTGAACCAAGTTTTGCAGAAGGTGCATGAAGTTCGGCGCGGTGGTGACAACCAGGAAGCGCGCAGCTTAACACTTGGTGAAGACTAAGTCCCAGACTCCGTGGCCTAAACGCAGCCCCCGATTTTCAAACTTTGTTAACGGGCGGTAATCTGGCTTGGCGGCATAGCCCTGCGCGGTGGTGGCCAGCTGCGGTTCGGCGCTGAGCACTTCCAGCATCTGCACGGCATAGGGTTCCCAGTCGGTGGCGCAGTGGATGTAGCCACCGGGTTTCAGACGGGTGGCCAGCTTGGCGACCAGCGGCGACTGGATCAGGCGGCGCTTGTTGTGCTTTTTCTTGTGCCAGGGGTCGGGGAAGAAGATGTGCACGCCGTCAATACTTCCTTCGGGCAGCATGTGGTCGATCACCTCCACGGCATCGTGCTGCAGGATGCGGATGTTGGTGATGTCGTGCTCGCCAATGCGCTTGAGCAGGGCGCCCACGCCGGGCTCGTGCACTTCGCAGCACAGGAAGTTGTCGTCGGGGCGCACACGGGCAATGTGCGCGGTGGCCTCGCCCATGCCGAAACCGATCTCCAGGATCAGCTTGCCGGGGCGGCCGAATGCGGCCTGGGCGTCGAGCGGTGCGTTCGCGTAGCTCAGCAGGAACTGGGGCCCCAGGTCCTCGAACGCCTTGGCCTGGCCGGTGGTCACACGACCGGTGCGGCGCACATAGCTGCGAATGGTTTTGGGAAATGCCACATCCGCCGGGGCCTGGCCTGCGGCGTGTGCTTGGGGGGCGGCTGCGTCCGGGGCAGCCTGGGGGGTGTTTTGTTGCTCAGTCACGCTGCGCATTGTAAGTGGAGCGCCAGATTTCAACCCACTGCGCCAGCGCATCGGCCACCGTGGTTTCGGGGTTTGCCGCGGGCAGTTGCAGCACCTGGGCTGCGGCATTCAAGGCCTGCAGCGGCTGGTGCAGCTCCACCGCGGGGGCGCCATGCTGTTTGGAGAGTTTTTCGCCATCGGGCATGCGCACCAGGGGGGTGTGCAGGTACTGCGGATGCTGCAGACCCAAGGCGTGCTGCAGCAACAGCTGGCGGGGTGTGTTGTCGGCCAGGTCCTCGCCGCGCACGACGTGGGTGATGCCTTGCAGGGCATCGTCCACCACCACGGCCAGCTGGTAGGCATACAGGCCATCGGCGCGCTGCAGCACAAAGTCGCCGGCCACCTGGCCGGGGCATTGCTGCTGCGGGCCCAGGCGGCGGTCGTGCCAGTGCAGGCAACCGTCAATTATGGAAAAAGGAGCACTCAGCGCTTTCCCTGTCTGCGCTGCAGGCCAATTGGATGCATAGGCGTCAAGGGCAAAGCGCCAGCTGCGCACCGGCTTGCCGTGCAGCCCCTGGCGGCAGGTGCCGGGGTAGGGGCGTTCCACATGCCGCTGGTGGGACAGTCCCAGGTGCTGCCACGCGGCCTCGATGTCCTTGCGGGTGCAGCCGCAGGCATAGGCCAGGCCCGCCTGCTGCAACTGGGCCAGGGCCTGGGCGTAATGGCTGTGGCGCTGCGATTGCCAGGTGGGGGCTTCATCCGGCAGCAGGTGGCACTGGGCCAGCTGCTGCAAGATGGTCTGGTCCGCCCCGGGGGGGCAGCGCGGGGGGTCGATGTCCTCGATGCGCACCAGCCAGGTGCCGTGGTGGGCGCGCGCATCCAACCAGCTGGCCAGGGCAGCCACCAGGGAACCCGCATGCAGCGGCCCGGTGGGCGAGGGCGCAAAGCGCCCGCGGTACGCGGTGCGGGGCATGGGGTCAGGCCTGTACCGGGCCGGCCACGGCCGTGGGCGACAGTCGGTGGTCGTTGAGCAGGGCTTTCTGGGTCACCGGGCTTTGCAGCTGGGTCAGCCACCAGTGCAACGCCTTGCCCAGTCCGCCACTGCTGGGTTTTTTCCAGGCATAGCGCATGCGCAGCTGGCGTGTGGGGCGGGTGACTGGCTTGGTGACCAGCAGTCCGGCTTCCACATAGGGGCGGGCCATGCTTTCGGGCAGGAAGCCGCAGCCCAGGCCACGCACCTGGGCGTCGATCTTGGCCTGGACGGTGTCGACCGTGAACGTGTCCTGGCCGCCCAGCAGGCCGATGGAGGTGCGCTCGCGCTGGGCCGAGTCGGCGACGACGATCAGGCGGTGCTCCAGCAGCAGTTCGTCGGTGATGGGCTGCTCCACCTGCGCCAGGGGGTGGAACGGCGCCACGGCAAAGACAAAGGTGATGTCGCCCAGGTCCTCCAGCTGCAGCCCGGGCACGCTGGTGTTGTTGCTGCCCACACCCAGGGCCAAGTCGGCCCGGCCGGTGCTCAGCAGCTCGACCGGTCCCGTCAGCGTGCCCATGCCCAGCTTGATCCGGGTGGGGGACTTCAGGGCATAGAAGGCCTCGACCAGGTCGAACAAGGTGGCCTGGGAGATCACGCCATCGGCGACCAGGGTGAGTTCCGGCTCCCATCCGGTGGCAACGCGGCGCACGCGGTGCGCCACGGCGTCGATGTCCTGCAGCAAGCGGATGCCCTCGGTCAGCAGGGCCTGGCCCGCCTCGGTGGCCTGGGCCTGGCGGGTGCTGCGGTCGAACAGCAGCACATCCAGCGCTTCTTCCATCTGGCGCACGCGATAGGTCAGCGCACTGGGCACCAGGTGCAACTGTCGCGCCGCAGCGGCAAAACTGCCAGTGTCGGCAATGGCCTGCAACATGGCCAGGCTGTCTGGCGTTAAAACATCACGAGGGCTGGGCATGCGGTGGAACGCTCATTCAAAGAGTTTGAATGATGCCATCAAACGGTGGCGATCAACGCTGGAACTGGCGCCCTTACAGTTCTGGACATGGCAGGTCACGACCTGCAGATGCAAGGAGCACCCCATGATTCAAATCCGCAAATCCCACGAACGTGGCTACGCCGACCACGGCTGGCTCAAGTCGTTCCACAGCTTTTCGTTCGCCGGCTACTACGACCCGGCCCACATGGGCTGGGGCAACCTGCGCGTCATCAATGAAGACCGCATCGCAGCCGGCACCGGCTTTGGCGCCCACCCCCACCACGACATGGAAATCGTCAGCTATGTCATGGAGGGCGAGCTGTCGCACAAGGACAGCATGGGCAACGTGCAGACGATTGCGCCGGGCGAGGTCCAGCGCATGACGGCCGGCACCGGCGTGGTCCACAGCGAACACAACCACGCGGCCGGCCGCACCACCCATTTTCTGCAGATCTGGCTGCTGCCCAGCCGCCAGGCGCTCGAGCCTGGCTATGAGCAAAAACGCTTCAGCGATGCTGAGAAGACCAATGTCCTGCGCCTGGTGGCGTCTCCCGACGGCCAGCAAGGCTCCGTCCACCTGAATGCCGATGCCCGCATCTACGCCAGCCTGGTGCGACCGCAGCCCGGGCAGGCGGTACAGCTGGAGCACGTGTTGCCCCAGGGACGCAAGGCCTATGTGCTGGTGGTCCAGGGCCACATCGAGATTGCGGGACAAAAGCTGACAAGCGGCGATGCGCTGCTTGCAGAAAATGAGCGCAACCTGCGCATGGAGAGCCAGCAGGCTGCAGAGTTGCTGGTGTTTGATTTGGCACCCTGAGTGCCTGGTTTGTTGATGGATTCACCCAAGGGCACTGCCCATAGAAAGCAATAGATATGAACAACTCTCTTCAAGACACTCTGGCCTTGGTGGGCCGCATTCTGCTGGCATGGCTGTTTGTGCCTGCCGGTTTTGGCAAGATTGCCGGCTTTTCCGGCGCTGTCGGCTATGCGACATCCGTGGGCCTGCCCCTGCCCGAGGTTGGGGTGGCGGTGGGGCTGCTGATCGAGCTGGTGGGCGGGCTGATGCTGCTGGTCGGCTTCATGACGCGCCCTGCTGCTGTGCTGCTGGCGTTCTTCACCCTGGTGGCCAGCTTCTTCTTCCATGCCTATTGGTCGCTGCCGGCGGACCAGGCCATGATGCAGCAACTGATGTTCAACAAGAACATCGCCATCTCGGGCGGTTTGCTGGCCTTTGCCGCCTTCGGGGCAGGCCGCTGGAGCCTGGACGCCAAGCGCCAACGCGTTTGAGAGTGATCGGTGGTGGCTTGGCCGCCACCGTCATCTGCCCATAAAAAAAGAGCTGCATAACGCAGCTCTTTTTTTATGGGCATCGCGCCGCAATCACTCGGGCTGCGGCGCAGGCAGCATGGATTTGATGCGGCTGGCCAGTTGTGCCACCGCCAGCGAGGCCGCACAGCCCGGGGTGGCTTGCAGCAACAGTTGGCGGCGCATCACGGCATCGCGAACGGCCTTGTCGGCAGGGATGTCGCCCATGTGGATCAGGCGCATGGGCAGGCCCGACTCGGTGTTGACAAAGCGGTTCAGCACCTGTTGCAGCTGGCCGGTGATGGCGCGGCCATCGCCAGGGCGGATGGCCTGGTTGATCACCAGGCGCATATTCTGGCGCTTTTGCTGGGTGGCCAGCACCTTGATGGCCGCATAGGCATCGGTCAGTGAGGTGGGCTCCGGCGTGGCCACGATCAGCACTTCCTTGGCCAGCGAGACCGAGAACAGCACCACGTCGGAGATGCCGGCGCCCGTGTCCAGCAGCACCACGTCGTAGTTGGGGGCCAGGGTGTCGATCACATGGATCAACTGATTGCGCACCTCGGGTGTCAGGCGCGAGTATTCGACCATGCCCGAGCCGGCCAAGAGCACATGGAAGCCGCCGGGGGCCGTGACCACCGCGTCTTGCAGCGAGGCCTTGCCGGTGAACACATCGTGCAGCGTCACCTTGGGGTAGAGGTTCAGCACCACGTCCAAGTTGGCCAGGCCCAGGTCGGCGTCCAGTACCAGCACGCGCAGTCCCAGGCGAGTCAGCGCGGCGGCCAGGTTGGCGGAGACAAAGGTCTTGCCTACCCCGCCTTTGCCACTGGTGACGGCAATGATGTGCGCGTTCGAGGTGCGGATGGTGCGCGGTTCGCCACCAGGGGTGTTGGCCTTGGTGGGGTGGAGGGGGGACAGCACGTCGCTCATCTCAATGCTTTCAGTTGACGCCATCTGTCGAGCCCAGGGGGGCGGCGAATACATCGGACCAATCCCCTGACCAGCTGGTATCGCCAGTCAAATCGGGGACAAAAAGCAGTTTTTTTTCTTCTGCAGTCACGGTGCTGTCAGGTTGTTGTTCGATTTCAATCCGGTTGCGGCCATGGCTCTTGGCTTGGTACAACTGCTGGTCTGCACGCTCAATCCACAGCTTGCGCGTGCTGCGTATCCATTGCAGGGCATAGGCACCACCGATGCTGACGGTGACGGTCAGTTCCTGGCCTGGGGCGACGGGGATGCGCAGCGCTTCCACCGCCTTGCGCACGCGTTCAGCCACATTCTGGCCATAGGCAGGCTGGCAGGCCGGAAGGACGATGGCGAATTCTTCGCCGCCATAGCGGGCCAGCGTGTCCATGGGGCGCACGCAGCCATTCAGCGCCTGGGCCACCGCTTGCAACACCATGTCGCCGACGTTGTGACCGTGCAGGTCGTTGACACGCTTGAAATGGTCCACGTCGATCATCAGCAGCAGTGCCACGTCACCGGAACGTGCCACGCGGTCCAGTTCACGGTCCAGGATGGTGTCGAACTGACGGCGGTTGGCGCAGCCGGTCAGCGGGTCGCGCAAAGAGAGTTCGCACAGCTCATCGATGATGGCTTGCAAGTGGGCGGAGGGATCGTGGTCCGCTGGGGGCAGGCCTGCACTTTCTTCTTTACCCAGCAGTGCAAGCGCTCCGTCCAGACGGAGCTGATGCAGTGTGATGGGGAGAGTTGTGGCAGTACCAGTCACAAAAAACGATCCAGCGTGGTTAATTCGTTCAAGTGTAGCAGTCCGTGCAGGCTGGCTGCGGGCTTCCTGCCATTTACCTCAATAAGCGTTGCGCAAAAAAGCCAGTGCTTGTGTATTGGTACGGTGCAGGTGCAGGCCGGTGCCGGGCGACAGGCATCCTGCTTTGTCCAGTATCGCTTGCACCGGCAATTTCAATCCGCCGATATGCAGGTCAATCCCGCGCTTTTGCAGGCTTTGGCGCAAGCGCAGAAAGCTCTCCACGCCGGTGACATCGATCCGGTTGATGGGCTGGGCGTCCAGGTACAGGGCCTGCAGGTCCGGATGCTCCTGCAGTGCCTGGGCCAGATGGCGTTCCAGCGCGGCGGAGGAGGCGAAGTCCCATTCGGCATCCAGGCGCACGGCCAGCACGTGGGGGGTGATGGGGGGCAGGTTCCAGATGGCCCGTGAGCGCAGGCTGCCGTCCGCGTGCTCGCCGATTTCCACAATCCGCGGATGCAGGCGGTGGTACAGGAAGTGGCACAGGCTCAGCAGCACGCCCGTGAGCACGCCCCAGTACAGGCGTGGTGCGGTGGCCAGGGTCAGCACGAAGGTCGTCAGGGCAATGCTGCCTTCCACCGCCGAGATGCGAAACAGCGCCTGCAGGCTGCGCGGCTGGATCAGATTGATGACGGCCGAGACCACCACCGCCGCCAGGGCTGCCTGGGGGATGTGGTACAGCCAGGGCGTGAGCCACAGCACCGTCACCAGCACCATGCCGATCGCGAACACGCTGGTCCAGCCGGTCTTGGCGCCCACGTGCAGCGTGACGGCCGAGCGGGAAAACGAGGCACTGATGGCAAAGCTGCCGCTCAGGCCGGACACCACTTTGGACATGCCCTGGGCGATCAGGTCCTGGTTTTCATTCCAGCGCGTGCCGGCCTGGCGGTGCTCCAGCTGGGCGCTGGATGCCACTTCCAGAAAGCTCACCAGGCTGACCATGATCACGGGCAGCAGCAGGCGCGAGACTTCGTCCCAGCCGATGGCGGCTGGCCAGCTCAGCCCGGGCAGGCCTGCCGGCAGGTGGCCGACGATGTTGCCGTCGCGTTCGGCATAGCCCAGGGCGGCGCTCAGCATGCCGCACAAGGCCACCACCAGCACGGCCGAGGGCCAGCGCGGGGCCAGTTTCTTGAGCAGCAGCAGCAGGCCCAGCCCGCCCAGGCCGAAGCCGGCGGCCCAGCCGTCGAAGTGGTGCAAATCGGGGTTGTGGAACCAGGCGCTCCAGGTGCTGCGCAGCCCCAGCAGGTCGGGCAACTGCGACAGCAGGATCAGGATGCCCGCCGCCTGGGTGAAGCCGTTCAGCACTGGCGAGGTGACCAGGTTGACCAGCCAGCCGCTGCGCAGCGCGCCCAGCAGCCACTGCACGGCGCCGGCCATGATGGCCATCCAGCAGGCCAGGGTGACCCAGTGGGCGCTGCCGGGTTCGGCCATGCCGGCCAGCGACGCACCGATCAGCAGGCTGGTCAGGGCCGTGGGGCCGACGCCCAGGCGCGGGGAATTGCTCCACAGCACGGCCACCAGCGAAGGCAGCAAGGCCGCATAGATGCCGGTGACCAGCGGCATGCCCGCGAGTGCGGCATAGGCCACGCCCTGGGGCAGCAGCATCAGGCCGACCGTGACCCCTGCCAGCATTTCGCCGCGGGCCAGCGCCCAGGTGGGGCGGGGCCAGGCCAGGAAGGGGAACCACTGTTTCAATTGCATAAGCCGCTATTGTGGAGGGATTGCAGGGCGTCTTGGATGTTCGTGCTTGTCCTACGGACGCTTCGGCCCTCTCCGACCGGGCGGGATTCGGGTTGCCCCTAGGATTCACCCCACGTCGTCACGGTGTTGAGGCCGTGGCTTTGCCTATATGAAGATTGATGAGGAGCTTTCACACATGTCGATATCTCACAAGCGCGTTGTTCAAGTTCTGGCTGTCTCGGCCCTGGCCCTGGGCCTGGCCGCATGCGGCCCCAAGGAAGAAACCGCCGGCCAGAAGCTGGACAACACCATTGAGCGTACCGAGCAAGCTGCTGAAAAGGCCAAGATGGAGGCAGACCGCGCCGCCGAGGCAGCCGGTCAGAAAATGGAAAACGCCGTAGAGGCCACCAAGGAGGCCGCGCAGCAGGCCGCCGATGCCACCAAAGATGTGGCCAGCGATGCCCTGGCCGTGGCCAGCGAGGCCAGCATCACCGCCAAGGTCAAGGCCGCACTGGTGGGCGATGCCGACCTGAGCGCGCTGAAGATCAATGTGGACACCAAGGGCAGCGTGGTCACCCTGCACGGCGAAGCCCCCAACCAGGCAGGCAAGGACCGTGCCGAGCAACTGGCCAAGGCCGTGGAGGGCGTGTCCTCCGTCAACAACCTGCTGACCGTGAAGTAATTCGGCGCACGGTTTCCAAGAAGGCCGCCTTCGGGCGGCTTTTTCTTGGCCGGCGTGCGCGGTGGGCGGCTTAACATGTGGGCATGAAGCAAGCACGCCACATCACGACCGAGCTGGTACACCACGTGTACCAGGCCCCCGCCGCTTTCTCCGCGCCGCAGCCGGCGGTGCACAAGGCTTCCACCGTCCTGTTCGACAACGTGCAGGACATGCGCACGCGCCGCTGGTTGGACAAGAGCGGCTACACCTATGGCCTGCATGGCACGCCCACGACCTACCAGCTGGAAGAGCGCCTGTGCAGCCTGGAAGGCGGCCAGCAGTGCCTGCTGGTGCCCAGCGGGCTGAGCGCCATCAGCACCGTGGCCCTGGGCCTGCTGTCGGCGGGCGATGAGGTGCTGATTCCCGACAACGCCTACGGCCCGAACAAGGATTTCGCCGACCACGAGCTGACCCGCTGGGGCATCCGCCCGGTGCTCTACAACCCCATGGATGTGGCCGACCTGCAGGCCAAGATCACGCCAGCGACCACGCTGGTGTGGCTGGAAGCCCCGGGCAGCGTGAGCATGGAGTTCCCCGATCTGATCGCCCAGGTCCAGGTCTGCCGCGCGCGCGGCGTGACCACGGTGCTGGACAACACCTGGGGCGCGGGACTGGCGTTCCAGCCGTTCGACCTGCTGGCCGATGGCGGCAGCCTGGGGGTGGATGTGTCCGCGCACGCGCTGACCAAGTACCCCAGTGGTGGTGGCGACGTGCTGATGGGCAGCATCATCACGGCGGACGCAGCCCTGCACATGCGCATCAAGCTGACGCACATGCGCCTGGGCATTGGCATCGGCGCCAACGATGCGGAGCTGGTGCTGCGCTCGCTGTCCAGCGTGGCCCTGCGCTATCGCGCGCACGACCTGTCGGCCCGCACCCTGGCGGCGGCACTGCAGCGCCAGAGCGCCGTGGTGCAGCTGCTGCACCCGGCCTTTGCCGGCGCGCCCGGCCATGCCCACTGGCAGCAGCTGTGCGGCGCCGCCAACCAGGGCCAGGGCGCGGCCGCGGGCCTGTTCAGCGTGGTGATCGACCCGCGCTACGACCGTGCCGCCATCGACAAGTTCTGCGACAGCCTGCAGCTGTTCCGCCTGGGCTACAGCTGGGGCGGGCCCATGAGCCTGGTCGTGCCCTATGACATCGACAGCATGCGCAGCGGTGGGCGCGGCAGCCTGCAGGCCGGCTCCGTGGTGCGCTTTTGCGTCGGGCTGGAAGATACGCAGGACCTGCTGCAAGACCTGGCCCAGGCGTGGCAGCTGGCCTTTGGCACGCCCTGGCAGGACTGAGGCCGTCTGAAAAAAAGGAGCTGCTGGCGCTCATCCATATTGGCTTTCAGAGCGAAATATCTATGAAGTCTTTTATTGATAAGCGCTAGCCGCTCTCTTTTTTTATTGGGTGTTTTCCGCAGATTGACGCTTGCGGGTGGCTATGTTTTCCTGTTCCCCACAGGAGGACAGCCATGGCAACACCGGATTCCCCCGTGCATGTGGTCGCCGCCAGCGAGGGCGCGCCCATCGTCATCCGCAGCGTCGGGTGGCAAGAACCCTTGCGCTGGCTGGCCGCCGGCTGGCGTGACATCCGCCGCGCCTGGGGCGTGGCCCTGTTCTACGGCAGCTGTTTCTGGCTGATGGCGCTGGCACTGGCCTGGGTGTTTCGGGCCAGCCCGGAATACACCATGTCGCTGGCCAGCGGCTGCCTGCTGCTGGGGCCATTTCTGGCCATGGGGCTGTACGACACCAGCCGCCGCCTGGAGCTGGGGCTGGCCCCGGACCTGGGTCAGTCCATCACCTGCTGGGACAAACAACTGGCCAGCATGGGCATGCTGGTACTGGTGCTCATCGTGCTGGAGCTGCTGTGGGGCCGCGCTTCGCTGGTGGTGTTTGCCGTGTTCTTCAACACCGGCATGCCGTCCACCACCGGCGTGGTGCAGGCCTTGTTCAGTGTCGACAACTGGGAATTCATCGCTGTCTACAGCGCCGTTGGCGGTGTGTTTGCGGCCCTGGTGTTCGGCAGCACCGTCGTTTCGTTGCCGATGATGCTGGACCGCGGCACCGATGCCATGACCGCCGCCATCACCAGCTTGCGCGTGGTGACCACGCAGACCGGGGTGCTCGTGTTGTGGGGGCTGCTGATCGTGCTGCTGGTGGCGGTCGCCTTGCTGGTGCCCTGGCAGTGGCCGTTGGTGGTGGTGGGGCCATGGCTGGGCTGCGCCAGCTGGCACGCTTACCGGGCCTGCGTGGGGTCACAGCCGGTCACAGCAGAGGGCGCAGCACCGGCCACACGTTCTCCAGCATGAGCGGCTGGGCCTGGGCGTTGGGGTGGATGCGGTCGGCCTGGAACAGGGCCAGCGGGTCCTTGCCATCGGCCACGCCCTGCAGGAAGAAGGGCAGCAGCGCGGCCTTGCGCTCCTGCGCCACGCTGGCAAACAGCTGTTCAAAATCCTGGGCGTATTGCCGGCCGTAGTTGGGCGGCATCTGCATGCCCAGCAGCAGCACCTTGGCGCCGGCCTCCTGCGCCGCCTGGGTCATCCAGCGCAGGTTGTCGCGCGTGCCGGACAGCGGCAGGCCGCGCAGCGCATCGTTGCCCCCCAGCTCGATGATGACCACGCTGGGCTGGTGCTGGCTCAGCAGGCCCGGCAGCCGCGCGCGCCCGCCCGAGGTGGTGTCGCCGCTGACGCTGGCATTGGTGACCTGCACCGGCTGCTGGTGCTGCGCCAGGCGCTGCGCCAGCAGGGCCACCCAGCCCGTGCCGCGCGCCAGGCCGTATTCGGCGCTCAGCGAATCCCCGACCACCAGCACATGCTTGGCAGGGCGCGCCTGCGCCTGCACGCCACTGGCCAGGGTGGACAGGCCCAGGGCCAGCGAGGACGCGATAAAGTGGCGGCGGTGTTTCTTTGTTTGTGCGTCTTGCATGCTAGCGATAAGGCCTTTCATGTCTGCTGAATTGATGTCTGCCCCGGTGATCGAAGTCGAGCACCTGCATAAAACCGTGAGCGACTCCACCGGTGCGCTGGAGATTTTGCGGGATATCCATTTCAGCCTGCAGCCCCGACAGACCGCAGCCATCGTGGGGGCATCGGGCTCGGGCAAGAGCACCTTGCTGTCGATGCTGGCCGGGCTGGACACCCCCACGCAGGGCACGGTGCGCCTGCAGGGGCAAGACATTTTTGCACTGGACGAGGATGCGCGCGCGGCATTGCGTGGGCAGAAGATGGGTTTTGTGTTCCAGAGCTTCCAGCTGCTGCCGAACCTGACGGCACTGGAAAACGTGATGCTGCCGCTGGAGCTGGCCGGCGCGCGCAGCGCGCGCCAGCAGGCCAGCGAGATGTTGCAGCGCGTGGGGCTGGGCCAGCGCCTGGGCCACTACCCCAAGCTGCTCTCCGGCGGAGAGCAGCAGCGCGTGGCCCTGGCACGTGCCTTTGTGGTGCAGCCGGCCGTGCTGCTGGCGGATGAGCCCACGGGCAGCCTGGACTTCGCCACCGGGGCGGCGGTGATGGCGCTGATGTTGTCGCTGAACCGCGAACTGGGCACGACCCTGGTGCTGGTCACCCACGACCGCGAGATTGCCGCGCAGTGCGAGCGCACCCTGACCATCGAGGCCGGTCGCCTGGTGTGAGTGCCAGGACATTGCCAAATGCACGACAATCGCCGCATTCGTGAATTGGGACCCTGTGCCCGCAGACCTGGAAATTTTTTATGACTGACGCTATCGCCCGCCCAGAATTGCCCGATCACCTGTCGATCGACCCCAGCAGCAAGTTCTTCGTGGCGGCCGTGTTCGAGCACGACATCGGCATCCGCTTCAACGGCAAGGACCGCAACGATGTGGAGGAATACTGTGTGAGCGAAGGCTGGGTGAAGGTGCCGGCTGGCAAGACCCTGGACCGCAAGGGCCGTCCGCTGCTGATCAAGCTCAAGGGCACGGTGGAAGCCTACTACCGCTGAGCCCGGACTGGCCCAGCCCCCTGCAGCAGCCTTCGGGCTGTTTTTTTTTGTGCGCTCAGCATGGGATGCGCATGAAAAAGGCCCCTGGGCAGGGGCCTTGGTCGATGGGAGTGCGGCAGGCGTCAGCCCTGGCGCTGCTCCTGGGCCATGCAGGCTGCGGCGGTGAACAGCACGTCGGTCGACGAGTTCAACGCCGTTTCGGCGGAATCCTGCAGCACGCCGATGATGAAGCCGATGGCGACGACCTGCATGGCCACATCGTTGGAGATGCCGAACAGCGAGCAGGCCAGGGGGATCAGCAGCAGAGATCCACCGGCCACGCCCGAGGCGCCGCAGGCGCAGACCGAGGCCACCACGCACAGCAGGATGGCCGTGGGCATGTCGACCGCGATGCCGACGGTGTGGGCCGCCGCCAGCGACAGCACGCTGATGGTGATGGCCGCACCGGCCATGTTGATGGTGGCGCCCAGGGGAATGGCCACGCTGTAGGTGTTCTCATCCAGGTTCAGGCGCTTGGCGATGGCCAGGTTCACGGGGATGTTGGCGGCCGAGCTGCGCGTGAAGAAGGCCGTGACACCGCTTTCGCGCAGACACATCCACACCAGCGGGTAGGGGTTGCGGCGGATCTGCCACCACACGATCAGGGGGTTGACGATCAGCGCCACAAACAGCATGGAGCCCAGCAGCACCGCCAGCAGGTGCACATAACCAGCCAGCACCTGGGTGCCGGTGGTGGCCACGGTGGAGGCCACCAGGCCGAAAATGCCCAGCGGCGCCAGGCGGATCACGGCCTGGATGATCAGGGTGATGCCGCTGGACAGGTCGGCCATGGCCTGGCGGGTGCTGTCCGCGCCCTTGCGCAGGGCGATGCCGATGGCAATGGCCCACACCAGGATGCCGATGTAGTTGGCATTCAGCAGGGCGTTGACCGGGTTGGCCACGGCGCTCTTGAGCAACTGGACCAACACCTCACCGATGCCGCCCGGGGCGGCCATGCCCGAGGCCGCATCCTGCAGCACCAGCGTGGAGGGAAACAGCATGCTGGCCGTCACGCCGACGATGGCGGCGGTCAGGGTGCCGACCAGGTACAGGCCCAGGATGGGGCGCAGGTGCCCGGTCTGGCCGGGGCTTTGGTTGCTGATGGCGGCAATCACCAGCACGAACACCAGGATGGGCGCCACGGCCTTGAGGGCCGAAATGAACAGGGTGCCCAAGAGCTCGACGCGCAGGGCGGCGTCCGGCCAGATCAGGGCCAACGCAATCCCCAGCACCAGGCCGATGACGATTTGCGTGACGATGCTGGTCTGCTTGGACCAGCGCAGCAGGGGGTGGAACATGATGAAAAAGCGTGCACCGAAGTCGGGAAAGTGCGCAAGTGTAGGGAGTTCGTGGATCCCTTGTCGGGTGCATGAATTCATAACTTGGCGCTATGAAGTGCCAAGGCCATACACCGGCATGAATCGAAGCCCGCTCTACAGGTATCTGTGTGCGTCCCTTGGCGCAGGGCTGCGAAGCGGGATAATCGCTGCCCTATGTCGTCCCCCAAAGTGCTTTTCGGCTTTCATGCCGTCGGCGTGCGTCTGAAGACCGCGCCCCAATCCATCATTGAAATCTATTACGAAGGCACGCGCCGCGATGCGCGCATGCGCCAGTTCTTGGAAAAAGCCAAGGAAGCCGGTGCGCGCCTGATCGAAGCCGATGCCATGCGCATCGCCAAGCTGGCCGGCAGCCACGGCCACCAGGGCGTGGCCGCGCGCGTGGACGAGGTCAAGGACACCCGCACGCTCGAAGAGCTGTTGGACGACCTGGAGGAAAGCGGGGTGCAGAACCCCTTGCTGCTGGTGCTGGATGGCGTGACCGATCCGCACAACCTGGGCGCCTGCCTGCGCGTGGCCGACGGCGCGGGCGTGCACGCCGTGATCGCGCCCAAGGACCATGCCTCGGGCATCAACGCCACGGTGGCCAAGGTGGCCAGCGGCGCGGCCGAGACCGTGCCCTACTTCATGGTGACCAACCTGGCGCGCACGCTCAAGGAACTCAAGGAGCGCAACATCTGGATCATCGGCACCAGCGGTGATGCTGACAAGCACCTGTACCAGGTGGACCTCAAGGGTCCCGTGGCCCTGGTGCTGGGCGCCGAGGGCGACGGCATGCGCCAACTGACCCGCAAGACCTGCGACGAGCTGATCAGCATTCCCATGCAAGGTGCCGTGGAAAGCCTGAACGTGTCCGTGGCCAGCGGCGTGTGCCTGTACGAGGCCGTGCGCCAGCGCCAGGCATAAGCACAAAAAGATAGCTGTCAGCGCTTGTCATGCCTGCGCCAGAGCCAGAAAACACAGAAATTCTGCGGCAGGTGCGCGCCTGGTTGCAGCAGGCCCGGCAAGTGACGGTGCTGACCGGCGCGGGCGTCAGTGCCGAGTCGGGGGTGCCCACGTTCCGCGACGTGCAAACCGGCATCTGGGCGCAGTTCGATCCGCAGGAGATGGCGTCGGAGCCAGGTTTTCGGGCCCACCCGCAGCGGGTCTGGCAGTGGTATGCCCACCGGCGGAACTTGGTGTCTGCGGTGCAGCCGAATGCCGCGCACCGGGCGCTGGCGCAGTTTGCTTGCCACCACCCGGGCAAGCTGCAGCTGGTGACGCAGAACGTGGACGGTCTGCACCAGCGGGCAGGCAGTCCGGAGGTGATTGCCCTGCACGGGGATTTGCTGGCCCATCAATGGCTGGACGCGGTGTGCCCGCAGTGCGATCTGGAGGCTGCCGTGCAGCGTGGGGGCGAGCCACCATCCTGTCCCACCTGCGGCAACCCGGTGCGCCCCGGCGTGGTCTGGTTTGGCGAGCACCTGCCAGCGGCGGCCCTGGCGCAGGCGGAAGCCGCGGTGCAAACCTGCGACCTGATGCTGGTGGTGGGCACCTCGGGCGTGGTCTACCCGGCAGCGGGGCTGGTCTTTCAAGCCCACCAGCAGGGAGCACGTGTGGTGGTGGTCAACCCCGATGCGACCGAGCTGGACAGGCTGGCCGATGCCTGCGTGCGCGCCACGGCGGCCCAGGCCTTGCCGCAACTGCTGCAGCTGGATGAGGGGTGTGTTTAAGGGTGGGTCTTGCCGTGCGCGGTTTGAACGGCCAACCATTCGTGGAAGCTGCCATGCAGGTGCCGGGGGATGGTCACCAGTTCCTGCTCCAGCACGCGGGCCATTTCCTGCAGGGTGGACAGCCGTGGATCCAGTCCGTTGCTTTCCAGCCGTTGCACCGTCATGCGCGACAGCCCGGCATGCTGGGCCAGTTCGGCCTGGGTCATATGACGGGCCTTGCGGATAGCGGTCAAGGCGGTGACCAGGGGGTAAGCGGGTTTGTGGTGGTCTTCGCCGGTGGCTGGGGTGGTGCTCATGCCACGACTGTAATCCGGTTTGGAGGCCGCGGTCGGCGGCCTCAGGCAAATACGTTGAGGCGTGTGCCCAGGTTGCCGTAGCGCGCCAGCTCGGGTTGGGTGTGCGCCATCGGTGTGGCTGCAGCGCTGCCCGGCGTGGCGGGATGGTCGCGTTGCGGTTGCTGCTGCTGGTTGGGGGAACGGCGCAGCTCCTGCAGCGTCAGGCTGTCGGTGACGCGGTTCTGCGCCCAAGCGTTGGTGGCGTTGCGAAGGGCGGTGGCGTAGCGTAAATCCATGGTCAGGCAGGGTCCGGTAGGAATGCCTGAACTCTAAAAGTGGAGCTCATCTTGCGGTCGATCAATAAAAAACCGATTGCCCGCTTTGTTTGGCCGATACGCGCAGGCTGGCGGGGCTGGGCCTTGGAATCAATCGGGCCAGTAGGGCAGCCAAGCAATCCGTCCCTGGCCGCCGTCGTTGAGGTGCTGGACCAGGGCTGCGCTGTGCGGCTGGGGCATGCTCCACTGCATGTCCACGCGGCTGTGGTGGCGGATGTTCTGCAACTGGGCGCCGGCCTGCTCCAGTTCGCGGCGCAGCCAGCCTTCTAGGGCATAGGGCAGGCTGCACTGCAGCGTCACCATGCGCTGCAATGTGATCTTTTCGGCCTGCAGCAAGGCCTGGGCCACGCTGTCGGTGTAGGCGCGCACCAAGCCTCCGGCGCCCAGCTTGACGCCGCCAAAATAGCGCACCACGGTGGCCAGCACGCCTTCCAGGTCGTGGTGGCGCAGGACTTCCAGCATTGGGCGGCCCGCCGTGCCACTGGGCTCGCCATCATCGACCGCAGCCGACTGGCCGCCCGCCAGCAAGGCCCAGCAAACGTGGGCGGCGCCAGGGTGGGTCTGGCGCAGGGCATCGACCACCGCCTGGGCGCTGGCGCGATCGTGCATGGGTTGCACGCAACCGATGAAGCGGCTTTTTTTGATGAGCAGTTCGCTGTGGGCTGGGCGGGCAATCGTTTGCGGCATAGGGCGGCAAGCTTAAAGGAATCCGAGGGCCGCGCTGGCGACTGGGTGAGGGTTATACCTAGGCCCCAGTGACAGTCCTTGTGAACCTTGTCCTACGGCGGCGGTTGTTCAGGCTTCTTACAGTCGAGTTCAAGGAGCGTGCCGCCATGTCCACACCACCTGCCACCCACAGCCTGTTGTCCGGTCACACCTTTGGCCGCCACCATACGCAGCACCAGCCACTGTCTGCGCCCTTGCAGCAGGGGCAAGCCTCCAATGTGGCGAAGATGGGTGGCGATGCACCGCAGGCAGTGCAAGCCCAGGCTGGCCCCACGCCATGTGACCTGGACCATCTGGTGCGCAGCATCGGGGAGTGGTGAGCGTGAGATTTCCGCATAAAAGCCGCCAATGAGGGCGGCTTTTTGATGGGTGGGCTTACTCGTCCGGTTGTTGCGGGCTGAAGATTTCCCAGCAGGCGATGAACAGGGCGGCGATGGCTGGGCCGATCACGAAGCCGGTGAGCCCGAAAATCGACATGCCCCCCAAGGTGGTGATGAGCACAATGTAGTCAGGCAGCTTGGTGTCCTTGCCAACGAGTATGGGGCGCAGGATGTTGTCCACCAGCCCGATCACCACCACGCCATAGGTGGCCAGCACCAGGCCCTGGGTGACGCTGCCGGTGGCCATGAAGTAGATGGAGACCGGCCCCCAGATCAGGCTGGCGCCCACGGCGGGCAGCAGCGACAGGAAGGCCATCAGTACCCCCCAGAGCACAGCGCCCTGGATGTCCAGAATCCAGAAGATCAGGCCACCCAGTGCCCCCTGGGCGCAGGCAACCACCAGGTTGCCCTTGACGGTGGCGCGGATGACGGTGGCGAACTTGTCGGCCAGGGCTTGCTTGTGCTCGCGTTCCATTGGAATGGCGTTGCGCACGCGCTGTGCGAGGCGGGTGCCGTCGCGCAGCAGAAAGAACAGTAGGTACAGCATGATGCCGAAGCTCACCACAAAGCCCAGCGTGTTCTGGCCCAGTTCCACGGCCTTGCCCGCGATCAGCTTGCCGGCTTCGGCGGCCACGCTGGAGAGCTTGCTCTGGATTTCCTGGGTTGACGCCAAGTTGATGCGTTGCAGCAAATCTTTCATCCACGCGGGCATGGCGGCACTGATCTGCTGGAAGTAGGTGCCGAAGTCCAGCTGCCCCGTCGACATGCGGTTGTAGATGATCACGGTTTCGCTGACCACGGATGTGGCGATTAGCACTAGCGGCAGGATGACTCCCAGCAGACAGAGCGCCAAAGTGACCAGGGTGGCCAGGTTGGGCTTGCTGGGCATGCGCTGCAAAAGGCGCTTGTTCAGTGGGTGGAACAGGATGGCCAGCGCCAGGGCCCAGAAGATGGCGCCGATGAAGGGCCACAGAATCACGCCGAATCCCGCGCTGACTGCAATCAAGAGAAGCAAGAAGGTGCGGTTGGTGGTCTTTTCAGAGGGCATGGCCAAATGGATGGGGCTGAGGGGGCTCGGCTGGTGCGATGTTCAAGCGCAGACTGTACGCGACTTGCTTATTGCCGAAACTATGCTGCAGGCGGTTTTACATAAGAAATATGTTTTGAGGAGCATTTCAGGCACGTGTTTGTTGCAATGCACGATGAAATTCCTCAACTCTTACATAAGACCTTCACAAACGAATTGTGCTTTCGATGGCACAATGGCGCAGCAACAACAGGCCCTTCCTTTGCCACAGTCGCATCCGCCAATCGGTACAGCCGTGTCGCGGGAGGTTTACCAACCAGCTAAAGCTTTCTCCAGGAAAGCGAAGGTCAGCGGAATATGAGCGATCAGCCCACTGTCTACCAAGCCTATCAAGGCAACACCTATCTCTTCGGCGGCAATGCCCCTTACGTCGAAGAAATGTATGAGAACTATCTGGCCAACCCTGGCAGCGTTCCCGATTCCTGGCGCGAATACTTCGACGCCCTGCAGCACGTTCCTGCAGTCGATGGATCCAACGCCAAAGACATTCCCCACCAGCCCGTCATCAATGCTTTCGCTGAGCGCGCCAAGCAAGGCGGCACCAAGGTGGTCGTGGCTTCCGGTGCCGACTCCGAACTCGGGCGCAAGCGCACCGCGGTACAACAGCTGATTGCGGCCTATCGCAACGTCGGCCAACGCTGGGCCGATCTGGACCCCCTCAAGCGCACTGAGCGCCCTGAAATTCCTGAACTCGATCCTGCGTTCTACGGCTTCACCGATGCCGACCAGGAAACCGTGTTCAACGTGGGCAACACCTTCTTCGGCAAGGAAACCATGTCCTTGCGCGAGTTGCTCAACGCATTGCGCGAGACCTACTGCGGCACCATCGGTGTCGAGTACATGTACACCACCGACCAGGTGCAAAAGCGCTGGTGGCAGCAACGCCTGGAGTCCATCCGCTCCAAGCCTGCTTTCAATGCCGACCAGAAAAAGCGCATCCTGGACCGCCTGACTGCGGCCGAAGGCCTGGAACGCTACCTGCACACCAAGTATGTGGGCCAGAAGCGCTTCTCGCTGGAAGGCGGGGAGTCTTTCATCGTGGCGATGGACGAGCTGATCAATGCGGCCGGTGCCAAGGGTGTCCAGGAAGTGGTCATCGGCATGGCCCACCGTGGCCGTCTGAACGTGCTGGTCAACACCCTGGGCAAGATGCCCAAGGACCTGTTCGCCGAATTCGAGCACACTGCGCCCGAAGATCTGCCCGCAGGTGACGTGAAGTACCACCAGGGCTTCAGCTCCGACGTGTCGACCATCGGCGGCCCCGTGCATCTGTCGCTGGCGTTCAACCCTTCCCACCTGGAAATCGTGAACCCTGTGGTCGAAGGTTCGGTGCGTTCGCGCATGGACCGTCGCAACGACCCCGAAGGCAAGCAGGTGATGCCTGTGCTGGTGCACGGCGATGCCGCTTTCGCCGGCCAAGGTGTGAACCAGGAAACCCTGGCACTGATGCAGACCCGTGGTTATTCCACCGGCGGCACCGTGCACCTGATCATTAACAACCAGATCGGTTTCACCACCTCTGACCCCCGCGACAAGGGTTCGACCACCTACTGCACCGACATCGTGAAGATGGTCGAGTCGCCCGTGCTGCACGTGAACGGTGATGATCCCGAAGCCGTGGCACTGAGCATGCAACTGGCCCTGGACTACCGCATGGAGTTCCAGCAGGACGTGGTGGTGGACATCGTCTGCTTCCGCAAGCTGGGCCACAACGAGCAAGATACGCCTGCGCTGACCCAGCCTCTGATGTACAAGAAGATCGCGGCCCACCCTGGCACGCGCAAGCTGTATGCCGACAAGCTGGCAGCCCAAGGCCTGGGCGAGACCCTGGGTGACGACATGGCCAAGGCCTACCGCGCTGCCATGGACGAAGGCCGTCACACCCAGGAAGTGGTGCTGACCAACTTCAAGAGCCAGTACGCGGTCGACTGGAGCCCCTTCCTGGGCAAGAAATGGACCGATGCCGGCGATACCGCGATTCCTCTGGCCGAATGGAAGCGTCTGGCCGAGAAGATCACCACGCTGCCCGAGACCGTCAACCCCCACTCCCTGGTGAAGAAGGTGGTGGACGACCGCGCCGCCATGGGCCGCGGCGAAGTCAACGTGGACTGGGGCATGGGTGAGCACATGGCCTTCGCATCGCTGGTGGCCTCGGGCTACCCCGTGCGTCTGTCTGGAGAAGACTGCGGCCGTGGCACCTTCACCCACCGCCACGCCGTGATCCACGATCAAAAGCGTGAAAAGTGGAACGAAGGCACCTACATCCCGCTGCAGAACGTGGCCGAGAACCAGGCGCCCTTCGTCGTCATCGACTCCATCCTGTCCGAAGAGGCAGTGCTGGGCTTTGAATACGGCTACGCCTCCAACGATCCCAATACCCTCGTGATCTGGGAAGCCCAGTTCGGCGACTTCGCCAACGGCGCCCAGGTGGTGATCGACCAGTTCATCGCCTCCGGCGAAGTGAAGTGGGGCCGTGTCAACGGTCTGACCATGATGCTGCCCCACGGCTACGAAGGCCAGGGCCCCGAGCACAGCTCGGCGCGTCTGGAGCGCTTCCTGCAACTGGCGGCCGACACCAACATGCAGATCGTGCAGCCCACCACGGCCAGCCAGATCTTCCACGTGCTGCGTCGCCAGATGGTGCGCAACCTGCGCAAGCCTTTGGTGATCATGACGCCCAAGTCGCTGCTGCGTAACAAGGATGCGACATCGCCGCTGACCGAGTTCACCTCCGGTGGGTTCCAGACCGTGATCCCAGAGCGCGATGCCGCCGTCGTTGCCAAGGCCGACAAGGTCAAGCGCATCATCGCTTGCTCCGGCAAGGTCTACTACGATCTGGTGAAGAAGCGTGCCGAGAAGGAAGTGGACGATGTCGCCATCATCCGCGTGGAACAGCTGTACCCCTTCCCGCACAAGGCCTTCGAGGCCGAAGTCAAGAAGTACGCCAATGCCAAGGAACTGGTGTGGTGCCAGGACGAGCCACAAAACCAAGGCGCGTGGTTCTTTATCCAGCACAACATCTACGAGAACATGCAAGAAGGCCAGAAGCTGGGTTACGCCGGTCGTGCAGCCTCTGCATCGCCAGCTGTGGGTTATGCCCACTTGCACGCTGAGCAGCAAAAGAACCTGGTGGAAGCCGCGTTCGCCAAGCTCAAAGGCTTTGTCCTGACCAAGTAATCCAGGCACAACCCCTGCTTAGGCAGGGGCGTCCCCCACTTTTTGGAAAGAATTCAAAATGGCAATCGTAGAAGTTAAAGTCCCCCAGCTGTCCGAGTCCATCGCCGAAGCGACCATGCTGACTTGGAAGAAGAAGCCCGGCGAAGCTGTCGCCGTGGACGAAATCCTGATCGAAATCGAAACCGACAAGGTCGTGCTGGAAGTGCCTGCCCCCGCTGCTGGCGTGCTGACCGAAATCGTGCAAGGTGACGGTGCCACCGTGACCGCCGACCAGCTGATCGCCAAGATCGACACCGAAGCCGTGGCCGGCGCTGCCGCACCTGCGGCTGCAGCCCCTGCCGCCGCCGCTGCACCGGTTGCTGCGCCTGCCGCTGCCGCCAACAAGGGCGATGTGGCCATGCCTGCTGCTGCCAAGCTGCTGGCCGAGAACAACCTGTCCGCCGCCAATGTGGCTGGCACAGGCAAGGATGGCCGTGTGACCAAGGGTGATGCCCTGTCCGCCATCAAGGCGGGCGCCAGCATCCCCACGGGCGCTCCCAAGGCTGCCTTGCCCCAGGTGGCAGCACCTGCCGTCAAGGAAGACCTGTCGGGTCGCCCCGAGCAGCGCGTGCCCATGACACGTCTGCGTGCCCGTGTGGCCGAGCGTCTGCTGCAGTCGCAATCCACCAACGCCATCCTGACGACGTTCAACGAAATCAACATGGCGCCCGTGATGGCGCTGCGCAAGAAGTTCCAGGACGACTTCACCAAGGAACACGGAGTGAAGCTGGGCTTCATGTCCTTCTTCGTGAAGGCAGCCGTGCATGCCCTGAAGAAGTACCCCGTGCTGAACGCTTCGGTGGACGGTAACGACATCGTCTACCACGGCTACTTCGACATCGGTATCGCCGTGGGTTCGCCCCGTGGCCTGGTGGTGCCCATCCTGCGCAACGCCGACCAGATGAGCTTTGCCGACATCGAAAAGAAGATCGCTGAATTCGGCAAGAAGGCAGCCGACGGCAAGCTGGGCATTGAAGAGATGACCGGTGGCACCTTCTCGATCTCCAACGGCGGTACCTTCGGCTCGATGATGTCCACCCCCATCATCAACCCCCCACAGTCCGCCATCCTGGGCGTGCACGCCACCAAGGACCGCGCCGTGGTCGAAAACGGCCAGGTCGTGGTGCGCCCCATGAACTACTTCGCCATGTCGTATGACCACCGCATCATCGACGGCCGCGAAGCCGTGCTGGGCCTGGTGGCCATGAAGGACGCGCTGGAAGATCCTTCCCGCCTGCTGTTCGACCTGTAATTCCCACAGGGTTCGAACCTCGACGAAAACCCACCCTCGGCCACGCCCTGCGGTGGGTTTTTTCAAGCACCTGACACACAGAGATTTTGAGTTATGAGCAAGCAATTTGACGTTATCGTGATCGGCGCCGGCCCCGGCGGCTACATCGCCGCCATCCGCGCGGCCCAGCTGGGCAAGAACGTGGCCTGTATCGACGCTTGGTCGACCACGGCCGGCACGCCCGCACCCGGCGGCACCTGCACCAACGTGGGTTGCATTCCCTCCAAGGCGCTGCTGCAGTCGTCCGAGCACTTTGAACACGCCAAGCTGCACTTTGCCGACCACGGCATCAGCACGGGCGAAGTGGCCATGGACGTCAGCAAGATGATCGCCCGCAAGGACGCCATCGTGAAGCAGAACAACGACGGCATCCTGTACCTGTTCAAGAAGAACAAGGTCACCTTCTTCCACGGTACGGCTTCGTTCGTGAAGGCCGTGGACGGCGGCTATGAGATCAAGGTGGCCGGCAAGGCCGAAGAAACCCTGGTCGGCGCACAGATCGTGGTGGCCACCGGCTCGAACGCCCGTGCCTTGCCCGGCCTGCCTTTCGACGAAGACAAGGTGCTGTCCAACGACGGCGCGCTGCGCGTGGGCGCCACGCCCAAGAAGCTGGCGCTGATCGGTGCGGGCGTGATCGGCCTGGAAATGGGCTCCGTATGGCGCCGCCTGGGTGCCGAAGTGACCGTGCTGGAAGGTGCACCCGCCTTCCTGTCGGCGGTCGACGAGCAGATCGCCAAGGAAGCCAAGAAGTCCTTCGATAAGCAAGGCCTGAAGATTGAGCTGGGCGTGAAGATCGGCAACGTCGACACCTCCGGTGCCGGCGTGAAGCTGGAATACACCAACGCCAAGGGCGAAGCCCAGGTGCTGGAAGCCGACAAGCTGGTGGTGTCGATCGGCCGCGTGCCCAACACCAACGGTCTGAACGCCGAGGCCGTGGGCCTGGAGCTGGACGAGCGCGGTGCCATCGTGGTCGATGGCGATTGCAAGACCAACCTGCCCGGCGTGTGGGCGGTGGGTGACGTGGTGCGCGGCCCCATGCTGGCGCACAAGGCCGAGGAAGAGGGCGTGGCCGTGGCAGAGCGCATTGCCGGCCAGCACGGTCACGTGAACTTCGCCACCATCCCTTGGGTGATCTACACCAGCCCTGAAATCGCCTGGGTGGGTCGTACCGAGCAGCAACTGAAGGCCGACGGCGTGAAGTACAAGGCCGGCTCCTTCCCGTTCCTGGCCAATGGCCGTGCGCGCGCCCTGGGTGACACCACCGGCATGGTGAAGTTCCTGGCCGATGCCGAGACCGACGAAATCCTGGGCGTGCACATGGTGGGCCCCATGGTGTCCGAGCTGATCTCCGAAGCCGTGGTGGCCATGGAGTTCAAGGCCTCGAGCGAAGACATCGCCCGCATCTGCCACGCCCACCCCTCGCTGTCGGAAGCGACCAAGGAAGCTGCCCTGGCCGTGGACAAGCGTACGCTGAACTTCTAAACCAAGTTTCAAGCCGTAAATAGCTGCCAGCGCCCGTGGATAGGGCGCTGGCAGCTATTTTTTTGGGGGGATGCTGAGTGATCCAGGGCCAGGGCCAGGGCCAGGGGCAAAAGGCATTCCGACAATAGGAGGCATGCAGGTCCTGCGGATGCATCCGGCGGCCGTGCAGACCGCAGGCTGGCGTCTGCAGCGTGCGCAGGGCAGGTCTCAGGGGCGGCGCAGGCTGGCTGGGTACCAGAAGTCGCGGAACATGTCGCTGCCATACGACTGGCCGTCATAGCGCAGCACGGTGCGCACCCGGCGCTGGCGGGTCTGCCCGGCCGCGCCGTCGCGCACTTCGTGCTGCGTAACGTGCGCGGTCAGGGACAGGTCGGCGAAGCCATGGCGGCTGGTCTTTTCCACGGCCAGGGTGATTCGGGCCTCTTCGCTGCGCTGCAAGCGCTCTTGCAGCATGCACGGTGTGCCCACGATGCTGATCCAGCCCCGCAGGTTGGTGCCCAGCACGGGGCGCAGTTGCGGGCCTTCGCGCACCCACAGCGTCAGCTCGGAGCTGGCATTCGCGTCGCCGCAGCGTGAGCCCAGGGCGTGGCTGTGGAACACCGTGCCGAAGGCGCGCACGCTGGGGCTGAGTCTGTAGCGCGCCGTGTCGATGTGGTAGCGGCCCACGGCGGTGGTGGCGTCCTCTTCAATCTGCGAGCGGTGGGCGGCGACCACCGCGCCGTGCTCGACCAGGGCCACCACCTGCAGCTTGCTGCCGTCGCCCTGGGTGGGGCCTTCCTGCAAGGTGTCGAAGGCGATGGCCGCGATGGTGGTCTCCGGCGCATCGGGCAGGGGCTTGCAGGCCGCTGCCGCGATCAGGCCACCTGGCGTCTCCCACGGCACCAGTGGGCCGCTGACGCCGGCCCAGCGTGCCACGGCGGCGATGGTGCTGGGGGCGCAGGCCTGTTCGTCGTCTGCCCAAGCGGAAGGGCTGGCAGCGGCCGCGGCCAGCAGGACCGCGATCGACAGGGTGGGGTGGCGCAGGAGATGGGGGAGGTGCATGGAAGGCGGGAGAGGGGGCGCTGCAGCGACCGCCGTGCTGGCACGCAAGCGCCTGTGCAGGCGGCTAGAATGCAGGTTTGTCGTTGGCTCGACATGATACCCACAAGCCCCTGCGGATCTGCTGTCCGCGCGCCTGCTGCGACGCCGTGCACCGATGGACCTGTGTCGCGTGCCCCCATCCTCGCCTCCTTCCCCCTGAGACTTGGCTGAACGCGAGTGCATGCTTGAGCCATGGACCCGTGTTGGAGGTAGAAGGTGAATGTGAGACAAGCGTACGAGGCCGAGCTGGCTGCCAAGGGCTTTACCGCCGATCCTGCGCAGCTGCGCGCCGTAGATGCGTTGCAGCGCTGCGCCGATGACTGGGCGGCTTACAAATCCAAGCGCTCGAATGCGATCAAGAAGCTGTTCCAGAAGCCGGAAATTCCGCGCGGCGTCTATATGTACGGCGGGGTCGGACGGGGCAAGAGCTTCCTGATGGACTGCTTTTTCAATGCCGTGCCGATCAAGCGCAAGGTGCGCCTGCACTTCCACGAATTCATGCGCGAAGTGCACCGCGAGCTGCATCTGCTGCAAGGCACGCAGAACCCGCTGGATGCGCTGGGTGCCAAGATCGCCAAGCGCTACAAGCTGATCTGCTTTGACGAGTTCCACGTGGCCGACATCACCGACGCCATGATCCTGCACCGCCTGCTGGTGTCGCTGTTCGACAATGGCGTGGGCTTTGTCACCACCTCCAACTTCACGCCCGACGGGCTGTACCCTGACGGGCTGCACCGCGACCGTATCCTGCCGGCGATCGACCTGCTCAACGCCCGCATGGACGTGGTCAACGTGGACAACGGCACGGACTACCGCCGCCGCACGCTGGAGATGGTCCAGCTCTACCACTGCCCGCTGGGGCCGCAGGCGGACGCCTCGATGAAGGATGCGTTTGAGAAGCTGGCCGATGTGCCCGACGAGAAGCCGGTCTTCAAGATCGAGTCGCGTGAACTCAAGCCCCTGCGCCGCGCTGGTGGCGTGATCTGGTTCGACTTCCGCGAACTGTGCGACAACCCGCGCTCGCAGAACGATTACCTGGAAATCGCCTCGCAGTTCCATACCGTGCTGCTGTCCAACGTGCCCTACATGCCGGTCAACATGGCCTCGCCGGCGCGCCGCTTCACCTGGCTGGTGGACGTGCTCTACGACCGGCGCGTCAAGCTGATCATGTCGGCCGCCGTGCCGCCCGAGCAGCTGTACACCGAAGGCCCGTTGGCCCACGAGTTTCCGCGTACAGTGTCACGCTTGAACGAAATGCAATCCCAGGAGTTCCTGGCGCTGGAGCGCCGGGTGGTGGACACCGGGCTGACCTGATTTGAAAGCTATGACATCTGCTTGCTTGTTGACGCGTACGGGCTGCTGGCTGACCCTGGGTTGGCTGGCGTTTTCGGTCCAGGCCCAGCCTGTGCCCGCGGCCGATGCCGCACCATCCCCGCAGGAGCTGCAACAGCGCGCGCAGCAGCGTGCACAGGAGCGCCAGGACATCCTGCACAGGCGGTCCCAGATCGACGCCCGCAGGGTGGAGGGCGAGAAAGCCTGCTGGCAGCGCTTTGCGGTGGACAACTGCCTGCGTGAGGTCCGCGCCCAGGCGCGCGAGCAGGACACGGCGCTGCGCGAGCGCGAGCTGCGCATCAACAGCGAGGAGCGCCAGGAAAAGGCCAGCGAGCGCCTGCGGGCCATCGAGCAAAAGCAGCGCGAAAAGCATGCGCCGGCGCCCATGACCTCCAGCACCAAGCAGGGCGCCCAGCCGGCGGTCAAGACGCCGGCGGAGCTGGCCCGTGAGCAGCAGGAGCGCCAGACCGCGGCCCAGCAGCGGGCTGCCGCCCAGGCGCAGCGCGAGGCGGCGCACACCGCCGGGGCGGCCGAGCGCGAGGCCAAGTCCGAGGCTGAGCGGGCCCAGCGCGTGCAGGCGCTGCAGGACAAGCAAAAGGCGGCCGAGGCGCGCCGCGCCCGTGGCGCAGAACCGCGCCGTGGCGAACCTTTGCCCACCCCCAAGGGCTTGCCGCAGCCTTGAAAAAGAGGAACTGTTGGCGCAAGCCTATCGAGCGTTTCACATGGTTTTATAGGTGAAACGCCTGCAAAACCTGCGCAGCCAGCTCACTTTTTATTGAAAACACCTTGCTGCCCCTGAACCTGCACGACCAAGTGGCCGCCGCCTTTGTCCAGGATGGCTGGCTGGCGCGTGCAGAGCCGCACTTTCGCCCACGCCCCGGCCAGACGGCCATGGCCCTGGCCGTGGCGCGCACCGTGGAAGACGGCGGCGTGCTGGTGGTCGAGGCGGGCACCGGCGTCGGCAAGACCTTCTCCTACCTGGTGCCGGCCCTGCTCAGTGGCCAGCGGGTGCTGATTTCCACGGCCACCAAGGCGCTGCAAGACCAGCTGTTCCTGCGCGATGTGCCGCGCCTGGTCCAGGCCCTGGGCCTGCCCCTGCGGGTGGCGCGGCTCAAGGGGCGTTCCAGCTACCTGTGCTTGCACCGCCTGGGCCAGGTGCACCAAAGCCGGGTGCCGCTGGACCCGCAGGTGCTGCGCGCCGTGGCGCGGGTGCAGGACTGGTCGCACGGCACCCGCAGCGGTGATCTGGCCGAGCTGCCGGGCTGGGTGGAAAACTCCACCGTCGCGGCCATGGTGACGTCGACCAAGGACAACTGCGTGGGCAGCGCCTGCGCCCACTGGGAGCAGTGCCACGTCAACACCGCACGCGCCCAGGCCCTGGCCGCCGATGTGTGCGTGGTCAACCACCACCTGTTCTTTGCCGACATGGAGGTGCGCGATTCCGGCGTGGCGCAGTTGCTGCCCTCGGCCGGCGTCGTGGTGCTGGACGAGGCGCACCAGCTCAATGAAACCGGCATCCAGTTTGCCGGCTGGACCCTGGGCACGCGCCAGCTGCAGGGCTACATCAAGGATGTGCTGGCGGATGTGACCCTGCATGCGCGTGGGCTGGCCGACTGGATGCAGCTGCTGGCACAGCTGGAGCAGGCCATCAACGCCTGGCGTGCCGTCGGGGGCGCATGCCCGCCCGGCAGTCGCCTGCGCTGGCTGGGCGTGGCGCCGGAGGGCTTGCCCGAGGCCAGCTGGCGCCAGGGGCTGCATGCCGTGGGCCAGGCCCTGCGCGCGCTGCTGCTGGCCTTGGCCAAGGTGGCGGAAACCGCCCGCGCCCTGTTGCCGCTGTACGAGCGCGGTGCGCGCCTGCTGTCCCAGCTGGCCAGCTTTGCCCAGCCGGTGCCCGATGACGCCGTGCGCTGGCTGGAGGTGACGCGCCAGCACCTGAAGCTGATGGAGTCGCCGCTGAGCATTGCGCGGCTGATGCGCGCGCACATGGAACCTGAGGCGCAGGAAGAGGGGGGCACGCCGCCGGCGGCACCCCGTGCCTGGATCTTCACCTCGGCCACGCTGGGGGATGACGCGGACCTGCGCTGGTTCACGGAAACCTGCGGCCTGCGCGCGGCCCAGGTGCTCAAGGTGGACAGTCCGTTCGACTATGCCCGACAGGCCGTGCTGTACGTGCCCGAAGACATGCCCGAGCCCGCGCAGCAGGCCGCCCACAGTGCCGCCGTGGCGCAGCTGGCGGCCGAAGGGGCCCTGGCGCTGGGTGGGCGCACGCTGGTGCTGACCACCACGCTCAAGGCGCTGGACAGCATTGGCCAACACCTGCAGCAGCGCTTGGGCCTGCTGGAGCCGGTGGATGTGCTGGTCCAGGGGCAGAGCCCCAAGCATGTGCTGATGGAGCGTTTTCGTGCTGGCACTGTCCAGGGGCGCGGTTGCGTGCTGGTGGCCTCGTCGACCTTCTGGGAAGGGGTGGACATTCCGGGTGATGCGCTGCAGCTGGTGGTGATCGACAAGCTGCCATTTCCGCCGCCGGACGATCCGCTGGTGGAGGCGCGCTCGCGCCAGCTGGAGGCGGTCGGTCGTAGCCCGTTTGCCGACTACATGCTGCCGGAGGCGGCCATGGCCTTGAAGCAGGGCGCGGGCCGCCTGATCCGGCGTGAAACCGACCGCGGCATCCTGGTGGTGGCCGATGTGCGTCTGCGCACCAAGGCCTATGGCCGGCGGCTCGTCCAGGCCTTGCCGGCGATGCACCGGATTGGCTCGACCGCAGCCTGGCGCCAGGCCCTGGCCCGGCTGGCCGAGGGGGCATCGCCGGTCGAGGAGGTCTGACGGGCAGTTGCGCGGTGCCCGGCTGTGCGGCGTGCGCTTGCTCCGCAGTCGTCATCGGGAGCCTAAAAAGCAAAATGCCCGCGTGGTAGCGGGCATTCGGGCAAGCGGGTTGGGCTTGCGGTATTTGGTAGGCGCGATTGGATTCGAACCAACGACCCCCACCATGTCAAGGTGGTGCTCTAACCAACTGAGCTACGCGCCTGTGTTTGTTCGAAGCACAAACTATAGCAGCTTTCTAAGTGCCTTCAGGGCAAATGCGCAAAAAATTCCAGTGAAAAAAGGGTGGTGCACTGGGCGGTCCACCCTGGCCATCACCAGAGTTTCCACCAGGGGCCTTTTTTCTGGGTGGTCTTGGTGGCGTCGGGCGCATTCGCAAAGTTGGCCTCGCGCACGCGCTTGGCGTCGTCGCGCAGGTCGTTCATGCCCAGTTTGTCGTAGGAGTTGACGAGGATGTCCAGCGCTTCCTGGCTGGCGGGCACGCCCTGGTAGTCGGCCAACGCGGCCTGGGCGCGGGCGATCGCTGCCACATAAGCGCCGCGGTTGTAGTAGTAGCGGGCCACGTGCACTTCGTACTGCGCCAGCGAATTGATGATGTAGGTCATGCGCTGGCGGGCATCGGGGGCGTAGCGCGAAGCTGGGAAGCGGCTGGTCAGCTCATGGAAGGACTCGTAGGAGTCTTTGGCGGCCTTCTGGTCACGCTCGGACAGATCCTGGCGCGACAGCCAGGCAAACATGCCAAGGTTGTCGTTGAAGTTCACCAAGCCCTTGAGGTACAGCGCGTAGTCGATGGCGGGGCTGGTGGGGTGCAGGCGGATGAAGCGGTCCAGCGTGGCATGGGCCTGCTCTTTTTCACCGGCCTTGTACTGGGCGTAGGCCTTCTCGATCTGGGCCTGCTGGGCCAGCGGGGTGCCCGCAGCGCGGCCTTCCAGCTTTTCGAACAGCGGCACGGCCTTGTCGAAGGCGCCGGCCGTGGCTTCGTCCCGGGCTTCGGTGTAGATGCGATCGGGGGACCAGTTTGCTGTGGGGTCTTCTTTGGTCGAAGAGCAACCAGCCAGCAGGCCGGCTGCAAACGCAGCAGCAAGAACAGGTCGTGAAATACGCAGCATGACAAACAGCTTTCGGGCAGAAGTTGAAACGAGTTCCGAGTCGGGCCGCCCAGGGACAGCCCGCAATCCGTAATGTGAGGTGCATTGTATAGGGCTAAATCTGGTCTCCCGAAAGCGCATGGCCTCCGTGAATGGCTGTGGGCATGGCGGCGGCTTGGTCAAGGAGGCTTCGTCTTTTTCTACAATCTGCCCCATATGTTTGTTCACTTGCGCCTGCACACCGAGTTCTCCGTCGTCGATGGAACTTGTCGTATCAATGACGTTATCAACGCTGCGGCGGCGGACAGCCAGCCCGCGCTGGCCATTACCGATCTGAACAACCTGTTCGGGGCGCTGAAGTTCTACAAGGCCGGCAGGGGCAAGGGCGTGAAGCCCATCCTGGGCGCGGAGCTCAACATGGAAGGGCTGGCGGGCGGGCCCACCAGCCGGGTGCTGGTGCTGGTGCAAAGCCAGCATGGCTACCACAACCTGTCGGAAATCCTGGCGCGGGGCTGGACCGGCAATGTCTCCAAGGTCCAGGCGCAGCCGTTTTTCAAATGGGAGTGGTTGCAGGAACTGGGCGAGGGCCTGCTGCTGCTGTCCGGGGCGAACGCCGGGCCGATCGGTCAGGCCTTGCTGCGGGGGGACACCCAAGGCGCGGCGAACATGGCGCTGCAGCTGGCGAGCATGTTCCCGCACCGCTTTTACCTGGAGTTGCAGCGCGCCGGGCGCAGCGAGGACGAAAAGCTGGTGATGCAGACCGTGCAGCTGGCGGCGCGCCTGCACCTGCCGGTGGTGGCCACGCACCCGATCCAGTTCTACAAGCCGACGGATTACGAATCCCACGAAACTCGGGTGTGCATTTCCGAAGGTGAGGTGCTGGGCAATCCCAAGCGGGTGCGCCGGTTCACGCGGGAGCAGTATTTCAAGAGCAGCGCCGACATGGAGCAGCTGTTCGCCGACATTCCCTCGGCCATCGAGAACACGGTGGAAATCGCCCGCCGCTGCAGCGTCTCCCTGCTGCTGGGCAAGTATTTCCTGCCGGACTTCCCCACGCCGAACGGCATGTCGATCACGGACTATTTCCGCCATGCCTCGTTCGAGGGGCTGGAAGAGCGCCTGGTGCTGCTGTTCCCCGATGCCGCCGTGCGCAACGCCAAGCGCCCGCAGTACGTGGAACGCCTGGAGTTTGAGCTGGGCATCATTTTGAAGATGGGCTTTCCCGGCTACTTCCTGATCGTGGCGGACTTCATCAACTGGGCCAAGAACAACGGCTGCCCGGTGGGCCCGGGCCGTGGCTCGGGGGCGGGCTCGCTGGTGGCCTATGTGCTCCAGATCACGGACCTGGATCCCATCCACTACAACCTGCTGTTCGAACGTTTCCTGAACCCCGAGCGGGTTTCCATGCCCGACTTCGACGTGGACTTCTGCCAGGCCAACCGCGACCGGGTGATCGACTACGTGAAGGACCGCTACGGTCGCAATGCGGTCAGCCAGATCGCGACCTTCGGCACCATGGCCGCACGGGCGGTGATCCGCGACGTGGGCCGGGCCATGGACATGAGCTACACCTTCTGTGACGGCATCTCCAAGCTGATCCCGAACAAGCCGGGCTTGCACGTCACCCTGAAGTACCCGCCCAATCCCAAGAAGGAGGGCGACAAGTACACCTATGCGATCGAGGCGGAGCCCGTGCTGGCGCAGCGCATCGAGCAGGAGGAAGACGTCAAGAACCTGATCGAGCTGGCGCAAAAGCTCGAAGGCATGACCCGCAACATCGGCATGCACGCCGGGGGTGTGGTGATCGCACCGGGCAAGCTAACGGATTTTTGCCCCTTGTACCAGCAGCCGGGCAGCGATTCGGCCGTGGCGATGTTCGACAAGGACGACGTGGAGCAGATTGGCCTGGTGAAGTTCGACTTCTTGGGCCTGGCCACGCTGACCATCCTGGAGATCGCGCGCGAGTTCATCATGAAGCGCCACAAGGGCCAGGAGCACTTCCGCTTCGAGGAAATCCCGCTGGACGACTACCCGACCTACAAGCTGTTCCAGGAGGGCAAGACCGAGGCCGTGTTCCAGTTTGAATCGCGCGGCATGCAGGGCATGTTGCGCGATGCCAAGCCTTCGCGCCTGGAAGACCTGATCGCGCTGAACGCGCTGTACCGTCCCGGCCCCATGGACCTGATCCCGTCCTTTGTGGCGCGCAAGCACGGGCGCGAGCAGATCGAGTACCCGCACCCGCTGGTGGAGCAGGTGCTGGCCGAAACCTACGGCATCATGGTCTACCAAGAGCAGGTGATGCAGACGGCCCAGGTGCTGGGCGGTTATTCGCTGGGCGGCGCCGACTTGCTGCGCCGGGCCATGGGCAAGAAGAAGGTGGAGGAAATGGTCAAGCACCGTGCCACCTTCTGCGAGGGCGCGGCCAAGCAGGGCATCGATGAGCACAAGGCCGGTGAAGTGTTCGACCTGATGGAGAAATTCGCGGGTTACGGCTTCAACAAGTCGCACGCGGCCGCCTATTCGCTGCTGGCCTACCACACGGCTTGGCTCAAGGTGCACTACACGGCGGAATTTTTCTGCGGGAATATGACCGTGGAAATGGACAACACCGACAAACTCAAGGTGCTGTACGAAGATGCGCTGAAGATGGGCATGAGCTTCGAGATGCCCGACGTCAACCGCGGCGTGTACCGCTTTGAGCCCGTCACGGACCAGGTCATCCGCTATGGCCTGGGTGCGATCAAGGGCACCGGCCAGCAGGCGATCGAAGCCATCATCGCCGCGCGCGAAGGCCAGGGTGTGGGTCCGGACGGGCATGTCAAGGGACCCTTCAAGAGCCTGTGCGACTTCTGTGCGCGCGTGGACCGCAGCAAGCTGAACAAGCGCACGCTGGAGGCCCTGATCAAGGCAGGGGCCTTCGACAGCATCCACCTGGACCGCGCGGCGCTGGTGGCCTCGGTCGACCATGCGTTCGAGTACGCGAACGCCCAACTGGCGAATGCCAACCAGGGCGGCCTGTTCGACATGATGGGCGACGATGCCCAGGGCTCCAGCACCCAGGAGCCGGCACTGGCCGAAGTCCTGCCCTGGGGCGTCAAGGAGCGCCTGACGCAGGAAAAGCTGGCGGTGGGTTTTTACCTGTCGGGCCACCTCTTCGACGAGGTGGAGCACGAAGTGCGCAACTTCCTGCGCACCCCGTTGAGCGAGCTGGGCGACAGCCGCGAGCCGCAGTTGCTGGCCGGCATCGTGAGTGATCTGCGTGTGATCAACGGCCAGCGCGGCAAGCTGTGCCTGTTCAAGCTGGACGACAAGAGTGCGGTGCTGGAGGCCTCGGTGGACGAGGCCACGCTGAATGCCCACAGTGATCTGCTCAAGGACGACGAGTTCGTGGTGCTCAGCGGTCGCGTGCAGCACGACCACTTCAGTGGCGGCTTGCGCATCAAGGCGCAGAACGTGTTCAGCCTGGCCGATGCGCGCTGCCGCTTTGCGCGCTATCTGCAGGTGGATGCGGCCCACAAGCTGCCGGATGTGCAGCGCCTGCTGCGGGAGTTCCCGGCGCAGCGCGAGGTCACGCCAGAGGGCGAACTGCGGCGTGGCCTGCGCGTGCGCCTGGGCGTGCGCTGCGAGGCCGATGGCATGGCGGCCTTGGCCGAAGTCGATCTGGGCGAGCAGCACAAGTTCTACCCCAGCGATGCGGCCCTGGCGGCATGGCGTGCCGAAGTCGGCACGGCCAGCTGCCAACTGGTGTGGCGCAACGCTTGAGGCCGCCGTCCTCAGACCCCATGTAGGCTTGCAGCTTGCAGTGTCCTACATGATGTTTCTTGAAATATCCCTAATCGCTCCCAATTCAGCCCAGGAAGAATGAGCTTGGGCAGATCGCTAGAATGAAATTCATGGCTACCCCACAAATTCCGCACCGCCCCGCCTCGCCTGACCCCATCTCTCGGGAGGACGATGACCAGGCCGTGGTGCTGGAGCGGCGCACGCAAAAGCTGGCGCCACCCCCGATGTACCAAGTAGTCATGCTGAATGACGACTTCACACCGATGGAGTTCGTGATCGTGGTGTTACAGGAATTCTTTGGCAAAGACCGGGAACAGGCGACGCAAATCATGCTCAAAATCCATATGGATGGACGGGGCGTATGTGGTGTTTATTCCAGGGACATTGCAGCCACCAAGGTGGACCAGGTGATGCAAGCAGCCCAGCAGGCGGGTCATCCGTTGCAAGCTGTCAGCGAGCCTATTGAATAAATGGCAATTGCCCCGACCTACCAAGTTAGTCAAGTAACCCGCAAGCACAAAGGAGCGAACGCATGATTGCCCAAGAACTGGAAGTCAGCTTGCACATGGCGTTTGTTGAAGCGCGTCAACAACGTCACGAATTCATAACCGTGGAGCACCTGCTGCAGGCCCTGCTGGACAACCCCAGTGCGTCCGATGTCCTGCGCGCCTGCTCCGCCAACATTGATGACCTGCGTGCTTCTCTGAGCAACTTCATCAAGGACAACACCCCCCAGGTCGCCGGCACGGAAGAGGTCGACACGCAGCCCACGCTGGGTTTCCAGCGGGTGATCCAGCGCGCCATCATGCACGTGCAGTCCACCGGCAACGGCAAGAAGGAGGTGACGGGTGCCAACGTGCTGGTCGCGATCTTCGGCGAGAAGGACTCCCACGCCGTCTACTATCTGCACCAGCAGGGGGTGACGCGCCTGGACGTGGTGAACTACATTGCCCACGGCATCCGCAAGAGCGATCCGCCCGAACCCGCCAAGTCCGACAACGGCATGGAGGGCGAAGAAGCATCCATGGGCAACGAGCGTTCCGAGAAGGCGTCGCCGCTGGAGCAGTACACGCTCAATCTGAACCAGGCCGCCAAGGAAGGCAAGATCGATCCGCTGATCGGCCGCGACTACGAAGTCGAGCGCACCATCCAGATCCTGTGCCGCCGCCGCAAGAACAACCCGCTGCTGGTGGGTGAGGCTGGCGTGGGCAAGACCGCGATTGCCGAGGGCCTGGCCTGGCGCATCACCGAGGGCACGGTGCCCGAGGTGCTGTCCGAAGCCGTGGTCTATTCGCTGGACATGGGCGCGCTGCTGGCGGGCACCAAGTACCGCGGCGACTTCGAGCAACGCCTCAAGGGCGTGCTCAAGACGCTCAAGGAAAAGCCCAATGCCATCCTGTTCATCGACGAGATCCACACCCTGATCGGTGCCGGTGCGGCCTCGGGCGGTACGCTGGATGCATCCAACCTGCTCAAGCCCGCCCTGTCCAGCGGCCAGCTCAAGTGCATTGGCGCCACCACGTTCACCGAGTACCGCGGTATCTTCGAGAAGGACTCGGCCCTGTCGCGCCGCTTCCAGAAGGTGGATGTGGTTGAGCCGACCGTCCCAGAGACCATTGAAATCCTCAAGGGCCTTAAGCCCCGCTTCGAAGAGCACCACGGCGTGAAGTACGCGACCGAGGCACTGCAGGCGGCAGCCGAGCTGTCGGCCAAGTACATCAATGACCGCCACCTGCCCGACAAGGCCATTGACGTGATCGACGAGGCCGGTGCCGCCCAGCGCGTGATGGAAGTCAGCAAGCGCAAGGGCACGATCGGCCGCCTGGAGGTTGAGGAAATTGTGGCCAAGATCGCCCGGATTCCCCCTGCCAACGTCTCCAACGACGACCGCAGCAAGCTGCAGACGCTGGAGCGCGACCTCAAGAGCGTGGTGTTCGGTCAGGACAAGGCCCTGGAAGTGCTGGCCAGCGCTGTCAAGATGGCGCGCTCCGGCCTGGGCAAGCCCGAGAAGCCAATTGGCTCCTTCCTGTTCTCCGGCCCGACCGGTGTCGGCAAGACGGAAGCCGCCAAGCAGCTGGCCTACATCCTGGGGGTGGACTTGATCCGCTTCGACATGTCCGAGTACATGGAGCGCCATGCCGTCAGTCGCCTGATTGGTGCACCTCCGGGCTATGTGGGCTACGACCAGGGTGGTCTGCTGACCGAGGCCATCACCAAGAAGCCGCATTCGGTGCTGCTGCTGGATGAAATCGAGAAGGCGCACCCCGACATTTTCAACGTGCTGCTGCAGGTCATGGACCACGGCACGCTGACAGACAACAACGGGCGCAAGGCCGACTTCCGCAACGTGATCATCATCATGACCACGAATGCCGGGGCCGAGACCATGCAGAAGGCGACCATCGGCTTCACGACACAGCGCCAGCCCGGCGACGAAATGGGCGACATCAAGCGCCTGTTCACGCCCGAGTTCCGCAACCGCTTGGACGCCATTGTCAGCTTCAAGCCGCTGGACGAACAGATCATCCTGCGCGTGGTGGACAAGTTCCTGCTGCAGCTGGAGCAACAGCTGGCCGAGAAGAAGGTGGAAGTCACCTTCACCGACAAGCTGCGCAAGCATCTGGCGGCCAAGGGCTTCGATCCTTCGATGGGCGCACGCCCGATGCAGCGCCTGATCCAGGACACCATCCGCCGCTCGCTGGCCGACGAACTGCTGTTCGGTCGTCTGGTCAACGGTGGTCGCCTGGAAGTGGACTGGGATGCTGCCGCCAACAACGGCGTGGGCGATGTGCTGCTGGAGATCAGCAGCGTGCCGCAGGCGGAGACCAAGTCGGAGCCCGCCGAGCCTGAAGAGGCGGCCGCTGCAGACTGAGCGTCTGGCGCGCAGCCAAAAGCCGACAGTGTCCGCACTGTCGGCTTTTTTTGTGTCGGCAAGGCGGTGGCTACCGGGCAGGCAGGCTACAGTCTGTGCCCATATCAGAAGGAGGAGATGTGGACGCGATATCACCCTGGTTGACGCGCGAGCATGTCGTCGGGCTGCTGTCCATCCTCTGGCCTGCCTATGTGGCCGTGGTCGGGGTGTGGATCGTGCTCCAGCGCCGCGCGCCGGTGGCCACGCTCAGCTGGTTGCTGTCAATGGCGGTGATTCCGGTGCTGGGGCTGGTGATCTATTACTTCCTGGGCCCACGGCGGCTCAAGCGCCAGCGTCTGCGGCGCCTGCGCAGCCGCCGCCGTTCGCGCGTGCGCGGCAGCATGGCGCGGCTCAAGGAGAAGGTGCCGCAAGCCCCCGAGCGCCTGCACCAGGTGGTCAAGCTGGTGGCCGCGGCCACGAATTTCCCCGTCAGCACCGCCGACCGGGTCGAGCTGCTGGTGGGCGGCGCCGCCACCTTCGACAGCATCCTGGCGGCCGTGCGCCAGGCGCGCCAGCACATCCATCTGGAGTACTACATTTTCGAGCCCGACCGTACCGGGCTGGGCCTGATCGCGGCGCTGTGTGAGAAGGCGCGCGAAGGCGTGGCCGTGCGCCTGCTGGTGGACGCCCTGGGTTCCAAGCGCCTGGCGCGGCGGCATTACGCGCCGCTGGAGGCCGCGGGCGGCGAGGTGGCGCTGTTCCACCCCACGCGCCTGGGGCGGCGCGTGCGGCCGGTCATCAATTTCCGCAGCCACCGCAAGATCGTGGTGATCGACGGGCGCATCGGCTACACCGGTGGCGTGAACATCACCGACGAGGAGGACAAACGCATCCAGTCCGATGCCTACCACGACGTCCACGTGCGGCTGGAGGGGCCGGTGGTCAACTGGCTGCAGACGGTGTTCCTCGAGGACTGGGCCTATGCGCTGGACTATGCGCGCAAGACCGAACCCCGCGACTGGGAGGCCCTGCTGCCCGAGCTGCCCGATGGCGACCAGGTGGTGCAGATCATGACCTCGGGCCCGGACAGCAACATGGAGGCCATCCACCGCGTGCACGTTGCAGCCATCCATGCCGCGCACCAACGCGTATGGCTGACCACGCCGTACTTCGTGCCCACCGAGGCGGCCATGCTGGCGCTGACCAATGCCGCCTTGCGCGGGGTGGACGTGTGCCTGCTGGTGCCGGAAAAATCGGATTCGCGCATCGTCACCGCCGCGGCGCGCTCCTACTTTGACGAGCTGATCGCCTGCCGCGTCAAGGTGTACGAGTACCACGCCAGCATGCTGCACTCCAAGACCATGCTGGTGGACGACATGGTGGGCATCATCGGCACGGCCAATTTCGACAACCGCAGCTTCCGTCTGAACTACGAGGTCTGCGCCGTGGTCTATGGCGAAAGTTTTGCCGCCAAGCTGGAGCAGCAGTTCTACGAAGACCTCCAGCACGCCCGGCGCGTGGGCTATGCACGGCCCCAGCACTTCCTGCAGCGCCTGGGCGACTCGCTGGCGCGGCTGTGCTCGCCGCTGTTGTAGCGGCTGCTATTTATCCAGGAGCTTCTTGCGCTCGGTAAATAAGGATTTCCAGCTGAAAAGGCTCGGAAAGCCAGATAAATCCAGCGCAGGCCGCTCTCTCTTTGGCAGAAGCTGGCGTGCGGCATACTCGCAGCATGGCTGAACACACCTTCCTCTGGCACGACTACGAAACCTTTGGTGCCAACCCCCGCTATGACCGGCCCGCGCAGTTCGCGGCCATCCGCACGGACCTGGAGCTCAACGAAATCGGCGAGCCGCTGATGTGCTATTGCCAGCCCGCACCGGACTACCTGCCCAGCCCCGAATCCTGCCTGATCACCGGCATCACCCCCCAGCAATGTCTGGAGCAAGGCCTGCCCGAGGACGCCTTTGCGCGCCAGATCGAGGCCGCCTTCACCCAGCCCGGCACCGTCGGCGTGGGCTACAACACCATCCGCTTTGACGACGAGGTGACGCGCTTCCTGTTCTGGCGCAACCTGATCGACCCGTATGCGCGCGAATGGCAGAACGACTGTGGCCGCTGGGACCTGCTCGATGTGGTGCGCATGGTCTACGCCCTGCGCCCCGAGGGCATCCAGTGGCCCACCAAGGAAGACGGCAGCCCCAGCTTCAAGCTCGAGGACCTGGCCCGTGCCAACGGCCTGCTGCACGACCAGGCCCACGACGCACTCAGCGATGTGCGCGCCACCATCGCACTGGCGCGGCTGATCCGCGAGCGCCAGCCCAAGCTGTTTGAATTTGCCTTCGGTCTGCGCAAGAAAGACAAGGTGCTGCACGAAATGGGCCTGCCGGCCGAGCAGTTCGACGCGCGCCCCTTCCTGCATGTCTCCGGCATGATCCCGCCGCAGCGCGGCTGCATTGCCGTGATGTGGCCGCTGGCCCAGCACCCGACCAACAAGAACGAGGTCATCTGCTGGGACCTGAACGCCGACCCGGCCGAGCTGGCCAGCCTGGACGCCGACACCCTGCGCCTGCGCATGTTCACCAAGGCGGCCGAGCTGCCCGAGGGCGTCACGCGCCTGCCGATCAAGGGCATCCACATCAACAAGTCGCCCATGGTGGTGCGCAACCTCAAGACGCTGACGCCCGAAATGGCGGCGCGCTGGGGCATCGACATGGACACCTGCCTGGCGCACGCCGCCACCGCGCGGGCGCTGCCCGACATGAGCGCGTTGTGGAAGCAGGTCTACAGCCGCCTCGAAGGCCATGGCCCGCAGGATGTGGACCAGGACCTGTACAACGGCTTTGTCGGCCCGGCCGACCGCCGCCGCCTGACCCAGCTGCGCGCGCTGAAGCCGCAGGAGCTGGCCATGGACCGCACCGGCTTTGACGATGCGCGCCTGGCCGAGTTGGTGTTCCGCTGGCGCGCCCGCAACTGGCCCGACAGCCTGAGCGAGCAGGACACTGCCCGCTGGCAGCAGCGCTGCGCTGCTGCGCTGATCGACGGGCAGGGCGGCGCCCGCACGGCCGCTCAGATGTTTGCCCAGATCGACGCCCTGTCGGAAACCCTGGAAGACGAACGCTCCGAAGACATCCTGGGTGCGCTCTACGACTGGGCCGAAGCCATCGTCCCCGAGCAGTGAAGCGCCGGACGGCGTTGAATTTGTAAAGAAAATGGCTGCTGGCGCAGACCTGGCAAGCGCTTGCAGCTATCAAAATTGGGGATTGTGTGGTCTGCGGCTTGGTGGGCAAGCGCCAGGTCTGCCAGCGCACCGCTGCCGAAGGGCACGGCGCCAGGCTCGATCATCCCAGGTCCCACCACCCCAGGTTTGGGAAGTTCAGCCTCCGCGGCGCGGCTCGCAGCGAACTCGGCGCCCCGGAGGGCGCTGCATGGCCACCGCCACCCGCATCGGCCATGGACTGGGCCATGTCCCGCCCTGCGGCTGCATGCCCAGGGCCTGCCGGCGCGCGCACGACGCACCGCTGCTGCCCGCACCACCCACATCCCCCTGCGCCGGTCGCTGTGGGCTGACGAATTCAAAAGCAAGACCCGGAGTGCTGGAGGCGGGCGCCGCATCTACAGTGTCGACATGCAGTTTTTGGATGAAAGGCGTGACCATGTCGAAGCACAGTGAGGCCCTGGCACAGGCCGTGGTGTCCGATCCCCGCTGGGCCGCGGTCGTCGCGCGCGACCGGCAGGCCGATGGGCAGTTCTTTTACGCGGTCAAGACGACGGGGGTGTACTGTCGTCCCTCGTGCGGCGCCCGCACACCGCGGCCCGAGAATGTGGGTTTCTTCCAGACGCGCGCGGCGGCCGAGCAGGCCGGCTTTCGCCCCTGCAAGCGCTGCAAGCCCGAGCAGCCGCCACAGCGGGTTCAGCACGCGGAGCTGGTGGCCCGGCTGTGCCGCCACATCGCCGCGGCCGAGACGCCGCCCAGCCTGCAGGAGCTGGCCCAACTGGCCCAGATGAGTACTTTCCATGTGCACCGGGTGTTCCAGGCGGTCACTGGCGTGACGCCCAAAGCCTATGCCACCGCGCTGCGCGCCGAGAAGGTGCGGGCGGAGCTGGGGCGCGCCAGCTCGGTCACGCAGGCTATCTACGAGGCGGGCTACAACTCGAGCGGCCGTTTCTACGACGCTTCGCAGCAACTGCTGGGCATGGCGCCCTCCACCTACCGGGGGGGCGGGGCGCAGGTCACGATCCGCTTTGCCATCGGCCAGTGCTCGCTGGGGGCCATCCTGGTGGCCGCCAGCGCGCGCGGCCTCTGCGCCATCCTGATGGGCGACGATCCGGAGGCCTTGGTGCGGGACCTGCAGGACCGCTTACCCAAGGCGGAGTGCATCGGCGGCGATGCCGAATTCGAGCAATGGATGGCCCAGGTGGTCGGTTTTGTCGAAATGCCCAAGCTGGGCCTGGACCTGCCGCTGGATGTGCGCGGCACGGCCTTTCAGCAGCGCGTCTGGCAGGCGCTGCGCGATATTCCTGTGGGGCAGACCGCCAGTTACACCGACATTGCCCAGCGCATTGGTGCGCCCCAGGCCGTGCGTGCCGTGGCCGGGGCCTGCGCGGCGAATGCGCTGGCAGTGGCCATTCCCTGCCACCGGGTGGTGCGGACCGATGGCAGCCTGTCGGGCTACCGCTGGGGGGTGGAGCGCAAGCGCGCCTTGCTGGCGCGGGAGGCCACGCAATGAGCGCGGGGGCGGTGGAGCGTCTTTCGCAGCGCCTGGCAAGCCGTGAGGGAGCAGCTGCTGGCCATCCGTGGCATCGGCCCCTGGACCGTGAACTACGCCTTGCTGCGCGGTTATGGCTGGCTGGGCGGGTCGCTGCATGGCGATGCGGCGGTGCGCCGAGGCCTGCAAACGCTCTGGGGGCGGCCGGACAAGGTCAGCATGCAAGAGGCCGAGGACTGGTTGGCTCCATTCGCGCCATGCGCGCGTTTGTGGGGGCCCTCCTCTGGGCGGCGCAATCGTCAACGGCCTACTGAAGGCGCGGTGAAGGAAGACGGGTCAAACCGCGGCGCGCCGCCAGCTTTGGCTGGCGTGCGGTCTCGTCCTAGTTGGGGATGTGCTGCCCGCAAACACTGTCACCGCAGGCAAAGGAATCGGTACGGAGTGACTGGCGTCTTGGTGTCCCAGCCATCTGCGGGATTAGGGCTTGAAAAGCAGCGGGGGATGCGGCTGCCTGCAAGCCACAGCCCTGTGCGACAGATGCTGCGATGAAAAAAGGAGGCTGCTGCCTCCCTTGTGCGTGTGGTCCTCGCGGGCGCTTCAGGCCGCCACAGGCTCTGCCATGCCTTGGTGGCGCAGCAAGGCGTCCAGCTGGGGTTCGCGGCCGCGGAAGGCTTTGAAGTTGTCCATGGCGCTGCGGCTGCCGCCCATTTCCAGAATGTTGTGCAGGTACTTCTGCGCCGTGGTCTGGCTGGTGCTGCCGTCGGAGCCCTGGGTTTCTTCGAAGGCCGCATAGGCGTCGGCGCTCAGCACCTCGGCCCACTTGTAGCTGTAATAACCTGCCGCATAGCCACCGGCAAAAATGTGGCTGAAAGTGTTAGTGGAACGGTTGTAGGCGGTCGTGGGCAGCACGGCCACTTCAGCGCGCACCTGTTGCAGCAGGGCGTTGTAGTCGGCGTCGGGCTGGTGCTCGGTATGCAGCAGCATGTCGAACAGCGCAAACTCGACCTGGCGCAGCGTCCCCATGCCCGCCTGGAAGTTCTTGGCGGCGATCATCTTGTCGTACAGGGCGCGCGGCAGGGGCTCACCGGTCTCCACATGGGCAGTCATGTGGCGCAGCACATCCCATTCCCAGCAGAAGTTTTCCATGAACTGGCTGGGCAGCTCCACCGCATCCCATTCCACGCCGTTGATGCCGGACACGTCCTTTTCGTTCACCTGGGTCAGCATGTGGTGCAGGGCGTGGCCAGATTCGTGGAACAGGGTGATCACGTCATCGTGCGTCAGCAGCGCGGGCTTGCCATCCACACCGTCGGCGAAGTTGCAGACCATGTGGGCCACCGGTGTTTGCAACAGACCGGTGTCGGGGCGCAGCCAGCGGCTGCGCACATCGTCCATCCAGGCGCCGCCGCGCTTGCCCTTGCGTGCGGGCTGGTCCAGGTAGAACTGGCCCACGGTCTGGCCCTTGCGCTCCAGGCGGTAGAACTGCACGGCGGGGTGCCAGACGGCGGCTGTGTCACGGCTGATCTTCACATCGAACAGGGTCTCAATGATCTTGAACAAGCCATCCAGCACCTTGGGGGCCGTGAAGTACTGTTTCACTTCCTGCTCGCTGAAGGCGTAACGCGCTTCCTTGAGTTTTTCGGCGATGTAGGTCCAGTCCCAGGGCTGGGGATCGCTCAGTCCCAGTTCCTTGGCGGCAAATGCGCGCAGGTCGGCCACGTCCTTTTCGGCGTAGGGGCGCGCACGCTGCGCCAGGTCGCGCAGGAAGCCGATGACCTGCTGGGGTGACTGGGCCATCTTGGGGACCAGCGAGACTTCGGCGAAGTTGGCGTAGCCCAGCAATTGGGCCTCTTCCAGGCGCAGGGCCAGGATTTCCTTGATCAGGGGGGCGTTGTCGTATTGCACGGCGTCGCCTTCGGCTTGGTCGGAAGCGCGCGTGACGTAGGCGCGGTAGAGCTTCTCGCGCAAGGCGCTGCTGTGCGCAAACTGCATGACCGGCAGGTAGCAAGGCATCTTCAGCGTGAGCTTGTAGCCATCCTTGCCCTCGGCCTGGGCGGCGGCGCGGGCAGCCTGGACCACGTCGGCAGGCACACCGTCCAGCTCGGCTTCGGTGGCGTAGTAAGCCCAGGTGTCAGTGGCATCCAGGGTGTTTTCGCTGAATTTCTGCGCCAGCTCGGCGGCGCGCTCCTGGATCTTGGCAAAGCGCTCGCGTGCCGCGCCCTGCAGTTCGGCACCCGACAGCACGAAGCCGCGCAGGGCATTGGCGTGGGCCTTTTTCTGCTCTGCAGTGAGGCGGTTCACGTCGATGGCCTTGTACTTGGCGTACAGGCGCTCGTCGGCTCCCAGATTGGTCCAGAACTCGGTGATCTTGGGCAGCACCTCGTTGTAGGCGGCGCGCAATTCGGGGCTGTCGGCCACGCTGGACAGGTGGCTGACCGCGCTCCAGGCCATGCCCAGCTTCTCGGTGGCGACATCCAGTTCCTGGGCGATGGCATTCCAGTCGGCCGGGAAATCGGGGGCCGTCACCGTTTCCAGGGCCGCGCTGGCACGTGCCATCAAGGCCTCGATGGCGGGAGCGACGTCCGGCGGGGTGATGCGGTCGAACAGAGGCAGGCTGGCAGTTTCAAGCAAAGCATTGGTCATGCCTGCTATTTTGCGCCATCCGTACAGGTTTCAAGGTCGTGTTCGAACACGACCACGGCGTTGCGTCCGTGTAATTTGGCTTGGTACAGCGCCTGGTCCGCGCGCTGGATCAGCCGCGCGGGTTCGGTGCCATGGGCGGGGAACAGCGCCAGCCCGCAGGACAGGGTGGTCGACAGGGATGGGTCCTCGACCCGCAACTGCTGCACGGCGAAGTCTTGGCGCAATTGCTGGGCCCGCGCCAGCGCGGCGTCCGGCGTGACTTCGGTGAGCAGCAGCAGGAACTCATCGCCGCCATAGCGGCAGGCCGTATCACCCGCCCGGCAATTGCGCAGCAACAGCTGGGCCAGGGTCTGCAGCAACTGGTCGCCCACGGCATGACCGTGGCGGTCGTTGATCTGCTTGAAATGGTCGATGTCCAGCAGCAGCACGGCCGCGCCCGAGCCCATCACGGCGCAGCGCTGCAGCTGCAGCTGCATGGTTTCGTCAAGGTGGCGGCGGTTGTACAGCCCGGTCAGCGGATCGCGAAGGGCCAGCTCCGTCAGCTGGGCCTGCAGTCGGTGGTTGGCTTCGAGCTGCTGGCGCAGCTGGGCGCGGTGGCGGTGCAAGGACGTGGCGCGCAGGTAGGCGTCGTAGGCGAAGGCCAGGATGTACAGGCCGAGCGTGAACATGCTCAGGCCCGTGGTCAGCAAGCTGGTGTCGGCCTGCCAGGGGGTGGGACGCAGCCCGTGCATCACCGCGATGCCAAGCGCCATGCACAGCGTGGCCTGGACCCAGCCGCGAAAGCTTTCGAACACCAGCAGGTTCATGCTGACGCCGATGTACATGGTGAAGGTGATCCACAGCGGCAGGCCCAGAAAGCTGCACCACAGTCCGAAGCCCAGGCCATCGAGCAGCATGTTGCGCACTTCGACCTGACGCTGGCGCTGCTGGGGCAGGCGCCGGGTCAGCAGGTAGAGCACCTGCGGGTACACCACGAACTGCAGCACCAGCAGCAGCCAGGCGATGGGGCCGGGTTGCCGGTCTGCCATGTGCGAGGCCACGGTCAGCGCCAGCAGGACGAAGCAGATCGACCGGTTTTTCCAGTTCATCCGGACGATCCAGTGGACGCCCGCGGTGGGTGCGATGGAGTCTGGCTGCATGCTTGCTCCTCTGTGGCGGTATTCGCTGAACCACTGTAACAGAGCGTTGTGTATACAAAACGCGACTGCCTGTGGCCCTGGGAACAACCACTGGGGGGCATGCATCTGTGTCAAATAGGCAGCTAGCGCCTGCGCAGAGCGCGCAGGTAGCTATGAAATGCAGAGTGCGATTGTGCCGGCCCGCAGTCCTGGCCGCGGACCGGCAGGCGCTTTAGCGGGCTGCCGCGGTGCGCTCGGCCGCTTCCATGGTGTTGACCAGCAGCATGGTGATGGTCATGGGGCCCACGCCGCCGGGCACGGGGGTGATGTAGCCTGCCACATCCTTGCAGCCGTCATAGTCCACGTCGCCGCACAGCTTGCCTTCGGCATTGCGGTTCATGCCCACGTCAATCAACACGGCGCCGGGCTTGATCATGTCGGCAGTCAACACGTTGACCTTGCCCACAGCCGCCACCACGATGTCGGCCTGGCGGGTCATGGCGGCCAGGTCGGCCGTGCCGCTGTGGGTGATGGTGACGGTGGCGTTGGCGGCCAGCAGCATCATGGCCATGGGCTTGCCCACGATGTTGGAGCGGCCGATCACCACGGCGTGCTTGCCGCGCAGGTCCTTCATGCCGATGGATTCCAGCATTTTCATGCAGCCGTAGGGCGTGCAGGCCTTGAAGCCGACCTCACCCACCATCAGCGCGCCGGCGCTGGCCACGTGGAAGCCGTCCACGTCCTTCAGGGGCGAGATGGCTTCGATGACCTTGTGGTCGTCGATGTGCTTGGGCAGGGGCAGTTGCACCAGGATGCCGTGGATGCTGGGGTCGTTGTTCAGCGCGTCCACGCGGGCCAGCAATTCGGCTTCGGTCATCGAGGCGTCGTACTTCTCGAGCACAGAGTGGAAGCCCACGTCTTCGCAGGCCTTGACCTTGTTGCGCACATACACCTGCGAAGCCTGGTTGTCACCCACCAGTACCACGGCCAGACCGGGCTTGGTGCCCTGGGCGGTCAGGGTGGCGGCGCGCTGGGCAACTTCGGTGCGCAATTGGGCGGAGAGGGCTTTGCCGTCGATGATTTGGGCTGTCATGGTGTATCTGCGTCAGAAATAAAAATACTGCCAGCGACCTGTTTCCAAGTGGCTGGCAGTTTTAGGGAAACCCCTGAAGTTTATGCCGGGACTTTGCCGCCTGCAGCGCTAGAGCCCAAAGCAATCTTGAGCAGGTCGGCTACCGTGTTGGCACCCAGCTTTTCCATGATGTTGGCGCGGTGGGCTTCCACGGTCTTGATGCTGATGCCCAGGTCGTCGGCGATCTGCTTGTTCAGGCGGCCGGCAACGATGCGTTCCAGCACCTGGGATTCGCGCCCGGTCAGCTTGGACAGCAGGGCCTCGCGGCTGGCGGCCTGCTGGTGGCCGGCAAAGGCTTCGCGGGCATGGTCCAGCATGCGTTCGACCACGCTCAGCAGGTCATCCTCGTTGAAGGGCTTCTGGATGAAGTCCAGGGCACCCTTCTTCATGGTGTTCACGGCCATCGGCACGTCGCCGTGGCCGGTGATGAAGACGATGGGCAGGGGAGACTTGCGTTCCAGCAGCTTGTCCTGCAGCTCCAGGCCGGTCATGCCGCCCATGCGGATGTCGGCGATCAGGCAGGCGACTTCGCGGGGGTCGTAGCGTGCGAGAAAGGATTCGGCCGAGTCGAAGCAGCGCACACGATAGTCTTTGCCTTCCAGCAACCACTGGAGCGAGTCGCGCACGGCCTCGTCATCATCCACGACGTAAACCGTTCCTTTTTTGGGTGTCAAACTCATGCAGGATTCCTTGTATTTGGATTAATAACCGTAGAAAGGTTGTCTCCCTTTTCCTGGGGCGTGGCCAGCGGAATCCAGAAGGAAAACCGGCAGCCAACCACCTCGGAACCATTGTAGAGGTTCTCCGCAGCCATACGGCCATCGTGAGACTCCACAATCGAGCGACACAGATTCAGACCAATGCCCATGCCTTCGTTCTTGGTGGAGAAGAAGGCTTCGAACAAACGCTCCTGGACCTCGGGTGCCAGGCCCTTGCCGGAGTCCTGGACGGAGAATTCCACTCCCAACTGACCTTCTACCTCTTTGGGGACGACCCGCAATTCCACCAGCCGTTGCGCCGTGGTGCGCTGTGCCTGGTCAATGGACTCGCCCGCATTTTTTATCAGATTGATCAGCACTTGCTCAATCAAAATCGTGTCTGCCAGCACAGGCGGTATGCGGGCCGCCACAAAATGGCTCAGTCGCACGTTGCGCCGGCGCATTTCGATGTTCGCCAGCTCCAGCGCCTCGTCGACGATGGACTCCACCTGGGCCATGGTGCGATTGGGTTCGCTGCGCTTCACGAAGGAGCGGATGCGCTGGATGATCTGCCCGGCGCGCTGGGCCTGGTGGGCGGTCTTCTCCAGCGCAAACTTCATCTGCTCTTCGGTCAGCGTGCCGTTGGCCAGGCGCGTCAGCATGCCGCTGCTGTAGTTGCTGATGGCAGTCAGGGGCTGGTTCAGCTCGTGGGCCACGCTGGACGCCATCTCGCCCATGGTGATCAGGCGGCTGGCACTCTGGGCCTGTTCGGCCTGGCGCGCGGCCTGTTCCTCCGCCATACGGCGCTGGGTGATGTCGGTGGCAATCACCATCTGGGCCAGGCGGCCGTCGACCCAGCTGAGGTAGCGCGAACGCACTTCCAGCCATTTGCCCAGTTCGGCCACATAGATTTCGGCGTTGTTGCTGGAGGCGCTGGTGATCGGATCGGTGGGAAAGCCCATCAGTCCGTCTTCGTCGTCCACGGTTTCGCTGCGCTCGGCCGGCAGGCCGGCCTGCTGCACCAGCTGCAGGTGGCCCGTGGTCTGTGAGCCAAACCACTGCCGGTACAGCTTGTTGGCGAACAGCAGCTCGGCACTGCCCAGTGGTGCTACAGAAACAGAAGCGTCCAGCGCTTCCAGCACAATGGTGAAACGGTCGTGGGAGGCTGCAAGCTGGTCGCGGATGCGCTTGGACTCGGTGATGTCGGTCATGGACGACATCCAGCCCGTCTGCTGTCCGCGGGCATCGATCAGTGGCGAGATGTACAGCCGCGCATCGAACATGCTGCCGTTCTTGCGCCGCACGCGCACCTGGAAGCCCCCTTGCAGGGTCTTGCCGCTGAGCTCGTCGTTGAGCTTGCTGTGCAGGTAGTCGTAGTCGCTTTCAGCCCAGTAGGAATAGGGCGGTGTCTGACCCACCAGTTCGCTTTCGCTCCAGCCGGTCATCTGGCAGAAGGCGGCATTCACGTAGGTGATGCGGCCTTGCATGTCCAGCGCGCGCATGCCGGTCAGCAGCGAGTTTTCCATGGCGCGGCGGAAATTGGTTTCCGCCACCAGGGCTTCCTGGGCGCGCAGGCGCTTGCGGGTGTGGCGCCAGGTGCCCAGCAGCAGCCAGGCGGTCATCATGCTCAGCGAGGCCACCAGCCAGAACATGCCGTTGCCCACCATGCTCAAGGAGGTGCTGTAGGCCTGCCCCTTGATCTGCAGCGAGTTGCCTACCGGGGAGATGGGGATCTGGTATTCACTGGCCTCGGGCTTGGCGATCTGGTACCAGTGCTCGGCGGTGTGCGGGCGCTTGAGCGGCGTGCCAGCAATCAGCACACCCTGGGCGTCGGTCATGGTGATGGCGTAGCGGGCCAGCAACTCACTGGGCGTGGCATAGCGCATCAGGCTGTCGACCGAATACTCGGCCATCACCGTGCCGCCAAAGCTGCTGGTGCCCATGACCGGGGCATGGAACTGCAGCAGCGGTGGGTTCTGGCCGGGCACCACCACCGGCTGGTGGTAGACCGACTGGTAGCTGTCCTTGACCTGCTGGAAGCTCTCGCCCGCGCTGTCCTTGCCCAGGCGCTCTGCCGGCATGCGCAGTTGCTCGCGTGGCACGGTGGGCGCGGCATAGCTGGTGATGATGCGGCCGTCACGGTCCACCCAGGTCAGCACCTGCAGTTCGGGGTACTGGGTGACCAGCACTTCGGCGCGGTTACCAAACTCCACCGTGCCAATGTCGCCGTAGCTGAGGTCGCGCGCAATGCGCATCACCTGTTCCTGGCGTTCCAGCAGGCGCAGGCGCATGCGCTGCTGGGCATATTCCACATCGCGCTTGAGGGCTTGCTCGCCGCGATCGACTTCCTCTGCGCGCAAATACCAGAAAGCCGCAATGATTGCTGCCATGAACAGTGCCACTGACACCAGCGGCGCCAGTGCGGCCAAGCGGTCCTGGCGGGTCGGCGAGAGGCTGCGCCACCACATGCGCCACCATTGCGTGGGATCGGCACTGGTGAAGGCGGGGGAGGCAACCGGGGCCGGGGACTTTTGTTCAGGGGAAACCATGTGTGCAGTGTAGGGGGATTCCCTGGCGGCGCGGGTCATCCCCGTGACGATGGCAACGTCTTGTTTTTAATGTGCAGTTGCAGCAATTTTTCATAATATGAGAGTTGTGTGCATCATTTGAAAAATGGAAAAAATGTGCGAAACTGCGCGCCGAAAGGTCGCCAAATTGGGCGTATTTGTTTCGCAGGCACGGTGTGGGCTTCCGCTAAGCTGAAGGCTCGGCACACACCGCTTCAACTGTGGCCGCAGACAAGCGCGTTCGATGGATGCAATTCCCGACCACCCCCTGCAGCCTCTTGAACAGGAGACACATATGACCGCTCAGACCGACCCTCAGGCCGGCGCCAACGCCAAGCCCAGCCTGGATCCCCAGGAATCCCGCGAATGGATGGAGGCGCTGAGCGCCGTCATCGACCGCGAAGGTGCCGAATATGCGCACCAACTGATTGAAGAAGTGCTGGAACACGCCCGCCAGAACAGCGTGGACCTGCCGTTCTCGGCCAACACCGGCTACGTCAACACCATCGAAACCAGCCAGGAAGCCCGTTGCCCCGGCAACTTGGAGATCGAAGGCCGCCTGCGCGCCTACATGCGCTGGAACGCCATGGCCATGGTGGTCAAGGCCAACCGCCACCACCCACCGGAAGGCGGCGACCTGGGCGGCCACATCGGTTCCTTCGCCTCGCTGGCCAACATGTTTGCGGCCGGCTTCAACCACTTCTGGCACGCCGAGAGCGAAAACCACGGTGGCGACTGCCTGTACATCCAGGGCCACGTCTCGCCCGGCATCTACGCCCGCGCCTACCTGGAAGGCCGCATCTCCGAAGAGCAACTGCTGAACTTCCGCCAAGAAGTCGACGGCAAGGGCCTGTCCAGCTACCCCCACCCCAAGCTGATGCCCGAGTTCTGGCAGTTCCCCACGGTGTCCATGGGCCTGGGCCCGCTGATGGCCATCTACCAGGCGCGCTTCCTGAAGTACCTGCACGCCCGTGGCATCGCCAACACCGAAAACCGCAAGGTCTGGGTGTTCTGCGGCGACGGTGAAATGGACGAAGTCGAATCGCTGGGCGCCATCTCCCTGGCCGCGCGCGAGAACCTCGACAACCTGATCTTCGTCATCAACTGCAACCTGCAACGCCTGGACGGCCCGGTGCGCGGCAACGGCAAGATCATCCAGGAGCTGGAAGGCGAATTCCGTGGCTCCGGCTGGAATGTGATCAAGCTGCTGTGGGGCCGTGGCTGGGACGAGCTGCTGGCCAAGGACAAGGACGGCGTCCTCAAGAAGATCATGATGGAGTGCAACGACGGGGACTACCAGTCGTTCAAGGCCAACGACGGCGCCTACGTGCGCAAGCACTTCTTCGGCCGCGATCCCCGCGCGCTGAAGATGGTCGAGCACATGTCCGACGACGAGATCTGGAACCTGCGCCGTGGTGGCCACGACGCGCAGAAGGTCTACGCTGCCTTCCACGCCGCCAACAACACCAAGGGCCAGCCCACCGTGCTGCTGGTCAAGACCGTCAAGGGCTTTGGCATGGGCAAGATCGGTGAAGGCAAGAACACCGTGCACCAGACCAAGAAGCTGAGCGACGAGGACATCAAGGCCTTCCGCGACCGCTTCAACATCCCGATCCCCGACAGCCAGATCGCGGACATCCCCTTCTACAAGCCGGCCGACGACACGCCGGAAATGAAGTACCTGCACGAGCGTCGCAAGGCCCTGGGCGGCTACCTGCCACACCGCCGCGTGAAGGCCGACGAAGCTTTCACCGCCCCGTCGCTGGACACCTTCAAGGCCATCCTGGAGCCCACGCCCGAAGGCCGTGAAATCTCCACCACCCAGGCCTATGTGCGTTTCCTGACGCAGCTGCTGCGCGACAAGAACATCGGCCCCCGCGTGGTGCCCATCCTGGTTGACGAGGCCCGTACCTTCGGTATGGAAGGCCTGTTCCGCCAGGTCGGCATCTACAACCCCCACGGTCAGCAGTACACCCCGGTCGACAAGGACCAGGTGATGTACTACCGCGAGGACAAGGCCGGCCAGATCCTGCAGGAAGGCATCAATGAAGCCGGCGGCATGAGCAGCTGGATTGCGGCCGCGACGAGCTACAGCACGTCCAACCGCATCATGATCCCGTTTTACGTGTACTACTCCATGTTCGGCTTCCAGCGCATTGGCGACCTGGCCTGGGCCGCGGGTGACATGCAGGCGCGCGGCTTCCTGCTGGGCGGCACTTCGGGCCGCACCACGCTGAACGGCGAAGGCCTGCAGCACGAAGACGGTCACAGCCACATCCTGGCCAACACCATCCCCAACTGCATCTCCTACGACCCCACCTTCGCCCACGAAGTGGCCGTGATCATGCAGGACGGCCTGCGCCGCATGGTGCAGAACCAGGAAAACGTCTTCTACTACATCACCTTGCTGAACGAGAACTACCCCATGCCCGGTCTGGCCGAAGGCACGGAAGCGCAGATCATCAAGGGCATGTACCTGGTCAAGCCCGGCCAGAAGGTGCCGCAATCCGGCCAGCGTGTGCAACTGCTGGGCTCGGGCACCATCCTGCGCGAATCCTTCTTTGCGCAAGAGCTGCTGGAAAAGGACTGGGGCATTGCCGCCGACGTGTGGAGCTGCCCATCGTTCAACGAACTGACCCGCGACGGCCAGGACGCCGAGCGCCACAACATGCTGCACCCGCTGGAAACCGCCAAGGTGCCGTTCGTGACGCAGCAGCTGCAGACCTCGCAAGGTCCGGTGATTGCATCGACCGACTACATGAAGGCCTACGCCGAGCAGATCCGCCCCTTCATGCCCAAGGGCCGCACCTACAAGGTGCTGGGCACCGACGGTTTCGGCCGTTCCGACTTCCGCCGCAAGCTGCGCGAGCACTTCGAGATCGACCGCCACTACATCGTCGTGGCCGCGCTCAAGTCGCTGGCGGAAGAGGGCAAGCTGCCCGTCACCAAGGTGGCCGAAGCCATTGCCAAGTACGGCATCCAAGCCGACAAGATCAACCCCCTGTACGCCTAATCGAGCACCGGAGACACACACATGGCATTGACAGAAATCAAGGTCCCGGACATCGGTGACTTCGACAGCGTCGGCGTGATCGAGGTGCTGGTCAACGTGGGCGACACCATCAAGGTTGAGCAATCGCTGATCACCGTCGAATCCGACAAGGCGTCCATGGAGATCCCTTCCAGCCACGCCGGCGTGCTCAAGGAGCTCAAGGTCAAGCTGGGCGACAAGGTGGCGCAGGGCGCCGTGATCGCCGTGATCGAAACCGCCGATGTGGCCTCGGCCCCCGCTGCGGCGGCGGCACCTGCACCGGCTGCTGCCGTGCCCGTTGCGGCAACAAATGTGGCGCCAGCGCCCGCTGCGCCTGCGCAGGCTGCTACACCTGCTGCAGCACCCAGCAGCGTGAACATCGCCATCCCCGACATCGGTGACTTCAAGGACGTGGCCGTCATTGAGCTGCTGGTCAAGGTGGGCGACACCGTCACGGCCGAGCAGTCGCTGTTCACCGTGGAGTCGGACAAGGCCTCGATGGAAATCCCATCGCCCGCCGCTGGCACCATCACCGCCCTGACGCTGAAGATCGGCGACAAGGTCAACGTCGGCGACGTGGTCGGCGCCATGAGCGTGCAGGGTGCAGCCCCCGCCGCCGTGGCAGCACCTGCCGCAGCCGCACCGGTTGCAGCACAAAATGCGGCCCCCGCCGTTGCTGCGCCTGCGCCCGCTGCTCCTGCTGCGGTAGCAGCTGTGGCCGCACCGGCCCACAACCCCACCGTGGCCCCCACGGGCGCGCTGCCCCATGCCTCGCCCTCCGTGCGCAAGTTTGCGCGCGAGCTGGGCGTGCCCCTGGCGGAAGTCAAGGGTTCCGGCCAGAAGGGCCGCATCACGCAGGAAGACGTGATGGGCTTCACCAAGTCCGTCATGGCCGGCGCGGTGCAGACCCTGGCCCAGCAGGCCGCAGCGCCCAAGTCCTCCGGCGGCAACGTCGGCGGCCTGGAAGTGCTGGCCTGGCCCAAGGTGGACTTCGCCAAGTTCGGCCCCGTGGAGCGCAAGGACCTGTCGCGCATCAAGAAAATCTCGGGCGCCAACCTGCACCGCAACTGGGTGATGATCCCCCACGTCACCAACAACGACCTGGCCGACATCACCGACCTGGAGGCCTTCCGCGTCTCCACCAACGCCGAGCAGGCCAAGGCCAAGAGCGACGTCAAGGTCACCATGCTGGCCTTCGTCATCAAGGCCGTGGTCGCTGCGCTGAAGAAGTTCCCCGAGTTCAACACCAGCCTGGACGGCGACACCTTGGTCTACAAGCAGTACTTCAACATCGGCTTTGCGGCGGACACGCCCAATGGCTTGGTGGTGCCCGTGCTCAAGGATGCCGACAAGAAGGGCATCATGCAGATCAGCCAGGAAATGGGTGAGCTGGCCAAGAAGGCCCGCGACGGCAAGCTGGGCGCGGCCGACATGCAGGGTGGCTGCTTCTCGATCTCGTCCCTGGGCGGCATCGGCGGCACCGACTTCACCCCCATCGTCAACGCGCCGGAAGTGGCCATCCTGGGCCTGTCCAAGTCCAGCATCCAGCCCGTGTGGGACGGCAAGGCCTTCCAGCCGCGCCTGATGCTGCCCTTGAGCCTGTCGTACGACCATCGCGTCATCGACGGCGCTGCGGCCGCACGCTTCAACGCCTACCTGGGCGCCGTGCTGGCGGACTACCGCCGCATCCTGCTGTAACCAAGGGGCTGACACACATGGCAATCATCGACATCAAAGTGCCCGACATTGGCGATTTCGCCGAAGTCGGCGTGATCGAACTGCTGGTGCAGCCCGGTGACAGCGTCACCGTGGACCAGTCCCTGATCACCGTGGAGTCCGACAAGGCCTCCATGGAAATCCCCTCCAGCCACGCCGGCGTGGTCAAAGAGGTGAAGGTCAAGATCGGCGACAAGGTCGCCGAAGGCTCCATCATCATCGCCCTGGAAGCGGCAGAGGGCGCTGCGGCTGCCCCTGCAGCTGCTGCTCCCAATCCGGCTCCAGCCCAGACTGCACCTGCGCCAGCAGCTACAGCTTCTGCAGCGCCTGCGGCCGTGGCCGCACCGGCCGCCGCCAGCTTTGGCGGCACGGTCGACTTGGACTGCGACGTGCTGGTGCTGGGCGGTGGCCCCGGCGGCTACTCCGCCGCCTTCCGCGCCGCCGATCTGGGCCTCAAGGTCGTGTTGGTCGAGCGCTACGCCACCCTGGGCGGCGTGTGCCTGAACGTGGGCTGCATCCCCTCCAAGGCGCTGCTGCACGTGGCTGCCGTCATGGATGAGGTCAAGCACCTCGAAGTGGCTGGCATCCAGTTCGGTGCGCCCCAGGTGAACGTCGACCAGCTGCGCGGCCACAAGGAAAAGGTCATCGGCAAGCTGACCGGCGGCCTGGGCCAGATGGCCAAGATGCGCAAGGTCACCATCGTGCGCGGCTACGGCAGCTTTGTCGGCGCCCACCACCTGGAAGTGGAAGAAACCACCGGCCAGGGCCAGGACAAGACCGGCACCAAGAAGGTCGTCCAGTTCAAGAAGGCCATCATCGCCGCGGGCTCGCAGGCCGTGCACCTGCCCTTCATGCCCCGGGACGAGCGCGTGGTGGACTCCACCGGCGCGCTGGACCTCAAGGGCGTGCCCAAGCGCATGCTGATCCTGGGCGGCGGCATCATCGGCCTGGAAATGGGGACCGTCTACAGCACCCTGGGCGCCCGCCTGGACGTGGTGGAAATGATGGACGGCCTGATGCAGGGCGCGGACCGCGACCTGGTCAAGGTCTGGCAGAAGATGAACGCGCACCGCTTCGACAACATCATGGTCAACACCAAGACCGTGGGTGCCGAAGCCACGCCCGAAGGCATCAAGGTCACGTTCGCCCCCGCCAAGGACGGCGTTACCGTGCCCGAACCCCAAACCTACGACCTGGTCCTGCAAGCCGTGGGCCGCACGCCCAATGGCAAGAAGATCAGCGCCGACAAGGCGGGTGTAGCAGTGACTGACCGTGGCTTCATCGACGTGGACATCCAGATGCGGACCAACGTGCCGCACATCTTTGCCATTGGCGACATCGTGGGCCAGCCCATGCTGGCGCACAAGGCCGTGCACGAAGCGCATGTGGCCGCCGAAGTCATCGCCGGTGAACTGCAGGGCAACAAGGAACTGGCCGCGGCCGCCTTCAACGCCCGCGTGATCCCGTCCGTCGCCTACACCGACCCCGAAGTGGCGTGGGTGGGTCTGACCGAAGACCAGGCCAAGGCCCAAGGCATCAAGGTCAAGAAGGGCCTGTTCCCCTGGGCCGCCTCCGGCCGCGCCATCGCCAATGGCCGCGACGAAGGCTTCACCAAGCTGCTGTTCGACGACAGCCCCGAGGCGCACGGCCATGGCCGCATCCTGGGCGGCGGCATCGTCGGCACGCATGCGGGCGACATGATTGGTGAAATCGCCCTGGCCATCGAAATGGGCGCCGACACCGTGGACATCGGCAAGACCATCCACCCGCACCCCACGCTGGGCGAAAGCATCGGCATGGCGGCGGAAGTGGCGCACGGGTCGTGCACGGATGTGCCACCGGCACGTAAGTGAAGCGCACCTTGTAGAAGGTGCTGACCTTAAAAAGGCAACCTTCGGGTTGCCTTTTTTATTGGTGTGGATGCTGGCCAGATTTGGCTTCATCTTGCTGATCTGCAGGTCGACGGTGGCACAGAGTTGGGAGTTGCTGCATTTTCTGCGCGCCCAGGCGGCCGGCCAGCTCTTGCAGCTGTCGGGATGCTGGGCCATGCCGGTGGCCCTGCCGGACATGGCGTTGCGCTGCCCCGGCCAGCCCTGGCAGCGCCAGCGGGTGCGCCTGGTCGGCCTGGAGGATGTGCAGGGCCTGCTGCCTGACCCGCGCATGCTGACGCTGTGGCTGCCGCCCGAGGGCCGCGCCGTGGGGGCGGTGCTGCCTGCTGCGGTCGATTGCGTCGTGACCTCAGGCACCGAGGCCCGCCAGGCGCTGCGCTGGTTGACGGGCAGCGAGGCGCTGCAGCAGACCCAGTTGCTGGCGGACAAGCCCGGCTGGCTGCGTGCGCGCAATTACCGCGGCGCCGATAGCTGGAACGAGGGCGACCTGGTGTGCCGTCTGGCCGATGCCGGGGCCGCTGTGCCAGTGAACACTGTGGAAGACAGCCTGACGCGGCTGCTGCGCAGCATGGACAGCCAGCCCGTGGTCTATGTCAAGGGCGGCAGCCTGCACGGTGGCGCTGGCCGGCGCGGTGCGCCGCGCGATCAGGCAGCTTCCTGAAACGCCTGCATGCCCTGCATGCAGTACTGCAAAAAGCGGTTGGCCGCGGGGGAGAGCTGGCGGCCCGCCCGGGTGATGAGCTGGACCTCGGCGCTGAGCAGGGCAGGGTTGTGGATGGGCACGGCCAGCACCCGGCCCTGGACCAGCTCGGTGGTGACCGAGCACTTGGGCAGCAGGGTCACGCCCTGGCCGGTGGTCACAAAGCCCAGCAGCACGCTGATCAGGTTGCTGGTGAGGGCCGGGGACAGGCGGATTTTTTCCGCATGCTCGGCAAATTCAACCAGCTGGCGGATGCCGTAGACGCCCTGCAGCAGGGCCACCGGCCACTGCGACAGCTCCTGCAGCGAGGTGTGCGGTGCTCGGCTGAGCGGGTGGCCGGGGGCGACAATGGCGTGCATCGGCTGGCGGGCCGAGCCGCGCGAGGCGATGTGGCTGTCCGCGGGGGCGTAATAGACCAAGCCGATTTCTGCGGCATCCTCGCGCACGCGGCGCATGATCTCGTTGGTGCCGTAGATGTCGAGCGCGATCGAGACATCCGGGTAGTGCTGGCGGAACTGGCGGATCGGGCCATCGATCAGCTCCTGGGCGAAACCTTCGCCGCTGACGATGCTGACCGTGCCGCTGCGCAGGCCGCGCACGGCGTCCACCTTGGCCAGCATGTCGTGCTGGTGGGACTGGTGCTGGCGGTAATAGTCCAGAATCAGCTGCCCGGCCTGGGTGGGCACCACGCCGGTGCGGTGGCGCTCGACCAGGGCCACACCCATCTCTTCTTCCAGCAGGCTGATCTGGCGGCTGACGGCCGAGGGCACGATGCCCAGTTTTTCCGCCGCGGCGCGCACGGAACCATTGCTCACGGCCTCATACAAATAACGGGCACGGGAATCGTGAAATGTGTGCATGGCAGGCCAGGGTGGGGCAGGGTGAGAGGGACAACAGCGCAGCGCAGGCCGGCATGGTAAGGCGAGCGTTCTGTTTTTTAGAACAGAAAACAAAAACAAACGCAATAAACACGCGGATATATTTTCCGACCTTGGCATGAGCGGACCCGCAGCGTTAGGCGCTGCCGTGGCGGGCTGTGCCAAGCGTTGCCAATTCCTCCCTGAACGTGTCGTTGCCATGCCGCCGGCCCCGGTGGTACAGCAGCCCGTGCCCGGTACAGGCCCGACGGCCTGCGGCGGGGCGTGTTGGCGGCGGACATTCCACATTCATATCAAGCACGTGGCCGCGGTGTGGCGGTGGCGGGAAAAGGAATCCGATGCGTACAGACGTTCAGCCCGGCAAGTCGCCGATGAACTGGGGGGTGGTGGTGCAGGTGTTTGCGCTGGCACTGGTGATTGCAGCCTTGTCCGAATGGCTGGGCCCGCTGCCCATCGAGCTGGGCATTGGCAAGGTGGTGCTGCTGCCCATGATCTGGGCGTTGCTGATTGGCCTGGTGCTGGGCCTGCTGTCCAAGCGCCTGCCTGCACCGGCCAAGCTGGACCTGCGCGGTCAGCACTTTGCCGCGGCCGTGCTCTCGTGTGCGCTGTTCCTGTTCATCGCCAAGCTGGGCCTGCTGGTGGGCGGCTCGCTGCCGCAACTGAGCAAGGTGGGCTGGGCGCTGGCGCTGCAGGAGCTGGGTAACCTGGTGGGCTGCATTTTGCTGGGCATGCCCGTGGCGCTGCTGCTGGGCATCAAGCGCGAAGCGATTGGCGCCACCTTCTCCATCGGCCGTGAACCCGGCCTGGCGATCGTGGGTGAGCGCTTCGGCATGAACTCCCCCGAAGGCCGCGGTGTGCTGGCCGAATACATCACCGGCACCCTGATCGGCGCCATCTTCATCTCCATCCTGGCCGGTTTTGTGACCAGCCTGAACATCTTTCACCCCTACGCCCTGGCCATGGGCGCGGGCGTGGGTTCGGGCTCGATGACCGCCGCTGCCGTGGGCGCCGTGGCGGCGCAGCACCCCGAGATGGCCGACCAGATCGCCACCTACGCGGCGGCGGCCAACCTGATCGCTACCACCTTGGGCACCTACCTGACGCTGTTCATCTCGCTGCCGCTGGCCGTGCGCGCCTACCGCTGGCTGGAGCCGCTGCTGGGCCGCAACCGCAAGGCCGTCTCGATTGACGATGGCAGCGTGGCGCAGCCGAGCGAAGTGGTGCACACCCCCGTGCTGAACCTGGGCATGCGCCTGCTGTCGTGGGTGATGGGCGGCGCCACCGTGCTGGTGGCCAACCGCATCGGCCACGGCGTGCCCATGCTGGACGCGTTGCCTGGCGTGGCCATCATCATCGGCGTGGTGCTGGTGGGCGACCTGGTCTATCTGGCCACGCAGCGCAAGCTGCCTGCCGTGTGCTGGATCTCCTTCGTGGCCATGGCCATGACCTTCCCCAGCACGCCGTATGCGGCCGAAGTGGCGGCGCTGACCGGCAAGGTCAACTTCTTTGCCATGATCACCACCATGCTGACCTTTGCCGGTCTGTCCTTGGCCAAGGACATCCCGGCTTTCCGCCGCCTGGGCTGGCGCATCGTCGTGGTCTCGCTGATGGCGAATGCCGGCGTGTTCCTGGCTGCGGCCGCGATTGCCCAGTTCTTCGTGGGCAGTCTGTGATCCCGTTCCTTCCAAGAAAGCCTGAACGATGAGCAACCCGAATGACAGCGTGAACTGGCCCACGCAGGACAGCCTGCAGGCTTGGCGGCACGACTTCCACCGCCACCCCGAAACCGCGTTCCAGGAGCACCGCACCAGTGCCCGCGTGACCGAACTGCTGCAAGGTTGGGGGCTGGAGGTGCACACCGGCCTGGCCGGCACCGGCATCGTCGCTGTGCTGCGAGGCCGCCGCGGTGACGGCCCCAGCATTGGCCTGCGCGCCGACATGGACGCGCTGCATGTGCACGAGCTGAACACCTGCGCGCACAAGTCGCAGCACGAGGGCCGCATGCACGCCTGCGGCCACGATGGCCACACCACCATGCTGCTGGGGGCGGCCCAGGCCCTGGCCAGCCAGCCCGACTTTGCCGGCACGGTGCATTTCATCTTCCAGCCCGCCGAGGAAAACGAAGGCGGTGCGCGCGCCATGATCGAGGATGGGCTGTTCCAGCGCTTCCCGATGCAGGCCGTCTACAGCCTGCACAACTGGCCGGGCCTACCCGTGGGCACGGCAGCGGTGCACAGCGAGGCCGTGATGGCAGCCTTTGACATCTTTGACCTGACGTTGACCGGCCAGGGCTGCCACGCCGCCATGCCGCACCTGGGCAAGGACGCGCTGCTGGCGGCCTGCCAGCTAGTCACCCAACTGCCCGCACTGATCGCGCGCGAGCAGGAAGTGCACAAGCCCGCCGTGCTGAGCATCACCAGCTTCCACGCTGGCGACACCTACAACGTCATGCCCGAAGTCATCCAGCTGCGCGGCACCGTGCGCTGCTTCGACATGGCGCAGCGCGCCCGCATCGAGCAGCGCTTTCGCGATGCGATTGCGGCCACCTGCACCCTGCATGGCCTGCAGGCCGACCTGGACTACCGCGTCAGCTACCCCGCCACCATCAACCACCCGGTGCATGCGGAAGTCTGTGCCGAGGTGCTGGCCGGCGTGCTGGGCGCCGAGCAGGTGCGCCGCGACCTGAAGCCCAGCATGGCCTCGGAGGACTTCTCCTTCATGGCCCAGGCCTGCCCCGGGGTGTACATCTGGATGGGCAATGGCGAGGACAGCGCCTCGCTGCACAACCCCAAGTACGACTTCAACGACCGCGTGCTGCCGCTGGGCGTGCAGTACTTTGTGCAACTGGTGCAGGCGCTGCTGCGCGACGGCCGCCTGCCGGCGGCTGCCTGACCAGCGCTGGCCCCAGGCCGCACTGCCACTTGTGAGAACCGGGCCTGCGCCCGGTTTTTTTGGGGCCGGCTGTCGCGCAGGTGCCAGGCCAGCGACAAAAAACCAGCTTGAAATACTCGGGATTGCCCCTAGATGGCACAAACTGCCCCCGCACGGCGTGGGGCAGCCCTTTGTTTGATCGACGAGCCTTCCTCCATGACCCAACTTCAAAAACCCTTCAAGATCGGTTCCGTGACCCTGCCCAACCGCGTGGTGATGGCCCCGCTGACCCGCATGCGCGCCTTCCAGGGCCGTGCGCCGGGTGACCTGCAGGTCACGCACTACCGCCAGCGCGCGGGCGCCGGCTTGATCCTGACCGAGGCCACCTCGGTCAGCCCCCAGGGCGTGGGCTACCCCAACACCCCCGGCATTTGGTCGGACGAGCAGGTGGCCGGCTGGAAGCGCGTGACCGAGGCCGTGCATGCCGCCGGTGGCCACATTGCCGTGCAGCTGTGGCACGTGGGCCGTATCTCTGACCCCGAGCTGCTGGATGGCCAACTGCCCGTGGCCCCCAGCGCCATCGCCACCGAAGGCCAGGTGGCCGTGCTGCGCCCCAAGCGCGACTACACTGTGCCACGCGCGCTGGAAACCGCCGAGATCGCCGGCATCGTCCAGGACTTTGTGCAGGCCGCCCGCAACGCCAAGGCGGCCGGTTTTGACTTCATCGAAGTGCACGCCGCCAATGGCTACCTGTTCGACCAGTTCCTGCACGATGGCAGCAACCAGCGCACCGACCAGTATGGCGGCAGCATCGAAAACCGTGCGCGCTTCCTGCTGGAAGTGCTGGACGCGCTGGCCCAGGAATGGCCGGCCGAGCGCATCGGCGTGCACCTGAACCCCATGAGCAACGTCCACAGCATGCGCGACAGCGACCCCGTGGCGCTGTTCAGCTATGTGGCGCAGCAGATCGAAGCGCGCAAGCTGGGCTTTATCTTCTCGCGCGAAGAGCTTAAAGACGGCGTGCTGCCCATCGGCCAGCACCTGCGCAAGATCTACAGCGGCACCTACATTGCCAACGACGGCATGAGCCAGCAGGACGCCGAAGCCCTGCTGGCCCGCGGTGCGGCCGATGCCGTGGCCTTTGGCCGCGTGTTCATCGCCAACCCCGATCTGCCGGCCCGCTTCGCCCAGGGCGCGCCGCTGAATCCGCTGAACGCCAGCACCATCTACAGTGCCGACGCCACCGGCTACAACGACTACCCCGCGCTGGACGCGGAAACGGCCGCCGCCTGAGTCGGGTCCCGCCGCATGCAAAAAAGCCAGTCCGATGACTGGCTTTTTTGATAGCTGTCAGCGCTTGCTGTGCAAAGGCTGGATCCTGATTTGGCTTCTAATCTGCGTGGCGCTTAAAAGCTTTCCCACTCGTCGCTGGTGTCGGCGGCAGGTGCAGCCGCCGGCTTGCTGGGGGCGGGTGCGGCGGCCGGCAGCTTGGCACTGGCGGGTTTGGCGGCCAGCTGCGCGGTCGGGCGTGGGGCCGGTGTGGGCGCCAGGGTGGGGCGCACCGGGGCGGCGGCAGTGCGGACCACGGCCGGCTGTGCCACGCTGGCGGCGTGCCCCAGCTTGAACACGGCGACGGCCTGGACCAGTTCCTGGGCCTGGCCGTGCAGGCTGGTGGCGGCGGCCGACATCTCTTCGACCAGGGCCGCGTTCTGCTGCGTGGCCTGGTCCATCTGCGTCACGGCTTCGCCGACCTGGGCAACGCCGGCGCTCTGCTCGGAGCTGGCCGCGCTGATCTCGCCCATGATGTCCGTGACGCGGCGGATGCTCTGCACCACCTCGTTCATGGTGGCGCCGGCCTGGTCGACCAGGCTGGTGCCTTGATCGACACGCTGCACGCTGGCCGTGATCAGGGCCTTGATTTCCTTGGCGGCTTCTGCCGAACGGCCGGCCAGGCTGCGCACCTCGGCCGCGACCACGGCAAAGCCGCGGCCCTGTTCGCCGGCGCGGGCAGCCTCGACCGCGGCGTTCAGCGCCAGGATGTTGGTCTGGAAAGCGATGCCATCGATCACGCTGATGATGTCGGCAATCTTGGCGCTGGATTCGCTGATGCCCTTCATGGTGTCCACCACCTGGGCCACGACCTGACCGCCTTGCACCGCCACGTTGGAGGCGTTTTGCGCCAGCTGGTTGGCCTGGCGCGCGTTGTCGGCGTTCTGCTTGACGGTGGAGCCCAGCTCTTCCATCGACGCCGAGGTTTCTTCCAGCGCCGAGGCCTGGCTTTCGGTGCGTGCGGACAGGTCCTGGTTGCCCTGGGCAATCTCGGAGCTGGCCGTGGCGACGTTGTCCGAACCGTGGCGCACACTGCGCACCACTTGAGCCAGATTGCTCTGCATGTCACGCAGGGCGGTCAGCAACTGGCCGATTTCGTCGCCGCTGTGGATTTGCACGTCCTGGCTCAGGTCCCCGGCGCCGATGCGCTGGGCCACGGCGCGGGCCTGCTCCACACCGGCGGCGATGCCGCGCGACAGGCGCCAGCTGATGAAGGTGGCGATGGCCACGGTCAGCACCATCAGGATGGCGCCGAGGGTGTACAGCTGGGCGAACATGGCGTTGACTTCGGTCTCTGCCGCGGCCACCTGCTGGGCTTCGCCGTCGACCAGCTCCTGCGTGGCCTGGATGTAGGCTGTGGTCGTGGGGATGAACTTCTGTTGGACGAAATTCTGTACGGTCTGGCTGTCCGCGCTCAGCTTCATCTGGTTGATGTCGTTGCGCGTGCTGAGCCAGACCTTGCGCACTTCACCGACGTTCTGGGCGCGCTTTTGCGACTCTGGATCCAGCGCCTTTTCCAGGAAGGCCTTTTGCTTTTCATCGGTGGAACGCGAGGTGGCGGCCATGGATTCCTTGAAGAAATCCAGCATGGCATTGCCATCGGCATAGGCCACGGCCAGCGAGCGGGCGGAGTTCTGCCGCACGTCGCCTTGCCAGGCGCTGGCGATCTTGAGCAGTTCGGCCGAGCGCTCCATGCGCGCCGTGGCCTGCGTCACTTTCTCCATGCGCCAGGTGGTAATGCCCGCCGTCACAAAGAAAATCAGAATGATCAGCGCAAAGCCGATATTCAGCTTGTGGGATATTTTGGTGTTTTTCATTGTTATGGTGTTTTTTAAACGGTCTGGGTGGCGCTGGCCAATTCACCGGTGTCCGCACCGGCAATGAATTGCTCGATGTCCATCAGGATCAGCATGCGCGCCGCTTCGGCTTGCTCCAGCGTGGCAATGCCGATCAAATGCTGGGAGGCCAGGGTGCTGCTGAATTCGGGCGCGGGCTTGATGTCTTCGGCCTTCAGGGCCACCACATCCTGCACCGCGTCAACGACCAGACCGATGACGCGCTCGCCCACATTCAACACGATGGTCACGGTGTGGCTGTCGTAGTCCGCGCGATCCATGCGCAGCTTGATGCGCATATCCCAGATCGGCACGATGACGCCGCGGAGATTCAGAACCCCCAGGATGAAGGATGGGGCATTGGCGATGCGGGTCGGCGCTTCATAGCCACGGATTTCCTGGACTTTCAGGATATCGATGCCGTATTGCTCACCACCGAGCTGAAAGCTCAGATATTCTCCAGCGTGCTGTCTCATAAGTGTGTGATTTCTGTTTGGGATAAACCAAAGCGCCAGGCTTCCTGGGAAGGCTGGCGCTTATGGCAATACGGCATAGCCCATCAGAAACTACAGCAACGGGCGTTGTGACGACCGTGCCGAATCCGCAATCACAACGATTGTTCGCCGCAATCCCGAACCGGCCTCCGACCGATATGGCGACTGCAGAGGCAGGGGCCTAACCGGGGGCTGTGTGACTCCTGCGTGTGCCGAAGTGTGCCATCACTGCAATTTTAGGGAGCTTCCCCCTGGGCTTGATTTAACCCTTTTTTACAGTCCGGCAATAAAAGATACAAGCCTTGCCGCTGAAGCCCTGTGCTAGCCGTGACAACGTGGCGCTGTTTTCAGTGCCAGCGCAGCAGGGCCAGGGCTGCCGAGGTCTGCGCTGGGATTTACGGCGCGCCTGTCGCCTGCGGCCAGCCCAGGCTGCTCGGCTGTGGGCTTGGCGATTGCCAGCCGTTCACACCACCAACCTGCATAGCAGAGAGTACACGATGGCCATGTTGCGCAGACAGTTTGCCGCCGCCTTGGCGGCGACCACCGGCCTGGGGGCCTTGGGCCTCACAGGGTGCAGCACGCTGGGAGCGCCCCGCGTTGCCATTCCACCCGGAGGGGCGCAGCTGCTGTATTGGGGCGGTCCCATCCTGACCATGAACGATGCCCAGCCTCAGGTGGAAGCCGTGGCTGTGCACGCGGGCCGGATCGTGGCGCTGGGGCGCCGTGACGAGGTGGCCCGCTGGCAGGGCGCCGCCACGCAGGTGGTGGACTTGCAGGGGCGCACCCTGATCCCCGGCTTTGTGGATCCGCACAGCCACCTGGGCGGGGTGGGGCTGCAGGCGATTGCTGCCAACCTGCTGCCGCCGCCGGATGGGCCCAACACCGGCATTGCCCAGTTGCAGGACACGCTGCGCCAGTACATCGCCACCTCGCCCGATGCGCGCGAGTTGCAGATGGCATTTGGCTTTGGCTATGACGATTCTCAACTGGCGGAGCACCGGCACCCCACGCGCGACGAGCTGGATGCCGTGTCGACCCGCGTGCCGATTGTGGCCATCCACCAGTCCGGGCACTTTGCCGCGCTCAACAGCAAGGCCCTGGAGCGCGCGCGCATCACGGCCGACACGCCTGATCCGCAGGGCGGCATCATCCGCCGGCGTCCGGGCTCGCGCGAGCCCGATGGCGTGCTGGAAGAAAACGCCTACTTTGGCGCACTGCAGCACCTGATGCCCGCGCTGAGCGAGGCCCAGGCCATCCGCTGGCTGGAAAAATCCCAGGCGCTGTACCTGCAGTTCGGCTACACCACCGTGCAGGACGGCCGGGCCGACCCGGGGGGCGTGGCCACGGCCGTGGCGGCGGCCCAGCAGGGCAAGTTCAAGGTCGACGTGGTTTCCTACCCGGACATCCTCACCCTGGGCGAGGGCCGCTTCATGCAGGGGCCGTATTACAGCCGCAGCTACCGCCAGCACTTCCGGATTGGCGGGGTGAAGCTGACGCTCGATGGCTCGCCCCAGGGCAAGACCGCCTGGCTGACCCAGCCCTATGTGCAGCCACCGGCCGGCCAGCCGCGCAGCTACGCCGGCTACGGGGTGATGAGCGACGCCCAGGCCACGGCGCAGATGGAGAAGGCCTTTGCCCACAACTGGCAGATCCTGGTGCATGCGAACGGCGACGCGGCCATCGACCAAATGATCCTGGCCGTGCAGGCGGCGCGGGCACGCTACGACGGGGCCCCGCCGATGCGCGACCGGCGCCCGGTGCTGATCCATGGCCAGACCTTGCGCCACGACCAGGTGGCTGCGCTGCGCCGGGTGGGCATCTTTCCCTCGCTGTTTCCCATGCACACCTACTACTGGGGGGACTGGCACCGCAGCGAGGTGCTGGGTGACCCGCGCGCGCAGAACATCTCGCCCACCGGCTGGGTGCTGGCCCAGGGCCTGCGCTTCACCACGCACCACGATGCCCCGGTGGTACTGCCGTCGTCCATCCGCGTGCTGGATGCCACCGTCAATCGTCGCACGCGCACAGGCCAGGTGCTGGGGCCGGAGCACCGCGTGACACCCTGGGTGGCGCTGCAGGCCATGACCTTGTGGGCCGCCTACCAGCACTTTGAAGAGGACCACAAGGGCTCGATCGAGCTGGGCAAGCTGGCGGACTTCGCCGTGCTGTCGGGCAACCCCCTGACCCTGCCGCCCAGCCAGCTGAGCCAGCTCCAGGTGCTGCAGACCATCAAGGAAGGGGTGGTGGTGTACCAGGCGCCGTGAGTGTGCCGCACCACTCGGCGTGGCACAGTGCATCGGGTAGGGCGGCGGCGTGCCCGATCGTTTCGACAGACCTGCAACGGCTGGGGTTAATGCGCTGAAATGTGAGCGCTTTGCGCTTGCTGTATGAGCGCTAGATCCAGTTTTTATGCCGGTCTTCCCGGCGCGCAAGGGTTTCCCTGGGGATGGGTGTGCAGGAGGGACTTCTACACTCATTGTCGCCATATGAACAACAGGGAGACAAAGACAATGAGCATTTCGCGCAGAACCTGCCTGCAGGCAGGGGTGTCCGCCGTGGCGGGCGCCTGGATGGCCGGTGCGCCCGCACTGGCCCAGTCCGGCAAATCCTTTCCGACCCGCGCCATCAAACTGGTGGTGGCCTTCCCCGCAGGCGGCCCCACCGACCTGACCATGCGCCAGCTGGCGGAAAACGCCTCCAAGATCCTGGGCCAGCCCGTCATCGTGGAAAACCGCCCCGGTGCAGCGGGCTCACTGCCTGCGTCGCAACTGCAGTCCACGCCGGCCGACGGCTACATCATCGCCCAGCTGCCCATGAGCGTGATGCGCCTGCCGTTCACCACCGGCCTGAAATGGAACCCGGTGGACGACCTGAGCTACATCCTGAACGTGACCGGCTACGCCTTCTGCATGGTCGCCAGCACGCAGTCCGGCCTCAAGAGCTGGCAGGATGTGGTGGCCTGGGCCAAGGCCAATCCCGGCAAGCTGACTATCGGCAACACCGGCACCTACACCTCGCCGCACATCACCTCGGCCATCATCGCCCAGCAGTTGGGCCTGGACGTGGTGCACGTGCCCTACAAGGGCTCGGCCGAGCTGATGCGCGCCACCATGGCGGGCGAAGTCATGGTGGGTGCCGACACCAGCGCCGTGATCCCGTATGTGGACCAGGGGCGCATGGTGGCCTTGAACGTCTGGACCGAAAAGCGCCTGCCCACACTGCCCAACACGCCCACGCTGCTCGAGCTCGGCCTGCCCACCACGCAGTACTCGCCGTTTGGCCTCGTCGGTCCCAAGGGCATGCCCGCTGAGATCCAGACTCGCCTGCACGATGCCTTCAAGCAGGCGATGGAGATGGACAGCTACCAGGCCATGCTGCAGCGCTTTGAAATGCTGCCCATCTACATGAACAGCAAGGCCTATCGCCAGTTCGCCATCGAATCCACGGCCAAGGAAAAGGCGGTGCTGGCCAAGCTGGGGCCGCAGCCGACCTGAGGCGGATGCCTCGCCACAGGCTGCTGAAAGGGATAGCAGCCTGCGCCCATGCCGCCTGCCCAGGCGGCATTTTTCATGCGGATGACCAAGGTCTGGGGCTAGGCCAGCACCCACCCCAAGCTGGCCGCCAGCGCCACCACCGCCACAGGCGGCAGGCGCCGCAGCAGCAGACCCAGGTAGAGCAGGGCCAGCCCCACATCCAGCAGGCTGCCGATGGCGCTGGTGAGCACCGGGTGGTACCAGGTGGCGGCCAGGATGCCGACCACCACGGCGTTGATGCCGGTGACGGCCTGGCGCATGCGCGGGCGTTGCCGCAACTGGGCCCACAGCGGCAGTGCGCCGGCCACCAGCAAGGTTGCGGGCAGGAAGATGGCCAGCAGCATCAGCAGGCCGCCCATCCAGGGTGACCACGCGGGCCCCAGCGGCAGCAGCGCACCCAGGTAGGCGGCCAGGGTGAACAGGGGGCCGGGCACGGCCTGAGCCGCCGCATAGCCGGCGACAAAGCTGTCGGCCGCCACCCAGCCGTTGGGCACCACGGCCGTTTGCAGCAGTGGCAACACCACATGGCCGCCGCCAAACACCAGCGCCCCGGCCTGGTAGAAGGCCGCAAACGCCTGCAAGGCGGTGTGTGGCCACAGGGCCGCAGCCACGGGCAGGGCGATCAGCAACAGCGCAAACAGGTACAGCAGGGCATAGCCGGTGCGGCGTGCACGGCTGGAGGTGGGCCAGGCGCTGGTGCTTGCGGGGGGAGCGGTGGACTGGCGCAGCAGGGCTGCGGCGGCGCCCAGGGAGATCACGCCCAGCTGCACGCTGGCCTGGGGCCAGGCCAGCAGGGCGGCACAGGCCACGACAGCCAGGGCGCGGCGCCACAGGTCGGGGCACAGGCTGCGGGCCATGCCCCAGATGGCATGGGCGACCACGGCCACGGCCACCAGCTTGAGTCCGTGCAGCAGCCCGGACTGGGCCAGGTGCGGGGCGTGGGCCAGCCCCACAGCCAGGGCCACCAGGGCCAGCGCCGAAGGCAGGGTGAAACCCAGCCAGGCCGCCGCCATGCCGGCCCAGCCGGCGCGCCATTGCCCCAAGGCCATGCCGACCTGGCTGCTGGCCGGTCCGGGCAGAAACTGGCACAGCGCCACCAGTTCGGCATAGTGCGCATCGCTGAGCCAGCGCCGGCGCTGCACGAACTCGGTCTGGAAGTAGCCCAGGTGGGCGGTGGGTCCACCAAAGGACGTCAGCCCCAGTCGCAAAAAAATGGCAAACACTTCCAGCGTCCTGCGCCATGCAGGGGCAGGTGGGGGCAGCGTGGAGGGGGGACGGGACATGGCAGACGGTCGTGCGCAAAAGCGCCGGAAAGGGGGGGCACGGAAAGTGCACGATAGCCCCCGATTGTGACGCGGCGGCGTCTGCGGCGCCAACGGGCACCGCGCCGGAGCGCGGCGGCCTTCAGTCGGTGGCGCTGGGCTCGCGCTGCCTGAGGCGCTGGCCCACTGCGAGCACCAGGGCCGCCCCGCACACCGCCGCGATGTACTTCAGCGCCGGATACTGCTGGCTCACGCCCAGCAAGAGCTGGTCGTTGACGATGGTTTCCCCGGCCACCCAGCCGATCAGGGCCGCGCCCACCAGCACGATCCAGGGGAAGCGCTCCATCAGGCGGATCATCAGCGTGGAGCCAAACAGCACCAGCGGAATGCTCAGCGCCAGGCCGAAGACCAGCAACACCATGTCGCCCTGGGCCGTGGCGGCGACAGCGATCACGTTGTCCAGGCACATCACCAGATCGGCCAGCAGGATGGTGCGGATGGCGGTGAACATGCCCGCGTGGTGGTGGGGCGTATGCGTGCTGGTGGTGCTGGGGGCTTCCCCCTGGAGCAGGCCCACGCCGATCCACAGCAGCAGGCAGCCGCCCAGGATTTCGAGCAGGGGCAGCTGCATCAGCTGCGCGGCCACCACGGTCAGGGCCACGCGCAAGGCAATCGCAAACCCACAGCCCCACAAGATGGCCTTGCGTTGCTGTTCCGGGGGCAGGGCCCTTGCCGCCAGGGCAATCACCACGGCGTTGTCGCCGGAGAGGATGACGTCGATCCAGATGATCTTGAAGATGCCGATCCAGAAATCGGCCGTCAGCAAAGTGTCCATGGCGGTCAGTGTAGGCATGGGTGACAACCGCGCTCCAGCGGTCACGGCGATGCATGCGTGCCGGGCATGGGCTTGCTGCGCTGGCTTTACAAACCACGGCAAGCGGCGCATAAGACCTGCTCACCCCCCCCTGGATACGTCATTGCTCAGCCTTGTCGCACTACTTGTTCTGGCTGCAGCTTCGTTCCTCGTGCCAATCGCCAATCGAAGATGTGCAGGGCGGTGTTGGCAGCGCTCAGTGCGAGCGCGTTCTTTGTGAGAGACGGAGCGGCGGAGCCCGGCATGCCGAAGTCCAAGGACTGCCGTTTTGCTGAAAAAGTGAGCAGCCCAGGCAGTTTGTGCGTAAAAAGTTTCGTTTTTCGCCGTGGGTGTCCAAAACTCGCGGCATAATCTTGGCTTCTCTCAAGGGGAGTCGCCAAGTTGGTTAAGGCACCGGATTTTGATTCCGGCATGCGAGGGTTCGAGTCCTTCCTCCCCTGCCAGATTAGTTCTGGTCTGCACAAGCAGGTCAAAACGCCGTAGGGGAGTCGCCAAGTTGGTTAAGGCACCGGATTTTGATTCCGGCATGCGAGGGTTCGAGTCCTTCCTCCCCTGCCAAGACATCCAGCCCAGTTCGTGCAAGCGAACTGGGCTTTTTTTTGTCTGCACGGTCCAGTGCGCGCTGCGTGGCCCAGGCGTCGCGTGTGGCAAGGCCCCCGAGGGGGCAATGCCCTGTTTTTGGGGTTAAATTGGCCTCTGGCCCTTGTCCAGCGCGCGATATTAGCTATGAAAAAAGGCTCCGACAGGAGCCTTTTTTGTGCGCGGTTTGTGCACGACCGGGGGCAGGGGACTCAGGCCGCCACCAGCTCGACGGTGTAGCCCTGGCCCGTGGCGATGATCTCGAACAGGCGGTCGATGTTCGGATGGCTGCCGGGGTGCTGGCGGGCCGACTCCGTGTGCTCGGCAAACAGCTCCAGCCCTTCCTGGGCGGCGGCGGCGTTCAGGCTGCCGTGCTTGGCGGCCAGGGCAGCGTACAGGCGCAGCGAGCCGGCCTTGCCCGGCTGGTTGGGGATGACGGCGGCGACCTGGCCCTGGGCATCCATCAGGCGCAATTCGGCCAGGTGGTCGATGGAGGGCAGTTGCTGGAGGTTGTCGGCGAAGGCCATGCGGGCAGTCCTTATCAAAAATCAAAAGCGGAGGAAAAGCACCATTGTGCCCAAGCCATCAGGCCTCGAAGGCCTGGATGGGGTGGCGTGCATCTTCCAGCAGCCACAGGCGCTGGCGCGCGCGGGTCATGGCCACGTACAGGCGGTTGCGCTCCACAAAGGCCAGGGCGTGCGGCACTGGCGCGGGAAAGCGGCCCGGTGCCAGAAAGGGAATGGCCACGGCCTCGAATTCCTGGCCCTTGGCCTGCTCGATGCTCAGGATCTGGAAATGCGCCGGCTGGCCGGTGTGCTGCAGCCGTTGCCGGCGCTGCACCATGCTGTCAATCTGCTGCAGCACCTGGGGCACGGACAGCCCCGCCACCAGGTCGATGAAGCCCTGCACCCGGGTGCGCAGGCGCTGTGCCTCGGCGTGCGGCATGGGTGTGGCGGCAAACAGGCCCCAGACATCGGCCTGTTGCAGCAGGGCCTGGGCGTTGTCCTGCAGGGCCAGCGGCAGGTGCAGGAAGTTGCCGAAGGCGGCAAAGTTACGCCGGCCGCCTTGCGCGGTGTGCTCGCCGATCAGAAAGCGCCAAATGCCTTGCGGGTGCTGGTGCATCTGGGTGGCCATGGTTGGCAGGTCGCTGTCTTCCTGGCGCGTATCGACCCGGCCTTTGCCAAAGTACAGGGCCCCGTCGATGAAGCGCTCCAGAATCTGTGGCCCCAGCGGGCAGGGGCTGCTTTTCCAGTCGGGGGCCTGCAGGCCATGGGCGTACATCAGACCCAGCAATAGGGCCAGCTCGCGCTCTTCGTAAAAGTGCGGCAGGCCGTGCAGGCTGGCCACTTGACCGGCGGCGGCCACGGCCCATTCCAGCGCTGCGGCCTCGTGCGGGTGGCGCAGGATCACCGTCAGCGGGGGGGGCGTGGCGCCGTCGCGCGCGCTCAGGCTGGCCTGGGCTTGCAGCAACTGGCGGATGCAATCGGCATCGTCCTGGTACGACCAGCGGTAGACCGTGCTGTAGCGCTTGGCGGAGGCCTGCATGCCCACGGGGAACCAGCGGTTGACCGCCTGGGCCACGGCCGGGCCAAAGCGGCGCGACTGGGTCAGCGGCAGGGTGGCCGTGGTCTGCGGCAGAAAGTCGGCCAGCTGGTGCAGCTGGTTGCGGAACACGGACCAGGCCTGGGTGTCGATGTGCTGGTTGAAGTCCCCGGCGCCCAGAAAACGGGTGGCCGGGTCGTGCAGCAGGCGGCGCAAGACCGTCAGCGCGGCCAGGTCCAGGTCGTGCATTTCATCAAACAGCACCAGGTCATAGGGCGCGGGCAGGGGGCCCTCTTCTTCTTGCGCCAGGGCGTAGGTGCAGTCGCCCTCTGCGTAATAGCGCACATCGCCGCAGGTATCCAGGCGCAGGCGCTCGTAGGCGCAGAAGATGCGCGCCAGCGTGTAGTCCAGCAGGTGCTCTTCGCAGAACGCGGCCAGATCGCCGCCGGCATCCTGCACGCGCTGCAGCAGCAGGGACTTCTTGGCCGCGCGGTTGAAGGCCCAGAAGGCCTGCATGTCCACTTCCGCCGGCATGCTGATGCGCTCGTCGGGCTGGCGCTGTAGCTGGGCTTCCAGCTCCAGCAGTGCCTGCTGGGCTTGTTGGCGCAGCTCCACCGGGTCGGCCACAAAGCGCACGCCGGCATCGCGCTGGCGCAGGGCGCGGGCGCTCCAGCGCTCCAGCGTGGTGACCTGCAGCTGGCCGGGCACCTGGTGCACCAGCGCGCGCAGGCGGTGCTGGAAGGCCTGGACCCCGGCCCGGGAGTGGGCCAGCACCAGGATGCGGGCATCCGGCTGGGCGCGCAGGGCCTGCACCGCACAGCAGGCGAGGGTGGTGGTTTTGCCGGTGCCGGCCAGTGCGGCGATGATGGCCGAGGCTGCCTGGCTGTGGACGATGGCCTGCTGCTCCGTGGTGAGCATCAGGGGTTGGCCATGGTCGGTCGGGAAGGCATTGGTGCGTTGCATGGGCTGCAGCATACGTGAATCTGTACGTGCATACAGGGGCGTGTGGTGCCGGGATGGGCCACGGCGCAGCGTGCAGCCCGTTGGCCGTGGGGCCTTCAGCGCGGGGACTGCAGCACCGTGTGCAGGATGTAATCCCACTCCTCGGGCGTGACCGGGGTGATGGACAGGCGATTGCCGCGCTGCAGCACGCGCATGCTGGCCAGCGCCGGGTGTTCGCGCAGTTCGGCGATTGACACGTAGCGCGTCTTGCGCAGCGCCTGCACGTCCAGCATCAGCCAGCGCGGCTGGTCGGGGGAGGACTTGGGGTCGTAGTAGGGGTCGGCCGGGTCGAACTGGGTCGGGTCCACACGCAGATGGCCCGCAATGCGCGCAATGCCGTGGATGCCCGGGTCGGCGCAGCTGGAATGCCAGTACAGCACGCCGTCGCCGACCTGCATCTGGTCGCGCATGAAATTGCGCGCCTGGTAGTTGCGCACGCCGCTCCAAGGCATGAGCTGGCCAGGGGCATTCAGGGCGTGATCGATAGAGTATTCGTCGGGCTCATTCTTCATGAGCCAGTAGTGCGGCGTCGTCATGGCGCTATTTAAGCATTGCAGGCCTGGCCGCGCCGGTGTTCACGGTGGTGACCCTGGGGGCTGCGCCCCGGCCTGCACGGCCTGGGCCTGCTGCACCACCCGCACGCAGTCCTGGATGTGGCGCTCTCCCAGGTAGCGCAATGCGCCATAGCCCACGGCGGCGGCGATGGCCTGGCCGGCAAACGGGATGAACTTGGCCAACTGCTTGCTGCCCATGCGCAGGCCCACGGTGCGCGCCAGGCGCAGGATCATCTGGCGCGTCAGCAGCTTGCCGATGAACACGGAGCCGACCATGGCGACGGCTTTTTGCACGTGCGCGCGCAGGTCGGGGTCCAGGGCGTCCAACTGCTCGGGGCTCAGGCCGAAGTGCTCGCTGATCTGCGGCAACAGCTTGGACAGCAAGGCGGCATCCACGGCCCAGTCGAGCCCCGGGATGGGCACGGCACTGACGGCACCGGCCACCAGCGCCCGCTGGTGCAGCAAGGCCCGACTGCGCTGCTGGGCCTGTTGCAGCGCCTGGGCATCGCGGGGCATGGCACCCAGCCACGGCGGCGGGGCATCGGTGTGCATCGCGGTGCTCAGGACTTGCCTTTGCCGCGCACCAGGTTGTAGAGGAACAGCAGCACGATGGCGCCAATGATGGAGGCGATCCAGCCGGCGCTGCTGCCGGCCGGGTACCAGCCCATGGCGGCGCCAGCATAGCTGGCCAGCATCGAGCCGACCACGCCCAGCACGATGGTCATGATCCAGCCCATGCTGTCATCGCCCGGTTTGAGAGCGCGGGCGATCAGGCCCACGATGAATCCGACCAACAAGGTTCCCAGCAAGGACATCATGGCCAAGCACTCCTAGAAAGCGTTGAGGAACTGCCACTCTAGAGGGCTGCAGGGGCACCAGGCGTCGGACAAGACCTCCTTGTCCGGCGCACGCCGCCATGCCAGGTGCCAGCGCCCTTCAGTGCGCCATGTTGTGCGCGCGCAGTGCCGCCTGCTGTTGCACATGCCGTGCAAAGTGCTGTAGCAACTGGGCGGCTTGCGGCGTGTCGTCGCAATGCGGGCGGCCGCGGCCGGTGGGCGGCCAGGCTGTGGGCGGGATGTGGTCGATGTAGGCCTGCATGGCGGCGGCACTGAACTCCGGATGGAACTGCACGCCCCAGACGTTGTGGCGCCAGCGGAAGGCGTGGTGCGCCTCGTGCGAGTTGCCGGCCAGCGCGCGGGCCTCGGGGGGCAGCCGGCGCACGCTCTGGTAGTGCACAGCCTGGGCGTCGAAGCAGCCGGGCATGTGCCGCCACAGCGGGTCGTGGCTGACATCGGCCTGCACGGCGACGGGGATGGTGCCCAGCTCCAGGCCTGCGGGATGGGGGCCGACCTCACCGCCCAGCAGGTGCGCCAGGATCTGGTGGCCAAAGCAGATGCCCAGCACGGGCACGCCGGCATCGCACACGGGCCGCAGCCAGCCCTGCAGATCCTGCATCCAGGGGGCGTCGTCGGTGACCATGGCGTGCGAGCCGCTGATCACCACGCCGGCGCAGTCCGTTGCTTCGGGGTAGTGCAGGGCCGCATAGCGGCAGCTGGGGGCATCGATCACGGCCAGCCGCAGCCGCTCGGCCGGCAACAGCTCCGGCGGGTGCAGTCCTTCGGCAATCCACTGCTCAAAATCCCCCAGCGACTGGGCGATGTGGTCAAAGGTGTTGCCGGTCTTGACGATGTAGAGCGTGGGCATGGGCGTGAGACGGGGTCAAACGGTGCAAAAAACAAGCAAGTTATGCGCCAGAGCAGAGCTTGGACTGAGGTTTAACGCATAACTGGCTGCGCAGGGTCCATCGTGGGAGGAGAATGTCGCCCTTGCGTTTGGCGAGGTTGGCGTTGGGCGGCCCGGCTGCGCAGTGACTCAATTAAAGAAAAACACGGTATGCAACAACTGACTGAATGGCTCCAGGCCTTGAACGGATGGGTCTGGGGCGTCCCCATGATCGTGCTGATCCTGGGAACGGGTTTTTACCTGCAACTGCGCCTGGGCCTGATGCCTTTGCGCAATATTGGCTACGGTTTCCGGATGATCTGGAAGAGCCGCTCGGTGGACGATCAGCACCACGGCGACATTTCTCCCTACGCCGCCTTGATGACGGCCCTGTCGGCCACGGTGGGGACCGGCAATATCGCCGGTGTGGCGACGGCCATCGCCGTCGGCGGCCCGGGTGCCGTGTTCTGGATGTGGATGACGGCCCTGGTCGGCATGGCCACCAAGTACGCTGAGGTGGTGGTGGCGGTGAAGTACCGCGAGAAGAACGCAAAGGGCCAGTGGGTGGGCGGCCCCATGTATGCGATCAAGAACGGCCTGGGTCCGCGCTGGCGCTGGCTGGCCACGGCCTTTGCCGTGTTCGGCGGCTTTGCCGGCTTTGGGATTGGCGCCATGGTGCAGGCCAACGGCATTTCGTCGGCCATGCACGGTGCCTTCGGCCTGGACACCTGGATCACCGGCCTGGTGGTGGCGGCGCTGACGGCGGCGGTGGTGCTGGGCGGCATCCAGCGCATCGGTGCGGTGGCGGAAAAGCTGGTGCCCTCGATGTGCGTGGTCTACATCGTCTGCGTGCTGTGGGTGCTGGCGCATTTCTATGAGCAGATCCCGGGCGCGCTGGTGCTGATCGTCGAGCAGGCCTTCAACCCCACGGCGGCCGTGGGCGGCTTTGCCGGCTCGACCGTGCTGATGGCCATCCGCATGGGCGTGGCGCGCGGCATTTTCTCGAACGAGGCGGGCCTGGGTACGGCCGGCATCGCGCAGGCGGCCGGCAAGAGCAACGACCCCGTGTTCTCCGGCGTGGTCGGCATGATGGGCACCTTCATCGACACCATCATCGTCTGCACCATGACCGGCCTGGCCATCGTGGTCAGCGGCGTGTGGGACAGCGGCGCCAGCGGCGCCCTGCTGAGCACGCAGAGTTTCGAGGCGGCCATGCCCGGCGTGGGCAAGTACCTGCTGGCGATCTCGCTGGCGCTGTTTGCCTTCACCACCATCCTGGGCTGGGCCTATTACGGCGAGAAGTGCTGGAACTACCTGGTCGGCCCGGTGTGCGAGAAGCCGTTCCGCCTGCTGTGGGTGCTGGGGGTGTTTGTGGGCGCCGTGGTCACGCTGGACGTGGCCTGGCTGGTGGCCGATACGCTGAACGCGCTGATGGCGATCCCCAACCTGATTTCGCTGCTGCTGCTGTCGCCCGTGGTGGCGCGGCTGACCCGCGAGTATTTTGCGGCGCGCAAGGCCGGGGAGCACCACTGAGTGGTCTGGGGCTGCGCAGCGGCGCAGCCCCCTAAAAAATGAGCGGTTTGCGCTTTAGGTATGCGGTTTTCAGGTTGAAAAGCACCTGAAACCTTGTGAATACCAGCGCCAACCGCTCTTTTTTTATGGGCCAAGTGGTGGCACTAGGCCGCGGCAGTGGTGTCGTCGCCGAAGTAGGCGCGCAAATGCTGCAGGGCATTCGGGTGCTTCATGCCGGCGCGCTGCAGGACCTCGTCCACGCTGCAGCCCGCATCCAGCCACTGCACCAGCACGGTGTTGCGCAGCACCTGCGGGCCCATGCGCGCGGGCTCTGGCAGGTTGTGGCGCTGGGCGGCCTGCTGCAAGGTCTTGGTCACCAGGTGCAGCAAGGTGTGGTTGGACAGCTGCGGCGCCTTGCGCGTGCAGAACAGCGCGCTTTGCCCCTGCATGGCGTGGTAGCCGGCGCGCGCTTGCAGCCAGGCGCTGAGTGCGCTGTGCAAATGGGCCGACACCGGCAGGCTGCGCGATTGGCGGTCACGCTGCCCCACCACATCAATGGCCTCGATCACGCGCGGCGTGCCGTCGCTCCAGCGCAGGTGACCAATTTCCAGCAGGCGCACTTCCTCGGGCGTTAGGCCGAGCTCCATCAACAGCACCAGCACGGCGCGGTCGCGGCTGCTGACCAGGTCGTCCGGGGCGGGCAGTTGGCGCTGCAGCGCGCGCCACATGCGCGGCGACAGGATGGCCCCCTTGGGGTCTTCGCTGGGCGGCATGTCCTGGGCGGTGATGCCCTGTGCCGGATTGCTGCGGATCCAGCCTTGCAGCAGGGCATGGTCGTACACGCGGTCCAGCACACGCCAGTAACGGCGGCGTGTGATGTCGCTGGGCTGGGCCTGCTTGGGGCTTTGCGGGCTGTGGTTGATGAAGTCCAGCACCTGCACGGCGCTGGCGTGGGCCCAGGCCTGCTCGTCCCCCGCCGCGTGGCCGGCCAGAAAGCGCAGCCACGATTGCCAGATGAAGCTGTAGGGCTTGGCCGCCTCGGGGCTCAGGGGCGACCAGGGGTTCTGGCCGCAGTGCAGCAGCCAGTGATCAAACACGTGCTCGCCGCGCAAGGGCGGCAGGGCAGGGGCCGGTGGGGCCGGGGCAATCAGGTCGGGCATTCAGGGCAAGCAAACAGGCGGCGGGCCGCGGGGGGCGCCCGGCAGCCCGGGCGGCCCAGGGATTTTCCTTGATCTGCGCCGCATTGGTGGGCGTGGACGGTGGGCTGGCGGGCAGCGGCTGCAGGTCGGCACCGGCGCCCACCGGCACCAGGGTGCAGATGCAGCCCAGCTGCAGCGACTGGATGCCGTAGGGCTGGCACAGCTGCTGTGCCTCCACCAGGGTCTGGGCCAGGCGCTGCGTCATGTGCAGCCAGGCTGCGGGGTCCTGGATGCCCGGTAGGGCCAGCGCCAGCTGGTGGTCCTGCCAGCGTGTCGGGGCTGCGCAGCTGCTGGGGCAGCCATTGCGCCAGCCAGGCCATGGCCGCGTCGTGGTTGGCTGCGGTGGGCTGGGTGGCGGGGCTGGCCTGCGGGCACAGCTGGACGATGGCCACCCCCAGAAAGGTCGATTTGCGCTGGCTGTGCTGCAGCTGGCTGCCCAGGCGCGCCATGAACAGCTGCGGGTTGGGCAGGCCGGTGGCCGCGTCGTGCAGGGCATCGTGCGGCAGTTGGGCTTCCAGACCGGGGCGTTCGGTCACGTCGCTGGCCACGGCAATGAAATGGTGGGGGCGTTGCAGTTCGTTGAGCACCGGCGAGATCGACAGCCGCAGCACCCAGGCGCTGCTGTCGCGGCGGGTGAGCGTGATTTCGTCCTGCCAGTAATGCGCGGTGGCCACGGTTTTCCAGAGTTTGCCGGTGTCCGGCGGCAGGTCGGCATCCTCGTAGAGCGCCTCCAGTGGCTTGCCGATGCAGCTGTCACGGGTTTGCTCCATCAGGCGCAGAAAGGCGGGATTGGCCTCGGAGATGTTGTGGTTGGCGTCCACGATCGCCACCCCTTCGCGCACGTGCTGGAACACGCTGGCGGCAATGCGCAGTTGTGCATCGGTGCGCTTGCGCTCGGAGATGTCCTGCAGATAGCCGACAAAAATGGTGCCCGATGGGGTCTGGGCCTTGCCGATGGTCAGTTCGATGGGAATCAGGCGCCTGTCCTTGCGCAGGCCCAGCACCTCGCGGCTGTGGGCGCCGATGGGTTTGTCGGGCTGGTTGATGTGCTTTTGCACATGGGCATCGTGCTGCTCCGCCAGGGGGGAGGGCATCAGCATCGACACATTGCGGCCCAGCACCTCGTCCCGGCTGTAGCCAAAGATCTGCTGCGCCGCGGGGTTGAAGTCCTGCATCAGTCCCTGGGCGTTGATGGTGATCACGCCGTGGCTGGCGGTGTTGATCATGGCCGCCAGCCGTGCGTCGCGGATGGCCACGGCCTGCCACAGGTCGCGGTAGCGCAAGATGGTGCTGGCCAGTCCCAGCACCACCACCACCAGCAAGCTCACCAAGGCCACGATCAGGGCCAGGGTCTCGGGCATCAGTTGGGGCTCTGCGGCGGGATGCACGGCCGCATGCTCCAGGCGCAGCGACAGCATGGACAAGTAATGCATGCTGGCCATGGCCGCCGTCAACAGGGCTGCGGGGGCGCAGCACCAGAGCCCCCGCGTGGGCGGTGCCTGGGTGCGCAGGCGGCGGTGCAGCGCAAACGCAGCCACGGAAAACACCAGCCCGGTCAGCAGTGACAGCAGAAACAGGGGGCCGTCGAACCGCAGGTGCCCGGGCAGGTCCATGGCGGCAATCCCGCTGTAGTGCATGGTGGCAATCCCCAGGCCCACCAGGCAGCCGCTGGTGACCAGCCGGGCGTTCGTGGGGCGGGGGCCTTGCAGTGACCACATGGCCAGCCCCGCCGCCGCCAGGCCCGGCAGGATGGACAGGGCGGTCCACTGCGGGTTATAGCTGACGGCCGGGTGCAGTTCCATGGCCAGCATGCCGATGAAGTGCATGGCCCAGATGCCCAGACCCAGCACCAGGCTGGCGCACAGCAGGGCCAGGTGCCGGTGGGGGGGGCTGCTGGCCTGCCGATTGGTCTGGGCGATGTAGAAGGCGGCACAGCTGCTGGTGAAGGCCACCGCCAGCGACAAGGCCACCAGACTGCCGTCGTGGCTGGCCGACTACCCGTCGGCAGCCAGGGAGGAAGCGTCAAAGATCAGGAGATCCAGCATGGTGAGAGGCCTCGGGTGTCATGGTCGCGGCAGATGGCGGACTTTTGAATCTACATTACATGTAACGTCTATCCATCCCACAGATCGACTGCACACAACCCAGTCTGGAAACAATAGGGCAATTTCTGCGGTCTGCCATGGTTTTTCCAGGGAAATCGGTCATGCGGCGGGCAGGGGTTGGTTTTTGGCTGCAGCCAGCCCGTTTGCAAAGTGCGTGTGCATGGCCTGCCGTGCCGCACCGGGGTTGCGCTGGGTCAGGGCCTGCACGATGGCGGCATGTTCCTGCAGGCTGTCCTCGATGCGCCCGCGTTTGAACAGGGATTGGTGGCGGTTGAGCTTCATCACCTTGCGCAGGTCGGCCACCACCTGGGACAGAAAACGGTTGTCGCACAGGGCCAGCAGCTGCATGTGGAAGGCCTCGTTGACGCGGAAGAACTGGTCGGCATCGGCGACCGCCGCTTCCAGTTCCTGGTGCAGCCGCTGTAGTTGCTCAAGCTGCGCAGCCGTGGCCTGTTCGGCCACGGTGGCCGCGGCATCGCTTTCCAGCAGGGACAGCAGGTGATAGACATCGCGCAGGTCTTTCTCCGACACTTCCGTCACATAGGCACCGCGCCGCACCTTCATGGTGACCAGGCCTTCGGCGGCCAGCACCTTCAGTGCCTCGCGCAGGGGGGTGCGGCTGATGCCGAAGGCCTCGGCCATCTTCATCTCGTCGATCCAGCTGCCGGGCTCCAGCTCGCGGCTGTAGATGCGCTGCCGAATCAATTCGGCCACCTCGACGTACAGCGGTTTGGGCGTGAGCAGGGTGGTGGTGTCCGTCATGGATGTATTAGGGCTAACCCCATAAGTTTCGTCATGGTTATGAATCAATAATTATGAATCACGAAAAGTTCCGGAGAACTGGCGTTTTCCAGAACATGACCATCACGGAGATTGTTTTACCCATGGGCATCGATGCAAAGCAAGGCCAAGCGGCGGCCACAGGAACTCCCGAGGAATTTCCCACCGCCAGCCTGACGGACTGGGAGAAGGCGGCCAGCAAGGCAGCCCCCCAGGGGGATCTGCGCAACCTGAACTGGGTCACGCCGGACGGTATCGAGGTCAAGCCCTTGTACACCGCCGCCGACACGGCCGATCTGCCCTATGCCAACACCTTGCCGGGTTTTGCCCCCTACATCCGTGGCCCTCAGGCCACCATGTACGCCGGCCGTCCCTGGACCATCCGCCAGTACGCCGGGTTCTCCACCGCCGAGGAATCGAATGCTTTCTACCGCAAGGCGCTGGCGGCCGGTGGCCAGGGCGTGTCCGTGGCGTTCGACCTGGCCACGCACCGCGGCTATGACTCTGACCATCCGCGTGTGACGGGCGACGTGGGCAAGGCCGGCGTGGCCATCGACTCGGTCGAGGACATGAAGGTGCTGTTCGACCAGATCCCGCTGGACAAGGTCTCGGTGTCCATGACCATGAACGGCGCCGTGCTGCCCGTGCTGGCCGGCTACGTGGTGGCGGCGGAAGAGCAGGGCGTGAGCCAGGACAAGCTGTCCGGAACCATTCAGAACGACATTCTGAAAGAGTTCATGGTGCGCAACACCTACATCTACCCGCCCCAGCCGTCGATGAAGATCATCGGCGACATCATCGAGTACACGGCCAAGCACATGCCGAAGTTCAACTCGATCTCCATCTCGGGCTACCACATGCAGGAAGCCGGGGCCAACCAGGCGCTGGAGCTGGCCTTCACCCTGGCCGATGGCAAGGAATATGTGAAGACCGCGATTGCCAAGGGCATGGACGTGGACGAATTCGCCGGCCGCCTGTCCTTTTTCTGGGCCATCGGCATGAACTTCTACCTGGAAGTGGCCAAGATGCGCGCCGCGCGCCTGCTGTGGTGCCGCATCATGCAGGGCTTCAACGCCAAGAACCCCAAGAGCCTGATGCTGCGCACGCACTGCCAGACCTCGGGCTGGTCGCTGACCGAGCAGGACCCCTACAACAACGTGGTGCGCACCACCATCGAAGCCATGGCTGCCGTGTTCGGCGGCACCCAGTCGCTGCACACCAATGCGCTAGACGAAGCCATCGCGCTGCCCACCGAGTTCTCGGCGCGCATCGCCCGCAACACGCAGCTGATCATCCAGGAAGAGACCCACATCACCAACGTGATCGATCCCTGGGCCGGCTCCTACATGATGGAAAAGCTGACCCAGGACATGGCCGACAAGGCCTGGGCCATCATTGAAGAGGTCGACGCCATGGGCGGCATGACCCAGGCGGTGGACAGCGGCTGGGCCAAGCTCAAGATCGAAGCCGCGGCCGCCGAGAAGCAGGCCCGCATCGACTCCGGCAAGGAAGTCATCGTCGGCGTCAACAAGTACAAGCTGGCCAAGGAAGACCCCATCGAAATCTTGGACGTGGACAACGTCAAGGTGCGCGACAGCCAGATTGCCCGACTCAAGGATTTGAAGCAAAAACGCGATGTAGCCAAGGTGCAGCAAGCGCTGGATGCTCTCACAACTGCAGCGCAGAGCGGCGAGGGCAACCTGCTGGATCTGGCCATCCAGGCCGTGCGCCTGCGCGCCACGGTGGGCGAGGTCAGCGATGCGCTAGAGAAAGTCTTTGGGCGCCACCGCGCCGATACGCAAAAGGTGACTGGTGTGTACGCTGCTGCTTACGACTCGGCCGAAGGCTGGGAAAAGCTCAAGTCCGAAATCGACGAAGCCGCCGAGCAGCTGGGCCGCCGCCCCCGCGTGATGATCGCCAAGCTGGGCCAGGATGGCCATGACCGCGGTGCCAAGGTGGTGGCCACGGCCTTTGCCGACCTGGGCTACGACGTGGACATGGGCCCGCTGTTCCAGACCCCCGAGGAATGCGCCCGCCAGGCCATCGAGAACGACGTGCACGCCGTGGGCGTCTCCACGCTGGCCGCAGGCCACAAGACCCTGGTGCCCGCCATCATCCAGGCGCTCAAGGAGCAGGGCGCGGACGACATCATCGTCTTCGTGGGCGGGGTTGTGCCGGCCCAGGACTACGATTTCCTCTACAACGCGGGCGTCAAGGGCGTGTATGGCCCCGGCACCCCGATTCCGGCCAGCGCCAAGCATGTGCTGGAACAGATCAAAAAGGCGAATGCGCTGTAACCATCCCTGGTCCGTTCGACGAAAAAGAGGACAGCGCGCGTGACGCCTGAGCAAATTCAACACGGCATCCTGCAGGGCAATCCTGCGGTGCAGCGCCGGGCCATGGCCAAGGCCATCACCTTGCTGGAATCGACCCGCACTGACCACCGGGTGCAGGCCGATGCCTTGCTGACCGGCTTGCTGCCGCACACCGGCCAGGCCTTGCGCTTGGGCATCAGCGGTGTGCCGGGGGTGGGCAAGTCCACCTTCATCGAGGCCCTGGGCCTGTTCCTGACACGCCAGGGGCACCGGGTCGCGGTGCTGGCCATCGACCCGTCGTCCACCGTGTCCGGTGGCTCCATCCTGGGCGACAAGACCCGCATGGAGCAGCTGTCCGTGGACCCGAACGCCTACATCCGGCCCAGTCCATCCAGCGGCACCCTGGGCGGCGTGGCCGAGAAGACCCGCGAAGCCATGCTGGTCTGCGAGGCCGCGGGCTACGACGTGGTGATCGTCGAAACCGTGGGCGTGGGGCAGAGCGAGATCGCCGTGCATGGCATGACCGACATGTACTGCGTGCTGCAGCTGCCCAACGCCGGCGATGACCTGCAGGCCATCAAGAAGGGTGTGATGGAGCGCGCCGACTTGGTGGTGATCAACAAGGCCGACATCGACCCGCACGCCGCCACCCGCGCCCAGGCCCAGATCACATCCAGCCTGCGCCTGCTGGGCATGCACGGCCACCCCGAAAACGCGGCCCACAACGAGCAGCTGTGGCAGCCCCGGGTGCTGCAGCTCAGCGCACTGAAGGCCGAAGGGGTGGAGCAGTTCTGGCAGTCCGTGCAGGATTTTCGCCAGCTGCAGACCGCCAACGGCCGGCTGGCGCGCCGGCGCGAGCAGCAATCACTGGCATGGATGTGGGAGCGCATCGACGCTGGGCTCAAGCAGGCCTTCCAGCAGCACCCCAAGGTCCAGGCGTTGCTGCCGCAGGTGGTGGGAGAGGTGTCCAGCGGCCGCCTGGCCGCCAGCACCGCCGCGCGCCAGTTGCTGGCGGCGCAGGCAGGTCCGTGAGAGCATGCGCTGCGGCCCGAGATTCTTGAATCCACATTACATGTAATTGAAATACCGTCCCAACAAGGAACCGAGGAAGACAAGCATGGAACAAGCTGACAACATCCTCCAGCAACTGGAGAAGAAACGTGAACTCGCCCGTCTGGGAGGCGGCCAAAAGCGCATTGATGCCCAGCACAAGAAGGGCAAGCTCACCGCGCGTGAGCGCATCGAGCTGCTGCTGGACGACGGCACCTTCGAAGAATGGGACATGTTTGTCGAGCACCGCTGTACCGACTTCAGCATGGAGAACACCAAGATCCCCGGCGACGGCGTCGTGACCGGCTACGGCATGATCAACGGCCGTCTGGTGTTCGTGTTCAGCCAGGATTTCACCGTGTTCGGCGGTGCGCTGTCCGAAACCCATGCCGAGAAGATCTGCAAGGTCATGGACCAGGCAATGAAGGTCGGCGCCCCCGTGATCGGCCTCAATGACTCCGGCGGTGCGCGCATCCAGGAGGGCGTGGCCTCGCTGGGCGGTTATGCCGACGTGTTCCAGAAGAACGTGCTGGCCAGCGGCGTGGTGCCGCAGATCTCCATGATCATGGGCCCCTGCGCGGGTGGCGCCGTGTACTCGCCGGCCATGACCGACTTCATCTTCATGGTCAAGGACAGCAGTTACATGTTCGTGACCGGCCCCGAGGTGGTCAAGACCGTGACGCACGAGGAAGTCACGGCCGAGGAACTGGGCGGTGCCGTGACCCACACCAGCAAGAGCGGCGTGGCCGACATGGCCTTCGACAACGACGTCGAGGCGCTGATGATGCTGCGCCGCCTGTACAACTACCTGCCCTTGAACAACAAGGAAAAGGCACCCATCCGCAGCACCACCGACCCCGTGGGCCGCGCCGACCCGTCGCTGGACAGCCTGGTGCCCGAGAACCCCAACAAGCCCTACGACATGAAGGAGCTGATCCTCAAGACCGTGGACGATGGTGACTTCTTCGAGCTGCAACCCGACTACGCCAAGAACATCCTCATCGGTTTTGCGCGCATGGCCGGGCAGACGGTGGGCATCGTGGCCAACCAGCCCCTGGTGCTGGCCGGCTGCCTGGACATCAAGTCGTCCATCAAGGCCGCGCGTTTCGTGCGCTTCTGCGACGCCTTCAACATCCCCGTCATCACCTTTGTTGACGTGCCCGGTTTCATGCCCGGTACCAGCCAGGAGTACGGCGGCATCATCAAGCACGGCGCCAAGCTGCTGTACGCGTATGCCGAAGCCACGGTGCCCAAGATCACCGTCATCACGCGCAAGGCCTACGGCGGCGCCTACGACGTGATGGCCTCCAAGCACTTGCGCGGCGACGTCAACCTGGCCTGGCCCAACGCCGAGATCGCCGTGATGGGCGCCAAGGGTGCGGTGGAGATCATCTTCCGCGAGGACAAGAACGACCCCGCCAAGCTGGCCGCCCGCGAGGCCGAATACAAGGCCCGCTTTGCCAATCCGTTTGTGGCCGGTGCCCGTGGCTTCATTGACGACGTGATCCAGCCGCACGAGACGCGCAAGCGCATCTGCCGCTCGCTGGAGATGCTCAAGAACAAGGAGCTGGAGAACCCCTGGCGCAAGCACGGAAACATCCCTTTGTGAGCACAACAAGAACAACCAGGAGATCGCACACCATGTTTACCAAAATCCTGATCGCCAACCGCGGCGAAATTGCCTGCCGCGTCATCGCCACCGCCCAGAAGATGGGGATTGCCACCGTCGCCGTCTATTCCGACGCCGACAAGGAAGCGCGCCACGTCAAGCTGGCCGATGAGGCCGTGCACATTGGCGCCGCGCCCAGCCGCGAGTCCTATCTGGTGGCCGACCGCATCATTGCTGCCGCCAAGCAGACCGGTGCCCAGGCCATCCACCCCGGCTACGGCTTTCTGAGCGAGAACGAGGCCTTCGCCAAGCGCTGCGAGGACGAGGGCATCGCCTTCATCGGCCCCAAAGCGCACTCGATTGCCGCCATGGGCGACAAGATCGCCTCCAAGAAGCTGGCCAACGAGGCCCAGGTCAACACCATCCCCGGGTACAACGACCCCATCGCCGGCCCCGAGCAGGCGGTGGAGATCGCCAAGGGCATCGGCTACCCCGTGATGATCAAGGCCTCGGCCGGCGGCGGCGGCAAGGGCCTGCGCGTGGCCTTCAACGACAAGGAAGCCTTCGAAGGCTTTGCGTCGTGCCAGAACGAGGCGCGCAACAGCTTTGGCGACGACCGCATCTTTATCGAGAAGTTTGTCGAGCAGCCACGCCACATCGAAATCCAGATCCTGGGTGACAGCCACGGCAACGTCATCTACCTGAACGAGCGCGAATGCTCCATCCAGCGCCGCCACCAGAAGGTGATTGAAGAAGCGCCCAGTCCCTTCATCAGCGACGCCACGCGCAAGGCCATGGGCGAGCAGGCCGTGGCCCTGGCCAAGGCCGTGCAGTACCAGTCGGCCGGCACGGTGGAATTTGTGGTTGGCAAGAACCAGGACTTCTACTTCCTGGAGATGAACACCCGCCTGCAGGTGGAGCACCCCGTGACCGAGTGCATCACCGGCCTGGACCTGGTGGAGCAGATGATCCGCGTGGCCGCCGGCGAGGCACTGACGATCCGCCAGGAAGACGTCAAGCGCGACGGCTGGGCCATGGAGTGCCGCATCAACGCCGAAGACCCGTTCCGCAACTTCCTGCCGTCCACCGGCCGCCTGGTGCGCTTCAACCCGCCCGAGCAGAGCATGTGGCAGGGTGATACCGCCCACCTGCACGGCGTGCGCGTGGACACCGGCGTGTACGAGGGCGGCGAGATCCCGATGTTCTACGACTCGATGATCGCCAAGCTCATCGTGCACGGCAAGGACCGCGCCGAGGCGATCGCCAAGATGCGCGAAGCCCTGAACGGCTTTGTGATCCGTGGCATCAGCTCCAACATCCCGTTCCAGGCGGCGCTGCTGGCGCACCCCAAGTTCCAGAGCGGGGACTTCAACACCGGCTTTATCGCCGAGCACTATGCGCACGGCTTCAACAGCAGCGATGTGCCGCACAGCGACCCGGACTTCCTGGTGGCCCTGGCCGCCCACATGAACCGCCGCTACCGCGCGCGCGCCTCCACCATCAGCGGCCAGATGCGTGGCCATGAGGTGGTGGTCTCGGCCGACTACACCGTGGTCGTGCTGGGCGCCGAAGGGCAGAACCAGCACCACCCCGTGACGGTGAGCGATTTCGAGTACGACAGCCGCAAGAGCACGGTCACGCTGAACGGCAAGCGCTATGAGTTCCAGAGCTTCAGCGCCATGCGCGAGCTGCGCCTGCAAGGCAGCTGCAACGGCCAGCCCTTCACCGTCCAGGTGGAGCGCGGCACGCCCAAGAACCCGCTGGCCCTGCGCATCACGCACAACGGCACGCAGATCGACGCCATGGTGCTGTCGCCCCGGGGCGCCCAGCTGCACCAGCTGATGCCCTACAAGGCGCCGCCCGATCTGTCCAAGTTCCTGCTCTCGCCCATGCCCGGCTTGCTGGTGGATGTGGCCGTGCAGGTCGGCCAGAAGGTGCAGGCTGGCGAAAAGCTGGCCGTGATCGAGGCCATGAAGATGGAGAACATCCTGTTCGCCACGCAGGATGGGGTGGTCAGCAAGGTCAGCGCCGGCAAGGGCGATTCCCTGGCCGTGGACGACGTGATCCTCGAATTCGAGTGATGCGTGGGTATGGGCCCCGGTGCGCGGCGCCGACATGGCGGCTTGCGCCTGCGCACCGGGGCTGACAGGCAGGGCCCGCATGGCTTAGGCTGTGCGGGTTTTTCCTTCTCTGATCATTTATGCCAAATCCCCCTTCAACGCTGATCCAGCCTGCGCAGACAGCTATGGCTTTGCAAGCGCAACGTTCTTCCTCCCGCGGCGCGCAAGTGGCCCGCGGGCTGCTGGCCGTGGTGGGGGCGGTGCTGCTGCTGGATGCGCTGGTGCTGATCGCCCTGGGCCACTTCAACGTCGGCGTACAGGTGCCGGCCGTGCTGGGCGCTGGCGCGCTGGTGCTGGCCTGGCAGTGGCCGGCGGTGCAGGCCTGGCGCCAGGCCCGGCCCTGGCGCCACCGCATGTGGCGCGCAGCCTGGGTGTTGCTGGCCCTGTGGGTGCTGAGCGTGCTGTGGTTCTGGAGCCGCTTGTTCAGCCTGGGCCTGGAGCCACCGCAGGTGCCCGCCGTGCAGGCCATCGTGGTGCTGGGCAGTGGCACCCTGGACGGGCAGCCGCGCCCGGTGCTGGCCCAGCGGCTGGACACCGCGGCCGAGCTGGCCCGGCTGCAGCCCGGGGCACTGATCGCCGTGTGCGGCGGCGTGGACTGGGGCGAGACCGAATCCGAGGCCGAGGTCATGGCGCGCTACCTGCGGCAGCGCCACGGCATTGCGCCCGAGCGCCTGGTGCTGGAAAAGCTCAGCACCAGCACGGAGCTGAACCTGCAGCTCAGCCGCCCGCTGCTGGCCGCGCGTGGCGTGGTGGCGAATGCGCCCACGGCCCTGGTCAGCAGCGACTTTCACCTCATGCGCGCACTGCGCATTGCCCAGCGCCAGGGGCTGAGCCAGATGTACCCCGTGGCCGCGACCACGCCGCTGGCCACCCGCTTCAACGCCTGGCTGCGCGAATATTTCGCCATGGCCAGCAGCTGGGTGCTGCGCGAAGTCTGAGGATTTCAACCATCAAAACAACCTCCAGCGCTTGCTGTGCTTGCGCTGACAGCTATTCAATAAGGATTCACACCATGCACCAACGTCCCTTCAAAGTCCTGGGCATCCAGCAGGTCGCCATCGGCGGCACCGACAAGCAGCGCATGAAGCGCCTGTGGGTGGACATGCTGGGTCTGGAGCAGACCGGCACCTTCCAGAGCGAGCGCGAGAACGTGGACGAGGACATCCTGGCCATGGGCCAAGGTGCCATGAAGGTGGAAGTGGACATCATGCAGCCCATGGACATCGAGAAAAAGCCCGCCGTCCATGCCACGCCGCTGAACCACATCGGCCTGTGGATCGACGACCTGCCCAAGGCCGTGGAATGGCTGACCGCCCACGGCGTGCGCTTTGCACCGGGTGGCATTCGCAAGGGCGCGGCCGGTTATGACATCACCTTCTTGCACCCCAAGAGCAACGACGAATTCCCGATTGCCGGGGAGGGCGTGCTGATCGAGCTGGTGCAGGCCCCGGCCGAAGTGATCGCCGCGCTGGGCTGAGGCCCCACGCACCGCCGAACCCGCTGGCGGTGGGCCTCCAAGGCGGCACCCCCGTCGCCTTCCGTCGCAGTCGCACTGTGGGGGCCGGGCCGCCTGAAGCCTGCGCGCCATAGGAGGTGTGCATGCCCCGCCATGCGGCACCCCCTGAATTTCAAGAAAGCCCGACATGCGCTGGATTGCCATCTTCACCGACACCCCCACCATGCTGGCCGTGCGGGCCCAGCAGGGCCAGGCCCACCTGGATTTTCTGGCGCGGCACAAGGCCGAGATCGTGCTGGCGGGCGGCTGCCGCAGCGATGCCGGCGGCGACTACGTCGGCGGCCTGTGGGTGCTGGAAGTGCCCGACCGCGCCCGGGCCGTGGCGCTGATCGAGCAAGACCCGTACTACCTCAGCGGCGCGCGCCAGTATGTGCTGCGCACCTGGGGCAAGGCGTTTGAGGAAGACCGGGTGGTGCTGTAGCCGCGCATGGGCGTCGCAGCGGCCTGTGGTGGTGCTCTGGCGAATAAGTTTGGCCCGCTGCGGTCTTCAGCACTTCCGTTGCTGATGGCCGCCTGTCGCAGCGATGTCTTGGACCCGCGTGATCGGCCGTAGTGCCGCTACCTGAGCGACCGACATTGGGATTTAGCTGGCTTGCAAGGGCAGGCGAATGCCAGCTGCTATCAGGGACGATACATGCGGAACTTCTGCGCATCGCCGATGGCGAAATAGTCTGCGGGGCCCCCCGCGCGCAGGATCGCCCCGGAATTGGCCGTGTCGAACACCCCGTCCTTGAGCAGCCGACGATCGATGTAGACCTTGACCACTTCCCCAAGCACAAGCCAGGACGGAATCGGCTCATGGCTGGCGGTCCGCAACTGGTGGATGTCCGTCAAACGGCATTCGAAGGTCACCGGGCTTCGTGCAACTCTGGGTACCTGTATCAACTCCGAATCCACCGCCTCTAGCCCTGCCAGTTCGAACTCATTCACCTCCGGAGGGACGGCAGCACAGGTCTGGTTCATGGCCTCGGCCAACTCACGTGTGGCCAGATTCCAAGCGAACTCTCCGGTCTCCTGGATGTTGCGTACCGTGTCTTTCCAGCCGATGCTGGAGAAGCCGATGATGGGAGGGACGTAGTTGAAGGCGTTAAAGAAGCTGTAGGGTGCCAGATTGACCTGCCCGCTTGCGCTCCTGCTCGAAATCCATCCGATTGGTCGCGGCCCGACGATGGCGTTGAAGGGGTCATGCGGCAGTCCGTGCCCTTTGCGGGGCTCATAGGTGTGCGAGTCAGTTTTCATCGATGGTTGTTGCAGCGTCTGGCCTGTCGGGAGAAACACCCAGTGGCATGCGTGGGCGAGGCTACCAGTCTAAAGGGGCGACCTGGAGATCGGGTTGCTGGGGGCTCCACCTAGCCTGCGTGAACCGGCCAGCTTTTCCCAGAAAACGTCCAACTTCGGGGAGTGACGGGAGGGACATCTCTCAACTCTATGTGTAAGCCATGCCTGTGACCCAGGCGGTATTGGGCGCCATGGCCGTTATGGCTGCTCCTGCAGATGAGGCGCAGCCATAGCGGCTGCAACGCCTCGTGAGCGTGCTCTTCGGTCTTAAGCTTTTTGGGCCTTCGATCCCCCACGTCGCAGCAGCTTGACAACGTGGTACCTGCTATAAGGCCCCCTGTCATGCATCACCAGTGTCAGCGGGCGATCGCCATCGACACCACCGCTATGTGTACTCACGCCTCCAGGAAGTGAAACATCGACCACGCTGTGGCGGATTCCAAAAATTCAATGGGGCTTAAAGCCCCATTGAATTGATTGGAATAATTAGTTGCTGCTGTTTTGATTCCTGGTTTTAAATAGTGAGAAAACAATACCTGCAGCCAAAAGACCACCTGTGACTGCCAAGCTGATAGAGGCCGGCACCTTCCCATCAAACATAAAGTCTCCCAAGAATATTTTGGCACCAATAAATATCAGAACCAAAGCCAACGCATACTTGAGGTAATGGAATCTGTGCACCATAGCTGCCAAAGCAAAGTACAGCGCTCTCAACCCTAGGATTGCGAAGATATTGCTGGTGTAAACAATGAATGGATCAGGTGTGATCGCAAAGATAGCGGGGACAGAGTCAATCGCAAACACCAAATCCGCGATTTCAACCAGTATCAAGCACAACAGCAAGGGGGTTGCAAATAGGGCGGTTTTTCCAGAATTTTGGTCAATTTGTCGCACAGTGAACGCTTGGCCGTGCAATGTCTCTGTCACCCGCATGTGGGATTTTAAAAAACGGAGCACGGGGTTGTTGGAAATATCTGGTTGATGATCAACCATAATGAGCATTTTTATACCTGTTGCCAACAAAATAACTGCAAACAAGTACATCACCCAGGAAAATTCCATCACCAGCGCCGCGCCAAGACCGATCATGACTGCTCGCAGCACGATTACGCCCAGGATGCCCCAGAAAAGTACGCGATGCTGATATTCACGAGGCACTGCAAAATATGTAAATATCAAAGAAATAATAAATACATTATCCATTGCCAATGTCTTCTCAACCAGATAGCCTGTCATATACAGCTTGACGGCTATCCATCCTCTTTCTTCTGGACTGGCTGCCGCTGCAATTTGCGGATCCACGGCCCCCGTGCCAGAGTAATGGACATAGATCCAGTAAACAGCTGCAGCCCAGGCAAGGCCCAAACCTATGTACAAGCCTGACATTTTCAAGCTATCGCTGATTTCGATGGCGCGCGCATCTTTGTGCATGATGCCAAGATCGAAAGCCAAAATAGCGATGACAGTGCTCAAGAAGGCAAACCATATCCAGAGTGGCATGCCTAACCAAAGGGTAGAGAGGAATTCCATGATGTGAGAGGATGGGTTGATAAACCTCACTCATTGGAGTGAGATCAGTGTCGACGCCTCCATTCTTCTCAACGTAACAGCACTAAAAAAGCAGCTTTATAATGATCTGCACTTCGTTTTTTTCGAAGTATTCATGCATCCACTATGCTCAACTATCGACACCTCTACTACTTCTGGGTTGTGGCCAACGAAGGTGGCTTTGCCCGAGCAGCGGAGCGTTTGGATATGGCCATCCAAACAATCAGTGCACAAGTGCGACTTTTAGAGTCCTCGATAGGCCATCAATTGCTCAAACCTTCCGGGCGAACTGTGGTTCTCACCGATGCAGGCCGTGCCGTATTTTTGCGTGCGGATGTAATATTCCTGCTAGGGTCACGCATCCCAGAGGAGGCTGCCGCAGCAGCAACCGGGCCATCGGTACGTTTATCCGTAGGTCTTTCAGACGGAATAGCAAAGCTCGCAGCACACAGACTGCTTCAACCAGTACTGGCAACTTCTGGTTTAAAGCTTATCTGCCATGATGGCGAGCTTGAGCAGTTGATGGCAGAGTTGGCTTTGCACAAGCTGGATTTGGTATTGGCCTGTCAGCCACCACCGCATAACTCCAGCTTTCGTTTGTCGAGCGAGCGTTTGGTTGCTTCTCGGGTCGATTGGTATGGACCTGCCGCTTTGGTTAGTGATCAGAAAATTGCGGATTTTCCGCAAAGTCTTAAAGATTTGCCCATACTTGCACCGACATACCATGCAGCACTGCGTGAGCGCATGGATCGCTGGTTAGAAAATCTGGGCATACAAGCTCAGATTGTTGGCGAATTCGAAGACAGTGCCTTGTTGAGTATTTTTTCTGCCCAAGGGATGGGCGTTTTTCCTGTGACAGAGTTAGGTTCTGCAGATCTTGTAAATATACAAAGCCTGAAACTTCTTGGATGCAGCGATGGGCTTAATGAAGAAATCTACGGGATATATAGCTCACGTAGCAGAAATCACCCCTTGGTAAGAAAAATATTAAATATTTAGATTGTTTTACATGAAATAATTTTATACTTTTAATTATTTAATTTGATCCACTTTAATTTTAAAATCATTCACTACTGAGTGGCAAATTTATATATTCTTGATTTTGAATGTGCAAGAAGTTTCTCGCATGAAATAGCCACAGGGCGAGTCAATCATTTTTCAAAAAATTTTCGAAAACTTCGCGGCCTGAGTCTGAAACGTGCGCGGCAAGCACGAGTTCCGCTGCAGATGGCAAGTACAGATAGCTTGTGATGATTTCGGATTCAAGCTGCCGACTTGGCTTCAGCTCCATCTTTTGGAGACTCTAGGGCGCGCAACAGATCAACCAGTTGCAAATCCAATTCGTGCAGCGCATCGGCAGACAACGCTGAGAGCAGAGCATGCTCGTTGACCACGTGTGCTTCGACAACACGCTCAATCAGCGCCAGTCCATCGTCGGTGAGCCGCACCAGGGTGCTGCGTGCATCCTGGTCATTGGGGACACGTTCCACCCAGCCCCTGGTTTCCAGACGTTTGAGCCGATGGGTCATGGTGCCTGAGGTGACCATGAGCATAGAGAACAACTCCGTAGGACTGAGGCAGTAGGGCGCGCCAGACCGCCGCAGCGTGGCCAGCATATCGAACTCCCACATGCTGAGTCCAAACTTCGCAAACTCCGCTTCCAGCCGCGCCTCCAGCAGCACTGCACAGCGTTTGATCCGTCCAATTGGGCCCATGGGGCTGACATCCAGATCGGGGCGCTCACGCCGCCACTGGCCAAGGATGACATCCACGGCATCACGTGGCGGAGAGAACGTAAGGTCTTTCATTTGTCTTGACTTCAAGGTAATTGGTTTGCACAATGAATTGTCTTGATTTGAAGATAACACATGCCTGCTGATACTCCTCCACGCCCATGGCGTGACGCACTGCTGACGGCATGCGCTCCTGTAATCTGGGGATCCACTTACATCGTGACCTCGGAGTTTCTACCGCCGGATCGGCCCTTCACCGCCGCACTGATTCGCGCGCTGCCTGCAGGGCTGTTGCTGCTGCTGGTTACGTGGCGGTTGCCGCACAAGCAGCATTGGGGGCGATTGGCCGTGCTCAGCGCTTTGAACATTGGTGTTTTTCAGGCACTGCTGTTTGTCGCCGCCTACCGTTTGCCAGGCGGCTTGGCAGCGGTGTTGGGAGCGATTCAACCGCTTTTGGTCATGTTGCTGGCATGGGCTGTAGACCGCCAGGCGCCAAGGGGCATCACCGTGTGCTGTGCTGCTGCAGGTGTATTTGGCATGGCCATGTTGTTGCTGTCGCCGCAAACCGTGTTCGAACCCATCGGCATGGCAGCGGCCTTGCTGGGTGCGGCCTCAATGGCCACAGGTGTTTGGTTGACACGCTGTTGGCAGATCGGATTGCCAGTGCTATCCATGACGGGCTGGCAGTTGGTGCTGGGAGGGATGATGCTGGCCCCAGTTGCATGGCTCGTAGATGCGCCACTGCCTGCATTGACGGCATCGCAGTGGGCGGCCTACGCCTATCTCAGCGGGGCAGGTGCGCTTGTGGCCTATGTGCTGTGGTTTCGGGGTGTGGCACGTCTGCCGTCCGTGGCTGTGGCGTCGCTGGGCCTGTTAAGCCCTCTGACCGCAGTCATTCTGGGATGGGTGTTGCTATCCCAGTCCATGGGCGGTATTTCGCTGTTGGGGCTGCTGGTTGTGTTGGTCAGTGTGTTTGGCGTGCAATGGACATCCAGTCGCTAGTCCCTGTGCGGCAGTGCCGCACCTCAATCGACCAGTTTTCCTGTTGCGACCCATATGACCGCAGCGGACCAAGCAGTCATCGCATCACGCATGCCATCCATACGTTCCATCATTCAAAGCTGTACCCCAACTTCACCCCCACGGCGGTGGCTGAACTCTGGCCAAAATGGGCCATGGGTGTGCGGGTGCTGGAGACATCGGTGGCACCCAGGCGCTGGTAGCTGATCCAGGGCGTGATCTTGACGCGCTCGTGCTGGTAGCTCAGGCCCAGGGTGTAGCCCATGCGCCCGCTGCTGGGGCGCAGCGGGGACAGGGGGGTCTTGCCGCTTTTGGGGTCATAGCCCAGTGCCACAAAGCCAGACCACTGCGGGCCCAGTTTCTGCGCCAGCCCCAGGGTGTAGGTGGTGGCGTCGTCCAGGTCCGTCAGGCTGCGCCCCTGGGTGGCGGCGGCAAAGGCCTGGGGGCTGAGCTGGAACTGCGACCACTGGCTCCAGCGGATCTGGCCAAACACCAGGGTGCTGGGCGTCAGGCCGGTCTGCAGGTCCAGCGTGAAGCTCTGGGGGGAGTTGGACTCCGTGGTCGTGGTCCCCGCCCGCAGGTTTTCGCGGGTGGTGACGTGGTGCTTGATGGCGGAGTAATAGGTGCCCGCGATGCGCAAGCCGATCTCGGGGCGCTCGTAGCTCAGGCCCAGCAGGTAGCCGGGGCGGGTGCTGGGTGCAAAGTCCACGCGGTAGCCATTGAGCGGGCCAAACGCCAGGCCGTTCAGGGCCACATGGCCTTCGGAGCGCTGCACGCGCAGCCCCCCGTGCACGGCCCAGCGCTCGGTCCAGCGGTGGCGCAGCGCGCCCATCAGCTCATAGGTGCTGATGCGGGCCTGCGTGCCGCCAAACAGGCGGGAGGACTGGCGGTCGTAGTCAATGTCCAGGCCATAAGGGCGGGTCAGCATGACCAGCACGGAGTTGCGGGCGTCCACGTCCTGCTTGTACGCAAAGCCCCATTGCGCAAAGCGGGGCGCCACCTGGCCGGTGGATTGGCCCCACGCGTCCGTACCCTGGATCTGCGGGCGCGAGGCATAGGCCTCGACGCTCAGGTGCGCGCCTTTTTCAAACAGCGGCGACAGGCTGTGGCTGGTTCTGTCCACGCCGCCGGCGAGGGCGCAGGTGCTCAGCGCCAGGGTTGCACAGGCCATGCCGGCCGGCTTCATTCGCAATGCATTCACCGACGGGGACATGGTGGATATGTAAAACAATGTTTTTTAGGAGCGCGCATTGTGCATGGAATCGGCCAGGCTGCAGTGGCGTGTGTGAATGCATGGCCTGGACCCCACAGTTGTCGCGTCGGCGTCATGCCGTGGTGGATGGAAGAGGGGCGATGTGCTGGATAGCCAACGCTGCACCGTATGCTGCGCACTGTCTGTGTCGGCGGCGTGCACTGCCGCCCAACCCTGTTGGACCCTGCCATGGATGCCACCCCTGCTTATTTCGACCGTCAGTACAACGCTCGCGCCAGCGTGCAGGATGCCGGGGCGCTGATTGCCCGCTACACCCAGCACAGCCAGGCCGCCTTCGCCTTGCCCGGTGCCGTGCGCCACCAGCGCTACAGCCCCCGGTCTACAGATCTTCTGGATATCTATCTGCCTCCAGCCCAGGCTGGACAAGTGCCAACAGCTCCTGTTTTCATCTACCTGCATGGCGGCTACTGGCGTGCGCTGGGCAGGGACGACTCGGCCTTCATGGCCCCGGCGCTGACGCAGGCGGGCGCCATCGTCGTCGTGCCCGACTACGACCTGGCCCCGGCGGTCAGCTTGGACCACATCGTCGACCAGGTGCGCCAGGCCTTTGCCTGGGTGGTGCGCAACATCGCCATCTATGGCGGCGATGCCCGCAACATCTGTGTCTGCGGCAGCTCGGCCGGCGGGCATCTGGTCGGCATGCTGCTGGCACGCGGCTGGCAGGACGACTACGACCTGCCCGCCAGCGCGGTGCCGGCTGCTGCCTTTCCCTTGAGTGGGCTGTTTGACCTGCAGCCGCTGCTCCACACCCACATCAACGACTGGATGCGGCTGGACGATGCCGCCGCCGTGCGCAACAGCCCGCGTTTTGCGCTGCCGGATGCGCGCACGCACGGCCACTGCCAGCTGCGCGTGGCCTGCGGCGAGTTTGAAAGCCGCGAATTCCACCGCCAGTCGCGCGAATACCTGGCCGCCTGGCGCGCGCGCTGCCTGCCCGGGCAGTGGGTGGAGGCGCCGGCCACCAACCATTTCGACCTGCCGCTGCAGCTGGCCGAACCCGATTCCACAGTCCACCAGACCGCGCTGCAGCTGATGGGGCTGTCAAGCAAGCTTGCACAAAGCTGAGGGCATGTGAGCATGCATGCAACAAGGGCCGGCCATAAGCTGCACAAAACAGAGCAGCCTGTGTAGGCTGTGCGGCGTTGCGCCCGCGCACCTTCCCACCATCCAGACAAAGAGACAAGCACCATGACCCCAGCCCGCCGCCGCTTCCCCTTGGCACCTTCCGCCCTCGCTGCTGCCGCCCTGTGCCTGGCCGCCGGCAGCGCCAGCCTGGCGGCCGCTGCGGCCGAAACCATCAAGGTTGGCGTGGCGCTGGACATTTCCGGCCCGTTTGCCGGCCCCGGCGCGGAAATCCGCGACGGCCTGAACCTGGCGGCCAAGCAGCTGGGGAACAAGCTGGGCGGGCTGCCGGCCGAATTCCTGCAGGCCGACACCGCCGGCAACCCCGAGACCGCGCGCCAGGTGGCGGACCGCTTCCTCAAGCGCGACAAGGTGGACTTCTTCACCGGCCCCGTGGGCTCCAACGTGGTGCTGGCCGTGGGCCCCAGCGTGTTCGGTGCCAAGGTGCCGTTCCTGTCGGCCAACCCCGGCCCCAGCCAGCTGGCGGGCGCGCAGTGCAACCCCTTCTTCTTCGGCACCAGCTACCAGAACGATGCCATGCACGAGGCCGCCGGCCAGCATGCGGCCAACAAGGGCTACAAGAAGGTGGTGGTGCTGGCCCCGAATTACCCCGCCGGCAAGGACGCGGTCAACGGCTTCAAGCGCGCCTACAAGCAGCCCGTGGCCGACGAGGTCTACACCAAGGTCGGCCAGCTGGACTTTGCCGCCGAGCTGGCCCAGTTGCGCGCCGCCAAGCCCGATGCGGTCTACATCTTCCAGCCCGGGGGCATGGGCATCAACTTCATCAAGCAGTTCATGGGCGCGGGGCTGAACAAGGACATCGTGCTGATCTCCTCGCCCTTCACGGCCGACGAGGACATCATCGCCGCCGTGGGCGAGCCCATGGTCGGCATCTACAACGCCTCGTCCTATGCCCACGACCTGGACAACGCCACCAACAAGCAGTTCGTGGCCGAGTTCCAGAAGGCCTATGGCCGCCTGCCCACGCTGTACGCGGCCTTTGCCTATGACGTGGTGATGAACATCGACGCCGCCGTCAAAAGCCTGAACGGCAAGCTGGACGACCGCGCCGCCGTGGCCAAGGCCGTCAAGACGGCCAAGTTCAGCTCGGTGCGTGGCCCCGTCAGCTATGGCAACAACCAGTTCCTGGTGCAGGACTACTACCTGCGCCAGGTCGTCAAGACCAAGGACGGCAAAATCACCAACGCCCTGCAACCCGGCAAGCTGTTCACCGCCCACCAGGACAGCTACGCCAGCCAGTGCGGCATGAAGTAAGGCGGGGGAGGGCATGCAGACCATCTCGCCCCGCGATTTCACCGGCCAGCGCGCCTGGGAGGCCTTGCCCATCGCCACGCTGAGCGGCACCACCAGCGTGCGCCTGCACTGGACCGACCAGCCCTACCGCTGGCACGTCAACGATGGCCACGAGGTGTTCGTCGTGCTCGACGGCGTGGTGCACATGCACACGCGCCAGCACGGGCAGGAACAGGTGCACCGCATGCAGGTGGGCGACATCTTTTACGCCGCCCCCGGCGACGAGCACGTGGCCCACCCCCAGGGGGCGGCGCGCGTGCTGGTCGTGGAACGCGAGGGCAGTGTCTGAATGCACCAGGAGCCCCCATGGAACTGATTGGCTGGGACGACTTCACGCGGGTCGAACTGCGCGTCGGGCGCATCGTGGCGGCCGAGGTCTTTGCGCAGGCCCGCAAGCCCGCCTACCTGCTGCAGGTGGACTTTGGCCCCGAGATCGGCATCCGCAAGTCCAGCGCCCAGATCACCCACCACTACACCCCCCAAGGCCTGATCGGCAAACAGGTCGTGGCCGTGGTGAACTTTCCCAAAAAGCAGATTGGCCCCGTCATGTCGGAATGCCTGGTCACGGGCTTTCACGACGCCGACGGCGGCGTGGTGCTGTGCGTGCCGGACCAGCCCGTGCCGCTGGGCACCAAGCTGCTGTAACCCCTTTAGCGTATGGATGCGGTTTTTTTGTTGGAGCAGGCCCTCAACGGCCTGGGGTACGGCCTGATGCTGTTCCTGCTGGCCGCCGGGCTGACCCTGGTGTTCGGCATCATGGACACGCTGAACCTGGCCCACGGCGCGCTGTTCATGGCCGGCGGCTATGTGTCGGCCACGGTGCACACACACACGGGCTCGTTCCTGCTGGCGGTGGTGGTGGCCATGGCCGTCACCGTGGCGCTGGCGGCGCTGCTGGAGGCGGCCCTGGTGCGCCGGCTCTACGCGCGCGACCACCTGTCCCAGGTGCTGGCCACCTTTGGCGTGGTGTTGGTCGCCGATGACGTGGTCAAGTACCTCTGGGGACCGTCGCCCATCATGGCCGACACGCCCAGCGCGCTGTCCGGCCCGGTGGAGCTGTTCGGCTTTCTGCACTATCCGGCCTACCGCTTGCTGCTCCTGGGCGCCGGCCTGGGCGCGGCGCTGGCCCTGTACCTGCTGGTCAACCACACCAGGCTGGGCATGTGGGTGCGGGCCGGGGCCTCCAACCGCGCCATGGCCGAGTGGATGGGCGTGCGCGTGCGCCGGGTGTTTGCCCTGGTGTTTGCCATCGGTGCGGCCCTGGCCGCCCTGGCCGGTGCGCTGGTGGCCCCCATCACCGCCGTGCAGGTGGGCATGGGCGAGAGCATTTTGATCCCCGCCCTGGTGGTCATCGTGATCGGCGGCATCGGCTCGGTGCGTGGCGCGCTGGTCGCCAGCCTGCTGGTCGGCCTGGTCGATACCGCTGGCCGCGCCTTGCTGCCGCCGCTGCTGCGCGAGGTACTGTCGCCCAGCCTGGCGGCCGACGTGGGCCCCGCCGTGGCCAGCATTGCCATGTACCTGCTGATGGCCGGGGTGCTGGTATTCAAGCCTTCCGGCCTTTTCCCTGCGCGCGCATGAATTCCGTGTCCGATTCTTCCCAGGCCTTGGCCAACACGTCTGTGCCGCCCCCGCTGGCGGCCCCCCACCATCCCCGCTGGGCCGGCGCTGCCGTGCTGGCCGCCCTGGTGCTGCTGCTGGCGGTCTTTCCGTGGCTGGCCCCGCTGTGGGGGCTGGACTATTACGTGGACCTGGTGCGTCGCATGCTCACCGTCAGCATCGCCGCGCTCAGCCTCAACTTCCTGATCGGCCGCGCCGGGCTGGTGGCCCTGGGCCATGCCGGCTTCGTGGGCGTGGGTGCCTATGCCGTGGTGGCCATGGTGGAGGGCGGCTTTGCCAACGCCTGGCTGATCTGGCTGGTGGCCGCGCTGGCGGGCACGGCCGTGTCCGGCCTGATCGGCCTGGTCGCACTGCGCACCCGCGGCGTGTACTTTCTGATGATCACCCTGGCGTTTGCGCAGATGCTGTACTACCTGGCCGTGTCGCTGCGCGCCTACGGCGGGGACGATGGCTACACGCTCTACACCCCGCTGGTGCTGCTGCGCCAGGCCGATGGCGACGTGCTGGCACAAGGCAATTGGCTGTTTGTCGTTGTGCTGCTTGCGCTGACAGCTATCTTTTTGTGGCTGTCGCGCATGGAGCGCTCGTACTTCGGCCGCGCGCTGGAAGGCATCCGCGACAACGAAACCCGCATGCAGGCCCTGGGCTACCCCACCTTCCGCCTCAAGCTGCTGGCCTTTGCCCTGGCCGGGGGCGTGGCCAGCCTGGCCGGTGCGCTGCTGGCCACGCAGAACGGCTTTGTCAGCCCCTCGCTGATGCACTGGACCCAGTCGGCCCTGCTGATCGTGATGGTGGTAGTGGGCGGCATCGGCCTGCGCTGGGGCGCGCCGCTGGGCGTGGTGCTGTGGGGCGCGCTGGAAGAAGTGCTCAAGCACAGCACCGACTACTGGCACGCCCCCATGGGCGTGCTGCTGATTGCCGTGGTGTTCTTGGCGCCCAAGGGGCTGGCGGCGTTCTTTGCCAAAAAAAATAGCACCCAGCGCAAGGAGGGCGCGGCATGAGCCTGCTTTCCATTCAAAACCTGGTCAAACGCTTTGGCGCCTTGACCGCCACCGACCACGTCAGCCTGGCGGTCGAGCGCGGCCAGATCCACGCCCTGATCGGCCCCAATGGCGCGGGCAAATCCACGCTGGTGCATTTGATCTCCGGCCTGCTGCCGGCCGACGGCGGCAGCCTGACGCTGGATGGCACGGAGCTGATCCACCTGGCCCCGCACCAGCGCGTGGCCGCCGGCCTGGCGCGCTGCTTTCAGATCACCAGCATCTTCCCCCGGCTGACGGTGGCCGAGAACCTGCTGCTGGCCGCCCAGGCGCAGGGCCGCAACAGCTTTCGCAGCTTCCACGTGCGCGATGACGACCCTGCACTGCTGCAGCAGGCCTGGGCCCTGGCCCAGCGCGTGCAGCTGCAGGCACGCTGGAACGATGTGGCCGGCACCTTACCCCATGGCGCCCAGCGCAAGCTGGACGTGGCCCTGGCGATTGCCGCCCAGCCCAAGTTGCTGCTGCTGGACGAACCCATGGCCGGCATGGGGCCGGTGGAATCCAGCGAGATGGTGGCGCTGATCCAGCAGTTGCGCGCCAGCTCGCCCGACATGGCCATCCTGCTGATCGAGCACGACATGGACGCCGTATTCCAGCTGGCCGACTGCATCACCGTGCTGGTCTACGGCAAGGTGCTGGCCCAGGGCAGCGCCGCCCAGATCCAGGCCGACCCGCGCGTGCAGGCCGTGTACCTGGGGCAAGAAGACGAGGTCGACGCCAGCCTCCCAGAACCCCAGGAGGGCGCAGCATGAGCAATGCCACCACCCCCTTGCTCGAAGTGCGCGGCATCGAGGCCGGCTACGGCGCCAGCCAGGTGCTGTTCGGCGTGAGTTTGACGATGGAACCCCACCAGGTCGTCAGCCTCATGGGCCGCAACGGCATGGGCAAATCCACCACCATCAAATGCATCACCGGCGCGCTGCCCGTGCGCAAGGGGCAGATCCTGTTCGAGGGGCGTGACATCACCAACCTGCCCGCCGATGTGATTGCGCGCCTGGGCATCGCCATCGTCCCGGAAGGGCGGCAGTGCTTTCCCAACCTGACGGTGCGCGAGCATTTGGTGGCCTTTGCGCGCCCGCCTGCCCAGCCTCAAAAAGGAGAGCTGACTGCGCAGGCTGCACCTTGGGATTTGGCCAGAATCTATGAACTGTTCCCGCGCCTCAAGGAGCGCGAGCACCATATGGGCAACCAGCTTTCCGGTGGCGAGCAGCAGATGCTGGCGATTGGGCGGGCTTTGTCGACCAATCCCAAGCTCTTGATTCTGGACGAGGCCACCGAAGGTTTGGCGCCAGTGATTCGGGAGGAGATTTGGACGTGCTTGGCGCAGCTCAAGACGGAGGGCCAAGCCATTTTGGTGGTGGACAAGTATGTGAACCGCCTTTTGGAGATTGCAGCTCTGCATTGTGTGTTGGGTCGCGGTCAAGCGGTTTGGCAGGGCAACTCCGTGCGGATGCTCGCAGAAAAATCCACCATGTCCGAGCATCTGGGATTTTGAAAAAATCACTGTCTTTGCTTTGACAGCAAAGCGTCAATTGCTACGAAAATAAATAGCTTATGAACGTACAGAAAACCGCTATGATCATCGCCGGTGGCTCCGGCATGGGCGCTGCTGCGGCCCGCAAATTCGCTGCCGATGGCTACCACGTCGGCATTCTGTCGTCCTCCGGCAAGGGCGAAGCACTGGCCCAGGAGCTGGTTGGTATCGGTGTCACCGGCACCAACCAAAGCCAGGCCGATATCCAGCAACTGGTCGATCAGGTCATGCAACGCTGGGGCCGGGTGGATGTGCTGGTCAATTCCGCAGGCAAAGGCCCGCGTGCGCCGGTGCTGGAATTGACCGATGCCGACTGGCACGCCGGCATTGACGCCTATTTGCTGAACGTGGTGCGCGCGGCGCGTTGTGTGACGCCCATCATGGTGCAGCAGGGTGGCGGGGCCATCATCAATATCTCCACGGCCTGGGCGTTTGAACCGGTGGATTTGTTCCCCACCTCGGCCGTGGCGCGCGCGGGGCTGGCCAGCTTTACCAAGCTGTTTGTGGATGAATACGCCCGCCACGGGGTGCGCATGAACAATGTGCTGCCCGGCTGGATCAACAGCCTGCCCGAAAAGGACGAGCGCCGCGCGGCCGTGCCCATGCAGCGCTATGGCACGGTGGAAGAGATTGCGGGGACGATTGCCTTCCTGGCCAGCGATGCGGGGGCCTATATCAACGGCCAGAACATCCGCGTGGATGGCGGGCTGATGCGTTCGGTGTAAACGCCGCGGCGGTGAAGGATGCCCGTGGCCTGCGCAGGGCCACGGGGTGTGCACCGTACGCAGGGCGCGCACGCTCCTGGGGGGGGCGGCCATGCAGGGCAAGCATGCTTGCGGCGCCCGCACATTCGGCAGCTGTGCCGCTGACCTAGGGCCGTCGGCGGTCAGGCTAAGCCCTGTAGGGCTGTGGATGCGCACCGGGCCAGCTTTCACAGTGTTTTAGCCATCTAGCCCAGGTCCATCAAGCGCAACCCGCTATATTTTTAGATGGCCCAAACGCTGCCCGCCGACGCATGGGCCTGCGACCCGGGTGCGGTATCAGGCGTAGACGTGGTCAAAGAACTGTCGCTCCAGCTGGACGGCGCGCTGGAAGTAGCGGGTGGCTTCGGCACTGGCCTCGGGGCTCAGCGTGGGGCCGACGCGGTCCAGCTCAGCGCGCAGCCAAGCGACAAAGCCACGGAAGAAGTCGTTGGCGTGCAGGGTGATCCATTCGGCATGCTCAAAGCGCGCGGGCAGGGGCTGGTGTTTTTTGGCGGGCTGGTCGGCCCAGTCCAGGTACAGCCCCTCGGCCACGGCCAGCACGGCGATGCAGTTGGCGTAGTTCAGGCTTTGCGCGGCCTCGTGCATCAGCTGCTGGAAGGCCTGGGTGGGCGCGGTCAGCGCGGGCTGCAGGCGATCGGCTGGTGGCACGCCCAGCACGTCAAAGCTGCGCAGGAAATAGGTGTTCTCGTCGCTGGTGATCATGGCCGCGAACTGCGACAGCGTGACGCGCGGGGCAAACACGTCGGCACTGGCAATGGCCGCGCCCAGCAGGGCGACAAAGCGGTTGATGAACTGGTAGTCCTGCACCAGATAGCGGCGCAGCACTTCGTCGCTGAGGCTGCCATCAAAGATTTCGTCCACAAAACGGTGCTGGATGCAGGCGTTCCAGTCCTCCCAGCACGACTGGCGCAGCTGCTCGGCAAAACCCAGGCTGGCGTCGGTGGCGGAGAGGGTGGCAACGGGGGCGGTGGACATGGGCGGGCTCCTGGATGTTCCGGTTCAAAGCAAGGGGGGTATTGTGACCCGCGGCCACGGCCTTGCTGCCCACCGCGTGCGGGGTGCGCCAGGTGCGGGCGCTGGGGATGGTGGGGTGGGGGTGTGGAAAGCGGGCAGGGTGCCGACGGCATGCGGCAAGCCGCTCACGGTGAGGCGATCAGGCTGAATGGCGATGGTGCGGGACCATGCCGCCAGTCGAGGAGTGCCACGCTGCAGCCAGGGCGGTGTGGGCATCTGCCGCCCGCACCGTCACTCCGCCGGGATCTGGAAGGCCGCAAAGTGGTTGGCCAGGTGCATGGCGTGGGCCTGCTCGTACTCGGCATGCGTGAGTGCGCCATACGCAAAGTGCGGCTGCAGCGGCCCGCGCCACTGCAGAAACTGCCCGCAGGCCGTCAGCAGGCGCAAGCTGGCAGCGGCCAGCGGGGTGCCGGCCGCCAGAGCCGGGCTGCCGGGGATGGGCGCGGTCAGGTCGTGCCGCATCTGGCCGCGCCAGGCAAACAGCTGGAACGCGGGGCGTCCCGCCAGCCGCTGGAACAGCGCGGATTGCTGCGTGGGGTAGCCGGTCATGGAGTACTCGACGCTTTGCGCCAAGTGTTCCAGCGTCTGGGCCCAGCCCCAGGCGGTCTGGGATTGCAGCGCCGGCGCGGCCCCCAGGCGGCGCATTTCGTCCAGCGCGGCGGGCAGGCTGGACAGGCGCAGATCGCGCAGCTGCGGGCCGCAGCCCAGCAAAGGCGCGGTGCCCAGTGCGGCACCGCTGGCCAGAAAAGCTCGGCGGGAATGGGGCATGGCGGTGTGGACTCCCTCTTGTCTATATAGATAGTCAGCCTGCTTTTATGCCCAGCGCGCCCGCGTTTGCCCAGAGGGCATGTGCTAGGGCCAGGCCACAGTGCAATCGTTGGAGGGCGCGCGGCCGATGGCCTGCGGTGCTGCCGTTGCCGGGAGTGGGGCGGGTGCTGCAGCGCGGTGCCTGGGCGGTGCGGCCATGGGCCCGCGCGGTCGTGTGTCGGAGGGGTGTTGGGCGCTGTGTGCCTGGTGCTCAGCCCGCAGGTGGTGGGGTGTGGGGGCGCTGGGCCACGAGGTCGGCCAGCAAATGCAGCTGTTCGCGCTGCAGCGCAATCAGCTCGGTCCACTGGTTTTTCTGCAGCTGGTCAATTTTGTCGTGCAGCATCATGATTTCCAGCTCGGCCTTGAGATTGACCTCGTAGTCGTGCTCGCTGCGCACGCGGTCCTTGTCGGCCTGGCGGTTTTGCGACATCAGGATGATGGGCGCCTGGATGGCCGCCAGCATGGACAGCACCAGATTCAGCAGAATGTAGGGGTAGGGGTCGAAGGTGTGGCCCTGCCAGGCCAGCAGCACGGCATTCATGCTGACCCAAATCAGCATGGTCAGTCCGAACAGCAGCACAAACGTCCACGAACCGCCAAAGCCGGCAACGGCATCGGCCGCACGCTGCCCCAGCGTGCCCTGGCCGCGTTCCAGCTCCTGGCCAAGGTTGCGCGAGATGTGGCGGCGGTGGGTGATGTGCTCGGCCACCTTGCGCGCGCGTTCATCGAGCGCGTCCAGCGCCGTGGTGCGCAGGGTGGGAGAGGCAGGGTCTGGGTGGTGCATGGCGGCTCCTCACAGCGAAGACGGAATCGCACCCAGTATGGCCGCAGCGGGCGTAGCGCGAAAGCCGTCGGACTCCGTGTTCAGTCCACCCTGCAGGCGGTGGCTGAGGCCGCTTCCCGGTGTATGCCAGCGGCAGAATATGACAGGCGCTGCTGTGGCGCAGGCTGGCTGCACTGGTCTGGCATACAAAGCCCGGCTGGTCGATCAATCCTCGTCCATCAAGTGTGCCGCCTGGTTGCGGATGACGGATTCCGCCCGGAAGTAGCCCAGCACCGTGGCCACGCTCTGGTGGCCGGTCAAGGCCATGGTTTCGGCCAGGGGCACGTTGCGCTTGCCGGCTTCGGTCACAAAACCGGAGCGCAGGGAGTGTGCGGAAAAATCGCCTTCGATCCCGGCCAGCGCACAGCGCTCCTTGACGATGGCGCGCACGGCGGCGGCCTGCAAGGGCTCGCCCAGGTGGCCACCCTTGCGAATGCGCCGAAAGATGGCGCCTTCGCGGATGCCGCTGGCGGCCAGCCAGGCGGCCAGGGCCTGACCAGCGGCCCCCAGCACGGGCTTGCTGTTGTCAGGCAGGTCGGCACCACTCTGGTTGGTTTTGGAAAACGCCAGCTCATACAGGTATTGGCCGGGGCCGATGCACTTGAGGTACTGCATGTCGGCATGGCTGACCTCGGAGCGACGGCGGCCACCACTGCTCCAGGCAAACAGCAGCAGGGCACGGTCGCGCAGACCACGCAGGCTGTCGTCGCAGGTGGCCAGCAATTGCTGCAGCACGTCCTTGGTGATGGCGGCTTTCTTCTGCGCGCGTTCCCCGCGCTTGGCGTAGGCCTTGCGCGTGCGCGAGAGCAGTTCGCGCACTTTTTCATCGTGGCAGGGGTTGGGCAGCCCCCGGTTCTGGTGCGCCTTCGACATGACCGCCACGCGGTGCACCAGGGTGTTGTGGCTGGGGGCACCCAGCCTGGCCTTGCAGCCCGATTGCACCAGGGCCGCATCGATGGAGGGGGGCAACTCACAGCGCAGGCCATAGGGCGTGCTGCGCTGGGCATGGTCGGCAATAAACAGCAACACGGTGTCAACCGGCAGTGGCAGGGCAATCGCCTGACCCAGCCGGAACTGGTGCCAGCCGGCCCAATAACGCATGGCGCTCTGGTAACTGCGCACCGTGTTCTCGGCTTCTCCCTCGCGCAGCAGCTCTCGCAGTGCGTGCAGGGTGCTGTCGCTGAGCTGGACAACGGCAGAGACGGGTTGTGCCAAGGAAAGTGCGCGGAAGTCGGTCATCTGTTGTATTTCTTCTGTCGTGCGTATTATGTAATATGTATTACATGTGATGTTGTACAATAATATTCAATAACTCACGATAACAATCTCTTATCGATGGTAATCTAACTTCTATGCAACCCACAGCACCCAAAACGCCGCGCGGCATCCAGGAAGCCGATGTATGGGCCGCAGCCGACGCGCTGCTGGCCGAAGGCCACAAGCCCACCATCGAAAAAGTGCGCCTGCACATGGGCCGGGGCTCGCCCAACACCGTGGCGCCGATGCTGGACGCCTGGTTCAGCACCCTCGGCGCGCGGCTGGGGCTGAACCAGCACACCCAGGATTTGCGCAACAGCGTGCCCACCGAGGTGCTGGAAGCCGCGCAAGGGTTGTGGTCGGCCGCGCTACAACACGCACAGCAAGCAGCTGACCAGGCACTGTCGGACCGCGAAGCAGAACTGCAACAAAGCCAAGCCCAGTTGAAAGCGCAAGAAGCCCGTTTGGCGCAGCGGGAAGAGGGCTTGCAGCAGCAAAAGGAGGCCATGGATGCAGCCCTGAAGCTGGCCCATGCACAACGCGAAGACCTGTCGCGCCGGTTGGATGAAATGCAGCAACAACTGCAAGAGCGCCATGCCCTGGTCGAAAGACTCCGCCAGGAAAATGCCGATCAGCGCAAGCACCAGGAAGCGTTGCGGGAGCAACATGCCCAGGAACTGCAAGTGGCGAGCCAGGAGCGCCAACGCCTGGCGGAACAGTTCGCCGGCAATGAACGCCGCATGCTGGCCGACCTGGACCGCAGCCGCCAGGAGGTGGAGAAAAGCAAGAAAGCCCAGCAGGACGCTGAACGCAAGGCCGAATCCCGTTACGAAGAGCTGCAGGCGCGTTACCTGCACAGCGAGGAAGAACTGCTGAGCGCCCGCGCCGCGAATGTGCAGCTACAGCAATCGACCGCGGTGGCGCAGGAGCGGGTGCAGGAGCTCAAGACACTGCTGGAAATGCGCGCCACGCAACAGGCCACCGTCACTGCAGTTGACTCACCAGCAGACAAGCAGCGCTCCAACAATCGCTCACTGCAACGCCGCGCCTTGTCGCAACGTGCGCTGCGCTTGCCGCGCAAGTGAGTTGAAACCCAGTGATTCGATGAAGGTCTGTCACTAGGATGGCAGGCCTTTTCCTTGCCGATGCCGCAAACCATATCAAGGTTTACGGCTCGCACTGGACAAACGTTTTTTCCTTATGTGTCGAGGCTGGCCAGGCAGATTCATACGGTTGAGCAACCTCAGCAGATTGCCGGTTGCAAAAGGGATGTCGTGCTTGCCGCTCAGCCAGTTATGCAAAGTGCTCTCAGTGACGTGCAGATACTTCGCACAAGCAGCCAGGTCCATGCCCAGGGACTGGTACATCGCATTGAACCTCGAAGCAAGCTGCATGCGGGAATCCGGGTTATGGCGGCGCAGGTGCCTACGCCGCTTATTTAAATACAATGGGGTTTTATGTACTTTTACAACAGCATAAGAGCCCACTTTTGCCGAAACCAAGGCCAGACACTTGCACTTGTCGCCGCATAAAGGTTGCCGGTATAACCAGTGCCCATGATTGAAGAAAAGATCTTCTGGGGCATCGTGATCGCAGGCGCAGTCCTGATCGCGTGGGTCACATGGCCCAAGAAAAGCGCCAACGTGCTGCGCTTCAAGAAGGTGCCCAAGCGCAAGCAAGAGCGCAGCCACCTCGACACGATTTACAACCCCAAGCAGTACCGACGCCCGAGGCGCTGACGCGCAAACAGCCGTGTTTATCAGCGACGAGCTGGCGGCGTGCCTGGTCGAATGGCATGCACCGCGAACCTGGCCAGTGAAGGCGCAACCGCTACGACGCGACAGTGTTTGACCTGGTTGAAGCGGGAAGCGATGGCCAGGCGCGCAGGTGGCCGGGTGAGCACATCAAAGGGCAGGCGCGCGAGAACCGGCGAACTGCTGGCGACAGGCCCCAAACAAAGCATGCGCGCACATGGTCCTGTTAGAACTGCCAGCCCTTGCGGGTACCGACCACGGTGCCAGTCCATGTGGGCGTGGCGTCGACCGGGGGCCGAGGGTCTGGGTACCAGTCGACATTGCCACCGGCCAGGAGGTTCTTGGGGGTGACGGTCATGATTTCACAGGTGCCGGGCTCGGGGGCCATGGGCTGTCCAGTGTCGTCGTAGCAGTTGCACCTGGTGCTGGAGCGCACGCAGCCGGCCAGGGTGGGGCCTTTGGGCTTGGCCTCGGGGGCTGGGGCCGTAGTGGCGGCCTGGAGGTCTGCTGCAGGGGCTGCAGCCTGGCTTGGCTTGGTCGGGGCCTGGGCGACGGTCTCGGGCTTCTTGCCACCGGCGATGCGTTCCTGCAGGCGGCCATAGGCCGTGGGGCCGAGGTACGCGGCAGACAGAACGCCAATCAGGATGAACCAGACCAGGCCGGGAATCTTGCGGGGCTGCTTGGTGTGGGCGTCAGCGCTGCGGTACAGCTTGAACACCTTTTTGCTGTAGCGCCAGGGCTGCTTGGTCAGGCTCTTGGCGTACAGCAGCTGGCGGCTGCAGTGGTCCCACTCGTACACGATGCACATGTGCGAGTTGGCCATGCGGCGCACATGCAGGTGACGACCGACCAGGCCGTGCACGTGGCGGTCGGTGTTGATGACGTTTTGCGTGATCAGGATGAAATCCACGCCCATGTGGCGGTGGGTGTCCAGGGCCTGGATATCGTCGGGGACTTTGGAGCCGTTGGCCCGGGGCGGCCAGGCGCGCTGGAATTCGTCGAACACGATCACGGCACCAGGCTTGGCCCAGGTGTGCCAGTCGCGCAGACCTTGGTTGTCTCCGGCGTCGATCAGCTCGTGTTCGATCAGCAGACCCCGGATGTTCGTGTAGATCACCCGGGGGTGCAGCGTGGTGACGCCGTCGTCATCGGTCACAGGCACATGGGTGCCGATCAGGGGCAGCAGCAGCTTGGTGATGGCGTACAGGGTCTTGCCTGCACCTGGGGTGCCTGTGATGACGGTGATCATCCGGGGTTCCTTCCAAGAATCTGCGTCGCACGCTGCACTTGCCACAGCAACAGCTTGGTCGTGATGGCGCCGAGGATCATCCCCAAGCCTTGACCACCGCCTGCGTACAGAAACAGGTTGAGCATGTCCGCGGGCAGCGTGTTGATGCCATCGCGCACCATGTTCTTGACGGTATCAATCACGAGCTCGAAGCCGGTGATCGTGACGACGCTGAATCCGAGGGCTGCCAGGATGCGACCGATCAGCGGCTGCATCATGGACAGGAGCCAGGTGCCGAGCTTCATGATTCAGCCCTCCCAGGCATGACGATGAACAGCGCGCCGAGGGCACAGAGCACCAGCAGGATGGGGCGCACGTAGGTGGCGACGTAGTCGCAGGTCTGGGCCCAGTCGTAGACCTTGATGGACTTGCCTGCCAAGGTGGCATATTTGTCAGCAGGGCAGGAGCCGTTGCCCCAGCTGTTCTCTATCGAGTACGAGACTTCAAACGTCGACTTCGGGATTTCTTCCTCAGGGGTGTCCAGCTCGGCGCAGGCCAGGGACTTCGGGTTCTTGTCGCAGAAGTCGCGGTCTTCTTTGCCATCCTCCCGGGGGGTGTCGGTGCCCGGTTCTGTGGTGGGTTCTGGTGAACCTGTTGGGCTCTCCGTGGGGCGGTTCACGGGCTTCACGTCGACCTGCCAGGGGGCGCTGGGACTGGGTGCAGGCTCCACCTTCACGCCAGGCTGCACGAAGGGCTGGTTGGAGGGCGAGACGGGCTGACTGGGGTTGTAGCTGGGGTTCGGCACGGGGTTGCCCGTGGGGATGAACATGGGCTGATATTCGGGCAGCTCAACAGGCAAGGGCTCTGGGATGTGGCGAGGCACATCGGCAGGCATGGGGCGCTTGATCATCTCTTCAATAGCCTGGTCTTGTGTGACTGTTTTTGGTGGTGGAGTTTGAACGCAGCCTGCTGGGGTGATGTACCAGCCAGATGGGCAACTGGATGGACGCGAACTAGCATTTTCGGTGCTGTATGTCTTGTACGTGGAGTCGTAAAGTGTGTAAGAAGACTGCCCCGTGCCAGACACAGAAAACCGGTTGTAGCCATTAACTGTGTTAAGCCAGGCAGCGTGATGTGCACCAGCTTGGGAAAGTGTCGGGAAATACTTGCCAGGATTGCCAGGGCCGTACCATTCAAGACCAGTAGAAACAGGGGAAGAGGTATCAGGGGCTGACCAAGTGCCCGAAACCTGGTCATATGCAAGTGAGGCCAGGCCGAGCCAGCCAGCGACAGCTGCGGCGGTGCGAAGGTAGGGGTTCATCATGACCGCTGCAGCAGCCAAGCGGGGGGCGTTGGCTGCAAAACGCATGGTGGCAGGGATGGAGACTGCACGGCCACCGACATTCAAGGAAGCGTTAGTGGTAACGCTGCTACTCAGGAACGTGGCTCCGTTTGCAGCCTTGGTGCCTGTGAAAGCGCCACCAGCACCACCACCGGCAGACCATCCAGCTGGCGGAGTGGCCTGAGCATAGCCTGCATGGGCTACTTGAAAGCAACCCAGAGCAGCAGCAAGAGAAAGCCCGCATAGAACATTTCGAGCGAACTGAACATGGGGGCTCCTAGTCATGGTCAGGGTTCACAGAAAAGAGGTTAAGCACCTGCTTGGAGCACCAGACAACGATCACCACCACCAGCGCCAGGCCGAAGACCGTGGTGAGGTCCTGCAGGCGTTCTTCGTCCGGTGGTGCTGGTTCGACCTGCACGACGACCGTGAGGGTCTCCGTGCTAGCCGTGGCGGTGTTCGTGTCTGCCATGGCTTAGCGCCAGCCCAGCTTGGATGCCAGCTTCAGCAGACCCCAGACGGCAACCATGGCACCGATCACCAGGCCAACAGCGGCCAGCATGTCGGTTTGTGCCGAGTCGATAGCGTCAGATACGCCAGCAGGCAGTGCAGCATGAGCGGTGCCAACGGTGGCGAGAACGAAGGCCGGAATGGCGGCCAGGCGGGCTTTGATTGCTTTGGACATGTGTCCTCCTTTCAACACTGCGGGATTGCAGCCGGTAGCCCTGCACGCAAGGCTACGAGCTGGAATCAGGCGGTCTTCACAGCGGTGCCTGGTGCACGCACAGGCTGGGGGTCGTTGGGGACCACGGAGATGGAGGCGATCTCTTGAACGCGCTTGCCCCAGCGCATGACGTCCTGCATTTCGAGGTCGCAGTAGGCGGGCAGGTTGATGCCGTCCAGCTTGCGCAGGACAGCGGGTTCGCACTGGTATTCCGAGCCCATCATTCCGCGGGCACCATCGCCAGCCATGGGGAGGGCGGTGTGCAGCTTGCCGATGGAATAGGGCTTGCCAGTGGCTTTGGCGACGCCTTCCGAGATTTGGAGACCGATTACGTATGCTTTCATGGCCTTAGCTCCTTGGGTAAGGGTTTTGCGAGAGACGACCCCGCGATGAATCCGCCCTGGCTGGCCTTTTCCAGTCGTCTTGGAATGCCGGGGCGGGAAATAACGTCCATGAGCTCGTCGGAATCAACGTGGACACGCAGGACGTTGACCAGCTTTCCGTAGGCTTCACGGCAGTGGCTGACCATGCGTTCGACGGTCAGCTCACCTTCTTTTTGGTGGGTTTTGATGCGCTCGCCAGCAACGGGCAGGAGCTGCTGGAGGCATTCGTAGGCCCCGACGAAGTACTCATCGCAGCGGGTGAGGACGTCCAGGGGGATGTCGCGGTCTTTGCGGCGCAGCTCGACCTCGAAGCGGGTCCACTTGTCGCCGGAGCCGGGCAGGAGCTGGAGGCCTTTTTCGTAGGCGCGGAGCATCTTTCCGTTCTCGCGGCGTCCGATTTCCAGGGTGCGACCGTAATACGGGGTTTCAGAAAGCCAGTCGCCAGGGGTTGAGTGCCGGGGAGGGGCTCCGGTGCCAGCGGTGAACAGGCCTTCATGCAGCCAGTTGCGGGCATCGTCGACGGTGAATTCACCATCAAGGCAGTCAACGGCCAAGTCAACACGGGTGATGGTGCAATCCCAGGCGCCGTACAGGAAGTCCTGCATGCCTTGCCAGTTGGCGATACGGCTGCAGGCGGAGCCGGAAAGATCAAGGCGAGCACGGCCACGCATGCGCTCACCTCCCCAATCAAGCAAGCCAACCTGATGTCTAGCGCCATCGTCGAGGAGGACATAAAGACGAGCCCCTTGCTGGAAACCGAAATGGCCGTTGCCGTCTTCGGCGTGTACCTTGAGACCGTGGCCGCGCAGGAGTTCGACGACCGTGGCCAGGATGTGTTCGTCGGGTTCAGGCAACCAGGTGAAGGTGAGCCAGTCGACTTTTGCACCGCCGATGGCGGGACGGGGAGTTTCCCCCAGTGTTACAGCACTGGGGGAAGCCGAGGCGTGCTGTGCGCGGTGGGAGCGGGTCATGCGTACACCATCAAAGACATGTCGAACACAGGTGCAGGCTTGGAGGCCTCGACCACGGCAAAGACCGGTGCATGGTCTGCATGCACGGTCACAGTGCGGCCGAGCTTGCGAAGGGCGTCGACGTATGCGTAAAAGGCTTCACCGTTGGCGAAGCTCTTAGAGGATTGGCCTTTGCCGAACATGCCCATGGGGCCGTCGACCACGTAATTGCCTGGAGTGCCGGTCATGGGTTGGGCTCTCCTATGTCACGTCCCTCAGCCGTGCGGCGCTCCGCTTGCCCGGCTGCGTGCCGCGCCATCTGCGAGCCCTTAGCCACGATCGTGGCGACCAGGGCGCGGGCTTGTTGGGCGGGGGAGGGCTTGCGCTTGAACTTGGGCAGGGGCTTTTGTTCCTGCAGGAACTTGGCGATGGACAGCCACTGATCGCGGTTGCGCTGGTTGCGCATGAAGGGGGTGGTCATGCGCCCACCTCTGCGCGAATCTGTGCCCAAACGCGCTGTGCACGTTGTCGCAGCACCTTCGCCTCATTTTCAAAATGCGGCGAGCCACTCATCAAGCCAGAGCGCACAAAGTTCAGGCTGTAGCCACCAGTAAGCAAAAGCCAGAGGGTGTCCGACTCAGGGACTTCAACTGGCAATTGGGTGCCCCCCACCTGGTCAACCTGGGCGGGAGCCGCCAGGCTAGCGGCCAGGTGTTGGTGACCAGGCGGGGAACTTATCGGGGTGTTGGGTGTGTGGGACATGCTGGCGGCTCCTTGGGGTTCATGGAGCAGCCCTGCTTCTGGCGGTAGGACGGGCTGTTGATCACTGCACGCTGTCCGGGTGGCTCCGTGAGAAAATTGCTGCAAGTTGTTGTTAGGAAATGGCTTACAGCACTGCCGAATGTAAAGAGAAAGGATTACTCAATGTCGTTGGTAATAACCCTTATTGAAAAGGCAGCAAAAAACCTTGGAAGCCAAGCTGCACTCGCTCGGGAGCTTGGTGTGCATCGCGCACAGATCACAAATTGGAAGAACGGCAACGACAAGTGCCAGCCAGCAGACCTAGCCGCAATCGGCTATTTTGCTGGATACAACGCTCTGAATATCCTAGCTGCAGCCACTCTCAAGGAGACCGAAGGTACAGCGAAAGGTAAGGTGTTGGAGGCAGCGTTGGGAAAAGAGATTCCGGCCCTTGGTTGCTTAAACGCAAGTGGTTCGACGACCAAAAATGATGGGAATGACCGAGAGATACAATGTATATTATGTTTAATCGCAAAAACAGGCGTTTGCACGCGCCGTAGCAGCGACAGCAACACCCCTGTTTTCGACCCACTGCGCACGGCCTGATGTGACCAGCTTTGCGCATGTTCCGAGCACCTAGACCCGCGCAACTTCCGCACCTTCATTCGCTGCTGGACAACATCGGGCGCAACGATGCAGATCTAGCCAAATTCCTCGACATTTCGCCCCGAACTTTGGGCAGCTACCGCAGCAAAGGCCAAGCGCCGCGTGTGGTTATGCTGGCCCTGTTTTGGGAGTCCACATGGGGCCAATCGGCGGCAAACTGCGATGCCGTGAACTGGGGAAGGCTCCAGTTTCAGGAAAACGCCATGCTCAAACGCCAGGTTGCCAAGCTGCAGCGCCAGATTCTTGAGCTCGAAAAAGCGCTGGCCGAGGTGGACAAGGCAGCCAACAGCCCCATTTTTGACGTTCGCTAGTCCCAATCAAACCCGCAGCGCCTGCGGCGCGAACAGCCTTGTTTATCAGCGACGAGCTGGCGGCATGCCTGGGCAGGCAACACGCCACGCGTACCCGGCCAGCCCTTATGCGAGCGCCACGACGCGACAGCTTTGATGCAAGCACCTCAGGAAGCGATTGGCAGGCGCGCCAGCCTGCTTTGTGAGCACATCACGAGGTAGGCGCGCGAGATAAGGCGAACTGCTGGCCGCAAGCCCCAAACGAGGCATGCGCGCACATGATCCTGTGATTTCTGCGGCCGCAGATTGCGCTTGCAGGTTTCTTGCAAAAAATTGCGTCGATCGTGAAATATTCCTGCGGGCACATTTTCGTGCCAAGAACACGGACAGGGTGCCTCCCGTTCACCCAGCTTCCCGCAGGTGCTATACAGCACCTGCAGAAAGACTAGGTTCTCTCCCGGCTGCGTGAAGGCAATCTCCAGGAGATTGCCTCGCCCTAGACGAAAGTCTCAGCTTTGCATCCAGCGCTTGACGAGGCCCAGGACGATGACCAGCAGGACAAGCAGACCAACCTTGCGGAAGTTGGACGCCCAGGCGCTGCGGTACTTTTTGCGCTTGTGTTCTGCTACGCCAATGCGGAAATCGGCGTTCTCTGTATAGCCATCACGCTTGTTAAAGCGCTTTTTCCAATAGTCACGGGTATCTAGTGCCATGGGCACCGATGCTAGCGCACTTGCATCTGGAGGTATCTGCGCGCCAGTCGGAGCTTTTCGTCTGGCGTGACATTGAGCGACGCAATCAGATCAAGAGCCCTACTGCGCGGCTTCGGCGCCGGCCTGGCTGGTGCACCAGGTAGCAATCGCGACCTGATGGCCTGAATGCGCTCACGAAACACATCACCGGGGAGCTTTTCAGGCTCCCAATCCCAGGGCGGCAGAACGCTGTGCGCGCCATGCGGATAGTCAGACTTGAAGACCTGGCGCGTGTCGTAGAAATCGTGCAGCTCAGTGCCGCGATACATCCATTTCTCAGCAATGATGGCGTTTTGGCCGTAGCCGGTGCGCGCCGTGACGGTGTGCATCTTCGGCAGGTAGCCCCATGATTTTTTGATGAGGCCCAGGATGTTGCCCACGAATGGGAGCTTCACCTTGGACAGATTCATGCAGCGGCACTGGTATTCAATCAGGGCTTCGCGCACTTGCTTGTCGATCATGCCCTCATCCTGCACGATGAGGTACACGTCCCAGCCGAGCTTGCGGGCGTGGATCATCCAGTCGATCACAGCCGCCCTACCCTTGTCCTGAAAACTGCGGGTGTTCAGCCAGGTGCCCAGCTCATCAAGAATCAAGACGCCGTTTTTGTCTTCGTCGTAGCTATCGGGGTTACCGTGGCCAATCGCATCCAGATCGAAAGCGGTAGGCTTGTCCGGCAGGCGCACGTAATGCCGACGCCGGTACTTGTTCATCAACCAGGGCTTGAGATCGACATTGGAGGCCACGCGGCGGCCCTCTAGCAGCGCATTGCGGGCCTGATAGACCGCAAACTTTGTCTTGCCAGTGCCGAGCTTGCCCACAACTCCGTAAACAGCCATTACTTGCCCATCGCCGCCTTTGTCAGGCTGGATACGTAGTGCACGCCGTAGACGCACACCCAGTAGGAAGACAACGAGGCAATGACAGTCCCTGAAATTGGCGGAAACAAAAGACCCAGCACCGAGCCATAAGCGGTATTAAAAATGCCTTGAAGCCAAGGGACGATCATCGTAGAAAAGTAGCTGACACAAGCAATGTAGATGCTAGCCAGCGCCAAAACGGCAGCAACACGGGCGGCATGCTGTGCACCCACCAAATAGACAATAAATCGGTAGAGGACTTGACCAATGCTTCCGAGAAATAGTGCTGCTAATGGCATTTAGGCCGCCTTTGAAAATGTAGAACGCCAGAATGTGGAAATAGCACCAAACAAGCCACCAAGCACCCAAACAACACTCATGATGTCGTGAAAAATGGGCTGAAACTGGCAAATGTCGATTTCTTGAAGCCACGGCGCGAAAGCAGGAATTGCAATCGCGGCGCAACCAGTTGGCAAAGCGAAATCCCAACGAATTTGCGGAAAGGTAGGCCAAAAGGTCTCAGGATTTACAGAAAGCCTTTTCAAATCAACCAAGGCATCATCAACGTCTTTTTTGTGCGTATCCTGCTGAGCTTCTGGCGTGCCATCTTCGTTAATTTTGCAGGCTGGAGTATTTGGCAGACCACAGGTTTCTATATCTTGCTGATCATTGGTTTTGCCGTCCTCAATTTTTGTAAGATCGGGCACTTCCTGACCGTCGATTTTTACAGTAGTAGTTGTAATTGGTTTTACCCTAACCGAACCATCCTCATTAACATTAACCTGATAGCTAGTTTGTTTAGTTGTTTCCTTTAATGAGGTAGTGCCATCTGCATTTATTATTTTTTCAGTAGTTACTGTTTTTTGAGCATTTGACGGAGTGACTACAGGGTCAGAGGATAAAGTTGTCTTTGTAACCTGAACACCAGTTGAATACGCTGGCGCACCATAGCCGGATTCATTGCCAGCTTTGTATTGAGCTTGGAGCAATGGAATTAAAACATCATTCGGAATTGGCTGAGCAGCAAGCCTATCAGCATAGGATTGCGAAAAACTTCCATAAACAAGCTGATCAGGCGTTCTAGCAGGCCCTTGCAAGACAACATCACTACCACGAATATTGTATTGGCACCGCCAACCGATAAATTCTTGAGTTATGCTTTTAAGGTAATCGCCAGATATTGATATACCAGCCAAACAAGCAGATCGCACAGAAGGATAATATTTATTGGTGGTGCTAGACAAATAAGAATAGCAACTTGAAAAACAAAGCTCAGGATTTGATAAATCAGCGACAATATTATTAGAACTTGTCGGCGAAGGATTTAGAGAGATTCCATTATTATTAAGCCACTGACCTAATGCAGCACTACCCGCTGTCATAGCTGTAGCGCACAAAAAATTCCCCATGCAACGCTGCAAACTAGCAATGACAGAAGCACCACTAATTAAGCTTGAAACATTAACAGGAATTTTCGTATTAGGACCAACTGGCAACTGAGCGCGCCCGCGAACCTCAAGCCCCTGCGGGTGTGTTGCAACTGACATTTGACCAGCATTAACCCAGCCACCACCAGGCGTAAGATTAGAAATGCGCTCAGCAGCTATCGGAGTACCGTTTGATGCCATGGAGATGGTATGCAAACCACCGCCAAGGGATTTGTGCATGAATCGGTCAAAAGACGATCTGTCAACGTCCTGCGCATGTACAAGTGACGACAGCGCAAACGCTGCCAGAATAAATATTTTTTTCATAGCAGCCCCTTGCCAAAGGCCCGCACGCGGGCCAATGGGAAGGAGCCGCGATTAGGAAGCGCGGGGAATCTTCTTCACGTACTTGATGGCAACCCAGAAGGCCACAGAAGCCGCAGCGACACCGACAAGGGCAGCGCCATAGGATGCGACCTTGGTGCCGACGTCAGCAACAGCCGTATCAAATGGGTCCGTGGACTGCGCGCGCGCGGCCAGGGCCACAGGCAGGGTACCGACCACCACGACAGCGCGAGCCGCGTTATTCAGCGCCATTTGGCGCAGAGCTTGGAGCTTTTCTTTCATATCGAACTTTCGAGAAATAACCGGAAAAACGTCCGGCACGTCAAACAACATCGCGCAGCTTTCGCACCCATGCGACCGACTGCCCGATGCCGTAACCAAGGACCCACACAGTCATGCATGAGCCGATGACTTTGGCGATGGTTGGAGCATCAATCGTTGCAATCACAGCTTGTTCCCTGAGTTGAAGCCATGCAAAAAGATGAGCATCAAACCGATGACCATCAGTACTTGCAAGATGTGGTTGGTGTTAGACCAGTCCATGTACCCACGCCTTTTGGAATTCATGCGCAGCCCGCCCTGCTTCGCGGCGCTCGACAGCGTATGAACACGCTGCGAGCAGTGCGAGGACTGCAAAGGAGAAAGCCAGAGCCTTCACGACCTGCCCCGCAACGCTTCGCCCGCCGCGCCCCGCTCACCGCGTGACGCGGCGCTCTGCGCATTGCGTGGCTGGTGGCTAGAGGCCGGCAAAAAACCGAGGACGTTCAGCTCATCCGATGCGCGATCAACGGCGGCAGCTTCACGGCCAGGAGTGCCGCGCACGAATCGCCAAAAGCTGATGGCGCTTGAGATGAACCAAATCAAGCTGCACACGAACAAGGCGAAGGAAAGGGCCAAGAGCAAGTCAAGCATTTGTCAAAGCTCCGACAAGTCAACGATCTGCGCTTTGTGGAAAGGATCGATGTGGTCTTCAATCATTTCCACTGCGGTTTCGTAATCAGGGACTGCATGCGCCTCTCGCAGCAACATGACCCAGCGCGGCTGACCGTCTTCAGGGTCAGGAGCCAGGAAAGCCCCGGTGTAAGCCGACTGGATCACGTAGGCCATGGCTTAGGCCGCCGCTTTAGGACGGATATCGACCAAGGTCAGCTTGGAACTGTTGTCAGCACCAGCAGCCACATCGAACACGGCATCGACTGCGATACCGCCAGCAGGCCACTTGCCCTTCATGTTTTTCCACTTGGCGAACTCGGTGGAGGTGCCCAGCTTGAAAGGACGGGTCACGGTGCCGATGGTTTCGCCCGTGGACTTTTCGCCGAGATCGACAGCCAGGTGGAAGGTGGTGGAATCAAAGGTGCGACCTTCGTATTCGCCCTTGGAAGACTGGATGCCAGTCAGAACAGCTTCAGCGGTAAAGCGCATGGTTTTTCCTTGGTTCGGGCATTAAGCGAATGCGGGTTCAGCACGCCCTTTACTGCTGATCCGCTTGAAAACGTGGAGGTATGCAGCCTTGACTTCGGCCATAGAGAACTTGCGAAGACGGCCAGGAATGCGGCTTTCGTCATCAACCAGGGTGAACATGGTTTTTTCGTCGAGGTACTTGATGGCCAAGCAGGCCGAGGCCCCCGCCGTGCGGAGGAACCAACGTGCATTGCGTTCAACTTCCGCTTCGATGGTCTGGATGGGCAGACGGGCCTCGCATGGCACGGGCTCAGGCAATGCCTGGGCTCCGTGTTCGCGCAGGATTGCCGTATGCCAGTCGCTGGCCCCGGCGAAGAAGTCGGCAGGACGGCGCAGCATGTCAGTGGGCAGCAGGCGCTTTTGATTGCCGTAGCGCAGCTCAAACCGGGTCCACTGGCTGGTGGATTCGGGACCGTAGAGCTGGAGCCCTTTTTCGTAGATGTTGGTCAGCTTGCCGGAGGCACGGTTGCCCAGATAGAAGCTGCGACCCTTGTTAATCGCAACGTCATCGCAGTCCCATGTTCCATCCAGGCGGTGACCAGGGCGCTGGCCCAGGTGATCCATCAGGCCGGACTTGTACTCATCACGAAAGCGTTCCATGCCCCCCGCGATACCGTCGAAGAAGTCAACGGCGAGGTCGATGCGGGTCAGCAATCCACGGTGCTGGTCGATGTAGTCGGCCAGAGTGTCGCGCCATCCGGTTTGGGCGAAGGTGCAGGCCATGCCCTCCAGGTTGACGTGCAGGGTTTGGGACTGGGCATCACCTCTAGAGCCAGCGGAGGTACTCAGGAATCCGACCCAGCCAACGGGGTGACCTTTGCGCAGAATGTCCAGGCGGTGGCGGTAAAAGTCTTTGCCCTTGCGAACTTCTGGATCAACCGTGAAATCGGCACCGAGGATGCTTGCCACATCCTTAGCCATCTCGAACGCCTGGGCTCCAGCCATCTGGTCGGAATCGGACATTTCACGCAGGGCATTTGCCAGCCGGACTTCGTGACGGCGCCCGGGCTTGCCATCGTCCATGCACATGCTCAGGCGGGCATGGTCGCTGACGTGGTAATGGCTGGAGGTGAACTCAGGCCGGGGGAAAAGCAGCTCTTCCGATGGCAAGGGTGCATTGCGACGATGGACCGTGAAGCGGACCCAATCGGTGTGCACATAGCCGCGATGCTTGATCTGCTCAGCATGGATGCGGGCCTTGACCTCATTGCCTTCCAAGACCAAGTCATTACGGTGCTTTGTCATACGCCCTGCCCCGTAGAAGTTGTCCCCGTGTTACCTACGGGGACAGAAGGTGTGCAAGCCTGCGCTATGGAACCAAAATTGATAGCAACGCCATGCATGGAAGCAATGACGGCAAGCGCCGAACGAACCGGCGCATTCAGCACGCCACCGCGTGCAAAGCGGTTGACCAGAGCGCACCTTTCTTTGTAGTCACGGGCAGCCATGACGCCACCGGAAGTGACGCAGGCAGGAGGCTTTGCAGACAGCAATGCCATGGCCACTGCGCGCAGTTCGCGCTGCTGCTGGAGAGGCATGGAGGTCATGCGCCCATCTCCCGCTTGTCTTCCCAATACACCTTGAGAGTAGTCACAAGGCAGAAGATGAGCCAAAGAAACCAGCCGTAAATGGCACCCGAGTAGTCAGAAAAGCGAGCGTCAATAAAAGCAACCAATGCACTGCCGATGACAAATACAGAGCTAAGCAGAACAGGCGCAAGAAACCCAAACACAAGAAAAATCACTAGGCATTGACGACGAAGCTTTTGAAGATCGAGAGAGGTGCCCCCCACCTGCCCCACCTCAGCGGGAGCCGCAATGCTTTCGCTGGGGCTTGTCGGGGCAGGTGGCGGACTAAAACTGGCGGGGGGGCGGTTGGACATGCTTGCGGCTCCTATTCATCACATGGCGTGATAAGGCGCAACACTACAACATGTGATAAGCCGATGACATATGATTCATCACACAACGTAGTTTCACTACAACATGTGAGGAACAGCTATGCAAACAACCCTTGAACTGCTAGACGCGGCCCTAGAAAAGAAGAACGCACGCGAATGGGCAGAGAAATTGAAGCTCAGTCCAAACGCACTGCGCACTGCGAAACACCGTGGAAATCTGAGCCCAGCAATCGCGGGTGCATTGGCTGAAGAACTGGGCGAGCCGGTGGAGAAATGGATCGTGATTGCAGCGCTAGAAAGCGAGCGTGAAAGCGCCTGCAAATCGCGCATGGTGCGCAAATTTCTGACGGGAGCAGCTATCGCAGGAACCCTGATGGGCGCTGCCGGGACCGCTACTGCTGCTGTAGCAAGTACAGCTGCCAAGGCGGCAGTCTGTATATTATGTTTAATCGCAAAAACAGGCGTTTGCACGCGCCGTAGCAGCGACAGCAACACCCCTGTTTTCGACCCACTGCGCACGGCCTGATGTGACCAGCTTTGCGCATGTTCCGAGCACCTAGACCCGCGCAACTTCCGCACCTTCATTCGCTGCTGGACAACATCGGGCGCAACGATGCAGATCTAGCCAAATTCCTCGACATTTCGCCCCGAACTTTGGGCAGCTACCGCAGCAAAGGCCAAGCGCCGCGTGTGGTTATGCTGGCCCTGTTTTGGGAGTCCACATGGGGCCAATCGGCGGCAAACTGCGATGCCGTGAACTGGGGAAGGCTCCAGTTTCAGGAAAACGCCATGCTCAAACGCCAGGTTGCCAAGCTGCAGCGCCAGATTCTTGAGCTCGAAAAAGCGCTGGCCGAGGTGGACAAGGCAGCCAACAGCCCCATTTTTGACGTTCGCTAGTCCCAATCAAACCCGCAGCGCCTGCGGCGCGAACAGCCTTGTTTATCAGCGACGAGCTGGCGGCATGCCTGGGCAGGCAACACGCCACGCGTACCCGGCCAGCCCTTATGCGAGCGCCACGACGCGACAGCTTTGATGCAAGCACCTCAGGAAGCGATTGGCAGGCGCGCCAGCCTGCTTTGTGAGCACATCACGAGGTAGGCGCGCGAGATAAGGCGAACTGCTGGCCGCAAGCCCCAAACGAGGCATGCGCGCACATGATCCTGTGATTTCTGCGGCCGCAGATTGCGCTTGCAGGTTTCTTGCAAAAAATTGCGTCGATCGTGAAATATTCCTGCGGGCACATTTTCGTGCCAAGAACACGGACAGGGTGCCTCCCGTTCACCCAGCTTCCCGCAGGTGCTATACAGCACCTGCAGAAAGACTAGGTTCTCTCCCGGCTGCGTGAAGGCAATCTCCAGGAGATTGCCTCGCCCTAGACGAAAGTCTCAGCTTTGCATCCAGCGCTTGACGAGGCCCAGGACGATGACCAGCAGGACAAGCAGACCAACCTTGCGGAAGTTGGACGCCCAGGCGCTGCGGTACTTTTTGCGCTTGTGTTCTGCTACGCCAATGCGGAAATCGGCGTTCTCTGTATAGCCATCACGCTTGTTAAAGCGCTTTTTCCAATAGTCACGGGTATCTAGTGCCATGGGCACCGATGCTAGCGCACTTGCATCTGGAGGTATCTGCGCGCCAGTCGGAGCTTTTCGTCTGGCGTGACATTGAGCGACGCAATCAGATCAAGAGCCCTACTGCGCGGCTTCGGCGCCGGCCTGGCTGGTGCACCAGGTAGCAATCGCGACCTGATGGCCTGAATGCGCTCACGAAACACATCACCGGGGAGCTTTTCAGGCTCCCAATCCCAGGGCGGCAGAACGCTGTGCGCGCCATGCGGATAGTCAGACTTGAAGACCTGGCGCGTGTCGTAGAAATCGTGCAGCTCAGTGCCGCGATACATCCATTTCTCAGCAATGATGGCGTTTTGGCCGTAGCCGGTGCGCGCCGTGACGGTGTGCATCTTCGGCAGGTAGCCCCATGATTTTTTGATGAGGCCCAGGATGTTGCCCACGAATGGGAGCTTCACCTTGGACAGATTCATGCAGCGGCACTGGTATTCAATCAGGGCTTCGCGCACTTGCTTGTCGATCATGCCCTCATCCTGCACGATGAGGTACACGTCCCAGCCGAGCTTGCGGGCGTGGATCATCCAGTCGATCACAGCCGCCCTACCCTTGTCCTGAAAACTGCGGGTGTTCAGCCAGGTGCCCAGCTCATCAAGAATCAAGACGCCGTTTTTGTCTTCGTCGTAGCTATCGGGGTTACCGTGGCCAATCGCATCCAGATCGAAAGCGGTAGGCTTGTCCGGCAGGCGCACGTAATGCCGACGCCGGTACTTGTTCATCAACCAGGGCTTGAGATCGACATTGGAGGCCACGCGGCGGCCCTCTAGCAGCGCATTGCGGGCCTGATAGACCGCAAACTTTGTCTTGCCAGTGCCGAGCTTGCCCACAACTCCGTAAACAGCCATTACTTGCCCATCGCCGCCTTTGTCAGGCTGGATACGTAGTGCACGCCGTAGACGCACACCCAGTAGGAAGACAACGAGGCAATGACAGTCCCTGAAATTGGCGGAAACAAAAGACCCAGCACCGAGCCATAAGCGGTATTAAAAATGCCTTGAAGCCAAGGGACGATCATCGTAGAAAAGTAGCTGACACAAGCAATGTAGATGCTAGCCAGCGCCAAAACGGCAGCAACACGGGCGGCATGCTGTGCACCCACCAAATAGACAATAAATCGGTAGAGGACTTGACCAATGCTTCCGAGAAATAGTGCTGCTAATGGCATTTAGGCCGCCTTTGAAAATGTAGAACGCCAGAATGTGGAAATAGCACCAAACAAGCCACCAAGCACCCAAACAACACTCATGATGTCGTGAAAAATGGGCTGAAACTGGCAAATGTCGATTTCTTGAAGCCACGGCGCGAAAGCAGGAATTGCAATCGCGGCGCAACCAGTTGGCAAAGCGAAATCCCAACGAATTTGCGGAAAGGTAGGCCAAAAGGTCTCAGGATTTACAGAAAGCCTTTTCAAATCAACCAAGGCATCATCAACGTCTTTTTTGTGCGTATCCTGCTGAGCTTCTGGCGTGCCATCTTCGTTAATTTTGCAGGCTGGAGTATTTGGCAGACCACAGGTTTCTATATCTTGCTGATCATTGGTTTTGCCGTCCTCAATTTTTGTAAGATCGGGCACTTCCTGACCGTCGATTTTTACAGTAGTAGTTGTAATTGGTTTTACCCTAACCGAACCATCCTCATTAACATTAACCTGATAGCTAGTTTGTTTAGTTGTTTCCTTTAATGAGGTAGTGCCATCTGCATTTATTATTTTTTCAGTAGTTACTGTTTTTTGAGCATTTGACGGAGTGACTACAGGGTCAGAGGATAAAGTTGTCTTTGTAACCTGAACACCAGTTGAATACGCTGGCGCACCATAGCCGGATTCATTGCCAGCTTTGTATTGAGCTTGGAGCAATGGAATTAAAACATCATTCGGAATTGGCTGAGCAGCAAGCCTATCAGCATAGGATTGCGAAAAACTTCCATAAACAAGCTGATCAGGCGTTCTAGCAGGCCCTTGCAAGACAACATCACTACCACGAATATTGTATTGGCACCGCCAACCGATAAATTCTTGAGTTATGCTTTTAAGGTAATCGCCAGATATTGATATACCAGCCAAACAAGCAGATCGCACAGAAGGATAATATTTATTGGTGGTGCTAGACAAATAAGAATAGCAACTTGAAAAACAAAGCTCAGGATTTGATAAATCAGCGACAATATTATTAGAACTTGTCGGCGAAGGATTTAGAGAGATTCCATTATTATTAAGCCACTGACCTAATGCAGCACTACCCGCTGTCATAGCTGTAGCGCACAAAAAATTCCCCATGCAACGCTGCAAACTAGCAATGACAGAAGCACCACTAATTAAGCTTGAAACATTAACAGGAATTTTCGTATTAGGACCAACTGGCAACTGAGCGCGCCCGCGAACCTCAAGCCCCTGCGGGTGTGTTGCAACTGACATTTGACCAGCATTAACCCAGCCACCACCAGGCGTAAGATTAGAAATGCGCTCAGCAGCTATCGGAGTACCGTTTGATGCCATGGAGATGGTATGCAAACCACCGCCAAGGGATTTGTGCATGAATCGGTCAAAAGACGATCTGTCAACGTCCTGCGCATGTACAAGTGACGACAGCGCAAACGCTGCCAGAATAAATATTTTTTTCATAGCAGCCCCTTGCCAAAGGCCCGCACGCGGGCCAATGGGAAGGAGCCGCGATTAGGAAGCGCGGGGAATCTTCTTCACGTACTTGATGGCAACCCAGAAGGCCACAGAAGCCGCAGCGACACCGACAAGGGCAGCGCCATAGGATGCGACCTTGGTGCCGACGTCAGCAACAGCCGTATCAAATGGGTCCGTGGACTGCGCGCGCGCGGCCAGGGCCACAGGCAGGGTACCGACCACCACGACAGCGCGAGCCGCGTTATTCAGCGCCATTTGGCGCAGAGCTTGGAGCTTTTCTTTCATATCGAACTTTCGAGAAATAACCGGAAAAACGTCCGGCACGTCAAACAACATCGCGCAGCTTTCGCACCCATGCGACCGACTGCCCGATGCCGTAACCAAGGACCCACACAGTCATGCATGAGCCGATGACTTTGGCGATGGTTGGAGCATCAATCGTTGCAATCACAGCTTGTTCCCTGAGTTGAAGCCATGCAAAAAGATGAGCATCAAACCGATGACCATCAGTACTTGCAAGATGTGGTTGGTGTTAGACCAGTCCATGTACCCACGCCTTTTGGAATTCATGCGCAGCCCGCCCTGCTTCGCGGCGCTCGACAGCGTATGAACACGCTGCGAGCAGTGCGAGGACTGCAAAGGAGAAAGCCAGAGCCTTCACGACCTGCCCCGCAACGCTTCGCCCGCCGCGCCCCGCTCACCGCGTGACGCGGCGCTCTGCGCATTGCGTGGCTGGTGGCTAGAGGCCGGCAAAAAACCGAGGACGTTCAGCTCATCCGATGCGCGATCAACGGCGGCAGCTTCACGGCCAGGAGTGCCGCGCACGAATCGCCAAAAGCTGATGGCGCTTGAGATGAACCAAATCAAGCTGCACACGAACAAGGCGAAGGAAAGGGCCAAGAGCAAGTCAAGCATTTGTCAAAGCTCCGACAAGTCAACGATCTGCGCTTTGTGGAAAGGATCGATGTGGTCTTCAATCATTTCCACTGCGGTTTCGTAATCAGGGACTGCATGCGCCTCTCGCAGCAACATGACCCAGCGCGGCTGACCGTCTTCAGGGTCAGGAGCCAGGAAAGCCCCGGTGTAAGCCGACTGGATCACGTAGGCCATGGCTTAGGCCGCCGCTTTAGGACGGATATCGACCAAGGTCAGCTTGGAACTGTTGTCAGCACCAGCAGCCACATCGAACACGGCATCGACTGCGATACCGCCAGCAGGCCACTTGCCCTTCATGTTTTTCCACTTGGCGAACTCGGTGGAGGTGCCCAGCTTGAAAGGACGGGTCACGGTGCCGATGGTTTCGCCCGTGGACTTTTCGCCGAGATCGACAGCCAGGTGGAAGGTGGTGGAATCAAAGGTGCGACCTTCGTATTCGCCCTTGGAAGACTGGATGCCAGTCAGAACAGCTTCAGCGGTAAAGCGCATGGTTTTTCCTTGGTTCGGGCATTAAGCGAATGCGGGTTCAGCACGCCCTTTACTGCTGATCCGCTTGAAAACGTGGAGGTATGCAGCCTTGACTTCGGCCATAGAGAACTTGCGAAGACGGCCAGGAATGCGGCTTTCGTCATCAACCAGGGTGAACATGGTTTTTTCGTCGAGGTACTTGATGGCCAAGCAGGCCGAGGCCCCCGCCGTGCGGAGGAACCAACGTGCATTGCGTTCAACTTCCGCTTCGATGGTCTGGATGGGCAGACGGGCCTCGCATGGCACGGGCTCAGGCAATGCCTGGGCTCCGTGTTCGCGCAGGATTGCCGTATGCCAGTCGCTGGCCCCGGCGAAGAAGTCGGCAGGACGGCGCAGCATGTCAGTGGGCAGCAGGCGCTTTTGATTGCCGTAGCGCAGCTCAAACCGGGTCCACTGGCTGGTGGATTCGGGACCGTAGAGCTGGAGCCCTTTTTCGTAGATGTTGGTCAGCTTGCCGGAGGCACGGTTGCCCAGATAGAAGCTGCGACCCTTGTTAATCGCAACGTCATCGCAGTCCCATGTTCCATCCAGGCGGTGACCAGGGCGCTGGCCCAGGTGATCCATCAGGCCGGACTTGTACTCATCACGAAAGCGTTCCATGCCCCCCGCGATACCGTCGAAGAAGTCAACGGCGAGGTCGATGCGGGTCAGCAATCCACGGTGCTGGTCGATGTAGTCGGCCAGAGTGTCGCGCCATCCGGTTTGGGCGAAGGTGCAGGCCATGCCCTCCAGGTTGACGTGCAGGGTTTGGGACTGGGCATCACCTCTAGAGCCAGCGGAGGTACTCAGGAATCCGACCCAGCCAACGGGGTGACCTTTGCGCAGAATGTCCAGGCGGTGGCGGTAAAAGTCTTTGCCCTTGCGAACTTCTGGATCAACCGTGAAATCGGCACCGAGGATGCTTGCCACATCCTTAGCCATCTCGAACGCCTGGGCTCCAGCCATCTGGTCGGAATCGGACATTTCACGCAGGGCATTTGCCAGCCGGACTTCGTGACGGCGCCCGGGCTTGCCATCGTCCATGCACATGCTCAGGCGGGCATGGTCGCTGACGTGGTAATGGCTGGAGGTGAACTCAGGCCGGGGGAAAAGCAGCTCTTCCGATGGCAAGGGTGCATTGCGACGATGGACCGTGAAGCGGACCCAATCGGTGTGCACATAGCCGCGATGCTTGATCTGCTCAGCATGGATGCGGGCCTTGACCTCATTGCCTTCCAAGACCAAGTCATTACGGTGCTTTGTCATACGCCCTGCCCCGTAGAAGTTGTCCCCGTGTTACCTACGGGGACAGAAGGTGTGCAAGCCTGCGCTATGGAACCAAAATTGATAGCAACGCCATGCATGGAAGCAATGACGGCAAGCGCCGAACGAACCGGCGCATTCAGCACGCCACCGCGTGCAAAGCGGTTGACCAGAGCGCACCTTTCTTTGTAGTCACGGGCAGCCATGACGCCACCGGAAGTGACGCAGGCAGGAGGCTTTGCAGACAGCAATGCCATGGCCACTGCGCGCAGTTCGCGCTGCTGCTGGAGAGGCATGGAGGTCATGCGCCCATCTCCCGCTTGTCTTCCCAATACACCTTGAGAGTAGTCACAAGGCAGAAGATGAGCCAAAGAAACCAGCCGTAAATGGCACCCGAGTAGTCAGAAAAGCGAGCGTCAATAAAAGCAACCAATGCACTGCCGATGACAAATACAGAGCTAAGCAGAACAGGCGCAAGAAACCCAAACACAAGAAAAATCACTAGGCATTGACGACGAAGCTTTTGAAGATCGAGAGAGGTGCCCCCCACCTGCCCCACCTCAGCGGGAGCCGCAATGCTTTCGCTGGGGCTTGTCGGGGCAGGTGGCGGACTAAAACTGGCGGGGGGGCGGTTGGACATGCTTGCGGCTCCTATTCATCACATGGCGTGATAAGGCGCAACACTACAACATGTGATAAGCCGATGACATATGATTCATCACACAACGTAGTTTCACTACAACATGTGAGGAACAGCTATGCAAACAACCCTTGAACTGCTAGACGCGGCCCTAGAAAAGAAGAACGCACGCGAATGGGCAGAGAAATTGAAGCTCAGTCCAAACGCACTGCGCACTGCGAAACACCGTGGAAATCTGAGCCCAGCAATCGCGGGTGCATTGGCTGAAGAACTGGGCGAGCCGGTGGAGAAATGGATCGTGATTGCAGCGCTAGAAAGCGAGCGTGAAAGCGCCTGCAAATCGCGCATGGTGCGCAAATTTCTGACGGGAGCAGCTATCGCAGGAACCCTGATGGGCGCTGCCGGGACCGCTACTGCTGCTGTAGCAAGTACAGCTGCCAAGGCGGCAGTCTGTATATTATGTTAAATCGCTTTTGCGTGCGTTTAAGCGTCGCTGCAGCGGTTGCTTCGGACCTCTCTTTAGCCCACTGCGCATGGCCTGATCTGACCAGCTTTGCGCATGTTCCGAGCACCTAGACCCGCGCACCTTCCGCACCTTCATTCGCTGCTGGACAACATCGGGCGCAACGATGCAGATCTGGCTAAATTCCTCGACATTTCGCCCCGAACTTTGGGCAGCTACTGCAGCAAAGGCCAAGCGCCGCGTGTGGTTATGTTGGCCCTGTTTTGGGAGTCCACATGGGGCCAATCGGCTGCAAACTGCGATGCCGTGAACTGGGGAAGGCTCCAGTTTCAGGAAAACGCGATGCTCAAACGCCAGATTGCCAAGCTGCAGCGCCAGATTCTTGAGCTCGAAAAGGCACTGGCAGAGGTGGACAAGGCAGCCAACAGCCCTATCTTTGAAATCCGCTAAAACAAGGTGCTCGCAACTTTGTAGACAAAGAAACCTGTCAGGTCCCGGATGATTACGCACGTTCTTGACGAATAAATCAGGTGCTTTCATCTTCCATTTTTTGAGTGCTTGGACTGGGGCTTCATGCCCCAGTGCCTTTTGTGGCAAGTGGTGGTTGTACAGCCAGACAAACCTGTGCAGTGTCTTCTCCAAATCCTCTGCGCTGTTGAAGTGATGCGAGCGCAGCACCTGGCTCAGGCGGCCATTGAAGCGCTCAACCATGCCGTTGGTTTGTGGCGTCTTTGGCTTGGTCAGCCGATGCTCTATCCCCAATGCTTGGCATAACTGGTCGAATTCGTGCTCGCCTGAGGGCTGACGTGTGCGGCTTCCAAACAATCGGTCTGTGAACTCTTTGCCGTTGTCGGTGAGGATGGTGTGGATCTTGAACGCTGCAGCTTTGCGTACGGCAGCCAAGAAGGCTTTGGCGGATGCTGCCGTCTTGTGCTGCTTGATATCAATGAACACCCAGCGTGTAGCTCGATCGATGGCAACAAAAACATAGCGGCGCTTGTCCTCATCGTGCATCTGGGGCAGGTACTTCACATCTACATGTACATAGCCAGGCTCATACGCCTTGAAGGGTTTGTGCTCGCCCTCAGGCTTGGGCTGTACGGGCAATCTGGAGTGGCCTCGTCTGCGCAGCAAGCGATCCAGCGCCGAGCGGCTCATGGCAGGCTCAATGAACTCTCGCACCACCGCCAATAAGTCATCCAGAGGTAGCCGCAGCTGGCTGCGCAGATAAATAACCAGCTCTTCCTGCCCTGCATTGAGAGTCGTTTGCAGGCGGTGGGCCGTGTGGCTGGCGTCATGCACCGTGGTTCTGCCCCGCCACTTACGCACGGTCCCTATGCCAATGCCGTATTGCTGCGCCAACTCTCGATCAGTACCACTGGCTTGCTGCAATGCCAAACGGGTGGCAGGTGTGGTCGTAGCGTTCTTATGAAGGCTGATCAGCATGGCAACTCCTTGGCACGGGATTGCCATGTTGCCAGAACTGCTTGCAGTACCTCTCGGCCATGCAGCATCAGCATGGCAACTCCTTGGCACGGGATTGCCATGTTGCCAGAACTGCTTGCAGTACCTCTCGGCCATGCAGCAACGGACGCTTGTTTTTAAGCAGCCAATCGTCCGGGACCCGACAAGTAAGCAGGACAAATGCTATCAAGTAGCCATCTGGAGGCCGATCAGGCGATTGCTGATACTTTTGGCTCACGGCCCTTTGCAAAGCTTCATCGGACATATCAGCAGCAGATTTCGGCCTGGTTGGCGGCACCGAACCACGGCCAGGGAAGGGCTTGATATACCCCCCTTCACCCTCTCTTCTACGCTTCCAGTCTTGCCAATAGTCACGGTCCTGAATACCCATAGTCGCCCTCCTATACGCCGTGATCATAGGGAAAGGGTGCACAAACACCAAAACCGGAAGTCAACCAACTTGAGCTGCTGCGCAGCTGGGGGCGCTCGCCGCGCGGCATCCGTCCGCCTTCGACCCTCTCGCCCTAGCACCTGCCGTGATTTCCTTCACCTACCGGAACGCTAAATCAGGGACGCGCTACGCGCTTTCAAACACTGCACCCGGTATTCATAAAGCTGCGCTTTACAAAGCTTCCGGGTTCCGTGTTTGAACCCTGATACCGCTAATCCTCACGGCTCAGGAACTCACGGCGGACGGTGCAAGGTAAGGACAGGTTCAAGGCGTACAGATCCAAATTGAACCGGCTAAGAATCTACGGCCCCGGTGCATTTCAGAAAGGCGGTGTGACATGGCGATAGCAGCAAACTTCCTCAAGTTCCCCCAGGCAATGGCATTGCAGCTGCCCCTGCGCCTGGGCAAGCCTGTATGGAACACCAAGCGCCCCACTACGCGCCGAGGCCGTGCGTTTCGCGCCCACATCGCAGCCGTGGTGAAGGCCGTGGGCCTGCGCGTCGAACCGGTAGCCAAGTCGATTCCCCAGTGGTGGAAAGACGCCCAAAGCCGGGCACGCGCCTTTCGCCAAGCCGTGCGCGCCGATCTGATCGAACTGGACTTTGCAAAGCAACTGCCAACTGAAAAGAAAGAAGGCATGAACGCATATCGCCGCATGGTCTGGCAAAACCGCGTTAACCGAGGCGAAGCGGCCTGGGCTTGATCTAACGAACTTGCATTTGAAGGTATCTGCGCGCCAGTCGGAGCTTTTCGTCTGGCGTGACCTTGAGAGAGGCAATCAGCTCAAGGGCCCTACTGCGCGGCTTCGGCGCCGGCCTGGCTGGTGCACCAGGTAGCAATCGCGACCTGATGGCCTGAATGCGCTCACGAAACACATCACCCGGGAGCTTTTCAGGCTCCCAATCCCAGGGCGGCAGAACGCTGTGCGCGCCATGCGGATAGTCGGACTTGAAGATCTGGCGCGTGTCGTAGAAATCGTGCAGCTCAGTGCCGCGATACAGCCACTTTTCCGCAATGATGGCGTTTTGACCGTAGCCGGTGCGCGCCGTGACGGTGTGCATCTTCGGCAGGTAGCCCCATGATTTTTTGATGAGGCCCAGGATGTTGCCCACGAATGGCAGCTTCACCTTTGACAAATTCATGCAGCGGCACTGGTATTCGATCAGGGCTTCGCGCACTTGCTTGTCGATCATGCCCTCATCCTGCACGATGAGGTACACATCCCAGCCGAGCTTGCGGGCGTGAATCATCCAGTCGATCACAGCCGCCCTGCCCTTGTCTTGAAAACTGCGCGTGTTCAGCCAGGTGCCCAGCTCATCAAGAATCAGGATGCCGTTTTTGTCTTCGTCGTAGCTGTCAGGGTTACCGTGGCCAATCGCATCCAGATCGAAGGCGGTGGGCTTGTCCGGCAGGCGCACGTAATGCCTGCGCCGATACTTGTTCATCAACCAGGGCTTGAGATCGACATTGGAGGCCACGCGACGGCCCTCTAGCAGCGCGTTGCGTGCCTGATAGACCGCAAACTTTGTCTTGCCAGTGCCAAGCTTGCCGACAACGCCGTAAACCGCCATTACTTATCCAAGGACCCACACAGTCATGCATGAGCCGATGACTTTGGCGATGGTTGGAGCATCAATCGTTGCAATCACAGCTTGTTCCCCGAGTTAAAGCCATGCAAAAAGATGAGCATCAAACCGATGACCATCAGTACTTGCAAGATGTGGTTGGTGTTAGACCAGTCCATGTACCCACGCCTTTTGGAATTCATGCGCAGCCCGCCCTGCTTCGCGGCGCTCGACAGCGTATGAACACGCTGCGAGCAGTGCGAGGACTGCAAAGGAGAAAGCCAGAGCCTTCACGACCTGCCCCGCAACGCTTCGCCCGCCGCGCCCCGCTCACCGCGTGACGCGGCGTTCTGCGCATTGCGTGGCTGGTGGCTTGAGGCCGGCAAAAAACCGAGGACGTTCAGCTCAGCCGATGCGAGGTCAACGGCGGCAGCTTCACGGCCAGGAGTGCCGCGCACGAATCGCCAAAAGCTGACGGCGCTTGAGATGAACCAAATCAAGCTGCACACGAACAAGGCGAAGGAAAGGGTCAAGAGCAGGTCAGGCATTTGTCAAAGCTCCGACAGGTCAACGATTTGCGCCTTGTGGAAGGGATCGATGTGGTCTTGGATCATTTCCACTGCGGTTTCGTAATCAGGGACTGCATGCGCCTCTCGCAGCAACATGACCCAGCGCGGCTGACCGTCTTCAGGGTCAGGAGCCAGGAAAGCCCCGGTGTAAGCCGACTGGATCACGTAGGCCATGGCTTAGGCCGCCGCTTTGGGACGGATATCGACCAAGGTCAGCTTGGAACTGTTGTCAGCAACCGTGAAATCGGCACCGAGGATGCTTGCCACATCCTTGGCCATCTCGAACGCCTGGGCTCCTGCCATCTGGTCGGAATCGGACATTTCGCGCAGGGCATTTGCCAGCCGGACTTCGTGACGGCGCTCAGGCTTGCCATCGTCCATGCACATGCTCAGGCGGGCACCTTAGTGGTGACTTCAGCAGCAGCAGCATCAAAAGGGTCCGTAGCCTGCGCACGCGCAGCCATCCACCGCGCGTGCAAACCCATCGTGATCGCCACCCGCCGCTCTCTTAGGCAGGTGCTGGCGGCTGGTGCCTCAATCGCGGATTCCTTCCCCGTCGGGGCAATCGCAAACCTGCGTACAGAAGTATCGCGCAGGACAGCCATAGCGATCGAAGTCCTCCAAGGCAGGACGTACTGCAGCCAAACCGTCCACTAGGCGCAGACGTCAAAGCTTGGAACTGCGGCCCACTTTCTCGACTTCGGTGGTCGTTTGGCCCTGCTGCAACAACCACTCCGTCAATTCTGAAGGCGCTAGAGGGTGAGCGAAAAGAAACCCCTGGGCGACTGGATAGCCCTGCATGCTTAGCATCGAACGCTGGGCCAGCGTTTCCACCCCTTCGGCAACCACGGTCAGGTGCAGACTTTGGCCAATCCCCAGGATGGCGTTGCTGAGCGCACGTGCGGATTCGTTGTGTTCCAGATCGGCCACGAAACTGCGATCCAGCTTGAGTTCGCTGACGGGCAGGCGGCGAAGGTAGCTGAGGCTCGAGTAGCCTGTCCCAAAATCATCCATGGACAGGCGCACGCCATGGGCATGCACCGCTTCAATGGTCTTCATCGTGCTGGGGTTGGTGTCCAGCAAAATGCTCTCGGTCAACTCCAGGGTCAGATCTTGGGGCAGCAGCGCATTGCGTTGCAACGTTTGCGCCACCATGTCCGGCAAGTCCAGGTCATGGAAGCTCGACGGGGAAAGATTGACCGACACCGACGGCACCCGCAAACCTTGGGCGCGCCACTGCGCCAGTTGGCGGCAAGCTTCGCCGAGTGCCCAGCGCCCGATGTCGGCAATCAATCCGCACTCCTCGGCCAAGGGGATGAAGCGCGCGGGCGAGATGAAACCCAGCGCGGGATGTGTCCACCGCGCCAAGGCCTCTACACCATACAGTTGGCCACTGGCCAGTTCAATCTGGGGCTGGTAGTGAAGGTGCAGCTCCTGGCTCTTCAGTGCATCGCGCAGCGCCGTCTCCAGGGTCCGTCGCTCTTGCGCTAACCGGTTCATTTCATCACTGAAGAAGCTAAACAGCCCTCGCCCAGCGTTCTTGGCCTGGTACATCGCCATGTCAGCACGCTGCAAGAGGGTGTCCATGTCCCGTCCATCTTCGGGAAACATGGCAATCCCGATGCTTGCAGACACTGCCAGGGGTTTGCCGGCGACCACCAGCGAGTTCGCGAACTGTTCCTGCAGCCGCTCTATGGTGCTGGTCGCTTGTTCCACATCGGTCTGCGACAGCACCATAACGAACTCGTCACCCGACAAGCGCCCTGCCATGTCGCTGGGTCCCAGCGCCTGCAGCAAGCACGCAGCAACATTGCACAGCAATTCGTCCCCTGCGGGGTGACCCATTGAGTCGTTCACCGGTTTGAACCGATCCAGATCAATGAACAAAACCGCCAAAGGTTGCTTGTCACGTACAGCAAGGGTGATGGCCTGGTTTGCCTGGGCTTGCAACAGGCTGCGGTTGGGCAGGCCGGTCAGTCCATCATAAAAAGCCAGTTGTCGAATGCGGCTGCGCGCATGTTCGCGCTCCAGCGCCAGTGCGCACAAATGTACGCACACATCGGCCAGTTGCTGGTGAAACTCGGTCCAGGCTTTCGAGCAGGTTTGGCGGTAATAAAAGGCCACCGTGCCTATCGCGCGGCCCTCACTGCTTTGAATGGGGGTTGACCAGCAGGCACGAAAGCCCAAGGGCAGCGCCAGGTGCTTGTAATCGGTCCACAGGGGGTCATTCGCAATATCCTCTACGAAGACAGCTTGGTTGCGCCAGGCTGCGGTGCCGCAGGAACCCGCCTGGGGGCCGATGGACAAGCCATCCAGCAATTGCGAATAAGACGCCGGCAGAGACGCACCTGCCAGCGGATGCAGCATCCCGAACGCATCGACTTCCAGGATAGAGGCCGTGATTTCAGGGGCAATCCGCTCCACCTCTTTGCAAATGGTCTCCAGCACATCGCTCAGAGGGCGTTCACGCGCCATGGCCTCCAGCCCTCGGTATTGCAATGCCTCATGCATTTTCGCGCGGGTGATGTCGGTGAGCATGGAAACCGTGAACAGCAGCTGTCCAGCATCATCCAGGATGGGGTTGCTGACAACTTTGACCCAGTAACGGCGCCCGGTCTTGGTCACCACAATTTCCTCGCGCTCGACGGGAAGGCCCCCGCGCAGTTGAGAGCGGTAAGTTTGCACAAAACCATCGTGCAGCTTGGGCGACAGCAGCGCGATGGGGTCCTGTCCCAGGATCTCTTCCGCATGCCAGCCAAACAAGCGGCTGAATCCGCCATTCACATGAACGATCCGCGAGCTGGCATCACTCATGATGACGGCCGTGTCGGTCGCATCGGCAATCAAGGAAAGGCGCTGCAGATGCGCCTTCTGTGCCTGCTCTTGCGTGCGTCGTGCGGTGATGTCGGTGGCAATCTTGAGGATTTCCACCACCTGGCCTTGCGCATCCAACACGGGGGAATAGGTGGCCTCCATCCAGCAACTGCGGCCGTCACTGCGCACACGTTCCACCACACCCGAATATGCGGTGCCTGCACAGAGTTGCGCCCAAATGTCATGGTATCTGCTCGTCGCCAGCAGCGCCGGTGTGCAGAGACTGCTGTGCAAACGTCCTTGGGCCTCTTCATATGTCATGCCCATCATGCGCAGGTAATTGGCATTCGCGTGGCACAAGGCTCCATCCACTCGGAATGACGCAATCGCCATGACCCGGTCCAGCGCATCAAAGTAGGACAATCGCTCCGTCCTTGGTGGCTGGTTATGGCGACTTCCCTCATTCATGCTGTTTCCTTTGGGACTGCCATGGTGGACATCCCTGGTATGTGTGCCGGCCCCACGCTTCCATGTGATCGACAGCCGTATCGCAGCTGCTGACTTAGAAAGACACCCAATCTTTTTGGGCGTCATCGCTGGAAGCAGCGAGGCTTTGTGACGGACTGGCACCGGGCGACTTCTGGTCTGCAGGTTTTTTGGCTGTCAAGGCGGCGGTACGTTGGGGCGCAACCAATGGCGCGTTATCAGGCTCTGGTGTGGGCTTTTCGTGGTCTGCAATCTTGAAGACCGCCACGGCAGCCACCAACGACTGGGCCTGGTTGCGCAAGCTGCTTGCCGCGGCGGACATTTCTTCGACCAGTGCGGCATTTTGCTGCGTTGTCTGGTCCATCTGCGTCACGGCCTCCCCAATTTGTGCCATCCCTGTGCTTTGCTCCTGGTTGGCGGCACTGATTTCGCCCACGATGTCTGTGACCCGGCCAATCGCAGCGACCACCTCGGACATGGTCTGCCCCGCACGGTCAGCCAGTACCGAGCCCTGTTCCACCCGTGCCACACTGGTGGTGATCAGCTGTTTGATTTCCTTGGCCGCCTCGGCGCTGCGCTGTGCCAGTGCCCGGACTTCAGCCGCTACCACGGCAAAGCCGCGTCCCTGCTCCCCTGCCCGCGCAGCTTCAACGGCGGCATTCAGAGCGAGGATGTTGGTTTGAAATGCGATGCCATCGATCACACTGATGATGTCGGAAATCCGGTGGCTGCTTTCATCGATGCTCTTCATGGTTTGGACCACTTCGGAGACAACGCTGCCTCCTTGAACCGCAACGGTCGACGCATTGATCGCCATTTGGTTGGCCTGGCGCGCGTTGTCGGCGTTCTGTTTTACGGTCGCTGCCAGTTGTTCCATGGATGCGGCGGTTTCCTCCAACGCACTGGCCTGCTCTTCGGTGCGTCCGGACAGATCACCGTTGCCCATGGCAATTTGCGCACTGGCCGCAGCTACGCCATGGGCATTGGACCTGACTGCCGAAACGGTGCTGACCAAGCTGTGCTGCATGCGCTCTAACGCGCGCAACAGCTGCCCCATCTCGTCGTGAGATTGCACCAGAATCTTCGCGCTCAGGTCGCCGCCAGCCACGCGTTCTGCCACCGTGACCGCCTGTGCAATGGGTCGTGTGATGGAACGGATGCTGCCAACCGCCAAGAAGATGGCCAGCACTACCGCCACGGCCACAGAAACGGAGACATTGCGTATCAAATCCCGGGCTGCCGTTTCTGCTTGCTCGCTGGCCGTAGCAACGCGTTGGTTTTGGTAGGCCAGCAATTCACGCACCGATGCTTGGTATTCGCGCTGCGCAGGACGCAGCTGATTTTCCAGTGCGGCCATGGCTTCATCACGCCGGTTGTCATTCATCAGGCCCAAGTACTGGTCGCCCAGCGCCAAGTATTTGGAACGTTGTTGCATTACTTGGGCCAGCATGGTCTTGGCCTGCTCGGTTTGAATCAGTCCTGGCAAACGGTCCAGGGCTGTGGCTATGTCGGCACGGGCTGTCTTAATTCTTTCGCGCGCGGATGCTTGAATGGTTTCCGAATTGAAGAGCCCGATGTTGCGAAACTGAATCGCCTGTTCGTTGGTGCCATCCAGAACGATACCCAAGGCCTGATTGATGGGCATCTGCCTTTGCGTCACCTGATTGAGGGCCTCGCTTTGTGTCGAAGACCCCAGCAGAGCCACCCCACCCAGTACAGCCATCAGCAAAACCAGCAAGGCAAATGAAACAGCAAGCCGAGTGGAAATCTTGAAGTGATTCATTGCTTCATCCCTTTACGACGTGTCATTGAATGGGCTGGCTCAAATGACCTTTGGAGTATCAACTTTTAGTAACAAATGACCGTTTTTTATATCCGTAGATACCTGAGGCCACTGCGGCAATATCTGTCAAGGCAGTGTATGGGGCGGCAGTTTGTATCTTGGTGCAGTGAAGTGCGGTGGCGTTTTTTCACAACGCAGCGCCCTGTACAGGATTTCGCATAGAAAAACCGTGCAGCATGGCCGGGGTTGACCATGATTCGCCCAGATACGGTCATGAGACGGTCTGGCAGTTCGTCGGCATTGTGGGTGATTGCAGAACTAAGCAGTTTGTAGGGCACTACTGCCCGGTTTGAATGCCGAATTGCATGATGACTGCGCGTGGCCCCCATCAGGAAGGGGTCCGCTTGTTGCTCCGCAAATCAGATCAGCTGCCCAGCCGGGCATCGCGCATTTGCCGGCAGCTTCTGGAATACCCAAGGACCGCACATCCCGTATCACGCCATCATGGCGCGATTGCGCCCGGAGGCCTTCGCCGCATACAAGGCCCGATCCGCGCGGGCCAGTAAATCCTCCAGGGAGGCGTCCCCAGGCCGCCACTCCGAGACACCAATGCTCACCGTCGTGCTCGGCAACTGGGCGTCGGCTGCAGCCTGGATATTCACGAGGCTGTTCGCAATCTGGGTGGCTTGTTCGGCGTTTTTATCAGGCATCAGCACCACGAACTCTTCCCCTCCGAGGCGTCCCAGAACGTCTTCTCGGCGCAGGCTGGTTTCGATACGGCGACAGAAAGCCTGCAGTACCTGATCCCCGATCTGATGACCAAATTGGTCATTGAGCGATTTGAAATGATCCAAATCGAGCATCATCAAGGCAAACGAGCGTGCATGCCGCTGGCTGCGCTGAAAGCAGGCATGGGCCGCGCTGACAACGGCCCGTCGGCTGTGAACGCCTGTCAGGGCATCCGTCATCGCCAGCTTTTCGAATTCACCGCGAATGCTTTCCGCAGCCAACAACTGGAAGCCGATGTTCATCATCACGATGCCAAACACATAGCTGCTGATGTACAGCATTTGCAGCAAGGTGGTATCCAGCATGCCCTGCCCGGTTTGCGGCAACGCAACCGCATGCAGCCAACGGACGCCAAAGATCAGCGTCGAGAAAGCCACCCAAAAACCGGTGAAGTAAATGCCGAGCGCGCGCGATTCACGCTGGACATGCCGGCGGCGGATTTCACGCACAAACACCTGCGTGTGCATCAGCCCGGTGGCAAACACAAATCCGGCCACGCTGATGTAGCGGCCGCGCAAGCTATCGAGCCCGTAGGTGTAGTACAGCTGCACACACCAGGCCACAACAAATAAAGCCAGCCACGGTTTGAGATGGCAGGTTTGCCCCCAGTGCTTGGCACTGCCCAGCATGAAAAAGCTGAACGCCAGCATCACCGCGGTATTTTCGACCGTGAATGTGAGCCAAACGGGCGCAATATCCCGCAGGAGAATCAGCACCCCGGCCATCGCGGCCATCAGCGAGCCTGCTGCCCAATACTGGATACCCGGGATGCGCCGGCTCGTCGCGGGCATCAACAAAAGCACACAGCCCATCAAGCCCGTCAATAAACTGGCGATCAACAGGAAAGTCTTGGGATTGTAAATGGGCATCGCGGACTGGAAACGCGGCTACGGCAGCGGAATTGCGGATTGTATAGACGGCAGTCTGTTCAACACGCACCGCAATGTGCAGGTCGATGCAATCCTGCTTGAGGCTGAGAGTGACCCCCGTTGCCTGGTTATCTCTTGCGCGCCACCAATCGTCGTGGTTAGCGGATTTCCACCCTTCAGGCGGACATCACCACGGGCCCACCTTTGTGCAAGGCCCGCTGGTAGGCAGGTCGTGCCTGCATGCGCTGGCGGTAGGCCAGCAGATGCGGCCAGGCTTGCGCATCCCCTCCCCGTGCCAGCGCGGCCTCGACCGCAAAGCTCATCTGGAAATCCGCCATTGTCATGTGCTCGCCAGCAAACCAGTGGTGCTGGGCCAAGTGACTGTCCATGAAAGCCAACGCGGTCTGCACATTCGGCATGACCAGCTTGTGCTGCACCTTGCCACACAGGGCCCGTGCAATCGATCGCACAAAAAAGGGCATGGGCTGGCGTGGAATGGTGTCGAAGACCAGCTTCATCACCAACCAGTTCATCAGAGAGCCCTCGGCGTAGTGCATCCAGAAGCGGCACTGCCGGTGTTCTGGAGTGCCACGCGCTGGCTCCAAATGCTGCAGATCACCATGGGCCTGCGCGCCATAGGTTTCGACCAGGTATTCGATGATCGCGCCGGATTCCGCGACCACGGTGTCCCCGTCGGTGATCACCGGCGATTTGCCCAGGGGGTGTACCTGCTTGAGCTCGGCCGGCGCCAGGCGCGTTACGGAGTCGCGCTGGTACAAACGCAGGTCATAAGGCAGCTCAAGCTCTTCCAGCAACCACAAAATGCGCTGCGAACGCGAAGTCTCCAGGTGGTGCAACGTCAATCCCATGTATGTCTCCCTCAGGCTTAGGCTTGTGCCTGCGGGGCCGCACCCGCGCGGCGCAGGCCCCGCATCAGCACGCCCAGCACAGGCAGTTTTTCGTACAGTTCCTCGGCAGTATCCCAGTAATCGCGGTGCTCCTGCACCAGCCCCTGCGCGTCGAAGCGCAGCAAGCTGCCGCCACGGATGCACTGCGGTTGGCCTGCGCGCCAGCGGCGCAGGCGAAAGTGGAACTCCCACGCCAGAAAGGCCTGCCGGCCCTGCACCAGTTGCTCGGTCACGGCAAAGCGTGGCGCCTCCAGCGTGGCGAACATGTGGGCAAACACCTGGCGAATGCTGTCGATCCCATGCACATCGTTGAACGGGTCTTTGAAATGCGCCTGGGCGGCGTAGCACAGGTGCAGGCTGTCCAGGTGCTGCGGCGTCAGTTGTTCGTACAGCTGCACCAAGCGCGCCACGGCAGCCAGCGTTTCTGCTGAAGCACCAGCCGCGCCAACGGAAGGCGAAGACAACGGGGGGGAAATATCAGATGTCATCCGTTCACAGTCCTGTCAGGCGGTGCACCAGGGCAAAGTACCAGCGATACGGCAGCAGCCGCAGCAGCTGCAGCCAGACCGTGAAACGCCGCGGGAAATGGGTGGCGAACGCGCCGCGCGCCCAACCGCGCAGCATGGCATCGGCCGCCTGCTGCGGGGTCAACAGGGCCGGCATTCGGAATTCATTTTGTGCGGTCAACGGGGTGTCCACAAAGCCCGGGTTGATCACACTGACGCCCACGCCCTGGGGGCGCAGATCCAAAAACAGCGTCTCCGCCAGATTGATCAAGGCCGCCTTGGTCGGGCCATAGGCCAGGCTCTGTGGTAGTCCGCGCAGGCCCGCCACACTGGCCACCAGGCTCAGATGGGGGGAGCGGCCCTCATGGGCCGCGCGCAGCAAGGCCGGCACCACGGCCGCCAGCACGTGCAGGGCACCGGTCAGATTGACCTGCTGGTGGCGCAGCAGCTCGTCCAGGTCCAGCGCGTCGGCACGCATCGGCTGGTAGTGTCCGGCGCAGTAGCACACAAAGTCCAGCGGCCCGGCGGCCAGCACCTCACGGGCCGCAGCAGCCACTGCCTGGCGTTCGGTCACATCCAGTGCCAGGGCTTGACTGCCCGGGTGCTGCTGCGCAAACGCCTGCAAAGCCGCCTGCTGGCGGGCGGAGACGATCACGCGAGCACCACGCGCATGCAAGGCCTCGGCCACTGCGCGGCCAATGCCGGATGAGGCGCCGATGATCCAGACCCGCCGGCCTTGCCAGTCGGTGATGGGCAGATTGAGTGGCATGGCCCCGCTCCTCAGGGTTTGCTGAAGGACAGCAGCACTTCGCCCAGGCGGACGCCGAACTTGCTCATGGTGGCGCGATTGAGCATGACGCGGTCGTCCATCAGAAACATCCAGTCGTCGAACTGCACCTCGTACACGCTGCCATCCACGGGCAGGCGCAGGGTATAGTTCCAGCGGAAAGCGTTGCCCGCGGTCTGCCCCGTGGCTTCGCCCACCACGTCGTCGGCGCGGCCGGTGTAGCGCCCATCGGCGTGCTTGACCAGGCGCCAGACACGCCGCTGGGTGCTGCCGTCCGAGTAGGTGAAATGCTCGTCAAGCACCCCCTGATTGCCCTCCCAGTGGCAATCCATGACCACCGTAAAGCGCCGGGCGACCTGCCCATCGCGCTTCTGGAAGATGCCATGTGCCAATACCCGGCCGTTGAAATAGCGGTCCAGCTCCAGCACCGGTTGTTCCCGGGCATAGTCCTGGGGCTGGGGGCCGGCACAGCCGGCCAGCCAGGCGGCACCACCCAGTGCCGCCAGCAACATGGTGCGACGTCGGTTCATGACAAACTCCTTGGGGTCCATGCCGGATGGGGGTCCCGGCGAATCAGCAGCACATACAGCAGCAGTGCGGCCAGCAGCTTGAGGGCACACGGCACCAGGGCATAGGCCCACGCCAGATGCTGCAAGGCCTGGGCGTCCTGGCTGCCGGGGGCGTAACCCAGCCATTGCAACAGCGGCAGCGCGGCGCCTGCCGCCAGCGCCAGGTTCAGTTTCGTGGCCAGGTTCCACCAGCCCAGATAGGCGCCGTCACGCTGTCCCTGGGCGCCCAGGCCGGCAATCAGGCGCGCCAGCAAGGCCCCGGGCAGTGCCAGGTCGGCCCCCAAGGCCACCCCCGTCAGCGCGCAGATGACGGCAAAGGCCTGGACCTGGCCACTGCCCAGGCCGGCGGTCCAGGCAAAACAGACCACGGCCAGCAGCATGCCCAGCCACCAGCTCCGGGCCAACCCCCAGCGCTGCACGGCACGCAGCCACAGTGGCATGGAAGCTGCCCCGCAGATGAAATACAGCACCAGGAACGCGGCCGTGGCGGTTTCGCTGGCCTGCAACCGGTCCTGGGCAAAGAACAGCATCAGCGCGGCCGGAATGGCGCTGGCAATGCCGTTGCACATGAACACCGCCAGCAGCCGCCGGAATGCGGGCTGGGCCAGCGGCTCCCACAAAGGCAGAGCGGCCGTCGGTGGCTGGTGCACCGGCCGGGGCGCGCGCCACCAGGTCAGCCAGCCTAGCAACAAGGCCCCGCCCAGCACCGCCAGCATGGCGGTCGGCCCCCATACCACCGACAAGGCCGAGGCCGCAATCACCCCGGCCAGCCCCAGGCCTTCGCGCCAGGCGACGATGCGCCCGCGCAGCAAGTCATCCCCCCCCAGGCGCACTCCCCAGGCCTGGTGCGCAATCACCAGCAGGCTGTGGGCCATGCAGGTGACCAGCAAACCACCCACCAGCCAGGCCCCCAGGGCCCCCTGTCCGTCGACGGCAGGGAAAAACAGTCCTGCCATGCCCAGCCATTGCACCGTGGCCGCCACCGCCCCCGCCAGCAAGACGGCGCGGGCGCTGCGAGCGAACAAGGCATCGCTTGCGCGGCCCAGCCAGGGCTCAACCACCGCGTCCACCAGACGCACCGCCATCAGCAAGACACCCACCGTGGCTAGCGGCAAGCCAAAGCTGCGCGCGTAATGGTGGGGCAGCACCACATACAGCGGCAGTGCCGCAAAGGCCAGCGGCAACCCCAACAGGCCATAGGAGAGCCCGGCCCGCCAGGGCAGCGCGTGGACGGTGGGCAAGCTGGTCATGGGGCGCTTTCTGCCACTGCAGCCAGCAAGGCGCTGCGCAGCCGGGGCTCCGACGTCTGTGGCGACAGCCAGATGCCAAAGAAATGCTGCGCCAAATCGGCATCGCTGAGCTGGCCCAACAGCTGCCCGCCCCGCCACAAGCGCATGCCCTGGCCCGGCAGGTACAGCCCCGTCAGGCGGTCACCCGGCTGCACATCGGGCAGCCATTGCGCCAGTGCAGCCGTCCAGCGCGCCGCCTGTTGTGTGTCCAATGTGCGCTGGCGCCCTATTTCCTGGACCGAGCGCTCGGCAATCGCCTGGGCGCTGAACGCCCGGTGGTAGGTGAGTTCCAGCGCCAACGGGAAAGCCCCAAAGGTCTGGGCGTCAAAGCCCGGGCCCACCCACAGCCGCGCGCCATAGATGCGCAGGCCCAGAAAGCGCATCTGCCCCTGGCCTGCAAGCCGGGGCTGGCCCACGGCCTGGGCCACGGGATCGGGCAGCTCGGCATGGGCCGGCGCCCCGCCCAGTGCGCCCAGCAACCCCGCGCAGGCCACGAGGTGACGCAGGATCTTCAGGTTGGTCATTTTGAATAAAAAGTGACGTTGAAGCATATGGCACCTGCGCTGTCAGCTATGAATTTTTCAATCCTTGACCAGGGTGAACTGCACCACATCGATGTTGCGCACGCTGAAGGCCGCCTCGCAATAGGCCAGGTAGAACTCCCAGGTGTGCAGGAAGCGCGTGTCAAAGCCCTGCATCAGCACCTGGCCACGCTGCTGCACAAACTGGTGGTGCCAGCGGCGCAGGGTCTCGGCGTAGTCCTGGCCGAACGCGAATTCCTGCTCCACACGCAGCCCGGCGCGCTGGGCTTCGGCGCGCACGCGCTCGGTGCTGGGCAGGCAGCCCCCGGGAAAGATGTACTGCTGGATGAAATCCGTGCCCTGGACATAACGGTCAAACAGGGCGTCATCAATGACGATGGCCTGGATACAGGCCTTGCCACCCGGCTTGAGCAGGCGCTGCACATGCGCAAAGTAGGTCGGCCAGTATTCGCGCCCCACGGCTTCCAGCATTTCGATGGAGCAAATGGCGTCGTAAGGGCCGTCCTGGATGTCGCGGTAGTCCTGCAGGCGCAGGTCCACCTGCCCCGCCACCCCGGCGGTCGCCATGCGCTGTTGGCCATAGGCCAGTTGCTCGGTCGACAGGGTGACGCCTACCACCTGGGCGCCATGGTCGACCGCGGCCATTTCGGCCAGCGCGCCCCAGCCACAACCGATCTCCAGCACGCGCTGGCCAGGCTGTACCCCGGCGCTGTCCAGCGCCCGGCGGACCTTGGCGTGCTGCGCCTGGGTCAGGTCGCCCTGTCGGTCCCCCTGGAACCAGGCCGAGGAGTAATTCATGCTGGGGTCCAGCCACAACTGGTAGAAGCTGTTGCCCAGGTCGTAGTGGGCATGGATGTTCTTGCGGCTGTTGGCCTTGGTGTTGCGGCGCAGCAGGTGGCGCAGCCGGTAGGCCAGGCGCCCCCACCAAGAGCCGTAGACCAGCGAGGCCAGCGCTTCGCGGTTGGCCAGCAGCAGCCGGAACAGGTCGGCCAGGTGCGGCGTGCTCCAGTCTTCGGCGATGTAGCTTTCCGCCAGGCCGATGTCGCCGGAGCGCAGCACGGCGGCAAACACGTTCCAGTTGCGCAGCCGGATGCTGGCCGCGGGCAGGCCGCCAGGGCCACAGTGCAGTTGGCGGCCATCGGGCAACTCCAGCAACAGGCTGCCATGGCGCATGCGTTGCAGCAGATGCAAGCCGGTGCGTGCCACGGCGGGCATGTCGGTGGGCAGGGACACGGCGGTGGAAGTGGGGGCAGTGGGATGCATGGTGTTTAACGGTGCAAGGTGGAACGGGTGACCGGCTGCAACGGAGGCGGCGGCTTGCGGTAGAACGGCACGCGCTTGAGCCACAGGCGCAGCGCGTGCCAATGGATGCGGGCCGTGACGGCCAGCGTCATGCAGGGATAGCGCCACAGGGCGTGGCGGCGGGCGGCGGCGGTCAGCGGCTGCAGGCGCCCGCCCACGCCGGTCAGCACCAGGGGGCCCTGGGCATCGTCGTAGTCCACACGCACGGACACCGCGTCCAGGCCCTCGACCCCGCGGCGCTGGAATTCGAAGCGGTAGCCGCCCTCCACCGGACAGAAGGGCGAGACGTGGAACACCTTGCTGGCCTGCAGCTCGCAGCCATAGGCGGGGTGGTCCAGCACATAGGCGTGGCGCTCTCCAAAGGTGTTGTTGACCTCGGCCACGATGGCGCGCAGGCTGCCATCACAGCGGTGGCAATACCAGAAGCTCACGGGCTTGAAGCTGTAGCCCAGCACACGCGGATAGCACTGCAGCCAGATCTCGCCATCGGCATCGCCCACCCCCTCGGCCTGCAGCACCGTCTCCAGCCACGCCAGCGCACCGCCCTGCGCGGGACTGCGCCCATCGCCATGGTCACTGTCCCTGAAGCCCAGCAGACCTGGCCGGTTCCAGGCCAGCACGCCGGCGGCATCGGGCTGGCGCTGCAGCGTGCGTATGGGTAGCATCAGGAAGAAGGTGGGGTAGACAAAACGGTGGCGGCGCGGCCGCAGCCGGGTATGCCGCACATGGCCAAAGCCGATCAGGGGCACCGCCCCCGTGGCAGGCGCTGGGGCGGGGCTCATGCGGCCTCCGCAGGTTGGCGCAGGCTGGCCAGCACGCCGGCAGCGGCCGCGTAGCCGGACCGCAGGCCATCCTCGTGGAAGCCATAGCCCGTCCAGGCGCCGCAAAACCAGGTGAGCTGCTGCCCTTGCAGCGCTGGCACCTGCGCCTGGGCACGGAGGGCGGCCAGATCGAACACCGGGTGGGCATAGTCGATCTCTGCCAGCACCTGGTCGGGGGCAATGCTGCGCACCGGGTTCAGCGACACCAGCACGGGCTGTGCAAAAGGCAGCGGCTGCAGCCGGTTGAGCCAGTAGTGCAAACACACCCGGGCCGATTCCTGCGTGGCCGAGGGCGCGCGTTCATAGTTCCAGGCCGCCCAGGCCGCGCGGCGCTGGGGCATCATCGACACATCGGTGTGCAGCACGGCCCGGTTCGACTGGTAGCCAATCGCCCCCAGCACGGCCTGCTCCTGCGCCGAAGGCTGGGCCAGCAGGCGCAGGGCCTGGTCGCTGTGCACAGCCAGCACCACGGCATCGAAACGCTGCACCTGCCCGTGCGTGTACACGCGCACCCCGGCCGCATCACGCTCGATGCGCTGCACCGGCGTCTGCAAACGGGCGTCCGGCAATTGCTGCACGATGCGCTGCACATACTCGCGCGAGCCACCCGCCACAGTCCACCACTGCGGGCGGTCGTTCACCTGGATCAGGCCGTGGTTGTGGCAAAAACGGATCATGGTGGCCACCGGGAAACGCAGCATCTGGTCGGTGGGGCAGCTCCAGATACAGCCCAGCATGGGCAGGAAGTACCAGTCGCGAAAGCTCGCATCAAAGCCGTGCTGCTGCAGGAAGTCGGACAACGGCTGGGCCAGCGCGCCCTCCTCGTTCGCCTGCGCAATCGCCGTGCACAAACGGTTGAAACGCAGCACCTCGCGCAGCATGCGCCAGAATTTTGGGCGCAGCAGGTTGCTGCGTTGGACAAACACGGTCGCCAGGTTGGCGCCATTCCACTCCAGCCCCTGCCCGCCCAAGCCAGCCCCAGGCACCTGCACGGAAAACGACATGTCCGAGCGTGCAGCAGGCACCCCCAACTCGTGCAGCAAGGCAATCAGACCAGGGTAGGTCCGCTCGTTGAAGACCAGAAAACCGGTGTCGACCCCGTGCCTGACCAGCTGCCCCTGTGCATTTGGCAATTCAACATCCAGCGTGTTCGAATGCCCGCCAAAATACGGGCCGGCCTCGTACAAGGTCACCTGGGCCTGTGCACGCAGGCGGTGTGCCGCGGCCAAGCCTGAAATTCCTGAACCGATGACTGCAACCTTCATGGCAAAAGCTCCGGGCACAGCCCTCGGGGGACGTTTGTGCGGTGGGGTGACGGAGGCCGGATGCGGTGGAAAGGAAGACCGCACATCCGGGAATAGTTTGATTAGACAAAATTCTATTTGTCTTAGACAATTAATGAAAATTCTCACTTTGTCCACCATGGTTTTGTCCATGTGCTTGACTGCTCACCTTTTGTCTGCTGCAGCGGCGCTGAACCTGCGGGAGCCCTCATGAATGCCTTTGCTTCGGACAGCCCGTCCACACCCGGATTGCCGATTGCGGCGGTTGAACGCGAGACGGGACTGTCCAAAGACACGCTGCGTGTCTGGGAAAAACGCTATGGTTTCCCACAACCACTGCGCGACAGTGCTGGAGATCGCCTCTACCCCTCTGACCAGGTTGAGCAACTGGTACTGATCAGTCGACTGCTGGCGTCCGGAATGCGTCCCAGCAAGGTCGTGGGCCTGGACCTCTCAGCGCTGCAAGCGCTGCTGGTCCCTGGAACGCCTGCGATGCCAGCCACGGTCATGCCGGCGCGGCCACCCCAAGGCGCAGAGACCACGGTGCCGCTGGAAGACTGGCTGGTCGCGATTGCCGCACATGACCAGGTCAGCCTGCGCCATCAACTGGCACAGGCCCAGTTGCGCATGGGACTGGCAGCGTTCGTCACGGACTTGGTGGTGCCTCTGACGATTGCCGTGGGCGAGTCTTGGGCCCAAGGACGCTTTCAAGTATTTGAAGAGCACCTGTACACGGAAACCATCTCCGTCGTGCTGCGGCAGGCGATCGCCACCCTTCCACCACCGCCACGGTCGCATGGCCCGAAGGTGCTGCTGACCACCTTGCCGCAGGAGATGCACAGCCTGGGTTTGCTGATGGTCGAGGCGATGCTGGTCCTGGAGGGCTGCCACTGCGTGTCACTGGGCACACAGACACCCTTGACGGACGTGGTACAAGCCGCCCTGGCGCATCGCGTCGATGTCGTGGGCTTGAGCTTTACCAACAACCAGCCAGGGGCAGTGGTCAAAGCCTCGCTGCGCGAGCTGCGCCAAAGATTGCCCCGCGACACGGCACTGTGGGTCGGGGGCAATAGCGCGGCACTGTACCAGTCCCCAATGGACGGGATTGTGGCCATGCCATCACTGCATGGCTTGCGGGATGCGCTGCAGAACTGGAGAAACGGCTCGCGGCCTCACTCAGGGTAAGCTGCTGTCCAAGTCAATGGTTGCTGCCGACTTGAACGCCTGCACCAGTTTATCTGCCAGCTGCGAGCGCAAATAAGGCTTGGGCAGCAGCAGGGCCCCTGCCCCCAGACCACCATGGTGGACCATGGCATGGCCGGTGTAGCCTGAAGCAAAAAGCACCGGCAAATCGGGCCGCAAAGTGCGCGCTTGATGCGCCAATTCGCTGCCGCTCATGCCACCGGGCATGACCACATCGGTGAACAGCAGCGCAATATCGGGCTCGCAAACCAATTGGTGCAAGGCTTGCTGGCTGTTTTCTGCCTCAATCACGGCATAACCCAGTGTTTCCAGCTGGCGCCGGCTGATTTGTCGCACCTGTGCGTCATCTTCAACCAAGAGCACCAGGCGCCCCTGTCCATCGTGGCGCACTTCATGCACGGCCGAAGCTGGCGTATAGCGGTCATTTTCCAGGCAACGCGGCAGATAAATTTTCACCGTGGTCCCTTGGTTGATTTCGCTGTAAATCGCGACATGACCGCGTGACTGCTTGACAAAGCCATACACCGTCGGAAGCCCCAGACCTGTGCCTTTACCCTGCTCCTTGGTTGTGAAAAAAGGCTCAAACACACGCGCCAGGTTTTCTTTTGAAATACCCTGCCCGGTATCGGAGACCGCCAGCATCACATACGGTCCGGCCTGCAAATCCATGTGCTGTGCAGCATAGTCTTCATCCAGGACAGTGTTGCTGGTCTCAATCAGCAAACGCCCTCCATTCGGCATGGCATCCCGGGCATTGATGGCCAGATTCAGCAAAGCCATTTCCAGCTGCCCTGGATCCACCAACGTGGGCCACAGCCCGTCACAGTAAATGGTTTCGACCCAGATTTGCTGACCCAGCGAACGACGCAGCAAAGGGCTCATGTCCTTGACCAGGGTATTGAGCTCCAGCACCTGGGGCTCCAGGGATTGTTTGCTCGCGAACGTCAGCAAGCGCTGGGTCATCTCAGCCCCGCGCTGTGCGGCAGCGGAAATCATCTGGGTCAGCGCCTGCTCTTGTGTCGAGGGCGCGAATTGCTCTGCCAAGATTTCCGCGTTGCCCAATATCACGGTCAAAAGATTGTTGAAATCGTGTGCAACGCCGCCGGTCAACTTCCCGAGCGCGTCGATGCGCTGGGCTTGCTGCAATTGTTCGGCCAAACGTTTTTGCGTTGTCACATCCCGAAAATAGACAATCACCCCCCCTTGATGCGGATATGCACTGACTTCGAAATGCTTTTTCAGTAGCGCATATTCCGCATCAAAGCGAACAGTGGCATGCTCTTTCACGCATCGCTCATATTCCAGTTGAAATTTGGAATCCCTGGCTTGCGGAAACTCATCCCAGATGCAACGCGACAGCAATTCTTCACGCTTACGTTCCAGAACCGTCTCGCATTGGCGGTTCATGTAAGTGAAAATCCAGTCGTGGTCCAGCACAAAGATGGCATCTGCCACGCTTTCCATGGTTTCGACCAAGCGGCTGGCAAGTTGTGAACCCGTTTCCTGGGCTTCCTTGAAGTCCTGGATGTCCATGGCGGTTCCATACCACTGTGCGCCTTGGGATGCATCCACCCGCACGGCACGCGCCAAATGCCAGCGCCATGTGCCATCGTGGCGCAGCACCCGGAATTCGGCGAGAAACGGTTGCACCGTCATCAGCGCATTTTTCCAGATTGCTTTGGCGTTGGGCTTGTCGTCAGGATGCACGTATTGCCACCAGCCTTCTTGGATCAATTGCCTGGCATTGCTTCCCATGTATCCGGCAGCAAACTGGTTCACGTAACTCATGCGTCCCAGAGAGTTCGTCGTCCAGACGATCATGGGCACCGACTCTGCAAGCAACTGCCACTCTTCGCGACTGCTTTCTATTTCTCTTTGTACAGCCTTGTGTTTGTCAATATCTTGTACAGCACCTTGCGCAGCTTCAATCTCCCCTTGATCGTTCCAAACAGCCTCTCCGACCAAACGCACCCAATGGGGCGTACCATCTGGATGAATCACCTGTATCTCAGTATCGAACGGGTGGCCATCGAAAACACATTTTTTAAATTTATCGCGAACATCGGCCTGATATTTTTCAGCGTACCACCCGATGATGGTGTCTATATCGGGAACCGTACCATGCGGGCGGCCCAATATTTTGAAAACCTCTGCGGACCAATACGATTCCATCTCTGGAAGCTTCACACGCCAGCCACCCAATCCACCAACAGTGCTCGCCACCTGTAACAAAGAGGCAGTATCTTCCAAGGCCACTTGGGAGACACGACGTTGACGTCGCAACCGCAAAAGAATCATGGCTGCCACAGCCGATGCAATAATAGTACCCCAACCTAATAATCGGTTGAGAAGAATATATTCATAGCCGACGTTGGGCAAAGTTCCGTTGCTATAAAAAATTCCCAATCCTGTCCCTAGCATCCCCAACGAACCGATCAACCAAATCGAAATCACTCTGTTCGCGAATAAGCCAAAAAAGGTTGCGGGCGCGTATAAAATTCCATGCGCAAACCCGAGGGGGGTCAGCATATCCCCACAAAAAACCAGCAACTGTGTCAGAGCACCGACCGCAGTCCAAAAAATAAAAATATGTTTATTGTCTAATTTTTTTTGATTATTGCTGCTCGGAAAAAATTTCGTATTAATCGATGCACCAAAATTTTCAAATGTTTTTATCATGATTCAGCATTTATTTTGAATGCCGCACGATACTCTTTCAGCCAAATATCAAATTGAGCCGCTGGCAGTGGACGTGAAATAAAATAGCCTTGCGCCAACGAGCAGCCCAGCGACTTCAAGGTATTCAGCACTTCTTCATTTTCAACGCCCTCTGCAACGCTGGTCAGACCCATGCCTTTGGCCATGCGGATGGTGGCATCGACAATCTTCAATGCATCCGCAGATGATTGCAGTTTCATGACAAAAGACTTGTCAATCTTGATTTCAGAAAGAGGCATACGCGCCAGCTGTGCCAAAGAAGAGTAGCCAGTTCCAAAATCATCCACACTGAGCCTGAAGCCTTTCAAGCGCAGTCTTGTCAGCGTGTCAAAACAATCGGCCGTTCGATCCATGGCGGTGGATTCTGTGACTTCCAATATCAGTTTTTGTGGCGCCACATCGAGGTTGAGACAGGCCGCCTCGATGCGGTCGGCCAAGTGGACATCCACCAGACAGCTGGTCGACAGGTTGATGGCAAAACTGCCATATGCAAAAAGCGGGCTGCTAACGAACCACTGCAGGGCTTGATCCAGTACGCAGGCGGTCAATGCCTGCATCAGACTATGCGACTCGGCCAGCGGGATAAATGTATCCGGGGGGATAATGCCCAACTCAGGATCATTCCAGCGCGACAACACTTCGGCGCAGACGATCCGCTGGCTGTGAATGTCCATTTTCGGTTGCAGCACGATCGATAGCTTCTTTTGTTCTATCGCAGTGGCCAGCAAGGCAACGGTTGGAGCTGTGGAAAAATGAACGGCGGGACGTTGCTTGGTTTGGTGCTGTGTGAGCAGTTCGCGCAGCGCCTGGGGCCTGAACGGTTTGGGCAGGACACCCACAATATTCAGTCCACGCTCAAACGCAGTAGCTTGGGCCGACTCCAGCACCTTCTGCCCCATGCCGCTGGTAAGAATCAAGCTGGCATTGCAGCCTGTCTGCGCCAATCGTCTCAGCACCTCAATCCCATCCATGCGGGGCATGATGAGATCCAGAGCAACGTGCGAAGGTTGCAGCATCAACAAAGCCTCGAAAAAAGGCTCTGGATCTTCAAAATGATGTACCGAAAAATCAAGACCTTTGGCAATAAAGCCAATCGTCTGAGCAACAGCCGCATCATCATCTAGGATTAATAGAGTGTTTTCAGCTTGGCTCATGGGGTGCACCAGTCTAGGCGCAAGTCAACTAGGGTGACACGGATGTACATAGTTTAAAAAGCTGCAGCCTACCGCAGGCGGTACCGCAGCCTATTGCTTACCCTTAGACAGATGTCAGGTCCCGGATAATTGGCTGCTTACAACCAAGCGCACGTTGCTCCATAGCTGTCAGGTCCCGGATGATTACGCACGTTCTTGACGAATAAATCAGGTGCTTTCATCTTCCATTTTTTGAGTGCTTGGACTGGGGCTTCATGCCCCAGTGCCTTTTGTGGCAAGTGGTGGTTGTACAGCCAGACAAACCTGTGCAGTGTCTTCTCCAAATCCTCTGCGCTGTTGAAGTGATGCGAGCGCAGCACCTGGCTCAGGCGGCCATTGAAGCGCTCAACCATGCCGTTGGTTTGTGGCGTCTTTGGCTTGGTCAGCCGATGCTCTATCCCCAATGCTTGGCATAACTGGTCGAATTCGTGCTCGCCTGAGGGCTGACGTGTGCGGCTTCCAAACAATCGGTCTGTGAACTCTTTGCCGTTGTCGGTGAGGATGGTGTGGATCTTGAACGCTGCAGCTTTGCGTACGGCAGCCAAGAAGGCTTTGGCGGATGCTGCCGTCTTGTGCTGCTTGATATCAATGAACACCCAGCGTGTAGCTCGATCGATGGCAACAAAAACATAGCGGCGCTTGTCCTCATCGTGCATCTGGGGCAGGTACTTCACATCTACATGTACATAGCCAGGCTCATACGCCTTGAAGGGTTTGTGCTCGCCCTCAGGCTTGGGCTGTACGGGCAATCTGGAGTGGCCTCGTCTGCGCAGCAAGCGATCCAGCGCCGAGCGGCTCATGGCAGGCTCAATGAACTCTCGCACCACCGCCAATAAGTCATCCAGAGGTAGCCGCAGCTGGCTGCGCAGATAAATAACCAGCTCTTCCTGCCCTGCATTGAGAGTCGTTTGCAGGCGGTGGGCCGTGTGGCTGGCGTCATGCACCGTGGTTCTGCCCCGCCACTTACGCACGGTCCCTATGCCAATGCCGTATTGCTGCGCCAACTCTCGATCAGTACCACTGGCTTGCTGCAATGCCAAACGGGTGGCAGGTGTGGTCGTAGCGTTCTTATGAAGGCTGATCAGCATGGCAACTCCTTGGCACGGGATTGCCATGTTGCCAGAACTGCTTGCAGTACCTCTCGGCCATGCAGCAACGGACGCTTGTTTTTAAGCAGCCAATCGTCCGGGACCCGACACATAGCAGACAAGTGCTGCAGGCTGTTGTGGCAACATGGCAATCGTCTTCCAAGGAGCCGCTATGTTGATTGCTCTACACAAGAACGCAACGACCACGCCTGCTACACGACGTGCATTGCAGCAAGCCAGTAGCACTGACCGGGAGTTGGCCCAGCAATACGGCATTGGCCTGGACACGGTGCGCAAGTGGCGTCATCGCACTACGGTGCACGATGCCAGTCATACGCCGCACCGATTGCAGACCACGCTCAATGCGGCACAGGAAGAATTGGTGGTCTATCTGCGCACCCAACTGCTGCTGCCGCTCGATGATTTGCTGGCAGTGGTGCGGGAGTTTATTGAGCCTGCCATGAGCCGTTCTGCGCTGGATCGCTTGCTGCGCAGACGAGGCCACTCCAGATTGCCCATACAGCCCAAGCCTGAGGGCGAGCACAAACCCTTCAAGGCGTATGAGCCTGGCTATGTACATGTAGATGTGAAGTACCTGCCCCAGATGCACGCTTGAGGACAAGCGCCGCTATGTTTTTGTTGCCATCGATCGAGCTACACGCTGGGTGTTCATTGATATCAAGCAGCACAAGACGGCAGCATCCGCCAAAGCCTTCTTGGCTGCCGTACGCAAAGCTGCAGCGTTCAAGATCCACACCATCCTCACCGACAACGGCAAAGAGTTCACAGACCGATTGTTTGGAAGCCGCACACGTCAGCCCTCAGGCGAGCACGAATTCGACCAGTTATGCCAAGCATTGGGGATAGAGCATCGGCTGACCAAGCCAAAGACGCCGCAAACCAACGGCATGGTTGAGCGCTTCAATGGCCGCCTGAGCCAGGTGCTGCGCTCGCATCACTTCAACAGCGCAGAGGATTTGGAGAAGACACTGCACAGGTTTGTCTGGCTGTACAACCACCACTTGCCACAAAAGGCACTGGGGCATGAAGCCCCAGTCCAAGCACTCAAAAAATGGAAGATGAAAGCACCTGATTTATTCGTCAAGAACGTGCGCAATCATCCGGGACCTGACAGACAGACATGGCCCTTTGGGGTTTTCTAAGGCATGCGCCGGATCGCTACGGTGCTTTATGCACAATAGGCAACATGAGAATCCTTCACACCATGCTGCGCGTTGGCAACCTCCAACGCTCGATTGACTTCTACACCAAGGTGCTGGGCATGCAATTGCTGCGCACGTCTGAGAACCCGGAGTACAAATACTCGCTGGCTTTCCTGGGCTACGAAGGTGGCAACCCTGGCCAGGCCGAGATTGAGCTGACGTACAACTGGGGCACGGACAGCTACGACATGGGCACGGCCTATGGCCATATTGCGCTTGGGGTGGCCGACGCCTACGCGGCCTGCGACAAGATCCGCGCCGCAGGTGGCAACATCACGCGCGAAGCCGGTCCCGTCAAAGGTGGCTCGACCGTGATTGCCTTCGTGACCGATCCAGACGGCTACAAGATCGAATTGATCCAAATGAACTCGCGGGCGCACGCGAAGGAGCACCAGCAAGACGCCGGCGCCACCTTCGACCCGCTGCGCAACGCCTGAGCAGTTGCGCGGCCCTAAGACGCCGTCAATGCATAGCAGCCCCCTCTGGCCTCAGGCCGGAGGGGGCTTTTATTTACAGCTGCCGTGCATCCGGCATCGGACTTTGAATGCCTGGCGTGCCGCAGCCGAAGCTCCATGCCAACAGGGCATGCAATGCAGGCGTCAACGTTCAAAGGAGTCGACCACGATGGGCAACTGGGGCTTGCTCCATACGTATGCCTCACTCAGCACATCGTTGGAGATGGTTTGACCGGGCCATGTCAAGCGCATCACGTTCGCCAAAGTCCAGGCGGCCCAGTCCGCGCGAAAAGGCCGGTTGCCAATGCCCTGGTCCTTTTGCCACGAAGGCTGGGTGCTCCATAGCAGCATGGGGATGCGATAGCCTGAAGCGCTGAGTGGACTGTGGCCTGCATGATTGCGGCCGTGGCCCACCTCCTGCCCATGGTCTGACATATAGACCCAGGCGGCATAGCCGTCCGCAGAGCGGATATTCCGTGTCAGCGCCAACGTCTCTGACACGACGAAGTCGTGATACAGCAATGCCGCGTCGTAATCATGGCGGAACTGTCGCACCCAGCTCGGCCGCCCCTGGGTCTGCAGTTGCTGATCCACAGCATCGCTTTCATCGTCAAACGGGTTCTGCCCCGCAGGAAAGCGCAAGCGGTAGTGCGGATGAGCCCCCAAAAGATGGACCACGATCAACTTTTGGGGCGTCGCATCGGCCAGTGCGCGTTGCAGGTTATCCAGCAGCTCGCCGTCCAAGGAGCTGCTGGTACGCCCCGGCTGTCGATTCGCGAAATCCTGAATATCGGCAACACGTGCATGCTGCTGCTCTATGCCCAGGTCATCGTGGTTGCTAATCCACCAGACCTTGTAGCCTGCCGCGCGGGCCACCGCCAGCAAGTGCTGCGCATCCTGCGCATCGGGCTGCCCAAAACCAAAGATGTTGCCCAACGCCGGCAGCGTGCTGGCATCCACCGACCACGCATTGCGCAGCATGAGCATTTCTCCGTCCAGCCCACGCAGTTGACTGGCCAGATGCGGGGTGGTCGCGCGCTTGTAGCCATAGATGGACATGTTGTCGCGGTTGATGCTGTCCGCAATCACCAGCACGACGGTGGAATGGCCGGCCACTTGCACTGTGGGCGCCAGTGCATGGGCACGTGCCAGCGCAGCCTCTCGCCTCGCTTGCTGATTGGCCAGGCCCTGTTGCAGCTGCTGGATGGAAAACATCCACTGCGTCCAGAAAGCGATCGGGTGGTGGCGTCGCCATGGCTTGCTGGCGTAGCCAACGCTGACCAGCAGCAGCGCCACGCACAAAGCCATCACCGCCGGTTTTGGCCATCTTGCGCCGCTGGCCAGTCCTGCCCACCGGACCAGCCACCACGCGGCAGCACCACTGCCGATGACGGCCAACGCCCAGACCAGCACACTGCGCCAGACGGCATGCAGGTATTCGCCCGACTCGCGTGGGTTGCTGTTGGCAATGGCGCCCAGCACCAGTGAACTGTCGGGCGCGGCACCGTACAGATCCGCCAACAGCCCTCGCACGGCCCCATCCACCAGGAAGATGAGGGTCCAAACCCAGGCCAGCGCTTGGCGCAGTCGACGCCATAGCGTGCTCCGTACAGGCCATAGCAAGCCCAGAACAGCCGGCGCAAACAGCAGCAGCACCTGCCCTATGCGTCGTCCCTCATAGCCGTGCACGGTAAAGACAGCCACCAGCGCGACAAGGCCGGCAGCACCCAAGATTTGGTGCATACGCTCATCCGTCCAACCTGAGCATGTATGCCCATCAATTTTTTGGATTCTATGTGTGCAAAAGTAAGCCCTTCTGCGCGCAAGGGTGAGACCTCAGGATCGGGCTATGGGGCTCCGTACAGGCCGAATGCTGGACCACGCATCGCCGCGGGTGCATCCAGCTCCGCGCGCCGCGACGAACAGGCCCGCCATGGCTGGCGGCGTCCAAGCACGTCCAGTGGCGGCAGCTTGGGCAGCGGCAAAAGGATGTTTTGGTGCTGTGCTGTTCAAGCCTGCTGGGATGCGGTGCACGATACGGCCCAGCGCACAGCACGATCCCTGCAACCCCCTTCAGGTCAACGCTCTGGCTGTCCACCATGCAAAAAGCCCCAGACACATGGCCTGGGGCTTTTTGCATGGTGGCAGCGCTCAGGCGGCCTCATTCGATCAAGGTCACTTCTACCCGGCGTGCCTCGGCATAGCTGCCGAGGATGACGGTGACAGCAGGCTTTTGCAGCAGGATGCTGGCGGCGGGCACGCCCAGTTCAAGCAGCTTCTTTTGGACCGCCAGGGCACGCTGCTTGGCCAGCTCGGCGTTCGAGGGCGCATCTCCCGTGGCATCGTGAAAACCTGAAATCTGCACGCGCCGGCCGGTCTGCACGGCTGCCACGATGTCTTGCAGGGCCTGGTCGGCCCCTTGCACCAGCTGGGACTTGCCCGATGCGAAGAAGAACTTCACCACGCCCTGGTCCACCCGGTAGGCCGCCACCTTGTTGAGCACCACCGCCGAAGCGGCCAGCGTGGGGGGCTCGTACGGCGCCTTGCCCGGGCCCTGCTCCACGCTGGCGGCGTCGGAAGAGCTGGCTTCAACGGCGTAGGACACGGTCAATGCCATCACGGCCGCCGAGAACACCAGGGTCAGCAGGGGGGGATGGGTGTGCGGCACGGGCGGCATGGAGGCTCCTCAACGTTGTTGTTCTCAGGGGTCAAGCAGCTGTTTTTAACATTTTCTAACGTTGACAGCATCTATTTACGCTGCGCGAAATCAAAAAAACGGGCATCGCACAGCATCGGCGGTGACAAACGGTGGGTGCACAATCGGGCCCATGAGCCAAATTTCCGCCCACATTGCCGATCTGCGCAAAAGTTACGAGCGCGCCGAACTCAACGAGGACGCGTCGCACGCGGCCCCGCTGCAGCAGTTTGACCAATGGCTGCAAGAAGCCGTGAATGCCCAGGTGAACGAGCCCAACGCCATGACCGTGGCCACGGTGGGCAGCGACCTGCGCCCCAGCACGCGCGTGGTGCTGATCAAGGGGTATGACGAGCGCGGCATCGTCTGGTACACCAACTACGGCAGCCGCAAGGGCCAGGAGCTGGGGGGCAACCCGTTTGCGGCGCTGCAGTTCCACTGGGTGGAGCTGGAGCGCGTGGTGCGCATCGAGGGCCGTGTCGAACGCGTCAGCGCCGAGGAAAGCGATGCCTACTTCCACAGCCGTCCGCTCGACTCGCGCATCGGCGCCTGGGCCAGCCCGCAAAGCCAGGTCATCAGCGGCCGCAGCGTGCTGGTAGCGAACGCCGCCAAATACGGCGCGCAATTCCTGCTGAACCCGCCCCGCCCGCCGCACTGGGGCGGCTTCCGCCTGGTGCCTGACCGCTGGGAATTCTGGCAAGGCCGCAAGAGCCGCCTGCACGATCGCTTGCGCTATGCGCTGCACGACGGCCAGTGGCTGCGCGAGCGGCTGGCGCCCTGAGCGCGCGGTCGCTTCATCCAAAACAAGAGCGGCTTGCGCAGGCCAATATTGCTTTTGAAGGATAAAACCTTCCAATAGTCACTGCTGGCGGGTGCCAGCAGCTCACTTTTATACGACCACTGCCCCATCGACACGGGGACGCAGGCCCTGAAGCGCTCGGGCTCTGCGTGCCTTGGTCACGCCCGCCGCTTGGCCGCACGGCGGGCGGTCATGCCTTCAGCGCAGCCGCTCCAGCACCAGCAGCACCACGGGCAGGGTGAAGAGCGACAAGCCGGTCGACAGCGCAATGCAGGCCGTCACCTCTTCCTGGGCCACGCCATAGCGCTGGCTGAAGATGTAGACATTGGCGCCCACCGGCAGGCCGGCCGCCAGGGCCATGGCGGCCATGGGAATGCCGCGCAGGCCCAGCAACCACGCCACGCCCAGGAACAGGATGGGGTGGACCACGGTCTTGACCACGGCAATCCGCATCGCCGGGCGGATCATGCTGCCCAGCTTGCTGTAGGCCAGGGTGATGCCCACCAGCAGCAAAGCCATCGGCCCCAGGGCGCTGCCCAGCAGCTGCAGCGGTTTGTCGACCACGCCGGGAATGCCCCAGCCGGTCTGCGCGTACAGCAGGCCGGCAATGATGGGCAGGGGAATCGGGTGGATCACGCTGTTCTTGATCGCCTGCCCCAGGGTGCGGGCCAGGCCCTGGGGCCGGCCTTCGCTGCTGAACTGCCGGGCCTGGGCCAGCTCGAACACCACGGTGCCACTGCCCAGCAGCACCAGGGCGTGCACGGAGATCAGCGTCAGCAGCGTGACCAGGCCTTCCTGGCCGTAGACCAGGCCGACCAGCGGGATGCCGATCATCACGTTGTTGCTGAAGGTGTGCGCCAGGGCGCGTGCGGCGGCCAGGGTGTTGAAGCCGAAGACCAGCATGGTGCCGACAAACACCAGGCCGACCGCCAGGAAGTAGACCAGGATGGGGCTGAAATCCAGCTCGCCCAGCTTCACGCTCGCCATGGTGCGAAACAGCAGCGCGGGCGTGAGGATGTAGAACACCAGGTTGGTCAGGTCCTTGACCGCGGCGGGCCGCACCCAGTCCAGCTTGGCGGTGATGAACCCCAGAACAATCAACAAGACCACCGGCAGCAAGGCCGTCAACGCAGGCGTATCCACAATCAATACCAATCTCGAGAAAGCGGCAGCCCGACCACGGCCCCCTGCCCGTCGCGGCTTGCAGGCACGGCGCACCCAGCTTGTGGCCGGTGCGCCGTGCGGTGCCAGGGATCATATGCGCTGCCGCGGGGCTGGCAGCGCACACCGGGGACGCCTGCGCGTCAGAACGCCATGCGCAGCCCCACGCTCAGGTTGCGCCCCTTGAGCGGCGCCGCCTGCTTGATGGCCGAGGTGTGGGCGTAGCCCAGGCGGTCGGTCAGGTTCTCGGCCTTCAGCGTCAGCTCCAGCGGGCTGCCGTTGAAGCGGTAGCTGGCCATCAGGTTCAGCATGCCGTAGCCGCCAGTCGCCGTTTCATAGGCCGTGGTGCGGTCCTGGCGGGCCACCTGCACCCACTCGGCCAGGCCTTCCCAGCCGCGCCAGCTGGCGTCCACGCGCACGCCCAGTCGGGCGGCCGGGATGCGCGGCAGAGGGCCGCCTTCGGCCAGGCGCGCGCGCACCAGGTCACCGAACACGCCCACGCCGACAAAGCGGTTGATGCGCTGGCGCACCTGGCCTTCCACGCCGGTGAAGCGGGCGTCGGCCTGGGTGTAGTGCTGCAGCTGGAAGCCGTCGTGCGCATCCACGGTGCGGCCATAGATGTAGCCCTGCACCCGGTGGTGGAAGGCGTTCGCACTCCACGTGGTGTCCCCACGGGTTTTACGCAGGCCAAAATCCCAGGCCTGGCTGGTTTCGCGGCCCAGCTGGGCGTTGCCGACTTCCCAGCTGTTGGTGGCCAGGTGCGGGCCGTTGGCAAACAGCTCTTCGGCCGTGGGCATGCGCTGCGCACGGCTGAACGAGGCGCTGGCCTGCCAGCCCGTGGCAAAGCGCCAGACCGTGCCCAGCGAGGCCGACAGGCCCTGGTGCGAGCGCTCCACCGCATCGTCCTGGGCCCGCACCGTCTGGCGGTCGTGGCGCAGCGCGGCCTGCCAGCTCCAGGCGCCGATCTGGTATTCCTCCAGCAGGAACAGGCCCAGCTTGTGCGTGCGCGTGGGCTGCACATAGGCCTCCTCGCCGTCGGCGCTGAAGCTGCGCTGGCCGTTGCTCAGCCCCACCACGCCGCGCCAGCCGGCAATCGGCGCGTGCTGCACCTCCAGCCGCAGGTCGTGGGCGCGGTTGCGGAACTGGGTGGCGGCCACGCCGTCTTCCAGCTCGTCGTGGGCATAGCGCGTGTGGCTGCCCTTGAGGCGCACGGCCTCCACCCCCGGCGCCAGGTTGCGCCATTCGCCACGCAGGTCCCAGCGGTAGCTGTGCAGGTCGACCACCGGCACCTCCTCGTGCTCATCGTGGGCATGGCCGTGTCCATGGCCGCCGCAGTGCAGGTGGTCGCCATGCGGGTGGCAATCGCTGTGCACATGGCCCGGCAGACCGTACTGCGCCGCCTGCTTGGTGTAGGCCGCGCCCAGGTAGGCATCGGTGCCCACCCAGGACAGGCCGACGGTGCCGGTGCTGCTCTGGCTGTCGCTGCCGGTCACGCGGCGCCCGCCCTCCTCATTGCGCCAGCCGTGGCCGGCGCGGTAGTCGCCGGCGTCGCGGGTGGCGGCCTCCACGCGCAGCACCAGCGGGCCGGTGCCAGCACTCAGGCCCACGGCGCCACTTTTTTCGCGCGCACTGCTGCCCCACTGCACTTCGGCACTGCCTTCCAGGCCGTTGGCCGGCAAGGCAGTGGGCACCTTGCTGTCCACCACGTTGACCACCCCGCCCACGGCACCGCCGTGCACCAGGGCAGCCGGGCCGCGCAGGATTTCCACGCGCTCGGCCAGCAGGGTTTCGGTGACCACGGCGTGGTCCGGGCTGATGGTGGAGGCATCGTGCAGCTCCATGCCATTGGCCAGCACCCCCACGCGCGGGCCATCCATGCCGCGGATGATGGGGCGGCTGGCCCCGGCGCCAAAGTGCGTGGCGTGGATGCCGGGCTCCCCCGTCAGGCTGTCGCCCAGCGTGGCGGTGCGGCGCAGTTGCCAGGCCTGGCCTTCGAGCACGCTGATGGGCGCCGCCATGTCCTGGGCGCTCAGGCCCAGGCCGGTGGCGGTCACGGTGATGCCGGGCAGCTGCGCCTCGGGCGCATCGGGGGTCTGGGCCTGGGCCAGCGACAGCGGGCCGGCGGACAGGGTGATGGCCAGGGCCACCGGGTGGTGGCGCAGGAACTGGCGGGGGGCACGCAGCGCCGAGCGGGCGGCGGGCAAAGGATTCAGAGGTTTCATGGTCGGTCACAGGCACAGACGCAGGCAGGCGCTGCCGCCCGGTCCCTCATCGGCCACCCGGCAGCACGCAGCACCCGGCCCACGGACAAGCCGCAGCTGTGCTTTTAAATAAATGGGAGTCAAATCAGCTGTCTACGCTGATGCAATCAGCGCTGGCAGCTCTGTTTTTTGAATCGACTGACGCCGTCGGACGTGCCAAGCCTGCGCGATGGGCAGCTGCCAAGCAGCGCGCGTGCGCAGCGGCGGGCACACCGGCGGTGGTCCAGGCGATTCGGTCGAAACGAAGAGAGCGGTGGCCGTGTCAGGCCAGGGGGCCGGCCGGCGGAGCGCGGGCCAGGAAGACGGTGCGCGGCGCGGGCAGCAGGTGGGCCGTGCTGGTCCAGGCCGGAGGGTGGGCGGGCAGGCTTTGGCTGGCCAGCACCAGGGGCGCGGGACTGGCGGCGCCATGTCCCAGTTGGTCCAGCACCAGACATTCGGCCTGGGTATGTTCCCCAAACCAGGCCGCCACCCCGTGGGCGTGCTGGTGGGCGTGCGGGACAGCCTGCGGCGCGTGGCGCTCAGGCAGAAGCGGTGCGTGCAGCACCTCGTGCATGCGTCCCAGGGCCGGTGCCAGCACCACGGCCAGGGCCAGCCACCACGCCATCCAGGGCGCGAGCAGGCGTTGCATGCGAAATTTCACCAACATTCGTGCGGTCGTTCGGGCTTAGTGGGCGTGGCGCATGCCGCAGTTCTTGCCCAGGGCCAGGCCCTTGCAGGCGGTCTGCAGCTGCTTTTGGCAGTCGTCGTACTTGCTGCCGCTGGCCAGGCACTGGGCGGCCTGCTCGTGCGCACGGGCCATGCCGCGGTGGCGTTCGATGTCCTCCTGGGTGTGGGCGTCCAGTTGGGGTGCTGGCGCCGTATGGCTGTGGGCCGGCGCAGGCTGGGCCTTGCCCGCAGGCGCGTGTTCGTGCGCCCAGACGGGGCTGGCCAGCAGGCAGGCTGCGGCCACGGTGGCAATCAAAGTTTTCATGGAGAGTTCCCTGAGGGTGGTGAAGAAACCGGGGGGCTGGTCTCGGCGGCGCACTGGGCGCATTCGCCCTGCACGGCCACATCCAGCGTGGGGTTGCGCACACCGCTGTGCGCCAGGGCCTGGCGCAGCGCCTGCAGCGCGGCCTGGACGGCGGCACTGCCCTCGCCCAGCTGGAACGGCTGGTGGCAGCCACTGCATTCCATGTGCGGGGCGGCATGGTCGTGCGCCACAGGGGCTGCCAGCCAATAGCGCGTGACACGCTGGCCATCGACGCTGCGCTGCAACAGGCCGGCCGCGCAAAAACGGTCCAGCGCGCGGTAGACCGTCACGCGGTTCACGGCCACGCCCTGCTGGTGCAGGGCGGCCTCCACAGCCCCTTCCGTCCAGCCCTGTGTCGGCTGGTCAGGCAGCAGCGACAGCAAAGCCTGCACGGCGCGCGTGGCGCGCAGGCCGGCCGGCAGGGTCAAGGGTGCAAGGGCGGGATGGGAAGTGGGCATGCCAGACAGTTAACGCAACTCGGTTGCATTATGCCTGCAATCCACCTCTTCAAAAACAATAGCTTTCAGCGCAATCAGCGCTTGGCGTACTGGGCAAAAGTCTGCAGAAACTTCTGTACCTTGGGGCCGACCACATAGGCGCAATAGCCCTGGTGCGGGTTGCGCGCAAAGTAATCCTGGTGGTAGGCCTCGGCCGGCCAGTAGTTGTCCAGCGGCTGCACCTCGGTGACCACGGGCACGCCGAACAGCAGGCGCTGGTTCAGCATGTCCACAAAATCGCGCGCCACCTGCAGCTGGGCCTCACTGGTGGTGTAGATGGCGCTGCGGTACTGCGTGCCCACATCGTTGCCCTGGCGATTGGGCGTGGTCGGGTCGTGCGTGCCGAAGAAAATCTCCAACAGCAGGTCCAGCCCGATCTGGGCGGGGTCAAACACCAGCTTCAGCACTTCGGCATGGCCCGTCGTGCCTTCGCACACCTGTTCGTAGCTAGGATGGGGCACATGGCCGTTGGCGTAGCCGCTTTCAACGTCCAGCACGCCGTGAACACGGTCGAACACCGCCTCCGTGCACCAGAAGCACCCGCCGCCGAAATAAATGGTTTCTTGCATGCTGCATTTTTACACCCAGTGGCCGGTCGCAGAAAACCCGGGGCCCGGTTCAGGCCTGTAGGACAGTGCAGGTCTTCACCGGGCTTGACGCTGGTGGCACGGCTTTCTATAGTCTGCTACTGACCCATGGGTCATTGACCACGAAAGTCCAACCGTGACCGACCACCCCTCCTCCAGCGCCCATTCCGCGCGCGGCCGCAGCCGCCGCAAAGAGGCACGCCCGGCCGAGCTGCTGGAGGCCGCCACGCGCCTGTTTGTCGAGAAAGGCTATGCCGCCACCAAGGTGGAGGAAGTCGCCGCGCTGGCCCAGGTGTCCAAGGGCACCCTCTTTCTGTACTACCCCAGCAAGCAGGCTCTGCTCAAGGCCGTGGTGCGCGAGAACATCGCCGGACGATTTGCCGAATGGCAGGCCGAGCTGGAGGCCTTTGCCGGGACCACCCCCGAGCTGGTGCGCTACGCCTTCCAGGTCTGGCAGGAGCGCATCGGCGACACCTATGCCGGGGGCATCTGCAAGCTGATGGCCAGCGAGTGCTGCAATTTCCCGGAGCTGGCCAGTTTCTACCTCGAAGAGGTGGTGGAACCCGGCAACGCCCTGGTGCGCCGCATCCTCGAGCGTGGCGTGGCGCGCGGCGAGCTGCGCCCCCTCGACCTGGATGCCGCTATCCACCTGATCACCACCCCCATGTTCGCTTACATCCACTGGCGCCATTCGATCGGCATGCTCTACCCGCAGTCACTGGGCGTGAGTGCCCCGCTGTATTTCCAGACACATGTCGACAACCTGCTGCGTGGCCTGTCCGCCACGGCGCCCGATGTCTGAGCCGCACACCACCGCAGCCTTCACGCGCCGCGCCCGGTGGTGGTGGCTGCTGGCCCTGTGCGCGGTGCTGGCCACCGTCTGGGGCATGTGGCGTGCCCTGGAACAACGTCAGGCGCGGCAGGCCGCTCTGCAGGCCAGCACCCGGCAAGCGCCGGCCACCCTGGCCATCCCGGCCCAGGAATGGCTGCAGGTCCAGACCCGCACGCTGACCGTGGGGGTGCCCATCACCGGCAGCCTGGCCGCCGTGGACCGCGCCGTGGTCAAGGCGCGTGTGCCGGGGGAACTGCGCGAATTGCACGTGCGCGAGGGTGATGCGGTCGTGCAAGGCCAGGTCATCGCCCGCGTGGACGCGACCGAGTCGGAGGCCCGCTTTCGCCAGGCCAAGCTGCAGGCCGATGCCGCCCAGGCCCAGGTGGCGATTGCACAGCGCCATTACGACAACAACCGCGCCCTGGTCGCGCGCGGCTTCATCTCCGATACGGCGCTGACCACCTCCCTGGCCAACCTACAGGCCGCGCAGGCCAGCCATGCGGCCGCCCGCGCCGCCCAGGACGGCGCCCGCAAGAACCTGGACGACACCGTGCTGCGCAGCCCGATCGCCGGTCAGATCGCGCAGCGCATGGCGCAGAACGGCGAGCGCGTGAATGTCGAGGCCGCCGTGGTCGAAGTGGTCAACTTGGTGGCGCTGGAGTTGCAGGCCCAGGTGGCCGCGAACGACACGGCCCAGGTGCAGGTCGGCCAGAAAGCCCGGCTGCAGCTGAGTGGCCATTCGGCGGCCATGCCCCAGCCACTGCAGGCCCAGGTGGTGCGCATCAACCCCAGTGCCGCGGCCGGCAGCCGCACGGTGCCGGTGTACCTGCGCTTGCAGCCGCGCAGCGACCTGAACCTGCGGCCCGGTATGTATGTGGAAGGTTTCATCCAGACCGGCCAGCACCAGGCCCTGGCCGTGCCCCTGGATGCCGTCCGCACCGACCAGCCCCGGCCCTATGTGCACACCGTGGCGCAGGGCCAGGTGCAGCACACGCCCGTCGTCCTGGGCGTGCAGAGTGTGGACAGCGCCCAGCCCTGGGTGGCAGTGGAAGGCCTGCCCGAGGGCACCATCGTGCTCGGCGGACGTGTGGGCGGCATCCCTGCAGGAACATCCGTGCAGTTGGAGGCCCAGCAGCCCGTGCCGCATCCCCCCACTGCCGCGGCCGCCGCCGCGCACTGACCCTCCCCAGGAAGATCCCGCACCATGTGGTTCACCAAGGTCAGTCTGCGCAACCCTGTCATGGCCACCATGGTCATGCTGGCGTTCGTGGTGCTGGGGCTGTTTTCCTACCAGCGGTTGGCCATCGACCAGTTCCCGAATGTCGATTTCCCCGTGGTGGTGGTGTCCGTGGCCTACCCCGGCGCCTCGCCCGAGGTGGTCGAGAGCGAAGTCACCAAGCCACTGGAAGAGGCCATCAATTCGATTGCTGGCATCAATGCCCTGACCTCGCGCAGCTACGAGGGCAAGGCGCTGATCATCATCGAATTCCAGTTGCACATCGATGGCCGCAAGGCCGCCGACGACGTGCGTGAGAAGGTGGCCACCGTGCGCCCGCTGCTGCGCGACGAGGTGGAGGAGCCCTGGGTGCTGCGCTTTGACCCGGCCAATGCCCCCATCTGGTCCGTCGCGGTGCTGCCACGCCCGGCCGATGGCGCCCAGCCCCTGTCGCCCATCCAGCTGACCACCTGGGCCGACCAGGTGCTGAAAAAGCGCCTGGAAAACGTGCGCGGCGTGGGCGCGGTGAACCTGGTGGGCGGCACCCCGCGTGAAGTCAACATCTACCTGGATCCTGCGGCCCTGCAGGCCTACGGCATCAGCCCAGCCCAGGTGGTGCAGGCGGTGCGCAGCGAAAACCAGGACCTGCCGGTGGGCAGCATCCGTTCGCTGCAGCAGGAACGGGTGGTACAGATCCAGGCCCGCATTGCGCGCCCCGCACAGTTTGCCGACATCGTCGTGGCACAGCGCGCCGGCGCGCCCGTGCGCCTGGGCCAACTGGCGCGCATCCAGGACGGCGCCCCCGAAGTGGAGAACCTGGCCCTGTACAACGGACAGCGCACGCTGCTGCTGTCCGTGCAGAAAGCCCAGGACGAAAACACGATCGACGTGGTCCGCGGGCTGAACCAGGCCATCCAGAGCCTGGGCGCCGAGCTGCCGACCGGCATTGCCCTGGAGCCGATTGCCGATGCCGCCCGTCCGATCCAGGTGGCCGTGGACAACGTGCGCCAGACCCTGGTCGAGGGTGCCGTACTGACCGTGCTGATCGTCTTTCTGTTCCTGAACTCCTGGCGCTCCACCATCATCACCGGCCTGACGCTGCCAATTGCGCTGATCGGCACCTTCTGGTTCATGTACATGTTCGGCTTCTCGATCAACATGGTGACCTTGATGGCGCTGTCCCTGTGCGTGGGGCTGCTGATCGACGATGCCATCGTGGTGCGCGAGAACATCGTGCGCCATGTGCAGATGGGCAAGCGTCCGTACGACGCAGCCATGGACGGCACGCAGGAAATCGGCATGGCGGTGCTGGCCACCACCTTGTCCATCGTCGCGGTGTTCCTGCCCATTGGCTTCATGGGCGGCATCATCGGCAAGTTCTTCCACGAATTCGGCATCACCATCGTGGCGGCGGTGCTGATTTCCATGTTCGTCAGCTTCACGCTGGACCCCATGCTCTCCAGCGTGTGGCACGACCCCAGCATCCATGCCCCTGGGCAACCCGCCAGCACCCGACGGCCCCTCTACGATCGCACGCTGGGACGGGTCACCCAGGCCTTCGACCACGCCAGCGCCGACATCTCGGCCCTGTACCAGCGCCTGCTGGGCTGGGCCCTGCTGCACAAGCCGGCCACCGTGCTGACCGCCGTGGGCATTTTTGTGGCCAGCGTGCTGATGCTGCCGCTGCTGGGCTCCGAATTTGTGCCCAGCGCCGACTTTTCCGAGACCCAGGTCAAGTTCAAGACCCCGCAGGGCTCGTCCATCGAGACCACGGAAGCCAAGGCCCGGCAGGTCGAAGCCCTGCTGCGCGCCATGCCCGAGGTGGACTACACCCTGACCACCATCAACACCGGCAATGCCGAAGGCAAGCACTCCGCCAGCATCTTCGTGCGCCTGGTGGACCGCAAGCACCGCACGCGCAGCCTGGAAGAGATGTCGCTGGTGCTGCGCAACGCCCTGCGCAGCGTGCCGGGCATCACCGTCACCCACGTGGGGCTGCTGGAGCCGGTCGGCGGGCAAAAACAGATCGAGTTTTCCATCATGGGTCCGGATCTGGGAGAGCTGGGCCGCCTGAACCAGCAGGTGCAGGCCCAGTTGCTGCGCATTCCGGGGCTGGTGGACCTGGACACCAGCCTGCAGGCCCCCAAGCCCGTGGTCAATGTAGAGGTGCGCCGCGACGCGGCGGCCGACCTGGGCCTGTCCGTGGCCAGTGTGGCCAGCAGCCTGCGCACCCTGGTGGCCGGTGACAAGGTGGGCAACTGGCGGGCCAGCGATGACCAGACCTACGACGTCAAGGTGCGCCTGGCGCCGGAAGCCCGCACCCAGCCGGCCGACCTGCTGCACCTGCCGTTCAGCGTGACGGGGCCGGACGGCAACCCTCGCGTAGTCCAGCTCAACCAGGTGGCCCAGGTGGTGGAAGCGCACAGTCCCAGCCAGATCAACCGCCGGGCCCTGACGCGCGAGGTCCAGTTCACGGCCAATGTGGCGCTGCGCTCGGTGGGGGAGGTCTCGGCCGACATCACCCGGGTGCTGCAACAGATGCAGCTGCCGCCTGGCTACCGCTGGGAGTTTGGCGGCTCCACCAAGAACATGAATGAATCATTCGCCTATGCCGTGTCGGCCCTGGCCCTGGCCATCATCTTCATCTACATGATCCTGGCCAGCCAGTTCAAGAGCTTCATCCAGCCGCTGGCACTGATGACCGCGCTGCCCCTGACCCTGATCGGCGTGGTGCTGGCGCTCATGATGTTCAACTCCGCCATCAGCATGTTCTCCATCATCGGCATCGTGATGCTGATGGGCCTGGTCACGAAGAACGCCATCTTGCTGGTGGACTTTGCCATCCGCGCCCAGGGCGAACACACGGACGAACACGGCCAGTTGCACCCCGGCCTGCCGCGCGAGCAGGCCCTGCTGATGGCGGCCAAGGTGCGCCTGCGCCCCATCCTGATGACCACACTGGCGATGGTGTTTGGCATGGTGCCGCTGGCCTTTGCCGTCACCGAAGGATCGGAGCAGCGCGCCCCCATGGGCCAAGCCGTGATTGGCGGCGTCATCACCTCCTCCCTGCTGACGCTGGTGGTGGTGCCGGTCGTGTACTGCTATCTGGATGATTTTCAGCAATGGCTGCGCAAGCTTTGGAAGGGGCGTGAGCCCGATCACGCTGCCAAAGCATCCCCACCCTCGTAGAATCGTGAGTTTGTTTCAGACAAGCCATCCCCAGCGGAGGAGACCACAATGAATTTGCCCCTGAACAGCCTGCTAGATCGCAACGACGCCACCGAAAACGCCCGTTACAACATGGTGCAGCAACAAGTGCGCCCCTGGAATGTGAGCGGCGAGCGCCTGCTGGAAGCGCTCTACACCGTGCGCCGTGAAGATTTCACGCCCCCCGCACACTACAGCCTGGCCTTCATGGACGTGGAAGTACCCCTGACCGACGATGCCGATGCCATCGCCCAGGGCCGGTGCATGTTCCAGCCCCGCGTGGAAGCGCGCATGATCAACGACCTGGACATCCAACCCCATGAGCGCGTGCTGGAAATCGGTACCGGCTCGGGCTACAGCGCGGCCCTGCTGTCGCGCCTGGCCAAGGACGTGCTGACCCTGGAAATCCACCCCGAGCTGGCGGAAATGGCCCGCGAGAACCTGACCGACGCTGGCTGCACCAACGTCAGCGTGCGCGTGGCCGACGGCTCCAAGGACACCCTGCCCGAAGGGCCGTTCGATGTGATCTTGCTCAGCGGCTCGGTCGAGGTCCTGCCCGCCAACCTGCTGCCCCACCTCAAGGACGGCGGCCGCCTGGGCGCCATCGTCGGCACCCAGCCCGTGATGCAATTCACCGTGGTGACCAAGCAGGGCAGCCAGACCATGACGAAGTCGCCCTGGGACATCGTGGCACCGCGCCTGCAAGGTTTTGCCACCGCCCCCCGCTTCTCGTTCTAAGCCGCATCGCGCGAGCACCGCCGGAGACTGCTGCATGTTTTACCAAGTGCGCCCCGCCCTGCTGGATGCATGGCTGGGCCAATTCAACGGCGATGCCACCAAGCCCGTGGTCCTGGATGTGCGTGAAAAGTGGGAGTGCCAGGTGGCCAGCGTGGCCCCCAGCGACCAGTTCGAGCTGCTGTGCATCCCCATGGGCGAAATCACATCACGCCTGAACGAGCTGGACCCGGACCGCCCCGTCGCCTGCCTGTGCCACCACGGCGCACGCAGCATGAGCGTGGCGGCCTATCTGGCCCGCGAAGGCTTTGAATCGGTGGCCAACATCACCGGCGGCATTGCCGCCTGGGCGGTGGAACGCGACCCCAGCGTGCCTCAGTACTGAGGCGCAATCCAGCGATTGGTGCATGGCCGGCATGTCTGCGCTGCCGGTGCGGTCTTGAAAAGGGTATCCATGGTGTCTTCCTCCGGGCTGTCTGTCGTCTCCTTTCGCCCTGCCCTGCGCTGCGTGGCCGCAGCCGTTCTGGCCAGTGGATGGCTGTCGCTGGCCCAGGCCCAAAGCCTGGTGCAACTGACCGAACAGGCCCAGACCTACGACGCGGCCTGGCAAAGCGCCCGCGCCCAGCTCGACGCCACCATCAGCAAGGGCGCGCAGGCCAAGGCCGGCCTGCTGCCCCGCATTGGCATCCAGGCCGGCAGCCAGTACAGCGAAACCCGGGTGCGCAGCGACTTCCCCGCCGCACGCCTGGATGCCCGCCAGGACTCGGCCAGCCTGCAGGCGCAACAACCGCTGTACAACCCGGCCAACCTGGTCACGTACCGTCAGGGCCAGCGCAGTGTCGATCTGGCGTATGCCCAGGTCGATGCCGCGGCACAGAACCTGCTGGTGCGGGCCGCCCAGGCCTATTTCCAGGTGCTCACCGCGCAGGACACCTTGCAGCTGGTGCAGGCCCAGAAGCGGGCCGTGTCCGAGCAACTGGCCTTTGCCCAGCGCAATTTCGAAATCGGCACGGCCACGGTGACCGATTCCCGCGAAGCCCAGGCCCGCTTCGATCTGGTCCGCGCCCAGGAAATCGCCGCCGACAACCAGCTGCGCGTCAGCCAGGCGGCCCTCGAACAATTGGTCGGCTTAGCAGGCGCCAGCCCCTGGCCCTTGGCGCAACCTGTGCGCCTGCCCACCCTGGCACCGGCCGATCTGGCCAGCTGGCTGGCACTGGCGGCTGACCACAGCCCCTTGGTGCGCCAGGCGCAGATCGCGCTGGATGTGGCTCAGCTGGAAACCGACAAGGCCCAGGCCGGTCACAAACCCACGGTGGACTTGCAGGCCAGCTATGGCACACAACGCAACCCCGACGGCACCGCGGCCATGCCCTATCGCAACAACGCCACCGTCGGCACGGTGGGCGTGGTGATGAACATTCCCCTGTTCGCCGGGTTTGCGGTGCAGAACCGGGTCAAGGAAACCCTGTCACTGGAAGAGAAAGCACGTGCCGACCTAGAAGATGCCCGCCGCCAGGTGGCCCAGGCCGTGCGCACCGCCTACTTTGGCGTGCAATCGGCCACCGGCCAGGTCCAGGCCCTGGAGGCGGCCGTGGCCTCCAGCCAGAGCGCCCTGGAAGCCAATAGGCTGGGCTACGAGGTGGGGGTGCGCATCAACATCGACGTGTTGAATGCGCAAAGCCAGCTGTATCAATCCCAAAAGGATCTGGCGCAGGCCCGCTACAACCTGCTGGTGGGACACCTGCAGCTGCGCCAGGCCGCCGGCAACTTGGACATGCAGGACGTGCACGCCATCAACCAGCTGTTGAGCCCTGCCCTGCAGACGGCCGATGCGATGCCAACATCGTCCCACGCTCGCTGAGCATTCACTGCAGCGTGTGGACTGTAGGTGTTGCGACGGCAGGGTCATCTGCGGATCATGGCCACGCACCAAGATCCTAGGCTTCATTGGAAAAGTGAGCAGGCTGCCATTGTTGTGCAAGGACTTCCATACTCCTTAGCTCGGAGGTTATGGTTCTTGCTGCGATAGCAGCTCACTTTTTAAAGTCAATTCAGCGATGGTTGAAATAATCGCAATGCTCAACCAACGTCCCAAGTATGTGAATAGACAACTTCGCATCTCAATGTAAGCTGTATTCAATAACGAAATAAAAAAGCGCTGACCTCACGATCAGCGCAGACTCGAATCTCCCTGGCTTACTTGACCAGCTCCAGCATCTGCTTGAAGGCAGGGTGCTCGCAGCTGCGGATCCATTCGAAAGCCACCATCTCGGTCGTGACCAGCTCGGCCCCAGCACCAGCCAGACGGTCGAATGCCGCATCGCGGTTGCGCTCGCTGCGCGAACTGCAGGCATCCGTCACCACCCACACTTCCATCTCCTCCTCCAGCAGTTGCAAGGCGGTCTGCAGCAGGCAGACATGGGCCTCACAGCCGGCAATGATGATGGAAGGACGCTCGGGCTCTGCCGGTGCCGCCGGCTTTTGCAGGTGCTTGGGCAGGCTGCGCGCATTGCCGCCCTGCTGCTTGCGCACGGGCGGGCGCAGCAGATCGATCAGGCCATCCTCGGCCGCGCTGAAGCTCATCTTGGGCAAGGTCTGGTCGCACAGTGCGCGCAACTCGGCCGCGTTCGGGCCCAGGCGGGAAGGGTTTTGCTCCGTGCCCCACACCGGCACCTGCATCAGGTTCGCCAACTTGGCCAGTTTGACCGCATTGCCCAGAACCTGCGGTCCTTCAAAAATCGCGGGCATCAGCTTTTCTTGGTAGTCGATCAACACCAGTTGCGAGTCATCGGCGTCCAGCAGCATGTAATTCTTCCTTCAGAGGTTCTTCAAAGCCACATTGTCGCAGTGAAGCCTGCAAGCGGGCACACAAAATGCATGTCCTGAAACTCTGTCATATATCAATTACGGCATAACCAACCCGTACAAATCGGCAATTAGATGCACTTTGTGCGCCAATTTCAGCCCACAACGTCAGACAAGCGTGATAACCTCCGTGCCCATGACTTGCAAATGGCTATTGTTTATCGCCCTCGGCTGTGGAAGCGTGCAAGCCGCTCCCACCAACAGCGAACCGTTGACCCAGGAACGTCTGGCAGACATCGTGCATGAGCGCGGCCTCGGCGCGAACCTGCAGAGCATGGGCCATTCCGTGGCCAGCAACACGTCCAGCCTGATCAACACGGCCATGGGCATGATCGGCATCCCCTACCGTTTTGGCGGTACCAGCGCTGAAACCGGCTTTGATTGCAGCGGTTTCGTGCGTGCCATCTACCAAGATACCGTCGGCCATCTGCTGCCACGCCGTGCCGACGAGCAGGCCAAGGCCACCCAGAAGATCGACAAGAAAGAACTGCGTCCCGGCGACCTGGTGTTCTTCAACACCATGCGCCGCACCTTCAGCCATGTGGGCATCTACGTGGGCGAAGGCAAGTTCATCCACTCCCCCCGCAAAGGCAAGAGCGTGCGCGTGGAAAGCATGAACGACAGCTACTGGGCCAAGCGCTTCAATGGCGCCCGCCGCGTGGATGTGGCGGATGCACAGCCCGCGTTGCTGGAAGCCTCCACCGCTCCTTGACACTGATCAACTCCCGACAAGGCCTGCTTTCATGCAGGCCTTGTCTTTTGTCACTCACCCATTGGTTTTGCCATGACCGACCAAGCCACTCCCAAACCCAAACTGGTTCGCTGGATCATCGGCCTGCCGGTGGCGATGTTTGCCATCCTCATGCTGATCAGCCAGTTGTTGTTCAACGCCTCGCCCGACAAGGAAACGCAATGGGTGGAGCGCGAAATCATCCGCCTGTGCTGGAAGGAACGCGAAAAGGGCCCGAAGGAAGGCACACCGGCGCAGTTCACCGAAGGACAGTGCGAGCAGCTGGAATTCGACTTCAAGACCCGCTGGGGCATGAACCCCTGAGCCAGCGGCGCAAAGCCTTGCGCCTGAAGCGATTGCACAGGCTGGGCACAATAGCGCCCCGGATTGGCCTGCACGCTGGCAGGCACCGTGCCTGCATTGTTTGAATGAATACTTCGCCCCCTACCTCGCCTGCCACGTTCAGCCCCTGGCGCATGTCCGTGGCCCCAATACTCGATGGGTTCGGTAAAAACTCAAGGTGTTGATCTAAAAGGAGAAAGCGGTGTCCGTTTTTTCGCTTGTAGCACTCGCGTAGCATCGAGACACGGAATCCAGTGCCGCAACTGATCAGACCAGCACCCGATCAGTAGACTGCCATGCCGTTAATAAGCGCATCACACGCCGAACTTGGTCACTTTTGGCGATGATGAATGGATGCTGAGCATTAAATTCGCAGAGAGGTTGAGCAGATAGCAGCCTTATCTCTTTGACCTTAGATCGCCTCGATACTAAGGGAAGATCTCCAATGCTTTACTTCCTGTAAAGCAAGTTGAAGCCGGTGCATCAGGAAAACCTGAATGTGCACCGGGAACGTACTCCAAATTAATCAAGTTGGATATTCAGGGCTTTTATCAAAGTCCCCATCTTTTGGGCCTCGCTGCGAATGAAGCTATCGAACTGTTCAGGCGTGCCCGACACTACTTCCGACCCCATTTCCTGCCATTTCGCCTTGAATTCAGCATCATTAAAGATGCCACGCAGCTCGGTATTCAGGCGTGCCACGACTGCTTTAGGGGTGCCGGCAGTAGTCGAAACCCCATGCCATGCGTAGTATTCAAAATCTGGGTATCCGAGCTCGCTGATTGCAGGCACATCAGGCAATAGCTCTGAACGATTTTTCGTCGTCACAGCCAGCGTGTATTGACCCAGTGAATTCCTGCTCAGGTGTTAACGTTGAAGGAAACGACGATGAGCACCCTGATGGAAGACGACATCAAGCGCTGGACAGCCAAGCGTAAGACAGCCCTTGTCCTGGACATCATCCAGGGCAAGACCACGATCTCGGAGGCCAGCCGTGCCTTCGACCTCAACCCCTCGGAGGTTGAGCAATGGGTCGATGAAGGCAAACGTGGCATGGAGAACGCCCTGCGCACCAAGCCCTTGGAAGTCAAAGAGCAGTACGAGAAGCAACTGCGCGAACTTCAGCAGGCCTATGGCGAAGCCATGTTGGAGCTGCGTGCCAGAAAAAAGCTGGCGTCCCTGCTGGGCAACGAGGACGAGAAATGATCCTCAGCCTTCAGCAGGGACTGGCCCAAGACGGATTCAAAGTCAGCCTGGTCAAGCTGTGCCATTGGTTCGAGATGCCCCGGCGCACGGTGTACTACCGCAGCACCAAGGCACCACCGAAGGTTCAGGAACACTTCGTCAAACCCATCAAGGCCATGATCGAAGAGAACCCGTCGTTCGGCTATCGCACCGTGGCGCACCTGCTTGGCTTCAACAAGAACACCGTGCAGCGGGTCTTCCAGCTCAAGGGCTGGCAGGTGCGCAAGCGCCCGGTGGGCTTCAGGCCTCGCATCCAGGCATTGCCTTCTGTGGCCAAGGCGCCAGATGAGCGCTGGGCCACCGATCTGTGCCGCGTGTGGACAGGGCGTGATGGCTGGGCTTCGCTGGCCCTGGTGATCGACTGCTACAGCCGCGAGCTGCTGGGCTGGCACCTCAGCCGAAGTGGCCGATCCAAGACCGCTGAAGCGGCGCTGGAGCAGGCGTTGATTGCCAGGTACGGCTGTCTGGGCAAGGTCCGGCACCCGTTCCTGTTGAGGTCAGACAACGGTCTGGTGTTCACCAGCCGCAGCTACACGGCCTTGGTCAAAAGCTATGGCCTGCAGCAGGAGTTCATCACCCCGTACAGCCCGGAGCAAAACGGCATGGTCGAGCGCGTGATCAGAACGCTCAAAGACCAATGCGTACACCGCCACCGTTTCGAGACACTGCAGCACGCCTGTCGTGTGATCGCAGATTGGATCGGCTTTTATAACCACCGGCGCCCTCATCAGGCGCTGGGCATGAAGACCCCCGCTGAGGCTTATGCTTTAGCAGCCTGACCTGTGCAGAAACCGCTGGGTCAATACAAGCGGACGCAGCTTGCCAGACTTGATGTGCGGCATCGAGCTACCGAGGATATCGAACATGCTCGTAATCTGCCCTCCCATCAGGTCGACGATGGCAGGACCTGCACCTTTGTATGGAATATGGGTAATCTCTACGTTAGCCTTGGCCTTGAAAAGCTCGCCGCCAAGATGCTGAGGGGTGCCGTTGCTGGCAGAACCGAATGTCACCCGGCTATCAGGCTTCTTCGCGAGGCTCAAGTAGTCCTGAAAGTTCTTGATTGGACTCTTTTCAGACACTTCCAGAACTAATGGAAACTTGGATATCTGCATGACAGGAGCGAGATCCTTGATAGGGTCATAGCTGAGCTTCCCGTATAGATACTGATTTGCCGACAAATTGCCACTGGCTGCCAAAAGAATTGTGTAGCCATCGGGCTTAGCCTTGACCACCTGTCCAGTGCCTATATTTCCGCTAGCACCTGCACGGTTTTCAACTACAACAGGCACATTCAGCCGCTTCGACAAAGGTTGAGCGATCAACCGCGCCATCAGATCGGTAGGCCCACCTGGAGGAAAAGGCACCACGAACGTGATCGGCTTACTTGGCCATACCTCCTCTGCCATGCTAACAAACGGAACCAGCAAAGCAGCCGACAGTGCCAATTTTTTCACTAATGGTGTGCTAAGAGGTAAGCGTTCGTTAATCCGGTTTAGCCGTTTGCCAAGATGCTTGGATTGCGTGTTATCGGCTTTTTTTGTCATATCTTTGTCTCCTTGCTCTAGTTGTTCAGAAATCAGCGCTTGTCGTGAGAATGGATCTGCAACGCTTCTAAAAAGCGCGAAACCATGTTGTAGGCCGCGATGGTGGCTGTAATCTCTACAAGTTGTGGTGGCGCAAACAGAGCAGAAACAGCGCCGAACACCTCGTCTGGAACCTGAATCTGGCGGGTCATAGCGTCTGTATAAGCCAGGACTGCACATTCCTGCGCATCGAACAGTTCGCAACTTCTCCAATCACTGAGAGCATCAAGCTTGTCCTGTGATACGCCCTCTTTCAGCGCGATCGGCGCATGCTGGTCGGCCTCATAGGGAGCGTTGTTCAGTAGCGCCACGCGCATGATGATCAACTCGCGCATCGCACCGGTTATGGTTGTTTTTTGTCTGATGGCCGTCAGATAGTTGAGCCACCCTTCTGCAACTGGGGTGCTGTGCATCAGCATCTGGTAGAGGTGCAAAACGCTGCCGCGTTCAGACACGATGCGCTCGGTCAATGAACGAGCCTCGTTGCAGCTGGCATCTGCATAGGGAATACGCGCCATATTTTTTGACTCCTGGTTTCTAAGGGATTCGATTTGGAGCTGCTGCACTTGTGAGCGCATCTGCTCCTGAACCTCCCAAATCCTAAAGATCTGGTATATATTTTTTAAATTCTTTGTTTCTATACATTTATGAATTAATTGAATGAATATTCCGCCACGACACCTACGAATGTTTCTAGCCCTTGCCGAGTCTCTGAACTTCAGCAAAACCGCTGAACAACTGTTCATGACGCAGCCGTCGCTGAGCAAGTCAATACAGGACTTAGAGACTACGTTGGGCCTTCCTCTGTTCGAGAGAACCACGCGCAGCGTGCATCTGACCCCTGGAGGACAGCGTCTGGTATCTATCGCTAGAACCGTGGTTGGCGAGTACGACGCTGGCCTGATGCGAATGATGTCTACTGCCCAGCGTGAAGCCTTGCAGCTATCGATCTCTGCTTGGCCGTCGCTGGCTTATGTGGTGTTGCCGCAGCTATGCGCAGAGCTAGAGCAGCGTTTCGAAGGACCTCAGATCTCTGTGCATGACTGCGCCAACAGCGCCTGTTTGCAGCGAGTACTGAACTACCAAGCAGACTTTGCGCTCGCCTCGGTCGCACAGTCGCACCCGGAACTGCAGTGCCAAGAGTTGATGCGTGACCGTTTCGTTCTCCTGGCCAGCGGCAAATGGCGCAAGCAACTTCCCGAAAGCCTTCGTCTCAAAGACCTGCTGGAGTTACCGCTGATTACACTGACAGATGCAAGCACGGCGATGCGCTACATGAGTGCAGCCTACCTGCAGCGAGGCATCGAGTACCGGCCGAAAATGCAAGTCGATCAGGTCGCAACAGTAGCGGGACTTGTAAAAAAAGAAGTCGGTGTGGCGGTTCTGCCGTACCTTGGGGTTTTACCGATTCTCGAAGCCCGCAGCATGCAAATGTCGGAAATCGTGGACGGTCCGCTCCGCTCTGTCGGCATCGTGACCCGGCGCATGGGAAAGCCCACAGCCATAGCGACAACCGCTATGGAAGAAGTGCAATCCATATGCCATGAGCTTATAGCCAGACACCAGAGCTGGGTGTTGCCTGCACCACCCCATGAGCGCCAAAAGCAATGAAACGATCTCAAAAGGCGGTTATCGAGATCTTCAAAAGCGCATTTAAAAAACACACCTGTCCGCTTAGAGCGTCATAGGCTTATTGCAGACGTTCAATCAATACTCGATCCATAGCCAACTGTTCTTTCAACAGCATTACCTGAACGTCTTGCCGTTTGACCAATCCGCCAAGCTCTCCAACCATTTCTGCGCCTTCTGCAGCAAGGGCAGCGAGTCGCTTGTGTTGATCTGCGAGATCTCGGCAGGCAGCGGCGTCACTGGCAGCCTGGGCATGCTGGGTGGCGGTGGTGCGCAGGTGGTGCTGCAGGCTTGCAATGCGGGCAGCATCAGCAGTGCGGCCAGCTTCCAGCCGCTGGATTTCTTGGGTGTATGCATGGGTGTTGTCCTGTTGCGCTGCGGCGTGCTGCAGTCGCCCTGCCGCTTTGGTTTCTGTAGCTTGCTGCGCTTGCTGAGCCTGTGCCAGCGCCTGTTTTGACTGTTGGTCGTTGCGCAGGGCGATGGCAGTACCCGCACGCAGGCTTTGCACCCACCATGCGCCACTGCCACCCAGGGCGATGCCTGCGGCCAGTGCGATGGCGACGGATTTCATACCAAGCCCCCTTCGCACAGTTGGCGCTCTGCCTTGCGGCGTTGCACCAGGCCGGGCAGCTGCTTGCCGCCGGCATAGGTCCAGCGGCTCAGCTCTGCGCACGCGCCCTGCAGGTCGCCGGCATTGGCCTTGCGCACCAGGGTGGATTGGCAAAACGCCCCCTCCCCCACGTTGAAGGCAAAGCTCAGGAACGCGGCGCGCTGGCCGTCGGTCAGCGGCTGGCGGATGCAGCCCAGGGCATTGGCATGCTGGGCCAGGTCCTGGTACAGCATGGCCTCGCACTGCTGGCGGGTGAAGGTATGGCCCATGCGCAGCTCCGGCCCGGTGTGGCCGGTACACGCGGTGATGATGCCGATGGGGTCGCGGTAGGTGCGCAGCACCGTGCCCTCGTACCTGGCCACCAGCGGCACGACCAGCGCGGTGGCGGCCGCGCCAATGGCGGCGATCAGTTTGGCTTTGCTAGACATCGCACCCTCCCTGAATGGCTTGCATGCGCGCCAGGTGCTCGGCCTCCTTGCGCGCGTCATCGCGCAAGCGCAGCTCATGCTCCTTGCGCCGAAAGTAGTAGTTCACCCCCAGGCCCAGCAGCGCGATGATCACGCCCACCCAGCCAAAGAACGCGCTGGAGGTGGCCCAGCCCACACCTGCCGTTGCAGATCCCGCCAGGGTGGTTTTGCTGCCGACGGCTGCCGCGTTGGCGGCTTCGATGGCTGTTTCAACTTTCATGGTGTTCGGGCGTAAAAAAACCGCCCGAAGGCGGCGGTTGGGGGGTGGACTGCCTTCTGGGGGGCAGTGTCTCGGCCAGGGTGGCAAACGCATAACCCTAGCCGGGGTCACACGGTCAGGATGTGCCCTCGTAGCTGTAGCTGTGGCTCTCGTTGCGGCTGGCAGAACCCGAGATCCCGGCGCTGGTGTGCATCATGTTCATGGCCGATGCCGTCAGCTGGGCAAACACCTGGGTGCCGACCTTGGCCGCGTCGGCGCGGGCGTTGTTGGCGGCAATCACGGCCTCGTTGTTCATGCGCGCGGTCTGCAGCGACACCTGGATGCCGGCCTCGTACTGGCGCATGCTGGTTTCCCACACCTTGGTTTGCAGCTCGGCCTTGGACTGGATGGCCGCATTCGCCACCCGGTAGGCGTCCAGCATGGCCGCCGACTGCTTGCCCAGCGCATCCAGGCGCAGGCCCTCGGCCGCCACCCGGGCACGGTAGCCCTCCCACTCGGAGCTTTTGGCCTGGGCCAGCGCCTGAAAGCGCGACACCAGGGCGCGCGACTTCTCGGCCTGGGCCTGCACCTGGGTGGAATACACCGCCCCGCGGGCCTTGAACACCTCCACCTTGGTGGCTTCCGCCTGCACGCCCGACTTGTAGATTTCCATCTTGGCAGTCTCGGCGTTCATCTGCGCCACATAGGCGCGCACCTGCTCGCCGGCGGCGCCGATCTTGGCTTGCTCCAGCTGCACCAGGGTCTGCGCTGCGGCCACCTGGGCGCGGTAAATCTCGACCTCGGCCATGCCGGCCTCGATCTGCACCTTGTAGCGCTCGACCAGGGAGCGGTTGATGTCCGCCTTGGACTGCTCGGCCGCCAGCTGGGCCTTGTAGACCTCGACCTTGGCCAGCTGGCTTTCAATGATGGTCTTGTAGACGCTGGCATACGATTCATAGCCCTGCAGCAGCGCCTTGAACTGCTCGAGCTGCGCGTTGTGCACCGCAATCGCGTTCTCGGCCATCAGGCGGGCGGCTTCAAACGTCTGCTGCTCGATCTTCCAGCTGTAGTCCATCAGCTGGGCCTCCAGTTGCATGCCCTGGGCAATCGCTTCGCGCAGGTTCTGCTGCTCCAGCTCGGCCTGCTTGATCGCAATGTCGCGGCTCAAGTCACTGAGCTTGCCCAGGTAGTCGCGGTTGGCCTGGCGCAGCTGCTCGGCCATCACCCCGCTGGGCAGCACAAAGCCCCGGGCCGCATGCAAGCGCAGCACCTCGGTTTCCCCGGTGCGGGCAATGGTGGCCTCGCGGTCACGGGCCCGCGCCCACAGGGCCTGCTCCACGGCCGGGGCCAGGCCGCTGCCGCCGGCGATGCGGCGGTTGAGCACCGCCTTCAGGTTGTCCAGCAGCTGCGATGCGTACTCGGGGCCCCGCTGGTAGCTGTAGGGCGTGGGCGCCAGGATTTCCAGCTGGGGGGCGTCTTGCAGCTTGTCCAGCCAGTCTTCGCGCAGGTTCACCCCGCTGAAAGCCACGGTTTTCAGCTCCAGGAACGTGGGTGCGCCCGGCATGCTGACGCTCGGGGCGGCGGGCACCGGCACATTGCCCACCGCGGGGACGGTGGGCACCACCCCGTAATTGATCGCCGGCGCGGCCGGGAAGACCAGAGGCGGCAGGGTGTCCGTGAACTCGGGAATGTCAATGTCGGGGATGGCCTCGGCCAATGGCGTCGGCGTGCCCCCCACGTTCGCCGGGTTGTAGGCGATGTTGGGCATGGCCGGCGCCGCGGGCGCTTGCTCCAGGGTGGGCGGCGCCATGGTCTGCCAGGTCACACTCAGCGTGGGCGGCGCGTAGATCGACGTTTCCAGGGCCTGGGTGAAGGTGGACAGCTTGGCCTCCGCGGCGTCGGCATAGTCCTTGGCCAGCGCAAACGTGCTGTTGACCAGCTCGGCCGCGCTTTGCAGGTCTTGGGGGTTGGTTGCCATGTTCAGATCCTCCGGTTGTTGGATGCCACGGTGGCCACCTCGACGGCATCAATCGAGAAGGCTGCGCCTTCCTTGTTGCTGAAGCCGAAGGCCAGGTAGCTTTCGCAGATGCCGCGGCCCGGCGAAGCCCGCGACACCTCCGAAGCGCGCACCGCGAAGGGATAGGCCCACTGGCCCACCTTGCCGTGCACATGCAAGTTGCCCACGCCCGCCCCGGCCATGGAGAAATAGACCGCGCTCATGGCTTTGCGCAGGCTGCTCTGCCACTGCAGCATGGGCGTCATAAAGCTGGCGTCAATCGGCCGGCCCGCATCGGTATCGCCGCCCAGCGCATACAGGCCGGTCACATCGCCGGCGTGCGTGGGGGTGATGCTTTGGAAATTCCAGTCAAACTCGGTGACTGCACCATTCAGGGTGTTCATGCAAATCGTGGTCATATCAGTTCAGCACCAAGCGGTGCCCTCCCCGGTTGAAATTTCGTCAGTAATGGGGTTCCACGAATACCAATAGCGCCCCGTGGAATCCTTGGGCAGCACATCCAGCGTTGTCAGCACCTGATCCACGGCCATAAATCGCGTGTTCTGCCCATCACCCGATCGGGCCATCCCCAGCACAATGAATGTGTTGTTGGAGCCCAAGGGCACTGTCCTGAATGAATCGGCGGTAGGCAGTACCTGGGGCTGCGTGTAATCAAGGTACTCGTGAGTGACCACCCATGGCGGGGTCGTCAGCGAAGCGGTGAAGGTGCTCTTCACCCCCCGGCGATAAGTCCGGGTTGTTTTGGCGCTAAGGGTGGATGCCGACACCAACCGCGGTATTGGTCAGCGTGTCATACATCCGATAGGTGCCATACACGATGGCCTTATTGCGCAAGCCCACGGGCGCAGTCAGCAACTGGGTAGGCGGCTTGGGCGCTGGCAGTCCGGGCAGGGCAATCAAATTGGTGTTTGGCGTCATCAGCCGCTGGCGCGTGCCGGGGATGACCACGGGCGCGGCGCCGGCTACAGAAATAGTCTGCCCCGTCGTTGTGTTGGCGCTCACCTTGCCATGCAGGTACGTGCCTAGATACACATTCCTTTTATCCACCAGTCCGGGAAGGTAGCGCCATTTGTCCTCCCCATTGTGTGACCACGCCTTAACGTGGGTGTACCCGGTGGCTTGCTCTTTCTCGATTCGCGCCAACTTCGATAGCTTCGCGTTGTTGACTGTGCCAGTGCCAACGACGACTTCCCAAGAAGACAGTACCCCGTCCAGGGACTGAACGCTGCGAACACTTCTGTCTGAGCGGCGCACCGAGCCCTGCTTTTGCACATTGCTGAAAGTAAGCAGCCGGTTGTACGGCGCAAAAAACCATACATGCTCGTCTTTATCGCCGTCCGCTGGCCACACCAGCACCTCGTCCTGCCCGCGATGCGAGCGCAGCAGCACCCGGGAGCCGTCCGGCAAGAAGCGCTCCCACTGCTGGCCGGGGGCCACCGACAGGCGCATCTGCGCGGCGAACAGGCCATACAGGTGCTGCACGCCGGCCAGCTGCGCCTTAGAGATCGGCCGCTGCAGCACGCGCAGGGCCGCCGGCGGGCGGGGCTCGGTCGGGGTGCCGTCAAGCTGGAGCCAAAACGGGTTGTTCAGCATCACTGCTCCACCGCAAGGTACTGGGGCACCTCGTTTTCCAGGCGGAACGTAGCGGCCACTTCGCGCGCCGTGGTGCGGTAGCGGCCCTGGGTGATGCGTTGCAGCTGGCCCCCGTTGAAGCCGCAGGCAATAGATCCGCCCAGGATGCACAGCATCGCGGCGCCAGAGCCTCGGCGGCCATCGCCCAGCCCCACCATGTCGCCCGGCACGCTCACGCCCGAGCCCAGCACCACGCCCTCGTTGCTGACATTGCGGTAGGCCAGCGCATCGAAGCTGTCGCCGGCCAGGAATGCCAACTCCCGCTCGGTGCCCACCCACACGCCATCGTCCACCGGCTGCACGGCGGTGATGGGGGCGGTGAACTGGTAGAAGTCGCCCAGGCCTTTGAACAGTTCGGGCTGGAAGGGCATGGAGGAGCGCAGCACGCTGCCATCGGCCACCAGCACGCGGCCGTTCCACCAGGTCATCAGGCGCCCGGGCATGGCCGGCATCAGGTGCTCGGTGCGGCAGGGCACGGTCAGGTTGTCGGCCGTGCCCAGGAAGCTGAAGGCCCCACCGGGGGTGAAGCCTGCCAGGAACAGCTGGCTGCCGTTGGGGCCGGACAGGTAGACCTGGGTGCCGTGGCCGGGCTCGACCGCCAGGCCTTGAATCAGGATGCCACCGCCCTGGGGCACCTCGACCTGGCCGCCCAGCACCGCCCCGCCCTCCAGCCCGTCGCTATCGCGCACATGGGCCAGGGCATACAGGTAGGTGCCGGCATCCAGCCCGCCGGCCACCGCCTGGGCCTGGCCCGCCTGCTGGGGCAGCGGCACGCCCCAGGGCATGCAGCTGCGCCCATCGGTGATGCCGCAAATCAGCCCATTGCTGAATCCCACCCGCCCATCGGGCAAGTCGCAGTACCAGACCCGGGCCATGCCCAGCGCCGGGTAGAGCAGCGCGCGGCTGCCGTCCGGGTGCAAGGCCGTGAGGTCGCCACCACAGGTAAAGAGCGTGAAATGCGGCGATTGCCACAGATTTTTATGGCAATCGTCATGCAGGCGCTGATAACCGCTGCGGCGGCGTACTTCATCGCTCAGGCCGATTTCCACATTGCTGGCGCTGGCCAGCTCGGTTTGGCCTTTGCGGGCCTGGGGCATCACGTTGTTGATGCCGGTGAAGTTCTTGAGTGTCAGCATCGCTGCCCCCATTGCAGTTGGTGCTGGGAAAACCGCGTGGTCGGCGGCAGGGAATGTGCAAACACGGTCGTGCGCGCCACCGCCAGCTGCCCGTACTGGGTGCCTTGGTAGCCCTCGGTGATGGCCTCGGATTTGCCCAGTGCCGTGGCACCGCCGAAGCGGACACGAGAGGGCATGCCCTGGGCCTGCGCGACCAGCTGCGCCGACAGCGGGCCCAGTTGGGCCAGCGGCCCAGCACCACGCAGGCCGGCAACGCTGCCTGCGGACAGCCCCCCCATGCTGGTCGTAGGCGCAGTCCCGGCCGCGTGCACCACCTGCACCAGCAGGGCACCGCCGAAGCGGGTTTGTGGCGCCATCCCCTGCTCACGCGCGAACACCTGGGCGGCCACGGCCCCGCCGAACTGCGCCAGCGGTTGCTGCAGGCCCAGGCCCTCGCCCTGCAGTTGCAGCGCTGCGGCGCCAAAGCGCACCAGGGCCAGGCCGCCGGCGGGCCCATACCAGGGCTGGGCCGTATGCGGGCCACCGAAGCGCGTGGCCAGCAGCCCCTGGGCGTGCACCTCTTGGGCGGGCGCTTCGGTCACGCCTGCCGTCATCTCCACCGCCCCAAGGGCGCCGTCACCGATGGCCAGTGCCCCGATGGCGCCGGCGCTGCGCAGCACCGCCTGCGCTGGCACCGGTTCGTTGGCCAATGTCAGCAGCACCTCGGCGCCCAGTGCTGCAAAGCCAATGGCGCAGGCACCAATCGCCCCAGCGTCCAACAGTGCAGCAGCTACGGGGCTTGGCGCTGGCGCCATAGCCAGCCCCAAACCACCAATTGCGTTTGTTCCGATGGCAGAGTTAGCTACAGCCATGGCCAGCGCCTTAGATCACATATCCGGCAGTGGGCAGATAGCCATCGCTATCTCCAGGCAGCGCCGCCATACCCCCCTCACCCGGCGAGCGCAGGATGCTGAAACTGGCCATGTTGAACTTCTTGCCGGTGGTTGTTCCGGTGAAATCAACAAGGGCAATCTCTGAAAAGGGGCCAAGCTCACACACTGCGGTGCCGTGGTGCGAACCAGCGGCGAACGACAAGGTGTAAACCTCCAGCTTGGCGCCCTGTTCCGTCATAAAGCGCTGGCGGCAGTCACCTACAGCAGTGCAACCCATGACGGTTACATTGCCGTCCCTGCCCGCAGTGAGCGTGGCATCTGAAACGCCATCCACAGCATCGCCCAGGGTTATGTCGTACAGCGCGGCGTTCTTCAAGTTGGCCTTGCAAAGGCGAACATTGTCAGCTTCGATCAGCTGCTTGGTGATCCCGAGTTGCAGAACGTCAAACACCACGGTCGCGGCGTCATCAGGCTCCAAGGAGATCGTGAACTCCAGCGGGTGGCTGGCGGGCTGCGGGAAGTCGTAGCAAGAGTAGGTGCCACTGCCGAACGTAATCGTCACAGTGTCGCCTTCTGGAATGTCGTAGGTATAGACCTTGGCCAAGGCCGCTTCCAGCGTTTTCAAGGCACCACCGGCTGTGTTCTCCAACCCACTGTTTGCGTCGTTGCCGTCATCGCGCACAAACAGGAACAGGCGGTAATCGGGCAGCGGCAGCAAAGACGTACCACCGCCACCGCCTGTAGGCGCGTCCACCCACTTGAGCTTACCCGTGGCGGCATCCAGCGCCAGCATCTGGCCCTCGGCCCCACCGGGCGGGATCATGGCCAGGCGCGAAGCCAGCGGCGTGATCACGACGCGCTTGTCCCCGGCCGCGAAGTCGATGGCCGCGGCCGTGCCGGCGGAGTTTTCGTGCACGGTGGTGCGTTCCAGGCGCTCCCCGCCTGCATCATCGGGGCCGTAGTAGGTGCCCACGCCCACCTCCCAGGCGCCGGTGGCCGCACCGCTGGCATCGCAGGCATACAGCAGGTATTCGGTGGTGTCGCCCGTGGCCAGCACCGCACCAAAGGCCTTGTGGGCTGCCAGCGCAGCACCAAAGGTCACGGCCGCGGTGCCCACCACGGCGCCTTGAGCCCCCACACGGGCAGCGAGTTTGTGCGTCATGTCAGTGACTCCTTACAGGGCAAACAGCTTGTTGGCGCCGTTGCTGATTCGCACCAGCAAATTGCCGCCATTGGTCTGTGCGGGGAAGCCGGTCACGTTGTCGAAGTAGCCGATCAGCGCAGAGGTTTCGGGCACGCCGGTGTTCTTGTAGATCGCCACAGCCTGGGCCACCTGGCCCGCGGGCAGGGTCAGAAACTCGGGGTCGTTGCAGTCAAAAACGCCACCGGCAGTGGACTTGCCGGACAGCTCCACCGGGTCGCCCACCGCGAACGCGGAGATGGCGGTCAGGAACTCATGCGCGGCAGACAAGACGTAGCCATCGGACAGCAGCACCGCGCAGATGGTGTCGTTGTCCATGTTGATCTGGGCGCGGAGCAGTTTTTCCTTGCCTTTGGGGTAGAGGGTGTCTGCCATGGTGGCACTCCTTCAAGTGGTTGCTGCAGGGTGCGCAGGCCACGGGGCGCGCACTGGTTGGGTCAGCAGCCACCGCCCAAAAACAGATGGCCAGGGCTACTGGAACAGGTCCAGTCTCCCCAGCCATGAAAGATCCGCCTAACCCTAGCCGGGGCACAAAGAAAAAGCCCCGACTGCAGTGGCAATCGGGGCTTTAGTGCGTGACTTTTAGTGACGGCTATCGCCAGAAGCAGTGCTTCGGACCTTGAATTTCAGCATTCATAAAAACTGAGCTCCGAGTTTTTAGGTTTGTCTAAACAAGACAACAGCGGATTTGCCTGTTGAGCTGCACACGCCATACAGTCTTAGGCGAACTAGACAGGAACATCGCTTTGAGCAAGATCTACATTCCGGCGGCAGATGCAGAGGTATGGGCACAGTTCTTGGCTGAGCCAGTCAAGCACTGGCGGCGAGGCTACTCTGCACGCACGCTTGCCTACTCATGGCAAGAAGCAAATGACTTCCCATCTGAGGTTTCGGCAGTCCTGTCGCAGCGCTTTCCATCGGCGGAGTTGTTGCTGGCCCTGCCTGAGCATCAGGTCGCACTGCCAGGGGGCTCGCGCCCATCTCAAAACGACATTTGGGTTCTGGCCAAATCTCAGGGCCAACTTATCTCCATCGCGGTAGAGGGCAAAGTCTCTGAACCTTTCGGACCAACGATTCAAGAGTGGCAGGCTGATCCAAGTTCGGGAAAGACCAAGCGACTTGCATATCTACTCTCTCTTCTTGGGCTCACGTCAGCTCCAGACACGGTTCGCTATCAGCTCCTTCACCGCACTGCGTCTGCCATCATTGAAGCGCAGCGGTTCAATGCTGCTCACGCAGTAATGCTGGTTCACTCGTTCAGCCAATCAAATGAGTGGCTTCAAGACTATGCGGTGTTTGCCAACCTCATGGGGGCCGGTACCGCCGCATGCAACACCATTGTTTCTGTTGGCAACCGCGCTGGCGTCGAGCTTCATTTGGCGTGGGTGTGCGGCAACCCTAGCTACCTTTCTAAGTGACGTGGCAGGGGACTAAAAATTCATTCAAGCCGATGCCACTTCGTGGCACGGCTTAATTCCGGTGTTGGTAATTTAGGTGTCTGCTATGGGTCGAGGCTGCGTGAAAACTCGCACGGACATGAAATTCAGGGATCTTCTCACCATTACCTCGGTCAAGAAAAACGCTTACATAGCGATCTGAGAGGTCGTTTTTTTGTTGATGCCAGTGCTTCATACGTTTTTACACAGCCTCGGCCGATTTGCGACGGTCGCAAACCGGCCAGAAGCAGACACAGGGAGCAGTTTCCGAAACCGGCCGTTCGACGCGACGCCGATGGGTTCCGGGCATGGGCAGTGAATCCGCCAAGATTGTCATGGGTCGCTCTACCTTTCGCTAGAGGGGCGGCAGTGCATCGAGAGGTGATCGGACTCCGGCACCGCCGACTTTCAGCACGTGCGTGTAGATCATCGTCGTCGAGACGTCGGAATGGCCGAGCAGATCCTGCACAGTTCGAATGTCGTAACCGCTACGGAGCAAGGCCGTTGCGAACGAGTGGCGCAGGGTATGCGGTGTAGCAGGCTTCGCGACACCTGCTTCTTCCACGGCACGTTTGAAGGCGCGCTGAAAGGTCTGGTCATACATATGATGGCGACGCACGACACCGCTCCGTGGGTCGGTCGAATGCGTGTGCTGCGCAAAGACCCAGAACCACGGCCAAGAATGCCCGGCGCGCGGATACTTCCGCTCAACGGCGTCGGGAAGCGCAACGCCGCTGCGGCCCTCGGCCTGGTCCTTCAGCCACCATGCCCGGGCACGCGCCAGCTGCTCGCGCAGGCCGGGCACCAAGCTCTCGGACAACATCAATGCCCGATCCTTGGAGTCCTTGCCCTCCCGCACGATGATCGTGCCATGATCGAAATCCAGATCCTTGACCCGCAGTTGCAAACCCTCGCTGATCCGCATGCCAGTTACATACAGAAGCTGGGCGAACAAACGATGCTCCCCTTCCAGAAAACAGAGGATGCGAACCACCTCATCCGGGGTCAGCACGACCGGCAAGCGCCGCGACGGCCGAGGTCTTCCGATCTCCTGAAGCCAAGGCAGATCCGCGCACAGCACCTTGCCGTAGAAGAACAGCAAGGCCGCCAATGCCTGCCGATGCGTGGATGCCGAAACCTTACGCTCGTTCGCCAGCCAGGACAGGAGTGCCTTGACTTCGCTGCTGCCCAAGGTTGCCGGGTGACGCACACCGTGGAAACGGATGAAGGCACGAACCCAGTGGACATACGCCTGTTCGGTTCGTAAGCTGTAATGCAAGTAGCATATACGCTCACGCAGCTGGTCCAGAACCTTGGCCGAACGCAGCTGTGGCAATGGTGCAGTGCTGGTTTCCATGGCTTGTTATGACTGTTTTTTTGTACAGTCTATGCCTTGGGCATCCATGCAGCAAGCGCTTTACGTCGCGGGTCGATGTTTGATGTTATGGAGCAGCAACGATGTTACGCAGCAGGGCAGTCTCCCTAAAACAAAGTTAGGTTTTCGGAGTAAAAATGAACATAATTTTTAGAATTCTCATTTGCTTTGTTGCTTATTTCGTTGTCTTCATCGGCAACAACGTTTATCGTGAATTGAATAATTTACAGCCAAGTACTGCCCTCAGTACCCAACTCGGTTTCGCGGCAATGTTTGCTCTTTGGTTTGTCTTGCCAAAAAAGAAGTAAATTTAAACTTCTAACAAATTTTCAATATATAAAATTTTTCGAATAAATCAATATAAAAAAAGAACTAATTTAAACTTATGACACCCCAAATATTATGACCACAAACTCTATTCACCCTCCGGCAAAACTTTTGTTTTCAATTTCAGCAATTATTGTGTTATTTTTATTAACAATTGGTCAATCATACGCATCAGCCGAAGGAATATTGAAATTATCAAATGCCGATTTTGATAATCTAGGCAAATCCATGGCCGAGGGAGTATCAAAGTCCGCGCCGCAAAAAATAGATCGAACGACCATTTTGCTTGGCGCTTTTTATTCAAATCAAACAAAAACTTTTATTTATAAATATAAATCAGATATTACAATAAATTCATCTGCGATCAGAAATCATATAATACAAAATTCTTGCGGGAATGCGACGCGACGTGCATTTTTGCAACGAGGTGGATTTTTTGAGCACGCTTATTTGACTCCAAGTGGAGAACAAAAGATAAAAATAAAATTTTCAGATTGCCAATAAAATATATTGCATTTTTAAATGAATATCTGCGAAATAAGTGAAGCCCTTCAAAACTGGGCCAAAAATGAACCCATAGTAACCAAAGTTTACATTTTTGGCAGTCGCCTCAAAGGCACGCATCGACCAGATAGCGATTTAGATATTGCCGTTGAACTTCGCAAGTTGCCTGGCGATGAAGATGTCAACGCTACATGGATTGGAGAGGCTAAACGACTCAAGCATTCAATAGCGAAATTCGTGCCATATAACGTAGATTTACAGGGGTATAACGGAAAAGAAACGCCACATGTAGATGCATATCTAAAGGATCAAAGTTTGTTAGGGATGGTGTTCAAAACTCTGCCGCTGGCGCTGTCTGAAGTACGGCGCCGCGCCTGACAATACGCTCATGAAGCAACAAGACCTCGGCCTGAATCTGAGCAAGCGACGCACGCGCAAAGCGGTATTCTTGGACGAGATGAACCTGGTGGTGCCGTGGTCTGAGTTGCTGGCATTGATTGCTCCGCGCGCACCGCGAGCCAAGACCGGCAGACCTCCGTTCGAGTTGGAGACCATGCTGCGCATTCACTTCGTCCAGCAGTGGTTCGGCCTGTCCGACCTGGCGATGGAAGAAGCCCTCTTCGAGACCGCGCTGTACCGGGAGTTTGTGGGTCTGTCCAGCGTCGAACGTATTCCCGACCGGGTCAGCATCCTGCGCTTTCGCCATCTGCTCGAAGAGCACCAGTTGGCCCAAAGAATCCTGGCTACAGTCAACGCCACGCTCACCGACAAAGGTCTGATGCTGCGCGAAGGCACGGTGGTCGATGCCACCCTGATTGCCGCGCCCAGTTCGACCAAGAACAAGGGTGGTGAACGCGACCCCGAGATGCACCAGACCAAGAAGGGGAATCAGTGGCATTTTGGGATGAAAGCCCACATCGGCGTGGATGCCGATTCCGGCCTTGTTCATACCGTGGTGGGCACGGCGGCCAACGTCAACGACGTGACTCAGGCCAGCAAGCTGGTCCATGGTGACGAAGCCGATGTGTTTGCCGATGCGGGTTACCAGGGCGTGGCCAAGCGCGAAGAGACGCAAGACATCACTGCCCAGTGGCATGTGGCCATGCGCCCTGGCAAGCGCCGTGCGCTGGACAAGAGCACGCTCCTGGGCGCCATCCTGGACAAGCTGGAGCAGGCCAAGGCACGTATCCGGGCCAAAGTGGAACACCCATTCCGCGTCATCAAACGGCAGTTCGGCTACACCAAGGTCAAGTACCGTGGCCTGGCCAAAAACACGGCCAACCTGGTAACGCTGTTTGCGCTGAGCAATCTGTGGATGGCGCGGCGCAAGCTTTTGCAGGGTCTGCATGGATGAGTGCGTCCACAAGCGACCAAAGGGCCAGCGGCAAGGGTGAAATGCCCTTATTTGCAGCCCAAAAAACGCCGAATTCGTCATAATGTGGAATATCTCGACTCAGTGGCCACCGCCACGGGTTTTTTGAACACCATCCTTAGTTTACAATTCAATAATTTAAACACGCAATTAATCATTTATCGGCTATTTCATTAGTAAATGGCCAGATCCAATTCTAGTTATTCCACTTCAAAGACGTGCAACGCCGAGTCAAAGGCATATGAAAAAATTCTTATATATATTACCATCAATTTTGCTTGCCATATCTACAAACACAAATGCAGGATGGCTTGGCGACAAACTATGCGGCAAAGAGAAGTTGCTGAAAAAGCGGGAGTTTATATTATCTCAAATAGAAATCGAGAAGCGCAATCCAGAAAACATTGCCATCTCGACATGCCGGAATTATATTGAGCGACATCTAGACTCAAGATCAATTGGGTACACATCAATTTCCGCAGAATTGCGCGGCACAACAAAACGATATATCGGCGTCGGCATTCAAGTCGCCGATAGCACCGATAGAGATAATTTCAGTGTCAATTTTTCCTGCATGGTGTCAATAGACGGAACAAGAGTTATTAAAACCGCAACTGAACCACCTTCCAGTCGCGACTCATTTCGCGTCCGCACAAACACTCGACTTCAATCTCTAGAAACAGAGCTTATTGTTGTAGAAGCACAAATTGCAGGCTGTTAAACTTACTCTCAAAATTGTACAAACGCGAAAAACAGGGACAGACCACGTTTAATATTGCCTAACATGGTGCTCCAGCCGAAGCCGGTTTCGCTCTCGCTCAACCGGCTCGGCTGAGCTTGACGTTAGGCGTAAGGCAAAAGAATCCTCAAGCAGCAAAGACAAGGACCCATTGAATGGCCAGACTCATAGGCGTGATAGGCATAGTTCTAGTCGCATTATTCTTTCTGTTCATCCTGAAACGCGTCATTTCCTTCATCTTTAGGCGACGGAAATCGACAGCCCCATTCCACGAGGACTTGGCAGACGTCGCGGAAGACATTGCCGGTGCAGGCAAGGTTGCCGCTACGTTAGCAACAGCCGCCGCATACTTCGCTGCGCCGGCCGGTCTGTTAGCGGTGGCCGCAGCCATTGGTCTAGCACCTAAGCCCTTGATAGTTGTCCTACTGCCAGTCTTGGTCGCTTTTGCTGCTGGTGCGATCGTCTTGTCAACGTTGGCGAAGTTGTATGCCAAGAGCGTGCGACGAAATAGGGGGCTCAAGAAGAATGATGCCTAACCATCCGCTTAAGCCGACCCGCATACTGCGGGCGGCTTACCTAGCCCGTTGAGCGTCAGCTTTCGTGCGGCGCGATCGTCTGCTGAGGTCAAAAGCAGAACTATCTCGTTCGGCAGCAGGCTAGATTCTGTTACGAGCACGCCGAGGCCAGCGGAGGATGGCCGGAGTGCACTGCGCGAGTGCCCGCCCACATAATCCAGCATGCCCAAGCTAACCGCCCTACCCATTGCACTGGTTCCAACTGCCGCGCTCGCAAACTGGCAAGCCGACATGGAATACGGCCAAGGGGATGGCCTGGGAATGATCCTGTTTTTCTATGCCTTCCTTGTGTACGTCATCGTCAAGGATGGCTTTAAGCAATCACGGGCCAAAGGCTGGGGCTGCCTTGGCGCATGCTTGTTTGTGGGCTGGCTGATCATCACCTTCAAGTGGGCGTTGGCGCTGGCCAGTCTGGTGTTCCTGGCCAGCTTCCTTGCCTTTTGCTGGGAAAAGCTCAAGTAACCGAGCTGCCCATCACGCGCTTGGCGATCTCGTGCCGGCGCTGCTCAATCCGCGTCAAACGCTCCCGCTTCTCGTCCGAGCTCATGTTCGTGTCAGCCTGTACCCGCTTGGCCTGGCTGTTGAGCTGCGCCAGCAGCTTGGTGGCCGTGTTCACGGCTCCACGGCTGCGGATCAGCTCTCCACTGCTGTCCATGATCTCGCTCGCCTTGGCGTGGTCGCCGGAGGCCAGCGCATCGCGGTAGGCCGCATAGGCCTGCTCCACCGACTTGGACTGCTCGTACATGGCGGAAACATAGCGGCTGCCGCCCGATGGCAGGCCCTCGGCAAAGTTGCCCACCAGGAACACGTCCTTCAGGCGCATTGCCGGGCTTTCGCCGCGATCCACCACGGTGTTGCGCAGCAACATGTCGCTGGCCACCGTGGATGCTGTGGCCATCCATGAGAAGTAGCCACGCAGCAGGTGGTCGACCTGCTTGGGGCTCAGCCCCGCATACTCGCCCTTCATCAGCAGCGCTGGATCTGGCAAACCCATCTGGCCCAGGAAACGCGCCACTTCCGAGGTGCGCTCGCTGTAGCGGTCCTGCGGGCGCAGCCGCTGATCGGCCTGGCTTTCGATGGCCCGGCCGGTGAAGCTGTCCTTGTTGGCGTAAATGTCCAGCAGCGGCTTGAAGGCCTGGGGCACCGGATCAATCGCAAAGGTCTGGCTGACCATGTGGCTGATGCGCTCCATGAATCGCTTGCTGTCCATCTCCTCGCTGAACATCGCCTCAGCCGTGCGCTCGGCCAACGTGCCGATGGCGCCCACCTCAAACGGCTTGGGGATCCGGTAGGCGATTTCACCGATCTTGAACCACCAGTAGCTGTCGCGGTCCCAGTCCTCGCGGCGCTTCCAGTCCTCGTCGTCGGCATAGGCGGCCAGCAACCCCAGCGAGGCCACCGTCACGGCCATGGCCACAGTGGCGAAGCGGCGGGGATCTTCCTTGGCTGAGCGGCCGAGCTTGTACAGACCCTGCAGGCGGGCATTGAGGAATGGCACCGATTGCGTCAGGAAGCGCACCACGGGCGCGCTGCCGCCCATGGAGAAGTCCATCAGGTCACGCGCCATGAAGCTGGCTTCGGCATGGCTGTGCCCCTTGGCGATCAGCCGGTCATACAGGGCCACGCGGTTCACGTTCTCGGTGCGATCTCCAAATTCAGCGTACACCTCGTACAGCGACTTGACCTGGCCCCATAGCTTTTGCGCGCCATTCTGGTCCAGCACCACGCCTGCCAGCTTTTCCACCTGCTTGCGCGCTCGGTCGGCGTTCTCCTGGGTGCCGAACTTGATCACCCCACCCGATGCCAGCATGGAAGCATAGATTTGGCTGTCGCTGGCTGAGAGCTTCCAGCCATTCTTGAAATTGAGCCCGACGTTGTAGCTCAAGTCGGCCATGGCAACCGATGAGACAAGATCACGCACCAGGTTGCGAATCTTGAACGTGGGGTTCACGGTCACGCCCCAGGTCAGCCACTGCTTGGCCTTGGCCAGCGGCTTCATCAGGGGGCTGGCTTGGTAGTTCAGCGCGCTGATGGCCTCCAGCAGATAAGGATCCTCCACCATCCAGTGCTCGGTCACCCCGTCGCGCATCACCTTGGCGGCGCCCTTGGTGTCGCTGGGCACCTTGTAGGCCACGGCCATTTTGTCGGCAGCGTCCATGGTGGCCAGCGCGGCGCGGTTGCGGGCCGATGCGGCGTACAGATTGCCCCAGTTGAGCAGCATGTTCTGCAGCAAGTCGGCATTGAGCTGCTCGGTTCCGCCCTTGAGCTTCTTCCAGGCCTTCTGGTTGGTCAGCCCCTTGGAGAAGCTGGGCCCCTGCAGGCCGCCCTCTTCCTCCATCAGGCGGTAGAAGGGCACATAGGGCTGGTCGCGCATCAGGTCGTAGGCGTCCTGATCAATCAGCCCGGATTCCTTGGCCATGCGCAGCACGCTCTCGTTGAAGCTGTTGAGCTGGGCCAGGGCCTTGGCATAGGCCTGCTTACGGCTGCTGCCATCGGGCATCTGGCCGTCGTTGAGTGTCTTCAGGCTGGTGATGTCCTGATCGGAGAACAGATTTTCCTTGCCCTGGGCCTTGAGGTTTTCTGCGCGCTGGGCGGCCACGTACATCAGGAAGCGGTCGTGCTCAACCACTTCAACATCGAGCGCGAGCCGGTCGGTCATTTCTACATCCAAGTGACCTGGAAAAAAGGCGGATACCTCTACGACGGCTGGTGGAACCAGTATGGGAAAACCATGCGAGAGGCCGTGATTGAAGCTGTCGAAGGCGCAGGTCTTGTGTGTGAGCGCGCCACCCAAGCAGCCAAGCAGGGAGACACACAGCCATGAGCCGCAGAGCCCGAACCCGGCGCGACCGCCGCGCCCCCATCCCGGACTTTGATGAACCACAACCCCGCCTCTAAGGTGGGGTTTTTTATAGCCTGAAGAAAATGAGCACCACACTCTTTGCACTGCTCGCCAAATTTGGCGACGTGAATATCCCGCTTGAAAAAATCAGCAAGGACTTCTTTGGCATGGAGCCCAGAAAGGCGAACGAGCGAGCCTGCCTGCAGGATCTGCCCGTGCCTACATATAAGCTGGGGGGCCAGCGCAGCCCTTGGTTTATTGATGCCAAAAAGCTGGCCGACTACATCGACAGCAAAAAGCGAGAAGCAGAGAACGACTGGCAGAAAATGCGTGCTTAACGCTCGAGGGTGTGCAGAATTTTGTGTAAACGGACAATCCACCGCCGGCGCAAGCCGGGCTGTCCGTAAACACAATGAACACCAAGAAACACGACGTACCCGAAGAACTGCTGTCTGGCCTGCTGGCCAACTACAAGAAGCCTGAAGACCTCATCGGCGAGAACGGCCTGCTCAAGCAACTGACCAAGCTGCTGGTCGAGCGAGCTTTGGACGCTGAGCTGACTGAGCACCTGGGCCATGAACGCAACGAGGCGGTGGCCAACCCCGCTGGCAACACCCGCAACGGCAAGAGCAAGAAGACCCTCAAGGGCGAGTTCGGCGAATTGCCCATCGAAGTGCCACGCGACCGCCATGGCAGCTTCGAGCCTCAGCTCATCCCCAAGCACCAGACCCGCTGGGCCGGCTTCGACGACAAAATCATCTCGCTGTACGCCCGTGGCATGACGGTGCGCGAGATACAGGCCCACCTCGAAGAGATGTACGGCACCGAGGTCTCACCCAGCCTGATTTCCTCGGTGACAGATGCCGTGGCCGACGAGGTCAAGGCCTGGCAGGCCCGGCCGCTGGAGCCGATTTACCCCATCGTCTATCTGGACTGCATCCACGTGAAGGTGCGCGAGGGCGCGGTGCGGGTCAAGGCGGTGTACCTGGCCATCGGCATCACCATGACGGGCGAGAAGGAGGTGCTGGGTCTGTGGCTGGCGCAAACCGAGGGAGCCAAGTTCTGGCTGCAGGTCGTGACCGAACTGCGCAACCGGGGCGTGCAGGACATCTTCATTGCCTGTGTCGATGGGCTCAAGGGTTTCCCTGACGCCATCGAGGCGGTGTTCCCCAAGGCGGTGGTGCAACTGTGCATCGTTCACATGGTGCGCCACAGCCTGAACTACGTCTCATGGAAGCGCCGCAAGGAAGTGGCGGCCGACCTGCGCCGCATCTACACGGCCGCCACCGCCGAGGAGGCCGAACTGATGCTCGCAGAGTTCGAGGCCCGATGGGATGCCGAGTACCTGCCCATCGGCCAGTCCTGGCGCAGGAACTGGAGCCGCTTGACCCCGTTCTTTGACTACCCGCCGGAAATCCGCAAGGTCATCTACACCACCAATGCCATCGAGTCGGTGAACATGAGCCTGAGGAAGCTGAGCAAGAACCGGGGCTCGTTCCCCAGTGACGAGGCGCTGACCAAGCTGTTCTACCTGGCGCTGCGCAACATCAGCCAGAAGTGGACCATGCCCATCCGGGATTGGAAGGCCGCACTGACCCGCTTTACCATTCAGTTCGGAGACCGCATCTCCGTCAATTGAAGTCCGACCCGTTTACACAAAAATTCGGACACCCCCTAACGCTCCGGCACGTTTTCAGGCTTCAGGTGGGTATAGCGTTTGAGGGTGGCCCAGGATTCATGCAACGTGAACTGTGCCACTTCTTGAATGCTGTACCCTTTTTCGAATAACCGACTGGTGGCCTCATGCCTCAAGTCATGGAAGCGCAACCCCGTAATCTCAAGGAAGTGGCAGGCACGTGTGAACGCAGCACCCACGCTTTTTGAGTTGTACGGGAAAACCTCGTCAGCCTTGTTTGGTTGCGACTGAATGATCTCTAAGGCCGGTTTCAATATACGAAACTCGCGCCTATTCCCCTTCTTCTGCGTTGGATGCTTCACGTCATCCAGCCAGCATGTCCCTTTTTCAAAATCAATATCGACCCATTTAATCCGGCAGATTTCCTCTTGCCGTCTTGCGGTCAACAGTGCGAATTTGAAAATGTCCAGCATCGGTATTCGCGCACGCGCATCCCGACTGCCGAAATAATCCCCCAGCTTCGCTTCTTCCTCTGCCGACAGCCTGCGCTTGCGCTGCGCTGGCTTGGCAATCACCTTCATCCGGAACAGTTCCAGCTTCGCGGCGTCAGCGGCGACGACCGGCTGCTTGATGTCGAACATGGTTGCGCCCGACAGGAACGCCTGTCGCAGCCACACGATGTCGTTGAGCACCGTGGCCGGCCCCGCCTCGTCATCGATCCGCCGGCGCTTGGCGTAATCGATGATGTCGGCAGCGGTCAACAGGCGCGCGTCTTTGGCGGCCAGGCCGCAGGTGCGCAGCCGTGCGATGTCCGCCTTCTTCGACCGACCCCATTCGGTGATGCCCTCGGACTGCTGCACATAGGCGTCCAGCAGATCACCCACCGTGATCTTGTCCTTACTGAGCCCGCCGGTGGCGCGCTGTTCTTCAAGCACCGCTTCCCGGCGCTTCATCCAGGCCTGCGCCAAAGCCTTCTTCGTGAAGGTCTGAGCTTCTGTGTGCACAATAACGCCCTGGTCTTTCAGGCGAATCTGTGCCGTGTACGCGGTCGTACCATCCGCCCGCGTTCGTGCCGATATTGTTCCCATGGTGTCCAGTGCTACAAGCCGTCTTCGTAGCACTCACTGTAGCACCGGCAGGCAGAATTCAGGGTTTTTTGGTGGTTTTCGGGGTGCTACGGATAGTGCTACAGATGGCCAAAACTGACGATGAACACCAAAGAAACACAATCAAAACAAGAACTTGCATCGCCATGGCGTATGTCCGTGGCACCGATGTTGGACTGGACGGACCGGCATTGCCGCTACCTGCACCGCCTGCTGAGCCGCCACACCCTGCTCTACACCGAGATGATCACCACCGGTGCCTTGCTGCACGGGGATGTGCCGCGCCACCTGCGCTTCAACGCCGAAGAACACCCCGTGGCCCTGCAACTGGGTGGCAGCGAACCGGGTGATCTGGCCAAGGCCGCGAGGATCGGCCAGGACTGGGGCTATGACGAGATCAACCTCAATTGCGGCTGCCCCAGCGAACGGGTGCAGCGCGGCGCCTTTGGTGCCTGCCTGATGAACGAGGCCAGTCTGGTGGCCGAGGGCGTCAAGGCCATGCGCGATGCGGTGGACATTCCCGTCACCGTCAAGCACCGCATCGGCATCGACAAGATAGAGAGCTATGACTTTGTGCGCGACTTTGTCGGCACCGTGGCCAAGGCCGGCTGCGAGGTCTTCATCGTCCATGCCCGCAACGCCTGGCTGCAAGGCCTGTCGCCCAAGGAAAACCGCGACATTCCACCGCTGCGCTACGAAATCGTGGCCCAGCTCAAGCGCGAGTTCCCGCACCTGACGATTGCCATCAACGGCGGCATCAAGACCGACGCGGTGGTGCAAGAGCAGCTGCAGCAGGTCGACGGCGTGATGGTGGGCCGCGAGGCCTACCACAACCCCTGGTGGATGGCCCGCTGGGACGAGCTGTACTTCGGCGCGCCTGCGTCCACATTGACCCACACGGACATCGAGCAGGCCATGGTCGCGTACATGGAACGCGAAGCGCGCGATCACGACACCCACTGGTACGCGATTGCCCGCCACATGCTGGGCCTGCGCCACGGCCTGCCGGGCGCGCGCCGCTGGCGCCAGGTGTGGAGTGACCACCGCCTCAAGCACCTGCCGGCCCGCGAAGTCTCGGCGATTGCCAATACCCGGCCGGAGGGCTCCCAGCCCGAATAAGCCCCTTATGGGCGACGGCGCCATGCAGGAGCGGGCGTGCGACGAGCATGTTTGCTTCTGCATGACAGATATCTGCCAGCGCCACCAGCGTGCAGGCCTTGGCATCCCCTACAGGCCCCGCACCGGTCGGTTGGAGGGAGTTCCGTTCTGCCGTCCCGCACCACAGCCCCGGGCCCAACCTCACCAAAGCTCTAGCATGCCTGCACCGTGGCCACCGCCCTGGGGTCCCATCGCAACGAACTGCAGACCGAGCGATTCTGTAGGTGCCAGCGCATTTGAACGATCTAGGTTACAGGCCCGCAGCGCGCCTGTGGCTGTGGCTGTGACTGTGGCTGTGGCTGCATGAAAATCAAAAAAACGTAGCTGCTGGCGCTTGCACAGCTTGATTTTTGAATGATTTATCCTTTAACACCCCGCTCCCACGAGCGCTGAGCGCTATGCTTTCCTGCAAGGCCCTTTCGCCGTCCAGGGCTTGTGCAAGGCTGCCGGGGAGGCCGCTTATTTCAATTATTGCAGCACGCGAACGGGCTGGCGCACGCTTGTCGCCTGCGCGACGCCATCCCCTGGATAGTGCCATTCCGCGCCGGCGCCGCATGCTGTTATATTGCAGTGCAACATAACGAGGTATGCCCGCCATGCTCTACCAGTTCTACGAAACCCAACGCGCCCTGCTGGCACCCTTTGCCGACTTTGCGCAAGCCACCTCCAAGCTGTACACCAATCCGCTGCTGCCCATGGCGCAGTGGCCATTTGCCCAACGCATCTCGGCCGGTTTTGACCTGTTCTACCGCCTGGGCAAGGGCTATGAAAAGCCCGAATTTGGCATCCAGTCCGTGCCCGTGCATGGCGTCAAGGTCACCATCCTCGAGCGTGTTGAGATCGACAAGCCATTTTGCGAGCTGCGCCGCTTCAAGCGTTTCTCGGACGATCCTGAGACGCTGGACACCCTGCTCACCCAGCCCCCAGTGCTGGTCGTCGCCCCGCTGTCGGGCCACTATGCCACCTTGCTGCGCGACACGGTCAAAAGCCTGCTGAGCGACCACAAGGTCTTCATCACCGACTGGAAGAACGCCCGCCTGGTGCCCCTGGAAGACGGCGAGTTCCACCTGGACGACTACATCAACTATGTGCAGGAATTCATCCGCTACCTGCAGCAGCAGTACGGCAACTGCCACGTCATCAGCGTCTGCCAGCCCACGGTGCCAGTGCTGGCCGCCGTGTCGCTGATGGCCAGCCGCGGCGAGACCACGCCACTGACCATGACCATGATGGGCGGCCCCATTGATGCGCGCCGCACCCCCACGGCCGTCAACAACCTGGCCGTGCAGCGCAGCTTCGAGTGGTTCGAGAACAATGTCATCTACCGCGTGCCGGACAACTACCCGGGCGCCGGCCGCCGTGTCTACCCCGGCTTCTTGCAGTACTCCGGCTTTGTGGCCATGAACCCCGACCGCCACGCCAACAGCCATTACGACTACTTCAAGAACCTGGTCAAGGGCGATGACGCGAGCGTCGAGCAGCACCGCAAGTTCTACGACGAGTACAACGCCGTGCTGGACATGGACGCCGATTACTACCTGGAAACCATCCAGACCGTGTTCCAGGACTTCAAGCTGGTCAACGGCACCTGGGACGTGCGCGCGCCGGACGGCACGCTGGAGCGCGTGAAGCCCCAGGACATCACCAGCACCGCGCTGTTCACCATCGAAGGCGAGTTGGACGACATCTCCGGCTCCGGCCAGACCCGCGCCGCGCAGGAGCTGTGCGCCAACATTCCTGCCACCATGCGCCTGCACTACGACGTCATGGGGGCCGGCCACTACGGCATCTTCAGCGGCCGCCGCTGGCGCGACATGGTCTATCCCAAGGTGCGCGGCTTCATCTACGCCCACCAACCCGCCCCGGCCGCCGACAGCGCACCGGTCCATGACGGGGAATTGGTGCACGCCGAAGACGCCGCCCCCCAAGTTGCGCCACACTCTGCCCCCTGGACACCGACCACCGCCAAGCCGGCCCCCGCGTCCAGGGCGCGCCGGCGTGGCACCCGCTAGACTGCATGCCTGAAATTCAGCCCAAGCCAGTCCTCACCGGACTGGCTTTTTCCATTGATGCCGCCCTGCCGCAAACGCAATGCACCCGTTGCGGCTACCCCGACTGTGCCCGCTATGCCCAGGCGATTGCCGAGGAAGGCGCGCCCATCAACCAGTGCCCGCCCGGGGGCACGGAAGGCATTGCGAGGCTGGCGGCCCTGACCGGCCAGCCCGTGCAGCCGCTGAACCCGCAGTTCGGCATTGAAGGGCCGCTGACACTGGCACGCATTGACGAGGACTGGTGCATCGGCTGCACCCTGTGCCTGAAAGCCTGCCCCACCGACGCCATCCTGGGCGCCAACAAGCAGATGCACACGGTGATGCCGGCGCACTGCACCGGCTGCGAGCTGTGCATCCCCGTCTGCCCGGTGGACTGTATCGAGCTGGAGGTCGTCAGCGGCGCGCGCACCGGCTGGGAGGCCTGGACGCCCGCACAGGCGCAGTACGCCAAGCAGCGCTACCACGCGCGCCAGCAGCGGCTGCAGGCCCAGGGGCTGACGGACAGCATCAACGCCAATGCCCAGGCCACTGCCCCCGTGCCCGAGGTGGTGCCCGACAAGAAAGCGGCGATTGCCGCCGCCCTGGCCAAAGCCCGCGGCCTGCGCGGGCACTGAGCCCGTCAGCCCCCTCCGATTGCCGAAGTTCCTGTATTGATAGCTGCAGGCGCCGGTTTCATCAGCGCTGCAGGCCATTTTGAGGCCCAGTGCGTCATGCCATTGGTGGCTCCACCCGTATGCCATGGCACGCGCTGCCTGCAGCAGCATGCCCACAACCCGAGCACCCCTGCCACCAGGGCCACGCCAAGGGCATCAAGAGCACTCAGCCCGCAAAGCTCTTGTAGACGCCGCAGCCCAGGTACACGCCGTCCTGCTTGCAGACATAGGACATCTTGGCCTGCACCTTGCCCGACACGGGGTTGGTGAAGTCGTACTCGACCCAGCCCGCCCCCTGCTCGGCCTGCGCAATGATGGCGCGCAGCAGGGCATCGCCATCCACCCCCTTGACGTCCTGCACCCGGGTACCGCGCTTGCCCGGGTTGCCACCGAAGGCCAGGTACTGCCCGCCGGCATCCAGCACAAACACATACATGTCGCGGTCATGGAAGGGTTGCTGCGGGTCCGTCAGCGCCTGCCAGTACTGCTGCTGCGCCATGCCCATGCGGCGCAGGGCCACGGCCCGCTCCACCAGGGCCACGGCCTCGACCGCCGTGCCCTGCTGCAGGCGAAAACGCTCCACCGCTTCCGACAGCGTGGCCGCGCGCTGCTCCAGCGCCTGCGCTTCCTGCACCACATGGCGCACCATCAGCGCGTTCTCTTGGGTGACCTGGTCGATCTGGTGCACCGCCTGGTGGATCTGCTGCAGCCCGGTGCCCTGGCTGTTGCCGGACTCCGAAATCGCCTCCACATGCCCGGCCACGCTGCGCACGCCCTGCGCCACCTGGTGCATGCCCTGGCCCGCCTGGCGGATCAGCTGCGTGCTGCTGGCCACCTGCCGCACGGAGTCCTCGATCAGCAGGCGGATCTCCTTGGAGGCCTCGGCGGAGCGCTGCGCCAGGCTGCGCACCTCGGAAGCCACCACAGCAAAGCCACGCCCCTGCTCGCCCGCGCGCGCCGCCTCGACGGCCGCATTCAGCGCCAGGATGTTGGTCTGGAACGCAATCCCGTCGATCACGGCAATGATCTCGGACATGCGCCCGGCGCTGCGCTCGATCGCCTCGACCGACTGCACGGCCTGCTCCATCACACCGCTGCCCTGCTCCACCGCCTGGCGCACCTGGGCCGTGCAGCGGTCGGCGGCCACGGCCGTCTCGGCATTGTTCTGCACCACGGCCGTGACCTGCTCCACGCTGACCACGGTCTGCGCCACGTTCGAGGCCTGCAGCTCGGTGCGCGCCGCCAGGGCCTGGTTGTCCTGGGTGAGCGTGTGCCCGGCCTGCGTAACCAGGGCTGCGTTGCTGCGGATTTCGGCCACCATGCTGGACAAGGCCACCACCATGCTGTCCAGCAGGCGGGCCATCTGCGCCAGCTCATCGGCCCCGTGGGCCGTGATGCGGTGGGCCAGATTGCCCTGGGCTGCGTGCTCCATCGCCGTCAGCAGGCGCGCCACCTCATGGGCCAGGCTGCTGTAGACGCTGTACAGCACATACAAGAACCACAGGCCCGCCACCGCCGGCAGGCCCACCTGCAGCCCAGGCGCCCAGCCCTGGCCCGCAGCCACCCATGCGGCCAGCATGGCCACTCCGCCGCTGACGCCGATCAGCGCCAGCTTTCCGCCCAGCTTGCAGTGCCTGAGCACCCAACGCATTGGCTTGTGCATGCTCCCCCTCCCTGCGTTCGCACACGATGAAATTCGTTACAAAGGGTTGTAACTCCGGGAGGCGACGCCAGCCTTGGGGGTTTTCCCAGCTAGCCTTGTTCGTTTTTCGCCGCCCCACCCCGGATGCCTGCGGTCTGCAGACCCCCGGCATCACGCATCAAGCACAAAGCGGGCGACATTCTGACCCCATAATATTTGGACCATGAATCCCCTGCTCCAACACCTCCAGCCCTATCCCTTCGAGCGGCTGCGCCAACTTTTTGCGGGGGTGACACCACCCGCCGATCTGCGCCCCATCAGCCTGGGGATTGGCGAGCCACGGCACGACACGCCGGAATTCATCAAGACCAGCCTGTGCGGCAACCTGGCGGGTCTGGCCAACTACCCTGCCACCGCCGGCGACCTGCGCCTGCGCCAGGCCTGCAGCGACTGGATGCAGCGCCGCTATGGCATCGCAGTGGACGCAGCCACCCAGATCCTGCCCGTCAACGGCTCGCGCGAAGCTCTGTTTTCCTTCGCCCAGACCATCATCGACCCCACGCAGCCCGGCGCCACGGTGCTGTGCCCCAATCCCTTCTACCAAATCTACGAAGGCGCCACGCTGCTGGCCGGCGCGCAGCCCTACTTCGTGCCCAGCGATCCCGCGCGCAACTTCGCCGTGGACTGGGACAGCGTGCCGGACGAGGTCTGGGCCCGGACCCAGCTGATCTACGTCTGCTCACCCGGCAACCCCACGGGCGCGGTCATGCCCTTGTCGGAATGGGAGAAGCTGTTCGCGCTGTCGGACCGCCACGGCTTCGTGATTGCCTCGGACGAGTGCTACAGCGAAATCTATTTCCGCGAAGAAGCGCCCCTGGGCGGCCTGGAAGCCGCCGTGCAGCTGGGCCGCAGCGACTACCGCAACCTGGTGGCCTTCACCAGCCTGTCCAAGCGCAGCAATGTGCCGGGTCTGCGCAGCGGCTTTGTGGCCGGTGACGCCAAGCTGCTCAAATCCTTCCTGCTGTACCGCACCTACCACGGTGGTGCCATGGGCCTGCCGATCCAGCACGCCAGCATCGCTGCCTGGTCGGACGAGGCCCATGTGGAGCACAACCGCCAGCTCTACCGCGACAAGTTCGCCGCCGTCATGCCCATCCTGGAGCCCGTGATGGACGTGCGCCTGCCGGATGCCGGTTTTTACCTCTGGCCCCGCATCCCCGATGCTTTGGGCATGACGGACACTGAGTTTGCACAGGCCTTGTACGCGCAAAACCATGTTACTGTCCTGCCCGGCAGCTACCTGGCCCGCGATGCGCGTGGCCACAACCCGGGGGCCCAGCGTGTGCGCCTGGCCCTGGTGGCAGAAACCTCCGAATGCGTGGAAGCCGCTCAGCGCACCGCCGATTTCATCCAAAAACATTTGAAGTAATTTGCTCCTATGACACAGCAACTCCAACAGATCATCGAAACCGCTTGGGACAACCGCGCCGAGCTGTCCGCAGCCTCTGCCCCCAAGGAAGTCGTAGAAGCCGTCGAATTCGCCCTGCAGCAGCTGGACAACGGCACGCTGCGCGTGGCCAGCCGTGAAGGCGTGGGCCAGTGGACCGTGCACCAGTGGCTGAAGAAGGCCGTGCTGCTGTCCTTCCGCCTGAACGACAACAAGCTGATGTCCGCCGGCGCCCTGAACTTCTTCGACAAGGTGCCCACCAAGTACGAAGGCCTGAGCGAAGCCGACATCGCCGCCACCGGCGTGCGCGTGGTGCCGCCTGCCGTGGCGCGCCGCGGCTCCTTCATCGCCAAGGGCGCCATCCTGATGCCTTCCTACGTGAACATCGGCGCCTACGTGGACGCCGGCACCATGGTCGACACCTGGGCTACCGTCGGCTCCTGCGCCCAAGTGGGCAAGAACGTCCACCTGTCGGGCGGCGTGGGCCTGGGCGGCGTGCTGGAACCCCTGCAGGCCAACCCCACCATCATTGAAGACAACTGCTTCATCGGCGCACGCTCCGAAGTGGTCGAAGGCGTGATCGTGGAAGAGAACTCCGTGATCTCCATGGGCGTGTACATCGGCCAGTCCACCCCCATCTTCAACCGCGAAACCGGTGAAATCACCTACGGCCGCGTGCCCGCAGGCTCCGTGGTGGTCTCGGGCAACCTGCCCAAGAAGACCAAGGACGGCAAGGACTACTCCATGTACGCTGCCATCATCGTGAAGACCGTGGACGCCAAGACCCGCTCTACCACCAGCCTGAACGACCTGTTGCGCGATTGATGCGCATCAAGCATTTAGACAAGCTCTAAATCGCAAGCTGGGGGTTTTGCTGCAGACTACAGGCCTGCAACAAAGCCCCCAGTTTTTTAATCAGAGGTTTCGGCATGAGCATGATGGAACGCATCCTGCGCCTGATGGCGGAAAAGCACGCCTCGGACGTTTACCTGTCCGCCAATTCCCCCGCGCTCATCAAGATCGACGGGGTCTGCGTGCCCATCAACAACCAGCTCCTGCCGCCAGACGCGCCGCGCGCCCTGCTGGCCGAAGTGGTGTCTCCCCACGACATGGAGGTGCTGCAGGACACGGGCGAGCTCAACATGGCCGTGCCCATCAAGGGCGTGGGCCGCTTTCGCGTCAGCGCCATGCGCCAGCGGGGTTCGGTGGCCGTCGTGGTGCGCTTCATCGCCCAGCAGATCCCCAAGCTGGAAGAGCTCAAGCTGCCGCCCATCCTGAACCAGCTGATTCTGGAAAAGCGCGGCCTGCTGCTGGTGGTCGGTGCCACCGGCTCCGGCAAGAGCACCACCCTGGCGGCCATGATCGACAGCCGCAACGAACAGCGCTCGGGCCACATTCTGACCATCGAGGACCCGATCGAATTCCAGTTCCGCAACAAGCGCTCCATCGTCAACCAGCGCGAAGTGGGTTCCGACACCCAGTCGCTGCAGGTGGCACTGAAGAACGCGCTGCGCCAGGCGCCGGACGTGATCCTGATTGGCGAGATCCGCGACCGCGAAACCATGTCCGCCGCGATCGCCTATGCGCAATCGGGCCACCTGGTACTGGCCACGCTGCACGGCAACAACAGCTACCACGCCCTGAACCGCATCCTGAGCTTCTACCCCGTGGAGGTGCGCGCCACCATGCTGGGCGACCTGTCCTCGTCGCTGAAGGCCGTGGTCACCCAGCGCCTGCTGCGCACGCCGGCGGGCAAGCGCGTGCCGGCCGTGGAAGTGCTGCTCAACACCAAGCTGGTGTCCGAGCTGATCGAAAAGGGCGACTTTTCCGGCGTGCGCGACAACATGGAGCAGTCCATGGCCGAAGGCTCGCAAACCTTCGAAGAAGACCTGGCGCGCCTCATCACCAGTGGCACAATTGACCGCAGTGAAGGCTTGGCCAATGCCGACTCGCCCACCAACTTGATGTGGCGCCTGCAAAATGCGCCCCAAAAAGCCGCTCCGGCCAGCAGTCCCCTGGAATCGCTGGCCCCTGCAGTGGAGCAGAACGTCCCGGCCCTGCCCGAGTTTGGCGACTTGTTGCTGAACACCGGTCTTAAAACATAAGCCCCCGTGCAGACTGGGGGCCAGGTTGCCCGCAAGGTGCAGCCCATTTTGGATTTCTCTCATGTCCCGCACCCTGCAACTGGCTGAGCAACTGATCAGCCGCCCCTCTATCACCCCCGAAGATGCCGGCTGCCTGGAAATGCTGGCCGACCGCCTGGCCCCCCTGGGCTTTGCCTGCGAGCGCATGGACGGCGGCCCCGACAGCTTCCGCGTGCACAACCTCTGGGCCGTGCGCCGCAGCGGCCACCCCGCGGCCAAGACACTGATCTTCGCCGGCCACACCGACGTGGTGCCCACCGGCCCGGTGGAGCAATGGGGCAGCCCGCCGTTCACCCCCTCCTACCGCGACGGCAAGCTGTTCGGCCGCGGTGCCAGCGACATGAAGACCTCCATCGCCGCCTTTGTCGTGGCCGTCGAGGAATTCCTGGCCCAGCAGACCGACACGCCCCTGGACATTGCCTTCCTGCTGACCAGCGACGAGGAAGGCCCCGGCCATGATGGCACCAAGATCGTCTGCCAGGCCCTGCACGCGCGCGGCGAGCCCATGGACTGGTGCATCGTGGGCGAGCCCACGGCCGTGCAGCAGACCGGCGACATGATCAAGAACGGCCGCCGCGGCTCGCTCAGCGGGCGCCTGACCGTGGAAGGCATCCAGGGCCACATCGCCTATCCGCAGCTGGCGCGCAACCCCATCCACCAGGCCCTGCCGGCGCTGGCCGAGCTGGCCAGCATCGAATGGGACCAGGGCAACGCCTTCTTCCCCGCCACCAGCTGGCAGATCAGCAACATGCATGGCGGCACGGGCGCATCCAACGTGATCCCCGGTGAGGTCGTGATCGACTTCAACTTCCGCTACAGCACCGAGAACACGGCCGAAAGCCTGAAGCAGCGCGTCAAGTCCGTGCTGGACCGCCACGCGCTGGAGTACGACCTGACCTGGAGCCTGTCGGGCGAACCCTTCCTGACCACGCCCGGCGATCTGGTCCACGCCACGCAGCAAGCCATCCGTGCCGAAACCGGGCTGGAGACCGAGCTGTCCACCAGCGGTGGCACCAGCGACGGCCGCTTCATCGCCAAGGTCTGCCCCCAGGTGATCGAGCTGGGCCCGCCCAACGCCACCATCCACAAGATTGATGAGCACATCGTCGTGGCCGATGTGGAACCGCTGAAGAACATCTACCGCCGCGTGCTGGAAAACCTGCATGCGCAGCTGCAGTCCGCCGCCGCCGTGCAAGGGGCCGCCGCATGAGCCACGCGTACACCCTGCCCCACGGCGCCACCGTTGGCGCCCTGATCGATTCCGGCGCGCAATGCCTGACCCAGGCCGGCGTGGGCTTTGGCCACGGCACGGCGAACGCCGAGGAAGAAGCCATCTGGCTGGTGCTGTGGCAGCTGGGCCTGCCGATTGACGCCCCATTGGGCGACGACGAAGATTCGGTGGAAAATCAGCCCGTCACGCCCGAGCAGCAAGTGCAGGTCGCTACTCTTTTCAAAGAACGCATCGCCAGCCGCAAACCCGCCGCCTACCTGACGCGCGAGGCCTGGCTGATGGGCGTGCCCTTCTACGTGGACGAGCGCGCCATCGTGCCGCGCAGCTTCATTGCCGAGCTGCTGGCCGACGGCAGCATCGACCACTTCCTCTCGGACAAGACCCGCCAGGTGCTGGACCTGTGCACCGGCAATGGCTCGCTGGCTTGCCTGGCCGCCATGGCCTGGCCCGAGGTCGCGGTGACCGGCGCCGACATCAGCACCGACGCCCTGGCCGTGGCCCGCATCAATGTCGACAAGCACGGTCTGCAGGATCGCGTGACCCTGGTCGAAACCGATGGCCTGCGCCAGGTGCCCGGCCCCTGGGACCTGATCCTGTGCAACCCGCCCTACGTCAACGCCGACAGCATGGCCAAGCTGCCCGACGAATACCTGGCCGAGCCCGAGCTGGCCCTGGCCGGTGGCACGGACGGCATGGACTTCATCCGCCAGCTGTTGGCCGATGCGCCCGCCTGCATGACCGAGGACGCCGTGCTGGTGCTGGAGATCGGCAACGAGCGCCCCTTCTTCGAGGCCGCCTTCCCCGAGCTGCTGGTCTACTGGCTGGACACCAGCGTGGGCGAAGACGCCGTGCTGCTGGTCACCCGGCAGGAACTCGTCGCCCAGGCCCAGCGCACGGCACAATAAGCGCCGTGCCACCGGGCTTGAAGTTTCAAGCCTTTTTGGCCTCTAGCGCTTATCTGGCTTACGCCAAGCGCTATTTATTTTTTCGACACCCGCACGATGGACCCCGTCTGCGGGTGCGCTTTTTTTCTCGCTGCAGATGATCACCCTGAAAAACGTCACCCTGCGCCGCGGCACCAAAGTGGTGCTCGACAGCGTCAACGCCACCATCAACCCCGGTGAACACGTGGGTCTGGTCGGCCGCAACGGTGCCGGCAAATCCTCGCTGTTCGCCCTGCTCAACGGCACGCTGCACGAAGACGGCGGCGACTTCTTCATCCCGACGCAGTGGCGCATGGGCCAGGTGGCCCAGCACATGCCCGAGACCGAGGACTCCGCCACCCAGTTTGTGCTGGACGGCGACACCCGCCTGATGGAAGTGCAGGCGCGCCTGCAGGCCGCCGAACAGGCGGGCGACGGCATGGCCATCGCCCAGGCCCATGCCGACCTGCAGGACGCCGGCGCCCACGACGCCACGGCGCGCGCCCAGGCGCTGATCCTGGGCCTGGGTTTCAAGACCGGCGAGTTGAACCAGCCCGTCAACAGTTTCTCCGGCGGCTGGCGCATGCGCCTGCAGCTGGCGCGCGCGCTGATGTGCCCCTCCGACCTGCTGCTGCTGGACGAGCCCACCAACCACTTGGACCTGGACGCCCTGGTCTGGCTGGAAGCCTGGCTCAAGCGCTATCCCGGCACCATGATCGTCATCTCGCACGACCGGGAGTTCCTGGACGCGGTGACCACCGTCACCCTGGAGCTGGCCAGCGGCCAGATCACGCGCTACGGCGGCAACTACAGCAAGTACGAAGAGCTGCGCGCCCAGCAGCTGGAGCTGCAGCAGTCGGCGTTCGAGAAGCAGCAGGACAAGATCGCCCACCTGCAGAAGTTCATCGACCGCTTCAAGGCCCAGGCCACCAAGGCCAAGCAGGCCCAAAGCCGCGTGAAGATGATCGAGCGCATGGAAAAAGTGGCGCCGGTACTGGCCGATGCGGAATTCACCTTTGAATTCAAAGCCCCGGCCAGCCTGCCCAACCCCATGCTGGCGATCACCGATGCCAGCTTCGGCTACACCGACGAGGCCGGCCAGACCACCACCATCCTGCAGGGCGTGAGCCGCTCCGTGCTGGCGGGCCAGCGCATCGGCATCCTGGGCGCCAACGGCCAGGGCAAGTCCACCCTGGTCAAGACCATCGCCCGCACCATGCAGGCCCTGGGCGGCAAGATCACCGAGGGCAAGGGGCTGAACATCGGCTACTTCGCCCAGCAGGAGCTGGACGTGCTGCGCCCGGACGAAGACCCGCTGCAGCACATGACGCGCCTGGCCAAGGACCTGGGCGCCGACGCCCCCGCCGCCAGCCGCGAGCAGGACCTGCGCAACTGGCTGGGCACCTTCAACTTTACCGGCGACATGGTCAAGCAGACCGTGGGCAGCATGAGCGGCGGCGAAAAGGCCCGCCTGGTGCTGGCCATGATCGTCTGGCAGCGCCCCAACCTGCTGCTGCTGGACGAACCCACCAACCACCTGGACCTGGCCACGCGCGAGGCCCTGGCCATGGCCATCAACGACTTCGATGGCACCGTCATGCTGGTCTCGCACGACCGCCACCTGCTGCGCGCCGTGTGCGAGGACTTCTGGATGGTGGGCCGCGGCGTGGTCGGCCCGTTCGATGGGGACCTGGACGACTACCAGCGCTACCTGCTGGACGAATCCAAGCGCCTGCGCGAAGAAGCCAAGCTGGCCGAACAGGCCACCGCCGTGCCCACCAGCAGCGCCAGCGACGCCGGTACAGCCCCACCGGTCGACCAGCGCGAAGCCCGCCGCCTGGCCGCCGCCGCGCGCCAGCAACTGGGGGAAAAGACCAAGCCGCTGAAGAAGGAGCTGGAGCAGGTCGACAAGCAGATGGCCACCCTGTCGAGCGAAAAAGCCGCGCTGGAGGACAAGCTGGCCACGCCGCTTGCGCCAGCCGACATCGCCGAAGCCGGCAAGCGCCTGAAAACCGTGGGCGACGCCCTGGATACGCTGGAAGAGCGCTGGCTGGAGCTGAGCGAACAGATCGAGCAGCTGACGCAGGAAGCCGGCCTGGCCGGCTGAACCCGGTAGCCCCGTGTGCCTGCGGCCCCGGCCCTGGGTGCACGGTGCAGAACACAAAAAATAGCTGCTCGCGCGCACCCTGCTTTGTTTTCAGAAGATTTCCACTTTGAAAACAAGGCAGGACAAGCGTCAGCAGCTATATTTTTATCCAGGCTTCTACTCAGGCAGCCCATGCATGCTGCGCGGTACCACCAGTACGCAGGTCTTAACGGTTGGTGGCCGCCAGCAGCCCGCCCGCCGCAATGAAGGCCCCGCCCGTCACGCGGTGGAACCAGCGCCCGGGGCCACTGCGACCCAGACGGGCCGCCACCTTGGCGCCGCCGACGGCATAGGCGGACATGATGCTGCCATCCAGCACCATCCAGGTCACCGCCAGGATGGCCAGCTGCCCGGCCACCGGCTCGGCCGGGTTCATGAATTGCGGAAACAGGGCGCTGAAGAACAGCAAATCCTTGGGGTTACCAATGCCCACCATGAAACCCTTGCGGTACAGCTGGCCCCAGGTGGCCGAGGGCAAGGAGGTGGCGGGCACGGCCACCTCGGCGGACTGCGTCGCTGGCGGTGCAGGGACGGCCTGGGGCCGGCTGCGCCAGGTGCTGATGCCCAGATAGACCAGGTAGGCGGCGCCGGCCCACTTGATCGCGTGGAACAGCGTGTCGGAAGCCGCAATCACCGCCCCCAGGCCCAGGGCCGACAACAGCATCAGCGTCATCGAGGCGGTAATCCCCCCCAGCACCGTGCCCAGGGTGCGGCGCACACCGTGGCTCACGCCGTGCGAGACGCACAGCAGGGCCGACGGCCCGGGCGACACGATCAGCGCCCCCGCCAGAGAGACATACAGCAACCAGAGATTCCAGGACATCGCACCCACCCGCCTTCAGACAGCAAAGCCTTCGATTCTAGGCAATCCGCACGCGCTGCGGCCCCCTGAACGCGCCGCAGACACATCGCGCAAACAGGCGGCCGAACACCCCACATTTTTTTACGTCAACGTGTCAACGCGGGCGATTCACCCCACGTTGTTGGTCATACATAAGGAGTACATCCCCCATGACCGCAACCACCATCCTGTCTGTCTGGCCCGAAGACGAACGCGACCGCAAGCGCTGCCCAGCCCGCCTGTGATGGCCGTTGCTGCCACGGCGGCCCCGGGCTGCAGACCACGGCCCACTGAGTTCTCCCTCCCCCTGTGATTGCCCCTGTCAACCCAGAACGGTTGCACAGCGTTGAATCTGCAAAGGACACCACCATGAACACCATTGCCTCGATCTGGCCCGAAGACGAACGTGACCGCAAGCGCGCTCCCCTGCGCGGTTGAAGCCTCTTGCTGCAGGCGGCCCACGCTGCCTGCCCCTACAGCCCGCTCTGCCAGCGGGCTTTGTTTTGGGCCCAGGCTTGTTACAAACTGGGACGCTTCATGCAAACGCTTGCGTCCCCACCGTCAACCCGAAAGCCCCGCAACACGTTGAACAGGTACAAAGGAGTGAAACGATGACACAACCCCAAATTCTGTCTGCCTGGCCCGAAGATGAACGCGACCGCAAGCGCGCACCAGCCCGCCTGTAAGGCCGCAGACCGTGCCAACCGGCGCAGCCGGTGACTTGGCCGATACTTCGCAAGTTTCCTGTTCTCCATGAAAAAAGCCCGCGCAATGCGGGCTTTTTGCTGGGCACCAGAAGTGCTCAGTGCATGTGCAGACCACCGTTGACCGAGAAATCGGCGCCGGTCGAGTAGCTGCCATCTTCCGAGGCCAGCCACGAGACGATGGACGCAATTTCCCGGGGCTCGCCTAGGCGCTTGACGGGGATGGTGCCCACGATCTTGTCCAGCACATCCTGGCGGATCGCCTTGACCATGTCGGTGCCAATGTAGCCCGGGCTGACGGTGTTCACCGTGACGCCCTTGCTGGCCAGCTCCTGCGCCAGGGCCATGGTGAAGCCATGCATGCCCGCCTTGGCCGCCGAGTAGTTGGTCTGTCCGGCCTGGCCCTTGGCGCCGTTGACCGAGCTGATGTTGATCACCCGGCCCCAGCCCTTTTCCACCATGTCGCCCACGACCTGCTTGGTCACGTTGAACATGGAGTTCAGGTTGGTCTCGATCACAGCCTGCCAGTCGTCCGGGGTCATCTTCAGGAACATGCGGTCCCGCGTGATGCCGGCGTTGTTCACCAGCACATCGATGCTGCCATGCTCCTGCTTGGCCTGGCCGAAGGCCTCGACGGTGGAAGCCCAATCTCCGACGTTGCCGACGGAGGCGTAGAAGGTGTAGCCCAGGGCCTTTTGCTCGTCCAGCCACTTCTGGAAGTCGCGAGTGGGGCCGCAGCCCGCAATCACTTTGAAACCATCGTCATGCAGACGCTGGCAAATGGCAGTGCCAATGCCGCCCATCCCTCCGGTGACATACGCGACTTTCTGACTCATTGCTGATCTCCTTGTACTTGCTGTACTTGCGTTGCTCAAATCCGTATCAATGACTGTAGCGGGCCCGCCTCTCCAGACGCGTTGCGGTTAACCCGCTGGCCACTGTCGTGCGGCGGCCACGCCACAGTCCTTGCACATGCTTAGCGCTCAACCGCCAGGGCCACGCCCATGCCGCCGCCGATGCACAGTGCCGCGACGCCCTTCTTGGCATCCCGGCGCTGCATTTCGTGCAGCAGGGTCACCAGCACGCGGCAGCCCGAGGCCCCGATGGGGTGGCCAATCGCGATGGCACCACCATTGACATTGACCTTGTCCGCATCAATGCCCAGCACCTTGTTCACGGCGCAGGCCTGGGCGGCGAAGGCTTCGTTCAACTCAAACAGGTCCACATCACCGACCTGCCAACCCGCGCGCTGCAGCGCCTTGCGCGTGGCGGACACCGGCCCCATGCCCATGGTGGCGGGGTTCAGGCCGCTGGTGGCATAGGCCTTGATCGTAGCCAGGGGCTTCAGGCCGAGGGCGGCCGCCTTGCTGGCCGACATCACCACCACGGCGGCCGCGCCGTCGTTGATACCCGAGGCATTGCCTGCGGTCACCGTGCCGGCCTTGTCAAAGGCCGGCTTCAGGCTGGCCAGCGCCTCGGCGTTGGTCTTGCGGTTGATGTACTCGTCCGCTTCAAACACCAGTGGGTCGCCCTTGCGCTGGGGAATGAGCACGGGCACGATTTCATCCTTGAACTTGCCCGCGTCCTGCGCCGCGGCGGCCTTGTGCTGGCTGCCGATCGCCAGCTCATCCTGCTGGCCGCGCGAAATGTCGTTTTCCTTGGCCACGTTTTCGGCGGTGATGCCCATGTGATACTGGTTGTACACGTCCCACAGGCCGTCCAAGATCATCGTGTCCTGCATCCTCCAGTCACCCATGCGCTGGCCTTCGCGCGAGCCCTGCAGCACGTGGGGCGACAGGCTCATGTTTTCCTGGCCGCCCGCCACCACGATTTCGCTGTCACCGGTCGCCACGGCCTGGGCCGCCAGCATCACAGCCTTCAGGCCCGAGCCGCACACGGCGTTGATGGTCAACGCCGGCGTTTCCTGGGCCACGCCGGCCTTCATCATGGCCTGGCGCGCAGGGTTCTGGCCAACACCGGCCGTGAGCACCTGGCCCATGATGACTTCCCCCACCTGGTCCAGCGGCACCTGGGCGCGCTGCAAGGCGGCCTTGATCACGGTGGCGCCCAGATCGACGGCCGGCACTTTGGCCAGGCCTCCCCCAAACTTGCCCACGGCAGTGCGCACGGCGGAAACGATGACGATGTCTTCCATGTGATGGGTCCCTTGTCGTTGATTGATTCTGCGCCGCGGCCCGTGTTGCTCTGCGTACAGCACACCCCCTGGGCCGGCGGCAATTCACATTGTGCAGGGGTTCTGTGTCAGTCAGGCCTTTTGCAGCACATAACGGCCGGGTGCCGGCTCGATGGCCTTGTACTGGTTGCCCTTGCCATAGCGCTTGGGGGCGGCCACCAGCTTGCCAGCATGCCCCTTGAGCCATGCGGACCAGTCCGTCCACCAGCTGCCCGGATGCTCTTGCGCTCCCTGCAGCCATTCGGCATGCGTGGCGGGCAAGGCGCCATCGGCGCGAATCCAGTGGCTGCGCTTGTTCTTGGCGGGTGGGTTGATGACGCCGGCAATATGCCCGGACGCGCCCATCACGAAACGCTTCTCGCCCGGGAACACCTGGGTGGATGCGTAGGAACCGCCAATCGGCACGATGTGGTCCTCGCGCGAACCGTAGATGTACAGGGGCACGTCCACACGGCCCAGATCCAGAGCCTGGCCACACACCGTCAGATGCCCGGGTTTGACCAGGTTGTTCTCCAGGTACATGTTGCGCAGGTACCAGGCATACCAAGGGCCGGGCAGGTTGGTGGCATCACTGTTCCAGTACAACAGGTCGAAGGGCGGCGGGGTCTCGCCCTTCAGGTAATTGCCGACCACGTAGTTCCAGACCAGGTCGTTGGGGCGCAGAAAGCTGAAGGTAGAGGCCAGCTCCTGGCCTTGCAACAACCCGCCCTTGCCCATTTGCAGCTCCCGCATCTGGACAAAGGCTTCGTCGATGAAGACATCCAGCACGCCGGTGTCGGTGAAGTCCACCAGGGTGGTCAACAAAGTGGCGCTGGCCACCGGCGCCTGCTGGCGCGCCGCCAGCACGGCCAGGGCCGCCGACAGCATGGTGCCGCCAACGCAAAAGCCCAGGACGTTGATCTGGTCGGCCCCACCGATCTCCTGCGTGACGGCAATCGCCTGGAGCACGGCATGCTCGATGTAGTCGTCCCAGGTCAGGTGGCCCAGCGATTCATCCGGGTTGCGCCAGCTGACGACAAAGGTGCGTAGGCCCTGGCTGACCGCATAGCGGATCAGCGAATTCTCCGGCTGCAGGTCCAGGATGTAGTACTTGTTGATGCACGGCGGCACCAGCAGGAAGGGCCGCTCATGCACCTTGGCCGTGAGCGGCTTGTATTCAATCAACTGGAAGATGTCGTTCTCGTAGACCACCGCACCTTCGCTGGTGGCCACGTTCTTGCCCACTTCGAACACGCTCTCGTCGGTCATCGAGACATGGCCCTGCCCCATGTCGTGCAGCAGGTTCTGGATGCCCTGGGCCAGGCTTTGGCCCTTCGTGGCAATCGCTTTTTGCTGTGCTTCGGGATTCAAGGCCAGGAAGTTGCTGGGCGACATGGCCGCCACCCATTGCTCCACGGCAAAGCGGATGCGCTCGCGCGTCTTGGCGTCGGCCTGCACGGCCTCGGCCATGCCGGTCAGGGCCTGGGCATTGAGCAGGTAGGCATTCGCCGTCCACGCGGACAAGGGGTTCTCGGCCCAGGCGGCCGCGCCGAAGCGCTTGTCCTTGAGGGCCGAAGGCTGGGCCACGCCCTGGCTCCAGAGTGCGGTGGCTTCGCGCACGTAGTGCTGTTGCAGTTCCTGCAGCTTGGCCGCATCCAACTGCACTGCGACAGGACCCGCAGCGCCAGCAGGCGCTGTCGGAAAGGCCGCCACAGCCTTGGCCCACTGGTCGGCAAAGAATTGCTGGAACTGTTGTGCGCTCTGATCCCAAGAAGCTTCCGAAGCCATGTTGTCTCCTGTGTGTGCAGGCCAGCACGGTGCGTGCTGTGCTGCTGGATTGATTGTTGCGCAGCAGCATGTGTCTGGCAATCCAGCGCCGCCCCTGCCCCAAGCAAAAACCGGGCTCATTGACGCGAATCAAGCCCACTATCTCCCAGGGACGTGCTGCGTCAGGCACATTTCAACGATGTACCTGATTGTCATTGCCTGGTTCTATGTGACGTTGATGATGGCGCTGGCCGAGGCGGCCAGCCCGCAAGGCAGCATCCTGGGAGCCGTCATCACTTTTGTGCTGTATGGGCTGCTGCCCATGTCCATCCTGGTTTACGTCCTGGGCACGCCCGCGCGCAAACGCCGCCTCAAGGCCCGGAGGGAGGCCGAGCAACGCGCCTGGGATGCAGCCCAAGCGGCCGCCGCCCCGTCAGCGAGTCTTCCAGATACAGGCGGCCATGCGCCCGGTACTGCCGAGGACGCCGGCATCGCGGCGGTGCGAAAAGAACCTTGAAGCGTCGCTGAACGTGCACCAGGCCGGCGTGCCATCGTTGCCATACAGCTGCGCCAGACCCAGTTGCGCCAACCGCCGCCGGGCCAGGCCCGACAGGTCGGCCATCCACTTGCCCGGAGCCCCGTCACGCGCCTGAAAGCATGGGCCGGCACCCGCGTCACGGCCGGTGAACGCTGCCCGAACGTCCTCCCCCACCTCGAAGGCTTGTGGGCCGATGCACGGTCCCAGCCAGACCTGGGTCTGCGCAGCCAGTGCAGCATCGGCAGGCAGGCCCAGCTGGCGAGCATAAGCCAGCCACAGGGTCTCCAGGACACCATGCCCGTCCTGGCCCGCCAGCCCGCGCCAACCGGCATGCGCCGCTGCCACGACCCGGCCCGAGCGATGGGCCATCAGCACGGGCAGGCAATCGGCCACCATGATGGTGCAGACCATGCCGACCTGGTCGGTGACACAGGCGTCGAAGGCCTGCGCCTGCGGCACGCCCTCCTCCAGCACCTGCACCCCACAGCCGTGCACCTGCTGCATGAAGACCGGCTGCACCAACCGGTCGGCGGCGTCCTGGATCACGCGGCCCAGCAACCGGCGGTTGGCCGCCACCGCCTGCGGGGCATCGCCCACATGGTCGCCCAGGTTCATCGTGTCCCATGGCGGCGCGCTCATGCCCCCCTGGCGTGTGGTGAACAAGGCCTGCACACCGGGGAGGGCAGGCCAGTCGGGCTGCAGCCATTGCTGCAAAAGATGCTTGGTATCAGTCACGCAGGCAGCATACCCTGCCCAATCGGCGCCAGAACTCATGGCACACTTTCGGCTTCCATCGCTTTGTCTGTTTTGCCATGCAGTTTGCGTTCCCCCCCGCCCCCCAGGCCTCGTTGCCGATTGTTGATAGCACCGACCGTTTCCCCGTGCACCGCATCTACTGCGTGGGCCGCAACTACGCCGAACATGCCAAGGAGATGGGCTTTACCGGCCGTGAAGCCCCCTTCTTCTTCATGAAGCCCGCCGACGCGGTCGTGGCCCCCACAGGCGATGCCCCCGTGCAGATGCCCTACCCCAGCCTGACCAGCAACCTGCACCACGAAATTGAGCTGGTGGTGGCGATTGGCAAGGGCGGCAAGAACATCCCGGCCAGCGAGGCCTTCGCACACATCTGGGGCTACGCCGTGGGCCTGGACATGACCCGCCGCGACCTGCAAAACGAGATGAAGAAGCAAGGCCGCCCCTGGTGCATTGGCAAGGCCTTCGAGTACAGCGCGCCCATCGGCCCTGTCACCCCCGCCGCCCAGGCTGGCAATATCGAACAGGCTGACATCTGGTTGCAGGTCAACGGCCAAGACCGCCAGCGTAGCCAGATCGGTCAGCTGATCTGGAACATTGCCGAAACCATCGAACACCTGTCCCAGGCCTGGGAGCTGCAACCGGGCGACCTGATCATGACCGGCACCCCCGAAGGCGTGGGTGCCGTGCAGGTGGGCGACCTGCTGGAAGGCGGCATCACCGGGCTGACCCCACTGCGCGTATCCATCACGGCTTGACGCCCGGCATGTACCAGCGCCCCGCCATCCAGTTCTGCAGCCTCTGCGGCCACGCCACGCGCCACGCCATCCCCGACGATGGCGACACGCGCGTGCGCGCCATCTGCACCGGCTGTGGCACCGTGCACTACCAGAACCCGCTGAACGTGGTGGGGGCGATTCCCGTGGCCGACGATGGCCGCATCCTGCTTTGCAAGCGCAACATCGAGCCCCGCTGGGGCAAGTGGACCTTGCCCGCCGGCTTCATGGAACTGGGCGAAACCGCCAGCCAGGGCGCCGCGCGCGAGACGGACGAGGAAGCCGGCGCCGACATCGAGATGGGCCGGCTGTTTTCCGTCATCAGCGTGCCCCGCGTCGGCCAGGTGCACCTGTTCTACTGCGCGCGCCTGCGCAGCGACATGCTCGACCCCGGGCATGAAACGATTGAAGCACGCCTGTTCCATGCCGACGACATCCCCTGGGACGAACTGGCATTTCGCACCGTCAGCGTCACCCTGCAGCGCTACCTGGAAGACCGCCAAGCCGGCCTGACCCAGGTGCACAGCATCGACCTCGACTGAGCCCACCCCTGGCGTTGCCCCCTGAGGGTCGCATGCCAGGGCCTGCTGCCCCCGACGCACTCCTCCCCCCTACGTCCTGACCGTGGGCACGGCAGGCAGGCAGGCAGCGCCCTTGCACAAGCCCTGTCACGCCGGCAGCCAGGCGTGCGTTCGGCTTCCCCTTTCAGCTTTGACCGCTGTCTGGCTGGTGACACCCAGCCCCTGTGCGCAGGGCTTGCGTGGCCCGACTTTTGCATCCGTTTCAAAAAGTAGAAGCGGGACTGACTTCATGAACGTTCCGCACATTGCACGCAAGGAGGGCTGACATGGCACGAGACAACGACATCCATATCGACACTTTCATCCCCTACATGCGGGATGTCGCACGCTGCGAACGATCCTTGCACGAGCTCAACCTGCTGTGGCGCCTGATCGAATCCTCCGCCAAGATGAACTGCGCCGAAGAAGCCCACAGCATGCTGCCCATGATGGCCGCCACGCGCGAAGGCTTCCAGCGGCTGGAGCTGGACCTGGTGCACTCCATGGTCTCCGAATCGGTCCACGAGGTCATGTCGGAGATCGCCACCTGCGCCCACCACGTCATCGACATCGTGGTGCGCAATCTGTACGAACGCACCGCCGATGTCGGCTTCCTGGCCACGGACCGCACGTTGTGCAACTACGTGGCCGGCATCACCGATGGCCGCGGCATCATGGAACGGCTGGGCGAATACCGCAGCAAGTACACGGTCTACGACGAGATCATGCTCATCAACACCGAGGGCACGGTGCTGGCGCAGATCGACGAATCCTCGCCCGTGGAAGGCAGCCTGGACCCGCTGCTGGCGCAGACGCTGGCCAGCGACGGCTACCTGGAAACCTTCCGCGCCTGTGACCTGCGCCCGCACAAGCAGCAGGCCCTGCTGTACACCCAGCGCATGCTGCACCCCAGCACGGGCGAACCCTGCGGGGTGCTGTGCCTGTCCTTCGACTTCGAGGGCGAAATGGCCGGCATCTTTGCCGGCAGCAGTGCCGCCCAGGGGCGCAGCGTCGCCCTGCTGCTGAACGCCCAGAACCGGGTCATCGCCAGCAGCGACAGCGACTGGATCGCGCTGGGGGTGAAGCTGCCCACCAACCAGGATGGTGCACCGCATCTGTATACACACTCGGGTCGCACCTACCTGGTGCAAACCGTCTCCGCCACGGATTACCAGGGCTACCCGGGGCCAGAGGGGTGGAAGGGCCAGGTCATGATCCCAATCGAGCAGGCCTTCGGCACCAAAATCATGCGCTGCATCGACAACCTGCCCCAAGATGTGGCGCAAGGCCTGCTGGGGCACGCCAAGAGCTTTTGCCCACCGCTGTACGACATCATCAAGGCGGCCGATGCCATCCGCCGCGTGGTCTGGAACGGCCAGGTCATGACGGCGGGACAGCGCGGCGGCTCCAGCCGGCTCAAGTCGGTGCTGGAGCAGATCGGGGAAACCGGGGCGCGCACGAACGTGGTGTTCACCCAGTCCATCCGCGACCTGTACGACACCGTGCTCAGCGCCGGCCTGCGCGACAGCCAGTCGCTGACCCAGCTGCTGGTCGACCTGCTGGACCGCAACCTGTACGAGCGCGCCAACGACTGCCGCTGGTGGGCACTGTCACCGGTGCTGCGCCAGCTGCTCTCGCACACCGCGGCGCAGGGTGCTCCCAGTGCGGAGCTGCTGGAGCAGGCCACGCGCGTGCTGGAGCACATCAACAGCCTCTACACCGTCTACACCCGGCTGATGGTCTATGACCGCCAGGGCCGCATCCTGTGCACCAGCCACCCCGACATGGCCAGTGGCCACAGCGTGCTGGAGCAGCACATCGACCCGGCGACGCTGGCGGCCGTGCTGCAGCTCAAGGACAGCCAGCAGTACCACGTCAGCCCCTGGAGCGATGCCCAGGCCGGCGCGGAAGGCGCCACCTACGTCTACCACGCCGCCATCCGCCAGGAGGGCGACAGCAGCGTGACCGTGGGCGGCATTGCGATTGTCTTCAACGCCATCCCGGAAATGCAGGCCATGCTGAGCAATGCCCTGGTGGGCAAGCCCAAGAACCAGGCGCTGTACGTCAACCGCCAGGGCCTGGTGCTGGCCAGCACCGACCCCGCCTCGCCACCCGGCAGCACCGTGCAGCTGCCCTCCCCGCGGCTGCTGCAGGTGCAGGCCGGCCAGAGCGAGGCCGTGATCGCGGTCCACCAGCAGCAGTACAGCATCGTGGGGGCCAGCGTGTCGCGCGGCTACCGCGAGTTCAAGACCACGGACGGCTACAGCGACGATGTGCTGGCCCTGTCCATCGAGACCTTCGGCCAAGTGGAAACCGACACCCACGGCTTGGTGCAGGCCGCGCACGCGGTGGACGGCACAGGCAGCGGCATCGGCGGTGTGGAAATGGCCACCTTCTATGTGGGTGCCCAGCTGTTTGCCCTGCGCGCCGAGTCCGTGCTGGAAGCCCTGCCCGCAGCGGCCATCAGCCCGGTCTCCGCCGGCCGCCTGCCCTATTGCCTGGGCACGCTGGCGCGCCATGCCCAGGGGCAGGTCACGGGCTACGTCTGGGTGTTCGATCTGGGCGAGCTGCTCACGGGCCAGCGCACCCGGCTGACGGAACAAAGCCAGGTCGTGGTGCTGGAACACGGCGCGCGCAAGCTGGGCGTGCTGGTCAGCGCCCTGCATGGCGTGCACCACTTCGAGCACGCCAGCATCATCGCCGCCCCCAGCATGACCGGCGGGGGCGACATGCTGGTCAGCGAATTGATCAAGGCCAACCAAGGCGCGCTGCTGGTGCAGTGCGTCAACCCGCACAGCCTGCTCAACACCCTGCAGCGCAAACCCGGCGAGGTGGCCGTCGCCACGCCGGCCGTGGAGTGACCGACCTCAGCGCGGCAGCGGCGGGGCCACCGGTGTGTGGCGCAGTCCGCTGAAGCAGGCCGCCAGCACGGCAAAACCGCCGGCCAGCCACATTGCACGCTGCTCAGCCAGCCCCTCGGTGCCGGGCCACAGCACAAAGCAGGCGGCCAGGCAGACCGCCCCCAGGCCCTGGCCGGTGTGGCGGGCCGACCCCAGCATGCCGCTGGCCGCGCCGCTGCGGTGCACCGGGGCCGAGGTCACGATGGTGTGGTTGTTCGGCGACTGGAACATGGCAAAACCGGCGCCACACAGGGCCATGCGCCAGGCCACGTCCCAGACTGCCACGCCGATGGGCAGCAGCGCCAGCGCCCACAGCCCGCTGGCAAACAGCGCCATGCCCATGGCCCCCAGGCGCCCGGCTGGAATGCGCCCAATGCGCCGCCCCACCAGCGGCGCCACCACCGCCAGCGCCACCGGCCAGGCGCTGATCAGCAGGCCCGCGCGCCCGGTGCTCAGGCCATGGGTTTCGATCAGCAGGAATGGCAGGGCCAGAAATGCCATGGTCTGCGCGCTGAAGGCGCTGATGGAGGCCCCCATCGACAAGGCAAACACGGGGATGCGCAGCAGGTCCAGCGGCAGCATGGGTTGCGCCTGCCGCTTTTGCCGGCGCACATACCAGCAACCCGCGGCCAGGCCCAACGCCAGCCACAGCCCCGCCCAGGCCAGGCTGGAGGTGCCGGGCTGGTAATGGCTGATGCGGTCCAGCGCCAGAAAGATGGCACCGAACATCAGCACGTTCAAAACCACATCCAGCCAGGACAGCCCCGCCTGTGCGGCCCGGCCCGCGTGCGGCGGGGGCAAGGCCTTGCGGCCCAGCCAGCACACCCACAGCGACAGCGGCAGGTGCAGGCTGAACAACCAGCGCCAGTCGAACTGGGTCAGCACCGCTGCGGCCAGCACCGGCCCGGTGACCGTGCTGAGCGCCACCACCATGGAATTCAGCGCCATGCCCTGGCCCAGCAGGCCGCGCGGGTAGATCTGCCGCACCAGGGCGCCGTTGACGCACAGCGCCCCGGCCATGCCCATGCCCTGCAGGGCCCGGGCCACGATCAGCCAGGGCAAGGAAGGCGCCAGCGCCGCCAGCACGCTGGCCAGCCCGAACACCAGCATGCCCCACAGGTACACGCGCTTGTAGCCCAGACGGTCGCCCAGGGCCGCCAGCGGCAGCAGCAGCACCAGGGACGCGATCTGGTTGGCATTCACCACCCACAGGGTGTAGGCCGGGTCGATCTGCCACTGGCGCGCCATCTGCGGCAGCGCCAGGTTCAGCATGGTGCTGTCCAGCACACAGAGCATCAGGCCGCACACGATCACCGCCATGGCCAGTTGGCGGGCACGCCCCTGCATGCCATCGGGCGCTTCAGGCGCGGGCGTTGCGGACACAGTAGAAAGACTCATATTGCATAGCTGTCAGGACTGATGGAATCAGCGTTTCCAGCCAATTTGGTAATAAAAAAACCCCGCACGGCTGGCGGGGTGGCAGCGGCCCCGGAAGCGGGCTCAGAGCTGCTGGATCACGACCTGGCCGAAGCCCGAGCACGAGACCTGCGTGGCGCCGTCCATCAGGCGCGCGAAGTCGTAGGTCACCTTCTTGCTCTGGATGGCCTTTTCCATGGCCTGGATGATCAGGTCCGCGGCCTCGGTCCAGCCCAGGTGGCGCAGCATCATCTCGGCGCACAGGATCATGGAGCCCGGGTTCACATAGTCCTTGCCGGCGTACTTGGGCGCCGTGCCGTGCGTGGCCTCGAACACCGCCACCGCACCCGACATGTTGGCGCCGGGGGCAATGCCGATGCCGCCCACCTGCGCAGCCACTGCGTCCGAGATGTAGTCGCCATTCAGGTTCAGGGTGGCGATCACGCTGTACTCGGCCGGGCGCAGCAGCACCTGCTGCAGGAAGGCGTCGGTGATGCTGTCCTTGATCAGGATGTGCTTGCCGGTCTTGGGGTTGGGCACCTGCACCCAGGGGCCGCCGTCGATCAGCTCACCGCCGAACTCCTGCAGCGCCAGCTCGTAGCCCCAGTCCCGGAAGCTGCCTTCCGTGAACTTCATGATGTTGCCCTTGTGCACCAGGGTGACCGAAGGCTTGTCGTGGTCGATGGCGTACTGGATGGCCTGGCGCACCAGGCGCTGCGAGCCTTCCTTGGACACGGGCTTGATGCCCAGGCCCGAGGTCTCGGGGAAACGGATCTTGTCGATGCCCAGCTCGTCGCGCAGGAAGTCGATCAGCTTGCGCGCCTTGTCGGTGCCGGCGGCAAATTCGATGCCGGCGTAGATGTCTTCCGAGTTCTCGCGGAAGATGACCATGTCGGTCTTCTCGGGCTCGCGCACGGGCGAAGGCACGCCCTTGAAGTAGCGCACCGGGCGCAGGCAGACGTACAGGTCCAGCGCCTGGCGCAGCGCCACGTTCAGCGAACGGATGCCGCCGCCCACGGGCGTGTTCAGCGGGCCCTTGATGGACACCACGTACTCGCGCACGGCATCCAGAGTCTCCTCGGGCAGCCACACGTCGGGGCCGTAGACGCGCGTGGATTTCTGGCCGGCGTAGACCTCCATCCACTGGATCTGGCGCGCGCCGCCATAGGCCTTGGCCACGGCCGCGTCCACCACCTTGCGCATCACCGGCGTGACATCCCCCCCCACGCCATCGCCTTCGATGAATGGAATGATGGGCTGCAGCGGCACGTTCAGCGACATGTCCGCATTGACCGTGATCTTCTGGCCGTGCGCAGGGATCTGGATGTGGGTGGTGGTGCTCATAAAAAGACGGTCTCCGGGCTCTGATTCCAAGGCCCATGCAGGGCTTGCATGGTGTGGCGGGTTTATTCTAGGGGAGCTTGTGCCGCGCTCCAGGCTTGCGCAGGCGCCTGCATGACACTGCACAATAGCCGCATGAACGCATTGCCCCATCGACGCATCCTTGGCTGGGCCCTGATGGCCTGGCTGTCCGCCACGCTGAGCGCCCACGCCCAGTCCTCGAACGAACCCCAGATGCACCTGCCGCGCACCGAGCTGCGCGCCGGCATGTACCGCATCGATGCCCAGGTGGCACAGCGCTTTGCCGACCGCCAGCACGGCCTGATGTTCCGCCAGAGCATGCCGGCACACGAAGGCATGCTGTTCGTGTTCGAGCAGCCCGCCGTGCAGTGCTTCTGGATGAAGAACACGCTGATCCCGCTGACCGCGGCATTCGTTGCCGACGATGGCACGATTGTCAACTTGGCAGACATGCAGCCGCACGACGAGAACTCGCACTGCTCGGCCAAGCCCGTGCGCTTCGTGCTGGAGATGAACCAGGGCTGGTTCAAATCCAAGCACATCCAGGCCGGCGCCAAACTGACCGGCGCGCCTTTCAAGCCCTGAGGCACACCGCCCCAGCATTCCACAAAAAAAGAGCTGCCAGCCCACACAGGCGCTGGCAGCTCTTTTTTTCATGGCCCGCCGAACAGCTTCAGCGGGCCTAACTCACCCTCAGGCCAACGCAGCGATTGCGGCGTTGAAGGTGGCGCTGGGGCGCATCACGGCGTCCAGCTTGGACAGGTCGGGCTGGTAGTAGCCGCCGATGTCGGCCGCCTTGCCTTGCACGGCGCCCAGTTCGGCCACGATCTTGGCTTCGTTCTCGGCCAGGGCCTGGGCCAGGGGCGCGAACTTGGCCGCCAGGCCTGCGTCTTCGGTCTGCGACGCCAGGGCCTGGGCCCAGTACAGCGACAGATAGAACTGCGAGCCGCGGTTGTCGATCTGGCCGACCTTGCGCGATGGCGACTTGTTCTCGTCCAGCAGCTTGCCGGTGGCCTGGTCCAGGGTCTTGGCCAGCAGCTTGGCCTGGGCGTTGCCGGTCTTGATGCCCAGGTCTTCCAGCGACACGGCCAGCGCCAGGAATTCACCCAGCGAGTCCCAGCGCAGGAAGTTCTCTTCCACCAGCTGCTGCACGTGCTTGGGCGCGGAGCCACCGGCACCGGTTTCGTACATGCCACCACCGGCCATCAGCGGCACGATGGACAGCATCTTGGCCGAGGTGCCCAGTTCCATGATGGGGAACAGGTCGGTCAGGTAGTCGCGCAGGATGTTGCCAGTCACCGAGATGGTGTCCAGGCCACGGGCCACGCGCTCCAGGGTGTAACGCATGGCGCGCACCTGGCTCATGATCTGGATGTCCAGACCCGTGGTGTCGTGGTCCTTCAGGTACTTCTGCACCTTCTTGATCAGCTCGGCTTCGTGCGGACGATAGGCGTCCAGCCAGAACACGGCGGGCATGCCGGAGTTGCGGGCGCGGGTCACGGCCAGCTTCACCCAGTCGCGGATCGGCGCGTCCTTGACCTGGCACATGCGCCAGATGTCGCCGGCTTCCACGTTCTGCGACAGCAGCACTTCACCGGTGGCCAGATCGACGATGTTGGCCACGCCGTCTTCCTGGATCTCGAAGGTCTTGTCGTGCGAGCCGTACTCTTCGGCCTTTTGCGCCATCAGACCCACGTTGGGCACGGTGCCCATGGTGCGGGGGTCGAAGTTGCCGTGCCACTTGCAGAAGTTGATCATCTCCTGGTAGATGCGGGCAAAGGTCGACTCGGGCATCACGGCCTTGCAGTCGTAAGGCTTGCCGTCGGCACCCCACATCTTGCCGCCCTGGCGGATCATGGCGGGCATGGAAGCGTCCACGATGATGTCGTTGGGCGAATGGAAGTTGGTGATGCCCTTGGCGGAATCCACCATGGCCAGCGCAGGACGGTGTTCCTGGCAGGCGTGCAGGTCACGGATGATCTCTTCGCGCTTGGAGGCAGGCAGCGTCTCGATCTTCTCGTACAGCGTGGACATGCCGTTGTTCACGTTGATGCCCAGCTCGTCAAACAGCTTGCCATGCTTCTCGAAGGCTTCCTTGTAGTAGATCTTCACGCAGTGGCCGAACACGATGGGGTGAGAGACCTTCATCATCGTGGCCTTGACGTGCAGCGAGAACAGGATGCCGGCTTCCTTGCAGTCGTCCAGCTGCTTTTCATAGAAGTCGCACAGCGCCTTCTTGCTCATGAACATCGAGTCGATGATCTCGCCGTCCTTGAGTGCCACTTTTTCCTTCAGCACGATGGACTGGCCGGACTTGGTCTCCAGCACCATCTTCACGTCACGGGCCTTGTCCAGGGTCATGGACTTTTCGCCGTGGTAGAAGTCGCCTTCGTGCATGTGCGAGACGTGGGTCTGCGACCACTGCTTCCACTCGGCCATCGAGTGGGGGTGCTTCTTGGCGTAGTTTTTCACGGCCGCAGGTGCGCGGCGGTCGGAGTTGCCTTCACGCAGCACGGGGTTCACGGCCGAACCCAGGCACTTGCCATAACGGGCCTTGATGGCCTTTTCTGCGTCATTGGCAGGGTTCTCGGGGTAGTCGGGGATGGCGTAACCCTTGCCTTGCAGCTCCTTGATGGCGGCTTGCAGCTGCGCCACGGAGGCCGAGATGTTGGGCAGCTTGATGATGTTGGCTTCTGGTGTCAGCGTCAGCTGGCCCAGTTCGGCCAGGGTGTTGGGCACACGCTGGTTCTCGGGCAGCAGGTCGCTGAACTCGCCCAGGATACGCGCCGCCACGGAAATGTCGCTGGTCTCGACATTCACGCCAGCAGTGGAAGCGAAAGCTTGCACGACGGGCAGGAATGCGCTGGTGGCCAGACGGGGCGCTTCATCCGTCAGGGTGTAGATGATGGTGGATTGCTGTGTTGTCATCTCTTGCTTTTGGCTCAATGGATTGCTGGGATGTGGATAGGCCTTCGTCGCCTGCTCCCGACCGGGTTGCCCACTGCGCGCAGCGGTCTTGCCTGTGCCTGAAGCCACAGTTAATTTCGCATGACTGAAGCGGACTCCCACTATGCAAAATTCTAACCGTTGATCCACAGTTTTTCGCAAGTCTTGTAGAAGAGTTAGCGAAAAAGTCTTCTATAAGACCTGATGGACGCACACAGGGTTTTGTGCTTGCCCCTGTGCAATCTACCAGGGCAGTAAAAGAAAAGCCCGCGGGCTTTCACCAGCGGGCTTGACCGACCTCACGGTCCGCGATGACAGGCTAATGTCAGGCAGCGAAGTTGGTTTCGGCAAACTTCCAGTTCACCAGGTTGTTCAGGAAGGTTTCCACGAACTTGGGACGCAGGTTGCGGTAGTCGATGTAGTACGCGTGTTCCCACACGTCCACGGTCAGCAGGGCCTTGTCGGCGGTGGTCAGGGGGGTGCCAGCAGCGCCGGTGTTGACGATGTCCACGGAACCGTCGGCCTTCTTCACCAGCCAGGTCCAGCCGGAACCGAAGTTGCCCACGGCCGACTTCACGAAGGCTTCCTTGAAGGCATCAAAGCTGCCCCACTTGGCGTTGATGGCATCGGCCAGCGCGCCGCTGGGTGCACCGCCACCGTTGGGGGCCATGCAGTTCCAGAAGAAGGTGTGGTTCCAGATCTGGGCTGCGTTGTTGTAGATGCCGCCGGAAGACTTCTTGACGATTTCTTCCAGGGTCATGGATTCAAACTCTGTGCCCTTTTGCAGGTTGTTCAGGTTCACCACGTAGGCATTGTGGTGCTTGCCGTGGTGGTACTCCAGAGTTTCCTGGCTGTAGTGGGGGGCCAGGGCATCGATCGCATAAGGCAATGGGGGCAGGGTGTGTTCCATGCTGAATCCTCGTCGTGGTTCAAATAGTTAGAAGAAAAGCTGCACTGCACATTGCGCGCAGCGTGGAGAAGGGGCGCGTGTATTTTGACGTGGCGCAAACTACCTGCGGTGTCAGCCATTGTAGGAAGAAGATCGGCGGCGTGCAGCTAAAACTTAAATCCCTTCGCTATCAAAGCCAAAGCAGCCCACAGCCTGACACCAAGCCCGGACAGCCCCTGCCGCCCGGCACACCGGCGGCACGGATCGGGCCTGCGTTGGCGCTCACAGCAGCTTGGGCTGCGTCACCGTCACGTCCAGGCTGCCGTCGGCCAGCAGGGCTTTCAGGGCCGCCCCCACCGGGGCCTGGCCGACACGCGACACCACCTGCCCGCTGGGCGTGGTCAGCACGCTGTAGCCGCGCTCCAGCACGCGCTGCGGGTTCAGCAGCTCCAGCCGCAGGCCCAGTTGTTCCAGGCGCTGGCGATGGCGCTGCAGTTGGCGCTGGGTTTTTTGAGAAAAATCAGCCTCTAGCGCTTGATAGGACTGCGCTTGCCGCTGCACTTTCATGAGCATTCCGTAGCGCATGCGCTGGCCCAGTTGCGACAGCCGCAGGCGTTGCTGTGCCATGTGCTGGCTGGGCCGCCCCAGGCGCTGGGTGGCCGCATCCAGCCGCTGCCCCTGGCGGTCGATGTGGCGCAGCACGGCATCCTGCAGGCGCTGCTGCACCAGGGCCAAGCCCTCCTGCCAGACTTGGCGCGGCTGCGCCACCAGTTCGGCCGCGGCCGTGGGCGTGGGCGCGCGCAGGTCGGCGCAGAAGTCGGCAATCGTGAAATCGGTTTCGTGCCCCACCCCGCTGATCACGGGCACCGGGCTTTGCACGATGGTGCGTGCCACGCGCTCGTCGTTGAAGGCCCACAGGTCTTCCATGGAGCCACCGCCGCGCACCAGCAGGATCACATCGATGGGCGGCACCCCGGGCTCGCCCTGGCGCTGTGCCAGACCGTACAGCTGCTGCAGGGCCCGGCTGATCGACGCGGGCGCCTCCGCCCCCTGCACCAGCGAGGGTGCCAGCAGCACCGGAATGTGCGGCACCCGCCGGTGCAGCGCCGTCACCACATCGTGCAGCGCGGCCGCGCCGGCCGAAGTCACCAGACCAATACCGCGCGGCATGACCGGCAGGTGCCGCTTGCGCGCAGCGTCGAACAGGCCCTCGGCCTCCAGCTGGGCCTTGACGCGCAGGAACTGCTCGAACAACGCGCCCTGGCCGGCACGCTGCAGGCTGTCCACGATCAATTGCAGCTCGCCGCGCTGCTCGTACACACCCAGCTTGCCGCGCACCTCCACCAGCTCGCCATCGCGCGGCAGAAAGTCCAGCGCCGAGGCGGCACGGCGAAACATGGCGCAGCGCAGCTGCCCGGCCACGTCCTTGATGCTGAAGTAGCAGTGCCCGCTGCCCGCGCGGGAAAAACCCGTGATCTCACCGCGCACGCTGACGGGGTTGAAGCGCGCCTCCAGGCTGTCGGCAATCGCGCGGCACAGCGCCCCCACCTCCCAGACACGGGATGTGGCGGTGGCAGCGGAGGGGCGGTCAAAGAGGGACATGGGCACAAACATCCGGCGGATGCAGAAAACAACAGCCCGCCGCAGCAATCCGGTGCAGACTGGGCGGCGCAGCGAATTGCACGGAATCCACCGCTGCGATCACTGCGCAGCGCAGGGGCTGCGCGATAATGCGCGGCTGCACGCACACAACATACGCACGGGAGAAAAAGTTGCTGTCGATCATACAGGCCGCTGGCTGGCCCATCTGGCCTCTTATTGCATGTTCCATCTTCGCCCTGGCCCTGGTTTTTGAGCGTTTCATATCCCTCAAGACCTCGCGCGTGGCACCGCCCCAGTTGCTGGACGAAGCCATGGCCGTGTCCAAGGATCGCCTGCCGTCCAAGGACACGGTGCAGCAACTGGCCCAGAACAGCGCCCTGGGCGAGGTGCTGGCCAGTGGCCTGCAGCAACTGCACGCCCACCCCCAGAGCACCGAGGACGAGCTGCGCGCACGCATGGAATCCAGCGGCCGCGCCGTGGCCCACCGCCTGGAAAAATACCTCAGCGCGCTGGCCACCATCGCCTCGGCCGCCCCACTGCTGGGCCTGCTCGGCACGGTGATCGGCATGATCGAGATCTTCGGTTCCCAGTCCGGCGCGGGCGCCATGGGCACGGGCAACCCCGGCCAGCTGGCACACGGCATTTCGATCGCGCTCTACAACACCGCCTTCGGCCTGATCGTGGCCATTCCCGCTCTGATTTTCTGGCGCTACTTCCGCAGCCGCGTCGATGGCTATGTGCTGCAGCTGGAGCTGTCCAGCGAGCAGTTCGTGCGCCACCTCAGCCGCCTGCGCAGCAAATAAGGCGGGGCTGGCCATGGCACTGAACTTTCGCCCCCGACGCACGGAAGAACCGGAGATCAACCTGATCCCCTTCATCGACGTGCTGCTGGTGGTGCTGATCTTCCTGATGCTGAGCACCACGTTCAGCAAGTTCACCGAAATGCAGCTGACCCTGCCCACGGCCGACGCCGAGCAGATGCGCAACCGCCCCAAGGAAGTGATCATCACCATCGCCGCCGATGGCCGCTACGCGGTCGACAAGACCGCGCTGGAAGACCGCTCGGTGGACGCCATCGCCAGTGCGCTGGCCGGCGCCGCCCCGGCGGGTGGCGAAAGCATCGTCATCATCAGCGCCGATGCGGCCGCCCCCCACCAGTCGGTGATTTCCGCCATGGAAGCCGCGCGCCGCGCGGGACTGACCCAGATCACCTTCGCCACCCAGTCCGCCGCCGCGGGCAAATAAGCCAGGCCCGCCGCATGCCCGCACCCGCCCACCAGGGCACCCGCTCGGACCGGCTGCGCGCCATCTGGCGCCACCGCGGGCTGGCCGCCTGGGCCCTGCGGCCGCTGGCCGGCCTGTACGGCACCCTGTCCGGCCTGCAGCGCGCGCTGTATGCCTGGGGCCTGCGCCGGGCCCAGCACCCCGGCGTGCCCGTGGTCGTGATCGGCAACGTGATTGCCGGCGGCGCGGGCAAGACCCCGGTCACCCTGGCCACCGTGGCCCACCTGCAGGCCCGCGGGCGGCGCCCTGGCATCATCTCGCGCGGCTATGGCCGCAGCACCCAGGATGTACGCCAAGCCACCCCCGACGCCAGCCCACAGGAGGTGGGCGATGAACCCCTGCTGATGGCCCGCGCCAGCGGCGTGCCGGTGTTTGTGGCGCGCCAGCGCATCGATGCGGCCCGCGCCCTGCTGGCCGCCTACCCCGACACCGACATCCTGGTCTGCGACGACGGCCTGCAACACCATGCCCTGGCGCGCGACCTGGAAGTGTGCGTGTTCAACAGCGACGGCGTGGGCAACGGCTGGCTGCTGCCAGCCGGCCCCTTGCGCGAGCCCTGGCCGCGCCCGGTCAGCGCCGTGCTGCACGCGGCGGCCACGCCCCCGGCTGGCACGCCTGCGGACACCCCCTGCTTTGGCTTGCAGCGCCAGTTGGCCCCGTTCGCCCTGACGCGCGACGGCCAGCGCGTGCCCTTGGCCGGCCTGCAGGGCCTGCGCCTGCACGCCCTGGCGGCGATTGCCCGCCCGGAAGACTTTTTTGCCATGCTGCGCGCACAGTCTCTGGAACTGGCGCACACCGAAGCCCTGCCCGATCACTACAATTTTGAAAGCTGGCAACGCTCGTCAGATTTAGGCTTGCAGGTGATTTGCACCGAAAAGGATGCCGTCAAGCTGTGGCCCCACGTGCCCCAGGCCCTGGCCGTGCCGCTGCACCTGCGCATCGCGCCCGGTTATTTCGACCTGCTGGACGCGCGGCTGTGCCTATCATCGACCCCATTGAACACCAACCCTTAATACGCCCATGGACCCCAAACTGCTTGAACTCCTGGTTTGCCCCGTCACCAAAGGCCCGCTGCGCTTTGACAAGGAGCGCCAGGAACTGATCTCGCACAGCGCCCGCCTGGCCTACCCCGTGCGCGACGGCATCCCGATCCTGCTGGAGAACGAGGCGCGCCCCCTGGAAGACAGCGAGCTGGAGGCCTGAGCGCCGTGAGCTTCACCGTCCTGATCCCGGCCCGCCTGGCCTCCAGCCGTCTGCCCAACAAACCCCTGGCCGACATCGCCGGCCTGCCCATGGTGGTGCGCGTGGCCCTGCAGGCCCGCCAAAGCGCCGCCCAGCGCGTGGTGGTGGCCGCCGACAGCCCGCTGATTGCCGAGGCCTGCGCCGCACATGGCATCGACGCCGTGCTGACCCGTGCCGACCACCCCAGCGGCAGCGACCGCCTGGCCGAGGCCTGCACCCTGCTGGGCCTGGATGGCAATGACCTGGTCGTCAACGTCCAGGGGGACGAACCCCTGATCGACCCGGCCCTGATCGACGCTGTGGCCCAGGTGCTGGCCGGTGCACCCAGCGCCAGCATGGGCACGGCAGCCCATCCGATTGCCAGCCGGGACGACTACCTGAACCCCAACGTGGTCAAGGTGGTGTGCAACGCCCAGGGCCTGGCCAGCTATTTCAGCCGTGCGCCCATCCCCTTCCACCGCGACCAGGCCGGCACCCAGTGGTGGGATACGCACAGCAGCTTCGCGCCGCTGCGCCACGTCGGTATATACGCATACAAGGCGGGGTTTTTGCGCAACTTCCCGCAGCTCACGCCCGCGCCCACCGAAGGCGTGGAAGCGCTGGAGCAGCTGCGGGCGCTGTGGCATGGCCACCAGATCGCCGTGCACCTGACCTTGCAGGCGCCGGGCGCCGGCGTCGACACGCCGGAAGACCTGGCGCGCGTGCGCGCCATGCTGCAACCGTCTTGAACCATCAATTTTCAGAAATTTCTGAAAATTGAACGAAAAATAAGAGCAGTTAGCGCACGGTTACCAAGGCTTTGCATGTAACTCGATTTGCAAACCGCCATCCATCGTGCGCTGACCGCTCCTGTTTTGCAGATCAGCCACATCCTGTCTTGTACAAGACATGCACGGCTTTCATAACCACCCCAGGCTTTGCACATAATCTGCAAGCATTGTCTGCCGCCGCTGTCAAGCCGCACGGCAGCCGCCACCCCGGGTCTGCACCGAGGACCGTCGTGCCCGATTTGTAAGTCATCGACAAGGGCGCGCGTGCTATCCTTGAACGGATATCAGCGGTTGCCGCCAGCCTTTTCCGGTTGCAGAAAAGCCGTTGCACCGCCAAGAATTTCTACATATCGAGGATCTCCATGAAACTGATTTTGTTGGGCGCACCCGGCGCCGGCAAAGGCACACAAGCCGCCTTCATCTGCCAGAAGTTCGGCATCCCCCAAATCTCCACCGGTGACATGCTGCGCGCCGCCGTCAAGGCCGGCACCCCCCTGGGTCTGCAAGCCAAGGCCGTGATGGACGCCGGCCAGCTGGTCAGCGACGATCTGATCATCAACCTGGTCAAGGAACGCATCGCCCAGCCCGACTGCGCCAACGGCTTCCTGTTTGACGGTTTCCCCCGCACCATTCCCCAGGCCGACGCTATGAAGGCCGCCGGCGTGAAGCTGGACTACGTGCTGGAAATCGACGTGCCCTTCGATGCCATCATCGAGCGCATGAGCGGCCGCCGCAGCCACCCCGCCTCGGGCCGCACCTACCACGTCAAGTTCAACCCGCCCAAGGTGGAAGGCAAGGACGACGTGACCGGTGAAGACCTGGTGCAGCGTGAAGACGACAAGGAAGAAACCGTCAAGAAGCGCCTGGATGTGTACAGCAGCCAGACCCGCCCCCTGGTGGACTACTACAGCAACTGGGCCAAGGCCGACGCCGCCGCCGCCCCCAAGTACCGCGCCATCAGCGGCATGGGCAGCGTGGAAGACATCACCGCCCGCGCACTGCAAGCTCTGTCTTCCTGATCAGGCCACCGCTGCGGAGCACGCTCCGCGCGCGCAAAAAATACAAGGTTGGTGGCGACACCAGCCTTTTTTGCGCCCAAAAGTCCTGGCGGCCAATCATCCCGGTTGATAGCAGTCCACGCGCACCCGCATGGCCCCACAAGCCTCCAACACCTAGGCTTGGTGCGTCTGCTGGAGCAATTCCAGCATCAGGCTGATCCGGGCCTTGAGCGGACTCAGTGGGCTGACCAGCGGATCCTCCTCGCCCTGCGCCTGCACGATCCGCCCCTGCTCACAGCGCGTGCTGCGCCAGACCCGCACCCCACGGTCCTGCGCACGCTGCAAGGCCTGCTGCAGCGCCTGGTGCACCGAGCCATTGCCCGTACAGGCCACCACCAGCCCCTGCACCCCAGCCGCCACCAGGGCATCAACCGCTGCCGGGCGCGCTCCCGCCGTGCTGGTCACAATTTCTACCCAGGGCCAGCCCTCGGCCGCCGGCCACGCCTTGCATGCAGCGGTGCACGGCAAGGCGGCCTCGCCGCCACCCGCCCAGCGCATGCGCCCTTCTTCCACCCACCCCGCAGGCCCGGCCTCGCCAGAGGTGAAAGCATGCACACGGTAGGGGTGGGCCTTGTGCACCTGCTGCGCACTGTGCACCTGCCCGGCCGCCACCGCCCACACCCCGGCCCGGCCCTGCACCATGCAAGCCAGGGCATCGCGCAGATTGGCAGGCCCATCGGCAGACAAGGCCGTGGCCGGGCGCATGGCACAGGTCAACACCACCGGCTTGGCCGGTTGCAGGACGCACTGCAGAAACCAGGCCGTCTCCTCCAAGGTGTCCGTGCCATGCGTGATCACCACACCAGCCACCTCAGGCTGCAGCAGCCAACGCTGGCAGGCCTGGGCCAGCTGCAGCCACACGGTGACATCCATGTCCTTGCTGTCCAGTTGCGCCACCTGCTCCAGCTCCAGGGACCAGCCCTGGGGCACCGCCTGATCCGCAATCGGCTGTAGCAACTGCGCAACGCCCAACTGCCCCGCCTGGTAGCCCACGCCACCGCCCTGTGCATCCCCCAGGCCAGCGATGGTGCCCCCCGTTCCCAAGATAGCGATTTTTCTGCCTTCAGACACTTGCGCCCCTCACAAAACTGGTTAAAAATACAGGTACTGGATAAAACATCAGTTATCCATACAAGGACTGGCATGGAGCACACCCCCCTCACCCCACGGCAACAGCAGATTCTGGATCTTATCCAGGACGCGATTGCCCGCACCGGCGCACCGCCCACCCGGGCTGAAATTGCGCGCACCCTGGGCTTTCGCTCCGCCAACGCGGCCGAGGAACACCTCAAGGCCCTGGCGCGCAAGGGCGTGTTGGAACTGGTCAGTGGCACCTCGCGCGGCATCCGCCTCGTCAGCGATGCTGTGCGCCACATCAATGCCGCCCGGGGCACGCACTTCGATCTGCCCATGACCGCCATGCAACCCCTGCTGCTGCCCCTCGTCGGGCGTGTGGCCGCCGGTTCTCCCATTCTGGCGCAAGAGCACATCGACCAAAGCTTCGCCGTGGAAAGCAGCATGTTCCCCACCAAGCCGGACTACCTGTTGCGGGTGCGCGGCATGTCCATGCGCGACGCAGGCATACTGGACGGCGACTTGCTGGCCGTGCAATCCACACGCGATGCACGCAACGGCCAGATCGTGGTGGCGCGCCTGGGTGACGAAGTGACCGTCAAGCGCCTGCGCAAATCGGCACACGGCATTGAGCTGCTGCCCGAAAACCCGGACTACCCCGTCATCCAGGTTGGCGAAGAAGACAACTTCGCCATTGAAGGGTTGGCGGTCGGACTGATCCGCAACAGCCTCCTGCTCTAAAACCACCCACCGCCCAGTGCTTCTTCGGATGTCTATGCTGCCTTTCGAGAGCGGCAGGGACAGCCATCGCCTGTAATTGACTGCAACCACCCCAAGGAATCGACCATGACCACGCTGCACTGTGAACTGCCTTTGCCCAGATCCACCTGCCGCCCCCGGGTGGCCAGTAACCAGGACCAGTTTCATGCGCTCACCATGCCGCTGCCGGCCAGCAGCGCCTGCCACGGCAACGTCCGCCTGATGCGCCGCCCCAAGGATACCGACAGGGCACGCTTTGCCCTGTCCGGCAAGCTGGCCGACGTCTGTGCGGCCCTGGAAGCACTGGCAGCCCAGGAGGCCCGCCACCGCTTGCGCTGCGCAGCCAACTGATGGTCATCGCCCTTGGCTGGCAATGCACGATGGAAAACGCCTGACAAGAAACATCGCCAGACCGGCCAACACAAGCCCCCACGCCCACACGAACATGTGTCATGCCTGCGCAAGCTGATGAAACTGCTGCATGACTTGCCCGGACAGGAGGACTTATGAGCCACACACCTTCTTCCACACCACGCCAACCCACGCTGCCCAGCAGCGGTGGCCTGATGGGACGCAGCTTCATTTACCGCACCGCGGAGAAAACCGACGTGCGCCTGACCTGGGCGCGCGCCAAGGCCAATCTGCCATTGCTCAGTGCACAGGTTGCCAAGCTCTCCACTCCATAGCATCTGTCGCTTGCCAGCTTTGGGGGTTAGGCCTGTTTGGCCACAGAACTTGGAATCGCCAAAGCTGGATGCACTGCAAACCTGATGCAGGTACTGCACAGTCTTGCAACACTGCTGGTCTGCCACACATGCACTGCCGTGCCACAACGGCCTCGCCGAAGGCCTGCTCGCCGCGTGCAACTTCTGAATGCCTTCCGCGCTCATCTTGCCTACGGGCGATGCGCGCCATCCCCTCCTCCGCCAAACACCACCGCCGCACTGGCAGCGCATCAATGCACCGTCCTACTGCGCCATGGATTGCTGGAACATCCGCCTTGGAATAGATTGTCTGAAACGCAGCATTCGCGGCACCCAGGAGACTGGACATGTTCAAACACCTGCTGATCCCCACCGATGGCTCCGAACTCTCCAAGGAGGCCGTTCGGGCGGGCATCCGCCTGGCGCACGAACTGGATGCAAAGGTCACCGCACTGTACGTGATGCCGGATTACAACGCGCTGATCTATGGTGCAGAAGCCCTGCTGACCATCAACGCAGCAGAATTTGATGCACATGTGCAGAAGTACGCAGACAAAGCCTTGCACTTCGTGGAACACTTAGCGCGCGAGCAAAACGTCCCCTGCGCCACGGTCCGCACGGCTAGCGCCTCCATCTACCGTGCCATTGTCAAGCAGGCCCAGGACTTGGATTGCGACCTGATCTGCATGGCCTCCCATGGACGCAAGGGAATCAGCGAACTGTTGCTGGGCAGCGAAACCCAGAAGGTGCTGACCCATTCCAGCATTCCCGTGCTGGTGCACCGTTCAGCTTTTCATGGCCGCAAAAAGCCTAGCGCAGGGCCCAATGCCCGCGTCGCCGATGGGACGGCCTCGATGGTGTCGGCAGTGGGCCTCACCATCCTGCAAAGCGCTCGCCCAAGTCCGCTTCACGGCGACTTGGCCACGCTCGCTCAATACATGCCGTACTGGTAGAGAAAGTACAGCGCCGCCAGCACGCCGATGATGGAGAGCACGGTCATTGCACGGTACATACCCATCCTTTCATTGCGACACAGACATCTTGCGCCAGTTCCCCCATGGCCTGCTCCTTGCTCAGAGACAGACAATGCTCCGTTTTCGAGAGCATGTCGCGTTGATTAGATCAGCCATCGCCCACAATTTCTACAGATTCCACGACTGCAGACACTGCACCCAACCGACGAGCCAGCCGCCGCTTCCTACCAAACACGACAGCCCACTCGACTCCCAACGCAGCGACTGGCAAAGCGTATCGCTGCGCTGGCTTAGCGTCGCTCATGGGTGCGCAGCATGCAACACGGCTCAGGCGGATGTTTCGGCATCTGGACACTCGGGCTGGAAGACTTCCACCCGATTGCGCCCATAGCGTTTGGCCTGGTACAACATCTCATCGCTGTGTTTGAACACCGCCAACACATCGCGTGCATCTTGTGGGTAGCAGGAGATGCCCACGGAGATCGTGATCTTGCCGACCACAGGAATTTCTGTCGCTTCCACGTTTTGCCGGAGTCTTTCTGCAATCTTGGCTGCGTCCACCTTCTGGGTGCCGGGCAGCAAGATAACGAACTCCTCCCCACCCACGCGGCAGGGCACATCATCCACACGGCAGATGTGCGATAGAAACTGCGCCAAATGCTGCAGCACCATGTCACCGACATCATGGCCATAGGTGTCGTTGACTGTCTTGAAATAATCAATATCGATGGAAAGCACGGAAAAATCCATCTGCAGACTTTTGAATTTCCGGAGTGCCGCATCCAGACTCCTGCGATTACCGAGCCCTGTCAGCGGATCCTTGTGCAAATCCTCTCGCAGTTTCCTGATATTTCCGTGCAACAGCCCGACCCCCAGGAGCATGGCTTTCTTGAGCTCCTGGGCTTCAAAATACCAGGACTTCACATTCTGGATATTTTTCTCGGTTCCATCGTCATTCATGCGTTGCGCGCCATCGGCCAGCATGCGCAACGGCATCGATATTTTCTTGGCAGACCACACAATCACCACAAAACACAGAATCACCGCGGGCAGCGTCTTGTAGACCACCTGCTGCATCAGATTATCCAGCGGCGCCAGCGCGGCACGCATGGGCCGCTGTGCGACCACCCCCCATCCGGTGGTGCGTGCAATCGCAAATCCGGTGAGCATTTCAACCCCTTCGCTGTTGACGATGATGGACTCGCCTTCATCCCCCTGCACCAGCCTGTCGATCAGCGGATTGTTGTCGACGGTCTTGCCCAGCCTGGCCGCATTCGGGTGGTAGATCAGGCGTCGGTTCTGGTCGACCACGTAGATATAGGAACCATCCTTGTGATAATGCTCGCCCAGTAAACGGTGCAGCGCACTCTTTTTTTTCAGATACACCGTGCCGGCGACAAATCCCAGGTAATCCCCATTCTCTGAAAAAATGGGGTGCGAAATGAAGATCAGCAAATTGCCGGCTGTCGAAACATAAGGATTGCTGATGACCGGGGCCCGTTTGCGGATCGACTCCAGCACCCCAGGGGTACTGAGTTTCAAGCCGGTGATTTGCAAGGCTTCCGGAGAAGTGGCCAGCACCTCGGTGGTCACATCCACGATCAAGACCGAATTAAAACTGTCCGTCTGCAACCTGATTCTGTCGACCTCCGAGGCAAGGGTCGGTTTGTCATGCAGTTTGCCCGACAGAACAGCGGCGGAAAACATCAGCTGCTGCTGCGCTGAGCCGAGAAAATCATCGGTCGTCTTTGCCAGCTTGTCCGCATAGACATAGTTGTTCGCCAGCGAGGCCTGAATCAGCTGCTGCCGTTGCACGCTGTAGGCTGCATAGAAAGCACTGACCACAATCACAAGCCCACTGACAATGGAGAGCATCAAAATGAGCTTGCGCAAATCCACAGAAAAATTGTTTTTATCCAAGACAGCAACCTTAAACATCTGCAGTCCCACAGCACCGCAGCAAAACATCGAACGACCCCGGCAAAGTTTACATTCGCGGCTACGGTTCACCGGCCTCAGGGCGCACGCAAAACATGCGCCGCCTCAACGAGGCTTCACCCGAACCGGCCATTTGTGCTGTGCCCCGGCGAGGCACTGCCGCGTACTTGCTGCAGGCCATGCACTGGCTGCGCACCCAACGCTGCATCCAAGCTCCCAATTCCATAGCTTTTCACGCTGGCGCAATCAGCGTCACGGCCATTTTTTGCACAAAAAGAAACCGCCCGGCATACACCGGGCGGCTGCAGAGATTGCGCCGTGCGAAACAGATGTGTCCACGGTGCGCTGTTGGTTGGGAAGACCAACCTGCCTCAGACAGCCTGGGACATGTCCCAGGGCTTAAGGCAAGGGCCTGCCGGCTTCAGCAATTGCCTTTTTTGGCCTGACCCGGTGGACAGAAACCACCATGGCCGCCGCCAGCACCGGGGTCAATCACCACGGAGCCACTGGGTGTGTACACCGCGCAGCCACCCAGCAATGCCGCCACCAAAGTCCATCCGAGCAGTTTTTTCATGATGATGATTCAGGAGTGAGAATGGCTGCCGAGTGTAGAAGCAAGCGCTGCAACAAGTCTTATTAAGGCGTAACAACATGCTGCAGCGACACTGGCAAAGTTTCTACCAATGGTTCCATCTTTTACCGACCCCGCCGGCACGCAGTGCCGGGCACAAAGCTGCTTGGATGACAATATGGGCATCAACCGGTAGAGCCGGGGCTGCAGCCACGTCACAATGCAGGCCTGCCCTTGCGAACCAACCTGGGCCGGATATTGCTTCCAAGTCTCTGATGGCCACAGGTACGCTGCCGCCACCTGAACCCCGCGTTTTGGCAAGATCGCTTAAAGGGCTTGCCGCAGACCCATTGAAGAAATCAAGCACTTAGAAAGCACGCTGAATGCTGAACATCGTCATCCTGGACGACTACCAAGACACGGTCCGCAAACTCCAATGCGCTGCCCGCCTGGACGGGTTCAACGCCAAGGTCTACACCAACACCGTCAAAGGCATGGGTCAACTGGCCGTGCGTCTGCGCGATGCGGATGTGATTGTGCTGATTCGGGAGCGCACACCGCTGTCTCGCCAGCTGATTGAGAAACTGCCCAAGCTCAAGCTGATCGCCCAGGTCGGCAAGGCCGGCCCGCACCTGGACGTGCAAGCCTGTACCGACCACGGGATTGCCGTCGCCGAAGGCGTGGGATCACCGGTGGCCCCGGCCGAGCTGACCTGGGCCCTGATCATGGCGGCCATGCGCCGACTGCCCCAGTACATCTCCAACCTCAAGCACGGTGCCTGGCAGCAATCGGGCTTCAAGGCAGCGTCCATGCCGCCCAACTTCGCCATGGGCTGTGCGCTGCGCGGCCGCACCCTGGGCATCTGGGGCTATGGCCGCATCGGGCAGCTGGTGGCGGGCTATGGCAAGGCTTTTGGCATGGCCGTGACCGTGTGGGGCAGCGAGGCATCGCGCACCAAGGCCCTGCAAGATGGCTACCAGGCCGCCACCAGCCGGGAAGAGTTCTTCGCGCACAGCGACGTGCTGTCCCTGCATTTGCGACTGCATCCGCAGACTCAGCACATCGTGCGCCGGGAAGACCTGGCGCTGATGAAGCCCACGGCACTGCTGGTGAACACCTCGCGCGCCGAATTGATCGAACCCGATGCACTGGCCAGTGCTTTGACGCAGGGCCGGCCCGGCCTGGCGGCCGTGGACGTCTTCGAGAGCGAACCAATCCTGCAAGGCCACGCACTGCTGCGCATGGAAAACTGCATCTGCACGCCACACATTGGCTATGTGGAGCAAGACAGTTACGAGCTCTACTTTGGTGCTGCCTTCGACAACATCGTGCACTTCTTCCAGGGCCAGCCTGTCAACATCCTCAATCCCGAGGTGCTGAGCCAGGTCTGAAGCCAGCCTGCCGCGACAGGCAGGCCCTCAACCCCGCGTGGCGGGTGGGTCGCGCAGGTCGGCCAGTTCCTGGGCCACGGCCTCATTCACGGCCGCGCTGACCAGCCCCTCAACCTCCTGGCGAATGGACTGGTACAGGGCCTGGGTCTGCAACTGCACCACATCGGCCAGGGCATAGCGCAAGCGCTCTTCCAGCACGCCGTCCAGGCGCTCCATCACGCGCAGCTGCAGGGTCTGCGCCAGGGCCAGTCCCTGGTCGCGCAGCGCATCCGGCGTCATCGCGGTCACGCTCACTGGCGCGGGGGGCAGCGGTGCTTCGGCGACGGGCACGGGCTGCACTGGCACCCGATCAGGCACGTCCTGCGCGGGGTCTGGCAACCGGGTAGAGGGTGCCACAGCGGGCTCCACCACCTCGGTCAAGGTCGGCACAAACCGCGGAGGCTGACGGTCACTGGGCTGCATCAATTACCTTTCAACACCAGGTCGTGGCGCTCGATCGCATGGCCCGCACCCTGGTAGGCGCGCCAGCGCACACGCGCCTGGGCACGGTCCTCATCGTCAAAGCTGGAGACCACCTCGACCACCTTGGCAAATGCCTCGAAGCCCTGGGGCATGTCCAACCCCAGGTTCAGCAGTACTTCACGGTGGGTACTGGCCTGGGCCTGTTCCACCAGCGCCACAGGCGCCAGAGCCAGCAGCTCGGCATCGTCGCCCTGCAAGGCATGCGCCAGGAACTCGTGCCCGGCGTATTTCCACAGCTTGGCGGACAGCTGGCGCAGCTGCCACATCGGCGCCACCACGGTCACCCGCGCATCATGGCGCAAGGCCTTGCGGATGAAGCGGCAGGCGTAATCCAGCTTGTCAGGCGCATTGAAGTGGAATGCGACCTGCACTGGGGACTCGGCCATACTCATCCAGCTTTCGCAGCCTTGGCCGGGGCTTTGCCAAGCGCCGACTTGGGCTTGGTCGCCGTCTTGGCAGGCTTGGCGGCTGCCGCACTGTCCAACAGGTACTGCACCAGCAAGGGCACCGGACGGCCAGTGGCACCCTTGGCGGCCCCCTCTTTCCAGGCCGTCCCGGCAATGTCCAGATGTGCCCAGCGCATGGTGCCCACGAAGCGCTGCAGGAACTTGGCTGCCGTGATCGATCCGCCAGCGCGGCCTGCCACGTTGCCGACATCGGCAAAATTGCTCTTCAGGCCTTCGGCGTAGTCGTCATCCAGCGGCATCTGCCAGCACAGGTCCTGGCTCTTCTCGCCCGCGTGCAGCAGCGCCTGACCCAGGCTGTCTTCGTTGGCATACATGCCGGAGCGCACGCCCCCCAGCGCAATCACACAAGCCCCTGTCAGGGTGGCGATGTCCACCACGGCGGCAGGCTTGAAGCGCTCGGCATAGGTCAGGGTGTCGCACAGCACCAGGCGCCCTTCGGCATCGGTGTTCAGGATTTCAATGGTCTGACCGCTCATGCTGGTCACCACATCGCCCGGTTTGATCGCGCCGCCATCGGGCATGTTTTCGCACGCAGGGATCAGGCCCACGACGTTGATCGCGGGCTTGAGCTCGACCAAGCTGCGGAAGACGCCCAGCACGCTGGCAGCACCGCACATGTCGAACTTCATCTCGTCCATGGCTGCGGCAGGCTTGAGCGAAATACCGCCGGTGTCAAACGTGATGCCCTTGCCCACCAGCACCACCGGGGCCTGCGACTTGGCGGCCCCCTGGTAGGTCAGCTCGATGAACTGCAAGGCCTCCTTGGAGCCTTGCGCCACCGCAAGGAACGCGCCCATGCCCAGCTTGGCCACTTCTTTCGGTCCATGCACCTTGCAATCGATGTCTGCATGCTTGGCCAAGTCCTTGGCCGCCTGCGCCAGCAAGGTGGGCGTGGCATGGTTGGCAGGGCGGTTGCCCCACTCCTTGGCCAGGCCCTGGCCCAAGGCCACAGCCACGGCCTGCTCGAACGCTGGGGTGGCTGCACGCTTGTCCGCGACCCCCACGGTCACCTTCTGCAAGCCCAGCGCCTTGGCCTGGGGCTTGGTCAGGGTGTAGACATAGCTGGCATCGGCCACGCTGTGCACGCTGGCGCGCACCGCAACCGGTGCATCGTCCAGGGCACTCAGGCACAGCACCGCGTGCTGCACGCCCTCGGCCTTGAGCACGGCGGACACACTGCCCAGGGCTGTGCGCAGATCGCGCTGACTGCCCGAGCCGGCGCCCACCAGGAGCACCCGACGCGCCTGCACGCCGGCAGGCTGGTAGCAGTGCAACTGCTTGCCGGCCGCATGGCTCCAGTCGCCATGGCGCACCGCAGCTTCGACCAGCGCCGACAAAGGGTCTTGCGCAGGCTCAAACGCCTGGGGCACCAACAATACAAGAAGATCACACTTTGCAACGGCTGCACTGGACAGGCTCAAAGCCTTGAGTTCAAAGTTCATAATCGGTGTTTTCCTTTTGAGCCAATGTTATTCGATTCATCCATACGCAAGGAGCTGGGACGCAGCTTCGGTGCCACCCTGGTGGTGCTCATCACCGTCGTCATGACCATGATGCTGATCCGGACCCTGGGCCAGGCGACCAAGGGCACCGTCAGCCCATCCGATGTGATGCTGGTCATGGGCTTCACCGTACTTGGCCAGATGTCCACCATCTTGACGCTAAGCCTGTTTGTGGCTGTTGTCGGCACGCTGTCGCGCATGTACCGCGACAGCGAAATGGCCATCTGGTTCGCCAGCGGCCAGGGACTGGCCAGCCAGCTGCGTCCGGTGCTGCGCTTCGCGTGGCCGATTGTGGCAGTCATTGCCGTACTGGCATTGCTGGTATGGCCATGGAGCAACCACCAGATCCAACAGCTGCGCGCCCAGTTCGAGCAGCGCAGCGACATTGACCGCATCGCGCCCGGGGAGTTCCAGGAATCTTCGGACGGCACGCGCGTGATCTTCATCGACAAGGACACGGTCACCACCGAGGCTGCCAGCAACATCTTCCTGGTCGAGCAACGCCAGGGACGTGAATATGTGACCTCGGCCAAGTCCGCCCACCTGGAAACCGTGGACGGCTTGCGCAACGCCGTGCTCGAGAACGGCCAGCGCGTGGAGACCGACCCTGCCACAGGGCAACTCAAGCTGACGCATTTTGAAGCCTACACCGTGCGCCTCGAAGACAACGCACCGGCCAAGACCAGCCTGACCGCCCGTGCGCTGTCGACCCCGGAACTGTTCCAGGCCCCCAACCCCGTCAACCTGGCCGAAGCCGGCTGGCGCGCGGGTTTGCCGCTGGCAGCCTTGAACCTGCTGGTGCTGGCACTGGCCATCACCATCGTCAACCCCCGCGCCGGGCAAAGCACCAGCCTGGTCGTGGCACTGCTGGCCTTCGTCGTCTACTACAACCTGATGAGCGTCGGCCAGAGCTGGACCGCCTCGGGCCGCATCGGGCTGACCGGCTATGTCCTGGGCGTGCATGGCAGCGTCTTCGTGCTGGCGGTATTGGGGCTGGCCATCCGCCACCATCGCTGGCACCTCAAGGACCTGTGGCAACGCCGGGGAGCCACCGCATGAAGACACTGCGCAGACTGATCTACCGCGACACCGTCAGTGCCATCGGCTTTGTGGCCCTGGCGTTTCTGGCGCTGTTCTTTTTCTTTGACCTGCTCGACGAGATGGGCGATGTGGGCCGCACCGTGGGCGAGACCACCTACACCGTCTGGCATGCCTTGCTGGCCGTGTCCCTGGGCATCCCGAACCACCTGTACGAACTGCTGCCGATTGCCGTGCTGATCGGCAGCATCTTTGTGATGGCCCGATTTGCGCAAAGCTCGGAGTTCACCATCATGCGCACCAGCGGCCTGGGGCCCTGGCTGGCGCTGCGCACCATGCTGCTGCTGGGCGCCTGCTTTGTGGTACTGACAGTGGCGGTCGGCGACTACATTGCGCCCGCCGCCGAGCGCATGGCCCTGGTGGCCAAGGCCAAGTACCTGGGCAAGACCTCGACCACCGGCTCCACCGGCGCCTGGCTCAAGGAAAAAAACAATGGCAACACGCTGGCCGTCAATGTCCGTTCCGTGCGCGCCGACGGTGCCCTGCAGGGCATCCGTGTGTTCCAGTTCGATGGCCAGGGCCGCATGGTGCTGCAAATCCATGCCGACAGTGGGCAGGTGCAAAGCACTGCCACCGCCTGGGACCTGACGAATGCCCGCATCGCGCGTTTCCGCTACACGCCTGACGCCCAGGGTGCCGAAACAGCCCAGGTCACGCGCGAGCAGGCGCCCAGCCTGGAATGGCCCACCAGCATCACCAGCGAAATGCTGGTGGCCGCCGTGCACAAGCCCGATCGCATGCCGACCCTGGAGCTTTTCCAGTTCATCCAGCACCTGAAGGCCAATGACCAGTCGGCGCAGAAGTACGAAATCGAGTTCTGGCGCAAGGTTTTCTATCCCCTGAGCTGCCTGGTCATGGTGGTGCTGGCCCTGCCCTTTGCCTACCTGCACTTCCGCTCCGGCGGCATTGCCGGCTACGTCTTCGGCGGCGTGATGGCCGGCATCAGCTTCTTCCTGCTGAACAACGTGTTCGGCTATGCCGGCAACCTGCAGAACTGGTCGCCCATGCTGACCGCTGCCGCGCCAGGGCTGATCTACTCAATATTGTCTTTGGGGGCCTTTGCATGGCTGGTGATTCGCCGATGAGCACGCCGTTGTCACAGCGCGGCATCGTCTTCTTTGCCCATGGCTCGCGCGATCCGCAGTGGCGCCTGCCGATTGAGGCGGTGGCGCAGCAACTGCTGCGGCAACACCCGCAGGCACGCTGCTGCACGGCCTACCTGGAACTGACCGAGCCCGACCTGCCCACGGCCGCGGCCGATCTGGTGGCCCAGGGCTGCACCCACATCACCGTGCTGCCGATGTTCCTGGGCACCGGCCGCCACGCGCGCCAGGACCTGCCGGTGCTGGTGGCCGGATTGCGAGACCAGCACCCCCAGGTGCAGTTCGAGGTGGCCACCGCCGTCGGCGAAGACCCGCGCCTGACGGCCTTGCTGGCCGAGATGGCACAGCAATACATCGCATAAAACAAGACACCTTTAGACATTTACTTCATAATAATGAAAGCATCGTTGCTTTCATCCTGTTATGAACCTCCACCAATTCCGTTTCGTCCAAGAAGCTGCGCGCCGCAACCTCAACCTCACCGAGGCGGCCAAGGCCCTGCACACCTCGCAGCCCGGTGTCTCCAAGGCCATTATCGAGCTGGAAGAGGAATTGGGGGTGGACATCTTTGCCCGCCACGGCAAGCGCCTCAAGCGCATCACCGAACCCGGCCAGCACGTGCTCAAGAGCATTGAGCTGATCATGCGCGAGGTGGGCAACCTCAAGCGCATCGGCGAGCAGTTCAGCGCCCAGGACAGCGGCACGCTCAGCATCGCCACCACCCACACCCAGGCGCGCTACGTGTTGCCCAAAGCCGTGGCCAAGCTGCGCGATGCCTACCCCAAGGTCACCATCAGCCTGCACCAGGCCACGCCGCACGAAGTGGCGCGCATGGTGCTAGACGAGGTGGCCGAGGTCGGCATGGCCACCGAATCCCTGGCGGATTACCCCGATCTGGTCACCCTGCCCTGCTACGAATGGCAGCACGTGCTGGTTGTGCCCAGCGGCCACCCGCTGGCCACCAAGGAACGCATCGGCCTGGACGATCTGGCCGGTGAGCCGCTGATCACCTACCACCCCTCCTTCACCGGGCGTGGCAAGGTCGATGCGGCCTTTGCGACGCGCAAGATCGAGCCGCGCATCGTGCTCGAAGCCATCGACTCCGACGTGATCAAGACCTATGTGCGCCTGGGCCTGGGCATCGGCATCGTGGCCGAAATGGCGATGCGCGAAGACCTGGGCCCCGACCTGGTGTCGCGCCCCATGGGCCACCTGTTCGGCCAGAGCGTGGCGCGTGTCGCCTTCAAGCGCGGCGCCTACCTGCGCAACTTCGTCTACAAGTTTGCCGAGACTCTCAGCGACCGCCTCTCGCGCGACCTGATCCTGCGCGCCATGAGCGGCCACGTGAACGACTACGAGCTCTGATCCCTTTCCCAGAAACAGGTGCCTCGTGGGCACCTTTTTTATGCCATGACCGTGACTTCCCCCGCCCAGACCCCAGCCTTCCCCAGCAAGCTGCCCCAGGTGGGCACCACCATTTTTTCCGTCATGTCGGCCCTGGCCCAGCAGCACCAGGCCGTCAACCTGGGCCAGGGTTTCCCGGACTTCGGTTGCGACCCAGCGCTGATCGATGCCGTCACTGCCGCCATGCAGGCCGGCCACAACCAGTACCCGCCCATGCCCGGCATGCCGCAGTTGCGCGAGGCCGTGGCCGCAAAAATTGAAGCACTGCACGGCCGCCAATACGACGCCAACGCCGAAATCACCATCACCGCCGGCGCCACCCAGGCCATTCTGACGGCCATCCTGGCCACCGTACATGCCGGCGATGAAGTCATCGTGCTAGACCCCTGCTACGACAGCTACGCACCGAACATCGCGCTGGCCGGTGGGGTGATCGTGCGCGTGCCGCTCACGCCCATCAGCTTCCGCCCGGACTTCGCCAAGATAGCCGCGGCCATCACGCCCAAAACGCGGCTGCTGATCATCAACAGCCCGCACAATCCCAGCGCCACCATCTGGACCGCCGACGAAATGCGCCAGCTGGAAGCCCTGCTGGCGCCCACCAACGTGCTGCTGATCAGCGACGAGGTGTACGAGCACATGGTCTTCGACGGCGCCCAGCACGAAAGCGCCGCGCGTTTCCCCGGACTGGCTGCGCGCGCCTTCATCGTCTCCAGCTTTGGCAAGACCTACCACGTCACGGGCTGGAAGGTGGGCACCGTGGCGGCGCCCGCCGCGCTGACGGCCGAATTCCGCAAGGTGCACCAGTTCAACGTGTTCACGGTGAACACGCCGATGCAGGTCGGCCTGGCCACCTACATGCAGAGCCCCGCGCCGTACCTGGAGCTGTCCGCCTTCTACCAGCGCAAGCGCGACCTGTTTGCCCAGGGGCTGGCACAGACGCGCCTGAAGCTGCTGCCCACCACGGGCACCTACTTCCAGTGCGTGGACATCTCCGGGGTGACGGACCTCAGCGAGTCCGACTTCTGCCAGTGGCTGGTGCAGGAAGTGGGCGTGGCCGCCATCCCGCTGTCGGCCTTCTACGGCGACGGGTTCAACCAGAAGGTGGTGCGTTTTTGCTTCGCCAAGCAGGATGCCACCTTGCTGGCCGCGCTGGAGCGCCTGCGCAAGCTCTGACACCGCCACGCCCACCTACCTGCACCCGGCCCTCGTGAAAGCGTGCCCCATGAAAATTGTGATCGCCCCCGACTCCTACAAGGAAAGCCTGTCCGCGCTGGAAGTCGCCACACAGATCGAGCTGGGCTGGCTGGAGATCTTTCCCGACGCGCACTGCCTCAAGATCCCGATGGCCGATGGCGGCGAGGGCACGGTGCAGGCCATGGTGGAAGCCACCCAGGGCCGCCGCGTGGACGTGATCGTGACCTGCCCCCTGGGCGAACCCGTCACGGGCTTTTATGGACTGTCCGGTGACGGCCACACGGCCGTGATCGAAATGGCCGCCGCCAGCGGCCTGGCCTTGGTGCCGCCCGCGCAGCGCAATCCCCTGTTGACCTCCAGCTACGGCACGGGCGAGCTGATCGCTGCGGCCCTGGATGCCGGTGCGCGCCACCTGATCCTGGGGATTGGCGGCAGCGCCACCAACGACGGCGGTGCCGGCATGCTGCAGGCCCTGGGCGTGCGGCTGCTGGATGCACAAGCGGCCGAGCTGGCACGCGGCGGCGCGGCCCTGGCCCGGCTGGACCGCATCGACACCTCGGGCCTGGACGCGCGCCTGGCCACCTGCCGCATCGACGTCGCCTGCGACGTGGACAACCCGCTGACCGGCCCGCGCGGTGCTTCGGCCATCTTCGGTCCGCAAAAAGGCGCAACGCCGGACATGGTGGCTGCCCTGGACGCAAGCCTGCAGCACTGGGCCGCCATCCTGCGCCGCGACCTGGGGGTGGACGTGGAAGGGATTGCGGGTGCCGGTGCCGCCGGTGGCATGGGCGCGGCCCTGCTGGCCGTGCTCAAGTGCCAACTGCGCCCCGGCTGCGAAATCATTGCCCAGGCCTTGGGCCTGGACGCCGCCGTGCGCGATGCCGACCTGGTCATCACCGGCGAGGGGCGCATCGACGAGCAGACCATCTTTGGCAAGACCCCGTTCGGGGTGGCGACCGTGGCCAAACGCTACGGCAAGCCCGTGATCGGCATGGCCGGCAGCCTGGGCCGCAATGCCCAGGTGGTGCACGCGCACGGCATCGATGCCATCTGCAGCGTGCTCAGCCGCCCGTGCAGTATCGAAGATGCCATCGCCGAAGCGGCCCACAACGTGCGCAGCAGTGCACGCAATGTGGCCGCGCTGCTGGCCATGGGCCAGACCTTGCGCGCCTGAACGGCCCTCTGCACAAAAAAGGGAGCTGCTTGCGCGCTCCCTGGTTGGCTTTAAGCCACTTTTTACTCATAATACCCAGGTCCTATCACCTGGCACAGGCGGTCGACAGCCGTCATGTGCAGGCTAAGGCGCAGGCGCCCACCACGTGGCCCGGCGCGATCCGGGTAGCATGCCCTGCGGTGTCGGCATTCCAGCCATGCCGTGAAGAAGCTGACGGCGCTGGCGCCATCCGGCTTGCGGGCCTGCGGTGGCCGCCGCTGCGAACGCGCAACCATCCGCGGCCAGCCATGGGTGGCGGAATCCACAGGACAGCTAGGTGAAGGGACGAATCCGGCAAGTGAGGGCAGGCGCCACAGTTTTCGTCGATTGGCTGTGACCGTGTGCGCCCCCTCAGGCCCAGGCCGCCGATGCATGGCCGTGCTGCACAAAAACGATCTACCCACCACCCACGCTATGACGATTTGCTTTGGCAACGCAAGCGTTGGGCCGCTTGAAGCCTTGGCTGCTTGCGCAGCCAAGGCCACCAGGCTTAAGCGCTCTCCAGTTGGCGATGGCCCTGGGCGGTGCGGAACAGCGAGACCGCCTCCATCAAGCTGCTGGCCTGGACCCGCAGGCTGCCCGAGGCCCCGGCCATTTCCTCCACCAGGCCGGCATTTTGCTGGGTGGCCCGGTCCAGCTCCGAGACCGACACCGTCACCTCGCCAATCCCCTGGGTCTGGGCCCGCGACGCGGCACTGATTTCAGCAATCAACGCCGCCACACTCTTGACCTCGCCCACCAGCTGCGCCATGGTCACACCGGCTTCCTGGACCTGCTCCACGCCCTGGGCCACCTGGCCCATGCTGGTATCGATGAGTTGCTTGACCTCCTTGGCGGCCTCCGCACTGCGCTGCGCCAGCATGCGCACCTCAGCGGCCACCACGGCAAATCCACGCCCCTGTTCGCCCGCACGCGCGGCCTCGACCGCAGCATTCAGGGCCAGCAGGTTGGTCTGAAAGGCGATGCCATCGATCACGCCGATGATGCTTTCGATGCGGCGGGAACCTGCGGCAATGTCCTCCATGGTCTGGACCACGCCGCCCACCACCTGGCCGCCGTGCTCGGCCGACTGGCTGGCCGTGGTTGCCAGGCTGGTGGCCTGCTGCGCATGCTCGGCGTTCTGCACCACGGTGCCATGCAGCTGCTCCATCGTGGTCGAGCTGTGCTGCAGCCGCGTAGCCTGCAGCTCCGTGCGCTGCGCCAGGTCGGTATTGCTGGAGTCGATCTGTGCCGAGCTGGCGGCAATCGTTTCGGCCGAGGTACGCACCTGCCGCACGATCTGCGCCAGCGCCGTCTGCATTTCGGCCAGCGAAGCCAGCACGCTGCTGTGGTGCACGCCCGCGTCCAGCGTCACCTCGTTCAACTCGCCAGCCGCCACGCGCTTGGCCACGGCCCGCAGCTCGGCCGGATCAGCCCCCAGCGCCCGCATCAGGCTGCGGATGATGCGCCAGGCCAGTACGCCGGCCATCGCTAGGGCCAGGGCGCAGGCCGAGAGCAAGGCGGTCTTGGTGGAGCCATAGGCCTGCGCCGCCACCTCGACGTTGGCATCGCCCCGCTCACGGATGTAGGCCACATAGGCACTGGTCTTGCGCACCAGCTCGGCCAGCAAGGGGCGGCATTCGTCCGTCAGTTTACGGATGGCCGCCTCGCGCTGGTCCTTCAGGGCCATGTCGACAATCGCCAAAGCCACGGGGCCATACTGTCCCTCGATCTGCTCGACCGCCGCAAACAGGGCCCGTTCGTCGCTGGACACATCCGGGGCCTGCACCAGGGTGCGCAAACGCCCCAGGCGCTCTTGCATGCGCTCGTGGGCCTGCATCACGGCATTTTTCTCGGCCTCGATGTCGGCCGGCGCAGTCACCAGCAGGAGATTGCGGGCCGCCACGGCGCGCGCATCGGCGGCGGCCTGCAGTTCACTCGCCAGGCCGGCACGCCGAAAGTCGTTGGACACAAAATGCTCGAAACTGCCCTGGGTCACAGCAATCCCGCGCACCGCCATGCCCGACAGGCCGAAAAGAATCAGCATCAGAAGCGCAAAAGACAAGATCAGCTTGTTTTTGATTGACATTTTTTAATCTGTTTTCCAGAAATTGAATCCGTTGCACACCGACACCATCGGTGCGTCGGCCGAGCCAGTCCACTGGCCCGGCACACGCTGGCTGCGCCCCCTGGGCACCAGCGCATTCCTACGCGGCACAGCCGATGGCAGGGCCATCAGCAGAACGTGGCGCCCTATCGAGCACCTGTCGCCGTCCGTGGCCAGCGCATACAGCGCATCTCCCTCTTCCAACCCAACCTTTCACCATGCAGCCAGCCGCACACCCTTGTGCTGCATGGATGACTGGCAGGTGCTGCGCCATGTTTCACGCATGGCTTGGGTCTTAATGTATTGGACAAAACTATTTTTGTCCTAGACAATTATGGCTATACCTTGAATTGTCTATGTCTATCCGCACCGCTTCCAGCAATCCAGCGTACCGCCGCGATGGGGGCACACCGCCACCCATGGCTGTGCAGCCATGCCCAGACACAGTGGCAGAGGGCCACGTGGGCGACGGAAATAGACGCTATGGTTTTTGTTTCACGAAAGGACCTAGGCAAGCCCATGCAAGGCTGCTGACGACCATGTCTACAGGGCGATGCCCGGTGGCTGCCAGTGCGCACTGTCTGCGAATGTGGGGGACTGGGCCAACGGTCTGGTTCGGCGTGACGGACTTCACACCGTGCCATGCCTGGCCTGAATTTGTCCAAGACAAAGAGGCACAGTTGCATCGCCCCGCATGCACCCCAACATGGCAGGGGCGGATTGTCCCGGATCGCCCCCGCACAGGGAGTCAGGCTGTCACACACCCAAGGGCACCGGTAGGTCTATCGCCTTGCCCAAGTGGATTGCGGACCTCTGTGGTGTACGCGACCGCTGGGTACGCCCAGGCCCGATGGCGCATCCAACAGGTTGGGAACACATCGCGCCAAGGTGGCACTCACCATCTGAGTGCAACAACTGCCCCCACACAGCATGCCTGTGCGCGGTGCTGCGCATATGCAGGGTGTCGGCCAATACGCTCCACAGGAAAGCCAGACAGCCGCGCGTTGGCGACACCCATGCCGGGGCTCAGCGCTTTCCGCCAGACAGGCTTTGCCGCGATCGCGTGGCCATCACGGCCCTGCCCCCAATACCTTGACCGATAGAAGCACCTCACAGACATGCAGCACCTGACACGCCCACTGCCACACCAGCCCGCCGCACCGACAGCGCACCCACGCTTGCTGCGCTGGCTGGCCTCCGCACTCCTCGGGGCCGCCCTGCTGACAGGCTGCGCCAGCACCAGCCCGCCACCGGGGCTGCAGCCCGTCACAGGCTTCGATCTTCAGCGCTACCAGGGCCGCTGGTACGAACTGGCGCGGCTGGACCACGCCTTCGAGCGCGGCATGCGCGATGTGTCAGCCACCTACACCCCGCAGGCTGACGGCAGCGTGCAGGTGATCAATCGCGGCCAGCTGGCCGCTACCGGCCAGTGGCGCGAGGCTGTCGGCAAGGCGTTGTTCACCGGTACGAGCAGCACCGCCTCCCTCAAGGTGTCCTTCTTTGGTCCCTTCTATGGCGGCTACCACATCGTGGGCCTGGACGCCGACTACCGCTGGGCGCTGGTGGTCGGCCCCGATACCGGCTATGCCTGGATTCTGGCGCGCGACACCCAATTGCCCCGTGCCACGTTGCAGCGCATCGTGGCGCAGGCCCAGTCCCTCGGCATTGACACACAGGCTTTCATTTGGGTGGACCACACCGACACGGACTCCCCCACCCCGGCACAACCATGACCAGCACCGCAACTTCCCCATCCTTGGAACACGCCACGATCGCCATCGTCGGTGCCGGCCTGGCAGGCCTGGCCTGTGCCCAGGCCCTGGCCCACGCAGGCCACAGCGTGCACGTGTTCGACAAAAGCCGTGGCCCCTCGGGCCGCATGAGCACGCGCCGCAGCAGCGATGGTGCGACGGATTGGCAGTGCGACCACGGCGCCCAGTACTTCACGGCGCGCCACGCCGATTTCCGGGCCCAGGTCGCCAGCTGGGAGCAAGCCGGCACCGCAGCCCCGTGGACCGCCCGCATCGGCACGCACGATGGGCAAGGCTTCACGCTGCAGACCAGCACGGTGCAGCGCTTTGTCGGCACCCCACGCATGACGTCCCCGGCGGCCCACCTGGTGCGCAGCCTGCAGGCCTTGGACCAGCCGGTGCGCTTTCAGTGGCAAACCACCGTCCAGCCGCTGCAGGCAAATGCCGGCGATGGCTGGCTGCTGCACAGCCCCGAACACGGCACCGAGCCCCAGCGCTACCAGACCGTGCTGCTGGCCGTGCCTGCCCCACAGGCCGCGCCCCTGCTGACGGGTGTAGCCCCGCATGCCGACGACCTGGCGCGCAGCGCCCGCATGCGCGCCTGCTGGTCGGTCATGGTGCGCTGTCCCCAGCCGGTGCCTCTGCCCGTGGATGGCTGCTTTGTCGAGCACAGCCCCCTGCGCTGGATCGCGCGCGACAGCAGCAAACCCGGGCGCAACGGCCCTGAAACCTGGCTGCTGCATGCCACCCACGCCTGGAGCGAAGCGCACGTAGAAGACGACCTTACCTCAGTCACCGCCGCTTTGCTGCAGGCCTTTGCGCAGCTGGGCGGCCCGGAGCCGGCCAGCGTGCAGGCCACCGCCCACCGCTGGCGCTATGCCGACACCGCCCCGCCACTGCATGTGGACTGCTGGTGGCAGCCGGAGGCCGGGCTGGGCCTGTGCGGCGACTGGCTGCACAGCGGCAACGTGGAAGGCGCCTGGCTCAGCGGCCTCAGCCTGGCCCAGCGGGTGCACGCCACGCTGCACGCCCACGCAGATTAAGCACCAGGCAGCACACCATGCACCGCAAACCCCATCTGCCCGCCAAGCCCTGCCAGTGCTGCGGGCGCCCGTTTGCCTGGCGCAAGAAATGGGCCCAGGTGTGGGAAGAGGTGAAGTACTGCTCCGAGCGCTGCCGCCGCCAGCGCAAGCCGCCGCCTTCGCCCGGAGCCCAGCCATGAGCACGGTGCTGGTGTGGCTGCGCCACGACCTGCGCCTGCACGACCAGCCCGTGCTGCAGGCCGCAGGCCAGCTGGGGGCGCAGCACCTGCTGCCCGTGGTGTGCCTGCCCGATGTGCAAGCCAGCACCCCCTGGGGCTTTGCCCGCATCGGTCCGCACCGCCGCGCCTGGCTGGCCAATACCCTTCAAAACCTGCTCCAGCGCTTTCAGAACCTGGGCTCTCAGCTATGGATTCTGAATCAGCCGGCAGCCACCGCCCTGCCTGCGCTGGCGCGGGCCGTGGGGGCTACCACCCTCGTCTGCGAGGACATCGCCGCCCCCGAGGAGCAGGCCGAAGTTGCCGCCCTGCGCGCTGCGGGCCTGCAGGTGCACACCGTGTGGCACAGCAGCCTGCTGCACCCCGACCAGTTGCCGTGGCCGGTGGCGCAGTTGCCTGCCGTGTTCACGCCGTTTCGCCAAGCGATTGAGCGTGCCGGGCTGCAACCCGCAGCACCCCTACCAGTACCGGCCGCACTGCCCCCCTTGCCACCTGAGTTGCCGACGGCACCCCCAGGCGCACCAGCGCAAGCCCTGGCTGAATTGGCCGGGCTGCCCCCGGCTGCCGATGCACGCAGCGCCTTCCCCTACCTGCAAGGCCGTCTGCACGGCGGGGAGTCAGCCGCGCTGGCCCACCTGCGCCAGTATCTGGAACGCGGGCTGCCCCACAGCTACCAGCGCACACGCAACGGCCTGATGGGGCTGGACTACTCCAGCAAATGGTCGCCCTGGCTGGCCACGGGGGCGCTCTCGCCGCGCCAAGCCATGGCCCAGCTGCGGCAGTTTGAAGCCACACACGGCGCCAGCGATGGCAGCTACTGGCTGTGGTTTGAGCTGCTGTGGCGCGATTACTTCCGTTTTCTGCACCTGCAGCATGGCCCGGTGCTGTACCGGGCACGGGGACTGGGCCCGGCGCAGGCCACGCCCCACGATGACCAGCACTTTGCCGCCTGGTGCGCCGGGCAGACCGGCCAGCCCCTGGTGGACGCCGCCATGCGCGAGCTGGCGGCCACCGGCTACCTCAGCAACCGCCTGCGCCAGGTGGCGGCCAGCTATCTGATCCACGACCTGGGCTGCGACTGGCGCGCTGGTGCCGCCTGGTTTGAGTCACAGCTGCTGGACTATGACGTGTACAGCAACCAGGGCAACTGGCTGTACATCGCCGGGCGGGGCACCGACCCACGCGGGGGGCGCCGCTTTGACCCCGTCAAACAGGCCGCCACCTACGCCCCCGACGGGGCCTACCTGCGCCTGTGGGGCACGGCATGAGCAACACCCGCACACCCACCCCCACCGCCCCGCACGGCGCGCACACCCTGCGCCTGGTGCTGGGCGACCAGCTCAACCCGCAGCACAGCTGGTTCCAGCAGGTGGATGCGCAGGTGGTCTATGTGTTGATGGAGGTACGCCAGGAGACCGACTACGTGCTGCACCACGCACAGAAAATCCTGGCCATCTTTGCCGCCATGCGCGATATGGCGCGCCAGATGCGCACTGCGGGCCACCGCGTGCGCTATGTGGCGCTTGACGACGCCAGCAACCGCCAGTCCATCCCCGACAACCTGACTGCATTGGCCGCGCACTACGGCGCCCACACGGTGCAATGGCAGCAGCCCGACGAATGGCGGCTGGACGCCCAGTTGCAGGACTGGGCCCGCACCACCCCATTGCACTGCAGCGTGGTGGACAGCGAACACTTTCTGACGGCGCGGAACGATCTGGCCACCCAGATGCACGGGCGCCGCCAGTGGCTGATGGAGCATTTCTACCGCAGCATGCGCCGCCGCTACCGCCTGCTGCTGGACGAGCACGACCAGCCCGCGGGCGGTCAGTGGAATTTTGACCACGACAACCGCAAGCCCTGGCCCGGCACCCCGCCCGAGCCGGCGGACTGGCGCCCCACGCACGACCACCGCGCGCTGTGGGACCTGCTGCAGCGCTGCGGCGTCCAAAGCTTGGGCGAGCCGCAGGCCGACGCCGTGCGCTGGCCGCTGAACCGTGCCGAGGCACTGGCCTGTCTGGAAGCCTTCATCACCCACGCCCTACCGCACTTTGGCGACTATGAAGACGCCATGGCCAGCCAGGCACCGCGCCTGTTCCATTCACTGCTCTCATTTTCACTGAACGTAAAGATGCTGCACCCGCTGGAAGTGCTGCAGCGCGCCGAGACAGCCTGGCGCACCGGGCACGCCCCGCTGGCCGCAGTGGAAGGCTTTGTGCGCCAGATCCTGGGCTGGCGCGAGTACGTGCGCGGCATCTACTGGGCACACATGCCGGGCTACGAGCAGCGCAATCCGCTGGACCACCAACTGCCGCTGCCGCACTGGTTCTGGAGCGGGGACACGCACATGCGCTGTCTGCAATTGTCGATTCGCCAGTCGCTGCAGACCGCCCATGCCCACCACATCCAGCGGCTGATGGTGATCGGCAACTTTGCCCTGCTGGCGGGGCTGGACCCGGCCGCGCTGCACCGCTGGTACCTGGGCATCTACATCGATGCCTTCGAATGGGTGGAGCTGCCCAACACCCTGGGCATGAGCCAGCGCGCCGATGGCGGCCTGATCGCCACCAAGCCCTATGTCAGCAGCGCGGCCTACCTGCAGCGCATGGGCGACTATTGCCAGGGCTGCGCCTACAACCCCAAGCTCAAGACCGGCCCGCGCGCCTGCCCCTTCAACGCCCTGTACTGGGACTTTTTTGCCCGCCATGCCGAGGCACTGGGCAGCAACCACCGGCTGGCACTGGTGTACCGCCAGTGGCAAAAAATGCCACCCGAGCAGCAAACCGCCCTGCGAACGCATGCACAGCAGGTGCGCCAGCAGCTCGACACCCTGTAACCACCACACCCAAGGCCTGCCATGCAATCCCTGCCCACCGGTTACCAAGCCCTCATCCTGGGTGCCACTGGCGCCATCGGCGGTGCTCTGGCCGCGCAGCTGACCGCGGACCCACGCTGCGCCCAGGTGGTCGCCCTGAGCCGCCACAGCACGCCTGCGATGGATTTTGAACAACCGCAGAGCATTGCCACTGCCGCCGAGGCGCTGCGCCCGCAAGGGCCCTGGCACCTGATCGTGGTCGCCACGGGCATGCTCAGTGGCCCCACCGGCGGTCCCGAAAAACGCCTGACCGACCTGAATGCCACGCACCTGGCAGCCAGCTTTGCCACCAACACCATCGGCCCGGCCCTGGTGCTGGCGCATTTCGCGCTGCAGCTGGCCAAGGGGGAGCGCAGCCTGCTGGCGGTGCTGTCGGCCAAGGTGGGCAGCATCGGCGACAACCGCCTGGGCGGCTGGTACAGCTATCGCGCCTCCAAGGCAGCGCTGAACATGCTGCTCGAGACCTCAGCCATCGAAGTGGCGCGCACCCACCCCCAGGCCGTGCTGGCGGCCCTCCACCCCGGCACGGTGGATTCGGCGCTGTCAGCACCGTTTCGCGGGGCGCAGATCGGCCGTGCACCTGCGGCGGCCGCGCAGGACCTGCTGGCGGTGCTGGATCGCCTGCAACCCCAAGACAGCGGCGGCTTCTGGGCCTACGATGGTCAACGCCTGCCCTGGTAAGCCCTTCGCCCACTTTGCACCAAGGAGAACCCCATGCGCATCCTGCTGACTGGCGGCACCGGCCTGATTGGACAAGCCCTCTTCCAGCACTGGCAACGCCAAGGCCACGAACTCTGGGTCTGGAGCCGCGAACCACACAAGGTGGCAGCCCTGTGCAGCGGTGCCCGCGGCATAGCCCACCTGCACGAACTGGAAGGTACATCGCTGGACGCGGTGGTGAACCTGGCCGGCGCCCCGATTGCAGACCGCCCCTGGACCGCATCGCGCCGCCAGGTGCTGTGGCGCAGCCGCGTCGATCTGACACGGACCCTGGTGGACTGGATGGCGCAGCAGCCCCAGCCGCCGCGTGTGCTGCTGTCGGGCTCGGCCGTGGGCTGGTACGGCGATGGTGGCGAAACCTGGCTGGATGAAAGCAGCCCTGCCGGGGCCTCCGATTTCGGCAGCCAGCTGTGCATCGCCTGGGAGCAGGAGGCCGAGCACGCGCGCCGCTTCGGCGTGCGCGTGGCCCTGGTGCGCACCGCACCGGTCCTGGCCCCCCGGGGCGGCATGCTGGCGCGGCTACTGCCCCCGTTCAAGCTGGGCCTCGGGGGCAGACTGGGTGATGGCCAGCAGTGGATGCCCTGGATCCACCTGGACGACCAAGTCCGGCTGATGGACCACCTGTTGCACCACGCAGACTGCAGCGGCCCCTTCAATGCCTGCGCGCCGGAAGCCGTGCGCAACGCCACCTTCACCCAGACCCTGGCCACCGCCCTGCACCGCCCGGCGTGGCTGCCGGCACCGGCCTGGGCGCTGCGCTTGGCGCTGGGCGAAATGTCCGTGCTGCTGCTGGGCGGCCAGCGCCTGCGCCCCCAACGCGCGCAGGCCGCGGGATTTGCGTGGCAGCACCCCACGCTGGCGGGCGCCTTGGACCAGTTGCTGCACCCACCGGGTGCCTGATCCGCAGCCCGCGCGCGCGGCCACTGGCAGCCCCCGACTGCGCCTGTCGGAGGTTCTCTGGGCCAGCAGCACCCGTCTGGCGCTGCCACTGGGGCTGTGATCAAGCCCCCTCGCGTATGCCTACGCACGGACTGTGCGGGCGATTGCGGCCCCTCATTTGCGCGGGGCGGTACATCACGCTGCAGCGGGGCCGCTGTGTGAGCGCTCAGGCCGCCAACAGTTGCTCGATCCAGGCCTCGGGCTGTGAAAACAACAGGTTGGAAGGTAGCAACTGCCCACGCCCATCGATTTCGAGCAAGAACGTGGGCACGCCCCGTGCGCCCAGCTGCTGCAGCCAGTGCTGGGCTTGCTGCGTGCGCGCGGCATGCGCCTGCAGCAGCTCGGCATCGGCCGCAGTCAAGCGCTGCGCCGCCTCGGCCAGCCCCAGGCCTTGCAAGATCACGGCCAGTTGGTCCGGCGACGTCACATCCTGCCCGTCGATGTAGCGCGCCTGCTGCATGGCCTTGAGCGCTGCCACCTCCTGCATGGGCGCCGTCAACGCCACCGCAGTCAGTGCCAGGCTGATGGGGCCGCTGTCAAAGCGCTGCTGGCGATCGGTCAGCACCTGGGTGCGGTAGTGCGGCGAAAAGTGCTGACCGGTCAGTTGCTCGATGCGCTGGTCGTTCGTCCAGGCGTAGGCGGCAAAGTCGTCATCCATGGCGCGCGAGCCGGCGCCCGAAAACATGCCGCAGGGCCACAATTTCAGTTGCAGCTGCGGCAGGGTGGCCACCTGGGCCACGACAGCACCAGCGCCATAGCACCAGCCGCACAGCGGATCAAAGATGTAATTCAGGGTTTTGCGCATGTTCCATTCCGGTTCGTGCGGGGCCACCGGCACTGCCGCGGCCCCACGTGGCCGCTTTACAGCAGCACGATGTCGTATTATTCTATTCTTGCAATTTAATTCATTTAATTTCAATAACTTGCAAAAGTTTTTACTCCAAAAAATCAGCCTAGCTACACATTTAGCTACACACCAGCCATACAATGGCTTTCGCCATATTTACCAACCCACTATGGAATTAGCCCAAGCTTACTCAAGGTGGGAGATGCTATACATCCCCTTGAGCATCAGCACGTATTCCATCACCTGCAGAGCAGTGTCGATGGCCCAGTCATTCACATCAGCTAAGTTCATGCAGGAAGGCTTCCACAGCCCATCGCACCAACAGCAGCTGATTTCCCACTTGGTGACACTGATGCGCTCAAACACTGGTGGCTGCAGCTGTGCCGCTTTCCAGCGTTTTGCGATGTCCAGCTGCAGCTGAGCTGGTAACACGCCTTCGCCTTGCAGCAGCAAGCGTAGCCCCAGCCCAGTCCCCCAGCCTTCTTGCCGCAGTTGCACCATGATCAAGTTGGGCCATGCGGGTGCAGCACCAAACGCACGCGGCAGCTGAATCGTCAGCATGGGTTGCCCTTGGCGCAGGTGCACGGCCAGTGACAGCGGCAAAGGCTCTTTGACTCCCTGCACTTGCAGTTTGACCGATGTAGCGTTGGTCAGTTGGGCCTGCAGAGTGCGCTTCACGCACCGCCACCACGCCAGCCGAAGTTCGGGCACATCGCCCAATGCTTGAAACAGCCGCTCATGCCAAGCAATGCGCCTGGCCAAAGCCTTGGCACTCAGGTTCATGGCTTCGGCCATTTCTTGAATAGCCAGCATGACGTGACCATGCGCAGGAGCCTGTCCCAACACCCGCCTTGCAAACATCAGCACCCATGGCACATCACAGCGCCCGCTGTCCAAGTGCCACAGCAAAGCGTGGATCATGTCTGACTCCTGATGCGGTGCATCGCGCACAACTGCTTGCGCATCTGCCGAATCCCGCCACTGCAACCAACGGGCTGCATCCGTGATGCCCTGGCTTTGCAAGAATGCGACCAGGCGGCGCAAACGCTGCACGGCCTTGAGTGCAGCTACAGGTTGGGTGATTTCACCTTGCCACAGTAATACGGCCAGCTCAGCATCTTCAGCAGGCCCGTATTGCTGCAACAGTGCCACCAGCCGTTCCAAGCTGCCCAAGCCCAACTGGGGCACCGCACACCGTGCAAATGCCTGCCATGCAGCGGTGCGCTGACTGATTGGCTCAACCGCCTGCAAAGCCGCATCAGCCAGTTCCAGCACCATGGCCGACTGCGGCTCCATGCACGGCTTGGCTGCATGTACATAGCGCCCAGCATCAGCACAGCCATTAAAGCAGCACGGCCACTGGCCGCTGAATTCATGCGGAACAGGGGTTGAGGTATCCAGCGCAGGCAATGTCATCACCGCAGCCAACAAACGCCGGTAGCGGTACCACCTCAAGTGATAAGGGTGCATGGTGAAACTTTCAAAACAGGCACGCCGCAACGGCACCTGGGTGAAGCCTCAAAAGCCAAGCACCAGGCGCACAACGTGCACAAAGGGAAATCAGAAGAAAGAGAGTGAGAAACTGAAACTCAAGCCAGCGCAATGGCCGTGCCACGGCGGCTGCGCAAACCGACTTGCACCACCTTGTCCAAGGTGGCTTTTTCTGACCAGCGGGCGTTGGTGTTGCGCAGCTTTTTACTACCCCAATGCTCCAGCAAGGCATTCCAGGGGGTGAGCGGCACACCGTCCATCAAAGGGTCGAGCACCAGCAAGGACTGTGGCTTGCCATCGGCATACATCACACCCACTGCCAGCACCCAATGGCTGTAGCTGGGCGAGGTGAAACGCACCAGGCACACATGGTCTGATTCCAGTGCGGCCACCGTGCGGGCCTCGACATTGCGGCGCAGTTGGCGGCACTGCAGTTGCTCAGAAAACGGCGCAAACTGCTCTTTGATGGCTGCGCTGCTACAGCCGCTAAAGTACAGAGCTTGGCCCATGGCGCTCACTTCCATCAGGCGTGCGTCAAGGTCGCTTTCATACAGAGCATCGCGCGACACTTGGCCCAGCAGCATCAAGGCCATCAGCACACAGTGGTGCCCACAAGCCATGTCGTTCTCGCCCTGGCGCAGCAGCAGCTTGTTTTGATAGGCCATTGCACCTGAGCGGCCCACACTCAGCTGCGAGTGCACCACAAAGTGCTGCCCCAGCATCAGTACTCCTCGGGCAACAACAGCGTGGTGCTACTGCGGTCAGCCTCCGTGATGATCCATAAGCGTTCTGTCTTGGAAATCACATACACCGACATCAGCCTGTAGCCGTACTGCAAAGCGTCAGCATTACTTTGCCTGTCTTCGGCGCAGATATCGCCCCAATCACCCGACACATGGCGCAGCACAAACGGCAGTGCTGTCAGTTGATGGGTTTCCAGAAGCTCCAATGCCCCAGGTGTGGCTAATAACTGGCCCAAGGCAAACAACGGTGTACCAGCAGCCGCCTTGTCAGGAGCAGCAGGAGAAGAATCGTTCGGGCATGCGGCGGCCTGACCTGTATCAGTCATAGAAAACTCCAAAAAGGGAGGTAGAAAGGTGAAATAACGCGCAGCGGCTTGCAGGCCATTCGCCCCAATCCCACACGCTTAAACGACAGGCATAGCTGCGCCGACCTTCAAAGGCATGCGCAGGCAAGCGGCCTGATCAATTCATACGGAGGTCGGAAACAAGGGGGAGAAACGCTCGAAAAGCTGAGCAGAGAACGCGGCATATCAGCCAATGCCAAGGCGGCATTTGACTAGTAATATGTTTAGCCATTATAGCAAATAAAACAAAAAGCTATATATATTTGATATTATATTCAAACACTGAATATAGAAATTATCTGCGAAGTGTTCAGCACACAATGCAAGACATGCAGTAAACCCAGCGCATGCATCTAGGATGCACAGCCAACGCCAGAGTCCGTAGGAAAAAATGAAGGTGAGTTGGGCGCTTTTAGCTCCAGGCCCTCCACGCAGAAAGCTTCAAAGAAGCCAGCGACCATGAGTCGATCAAGAAAAAAGGCCCTGATAGGCCACTTTTTTCTTTCAATTGCTAGATCGCAAACTGAGAGCGATCTTTATCCTTGATCCAAACAGGCGGCTTACCCCGACCAGTCCAGGTTTGACCTGTAGCTGGGTCACGATATTTGGGGGCAACAGCACTAGCCTCGCGCTTTGGCTTGGCCAGTGGAAAGACATCCTCCGGAGTCAGGCCGAACGCCTCAACTAATCCCCGAATCTTCTGCACAGCGTCAGCGACTTCTGCTTTGCGAGCAGCAGCAATCTGCTGTTCAAGCGCCTCGCGTTGAGCCAGCAGTTCTTTGTATGAAGTGATGTTTGTACTCATGTGATGGTGAATTTCTATCTAAATCTTGCTAACCAGCGATGTAAGAAGCATTCCGGTAATGACACGCACTAACGCATTATCAGTTTGCTTGCCTCAGTAAACAAAAATATTCTGACGCAAATCGGCCTACATATATCAGCATTTAGTCATCAACAGACGACTGACAAATGAGGATACTGCGGCACGCTTGCCAGCAGGATGAAAAAAAACTCCACGCAACTGAGTGCGTGCAACCAGCAACCTGATGAATGAATCTAGCAAATTCGGATCTGGGGCACTGGCACTGGACCAAAAAGCATGCAAACCACCTGCATGCGTCAGTCCGGCAATATCGAAGACAGCATCTCCCAAAACTTGCACTGGCCGTCTCAACTGCAAGGCCCTGAGCCCTGATGTACTGTTGACCGTCACAACACCAATAGCCTTCCCCAACATTTCATCCAGCACCCCAGCCTCCAGATAGTGAACCCTATCGGTGATGCCAAGACGCTTGGCACTGCTGCTAATCCATTGTTTCCAATTGATGAGTCCAGGATCCCAAGGATGCATCTTGATGACTAGCTCGCTGTTTTCTGGAGCATGCTCAGCAAACGATTTCAGCACCTCATCCACTGCATCTCTCATTCCCTTGTAAGGAGAGTAGGCTCGAATCTGAAAATCATGATCAAGCTGCAATGGAAAAAGGTAAAAAGGTTGCGGCCGTTTACCCACCTGCCGGCATTTTTCTGCAATATGCTTTTTTCGCAGACGCCGTAACAGCAGCGACAAACCCATCGCAGGAAAGTAAATCACTGGATGAGGCCGCTCAATGGATTGCTGATAAAAAGGATATAGCAACTTCAGCACCATATTGGCAAAGCTCCCCAGCAAATCGCCCAGCGACATACGCCAATCGCTGTCCTTAAAAACCGGTGCGAAATCCACTGCAGGCAATCCCCGTGCCTCTGCATAAATAACGGCAGGATTGCGCGGCATGCTGGAATCCCGGCCCATACCGTTGGCTTCCAGGGTGATCCAGTCTGGCCTGAAGTAACCAAAATCAGTCACCATCACACGAAGCCCCAGCTCATGCGCAAGGGCTACTGCCTGCTTGTGATATTTGCGCTGCTCGCCAAGCAATACGATGTCAGTCACACCACGTGCGGCGATAAAGCGTCGCAGAAAATCATCCCAGTCAGTCAACCGACCGCGAAAGCTCATGGCGCGCTGGTCATGCCAAAAAAGCCAATCGGCAAAGCACAAATTGATGCGCGAAACACCATGGCCGTTGCGCTGCAATTCGTCGCCCACAAGCCTGAAGAAATCGCAAGGCATGCCCTGCAGAAAAAGAAAATGGCGCACGACGACACTCAGATCTTTTTTGGGGTGAAACTCGGTTGTGCGGCAAGCCAGGTAAGACTTTCCCGCATGCTCGAGGCGTAATCCACACGCCCGATGGGGCCCCCATGGGCAAGCAGCTTATCAATCGAATGACCACATGTACGCCCAAAGATCTGCACGATCAGTGGATGCAGCAATGGCTCACTCTGCAAATCAAGCCAACGCCAAGGCGCAGAAAGAGCACTGGCCAGCGGCATTGCCAGCCTATAGTCCAAATCCAACATCCACCCCTTGAGGCCGCTCCCCTGACGGAAATCACGTAAATATTCGCTCCAACAGACTGCCCAGGGGTCACGCACGTTATAGACCTGCCCAGCTGCGCTGGTGCTGATGCCCGCCCACAGCAGGACATCCAACAAATTCTCTACATCCAGCAAACCGGCATGATGGCGCCCACCATCGATGCACAGCATTGGCCCCGTGCGCAATGCGCTGGCGATGCGCGAGACGAACGGGCTGCCTGGCCCGACGATGTTGCCTGCCCGCATCACCACATAAGGCAGAGCGTGCTGACGACAAAAGCTCTGCACCAGCAAATCTCCCAGGCGCTTGCTTTCCCCATAGCCATAACGCACTGGCTCCAACGGCTTATCCTCGCTGACAGCCAACCGTGGAAAACCATAGACATCAAGCGTTGATATATGAACCAGGCGCCGCAGCGTAGAGCGCTGTTTGCACAGTTCGTCAAGCAGCGCCTGCACCCCCTGAACATTGGTGCGCAAATAATTCTCGAAATGCCCCCAAGTCGCGACATCTGCCGCGCAATGAAAGACATGAACCGCGCCGGAAAGCAGCCGCGCCAGCGCCGCCCTATCCAGCAAATCCCCCTGCACCACGGTACAACGACTCACCAATTGAGGATCCAATCTGGCCGGCTCGCGAGCCAGCACTGTCACGAGCGCACCCACCTCTTGCAGCCGCCGCAACAATTGCCTGCCGACAAAGCCCGAGGCTCCCGTCAGCGCAACGGGCACACCCGCATATGCCTGCATCCATGGCTTCGCATCCTGCGATCTATCCATCAGCCCTCCTTGACCCGCGAGGACTTGAAGATCATCTTGTTCTCAAGCTTGGCCGGTTTGTTAAGCAGCGCATAGCCAAGGCCAAAAAACGGATTGAGCAAAGCCCATGGACAGCGAATCGCAAAATGAATGGACTCCAGGCGTGCCCCAACGTCTTGCTTGACGGAATAGGTGGTCAACCCCATCTCCAGACGCCGCACCTTCAAATTGATCGCCGTTTCAATCACCGCCTGTGCAACATACAGGTACAAGCTGTCGTTGACGGGCTCCGCGCGGCCAAAGTAAAGCCAGCGCAGCGTATCCCGGTCATGCAGCAACAACGCATGCCCAACAAACACATCGTCACGAAAAAAGCGTAGTACCTTGGCGGCCCCTTCCAGCCCCGACGACAACTCACGGTAAAAGGTCGGCGTCAACACCTCTCGCTGAAACTCATTGGCCCTTTCATGCACGATCAGCCATTGGCGGCACAGCTCATCGGCCAAAGGGGCAAAGTCCTCGACCAGATCATGCCGAACCTGTAATTGCACATTCTTGCGCAGGTGGTTGTTGATCTTGCTGCGATAGTAGCTTTTCAAGTCATCACGATATTCATCAATCGTGTCCCAGCGCACATCCAAATACGTATTGGGCAGACCCGGCACGATGTGGTAGCCGCAGCCGCGCAGCAAATGCAACCAGCCTGCCTCTTCCGACTCAAAATCGCGCAGCACCATCACCAGCGCACGGCTGCGACGGGCATACGCCTGCAGCGTACGGTGCCAGACCGGAATAATGTCTTGCAACGCCAGATCGGGATGCAGCACCAGTGGTGGACTATTCAGGATGATGGGCGTACCGCACTCCAGCATCTTCAGCTTCAGAAAGCTCGGGAAGACCAGGCGCACCTTTTCCAGCGTGCGGCGCAGCCACTGCGGAGCAAAAATCGCGATATCCGTGGTCACCATGTAGAACGTCGTCTGCCCCACCGTTTGACCATCCTCATCGGTGAACACCACATAGCGATACTGAAAATCATTGAGGCCCGACTCCTCGACAATAGCCCAGAACGCATGTGTAAACGTCAACGAACGCGTATCGAGCAACGCATCCCAGACCGCAGGATCTATCTCGCGAATCGACTCATAAACCTGTGCCTTGATCACGCGCTTCTCCTACGCTTGCCATCCTGCCACCACGCAAGCAACTGCAGCACAGGGCGCCACAGACGTTGCGACCACGACAGCCTTCCCCGCGAGCGATCGCGCCATGCCAGCAGTTCCTGCAGCGTCTGCTCCGGCGTGCCACACGCCGCGCCTTGGGTATCGAAATAACGCGGATAGAGAATTAATGCGCCAGCAACCAGCGCATCCAGGGACAATTCACGTCCTCGCCGGGGCATAGGCAACAGATCTTGGGTCAATCCCCAACCGGCATAAAAAGGCTGCCCGTGGCACACAACCTTGCGCCCACGCAGCAGAGCCTCAAACCCTGCCAAAGAAGTCATTACATGCACTTCGTCCACACGTTCCAACAAATAGTGCATGGGTACATGCACCAACAATTCATCACAGAAGTCCACCGCCCGTGACTCCGCCTCGCCCCGCAAACGCAGGCCAGCTACTACATCAGGGTGCGGCTTGTACAGTACATAGGCATCCGGATGAGCCACCCGCACCCTGCGCAGCAACTCCAGATTGGTGCGTACGACTGGCGAGCCATAGCGGATGGAGGCATCCGTCTCCACCTGACCCGGCACCAGGATTACCCGCTGCCCTCGCTCAGGTCTAGACCATTGGCCAACACCGACGTTGTACTTGGTCAGCCCCTCATGAACGATCATCTCCCTCAGTGCCGCCGCACGCTGCAACAACTCTGGACTCCACACTGTAGTGGCCAGAAGCGTCTCCATGTCCGATGGAGCCGTGGCATCGAAATACATGCCTCGTCGGTCCAGCACCCACGACATCGGGCGCACCCAGTCCGCCCCCAAGCCGACTGAGCGCAGAAAACCATCTTCAACTCGCACCAGCCGCACACCTGGAGCCAATAGCGGCAACGCTGGCACACCCCAAACCGCCAGCAGCGCACCCGGCGGCACCGCTTCAGGCGCATCCACGAACACCAGGCTCATCTCCGGGAAGCAGGCGCGCAAAAAAACACGCTTGCGCCACGCAAAACCCAGGGCATACAAAATGCTGTCCTGGATCACAACGAATCCGTACTCAAGCAGCGGCGCATCAGTGTGTGGACCTGATCGAAATGGGCCTTCCACGTCGGCGCTCGCCAGCCATGCATGCGTGCCAACTGCGCCCGTCTCCTTGTGCCATTCGTGTGCACATAGTCATCAATGGCACGTATCCAGCCAGGGCCATCCAGAGGATCCAGATATTCAGGCACATCACTGGCCACTTCACGAAATGCCGGCAGATCGCTGGCCAACACCGGCACGCCCGCCGCCAGCGCCTCCACCAACGGCATACCGTACCCCTCTGCGAACGATGGAAACAGCAAAGCCTGGGCATGAGCTAATAAAGTCGCCAGTTCGGTGTCATCACAGCCTTGGCGCTCCAGCACAAAGCCGCGCAACGCCTCGCAGCGATCCAGTAGATCAAGCACCTGCTCACATTCCCAGCCCCGCTGACCCACAATGACCAAACGCGGAGCGCGTTCTCCATCCCGCTGCACCAAAGCCCGCCACACATTCAGCAGCAGCAAATGGTTTTTTCGCGGCTCAATCGTTCCCAGCATGACGAAATATGGCGGCATCCATGGCCGCTCTGCCCGGGGGCGCGCCAACCGCGCCGGCGCCAACAATGCCACCGCCAGCGGTGGCACCGCACTACCCATACGCTGTGCATACCCCCGCAGTTCCTCCGCAGTGGCCGCTGAATTGGCAAGAAGGCCACAGCCTGTGGATAGCATCGTCGTCAGACGCTGCTCATGCTTGGCGGCCTCCCCGGGGCGGCAATACTCAGGGTGCGTAATAGGAATCAGATCATGCAAAAAATACAGAGGCCGTAGACCCAATCTCTGAACCCGAGTTGCATAACCGGCATCCTGTAATCCACTGTGGCCAGTATTCAGCAGCACACTGGCAGCCGCAGGCTGACGCCAATCCTGCACATAACTGCACCCAACCCACCAGCGCAGGCGAGCCCTATCCACCTTCCGGGGATTACGCAGCAGCGCATCGAACACCCTACGAGAGCGTCGTAGCGACATAAAAATCCAGCGCCCGCCAAATCGCACCAAAGCTTGAGCATCGGCACCAAAATGCCGCACATACTCCAGACTCACACGATCCACGCCAGTCGGCAGCCGCCCCTGCAAGGCACGGTCAAGCGTACGGGTGATATCAATCACGATGCATGCATTCACCAGACCGAACCCATTATTTCGTCAGATTAATAAGATTCGCAGCGGAGAAGACTGACGAAGTCACAATATTCATAAATTTCTGCAACTCCGCCGCTGGTGCATTAGCGACGTAAACCACGTCCTTATTGCGAATCGGAAAATTCTGCGCAACCAGTAAAGAAGCAGGATTTTTCAGATCAAGCCGATATACGACTGGCGCACGTCCATCAGGCGTCATAGGCCCCACGCGCAAGCGGGCATCTAACGCCTTTGGATCCTCAAAGCGGAAAACGAAGACGCCACGGGCATCCGCACGAGCATCTTGAATTCCGCCAGCACGCGCTAATGCCTGCGCCAGTGAAATACCTTGGGCTTCAAAGTTGATTTCCTCGTTCTTGCCCGTTGCACCCAGCGCCGTAAAGCTCAAAGGCTGGAAGTTGACCGTCACCACATCGCCAGGCGCCAACAGCACATTGTCCCCAGGTGCTTGAACCACACGATCCAAGGGCATGCTGGCCACTTTCGTACCACGCACCAACTGCACCGTCACTTTATTCACCGGCTGACGCACGCCACCGGCAGCGGCAATGGCATCCAGCAGGCGCTCTCCTTTGGCAGTCAGCGGCATGCGCTGACTCTGGGCGACTTCTCCAACCACAGTCACATTGGACGTAGCATTGCGGATCACGCGCACCATCACCTGCGGCTGGTTGGCTTTACCCTTCAAGCGGCGAGCGATTTCTGCCTCAATCTGCTGCGGTGATTTACCTGCAGCCGCAATGCTCCCAGCAAAGGGAACATTGATCTGCCCCTCATGGGAAATCATCTGCTCCGGCAACGCAGCCACTCGTGAGCTCATTGCTCCGGAGCGGGGGTCCAATGACGTCACACCAAACAATGCAGCAGGCGGAGCCTCCCAGATCGACACCTCCAGCACATCTCCGGGGCCTACGCGATAACCTATTGGTTGGTTGTCGGCAAAAACTTGTCCAAATCGATCACGACGATCGACTTCCGCCGCCTGACGGGCGACGCCTTCCGTCACATCAATGACAGGTATCGGAAGCGCCGCTGCCTCCTGCACCGTCACTTCTTCCGCGCTAGGTCCTGACGCAGGCAGCCACGCAGGGTAGGAGGAGCATCCGGTCAAGAAAAATGCCAGTAAGGCGGAGGCTGTGCATCCTCTACCCACTCGAGCCATTCTTCGATCGAATTTCACAGACGCAATATTGCGGGCTATCTTCACACCAGAAATCATTTCCATCTTTCACTTTTCAATGCAAATCCACTTTCAAAGCTGGAATCTACATTCATCAAAACAGCGCACTATCAGCGCATTGCCTTACGGTACACATCCATGGTTCTGTCAACGCAGCGGCTCCATGTGAACCCCTGAGCTATGGATACACCTTCCGTGCTCGCCGCTGCACGCCAGTTCTCATCACAAAGATTTTTATGAACAGCATGGGACAGTGCATCAATATCCTCAGGATCCACCAACAGCGCAGCGCCTTGCGTCACCTCAGGCAGCGAAGTGAACTTGGAGGCTACAACCGGAACACCAGAAGCCATGGCCTCCAGCACAGGTAGTCCGAATCCTTCGTAGATAGATGGGTAAATGAAAGAATGGGCTCCCGCATAAAGCGCAGGCAAGTCCCCCTCTGGTACAAACCCAAGATAACGTAGCCATCCGCGTGCCGCGAGATGTTCAATCTTCTGGTGCAACTCATCACTCAGCCAGCCACACCCCCCGATCAAAACCAATGGGTACCTCTCTCGCACGGCAAGCGGCAGGCATTCATAGGCCAGCAGCAGATTGGAAATCTTCTTGCGAGGCTCCATGGTGGAAACACACAACGCATACTTTTTGTATGCTAAATGGTATTTCTCCAAGGTTGGAGTCACTTCAGCAAAAGATGATGGAGAAAATTTTGAAGAAACACCTAACGGAACGGCTGTAATTTTGTCAGCAGGCCAAGACAGAAAATCCATGACTTCAGCCCGGGTCGCTTCGGAATCTGTAATCAAGTGACTGGCTCGCGCCATGGAATCCTTGAAGTCTCGCTCGAAATGCAGAATGCGCTCCTGAGGATGCGTCTCCGGGTATTTGAACACCGACAGATCGTGCACAGTGGCCACGCCCGCCTCCGCGCAATCAGGTAGAAAAAAATTAGGGCCGTGAAAGACACGGTCTTTGCATCTGACAGATGACTGCCAGTCGCGCAGCCAGCGCGGTTGCTTGATCCTGAAAAGTGGCTTTCTGGCTTGGGCAGGCGCAGCCACTGCGGGGGCCTGCAGCAAACGCGCAGGCTCTTCGATCCAGCGGCCATTGCAGTAAAACCACACATCCTGCATTTGCGCGTGCGCAGGCAGCCGCTGCGACAGCTCCCACGTGTAGCGGCCAATCCCTGTGAGGCAGGGGGACAAGGCTTCCACAGAAAGAACAACCTTCAACGTCACGCCTCCAGCATCCAGCGCAGGGTGTCGCGCAGCGCGATCTCGGGCACCGCCCCCACCACCGCATCCAGCCTGCCCCGGCTGCCCAGCAGCGTCTTGACCTCGTTTTGCCGCACAAAAGCCGGATTCACACGTACTTCAAAGTCTTGCCCTGAAATCTCGCGCACCATGGCCAGCACGTCGTTCAAAGACCATGCCTGGCCCGAGCACACATTGAAAGTCTGCCCCACGGCAGCCGGTGCCTCCAGCAGGCGCCGGTACAGCTGCACCACATTGCGCACGTCAGAAAAATCACGCGCCACATCGAGGTTGCCCAATTCAATCAGCGGGGCACGCCTGCGCACATGGTTAACGATCTTTGGAATCAGAAAGCTCTCTGCCTGCCCAACGCCGGTGTAGTTGAAAGGCCGCGCCATGATCAGCGGCAGGCGGCCCGCATACAAGCGCGCGGCATATTCCATCGCCAGCTTGCTCACGGCATAGTCGTTGGCTGGCGCGGGCGGGGTGTTTTCATCCAGCACGCCGCCCACTGAGTTGCCGTACACATTGGCGCTGCTGGCCAGCAAAACCGCATCGAGCGGCGCATTGCTTTGGGCCAACGCCTCCAGCAGATGGCGCGTCCCCACCAGATTGGTGCGGTAGATGGACTCTATATCGCCATGCGCCACAAAGGCAATGGCGGCAAGGTGGGCCACCTTATCGGGCTGCACCTCATTCACCACCGCAGCCAGCCTTGCGGCATCGGACAAATCGGCCACATGCAATGCCCTGACCCCGGGCACCTTGCCCAAAGCAACGGGCTTATGCACCAGGCCATGCACCTCGTAACCCGCACGCTGCAGCTCTGCCGCAAGGTAGCGGCCGGTGAAGCCGTCTGCTCCGGTAACCAAAATTTTGCTCATCAATCTACCTTGTGTGTTTCATGCGTGTGGTGAACCCGGCCTTTGGGAACCAGTGCCATCATGCGTCTTGCCAGGTGGCCAAAACGCCGAGCGCTGCCACGTTGATCTGAGCCGCGCGCTGCGCCGACAGCGCCTCGGTGTAGCAACGAAGCTCTGGCGCGTTGCCCGAGGGGCGCAGATGAATCACCTCTTCGTTGGCAAAGGTGGCGCGCAAGCCATCGGTGGCGTCAAGATGACGCACCGTGCCCGACACCACGCCAAACATATTTTCAAATGCTTGCCGCTGCTCGGCCGAGCTGCCCGTCTGCATAGATGCCAAGCGCGCCTGACTCAGCACGGTGGGGAAATTCTGAATGCGATCGCTGCAGGTGAACCGGGCTGGCAAAGCTCCCAGCAACGCTGAAACCGTGCAACCCAGGGTGCGCGCCCTGGCCAGCACCGCCAGCATGGGCAGCACCGCATCACGCGTGGGCAAAGAGGCCAGTTCCCGGCCATCGACATGCAAGGGACTCATCAGCAGAAAGCCTCCGTTGGCCTCGTAGCCGCACACCCCTTGCTGTCCCTGATCCAGCGCAGCCTGCATGGCCTCGATGACATAGGGAGAGCCAATGCGCGTGCGCGCTGTCTGAGCGAACCAGCCAGATTTTTCCAGCGCGGTATTGCTGCTCACCGGCGTGGCCACGCATTGGGCACCCAAGTAGTGGGCACACAAAATACCCAACACATCGCCGCGCAGCCACTCGCCGCGTTCATCAGCCAGCAGCGGCCTGTCGGAATCACCGTCGGTTGAAAGGATGGCGTCCAGCCCGTACTCGGCAGCCCATTGGCGCGCCAGCACCACGTCTTCAGGACGCACGGCCTCCGTGTCCACAGGAATGAAAGCGGCTGAGCGGCCAAGCACCAGGACTTCAGCGCCCAGCGCCTGCAGCAGCGTCACCAGCAAGTCACGCCCCACGGCCGAATGCTGGTACACGCCCACGCGCAGTCTAGTCAAGGCAGCAGCGCCGAAAAATCGCACATACCGCTGCACATATGCGCCGCTCACATCCACCACCGGCGGCAGCGCCTGGGGGTTCAGCAGCGCGCCCGAGGCGTCGAACATTCCCGCCGGCAATGCTACCTGCTGGGCCTTCATGCCCGCTTCGTCGGGCTTCAACACTTCACCCGCCACGCGGTTGAACTTGATGCCGTTGCGGTCGTCGGGAATATGGCTGCCCGTGACCATGAGCGACGGGATCTTCAGCGAAAACGCATGCAGCGCCAACGCCGGAGACGGCACATAGCCGCAGAAAAGCGGCACCCCGCCCTGGGCCTGAATGGCCGCTGCACACGCCGCCAGAATGCGCGGTGTGCTGGGCCGCAGGTCACCCGCCAAGGCGACCTGCGTGCCCGGGGCAAACTCGCCCACGCTGGCCATATGCTGCAAAAAAGCTGCCGTGTAGGCAAAGCACACGGCATCCGTCATGGCCGCCACGGGGCCGCGCGCACCACTGGTGCCGAACGCGACACCGCTCTGGGTCATGAGATCGCTGATATTGACAAGCGGAAGTTGCGCCATGGGCATCATGGGTGGTGCGAAGGCATCCATTAGAAAGAGAAACCGGCCTGGTTGCGGCGAATATCGGCCTCCACCATCATCTGGCACAGCTGCTCCAGCGTGGTGGCGGGCGCCCAGCCCAGCTTGGCCTTGGCGCGCTCAGGGTTGCCAATCAGCAGCTCCACCTCCGCCGGGCGGTAGAACTTGGGGTTGATGCGCATCACGGTCTTGCCGGTGGCGGTGTCCACGGCGGTTTCGCCCTCGGCCTGGCCCTTGAATTCCACCTCAATGCCCGCGCCCTTGAAGGCCATCTGCACAAAGTCGCGCACCGTCTCAGTGCGGTTAGTGGCCAGTACAAAGGTGTCGGGCTCATCGGCCTGCAGCATGCGCCACATGCCCTCCACATATTCCTTGGCAAAGCCCCAGTCACGCTTTGCGTCCAGGTTGCCGAGCTCCATGCAATCAAGCTGACCCAGCTTGATCTTGGCAACGCTATCAGTAATCTTACGGGTCACAAACTCACGGCCGCGCAGCGGGCTTTCGTGGTTGAACAAAATACCGCTGCTGCCGAAGATGCCGTAGCTTTCACGGTAATTCACCGTCATCCAGTGCGCGTAGAGCTTGGCCGCGCCATAGGGACTGCGTGGGTAGAAAGGCGTGCTTTCAATCTGCGGAATGGCCTGTACCTTACCAAACATTTCGGACGTGCTGGCCTGGTAAAACCGCACATTGGGGTTAACGATGCGAATCGCTTCGAGCAGGTTAACCGGGCCAATACCGGTAATCTCGGCAGTGGTGAGCGGCTGCTCAAACGACACGCCTACAAAACTCTGCGCGGCCAGGTTGTAAACCTCGGTGGCACCGGTGGTTTGCAGCAGGCGAATGCTGGCCGACAGGTCGGTCAGGTCATATTCAACCAAGTGCAGGTTAGGATTTTGCTCAATACCCAATTCTTCTATACGCCAGAAATTGACAGAGCTGGTGCGACGGTAAGTGCCGTAAACCTTGTAGCCCTTGTCCAATAACAATTCGGCGAGATAAGCGCCGTCCTGGCCGGTAATACCTGTGATGATTGCTGTTTTCAAAGCTAATTTCTCCATGCTAGTTGATTAAATGAAAATTAGAAGCATTAACGCTTTTTCTTGCGTCGTGCTTTGTTGGTATGTCGTACAGAAGATGTGGATTGCGATTTTTTTGATTTATCAGTGTGTATTTCCAGCATTTTTGATTCAGATATCCCAATCAAGCCCGCTTGTGACAGTTGTAGATCAGGTAACAGATTTTCATTGGCGTCAATCACTGCGATTTCTTCTGAATTGATAGTTTTATCTGCCAGAACTGGCACTGAATTATCGTTAACGATCGGCTGCCCAGCAGCATGTGCCCCCTCTGTTGCGAGCAGGGTAGCCTCGTTATTTTCTTGCCTGTGTGATGGAGCGCTAGAAGCTTGTGTCTCGGCTTGCTCCTGCATCTCTACCAATTTCACTGGCTGCTCGGCAGTGCCACTGTCTGTAGCGTACTCGGAATTAGTCAGAATCTCTTGCTGCCCACTATGCCAAGGCGCAATCTCGATCATAGAGACCTTTAAATCGCTATCACCGCTGACCCAGACCCGAACCTCCAAATCAGTGCATGGCGTATCCAGATTAATAAGCAATGTGACAAAGTTGCCTTGTTCATCTGGCACACTCAAAACAGATTCGCCTAGGATATATCTACCTTTATTGACGGCAACATCCATGTGCGCGCCGGCAAGACCGCGTGCACCAACTGCACCGCGAATCAATACCTGATATCGACCTGCATCCAAAGGAATATAAGGGCCGAATATCAGATATCCTGCTTTACTTGTGGTCTCGATATCTTGTCCACTGCGCTTGCCTACCTGTGTGCCCAATCGAGCATCTCCTCCCCAAAAACGGCGCACATCATCGGGCATCCATTGCTTGTACCACTGACCACCCAGTATTACATTCAACAGGTTTTGCGTGCTTTGCTTCCAGGTCAGCCAAGGCATAGAGCTCGATTGTGGAGCTTGTCCAGACTTGTCCAGCGCCAACCATGCTTGCACGCTGTCAGCAAGTGCATCAGGGCTAAGGCCAGAGAAATAAAAAGCATGTTCTCCCGCCACTTCACGAAATACTGGAATATCACGGGCAATAATTGGCAATTGATGCTGTGCAGCTTCAATGAGCGGCAAACCAAACCCTTCACCCTCAGACGCAGCGATCAAACAGGAAGAAGCGGCATAGACTTTTTCGAGGTATTCATCGGTAATTGCCTCCAGCCAGAACAACCGTTTATTGCGTTCCGAATGAATATGGAGCATTTCAACCAATAAGTCCACATTCCATCCGTGCTTGCCCACCATCACCAAGTTGACGTCGACACCTTGATCCCACAAATGACTAAATGCAGCCAGCGTTTGCATTTGCCCTTTGCGCGGCTCAATCGTGCCAACCATTAAAAATGTGGGACGACTGTCTAGAGTGCTCAGCACGTGATCCGCATCAGCGGGCAAACCTAGTGTAGGAACCGAGCCAGCCACATCCGCTCCTAAGTGGAACCAACCCAACTTGAACGGGCGCAAACGATCAGGTCCAAATACACCAAGCCACTCCGCCATTTCATTCGCCACAGCGCGGGTGATGCACAAAACGCCATCAGTTTGCGCCAGTGCACTCAACCATTGAGCATGTATGGAGGGCGTTCCCTCCGGAAAGAACTTCGGAAGCAAAACAGGCAACAGGTCGTACAAGACAAAGTGAACTTGTACGCCAATACGCTTCAAGTGTGCATAAAAGGCCGTCTGTTGCAAGACAGTATGATGTTGTAAATCTAGTCCAAGGAAAATATCACCACTAAATGCCTCTAATGGCACATCCTCAACTAATTGTTCCGGCTGACTCAAAAACCTCTGTTTGAACAGCCTTGCATAGCGATAACCCGGTTCATGCGGAGTAGCATAAACCGGTTCAACCCTGAAGCCTTGCGGTGGATTAGCGAGCAGCTCTGCCAGAACACTTCGGACCACACGCTGAATACCGCTTTTGGCATCGCGATGCACTAGCTCGGAGATATCGACCAGCAATTGTTTTCCAGCTGTTTGAAGGCGGTTTTGCGCGATAGCCTGTGCGGTCTGAAGCCAATCAAGATCATTTTTCGGTGGCTTGCTGAGCTTCGCAATTTTCTCAATCAACCATGATGCTGAAGTCGTGCTAAATTGACCGTTTCTAACGGCGATGTTCTCATGGTATTGCTTGGCATACCAACGTTCAAAAGCTGCGATAGCTCTTTTTGCACTATCGTCCCACGAAAAAATTTTGGCTTGTTCTAGAGCGTGCTGTGCCAGATCTTTTCGCAAAACATCATTAAGCAAAACGTCCGCCATTTTTTGGCTAATCGATTTTTCGTCGAACGGGTCGAACAAGGCGTCTGAGCGTCCAATAACCTCGGGCAGGCTGGATGTGTTGGATCCGATAACGGGCGCACCGCAGGACATCGCCTCCAGTGCAGGTAGACCAAAACCTTCATGCCATGAAGGAAAAACGAATAAGGCGCACAAGTTGTAGAACTGCACCATTTCTTCATCAGTGACACGCCCTGTAATAACGACATCGTTTGGTTTTAGTCCACATAGCTTTGCATATGCTTCAAATTTCTCTCGATGCTCACTCGGTAAACCGCCGACTATGGCGAGTTGGTAGTTTTCCCTTAAGAAGGACGGCAAAATGGAGAATGCCTTGATTAGCCGCAAGTGATTTTTGCGCTCATCAGTAGCACCCGAGTACATCAAAAAAGGTCGGTCCAATCCAAAACGCGTTTGAAGGGCATGTTTTTCGGCCTCGGAAACATGGATAGGTTTGAAATGAGCGTCAGCCGCCGCTGAAATATTCACCACTTGCTCGGTCGTAGCATCAAGGTGATCTACGGCCTCCTGCTTTGACGAGTCAGAAATGGCAAGATATAGATCGGCTTGCTTCAAATAAGCCAGCTTTTCCCTGTAAAACGCTTCGTATTTTGGATTTGGCTTGAGGTAGTAATCACTTTGCATCAACGGGATCAAGTCATACAACGTGACAGCCGTCGGTATTCTTGCGAGATGCAATCCAATACTATGGATTGCATCATCACCAAACCCTTCAAACAAACTCGTAATATGCACGATGTCTGGCTGCAAACTCGCCAAAAAGGCTTCGCGCATCAACTCAGCCGTATGCCTGCGCCAAGTGTTTGAAGGATCGAGGGGGTGGACAGGCCCCTCGGCATGCCAGACACGGATATTTTCCTGCGGCAGTAGTCCATCAAAAGCGGCGCGAATAGGCTCAATGGTCTCTGTGAAAAGACCGTTTAGCGCAATGATGACCTCATGGCTACCACGATTGCGTACCATCGCTTGCGCGATTGAAAGGCTATAGCGACCAATACCACGGGTGCGACTGTCCCCTTGAGCTCCTTGCAGGTCAATCACAATACGCATTACGCTACCTCCCCGGCATGCATTGCTGCCGCTTTTTTCAGTTGAAAATAAATATCTTTTGCACGTGACGAGAGCTGCTTAAGCCCTTCTGGCTCCGGCGGCTGAACGGATATAGTTTTTGATTTCCCCGACGCTATTAAGTCTTCGCCAGTTACTTCGGCGGTGATTACTTGGGCTTCTTGCGCTACCAGATGATGCAAGCTGGCAATAGCCGTTTCCAGCTGATTAAAGCGGCACTTACTCTCATGGCTGAATGCAAATAGCTGGTTTTCAATACTGCGCAATTTGCGTTCATTGGGGTGATTGCCTTCCAGACCATTGATCCATCTGTATAGCCAGCCAAGCAAGGGAGATTTAGATTTTTGATAACGTGCAATCGCGACATCCAGTCCCGAAAATTTGGGTGCGTAGGCTTTGCCTTCATTTGACAAGCTCAATTGCGCAAGAATTTGTATTTTTGAATAACCCGTACGCAGACGGCTGAGGTAATAGTTCAGACCTTCAGGGTCAGGCTCACGGCCTAACAGCGTCAGGTAGGCACATTGAATGAAAGATTGATCATGTTGTGCCAATAATTCGTCGAGCGTGGCAGCTGCGACTAAGGCTGGAGTAAGCGACATATTCACTGGCGCAGAAGATGGTATGAAAGAGGATTCAGTTGTCATGCTTAGGGCATTGATCGATGAGGCAGCAACCACTGGCTTGGCCGGGGTATCCGGGAGCATTTCGAAGTCTGAGGGTCTCAGATGCGCGGCAGCCGTGGCAGAAGCGATTTCAGGTTCAAGACAGGAAGTAATTGGCAAATTAATAGGTTGCTGAATTGCCCCCGCCTTCTGAGCGGGTGTGTTGGGATCATCTGTACAGGGAGATACCGCAGCAGAAGCCCGCTCAGGTGCGATGAACGCGGCCAGCATGCGCAGTGGCGCAGTCAGGCGCCAGCTAAAGGATGTATGCACCATGCCCAATTGGTGTTGCACCTCTGCCAACGACTGGCGCAGTTGCAGGCTGGCTTGTTGCTCAAGCAATACCTGGGCTTTGAGCTCAGACTCCAAAGCCGCACAAGCGGCCAGCACGCGCTGGTGCTCGCCCAGCTTGGTTTTGAGTTCTGCGTCATGCTGCTGCGCAAGCAATTGCCTGGCGTGATGAAGGGCTTGAACGTCGCGCTGCAAGGCAGCGATTTCGTGGCTAAGTGCCTTTTCGTTCTGTGCCCACTCCCGCTCCAGGCTGTGTAGCTGGCGCAAAACACTTTCCAGCTCCTGGCGCGACTGGCTGTTTTGTGCGTGCAGCAGCGTTTCACTGGCCGCACGTTCTTGCTGCAGGCGATCCAGCTGAGCTTGCAGCGCCTGTAGTTTTTGCTGCAACACCTGCTCCCGCTCAGCGCACTGCTGCTGCAGCGCCGTGGCATGTTCTGCGTGCCTGTGGGCCAGCTCTGTTTTTTCGCGCTCGGCCTGTTGCTGCGCTTGGAGCAATTGCGCGGCCACTTCCTGCTCGCGCTGCACGAGTTGGCGCAAAAGCCTTTCCAGCTCCTGGCGCGACTGGCTGTTTTGTTCATGCAGCAGCGTTTCACTGGCCGCACGTTCTTGCTGCAGGCGATCCAGCTGCGTTTGCAGCGCCTGTAGTTTTTGCTGTAGCGACTGCTCCCGCTCGGCATACTGCTGCTGCAGTGCAGTGGCATGCTCTGTGTGCCTATGGGCCAGCTCTGTTTTTTCGCGCTCGGCCTGTTGCTGCGCTTGGAGCAATTGCGCGGCCACTTCCTGCTCGCGCTGCACGAGTTGGCGCAAAAGCCTTTCCAGCTCCTGGCGCGACTGGCTGTTTTGTGCGTGCAGCAGCTTTTCACTGGCCGCACGTTCTTGCTGCAGGCGATCCAGCTGAGCTTGCAGCGCCTGTAGTTTTTGCTGCAGCGCCTGCTCCTGCTCGGCTTGATGCTCTTGCATCGTACGTTCTTGCTCGCTGTGACTGAGTACCAGTGCAGCGAGTTGCTTTTCAGCCTCGCTGATCTTTTCCTGGCAACGTGCTGCAATGAGCTGATGAAAGGGGGCGCTGGCGGTGCCATTGAGGGCAAAGCCGTCAAACACATTGGGGGGCGCAGCGAAAGCGGCTTTCAATTCTGCATGTGCCTCTGAAACGTAATACCGATTCAGGCCGTCAAAATAAACTGAGGTATAGCCGTAGCCAACCAGTATGAATTCCCAGCTTTGGTGGGTGTCGATCTGTGTGAGCGGTAGCGTGCTTTCCACCACCACAATCCAAGGCCGTGCCGTTGATGTGCCCCAACTTGACAGCACTTGTTGCTCAAAGCCTTCTACGTCTATCTTGAGCCAGTGTATTTCTTGCTCTGCACATAGTTGAAAAACGGCAGAGAGAGGAATGCAAGGCACATTGGTTTCGTGCACATCAAAGCCACGTGCGCGATGCTGCGCGGCTATGGCAGCGTCTGCCGTTGAAATGCCGGTATCCGGTATTTCAAAAAAATGCAGTACGGCTGAGTCTGATCCAACTGCAGCCTGGATGACAGTGTCACCGGGTCGCTTCTGCCTGAGAAGTGCTGCATAGTGTGGTGTGGGCTCCACATGAATGCCTTGCCAGCCGTGCTCATGGAATGCAAGACTGACAGAGTCGATGACCGGGTCCTGGGCACCTACATCAATATACAAGCCTCGCTCAATATGGCCCAGTGCTCGCCAAAGCATGACGTCTTCAAAATTTTGTGCGTACGAAGTGATATTCATGCGGCCGATTTCATAGGGCAGGAAGTGGAGATGCCTGCCTTGAAGGCGGCAGCGATGTGATGGGGCACTGGTACTTGCTGTTGCAAGCCCAAGGCATGCAGAAGCTGGGTAGCGGAAAGCTGCCACGTTGGAAAAAATGAACTTGCGTGGCTTTGTGGCGGCAAAACAGTTTCCCCCCATGCAGGCTTTAGCCAATTGCCAATCGCATTTGCAAGGTCGTTTGCCGATTCGCCATGGAAGTAGGTAATACCTGCAAGCTTGAGTTCTTGAAACACTGCAATCTCGCGTGCGAGCACTGGCTTGCCACGCTGCACAGCTTCAACAAAAGGCAGACCAAACCCTTCCCCTCTGGACGCCACCAAAACGCCGCTGCATGCGCCATAGAGCTGTGCCAGGTATTCATCGCTGACGTCTTCAAGCCAGAAAAGCCGCTGGCCTGCCTGTGGATGGCAGCGCAGTTTTTCTTGCAGTGCCTGGGTTTTCCAGCCAGGGCGGCCGACGATGACCAAGAGAGGTGCATCCTCCCCCTGCTGCCAAAGCTGCTCAAAAGCAGCCAGTGCTTGGTCGTAGCCCTTGCGCGGCTCCAGCGTTCCCACCATCAAAATAGCTGTAGTGCTGCGCAGTCGTGCCAACACGGATGAAGCCTGTGCTGGAAGACCGCCGCTGGGTGCGCTGGCCTCAATATCTGCACCCAATACGATAGTGCTGGCGGGCAAAGTGGTGGGCAGCATCCCAAAGTGGGTGTTCAGCCAGCCATACAGTTCCAGCTTGACAGTCTCGGAAATACAGATAGCGCTATCGGCATAGACGGCTAGCCACTTGATCCACCGTTTGAAATTGCGGACGGTTTTGGGCTTAAACCATTCAGGGCGCAGCAGCGGTAGCAGGTCGTACACCACCACATGGACTTTGACGCCGCGCCTTTTCCAGCGCAGTACCTGGGCCTGGTGGCGGGGCAGCAGATGGGCTGCAAGGTCCAGGCCCAAGAACAGATCACCGGACTGCACTTGTACATCCAACTGCATGTGCGATACCGCAGTACCCGTATCTTGAAATGATTCGTCAAGAAAGTGGGGGCAGGCATAGCGGTAGCCGTGCTGGCTCGTGGCAAAAATGGGGCATACGCGGTAGCCCGCTGGCGGTGCCATCAATAGCTGCAGCAGCAATGCTCGCACCACGCGCTGAATACCCGTGCGGGCATCGCTTTGGTGAATGACGGACACATCGACCAACAGCTGCCGTGCCGGCGTGTGTGCTGTTGCCATTGCCGCCGTCGTTGCCGTGGCCGCTGTTGAAGCACGCTCATTCAGGCATTGCCGGGCGTGTCGCACGGGCATAAGCGTAAGTGCCCAGGCGGGCATCTGCCAAGCAAGCGCTTTCATTCTGCGGCGTGGGTTTGATAAAACGCGAATGCATCATCCACGTGATCAAACGGGGTGAGTTTGCCTTTGACCAATACGGCCGCACGGTCACAGTGCTCACGCACATAACCTGGGTCGTGAGAGACGATGATCATGGCCCGGTCTTTGCGCTTTTCAAACAACTCAACGCGGCATTTCTCATGAAAACGGCTATCGCCCACAGCCACGATTTCGTCGATCAAGAAGCAGTCAAACTCCACCACCATGCTGATGGCAAAAGCCAGGCGGGCGCGCATGCCTGCGGAATAGGTTTTGACAGGTTCGCGCAAGTAGCGGCCGAGCTCTGAAAACTCCTGCACGTAGGCAATTCTGTCCTCGGTGCTTTTGCCATATACCCGGCAGATAAAGCGTAGATTGTCCAGCCCGGTGAGCGAGCCCTGAAAGGCACCACCAAATGCCAGCGGCCATGACACACTCATTTCACGCCGGATCAGGCCAGAGCTCGGTCGTTCCGCACCGCTGATCAGCCGGATGATGGTGGACTTGCCAGCGCCGTTACGCCCCAGAATGCCGACCTTTTCGCCGGGGCGAATAGTCAGGTTGACATCGTCCAGCACTGTGACCTCGCCGTGGCGCGTGGCATAGCGCTTAGTGACATGCTCGATATGAATCATTCTGGCATCACCGTACGGCTGATTTGACGGAGTTTTGCAAGACCCAGCAGTGTCAGCACCGCGCAGAATACCGCCATGTACCCGATGTCATAGTGCGCTTTGAAGGAGGAACCGAAATAGCCTTCGCGCAGCAACTCAACGCCATGCACCATGGGCAACAGAAGCACCAGGTCTTGCGCGGTTTTGGGCAATATGTCCACCATGAAGGCTGCGCCCGACAGCGGGAACAGCAGATATGAGGCGGGGTGCCACAGTTTGTCCACGATTTCGGATTGTTCGCTCAATGCCCCCATAAGTGTTGCCAATGCAAAACCAAACCAGGCAAGCATGAACCAGGCAAGCAACACTTTTCCAACATCTTCCGGCGGTTTGAGCCAGCCAATGGCACAGAAAAGTAAGCCGAGTATCACGAAAGAAATCGTAGCGCCTGCAACTTCCAGCAGTAGGCGTGCAGCAAAGATATCCACTACTTTCACGTGACGGTGGTACATCAGCGCCAGGTTAGGACCAACGGCGCCAATGCACCGGCTGGGCATATTTCGCCATAGCAATACGCTCGAATAGCCAGTCAGAGCAAAGGCCACAATCGGAAGGCTAGAGCCATGAGCCATGTCGGCTAGAGTCCACAACGTTGTCACCCCCAACGTAAATAGCATCGGCTCTACAAAAAGCCACAAAAAACCGATGTTATGCCGCCCAAAACGGGTGAGTACTTCGCGCATCAACAGGGCGCCAATGACCCGGCGCTGGATGGCCCAGGAGGCAGCCAAGGAAGAGTGTGAAGGACGTGGAGAGTCTGCCAACGTCTGCTCCTTCAATCCTGATGCTCACGCACGCCAGCCAGCAGCATGCTCAAAACACCCCATGCCACCAGGCCCAGCACAAAGGTTGCAAGAATGCTGCGCAGACGCCGTGGCTCCAGCGCGATATCGGGCAGGCTGGGCTGGGCGATGCGCTCGATATAGACCTGTTTGCGCTGTGCTTCGTTGCGCGCCTGCTCCAGCGATGCCAGCGCGCTGGCCAGTTGCTTATCGGCAAACTCGCGCTCCAATGCCAAGCGCTGGAATTCTGCAGCTTTGTTGGCTAACGAGCGTTCACCGCCAGCCACTTTGGTCGTTTCGACTTCCATTTCGGCCTGCAAGGTACTGGCACGTTTTTCCAAGGCCGGAATTTGCGGGTTTTCCGGTGTGAAGGTTCTCAGCTGAGCCAGCTGGGTCTTGGTGGTGATCAGCTCGTCCTGGAGCTTCGCCACTTGCTGCAATTGCACCGTAGCCTGTCTTTCCGGATCAACCACGCCTTTGGCATTGCGGTAAGCAGAAAGCGCCAGCGCCGCTGCTTTGGACTTCTTTTCAGCATCGGCAACTTCAGCCGCCGCGGAGCGGATCAGATCCTGGCGGCCACGTTCGTTGAGGCGGTTGACCAAGCCTTCGCTGAGCTCCAGCAATTTCTGGTTGATATTTTGCGCATCCTGCGCGGTATAGGCGCGCACTGTGAGCGTGGTGATGGAGGAGGCTGAATCTTGCTGGACATCGACTTTTTTCTGAAAGTAGCGATGCAGCGCCTCGAAGCTGGTGTCGAAGTCCAAGCCACCAAAGCGGCTCACTCGGTCAACCGTGGTACTTGAGAATGCCTTGCCCACGGCCAGTGCACCGTCGATTTCCTTGAGTGCGTCACGGGAAAGTACATAGTCGCGCACGGTGTAGCTGTCGTCCTGGGCACGAGAAAATCCCGCTCCTTTGAGCAGGGCGCCGAGACCGGTAGCCACCTGCTTTTCCGGACTGCGCACCACGATGCGGCTTTCCGAGATATAGACATCCGATGCCATCAGGCCGAAATAGACGGTTGCAACAACGGTGGGCACGGCGACCGTCAGCAGAAAAAGTCGGTTGATGCGGGAAAAGCGGTGCTTCAAGGACTTCCCCATGGCATTGGGTGCCCCATTTGAGGCTGGGGATGTTGGCATTTCCAAAAGATATTCCTCATTGCGCGCCCCAATCGAGGCGGCAAATTACTGTGTTTTCAATGATGCTGCAGGCATGTGGCAAGCAAGACCCATGCATTGCAGCCAGGCCTTGTGCAACTGACTGAAAATTACTCAAGACGTTTAGACGCGTCCATAAACATCTTCAAAACGCACGATGTCGTCTTCGCCAAGGTATTGGCCGCTTTGCACTTCGATCATGACCAAGTCCAGTAATCCAGGGTTTTCCAGCCGATGCTGGTGGCCCGCAGGGATATATGTGGATTCGTTGGTTCTGACAAAGAGTTCACGATCACCATTGACCACCCTGGCCATGCCGCTCACAACAATCCAGTGCTCGCTGCGATGGTGATGCATCTGCAACGACAAAGACGCACCTGGTTTCACTTCGATGCGCTTGATTTTATATTGCGGATCTTCTTCGAGAACCGTATAGGTGCCCCACGGACGGTGCACGGTCAGATGATGTTTATAAGTGTCGTGACCTTGTGCCTTGAGCTCTTTGTAAAGGACTTTGACATCCTGTGCGCGATCTCTGTCTGCAACCAATAAAGCATCGGGAGTATCGACAATCACCAGGTTGTCGATGCCGACCGCACCAATCATGCGCTGGTTGCTCTGGATGAAGCAGTTGGAAACATCATGCAAGACTGCCTCCCCTTTAATGCGATTCCCGTCCGTATCGGGCATGATGAGATCGCCAAGTGCGCCCCAAGAGCCGATATCGCTCCAACCAATGGAGCAAGGCACCACGGCGACTTGGGCAGATCGCTCCATGACTGCGTAGTCGATAGAGTCATCCGGGACCTCGGCAAATGTCGCTGCATCCAGCTCCTGCTCAATGACGCCTTCACCTTGAACTTGACGGGACTGCTCAACGCATTTCTGAGTCTTGGAGAGAATTTCGGGACAATGCGCCGCCAAGGCCTGCAGCATGGCGCCTGCTTGAAAGCAGAACATGCCGGAGTTCCACAAGAAGCGGCCAGAGTCCATGTATTCACGCGCCTTCTCCTGTGAAGGTTTTTCAACAAAGCGCAATACGTCGTGACCTTCGACTTCAAGGTAACCGTAACCTGTTTCAGGTGTATCCGGCTGAATGCCAAATGTGACTAATTTCTGTTGACGCGCCAGCACAGTCGCCTGGGAAACCGCTGAGGAAAAAGCCTGCTGGTCTGCGATCAGATGATCTGCGGCCAGCACCAGCATGATGGCTTCTTCACCATGCGTCTTTGACACATGCAGCGCCGCTGCTGCAATGGCTGCTGCGGTGTTCCTGCCAAAGGGTTCGAGGATGAACGATGTTGCCAACCCCATGGAGTTCACTTCGCGATATTCATCTTTTGTTTTGAACAACAGTTCGCGGTTGGTGACCGTCAGAATCTCTGCGACCCCTGGTAGTTGAGCACCACGCCGGAAAGCTTTTTGCAGCAGACTTTGCCCATCACCGAGCCGAATGAATGGCTTGGGATGTGCTTCACGCGACACAGGCCACAGGCGAGAGCCTGAGCCACCACACAATACAACTGGAATCAGAGTTAGAGCAGTCATGAAGTCAATTCTTGGATGGTTTGAATACTGAATTCTATTTGCGCCTGGCTGTGCTCGCTACTGAGAAAGAAGCGCAATCTGGCGGCTTTCTCTTCGACAGCTGGATGAAGAATGGGTTGGACGTTGATGCCATGCTCAAAGAGCTGGCTGGAAAGTTTTGCGGCCTTGATGGAGCTGCCGGTCATCAGCGGAATGATGGAGTGACCTTGTGACATACCAATATCCAGGCCAGCAGCTCGCGCCTGTTGCAGGAAAAAACGGGTGTTGTGTTGCAATTTCTGCACACGCTCTGGCTCTTTTTGCATGACGCGAAGCGCTGCCAGCGATGCCGCAGCCAGAGCGGGTGCAATGCCCACGCTGTAGACAAAGCCAGGGGCTGCGTACTTGAGGTGTTCCACCAGCGCGCGCTCTCCAGCGATGTAGCCGCCGCAGCCTGCCAGGGTTTTGGAGAGCGTGCCCATCCAGATGTCCACCTCGCGGCCGTCCACGCCATAGTGCTCGTGCAGGCCCTTACCGCCTTCCCCTAACACGCCGAGCGAGTGGGCCTCGTCCACCATCAGAAATGCCTGGTGTCTGCGTTTGATGTCAATCAGTGCCGGCAGATCTGGGATGTCGCCATCCATGCTGTAGTGGCCTTCAACCACGATGAGTACTCGCTCAAAGCGTCCGCGGCTCTCGGCCAGTATCTGGTCCAGCGCCGTGAGGTCGTTGTGCGCAAACGGCCGCCTTGCCGCGCCGGACAATTCAATGCCCTGCAGCACACTGTTGTGGATCAAGCTGTCGTGCAGCACCAAATCCTTGGGTCCGAACAGGTAGCCAATGGTGCTGACATTGGTGGCATGGCCGCTGACAAAGACGATACTGTCTTCAACGCCATAAACCGCAGCCAAGGCTTGTTCCAGTTCTCGTTGTATGGGGCGCTCGCCAGCGACCAGGCGGCTGGCCGATGCGGAGGTGCCGTAATGGTCAATCGCATCCTTGGCTGCCTGGTTAACCTCGGGGTGGCCTGAGAGGCCCAGGTAGTTGTAGCTGGAGAAGTTGATGAACTCGCGCCCGCCAATATGGCTGGTGGCACCTGCCATGCCCTCGTGGATGCGAAAGAATGGGTTATCCAGCCCCAGACGATCGGCCACCGCTTTCGGAACCAGCATTTTTTCGTAGCCGGGATGGCGGTCAAAGCGGGTCAAAGCGGGATCGACCGAAGAGCGTGGCGCGAGTCTTGCCCCCGCTACCGGCTGCTGAGATGCGCTGGCCTTGCGGCCGAGGATGCGATCGATCAGCTGTGTTTTGGCCTGCTGGGCTAGTGGGGTCTTGTTCATGGGATGAGTGCCGTTCCCTGTTGTGCGAGCCGTTGCGCATCCTGTGCCAGCGTTTGGAGTTGTTCGGTCGTCAGACCTTCGCCGTGTTGCTGGAGTGCAGCGGTGACAAGGGCAAGCTGGCTTTCTTGCTGCGTTGGTGGTTCGCTTTCGGAATCCCCACCCACTAATTTCTCGACAATGCGCGCAGTGACGTTGCTCACGGAGGGGGCGTCATTCAACATCATGACCGGCAGCTGGATACCAAAGCGCTGTTCCAGCCCCAAGGCAAGTTCAACCGCCATCAGCGAGTCCATTCCCAGATCGTGCAGCGATGCCTGGGGCTTGATGCCTGCCGCCGGTATGCACAGCACCTGAGCGACCTCCTGCGTCACCATGTCGCTGATGATGGCCGCTGCCTCTTGCGGCGTTTTGCCGGCCAGCAGCGCACCGATGTCTGTGGCATCGGCGCCGGAGGACGACTCCTCGCGCAGACGATTGAGCATGGCAAAACGACTGCCTGTCGAGGAGGGTAGCAAGCGTGCCAACACATTCCAGTCGAAGTCAGCGGGCATGACGATGGCTTGATCTGAGCGCAATGCCTGACCCAGCTCGGTCAGGGCATCGGCCGCACCCACCGGGGGTTTGCCCAGTCTCTGCGCCAAACCATCTTTGACAGCCTGGTTGCGCTCCAGATAGCCCGCATCCCCAATGGGGCCCCAAGCCATGCAAGTCGCCGGCAGACCCGTGCGCTGGCGCAATGCGGCAAGCGCCTCCAAGCCCGCATTGGCAGCCACGTAATTGCCCTGACCTGGATTGCCGATGGCCGTGGTGATGGATGAATACAGCACAAAATGCTTCAAGGGCATGGTTGCCGTGGCCAGGTGCAAATTCCAAGCGCCTTGCAATTTAGCCGTCAGCACGCTGCTCATGCTTTGGGTATCCAAATTGAGCAAGAGGCGGTCGTCGAAGGTCGCCGCAGCATGCAGCACACCGGTCAACGCAGGTAGATCTTCGGGCAGGGATTGCATCAGGGCGGCCAGTGCCGCTGCATCAGCCACATCACAGGCCGTAGCAAACACGCGAACGCCCTGTGCAGTCAGCGTATTCACGGCATCTTGTGAGCCCGGTGTCTGTGTGCCGCGACGGCCTACCAATACCAGGTTGCGAACCCCCTGCCCCGCCAACCAGCGTGCGGATTCAAGGCCAAAGCCTGATAAGCCTCCGGTGACGAGCCAGCAATCGTCATCATTGAACAATGCGGGTGTAGAGCGGGCGCCATCGGCCGCGCTGACCTGCGGCAGGATATCAAGGGACAGCACGATCTTTCCGATGTGACGTGCCTGTTGCATGAACCTGAAGGCATCCACCACATGATCCGCGCTGAAGCGGCGCAACGGCAGCGGCGCCAGTATCTGTTCGTGGAACAAGGCCATGACTTCTTTGAACAAACGTGCCGCAAGTTGCGGGCGGCCATTCATCAATTGGTCTGCATCGATGCCGAAATAGCTGATGTTGTTGCGGAACGGGCGCAACCCCACCGGCGTGTTCTCAAAGAAGTCGCGTTTACCCAACTCCAAAAAGCGCCCAAAAGGTTTGAGCACATCCAGGCTGCGGCGCATGGCCTCGCCGGCCAGTGAATTCAGCACTACATCCACGCCTTGGCCGCCGGTGGCTGTCATCACATCTTCGGCAAATGACAGGCTGCGCGAGTCGAAGACATGGTCTGCACCGAGCAGATGAACAAAGTCACGCTTTTCGTCACTACCGGCTGTGGCATAGATCTGCGCCCCCAAGTGGCGTGCAAGCTGGATGGCTGCGATGCCCACCCCACCTGCTGCGCCATGGATCAGAACGCGCTCACCAGGTTGTAGATCGGCCAGCTGCTTGAATGCGTAGTAGACCGTGAGAAAGACCGTAGGTACGGTGGCTGCGGCCTCGAAAGACCAGTGCGCAGGCATAGGGGCCACCGCATGAGCCGGTGTAACCACATGGCTGGCGAAACAGGAGGCGCCAAAGCCCATGACGGCATCACCCACCTGCAGATCGCGCACTTGGCTACCCACGCGGCTAACCACGCCAGAGAACTCCAGCCCCAGGCTGGCACCGGCAAAGCCGTTTTCGACGGCCTCGTCTGGCAGCAAACCCATGAGGTACATGACATCACGGAAATTCAGACCCGTGGCCTGCGTTCGCACCTCGACCTCATCATCCCGCAGCGCGCGTTCGGCCTGTGGCAGCCAGACCAGATTGCGCAATTGCCCCGGCACATGAAAATCCAGACGCACTTGCGGTGCGGACGGCGCAGAAACGGCAGACGCCGGCGCAGTCACGATGGCTTGCGAGGCATGCATGGTCAGGCAGTAGCGTGCCGTACTGCCCAACACGATCTCGCTGGCACCATCGGGGTGCAGCAGCTCGTTTTCCAACCGCAACAACGATGCTGGATGGTTTAAATCGCATGCCAGCTCAATCAGCGTGCAGCGCAGTTGCGGCACCTCGTTCATGACGACACGCCCAAACCCCCACAGCGCACCCTGAGCAGGATTGGGAAGCACGTCCTCTGGCAATGGGCAGGCCAATGCACCGCCACGGGTGATCATCCACAACTGAGGCATCTGCCCCGCCTGCTGGCGAGCCAGTGTCTGAATATCACCCAGCAGCAGCCCCAGCGTCTGCGCCGCAGCATCGGCACCATCCTGCCAGCCGACCAGGCTCACGACATGGCTCGCGCTCCTCAGTTGCGCCGCATCGGGGTGTTCGGCAATGCATACCTGCTGACCCCGTTCACTCAGGCGTGCGCCCAACTGCTGAGCACAGGTTTGGCTGGCAGCGTCAACCAGTAGCAGCCAACTCCCGAAAGCCTGAGTTGCCTCGGGTGGCGACTCCAGCTTTGATGAAGCGGGACTGCGACCCAACAGCAGATAGGCTCCTGCAGACAATCCCTGGGCTTGTGGTTCAAGGAAAAGCGTAACGTCGTCAAAGCCTGCGCCCTGCAGCAAATGCTGCCAAGTCTGCGGTGTCTGCAGCGCGGATTGCGGCTCGGCATCTTGACCTTCATGCCACCACTGCGGATCTAAACCTTCAACAAAGTCTATGCTCCAGTCGGCATGGCGCTCGGCCAGCCAGAGAGTACCGTCGATGGTCAAAAGTGTTCGCAGCCGTGCCAGAGCTGCCTGAGGGTCAATGCTGCGGTGCAGGCTATGTCGCAATACCAGCACATCAAAGCTCTGAGGAGATTGCGTCGGCAACACAACATTCAGAGCGAGCGGATCGAACCCCGTCACAGCGATGTTGGCATGCGCCTGGAACTCTGACCCTTGGCGGGCCTGCAAAACAGGGTCTGCCACAGCCAGCACGTAGTCAAACCGATCCTGAGGCAATGCATTTAGCAGGACATGGGGCAGATCGCTGGGACCGGCAGATATTTCCAGCACACGCAGTCGGCGAGAAGCCGGCCAGTCGCTGGCAGCCCGAACCAGCATGGCTTCAAGCGCCATGCGCACGCCCGCATAGGAGGGATCCGCATGGTGTATGGCTTCGGCAATCGGGGAATGGTGCAGTTCGCTGACCAAGGAGGATGCATCCACCGTTCGATCAAGCAAACCGACCAACTGGCGGCCGACACGGCCAAGCATCGACAGTTGCGGCAGGCATTCCGGGTTGTCCTGGAGTATGGCGCGCCAAAGTTCGGCCGCAGCTGGCAGACCAGGCGCTTCAGCTAAATCCAGATCGCCTTCGATGCTGGGCACAAGCAGTGCCTCCCTGCGCATGAGGCCAGCCAGCCAGCGTCCATAAGGCGTTTCAAAAAGTTGCGCCCAATCCTGTCCACGCAACCGACGCAATTGCTCACAGGCTTCATAGCCAAACGAAAGAACCAGGGCTTCGATCAACGGAAGTGTTTGCTTGAACCACCCTTGCCGCTGAGCGGCATGCGCAGCCAGCGCATCCTTGGCATGCTGCAGCAGTGCAGCGGATGGCAACAGCGGAGCCTGCACAGCATCGAGTGGATGCGGTCGCAAGCAAGGAGTGATGCTCCATTGGGCGATCTTCTCCTGTACGTGGCGCTTGAGATGGGCGGCGCGAAAACGGCAGCCACGGACGACCGCCACCAGCTGTTCATCGGCATCTAGCAACTCGAAGTCCGCCAGTACGGAACGATGACTGTTGCGCAACAACTGTGCACGCAAACGAGTCACTTTTCCGTTCGCACAGATCTCGATATAGCCCATCTTCACCGGCAGCAGGGCGATCCCCTGACCTGCTTCAATACGTTGGGCGAAGAAATCCACCAAGGTTTGGAAACAGACATCCAGCAAGGCCGGGTGCAACAGGTAATCCGACGGGCTCAGCGATGGCGGCTGCGTAATGCAAGCTTCCAGGTGCGCATTTGCAACCCATGCCTGCTGTAACCCCTGGAAGGCTGGCCCGTAGTTCAAACCCAGCGATGTTGTCAGCCGGTAGTGCGCCGCCTGATCCAGCGTGCTGCGCGATGCAGCATCAACCGCAGGGATTCTGGGAACGGGCACCTGGCCCGCAGCTTCAAGGACACGCCCTGTCGCATGCAGCGTCCAATCATCGGCGCTCAATCGCTGGCGGCTGCAGATCTGGAAACTGCCATCGCGCGGATTCAGCGTCAACCGTAGTGTTCGGCTGTGCTCGCCGTCGAACACCATGGGGGCGATGATGTCGAGCTGCTCCACCGCGCAGCGCGGCACTTGCAACCATTCACGCGCTGCAGCCAAGGCCATTTCGGCATAGGCGGCACCAGGGTAGACGATGGCGCCGCTGATCTGATGATCGGCCAGCCAAGGTTGCGTTTGCATATCCAGCGTGTTTTCCCACTCTGGATGGGTGCTTTGGAGACGCCACCCTAGTAAAGGATGCACCCTTCGATGATCGAAGGTCAACGCAGCCTCGCTGGAACGGGGATGCCAGTGCTTTTGCCGCTGCCACGGATAGGTGGGCAAAGCAATGTGCTGGAAGGTTGGGCCGAACAGATCGATAAGCGACGCAGCATCTCCCTGCAACAAGGTGCGCAACGCAGCTTCTTCCAGTCGCTGCAGGCCATCATCGCCTCGGCGCAGTGTAGGCAGCACTCTGCCCTTGAGTTTGGCGGAGGTCAGGGTATCCGAGATATAGCGCTGCAAGATGGCGTGGGGGCCTATTTCCACGAAGATCCGGCATCCCAGTTCGGCGGCCTTGTCCACGGCCTGCTGAAAGCGAACCGGCTCGCGCACATTGCGCCACCAATAACTGGCATTCAACTCATCGCCAGCCAGCACATCGCCTGTCACCGTGGACACAAAGGTTGCCGCCTGCGCCGCAGTGGACTGCAGACCTTGCAGCCACTGTCGTAGCTGCTGCTCAATAGGATCCATCTGTCGACTGTGAAACGCATAGTCGAGATCCAATAGGCGGAAGAATGTGCCATTGGGCTCCACTACACGCTGCAGGCGTTGCAGATCGTCCAGACTGCCTGAGAGCGTAATGCTTGCGGGGCTGTTGAGCCCGGCCACTTCGACATCCAGCCCCAGATCCGCGATAAGGTCTCTTGCAGCCTGGTCTGTCATACCAGCGGCGGCCATACGTCCAGTGCCACGTGTCAACGCCTGCGCCTTGCTGCGTGCACAGATGACTTCAATGGATTGATCCAAGGTCAAGGCTCCCGCCGCCCATGCTGCAGCGATCTCTCCAACGCTATGCCCTGTCGTGACACTGGGCTTCACCCCAGCCTGGGCCAAAATGCGTGTGATCGCCACCTGGATGGCGAACAGCAGCGGTTGGGCAACGCTGGTGTCATGGAAACGGGACGCCATCTCCTCTGCCTGGAGTTCCTCGATCAGCGAAAAGCCCGCCAGCGGCCGCATTGCGGCATCCAATTCCGCCAAGATCGCAGCGAACTGTGGCGATTCGGACAGCAACCGCTGGCCCATGCCCAGCCACTGCGCTCCATTGCCGGCATATACAAAGGCCACGTCACCGGACTGAGTCATGGCCTCTTCGGCATAAACACCAGCACACGAGCCATCTTGGGCATAGCGGCGTAACATGCCCGACGCCGACTGAGCGTCAGCTGGGTAAAGCGCCAGACGTTTTTCCATGAGTTCGCGACCAAGCGCCGCAGCATGAGCAATCGCTTGAAGCTCTTGCCTGGAACGGTCTTGGAGCAGATCAGCATAGCGCTGCGCCATGGCGCGCAAAGCTTCATCTGTGCGCGCTGACAACAGCAAAGGCATAAGGCCTGTCGATGGCGCAGGCACAAGCGCCGCCTCCTGCCCCTCACATGTCGGCTGGTACTCCTGCAGCAATACGTGCGCATTCGCCCCGCCAAAACCAAAGGAGTTGACGCCTGCCACCAACGGCTTGCTGCCCTGCTTTTCTATGGGCATGTACTCGCCAACGGTTTGCAAGTTGAGGCCGGCAAAGTCGATACGAGGGTTGTGTTTGTGCAAATGGAGCGCTGGTGGCAAAGCCCGATGCTTCAGAGCCAACATCGCCTTGACCAAACCTGCCATGCCCGAGGCAGATTCCAAATGCCCCAGATTGGCTTTGACCGAGCTTATGGGCAGCGGCTTGTTTCGTTTCTGCCCATAGACACGTCCGATCGCCGCCGTTTCTATGGGATCTCCCACTGCCGTGCCCGTGCCATGAGCTTCAATGAAATCCACATCCTCTGGCTTGAGGCCACTGCGCCCCAGCACCTCGGCCATGAGTTCAGCCTGACCATCGCTACTAGGAATCGTGATACCCGTCTTGCGCGCACCATCGGCGTTCACACCACTGGCCAAAATCACTGCGTGAACATTGTCACCATCTCGCAACGCGTGCTCTAGCGGCTTAAGCAAAAGTACCGCGCTGCCTTCAGAACGCACATAACCGTTACCAGCCTCGTCAAATGGTTTACAGCGCCCATCAGCAGACAGCATGGACGCCTTTGTGAAACCGACGAAGGGATAAGGATGCAGCAGCAGGTTCACCCCGCCAACCATGGCCATCGATGCTTCCCCTGCACGCAGGCTATTACAGGCATGGTGCAAAGCGACCAGAGACGACGAACATGCAGTGTCCACCGCCAGTGAAGGGCCGCGGAGATCAAAGACATAAGAAAGACGGTTAGCAGCAATGCTCAACGTATTGCCGGTCATCGAGTGCGCACTCATGCTGGCCATATCGTCCAAGCTGCGCACCCCATAATCCAGACTTGAGATGCCGACATATACAGCACAGTCGGAACCAGCCATCGTCGATGGCACTACACCGGCGTTCTCCATCGCCTCCCAAGAAAGCTCAAGTAAAAGACGCTGTTGAGGATCTAGCCACGCGGCCTCACGTGGAGAAATCCCAAAGAAACCTGCATCAAACTCATCTATGCGCGAAAGCACACCAGCGGAAAAAGTAATACTCCGCCCAGGTTCAGAACGCTTAAGGTGCTTGAGTTCACTTGTAGACCAACGATCTTCTGGAATCTGAGTAACCAGATCGCGCTTTTGTTTCAGCGCATCCCAGAACGAATCCTCAGCACAAAGATCCCCAGGAAAACGAAAGGCGAGCCCAATTATTGCGATGGAATGAGATTCGGATTTAATCAATTTATGTTCTTGTATCGCCCGCATTTATGCCCCAAACACTCATAGGTTGCTAATTACAACGACGAGTTTCTGCACATTGAATGTAGGTTTGAGTAAGCGTTTTTTCACCAAGGCTGTTGCGCCGATCGTTGCATTGTACTGTGGGCTGCTGCCGGTTTCAAAGACACCTTGTTAAGGTGGAAGATGAAACCGGAGGTGGTTCATGGAGACAAGAAGGACATTCAGCCGCGAGTTCAAGCTCGAGGCGGTCAGGTTGGTCACCGAGCGTGGCGTGGCTGTGGCCCAGGCAGCCAAGGACCTGGACGTTCACGAGAACGTGCTGCGCAAGTGGGTTCGTGAGTTGCGAGAGGAGCCCCAGGAGGCGTACCCTGGCAACGGCAAGCAGAAGGCCCAGGACGCGGAGATAGCGCGACTGCGCAAGGAGGTTGCCAAGCTCAAGATGGAGCGCGACATCCTGAAAAAAGCCGCGGCCTACTTCGCGAAGGAGTCGATGTGAAGTTCGGCTTCGTGGCGAAACACCGAGGGGCCTGGCCGGTCAATCTGATGTGCGAGGCGCTCGGTGTCTCGCGGGGTGGCTTCTACGCGTGGCTCACACGGCCCAGGAGCCAGCGCAGCCTCAGCGATGAAGTGCTGGGCGCGCAAGTCCACCAGAGCTTCGTGCGCAGCGACCGCACCTACGGCGCGCGCCGTGTGTGGCACGACGTGCTGGAGCAAGGTCAAGCCTGTGGTCTGCACCGCATCGAGCGACTCATGCGAGAGCAGGCACTACGAGCCAGGCCCCGACGACGTGGACTGCCCAAGGACCGGGGCACGCGCAGCGCGGTGGCCGACAACGTGCTGGACCGCCAGTTCCGGGCCGATGGCCCGAACCAGAAGTGGGTAGCCGACTTCACCTACATCTGGACAGCCGAGGGCTGGCTGTACGTGGCGGCGGTGCTGGACCTGTACTCGCGGCGCATCGTGGGCTGGTCGATGCAGGAGAGCATGACCTCGCAGCTCGTGGTGGATGCGCTGATGATGGCAGTGTGGCGTCGAGGCAAGACGGTGGCCTTGTTGCATCACTCGGACCAGGGCAGCCAGTACACCAGCGAGCACTTCCAGAAGCTGCTGGATGAACAAGGCATCACTTGCAGCATGAGCCGGGCTGGTGAGGTCTGGGACAACTCGGCCATGGAGAGCTTCTTCAGTTCCCTCAAGACCGAGCGCACGGCCAGGAAGGTGTACCGCACACGAGGGCAGGCCCGTTCAGATGTGTTCGACTACATCGAGTGCTTCTACAACCCGACGCGCCGGCATTCGACGCTCGGCTATCTCAGTCCCGTACAGTTCGAGAAAGCTCAAGAAGCTTAGGTCGGTGTCAACGGAACCGGCAGCAGCCCAGTTCGCCTCCACCCAGCCCAAGTCGAACCGCTCGATCAAACCAACCACATCAGCAGCTTCAACCTCTGCGACTTTCGCCGCACCCAAGCCAGTCTCTATGCGCTTCAGATTGCGGCCATAACTGACCTGCGTGCTCTTTGCCAAGGTTGGAAGCACCATTTCGCGATAGTCAGCAACCAACTCTCGAACCGTCCAATCTCTACGAGACTTGGCTTTGCGCTTCTCAGCCGCAGGATCACGCCCCTGCTGGACCTCTACCCTTTTTTCGGCAGCCATTTTTCTGGCGGCCGCAAGCGTGACATCGGGGTAGCGCCCCAACGTGAGCTCCACCTGGCGACCTTCTGACCTATAGCGCAATACCCACGAAGCAGTACCAGCTGCCGACATAGTGAAGGTCAACCCACCTCCGTCAGACTTTGCCAAAGCTCGTTTATCTTTCAACCACCTGCGCAGATCAACATCTGCCAAGACATTCATACGTGTTGCAGCCATCTATCCCTCTTATTTAGCTACTCACCTAGCTACACATGCAGCTACACATTTTGGGCTTGATGGTAGTGCATCAAAATGCACGACACTGGATGAAGAAATTTACAAGTAATTGATTTTAAATATGTTTTTTGAAAAAAATAGAACACCATTGCACGTTAAAAAACTCAAAGCAGCACAATGTCGTACTGTTCCTGGGCCAGACCGCCTTCGGCCTGCAGCGATATGGGCTTGCCGATGAAATCGCTCAGGCCCGCCAGGTGCTGGCTTTCCTCGTCCAGCAGCAGGTCGATGACATCCGGGTTGGCCACCACCCGGAACTCCTTGGGGTTGAACTGGCGCGCCTCGCGCAGGATTTCGCGCAGGATCTCGTAGGCCACGCTGCGCACCGTCTTCACGCTGCCCTTGCCCTGGCACACTGGACAGGGTTCGCACAGCATGTGGGCCAGCGATTCGCGCGTGCGCTTGCGTGTCATCTCGACCAGCCCCAGCTGCGAGAACGTGCCCGCCATGGTCTTCACCCGGTCACGACCCAGTTGCTTGCGCAGCTCGGCCAACACCTGCCCCCGGTGCTCCTCGTGCGCCATGTCGATGAAGTCGGCAATGATAATGCCGCCCAGGTTGCGCAGGCGCAGCTGGCGTGCAATCGCCTGCGCCGCCTCCAGGTTGGTCTTGAAGATGGTGTCATCGAAATTGCGGGCCCCGACATAGCCCCCGGTGTTCACGTCCACCGTGGTCAGCGCCTCGGTCTGGTCAATGATCAGGTAACCGCCCGACTTCAGTTCCACGCGCCGGCCCAGCGCCTTGGCGATTTCCTCGTCGATGGAATACAGGTCGAAGATCGGCCGCTCGCCCTTGTACAGCTCCAGCTTGGGCACGGCGCTGGGCATGAATTCCTTGCCAAAGGCCATGAGCTTGGCGAACTGCTCTTGCGAGTCGATGCGGATGCTCTGCGTGCTCTCGCCGGCCAGATCGCGCAGCACGCGCTGCAGCAGGTTCAGGTCCTGGTGCAGCACCGACATCGGCGGCAGCATGGTGGCGGCCAGCTTGATGCGCGCCCAGGTCTTGCGCAGATAGGCTATGTCCTCGGACAGCTCATCATCGCTGGCGTCCTCGCCGTTGGTGCGCAGGATGAAACCGCCACCGCCGCCTTGGTCCTTCAGGCCCACCAGCTTTTGCAGGCGCCCGCGCAGCGCATCGCGCTCCTCGGGCGTGATCTTCTGCGACACGCCAATGTGCTCGTCCTGCGGCAGATGCACCAGCAGGCGCCCGGCGATGCTGATCTGCGTGGACAGGCGCGCACCCTTGCTGCCGATCGGGTCCTTGATGACCTGCACCACGATGGACTGGCCCTCGAACACCTGGTGCTCGATGGGCTTGGGCGGCTCGTTCTTGCGCGCAATCATGGGCGCATCGCCGCTTTCGTGGCGCTGCCAGACATCGGCCACGTGCAGGAAGGCGGCGCGCTCCAGCCCGATGTCGATGAAGGCCGACTGCATGCCCGGCAGCACGCGCGACACCTTGCCCAGGTAGATGTTGCCGACCAGGCCGCGTTCCAGCGTGCGTTCGATGTGCAGCTCCTGCACAGCGCCCTGCTCCACCACGGCCACCCGGGTTTCCTGGGGCGACCAGTTGATCAAAATGTCTTGCTGCATGCGCTTGTCTTGGTTTGTTGAGAGAGCGGGTGCTGCCGGACCCGTACTGCGGTGCGTCCGAACGCCAGCTGCGCGCACATCGGCGCCAAAGCTGGCCGTCCAGGCGCTGCTTAAATCTGCCAGCCGAGTTGCCGCAGCAGCTGGGCCGTCTCGAACACGGGCAGGCCCATGATGCCGGAATAACTGCCGGCCATATGTTCAATATAGGCCGCTGCACGTCCCTGAATACCATAGGCCCCGGCCTTGCCGAAAGGTTCCCCCGAGGCCACGTAGGCGGCCATTTGCGCCTCGCTCAGCGCCATGAAGCGCACGCGGGAGACCGACAGGGCCTGCCAGCGCTGTGCGCCCTGCTGCACCGCCACCGCCGTCAGTACCGTGTGGGTCTGGCCGGACAGCTGCGCCAGCATCTGCAGCGCATGCGCGGCATCGGCCGGCTTGCCCAGGATCTGCGTGCCCAGGGCCACCGTGGTGTCCGAGGTCAGCACCGGCGCATCGGGCAGGCCGCGCCGCGCCAGGCGGGCCACGGCGGCATCCAGCTTCAATCCGGTCACGCGCTGCACGTAGGCCTGCGGGTCCTCGCCATGCCACACTTCTTCAATAGCCTCGGCATCCTCGGCCACATCCCCCGGGGCATTGGGCAGCAGCAGTTCGTGGCGCACGCCCAGCTGCTGCAGCAACTGGCTGCGGCGCGGGCTTTGGGAGGCGAGGTAGATGAAGTCGAACATGGTTTTGAATCAAAAAAGGCTTTAGCGCCCATTCAGCAAGCGCTAGAAGCTATTAAAAAAATAGTATCACGGCACCTTGGGCCATGCAATCCACGGCCACACCGCCCTGCGCCCAGGCTGACGCTGAAAAAACAAAACCCTGCACGCTGGGGGCAGGGTCTGCAGAGGCCGGGCAGCCGGCACGGAGGGGTTCGCGACTCACTCGCGGTGGTAGGGGTGGCCCGCATTCACCGACCAGGCACGGTACAGCTGCTCGATCAGCAGCACCCGCACCATGGCGTGCGGCAAGGTCAGGTCCGAGAGGCGGATTTTCTCGTGCGCGGCCTGCTTGAAGGCCGGGTCCAGGCCATCGGGGCCTCCGATGACCAGTGCCACGTCATCGCCTTCCAGCTGCCAGTGCTGCAGGCGCTGGGCCAGGGCCTTGGTGGTCAGGTTGGTGCCCCGCTCGTCCAGCACCACGATACGGGTGCCCCGGGGAATCGCCGCCTCAATGCGCTTGCGCTCGGCGGCATACAGCGTCTCGACCGTCTTGGAGCCACGCGGCTCGGTCTTGACGGCCTTGAGCTCGACCTTGAGTTCCGGGGGGAAGCGCTTGGCGTAATCGTCGTAGGCCGTCTGCGCCCAATCGGGCACATGCTGGCCCACGGCCACGATCCACAGCTTCATGCCTTCTTCGCAGCCGCCTTCTTGACGCTACCGCGTGGTGCCGTGGGCTTGACCACCACGGTCTTCACGGCGGCGGCTTTCTTCGCGGCAGGCTTCTTGGCAGCAGGCTTTTTCACGGCCGGGGCCTTGTCGGCCCTGGCGTCCACCGACTTCTCGGCGGACTTCTTGGCTGCGGCCTTCTTTACCACGGTCTTGCCATCCACCGCAGCGGCGGTCTTCTTGGCTGCAGCCTTCTTGGCAGGCTTGGCTTCGGCCGAGGCATCTTCGGAGGCGAAGATCTTGGCAGGCTTGGCGCCCGCCAGCTTCAGGCGCACGGGCTTGTCGCCCCAGATTTCTTCCAGGCGGTAGTACTGGCGGATTATGGGCTGCATGATGTGCACCACGCACTGGCCGCAGTCGACGATGATCCACTCGCCGTTCTCTTCGCCTTCATGGCGTGGCACGGCAAAACCGGCCTTCTTCACGGCATCGCGCACGCTGGAGGCCAGGGCCTTGGTCTGGCGGTTGGAAGTACCGGAAGCGACGATGACGCGCTCAAACAGCGGCGACAGGTGCTCGGTATTAAAGACCTGAATGTCTTGGGCCTTGACGTCTTCCAGGCCATCGACGATGGCACGCTGGAGTTTGGTCACGTCTTTCTTGGCTGCGGAATCCGATTGGGTGGAAGTGCTCATCAGGCGATGTCTGGTTGAAAGTTCCGGTCAATATAGCGCGGCTGCATCGCGGGCTTCAATGCCCTTGGGGATGCAGCCCCACGCTGACAGGTCTTTTATTGTTGGTCTAAATAGAAAGGCCGACCACAGGGACTGTCGTCGGCAGCTATGGAAATTATAGTTTTTCGGCCAGGGGGCTGCTTGCGCGCCCTCAAAGCCAGTCGCGGCGCACCAAGAATTGGCTCAGCAGTTGCGCCTCGGGCGTACCCGGTGCGTCCACGCGCTGGTAGCTCCAGTCCGCATGCAAGGGCATGGACAGCAGGATGGATTCGGTGCGCCCCCCGGACTGCAGGCCGAAGTGGGTGCCCCGGTCCCAGACCAGATTGAACTCCACATAGCGGCCACGGCGGTAGCGTTGGAAATCCACCTGCGCCGCACCATAGGCCATGGCCTGGCGCCGCTCGACGATCGGCAGATAGGCCTGCAGGAATGCATCGCCCACCGCGCGCAGCATGGCGAAGCCCTGGTCCTGGCCCAGCTCGCTGAAATCATCAAAGAAGATGCCGCCAATGCCGCGCTGCTCGTTGCGGTGTTTCAGGAAGAAGTACTCGTCGCACCACTGCTTGAAGCGCGGGTACAACTGCGCGCCAAACGGCTGCAGTGCATCGCGGCAGGTCTGGTGGAAGTGCACGGCATCGTCTTCGAAGCCGTAGACCGGTGTCAGGTCCATGCCACCGCCAAACCAGCACACCTGGGGCTGGCCCGGGTGGCCGGCGGCAATCATGCGCACATTCATGTGCACCGTGGGCACATAGGGGTTGCGCGGGTGGAACACCAGCGACACGCCCATGGCCTCGAACGGTGCACCCGCCAGTTCGGGCCGGTGCTGGGTGGCCGAGGGCGGCAGCTGCGCGCCCTTGACGTGCGAGAAACCACAGCCGGCACGCTCGAACACCAGTCCGTTTTCCAGGATCTTGGTGACGCCATCGCCCTGCAGGCGCTCACCCGCCCCCTTGTGCCAGGGATCGGCCAGGAACTGGGCCGCACCTTCGCCAGCGGCGGCTTCCACCGCCTCCAGCGCACGGGTGATGCTGGCTTGCAGCCCCAGCAGGTAGGCGCGCACGTTGTCGATGCTGGCGGTGGGTGCTTGCATGGCGGCCTCCTCAGCCCTTGATGGCGCGGAAGCCGATGTCGCGGCGGTACTGCATGCCATCGAAGTGGATACCGCGCGTCACATCGTAGACACGGGTCTGCGCCTGGCGCACGCTGTCGGCCAGCACGGTCACGCACAGCACGCGGCCACCGCTGGTCACGGGCACACCAGCGTCATTCAGCTGCGTGCCGGCATGGAACACCATCGCATCGTCCACTTCGGAGGGCAGGCCAGTGATGGCGTCGCCCTTGCGCGGATCTTCCGGGTAGCCGGCCGCCGCCATCACCACGCCCAGCGCGGTGCGGCGGTCCCACTCCAGCTCCACCTGGTCCAGCTTGCCGTCCACGGCCGCCTGCATGACGTCCACCAGATCGCTCTTGAGGCGCATCATGATGGGCTGGGTTTCGGGATCACCCATGCGGGTGTTGAACTCCAGCGTCTTGGGATGGCCGTTGCCATCGATCATCAGGCCGGCATACAGAAAGCCGGTGAACGGGATACCGTCCTTTTCCATGCCACGGATGGTGGGCAGGATGATCTCGCGCATGGCGCGGGCATGCACGTCGGCCGTGACCACGGGGGCGGGCGAATAGGCGCCCATGCCGCCGGTGTTGGGGCCTTCGTCGTTGTCCTTGAGGCGCTTGTGGTCCTGGCTGGTGGCCATGGCGACCACGTTCTTGCCATCGCACAGCACGATGAACGAAGCCTCCTCGCCGGCGAGGAACTCCTCGATCACCACGCGTGCACCGCCTTCGTTGTGCTGCACGCCGTACTTGTTGTCCACCAGCATGAAGTCCACGGCATCGTGGGCTTCCTGCAGCGTCATCGCCACCACCACACCCTTGCCGGCGGCCAGGCCGTCGGCCTTGATGACGATGGGCGCTCCCAGGCGTTCCACAAAGGCGTGGGCGGCCACGGGGTCGGTGAAGGTGTCGTAGTCGGCCGTGGGAATGCCGTGGCGACGCATGAAGGCCTTGGAGAAGGCCTTGGACGACTCCAGCTGCGCAGCCGCCTTGGTGGGGCCGAACACCTTCAGGCCGTGCGCGCGGAACTCGTCCACCACGCCGGCGGCCAGCGGCGCCTCGGGGCCGACCACGGCCAGCGCCACGCCTTCAGCCTGCGCCCATTCGCGCAGCTTCACCACATCGGTGATGGGCAAGTTCTGCAGCTTGCCACCGGCCAGGCCGGTGCCACCGTTGCCGGGTGCGACAAACACCTTGGTCGCCTTGGGCGACTGGGCCAATTTCCACGCCAGAGCGTGTTCGCGGCCACCGCCGCCAATCACAAGAATCTTCATAGTTCAGCGTTGTGGTAGACGTCCTGCACGTCGTCCAAATCTTCCAATACATCCAGCAGTTTTTGCATCCGCTCGGCGTCCTCGCCTTGCAGTTCGATGGTGTTTTCCGCGCGCATGGTCACTTCCGCCACGTCGGGCTTCAGGCCTGCCGCTTCCAGGGCATTCTTCACGGCTTCAAAGTCCGCAGGTGCGGTCAGCACCTCGATGGCACCGTCCTCGTCGGTGATCACATCCTCGGCACCGGCTTCCAGGGCCACATCCATGACCTGGTCTTCGCTGGTTCCGGGGGCAAACACGATCTGTCCGCAGTGCTTGAACTGGAAGGCCACCGAACCTTCGGTGCCCATGTTGCCGCCGTGCTTGTTGAAGGCGTGGCGCACTTCAGCGACCGTGCGCACACGGTTGTCGGTCATGGTGTCCACGATGATGGCCGCGCCACCGATGCCATAGCCCTCGTAGCGGATTTCCTCGTAGTTCACACCTTCCAGGTTGCCTGTGGCCTTGTCGATGTTGCGCTTGATGTTGTCGGCAGGCATGTTGGCAGCTTTGGCCTTGTCCACTGCCAGGCGCAGGCGGGGATTGGCATTCAGATCACCGCCACCTTGGCGGGCCGCCACCATGATTTCACGAATGATGCGTGTCCAGATTTTGCCGCGCTTCTCATCCTGGCGACCCTTGCGGTGCTGGATGTTGGCCCACTTACTATGTCCTGCCACAGGAAATCCTTTGGTCTTGATTTAATCTATTGGGCACGGATTCTACTTTTGACAGCGCAACTTGACAGAGGAAACACGAACATGGCCCCAGCTTTGCCTATTGCCTTGCACGGCGATACCGTTTGCTCCCTCCTGCCCGGCATGGCCAACCGCCATGGGCTGATCACCGGCGCCACCGGCACCGGCAAAACCGTGACGCTGCAGAAGATGGCCGAAAGCTTCTCGTTGGCCGGGGTTCCCGTGTTTTTGGCCGACATCAAGGGCGACCTGACCGGCATCAGCCAGGCCGGCAGCATCGGCGGCAAGCTGGCCGCCTCGCTGCAGGAGCGCGGCATCGCACTGCCTGATCCCGTGGCCTGCCCCTGCACCCTGTGGGACGTGTTTGGCGAGCAGGGCCACCCGGTGCGGGCCACCATCTCGGACATGGGGCCGCTGCTGCTGGGCCGCATGCTGGGCCTGAACGACACGCAGATGGGCGTGCTCAACCTGGTCTTCAAGATTGCCGACGACAACGGCATGCTGCTGCTGGACCTCAAGGACCTGCGCGCCATGCTGCAGCATGTGGGTGACAACGCCAAGCAGTTCACCACCGAGTACGGCAACATCTCGGCCGCCAGCGTGGGCGCGATCCAGCGCGGCCTGCTGCAGATCGAGTCGCAAGGGGGCGGGCAGTTCTTTGGCGAGCCCATGCTCAACATCGAGGACCTGATGCAGACCGATGCCCAGGGGCGCGGCGTGATCAACATCCTGGCGGCCGACAAGCTCATGCAGTCGCCGCGCCTGTACTCCACCTTCCTGCTGTGGATGCTGTCCGAGCTGTTCGAGCGGCTGCCGGAAATCGGCGACCCCGACCAGCCCAAGCTGGTCTTTTTCTTCGATGAAGCCCACCTGCTGTTCACCGATGCCCCCAAGGTGCTGATCGAGCGCATCGAACTGGTGGTGCGCCTGGTGCGCTCCAAGGGCGTGGGCGTGTATTTCGTCACGCAAAACCCCATGGACATTCCCGACAGTGTGCTGGCCCAGCTGGGCAACCGCGTGCAGCATGCGCTGCGCGCCTTCACCCCCAAGGACCAGAAGGCGGTGAAAGCCACAGCCCAGACCATGCGCCCCAACCCCCAGGTGGACATCGAATCGGCCATCACCGAGCTGGCCGTGGGCGAGGCCCTGATCAGCTTTCTCGACGAAAAGGGCCGCCCCGGCATCACCCAGCGCGTCTACGTCGTGCCCCCGGGCAGCCATATCGGCCCCATCCAGGGGCCACAGCGCCAGGCACTGCTGGCCCATTCCCTGGTCGCCGGGGTCTATGAAAAGTCGGTCGACCGGGAGTCGGCCTACGAAGTACTGCAAAGCCGCGCCAGCCAGGAGCCGGCGGCCACCGGAGGGGCCCCGGGTACCACCACCGGCGCAGGCGCTGCGACCGACAGCGGCCTGATGAATGGCTTGAACGAATTCCTCTTCGGCTCCACCGGCCCACGCGGCGGCAAGCGCGATGGCCTGGTGCAAAGCGTGGTCAAGTCCACGGCCCGCAGCATGACCAACCAGCTGGGCCGCCAGTTGCTGCGTGGCGTACTGGGCAGTTTGACGGGCAGCAAGAAACGCTGATCGCAGACCGCACATCAGGGAATGTGCGAGTTCTGCGGGGCGGGTGCGCTGCCTACAGTCACCAGCCATGCCTACCACGACCCTGCCCTCCCTGGCGGTCATGCACCTGCAGGTGCAAGACCACATCGCCCACCTGCAGCTGAACCAGCCCGAGCGCCTGAACACCATGCACCCTGCCTTCTGGAGGGACCTGGGTGCGGCGCTGGAGTACCTGCAGCGCAGCACCGACGTGCGCGTGCTGGTCCTCAGTAGCACCGGCAAGCACTTCAGCGCCGGCATGGCGCTGGAGACCTTTGCCAACCCAGACTTCATCCCCCAGGACCGCTCACCCGAAGGGCGCGCCGCCCTGTCCGAATTCCTGTGGGACATGCAGCAGGCCTTCACGCGACTGGACAACCTGCGCATCCCCGTGATTGCCGCCATCCAGGGCGGCTGCATCGGCGGCGCGCTGGACCTGGTCTGCTGCGCCTGCCTGCGCTATGCCACGCAGGATGCCTTCTTCTGCGTGCAAGAAATCAACATCGGCATGGTGGCCGACCTGGGCAGCCTGCAGCGCCTGCCCAAGCTGCTGCCCATGGGCCTGGTCAAGGAGCTGGCCTACACCGGCCGCCGCTGGCCGGCCGAAGCAGCCCTGGCCCAGGGCTTTGTGAATGGTGTCCACGCCACCCAGGACGCCATGCTGGACGCCGCCATGGCCTGTGCCCGCGAGATCGCGGCCAAACCCCCGATTGCCATTTGGGGCAGCAAGCAGGCACTGCAGTTTGCCCGCGACCACAGCGTGGACGACAGCCTGCGCCAGATGGGCTGGCTGCAGGCCGGCATCTGGAGCAACCGCCATGTGATGGAATCCGTACAGGCCACACAGCAAAAACGTGCGGGCACCTTTGCCCCCCTGGAGCCGGTGCGCCACTTTGCACAACTGGATGCCGAGCCCGGCCCGGGTAGTGCCCCGGGTGCCCACAGCCCTGCCGAGCGGATCACCAGCTAGCGCCAAAGCCCCAGCGCATGTGCGCGAGTTCAAGGAAAACACCCTTGCGCGCACAGAAAAGCGCGCGTTTTTTCACCAATGGGGCCAGAAAAAAGGACAATGCGGGGCATCGCAATCGGCGCTGGCACGCCATCTGCTGGGGCACAACGACAGCAACATCTCACTCAGCACCCGGCCTGCACGGCGCTTTTTCTCTTCACAGACACCCCGACCATGAGCAACGTCCACCTCATCGACCACCCCCTCGTCCAGCACAAGCTGACCCTGATGCGCCGCAAGGAAGCCAGCACCAACAGCTTCCGCCGCATGCTGGGCGAGCTGTCCACGCTGATGGCCTACGAACTGACCCGCGATTTCCCACTGCAGGACATCGAGATTGAAACCCCGATGGAAAAGATGACCGGCAAGGTCATCGACGGCAAGAAGCTGGCGCTGGTGTCCATACTGCGCGCCGGCAACGGCTTCCTGGACGGCATGCTGAACGTGGTGCCCGGCGCGCGCATCGGCCACATCGGCCTGTACCGCGACCCCGAGACCCTGCAGCCCGTCGAGTACTACTACAAGATGCCCGAGAACATGGGCGAGCGTGACGTGATCGTGGTCGACCCCATGCTGGCCACCGGCAACTCCGCCGCAGCCGCGGTGCAACAGCTCAAGGAAAAGAGCGCGCCCAAGTCAATCAAGTTCATGTGCCTGCTGGCCGCGCCTGAAGGCATCAAGACCATGCAGGCCGCCCACCCCGACGTGGACATCTACACGGCCGCCATCGACCGCGAGCTGGACAGCCACGGCTACATCCTCCCCGGCCTGGGCGATGCCGGCGACCGCATCTTCGGCACCAAGTAAGCCCCAGCGCGCGCAGCCCAGGGCTGTGCGCCGCACCCGATGCCAGGCTTCCCCAGGGAAGCCTTTTTTGTACCCGCCCGCTGGCCGTGGGCGGCGCCAGCCCGGCCGAGGCCCCCAGACGCCCGCAACTTCCGGCTTGCGATTGACATGCATCAAGCGACGGGCGCGCACTGCCCAATCGACCGCCTGTCGGCAGGCATCATGGAAAACCCTAGTATTTGATGACACAAAGGTATATCCATGACCCCACGTTCCGTCTCCTCCCCCAAGAAGTTCCTGATCGGCGCCGGCCTGTTCGATCAGGTGGGCGACTACCTGGCAGAGCACGGTGACCATGTCTTCATCATTGGCGACCGCTTCTTCCTGCCGCGCATCACCGAGCGCACCGTACCCCAACTGCAGGCACAAGGGCTGCGTGCGCACGTGGAAACCTTTGCCGGCGAATGCACCACCGACGAGATCGAGCGCCTGACCGCCGCGCTGCAGACCGCAGGCTGCAACGTCATCCTGGCCGTGGGCGGCGGCAAGGCGCTGGATGTGGCCAAGGCCGTCTCGCACCACTGCAAGCTACCGCAGGTGCTGGTGCCCACGATTGCCTCCACCGACGCGCCCTGCACCGCGCTGGCCGTGATCTACAAGCCCAATGGCGAGTTCGACCACTATCTGTTCATGCCGCACAACCCCGACACCGTGCTGGCCGACACCGCCATCATCGCCCAGGCCCCGGCCCGCTTCTTCGCGGCCGGCGTGGGCGACGCGCTGGCCACCTACTTCGAGGCCCGTGCCACCTGGCGCTGCAACGGCACCAACCTGATCCTCAAGCGCCCCTCGCGCACCGGCCTGGGCCTGGGCGAGATGTGCTACCAGATCCTGCGCCGCAACATCGACGCCGCCATGGACGCCGTGCGCAACCATGCCGTGACCCCGGCGCTGGAGGAAACCATCGAGGCCACCATCTACCTCAGCGGCGTGGGTGCCGAAGCCGCCGGCGTGGCCGCGGCGCATGCGGTGAACAACGGCATGGCCGTGGTCCCTGCGCTGCACGGGGCCCAGCACGGCGAGAAGGTGGCCTTTGGCCTGTTGACCCAACTGGTGCTGGAAAACGCCCCGCTGGACGAGGTGGAGGAAGTCATCCGCATCATCAAGGCCGCGGGCCTGCCCCTGTCGCTGCGCGACTTCGGCCTGACCGAATGGGTGGAGGCCGAATGGCGCCAGGTGGCCAAGCTGGCCTGCGACAAGAACGACACCATGGGCAACATGGGCCGCCCCATCAGCGAGCAGGAGGTCTACGACGCCATGCGCGCCGCCAACAGCCTGGCCGAGCGCTACCACGACTGAGTGGGGTAGCATTCCTGCAGTCTGCGGAATGCATAGCATGCCTGCGCTGACTGGACAAGGCTTGCGCGGTGTTGGCATGCCGCAACGTCGCCAGCGACGCAGACTGCGGGCCACCGCACCCATCACCGCCAGCCCCCACGGGCTGGTTTTTCGTGAGCACCACCAGTACGGGCAAACCTTGCGCGCGTCGCCGCCCCTTTCAGGCATGGGTAAACCAGCGGCCTGCGTGGCGTGATACCGATTGCCCCTTCAGCGCCAACACATCCTGCAGGATGCGGGCCCTGCCGGCTCCGCAGCCCCCCCAAGGCGCAACCACCGCGGAGTCAGCGCGCGCAGCAGATGCCTGCGCTGGTGGTCCAGGGCATGAACCACCGCAAAATCACCGCGTGCCTGGTGCTGTCGCGCAACATGGTCGCCAGCCCCCCCGCAGAGCTTCGGACAGATGGACGAGCCCTCGCACGCCCAGCCATGCACCTGGCACGCCAGCACGGTCAGACCGGTCTGACCGGTCTGACCGACTACGCCTAGGCCACCTCAAAAAGCAGAGCTGCCTGCGCTCGTCACGCCTGCATTTCAGGTAGAAAATCCTTTAAAACCATTTGCTGACGCGCGTTAATCGCTCTGATACTGAGAGTAGGCACAAAAAAAGACTGCCATCGGCAGTCTTTTTGGTCCCCGTCCCAGGGCCTGGGCGGGGCGGCGCCATGCCTGTGGATCAGGCGGCACTCAGTCCACCAGACCCACGAAGACGTGCTGCACGTCGTCGTCATTGTCCAGGCCGGCCAGGAAGGCTTGCACTTCTTCCTGCTGCTCGGCCGACAGGCTGGACATGCTGACGGGGTTCTTGGCCTTGTAGCCCAGCTTGGCCGACAGCACCTTGATGCCCTGCTCCGGCAGCGCCTTGCTGACCACATCCAGGTCGGTCGGCTCGGTGATGAACAGAGTCACGCCCTCATCGTCGGCGGGCTCGAAATCCTGCGCGCCGGCCTCGATGGCGGCCAGTTCGACGTCGGCGCCGTTCTCGGCTTCGCCTTCGATCATGCCCACATGGTCAAAATCCCAGGCCACGGCCGTCAGCTGGCCCTTGCGGAAGCACACGCGCAGATTGGGGGCCGTGCGGTTGGGGTTGTCGGTCAGGCATTCGACCATCACCGGCACGCGGTGCGGACCGTAGCCTTCGAAAATCACGCTGGAGTAGTTCACGGCATCGGCGCCCACGCCCGAGCCCTTCTTGATGGCGCGGTCCAGGGTGTCCTTGGACATGGAGGCCTTGCGCGCCGCTTCGATCGCCATGCGCAGGCGGGCATTGCTGCCGGGGTCACCGCCGCCCAGACGGGCCGCCACCGTGATTTCCTTGACCAACTTGCCAAACAGCTTGCCCTTGGCATCTGCGACCAGGGCCTTGCCCTTGGCTTTCCATTGCGCTCCCATACGGCGCCTTTCCTGAAAAAGAACAAAAAAATGCCGCGCTCCAGGGCCGGCATAGAATGAATCAGCGTGTTTTATACACCTGCCACAGTGGCCTCAGCGCCAGCGATGCCAACTTTTTTCGTGCCTTCCGCCTTCGAGCTTGCGTTGCCGCAACCCAATTCCGAGGAGACACCCGATGCCCACCTTCCCCCGCAGCGCTGCACGGCGCACCACCATGGCCCTGGCCCTGGGCGCCCTGTTGGGCCACGCCCAGGCCCTGGAGATCACCCCCGAGGTCGTGGCCCAGGGCCTGCAGAACCCCTGGGCCGTGGCCTTTTTGCCGGACGGCCAGTTCCTGGTGACCGAGCGCCCCGGCCGCCTGCGCGTGGTCACCGCCCAGGGCCAACTGGGCGAGCCCGTGCAAGGCCTGCTGGACGTGGCGCTGGACAGCGGCTTTGCCCAGAACCGCACGCTGTACTTCTGCTACAGCGAAGCCGCACCCAACGGCACCAACAGCACGGCGCTGGCCAAGGCCCGGCTGTCGAGCGACCAGCGCGCGCTGCAGGACGTGCAGGTGCTCTTCAGCCAGCAGCCCAAGGTGGCCAGCCAGCTGCACTTTGGCTGCCGCATCGTGGAGCGGCGCGACGGCACGCTGCTGCTGACGCTGGGCGAGCGGTCGCACTACAAGGAAGAGGCGCAGAACCTGCAGAACCACCTGGGCAAGATCGTGCGCCTGCACAAGGACGGCAGCGTGCCCCAGGACAACCCGTTTGTCGGCCACAGCGGCGCGCGGCCCGAAATCTGGAGCTATGGCCACCGCAGCCCGCAAGGGGCGGCCCTGGCCCCCGACGGCACGTTCTGGATGAACGAGCACGGCCCGCAAGGCGGTGACGAGATCAACCGCCCCGTGCCCGGCAAGAACTACGGCTGGCCCGTCATCACCTATGGCGAAAACTATGGCGGCGGCAAGATCGGCGCCGGCATCACCCACCAGGCCGGGATGGAGCAGCCCGCCCACCAGTGGACGCCGTCGATCGCCGTCTCGGGCATGGCCTTCATCACCTCCGACCGCTATCCGGGCTGGCAGGGGCAGATGGTGGTGGGCGCCCTCAAGGCGCAGCGCCTGGAACGCATCACCCTGGCGGGGGACAAGGTGGTCCGGGTCGAACCGCTGCTGCCCCAGTTGGGCCAGCGTGTGCGCGATGTGCGCCAGGGCCCGGACGGCTGGCTCTACGTGCTGACCGACCGCAGCAACGGCCAGTTGCTGCGCCTGCGCACCCGCTGAAAAGCCGGCGCCTCAGGGCGCGCCGGCCAGCAGGGACTGGATGCCGGCGTAATCCTGTGCCGTGACCGGCACCACCTGGCGGTAGTTCTTGATGCGCAGCCACGGCTGCAACTGCGCCTGCTTGGCCAGAAAGGCCTGGCGCACGGCCTGCTGCAGCGCCGGGCACAGGGTGGCGTCCAGCAGAAACGGGCTGCCCACCAGGGCGGGCGAGCGCCACAGCACGCGCCAAGTGGGGTCATTTTCATCGAGCTGGCTGCTGGCCACGAACGCAGCCTGGGCCTTGCCGTCGCGCACGGCGGCCAGGGCCTTGTCGTGCGAGCCCATGAACACCACGCGGGCGAAAAAATGCCCCAGCTTGTAGCCCGTCAGCTGCGGCACGGCCAGCTCCGGCACGACGGCCCCCGAGGTGCTGGACGGATCGGTCAGCGCCAGGGTGCGCCCGCGCAGCCCCTGGATGTCACGGATGCCGCTATCGCCACGCACCACCAGCAGCGAGTGATAGCGGCCCACCTCATTGCTGTTGGACAAGGTGGCAAACGGCACAAAACGCGTGGACCGCTTGGCCAGCAAGGCATAGCCGGCCGGCCCCAGCTCGGCCACCTGGGCCTGGCCGGTGAGCAGGCTTTCGATCACCGCCGCGTACGAGGCCACGGGCAGCATCTGCACCGGTTTGCCCGTGCTCTCGTGCAGGGCCTGCAACAGCGGGGCCTGGGCCTGTTCCTGCACGCTCTGCGCGTTCTTGGGGATCAGGGCCACATGCAACACCTCGGGATTCAGGCAGGCCGCCTGGGCCAGCCCTGCCCCCCACACCAGCCAGCCCATGGCCATCCAGCGACGTCGCATCATGCGGGCTCCAGAATGCCCTGCTTGAGCAGCGCCTCGATCTGCGCCAGCGGCACAGGGCGGCTCAGGAAGTAGCCCTGCGCCACATCGCAGCCGGCCGTCTTGAGGTAGACCAGCTGGTCCATCAGTTCCACGCCTTCGGCCACCACCTGCATCTTCAGGTTGTGCGCCAGCGTGATGATGGAGGTCACCAGCACCCCCGCCTCTTTGCTGCTGCGCAGCTCGTTGACGAAGGACTTGTCCAGCTTAATGGTGTTGATGGGCAGCGCCCGGATCTGGCTCAGGCTGGAGAAGCCGGTGCCGAAATCGTCCAGCCCGATGGACACCCCCATCTGCTGCAGCTGGTGCAGCACCCGCGCGGCCAGGCCCACGGGTTCGACCAGGCAGCTTTCGGTGATCTCCACCTGGATATCGCTGGCCCGCACGCCGTAGTGCTTGAGGTAGGTGGCCATGCGGCTGGGGAAGGCGCTGTCCTTGAGTTGCAGCGGCGACACATTGAAGGCGATCGGCACCGTCTCCACCCCCTGCATGCGCCAGGCCGCAATCTGGCGGCAGCAGGCCTGCATCACCCAGTCGCCCAGGGCCTCGATGTGGCCGTGCTCTTCCGCCAGCGCGATGAAATCCCCGGGGTAGATCAGGCCGTACTGGGGGTGCTGCCAGCGCACCAGGGCTTCCAGGCCCACGATGCGGCAGTCTTCCAGCCGCACCTTGGGCTGGAAATGCAGCACCAGCTGCTCCTGCGTGATCGCCGACGGCAGCTGGCGCGCCAGCTGGTAGTAGCGGTCGCTGTCCAGCTTGGGTATGCCGTCGTAGTAGGTGTAGCGGTTGCGCCCGGCCTTTTTCGAGGCATACATGGCCGCATCGGCATGGCGGCACAGCACCTCGACATCGTGGCCGTCGCGCGGGAAAAAGGCGATGCCGATGCTGGGCGAGGTGTGCAGCGTCTCCGGCGCCAGGCCCTCATAGGGCGCCCCCAGCCCGGTCAGCAGCTTCTGGGCCAGGGTCTCGACATCGCTCGGGTCTTCCATGGCCGTGATCAGCACGGCGAATTCATCGCCGCCCATGCGCGCAATGATGTCCGAGCTGCGCAGCATGGTGCGCAGGCGCTGCGCCACGGCCTGCAGCAGGGCGTCGCCCACATGGTGGCCCAGGGTGTCGTTGATGTGCTTGAAGCGGTCCAGGTCCAAATACAGCAAGGCGTAGTGCTTGCGGCTGCGCCGCGCCAGGGCCAGGTGGCTGGACACCAGCTCGTGGAACATGCGCCGGTTGTGCAGGCCGGTCAGGTGGTCGCTGGCGGCCAGCTCCAGCGCCCGCTGCTTCTCGCTCTCCAGTTGGGCGATCAGTTGCTGCTTGTCCTGGTCGGCCTTCTCCAGCGCATTGAACAGGTGCTGGCGCCGCTGCATGGTGCGCCACAGCAGCAGCGAGCCCACCAGGGCCAGTGCCGTGATTGCGCCCAGCACCGCCCAGGTGCGCTGGGCATTTTGTGCATGGGCCGCGCGGATTTCGTTCCAGTCGCGGCTCACCACCACCGTCAGCGGCATGTAGCGGGCGCGGTGGAAGTTGGCCAGCCGCGTGCTGCCCTGTGGCCCCGGCAGTTCCATCTCGCCCGGCCCTTCGGGCACCTTGCTGAAGCTGGCCATGCGCTGCGTTGGTTGCTGGGCCAGCAGGCCGCCGCCCGCCATGGCGGCAATCACGCTGCCATCGGGGGACAGCAGGTGCAAGCTGCCGCTGCCGCCCAGGTCCACGTCTTGGTACAGCCCGAGGAAATAGCCCATGTCCATGTAGAGCAGCAGGTAGCCCAGCGAGACGCCCTGGGCATCGGCCATGCACAGCAGCAGGGGCACCTGCCAGGCCTGGTCCTGCGACTGCGCCTGCTGGTGCAGCACAAAGGCCCCCCGCCCGGCCGCGCAGGAGCCCTGCTGGTACGGCAGCAGGCTGTGCAGCAACTCGGCCTGCTGGGCGTCGCCGGCCAGCAGTTGCAGCTGCTTGTCCAGCACCGCCATGCGCAGGAAGACGCGATCGCGCTCCAGCATGTGTGCCAGCTGGGCCTGCCAGGGGCCGCCATCGTGGTGCATGCCCTGCAGCGCGACCACGCTCATCAACTGGGCCTTTTCCAGCACCTGGCTCAAATTCTCGGAAACAATCGCCGCCAGCCCCGACTGCTGCAGTCGGGCGGCCTGCTCAGCCTGGGCCAGCTGGGCCCGCAGGTGCTTGCCCGTCAGCCACCAGGAGACCGCCAGCACCAGCACCACGATCGCCACCAGGGCCAGGTGCACCGGCTGCCAGCTGTTGGCCCAGCCGATGCACCGGCGCTTGAGCGCGGAAAAACTCGCAGTCGGGCTGGGCGGCAAGGCAGACAAAGGCATGGGATTGAATCTTCTCCACGCCGGATTGTGCGAACGCTGCGTGACAGCTTGATGACTGTCACATTCGCCCCCCCAATCAGGCCGCTAGGCGAAGAACCAGTAGCACACCAGGATGGCGGCCACCACACCGGCCAGCTCGGCCAGCAGGGCGCAAGGCACGGCATGGCGCGCCTTCTGTATGCCGACCGCGCCAAAGTACACGGCCAGCACATAGAACGTGGTTTCGGTGCTGCCCTGGATGGTGGCGGCAACCAGGGCCGCAAAGCTGTCGACCCCCTGGGTTTGCATGGTTTCGATCAGCATGGCGCGCGCCGCGCTGCCGGAGAACGGTTTGACCAGTGCCGTGGGCAAGGCGTCGACAAAGCGGCTATCCAGGCCCAGCACCTGCACACCCCAGCGGATGCCGTCCAGCGCATAGTCCAGCGCACCCGAGGCGCGGAACACCCCGACCGCACACAGCATGGCCACCAGGTACGGCAACAGGCCCTTGGCCACGTCGAACCCTTCCTTGGCCCCGGCGATGAAGCTGTCGTACACCGGCACTTGCTTCCAGGCGCCCAGGCTGACGAACAGCACCACCAGGGCAAACAGCGTCAGGTTGCCCAGCAGGGCCGACAGGGAAGCCAGGGCCGCGGCGCTCAGCGTCATCAGCAGCGCCATGAACCCGGCCAGCCCCAGGGCCACGGGCAGCAGATAGGCCAGCACCACCGGGCGCCACAGTGGCAGTCGCTGGACCAGCGCCACCGATAGCAGCCCCACCAGGGTCGAGGCCGAGGTGGCCAGCAGGATGGGCAGGAAGACCAGCGTCGGGTCCGGCGCGCCCTGCTGCATGCGGTACATGAAGATGGTCACCGGCAACAGCGTCAGCGAGGACGCGTTGAGCACCAGAAACAGGATTTGCGCATTGGTGGCGGTGTCGGGCCGGGGGTTCAGCTCCTGCAGCGCACGCATGGCCTTCAGACCCATGGGCGTGGCCGCGTTGTCCAGCCCCAGGCCGTTGGCGGCAAAGTTCAGCGTGATCAGGCCCAGCGCCGGGTGGCCGCGCGGCACCTCGGGCATCAGCTTGGCAAACAGCGGGCCCAGCACCCGGGCCAGCCATTGCACCACCCCGGCCTCCTCGGCGATGCGCAGAAAGCCCAGCCACAGCGTCAGCGTGCCGAACAGCAGCACCATGACCTCGACCGACAGCTTGGCCATGGCAAACAGCGCCTGGACCATGGCCGCAAACACTTGTGGCTGCCCGCCCACCAGCCACTGGGCCAGTGCCGCGATGGCAGCCACCATAAAAAAGCCCAACCAGAGCATGTTGAGCATAGGCGTGGATCCGCTCAGGAATTAATAGGTGATGGTGCGCACACCTTCGGCGCAGCCCAGCAAGCATACCTGGGCTTTCTGGTGGGCGAAGACTCCCACGGTGACCACGCCGGGCCACTGGTTGACTTCGCTCTCGAACGCCAGCGGCGCGCTGATCTGCAGGCCACGCACGTCCAGGATGTGCTGGCCGTTGTCGGTCACCAGGGGCTGGCCGTCCTTCAGGCGCAGGGTGGCGGTGCCCCCCATGGCTTCGAACTTGCGGGCGATCTGGCCAGCGGCCATCGGAATGACTTCCACAGGCAGCGGGAAATTACCCAAGGCAGGCACCAGCTTGGATTCGTCGGCAATGCAAACAAATTGCTGGGCCAGCGCGGCCACGATCTTCTCACGCGTCAGCGCCGCGCCGCCGCCCTTGACCATGTAGCCCTGGCCGTCGATCTCGTCGGCACCGTCGATGTAGACCGACAGGCTGGTGACGGCATTCGCATCGAACACGGGGATGCCCAGCGCCTGCAGGCGCTCGGTGCTGGCCACTGAGCTGGACACGGCGCCCTTGATCTTGTCCTTCATGCTGGCCAGGGCGTCGATGAACTTGTTGACGGTCGAACCGGTCCCCACCCCCACGATCTCGCCGGGCACCACGTAGCGCAGCGCCGCTTGGCCGACCAAAGTTTTCAATTCATCCTGGGAAAGGGGGGCAATAGATGTCGTCATGGGGGAAAATCCGGTTAATCCATCGAATTATTCCCTATGTCGCTTATCCCTTACGCCCTCGTTCGCCCCTTCTTGTTTGGTATGGACCCCGAAGCGGCCCACGACTTCACCATGAACACCCTGGCCAAGGGCCAGGGCACGCCGCTGCAGCTGGCGTGGTCGGCACCGATGGTGCACGACCCCATCACGCTGGCCGGCCTGCCGTTCCCCAACCGCGTCGGCATGGCCGCCGGGCTGGACAAGAATGCGCGCTGCATCGACGCGCTGGCCGCCATGGGCTTTGGGTTTGTCGAAGTGGGCACCGTCACGCCCAAGGGCCAGCCCGGCAACCCCAAGCCGCGCATGTTCCGCCTGCCGGCGGCCCAGGGCCTGATCAACCGCCTGGGCTTCAACAACGACGGTCTGGAGGCCTTCATCGCCAACGTCAAGAAGTCCACCGTGCGCGCCCAGGGCAAGCCCCTGCTGCTGGGCCTGAACATCGGCAAGAACGCCGCCACGCCGATCGAGGATGCCACCAACGACTATCTGATCTGCCTGGAAGGCGTCTACCCGCATGCCGACTACGTGACGGTCAACATCAGCTCGCCCAACACCAAGAACCTGCGCGCCCTGCAAAGCGACGAGGCGCTGGACGCCCTGCTGGGCGCGATTGCCGCCAAGCGCGAAACCTTGGCCGCCGCCCAGGGCCGTCGAGTGCCCATCTTCGTGAAGATCGCGCCCGATCTGGATGAAGCCCAGGTCCAGGTGATCGCCGCCACGCTGCAGCGCCACGGCATGGACGGCGTGATCGCCACCAACACCACCCTCAGCCGCGAGGCCGTCCAGGGCCTGCCCCACGCCGAGGAGGCCGGCGGCCTCAGCGGCGCCCCGGCGTTCGAGGCCAGCAACCAGGTGATCCGCCAGCTGCGCGCTGCGCTGGGCCCCGGCTATCCCATCATCGGCGTGGGTGGCATCATGAGCGGCGAAGACGCCGCCGCCAAGATCCGCGCCGGCGCCGACGTGGTGCAGATCTACAGCGGCCTGATCTACGCCGGCCCCGGCCTGGTCCGCGACGCGGCCAAGGCCATCCGCGCCTTGCGCTAAAAGGTGAGCAGACTGCGCACGTTATTCAACAACTTCACGTTGTTTTCATACGCAAGTGCTGTGATAGCGCGCGCCAACAGCTCCCAAAAACAAAGCCCGGTCATGCCGGGCTTTGTCGTTCCAGGGGCGCCAGTCGCGCACCATCGGTGGCGTCAGCGCCGCAGCTTGTTGATCCACGGCAGGGCCAGGGCCCCGTAACGCCACAGCTTGCGTGGCCCCAGCAGCAGCGCCAGACCGGCCACGCCGGCCGTCGCCACGGGGTGCAGCCGGGCAAACACCATCAGGCGTTCGGCCAGCGGCGCATCGACCGGCACGCTGGTGCGGGCCGCGCGCTGCGCCAGCGCCTGTTCGCGGGCCTGCCGAGCCGCCGCCCAGCGGTCGCGCTGCAGGGCAATGCGTTTCAGCACTTCACGCTGCTGGGGCGTGGCCGTGGCCCAGCGCGCTTCGCGTTGCAGGGCCTCCAGGGCCGTCAAGGGCGCGGAGGCCTCGGACGTTGCCGAGGCCGCGCCGGTCATGGCAGAGGTATTCACAGCTTCTCCTTGATCACGGCCCAGTCGCGTGCCAGTTCGGCCCGGGTGAGCGCAAACGGCTGGCTGGACTTGCGCAGGAACGACAGCAGCAACGCCAGCGCCCCCGCCCAGGCCAGCAACCACACCCCGGCAATCACCCAGGCGACGACAGAGCGTTCGGGCGAATCCCAGAACTGGATCAGCACCGCCAGCGACAGCAGCACCAGGGCCACGATGGTCAGACCGCCCAGCACCACGCCCAGCACAAAGATGGCTTGCAGGCGTTGCTTCTGGGCGCTCCACTCCAGGCGCGCCAGCGCAATACGGTCTTCCGCCGCCATGGCGCCCTCATTCAGATTGGCCCGCAAGCGGGCTGACAGACTCTCCAATCCAATCGCAGACATCCAATTCACGGCAGACTTCCTTTACACAGACCAGGGTTTGACAGGCAGGGTGTCGGGCGCACCGCTCAGCGGCGTGCCAGCAAGAAGCCGATCAAAGCACCCACGGCCAGCGCCGCACCGGCCACGCGCCAGGGTTCGTCGTGCGCATAGCGGTCTGCGGCATAGGCCGCTTCCTTGGCCTGGCGTGCCGCTTCCTGGGCGGCATGCACTGCGGATTCGCGCGCGTGGTAGACGCCGTCGTCCAGCTTCTGGCGCAGCACGTTGATTTGGGGGATGGAGTCCAGGTCCTTGCTGGCCAGCAGGCCGCGCACATCGGTGACCAGCTTTTCCAGATCAGCCTGGGCAGAAGAAACAGTGTCGGAAACAGAAAACGCCATGGTGCACGCCTTTCTTATGGTGGTGGGACAAAGGGAAACGAAGCGGCACGGTGCAGGCCCGCAGGCTGCTGCCGCTCCATGGAAAGCATCTTAGCGAATGCAACGCCCCCCACCAAGCAACGCGGCGCTTGCCGCAGCGCTGGGCCATGCGGGGGCGGCGGCATCAGGGCTGCGACGGCAGGTGTGGCAGCACCGCCTCGGCCACTGCCAGGCAGCTGGTCAGCCCCGGGGATTCGATGCCGAACAGGTTGACCAATCCCGGCACGCCGTGCGTGGCCGGCCCCTGGATGCAGAAGTCGGCCGCGGCCTCGTGCGGGCCGGAAATCTTGGGGCGGATGCCCGCATAGCCGGGCGCCAGGCTGCCATCCTGCAGCGCGGGCCAGTACTTGCGCACCTCGGCATAGAAGCCGTCGCCACGCTGCGGGTCCACCTGCAGGTGGCTGGGGTCGTCCACCCATTGCACGTCCGGGCCGAACTTGGCCTGCCCACCCAGGTCCAGCGTCAGGTGAACGCCCAGACCGGCGGCCTCGGGCACGGGATAGATCAGGTGGCTGAACGGCGCGCGCCCGCTGAGCGTGAAATAGCTGCCCTTGGCGTAATAGGCCGTGGGCACATGGGCGGCGTCCAGCCCCTGGATGCGGGCCGCCACGCCCGGCGCCCACAGGCCCGCGGCGTTCACCACCTCCTGCGCCAGCAGCTCGGTGCCGTCCTCGGTGCGCAGCAGGATGCCGCCGTCTTGCACCTGGGCCGACGCCAGCGGGGACAGCAACGCCACGGCGCCGCCCGCATGTTCCAAATCGCCCTGCAGCGCCAGCATCAGGCCATGGCTGTCGACGATGCCGGTGCTGGGCGACAGCAGCGCGGCGTGGCAGGCCAACGCCGGCTCCAGCGCCTGGGCCTGCTCACGGGTCAGCATCTGAAGATCGTCCACGCCGTTGGCGGCGGCCTTCTGGCGGATCCCCTCCAGCTGGGCCACCTGCTCGGCGCTGGTCGCCACGATCAGCTTGCCACAGCGGCGGAACTCCACCCCGCGCTCGGCGCAGTAGGTGTACAGCAGTTCCTTGCCCCGCACGCACAGCCGGGCCTTGAGCGAGCCGGCCGGGTAATAGATGCCGGCATGGATCACCTCACTGTTGCGCGAGCTGGTGCCCGTGCCAATGGCGTCGGCCGCCTCCAGCACCACCACTTCACGCCCTGTCTGCGCCAGGGCGCGGGCCACGGCCAGCCCCACCACGCCCGCGCCAATGACCACGGTTTGCACCTGATCGACCATGTTCTGTCTCTCCCTTTATTGGTATGGATGCACACGGCCCACCCGCCTGATTCAGGCCGCCGGTGGCGCCGCTGCCGCTTGGCGCCCTTGCGGCGCCAGGGCCCATTCTCCCACCACTGCGGGACCATTTCGGCCAGCTTCAGGCCGTCGCGGCATGGCACCCGAAACGTGTCGCACAGCCCGGTCAGACAGGTTATCGCCGCTTTTAATACTTTCTTAATTCTTACAATAAAAAATAGGAAGTTTTTTGTGAAATTTCAATTAAATCAATAACTTACATTGATTGATACAAGTCAAACCAGCACCCTGGCAAGGCGTCCAACAATGCCATCACCCAACGATGGATGTGAAAACGATGGCAGATCCCAACCCCTCCCCCCTGACGCAGAACCAGGGCACCAGCAAACGCACTTTTCTGCAAGAACTGGTGGCCCTGGCCACCACCTTCGGTCTGGCCGGAACCGCCCAGGCGGCCCTGCCGGGTGACCCCGGCTTTCAGCCCGCACGCCGCCCGGGCATGCCGGGCAAGCGCTTTGGCATGCTGGTGGACATGCGCAAGTGCATCGGCTGCCAGGCCTGTACGGTGAGCTGCTCGGTCGAGAACCAACCGCCGATTGGCCAGTTCCGTACCACCGTGCTGCAGTACGAGGTGGAACAACCCGGCGGCAGCGCCCCCGCCATGGTCAGCCTGCCCCGGCTGTGCAACCACTGTGACGAGCCGCCCTGCGTGCCCGTGTGCCCCGTGCAGGCCACCTTCCAGCGCACCGACGGCATCGTGCTGGTGGACAACGAGCGCTGCGTGGGCTGCGGTTACTGCGTGCAGGCCTGCCCCTACGACGCGCGCTTCATCAACCACGAGACGCAGACCGCCGACAAGTGCACCTTCTGCGAGCACCGGCTGGAGGTCGGGCTGCTGCCCGCCTGCGTGGAAAGCTGCGTGGGCGGGGCCCGCGTGATCGGCGACCTGAACGACCCGCACAGCGCCATCAACCAGCGCATGGCCGAGCACCAGGACGAGCTCAAGGTGCTCAAGCCCGAAATGAACACCGCCCCGCGCGTGTTCTACATCGGTCTGCCCGAGGCCTTTGTCTACGGCATCGACGGCCAGGCCAGCGTGCGCCTGGTGGCTGAACATTGAAGGAGCCCACGATGCAGATCATTGAACTCCTGACCCCCGCCTACGAAGCCGCCTGGCTCCCCTGGGCCGTGCAGTATTTCTTTCTGGTGGGGGTGGCCACGGGCGCAGCCCTGCTGGCATGCGCCTGTGTGTTTGGTGCGCCCGGCAGCCCCAGCCAGCGCGTGCTGCCCGCCCTGCTGCTGACCCTGGCGGTCAGCGTGGTCGCCGCCCCCGTGTCGCTGCTGGCCGACCTGCACCAGCCGGCCCGCTTCTGGCACTTCTACGCGCACTTCACGCCCTGGTCGTGGATGTCCGTGGGGGCGCTGCTGCTGCCGGTGTTCGTCACCCTCAGCGTGGCCCTGCTGGCCAGCTGGTGGCTGGGCAGCCCGGGCTGGATGCGCGCCATCGCGCCGCTGCTGGTGCTGTCGGCAATGAGCATCACGGTCTACACCGGCGCGGAAATGATGGTGATCCGCTCGCGGCCGCTGTGGAATACGCTGTGGGTGCCCGTCAACCTGGCCCTGACCGGCTGGCTGGCCACCGTCGGCTGCACCCTGGTACTGGAACGCTTTCTGCCAACCCCACTGCGCGCCGGCCACGCCGGCCTGCAACTGCTGCGCACCCTGGCGCTGGCCCTGGCAGCACTGCTGGTGCTGGTGGCGCTGGCCTGGGCCCTCAGCGGCCTGTTGGGCCACAACGCCTCGTTCAACGCGGCCTTGCGCCTGTGGCAGGACTTCCCGGTCTGGCGCCTGACCCTGCTGGGCTCGGCCGTGTTCGGTGCCCTGGTGCTGGGGGCGCTGCTGCGCGGCCAGCACCGCCTGCATGCCCGCGGCTACACGCTGGTGCTGGGCCTGGGGCTGGCGGCCAGTGCCTGGGCGTTCCGCTGGGCGCTGTTCATGGGCGTGCAGGGCGTGCCCAAGTTCGGCGCGGGCCTGTACCTGTACCACATGCCCCTGGGCGGCGACGGCCTGCTGGGCATGGTGGGCGTGGCGGGGCTGTGCGTGGCCCTGGTGGCCCTGACCACCTGGGCGCTGGAGCTGTTCCCGGCCCGCCGCACCGCCGCCTGAGGGCGCCTCGCCCATTTACATCCAATTGGCATTTCACCCAGTATTGACGGGCGCCAGCAGCTATCAAAACAGATAACGCTATTCGCTGGCGCCTGCCTTCTCTGCAGCTGCAAGGGCAGACCATGACCGACAAACAACATCCCCCCACACACCCCGAAGAAACCGATGCCGCCCGCCGCCGCCTGCTGCTGCGTGGCGGGGCCGTGGCCGGTGGCCTGGCCGCGTTTGCCGCCGGCTATGGCGAAACACTGGCCCGCGGCGCCAAGGGCCTGGTGGCCGGCACCTCCGGTACCAGCACGGCAAGCGCCACGCGCGGCAACTCGCTGACCCCGGAATTCCGCATCGACCCCACCACCGGCCAGCTGAGCACCCAGCCCGGCCAAGTGGTCAGCCCCTCGTCCTGCCTGGGCTGCTGGACCCAGTGCGGCGTGCGCCTGCGCGTGGACAGCGCCAGCAACCAGATCCTGCGCATTGCGGGCAACCCCTACCACCCGCTAGCCACCACCAACCCCGCGCCCATGGAGACCCCGGTGCGCGAGGTCTATGCCATGCTGGGCGGCGACAACGGCCTGGAAGGGCGCGCCACCAGCTGCGCCCGCGGCTCGGCCATGCTGGCGCACCAGACCGCGCCGCACCGCGTGCTGACCCCGCTCAAGCGCGTCGGCCCGCGCGGCGCCGGCCAGTGGCAGAGCATTTCACTGGAACAGCTGGTGAAGGAAATCAGCGAAGGCGGCGACCTGTTCGGCGAAGGCCATGTGGAGGGCCTGGCGGCCATCCGCGACACGCGCACGCTGATCGATCCCGAGAACCCCGAATACGGCCCCAAGGCCAACCAGCTGCTGGTGACCGACGCCTCCAACGAAGGCCGCACCCCGCTGATCAACCGCTTTGCACGCCAGGCCTTTGGCACGGTGAACGTGGCCAACCACGGCGCGTACTGCGGCCAAAGCTACCGGGTGGGCACGGCGGCGGCGCTGGGCGACATCCCCGGCATGCCCCACGGCAAGCCGGACTGGAAGCACTCGCGCTTTGGCCTGTTCATCGGCACGGCGCCGGCCCAGGCGGGCAACCCCTTCCAGCGCCAGGGCCGCGAGCTGGCCGAGGCCCGCTCACGCAAGGAGCAGACCTACCGCTACGTGGTGGTGTCCCCCGTGCTGCCCACCTCCTCCAGCCTGGCCGCCGGCGACAACAACCGCTGGCTGCCCATCAAGCCGGCCACCGACCTGGCACTGGCCATGGCGCTGATCCGCTGGATCATCGACCATGAGCGCTACGACGCCCAGTTCCTCACGCAACCCGGCCCGGCCGCCATGGCCGCCGCGGGCGAGGCCAGCTGGAGCAACGCCACCCACCTGCTGATCAACGACCCCCAACACCCGCGCTATGGCCAGTTCCTGCGCGGGGCCGACCTGGGCCTGCCCATGCCCGAGCCGGTGGACGAAAAGACCCCGGCCGAAGACGTCTATGTGGTGCAGGTGGCCGATGGCAATGGCGGCTTCAAGCTGGTGCCCCACACCGTGGCCCAGCCGGCGGAGCTGGTGGTGGAGCGCGCATTCACCCCGCTGCAGGCAGCCGACGCGACCGAAGCACCCGTGCCCATCGCCGTGTGCACCGCCTTCGTCAAGCTGCGCGAGGAAGCGCGCCGCAAGACGCTGCTGGAATATGCCGAGCTGTGCGGCGTACCGGTGCAGGACATCGAAGAACTGGCGCGCGAATTCACCAGCCACGGCAAGCAGGCCGTGGCCAACTCCCACGGTGGCACCATGAGCGGGGCGGGCTTTTACACCGCCTACGCCATCGCCATGCTGAACAACCTGATCGGCAACCTCAACGTCAAGGGCGGCTGGGTGATGGATGCCGGGCCTTTCGGCCCCTTCGGCCCCGGACCGCGCTACAACTTCGCGCAGTTCCCGGGCGCGGTCAAACCCACCGGCGTGACCTTGTCGCGCACCCGCTTCCCGTACGAGAAGACCAGCGAGTTCCAGCGTAAGAAGGCCGCGGGCGAGAACCCCTACCCCGCCAAGGCCCCGTGGTACCCGGCGCCAGGCGGCCTGTCCAGCGAGATGCTGGCCGCCGGCCTGCTGGGCTACCCCTACCCGGTCAAGGCCTGGATCAACCACATGAGCAATCCCATGTACGCGATCGCCGGCTTCGAGAACACGCTGGCCGAGGCCATCAAAGACCCGAAGAAGCTGCCGCTGTTCGTGTCCATCGACCCCTTCATCAACGAGACCTCGGCCCTGGCCGACTACATCGTCCCCGACACCGTCACCTACGAAAGCTGGGGCATCGGCGCGCCCTGGGCCGATGTGATCGCCAAGAGCAGCACCGTGCGCTGGCCCACCGTGGAGGCAGCCACCGCCAAGACGGCCAACGGCCGCCCTGTCAGCTTCGAGAGCTTCGTGTTTGCCCTGGCCCGGCAACTGCAGCTGCCCGGTTTTGGCACACACGCCATGTCCACCAAGGACGGTCAGCCGCTGGACCTGGACAACGCGGAAGACTTCTACCTGCGCGGCATGTGCAACATCGCCTACCAGGCGGGCCGGCCCGTGCCCGAAGCCAGCGACGATGACATCGCCCTGACCGGACTGGGCCGCTGGATGCCCGCGCTAGAACAGCGCCTCCAGCCCGAGGAGGTGCGCCGCGTGGCCATGGTGATGAGCCGGGGCGGCCGCTTCGACAAGGTGGACGATGCCTGGAAGGGCGACCAGCTCAAGCAGGCCGCCAAGTTCCCCGTGCAGTTGTGGCACGAGGGGCTGGCCAAGATGCGCCACTCCATGACCGGCGAGCGCTATGTGGGCTGCCCCACCTGGTACCCCACCCGCTTCGCCGACGGCAGCAGCATGCGCGAACACTTCCCCACGCAGGAATGGCCGCTGAGCATGAGCAGCTACAAGTCCAACCTGATGAGCAGCATGTCGATCGCCGCGCCGCGCCTGCGCCAGGTGCACCCGCACAACCCCATCAGCCTGCACAAGGCCGATGCGGCCAAGCTGGGGATTGCCAATGACGACAGGATCGAGGTGCGCACGCCCGGTGCCCGGCTGGAGGGAGTGGCCCTGGTGCGCGAGGGCATTGCCCAGGGCGCAATTGCCATCGAATACGGCTATGGCCACAAGCAGCTGGGGGCCGTGGCCCACACCGTGGATGGCCAGCCCACCGACGCCAACCCGCAGCACGCCAACGGCGTGAACCTGAACCACCTGGGCTTTGCCGACCCCACGCGTCCGGCCAAGGACAACGTGTGGATCGACTGGGTCTCGGGCGCCGTGGTGCGGCAGGGGCTGCCGGTGCGGGTGCGCAAGCTCTGACAGGGCTCGGCGGCAGGCCGTGCCACAACGCCCGCCCACCGGCCAAGCTGGTGGGTTTTTTGCGTGGTGGCCGGCCCTGGGGGCCCGCCCCGGCGCTCACTCCTGCACGGCGGAGTTCAGGCTGCGGTAATGCGCCTCCAGCATTGCCTGGAATTCGTGGGCGGGAATCGGCCGGGAATACAGGTAGCCCTGGGCGTAATCGCAGCCCATCTCTTTGAGCAGATCGCGCTGCTGCTCCGTCTCCACACCCTCGGCAATCACCTTCAGCCCGACCTTGTGGGCCATCATGATGATGGCCTCGCACAAGGCCTGGGTCTCGTTGCCCGGAGCCAGGTTGCTGGTGAAGGACTTGTCGATCTTCAGGTAATCGATGTCGAACTTGGTCAGGTAGGACAGCGAGGAATACCCGGTGCCGAAATCATCGATGGCCACCTGGATGCCGGCGTCGCGGAAAGCCAGCAGCTTCTCCTCTATGAACGGCTCCTGCCGCAGCAGCAGGCCCTCGGTGATTTCCGCGACGATGTGCTTGCCAGGCAGCTCCAGGGTCTCCAGCAGCCGGACCCAGTCGAGGTGCTCGGGACTGCGGTCGCGGAACTGCACCGGCGACTTGTTGATGCTGATGGCCAGGTCGTCGCCGACGATGGACAGCCATTTCTTGGCGTTCTGCGCCGCCCGCATGAAAATCCAACCGCCAATCTCCACAATCGCCCCGATGTCCTCGGCGATCGGAATGAACACGGCGGGGCTGATGAAGCCGCGCGTCGGGTGCCGCCAGCGCAACAGCGCCTCGGCCTTGTGGATCCGGCCGGTGGCCAGCTCCACGATCGGCTGATAGTAATCCTTGAACTGGTTGAGCGCCATCGCCTGGCGCAGATCGCGCACCAGCTGCATGCGCTGCAGCGCAGACTCCTGCATCGACGCGGTGAAAAAGCGAAAGCAGTGGCGCCCCTCGTTCTTGGCCGCGTACATGGCCTGGTCGGAGTGGCGCAGCATCTCGATGGCATCGCCGGCATCGTCGGGATAAATGCTGATCCCCAGGCTGGCGGTGCTGTAGACGTGCTCGTCCCCGAGGGCATAGGGGCACGCCAGCTGGTCCAGGACCTTCTGCGCCAGCTCGGTCAGGTGGGTCAGGTGGGTCACATCGGCCAGATCGGCGATCAGGATGCAGAACTCATCGCCCCCCAGGCGGGCCACGGTGTCCGACTCGCGCACGCTGCGCCGGATGCGGGCACCGGCCTGGATGATCAGTTGGTCGCCCACCGGGTGGCCCAGGGTGTCGTTGACTTCCTTGAAATGGTCCAGGTCGATGAAGATCAGTGCCACCTTGTTCTGGCTGCGCTCGGCGCGCTTGAGCACATCCGTCAAGCGGTCGTTGAGCAACAGCCGGTTGGGCAACTGGGTCAGGCTGTCGTAGTTGGCCTGCTGCCAGATGGCATCGTTGGCGATCTTGCTTTCGGTGATGTCGATGTGCGTGCCATTCATCACCAGGGGCAGGCCCTCGGGGGTTCTGGAGATCAGCCGGCCACGGTCGGACACCCACACCCAGTGCCCGTCCTTGTGCCGCATGCGCATCTCGCTCTCGTAATACTGGGTCTTGCGCGCAAAGTGCAGCTCCAGCCGCTCCATCGTCAGCGCCATGTCGTCCGGGTGGGTGAGCCGGGTCCAGGTGTCCACCGTCCAGGGCCGGATCTCCTCCAGGGTGTAGCCCAGCATCTGCGCCCAGCGTTCGTTGAAGACGCACGCACCGGTCTGCACATTCCACTCCCAGGTGCCGGCCCGTGTGGCATCCAGGATTTCCTGCAAGCGGCTGCGCTCCAGCCCCAGCTGGCTGGCCTGGGCCTGGATTTCCGTGGTCTTCTTCTTCACCGCCACCCGCAGCAACCAGATCCACAGCGCCAGGATCCCCCCCAGCGCCGCAATCGCCAGCAAGCCGTATTGCACCAACTGTGAATACGACAGCCGGTGGACCGGGCGCCCCTTCCACTTTTTTTCCAGGGCCTCTCGCGCCTCCAGCGGAATGGCTGCCATGCCACGCTCCACCAACTCCAGGGTGGCCAGGTCGTTCTTTCGGACAGCACGTCGAAAATCATCAAAATAAAAAGAAAATGCCTTGCGAATGTGTTTATCGGCATCCATCAGGTACAGGTAATAATCCGCCGGATATTCATCCATGCAAAATATTTTTATTTTTTGCGCCAGCGTATCGCTGATCATCTGGCGATACCCATCGTAGGTCTGCAAACCGCCAACCCCAGCCGCATTCAGCTTGGCGATGCACGCATCCCCTTTTTGCACGCCGACCACAAAACCGGACAGCTCGCGCGGTGACGAAATGCCGACGATGCCATCCAGGGTGTAGATATTGGCATTCACCCGTTCATAAGGCTGGGAAAAGCTGTAGGCGTCTTCGCGCTCCGGCGTGCGGAAGATCATTTCGATCACATCCGCCTGGCCATTCAATAGCTGCTGCTGGGCATCGCCCCAGGATGTGGCCACCAGGTTCACGCGCACGCCGGTTTGCTGCTCCCACAGCGCCCAAAGGTCTGCGATATAGCCCACCGTGTTGCCGCTGGCATCCTTGAACAGGTAGGGTGGGTAATTGTCATCCCCCACCACCGTGATGGTGCGCGCCTGCAGATTGCCAAGCAGGCACAGGGCCATGAAAAGACCCCTGCAAATGGAAAACCAGCATTTACTTTTTTTCATTTATAGACCGATGCAATATCTTTCCACAAGCCATTGATTGGATGGTGCGACTCGGCAGTCCGAGGCTCGCGCCATGGCATCTAAAAATAAAATGAAATCGGTTTTTCCGCCCTCTCTGTATCCCTGTATTGGCCGCAGCGCGGCTGAGTCCAGCAGCCCGCACCGCAAGCTGCGTGCCCGGTCCGGGGCAGGCCCTTCCCCTGGGACTGCAGCGACATGGGGTGGGTGCCACTTGGCCGCACCGTTTCAATTTGGCACGCCAGGCTTTGTCTGGCAAGGCCGCCACGGCGCAAGGGATGGCCTGGATCAGGGCCATGCCCTTGACTTTCCCACGTCCCCCGCCGTGCCCCCAGCACGCGCTAGCCGCCGATCGGCGTGCACAGCTCGATCAGCGTGCCGTCGGGGCTGCGCACATAGGCCACGACCTGACCCCAGGGTTTGCGCGTCGGCGCGGACAGCTGCACGGCCCCGGCCTGCAAAGCCCGGGTGTACGCCTGCTCCACATCCTCGGTGACCAGCCCGATCTCCATGCCCAGGGGCTGGACAGACTCCGAAGCCGCCACATGCCCGCCAGGGAAATTGCCCTCGCCCAAGGCATGCGCGGCAAAGGCCAGGGTGGTGGCCCCGGTGTCCAGCTCGCCGTAGGTGCCGGATTCGTGCAAGAACTTCACAGCAAAACCGAATGCGTCGGAAAAAAACTGCAGAGAGGCCGCCACCTCCGGTACATAGACGATGGTGTATCCCAGTTTCATGGTGCTGTACTTTCTTGTTGACATGTGCGGGTGATGTCCCAAGGGTAACCCGGTGGCCGGTGCCTGCCCAGGCGGGCCGCCCGATGGCCACCGAAGTGCCCGATCTTCAGGGCCGGCACCGAGCTTGATGCGCATCAATTTATAGCCAAATCAGGCCCTGACGCACATCCAGCCAGCGCAAACAGCTATCAAACCTGATGAACGGTGACCCGCACGGCGCCACTGCGTTAATGGCTCCCGCCTACACTCGCCCACTACCTGCGCCAGACCGAATTTGCCCATGCACATCCTGATCGTCGAAGACAACCCCCTGGTGGCCAGCGGCCTCAAGAGCGGCTTGGAACTGCATGGTTTCACCTGCGACGTGGCCGCCACGCAAGCACAGGCTGGCAGCCACCTGGCCGCCAGCCACTTCGATGCCTGCGTGCTGGACCTGGGCCTGCCCGACGGGAACGGTCTGGACCTGCTGCGTGCCTGGCGCGGCCGTGGCAAGGACCTGCCCGTGCTGATCCTGACGGCACGCAGCAGCCTGGAAGACAAGGTGGCCGGCTTCCAGACCGGCACCGACGACTACCTGACCAAGCCCTTCGACCTGCAGGAGCTGGCCCTGCGGCTGCAGGCCCTGCTGCGCCGCGCGGCGGGCCGGGCCAGCGATGCGCTGACGCTGGGCGATTGCCAGATCAACCCCGCCACCTGCGAAGCCTGGCGCGACGGCCAGGCCATCGAGCTGTCGCGCCGTGAATGGGCCTTGCTGACCGCCCTGCTGCAGGCCCGGGGCCGGATTCTCAGCCCCGCGCAACTGCACGACAGCCTGTATGGCTTCGACCTGGACGTGGGCAGCAACACCGTCAACGTGCACGTGCACCACCTGCGCAAAAAGCTGGGCAATGACACCATTGAAACAGTGCGTGGCCTGGGGTTTCGACTGGGCACGCGTTACTGCGCGCACGCTGCATGAGCACGCACCGCCATTCCGACCCGGGCCAGCCTGTGGCCGCACTGCAGACCGCGCCCAAGAGCCTGCGCCTGCGGCTGGTCGTCGCACTGAGCCTGACCCTGTGCATGCTGTGGGGCAGCGTGGCGGCCTGGATGTTCCCCACCATGCAGCGCGAGCTGCGCCTGGTGCTGGACAACCGGCTGATTGCCTCGGCCAAGATGGTCGCTGGGCTGGCACACCAGTTCCAGCAGCAGGACACGCCGCTGGGCGCCCAGCACACCGCCCTGCAATCCGTCATCGGCCGCGACGGCGTGGCCTGCGAAGTCAGCCTGGTGCGCAGCGAGGTCGACATCGTGCCGCTGGCGCGCACCGACAACAGTCCCGGTTTCAGCCCCGCCCCCAGCGGTTTTGGCCAGATCGAAAAAGGCGGCAAGCTGTGGCGCACCTACGTGCTCGAGGACCACGGCATCCGCATCGCCACCGCCGACCGGCTGGATGTGCGCGATCAGCTGGTGACCGCATTCGCCCGCACCCTGGTGCTGCCCTTTGTGCTGTCGCTGGCGGGCGTGGTGGTGCTGAGCTGGTGGATCACAGGCTGGGGCCTGCAGCCCCTGCGACAGCTGGGGCAGGTGCTGGCACAACGCCCACCGCAGGACCCCAGCCCTGTTCAGATCGGGCTGGACACGGTGGAGCTGGCGCCGCTCACCCGCAATCTGAACCAGTTGCTGGCGCGCATGGATGCAGCCCTGGAACACGAACGCCGCTGGACCGCCGATGCGGCCCACGAACTGCGCACGCCGCTGACCGCCATCAAGACCCACACGCAAATCGCCCAACTGGTGCTGGAACGCCAGGCTGCGACCGAGTGCACGCAGGCCCAGCAGGCCCTGGCGCAGGCGCACGCGGGCATCGAGCACATGCACGCCACACTGGAACAATTGCTGCAGTTGGCCCAACTGGAAAACACCTGCAACGCCACCGCGCCCGCCAGTTGTGCCAGCGGCCCGCACATCGTGGCCGCACTGCGCCAGGCGACCAACCAATCCCTGGAACGCGCGCGCAGGCTGGCCGCCCAGGGGCAGCAGCCCGTGCCCCAGTTGCACACCGTGGTCGACGTCACCCTGGAAAGTGCCGAAGCCTGGCAGTTGCACCTGCCCCCGGCGTTGCTGACCTGCGCCATCACCAACCTGCTGGACAATGCGCTGCGCCACCACCGTGGCCCCCTGCCCGTGACCGTGCGCATGCAATTGCACACCGCCAGCACACCGGGCGCGCCAGGCTCACTGGTGGTGAGCGTCGAGGACCACGGCGCCGGTCTGAACACCGAGGAACGCAGCCAGGCCCTGCAGCGCTTTTGGCGCAAGGCAGCCAACTCCCCCGGCAGCGGACTGGGACTGACCATCGTGCAGCGCATTGCCCACAGCGCCGGTGGGCGCTTGGAGTTGCAAGCACATGCCGACGGCACACCTGGCCTGTGTGCCCAGCTGCATCTGCCGGCACAGCCACCCACCATTGCTACCTGCGCGCCTGCCGTGGCGACACCCCTCTCCCATGCATGAAAAAACCTGCGTGGACTTGCCCCTCCAGGCGCGCAAGCCAACAAAAAACCCTCTTGAATCTCCGATTCAAGAGGGTTGTCAGATGGTGCGTGATACATGGATCGAACATGTGACCCCTGCCGTGTGAAGGCAGTGCTCTACCGCTGAGCTAATCACGCAATGCCAGCATTGCTGCTGGCTTTAAATTGTGGTGCGTGATACATGGATCGAACATGTGACCCCTGCCGTGTGAAGGCAGTGCTCTACCGCTGAGCTAATCACGCAGTGCCGGCATTGCTGCTGGCTTTAAATTGTGGTGCGTGATACATGGATCGAACATGTGACCCCTGCCGTGTGAAGGCAGTGCTCTACCGCTGAGCTAATCACGCAGTGCCGGCATTGCTGCTGGCTTTAAATTGTGGTGCGTGATACATGGATCGAACATGTGACCCCTGCCGTGTGAAGGCAGTGCTCTACCGCTGAGCTAATCACGCAGAACCAGCATCGCTGCTGACTCAAAATTTGGTGGGTGATACATGGATCGAACATGTGACCCCTGCCGTGTGAAGGCAGTGCTCTACCGCTGAGCTAATCACCCGTTTGTCAGTGTTCCGACAAGACTTAGATTATGTCACAGCTTGCGCCGCGTCTTTTCCAATTCGCCAAATAGTTTTACCGCCGGACGATTTGTCCAGATCGGCCAGCACGGCATCGTGCGCAGCCAACTCCTGCGCGTTGGCCTTGAGCACGGGCAGCACCATGGCACGCAGATCCAGCACGGGCAGCGCATCGCTGGCCTCTTGCTCCTGCGGGGACTCGTCATCTTCCGGCATGACCAGGGCGTTCTGCCCGCGCGTCATGTTGATGTAGACGTCGGCCAGCAATTCCGCATCCAGCAACGCCCCGTGCAGGGCCCGACCGCTGTTGTCCACATCCAGCCGCGAGCACAGCGCATCCAGGGAATTGCGCTTGCCAGGGAACATCTCCTTGGCCATGGCCAAGGAGTCGGTGATCCCCTCCACATAGTGGGTCAGCGGCTGCAGACCCAGCAACGAGAATTCCTTGTTCAGGAAACCCACGTCGAACGGCGCATTGTGGATGATCAGCTCCGCCCCTTGCAGGTAGGCCAGGATGTCCTGGACCATGGCCTCAAACTTGGGCTTGTCGCTCAGAAACTCGGTGGTCAGGCCGTGGACGCGCAGGGCATCGGGGTGGCTGTCGCGCCCGGGGTTGAAATACAGGTGCAGGTTGTTGCCCGTGAGCTTGCGGTTGACCAGCTCCACGCAGCCCAGCTCAATGATGCGATCCCCGCCCTCTGCGGACAGGCCCGTGGTTTCGGTATCCAGAACAACGAGGCGCGACATAGGTCAGTGGTTTTCCTTGGCGTGGTTGATGGAGTACTTGGGGATCTCCACCACCAGATCCTTCTGTGCCACGATGGCCTGACAGCTCAGGCGCGACTGGGGCTCCAGCCCCCACGCGCGATCCAACAGGTCCTCTTCCTCTTCTTCGGCGTCGTTCAGCGAGTTGAAGCCTTCGCGCACGATCACATGGCAGGTGGTGCAGGCGCAGCTCATGTCGCACGCATGCTCGATCTTGATGTTGTGGTCCAGCAAGGCTTCACAGATCGAGGTACCTGCGGGCGCTTCGATCTCAGCGCCAGCCGGGCAGTATTCGGGGTGGGGAAGAATTTTGATTACAGCCATGTTCTTATGAATCAAGTAAGAGATTGGACGTTCTTGCCAGCCAGCGCATCACGAATGCCGCGGTTCATGCGCTCTGCCGCAAAAGCTTCCGTGCCTTTGGCCAGGGCCTGCGTGGCCGCTTCGATCACCGCCGCATCGGCCGCGGTCACCGTGGCACGCAGCGCATCCATCAAAGCCGTGATTTCACCACGCTGTGCCAGCGACAGCAGATCACCATCGGCATCCAGCGCACTCTGGGTCGCCAGCAGCATGCGATCGGCATCCACGCGCGCCTCGACCAGGGCCCGGGTCTGCATGTCTTCCTGGGCGGTGCTGAAGCCTTCCTGCAGCATGCGTGCCACCTGGTCATCCGACAGGCCATAGGATGGCTTGACGGCCACCTGGGCTTCCACGCCGCTGACCTGCTCCTTGGCATGCACGGACAGCAGGCCGTCGGCATCCACCGTGAAGCTCACACGGATGCGTGCAGCACCCGCCGCCATCGGCGGGATGCCGCGCAGCTCGAAACGCGCCAGGCTGCGGCAGTCCTGCACCAGATCGCGCTCGCCCTGCACCACGTGGATGGCCATGGCCGTCTGGCCGTCCTTGTAGGTCGTGAAGTCCTGGGCGCGGGCCGTGGGAATGGTTTCATTGCGGGCAATGATGCGCTCGACCAGCCCCCCCATGGTTTCCACACCCAGCGACAGCGGGATCACATCCAGCAGCAGCAATTCACCAGCGGCATTGTTGCCCGCCAGTTGGTTGGCCTGGATGGCAGCCCCCAAGGCCACCACCTCATCCGGATTCAGGTTGGTCAGGGGCTGCTTGCCAAACAGCTGGGCCACGGCCTCCTGCACCTGCGGCATGCGGGTCGAACCACCCACCATGACCACGCCCTGCACGTCCTCCACCGTCAGCTCGGCATCGCGCAGTGCCCGGCGCACCGCCTGCAGCGAGCGCTTGGTCAGGTGCTCGGTCGCCTGCGCGAAATCCGAGCGCGCCACCGCCTGCTGCAGGGCCGCGCCACTGGGCAACTGCACAGCGAATTCGGTGTGCTCGACATCCGTCAGGCGCTCCTTGCAGGCCTTGGCCGCCACCCGCAGGGCCGCCCAGTCCTCCGCCGACTGCGCCTGCACCCCGGTCTGGGCCAGCACCCACTGGGTCAGGGCAGCGTCGTAGTCATCACCGCCCAGGGCCGAGTCGCCCCCGGTGGAGATCACCTCGAACACCCCCTGGGTCAGGCGCAGCACGGAAATATCAAAGGTGCCGCCGCCCAGGTCGTACACGGCGTAGGTGCCTTCGCTGGCATTGTCCAGGCCGTAGGCAATCGCTGCCGCCGTGGGTTCGTTGATCAGGCGCAGCAGGTTCAGGCCCGCCAGCTTGGCCGCATCCTTGGTGGCCTGGCGTTGCGCATCGTCGAAGTACGCTGGCACGGTGATGACCGCACCGTAGAGGTCATCGTTGAACGTGTCTTCCGCGCGGTAACGCAGCGTGGCCAGGATTTCGGCACTGATTTCCACGGGACTCTTGGTGCCAGCGCGGGTCTGCAGGCTGACCATGCCCTGCTCGGCCTGCGGCTCGAAGGTGTAGGGCAGTTGCTGCACCTGCGCCCCCAGGTCGGACAGGCTACGGCCCATGAAGCGCTTCACCGACACGATGGTGTTGGGCGCGTCCTCCACTTCGTGTCCACGCGCCTCGTAGCCAATCTGGCGCTTGCCTTCGGGGGCATAGCGCACCACGGACGGCAACAACACCCGCCCTTGGTCATCCGGCAGGCACTCGGCCACGCCGTTGCGCACCGAGGCCACCAGGGAATGGGTCGTACCCAGGTCAATCCCCACCGCGATGCGGCGCTGGTGGGGGTTGGGCGATTGACCGGGTTCGGAGATTTGCAATAAAGCCATGTTCATCAGTCTCTGTGTGAACGGAATGCTCCGCTCAGGACGCCCGCACCGGGGTGTGCTGGACGCGACGTTGCATGCAACGACTGGGTTATTGTTCCAGTTGCTCGCGGCGGCGTTCGATGTCTTGCGCAAAGCGCTCAACAAACATGAGGGATCTCACCACCTGTACGGCCTGCGTCGCCCCCTCCTGCGACGCCAGCAGGCGCTCGCAATTTTGAAGCATCTGACGCTTGACCAGCATGACTTCGTCGGCCAAAGCATCCACATCCGCTTCGGAGTCGGCTTCTTCCAGCGCCTCGCGCCATTCCATCTGCTGCATCAGGAATGCCGCAGGCATCGCCGTGTTGTCCTCGGCACGCACAGGCACGCCAAACAATTCACACAGGTAGGCCGCGCGCTTGAGCGGGTGTTTCAGCCGCTGGTAGGCCTCGTTGATGCGCACCGACCATTGCATGGCCACCCGCTGCGCCACACCGCCTTCACCGGCAAAGCGGTCGGGGTGGGTCTGCTTTTGCAGCTCTTTCCAGCGCTCGTCCAGCACCGCGCGGTCCAGCGCAAACTGCCGGGGCAAGCCCATCAATTCGAAATCGTCAGACTGAAGGTTCATCTCAATAAAAAACCGCCAGCACTGCTGCAATGGCGGTTTGAAAAATCAGGGGCAGCACAACCGCCCTTCAGCAATTAGATCCGGAAGCTTTCTCCACAGCCACAGCGATCACGCTCATTGGGGTTGTGGAACTTGAAGCCCTCGTTCAAACCTTCGCGCACGAAGTCCAGCTCCGTGCCGTCGATGTACGCCAGGCTCTTGGGATCGATCATCACCTTGATGCCATGGCTTTCGAACACCACATCTTCAGGTTCGGGCGCGTCCACGTACTCCAGCTTGTAAGCCAGACCGGAGCAGCCGGTGGTCTTGACCCCCAGACGCACCCCGATCCCCTTGCCACGCTTGGTGAGGTAACGCCCCACGTGGCGTGCAGCAGCATCCGTCAGCGTGACAGCCATGGTTATGCAGCCGAGGCAGTTTCGCTGTGCTTGGCGCGGTAGTCGTCGACCGCGGCCTTGATGGCATCTTCCGCCAGGATCGAGCAGTGCACCTTCACGGGGGGCAATGCCAGCTCCTCGGCGATCATGCTGTTCTTCAGCGCAGCCGCTTCGTCCAGCGTCTTGCCCTTCACCCACTCTGTCACCAGGGAGGATGAGGCAATCGCCGAGCCGCAACCATAGGTCTTGAAGCGCGCATCTTCGATCACGCCCGTTTCAGGGTTGACCTTGATCTGCAGCTTCATCACGTCACCGCAGGCGGGTGCACCCACCATGCCGGTACCCACGCTGTCATCGCCTTTTTCAAACGAGCCAACGTTGCGGGGATTTTCGTAGTGGTCAATGACCTTGTCGGAGTAAGCCATGATGTCTACCTCTTCAAATTCAATCTATGTGACGGCTCAGTGCGCAGCCCACTGGATGGTGCTCAGGTCCACACCGTCCTTGTACATTTCCCACAGCGGGCTCAATTCACGCAGCTTTTCCACGTTCTTGCGGATGGTCGCAATCGCGTAATCGATCTCTTCCTCGGTGGTGAAGCGGCCGATGGTCATGCGCAGCGAGCTGTGTGCCAGCTCATCGCTGCGACCCAGGGCGCGCAGGACATAGCTGGGCTCCAAGCTGGCCGAGGTGCATGCCGAACCCGAGGAAACGGCCAGGCCCTTGATACCCATGATCAGGGACTCACCTTCGACGTAGTTGAAGCTGATGTTCAGGTTGTGGGGGACGCGGTGCTCCATATCCCCGTTCACGAACACCTGCTCAATGTCCTTCAGGCCTTCCAGCAGGCGCTGCTGCAGGCGCTTGGCGTGGTCGAAGTCCTGCTGCATTTCTTCCTTGGCGATGCGGAAGGCTTCACCCATGCCCACGATCTGGTGCGTGGGCAGGGTGCCCGAACGCATGCCGCGCTCATGGCCGCCACCGTGCATCTGGGCCTCCAGGCGCACACGGGGCTTGCGGCGCACGTACAGCGCGCCAATGCCCTTGGGTCCATAAGACTTGTGCGAAGCCAGGCTCATCAGGTCGATGGGCATGGTCTGCATGTCCAGCGGCATCTTGCCCGTGGCCTGTGCAGCATCCACGTGGAAAATGATGCCCTTCTCACGGCACAAATTGCCGATCGTGTTCATGTCCTGGATCACGCCGATCTCGTTGTTCACGGCCATCACGCTCACCAGGATGGTGTCGGGGCGGATGGCTGCCTTGAACACCTCCAGATCCAGCAGGCCGTTTTCCTGCACGTCGAGGTAGGTCACCTCGAAGCCCTGACGCTCCAGCTCACGCATGGTGTCCAGCACGGCCTTGTGCTCGGTCTTCACGGTGATCAGGTGCTTGCCCTTGCCTTGGTAGAAGTGCGCGGCACCCTTGATCGCCAGGTTGTCAGATTCGGTGGCACCACTGGTCCACACGATTTCACGGGGGTCGGCATTGATCAGCTCCGCCACCTGGGTGCGGGCCTTTTCAATCGCTTCCTCCGCTTCCCAACCCCAGGCATGGCTGCGCGATGCAGCATTGCCAAAGTGCTCACGCAGCCATGGGATCATGGCGTCCACCACGCGCGGATCGCAAGGTGTGGTCGCACCGTAGTCAAGGTAGATGGGGAAATGTGGGGTCATGTCCATGGCTGGCTCTACTGATATCTGTCTGGCAACGCCGGGGTTGCCGATTGAAAACTTGTCCTTGCCTGCCGAGCGCACCCGGCGGGCCGATCACACCATCAAGATTTGGCGAATACGTTGCCCAGTGCGAACACCGAGTTGGGGGCATTCACGCGGATCGGCTTGACCACGGGTGCGGTCGAGATGGCGCGACGCACCACGGGCTTGTCCTCGATCTGGATGCCCTTGGCCAACTGTTCATCAACCAGCTTCTGCAGCGTCACGGAGTCCAGAAACTCCACCATGCGCTGGTTCAGCGCGGACCACAGCTCGTGGGTCATGCAGCGACCGGCCTCACCCATACAGTTTTCTTTGCCACCACATTGGGTGGCATCGATGGGTTCGTCTACCGACACGATGATGTCAGCCACCGTGATTTCTGCAGCCTTGCGAGCCAGGGTGTAGCCACCACCAGGGCCACGGGTGGATTCCACCAGCTCATGACGACGCAGCTTGCCGAACAGCTGCTCCAGGTACGACAGGGAAATTTGCTGGCGCTGACTGATGGCAGCCAGCGTGACAGGACCATTGTTCTGGCGCAGTGCCAGATCGATCATGGCGGTGACCGCAAAGCGGCCTTTTGTTGTGAGACGCATCGTGAGCTCCTTCAGTCAGGCTGTTAGTTACAGAAACATCAATCGCGGTCAATCGGACTGATACCGTCTCCGCCCTTACTCCAGCGCCCTGCCCGTAACCAGCAGGCGCAGAGCCCTTCTCCTAAGAAGTCTTTTGTTGTTGTTGAGTGATAACCCGAAGTATACCAGAAACCCCATCAATTTTGTCGGATACCGCCAATCAACGTCATCAACGCAAGCTATCAAGGAGAAAAAAGTGTTGAAAATCAAGCCCCAAACAGTTTCTGCTTGAGCACGGCCAGCTGGTCCCGCAGACGGGCTGCGGCCTCGAACTCCAGGTTCTTGGCATGCGCCAGCATGTCCTTTTCCAGCTTCTTGATGGCCTTGGCCAGGTCGGCCTCCGACATCACGACCTCGGCTTCGTGGCGCACCTGGGCCCGCGCCTGGTCATCGGCCGCCCGGCCGCTTTTTTCGCTGTAGACCCCATCAATCAGGTCTTTCACCCGCTTGACAATCGCCTGCGGCTGAATGCCGTGCGCTTCGTTGTACGCGATCTGCTTGGCGCGGCGGCGCTCGGTTTCACCGATGGCCTTGCGCATGGAGTCGGTGATGCGGTCGGCGTACAGGATGGCCTTGCCATGCAGGTTGCGCGCCGCACGGCCAATCGTCTGGATCAGGCTGCGCTCGGCCCGCAGGAAGCCTTCCTTGTCGGCATCCAAAATGGCCACCAGCGACACCTCGGGAATGTCCAGCCCCTCGCGCAGCAGGTTGATGCCGACCAGCACGTCAAACACCCCCAGGCGCAGGTCGCGAATGATCTCCACACGCTCCACGGTGTCGATGTCCGAGTGCAGGTAACGCACCCGCACGCCGTTTTCGGTCAGATAGTCGGTCAACTGCTCGGCCATGCGCTTGGTCAGCGTGGTGATCAGCACCCGGTCCCCGCGCTGCTCGCGCAGTCGGATTTCCTGCAGCACATCGTCCACCTGGTAGGTGGCGGGCCGCACCTCGATCTCGGGATCCACCAGTCCCGTTGGGCGCACAACCTGGTCAACCACCTGCCCGGCATGGGTCTTTTCGTAATCCGCGGGCGTGGCCGACACAAAGATCACCTGGCGCATGCGCTGTTCAAACTCCTCGAACTTGAGCGGCCGGTTGTCCAGCGCCGACGGCAGGCGAAAGCCATACTCCACCAGCGTGGTCTTGCGCTGCTTGTCGCCGTTGTACATGGCGTTGAGCTGGCCGATCATCTGGTGGCTCTCGTCCAGGAACATCAGCGCGTCCTTGGGCAAGTAGTCGGTCAACGTGCTCGGCGGCTCGCCGGGTGCCGCCCCGGACAGGTGGCGCGTGTAGTTCTCAATGCCCTTGCAGTGCCCCACCTCGCTCAGCATCTCCAGGTCAAAGCGGGTGCGCTGCTCCAGGCGCTGCGCCTCCACCAGCTTGCCCATGTCCACCAGTTGCTTGCTGCGCTGGCGCAGCTCTTCCTTGATGGTTTCGACGGCCGCCAATACCTTGTCGCGCGGCGTGACGTAGTGGCTGCTGGGGTAGACCGTGAAGCGCGGGATGCTCTGGCGGATGCGCCCGGTCAGTGGGTCGAACAATTGCAGGCTGTCGACCTCATCGTCAAACAGCTCGATGCGCAGCGCCAGCTCGGAGTTTTCCGCCGGAAACACGTCGATGGTGTCGCCACGCACGCGGAACGTGCCGCGCGAGAAATCCTGGTCGTTGCGCTGGTACTGCATGCGGATCAGCTGGGCGATGACATCGCGCTGGTTCATTCGGTCGCCAGTGCGCACCGTCATGATCATCTGGTGGTAGCTCTCGGGCTCGCCAATGCCGTAGATGGCCGACACCGTGGCGACGATGACCACGTCGCGCCGCTCCATCAGGCTCTTGGTGCACGACAGCCGCATCTGCTCGATGTGCTCGTTGATGGCGCTGTCCTTCTCAATGAACAGGTCGCGCTGCGGCACATAGGCCTCGGGCTGGTAGTAGTCGTAGTAGCTGACGAAGTACTCCACCGCGTTCTTGGGAAAGAACTCGCGGAATTCGCTGTACAGCTGCGCCGCTAGGGTCTTGTTGGGCGCAAAGATGATGGCGGGCCGCCCCAGGCGCGCGATCACATTGGCCATGGTGAAGGTCTTGCCCGAGCCCGTCACACCCAGGAGGGTCTGGAAGGCCTCGCCATCCTGCACCCCCTCCACCAGCTTGGCGATCGCCGACGGCTGGTCGCCCGCCGGCGGATACGGCTGAAACAACTCGAACGGCGAGCCGTCAAAGTGGGCAAAAGTGCCTTCTGGCGCAGCGGTGCTGGTGGATTCTTGCATAGCGTTATGTGCGGCGCGCATGGCGCACCCGGGAGTAAAATGCCGAGTTAACCCTCGAGCCTAACCCATCAGGTGGGGGCCTTTAGCGTTATATCTACCCCTCAAGGACGATTCATGTCTCTGTTTACCGCCGTCGAAATGGCCCCCCGCGACCCCATCCTGGGTCTGAACGATCAATTTGCCGCCGACACCAACCCCAACAAGGTCAATCTGGGCGTGGGCGTGTACTTCGACGACAACGGCAAGCTGCCCCTACTGCAATGCGTACAGGCCGCGGAAAAGGCCATGATGGACAAGCCTGCCGCGCGCGGCTACCTGCCCATCGACGGTATTGCGGCCTACGACAACGCCGTCAAGGGCCTGGTGTTCGGTGCCGACTCCGACGTGGTCACCTCCGGCCGTGTCTCCACCGTGCAAGCGATTGGCGGCACGGGCGGCCTGAAGATCGGCGCCGACTTCCTGAAGAAGATCAGCCCCAACGCCAAGGTGCTGATCTCCAACCCCAGCTGGGAAAACCACAAGGCCATCTTCACCAACGCGGGCTTTGAAGTCGGCACCTATGCCTACTACGACGCCGCCACCCGCTCGGTCGACTTCGCCGGCATGCTGGCCGACCTGAACGCCGCCGCCGCCGGCACCATCGTGGTGCTGCACGCCTGCTGCCACAACCCCACCGGCTACGACATCACCGCCGCCCAGTGGGATCAAGTGATCGCCGTCGTCCAGGCCAAGGGCCTGGTCGCCTTCCTGGACATGGCCTACCAAGGCTTTGGCCACGGCATCGCCGAAGACGGCGCCGTGATCGGCAAGTTCGTGGCCGCCGGCCTGAACATCTTCGTGTCGACCTCCTTCTCCAAGAGCTTCAGCCTGTACGGCGAGCGCGTGGGCGCCCTGTCCGTGGTCGCCAACGACAAGGAAGAAGCCGCGCGCGTGCTGTCGCAGCTGAAGATCGTCATCCGCACCAACTACTCCAACCCACCCACCCACGGTGGTGCGGTCGTGGCAGCCGTGCTGAACAACCCCGAGCTGCGCGCCCTGTGGGAAAAGGAACTGGGCGAGATGCGCGTGCGCATCAAGGAAATGCGCCAAAAGCTGGTGGACGGCCTGAAGGCCGCCGGCGTGACCCAGGACATGTCCTTCATCACCACCCAGATCGGCATGTTCTCGTACTCCGGCCTGTCCAAGGACCAGATGGTGCGCCTGCGCTCCGAATTTGGCGTCTACGGCACCGACACCGGCCGCATGTGCGTGGCCGCGCTGAACAGCAAGAACATCGAACACGTCTGCAAGTCGATTGCCGCCGTGATCTAAAGGACCGCGCTGTCCAAGCAAAAAGCCACCCGCAGGTGGCTTTTTTTATGGCCGGTGTATTCAAAATACCTAGCTGGTTGCGCACATCAGACAAGGGATTTCTTATGTTTAGCGTCTGAAACTTTGTTTTGATCAGCGCCAGCAGCTATCAAAACCACGAATCGACGCCCAGGCGTCAACCCTGAACGCTGCGCTGGTTTACAAAACCGGCATGCACACCACACCGCCCCTGCAGCCGCTCAGCGGCACCCACATCCTGAGCCTGGCGCTGAACCTGCCCGGCCCTGCCGCCCTCATGCGCTGCCGCGACATGGGTGCGCACTGCACCAAGCTGGAGCCCCCCACCACACCGCCCCAGCCCAGCGCCGACCCCATGCACAGCTACAGCACCGCGGCCTACGACCAGTTGCATGCCGGCATGCAGGTCCTGCACGCGGACCTGAAAAGCACCGCCGGCCAAGCCACGCTGCACCAGGCGCTGGCGCAGACCGACGTGCTGCTCACCTCCTTCCGCCCCGCTGCCCTGGACAAGCTGGGACTGTCCTGGGAAAGCCTGCACGCCCGCCATCCACGACTGTGCATGGTGCGCATCTTCGGCAGCACCGACCCCGACGAAGCCAACCACGCCGGGCACGACCTGACCTACCAGGCCCAGGCCGGCCTGACCGATGACGGCCACCTGCCCGCCAGCCTGTTCGCCGACATGGCCGGCGCCGTCATGGGCAGCGAGGCCGTGCTGCAAACCCTGCTGCAGCGCTGCCGCAGCGGCCACGGCCACTGTCTGGATGTCGGCCTGGCGCAGGCCGCGCAATGGCTGGCACTGCCGCGCCACTGGGGCATGACCACGCCGGGCGGTGATGTCGGCGGTGCCCACGCCGGCTACCGCATGTACCCTTGTGCCGACGGCTGGGTCGCCCTGGCGGCGTTGGAGCCGCACTTTGCCCAGCGCATCGCCCAGGTGGCCGGGCTGGTGCAGCGCGACGGCAGCCTGTCCAGCATGCACCACCGCAGTTCTCACGCCGCGCTGGAGCATTTTTTTGCGCCCCTCCACTGTGAACAGCTGGCAGCGATGGCAGCACAAAGCGATATCCCCCTACATGTGATTCCCACACAGGACAAATAATCTTTGTCAAGCAGGAGGCATTGATTTGAAACTATGACCTGAGCCTTTGCGCAAGCAACGAACTATCTCCATCGCCCTGTGGCCTGACCCGCATTGGGATCACCGATCCCCGAGACGGCCCCCACCCTGGAGTTTCCAGTGCCGAGCAATGACCATCGCACGATCCACCATGGCAGGTTTCTGCCTGGAGGCCATGCACCAAGCCTTCACCTGCCGGCCCAAGCTGGCAGCCGGCGGCGTGCGTCCCTGGCCTTCCACTGCGAGGAGTACGCTTGATGCCAAGCCAGACCTCTGCCAGCAAAGCCTACACCCGGCGACGCTGGCTCTTCATCACCGCTGTTGGCGTCCAATTGCTGGTGGCCTGCATCAGCATCGTGCTGATGACCTCGGTGCGCGTCGTGGTGGGTGGAGAGAGCCTGTGGAGCAAAGGATTCAACGCGGCAGCCTTGCACCTCAACCAGTACGCAGAAACTGGCAATACCCAGGATTTTCTGGATTTCCAGGATGCGCTGACGACACCGCTGGGCGTCGGCCAGGCGCGTGAAGCACTGGACGAAGGCGACCGCCACAGCACGCGCATCCGCACCGGCTTGCTGCAGGGAGAAAACCACCCGGACGACGTCGACACACTCTTGTATGCCCTGCCCTGGGTGTGGACCCTGGACGTGCTGGCACCCACGCTGACAATCTGGCGCAGCGGCGATGCCCATGTGCAAGCCCTCAACCAGTTGGGCAAGGACATCTACAACCACCGCAACTCAGGGCGCCCGGTGACAGACCAGACGATTGCGTCCTGGCACGAAGAAATCAACAACATCAGCACCACCGTGGTCCCGCTGGCCAAGAAATTCAACGCAACGCTGGCCAGCAATGCCCGCGATCTGGAATGGCTGCTGATCTTTGTGAACATCTTCACCGCCGCCTTGCTGTGCACCATGCACTGGCTCGCCATCCAGAAAGCGATTGTCGAAAACCGCAAAACCAGCAGCAAGCTGGAGACCGAGCGCCAGCGCAGCAGCACCACCCTGGCCGCCTTGGGCGACGGCGTGCTGAATTTGGATGAGCAGCACCGCATCCGCTACGCCAACCCCTCCGCATCGCGGCTGCTGGACCTGTCGCAAGGCCATCTGCTGGGCCAGGACATCCAGACCGTCCTGCCGTTTGCCACCGAGGTGCTGGTCAAACACCTGGCAGGCCCCAAACAGCCGGGAATGGCCCCACGCCGCGACGACAGCGTGCACTGGATCCGCCGCACATCGGGCGACAACGTGGCCGTCCACGTCAGCGCCACCACGCTAGATGGTGAAAATTCCGGCACCGTGGTGGTGCTGCACGATGTCTCGCAGGAGCAGAACTACATGCGCATGCTGCAATGGCAGCAAAGCCACGACCTGCTGACCGGCCTGGACAACCGCGCCACCTTCGAGAAATACCTGCAGCAGGTGCTGGGCAAGCACCAGGCCAGCCTGCTTCACCTGAACCTGGACCACTTCAAGATGATCAACGCCAGCTACGGCCACGCAGCGGGCGACGAGATCCTGCGCCAGGTCTGCCAGCAACTGCGCCTGGTGCTGCGCGAAAGCGATGTGCTGGCGCGCGTGGGCGGCGACGAGTTCGCCGTGCTGCTGACCCATTGCCCGCCCCATGCCTCGATGCAGTCTGCCGAGCGCTTGCGCCAGTCCATCCACAATCTCAACGTGCAGTGGCGCCAGCACAACCTGCACACCGGCGTCAGCATTGGCGTGGTGCACATCGACCCACAGCAAAGCAGCGATCCGGCCAGCCTGCTGGGCATGGCAGAAAGCGCCTGCAAGCACGCCAAGGAAAGCGGGCGCAACCGCATCACGGTCTACAACCCGCATGACCGTGCCTTCCAGCGCTACCAGGGCGACATGGAATGGGTGCAACGCCTGCGCAACAGCCTGGAAGAAGACAAGTTCACCCTGTTTGCGCAGACGGTCTACCCGCTGCACCCCGAGGACCAGGGGGGCGTGCACTTCGAGGTGCTGCTGCGACTGTCGGACGTGCCGGGCCAGCAGTTGTCGCCGTCCGAGTTCATCCCGATCGCCGAGCGCTACGACCTGATGAACCTGATTGACCGCTGGGTGGTGCGGCACGCCCTGCAACTGCTCAAGACGCACATGGCGCAAGGCGCCGACATCCGCACCTGCTCCATCAACCTGTCCGGCTCCAGCCTGGGGGACAGCGACCTCACCGAGTTCATCCGGCAAAGCATCCTGGAGTTCGGCATCGCCGGCGACAAGCTGTGCTTTGAGATCACCGAGACCAGCGCCATCGCCAGCATGGACAGCGCCATCGCCATGATCACCGAGCTGCGCAAGCTCGGCTGCCGCTTCTCGCTGGACGATTTCGGCTCCGGCATGGCCAGCTTCCGGTACCTGCAACAGTTGCCCGTGGACTACCTCAAGATCGACGGCAGCTTCGTGCGCGACATGCTCAAGAACCCCAGCAACTTCGCCATGGTGGAGGCCATCGGCCACATCGGCCACGTCATGGGCAAATCCACCGTCGCCGAGTTCGTGGGCGACCAGGCCACCTTCGACGCCCTGCGCAGCATGGGCATCGACTACGCCCAGGGCTACTACATCGCCACCCCGGTGCCGCTGGACACCGCTTACTTCCAGCACGCCCACCAAGCCCCACAGCAGCGCAGCCGGGCCACCGCCGCCCCGGCCCCACGCGACTGAGGCCGCCCACAAAAAAGCCAGCGCAAGCGCTGGCTTCTGGGGTCAGCGCCTTCAGCGCTTGGGCTTGGGTTTGCCCCCGGCCGCAGGGCGTGGCTTGACGCCGGGGCGCGGCGGCAGCCCGGTGTGCTGGGTCAGCAGCTTACCGGGACGCGGTGAATTGCCACGCACCTCGGCCCCGCGGAAGCGCACATCGCTCTTGGGCTCCATCAGGGCGTGCTCGTCCTGCTTGCGCGGGCGCAGCGCCACGGCCTTGCCATCCTGGTTGGTGGTATAGCCCAGGCCGGTCTTGCCACCTGCCGAAGGCGTGCTGTTCTTCTTGCGCGCGCTCTGGTAGCTGCCGTCCACCATGGGCTGGAAGGTCGGAATCAGGTGGTGCTTGCCGTTGCCGATCAGATCGGCACGCCCCATGGTCTTGAGCGCATCGCGCAGCAGCGGCCAGTTGTTGGGATCGTGGTAGCGCAGGAAGGCCTTGTGCAGGCGGCGGCGCTTTTCGCCACGCACGATGTCCACGGTTTCCTCGTCCCGGTCGCGCATCTCGCGGCGTACCTTGGTCAAGGTGTTGCGGCCGCTGTGGTACATGGCCGTGGCCGTGGCCATGGGGCTGGGGTAGAAGGTCTGCACCTGGTCGGCGCGGAAACCGTTCTTCTTCAGCCAGATGGCCAAGTTCATCATGTCCTCATCGCTGGTGCCGGGGTGGGCGGCGATGAAGTACGGGATCAGGAACTGCTTCTTGCCCGCCTCTTCGCTGTACTTCTCGAACAGCTGCTTGAACTTGTCGTAGCTGCCGATGCCGGGTTTCATCATCTTGGACAGCGGGCCGGCCTCGGTGTGCTCGGGCGCGATCTTCAGGTAGCCACCCACGTGGTGCTGCACCAGCTCGCGCACGTATTCGGGCGACTTGACGGCCAGGTCGTAGCGCAGACCCGAGCCGATGAGGATCTTCTTGATGCCCGGCAGCTTGCGCGCGCGGCGGTAGATGTTGATCAGCGGACCGTGGTCAGTGTGCAGGTTCGGGCAGATGCCGGGAAACGCGCAGCTGGGCTTGCGGCAGTGCTTCTCGATCTCGGGGCTGGAGCAGCCCAGGCGGTACATGTTGGCGGTGGGGCCACCCAGGTCGGAGATGGTGCCGGTGAAGCCCTTGACCTTGTCGCGGATGTCCTCGATCTCCTGGATGATCGAATCTTCCGAGCGGCTCTGGATGATGCGGCCTTCGTGCTCGGTGATCGAGCAGAAGGTGCAGCCGCCGAAGCAGCCACGCATGATGTTGACCGAGGTGCGGATCATCTCCCAGGCCGGGATCTTGGTCGCGCCTTCGTGGCTGCCCTGCTCGTCGGCGTAGCTGGGGTGCGGGCCACGCGCGTACGGCAGGCCGAACACCCAGTCCATCTCGGCCGTGCTCAGCGGGATGGGCGGCGGGTTCAGCCACACATCGCGTGCCGTCGCGCCCTCCCCGTGGGCCTGCACCAGGGCGCGGGCGTTGCCGGGGTTGGTCTCCAGGTGCAGCACGCGGTTGGCGTGGGCGTACAGAATCGGATCGCTCTTGACCTGCTCGTAGCTCGGCAGGCGCAGCACGGTCTTGTCGCGCGGCGGCTGCTTGGCCTTGCTGCGCTGCGACAGGTTGGGCATGAACTGGATGTGCCGCACGGCCGGCATCGCCGATTCAGCAGCATTTTGGCCTATCGCGCAGGCTGCGCCTGCGCTGGGCGCTACACCATTTGCAGCATCTTCCTTGGAGCAGCTCTGGCCCTGGGCCGCGGCCTGCTCGCTGGTGGTCATGTAGGGATTGATGTGGGGCTCGACCACGCCGGGCTCGTCCACCACGGAGGAATCCACCTCGAACCAGCCGTCTTCGGAGCTGCGGCGGAAGAACGCCGTGCCGCGCACATCGGTGATGCTCTCCACCGGATCGCGGCGGGCAATACGGTGTGCCACCTCGACCAGGGCACGCTCGGCGTTGCCATACAGCAGGATGTCGCACTTGCTGTCCACCACGATGGAGCGACGCACCTTGTCGCTCCAGTAGTCATAGTGGGCAATGCGGCGCAGCGAACCCTCGATGCCACCCAGCACGATGGGCACATCCTTGTAGGCCTCGCGGCAGCGCTGGCAGTAGACGATGGCCGCACGGTCCGGGCGCTTGCCACCCACGTCACCGGGGGTGTAGGCATCGTCGCTGCGGATCTTGCGGTCCGCCGTGTAGCGGTTGATCATGGAATCCATGTTCCCCGCCGTCACGCCCCAGAACAGATTGGGCTTGCCCAGGGCCTTGAAGGCCTCGGCGCTCTGCCAGTCGGGCTGGGCGATGATGCCCACGCGGAAGCCCTGGGCTTCCAGCACGCGCCCGATCACCGCCATGCCGAAGCTGGGGTGGTCCACGTAGGCATCCCCGGTCACCAGGATGATGTCGCAGCTGTCCCAGCCCAGCTGATCCATCTCTGCCCGGCTCATCGGCAGAAACGGGGCCGTGCCAAAGCGTTTCGCCCAGTACGGGCGATAGCTGGTCAGCGGCTTGGCATCGCGCTGAAAAAAGGAAACATCAATCGGTGCGTTCATCGAGGGATTTCGTGCGGGAAAATTCAACCTGCCAGTGTACGTTTGACCCTCCAACATTGGAGGCTGTAGGCTTATAGCGCTGCAACCCGGCCATGCGCTGGGCGTACCCAGACCTGCCCGGCTGCGCCGCCTTCCCTTTTTCGCCTCTTCATCCAACCATGAGCATTGTCGTCTTTCACCTGCACAACGCCCAGCCCGCTGCCGAAGCCCCTGTCTGGGTGCCGCAGTGCCATGCCTACAGCGACAGCGCCATGACCCAGGCGCTGGCCCACTGCCAAAGCCTGCGCGCCGACCCGCGCAACGCCCATGTCTGCATCTCGTCCGACCTGAGCGAGATGGTCGGCACGCTGGGCGTGGCGGCGGTGGAGAACGGCCGCACTCCCGATGGTGAACCCTACGACTGGAGCAAGGCCGGCCGCGCCGGGGCCGTGCGCCGCCGCTAGGCGCCGGACATTCATCATCAAATCGGCGTTTTGCGCAGTACCAGCAATCGCTGACTGCTATGGTTCTCGTCAGCCCTGAGCGAGAGAGTCGACACCCAGGGCGTGGCGGCGGTGGAGAACGGCCGCACCCCCGATGGCGAACCCTACGACTGGAGCAAGGCCGGCCGCGCCGGTGCCGTGCGCCGCCGCTAGGCGCCGGACATTCACCATCGAATCAGCGTTTCGCGCAATACCGGCAAGCGCTGAATGCTATGGTTTATAAATTTTCTTGGGGCGGTTTGTCCACCGCGGCCTTCCAGCCGAAATGCTGCAAGCCCGGCAGGGCGGCCTGCGCGGCGGCATAGCCCGCGGCCACGGCCTCCTTGGCGCGGTGAAAATCCAGCAGCCCCATGTCGGACAGCCTGGGGGCAATCACCAATTCCGGCGGATCGCCCGCCATGCGGCTGCGCGTGATGCGCATCTGCATGATGTTGACGCTGGTCATCGCCACATCCAGCAGCGAAGGAATGGGGATCGCATCGCTGGCCTGGGTGGCGCGCCCGGCACGCCGCCCCCGCAGGCGGCTTTGCAGGCGCGCCACCCAGGCCGCGCTGTGCGCATCCACCACCTCCGCCGGCTGACCGGCCGTCTCGTCGGGGTGCGTCGCCACCACCCCCAGGGGGTGCATGTGGCGGTGCAGCAAGCTGGCGTTCAAATCCACGGCGATGACAATGTCCGCCCCCATGGCGCGCGCCAGCGAGGCCGGCACCGGGTTGACCAGGCCGCCATCGGCCAGCAGCCGCCCCTCGCGCACCACCGGGGTGAACAGGCCCGGCATCGCGATCGAGGCCCGCACCGCGTCGGCGATCGAGCCATGGCGCAGCCAGACCTCAGCGCCCGAATGCAGGTCCGTGGCCACGGCGGCAAACGGCAGGGCCGAATCCTCGATGTTGAAATCCGCAAAATTGCGGCGCCAGAAGCTGATCAGCTTCTCGCCCTTGAGCATGCCGCCCGACAGGTTGAAGTCCATGAAGCCGAAGACATCGCGCATGCCCAGGCTTTGCACCCAGTCTGCAAAACGCTCCAGCTCGCCGGCGGCATAGGCCGCGCCGACCAGGGCACCGATCGAGGCGCCACAGACCACATCGGGGCGGATGCCGGCTTCGTCAAGCGCCTGCAGCACACCGATGTGCGCCCAGCCGCGTGCCGAGCCACTGCCCAGCGCCAATCCAATCTTCGGGGTGCGCCGGGCCAGTGTCATGCTCAGTTCTCCGTAGCGTTCAGCAGCGCCAGCATGCCGGCTTCGTCCAGTACCGGCACGCCCAGTTCCTGGGCCTTGGTCAGCTTGCTGCCGGCCTCGGCCCCTGCGATCACATAGCTGGTCTTCTTGCTGACCGAGCCGCTGACCTTGGCGCCGGCCGCCTCCAGCAACTCCTTGGCGGCATCGCGCCCCAGGGTGGGCAGGGTGCCGGTCAGCACCACGGTCTTGCCCGCCAGCACCTGCGGGGCTTTTTCCGCCGGTGCGCCCTCGTCCCAGTGCACGCCGCAGGCGCGCAATTGCTCCACCACCTCGCGGTTGTGGGGCTGGGCGAAGAAGGTGTGGATGCTTTCGGCCACCACCGGCCCCACGTCACGCACCTGCAGCAACTGCTCGACGCTGGCATCCATGATGGCGTCCAGCGTGCCGAAATGGCGCGCCAGGTCCTTGGCCGTGGCCTCCCCCACATGGCGGATGCCCAGGCCGAACAGGAAGCGGTTCAGCGTCGTGGACTTGGATTTTTCCAGTGCTGCCAGTACGTTTTGGGCCGATTTTTCGGCCATGCGATCCAGCGAAGACAGCGCGGTCAAGCCCAAGCGGTACAAATCCGGCAAGGTGCGCACCACATGGCCATCCACCAGCTGGTCCACCAGCTTGTCACCCAGGCCTTCGATGTCCATGGCGCGGCGCGCGGCAAAGTGCAGGAGGGCTTCCTTGCGCTGGGCCGGGCAGAACAGCCCGCCGGTGCAGCGGTGGTTGGCCTCGCCGGGTTCGCGCACCACCTCCGAGCCACAGATCGGGCAGGCCTGGGGCATCTGGAAGTTGGGCACGTAGACCGGGCGCTCGCCGGGCACCTTGCCCACCACCTCGGGGATCACATCGCCGGCGCGCCGCACGATGACGGTGTCGCCCACGCGCACGCGCTTCTTGCGGATTTCAAACAGGTTGTGCAGCGTGGCATTGGTCACCGTGACCCCACCCACACTGACCGGTGCCAGCCGCGCCACGGGCGTGAGCTTGCCGGTGCGCCCGACCTGCACGTCAATGCCTTCCATGACGGTGGGCATTTCCTCGGCCGGGTACTTGTGCGCCACGGCCCAGCGCGGCTCGCGCGTCACAAAGCCCAGCTGGCGCTGCAAGGCCAGGCTGTTGACCTTGTAGACCACGCCGTCGATTTCATACGGCAGGCTGGCACGCTGCTGGCCCAGCTCGGCATGGAAAGCCACCAATTCAGGAGCACCCCGCGCAATGCAGACCTGCGCTGCCACCGGAAAACCCCAGGTGCGCAGCTGCTGCAGCAAGCCATAGTGGGTGCTGAACACCGGTCCTCCCTGCTCGGGCGGCGTCACCTCGCCCACGCCGTAGGCAAAGAAGGACAACGGCCGTTGCATGGCGATGTGCGAATCGAGCTGGCGCACCGAGCCCGCCGCCGCATTGCGCGGATTGGCAAACAGCTTGCCGCCGGCGGCTTCCTGGCGCGCATTCAACGCCTGGAAGTCGGCACGGCGCATGTAGACCTCGCCGCGCACTTCCAGCACCGGGGGCACGCCGTCCGGCAGGGTCAGGGGAATCTGGCGGATGGTGCGGATGTTGTGGGTCACGTCCTCGCCCACCTCGCCGTCGCCGCGCGTCACGGCGTGCACCAGGCGGCCCTGCTCGTAGCGCAGGCTCATCGCCAGCCCGTCGAACTTGGGCTCGGCCACGTACTCCACGGGCGGCGCGGCCAGGTCCAGCTCCAACTCGCGGCGGATGCGTGCATCGAAGGCCTCGGCACCCGAAGCCTCGTTGTCGGTTTCCGTGCGGATGGACAGCATGGGCACCACGTGGCGCACCGGTTTCAACCCCTCCAGCACCGCACCGATGACTCGCTGCGTGGGCGAATCCGGCGTCTGCAGCGCGGGGTAGGCGCCTTCCAGGGCCTGCAGCTGCTGGAACACGCGGTCGTACTCCCCGTCGGGCACCGAGGGCGCATCCAGCACATAGTATTCATGCGCCCACTGGTTCAGCTGGGCACGCAGCTGCTGCACCTTGGCAACAACGGTTTTAGGAGCAACAGGCGCAGGCTGCTCGGGCGCTGGAGCGCCAAAAAGGTCCAGATTGTCGTGCATGCCGCCTCAATTGAACAGACGGCGCGCCAGCATGGAGCCGGCCGACAGTTCACGGCTGTCGAGCTTGTCGTACAGCTTTTGCAGGTCGGCCTCGATCGGGTCCAGCACCTGGGGCAGCAGCTGGTAGCCGTTCTGGTCGCACAGCATGCCGTCCATGCCTTCGCACAGCACCTGCACCACCTGGCGCAGGCGTCCAAACGGCTCCTCGGTGCGCGGCACCTGGGGCACGTCCAGGCTCAGCCAGACCTCGTGCACGGCGGTTTGGTCCAGGTTGTCGGCCTGGGCCGCCTGGGCGTCATAGGCCAGGGTCAGCAGCGGCGCATGGCCGGGCGTTTCGGACGGCAGCAGCATGCGCCCGGGCATGGTGGCCGGCACGAAGCCGACGGCCGCAGCGTGCTGCTCGATGTAGCCCGGGCTCCAGGCCGCGCGGCGCGGGCGCAGCATGAAGCTCAGCTGCGCATCGTGCTCGCCAGCGAACTGGTCCAGCTCGCGCGCGCGGGCCACCTCATGCAGCATGTCGGGCAGGTCCACGGCGGCATTCAGCGCATCGCCAAAGCCCTGCACCTTGGCCACGAACTCGGAAAACTCGATCTCGTTGAGCGCCCCCAGGCGGTTGGCCAGCTGCACCCCGGCCTGAAACGCCGTGTAGCGCTGGCCGGCACGCACGGTTTCCCATTCCTGGGTCGCGGCGTTCAGGCCTTCGATGCGGAACTGCTTGCTGCCGGCGCGGCGCGTGGTGGGCTGCACCATCAGGGCGGCATCGCCGGTGACCACGTGCTCCACGCGCAGCGGGGCAATCGCGTCGATCAGGCCATCCAGCGCCAGCTTGCGCTCGGCCGCCGCCGCGGGCGACACGGCCACGGCCGCACCGCCATCCACCGCGGCCGTGGCCGGGGCGGCGTCCAGCGCCGGATCGGCGGCCAAGATGCCGGCCTGCGCCTCTTGCGCGGGCGCGGTGTCCATCAGGGGGTCGACCACCGGAGTGCGGTGGCTGGGTGGCAGATCGGTGACATCCACACCGTCCAGGGCCGGGTCGAAGCGCGAATGCCCCTCGCCCAGGCGCGTGTCCCCATCGGCATACTGCGCGCGCTTGGGGGCATTGCGCCGGTGGGTCCAGGTGTTGTAGGCCACGATCAGGCCCAGCAGGATCACCCCCACCACGGCCAGACTGATTTGAAGGGTACTCATGGAATTGCTTCGTCCCGTAATCCGTTGACTCAGGCGTGGGCCATGGACAGGGCCGATTCCATGTCCACGGCCACGATGCGCGAGACACCTTGCTCCTGCATCGTCACACCGATCAGTTGTTGCGCCATCTCCATGGCAATCTTGTTGTGGCTGATGAACAGGAACTGGGTTCCCTTGCTCATGCTGGCCACCAGTTTGGCATAGCGCTCGGTGTTGGCGTCATCCAGCGGCGCGTCCACTTCGTCCAGCAGACAGAACGGCGCGGGGTTGAGCTGGAAGATGGCGAACACCAGCGCAATCGCCGTCAGGGCCTTTTCGCCACCCGACAGCAGGTGGATGGTCTGGTTCTTCTTGCCGGGTGGCTGGGCCATGACCTGCACGCCGGAATCCAGAATTTCATCGCCGGTGATGATCAGCTTGGCCTGCCCGCCACCGAACAGCTCGGGGAACATGCGGCCAAAATGCTCGTTCACCGTGTTGAAGGTGCCCGACAGCAGCTCGCGCGTCTCGTTGTCGATCTTCTTGATGGCGTTTTCCAGCGTGGTCATGGCCTCGGTCAGGTCGGCCATCTGGGCATCCAGGAAGGTCTTGCGTTCCTTGGCCAGCTGCAGCTCTTCCAGGGCCGCCAGATTGACCGCGCCCAGGGCCGCGATCTCGCGGTGCAGGCGGTCGATTTCCGACTGCAGGCCGTGCAGCTTGACATTGCCCTCGAGGATGGACTGCGCCACCGCCGCCAGGTCGGCCCCGGCTTCGGCCAGTTGCTGCTCGTACTGGGCACTTCCCAGCGAGGCGGCCTGCTCCTTGAGCTGGAATTCGGTGATGCGCGCGCGCATCGGGTCCAGCGCGCGTTCGATCTGCACGCGGCGCTCGTCGCTGGCGCGCAGCTTGTTGGTCAGGTCTTCGTAGGCGCTGCGCGCGGTGGCCACGGCCTGCTCGCGCTCCATCTTCAGCGCCAAGGCATCCTGCAGCCCGCCCTGGGCGGCGGCATCGTTCAGGCGCCCCTGCTCGGCCTGCGCGCGCTCGCGCTCTTCCAGCAGCGCCTTGGTCTGCTGCTCGGCGGTTTCCAGGGTGCGCTGCAGCTCGCCCTGGCGGGCCTGCATGCTGCGCTGGCTGAACGTGGCTTCCTGTGCCCGGCGCTCCAGCGTGCGCAGCTGCTCCCGGCTTTCGGCCAGCTTGCGCTCGGCCTCGATCACGCGGTCGTCCAGCTGGGCGTGCAGCTCCTGGCTGTCGGCCAGTTGCATGTCGAGCTCTTCAAAGCGCGCCTCGGCGGCCACGGCGCGCTCCTGCAGCTCGTCCAGCGCGGCCTGCACCTCGGCCACGTCGGCCTCGATCTGTGCGGTGCGCGCGCGCGCCTGCTCGGCCTGCTGCGTCAGGCGCAGCATGTCCACCTGCAACTCGTGCGCGCTCTGCTTGGCCTCGCTGGCCTCGCGGCGCGCGCTGACCAGGCGCTGCGAGGCGTCGCCATAGGCGGCCTCGGCCTTGGCCAGGGCGGTGCGGGTCTCTTCGCTGATCAGGGCCTGGGCGCGCAATTCTTTTTCCAGGTGTTCGATCTCCTGGGCGCGCGCCAGCAGGCCGGACTGCTCCGAATCCTGCGCATAAAAACTCACGCTGTGCGCCGTCACGGCATGGCCGGTGGGCACATAGATGGTGTCGCCGGGCCGCAGCTGCGCCCGGTGGCTCAGCGCCTCGTCCAGCGAAGCGGCGGTGTAGCAACCGGCCAGCCATTCGCAGAGCACGGCCTTGAGGCCCGCATCGGTCACGCGCAGCAGGTCGGCCAGCAGGGGCAGGCCCTGGCTGGTCAGCGCAATGCTGGCGTCGGGTCGGGAGTAAAACGCCAGGCGCGCCGGCGGTGCGTCCTTGGCGCCGGCCCCGAGGAAGCCGCGCACCATGTCCAGGCGGCTGACTTCCAGCGCGCCCATGCGCTCGCGCAAGGCTGCTTCCAGCGCGTTTTCCCAGCCGGCTTCCACGTGAATCTTGGTCCACAGGCCCTGCAGGCTTTCCAGCCCATGCTGGGCCAGCCAGGGCTGCAGCTTGCCATCGGTCTTGACTTTCTCCTGCAGCGCCTTGAGGGCTTCCATGCGCGCGGCCAGCTCGGCCTGCTTGGAGGTCTCGGCATTCAGGGCCTGCTGGCGCTGGCGCCGCTCGTCATCGAGCTGGGGCACGCTGTCCTGCAGCTCCACCAGCACCGCCTCGGCCATTTCGGCCATCTCGGCGGCGTCCGCGTACTGGGCGCTGACTTGCTGCAGCCGGTCTTCGTCGGGGGCAGCCAGCGCATTGCGATCGTTGCGCAGCCGCTCCAACCGGGCTTCGTGCTGGCGGGTTTGCTCGTTCAGGCTGCGCTGCTCGGCGGCCAGCACCTGGATCTGCTGCTGCACCTGCACCACCTGCTGGCGCTGGGTATTGGCCTTGTGCTGGGTGGCGCGCAGCGCGTCTTCGAGGTCCGGCAGGCGCTGGCTCTGCTCTTCCAGCTGCGCGGCCAGCATTTCGGCCTGCTCTTCGGCATCCATGCCGCTGGCGGCCAGGTGCTCCAGCTCGGCATCGGCATCGTCCTTGCGCTGCGCCCACTGGGCAATCTGCTCGGCCAGCTGCTGCATGCGCTGCTCGACACGCTGGCGGCCCTCGACCACGTAGCGGATCTCGGCCTCCAGCTTGCCCACCTCGGCCGTGGCTTCGTACAGCCGCCCCTGGGCCTGGTTGACCTGGTCGCCGGCCTCGTAGTGCGCCTGGCGCACGGCTTCCAGGTCGGCCTCGATGTGGCGGATTTCCGCCATGCGGCTTTCCAGCTCGTTGACGGCCTGCAGGCCTTCCTGGCGGATCTTGGCCAGATCGCCCTCGGCGTCCTGCTTTTTCAGGAACCACAGCTGGTGCTGCTTGAGCGTCACGCTGGACTGCAGCGTGTTGTACTGGGCCGCCACCACGGCCTGCTTTTCCAGCTTGTCGAGGTTGGCGTTCAGCTCGCGCAGGATGTCCTCGACGCGCGTCAGGTTCTCGCGCGTGTCGCCCAGGCGGTTCTCGGTCTCGCGGCGGCGCTCCTTGTACTTGGACACGCCGGCCGCCTCTTCCAGGAACAGGCGCAGCTCCTCGGGCCGCGACTCGATGATGCGGCTGATGGTGCCCTGGCCGATGATGGCGTAGGCGCGCGGGCCCAGGCCGGTGCCCAGGAACACGTCCTGCACATCGCGGCGACGCACCGGCTGGTTGTTGATGAAGTAACTGCTGTTGCCATCGCGCGTGAGCACGCGCTTGACGGCGATTTCCGTGAACTGGCCCCATTGGCCGCCCGCGCGGTGGTCGCTGTTGTCAAACACCAGCTCCACGCTGGAGCGGCTGGCCGGCTTGCGGTGGGTCGTGCCGTTGAAGATCACGTCCTGCATGCTCTCGCCGCGCAGCTCGCTGGCCTTGCTCTCCCCCAGCACCCAGCGCACGGCATCCATGATGTTGGACTTTCCGCAACCGTTGGGGCCGACCACGCCGACCAACTGGCCCGGCAGCAGGAAGTTGGTGGGTTCGGCGAAGGATTTGAAGCCGGAAAGCTTGATCGAATTAAGGCGCACGGAGGTCGGGTCGGAGAAGCAGACGTGGCAACAGTGGAAACCAGGGGCCGATGATAACGCGCCTGCTTACAACTGCCGCCCGGGCTTCGGCGCGGACTTTGTAACAAAAAAGGCTTTTGCGCAGGTGCAGCCAGCGCGTTCAGCTCTCAATTCAGGAGTTAACGGTCCGCGAGGGTTCTCACACCGGGCGCGGCGCCAAGGCGATGATGGCCATGCCGCACAGGCAGACGGCGACGCCGGCCCATTCCCAGGCCGTGGGCCGCAGGCCGTCCACCAGCCACAGCCAGACCATGGCCACGGCCACGTAGACACCACCGTAGGCCGCATAGACCCGACCAGCGGCGGCCGGGTGCAGGGTCAGCAACCAGACAAAGGCCACCAGGCTGGCGGCGGCCGGCAGCAGCAACCAGGCGCTGCCGCCCTGCTTGAGCCACAGCCACGGCAGGTAGCAGCCCACAATCTCGGCCACTGCCGTCGCCACGAACAGGCCCGCCGTCTTGAGCAGCCCCCCCAGGCTGCCCACCCAAACCACCTCAGACATGGCTGCGCTCCGAACGTGCCGCGCCGTAGGCCCGTGTCCAGGTCTCGAATTCCGCAATCGGCTTGGGCTGACTGAACAGGAAGCCCTGCCAGTAATGGCAGCCGCTGGACGCCAGGAATTCGCGCTGCGCCTCGGTTTCCACGCCTTCGGCGATCACCTGCAGGCCCAGGCTGTTGCCCAGGGCGATGATGGAGCGGGCGATCGTGGCGTCGTTGGCGCTGGACAGCACCTCGTAGACAAAGCTCTGGTCGATCTTGAGCTTGTCCAGCGGCAGGCGCTTGAGGTAGCTCAGCGACGAATAGCCCGTGCCGAAATCGTCCAGCGAAAAGATCACGCCCATGGCCTTGAGCTGCACCATCTTGCGGATGGTGTCCTCGACATCGGCCAGCAGCATGCCCTCGGTCAGCTCCAGCTCCAGCATGCGCGGCGGCGCACCGGTGACGCGCAGGGCCTGCTGCACCTGCTCCACAAAGCTGGGCTGGTAGAACTGCCGCGGGCTGACGTTGACCGACATGGTCAGGCCCGCCATCTGCGGGTCCTTTGCCCACTGCGCCAGCTGGCGGCAGGCGGCGTACAGCACCCATTCGCCCAGCGGCAGGATCAGGCCGGACTCTTCCGCCGCCGGCACGAACACACTGGGGGAGATGAAGCCCTTGACCGGGTGCTTCCAGCGCAGCAGCGCCTCGGCACCGATCACCTTGTCCTTTTGCACCTGGGGCTGGAAGTACAGGTCGAACTCATGGCGCTCCAGGGCCAGGCGCATGTCCTTTTCCATCTCGACCCGGGCACTGACGGCCTTTTGCATGCTGGGGTCAAAGAACTGCAGCGTGTCGCGGCCCGCGCTCTTGGCCTGGTACAAGGCCAGGTCGGCACGCTTGAGCAGCTCTTCCACAGTGTCGCTCTTGCCGCTGAACACCACGGCGCCCATGCTGACGGTGACGTGAAAGTCCTGCGCCCCCAGGTAGAACGGTGTGCGCAGCGCCTCCAGCACCGCGCAGCCCACCTGCTCGGCGCGGCGCCCGGCCTCCAGGGACTCGCTGGGCAGATCCTCCAGGACCACGGCGAACTCGTCGCCCCCCTGGCGCGCCAGGGTGTACTGGCCCGCGATGCAGTTGCTCAGGCGCGTGGCCACCAGGCGCAGCAACGCATCGCCATGCTGGTGACCCAGGGTTTCGTTCAGGGATTTGAAATTGTCGATGTCCAGCAGCAGCAGCGCGCCCTTGCCCCCACCCGGGCGCTGGCAGCGCGCCACGGCCTCGGCCAGCCGCTCCAGCAGCAGGCGGCGGTTGGGCAGCTGGGTGACGGTGTCGTAAAAGCCCAGCCAGCGGATTTCCTCTTCCGCGGCCTTGCGCTGGCTCAGGTCCACAAAGCTCAGCAGGATGCGCCCGCCCAGGAAGCGGCCCGACACCTCGATGGGCAGCTCCTTGCCGTCCTTGCTGCGCAGCAGGTATTCGGCCGCCGGCATGTTGACGCCGGTGGGCACCACCTCGCAGCGCCCGGCGTTCAGGCGCTGCAGCAGCGCGGCATGCTGCATGGCGTCCACGCACAACAGGCGCCACAGCGTGGTTTCGTCGGCCATGTCGCACTGCGACCAGCCGGTCATCACCTCGAACTGGTGGTTCACGAACTCAATGTTGCCGCTGGGCCCGACCACCACCAGCCCCACCGGCATGTAGCGCAGCATTTCGCTGGAATAGGCTTCGCGCGCGTGCAGCTGCGCCTGCAGGATCTGGCGTTCGGTCACATCCAACAGCAGCACGATCTGGCGGCCCATGGACTGGCCGGTGTTGTCCACCACGGGCGAGACCCAGACCTCGGTCCAGACCTCGCTGCCATCGGCGCGCACCATGCGCTGCGTCACCGTGAAATGGGCCAGACGGCCGGCTGCCAGCGCGCCTTCCAGGCGCTGGAACTCGGGGCGTTCCTCGGGGTGCAGGATCTGGTAGAGATCCATCGTCTCCAGCGTCTTGGGGTCATAGCCCACAACATCAGAGAAGCGGCTGTTCACGCTGAGGTAGCGGCCGGTGCCGGGCTCGATCTCGGCCACGCCGATCGCCGACTGGTGCAGCAACGCCTTGAGGCGGTCGCTTTGCTGGCGCAGCAAGTTGTGCTTGACGCGGGTCTGGAATTGCGCACGCAGCCGCTGGTGCGACAGCACGGCCACCAGGGCCGCCAGCACCAGGGTCGCGCCCAGCCCGCCAATCCCGACAATCATGGGGTAGGCGCTTTCCAGCGCCGACAGCACCTGGGGCTGGGGGGCAAACTCCAACGACCAGATGCGCCCCCAGACCAGCAGCTCATGCTGCACCCTGGGGGCGGTGCCCGGCAGCTGCGCCCAGCCCTCGCTCACATAGATGGGCAGGCTCGGTGCACGGCTGGTGGCACTGCGGTGCGAAGCCGAGCCCTGGTCCTGGATCGACACCAGCCCCTGGTCCAGACCCCCACGTTCCATGAAATGTTCCAGCAACTGATCGGCACGCAGGCCCATCGCCAGAATGTCGCCCTGGTGCACCGCGGCGGAGCGGACCGAGGCCGGCCACACTGGCATGCCGATGACCACCCGCTGCGGCGAGGCGTCGCCGCCCAGCACCGCGAACGGCTCGCTCATGCTGGGCTCCAGGCTCTCGGGCAGCCGGGACCACAGCTGGGTCAGCGCTTCCAGGTGCTGGGCGCCCTCACCCATCCAGACATCGGTGCTGCGGGTGGGCCAGACATCGGACATTTCATAACCAGCCACGGCCGAGGGCATGCGCCGCACCAGGCTCAGGAATTCCACGCCCGGATAGCGCTGCGCATTGAGTTGGGGCAGCAAGGGCGACGACAGGCTCTCCGGCGATTTGCCGAGCACGGCCATGCCATAGACCAGCTCGCCGTAGGCATCCATCTTCTGTTCCAGCGAGCTGCTGAACTGCAGGGCCTGCTGCTCCAGGCGCTCCAGTGTCATGCTGGCCCGGTGCGCTTCCAGGGTGTGCCACAGGCCCAGACTCAGGGCACCACCCACTACGCAGACGGTCGCGGAAAGCCACCACAGTTGCAATCGCTGTCGGAACTTAGAGCGAAGTTTCATGAATCACTAGAGCTGTGCCGCAATACAGGTATGCAATTGCTAACAAAAATTAACCGAAGCGATAGCATAACCTTGGCTCAGGCCCTGTTTGGGCAAACCAAACTGCTAAATAACCCTGAGTCGAGCACGCTCACAGGGGCTTGAGCCGGGACTGGTGTTCTGTAAACAAATGCTTCAGTAGTTTCCATACCACTTGGATGCGCGGCACCCCCTTGGCTTCCTCGGGCATGGACATCCAGAAGCTGCGCTCGAACCGCGCCTGCTCGGGCAGCACGCGCTGCAGCAGCGGGTCCCGGTCGGCCAGGAACGCCGGCAGCACCGCCAGGCCTGCGCCGGCGCGCACGGCCTCGTACTGCGCCGCGATGCTGGTGCTGCGGAACACGAAATGGGTGGGCTTGTACAGCTGCGACAGCAGTTGCAGCTCCTGCGAGAACAACAGGTCGTCGACGTAGTGGATGAACTGGTGGTGGCGCAGGTCCTCGCTGCTGTGCACCAGCGGCTTGCGCGCCAGGTACTGGCGCTCACCATACAGATACAGGTGATAGTCGGTCAGCTTGCTGACCACCACCGTGCCGCGCTTGGGCCGCTCCAGGGAAATGACGATGTCCGCCTCGCGCCGCGACAGGTGCATCAGCCGGGGCAGCGCCAGCAGATCCACCGACAGCTTGGGGTACTGCAGCGACAGGCGCGACAGCGGCGCGGCCAGCAGTTGCACACCCAGCCCCTCGGTCACGCCAACGCGCACCAGCCCGGCCACCGCCGCATGCTCGGCATCGCTGTGCCGCGCCAGGTGCTCGATGCCGCTGGCGGCCTGCTCCATGGCCTGGGCCGTGGGCAGCAGCTGGCGCCCGGCCTGGTTGAGCTTGTGCCCCGTGGCATCGCGCACGAACAGCGGGGTACCCAGCTGGTGCTCCAGCGCCTGGATGCGCCGGGCCACGGTGGTGTGCTCCACGCCGAGTGCACGCGCCGCCCCCACCAGCGTGCCGGTGTGGGCCAGGGCCGCAAAGAAACGCAAATGATCCCAATCCATGCCCACAGTATGACTGTGCATTTATGCAAAGCCAAGGTGCGTAAATGCGTATTGCTTTGGCAGTTTTGCACACCTAGCATGTCCTCCATGGTCGGGCGAATGCACCGCAGCCGCTGCCAAGCCCACCTGATTCCTACAACACCCTGGAGACACGCACCATGAATGCACCTGCTTCCCAAGCCGTCCTGGCCCCGACCGTCAAACTGCTGATCAACGGCCAGCTGGTCGAATCCAAGACCACCCAGTGGCGCAACGTGGTCAATCCGGCCACCCAGGAGGTGCTGGCCCGCGTGCCCTTTGCCACCCCCGAGGAAATCAACCTGGCGGTGAGCAACGCCAAGGAAGCCTTCAAGACCTGGAAGAAGACCCCCATCGGCACCCGCGCCCGCATCTTCCTGAAGCTGCAGCAGCTGATCCGCGAGAACATGAAGGAGCTGGCCGCCATCCTGACCGCCGAACAGGGCAAGACCCTGCCCGACGCCGAAGGCGACGTCTTCCGCGGCCTGGAAGTGGTGGAGCACGCCGCCAACATCGGCACCCTGCAACTGGGTGAGCTGGCCAACAACGTGGCCAACGGCGTGGACACCTACACCCTGAACCAGCCCCTGGGCGTGTGCGCCGGCATCACCCCCTTCAACTTCCCTGCCATGATTCCGCTGTGGATGTTCCCCATGGCGATCGCCACCGGCAACACCTTCGTGCTCAAGCCTTCGGAGCAGGACCCCATGGTCACCATGCGCCTGTGCGAGCTGGCACTGGAAGCCGGCGTGCCCCCCGGCGTGCTGAACGTGATCCACGGCGGTGAAGACGCGGTGAACGCCATCTGCGACCACCCCGACATCAAGGCCATCAGCTTTGTTGGCTCGACCAAGGTCGGCACCCACGTCTACAACCGCGCCAGCCTGAACGGCAAGCGCGTGCAGTGCATGATGGGCGCCAAGAACCACGCCATCGTCCTGCCCGACGCCAACAAGGAGCAGTCGCTGAACGCCCTGGCCGGTGCCGCCTTTGGTGCAGCCGGCCAGCGCTGCATGGCGCTGTCGGTGGTGGTGCTGGTGGGCGAGGCCCGCAACTGGATCCCCGAGCTGGTCGAGAAGGCCAAGACCCTGAAGGTCTCCGGTGGCACCGAGCCCGGCACCGACGTCGGCCCCGTGGTCAGCTGCGCCGCCCTGTCGCGCGTGGAAAGCCTGATCGAGCGCGGCATTGCCGACGGCGCCAAGCTGGAGCTGGACGGCCGCAAGCCCCAGGTGGCCGGTTACGAGAAGGGCAACTTTGTCGGCCCCACCATCTTCAGCGGCGTCAAGCCCGGCATGAGCGTGTACGACCAGGAAATCTTCGGCCCCGTGCTGTGCATTGCCGAGGCCGCGGACATCGATGAAGCCATCGCCTTCATCAACGCCAACCCCAACGGCAACGGCACGGCCATCTTCACGCAAAGCGGCGCCGCTGCGCGCAAGTTCCAGGAAGAGATCGACGTGGGCCAGGTCGGCATCAACGTGCCAATCCCTGTGCCTGTGCCCCTGTTCTCGTTCACCGGCAGCCGCGCCTCCAAGCTGGGCGACCTGGGCCCCTACGGCAAGCAGGTGGTGATGTTCTACACCCAGACCAAGACGGTCACCGCGCGCTGGTTCGACGACTCGACCACCAGCCACGGCGTGAACACCACCATCAGCCTGAAGTAAGACTGCGCAAAGCATAGCTGGCAGCGCTGGTGCAGATTGGGCAGGAGGCCGTTTGGATACCAAACTCTGGGATGATGCAGGCATGAATTTGCCTGCCCCCTCCCTGGCCACCGCCTGCTTGCTGGTGGCCGTGCTGATCCACAGCCCTGCCGTGCGGGCCCAGGCCGGCGCGGCCTGCGAACCCGGTGCCAGCGACACCGCCAGCCGCAATGCCTGCGCCGTGCAGCGCTTTCAGCAGGCCGACAGCGCGCAGAACATTCTGTATGGCGATGTGATGCGCGCCCTGTCGGCCCACGAGCGCCCGGCCCTGCGCAAGGACCAGAGCGCCTGGAGCCGCCAGCGCACCAGCACCTGCAAGGCCCGCCATGCCAGCGATGAGGGCCGCGCCGACTGGCCCCAGCGCCTGCACGACTGCCTGACGCAGCAGACCGAGGCCCGCCACGCCAAACTGCGCTACTGGCTGCACCACGGCGAAGCGCCGCCCTGAGTTGCGGACGCTGCATGCGCAGGCCCCGCCTTCCACAACAACAAAGAAACAGGAGACACCGCCATGGACTTTGAACTCAGCGCAGACCAACGCGCCTTTGCCGACACCGCGCGCCAGTTCGCCCAGACCGCCCTGGCCCCGCATGCCGCCGAATGGGACCGCGAAGCCATCTTCCCGCGCGAGGCCATCGCCCAGGCCGGTGAACTGGGCTTTTGCGGCCTGTACGCCCCCGAGAACGCCGGCGGCCTGGCCCTGCCGCGCCTGGATGCGACGCTGGTGTTCGAGGAACTGGCCGCCGTCGACCCCAGCACCACCGCCTTCATCACCATCCACAACATGGCCACCTGGATGCTGGGCACCTGGGCCACCGAAACCGTGCGCACCACCTGGGGTGAGGCACTGACCAGTGGACAGAAGCTGGCCAGTTACTGCCTGACCGAACCCGGCGCCGGCTCGGACGCCGCCTCGCTCAAGACCCGGGCCGACAAGGACGGCGGCCACTACGTGATCAACGGCGCCAAGGCCTTCATCAGCGGCGCCGGCAGCACCGACGTGCTGGTGCTGATGGCCCGCACCGGCGCCCCCGACTCGGGCGCCAAGGGCATCAGCGCCTTTGCCGTGCCGGCCGATGCCCCGGGCATCAGCTACGGCAAGAAGGAAGAGAAGATGGGCTGGAACAGCCAGCCCACGCGCGTCATCAGCTTTGACAATGTGCGCATCCCGGCCAACCACCTGCTGGGCCAGGAAGGCGAAGGCTTCAAGATCGCCATGAAGGGGCTGGACGGCGGGCGCATCAACATCGCCACCTGCTCCATCGGTGCCGCCCAGGGCGCACTGACCCAGGCGCAGCAGTACATGCAGGAGCGCAAGCAGTTTGGCAAGGCGATTGCCAGCTTCCAGGCGCTGCAGTTCAAGCTGGCCGACATGGCGACCGAGCTGGTCGCCGCACGCCAGATGGTGCGCCTGGCCGCATCCAAGCTGGATGCCGGCGCGCGCGACGCATCGACCTACTGCGCCATGGCCAAGCGCTTTGCCACGGACGCCGGCTTCATGGTCTGCAACGAAGCCCTGCAACTGCACGGCGGCTATGGCTACATCCGCGAGTACCCGCTGGAGCGCCTGATGCGCGATGCGCGCGTGCACCAGATCCTGGAGGGCACGAACGAGATCATGCGTGTCATCATTGCCCGGCGCATGCTGGAGGCCGACGCGCCCGACGCCATCCGCTGACATTTTTCATAGCTGGCAGCGCGCACTGCACAAGCCCCAAGACCCTTTTTCACCCCAAAAACGCCATGCCTGCCCGCCCGCTGTCCGACGACACCCTGCAGCTCATCGACGCCGTGCGCGCAGCGCTGCTGGAGGCCGGCGAGGTCGAGGAAAAGCGCATGTTCGGCTGCCATGTCTTCATGGTCAACGGCAAGCTGTGCCTGGGCGTGGAAGGTCACGAGCTGCTGGTGCGCCTGCCGCCGGACACGCACGCCGCCGTGGCGGAAACGCCGGGCGTGCGCACCCTGTCCAGCAAGGGGCTGATGGACGGCTACTTCTACATCAGCCCCGCCGCCTACGCCACGCGCGCGCAGTGGCAGCACTGGATCGCCGCGGCCCTGGCCTTCAACCCGCTGGCCAAAGCCACGCGCAAGAAGGCGGCACGCGGTGACGGAGCACCGACGCGCTCCACCAAAGAGAGCACACCACGCGCTTCCAGCTTGCGCAAAACGGCCAAAACACCCAGCAACACGAAGGCCACGCCGCGCCCGCCTGCGCGCAAGCACTCCGTGTTCGATGACGACGCCTGACCGGCCCGGAGACACGCCATGCCCATCCGCATCCTTCAACTTGGCAGCCCGCGCAGCGCGGGCGAAGGCCTGCGCATCGGCACCGTGCGCCGACCGCCGCGCGGTGTGCCCAAGGCCGAATTTGCCAGTCGCGACTATTACGACGTCTGGTACCCCGAGCTATCACCCGAAGCCGACACCATGCAACTGGCGTTGCAGTCGCACCAGCTGCAGGCCCAGGGCCAGACGGCCGAGGCCGACAAGCTGTGGAAGCAGTTCCAGCAGCGTTTTCGCAAGCAGCTGGCGGCCGCGCCCGCCAGCCGCACCCTGGACCTGCTGGCCGCCCTGTCGCACCAGACGGCGTTTGCGCTGGGCTGCTACTGCGAGGATGAAGCCCGCTGCCACCGCAGCATTTTGCGCAGCCTGCTGGCCGAGCGCGGGGCCGACTTCAGCATCGGCTAGCTCACATTGCAAGACTTTTAAGCCTCCAGCCCTTATCACACCAGCGCAGACAGCTAGTTTTTTTGAAGATTACAACCACAGTTCAACACCACCAGGAGACAACGGTATGACCACCATCGCTTTCATCGGCCTCGGCAACATGGGCGGCCCCATGGCCATCAATCTGCAAAAAGCCGGCCACGCCGTGCGCGCCTTCGACCTGTCCAAGGAGGCCGTCGCCAAGGTGGTCGCTGAAGGCGCCACCGCCGCCTTCAGCGCACAGGACGCCGTGCAGGGCGCCAAGGTGGTGGTCACCATGCTGCCCGCCAGCCAGCACGTGGAGGCCCTGTTCCTGGGCAAGGACGGCGCCCCCGGCCTGCTGGCCAGCATTGCCCCGGGCACGCTGGTGATCGACAGCTCCACCATCGCCGCCGCCACCAGCCAGAAGGTGGCCAAGGCGGCCGATGCCGCCGGCATCGACTTCATCGACGCCCCGGTCTCGGGCGGCACGGGCGGCGCGATTGCGGGCACGCTGACCTTCATGGTCGGCGGCACCACGGCGCAGCTGGAACGCGCCCAGCCCTACCTGGAGAAAATGGGCGCCAACATCTTCCACGCCGGCGTCGTGGGAGCCGGCCAGACCGCCAAGATCTGCAACAACATGCTGCTGGGCATCCTGATGGTGGGCACCAGCGAAGCCATCGCCCTGGGCGTGGCCAACGGCCTGGACCCCAAGGTGCTGAGCGAGATCATGCGCCGCAGCTCCGGCGGCAACTGGGCGCTGGAAAAGTACAACCCCTTCCCCGGTGTGCACGAGAACGCACCGGCCAGCAAGGGCTATGCCGGCGGCTTTGGCACGGACCTGATGCTCAAGGACCTGGGCCTGGCCCAGGACAACGCCATCGCCACCAAGGCCAGCACCCCGCTGGGCGGCATGGCCCGCGCCATCTATGCGGCCCACAGCATTGCGGGCCACGGTGGCCAGGACTTCTCCAGCGTCATCAAGATGCTGCAAAAGCCGTGAGGGCCTGAGCCACCGCGGATGCCCCCGCCCAGGCCGCCAGGCACATGCCTGGCGGCTTGTTTTTTTCGGGGGTGCCGGTGCTCTGGCACCCACGGCCTCAGAGAACTATTCACTCTGCGCACGCGGCCCCCTGCCCCCGTGACCTGCTCTTCGAGCCGGACGTGCCAGCCGTGCAATCGCGCAAGCAGCGGCACCGTCCGGCTGGGGTCTGGGGCCACGACTGAAGCAGGAGCGCGCCACAGCACCAGCGCAGTCCTCGCCACCACGGAGCAAGGAAGAAGGACGAGCATTCACCCTCGCCAGACGTGGCGCACCCTGCGCCGTTTGGAGCCTGCACGCACAGGCTGCGCCACGCCCCGGGTTCTGCCGCTCTCATTCCGATGGATCATTCGGCCACCCGGTCGGGCGCCGCCCTGGCATGCCCCCAAACACTGGCTATTGCCGCGGACAGGATGCACACCCCGCCCACCACCAGCCCCAGATGCAAGGAGGCACCACCCCACCACACGGCAGTGACGGCCGCAAACAGCACTTCGCACGGCAGGACCACCGCCGTCACCCGGGCGCTGAGGCGGGCAACGGCATATTGCAGGCACAGGTTCACTACCAGAAAAGCCAGGGCCAGTCCCGCAACGGGCCCCACCCACGCTGCCGCGGCGCCAGGCCAGGTGACGGTCAGGACTGCGGCATCCCCGGCCCCGGACAACAAGGTGGCCGCAGCCCCCGCGACCAGGGCCCCGCCCAGGAACATGGCCATCGCCCGCCCTTCGCGCAGTACCGCGGCCGCACGCCGCAGCAGCACGGTGTTCAAGGCAAAGGCAAAGCCGGCCAGCAAGGCCAAGGCATCGGCAAGGCTGGCAGAACTGGCCCACATGTCCCCGATGGCTGCCGCGGGGCCGGCCAGCACGCAGGCGGCCCCAACCACCGCCAGCACGGCGCGCACGCACGCACCAACCGTCACGGCTTCGCCGAGCAACCGCCTTGCCAGCAGCAGCGACCACAGCGGCATCAGATAGAACAAGAGCACCACACGGACTACATCCCCGATGCTGACGGCCCAGTTGAAGGCCGCATTGGTCAGGTCGGAGGCGATGACGATGCCCCACAGCGACGGCAGGCGCACGACCTGCCCCAGTGCCTGGGGGCGCCACAGCCCGATCCCGCTGGCCGCCAACCCGTAGATGCAGGCGGTCGCCCACAGCGGATGCAGCCCCAAGGACTGAAGCTGCCGGAAAGGCCACCACGCGACACCCCAGGCCAGCGCATTGAGCAGCAGCGCCAGCACCGGCGCGGCTGTCGTATTCGAGATACGTTGCACGCATATATTCCACTATAGTAGATATCCACTATAATGGAATGCATGTCGCCCCACACATCCCCCGAACACCTCATTCCCCACCGCGTTCGCGAAGAGCGGATGCGGCGCGGCCTGACCCTGGACCAGCTAGCGACCCAGGCGGGCGTGAGCCGGGCCATGATTTCCAAGATCGAGCGCGGGGAGAGCAGCCCCACCGCCGTGCTGCTCTCGCGCATCGGTGATGCCATGGGCCTGAGCATGTCGGCCCTGATGCGCGAGCCCCGGTCGGCCCCCACCGCGATCCAGCGCGTGCAGGAGCAGCAGCAATGGACAGACCCGGCCACGGGCTATGTCCGGCGGCTGCTGTCCCCACCGGGCGATGCTGCCGAGGTGGAGATCGTGGCGGTCGAGTTGCCACCGGGGCAAACCGTCAGCTTTGCCGCCAGCGCCACGCTGCACTCGGACGATCAAATCCTGCTGCTTGAAGGCCAATTGACGCTCACCAGCGGGGTCACCGTCTACGAACTACAGCCCGGGGACTGCGCGCGCGTGTCCACCCACGAAGAACAATCCTTTGGCAACAGCGGAACGACCGCTGCGCGCTATCTGGTCACCAAGCGCCACTTTCGCTGACCCCCATCGGCAACGCCGCCTCGCCCCTGCCCCCCCCGCTCACCACATGATGCATCTGAACTACCACTGGAACCGCCTGGAGGCCTTCACGGCCCTGGAAATCTACGAAGTGCTCCGCGCCCGAGAATCGATCTTCATCGTCGAGCAGCAGTGCGCCTACCAGGACGCCGACGGCTTGGACCCACAGTCCTGGCACCTGCGGGTGACGGTGGGGGGCGAGCTGGCGGCCTATGCCCGGGTCGTGGATCCCGGGCTCAAATACACGGAGCCTTCGATCGGGCGTGTGATCACGCTGGCCCAATTCCGCAACATCCAAATTGGCCGTGCGCTGGTCGCCGAGGCCATCGCCTTCACGGAAAAACACTTTCCCGGCCAAGGCATACGGATCGGTGCGCAGGCGCACCTCGAAAAGTTCTATGGACCGCTCGGATTCCAGGCCGTCGGGGATGTCTATGACGAAGATGGCATTCCCCATATCGACATGCTGAAACCGGCGCCATCGGCCGGCGGCGCTGCGGCGTGATGGCACTCGAAAGCGCCCACGCCGTGGCCTGGGCCATGCGCACCGCCCCCACGCTGGGCGCGGACCAGCACATCCTGGTCAACCTGTCCGGCCGTGGCGACAAGGATGCGGACTATGTGGCCAAAATCCTCAACCTATAAAACGATCGTCAAGAGGTTGGCGCGAAATTTGCGAAACATTTTGTATACCGTTGCCACAAGCAGCGGGGCATACCCAAGGATTCGTGATGAACTTCGTTGCCAACCTGTCGATCAAGCGCCGCCTGTACTGCGGCACCCTGTTTTGCCTGGCCATGCTGGCCGCCATTGGCGGCGCGGGCTTTTATGCCCTGGAGCAGACCCACCACACGGTGGAAGAGGTCTTCGCCACCCGGGTGCAGACCCTGACCGATATCAGCGAGCTGCGCACCAATCTAGGGAGCCTGCAGATCGCCGAGAAAAACACCATCGTGAATGCCGACAGCTCGGACCGGGCCGAAGAGATGCTGGGCCGCTGGCAGGCCACGCTGGCCAGCATCAAGGAACGCGCCCAGATGCTGGGGATGCTGCAGCCCGACACCTCGGACTACGCCCAGAAGCTGGGCGTGGTCCACACCTCGCTGGAGCGCTATGGCAACGACCTGTCCCCGCTGCTGGAGCAGGTGCGCCAGGGCCTGGTCAGCCCGGCCGAGGGGGCCGAGCAGGCCGAGTTCGTGCGCTCGGCCATCCATGACGCGGACGCCCTGCTGAGCGCCGCCGTGATGCAGGCCCAGGCCGAGCTGGACACCGCCCGCCAGCAGATCACCGCCCAGGCCGAGCAGATGAAGCGGCTGATGGCCGCCGTGGTGCTGATCGCCGTGCTGGTGATGCTGCCGGTGACGGTGGTCAGCGTGCGCACCATCATGCGTTCGCTGACCATGGCGCGCGACATGGCGCAGCGCGTGGCCGCCGGCGACCTGTCGCAGGACATCGTGGCGCTGAACCGCGACGAGGTGGGCCAACTGGTGACCGCCATGGCCGTCATGCAGGCCGCCCTGCGCAGCCTGGTGGCCCAGGTGCAGGCCGCCTCGGGCCAGGTGTCCACCGCCAGCGCGGAAATCGCCACCGGCAACCACCACCTGAGCGAGCGCACGGAGGACACGGCCTCGCACCTGCAGACCACCACCGGCGCCATGGAAGAGCTGGGCCAGGGCGTGCAACACAACGCACAGGCCAGCGAAACCGCGCACCAGCACGCCCAGGCCGCCACCAGCGTGGCCCAGCGCGGGCGCCAGGTGACGGCGGAGGTGGTGCAGACCATGGCGCAGATCGCCCAGAGCTCCGAGCGCATCGCCCACATCACCGGCGTGATTGATGGCATCGCCTTCCAGACCAACATCCTGGCGCTGAACGCGGCCGTGGAGGCCGCCCGCGCCGGCGAACAGGGCCGCGGCTTTGCCGTGGTGGCCAACGAGGTCCGGGCCCTGGCCGGCCGCAGCGCCGAGGCGGCGCGCGAAATCAAGGCGCTGATCACCGCCTCCACCCAGTGCGTGGACAGCGGCACCAGCCTGGTGCGGCAGGCCGGCAGCACCATGGACGACATCGTGGGCAGCGTGCACCGCGTGGCCCAGGTGATTGCCGAGATCAGCGAGGCAGCCCACACCCAGCACCGCCAGATTGCGGAGGTGATGCGCTCCGTGGACGAGCTGGAACAGATGACCCAGCAGAACGCGGCCCTGGTGGAGCAGTCCAGTGCGGCCTCGGCCTCGCTGCGCGACCAGGCCGGCGTGCTGGACCAGGCCGTGCGGCAGTTCACCCTGCCCGGCAGCGCCCAGTCGGCCGAACAGGCACTCCTGGAATCAGAGCAGCCCGCGCTGATGCTGCAAGGCTAGAGGCCATTTTCACCCCTTGAGCACAGCCACAGGGTGTAGGCCAGCATCGCCGGGCCCTCGGCCAGGGGCGGGGGCCGTCACCCAGGGCGACCACACGCGCGATGCCGCCCAGACCGACCCCGCCCAATATCAGCCAAATTGGCCTGCAGCGCCTGTGCAGCAAGCGCAGGCAGCTATCAAAACCGAATAATCCGTTTTCAGGGCAGCGGCGGGGCCATCAGGCGTCGCCCTTCCCCGCCGGGCACGCTGCCAAAGCGTTCGCTCTGGACCTGCCAGGCCTCGCGGTAGGCGCGGATGCTCACCAGATCCGGGCCCACAAAGTTCCACCACATGGTCACCGGGTCGGCAAACGGCGCGCCACCGATCAGCAGCAGCCGGGTGCCGGCCTGCATCTGGAGCGTCACCGCGGTGCGCCCGGCAGCCAGGTACGCCAGTTCGTTGGCAATCCAGGTCTCGCCGGCCACGGCCAGCCCGCCAGTCAGCGGCAGCAAGCCGTATTCAAAGTCTGCGCGCAGCGGCAACGTCACGGTGGCCCCGCGGTCGCAGCGCACCTCCAAGCCCACCAGTGGGGAATGCAGCTGCGTGGGCGCGGTGTGTTCGCCATAGCTGCCGGCCATTAGGGCCCAGTCGCAACCCTGTGCCTGCCAGGTGGGCAGCACCGGGTAATGCGCAAAGGCGGGCGACTGGTCGGCCACCGCGGCCGGCAGGGCAATCCACAACTGGGCCGCATGCAGGCGCGCACCGGGCGTGACCGAGTCTTCGGTGTGCGAAATGCCGTAGCCTGCCGTCATCAGATTCACCTGACCGGGGCGCACCACCTGTTCCGAGCCCAGGCTGTCGCGGTGCAGGATTTCACCCTCGATCATCCAGGTGAAGGTCTGCAGCCGGGTGTGCGGGTGGGCCCCCACATGCATGCCCTGGCCGGCCGGAAAATCCACCGGACCCAGGTGGTCCAGAAAACACCAGGCGCCGATCATGCGCCGTCCCCGGGTGGGCAGGACGCGGGCCACCGTCATACCCTCCCCCAGGCTGCTGGTGCGGGCAACGATGCGTTCAGGCGGGACGGGTGCTTCGGACATGGTGCAAGACTCCTGGTGGGGCACATCAAACATGCGACGTTGTACCACCCAGCGGGCCTGCCCGGTGTCATCCAGGCACGCCAGACCCGCCGGCATCCAGGCCGTGGCGCCTGGGCGCCCCGCTGTCAGCCCAGGGCGACGACCGCGCCGGCCAGACGGGCGAAGGCGGACTCGGACAGGTCGTCGGCCGCCAGCGACTGGCGCCCGCCCCATTGGGTGAAGTGGCGCGACTGCGAACGCTGGTACTGGGGGTCGTAGTGCAGGCGCATCAGCTCGTCAAACAGCTGCGGCAACGCGCCAGCCTGGGCCCAGTCCTGCCAGCGGGCAATCGTCTCACTGCCCTGGATTTCCTTGAGGTAGGCCAGCCGCTCGCACAACGAGGCCACGTCATCGCCCAGGTAGGCGTAATCGCGCAACAGGTAGTCCAGCCGCGCCGCCTCGGTGGCCTGGATCTCGATGACCGGCGCCTGGCGCATGTGCTGCACCAGTTGCAGGGGCAAGGCCACGCGGCCGATCTTGGGGCTTTCCCCCTCCACATACACCGACCGGCTCAGGTCCAGGGTTTCCAGCACGGCCACCAGCTGTGTATCGAAGCTCTTTTGCGAGGGCTGCGGCACGCCCGGCAAGGCGCCCAGCAACGACCCCTTGTGGCAGGCCAGCCCCTCCAGGTCCACCACCTGCGCACCCTGCTGCTGCAAGGCGTGCAGCACCCGGGTCTTGGCGCTGCCGGTGGCGCCGCACAGCACGCGCAGCTGCAACTGCGGCACCAGGCGCTCGATCTCGTCGACCACATGGTGGCGGAAGGACTTGTAGCCACCCGCCAGTTGCTGGGCATCCCAACCGACCAGACGCAGCCACGTCACCATGGAGCCGCTGCGCAGCCCCCCGCGCCAGCAATAGACCACGGGACGCCAGTTCTCTGGCTTGTCGGCAAAGGTGGTGTGCAGGTGCTGGGCCAGGTTCTGGGCCACCAGGGCCGCCCCCAGGCGTTTGGCCTCGAAGGGGCTGACCTGCTTGTAGATGGTGCCGATGGTGGCGCGCTCGGCGTCGCTCAGCACCGGGCAGTTGATCGCACCGGGGATGTGGTCAAGGGCAAATTCTGCAGGCGTGCGGGCGTCGATGATGGTCGTGAACTGAGCAAGATCGGCCACACGGACGGGCTGGCGATGGGACATGGAAAAAACCGCAACAAGGAACAAAAGCCGACGCAGACAAGACGACCGGCGCATCTGCGCACAGCAGCCACCGCTGTACGCCAACACGAAGATGGGTCGACCCTCGACACGTGGCACACCCGCCTTCACGGGTTGCGCACACCTTGCAGTTGATGGCCCGCATTGTCGCCGCTGCAGGCGGCGCTTGCTGGATTTTCCATAAAGCACACACGGCCCGCACCTACAAAACTCGGGTTCTTCCCGCCTTATATGTGCCGCCGATCTATGCAACCATATGCATACATTCCCCGGCAGGCGCTATCGGTTAAAGGCTGGGGAGTGGGTCTTGTATGAGACACATAACTAGAATTTCGCCTACAAGCGTCAAGTTTTAAAAGGTAACCCCATGGTGCAACTATCCAGACGCCAGTTCATGCAAGTGACTGGCTCGAGTCTGGCGGCATCCAGTCTGGCAGTGATGGGCTTCTCGCCCACCGCTGCCCTGGCTGAAGTCCGTCAGTTCAAACTGGCCGCAACCACCGTCACACGGCAGACATGCACGTACTGTTCGGTGGGCTGCGGCATCCTGATGTACTCCTACAGCGACGGCGTCAAGAACGCCAAGATGTCGGTGATGCACGTTGAAGGTGATCCCGATCACCCCGTGAATCGCGGCACGCTGTGCCCCAAGGGCGCCTCGCTGCTGGACTTCGTTCACAGCCCCAACCGCCTCAAGTACCCCGAGTACCGCGCTCCCGGCTCGACCGAGTGGAAGCGCCTGTCGTGGGACGAAGCCCTGGACCGTATCGCCAAGCTTCTGAAGGAAGACCGCGACGCCAACTTCGTCGAGAAGAATGAAAAGGGTCAAACGGTCAACCGTTGGCTCACCACCGGCATGCTGGCTGCTTCGGCCTCTAGCAACGAAGCCGGTTACGTCACCCACAAGGTTGCCCGTTCCTGGGGCCTGCTGGCGCTCGATAACCAAGCACGTGTCTGACACGGCCCGACGGTGGCAGGTCTTGCCCCGACGTTTGGCCGTGGAGCCATGACAAATCACTGGGTCGACATCAAGAATGCTGATGTGATCCTGATCATGGGCGGTAACGCTGCGGAAGCGCACCCCTGTGGTTTCAAATGGGTGACCGAAGCGAAGGAGCACAACGGTGCGCACTTCATGGTGGTCGATCCGCGTTTCAACCGATCTGCTTCCGTAGCCGATTTCTATGCCCCTATCCGTTCGGGCTCGGACATCGTGTTCCTGGGCGGCATCATCAATTACCTGCTGACCAACGACAAGATTCACCACGAATATGTGAAGAACTACACCGACTTCACATACATCGTGCGCGAAGACTTTGCGTTCGACGAAGGCATCTTCTCCGGCTACAACCCCGAGACCCGTACTTACGACAAATCGTCGTGGGACTACGAGATGGGCGAAGACGGCTTCGTGAAGACCGACCCCACGTTGCAGCACCCCCGTTGCGTCTACCAGTGGCTCAAGCGCCATTACGCGGGCTATACCCCTGAGAAGGTGGAAAGCATCTGCGGCACACCCCAGGCCAAGTTCCTGCACGTGGCCGAGCAGTTTGCCTCGACCGCAGTGGCCGGCCGTGTGGCGACCATCATGTACGCACTGGGCTGGACCCAGCACACCACGGGCGCACAGATGCTGCGTACCGGCGCTATGATCCAGCTGCTGTGCGGCAACATCGGCGTTGCAGGTGGTGGCATGAACGCGTTGCGCGGTCACTCCAACATCCAGGGCCTGACCGACTTGGGTATCTTGTCCGCTTCGTTGCCGGGTTACCTGACGCTGCCCAACGAGCGCGAGCAAGACTACCAACAGTACATCGCCGCACGCACGCCCAAGCTGCTGCGTCCCGGCCAGATGAACTACTGGTCCAACACACCCAAGTTCCACGTCAGCTTGATGAAGGCATGGTGGGGTCCTGCGGCGACTGCGGAAAACAACTGGGCATTCGATTACCTGCCCAAGCTGGACAAGCAGTACGACATGCTGCAGATCACCGACATGATGGTGCAGGGCAAGGTGAATGGCTACATCGCGCAGGGCTTCAACCCCCTGGCCGCGTTGGCCAACTCCAACAATGTCCGCGAAGGCTTGAAGAAGCTGAAGTTCCTGGTCGTGATGGATCCGCTGGTCACCGAGACTTCCGAGTTCTGGAAGAACCACGGCGAATTCAACGATGTGGACTCCGCCTCCATCCAAACCGAGGTGTTCCGCCTGCCCACCACCTGCTTCGCCGAAGAAGACGGTGCCGTCGTGAGCTCCTCGCGCGTGCTGCAGTGGCACTGGAAGGCCGCCGATGCACCGGGTGAAGCCAAGACCGACATCGCGATCATGTCCGGCCTGCACCTGCGCCTGAAGAAGTTATACGAGAAGGACGGCGGCAAGTTCCCCGACCCCATCGTCAACCTCTACTGGCCATACTCGCACGCCGACCACCCCACTTCCGAGGAAATTGCCAAGGAATACAACGGTCGCGCCCTGGTCGATCTGTACGACCCCAAGGACCCCACCAAGCTCATCCGCAAGGCGGGCGAGCAGCTGGCGGGCTTTGGCGAAATGCGCGATGACGGCACCACCCTGGGTGGTTGCTGGATCTGGGCAGGCAGCTGGACGTCTTCGGGCAACCAGATGGCGCGCCGCGACAACAGCGACCCCACCGGGATCGGCAACACGCTGAACTGGGCCTGGGCCTGGCCGGCCAACCGCCGTGTGCTGTACAACCGCGCATCGTGCGACCGCCAGGGCAATCCGTTCAACCCCAAGCGCGTGCTGATCAAGTGGAATGGCAAGCAGTGGGGCGGCGCGGACGTGCCAGACGTGGCCGTGGGCCTGGATCCCGAGGTGATCAACCCCTTCATCATGAATCCCGAGGGTGTGGCGCGCTTGTTCGCACGCAAGGGCATGAACGAAGGTCCGTTCCCCACGCACTACGAGGCGTTCGACAACCCGCTGGGCTACAACCCCATGTATCCCAAGAACCCGCTGGCGGTCATCAACCCTGCGGCGCGTATCCTGGAGTCCACCAAGGGCACCGCGGGCGATCCCAAGGACTACCCACACGTGGGCACGACCTACCGCCTGACCGAGCACTTCCACTATTGGACCAAGCACGTTCAGCTGAACAACATCGTTCAGCCCGAACAGTTTGTGGAAATTGGTGAAGCGCTCGCCAAGGAGCTGGGCATCGAAACCGGCCAGAAGGTCAAGGTGTCGTCCAAGCGTGGTTTCGTCAAGGCTGCGGCAGTGGTGACCAAGCGCATCAAGCCCATGCAGATCGACGGCAAGACCATCCACCACGTGGGCATTCCGATCCACTGGGGCTTTGCCTCGACAGGTCGCAAGGGCTACCTGGCGAACAACTTGACTGCGTCGGTCGGTGACGGCAACAGCATGACCCCTGAATCCAAGACCTTCCTCGTGAAGGTTGAGAAGGCATAAGGAGAAATAGCTGATGTCCTCAACCATGTCCCTCGATATCAAGCGTCGCTCCGCAACGACCACCCCCGCCCCCAGTGCGCGTGAAGCGCACAGCGGGGAGGTCGCCAAGCTGATCGATGTCTCCAAATGCATTGGCTGCAAGGCTTGCCAGACCGCCTGCATGGAGTGGAACGATCTGCGCGACGAAATCGGCACTTCGGCTGCTGGCGTGTACGACAACCCGACCGATCTGACCGATCAGTCGTGGACCGTCATGCGCTTTGCCGAGTACGAGAACGAAGCCACCGGCAATCTGGAATGGCTGATCCGCAAGGACGGCTGTATGCACTGTGAAGACCCCGGCTGTCTGAAGGCCTGCCCCTCGCCTGGTGCGATCGTGCAGTACGCCAACGGCATCGTGGACTTCCAGCAGGACCAGTGCGTCGGTTGCGGCTACTGCGTGACCGGCTGCCCGTTCAACATTCCACGCATCTCCAAGAAGGACCACAAGGCGTACAAGTGCACCTTGTGTTCCGACCGCGTGGCAGTGGGCCGCGAACCTGCCTGCGTCAAGACCTGCCCGACCGGCGCCATCATGTTTGGCACCAAGAAGGCGATGCACGATCAGGCAGAGCGCCGCATCGGCGATCTGAAGCAGCGTGGCTACTCGAACGCCGGTTTGTATGACCCAGCAGCTGTGGGCGGCACGCACGTCATGTACGTGCTGCACCATGCTGACAAGCCTTCGCTGTACAAGGGCCTGCCGGACGATCCCAAGATCAGCCCGATGGTGTCCCTGTGGAAGGGTGTTGCCAAGCCTCTGGCCATGGCCGCACTGGGCGCAGCTGCTGTCGGCAGCCTGTTCCACTACATCACCAAGGGTCCGAACGACGTGTCCAAGGAACTGGAAGATGAAATGGAGCGCAAGGACGCTGAAGCGCTGAACAAGGAGAACGGCAAATGAAACGCAACCCTCGCGACCTCGTGCGCTACAACGCATCGGAGCGCGCCAACCACTGGGTGGTAGGCATTTGCTTCATTTTGCTGGCCCTGTCCGGTCTGGCGTTCTTCCACCCCGCCTTCTTTCCGCTGACTCAGCTGTTCGGTGGCGGCCCCTGGACGCGCATCCTGCACCCCTACATCGGGGTGGTGATGGCCGTGTTCTTCATCATCATGGCCTGCCGTTTTGCCAAGCTCAACATCGTGGAACCCCGCGATATTGACTGGCTGAAAAACGTCAACAAGATGATCGACGGCGACGACCACGACATGCCCGAACAGGGCAAGTACAACGGTGGCCAGAAGCTCCTGTTCTGGGGCCTGGTGATCGGCATGCTGCTGATCACGGTCACCGGTGTGCTGATGTGGCGCTCCTGGTGGACGCTGCCCGTGGGCGTGGTGCGTGCCGCTTCGGTGGTGCATGCCATCGCTGCGGTGTGGATGATCGGTCTGATCATCATGCACGTCTATGCGGCTATTTGGACCCGCGGCACCATCCGCGCCATGTTGTATGGCACAGTGACTCGTGCTTGGGCCAAGCAACACCACCGCGGCTGGTATCGCAAGATGACTGGCGACAACGACTGATCCGATCGGTCTTTAGATAAAGTCACTTAGACGCTTGTTGATTGCCGCCGGACGCCCTCTGCTGGGCGTGCCGGCGGCTTCAATTTCTGGACCCCTATTTCTATGCAACAACGCATTCTTCAACCCGGCGAAATCGAAGCGCTGGACAAGACCAGCTTCCCCCGCATCCTGCTGCCCCAGGTCGCCAGCCTGTTCGCCGACCGCGCAGCGCGCCTGCGCCAGCTGTCGGACGGCAACCCGATCGCGGACTACCTGCAGTTTGCCGCCAAGATCGTGGATGCCCAGCATGCGGCCGCCGCCCAGGTGACGCTGCAGCCCCTGGACACCAGCAGCATGGAACGTGCACAGCAGCACTCCATGCCCCTGCTGCCTGCCGCTGACCACATCGACCCTGCCTGGCACACCGTGCTGGATGCCATGCTGGACACCCTGGCGGGCAACGAAGGCCTGCCCGAGCCGCTGCAGCCCCTGATCACCTCACTGCGCGCCCTCAGCCTGCAGGAGCGCGATGAAATCGCCCAGCGCCTGCTGCAAAAGGAGGTGGCCGCCCGCCACATCGGCATGGCCCCCTTCATCATGGCCGCGCTGCAAGTGACCTATGCCCAGCGCGCCGCAGCCCTCAGCGTGCGCGACGTGCCCTACACCGAGCCCGCCACCATCTGCCCCGTCTGCGCCAGCGAGCCCGTGGCCAGCGTGCTGCGCATTGGCGGCCAGAGCAGCGGCCACCGCTACCTGCACTGCGGCACCTGCTGCACCGAATGGCACATGGTGCGCGTGAAGTGCTCGCACTGCGAGTCCACCGAGGGCATCCACTACCAGACCATCGAAGGCAGCAAGGACGTCATCACCGCCGAGACCTGCGACCAGTGCAGCACCTACCGCAAGGTCATCAACCAGGAAAAGGACCCCTTGGCCGAGCCGCTGGCCGACGACCTGGCCAGCCTGACCATGGACCTGCTGATGAGCGAGAGCACCCGCTTCCAGCGCTCCAGCGCCAACCCCCTGCTGTTTGTGGCCGTGGCCGAAGAGCAGGCGGCCGACGCCGAGGCCGGCCTGGTGGACCCTGCGGCACAATAAGAGGCCAGCCCCAGCCGAAAGGCCGCTGCGGCGGCCTTTCTTCATTGCCCGATTGTTTTTTGACTGCGAGATCCCCCGCCGTGAACGCTGCCACCCCGCGCCTCCCCTCCGTTGACAAGCTGCTGCACACCCCGGCCTTGCAGGCCTTGCAGCAGCAGTACGGCACCAGCAGCACCACGGATGCCGTGCGCCAGGTGCTGGAAGGGCTGCGCCCGGCGCTGCGCGAGGGCAGCCTGCACGCAGACCAGGTGGCCGAGACCGCCCTGGTGCAAGCGACCGAGGAGCGCCTGACCGAGCGCTTTGCCCCTCGCCTGCGCAGTGTGTTCAACCTCACCGGCACGGTGCTGCACACCAACCTGGGCCGCGCCCTGCTGCCCCAGGAAGCGGTGGACGCCGTGGTCGAAGCGCTGACCCACCCCGCCAACCTGGAATACGACCTGGCCACCGGTGGCCGTGGCGACCGCGACGACCTGGTCGAACAGCTGGTCTGCGAGTTGACCGGCGCCGAGGCCGCCACCATCGTCAACAACAATGCCGCCGCCGTGCTGCTGGCCCTGTCCACCCTGGCGGCCGGCCAGGAAGTGGTGGTGTCGCGCGGCGAGCTGGTCGAGATTGGCGGCGCCTTCCGCATCCCGGACATCATGAAGCGCGCCGGCTGCCAGCTGGTCGAAGTGGGCACCACCAACCGCACCCACGCCAAGGACTATGCCGAGGCCGTGACCGATGCCACCGCCCTGCTGATGAAAGTGCACACCAGCAACTACGCCGTCATGGGCTTCACCAAGAGCGTCTCGGATGCCGAGGTCACCGCCATGGCGCACGAGCGCGGCCTGTCCATGCTGGTGGACCTGGGCAGCGGCACCCTGGTGGACCTGCGCCAGTGGGGCCTGCCCCACGAGGTAACGGTGCGCGAGACCGTGGAGGCCGGCGCCGACATCGTCACCTTCTCGGGCGACAAGCTGCTGGGCGGGCCCCAGGCCGGCATCATCGTCGGCCGCAAGGACCTGATCGCCAAGATCAAGAAGAACCCCATGAAGCGCGCCCTGCGCGTGGGCAAGCTGACGCTGGCTGCGCTGGAGCCCACGCTGCGCCTGTATCTGCACCCGGAAAAACTGGCCGAGCGCCTGACCACGCTGCGCCTGTTCACCCGCCCGCCCGCCGACATGCAGGCCCAGGCTGAGGCCCTGCGCCCCCGGTTGCAGGACGTGCTGGGCGATGCCTGGGTCGTCGAGACCGCCGCCATGCACAGCCAGATCGGCAGCGGCGCCCTGCCCGTGGACAACCTGCCCAGCTGGGGCCTGAAGCTGTACCCCGCCAGCGGCAAGCAGGCGGGCCGCCAGCTGACCCAGCTGGAAGCGCGCTTGCGCGCCCTGCCACGCCCGGTGATTGGCCGCCTGCACGACGATGCCCTGTGGCTGGACCTGCGCTGCCTGGAGGCCCCAGCCCAGCCGCAGTTTGAACAACAGTTGCATGCCTTGCGCTGAGCACGGCCCGCACGCCACGACCCAGGCGATGAATGATGACGACGAAGCGCGCAGCCGCAAGCCGTCCTTCAGTACGACAATCCCAGGCAACGGCGTACCCAGGTTTGCACAGGGCTATCTAAATACATAGCTACCGGCGCTTGCTGGACAAGCGCTGGATGCCAATTTGACTAGGAACCATCGGGGTTCTGGAAAGTGTTTGCATGATCATCGGTACCGCGGGACACATTGACCACGGCAAGACCACGCTGGTGCGCGCCCTCACGGGGGTGGAGACCGACCGCCTGAAAGAAGAAAAGGCGCGCGGCATCTCGATCGAGCTGGGCTACGCCTACGCCCCCCTGCCCAATGGTGACGTGCTGGGCATCATCGACGTGCCCGGCCACGAAAAGTTTGTGCACACCATGGCCGCCGGCGCCGTGGGCATCGACCACGCCTTGCTGGTAGTGGCCGCCGACGACGGCGTGATGCCGCAGACGCTGGAGCACCTGGAAATCCTGCAACTGCTGGGTATCCGCCAAGGCACCGTGGCCCTGACCAAGGTCGACCGCGTGCTGCCCGAGCGCATCCAGGACGTGCGCGACGAGATCACCGCCATCCTCAGCGTCACGGCCCTGGCCGGCAGCCCAATCTTTGAAACCGCCGCCGCCCAGCCCGACGCCCCCGGCGTGCAGGCCCTGCGCGCGCACCTGGACGTGCAGGCCCAGCTGATGCCCCCGCGCCCGCGCGACGGCCTGTTCCGGCTGGCGGTGGACCGCGTCTTCACCCTGCCCGGCCAGGGCACCGTGGTCACCGGCACGGTGTTCAGCGGCCGCGTGGCCGTGGGCGACAGCCTGGTGCATTCGGCCAGTGGCCAAACGGTGCGGGTGCGCAGCATCCACGCCCAGAACCAGGCGGCCGAGCAAGGCGTGGCCGGCCAGCGCTGCGCGCTGAACCTGGCCGGCATCGCCAAGGACGACATCCAGCGCGGCGACTGGATCGCCGATGGCCGCGTGCTGCAGGCCACCGACCGCATCGACATCCGCCTGCACCTGCTGGCCGAAGCGCCGCCCATGGCGCAGTGGACGCCGGTGCACGTGCACCTGGGCACCCAGCGCGGCACGGCCCACGTGGCCCTGCTGCAGGACCAGCCGATCGAGCCCGGCACCGAAGTGCGTGCGCAGCTGGTGCTGGACGCCCCGGTCTTCACCGTGCCCGGCGACCGCCTGGTGCTGCGCAACGCCCAGGCCAGCCGCACCATTGCCGGCGGCCTGGTGCTGGACCCGTACGCCCCCGTGCGCAAGCGCCGCAGCCCGGAGCGCAGCGCCACCCTGGATGCGCTGGAGCACCTGGTGGCCACGCACGATGCCACGCCGCTGGTCGCCCAGGCCGCCCACGGCCTGCCCCTGTCGCAGCTGCAACGCCTGACCGGGCGCAGCCTGGACGGCATCGCCCTGGCTGGCACGCAGCGCATTGCGCTGGCCGACGGGGATGCGCTGCTGATCGACGCCCAGCGTCTGGCCCAGCTGCAGGCCCAGGTGCTGGACACCATCACGCGCTTTCACGACAAGTACCCGGATGAGCCCGGCATCAACGCCGCACGCCTGCGCCGCATGGCCTGGCCCGGCCTGGTCCATGCGCAGCACGACATGCTGTGGCGCGCCATCATCGACCAGTTGCTGCAGTCGCAGCAGCTGGCCAGCAGCGGGGCCTGGCTGCACCGACCCGGCCACAGCGTGCAACTGTCCGCCGCCGAGCAGGCCCTGGCCGAGCAACTGCTGCCGCGCTTGCAGGACGGCCGCTTTGATCCACCCTGGGTGCGCGACCTGGCGCGCGACACCGGCAGCGGCGAGGAAGTGGTGCGCCAGCTGCTGCGCAAGCTGGCCCGCCAGGGCCTGCTGTTCCAGGTGGTCAAGGACCTGTTCTACACCGCCGCCAACATGGACCAGCTGGCCGCCATCGTCAAAGACCTGGCCGCCACCACGCCCCACGGCGAGGTCGAGGCCCGTGCCTTCCGCGACGCGACGCAACTGGGCCGCAAGCGCGCCATCCAGATCATCGAGTGCTTCGACCGCCTGGGATACACCCGGCGTGTGCGCGACGCCCACGTGCTGCGCCCCGACGCGCAGTGGCACCCCCAGGCATGAGCCCGGCATCGCCCCGATTGCCGCGCTGCGCCACGCCAGCGCGTTACAATCGGCGCCAGCTTCTTCGGAAGGCAATCGTGCCCGGTGGTGCGGCCGGGCTTCAAACCCGGCGAGGGGTGTTAGCCACTCCTGGGTAGGTTCGACTCCTGCTGCTTTCCGCCACACATTCAAGCCCTGACTCTGCCGGAGTCAGGGCTTTTTTAATGAACCGCACGTTTGTATAAATAAATGAGCAATTAGCGCCTGCTCACTCGGCCTTTCCTTTTACTTTTGCTTGCAATCCAAAGAGAATCAAGCGCTTCGCGCTATGGTTTTAGGCCACCATGTCTTTGCATCTTTCTGACGAAGAGTTTCTGGACTTTCAAAGCTTCATCCATCGCCAGACGGGCATCCAGATGCACCGCGGCAAGAAAGCCTTGATCTGCGGCCGCCTGGCCAAGCGCCTGCAGCAGTGCGGCATGCACAGCTATGGCGACTACTTCCGCTTCATCCACACTGCGGAAGGCCAGGGCGAACACCAGACCTGCATCGACCTGCTGACCACCAACGAAACCTATTTTTTCCGCGAACCCAAGCACTTTGACTGGCTGACGGATTACCTGCAGGGCCTGTCGCCCGGCACGCAGCCACTGCGCCTGTGGAGCGCGGCCTGCTCCAGCGGCGAGGAGGCCTACAGCCTGGCCATGGTGCTGGCCGAATACAGCCCGCGCGCCTGGCAATTGATGGGCTCGGACATCAGCACCCGCATGCTCGAGCGTGCGCGCACCGGGCACTATCCGATGGCGCGCAACAAGCACCTGCCGCCCGATCTGCTCAAGAAGTACTGCCTGCGCGGCACCGGCCGGCAGGATGGCACCTTCCTGATCACCAAGGCCCTGCGCGAGCGCGTGGAGTTCTGCCACATCAACCTCAACGAGGCCCTGCCCCAGGTCGGCCTGTTCGATGTGATCTTTCTGCGCAACGTGATGATCTACTTCGGCTCGGCGACCAAGCAGGCCGTGGTCAACCGGCTGGCGCAGCAGCTACGGCCCGGCGGGTTCCTGTGCATCGGGCACTCGGAAAGCCTCAACGATGTGCAGCACCCATTGCAACCCCTGGCCCCGGCCATCTTCCGCAAGCCCGGCACGGCCGTCTGACGATGAGCATCCGCGTTCTGCTGGTCGACGACTCCGCGCTGATGCGCCAGACACTGGGGGCTCTGCTGCACGACAGCCCCGGCATCGAGCTGCTGGCCGCCGTCTCCGACCCGCTGCTGGCCATGAAGCGCATGCAGCAAGAATGGCCCGACGTGATCGTGCTGGATGTGGAAATGCCGCACATGGACGGCATCACCTTCCTCAAGAAAATCATGCACGAGCGGCCCACGCCCGTCATCATCTGCTCCACCCTGACCGAGCAGGGCGCACAGGCCACCCTGAACGCCATGGCCGCCGGCGCATTCACGGTGATGGCCAAGCCGCGGCTGGGCCTGCGCCACTTTCTGGACGAGCATGCCAAGGAGTTCATCACCACCATCCGCGCCGCCATGCAGGCCAACGTGCGGCGCCTGGTGCCGCGCGCGCCCTTGCCGGCGCCAGCCCCCAAGCTGAGCGCCGACGCCGTGCTGCCGGCCGTCGCGTCCCGCCATGCCCTGGCCCACACCACGGAGCGGATTGTGGCGGTGGGCACCTCCACCGGCGGTACCCAGGCCCTGGAGCGCATCCTCACCGCCCTGCCGCGGCTGTCGCCGGGCCTGGTCATCGTGCAGCACATGCCCGAGCAGTTCACCGCGGCCTTTGCCCAGCGCCTGAACCAGCTGTGCGACATCACCGTGCAGGAAGCCCAGAACGGGGACCGCGTACTGCCAGGCCATGCCTTGATCGCCCCGGGCGGGCGCCACATGCTGCTGCGCCGCAGCGGTGCGCAATACCGTGTGGAGATTGTGGATGGCCCCCTGGTCAGCCGCCACCGCCCCTCGGTCAATGTGCTGTTCCGTTCCGTGGCGCAGACCGCTGGCGCCAATGCCCTGGGCATTTTGCTGACCGGCATGGGCGACGATGGTGCAGCCGGCTTGCTGGAGATGCGCCAGGCAGGTGCCCACACCCTGGCGCAGGACGAGGCCAGCTGCGTCGTATTCGGCATGCCCAAGGAAGCCATCAAGCGCGGTGCGGCCGCCCAGGTGCTGGCCCTGCACGACATACCGGAAGCCATCGCGCGCTACAACAAAAGTACCGCCTAGGTAAAGCCTTTAACCGCGTGGTCTGCCCAGGATTCTAGGGTTTACCCGGTAAATCTTCGGCTTTGCGCATATCCTCGCCGTATACATTTTTTAACAAAAGCGCACACCGGGTCATCCGGCACTCGCGCTGCATGGCATGCCCCCCCTTTCTTCCAGCGCCTCGGCCGCAAGGCCAGCTTCGGCATGTGCGGCTTTTGCCGCACGCATGCACACCTTTGGTGAATGGGCCGGCAGTCCCACCACCTTGGGGATTGCCGCCGGCCTGGGTATCTGGGCGGCCAGTGCCTGGCAACCCGCAGCCGCGCTGGCAGGCCTGGCCTGCAGCGCCTGGGGGGTACTGGCCCACCGGCGGCATGCCCGGCACCTCCAACAGGTGCATGCGCAGCACAGTTCGCAGCACCAAGGCCTGCAGGCCTTGGGCCACGAACTGCTGCCACTGTGGCGCCAGCACCTGGGCGCATCCCAAGGGCAGATGGAAACGGCCGTGACGCAGCTGACCCACCGCTTTGCCAGCATCGTGGACCGGCTGGACCAGGCCATGCAGGCCTCCACCCTGTCCTCGCAGGCCGGGACCCAGGACGGGGTGCAGTTGTTCCAGCACAGCCAGACGCAGTTGCAGGCCGTGCTGCAGGCCTTGCGCGCGTCGATCGATTGCAACCAGCAGTTGCACCAGCAGGTGCAGGACCTGGAGCGCTACGTGCAGGAGTTGCAGGACATGGCGGCGGAGGTGGCCTCAATCGCCTCGCAGACCAACCTGCTGGCCATCAACGCGGCGATTGAAGCCGCCCACGCGGGCGAAGTCGGCCGTGGCTTCTCCGTGCTGTCGCAGGAGGTGCGCAAGCTGGCCGCCCTGTCCGGTGCCACGGGCCAGCGCATGACCCAGAAAGTCACGGCGATCACGCAGGCCATCAGCCACACCCGCCTTCAGGCCGCCGACACGGACGCGCAGCAGACTGCATCGCTGACCGCCTCCCAGGACAGCGTGGAGCAGGTGCTGACCCGCTTCCAGAGACTGACAGGGCAACTGACCGATGCCGCGCAGCTGCTGCAGGATGAAAGCCGGGGCATCCAGACCGAAATCGTGCAGTCGCTGGTCCAGTTGCAATTCCAGGACCGAGTCAGCCAGATGATGGGGCACGTGGGCGACAGCCTGCAGCAGCTGGGCGCCCAGCTGCAGTCCGCCCAGGGGCTCGACATCCCCCACCTACTGGCCACCCTGGAAAGCACCTACGCCATGGCCGAAGAGCGCCAGGCCCATGCCGCACAGCGCGGCCAGGCAGCCCCTCCCACGCCCGCACACGACAGCGATGCCGTGACCTTCTTCTGACCACCCCCTGCCTGCCTGTTTTCCAACTGCTGACCGTCGTGCAAAAGCTGGTGCTGCCATGAACGAAGCCCCCGTGTTCACCATCGCGGGCGAGCTGAGCATCTACCGGGCAGCCGAACTGTGCCAGGCCTTGCAAGCCTGGCTGCCCCAGGTCCTGGCCTGCGGTAATGACGCCGTGCATCTGGACCTCGCCGAGGTGTCCGACATGGACACCGCCGGCCTGCAGCTGTTACTGGCACTGCAGCGCAGCGCAGAAGACGCCGGCGCCCGGCTGGCCTTGCAGTCAGCCAGCCCAACGGTCATGGAAGTGCTGCAACTGACCGCACTGGAACACCTGATCGCGCCTGCCGCGTCCACCGCCCCATGAACCTGGACCACGCCTTGCACACCTTCATCGCGGAAAGCCGCGAGCTGCTGGCCGACATGGAAGCCAGCCTGCTGCACCTGCAGCCGGAGGCGCCCTCGCCCGACGCCATCCACGCCATCTTTCGCGCGGCCCACACCATCAAGGGCTCGGCTGGTTTGTTCGGGCTCGATCACGTGGTGGCATTCACCCACGTGGCCGAAACCCTGTTGGACCAGGTCCGTGCGGCCTGTGTTCCGCTGGATGCCGGCTTGATCGAGCTGCTGCTGGCCTGCTGCGACCACATGCACGCCCTGATGAATGTCGTCGAGGCGCATGGCGCCATCCAGGACCCACAGCTGCAGGCACGCAGCGACACCCTGGTGCAGGCCCTGCACGCCCGCAGCCTGATGTCCAGCAAGTCCGTGCTGCCGCCCCAGACGGCCACCCCCGACCTGCCTGCCGAAACCGACGCCCCCAGCTGCGCCTGGCAGATTGCGGCCCGGTTCGGTCCGGCCGTGCTGCAAAACGGCATGGACCCGCTGTCCTTTCTGCGTTACCTGCACACCCTGGGTCGGATCACCTATACCGAATTGCTGAGCCAGGCGGCACCAAACCTGCAGCAGCTGGATGCCGAGCAGTGCTACCTGGGCTTTGTCGTGCACCTGCACGGCCACGCCAGCCAGCAGGAGGTGGAGTCCGTGTTCGAGTTCGTGCGTGACGAATGCGAGCTGCAGGTCACGCCGCTCGCATCGCCACATGCTGCCCCCTGCCCCTCACAGCCCAGTGCGCAGGACAGCGCTGGTGGCGACAAGCCCCCCGCAAAAGCACTGCCCCATGCTCCCCCCAGCAACACCTGGCAGGATCTTGCCCAGGTCAACGTAGTGCCATCCGCGGAGGCCCTTCCCAGCGCGTCTGCAAGCACGACAGCCCCCCGCCAGGGCGAGCACGCCAGCCTCAGGGTCGATGCCCACAAGCTGGAGCAGCTCATCAACCTGGTCGGGGAACTGATCACCGCATCGGCCGGCGCCACCGAAGTGGCACGCCAGCTGCGCCAGAGCGAGATGCTGGAAGCCACCGCCACCGTCGCCGCGCTGGTCGAGCAGGTCCGCGACCATGCGCTGCAGCTGCGCATGGTGAAAATCGGCGGCAGCTTCAACAAGTTTCAGCGCATCGTGCACGACGTGGCACGCGAGCTGGGCAAGGACATCGCCCTGCACATCAGTGGCCAGGACACCGAGCTGGACAAGACCGTGGTGGAGCGCATCGGCGACCCACTGACCCACCTGGTGCGCAACGCCATCGACCATGGGATCGAGCCGGCTGCCGTGCGCCTGGCCAACGGCAAGCCAGCACAGGGCTCCGTGTACCTGGACGCCCACCATGAGTCGGGCCACATCGTGATCGAGATCCGTGATGACGGCGCCGGCCTGGATCGCGAACGCATCCTGGCCAAGGCCGTGGAGCGGGGCCTGATCGAGCCGGGCCGTCAGTTGGCGGACAACGACATTGACGCCCTCATCTTCGAACCCGGGTTTTCCACCGCCACGCAGATCACCAGTCTGTCAGGGCGCGGTGTGGGCATGGACGTGGTGCGCAGCAACATCACGGCGCTGCGCGGCACGGTTGAGGTGCGCAGCGTGCCGGGTCAGGGCACGACGGTGCAAGTGCGCCTGCCGCTGACCCTGGCCATCATCGACGGTTTCCAGGTGCGCGTGGGCCACTCCGTGTTCGTGATTCCACTGGAAATGGTGGACGAATGCGTGGAATACCTGGGTACGCCGACGCAGCACTACACCGACCTGCGCGGCACGGTGCTGCCCTTTATTCGTCTGCGCCAGCACTTTGCCCTGCAGGGCCCTGGCAGTGCACGGCCTAACATCGTGGTCATCCAGCATGGCACCCAGCGTTTTGGGCTGCTGGTGGACGAACTGCTGGGCGAAGCCCAGGCCGTGATCAAGCCCCTGTCCCGCATCTTCCGACAGGCGCGGGGCATCAGCGGCTCCAGCATTTTGGGCAATGGCAAGGTGGCGCTGATTTTGGACATTGCCGCGCTGCATCAGCAAGTGTTGACCACTCGCCGCAGCGAAACCCACCCCTTCACGACGACTGCGCCCTGAGCGCCCGACTTTATTACCTCTTAATCCCTTCAAGGACAGGCATGTTTGCAAATATGCGCGTTGTGACGCGACTTGGCATTGGCTTTGGGCTGATGATTCTGATGCTGCTTGGCAGCTCCATGTTCGGGCTGGACCGTCTGCGTTCGGTGAGCGATCTGAGCGCACGGGTGATGGACGTGCACTACCCCCTCGCCTCGCTGAGCCGCGACATCATCGACGCCAACGACCGCACCAAGGTGCTGGTGCGCGACCTGGTGTTCGCGCACACGGATGTCGAGCTGTCCCGCGCACTGCAAACGCTAAATGCCGGGCGTGCCGACGTGGTCAAACACATCGCGCAACTCAACGACGCTGTCCAGTCTGCTGAAGGCCGCCGCCTGCTGGAGCTGATCACCCAGAACTCGCACAAGCTCAATGCACTGTACGAACAGATCACGGCCCTGGCCCAGACGGACAAGGATGGCGCGCTGGCCCTGATCCGCGGCGAATACACCACCATCCAGGACCTGCAGACCCAGCACCTGCTGGACCTGTCGCGCCTCATTGCCACACGCATGCACGCGGCCAATGTCGAGGCCCAGGGCACCGCCCAGGCCACCCAGCAGATGCTGCTGTACATCGCCGTGGCGGCCATCGTCGTGGCCGTGCTGACCGCCTGGCTGATCGCACGCGGGCTGACACGCCTGCTGGGCGGCGAGCCGGCGTATGCCGCCGAGATCATGAACCGCATTGCCACCGGCGATCTGGGCATGGAGGTGCAACTGCGCCAGAACGACAGCAGCAGCATGCTGCATGCCGTCAAACAGATGGTCGCCAAGCTGCAACTGGTGGTCGGCGAGGTCAACAGCAGCTCCGAGGCGCTGGCCAGCGCCTCGGAAGAAGTCAGCGCCACCGCCCAGACCTTGAGCCAGGCTTCCAGCGAACAAGCGGCCGGGGTGGAAGAGACCAGCGCCACCATCGAGCAGGCGAATGCCTCGATCACGCAAAACACCGAAAACGCCAAGCTGACGGACAGCATGGCCGCGAAGGCCGCCCGCGATGCCGCCGAAGGGGGCCAGGCCGTCAAGGCCACCGCCACCGCCATGAAGCAGATTGCCCAGAAAATCAGCATCATCGACGACATCGCCTACCAGACCAACCTGCTGGCCCTGAACGCAGCCATCGAGGCCGCCCGTGCCGGTGAGCATGGCAAGGGCTTTGCCGTGGTGGCGGCCGAAGTGCGCAAGCTGGCCGAACGCAGCCAGGTGGCCGCGCAGGAAATCAGCGATGTGGCCACCTCCAGCGTGCAACTGTCCGAGCGGGCCGGCCAGCTCCTGGATGTGATGGTGCCCAACATCCAGAAGACCTCGGAACTGGTGCAGGAAATTGCTGCGGCCTCCGAAGAGCAGAGCAGCGGCATCGGCCAGATCAACCTGGCCATGGGGCAACTGAGCCAGGCCACCCAACAAAACGCCTCCAGTTCCGAAGAGCTGGCAGCCACGGCCGAGGAAATGAGCGCCCAGGCTGAGCAATTGCAGCAAGCCATTGCCTTCTTCCGGCTGAGCGGCCCTGCGGCCACTGCGCTGCACGCCCATCCACCGCGCACAGGCACAACCGCCAAACCCAAGGGCGCAACGCTGGCACGCGGCCCCATGGTGGCCCGCACCAGCGGCAAGACCCTGGACGAGTCTGATTTCGTCAAGTTCTGAGAGGACGGGCATGCACGCAAGCCAATCGTCCCCTGCCACCCCGGCCCTTCCCAGCCAGTACCTCACCTTCTTGCTGGGCGGTGAGGCCTATGCCCTGGGTATCCTGTCGATCAAGGAAATCATCGAATACACGCACATGACCGAGGTGCCGCTGATGCCGGCCTGCATCCGCGGGGTGATCAACCTGCGTGGTGCGGTGGTGCCGGTGATGGACCTGCAGGTCCGCTTCGGCCAGGCCACCAGCGCGGTGAGCAAGCGCACCTGCATCGTGATCGTGGAGCTGCCGGGCAGCGAAGGCCCCCACACCATGGGCGTGGTGGTGGACGCCGTCAGCGAGGTGCTGGAGATCGCCCCGCAGGACATCGAGCCACCGCCGGCCTTCGGCACCCACATCCGCACCGACTTCATCTCCGGCATCGGCAAGGTGCGGGGCCGGTTCGTCATCCTGCTGGACGTGCAGCGCGTGCTGGATCTGGACGAGCTGCAAACCCTCTCAGAATCGCTGGCAGCTGCGGAAAACGGTTAAGCTTGTCGTTTTAACGCCACCATGCCATTGACACACTCAGCCCCGTCATCGCTAGGTCTGCAGTCCATCATGGTGGTGGACGACAGTCCCGTGCAGCGCGACCACGCGGCGCAGTTGTGTCGCCAGCTCGGCATCGGCCTGATTTACGAGGCCTGCCACGGGGTCGAGGCCCTGGAGCAGCTGGCCATGCTGCGCCTCAAGCCCGATGTGATGCTGATCGACCTGCACATGCCCGTCATGGACGGGGTGGAACTGATCACGCAACTGCAGGACAAGGGCTGGAAGATCCCGATGCTGGTGGTGTCCAGCCAGCAGCAGGGCATCCTGAACGCGGTCCAGGAACTGAGCAGCACCCTGGGCCTGCCCATGCTGGGGTCGCTGCCCAAGCCCCTGCGCCAGGAGCAGTTGGAGTCCGCGCTGCAGCACTACAGCCAATGCCTCAAGGGCAATGTGTTGCAGTCCGGCCCGCGGCAGCCGCTGCCCATCAGCACCCAGGACCTGTGCCACGCCATCGACTGCGAGCACATCGACGTGCACTACCAGCCCAAGGTCGACATCCGCACGGGCCTGGTGCGCGGCATGGAAGTGCTGGCCCGCTGGACGCACCCCAGCCTGGGCCGCATCCCCCCCGACCAGTTCATTGCACTGGCCGAAAAGGAAGGCCTGATCTTCGACCTGACGCTGCGGGTGCTGCGCAAATCGATACGCCAGGCCGCTGCCTGGGTGCACATGGGCTTCACCCCCAAGCTGGCCATCAACCTCTCGCCCCTGCTGCTGGACAACCCCGGCATCGTGCAGGAGATCACCTCCCTGGTGGAAAGCAGTGCCATCAGCCCGTCCCAGGTGGTGCTGGAAATCACCGAAAGCGCGGGCGTGGAACACCTGGGCAAAGCGATTGCCGTGCTCACCCGCCTGCGGCTCAAGGGCTTCGGGCTGTCCATCGACGACTACGGCACCGGTTTCTCGTCCATGCAGCAGTTGGCGCGCCTGCCCTTCTCGGAGCTGAAGATCGACCGCAGCTTCGTGCACGGCGCGCACCAGCGCCGCAACCTGGGCGTGATTCTGGAGTCGGCGCTGGACATGGCCAAGCGCCTGGAGCTGGTCTCCGTGGCCGAAGGCATCGAGACCATGGAAGACTGGCGCCTGCTGCAACGCTGCGGTTGTGCAGTCGGCCAGGGCTACCTGATTGCCCGGCCCATGCCGGCGCAGGACATCCCGGCCTGGCTGCGCAGCCACCGCGCCCGCCTGCCCGAATTGCGCCTGCCGCCCTCGCCCGCCCTGGCGCCGGCCCTCACGCCCCTGGATTGAGCACGCACGCTCCTCGGCGATGGCCGCATGCCACCCGACCGGACCGTGAACTGGCGCACAATGTGGGGCACACCTGCGGGTGCCGTCTCTCCATGCCTCTCAAGCCACCTGTCGTGCTGCGTGCAGCCATTGAATGACCATGACCCAAGCTTCCCCCACCACCTCTGCCCACACGCCCCCCCGCCTGACCGCCCTGTCGCACGGCGGCGGCTGCGGCTGCAAGATTGCTCCCGGCGTTCTGGCCAAGCTGATCGGCCAGAGCACCCTGCCCAAGCAGTTCTTCCCGGACCTGCTGGTGGGGACGGAAACCGCCGACGATGCCGCGGTCTACCGCATCAACGATGAACAGGCCATCGTCGCCACCACCGACTTCTTCATGCCCATCGTGGACGATCCGCGCGACTTTGGCCGGATTGCCGCCACCAATGCGCTCAGCGACATCTACGCCATGGGCGGCACGCCCCTGATGGCGCTGGCCATCGTCGGCATGCCCATCAACGTGCTGCCGCACGAGACCATCGCCGCCATCCTGGAAGGCGGGGCCTCCATCTGCCAGGAAGCCGGCATTCCCCTGGCCGGCGGGCATTCGATCGACTCGGTCGAGCCGATTTACGGCCTGGTCGGCATTGGCATCGTCAACCCCCAGCACATCAAGCGCAACGCCGACGCCCAGGCTGGCGACCTGCTGGTGCTGGGCAAGCCCCTGGGCGTGGGCATCCAGTCGGCCGCGCTGAAGAAGAATCTGCTGGATGCCGCCGGCTACCAAGCCATGGTGGCGGCCACCACCCAGCTCAACCGCCCCGGCGCGGCACTGTCGCAGCTGGCCGGTGTTCACGCCCTGACCGATGTGACCGGCTTCGGCCTGCTGGGCCACAGCCTGGAACTGGCACGCGGCGCGCAGCTGACGGCCCACCTGGACATGCAGGCCCTGCCCGTGCTGCCCGGCGTCATGGAACTGGCGCAGCAAGGCGTATTCACCGGCGCGTCCGGCCGCAACTGGGCCTCGTACGGCGACGCCGTGCAACTGGCCAGGAGCATCACCGATGCCCAGCGCGCCCTGCTGACCGATCCGCAGACCTCCGGCGGCCTGCTGGTGTCCTGCACGCCCGAGACGGTGGACCAGGTGCTGGACATCTTCCGCAGCAGCGGCTTTGCCCAAGCTGCCGTCGTGGGTCGCATGCAGGCCGGTGCGGCCCAGGTGCACGTGGCCTGACGCCAGCGTTCACACAGCGCCCATGCACAAGCCCCAGGTGGCAGCACCCGGGGCTTTTTTTGTCTCTATTCCTGGGCCGGCTTCAGGCCAGCGTCTTGCGCTGCATCCAGGCACTGGCCTGGTCCACGGCATAGGCCAGCGCACCATCCGCCGACTCGAACACCGGGGTGAAGGTGAACAAGCGCTGGTAGCGCGCCGCACCGGCACCGCTGTCGATGCGCAATTGCGACACAAAGCCCGGCCCGTCCGTGGGCTGCGCATGCGGCACAAAGGTGAAGCGGTCCATGGTGATGCCCGGGTGGACGGCGATGTAGGGGCTGTGCATGGCAAAAAATCCTGGGTGATCGGGCCACCGCATCGGTGGCCGCACGCAGCCGTCATGGCCGCGCGGGTGTGCAACATCGGAGCGTGTGGAATGCAGCTTAGGCCTTGCGCATGACAGCCTGATTACATAAAAAAAGGAGCACCTTGCGCAGGCAATCCTTGGTATTCAGCACAAAAAGTATTCAAACCTCTTGAAATACGCGCGCAGCCAGCTCCTCAAATCGCAGCATCCGAATTGACCGTGGCGGGCAAGGTCGCATGGCCCAGCACCATGCGGCAGCTCTGCAGCCAGTCGTGCATGGCCGCATCGAAGGTGGTGCGCGGCTGCAGCAGCTGTGGCCAGCGCCGCACGCAGGCCTCGATGCAATGGTTGACCTGCCACAGCGCCTCTTTGTTGATCAACACCAGCTCGCCCATGCTGGAGGGGTCCTCCTCGAACATGCGCAGCCAGTCCGCCTGCTGGCGCGGGTGCGAGCCCGATTCGGCCAGCGATTTTTCCAGCGCCTGCATGCGCAGGTCCACGTACACGCCAGCGCGCCCACCGGGCAGGGCCTGCCACTGCGATGGGAACTTGCGCTTGCACACCGTCCAGTGCTGGAACACGGCGCCCAGTGTGGCGATCACCTCGCGCACCTCGGCGCTGGTGTGCGTGACCGCCGTGGCCGCGGCAGGCACGGCCTGCGCCAGCAGCGCAAACACGTGCCGCGTCAGCGCTGCGTCAAAGCGGCTGTGGTTCATGCGCAGCATCAGCGACAGGCGCTGGGCCGGCATGTCCGAGAACTTGCTGTAGAACGCAGACACCACCTCGGCCAGCATCAGGATGCGCCCCCAGGGCCCCACCTCGTCGCCCTTGGTGTGGCGCGGATAGCCGCTGCCGTCCAGGCGTTCATGGTGCTCCAGCACGGCATCGGCCACCGCCTGGGGGTAGACCTTGGCGCCCTGCACCACCAGCATGGCGGTGATGGAATGCGCGGCCAGCTGTCGGTGCTCCTGCGGTGTCAGCTTGTGCCGGAGGTTCAACCAGTTGGGCGGCATATAGAGCATGCCCACGTCGTGCAGCAGCGCCGCCGCCGCCAGGTCCGCGCACTCCGCAGGCTCCATGCCCTGCTGCACGCCCAGAAAGACCGCCACCATCATCATCAGCACGCTGTGCTCAAACAGCTCCGGCATCTGGTGGCGCATCACCGTCATCTTGAAGCTGGCCGGCTGGGGCCACTTCAAATGCCGCAGCGCCTCCAGCAGCAGGTGGTGGCGCTCGCCCATGTGCTGCGCCAGCAACTGGCCCAGTGGTGTCGAGCCGGACAGCAGCAGCACCTGGGCTTCCAGGCAGGCGCGGTCCACCGCATTGCGGGTGCTCAGCTGTTCATCGATCGATGTCGCCAGCCGGTGCTGGATCAGTTGCTCGTACAGGCGGCTGTCGATGCGCCTGCCCTTGTCCAGCAACTTGATGCCGCTTTCGGAGTAGATCGCGCTGTCGGCCACCACCTCCTGGCTGTCTGCCATGTCGGTGACGGCACGCAGGAAGTGTGCGTCGTTGTGCAGAGACGACGCATTCAAAAGCAAGGAGGCAGCATCCGCTGTGGCCGAATTCATCCGTAAAAAGCAAGTTGCGACGGTGCCGATGTTAGTGGATTACCCAAATCAAAAGCCCGCACCGGACTGGGTGCGGGCTTGACAGTCGTCAAAAACCCGGCGCTCAGCGCAGCAAGGTCACCCCGGTCTTGGACTGGATCTCCTCGAAACTCACGCCCTCGGCCAGCTCCACCAGGCGCAGGCCCTGGGGCGTGACGTCCATCACACCCAGGTCGGTGATGATGCGGTCCACCACGCCCACGCCGGTCAGCGGCAGGCTGCAGTGGGGCAGGATCTTCAGGTCGGTGGTGCCGTCCTTTTTCTTGGCCACGTGTTCCATCAGCACGATCACGCGCTTGACGCCGGCCACCAGGTCCATGGCGCCGCCCATGCCCTTGACCATCTTGCCGGGGATCATCCAGTTGGCCAGGTCGCCCTGCTCGGACACCTGCATGGCGCCCAGGATGGACAGATTGATCTTTCCGCCACGGATCATGGCGAACGACTGGTCCGAGCCAAAGATGGCCGAGCCGGGGATGGTGGTCACGGTCTGCTTGCCGGCATTGATCAGGTCAGCATCGACCTGGTCTTCGGTCGGGAAGGGACCGATGCCCAGCATGCCGTTCTCGGACTGCAGCCACACTTCCTTGTCGCCCGTGTGGTTGGCCACCAGGGTGGGGATGCCGATACCGAGGTTGACGTAGAAGCCGTCTTCGAGTTCCTGGGCCGCGCGCGCGGCCATCTGGTCTTGGGTCCAAGGCATGACAGCTCCTTATTGCTTTTCGGTGATAGTGCGCTTTTCGATGCGCTTTTCCGGCGTGGCGTTGTGCACGATGCGGTGCACATAGATGCCAGGCAGGTGGATGTCGTCGGGCGCGATCTCGCCAATCTCGACCACTTCCTCGACCTCCACGATGCAGACCTTGCCGCAGGTGGCCGCTGCCGGGTTGAAGTTGCGCGCCGTCAGGCGGAACTGCAGGTTGCCGCTCTTGTCGGCGCGCCAGGCCTTGACCAGGGCCACATCGGCCACGATGGCACGTTCCATCACATAGGTTTCACCGTCGAATTCGCGCAGTTCCTTGCCCTCGGCCACCTGCGTGCCTACACCGGTCTTGGTGAAGAAGGCGGGAATGCCGGCGCCACCGGCGCGCATCTTCTCGGCCAGCGTGCCTTGCGGCGTGAATTCCAGTTCCAGCTCGCCCGCCAGGTACTGGCGCTCGAACTCCTTGTTCTCACCCACGTAGCTGGCGATCATCTTCTTGATCTGGCGGGTTTCCAGCAGCTTGCCCAGGCCAAAGCCATCGACGCCGGCATTGTTCGAGGCGATCGTCAGGTCCTTGACACCGCTGTCGCGCAGGGCGTCAATCAGTGCCTCGGGGATACCGCACAGGCCAAAGCCGCCAACCGCCAGCAATTGCCCATCAGCCACCACGCCTTGCAAGGCCGCCGCCGCAGAGGGATAGAGTTTTTTCACGTTGTCTCCTATTGATCTTGAGCCACTTGCAACGATACTACGTAGCTACGTACGTAGTATTTCTTAAAGTCTTACCCACATGAACCTGGACCACCGTTTGGCATTCGATCTGGCGCCCGTCGGGCTGGTGATCTCCCGCAACCGCATCATGGTCGACTGCAACCAGCATGTGTGCGAGATGTTCGCCACCTCGCGCGAATTGCTGATCGGCCAATCCTTCCAGGTGCTCTACCCCTCGGCCGATGAATACGAACGCCTCGGGGCCCACATGGCGCCCATTCTGAATGCCAAAGGCTTTTACGCCGACAACCGCATCATGAAGCGGGGCACGGGCGAAACCTTCTGGTGCCACGTCAGCGGCCGGGCCCTGGACCGCAGCGAGCCCCATGCGGCGGGTATCTGGAGCTTTGAGGACCTCTCGGCCCAGCGCCCCGTCAAGGCCGAACTCACCGGCCGCGAACGCGAAGTGGCTGCGCGCCTACTGGAGGGGCTGACGTCCAAGGAAATTGGCCGGGCCCTGAACATCAGCCACCGCACCGTGGAAATCTACCGTGCCCGGCTGATGCGCAAGTACTGCGCCTCGACCGCTGCAGACCTGGTCCACAAGCTGCTGGCCGGCTGAGGGCTGCCCCAGCCCTGCTCGACCTGTTCCTCGGCCTCGACAGGGTTACAGACGTACTGCCTGATTTCAGCCCCCAGCAGCCAGGGCAGTTGCCCTGCATCACAACCGCCGCTGGTGTAGGCCAATCCCGCGATTTGACCGGGCACCCTTGTTAGTGCCTTGTCGGTCTTCTAAGCTTTTTGCACAGCATGCGCACGAGGCTGCGTCTTTGCTTGTCGACACCCAGGTTCCGGCCACACCCCGCACTGGCTAAGCGGGCCTGGACTGCCCGACAACCCGCCGTGCCAACGGTGATGAAGACGCTGCCTATGGTGCAGCTAAGAAAAATCAATAGCAAAAATCGCCCGCTTTGCTTGCAAGCAAGGATAATTCGAGGCATCAATTGCAAACAGCTATTGATTTAACAAGTTTAATATCGATTATTAATTGATATTGCACTCCCGAAACCGTCGACTTGTCAGCCTCGCAGAAACGGAGATTCCCCATGACCACTGAATCCAAGTGCCCCTTCCACCAAGCCAACAGCGGCACCGCTGCCAAGGGCGGTGGCACCACCAACCGTGACTGGTGGCCGAACCAGCTGCGCGTGGATCTGCTGAGCCAGCACTCCGCCAAAAGCAACCCCATGGACGAAGGCTTCGACTATGCACAAGCCTTCCAGCAACTGGACTACGAAGGCCTCAAGCGCGACCTGCGCGCGCTGATGACCGACTCCCAGGACTGGTGGCCTGCCGACTTCGGCCACTATGGTCCCCAGTTCATCCGCATGGCCTGGCACGCCGCCGGCACCTACCGCATGCAGGATGGCCGTGGAGGTGCTGGACGCGGCCAGCAACGCTTCGCCCCGCTGAACAGCTGGCCTGACAACGTCAACATCGACAAGTCGCGCCGCCTGCTGTGGCCCATCAAGCAGAAATACGGCAACAAGATTTCCTGGGGCGATCTGATGATCCTGTGCGGCAACGTCGCACTGGAAACCATGGGCTTTCGCACGTTCGGTTTTGCCGGTGGTCGCGTCGACACCTGGGAACCCGATCAGGATGTGTACTGGGGTGCGGAAAAGGAATGGCTGGCCACCAGCGACAAACCCAACAGCCGCTACAGCGGTGACCGCGATCTGGAGAACCCGCTGGCTGCGGTGCAGATGGGCCTGATCTACGTCAACCCCGAAGGCCCGGACGGCAATGGCGACCCGCTGTCGGCCGCCCGCGACATCCGCGAGACCTTCGCCCGCATGGCCATGGACGATGAAGAGACCGTCGCCCTGATCGCCGGTGGCCACACCTTCGGCAAGACCCACGGCGCAGGGCCGGCCAGCCACGTCGGCACCGACCCCGAGGCTTCCGGCCTGGAAGCCCAGGGCTTGGGCTGGGCCAGCAGCTTTGGCAGTGGCCACGGTGGCGACACCATCACCTCCGGCCTGGAAGTGACCTGGACGCAAACCCCCGCTCAGTGGAGCAACTACTTCTTCGAGAACCTGTTCAAGTACGAGTGGGTCAAGACCCACAGCCCCGCCGGCGCCATCCAGTGGGTGGCCAAGGATGCCGCAGACGTCATCCCCGACGCCCATGGCGGCCCCAACAAGAAGCCCACCATGCTGACAACCGATCTGTCGCTGCGCATGGACCCGGCCTACGAAAAGATTTCGCGCCGCTTCCTGGAAAATCCCCAGGCTTTTGCTGAAGCGTTTGCCCGCGCCTGGTTCAAGCTGACCCACCGCGACATGGGCCCGCGTGCACGCTACCTGGGCCCCGAAGTGCCCAAGGAAGAGCTGATCTGGCAGGATCCTGTGCCCGCCGTCAACCACCCGCTGGTGAATGCCGCTGACGTGGCTGCACTGAAGGCCAAACTGCTGGCCTCCGGCCTGAGCGTGCAGGAGCTGGTGGGCACGGCCTGGGCCGCGGCTTCGACCTTCCGGGGTTCGGACATGCGCGGCGGTGCCAATGGGGCCCGCATCCGCCTGGCCCCACAGAAGGACTGGGCCGTCAATCACCCTGTCCAGTTGGCCAAGGTCCTGGCCGTGCTGGAAGGCATCCAGCGCGAGTTCAACAAGGCCGCCGAGGGCGACAAGCGCATCTCCTTGGCCGACCTGATCGTGCTGGGTGGCTGCGCCGGTGTGGAACAGGCCGCCGCCGATGCCGGCACGCAGATCTCGGTACCGTTCACACCCGGTCGCACTGACGCCAGTGCCGAACAAACCGATGCCGCATCGTTCGATGTGCTGGAGCCCGTGGCCGATGGCTTCCGCAACTTCCAGAAGCGGGCCTTCGCAGCGCCGGCCGAGGCCTTGCTGATCGACAAGGCACAACTGCTCACGCTGACCGCCCCCGAAATGACGGTGCTGCTCGGCGGCCTGCGTGCCATCAACATCAACACCGATGGCAGTGAGCACGGTGTGCTGACCGCAACCCCCGGCAAGCTGACGAACGATTTCTTCGTCAACCTGCTGGACATGGGCACCCAGTGGAAGGCACTGGACGATGGCACCTACGAAGGTGTGTGCCGCAAGACCGGTGCCAAGAAGTGGAGCGGCACCCGCGTGGATCTGGTGTTTGGCTCCAACGCCATCCTGCGCGCCCTGGCCGAGGTGTATGCCGAGGCAGGTTCCAGCGGCAAGTTCATCCACGACTTCGTGGCCGCCTGGACCAAGGTCATGGAACTGGACCGCTTTGACCTGAAGAAGTGAGGCACCGCCCTGGGGCTCCGGCCCCAGCGTTGACTTCCTCCAACCGCGCCCTTCGGGGCGCTTTTTCATGGCGGCGTGCACCCACGGTGCCAGGCAGCGCGCGGTTTGCCCTGCATCAAGCGGCGCTGCCGCCGCGGGCCACGCGCCGCACCTGGCTTGAACAGCCCTCCGTTTCTGGCGTATGGTGGACCTGTGCACCACCGCTGCACAGGCCTGTCCGAGGGTGGTGTGCTCTCCTGCAACACAGGGACAGGCCCGGATCCTCATTCATGCAGATCACTTTTCATGGCGCCGCCCAGCAAGTCACGGGATCGTGTTTTCTGGTGGAGGCGGCGGACTGCCGTTTCCTGATTGATTGCGGCATGGTCCAGGGCAACCGCGAAGCCCGGGAACGCAATTACGAACCTTTTGCCTTCGACCCCCGACGCATTGATTTTGTGCTGCTGAGCCATGCACACATCGACCACAGCGGCATGCTGCCGCGGCTGGCCATGCAGGGCTTCAGCGGGCCGATCTTCACCACGCCGGCCACCCTGGACCTGGTCGACGTCCTGCTCAAGGACAGCGCCCACATCCAGGAAACGGATTTTGAACGCAGCACCCAGCGGGCCAGCAAGCCCAACGGGCGGCACCGCCACCACAAGATAATGCCACCGCTGTACACGCTGCGCGATGTGAACCACTGCCTGCGGCTGTTCCACACCGTGGACTACGACACCGAGTTTGCGCCGCATGCCTCGGTCAAGGTGCGCTTTCGTGACGCGGGGCACATCCTGGGCTCGGCCATCCTGGAAGTCAGGCTGACCGACGAGCAGGGGCACACCCGCAAGCTGGTGGCCAGCGGCGACCTGGGGCAGCCGGGGCGACCCATCCTGCGCGACCCCACGCCGATTGACAGCGCCGATGTACTGCTGATCGAGTCCACCTACGGCGACCGCCTGCACAAGGACATGCCCTCCACCCTCGACGAGCTGGTCGAGGTGGTCCAGCGCACGGTCGCCAAGGGGAATGTGGTGATTCCCGCCTTCGCCGTCGGCCGCACCCAGGAACTGATCTATGAATTCCTGAAGCTGTCCTCGCAAGGGCAGCTGGGGCCGCTGGACATCTTCATCGACTCGCCGATGGCGATTGCCGCCACGGAAGTCACCCGCAAGCATTTCACGCTGTTTGACGACGAAGCCCGCGAGCTGTTTGCGCAGGCCAAGCAGCTGACCCAGCAGTTGCGCATCCATTTCGTGAGCGATGTCCAAGACTCGATCAAGCTCACGCGCGTGCGGTCCGGGGCCGTCATCATCTCGGCCAGCGGCATGTGCGATGCCGGGCGGGTGATCCACCACCTGCACCAGAACCTGGGGCGCCGCGAATGCGCCGTGGTGATTGCCGGCTTCCAGGCCCAGGGCACGCTGGGGCGGCGGCTGGTCGATGGCGAACGCCATGTGCGCCTGCTGGGTGACGACATCGAAGTCCAGGCATCGATCCACACCCTGGGTGGCTTCTCGGCCCACGCCGACCAACGGGCGCTGCTGGACTGGGCACGGGCTTTTGAACAGCCACCGGCCAAGACCTATGTCATCCATGGCGAGGCCCAGGCCTCGCAGGCACTGGCCTCGGCACTGCGCCAGCAACAGGGCTGGGGTACCAGCGAGGTGGTCGTGCCCAGCCACGGAACCGCATACGCCCTGTGAGCGCCGCGCCAGTGGCCTGGCGCTGAGGGGCAAGCCGCCTGGGCGCGGACGGTACGCGCCACGGTGGCAGGCACGGCGCCAGCACCAAGGGCCGGACGCGCCCTCAGTTCAGCGCCAGATCGTCGTCCACAGCCACCTGCAGGTGCAGGATGGTGAAGTACAGGGCCACATCGCCCTGCTGGTCGATGAACGTGCCCACCGCGCGCTGCAGGCGACCGGCAATGCACAGGCATTCGGTCGCCTCCGGGCGGCCGCCCTGGATGCGCGGGGTCGTCAACAGTGCCAGATGGTGGTCACGCCCGAATTCATGCACCACCTCCAACGCCTGGCCGTGCACAGGGGGAATGGCCTCGTTGGCCCAGCTCCAGACAAAGCTGCCTTCGCGCTCGCTGGTCGTCCCCACCAGGCAGACGGTGGCCACCACCTCGTGCAATGGCCCTTCAAACACCAGCAGCGCACGCTCCAGATCCCAGCGGTAGGCCGGGTGGCCCTGCAGGCCAAACTGACGTGGCCATTCCGCATTGCGGGCCACCATGGTCTCGACCGCCTCGCGGCTCCAGGCCGCCCAATCGGTCGCTTCGTGTGCGTCACTCATTCCAGATTCCATCTTTTTGCAATAGGCATGATTGTCAGGCAGGCGGGGCGCCCTTCTCGCTATCCTGGGCTTGGGCGTGCCACCGCCGCCGCAGGGTGGCGGTGCGCAGCCCCACCCTCTTCCCAGAACCACGGAGACCTTGACCATGCCAGCGGTACGCTACCCTTTCCCGGACCTGAACAGCCTGCCCACGGACATCCGCGAGCGCATCCTGCAGGTGCAGGACAAAGCCGGCTTCATTCCGAATGTCTTCCTGGCCCTGGCCCGCCGGCCGGCCGAATGGCGTGCCTTTTTTGCCTACCACGATGCGCTGATGCTCAAGGAGGAAGGCAGCCTGACCAAGGGCGAGCGCGAGATGATCGTCACCACCACCAGCGCCGCCAACCAGTGCCTGTACTGCGTGGTGGCCCACGGTGCCATCCTGCGCATTTACGAAAAGCAGCCACAGCTGGCCGACCAAGTGGCCGTGAACTACCGCAAGGCCGACATCACACCGCGCCAACGCGCCATGCTGGACTTCGCCATGAAGGTCTGCCAGCGCAGCCACGAAGTCGAGGATGCGGACTTTGCCCTGCTGCACGCCCACGGCCTGGACGACGAAGACATCTGGGACATTGCCGCCATCACGGCCTTCTTCGGGATGTCCAACCGCATGGCCAGCTTCAGCAACATGCTGCCCAACCCGGAGTTCTTCACCATGGGCCGCCAGCCCAGGACCGCAGGCTGAGCCAGACCCGCCACCACGGCCCCTGCGGGGGTGTCCACAGCGCCACGCTGGGTTACATAAAATTTATAGCACCTAGCGCTTACTGGAAAAGCGCTAGAGGCATTTTTCAATCCAAACACGCTGTCCCAGAGCGACTGACCACTGTGCGCCCCACCGGCAGGCCCGAATCCCGGGGCAGCGCAGCATCCAGCCCAGCACTCACAGCCCCCCAACTGAGCCGGCCCCGGGCCGATCCATCGCAATCGCGCAAGGCCGTGCGCGCCGTCAGCGTTCCAGCCCGTACTTGCGGATCTTGTCGTGCAGCGTGGTCTTGGCCGTGGCCAGGGCCTCGGCCGTGCGCGCCAGACTGCCCTCGTGGCGGCGCAGGGCTTCGGCGATCAGGGCGCGCTCGAAGGCCTCGACCGTGGCCGCCAGCGGCCGGGGCGTGGCCGTGGCCGCTTCGCCAAAGGGCGGGGAACCGGCCTCGATGCCCAGCACCGTGCGCTCCGCCACGTTGCGCAGCTCGCGCACATTGCCCGGCCAGGGGTAGCTCAGCAGTTGCTGCACGCGCCCTGGCGTCAGCTCGGGCACGGGGCGCTCATGGCGCGCCGCGCCCTGCAGCGCAAAGTGCTCGAACAGGCGCGGAATGTCCTCGCGCCGCTCGCGCAGCGGCGGCAGGGTCACCGTGGCCACGTTCAGGCGGTAGTACAGGTCGGCGCGGAAACGCCCTTCCCGGCTCAGCTCCAGCAGGTCGGTCTTGGTCGCGGCGATCACGCGGCAATCGATGGGGATCAGCGTGTTGGAGCCCAGGCGCTCCAGCACCCGCTCCTGCAGCACGCGCAGCAGCTTGATCTGCATGGCCATGGGCATGCTCTCGATCTCGTCGAGGAACAGCGTGCCGCCGCTGGCGTGCTCGATCTTGCCAATGCGCTTCTTGCTGGAGCCCGTGTAGGCCCCGGCTTCGCTGCCGAACATCTCGCTGTCGAACAAGGTGTCGGGCAGAGCGCCGCAGTTGATGGCGACGAAGTTGCCGCCGCGCCGCGCACTGGCCTCGTGCAGGCAGCGTGCCACCAGCTCCTTGCCCGTGCCGGTCTCGCCCTGGATCAGCACGTCGGCGGCGCTGCTGGCCAGGCCCAGCAGCATCTGGCGCAACTGCTGCATGGCTGCGGAGCGGCCGATGAGGCGGCTCTCCAGGCTGTCGCGTTCGTCCAGGCGCTGGCGCAGCGCCCGCACTTCCAGCACTAGGCGGCGCTGCTCCAGCGCACGCCGCACGGCCCCCACCAGGTGCTCGGGGGCAAACGGTTTCTGTATGAAGTCGTGCGCACCATCCTTCATGGCCTGCACGGCCATGGACACGTCGCCATGGCCGGTGATCAGCACCACGGGCAATTCCCGGTCCATGGCCATCAGCTCGCGCAGGAACGCCATGCCGTCCATGCGGGGCAGGCGGATGTCGCTGACCACGATGCCCGCGAAATCGCGCGACAGGCGCCGGCGCGCCTGCTCGGCACTGCCCACGCTTTCGGTGGCGATGCCTTCGAGCTGCAGCGCCTGCTCGCAGCCCAGCACGATGTCGGGGTCGTCTTCGATGATCAGAACTTTGAGGGCGTCGGTCATGGGGTGTGCGGAGGGGAAGGCGCCAGCGGCAGGCGCAGGGTGAAGGCGGCACCACCATCCGGGTGGTTGGTGCCGGTCAGCGTGCCGCCGCATTCGCGCACGATGCCGGCCGACAGCGCCAGCCCCAGGCCCAAGCCCACCCCTGCTTCCTTGGTGGTGAAAAAGGGCTGGAACAGGTGCTGCTGCGCGGCCTCGCTGAGGCCGGGGCCATGGTCGCGCACGGTCACCAGGGCCGCGCCATCAACCTCGGCGCAGGCCAGCTCCAGCTGCGGTGCGGACTGGCCGCGCATCGCGTCCAGGGAATTGTTGATGAGGTTGACCAGCACCTGTTCGATGCGGTTGCCATCACACCAGGCCACGGGGTCGGCCCCATCGGTCTGGCGCAGGATTTCGGCCCCGGTCTCGGCCACGCGGGTCTCAAGCACCGACAGGGCATTGTCCAGCGCGCGCGACAGCGGCACCGCTTGCGGAGCGCCGCTGGACTTGCGCGCGAAATTGCGCAGCTGGCCCGTGATGCGGCCCATACGGTCGGCCAGTTGCGCCATACGCTGCAGGTTGACACGCGTGGTGTCCAGGTCACCGCGTTCCAGGAAACGCTGGCTGTTGCCCGACAGGGTGCGCAAGGCCGTCAGCGGCTGGTTGAGTTCGTGGGCGATGCCGGTAGACAGCTGGCCAATCACGGCCAGTTTGCCGGCCTGCACCAGCTCGTCCTGGGCGGCCCGCAGCGTGGCTTCGGCGCGGATGCGCTCGGCCACCTCGTCTTGCAGCAGCTGGTTGGCCGAGGACAAATCGGTGGTGCGCTGCGCCACCTTGCGCTCCAGCTCGTCGTGGGCGGTCTGCAGGGCCTCGCGCGCGGCCAGACGGTCGCGCAGATGGCGGCGGCGCTCGTTGTACAGCAGGCCCAACAGGCCGACAAAAGCCGCACCGATGGCGGCGACCAGGGCCCGGCTCTGGGCAATCTGGTCCACCTGTTCCAAGTGGGACAGCACGGTCAGCGTCCAGGGCGTGCCGGACAGCGGCCGCGACTGCGCCAGGAAGCGGCCCGACACCGGGTAGACCGAGGCCGTGGTCGCACCGTCACCACGCAGCCGCACCAGACGGGCACCCTGGTCCAGCTCGCGCACGGACTGCAGGCCCAAGGGCTGCAAGGGACGGCGGTTGTACTGCAGGCTGGCATCAAAGGATTCGCGCATGGCGGCATCCAGCGGCAGCAGCGCGCGGAACTTCCAGTCGCTGACCGAGCTGAGAATGACCACCCCATGCTCGTCGCTGACCAACACCGGTGCCTCCACCGTGGACCAGGACTGCTCCAGCTGGTCCAGGCTGACCTTGACCACGGCCACGCCCACCGTGTGGCGGCTGTTGCCCAGGGCCGTGGCCAGGTAGTAGCCGGGTTCGCCGCGGGTGGTGCCGATGCCGAAGAAGCGCCCGCTGCCGGTGTCCAGGGCATCGCGGAAATACGGGCGGAAGGCGAGGTTCTCGCCGAAATAGCTGTCTGCTCGCCGCCAGTTGCTGGCGGCCACGACGCGCCCCTGGGTCGTGATGACATAGATGCTCAACGTGCCGGCGCGGTCATTGAGCTGCTCCAGGTAGGCGTTGACCTTGCCGGCCAGTCCCGGCGTGTCCGGGGCCTGCAGCAGGTCCAGCACATCGCCCTCCAGTTCCAGCACCCCGGGCAGGAAGGCGTATTTACCGATCTCGCGCTGCAGGCTGGCGCCGTACAGCTCCAGGCGGTGCATGCCGGTGGCGCGCAGCTCGGCGATGCCCACGCGCTGGGCCAACTGGAGCGCCAGCCAGCCGCTCAGCCCCGTCAAGGCAAGCCAAAGCAGGAACAGAAGGAGCTGGCGCAGCGGGCGGCGGACTGGCATGGTGAGTGCGGCAATGGTAGCAGCGCCCGCCGCTGCGCCAGGGGCGCCGCCCGGAGTGGCCACGTGGTCGTTCAGGCGGCCTGGGGCGCGCCGTCCTCACCCGGTGCGGGCAGGACCTCTTCGCGCTCGGCCAGGGCCGGATCCACGGGGTCGATGGCGTTTTCCCACTTGGCGACCACCGCCGTGGCAATCGCGTTGCCCAGCACATTGGTCAGGGTGCGGCCCATGTCCAGGAAGTGGTCGATACCCAGGATCAGCAAGATGCCAGCTTCAGGCAGCCCGAACATGGGCAGCACGGCGGCCACCACCACCAGCGAGGCCCGTGGCACGCCGGCAATTCCCTTGCTGGAGACCATGAGCACCAGCAGCATGGTGATCTGCACCGTCAGCGACATCTCGATGCCGTAGGCCTGGGCGATGAAGATCGCCAGGAAGGTGGTGTAGACCATGGAGCCATCGAGATTGAACGAGTAGCCCAGGGGCAGCACAAAGCCCGTGACGCGCGGCTTGACGCCGAACTTCTCCAGCTGTTCCATCAGCTTGGGATAGGTCGACTCGCTGCTGGCCGTGGAAAAGCCCACCAGCAGCGGGCCGCGGATCAGCTTGAGCAGGCGGAAGATGTCCTTGCCCAGCACCACATATCCGGCAACCACCAGCAGCAGCCACAGCGTGGCCAGGGCCAGGTAGAAGCTCAGCATGAACTTGCCGAACACCGACAGCATGCCCAGACCCTGGACGGTGATGGTGGCGGCCACGGCGCCGAACACGCCCACGGGGGCGAACCGCATCACGTAGTCGGTGACCTTGAGCATCACGTGGACCACCTCCTCCATGGTGCTGACCAGCGAACGCGCGGTCTGGCTGTGCAGATGGCCCAGGGCCACGCCGAAGAACAGCGCAAACACCAGGATCTGCAGCACCTCGTTGGTGGCCATGGCCTCGAAGATGTTCTTCGGGAAGACGTGGGTGATGAAGTCCTTGAGGTTCAGCGCCGAGGTCTTGAGCTGCAGGCCAGCGGCCGAATCGGGCAGCGGCACATTCAGGGCATGGCCAGGCTGCAGCAGGTTGGAGAACACCAGACCGATGAACAGCGAGCAGAACGAGGCCGCAATGAACCAGCCCAGAGCACGGCTGCCGATGCGGCCCACGGCCTTGGCATCGCCCATGCCCGCCAGGCCTGCGACCAGGGTGGCAAACACCAGGGGCGCAATGATCATCTTGATCATGCGCAGGAAGATGTCGGTCAGGATGCTGAAGTAGCTGGCGATCTCCTTGGCCGCTTCGGGGCTGAGGGCGTAGCGGTGGCAGGCATAGCCCACCAGCACACCCAGCACCATGGCCATCAGAACCAGGGTGGTCAAACGATTGAATTTCATGCGGTTTTCCGTTGATTGTTGGTCGGGCGTGCAAGTCAGCCCCAGGGGCGGCAGTGCTTGGCCCTGCCCTTGCCCCACGCCTGCAGCACCAGGACCTCAAGCCACTGGGTGCCAGGCATGGTTTGTCTCCCGTGCATACACAGCCACCGTTGTGGCCTGCGCTTGCATTCGCAGGGACCGTGCCAGCTCTAAAATCAACGCCAAGTGATTGATTTTCTTATGAGAAGCAAACATTTCCGCATAAAATCGCACGGAATTCCGAACAACCCACAGGGCCACACATTCGGAATTCCGAACATCGCCTTCTGCGACGGCCACTGTCACCCAGGCGTCACATCTGCGGTCCGGAAGGCCGGTTTCGGTCGTTTGCCAACGCTGTGCCCCGGCGCAGAACGTTGGATCCACACCAAGCACCGCATAGAATCGGCCGCAGTTTTGGTCCGTGCGCCTTGACACGCAGACGGCAAGAAAAAATTTTCACCATCCAAGAGAGACCCCCGATGACAAACGAAGAAATCTTGGCCCAGTACGGCCCGCGCGAGGCCATGGAATACGATGTCGTGATCGTGGGCGGAGGCCCTGGCGGTCTGGCCACGGCGATCCGCCTCAAGCAACTGGCGGCCGAGAAGGGCCAGGATGTCTCGGTGGTGGTGCTGGAAAAGGGCTCTGAACCCGGTGCCCACACCCTGTCGGGCGCCATCATGGACCCGATCGCCCTGAGCGAACTGATCCCTGATTGGAAGGCCAAGGGCGCGCCCTTGAACCAGCCCGTCACCGAGGACGCCATGGTGTTCCTGAGCGAGAAAAGCTCGCTGCGCACCCCCAACTTCCTGCTGCCCAAGTGCTTCCACAACGAAGGCAACTACATCGTCCGCCTGGGCTTTGTGACCAAGTGGCTGGCCGACCAGGCCGAAGCCCTGGGCGTGGAAATCTTCCCCGGCTTTGCAGCGGCCGAAGTGCTGTTCAACGACGATGGCTCCATCAAGGGGGTGGCCACCGGCAACATGGGCGTGGGCAAGGACGGCGAGCCCACGGGCGACTTCCAGCTGGGCATGGAACTGCACGGCAAGTACACCATCTTTGCCGAAGGCGCTCGCGGCCACCTGGGCAAGCAACTGATCGCCAAGTTCCAGCTGGATGCCGACAAGGACCCGCAAACCTACGGCATCGGCATCAAGGAACTGTGGGAAATCGACCCTGCCCGCCACAAGCCCGGCATGGTGCTGCACACCGGCGGCTGGCCCATGGACAGCAAGACCTATGGCGGCGGCTTCCTGTACCACCTCGAGGACAACCTGGTCACGCTGGGTTATGTGGTCGGCCTGGACTACGCCAACCCCTACCTGTCTCCGTTCGAGGAGATGCAGCGCTGGAAGACCCACCCCAACATCCGCTACTACCTGGAAGGCGACGAGGCCCACGGCATCAAGCCGGCCAAGCGCATCTCCTACGGTGCCCGCGCCATCACGGCCGGCGGCATCCTGAGTCTGCCCAAGTTCGTGTTCCCCGGCGGTGCGCTGGTGGGCTGCGATGCCGGTTTCCTGAACGTGTCGCGCATCAAGGGCAGCCACGCCGCCATCAAGACCGGCATGCTGGCGGCCGAAGCCGCCTACGAAGCCATCGTTGCCGGCCGCCAGGGCGATGTGCTCTCGGCCTACGAAACCGCGTTTGAAAGCAGCTGGCTATACGACGAATTGTGGAAGGCCCGCAACTTCAAGGCCTGGTTCAAGAAGGGCCTGTCCACCGCCACCGTCATGAACGGGGTCGAGCAGTTCCTGCTCAAGGGCAACATCCCCTGGACGCTGCACCGTGACAAGCCGGACCACGCCTACCTCAAGCCGGCGGCAGAGTGCCAGCCCATCGAATACCCCAAGCCCGATGGCAAGCTGACCTTTGACCGCCTGTCCAGCGTGTTCATCAGCAACACCAACCACGGCGAGGACCAGCCCGCCCACCTGACGCTCAAGGACGCTTCGGTGCCCGTGAGCATCAACCTGGCCAAGTACGCAGGACCGGAAAGCCGCTACTGCCCCGCTGGGGTCTACGAGTTCGTGGACAACGAGGCCGATGGCGGCAAGCGCCTGCAGATCAATGCGCAGAACTGCGTGCACTGCAAGACCTGCGACATCAAGGACCCCACGCAGAACATCGTCTGGGTAACGCCCGAAGGCGGTGGTGGCCCGAACTACTCCGGCATGTAAGCCCTGGCCGCATGCATCGTGCAAAAAAGACTCGCTTGGCGAGTCTTTTTTCATTGCAGAACGCACTAGCCTCATGCAAAACGCACCATATCGATACATTGCGCAACAAAATTGCGCAATGTAGGAAAACTGTCACACAGCCTGCGCGACAGCCCAGGAGCCAACATCCGCTGCTATAGACTTGATCGGCTGCAAAGCAGCCACAGCTGGCCCGTTCTTTGCATGTGCATGTCGCAGGCCGCATCGGCTTCATAACAATGGTGGAGAAAAAGCAATGAACTTCAAGTCTTGGGCACCACTGGGTGCCATCGCATTGGCAATCGCTTCGATGACCAGCGCCCATGCGGCGGACAAATCCGTGGCCGTGACGGCCATCGTCGAGCACCCTGCCCTGGACGCCGTGCGTGATGGCGTGCAGGCGGCACTGAAGGACGCCGGTTTCGAAGCCGGCAAGAACCTGAAGTGGCAGTACCAAAGCGCCCAAGGCAACACCGGCACAGCCGCCCAGATCGCCCGCAAGTTCGTGGGTGACAAGCCCGACGCCATCGTGGCCATCGCCACGCCCTCGGCCCAGGCTGTGGTGGCCTCCACCAAGACCGTGCCCGTGGTGTTCTCCGCCGTGACCGACCCCGTGGCCGCCAAGCTGGTGGCTTCGTGGGAACCCTCCAAGACCAATGTGACCGGCGTGTCTGACCTGCTGGCCCTGGACAAGCAGATGGACCTGGTCAAGCAGGTCGTGCCCGGCGCCAAGCGCATCGGCATGGTCTACAACCCCGGTGAAGCCAATTCCGTGGTCGTGGTCAAGGAACTGCAAAAGCTGCTACCCAGCCTGGGCATGACCCTGGTGGAAGCCGCAGCCCCCCGTTCCGTGGACGTGGGCAGCGCCGCCCGTTCGCTGATCGGCAAGGTCGACGTGATCTACACCAACACCGACAACAACGTGGTGTCGGCCTACGAATCCCTGGTCAAGGTCGGCCAGGACGCCAAAATCCCGCTGGTGGCCTCGGACACCGACTCCGTCAAGCGCGGCGCCGTGGCGGCCTATGGCATCAACTACCGTGACCTGGGCGAACAGACCGGCCGCATGGTGGCGCGCATCCTCAAGGGTGAAGCCGCTGGCAGCATCAAACCCGAAGTCAGCACCAAGATGGAGTTATTCGTGAACCCCGGCGCCGCTGAAAAGCAAGGCGTCAAGCTGTCCGACGCCCTGGTCAAGAGCGCCGCGCAAGTCGTGCAGTAAGCTTGCACCCTTCCCAAAGGCAGGTGCCAACGCCTTGGCCCTGCCTTTTTTCGTTGAACCCCAGCTACCGACCGTTTTCCTTCCATGTCCCTGTTTTCGCTGTTCGGTGCCATTGAAATTGGCCTGATCTTCGCCCTCGTCGCGCTGGGTGTGTACATCTCCTTTCGACTGCTGCGTTTCCCGGACCTGACCGTGGACGGCAGCTTTCCCCTGGGTGGCGCGGTCTGCGCCGTGCTGATTGCCGCAGGCACCAATCCCTGGATCGCCACCCTGGCCGCCACGGCGGCCGGCGCCGTGGCCGGCATGGTCACGGGCTGGCTCAACGTCAAGCTCAAGATCATGGACCTGCTGGCCTCGATCCTGATGATGATCGCGCTGTATTCCGTGAACCTGCGCATCATGGGCGGCCCCAACGTGCCGCTGATCAACGACCCCACCATCTTCAATCTGCTGCAACCCACCGGCATGGAAGACTACGTGTTCCGCCCCCTGCTGCTGCTGGTGATCGTGGTCGCGGCCAAGCTGGCCCTGGACTGGTTCTTTGCCACCGAGCGAGGCCTGGCCATCCGTGCCACCGGCTCCAACCCACGCATGGCCCGTGCCCAGGGCGTGAACACCGGCGCCATGATCCTGCTGGGCATGGCCGTCTCCAACGGCCTGGTCGGCCTGGCCGGCGCCATGTTCGTGCAGACCCAGGGCGGCTCCGACATCTCCATGGGCATCGGCACCATCGTCATCGGTCTGGCCGCCGTGATCGTGGGCGAGTCCATCCTGCCCTCGCGCAAGATCATCTGGGCCACGCTGGCCGTGGTGGTCGGCGCCATCGTCTACCGTTTCTTCATCGCCGCCGCACTCAACAGCGACTTCATCGGCCTCAAGGCGCAGGACCTGAACCTGGTCACCGCAGTGCTGGTGACCATCGCCCTGGTGATCCCCCAGCTCAAGCGCAAGCTGAGCCGCAAGTATTGATGCGCCCACTGTGAAGAAAGTCGAACCCCTATGTTGAGCGCCAAAAACCTCGAACTCACCTTCAACCCCGGCACCCCCATCGAAACCCGCGCACTGCGCGGCCTGTCGCTGGAGATCCCCGACGGCCAGTTTGTCACCGTCATCGGCTCCAACGGCGCCGGCAAGTCCACATTCCTGAACACCATCTCCGGCGACCAGAGCGTGGACAAGGGCAGCATCCACATCTCGGGCGAGGACATGACCCGTCGCCCGGTCTGGGACCGTGCCCACCGCGTGGCCCGCGTGTTCCAGGACCCCATGGCCGGCACCTGCGAAGACCTGACCATCGAAGAGAACATGGCCCTCGCGCACCGCCGGGGCGGCTCGCGCGGTCTGTCGCTGGCCGTCAAGGCCGAACACCGCGAGCTGTACCGCGAACGCCTGGCCACCCTGGGCCTGGGCCTGGAAAACCGCCTCAGCGACAGCATCGGCCTGCTGTCCGGCGGTCAGCGCCAGGCCGTCAGCCTGCTGATGGCGGCGCTGCAGCCCTCGCGCATCCTGCTGCTGGACGAGCACACCGCCGCGCTGGACCCGCGCACCGCCGACTTCGTGCTGCAGCTGACCGCACGCATCGTGGCCGAAAGCAAGCTGACCACCATGATGGTCACGCACAGCATGCGCCAGGCCCTGGACGTGGGCGAGCGCACGGTGATGCTGCACCAGGGCCAGGTGGTGCTGGACGTGCGCGGCGAAGAGCGCGCCCAGATGGACGTGCCCGACCTGCTGCAGATGTTCGAGAAGGTGCGTGGCGAAAAGCTGGCCGATGACGCCCTGCTGCTGGGCTGATCCACATCCCCGCAAAAAACATAGCTGCCCGCGCTTGTCCAGCAAGCGCCGGCGGCTTTTTGCATGCAAATAGCACAACCGTGCCCCATCCGGGCGCTGTGACGCGCGGGCACCACCCCCAACTCAGCGGCGCTGCGCCGCCCGGCGGGCACGCCACTTGTCCAGCTCGGCGCCCAGGAACACAACGCCCCCCGCCAGAGCGACCTTGGCCCACTGCGCCGCATCCAGCGCCGCCGAGCCAAAGATGGACTGCAGCACCGGCAGGTGCACGAAGCCCAGCTGCAGCAGCAGGCAGGCCAGCAGCGTCCACACCAGCACCCAGTTGCCATTCAGGGCCTCCCGGCTGAAGGCCGGGGCCAGCACCAAGCGGCTGCTGAGCAGGTAGCCCATCTCCGCCAGCACGATGGTGCTGACGGCCATGGTGCGCGCCACGGCCAATTCGGTGCCCTGCGCCAGCTCCCACAGGAACAGGCCCAGCGCGGCCGCCATCATCAGCACCGAGACCAGCAGCACGCGCCAGATGAACAGGCCCGAAATCAAGGCCTCCTGCGGCGGACGCGGGGGCCGCTGCATGATGCCCGGCTCGGCCGGCTCGAAGGCCAGCGCCAGCCCCAGGGTGCAGGACGTGGCCATGTTGATCCACAGCACCTGGGCCGGCGTCATCGGCAGCGTCAGCTGAAACAGGATGGCGGCGATCACCACCAGCGCCTCGCCGCCGTTCGTGGGCAGCATGAACAGGATGAACTTGCGGATGTTGTCGTACACCGCGCGCCCTTCGTGCACGGCCGCGGCGATGGTGGCGAAGTTGTCGTCGGCCAGCACCACGTCGCCCGCCTCCTTGGCCGCTTCCGTGCCCTTGCCGCCCATGGCCACGCCCACATCGGCGCATTTCAGGGCCGGGGCGTCGTTCACGCCGTCGCCAGTCATGGCCACCACCTGGCCGTGCCGCTGCAGGGCCTGCACCAGGCGCAGCTTGTGCTCCGGGCTGGCGCGCGCGAACACGTCCACCTCCAGCGCCATGCGCTGCAGCTCGGCATCGTCCATCAGCTCCAGCTCGGCCCCGGTGACGGCGGGCTTGCCCGTCCCGATGGCCAGCTGCGCACCGATGGCGCGCGCGGTCTCGCCATGGTCGCCGGTGATCATCTTCACGCGGATGCCGGCCGCATGGCACTGGGCCACGGCCCGCACCGCCTCGTCGCGCGGCGGGTCGGCAATGCCGACCAGGGCCAGCAGGGTGTAGCCCTGGGCCACATCGGCAAAGGTCAGCCCCTGCCCGGCGGGGGCCGCCCGCTTGCAAGCCAGGCCCAGCAGGCGCAGGCCGCGCGCAGCCATGTCGGTGGCCATGCGCCGCCAGGTGTCGACATCCACGGGCCGCTCGCCCTGCGGCCCCCATTCCCGGTCGCAGATGTCCAGCATCTTCTCGGGCGCGCCCTTGGCAAAGATCCAGGGCGTGCCGGCGTCATCACGGTGGCCCGTGGCCATGAAGCGGTGCTGCGACTCGAAGGGGATGGAGTCGCTGCGCGGCCAAGCGGCCGCCGCCACCTCCTGCAGCAGTCCCGCCTTGTGGCCGGCCACCAGCAGCGCCCCTTCGGTCGGGTCGCCCACCACATGCCACTGGCCCTGGTCATCGAGCGCCATGCGCGCGTCGTTGCACAGCACGCCCGCCCGCAAGGCCAGCGCCAGGGCTTCGTGGCGGTCGGGGTCGATCACCTGTGCGCCCACCTGGAAGCGCCCCTCGGGCAGGTAGCCGGCACCGCTGACGGCCACGTCCAGCCCGGCGCAGACCACGCGCTGCACCGTCATCTCGTTGCGGGTCAGCGTGCCGGTCTTGTCCGAGCAGATCACCGTGACCGACCCCAGGGTCTCCACCGCCGGCAGGCGGCGCACGATGGCCTGGCGCCGCGCCATGCGCTGCACGCCCAGGGCCAGGGTGATGGTCATGATGGCCGGCAGCCCCTCGGGGATGGCCGAGGCCACCAACGCCACCACCAGCATGAACATGTCGGCCGCCGGGTGCCCGCGCAGCCAGACCCCCAGGACAAAGGTGAGCGCCGCCAGCCCCAGGATGACCCCAGCCAGCCGGTGGCCGAAATGGTCGATCTGGCGCAGCAAGGGCGTGCTGGTGCTGGCCACATCGGCCAGCAGGCGGTCGATGCGGCCGATCTCGGTGTCGCGTGCCGTGGCCACCACCAGACCGGTGGCCTGGCCATAGGCGACCAGGGTGCCGGCATAGGCCATGCCACGGCGGTCCCCCAGGGGGGCCTCGGCGGCCACGCCCTCTATGTGCTTGTCCACCGGCACGGACTCGCCGGTGAGCGCGGATTCATCGCAGCGCAGCTCCTTGACCTGCAGCAGCCGCAGGTCGGCCGGCACGCGGTCGCCCGAGGCCAGCAGCACCACATCGCCGGGCACCAGGTCTGCCGCGTCGATCTCCTGGCGCTGGCCATCGCGCAGCACCACGGCGTGCGGCGACAGCATGGCGCGGATGGCATCCAGCGCCGATTCGGCCTTGCCCTCCTGCACAAAGCCGATGGCGGCATTGACCAGCACCGCCGCCAGCAGCACACCGGTGTCCACCCAGTGGCCGAGGAAGGCCGTGACCACCGCCGCGGCCAGCATCACGTACAGCAGCACGTTGTGGAACTGCAGCAGCAGGCGCAGCCAAGCACTGCGCCGGGGGGCCGCCTGCAAGCGGTTGGGTCCGTGCTGGGCCAGGCGCTGCGCGGCCTGCGCGGCAGTCAGTCCCTGGGGGCGGCTGTCCAGCGCGGCCAAGGCCTGCTCGGCCGGTTGCGCGTGCCAAGGCGGTGCGGGTGGGGGGCAGTCTGGGCGTGGGGTCATGCGGCATCAGCTCCTTGCCCCAACTATGCGGGCAGTGCCGATGTCGCCACCGGCAGCACCATGACCGCCTGCTCGGATATGGCTTGACGGATCGCGCCAATTCCCGTTGCGCCCCCCCGGCGGTCGCCGCTTAGCCCGCGGTCGGTGCGCCCCACTGCGCGGCAGGCACGCAGGTGCCGCCCCACATCTCGGCCAGGCGGTGGCAGCGGCCCAGGGCCACTGCACCGTCTTCAAAGTCGATGATGTAGCAGTCGTCGACCCCCCCGGGGCGCTGCGGTAGCGGGTCGAACCGGCCGTCGGTCAGCAGCCACACCGCCGCCCGCGTGCCAGCCGGGGCGCGGCGCACGGCGTCCTGCACGGCATCGATGGCCGACTGGATGGGCGTAGCCCCGCCACCGCGCAACGGAGCAATCCAGTGCTCATTGAACAGCCCGGCCTTGCCGGGCTTTTGCAGCCACTGCGCCTGCTCACCCGCAAAACCGAGGACGGCCATCGCGTCGCGGCGGCGGTAGAACAGCGTGGACAAGGCCAGCACGCAGCCCTTGGCCCAGGCCAGCTTCTGCCCGCGCAGCATGGACGCGGACTGGTCCAGCAGCACCAGGTGCAAGGTCTTGCGCCCCTGCGGCTGGCGGCGAAAGTGCAGATGCTGCGGCAGCAGCGCACCGGTGCCCTTGGCCGCCAGCGTGGCGGCCCAGTTCAGCTGACGGCTGGCCGGCCCCAGGCTGCGGCCCTTGCGTGCCGTGTTGCTGTCGCGCCCTGCCACGGCCTGTCCGGCCTGGCCCGTGGGGGCAGAGCGCGTCAGGCTTTTTTTGGCTGAAAAGGCCTCAGTGCTTTCACCGCCTGCAGGGGCACGGCCTGCGAGGCGGGCATGGCGCCCCAATCGCCAGCCGGGTTCTGGTCCGCAGGGCCGGCGTCCGGTGCGGGCGCCGGGGCCGTGGGCGGTGGATTCGCGGCCGCCTGCGCAGACGGGGCTTCCGGCTGCGGCGGCGGTGGCTCGGCGGGTGGGCTGGACGGCGCCGGGGGCTGCCCCTGGGTGCGGCGGTGGGCCAGCGCCAGTTCGGCCACGGCCTGCACATCGGCCGGCGTCACCTGCGCCCGGGCCTCCAGCGCGGCATGGGCGCGCGCGGCACGCAGCATCACCAGATCGGCCCGCACGCCTTCCACGCCGGCGTCCTGGCAGCGCTGGGCCACCTCGTCGTGCACGGCCTCGGGCCACTCCACGGTGGCCAGCCGGTCGCGGGCCTGCGCCACACGCAGCGCCAGGGCCGTCTGTGCGGCGGCATGGCGGCTGGCAAAGGCCTGCGGATCGGCATCGAAAGCCATGCGGGTGCGCACGATCGCCTTGCGCACCTGGGCGTTGGGCACGTTCTCCAGCCGCACGAACAGGCCAAAACGGTCCAGCAGCTGCGGGCGCAGTTGCCCCTCCTCGGGGTTCATGGTGCCGATCAGGGTGATGCGCGCTTCGTGCTGGTGCGACACGCCGTCGCGCTCCACGCGGTTGATGCCGCTGGCGCTCACGTCCAGCAGCAGGTCGACCAGGCCATCGGCCAGCAGATTGACCTCGTCCACATACAGGATCCCGCCATGGGCGCGCGCCAGCAGGCCGGGGCGGAACTGCACGGCGCTGCGCTGCAGGGCCGCCTCCAGGTCCAGTGAACCGACCAGTTGCTCCTCGGTGGCGCCCAGCGGCAGGTTCACAAAGCGGCCCGCCGGCAGCAGCGCGGCCAGCGCCCGGGCGCTGGTGGACTTGGCCGTGCCCCGTGGCCCCTCGACCAGCACGCCGCCCAGCAAGGGGTCCACGGCCGCCAGCAGCAGGGCCTGTTGCAGCAGGGGCTGGCCCTCGATGGCCGTGAAGGGGAAACCCACGGGCGTGGTGGCAGGCGGGGTAGCTGTCGACATCATCGGCTCTCCAAAAGTTGCTCGGTGGCCAGCAAGTGCTGCTCCAGCAGTTGCTGGTGCTCACCGGGTTGTTGCCACAGGCCGCGGCCGATGGCCTCCAGCAGGCGCTCGCACATGCCGTGGAAGGCCGCCGGATTGTGTTGCTGCAGGAAATCGCGCGTGGCGGCATCGGCCACGAAGGCGTCGGTCACGCGGGCGTACTGGTCGTCGCGCACCACGCGCGCCGTGGCGTCGAAGGCGAACAGATAGTCCACCGTGGCCGCGACCTCGAACGCGCCCTTGTAGCCGTGGCGCTTGATGCCCTCGATCCACTTGGGATTGGTCACGCGGGCGCGCACCACGCGGCTGATTTCCTCTTGCAGCGTGCGCATGCGCGGCGATTGCGGGTTGCTGTGATCGCCAAAGTACAGGTCCGGCTGCTGGCCGCTGTAATGGCGCACGGCGGCCGCCATGCCCCCCTGGAACTGGTAGTAATCGTCCGAGTCCAGCAGGTCGTGCTCGCGGTTGTCCTGGTTGTGCACCACCAGCTGGATCTCGCTGAGGCGGCGCACAAAGGTCTCGGGCACCGCCGTGCCGTCGTCCTGCTGACCATAGGCATAGGCCCCCCAGTTGCGGTAGGCCGTGGCCAGGTCCTCGTCGCTGTCCCAGTTGCGGCCATCGATCAGCCCCTGCAGGCCGGCGCCATAGCTGCCGGGCTTGGCGCCGAACACGCGCAGCCCGGCCTGGTGGCGGGCCGCCTCGTGGCTCAGGCCCTGGGCCTGCAGCTCGGCCGCTTCCTGCAGCACGCGCGCGCGGATGGGGTTGGTGAAGGCATCCTCGTCGTCCAGGCTGGCGACCTTCTGCACGGCGGCATCGAACAGGCGGATCACGTTCGTGAACGCGTCGCGGAAGAAGCCGGACACCCGCAAGGTCACATCCACCCTGGGGCGGCCCAGGATGGACATGGGCAGCACCTCGAAGTCGCTCACGCGCCAGCTGCCGTCGTCCCACTTGGGGCGCACGCCCAGCAAGGCGAAGGCCTGGGCGATGTCGTCGCCGCCGGTGCGCATGGTGGACGTGCCCCAGACCGACAGGCCCAGTGAGCGGGGGTAGTCGCCATGCTCCTGGGTGTAGCGCTCGACCAGCAGCTGGGCCGACTTGAGGCCCAGGGTCCAGCTGGTGGGCGTGGGCACGGCCCGGGTGTCGATGGAAAAGAAGTTGCGCCCGGTGGGCAGCACGTCGGGGCGACCGCGCGTTGGCGCACCGCTGGGCCCGGCGGGCACGAAGCGCCCCTGCAGGCCACGGCTGAGCTGCAGGATTTCCTGCGGCCCGCAGTCCTGCAGGCGTGGCCGCAGGTCGTGCTGCACGCGTTGCAGCACCTGGCGTGCATGCACGAAATTGGCCTCCAGCGCAATACTGTCAAGCGCATCATGCTCCAAAATTTGCAGTGCCAACAGCTCCAGCCGCTCGCGCGTATCGCCGGTGTGGCGCCAGGGCTGGGGGTCGACCTGCCGCAGCAGCTCGGGGAACGGGCCGCTCCAGGGCTGCTCCCAGGCGGCGTCCAGCGGGTCGAAGTCGCAGCCCGGCAGCAGGTCCTGCGCCAGCGCCCGGATCAGGCTGTTGTTGGCGCCCTGGCCGTGGCCCACGGGGTGGCGTGCCAGGGCCAGCAAGGTGTCGCGCTCCAGCCGGCCGGTGGGCGACTGGCCAAAGATGTGCAGGCCGTCGCGGATCTGGCTTTCCTTGAGTTCGCACAGGTAGGCATCGGTCTTGTTCAGCAGCTCCTGCTCCTCGGCCTCGGAGCGCGGCGCCGCCATGCCCAGGTCCTGGTGCAGGTCGTGCGCGACGATGTGCGCCAGGATCTGCTGGCGCAGCAGCGTGGCCCGCTGGCGGTCCAGCGTGATGGCTTCGTAGTACTCGTCCACCATGCGCTCCAGGTCGCGCGTCGGGCCGTAGCTTTCGGCGCGCGTCAGCGGCGGCATCAGGTGGTCCACGATCACCGCCTGGGCGCGGCGCTTGGCCTGGGTGCCCTCGCCCGGATCGTTGACGATGAAGGGGTACAGGTGCGGCATGGGGCCAAACGCCAGGTCCGGCCAGCAGGTCTGGGACAGGGCCACGCTTTTGCCGGGCAGCCATTCCAGGTTGCCGTGCTTGCCCACGTGCACCATGGCATCGGCCTGCCAGGCGGTGCGCAGCCAGTGGTAGAAGGCCAGGTAGTAATGCGGTGGCACCAGGTCCGGGTCGTGGTAGCTGGCCATGGGGTCCAGGTGGTAGCCGCGCGCCGGCTGGATGCCCACAAACACCTGGCCCAGGCGCAGCCCGGCCACCATGAAGCGCCCCTGGCGCAGCATGGGATCGGCTTCGGGCGCACCCCAGCGCTGCAGCACGGCCTGCTGGTTGACCTCAGGCAGGCTGGCAAAGAAAGCCTGGTAGCTGGCCAAGTCCAGGCTTTGCTGGGCCGCGCGCAGCGGCCAGGACGCGGGATCGTTGGTGATGCCTTGCTGCAACAGCGCCATCAGGGCATCGCCATCGGCGGGGATGTCCTGCAGTGCATAGCCTTGCTGCTGCAGGGCCTGCAGGATGTGGATGACCGAGGCCGGCGTGTCCAGCCCCACGCCATTGCCCAGGCGGCCTTCCTGCGTGGGGTAGTTGGCCAGGATCAGCGCCAGGCGCTTGTCGGCATTGGGCCGGTGGCGCAGGCGGCACCAGCGCCGGGCCAGCTCTACCACGAAGGCCAGGCGCTCCGGATGGGCCTGGTACTGCACCACGTCGGACTGGGTCAGCGCGCTGCGGTGCGACAGCCCCTTGAAGCTGATGGCACGCGTGATGATGCGACCATCCACCTCGGGCATGGCCACGTGCATGGCGATGTCGCGCGGCTGCAGGCCGTGGGCGTCGTCCAGCCAGCTTTGCTGGTTGCTGCCCGACATGATGACCTGCAGCACCGGGATATCGCCCGCCAGCGCATGGTCGCCCGGGGTTTCCAGCGAGGACTGGGCGAACGAGGTGGTGTTCAGGATCAGCGACACCTGGTGGGCCGCGCACAGCTGGTGCAGCAGGGCCAGGCTGGTGGCGTCCTTGAGCGACAGCACGGCCAGCGGCAAGGGGTTCATGCCCTGGGCCCACAGTTGCTGGCACAGGGTGTGGAACAGCTGGGTGTTGCCCGACTGCAGGTGTGCACGGTAGAACAGCACCACCACCACCGGCTGGCCGGCCTGCCACTGCAGCGGCCCGGGGTGCTGCCAGTCCTCGACCGTGGCCACATCGTGCGCCGGGTGGTAGACGGCAGTGGCCGGCAGCGGCCGGGCGGGCAGCGCCGCCTGGGCGCCGCCCAGGAAGCTGTGCCACAGGTAGCGGAACATCTCGCGCGCGTTGGCCGCCCCACCCTCGCGCAGGTAGCGCCAGATGCTGCGGCACTGCTCGATGGAGGCCGTGCTCTTTTGCAGCAAGTTCATGTCTTCCGTGGTGCAGCCGGAGAACATCACCAGCGTGATGCGGTGCTGGCGGCAGACCTCGCGCACGCGTTCCGTGCCATACGGCCAGTAGCTTTCGCCGCCCAGGTGGTCGATCACGATCACGCGGGCATGCTGCAGCACCTCGTCCACGTACAGGTCCACCGAGGCGGGCTGACGCAGGTGCATCAGGTTGGCCAGGCGCACCGTCGGCAGGGGCTCGCCCTCCAGCCCCGGGGCTGTGGCCTGTGCCTGCAACTGTTCATAGGCATCGGCCAGCAGCGCCAGCGTGGTGTCGGCCGCACTCAGCACCACCACATCGGCCGGCGACTGGCCCAGGCTGGACACAAAGGCTTCGTCGTCGACAAAGCCACCGGGCTGGACAGCGAGCAGGTGCATCAGCAGGCTCCGGCAGTCAGGCCGTCCAGCGCAGCGCGGATCGCGCCTTCCTCCAGGTCGTGGCCGATGAACACCAGGTGGGTCTGGCGGGCCTCGTCCTCGCGCCAGCGGCGGTCGAAGTAGCTGTCAAAGCGCTTGCCCACGCCGTGCACCACCAGGCGCATGGGCTTGTCCGGCAGGGCCACAAAGCCCTTGATGCGGTAGACCGTGTGCTCGGCCACGATGGCGGCCAGCTGGGCCAGCAAGGCCTCGCGCTCCACCTCGGGCAGTTGCACCACCACCGAGTCGAACACGTCATGGTCGTGCTCGTCGTGGTGGTGGTCGTCCTCACCGTGCTCGTGGTGGCCCACGCGTTCATGGATGCTGTCTTCCGAGGCGCTGGACAGGCCCAGCACCACGTCCAGGTCGATCTGGCCATGGCTGGCGGCCACGATCTTCACCTGAGCCGGCACTTCCTCGCGCACGATGGCTTCGACCTGCGCGCGCTCGGCGGCGCTGGCCTGGTCCAGCTTGGTCAGCACCACCAGGTCGGCGGAGATCAGCTGGTCCTCGAACAGCTCGTGCAGCGGCGATTCGTGGTCCAGGTTGGGGTCCTGCTTGCGCTGGGCATCGACGGCCGCGGGGTTGGCAGCAAACTGCCCGGCCGCCGTGGCGGGCACATCGACCACGGTGATGACCGCGTCGACCGTGCAGGCGTTCTTGATTTCGGGCCAGTTGAAGGCCTGCACCAGGGGCTTGGGCAGGGCCAGGCCGCTGGTCTCGATGAGGATGTGGTCGATCTCGTCGCGGCGCTCGATCAGCTTGCGCATCACCGGGTAGAACTCTTCCTGCACGGTGCAGCACATGCAGCCATTGGCCAACTCGTACAGCTGGCCGCTCTGCGCGCCGGCCTCGTCCTCGCAGCCGATGCCACAGCCACGCAGGATGTCGCCATCGATGCCCAGCTCGCCGAACTCGTTGACGATCACCGCAATGCGGCGGCCATTGGCGTTCGCCAGGATGTGGCGCAGCAGTGTGGTCTTGCCGCTGCCCAGAAAGCCGGTGACGATGGTGGCGGGAATTTTTTGGTGGGTGTTCATGGTCGAAAGACTCCTGTGATCCGTGAAAAATGGGTCGTCGGCTTCAGCGCACGCCGGCCCCCGAGGGTTCTGTCCCAGGCCCGCAGCGCCAGGGCAGCACATAGCCCTGGCTTTCATGCTCGCCATGCATGGCCTGGACCTGGTAGACACGCTGCAGGTGTGCCGGGGTCAGCACATGGCGCGGCGCACCGCAGGCCACGGCCCGCCCGCCTTGCAGCAGCAGGACGCGGTCGCAAAAGCGGCTGGCCAGGGTGAGATCGTGCAACACCACGACCACGGCATGGCCGGCATTGCACTGGGCGCGCAACAGCTCCATCACACTGAGCTGGTGGTAGGGGTCCAGCGCCGCCACGGGCTCATCGGCCAGCAGCAGCGGCGCCTGCACGGCCATGGCACGGGCCAGGCGCGCGCGGGCGCGTTCGCCGCCCGACAGCGCGTGCAGGTGGCGTTCGGCCATGTCCGTCAAATGCATAGCACTCAGCGCAGCATCCACGGCATTCTGATCGGTTTTGGATGCCGATGCCAGGCGCCAGCGGCCTTGGTGCGGCAAGCGCCCCAGCGCCACGAAGTCACGCACCTGCAAGGGCCAGGCCACCTGGTCGCCCTGGGCCAGGTAGGCCAGGCGCCTGGCGCGCTGGTGGGGGGCCAGGCGGGCCAGGTCCTCGCCATCCAGCAGCACCCGCCCCTGGTGCGGCAGCAACTGGGCCAGAGCCCGCAGCACCGTGCTCTTGCCCGCACCGTTGGGGCCGATCAGGGCCAACAGCTCACCCGACTGGACCTGGAACGACAGGTCCTGCACGCAGGCCTGACCCCGCCATGCCACCTGCAGCGACTCGACCGACAGCGTACGCATCAGCGATGCCTCCAGCGCTCGCGCACCACCAGGTAAAAGAAGAAGGGCGCGCCGATCAGGGCCGTGACCACGCCCAGCATCAGCTCCACCCGCCCGCTGAGCAGGCGCAACGCAATGTCTGCCCCCAGCAGCAGCACGGCCCCGCCCAGCGCACTGGGCAGCAGCAGGCGCGAAGGCCGGTAGCCCACAAGGCTGCGGAACAGGTGCGGCACCACCAGCCCGATGAAGCCGATGGACCCCGTCACCGCCACGCTGGCACCCACGCACAGCGCCGTGCCGGCAATCACCTGCGCGCGCAGCCGCGGCAGGTTCACGCCCATGCTGGCGGCCTCGTCCTCGCCCAGCGTCAGCGCATCCAGTTGCCGGCCGCTGCCGGCCAGGATCAGCAGCCCCAGCGCAATGAACGGCAGGCACAGCCGCACCTCGTCGAAGCTGCGGTCGGCCAGCGAGCCCATCAGCCACAGCACGATGTCCTGCATGTCGGTGGGCGTGGGGGCCAGGTTGATGGCCAACGACGTCAGCGCCGCCATCAGCGAGGACATGGCCACGCCCGCCAGAATCAGGGTCAGATTGCTAGCGCCCCGGCTGGCGATGCGGTAGAGCACCAGGGTGGCGGCGGCCGCGCTGGCCATGGCCACCGTGGGCAACAGCCAGGCATTCCAGTGCCACAGCCCGAAATAGATGCACAGCACGGCACCCAGGCCGGCGCTGGAGCTGACGCCCAGCAGGCCGGGCTCTGCCAGCGGATTGCGCAGCAGGCCTTGCAGGGCCGCGCCCGCGACACCCAGCGACATGCCCACCAGCACCGCCAGCACCACGCGCGGCAGGCGGATTTCCTGCACGATGGCCTGGTGGCGCACGGCCAGATCGCTGGCGCCTGCAGGCTGCCAGGCAGCCGCCCACCAGTCCGCCACCCCGATGGACACCGAACCGATGCCCAGGGAGATGCCGGCCAGCACCAGCAGCAGGGCCAGCAGCCCGGTGTTCAGCAGCCAGACACGGGGCATGCCGGTGCGCGGGGTCCAGCGCATCATGGCGCCCCCTCGCGCAGCGCCACCCGGGCGGCAGGCCGCGGCAAGGCGTCGATCTGGGCGGCCACCGACTCGGCCGCCTCGATCAGTTGCCAGTTGCTGCAGCCCCAGTCGTTGTGCTGCAGCACCACCACGGGGATGTGCTGCAGCAGCTTTTGCATCTGCGGATGGCGGCTCAGCCCGGAGCGGGCGTAGGCCGCGTCATTGACCAGCCCGGGGGTGATGAAGATGTCGGGCGGGTTCTGCACAATGCGCTCCAGGTCGATGCGCCCCCAGCCCTGCAGGCCCAGCGCGCTGGCATGGTTGCGCAGGCCGGCGGCCGTCAGCACGGCGTCCACATGCGTCTGCGCCCCCGCGCTGCCGCCATTCGGGCGTAGGTACAGGACCTTGAAAGGCCGCGGTGTGGCGCGCAACTGCGCCAGCCTCGCGGACAGGCTGTCCAGCAGCGCCTGCGCTGCGGCCTCGCGCCCCAGGGCCTGGCCCATCTTGCGCGTGCTGCTGAAGATGCCCTCCCAGTCGGTGGGAAACGGCACCGTCACGATCTGCACGCCATGGCGCTGGAGCAAGGCCGTCTGGTGCCGGGCATTCCAGCGCCGCGAGGCCAACACCACCTGGGGCTGCAGGTGCAGCACGTCCTCCGCCGTCGCTTCGTTGGCGGGAAACTGCCGGGCCTGGGCGGCCAGGGAAAAGCGCTGCGCATCCTGGCTCTGGCGCGACAGCGACAGGATCTGCTGCGGCGCCGCCAGGCTCAGCGCCAGGGTGTCGGCGCAGATGTTGGTGGACATCAGTGTGGGCAGCGCCCCCGCCCCCACGGCCATGGGCAGGCCGGCGCACAGCGCCAGCAGCATAGCTCGCAGCGGTGGCCGCATCAGAAGTCCACGCCCGCCTGCGCCTTCACGCCGGCCTGGAAGGCATGCCGGGTGTCGGCGATCTCGCTGACCGTGTCCGCCAGCGCCAGCAGCGGTGCCGGCGCACTGCGGCCGGTGATGACCACCGATTGCCCGGCGGGGCGGCGCTCCAGCGCCTGCAGCAGCTCGGGCAGCGCCAGATAGCCGTACTGCAGCATGAAGGTCAGCTCGTCGAGCACCACCAGGCGCAGGCTGGGGTCGGCCAGCATGCGCTGCGCCGCCTGCCAGGCCTGGTTGGCGGCGGGCAGGTCGGCGTCCCAGTCGCTGCGCTGCCAGGAACAGCCCGTGGCCATGGCGTGGTAGTCCACCTGGGCCCTCGCCCCCTGCCCCAGCAGCCCCTGCTGCTGCAAAAAGGTGACTTCGCCCGAGGCGTGGGTGCCCGTGATGAACTGCACCACGCCGGCGCGCAGGCCATGGCCCAGGGCCCGGTACAGCATGCCGAAAGCCGAGGTGGTCTTGCCCTTGCCATGGCCGGTCAGCAGCACGACGATGCCGCGCTCGACCTGGGCGCGCGCCATGGCAGCCTGCACCTGGGCTTTCTTGTCCTGCATGCGTTCGGCATGCTGTTGTTTGAACGTGAGGTCCATGCTCTCCCCGAGCCATTTCCATGGAAAGGCATGCCCATACGGGAAGGTGGTGTGTGTGTGCGGCGGGCCGGCGCCCCGCCAAGGCGGGATGGAACCTGTCAGCAAACGGCCCACACCCCGTGGCATACAACTGCGTGCCAACAGGTCGGTATTCTGGCTTGCCGTCATACAGCGCACACCGCCTTCCCGGGGGGCACCCAGTGGCATCGAAGTGTGTCTGTCAGGCTTACAGCAGCGGGGGCTGCGCCGGAATGCTCTACACCAGGGGTGCGAGGTCACCGGACTTCCCGTTTCACCCCACGCACGCGGGTGCGGCAGGGCTCCTGTTGGAGTCTGGATTATAGAAGCAGAAGCGACTGCCGGCCCTGCGGCGCAGACCGCGGGCGGCAAGCGCTACAGCGCGCATTGCATGTGGATGGTGTGCCAGGGCGCGGCCGTTTCGCGCTGCACCACCTGAAAGCCCTGCTGCTGCCAGAACTCCAGCGCGCCCGGCAGGAACGGGTGCGTGTGCAGGTACAGCAGTTGCACCCCCTGGGCGATGGCATGCTGGCGCACGTGGTCCATCAAGGCCACAGCCAGCCCCTGCCGGCGCCACACCGGGGCGACGAACAGGCGCACCACCTCCACCACGCGCAGCGCGCCGAAATCCAGTTGCGCGAAGCGTCCATCGTAGGCGCGGTAGGCAATGCTGCCCACCATGCCGTGCTGCGGATGCCGGGCCGCCCACATGCCGCCCGTGCCCGCCGCGTACACCTGCTCAAAATGCTGCAGATCCGCGGGGGTTTGCTGCGGATCCACCAGCGTGCCGAACATCTGCTGGCGGGCCATGTGCAAGAAGTCCTGCACCGCCTCCAGGCGGTGGACGGGCGCAATGGCCATGCATTCGGGAAGGGACATATCAGACTGGAAACAGGTGTCCACGCAGACGGTGCCTGCGCCAGACGCTACAAAATCAGCTACATTACCCGAACTTTGGTTCCGCAAGGACATGCGCCAGCCACCGCCAGCCGCATGAGGGAATCCAATGACCGCCACCCGCTTCAGGGGCTGGCGGCCGAATGGAACTGCCCCCGCAACTGTAGGCAACGAGCCCGCCCCATCCGCCACTGAATCCACATTCGGGAAGGCGGGGCGACGCGATGACGTGCCAGTCAGGAGACCTGCCAAAGCACCAACCATCGATTGCCGGCGGGGTGTCCGGGAAGTGAGCAATGTCCCGTGGACCTGCCTGCCAGGGCCTTTCGGGGTCCCGCGCGCCGCAGGGGTGTTGCCAGTGCTTCCAGGGGTACCCGCTTTTTCTGGAAAGAAGCCCCCTGATGCTGCCTCGACGCCTTGCCTACGCCACCCTGCTGGCCACCGCCCTGTCTGCCCACGCTGCGGACTACCCGCTGCAGTTGCAGAACTGCGGCCATCGCCTCCACCTGGACCGGGCACCGGCCTCGGTGGTCACCATCGGCCAGGGCGGCACGGAAATGCTCTATGCCCTGGGTCTGGGTGACAAGGTGGTGGGCACCGCCCTGTGGTTCAACCCCGTGCTGCCGCAGTTCAAGGCCATCAACGACAAGGTGCCGCGCCTGTCGGACAACATTCCCAGCTTCGAGTCGGTGATCGGCAAGCGCCCGGCCCTCGTGGTCTCGCAGTTCGAGTGGATGGTGGGCAAGGACGGCGTGGTCGCCACGCGCGAGCAGTTCCATGACCTGCGCATCGCCACCTACGCCATGCCTACCGATTGCGAAGGCAAGAACAACCTGGTCGGCGCCGACGGCACGCGCACGGCCAGCTACGACGTCCAGACCCTGTACAAGAGCATCCGCCAGTTGGCCGAGATCTTCGGCGTGCCGGCGCGCGGCGCGCAGCTGGTCCAGAGCCTCAGCGACCGCCAGGCCCAGGCCGTGGCCAAGGTCCAGGGCGCGCAGCGCCAGCAGCTCACGGCGGCGCTGTGGTTCTCCAGCGCCGACCTGGCAGCCGACCCCTACATGGCCGGCAAGAACGGCGTGGCCGGCTACATGATGCAGACCCTGGGCCTGCGCAACATCGTCAGTTCGACCGAAGAGTGGCCCACCGTGGGCTGGGAGACCGTCGCCAAGGCCAACCCGTCGGTGCTGATCATCGCCCGCATGGATCGCCGCCGCTTCCCGGCCGACGACTACCAGAAGAAGCTGGAGTTCCTGCAGCAGGACCCGGTCACCCGGCACATGGACGCCGTCAAGCACCAGCGCATCGTGATCGTGGATGCCGATGCGCTGCAGGGTTCCATCCGCCAGGTGGATGGCATGGAGCAGATCGCCGAGGCGATGCTGCAGCTGCAGGGCCGCGCGAAGTGACACACGGCCGTCCACGCCGGGCCCAATGGCCCGCGCCCGGGTGCGCACGGTGCTGATGCAGACCGTGGCGCGCCCGCCTGCGCCCGCCCTGCTGCACGCGGCCGGCCTGTGGCTGCGCGGGGGTCTGCTGACCCTGGCCGCCCTGGGGCTGCTGCTGGTCGCCGTCGTGCTGGGGATTGCGATCGGCGAGACCGAGATTTCCGTGCGCACCGTCTTCGAGGTGCTGGCCAACCAGTTGGCGGGCGCCAGCTACGCCGTCGACCCCATCAACCAGGGCATTGTCTGGAACTACCGCCTGACACGCGCCCTGGTGGCCGCCTGCTGCGGCGCCGGGCTGGCCATCTCGGGCGTGATCCTGCAGTCGCTGTTGCGCAATGCGTTGGCCGAACCCTATTTGCTGGGCATCTCGGCCGGGGCCTCCACGGGCGCGGTGCTGGTGACCGTGGCCGGCCTGGGCGCCGGCGCCATCTCCATGACCACCGGCGCCTTTGTCGGCGCCGTCTGCGCCTTCGCCCTGGTGGCGCTGCTGGCCCACGCGGCCGGGCGGGGTGGCCTGCACAACAGCGGGCAGATCGTGCTGGCCGGCATCGCCGGCTCGCAGCTGTTCAACGCCCTCACCTCGCTGATCATCACCAAGTCCGGCAGCGCCGAACAGGCGCGCGGCATCATGTTCTGGCTGCTGGGCAGCCTCAGCGGCGTGCGCTGGCCCGACACGCTGGGGGCGGCCACCGTGGCCGTCGCCGGCACGGTGGTGTGCCTGCTGCACGCGCGCTCGCTCGATGCCTTCACCTTTGGCAGCGAATCCGCCGCCGCCCTGGGCGTGCCCGTGCGCCGCGTGCAGCTGACGCTGCTGCTGGCCGCCGCGCTGATGACGGCGGTGATGGTATCCATCGTCGGCGCGATCGGCTTTGTGGGGCTGGTGATTCCGCACGCCGCCCGCCTGCTGGTGGGCGTGCGGCACCGCCGGCTGATCCCGGTCAGCGCGCTGATGGGCGCCCTGTTTCTGATTGCAGCGGACGTGGTCTCGCGCACGCTGATCCCTGGCCAGGTGCTGCCCATCGGCGTCATCACGGCCCTGGTGGGTGCGCCCGTGTTCGCGCTCATCCTGCTCAAAGCCCCCGGGGGCCGGCCATGACGGCCGTGCAGTCCCCCGCCCTACAGGCCTGCGGCATCAGCTGGCAGGCGCACGGCACGCGCATCGTGCACGATGTCTCGCTGCAGGTGCAAGCCGGTGAGCTGCTGGGCCTGATCGGCCCGAACGGCTCGGGCAAGTCCAGCCTGCTGCGCCTGCTGTCCGGCGTGCTGCGCCCCCAGCAGGGCGAGGTGCTGCTGGGCACACAGCCGCTGCGCACCCTGCCACGCCGTTCGCTGGCGCGGCAGCTGGCCTTCGTGCCGCAGATGGCCCATACACAAGATGCCATCAGCGTCTGGGACGCGGTGGAACTGGGGCGCACGCCCTGGCTGTCCGCACTGCGCCCGCTGTCGGCCCACGACCGCGCGGTGGTGGCCCAGTCGCTGGCCGCCGTGGGCCTGCAGGCCAAGGCACACAGCGCCTGGAGCACCCTGTCGGGCGGTGAACGCCAGCGCGCCCACCTGGCGCGGGCCCTGGCGCAGCAGCCCGGCGTGCTGCTGCTGGACGAGCCGACCAACCACCTCGACATCCACCAGCAGCTGTCGCTGATGCAGCTGATCCAGGGCCTGCCCATCACCAAGGTGGTGGCGCTGCACGACCTGAACCAGGCCCTGGCCTGCGACCGGCTGGCGGTGCTGCAGCACGGGCGGCTGGTGCGGCTCGGTCCGCCGGCCGAGGTGCTCAGCCCCGAACTGCTGCGCAGCGTCTTCCAGGTGCAGGCGCGCACCCTGATCGACCCCCAGGACGGCCGCCACGTGCTGCGCTTTCAGCCGCTGGCGCCCCCTGCTCCCTGCGTTTGAAAGGCCCCTCCATGACCCTCTTGCCCCCCAGCCGCCTGGCGGCCCTCCTGCTGTGCGGCGGTGCCGCCACCCTGGCCCATGCCGAGACCTGGGAGGTCCGTATGCTGAACCGCGGCCCGCACGGCCCCATGGCCTACGAGCCGGAATTCGTGCGCGCCGCACCGGGCGACACCATCCGCTTCGTGGCGGCCAGCAGCGGCCACGATGCGGTCTCCATCGACGGCATGGCGCCCGCCGGGGCCACGCCGTTTCGCGGCAAGGTCAACCAGGAGATCGCCGTCACGCTGACCGAGCCCGGGCTGTACGGCGTCAAATGCCTACCGCATTACGCCATGGGCATGGTGATGCTGATCCAGGTCGGCGAGGCCCCGCTGTCCGCCCTGGCCGTGCCCGATGCGGTGCCGCCGCAGGCGCAGCAGCGCTTCCAGGCGATTGTGGCGCGCGCCCAGGCCGGCGCCAAATAAAAGAGCACCCTGCGCAGCCCCCATGCGGGTTTGCGCGGTATTTCATGGAATTTCTGGCACCGCGGCTGCAGCACCCGCCCGCTGCGGCAGCGCTCCCACCGACCACCTTTCCCGGACCCGACCCCATGCCTTGCAAGATCTCCCCCCTTTCCGCCCTTTCCGCCCTGGGCGCCGCCTTGCTGTGCGCCGCCGCCGCCAACGCCCAGGCCAGTGCCCAGGACGAGGCCCAGGGCTTTGTCGCCGGCAGCCGCCTGGGCCTGCTGAACCGCGTGGTGTGGGAGCAGCTGGACTACCAAAAAGGCAGCAGCTTCCGCGCCACCAACGGGCTGCGCGGCCAGACCCAGGCCCAGGAATCGGCCTACGGGCTGATGCTGAACTACCAATCGGGCTACACGCGCGGCCTGGTGGGCGTCGGCCTGGATGCCCACGCCTATGGCGCCCTGAACCTGGACACCCAGGCCGACAGCGCCCGTGCCACGCCGCGCTATGTGGCCAAGGACGGTGCAGACATTGCCGACCGCTTTGGCCGCGCCGGCGCCGCGCTGAAGCTGCGCCTGGCCTCGACCGAGCTGAAGCTGGGCGAGATGCGCACCAAGAACCCCATCTTCAACTCCTCCGACAGCCGCCTGCTGCCCGAGACCAACCGCGGCTGGCAGCTCACCAGCACCGACCTGCCCGGCCTGAGCCTGCAGGCCGGCCGCTTCACGCGCTGGAGCGACCGCAACGCGCGCCAGAACGGGGGCCGGCTGCTGGCCAACTATGCCGGCAGCCCCGGCGATGCCTTCAGCTTCCTGGGCGGCACCTGGACCACCCCCGTCCCCCACCTGTCCGTCAGCAGCTACTACGGCCGCTATGCCGAGCACTGGAACACCTGGTACCTGGGTAGTGCCTACCAGCTGCCACTGGCCGAGCAGCGCAAGCTGGCGTTCAACCTGAACCTGTACCGCAACACCGATACCGGCCAGGCGCGGGCCGGCCACATCGACACCACCACCTGGAGCCTGATGGGCAGCTACGCCTTCGGCCCGCACAAGCTGGGGCTGGGCTACCAAAAGGTGCAGGGCGACAACCCGTTTGACTATGTGAACCGCGGCTCCATCTGGCTGGACAACGCCATGCAGCTGTCCGACTTCAACGGCCCGCGCGAGGCCTCCTGGCAGCTCAAGTACGACGTAGACCTGGGCCCCCTGCTCGCCCCCGGGCTGAGCGCGGGCGTGGCCTACACGCGCGGCTCGGGCATCGACCACCGCCACCTCAACAGCGTCTACGCCAACTACCTGGGCTACAGCGGCAGCGGCGGCAAGCACTGGGAGCGCGACCTGCTGCTGCGCTACACCGTGCAGCAAGGCATGGCCAAGGGCATGGCGCTGCAGTTGCGCTACAGCGTGCACCGCGCCAACCGGACGCAGGGCGAAGCCAACATCGATCAGATCCGCCTGCTGGTGGAAATGCCCATCCAGCTGCTGCCCTGAGGCCGGGCCCGTGCGGCGCTTCCGTGGCAAAAAAGCAGAGCGGCCTGCGCAGACTGGATACGCGCTGCAGGCCATTTTGCACAACAACCTCCGGTCGCGCTGCCTCGGCAAAGGGGCGGCGCGTTAGCTTCTCTTAACTGGCTGTAGGGTCATTAACGCCATCGCCACACAAGAGGTCGACCATCGCCCAAAATCCAGCCCCTTACGCCACCGCCAAGGCCGCAGCAGTGCGGCTTTTTTGTTGGCCTGTCCGGCCGGGCCCAGCGGCCCGCCGGGTGATTGCAACGGATTTCCCCCTTTCTATGTCTGCTGACTCGCAAGTGTCTTCCCTGCGCCGGGGCCTCAAGGCCCGGCACATGTCCATGATCGCCATTGGCGGCTCCATCGGCACCGGGCTGTTCGTGGCCTCGGGCGCCACCATCTCGCAGGCCGGCCCCGGCGGCGCGCTGCTGGCCTACTGTGTGATCGGCCTGATGGTCTACTTCCTGATGACCAGCCTGGGCGAGATGGCCTCGCACCTGCCCGTCTCGGGCTCGTTCGCTACCTACGGCGCCAAGTACGTGGATGAGGGCTTCGGCTTCGCCCTGGGCTGGAACTACTGGTACAACTGGGCGGTGACGATTGCCGTGGACCTGGTGGCCGCGCAGCTGGTGATGGCCTACTGGTTCCCCGGCGTCAACGGCCTGCTGTGGAGCGCCATCTTCCTGGCGCTGATGTTCGGCCTGAACTCGCTGTCGTCCAAGGGCTTCGGCGAATCCGAGTTCTGGTTTGCCGCCATCAAGGTGGTGACCGTGCTGGTCTTCATCGGCGTGGGCCTGCTGATGGTCTTCGGCATCCTGACCGGCGGCGCTCCCGATGGCCTGTGGGGCAACATCGCCAACTTCACGGCCGGCGACGCGCCGTTTGTCGGCGGTTTTGCGGCGCTGATCGGCGTGGCCATGATCGTGGGCTTTTCCTTCCAGGGCACGGAGCTGATCGGCATTGCCGCCGGCGAGTCCGAGAACCCCGCCCAGAACGTGCCCCGCGCGGTGCGCAAGGTGTTCTGGCGCATCCTGCTGTTCTACGTCTTCTCCATCCTGATCATCGGCCTGCTGATCCCCTACACCGACCCGCAGTTGCTGCGCAACGACCTGGGCGACATCAGCGTCAGCCCCTTCACCCTGGTGTTCGAGCACGCCGGCCTGCTGGGCGCAGCGGCGGTGATGAATGCCGTGGTGCTGACCTCGGTGCTGTCGGCCGGCAACTCCGGCATGTACGCCTCCACGCGCATGCTGTACGCCCTGGCGCAGCAGAACATGGCGCCCAAGATCTTCGCCCGCGTGAATGCGCGCGGCGTGCCCATCATGGCGCTGATCGCCACCACCGTGATCGCGGCCCTGTGCTTCTTCACCAATGTGTTCAGCCCCGAGTCGGTCTACATCTGGCTGCTGAACCTGTCGGGCATGTGCGGCTTCATCGCCTGGCTGGGGATTGCCATCAGCCACTACCGCTTCCGCCGCGCCTGCGAGGTGCAGGGCTTTGACACGCACCAGCTGCCCTACCGCGCCGCGGCCTTCCCCATCGGGCCCATCTTCGCGTTCGCGCTGTGCCTGATCATCACCCTGGGCCAGAACTACCAGGCCTTCCTGGCCGAGACCATCGACTGGACCGGCGTGATCGCCACCTACATCGGCATCCCGCTGTTCCTGGCGATCTGGTGGGGCTACAAGCTGGGCAAGGGCACGCGCTTCGTCCAGCTGCAGGACATGGACATCAGCGGCGCCCGCTGAGCCGCTGAGCCACCGGGCCGCGGTCAAGGGCTGGACGACAGCCCAGCCGCTACATCCCCAAGAGCTGCCAGCGCGCGTTCCACAAGGGTTTTCAGCAGTTTTGTCGCTGAAACCCACTGTGGACCTGCGCTGGCAGCTCTTTTTTTGGATCAATGCGCAGCCACGCGGGGCGCTTCACCCGCTGCGCCCAGCCTGCGCCGCTGGCCCAGCACGGCCAGCACCAGGGCCAGCAGGATGGCCGCCACCGCCACGCTGACCCAGGTGAAGGACGTCTCGAACGCCTGCATCGCCGCCTGCAGCATGGCCTGCGCCTCGGGGTGGGCACGGGCGTGGGCATGCGCTTCATCCAGGCTGCCGCCCGCCTGCACGGCAAAGCCCAGGCGGTCCACCGTGGACACATAGACCGCCGTCATCAGCGAGCCGAAGATGGTCACGCCAAAGCCGCCACCAAACTCATAAGCCACGCCCTCCACAGAGCCGGCCATGCCGGCGCGGTCTTCCGAGACATTGCTCATCACCAGGGTGCTGGACGCCGTCAGGCTGGCGCCAATGCCGATGCCGCAGACCGTCAGCACCAGCACCTGTGCCAGCACACTGCCATCGCGCAGCAGCAGATAGCCGACGATGCCCAGGGCCGTCATCGCCAGCCCGGCAGCAATCACGCGTACGCAGCCGATGCGGCCGATCACCGCGCCGGCCAGCGGCCCGGCAAAGAACGAGCCCAGCGAAATCGGCAGCACAAAGGCCCCGGCCTCCAGCGGGCTCTTGCCCACCACCAGCTGCAGCCGCTGGCTGAGCACCAGCTCGAAGCCGATCAGGGTCATGGACGCCACCAGCGCCACCAGCATGCCGGTGGCAATCGGCGCCTGGGCCAGCAGGCGCAGGTCGATCAGCGGGCGCTCCAGTCGCAGCTGCCGGCGCACGAAGACCCCCAGCGTGGCGCCGCCCAGCACCAGCATGCCCAGGGCCAGCGCGGCGCTGCCGCCGGGCTTGGCCAGCTCCTTGATGCCATAAGCCAGCGCGATGATGCCGACCATGCTCAAGCCGCAGCTGGGCAGGTCGATGGTGATGGCGGGATTGCCCGGGCGCACCGGCACATAGCGCAGCGCCAGCAGCGTGGCCACGGCGATGATGGGCACGTTGATCAGGAACACCGCGCCCCACCAGAAATGCTCCAGCAAGGCGCCGCCCAGCAGCGGCCCCACGGCCGCGCCACCGGAGGCGATTGCGGCCCAGATGCCGATGGCCAGCGCCAGCTCGCGCGGGTCCTGGAACGTCACCCGGATGATGGCGATGGTCGCCGGCAGCATGGCGGCGCCGCCGATCGCCAGCAGCACCCGCGCGCCGATCAGCACAGCGGAGGTCGTCGCCAGGGCCGCCAGCATGGAGGCCACGCCAAAGACGACCATGCCGGCGATGAAGATGCGGCGGTGCCCGATGCGGTCGCCCAGTGCGCCCAGCACCGGCATCAGCCCGGCCATCACCAGGGAGTAGGCGTTCAGGATCCACAGCTTCTCGGAGGCCGTGGTGCGCAGGGCCTGCGCCAGGCTGGGCAATGCGGTGTACAGCACCGTCATGTCGATCACGACCAGGAACAAGGCCGCGGAAACAATCGCCAGCGTCAGCCAGCGATTCTGAAAGGGTATCTCCATGTGCTCCACATTCAATTAAAATACGATCGCATTGTAATACGTTCGTATTTTTATTTCCTGCCCCACTGCCATGGCCCGAAAACCTTCCATCGACAAAGCCCGCCTGCTTGAAGCCGCGGAGCAGATCATCGTGGCGCGCGGCGCGGCCGCCCTGTCTTTCGACGCCATCGCCAAGGCGGCCGGGGTCAGCAAGGGCGGTGTGCAAAACACCTTCGGCACCAAGGAAGGCCTGCTGGCGGCGCTCTATGAGTACCTGGACAGCGGCTACCAAGCGCGCTTCGACAGCGCCCGGGCCGAGGGCGCCTCGTCGGTGGATGCCTATGTGGATGCCGTGACCACGGCGGCTTCGGCGGTGAACCAGCGGATTGCGGCCTTCTCGCTGGCCATCACCCAGGAGCCGGAGAGCCGCGCCTGCCTGCGCGCCTGGTACGCCCAGGTGTTCGACCAGCTGTCGGCCGCCACCCCCGAAGGCCGCCAGGAGATCCTGCGCCTGTGCGCGCTGGAAGGTGCGCTGATGCTGCGCTTCATGGACCTGCTGCCGCTGCAGGACAGCGACTGGGCCCAGGTGTTTGCCGACCTGCGCCAGTGAACGCTCGGCGCACGGGGCGGCACCGGGCGGCGGTGCTCAGGCCCGTGCGCCCAGCACCACGGCCAGGGCCGACAGCGTGACCAGCAGCACCGGCAGTGTCAGCACCGCGCCCACCTTGAAGTAGTAGCCCCAGCCAATCGTGCGGCCCTTTTGCGCCAGCACATGCAACCACAGCAAGGTGGCCAGACTGCCAATCGGTGTGATCTTGGGCCCCAGGTCGCAGCCGATCACGTTGGCGTAGACCATGGCCTCCTTGACCAGCCCGGTGGCGCTGGAGGCATCGATGGACAAGGCGCCGATCAGCACCGTGGGCAGGTTGTTCATGACCGACGACAGCAGCGCCGACAGCAGCCCGGTGCCCAGGGCCGCGCCCCAGATGCCGCCCTGCGCAAACCAGTCCAGCCAGCCGGCCAGCTCATCCGTCAGCCCGGCATTGCGCAGGCCATAGACCACCAGGTACATGCCCAGCGAGAACACGACGATCTGCCAGGGCGCGCCGCGCAGCACCTTGCGGGTGCTGATGACCGCGCCGCGCGCAGCCACCGCCAGCAGCAGCGCCGCCGCCACCGCCGCCACGGCGCTGACCGGCACACCCAGCGGCTCCAGACCAAAGAAGCCGACCAGCAGCAGCACCAGCACCACCCAGCCGGCACGGAAGGTGGCCGGGTCGCGGATGGCATCGGCCGGGGCCTTGAGCTGGGCCAGCTCATACCGGGCCGGGATGCTGCGGCCAAAGCACAGCATCAGCACCACCAGGCTGGCCAGCACCGAGGCGATGTTGACCGGCACCATCACGGCCGCATAGGCGTTGAATCCGATCTGGAAGAAGTCGGCCGACACGATGTTGACCAGGTTGGACACAATCAGTGGCAGGCTGGCGGTGTCGGCGATGAAACCCGCCGCCATCACGAAGGCCAGCGTGGCCGCCGGGGAAAAGCCCAGCGCCATCAGCATGGCCATGACGATGGGCGTCAGGATGAGCGCGGCGCCATCGTTGGCGAACAGCGCCGACACCACGGCTCCCAGCAGCACGATGAAGGCAAACAGCCGCAGGCCCCGCCCGCCCCCCCAGCGGGCCACGTGCAAGGCCGCCCATTCGAAGAAACCTGCCTCATCCAGCAGCAGGCTGATGAGGATGATGGCGACAAAGGTGGCCGTCGCGTTCCACACAATGCCCCAGACCACGGCAATGTCGCCCAGGTGCACCACGCCCAGCAGCAGCGCGATGGCGGCGCCGATGGAAGCGCTCCAGCCGATGCCCAGGCCGCGCGGCTGCCAGATGACCAGCACCAGGGTGAAAACAAAGATCAGGATGGCCGTGAGCATGGTGCAGGGCTTCTTCAGAAAAACAAACGAGACACCACCATCGTGGTGCCGGGAATCGGGAACCGCCGGTCAACGGACCGGGCCGGCCGCGCAGTGTTCCGCATGGGCACCCATTCCTCCCATATGGAGGCATGACCGCTCGGAACGCTGCTTCAGCCGTGCGACCGGTTAGGGGCTGGCTGGGGCAGACAGCGCGCGCGCCGTGCCCTGCAGGCACGTGCGCACCAGCTTGTCCGCCGGCAGGTGGACCAACAGTTCCAGGCGCTGGCGCATCAGGTGCAGGGTCTGACGGAAGGCCTCCAGCTTGGCGTCATCGCTGCCGTCGCCGGCGGAAGGGTCGGCATAGCCCCAGTGCGCCGTGGCGGGGTGGCCGGGCCAGATCGGGCAGACCTCGCCCGCCGCGCTGTCGCAGACCGTGATGATCAGGTCCATGTGGGGCGCCCCAGGTGCGGCAAACACCTCCCAGCTCTTGCTGTGCAGCCCTTGCGTGGCGATGCCGGCCCGCTCCAGCACCTGCAGGCCCAAGGGGTTGGGCTGCTGGTTGGCGCGCGGGCTGCTGCCGGCCGAAAAGGCCTGAAAACGCCCCTGCCCCAGATGGTTGAGCAAGGCCTCGGCCAAGATGCTGCGCGCCGAATTGTGGGTGCACAGGAACAGAACATTCAATGGTTGAGCAGAAGTCATGGAATCTCAGCAACAGGTCGATGGGTTGGAGCCAGAGCGGGGAGCACAGCAACTGGTGGTGGTAGCCGGTGCAGGTGCTGCCGCTTTTGGGGCGCAGCAAGCACTGTTCGTGGCCGCTGCGTCGGATGTTTCGTGGAAGACCGGAATGTTTTCCAACGAATGGAAATGCTCCCAGGCGATCCCCTGGGGATCGGTGATCCAGTGCTTGTCACTGCGTGCGTAGCAGCAGGTGGTGCTGCCCTCGTCCAGCACCGCCATGTCCGCTGCCTGCGCACGTGCCTTGAGCTCGGCCAGTTCCTCGCTCGCATCCACCTGGAAACCCAGATGGTCCAGACCCGGCGGGTGGTGGCCGCGCGTGGAAATGGCGAAGTTCACACGCGGATCCTCCAGCATCCATTTGGCGTAGTCGCGCTCCACGCGCGTGGGTTCTGCGCCAAACAACCGGGTGTAGAAGGCGATGTTCTGGGCCAGATCATCGACGTGCAGATGGACATGAAAGCGTTGCATCGTGAGCTCCTTCAGCAGTGGCAGGACGCGGCCCCGGCCGGCGTGCAGACCGCGCCTTGACAGCAGTTTTCGGTCATGTACGCGAGCAAACCGTTCATCGCAGGGAACACGGCCCGGTACAGCACATTGCGACCCAGGCGCTCCTGGCTGACCAGCTCGGCGTGGAACAGCTCCTTGAGGTGGAACGACAGGGCATTGGGAGCGATTGCCAGCTGTTCGGCCAAGGCGCTGGGCGTCAGCCCCTCGGGGCCTGCGACCACCAGCGCCCGGAACACGCGCAAGCGTGCCTCGTGGGCCAGCGCCGCCAGGGATCGAATGACTTGTGCTTCTTGCATCAGCCAATAATACAACATTTGTTGAATCATTGATTTATAAAAAACTGCCTGCTATCCCGGCGCCAGCATCCATGCCGTGCAGCGACCCAACACCACAGGGTTTGGGACAGCACACCGGCGACGAGGACAGGGATGTTCCTCACGACCCTGCAAACTAGCGCAACGCCTTTTTGTTCGAGCCGTGCTTGCTACGAAAATCGATAGCATGCAGTCTCCTCCTCCCCCCCCCCAAAAAAAACTGACCACCTGTGCAAGTCACAGATGGTCAGCGTGCCCGCCATTGACGGGCGCATGGCCGGCTAGGACAGTCGTCACGGGCGGCACAACCCGAGCGGCTCACCTTCCGCCAAGCCCTGGGTTCAACGTACCGCAGCGGCTGCGGGCTCCATGCCAGTGCTGCGCACGATGGGTGCCGCAGCGGGCGCGGCTAGGAAGCGGATCAAATGCGAGGCCACGGCTGTGTCCGCAGCACCTTCAGCGACCCCGGCGGAAAAGAAGACGCGCTGCTGAACTTCCTCAGGCAAAGGACCGACGAACTCCAGCTCCTTGAATGGCAAGAGTTCGCTGACCTGCTGGAAGCCGATTTCAGCATCCCCGCGCAGCACGACGGCCCCCACGCGTTCGCTATAGATCTTGGTGGCCTTGTGCTTGATCTGCTCGGCCACACCCAAGCGTGGAAACAGTTCGTTGGACAGGTAGGTCCCGCTGGCGCTGGCGGAATAGGCGATCGACTTCGCATCCAGCAAGGTCTGCTTGAGCCCCTCGACACTGCTGATGTCAGGCTTGGGCGTGCCTTTGCGCACGCTCATGCCGATCATGGAGCGCGCCAGATCCACACGGCTGCCGGTTTTCACCTTGCCTTGCTGAATGAACTGGTCCAGGGCCGAGTCGGCCAGGATCACGATATCGAACTGCTCGCCCCGCGCCAGGCGGCTGGGGATGGAATCGGGCGCATTGCCGATCGAGGCGCCACGTGAGGTGATCACTTTGTGCCCTGTGGCCTGCTCGTAGAGCGGGATCAGTTGGTCGTATGCGGCCGAAAACCCGCCGGAGGTCACCACCCGGATTTCCGCGGCATGGACGACCGTGGTGCACAAGGCGCTGACGGCCAGGCCCGCGCCCGCCAGCAGGCCCAGGAAGGTGCGGACAGCGCCACGCCGGGATACGGCATGCTTGTGAGCGATGGTGTGCATGGAATGTCTCCTGTGTTGTTGTCAGTTGTCGTTGTCGCTGCAGACCATCAATCGGCTGAGATCTTGCGCTCGCGGATGATGCGGCCCCACTTCGCATGCTCGGCGGCGATGAAGCTGCCCAGTTCTTCGCGCGTCCCTGGTGCTGCGGTCTGCCCGTGCTTGAGCAGGTTGTCGCGCACCTCGGGGGTGTTCAAGACCTTGACCAGCTCGGTGTTCCAGCGGTCCAGCAAGGCCTTGGGCGTTTTGGCGGAAGCCACGAAGGCATACCAGTTGGTGGCATTGAAGCCTGGGTAGCTTTCGGCCACAGTGGGCACATTCGGCACGTAGGCAGGCCGGCTCAGGCCCGTGGTGGCCAGCGGAATCAGCTTGCCCGATTCGATGTGCGGCAGCGCCGTGGGTGGCGCCGCATAGAACGATGTGACGCGCCCACCCAGCACGTCCTGCAGCGCAGGCGCCCCGCCCTTGTACGGCACGTGCACGGTATCGATCTTGGCGACATCATTAAGCAACTCGCCCGCCAGATGCGCAGCTGAGCCTGGGCCTGTGGAGGCGAAGTCCAGCTTGCCCGGTTCACGCTTGGCCTTGGCCACAAACTCGCCCATGCTCTTGATGCCGGTGCTGGCCGGCACCACCAGCACATTCGGGAAGGTCACCCCCATCGTGATCGGTACCAAATCCTTGAGCGGGTCGTAGCTGACCTTCATGAAGTGGGGAGAAATGGTCAAGGGGCCGATGGAGCCAAACAGCAGCATGGAGCCGTCCGCAGGGCCATTCGCCACTTGGCCATGGGCCAGGTTACCGCCGGCACCGGGCTTGTTTTCCACGATCACGGATTGGCCGATGTTTTCGCCGAGTTTCTTGGCGATCACCCGGGCGGCGATGTCGGCCGAGCCGCCTGCAGCGAACCCCACCATCAAGGTCACAGCTTTCTTGGGCGGAAAGTCCTGCGCATGCGCCAGGTTCGTGGCAAGGCAGGCAGTTGCGGCCAGGGCACCGCTCGCAAGCAATGTGCGTCGTTTCATTTTGTCTCCAGAATTGCCGGGCTTTGACGGCTTTGTAAAAGCCCGCATCCTAGGCAGAGGAAAATATTCTGTGAATTGCAATTTATAAAGAGACTATTGCATGCAACGCATCAAATTCGACATGGGCGAGCTGATTGCCTTTGTGGTGACCGCTGAGAAAGCCAGCTTCCGCCACGCTGCCGATGCCCTGTTCCTGTCGCCGCCGGCATTGAGCCGTCGCGTCGAACGCCTGGAGGCCGCCGTGGGAGCACGCTTGCTGGAACGCACCACCCGGCACGTGGAATTGACGGCGATTGGCCAGGAGTTCCTGCAAGAGGCGCGGGCCGCCCTGGCGGGCCTGGAAGAGGCCATCCAGCGCGTGAACGACCAGCAAAAACTGCGCCGCGGGCGCGTGTCCATCGCCTGCATTCCGTCCGTGGCCATCAATTTGCTCCCCAACCTGCTGGCAAAGTTTGCCGTACAGCAGCCCGACGTCCAGGTACATGTCATCGATGAAAGTGCCCCCCAGGTGCTGGACGCCGTACTCAAAGGGGATGCCGACTTCGGCATCAGCTTCACCGGCAGCCAGGAATCGTCGCTGCGGTTTGAAGCCCTGACACGGGAACGCTACATGCTGGCCATGCCGCGCAGCCACCCCTGGGCCGCCCGCCCCCATATCCACTGGGCCGAACTGTCAGGCCAGCGCCTGGTGTCGGTGTCGCACAAAAGCGGGAACCGGTTGCTGCTGGACCAGGTCATGGCCGAACTACCGCACCAACCCGTGGCCTGGTACGAGTGCAACCACGTGGCCGGCGCCCTGGCCTTGGTGGAGGCCGGTTTGGGGCTGAGTGCCATTCCCTATTTGGCCTTGCGGCCAGACCACCCGAATTTGTGCGCCATTCCGCTGACAGAACCCGATCTGTGGCGCACGCTGGGTTTCCTGCTGCGCCGCGACAGGGTGCTGGGCCCCTCGGCCCAGGCCTTTCGCACCCACCTGCAGCAAGAATTGCTGCCTACGCCCGAGGCAGTGAGCATGGCGCCTGAGCGCACAGCACCCGCAAAAGCGAGATGAATGCAGATCGTTCTGCACGCTCTGCCTCGCACCCCAGCCATTCGGGTGCAAGCGCGGTAGGTTCTTCGCGTGCAACAGCCCTGCGGCGCACGCCCGGGCTGGACCCTAGAACATGCGCCGCGGGCGCGGACGATCAGGACGCCTTCCAGAAAATATAGTCCGCCTGATACGGCATGACCTGCTTGCTGCCCACGCTACTTGCCCCGCAAGCCATGCTGGGCGCCACACCGCCCTTGGTCGCCACGCGCTGGATGTACGTCACCCCCTGCAAGGCGCCCATGCCACTGGCTGGATTGGCCTTGACCAGTTGCAGCGGAATGTTGCCCGCCCCGGCCGGCGAGACCGCGACCTGCGTGGCAGTGACTTTGGAGCCATCGTTGTTCTCCCACGTCGCAGGCGGCCCCCAGTATTTGCCGATCACCTCACCGCCGCGGGTTTGCAGCTTGGCATCGGGGCCCACAAAGACCCATTCGTGCTCGCTGGGCATGTCTTTCTTGGCGCGGCATTCATAAGTGATGTGGCCCACGCCCACGGTTTCCATGACCACTTGATGACCAGCCGGCACCTGCACAGGTGCTGGCAATTGCGCCTGCGAAAAAGTGGAATGCCGCTGCATGGGTGCACAGGCGCTGAGGATCAGGGCCGATACGCCCAGGGTGGCCAAAACGAGTACACGTTGCTTTTGCATGATGATTTCCTGGAACGATGAAGTGAATCAAGGCATCCGGCCGGTCGGCCGGGTGCAGGAAAGCAGCCTGTCAGCCGCCGAAGGACAAGGGATTGCTTGGCAAGGAACGGCCCAGCGCCGACACCAGCGCGGTGTAGTGCATGGTTTCATCGGCCGCCAGGCGGCCTGCGACCTTGGCCAGATCACGGTGCTCGAACGCGGGAATAACGCCCAGGTAGGCATTGGTGGCCCCCAGCTCCAGCCTGGCCGCCAGCGCCAGCACGTCGGCCTGGCTTTTCAGCGTGGCGGCCTTCAGCGATTCCGCGTAGGTCTGCAACGGCGCTTCGGCGACCGGGCTGCCCCCCAGCTTCTGGATGGTGGCGACGAGTGCGTCGCGGTGTCCCTTGTGGTGGCTCTGGAACAGCAGGGCCACATCCAGTGCAGGTTTTTGCAGCAGGCCACTGCCCGCGCCCAACTGGTAGGCATTGATGGCTTCATGCTCCAGCCCCAACGCCACGTTCAGGATGGCGACGTCCTTGGCGGGATCGTTGCCCATGCCCTGCGCCAGGGCTTCGTTGCCGGCCAGCATGGCAACCGCCACGGCAGACAAGCTGCCCGTAGCACCCAAAAATCCTCGCCGCGAGGCTGTCGGAGAGAGACTGTCTTCAAACAAATTTCGGCTCATGGTGGCTCCTTGTTGACGGTGGGACTGTGTCGACGAATTGCTGTGTTCGACGTTGGGAATACGCAGCCACGGCATCCTTGGATTCAAGTTTTTAAAAATTATTTAATTTCGGCTGAAATTGCATCCAGTCATCCGGATGCTGCGTATATGCCCAAAGACAAGGCCTGCAAGCTGCGTTGGCGGCAATGCAACAGCGCCCCAACAAGCAGGTGCTTCTCATCACAATGGCGGCATGAACGCCACCACACCGGACCAGCAACTGATGGAACTCCTTGACCGCATAGCCGCCCGGGACGAGGCGGCGCTCAAGCAGCTGTACGACCAGACCGCCTCGCGGCTGTATGGCCTGGCACTGCGCATCGTGGGCAACAAGGAGTGGGCCGAGGATGTGCTGCAAGACAGCTTTCTGGGCATCTGGCGCAATGCCGGGACCTACCGCGACTCACTGAGTCCGCCATTGGCGTGGATGGGCATGCTGGTGCGCAGCCGAGCCCTGGACTTTTTGCGCAGACGCCGTGCAGAGCGCTTGCACCTGAACGTTCCGATCGAAGACATAGAGGAGTTGCCGCAAGACCCGCAGGCGCAAGGGCCGCTGCAACTGGTCGAAGCCAGTGAGCAGGCTGCCGTGCTGCACCAGTGCATGCAGCGCCTGGAAGATGCCCAGCGCCAGGTGGTCAGCCTGGCATACCTGAAGGATCTCAGTCACAGCGAACTGGCCAGCTACCTGAAATTGCCTTTGGGCACGGTCAAGACATGGATGCGCCGCAGCCTGGAGCAGTTGCGCAAGTGCATGGCGCGCCATGTGTGAGCCCCAGGAGCCCCACCCATGAACCTGACACGCAATCCCCAACTGCTTGACCAACTGGCGGCCGCTTACGCGCTGGGCAGCCTGCGCGGGGGCGCACGCCGGCGTTTTGAGCAACTCGCCCGGGAGTATCCCCAAGTGCGCGCTTCGGCACTGCTGTGGCAGGGCCGCTGGTCGGCCTTCTCGGAAGTCCAAGCGCCTGTCATGCCCGATGCAGCGGTCTGGACCCGCATCCACAACCTGGTGCAAGCCGAGACGTCGAATGCCCAGTGGAGCACGCAGCGCCAGCCCACGACGTCCAGGCAGGCGGCGCGCGCATTGACATGGTGGCGAGGCTGGGCGCTGGCCGGCAGTTTTGCCACGGTGGCAGCGGTTGCGCTGGGACTGTGGTCGCACCAGGGCCTGCAGCACAGCACACGGCAGCAGCTGGCTTTGCTGCAAACGCAGCTCCAGAGCACACAGGCGGCCTTGCAGGCGACGCCACAGATCCGGTATGTGGCGGTGTTGGCCGATACCAAGGCGGATGCCTCGGTGCTGGTGACATTTGATGCCCGGCACGAGCAGCTCGTGCTGCAGCGCGTGGGGGGATTCCAGGAAGCCGACAACCAGTCCTTGCAACTGTGGGCTTTGCCACTGCAAGGCGCACCACGGTCCCTGGGCGTCCTGGGCCAGGGCAAGCTGGACGAGCTCAAAGCCCAAGAACAGGATGTGCACACGATCCCGGCGCTGGCCATCAGCCTGGAACCCAAGGGCGGCGTTCCCAGCAGCATGGGGCCGACAGGACCGGTGTTGTTCAAGGGGACGCTGATCCGCCGCGAGCTTTGATGACGCGGTGCCCGCACCGAAAGTTGCCCAGCACAGCACATTCCAGCTGGGCACGGGCAGATCCTGTTGACCAGCCACAAGCCACCGCCACCGACTGGCCGATGCCCTCACCGTACGCACACGGAGGCCTGATGGCGCTTGAAGCTGGCACCAACCAAAAAGCCTGGCCGCTTGGGATTGCACCAGGCTTGTGGGGATGCGCCACGTAGCGCATCCGTGTCTGATGTGCACTCAGAACTGGTAGTTCGCACTCAGCAGGAACGTGCGCGGCGCACCGGGCATGGCGTTGGAGCGCCAGTACTCCGTGTCCAGCAGGTTCGAGACCGCCATCGTCACCGTCCAGGGGGCTGCACGCCAGCCCACCAGGGCATCCCAGCGGGTATAGCCCGGCAGGCGCGCCGTGTTGGCCGCATTGCTCCAGCGGGCACTGGTGTAGGTCACCCCCAGCTCCCCGTACCAGGCGCCGGACGGTGCGTAGCGCACGAACAAATTGCCATTGCGCTTGGCGGTGTTCTGCAGATCCAGGCCAACATTCGCGGGGGCCTGCTGGTCTTCGACCACTTTGGCACTCATCAGGCCCACGCCACCGCGCACATACCAGCTGGGGGCCATGCGCCCCGAAGCGCTGAGTTCCACCCCCCGCGAGCGCTCCTTGCCACGAATCGCCCACACGGTGGGCTGGTTGGTGGCATCGGGGCGATAGCGGATGTTGTAGTGCTCGAGCTGGTAAACGGCCAGCTGCGTCGACAAGGCACCATCCAGCCAGTCACTCTTGAGGCCTGCCTCGACCTGGCGGGAATGCTGCGGCTGGTCGTCGTACACCGCCGTCGCAGCGGTGTCCACCGAAATGGTGCCGCGCCCACCATAGGGCGAATAGCTCTTGCTGTAGGACGTATACAGGCTCTGGCTGGGAACAGGTTGCCAAACCACCCCAACGCGGGGGCTGGTAGATGACCCCTCATAGCCGCGCTGGAACCCCGCGACGTAGTTGGTCGAGTGGAACTTGAAGCGATCGTGGCGCAAACCCGCCAACAGCTTCCACTGGGACGTCAGGCTGATCAGGTCCTGAAAATACACGGCCTGCGTCTCCCCCTCATGGCGGTTGTTCTGCGTCGGGGCGACGCGGACTGGCCTGGCCGGCCAAGCGCCGGTATTGGGGTTGAACGGATCGTAGGTGAACGATCCCGCCACCGTGCCATAGACCTTGGGCCGGCGCAGCTCCTCGCTGACCTCCACGCCCACCAGCAGCTCATGCCCGATGCTGCCGGTCTGGAATTTGCCGGACAGGTCCACCGTATTGGAGGTGGTGCGATTCTGGGTTTGCTGCCAGGCGTAATTCGGGCGGATCAGCCCGGTGACCGCGTTGTACGTACCGGCGAAGTAGTGGTCGAAGTCCTGATCGGCTTCCCGCTGGCTGGCCACCCAGCGCACACTCCAGTCGTCGTTGAAGTCATAGCTCAGGTCCGAGCGAGCCACACGCAGACGGTCCTCCACATAGTCGCCCGGATGCTGGAAACCGTTGCGGATGGACACCCCGGCCGGCAGCGTTTCGTACGACGGTCCACGGTCGGGCACCCGCCAGACGTTGTCGTAGGTGTACTGTGCCGTCCAGCGCAGCCCGGTGCGCGTGTCCACCAGGATGCTGGGTGAGATCATCTCGTTCTTGTTGCGAATGCCGCTGCGGAAGCTGTGCGCCTGCTCGCGATCGGCGGTGAGGCGCACCACCACATTCGGATTGACCACATGGTTGATGTCGATGGTTCCACCGAAGTTCTCCCAGGATCCGCCGCGCAAGGTCAGGCTGCTTTTGGCGTCAAAACGGGCCTGCTTGCTGACCAGGTTGATGATGCCCCCGCCCCCGCCCCGACCGTACAGCACTGAGCCCGGTCCCTTGAGGATTTCGATGCGCTCCACGTTGGCAGTGCTGCGGCGCACCTGGCCCGATTCACGGATGCCATCCCGGTAAATGTCCCCGGCGTCAGCGCTGAAGCCGCGGATCATCACACCCTCCCCACGCATGTCGTAGTTGGTGTTCACGCCGGGAACGCCGTCGAGCATCACAGCCAGGTCGTTGATCCCGTAGCTCTTGTACTTGTTGACTTCCAGCGTGTCGATGGTCTGCGGTATGTCTTTGGGCGCCAGGTAGGTCTTGGTCGCCGTGGTCACCCCTTCTGGGCGCACATCGTCGGCGTCGTACTGCGAGGCTTTCACCTGCACGGCCGGCAAGGCCGCCATGTCTTCGGCCGCGTCCTGCTGGGCCTGGGTCAGACTGGGCAATGCCAGCAGTACCAGTGCTGCCACAGGGTGCAGCCCGCCGCGTTGTCCCTTGCTTGCGCCCTGCTGCAGGCTTGGTTTGTTGTGCGTCATCACGCGCTTCCCTCTGGGCTGTATCAGCCCTTGAAAATGAAAGAGCGTTAATGTAAACAACAATCAATCTCAATAAGATTTAACTTAAATCAAAAGGCAAATTCGTCGCGTGCGCACCACAGTGATGTGCTTGTGTGCGCTGCAGATGGAAGTTCGGCGGCTGAACGCAGCAGGGCCACCTCTAAGGGGGAAAACATCACTATCAACGTGACTGACGCTGCAAAGATCATGTCCACAGCCGCCTAGTCCTGACTGTGCACAGCCATACATAGCCAACAGCGAAAGGCAGGTAATCGCGCCCGCAGGTTGCAGAGCTAATCCACACCACACGAGAACCTGACACCGAGGAATGGTTCAGGACATGTTTAGACAACCACTTGGGGGTCCTATCGAGGTCATCCGCTCCACGAATTACCCGATCTCTATCTGGCCGAGAAAGAAGTCACTGATAGGTGCAACATGGCAGACAGTGTTACTTTCGCAGCAGTGAACCTACTACGTCTGAACCTACACATGCCAATCAGCCATAGCGATGACCGGCGACAGGCTTTGACATCCGCTCTTCAAATTGGACTCTGCATCTGGGATGCTGCAATCGCAATGCTCGAGAACAGAGCTCGCTGTCTGTGTCTGGCCCCAAGCAGACGCCCAATCCTCGACATCTGGGACATACGCCATGCCTGCAGCGGGCAGGTCGGCACTGGCGGCTCACACCTCCATCACACCGCCGGCATCCAGGACGGGGACACGCAGCAGGTCCTCGTTCACGCCCATCACCTCGCTGGCACGCTCCACGGCCTGCCACAGGGGGGCCGGCATCTGCAGGATGTCATCCGGCGACGCAGAGCGTGCAATCCAGGCGCTGATGGCACCGTGCTGCTCTTGTGTCAGCAGATCCAGGTTCAGCATTTCATCGATGGTTTTCATAAGGGACTGGGTCAGTGGTAAGCGGGAGAGGCTGCAGGATGCGCACGCCTGCAGTGTGCCTTAGATGCTGCCGACCATCGCCAGATCAAGGGGCAACACTTACGCAGCAGGCGTGCATCCCCTCACCCGCCCAGCGGCAATTCGGTGCGCTTGAGCGTGCGCAGCACAAACATGGACTGGCTGTGCTGGATGCCCTTGATCTTGTAGAGCTTTTCACGCAGCAGGCGCTCGTAATCGCGCGTGTCCTTGACCACCACGCGCAGCAGGTAGTCGTAGGTGCCCGAGACCAGGTGCGCCTCCACCACCTCGGGGATGGTGGCCAACTGTTCACCAAACTTCTCCAGCGTGTTGTCGCTGTGGCTGTTGAGCGTGACCATCAACAACACCGTGTCGGCAAACCCCAGGGTCTGGGGGTTGATGCGCACGGTATAGCCCTCGATCACACCCTCGTCCTCCATGCGCTTGATGCGTGTCCAGCAGGGCGAGGCGCTGAGCCCCACCGCCTGGCCGATGTCCTGCAGGCTGGCGCGCGCATTGCCTTGCAATACAGCAAGGATTTTCCGATCAATTTTATCCATGCAGCAAATTTTGCTGCAACTTCATCAAATGCAGCTTTTTTTTCCGAAAACATTCGAATTTCATAGCAGGACAGCAGCATTTTTTGCGGAGCCACACGCACACTACAAGGCATGGAAGCAACGCCCACCGGCGATGTGGAACGCCATTTCATCGCCAAGGCAATTTACCGTTTGCCCGTGGCCATGTGACCCACGCTGAACGCACTGTGCAAAAAGGCCGATCTGCAATACCCCTCGCAGATCGGCCTTTTTGTTGGTGCCTGCCGCAGACCGCGCCAAGGCGTCCTGCGCACGCGTGTAATCGGCTAGCCTGCTGTGCCTGCAGGCACCTCCGGCATATTGACCGCCTCCTGCCCGCCCAGTGCCTTCCACAGCGTGACACGGTTGGTTTGCTCGCCCAGGCGCAAGGTGATCAAGGTCTGCTGGGCCGCATACAGGCTGCGTTGCGCGTCCAGCACCGTCAGGTAGTTGTCGACACCGCCCTGAAAGCGCGCGTCCGACAAATCGAATGCTTTCTGCGTGGCATACACCATGCCGGTTTGCGCGCCCAGGCGGTTGGCCCACTGTGCCCGGTCGGCCAGCGCATCGGCCGCCTCCTTGAAGGCCGTTTGCACGGTTTTTTCGTACTGCGAGGTGGCAATGCGCTGGTTGGCCTCGGCCACCTGCACGCCGGCACGCAAGCGCCCCCCGTCAAAAATGGGCAGCTTGATTTGCGGCATGAAGCTCCAGGTGCCATTGCCACCGCCAAACAAGCTGTCCAGCTCCCGGCTGCCCGAACCGATGCTGCCCGTGAGCGTGATGCTGGGGAACAGAGCCGCCCGCGCGGCACCGATGTTGGCGTTCATGGCGCGCAGGTTGTGCTCTGCCGCCTGCACATCCGGGCGCTGCAACAACACGCTGGAGTGCAGGTTCAGCGGCACCGGCACAAAAGCCATGTTGTTGGCATCGTTCGCGGCCATGGTCTGCGCCGTGGGCAGCAAGGCCTCGGGCACCGCGCCGCCGACCAGCAATTGCAGGGCATTGCGACTGCGTGCGGCTTGCGAGGTATAGGCGGCCACATCGCTGCGGGCCGATTCAACGGCCGAGAGGTTTTGCGCGATCACCAGCCCCGAGGTGGCCCCGATATCGAACATGCGCTTGGTCAGCGCGTAGGCCTTTTCACGGCTGTCCAAGGTGTTCTGCGCCAGTTCCAGGCGCGCCAGGTCGGCGGCCAAAGTCAGCCATGCATTGCTGACATCGGCCACCAGGCCGATCTGCACATTGCGCTGGTTCTGCTCCGACTGCAGGAACGCTTGCAAGCCCGCCTCGCTGAGGTTGCGCACCCGGCCCCAGAAGTCGATCTCATAGCTGGTAAAGCCCAGTTGCGCGGTGTATTGCTCAGTGACCGTGGACTGGCCGGAATTGCTCAGCTCCGCGCTGCTGCGGCTGCGCGTGCCCTGGCCTTGCGCGGTGATACCCGGCAGCAAATCGGCGCGCGTGATGCCGTATTGGGCCCGTGCTTTTTCGATGTTGTCCACGGCCACGCGCAAGTCGCGGTTGTGGCTCAGGGCCAGTGCCACCACTTCGCGCAGCTGCGGGCTGTGGATCCAGCTTTGCGCCTGTGCGAAATCCAGCGTGGCCGCGCTGGCCTGCACGGGCGTGCCCACCTGCCCGATCAGGGTACCCGGCACGCCGGGCACCGGCGGAACGTAACGAGGTGCCAGGTTGCAGGCCGACAGCAGCACGGCAGCCAGGGCAGCGGCGGCCGCAGGCCGCAAATTCAAAGAAGTCATCATGCAGCGCTTTCCTGGTGGTCGGGGGTGTCATCAAGGCGCGAGCGGCTCTTGAACCAGCTGCGCACCAGCAGCAAGAACACCGGCACCATGAACAGGCCCAGCACCGTGGAAGCCACCGTGCCCCCCAGCACCGCCGTGCCGATGGCATTGCGCCCACCGGCGCCCGCACCCGTGCCCAGCGCCAGCGGCACCACGCCAAAACCGAACGCCAGCGAGGTCATCAGGATGGGGCGCAACCGCATGCGCACGGCTTCCACCGTGGCATCGAACAGGTTCTTGCCCTGCTCCTGCAACTGCACCGCAAACTCCACGATCAGGATGGCGTTCTTGGAGGCCAGGCCCACCGTGGTCAGCAGGCCCACTTGGAAATACACGTCGTTCGACAGCCCGCGGGTATAGGTGGCCAGCAGCGCACCCACCACGCCCAGCGGCACGGCCAGCATCACCGACAGCGGCACGGTCCAGCTTTCGTACAGCGCGGCCAGGCACAGGAAGACGAACAGGATGGAGATGGCATACAGCAGCGGCGCCTGCGCGCCCGACTGGCGCTCCTGCAGGGAAGCCCCCGTCCATTCATAGCCAATGCCGTTGGGCATGTCGCGCAGGATGCTCTCCACGATCTGCATGGCCACGCCAGAGCTCACGCCCGGCGAGGCATTGCCCACGAGTTCATAGGCCGGCGCACCGTTGTAGCGCACCAGCTGGGGCGAACCGTAGGCCCAGTACGAGGTGGAGAAGGCGCTGAAAGGCACCATCTCGCCGTTCTTGTTGCGCACACTCCACTTGGCAATGTCCTGGGGCAGCATGCGGTGCGGCGCATCGCCCTGGATGTACACCCGCTTGACGCGGCCGTTGTTCAAGAAGTCGTTCACATAGGTGCCGCCCATGGCGCTGGACAGCACGCTGTTGATGTCGCTGTACGACAGGTTCAGCGCCGCAGCCTTGCGGTCGTCTATATCCAGGCGCAGTTCGGTGGCATCGTCCAGGTTGGTGGTGCGCACGCTGGACAGTTCGGGGTGCTTGCGCGCCTCAGCCAGGAACTTGTCCTTGGCCGCCAGCAAGGCATCGTGGCCCAGGCCATTCAAGTCCTTGAGCACAAAGTTGAAGCCGGCGTTCGAGCCCAGGCCGCGCACCGCAGGCGGCTGGGTCACGAAGATGCGCGCGTCGCGGATGGCCGCCAGCTCCTGGGTGGCCCGGTGGGCAATCGCTGCCGCCGACTGCGACGCCAGCGGGCGAGCCTCCCAGGGCTTGAGCCGCACGAAGCCGCGCGCCGAACTCTGATCCCCACTCAGGCCCGAGACCTGGTTGAAGCTGATCACCTCCGGCTGCTGGGCAAAGTAATCGCGCACCTGGTCCAGCACCTCCTGCAGGCGCGCATCGGCCGCACCGGCGGGCAGGTTCACGCTGACGCTGACAAAACCCTGGTCCTCATCGGGCAGAAAGGACGTGGGCAGGCGTGCCAGCAGCAGCCACACGGCCGCCAGGATCAACACAAAAACCAGGGCCATGCGCTTGGTCCGGCGCAGCGCCCACACCACCCCGCCCTGGTAGCGCAGGGCCGTGGCGTCAAAGTGGTGGTTGAACCAGCGGAAGAAGCGGTCGTTCAGCCCCAGGATGCCGCGGCGCAGCTGCCGTTCATGGCCGTGCTGCGAGGGCGGTTTGAGGATGGTGGCGCACAGGGCCGGGGTGAGGGTCAGCGCCACAAACACCGACAAGGCCATGGCCGCGACGATGGTGATGGAGAACTGGCGGTAGATGACCCCAGTGGAACCACCAAAAAAGGCCATGGGCACAAACACCGCCGACAGCGTCACGCCGATGCCGACCAGCGCCGAGGTGATCTCGCGCATCGAACGCCGCGTGGCCTCCTTGCCCGACAGCCCAGTCTCGTGCATCACGCGCTCGACGTTTTCCACCACAACGATGGCGTCGTCCACCAGCAGGCCAATCGCCAGCACCATGGCGAACATGGTCAGCGTGTTGATCGAGTAGCCCGCCGCGGACAGCACACCGAAGGTGCCCAGCAGCACCACGGGCACGGCAATCGCCGGAATCAGCGTGGCGCGGAAGTTCTGCAGGAAGATGAACATCACGATCACCACCAGCACCATGGCCTCGCCCAGGGCCTTGACCACCTCGTGGATCGAGGCGCGCACAAAGGGCGTCGAGTCGGAGCTGACGAAGTAATCGATATCGTTGGGGAAGAAGGCCTTCATCTCCGCCAGCTTGGCGGCGACCGCATCCGAGACCTGCATGGCATTCGCGCCATCGGCCAGCACGATGCCCAGGCCCGCGCCCACCATGCCGTTGAGCTTGGACTTCACGGTCAGGTTGTCCGGCCCCAGCTCGACCCGGGCCACATCCTTCATGGTCACGACCGAACCATCCGTGGCGGCCTTAAGCACGATGTTCTCGAACTGCTCCACCGTCTGCAGCTTGGTGCGCGCGGTGATGGTGGCGTTGAGCTGCTGGTTGGCCACGGCGGGCAGCGCCCCCAGCTGGCCGGCCGACACCTGGGCGTTCTGGGCATTCAGGGCATTGATCAGGTCCGACGGCATCAGCGCGTACTTCTGCATCAGCGCCGGATCCATCCAGATGCGCATGGCGTAGTTGGTGCCGAACACGCTGATGTCCCCGACCCCGTCCAGCCGGCCCAGCACATCGACCAGGTTGGAGTTCAGATAGTCGCCGATGTCCACCTGCGTCATGGACGGATCGGTGGAGTAGAAGCTGTAGGTGACCAAGTAGTCCTGCCCCCCCTTGTTCACGAACACGCCGCGGCTTTTCACCGCCTCGGGCAGGCGGTTCATGGCCGACTGCAGCTTGTTTTGCACCTGCACCTGGGCCACATCGATGTCGGTGCCCGGCGCGAAGGTCAAGGTGGTACGCGCGCGGCCCGAGGCATCCGAGGTCGAGCTCATGTAGAGCATGTTGTCGATGCCCTTGAGCTGCTGCTCGATGATCTGGGTGACCGAGTTTTCGACCGTCTCGGCCGAGGCGCCCGTGTACTGCGCACCGATCGTCACCCGCGGCGGGGCGATGTCGGGGTACTGCTCCAGCGGCAGGGTGTAGATCGACAGCCCCCCCGCCAGCATGATGACGATGGAGATGACCCACGCGAAGATGGGCCGGTTGATAAAGAACTGCGCCATGGTGCGATCGCTTCCCGCTTACTTGGAGGCCTGCACGGCCGCGCGCAGATTCGCGGCAGCGGCCTGGGCATCGACACGCTTGGCGCCTTGCTGGGCCTTCAGGTCCACCTCGACCACGCTGACGGTATCGCCCGGCTTGATGCGCTGGAAGCCGTCGACCACCACGCGCTCCCCGGCTTGCAGGCCGCTGTCCAGCAGCCAGTAGGTGCCGACGGCGCGGCTCAGCTCCACGGCGCGCTTTTCCACCACATCGCCGTCCTTGACCACCAGCACGCTGGGGCGGCCCGTCAGGTCGCGTGTCACCGACTGCTGCGGCACCAGGATGGCCTCCGGCGCCAGCCCCGTGGGCAACTGCGCCTGCACGAACATGCCGGGCATCAGCAGGCCTTCGGGGTTGGGCACCACCGCGCGCAGCGTGACCGTGCCCATGGTGGCGTTGACGATCAGGCCGGCAAACTGCAGCTTGCCTTCGTGCGGGTAGTCGCTGCCGTCTTCCAGGCGGATGCGCACCGGCATCTGCTCGCCTTCAATTTTTTGATAGCGCCCCGCCTCCCAGTCACGGCGCAATTGCAGCAAATCGGCCGAAGACTGGGTGAAGTCCACGTACATCGGGTCCATCTGCACGATGTTGGTCAGCGGGGTGGTCTGGTTGGCCGTGACCAGGGCGCCGGGCGTGACGCTGGACAGGCTGATGCGGCCCGAGATCGGGGCCTCGATGCGGCTGTACTTCAGGTTGATGCGCGCGTTCTCCAGGTTGGCGCGCGCCACGGCCACGTCGGCACGCGACTGCTTGGCCGCCGCCTGGCTTTCTTCATAGGCCTGCTGGCTGATGGCCGTGATCTTGACCAGCTCGGCATTGCGCCGTGCCGTGGCTTCCAGGGTCTGCTGGCTGGCTTCGGCCTTGGCCAGGGCCGCCACCGCGCTGGCCTCGGCTGCGCGCAGGCTGGCCGCATCCAGCTGGTACAGCGGCTGTCCCTGCTTGACCATGCCGCCCTCGGTGAACAGGCGCTTTTGCACGATGCCGCTGACCTGCGGCCGCACCTCGGCGCTCAGGAAGGCCTGGGTGCGCCCGGGCAGCACCGTGTCCAGCATCTGGCTTTGCTTTTGCAGCACCACCACGCCCACCTTGGCCGGTGCGTTCTGCGCGGTGGGCTTGTCCGCGGTCTTGCCGCACGCGGCCACCAGCACCACCGCCAGCGCTGCGGCGGCCATGCGCCACCTGCCTTGTGGCCGCTGGTGCCCGGGTGAAAAACAGTCCGGCAAACGGGAAGCGGCGCGTGAAGGGACAGGGGAGAGCGTCATGGAGAGGCAATCAGTGAAGCGAAACGGTGCCATTCTGGGCCCGCAATGTTGAGTTTTTGTAAAGCGCCCGGCCCAAAACCGGGGAAATTGGTAGCAAGACCGCGCGCCATCACCCGCTTTGCGCCAGATTGCAGTCGCGGCCTGCCTGCGCCTTGTGCTGAGACTGCGAGAGTCTGTAACAGCTCCCTACATCCTGTCCACACCAATTCCGGCACGCACCCGCCAGACGCGACACAGCCCCGGCCAGCGGGGCTGCAGGTCCGCGCCGCGGGCACAGCACCCGCGGCTCGTGCGGAGCGCGATCAGGCGGCGGCCGGCGTGCGCAGGGCGTTGCGCAGCTGGGTGCCCACGTCCGGGCGGTCCGCAAAGGCATCGGTGGGGTTGCGCATCTCCAGGATGTCCTCCAGGCGCGTCTGCACATTGCCCAGCGCATGGGGGTGGCTGAAGATGTAGAACTGGTTGTCGGCCATGGCCGCGAACACCTTGCTGGCGATGTCCTCGGCCGTGACCTTGCCGGAGCTGACGGCCTTTTGCGACATGGCGCGCGCAATCTGCTGGCTGGTGGTCAGCTGCTGCGTGTCCACGCCTCCGGGGCGGTTGCGCTCGCTGTTGGCTATGCCGGTCGGCACAAAATACGGGCACAGCACGCTGCAATGCACCTGGTCGCTGACCAGGCGCAGGTCCTGGTACAGGGTTTCGGTCAGGCTGACCACGGCGTGCTTGCTGACGTTGTACACACCCATGTTCGGCGGCGCCAGCAGCCCGGCCATGCTGGCCGTGTTGACGATGTGGCCCTGCCAGTCCGGGTCCTGGCGCGCGGCCTCCAGCATCATCGGGGTGAACAGGCGCACGCCGTGGATCACGCCCCACAGGTTCACGCCCAGCACCCACTCCCAGTCCTGCACGGACTGCTCCCACAGCAGGCCGCCACCGCCCACGCCAGCGTTGTTGAACACGAAGTGCGGCGCCCCGAAGCGGGCCTGCACCTCGGCCGCCAGTTGCTCCATGGCCGCCGCCTGGCTCACGTCCACCTGCCGCGCCAGCACGTCGGCCGCGCCCAGGCGCCGGGCCTCGGCCTCGGCCGCGACCAGAGCGTCGGCCTGCACATCCACCAGCACCAGGCGCATGCCGCCGTGGGCGGCGATGCGCATGCACTCCAGTCCAAAGCCCGAGCCCGCGCCCGTCAGCACCGCCGTCTTGCCTGCCAGTCCATTCAGCATCTGTGTGTCTCCTTGTATGTGATCCTCTGTCCTTGCATCCGTCACTGCCCGCCGCCGCCCGCAAAAAAGGCGCCACCGGGGCGCCTTGCAGGGAGGTGGCTCAGACCAGCTGGACCAGTTGCTTGCCGAAGTTCTTGCCCTTGAGCAGGCCCAGGAAGGCCTCGGGGGCGTTCGGCAGGCCGTGGGCAATGCTCTCGCGCGGACGCAGCTTGCCCTGGGCCACCAGGGTGCCCAGCTCGGTCAGGGCCTCGGGCCAGACGTCCATGTGTTCGCTGACGATGAAGCCTTCGACCTTCATGCGGTTGATCAGGATCAGCGCCGGGTTGACCAGCGGCAGGGGCTGGCCGTCGTAGCCGGCGATCATCCCGCACACGGCCACGCGGGCAAAGGCGTTCGCGCGCAGCAGCACGGCGTCGAGGATGTAGCCACCGACGTTCTCGAAGTATCCATCGATGCCGTCGGGGCAGGCTTCCTTGAGGGCCTTGGCCATGGACTTCAGGTCGGGGTGGGCCTTGTAGTCGATGCAGGCATCAAAGCCCAGCTCGCCCGTGGCGTAGGCGCATTTTTCCGCGCCACCGGCAATGCCCACCACGCGGCAGCCGCGGGCCTTGGCCAGGGCGGCAAAGGCACTGCCCACGGCGCCGGTGGCGGCGCTGACGACCACGGTCTCGCCCGCCTTGGGCTGGATGATCTTCACCAGCCCGTACCAGGCGGTGACGCCGGGCATGCCCACGGCGCCCAGGTAGTAGGACAGCGGCACGTGGGTGGTGTCCACCTTGCGCAGCATGCCGGGGACGTTGCCGTCGACCACGCTGTACAGCTGCCAGCCGCCCATGCCCACGACCTGGTCGCCGGGCTGGAACTTGGGGTGGCGGCTTTCCACCACCTCGCCCACGGTGCCGCCGATCATCACTTCGCCCAGGGCCTGGCTGGCCGCATAGCTCTTGCTGTCGTTCATGCGGCCGCGCATGTAGGGGTCCAGGCTCAGGTAGTGGTGGCGCACCAGCACCTCGCCGTCCTGCAGCGCGGCGGTGGCCGTCTCGACCAGCTTGAAGTTGTCGACCGTGGCTTCGCCCTGTGGGCGGTTGTCCAGCAGGATCTGTTGATTGACGGGCATGTGACTTGTCTCCTTTTGATAGCTGTCAGCGCTTGCCAGATAAGCGCAAACAGCACATTTGATACATGAAACTCAAGCCAGCCCTGGCTGGCCGCTGGCTCAGTCTGTGGCAATCACGGTGGTGGAGCTACCGGGTTTCTGACCCGGCTTGACGGTGCGCGGCATGTACTTGAAGGTACCGGTGGCATGGGTGCACAGGCGACCCTCGCTGTCATAGATCTTGCCTTCGCAATAGGCCATGGTCTTGGTGCGGTGCAGCACCAGGCCCTTGGCCACCAGCGGGCCGCGCGCGGCCTGCATGAAGCTGGTCTTCATCTCGATCGTGACGCAGCCGAAATCGTCGCTCTCCAGGCTGCGCGCGGCCACGGCCATGGCCACGTCCATCAGCGTCATGCTGGCACCGCCATGCGTCACGTCGAAGGTGTTCAGGTGCTCGGGCTTGGCGGTGTAGCGCAGCTCGGACTCCCCGTTGGCCATGTGGTGCAGGGTGAAGCCCAGGTGGTTCACAAAGGGGATGGGGTGGGCGCCAAAACTCAGCATGCGGTGTCTCCGTCATTCATATCAGGGGGAAATGCGCGCAAGCATAGCGGCGCGGGCGGTGTGCTCTGGGCAAAAAGCTGTCGCATTGGAGTAATGGCGACAATCCCGGCCACGCAGGCCGCCGCCCGCGCGGGCTGGGCCCTGGGCGCTGCAGACACACCGCGGGGACAGGGCCGATGACCGCGCGCGCATGCCCATCAGCCCAGCACCGCGCTCACGCCGCCGTCCACCGCCACCCACTGGCCGGTGATGTGCTTGCCGGCATCGCTGGCCAGCAGCACAGTCAGGCCCTTCAGGCCTTCGTCATCACCCAGGCGGCGCAGCGGTGCGCGGCTGGCCATGTTGTCCTCGCCCATGGTGTCGATCAGCACCTCGGCCATCTTGGTGCGAAAGAAGCCCGGGCAGATGGCATTCACCGTCACATGGTGGGGACCCCACTCGGCCGCCAGCGCGCGCGTGAAGTTCAGCACCGCGCCCTTGGAGGTGTTGTAGGCAATCGTCTTCATCTCGATGGGGTTGCCGCCCAGACCGGCGATCGAAGCCAGGTTGATGATGCGCCCGCCGCGCACCAGCATGCCGGCGTTGGCCACGGCCTGGCTCAGTAGGAAATAGCCCCGGATGTTCAGGTTCATCACCTTGTCCCAGGCCGCCACGGGGTGGCTTTCCGCCGGGGCGCCCCAGCTGGCGCCCGCGTTGTTGACCAGGATGTCGATGGGGCCGACGCGCTGCACGGTCTCGGCCACCAGGCGCAGGATGTCCTCTTCCTTGGCGCAGTCCGCGGCAATCCACTGCGCGTCGATGCCCTGGGCCTGCAACTCGGCCGCGGCCGCCTCCAGGTCCTGCGCCTTGCGCGAGGTCAGCACCACGCGCGCACCGGCCTCCCCCAGGGCCTGCGCCATCTGCAGCCCCAGGCCGCGCGAGCCACCGGTCACCAAGGCCGTCTTGCCTTGCAGGTTGAAGAGTTGTTGCACGGTACGCGTCATGGACGAAGTCTCCTGGTGGTCATGGATGGAAACGGCCCTCGTTCGGGGCCTGCGCCTGCATTGTGAAATGCCGCCCCCGCATCGCGCTGTCGCACGGGTGAAGCCACCACCTAGTGAATCCACCAAGGCGGCCACGCAGACCCACGGCCCGCCAGCCACCGCGCCACAGCGACCAACGCAGTGGCCCCCCGGGTGATGGGCCCTGCAAAAAACACTTGCGCAGCGGCCACAAAAAACTGTACATTCATACAGTCACTGTTGTTTTATACATATCCATGTTCGCAACCGATACTGTTCAAGACCAACCCTGCTTCACCGTGGCCCTGTGCGACTACCCCGGCCTGCCGGAGTTCGAGCGCCAGCGCGCCGAAACCCGCTACGCCCGCACACTGGCGCGCCAGCTTGGCGGCGAGGCCCAGGTGGCCGACGCCCTGCGCACGCTGGAGCGTCTGGAAGACGCCCCGCCCGAGGAAATCACCGACGATGCCAAGGCCATCTACCAACGCTGGATGAAGGCCGCCCGCGCCGCGGCCGAAGCCGGCATGCAAGGCCTGGGCGGCGAGGAAGGCTGCTATTTCGAGGTGCGCCCCCACTGAGCACATTCACTCAAAAAGAGAGCTGCTGGCGCACGTCCTGCCTTAACTTCGGGCACTTTTTGCTCTGAAATTCAGGTGAAACCAGCGCCAGCGGCTCCTGCCAGGCATGGCCCGTGCGCGGCGCCCCCGCCCAGGTGTGCCCGCCACGGGGCTGTCAACTGCACGTGCGGTCCTGCTACAACGCGCAGCCACAAGCGGCGGCAGCCCCCTAGAATCGTTCCAACCACCAAGAACGAGGACCAGGCCATGACCACAGTGCCGCCCACCGAGGCGCCCGCCCTGCACACCCCCTTGCACGCCTTGCACCTGGAACTGGGTGCGCGCATGGTGCGTTTTGCCGGCTATGCCATGCCGGTGCAATACCCCGCCGGCCTGCTGGCCGAGCACAAGCACACGCGCGAGAAAGTCAGCCTGTTCGACGTCTCACACATGGGACAGATCAGCGTCAGCGGCCCCTCGGCCGCCGCCGCGCTGGAACAGGTGCTGCCCATCGACGTGATGGACCTGGGCCTGCACCGTCAGCGCTACGCCCTGCTGCTGGCCGAGGACGGCGGCATCCTCGACGACCTGATGGTCATCAACCGTGGCCAGGACTACCTGCTGATCGTCAACGCCGCCCGCAAGCACGAAGACCTGGCCTGGCTGCAGACCCACATCGGCCACGAATGCCAGGTCCAGCCCCTGCCCGAGATGGCCCTGCTGGCCCTGCAAGGCCCGCAGGCCGCCGCCGTGCTGCAGCGCCCGGTGCCGGCCACCGGCCCGCTGCTGTTCATGCAGGGCACGCCGTTCGACTTCAAGGACGCGCGCGGCTACATCACCCGCAGCGGCTACACCGGGGAGGACGGCTTTGAAATCTCCATCCCCGCCAGCCACGCCGATGCCCTGGCGCGCTGGCTGCTCAAGCAGCCCGGCGTGCTGCCCGCCGGCCTGGGTGCCCGCAATTCGCTGCGCCTAGAGGCCGGGCTGTGCCTGTACGGCACCGACATGGACCAGCGCACCACCCCCACCCAGGCTGCCCTGAACTGGAGCATCCCCAAGGTGCGCCGCACCGGGGGCCAGCGTGCCGGCGGTTTCATCGGCGCCGACGTGGTGCTGCCGCAGATTGAGGGCCAGGCGCCCGTGGCCGGCGTGCGCGTGGGCCTGCACGCCATGGAGCGCATCCCCGTGCGCGACGGCAGCCCCCTGCACCGCCCGGGGGGCATCGCGGTCGGCCAGGTCACCAGCGGCCTGCTCTCGCCCAGCACCGACCGCCCGATCGCCATGGGCTATGTCCCGCCCGACTGCGCCGCCCACGGCACCCGGCTGGATGCCCTGGTGCGCGGCAAACCCGTGCCCATGGAGGTCATTCCTCTGCCTTTCATAGGGACCCGCTACCGCAAAAGCTAGGCTGCAGCCCCTGGCAACGCCTTCGGCGCCTGCCAACCCGGCTACAGTGTGAGCCAACGCGCGCCGGCCTGCGGCACGCTTTTTGCCTTTTCTTGCATCACGGAGTTTTTCCCATGAGCCTCAAATTTTCCAAAGAACACGAATGGGTCAACGCCGCCCAGCCTGAAGCCGCCATCGTCGGCATCACCGTGCACGCCCAGGACGCCCTGGGTGACGTGGTGTTTGTGGACCTGCCCGCCGTGGGCAGCACCTTCCAGCAGGGCGACGTGACCGGCGTGGTCGAGTCCGTCAAGGCCGCAGCCGACGTCTTCATGCCCGTGACCGGCGAGATCGTCGAAGTCAACGAAGCCCTGCGCGCCGATCCCTCGCTGGCCAACACCGACCCGCTGGGCGCCGGCTGGTTCTTCAAGGTCAAGCTCAGCGACCCCAGCCAGCTCGACGGCCTGATGGACGAAACCGCCTACGGCAACTTCGCCGCCAGCGCCTGAGCGCCTGCACCCTGCTCTGGGCCTGCGCCGCCCAGATCGGGGCGGCTGCGTGCCTGCCGCCGCAGCCGCAACCCGGCCCGCGCACTGTATCGATGAGAGGGAAGGTGGGATGATGAATCAGCGACTGCAAGCACCCCTGTCTGAACTGCACGAGAGCGACGCCTTCGCGCGGCGCCACATCGGGCCCAGTGCGCCGGACGAAGCGCACATGCTGCGCGCCATCGGCCAGCCTTCCCGCCAGGCCCTGATGGATGCGCTGGTGCCGCCCGACATCGTGCAGGACCGCCCCATGGACCTGCCCCCGGCGCTCAGCGAAGCCGAGGCGCTGCACGAACTCAAGACCATCGCCGCGCGCAACCGCGTGCTCAAGAGCTTCATCGGCCAGGGCTATTACGGCGCCCACACCCCAGGCGTCATCCAGCGCAACATCCTGGAAAATCCCGCCTGGTACACGGCCTACACCCCCTACCAGGCCGAAATCTCGCAGGGACGCCTGGAGGCCCTGCTGAACTTCCAGACCCTGGTCTGTGACCTCACGGCCATGCCCGTGGCCAATGCCTCCATGCTGGACGAAGCCACCGCCGCTGCCGAAGCCATGGCGCTGGCGCGCCGCAGCGCAGCCTCGCCTAGCAGCACCTTCCTGGTCCACCCCGACACCCACCCCCAGACCCTGGCCGTGCTGCGCACCCGCGCCGAGCCCCTGGGCTGGCAGCTGGACTGCCCCGCCGACGACGCCGCCTTCCACGCCGCCCTGCAGGCCCCGCACTTTGGCGCACTGGTCCAATACCCCGGCAGCACCGGCGCCCTCTGCGACTGGCGCGATGCGGCCGCACACAGCCACCAGCAGCAGGCACTGTTCATCGTCGCCACCGACCTGCTGGCCCTGACGCTGTTGACGCCGCCCGGCGAATGGGGCGCCGACATCGTGGTCGGCAGCAGCCAGCGCCTGGGCCTGCCGCTGGGGGCCGGTGGCCCGCATGCGGCCTTCATGGCCTGCCAGGAGGCCTACAAGCGCGCCCTGCCCGGGCGTCTGGTCGGGGTCAGTGTGGACAGCCAGGGCGCACCCGCCCTGCGTCTGGCACTCCAAACGCGTGAGCAGCACATCCGCCGCGAAAAGGCCACCTCCAACATCTGCACGGCCCAGGTGCTGCCGGCCGTGCTGGCCAGCATGTATGCGGTCTACCACGGCCCCGACGGCCTGCGCCAGATTGCGCAGCGCATTGCCGACCTGACCGCCACCCTGGCCCACGGTCTGCAGGCCCAAGGCCATGCCCTGGTCCACGACACGGCCTTCGACACCCTGACCGTGCGCGTGCCGCATGCTGCGATCAATATAGCTACCCGCGCAGAGCTGGCGGGCGTCAACCTGCGAAAAGTCTCTGAATCCGCGCTGGGCATCTCGCTGGATGAAACCAGCACCCCGGCCGATGTGGCCCTGCTGCTGCGCCTGTTTGGCGCCACCGCCACGCCGGTGCTGGACAGCCAGGCCGCTCCATTGATCCCGGCGGCGCTGCAGCGCCACTCCCCCTATCTGACGCACCCGGTGTTCCACCGCCACCGCAGCGAAACCGCCATGCTGCGCTACATCCGCAGCCTGTCGGACAAGGACCTGGCACTGGACCGCTGCATGATCCCGCTGGGTTCGTGCACCATGAAGCTCAACGCCACCAGTGAGATGCTGCCCATCACCTGGCCGGACTTCGCCCACATCCACCCCTTCGCGCCGGCCGACCAGCAGCAAGGCTATGCCCTGCTGGACCAGCAGCTGCGCCAGTGGCTGTCGCGCATCACCGGTTATGCCGACGTGAGCCTGCAGCCCAACGCCGGCTCGCAGGGCGAATACGCCGGCCTGCTGGCCATTCGCGCCTGGCACGCCGCCCAGGGGCAGCCCCAGCGCACCATCTGCCTGATTCCGTCCAGCGCCCACGGCACCAACCCGGCCAGCGCCCAGATGTGCGGCATGCAGGTGGTGGTGGTGGCCTGCGATGCGCAGGGCAATGTCGACATGGCGGACCTGCAGGCCAAGTGCGAGGCACACAGTGACCGGCTGGCCTGCATCATGATCACCTACCCCAGCACCCATGGCGTGTTCGAGGACTCCGTGCGCCCGCTGTGCGACCTGGTGCACCAGCACGGCGGCCGCGTCTATGTGGACGGCGCCAACATGAACGCCCTGGTCGGCGTGGCGGCGCCCGGCGCCTTCGGCGGCGACGTCAGCCACCTGAACCTGCACAAGACCTTCTGCATTCCGCACGGCGGTGGCGGCCCCGGCGTGGGCCCGGTCTGCGTGGCCGCCGACCTGGTGCCCTACCTGCCCGGGCACCCGGCCAGCACCACGGCCAGCCCGGTGGGCGCGATCTCGGCCGCGCCGTATGGCAATGCCTCCGTGCTGCCGATCAGCTGGATGTACATCCGCATGATGGGCGCGCCCGGCCTGCGCCACGCCACGGAGACGGCCATCCTCAACGCCAACTACATCAGCGCCCGCCTGCAAGGCCACTACCCCACGCTGTACACCGGCCCCGGCGGGCTGGTGGCGCACGAGTGCATCCTGGACCTGCGCCCCCTGAAGGACAGCAGCGGCGTCACCGCCGAGGATGTGGCCAAGCGCCTGATCGACTATGGCTTCCACGCACCGACCCTGTCCTTCCCCGTGCCCGGCACCCTGATGGTGGAGCCCACGGAAAGCGAGCCGCTGTCGGAGCTGGACCGCTTCATCGACGCGATGCTGGCCATCCGCGAGGAGATCCGCCAGATCGAACGCGGCGACTGGACCCGGGACGACAACCCGCTCAAGCACGCCCCGCACACCGCTGCGCAGTTGCTGCAAGAACCCTGGCCGCACGCCTACAGCCGCCAGCAGGCCGCTGGCCAGACCGCACTGGCGCACAAGTATTTCCCGCCAGTGTCGCGTATCGACAACGTCTATGGCGACCGCAACATAGTGTGCACCTGCCCTCCGCTGGCGGCTTACCTGAGTTGATCCCCAGTCCTCTGGGGGTTTCCCGTCGTGCCCTTCACGGAGGGCGCTTACACTGCGCCTCCACGTCCCGCTGCCGGTGCTGCCGCCCATGAGTCGCCCAGACCTTTCCTTTCTGATCACCCGCGAAGCAGACGCTTCCACGCCCGTCCAGGATTTGCTGCCCGAACTGGACCCCGCCGCGCTGGATGTGCTGCCGGCGCTGCAGGTGAGCGAGGAATCGCTGAGCGACGACCCGCTGGCGGCCCTGATCGCCGAGCTGCGCAACTACCAGAACGAGCTGGAAATCCAGAACAAGGTGCTGGATTACAGCCAGGCCGTGGCCGAGAGTGCCTCGGAGCGCTTCGAGGCCCTGTTCTCCAGCGTGCCCCTGCCTCTGCTGGTGCTCGATGAGCATGACATGGTCATCCAGGCGAATGCCATGGCCTACAATGCCTTCCAGGCCGAAGGCCATGACCGGCTGTTTGTCTCCTTCATGCCGCTCGTCAGCCCCGCCGACAGCGACCGCGTGGCCGAGGGTTTTGTGCTGGCGCGCCAAGCCGGGCGCAGCGAAGTGCAGGAAGTGGTCTTCAGCCTGGGCAACGGCGAGCAGATGCAGGGGGACCTGCACATCGCCTGCATCCAAATTCCCCAGCGCGAAGGCCCGACGATTGCGCAATTCATGTGCGCCCTGGTGGACCAGGGGCCCTTGCTGGCCGAGCGCCAGCAACTGCAGCAGCGCAACGACCAGCTGCATGCCAGCGAACGTCGCCTGGAATCGGTGATCAACAGCTCGCTGGACGCCATCATCTGCGTAGACCAGAACCAGTGCATCACGGTCTTCAACCCCACGGCGGCGGCCCTGTTCCTGTGCCCGGCCACGGATGCCCTGGGCAGCCAGCTGTCGCGCTTCCTGCCGGACGCTGTGCACGCCCTGGAGTTCGCCCCCCTGACCACCCAGGCCATGCTGGGCGAGATGACCGCACTCACCGCCACGGGCAACACCTTGCCGGTGGAAGTGGGCATGTCCTTCGAACGCCTGTCCGACGGCGAGATCACCACCGTCTTTGCCCGCGACCTGACCAGCCGCAAGCGCGCCGAGGCCCAGCGCAGCGAGCTGGAGCTGCAGCTGCGCGAGTCGCACAAGATGCAAGCCCTGGGCACCATGGCCGGTGGGATTGCGCACGACTTCAACAACATCGTGGGGGCCATCCTGGGCAATGTGGAGCTGGCCAAGGCCGATTGCAGCCACAACCCGCAGGCCATGGAAAGCCTGCTGGAGATCGAGAAAGCCGGCCGCCGGGCCCGCGATCTGGTGCGCCAGATCCTGACCTTCAGCCGCAACGAGCCCCCCAAGCGCTATGCGGTCCGCGCCTCGGAAGTGATGCGCGACACCGAGCGCCTGCTGCGCGTCACCCTGCCGCCCGCGATCGAGCTGCAGGTGGATGCTCCCTCGGAGCTGCCCCACATGCTGGCCGACCCGACCCAGGTCGAGCAGGCGCTGTTCAACCTGACCACCAACGCCGTGCACGCAATTGGCGACAACCGCGGACTGGTGCGCATGGAGGCCACGCTCAGCATGTCGGAGCAACGCCTGTGCGAACGGCTGGGTCTGAGCCTGGGCGACTACATCGCCATCACGGTGCAGGACGACGGCCCAGGCATGTCGCCCGAGACCCTGCAACGCATCTTCGAACCCTTTTTCACCACCAAGCCCGTGGGCCAGGGCACAGGCCTGGGTCTGGCAGTGGTGCACGGCGTGATGCGCACCCATGGGGGCGCGGTGGACGTCACCAGCAAACTCGGCCAGGGCAGCGCGTTCACCCTGTACTTCCCGGTCAACCTCCTGGCCTCCACCCCGACGGTGCCACCGCCGCGCTTTGCCACCTCGCACATCTGCACGCTTCCCCCGGCCCACGCTGCCGCCGCCGTGCAAGAGCGCCCGCATGTGATGTATGTGGACGATGACCACGCCCTGGTCTCGCTGGTGCAGCGCCTGCTGCGCCGCCGCGGCTACCAGGTGTCGGGCTTCCTGGATCCGCGCGAAGCCACGGCAGCCCTGGAGCAGAACCCGCATGCCTACGACTTGCTGGTGACCGACTACAACATGCCCGGGTATTGCGGGGTGGATCTGGTGCGGGACTCCAAGCGCATCCGCCCGGACCTGCCCGTCGCACTGGCCTCCGGCTATGTCACCGCCGAGATCGAGGCCCAGGCCCTGGACGCCGGGGCCCTGGCCCTGATTCATAAACCGAACGATGTGGACGAACTGTGCGAGACGGTGGACCGCCTCCTCCACCAAAAGCCCGGATGACTGTTGTTGCGCCCCGTCCTTCTTGTCTGTATGAAGACGAGCACCTGCTGGTGCTCGAAAAACCCTCCGGCCTGCTGAGCGTTCCAGGCCGCGGCGAGGACAAGCAGGACTGCCTGATCCACCGCGCGTTGCAGCACTGGCCCGATGCCCTGGTGGTCCACCGCCTGGACATGTCCACGTCGGGTCTGGTCATCCTGGCTCGCACCAAGACAGTGCAACGCGACCTGGGCAAGGCATTTGCCGCACGGGAAGTGCACAAGCGCTATACCGCCGTGGTCTTCGGCCAGGTCGCTGCGCCCGAACAGGATTGGGGCATGGTGGATGCCCCGTTGGTGTGCGACTGGGAGCGCCGCCCGTTGCAGATCGTGTGTCCAGAGACCGGCAAGCCCAGCCAGACCCGCTACCAGTTGCATCCCGACCAGCGCGGAATTCCCCCGCACAGCACCCGGCTGTGGCTAGAACCCATCACTGGCCGCTCCCACCAATTGCGGGTGCACATGACCCACATGGGTCACCCGATGCTGGGCGACGCCTTGTACGCCACTGCGGCCGTCGTCGCCATGGCCCCCAGACTGCTGCTGCACGCGACCATGTTGCAGTTCCAGCACCCGGTATCCGGCAGTCCGTTGCAGGTTCAAAGCCCGGCTCCGTTTTGAGCACCCGGGCTTACCCCATGCCACAACAGCAAATTCTAAATAAGCGACCACGCGCGCATTAATCTTGATTCTCCGCAGCGATTTGCAAACTTTCCCTCTGCACGCAGCGCCATAGAGACAAACCCGGTTGCGCCTTTTGCTAGCAAATTTTTAAGCTTGGCACCTCGCGCATCAGGCATGCAATTTGCAGCTATCCCTCAAGGGCATGCAAATGCCGGATGCAAAACCAACCAAGAGGACATACAACCATGCGTGCTTCGTTTCAATTGAAAACCATCGTGGCAACCCTGAGCCTGCTGGGCGCAGCCGTCACCAGCCAAGCCTACGCACAAAACATCAAGTTCGCCATGGTGATCCCAACCACCGGTCCGCTGACCCAGTACGGTGACATGGTGAAGGAAGGCGTCTCCACCGCCGTGGAACAAATCAACGCGGCCGGCGGCATCAATGGCAAGAAGATCGAAGTCACCACCGTGGACGATGCCTGCGAACCCAAGCAAGGCCCTGTGGCTGCCAACCGCGTGGTCAACAGCAAGATCGGCTACATGATCGGCCCCGTCTGCTCCGGCGCTGCGATTGCCGCAGCCCCCATCTATGACAACGAAGGCGTGGTGGTGGTGACCCCTTCGGCCACGTCGCCCGCGCTGACCGAAGGCAAGAACTTCCACTACATCTTCCGCACCATCGGTCGCGACGACCAACAAGGTCCTTCCGCCGCCAAGTTCATCATCGAAAAGGCCAAGCCCACCAAGGTCGCCGTGCTGCACGACAAGCAGTCGTATGGCCAGGGCATTGCCTCGTCCGTGCGCGACCAACTGCAAAAGGCCAAGGTCAACGTGGCCCTGTTTGAAGGCATCAACGCCGGCGACAGCGACTACTCCGCCATCATCACCAAGCTCAAGAGCGCGGGCGTCGACTTTGTCTACTACGGCGGCTACCACCCCGAAATGGGTCTGCTGCTGCGCCAGGCCAGCGAGCAAGGCCTGAAGGTGCGCATGATGGGCCCCGAAGGCGTGGGCAACCCTGAAGTCAATGCGATTGCCGGCAATGCCGTCGAAGGCATGCTGGTGACCCTGCCTGCTGACTTCTCCACCAACCCCAAGAATGCGGCCATCGTGAAGGCATTCCAGGACAAGAAGCGCAATCCATCCGGCGCGTTCCAGCTGACCGCGTATGCGGCAACGCAGGCGATCGCCGAGAGCATCAAGGCCGTGGGTGACGATCCCAAGAAGGTGGCAGACCACCTGCACAAGGCGACCATCAACACCGTGATCGGCCCTGTGTCCTGGAACAAGCAAGGCGACCTGAACGCGTTCGACTTCCAGATCTTCCAGTGGCACAAGGACGGCAGCAAGACGCCTGCAACCAAGTAATCCGTAGCCACTGACCAAGCCCACAGCGCTTTGCACCAAGCCTGTGGGCTTTTCAGTTCAACACGGGTATTGCTGCGCCCTCCAATTTAGTTAGGCCTTTGCGCACATGAACGACTTTCTCCCCCAACTGCTACAGCAGCTTTTCAACGGGCTCTCACTCGGGGCCATCTACGCCTTGATCGCCATCGGCTACACCATGGTCTACGGCATCATCGGCATGATCAATTTCGCCCACGGGGACATCTACATGATCGGTGCCTACGTGGGCCTGGTGACCCTGTCGGCCGTCGGCATCCAGGGCACCGTGCCCATCTGGATGGTGATCGGCCTGATGCTCATCGTGGCCGTGGTCATCACCGGCATCTATGGCTTTGCCGTCGAACAGGTGGCCTACAAGCCGGTGCGCAGCAGCCCCCGGCTGGTGGCGCTGATCTCCGCGATCGGTATGTCCATCTTCTTGCAGAACTGGGTCGCCCTGGGCCAGGGTGCGCGCGACATGGCCGTGCCTTCGCTGCTGCCTGGTGCTTTCCAGTTTGAGATGGGCAGCGGATTCGAGGTGTTCGTGCCCTACACCCGCGTGCTGATCATTGCCGTGGCGGTCGTGCTGATGATTGCCCTGACCCTGTACATCAAGCACTCGCGCATGGGCCGTGCCTCGCGCGCCTGCTCCCAGGACATGCACATGGCCAGCCTGCTGGGCATCAACACTAACCGCGTGATTTCGTTCACTTTCATCCTGGGGGCAATGCTGGCGGCCGTGGGCGGCGTACTGATTGCCCTGGCGGTGGGCAAGCTCAACCCCTTCATCGGTTTTCTTGCTGGCATCAAGGCTTTCACCGCCGCCGTGCTGGGGGGCATCGGCAGCATCCCCGGCGCCATGCTGGGTGGTGTGATCCTGGGCGTCGCCGAGACCCTGGCGGCCGCCTACATCTCTTCCGAGTACAAGGACATCGTGGCATTCAGCCTGCTGGTGCTGATCTTGCTGTTCCGCCCCACAGGTCTGCTGGGCAAGCCTGAAGTGGAGAAAGTCTGATGCAACGCCTTCTCCTGAACCTGGGCCCGGCCCTGATGGCAGCCGTCATCACCGCCGTGGTCGTCACCCCCATCTTCGGTTTGCAGCTGCAGCGCGTCGGCGGCCGCATGACGCTGGAGCCGCACTGGAACTACGTCCTCGGCGCCGCTGTGCTGGTGTTCGTGGTGCAACTGCTCAAACCCGCCCTGCGCGGTGCCACCCAGGGCCTGCGCCTGCCCAGCCTGCCGGCACTGACGCCCAAGCTGCGCAATGCCCTGGTGTTCGCCGCCTTGCTGATGGCCGTGTCCTGGCCCTTCTTTGCCGGACGCAACGCCGTGGACATCGCCACCCTGGCGATGATCTACATCATGCTGGGCCTGGGCCTGAACATTGTGGTGGGCTTTGCCGGCCTGCTGGACCTGGGCTTTGTCGGCTTCTATGCCGTTGGCGCCTACACCTACGCCCTGCTGTTCCACTGGGCAGGCTGGAGCTTCTGGGAGGCCCTGCCACTGGCAGGTGCCGCCTCGGCCCTGTTCGGCTTCGTGCTCGGCTTTCCTGTGCTGCGACTGCGCGGTGACTACCTGGCCATCGTGACGCTGGGCTTTGGTGAAATCATCCGCCTGCTGCTGATCAACCTGAACGACTGGACCGGTGGCCCTGACGGGATTTCCGGCATTCCCAAGCCCACGGTGCTGGGTCTGGAAATGACACGCAATCCGAGCGTCGAAGGCGCCACCACCTTCCACCAGTTCATGGGCTGGGAGTTCAGCTCCGTGCACATGGTCATCTTCCTGTACCTGATGGCACTGATGCTGGCAGTGGTGACGCTGTGGATCTCCAGCCGCCTCATCCGCATGCCCATCGGCCGCGCCTGGGAAGCCCTGCGCGAGGATGAGATCGCCTGCCGCTCGCTGGGGCTCAACCCCATGCACATCAAGTTGTCCGCCTTCACCCTGGGGGCCATGTTCGCAGGCTTTGGGGGCGCGTTCTTCGCGGCGCGCCAAGGCATCGTGAACCCCGAATCCTTCACCTTCATCGAGTCGGCCCTGATTCTGGCCATCGTGGTGCTGGGGGGCATGGGATCGCAGCTGGGAGTGATTGTCGCGGCCATTTTGATCACCGTGCTGCCGGAGCTGGCCCGCGAGTTCTCCGAATACCGCATGCTGATCTTCGGCCTCGTCATGATCCTGATGATGGTGTGGCGCCCCCAGGGACTGTTCCCGGTCACGCGCAACCATGTGAAGGTGCCCGCCAAACGCAGCGCCTGACCCCATCTATCCCATGCACTCTTTGAAGAAAACACTCCAGCATGCCTAGCAGTCATTTGTTGGACGTCAAGGACCTGAGCATGCGCTTTGGCGGCTTGCTTGCGGTCGATGGCGTCAGCCTCGAATTGGGTGAGAAGCAGATTCTCGCCATCATCGGTCCCAACGGGGCCGGCAAGACCACGGTGTTCAACTGCATCAGTGGTTTCTACAACCCCACAGGCGGCAGCATCCTGCTGCAGAACGCCAGCATTGCCGGTCTGGGCAGCCACACGGTCGCCCGCAAGGGCGTCGTGCGCACCTTCCAGAACGTACGGCTGTTCAAGAAGATGACGGTGCTGGAAAACCTGCTGGTGGCCCAGCACCAGAAAAACCGCGCCTCCGTCCTGGCCGGCCTGTTCAACACCCCCAGCTTCCGTCGCCAGGAAGCTGAGTCCATCGAGCGCAGCCTGCACTGGCTGGACTACATGGGGCTGCGCGATTTCGCGAACCGCGAAGCAGGCAACCTAGCCTATGGTCACCAGCGCCGCCTGGAAATCGCGCGCTGCATGATCACCGAGCCCAAGGTGCTGATGCTGGACGAACCCGCCGCCGGCCTGAACCCCCAGGAAAAGCTCGATCTGCAAGCCCTGATCCGCCAGCTGCGCGACCAGTACGGCGTCGCCATCCTGCTGATCGAGCACGATATGGGCCTGGTCATGGGCGTCTCCGAACGCATCACCGTCATGGAATACGGCAAGCCGATTGCCCATGGCACGCCGGAGGAAGTCAGAAACAATGAACGGGTCATCAAGGCCTACCTGGGAGAGGCATGATGAGCACACATCCACCGATGCTGGAGCTGGACAGCATCAGCACGCATTACGGCTCGATTTGCGCCGTCAACAAGGTGTCGCTGCATGTCAACAAGGGCGAAATCGTGAGCCTGATCGGCTCCAACGGCGCCGGCAAGACCTCGCTGCTGATGACGGTATGCGGCAATCCCCGCGCCTCCAGCGGCACCATCCATTTCGAAGGCGAGGACATCACCAGCCTGCCCACGCACCACATCATGCAGCGCGGGATCGCCGTCTCCCCCGAGGGGCGGCGCATCTTCCCGGACCTCACCGTCACGGAGAACCTGCAGATGGGGGGCTTCTTCCTGAACAAGCACGACATTGAAGCGGGCATGGACCACGTGTTCCACCTGTTCCCACGCTTGAAGGAGCGTGCGGCACAGCGCGCAGGCACGATGTCGGGTGGCGAGCAACAGATGCTGGCGATTGGCCGTGCGCTGATGTCCAAGCCGCGTCTGCTGTTGATGGACGAGCCCACCCTGGGCCTGGCGCCGCTGATCATTGCGCAGATCTTCGACATCATCCAGACCATCCGCAGCCAAGGTGTCACGGTGTTCCTGGTGGAGCAGAACGCCAACCGCGCCCTGCAGATTGCCGACCGCGGCTACGTGCTGGAAACCGGGCAGCTGGTGCTGGAAGACACCGGTGCCAACCTGCTGCGCAACGACGCCGTGCGCAAAGCCTACCTGGGCGGTTGATCGCCCCTCTGAGGGTTCATGCGCCGGATGGAGCCGCTACGATACGGCGCATGAAACCTCAGCTTTACATCCTGACAGGCAGCTCGCGCGGCATGGGCCTGTCCATGGCCCGGCAGATCCTGCGCCAGGGCCACCACCTGGTGGGCATTGCGCGCCACCGCAACGCAGACCTGGACACCACGGCCCGCGAAGGCCACGCCACGCTGCTGCAATGGCAGCACGATCTGGCGGCACCGCAGGCTGCAGCCCAGCAGTTGAAAGACTGGCTCCGCGCGCAAACACCCGGCGACTACGCCCGCGTGGTCCTGATCAACAACGCAGGGGTCATCCCCCCCATCGCCCCGCTGGCAGACAGCGACTGGAATGCGATTGCCCAGGCCCTGCGAGTGGGCCTGGAAGCCCCGATGCTGCTGACCGCCGCGTTCCTGCAGGCCACCGAGGGCTGGGACATTCCACGCCAGGTGCTCAACATCTCGTCCGGCCTGGGCCGCCGCGCCATCGCCTCGCAGGCCACCTATTGCGCCGCCAAGGCCGGGATGGACAACTTCTCAGTGTCCGTGGCGCTGGATGAAGCCCTCAAACCGAATGGCGCCAAGATCTGCTCCCTGGCCCCTGGCGTCATCGACACCGACATGCAACGCCAGTTGCGCAGCGCCTCCAGCCAGGCCTTCCCGGACGTGCAGCGCTTTGCCCAACTGCACAGCACGGGCGCCCTGACCTCGGCCGACGAAGCCGGTGCGCGGGTCCTGGCCTGGCTGGAGCGTGCCGACTTCGGCAATCCGGTGCTGGCCGATGTGCGCAACCCCTGAGCACCGGCCTTGATGCACCAACAGCATGCATTTTTTGCAGGATCCGTCTTTTTAGAAGGATTCCAGCGCTAACATTCGGCTATCCCAAGAACCTGTTTGCGCTACGTGGGCCACACAGTGCTGCACCATCTGATCGGTGTCTGCAGCCAGTGATCAATCTGCAGGCCACCCCTGCAGGCTACGTGCAAACAGGCGCTCACCCGGTACTCCATGCCTGATGGCCTGCACCCCCGTGCCATCCAACGGCCCACAAATCTGCTTGAAAGCGGCTGGCTCGCTGTGCTTTGCGCCTCCAGCCGCAGTTTTGATGTCTGAGTTTTTTGGAGACCTTCATGTACCGCACACTGATTACCTGCACGACCCTGGCGTTGGCCGCAGGCGCTGCCGCCCCCGTGCTCGCACAATCAGCAGACCAATACCCCGGCAAACCCATCCGGCTGGTCATCCCCTTCCCCCCCGGCGGCGGTACAGACATCCTGTCGCGCGTGATCGCCAACAAGCTGACCGAAGCCACCAAGTGGACCATTGTTCCCGAGAACAAGGCCGGCGCCGGCGGCACCATCGGCATCTCCGAGGCGGCCAAGGCCCCTGCCACAGGCTATGAAATGGTCATGGGCCAAAAGGACAACCTGATCCTGGGCCCCTACCTGTACAAGAACCTGCCCTGGAACCCCACCAAGGACCTGACGCCGGTGGCCCACATTGCCTACACCCCGGTCATCATCGCCACCAGCGTGAATTCGCCCTACAAGAGCATTGCCGACGTGGTGGCCGCCGCCAAGGCCTCGCCCGCCAAGATCACCTACGGCTCGCCCGGCAACGGCACCAGCATCCACATTGCCGGCCACATGTTCGAAAAGGCAGCGGGCGTGCAGCTGACCCACGTGCCCTACAAGGGCTCGAACCCCGCGCTGATGGATGCGATTGCCGGCAACGTGGATCTGCTGGTCTCCTCCATCCCTTCGGCCATCGCACAGATCAAGGCCGGCAAGCTGCGCCCGCTGGCCGTGACCTCGGCCAAGCGGTCCACGTCGCTGCCCGATGTGCCCACCATGCAGGAACAGGGCATGAAGGGCTTTGATGTCAGCACCTGGTACGGCCTGTTCATGCCAGCTGGCACACCGGCCGACATCACGGCCAAGATGAATGCCGAAGTCAACAAGCTGCTGGCCAAACCCGAAACCCAGGAAGCCATCCTGGCCCAAGGTGCCGAGCCCAAGGCCATGAGCATTGCCGAGTTTGACAAGATGTACCGCGCAGACTTCGCCAACTCCAAGGCCGTGGTGGAAGCCTCGGGCGCCACCATCCAATAATCCACGCTGCCATTGCCGTGCTCCCTGGTCCAGCCCGGATCGCAACCCACCAAGCCCAACCTGCCGGTTGGGCTTTTTTGTGGCAGGCACTGCCGCCCACCCCGCCACACCCAAAACAAGCGTGTGCCGCCCACGGTGTGGGACCGACGTAATGAGTGCTGGCCCACGCACCGACCACACACCACCCTGCATCAGCTGGAGCAGCCCGTTGCCACCAAGCCGCCCAGGGCCGTCGATGGAGCCAGCATTCGCCCGAATGCTGCATCGCAGGTAATTTGTAATGTTTGGTGACGCGCACGCGACTTGTGGCGCCTCACCTCCCCGTGCCCGCTGCACACCGTACAGCGTCTGCTCTTGCGCGTTCGTGCTATCAACTTCCATAGCTGCCCGCGCTTTCTTCATGAGCGCCAGTACCACTTTTGATGCCTATCCTGTGGACAGGCTGCCGTCAGCGCACACCTACCCAGGCAAAGGCCCCGTCCGACGCGTACGCGCATGGCGATGGCAGCACCCGCGGATAGCGGGTGTTACACGGGTTTAGCATGGGTCGTTACAAAAAACTTACAAGCTAGACTCAGACAGCTTTTTGGATAGCACCACTTGATCTCAATCCTCAAACCAATAGCAGTAGCCCTCGACCAGCTGGAGGTGGCCATCTGCATTTTTGATGCAGAGGACAAGGCACTCGTTTGGAACGACACCTTTCTGCAGTTCTTTCCAGAGCATGCTGGCCACGTCCATGTCGGGGAAGACTACCGCGCGAACCTGCGGCGTTTCTATCTGCAAAGGCTCTCGGCCGAAGAGCTGCCGTTGATCGATCGCTACATCGAGGAAGGCGTGCAGCGGCACCGCAACCAACTGCGTGCGTTTGAGTTTGACCACCACGACTACCGCGTGCGTGTCGCCTCCTTGCCGTTGGGCGCTTACGGTCGCGTCCGGCTGTGGCGCAAAACGGCACCGCTGCTCACCGGCATGCCGGACCGCATCAACCCCCACACCAAGCCGCTGCCTGCACAAATCGCTCCCGACACGGTCATGGCGCTGGAAAGCCTGGCAGATGGCATCTTGATGGTGGATGAGATCGGCCGCGCCATCTGGGCCAACCACGCATTTCTGGAACTGTATGGACTGCCCAGCACCGATGCGCTGAAGCTGCGCGAGTTTGCAGAACTCTATACCCTGGCCTGGCAGCACGAAGTCCCCACGGCGGAGTACGTGGCCAGCCTGGACCTGCTCCAGGAACGCCAGCGCTTTTCTGGCGCGCCCTACGTGCTGGCCCTGCCCAACAACCGCTGGGTGCGCGTGGTGGAACTGCGTGGCACCCAGACCAATGGCAGCAACTTTCTCTCCCATGTCGATGTGACGGAATCCCGGCAACAGCAGGAAGCCTTGAAGCAGCTCACCCAGCACCTGGAGTCGCTGGCGATCAAGGACGCGCTGACCGGCCTGGCCAACCGCCGCCGCTTCGATGAAGTGCTGGAGTCCGAGTGGCAGCGCGCGCACCGCTCCAAAACTCCACTGTCGCTGCTGATGCTGGATGTGGACCACTTCAAGCGCCTCAACGACACGCACGGCCACCCCTTTGGGGATGAGGTGCTCAAGCGCCTTGCCAGCATCTTGGCGCACCGCATCCAGCGCACCGGCAGCCTGGTCGCACGTTATGGCGGCGAAGAGTTTGCGGTCTTGCTGCCAGACACCGATCTGCCCTCAGCCGCCAAGCTGGCGGAATTCATCCGACAGCAGGTGGAAAACATGTCACTGGGCAACGAAAACACCGGCCTGGTGCGCATCACCATCAGCATTGGCGTCGCCTGCGCCAGCGGTACAGCCTTGACGGCATCGACCACCGCGCTGGTCGACCTGGCCGACCGCGCCCTGTACCAAGCCAAGCGCAGCGGGCGCAATCAAGTGGCAGCGGCCACGCCCTAGGCGCCCCCGCCCCCCCTGCTTTTTGCATCCACCTTGAACGGGTTGGCGCGCTGCAACTCATCGACATAGCCGTCAACAGCCACCGTCTCCCGCTGCAGGAAGTGGTCGATGGCCGCGGCAAACCGGCGGTCAGCCACCCAGTGGGCCGAAAACATCTTCACCGGCAACAGCCCGCGGGCCATCTTGTGTTCGCCCTGGGCCCCTCCCTCAAAAAATTCAAGGCCGTGCTGAATGCAGTAGGCAATCGATTGCATATAGCAAGTCTCGAAGTGCAGGCCCTTGACGAACTCCGTCGTGCCCCAGTGGCGCCCATACAGGGTCTTGCCCGCACGCACATTCAGCGCCACCGCCACCGGTGCCCCGTCACGTTCCGCCAGGATCAGCACCAAGTCCAACACACGCTCCGCATGGGCCCGGAGAAAGAACTCCAGGCTCAGATAGGGCTGTGACCAATGCTCGGTATAGGTATTGACATAGCAGGCGTAGAAGAACTCCAGGTGCTCCCGCTGCAGCTGTGCGCCCTCCAACCACCGGTAAGTGATTCCGGCACTGGTCACATACCGGGTGTCTTGCCGCAGCTTCTTGCGCTTGCCCTGGGAGAGTCGGGCCAGGAAGTCTTCCGTGCATGTGTAGCCGTCGTTCCGCCAATGGAACTGCACGTTTTCGCGCAGCATGAAGCCGGCCTCAACCAGGGCTGCCCGGTCCTGCGGCGCGGTGAACAGCACATGCGCCGAAGAGGCATGCACGACGTCGCACGCCGCCGCCAGCTCGTGCGCCAAAGCACGGCGCGCCGCCTCATCCTTGGCCAATAGCCTGGGACCTTGGACGGGCGTAAACGGAACGGCCACCACCAGCTTGGGGTAATAGGACAGACCATGCGCCTCAAACGCCTGGGCCCAGGCCTGGTCAAACACAAACTCCCCACGGGAGTGGGTCTTGAAATAGCTGGGGGCTGCTGCCACCAAGACGCCCTCCTCGTGCAGCAGCAAGTGGCGGACATGCCACCCGGTCTTTGCGCCGACACAGCCCGTTGTTTCCAGCAGTTGAAGAAATGCGTAGCTGGTGAATGGATGGCCACCGGCCAGTACCTGCCACGCGTCTTCTTCGACATGGCCAAGCGCATCCACCCAGCTCGCCGTATACCGCCCTTTTTGAGTCATGCCGTAGTCTGGCACAGGCTCACCTATCCCACAGATGCTGCGTGATTTGCAGGGCCGCGCACGTCTCTGGGCATAGCTTTCGCACACAGCATTGCATGGCGAACCTCCGCGCAAGCCATAGTGCACTACGAGTTTCCACACGCCAGCGTGCCCGTTTGCAGCAACGGAGGCTTGACATCACCCAGACACCTGAGCCCTGAGGGCATTGCGACCCTACACAAGAAAGGCCATGCCTTTGCACCGAATGCTGTTATAGTTGCGGCCAATTTGCTGCAACGCAACAACATATACAGCACACCAAAGTGCAGCGCCCCAAGCGCAACCCACATCGCACCAGACGATTTTCAACTCATTGTTTTCAATGACTTCTGGTTGTCATTGAGAAATGACCAAGCATGCCGCTGCAGCTTGGATCCTACTTTCCGCACCCCAAAACGTATAAGCGGCTTGCTTTTTAGCCTGTTATTCGCGCGTCTGCCTAATCCCAACGCGTCTCTCTTGATCCACTCTCCTGCTATCTCTCAAGTCATCGGCCGCTACGCACTCACGCCTACCGCCGCAATGACCGCCAGCGGCTCCTACACAGCAACGCTTTCCATTCGCAGCGGCAAAGGCTCTTGCTCACACGACCGGGTGTTTCGCTTCATTCCCCTGTTTCAATCTCCTGCTGCCGCCATCCGCTATGCCATTGAGCAAGGCAAAAGCTATTTGCACCTGCCCGGCCTGCCCGACTGACAACCGAGCTTGCGGCGCTCCACACCCAAAGGCCAACCCGTACCCGGGCGCTTTGCACCCTTTGATCCCTGGACATCTCCCAGGATCACCGCAACTTCATAGAGTTACACCATGACAACCAAACTGTACGTAGGCAATCTTTCTTACAACGTTCGCGACCACGATCTGGAGCAACAATTTGCCGAATTCGGTAATGTGACCTCTGCCAAGGTCATGATGGAGCGCGATTCCGACCGTTCCAAGGGTTTTGGCTTTGTTGAAATGTCGACCGAGCAAGAAGCGCAAGCTGCCATCCAAGGCCTGCATGACCAACCTCTGAATGGCCGCAACATGCTCGTCAACGTTGCACGCCCCCGCGAAGAATCCGGCGGCGGCTACCGCAGCAACAACGGCGGTGTCGGTTACCGCGGTGGCAATAACCGCTACTAAAAGCTCTTGAGGCTCTAGGTCTCAAGGCCCCTGCCAGCACTTGCTGACAGGGGCTTTTTGTTGGCAGCCGACAAGCATCAAATGCCCAAAGAAAACCCCCTGCGGACTTTCATCCGCAGGGGGCTGCGCTTGTAGCTAAAGGTGCTTTAGCTGCGATCGCGAGCAATCGCCACGCTCAGCGCGCGCCCCTCGGTGGGCTGACCATTCAAGCCCTGCACTGCGGCTTGCGCCTCTTCTTCCGTGGACATCTCCACAAAGGCAAAACCGCGCGAGCGGCCAGTGTCACGCTGCAAGATGACCTGGGATGACAGCACCACGCCATAGTTGGTCAACAGCTTGCGCAGTGCATCGCTGTCGATCGAGAAGGCCAAGTTACTGATGTAGAGTTTGTTTTGCATAGGGTACTTTCAAGAAGGACGGACCTTTGTGCCAGGACAGCCCAAAAATCAACGGGGACGACGCTTGGGACCACCGGGGGTCGCGTTCATCCGCGTCTCGATGTGGCGGAAGGTCACCCGCCCTTTGTTCAGGTCGTAGGGCGACATCTCGACAGTGACCTTGTCGCCCGCCAAGACGCGAATCCGATGCTTGCGCATCTTGCCGCCCGAATAGGCAATCAGTTCGTGCCCGTTGTCCAGCTTTACGCGAAAGCGCGTATCGGGCAGAACTTCTTCCACCCGACCTTGCATTTCAATGAGTTCTTCTTTTGCCAAGGTGCCTCCAGATGAGTGGCGATAAACAGGTTTAGTTCAGTGCGTTGGCCAGCAGCATCGTGCGTGCCTGATCGAGCGCATAGCTGTTGGCCAGGCTCTCGCTGGTGAACTGCGGAATGAATCGGAAGACACGGTCATAGACACCGCGTCGGATAGATACCGATGCAGCAAACTGGCCGGATGCGTCGAGGTGACTGAAGGGTGTAACAACGTAGTTGCCCACCTGCTCTTTGATAGGTTTTTGCAGCATGGCATACGGACGGGCACGCCCTGCTTGTGGGCAATGTCCATCGAGTAAATAGGGAGACAGCGGACCCTGGTAGATCAGGGGCTGGGCAGATCGAACGAAGAAGAGATCTGCAGAGATTCGCCGGAAAGGGAGAGTGACAGTCGCACGCTTCTCAAAGAAGGGAACTACCAACGGCCAAGGGGCTACGGAGGTGTCAGACGTGCGCTAGAGGGGCGAAGAACAAATTTAGCGCGCGAGACCAGTATATGCCAAGTCGCGCAGCGCGCGGCACACACGACCGACCGCGCTGCGGCATTCAGGCCTATATGCCTGCGCCAGTTTCAGACAGCTCGCAGCCAGCAGGCCACGTCACAACAGGCAACTGCTCAAAGGCTGGTTTGGCAAACAGATAGCCCTGGAAGTAATGCACCCCCATCGCGCGCAACGTGTGGTACTCGGCATCGGTCTCCACACCTTCCGCAATCACTTCGATCGACAGTGCCTGGCACACGCCCAGAATGCCTTGGACGATGGCACGACGAACAGGGTTGGTGTCGATCTGGCGCACCAACTCCATGTCCAGCTTGATGATGTCGGGCTGGAACTCAGCAAGCAGGTTGAGGCCGGCGTACCCCGCACCGAAATCATCGATTGCCGTCTTGAAGCCGCGCCGGCGGTACTCCTGCATGATGCGCTTGAGGTGGTCTTTGTCGACCACTCGCTCGTTCTCGGTGATTTCAAAAATAAGGTGGCTGGTTGGAAACTGGTGCTGCTGCGCCGCTTCCAAGGTGGTGCGAATGCAGGCTGCAGGCTCGTATACGGCGTTCGGCAAAAAATTGATGCTGACATGGCAGGGCACACCCAGGCGCGCTGCCAAACTCACAGCCTTGACGCGGCAGGCCTGATCGAACTGGTAACGGTTGTCCGCATTCACCTGACTCAGAATCTGCCCCGCGCCGCTGCCATCCAGCCCACGCACCAGGGCCTCGTAAGCAAAAACGGTTCGATCACGCACGTCCACGATCGGTTGAAAGGCCATACTGAATGCCAGGTCCAGCGGGGGACGGTCATGACAGCCTTTACAGGGCGGTAACGAAGACTTGGGTTGAAGAAGCATCGGCAGATGTTATCGCACCCAGCTCCTGTGCCTGTCGTGGGTCTGGCAACGCCCGCATCGTTTGTGCGTATGGCTGTGCCTGCTGCAAAACTTCAGAAAAACTGCTGGGTTGCACACTGATTGCAACAGCCATCCACCGCTCAAGAAATAGCGACGACAGCGGAACCTACACAGCCCACAACGGCAAGCCCGCTTCTTGCCGGGGCGACGCCACGCCACCAATCCAGCTGCGGGATAGGATGCTAGGCCCATGCCTTCAAGCTGGATCAGATTACGGTTGCGTGTGCACTAAAAATGCATGACGAAGCCGCACCTTTGCTGGCTGAAAGCTATCCGCTGGCTGTGCACGATCTATAAAGCTCTGGTCGCTTCACCCACTTGTTTCGGGATTAGCGCCTGAGACTGTGCGCGCAGCATAAATCCGCCGGGTCTTAAAGGCCGCATGGATTCACATCCAGTCATGCCATAGTGCTGCTTCACTTTGAAAATTTCCCTAATTGGCTTTGGCACGCCAAAGGAGGCAATCTCCACTTGCAAACCAGCATTCCAATCATGAGGTGGTTTCACAACACGGGCATTTAAAGCGCAGGTTTTGTCAGATGTTGCCCAATTAAACTGATTGCTCATCGCGGGTGCCCCAACCTGCGGAAAGCCTGCCTGATGCACCACCCTGTACGATTCACCCGGCAGTTCCGCATTCGTGTGCACATTGCCGTATTGACGATGGCTTGTATGGGGCTGGTGGCAATCTTGCTGATCGGCCTCGGTTGGGCGGCCACCACCCAACGCTTGGTGCTAGATGCTGGGCAGCGCGCAGCGCGCGACACGACCTTGCTGGGTCAGCAGATACGGTTGCAACTAACGCCAGCACAAGGGGCATTGCGTCATATTGGTGCAGGTCGTCTGCCATTAGCCTCCGATGAGGCCAGTCGGTTGCAAGCACTCGAAGGATTGATAGGGGAATTGCGCGCAAGCCCACTGGAAGCGGCTGTGTATATCGCCTACCCGATTGCGGCAGATGGTGACAGCATACACAGGGTCTGCACATGCTGGCAGACACAGCCGCTCTCACCGCGCTCGACGGACTACAGACCAGACATTCGGCTGTTCCCGCGCGCCCACAGCGCCAGCGATGGGGCATGCCCAGCAGTGGATGCCCAAACCCTCACACCCCTGTTACGCTCGGCGCACTCAGCCATACCAGCGAACAACGTAGGGGCTGCCGTAATGCAGGGACTGTCGTCGCCACTTCACCAAAGCAATTGACGCAATGTGACACTCCAGCGCACCCATCGGCGGCGCAGGCTGTGCCCGCCCTGGCCATGCCCCAGCAAAGACTGCGGAACACTGGCGCGGCTTTGGCGCGCTCGGTGAGTGCCTGCGCAATGTCCCGCGGCTTCCATCCGCCCAAGTGCGCACATAGTCAAAGTCAGCCAGGCCGCAGCTTGTCCCCCACGCTGGGGCCCGCCCGCAGCATGGGGGGAGATCACCGAAGCCCAGGCCCGCCGCCCAAGCGCCTAACGAACCGCCCAGACCGGTGCCGCCGGCAAGGCGCCGTGCTCGGCCCATCTGCGCTGTTTGCAACTGCAAACCAATGATTTAAGTTTGATAGCTGCTAGCGCTTTATATATAAGAGCTAGAGGCAATTTTTATTGATATTTTGATGATCACCCAGGCCGCACAACACCAACACGCTGGACTTTTGTGGGGCATGGCCTGAGCCCCCCATCCGGCGCTGCAACAGCTGCGGCGCGCCTGTACTCCAGGCGCCAGCTGTATGCACAGGTCACGCAGGCGCCCCCTGGTACGCCGCCCAACAGTTGGTGCATGACGCCGTGGAGATGGTCTTGCGGCCCCTGGGCCAGTTCATCCGAGAGGGGGCATCAGCAGCCCAAGACAAAGCTGCGCCTTGACAAGGGGCATGACTGGCACGCTCATGACTACAAGCCAAGAGAACCGCCACACGCTGCGGTTTTCAGTCTCCGGCGGAATGCGTAGCAGTGTGTATGACAAAGGGAATTGAACCCTCATATTTCCAATCAATAACAATAACTTAGCAAAATTTGTGTGAATATGGCGTGATAGCCTAAAAGGCAAGACACAGCGCCGCACAAGAGCACACAAGCCAACTGAATTGAATGCCGGCATTTCTCCATAAAACAGCCGCCCACGCAGGCACAAAAAAAGCACCCTGAGGTGCTTTTTGTGGTGATGAAACCTAGGTTCTAAGTCCCATGCTCGGGAAAAGTTTGTGGCAGGGCTGAAAGATCCCTAAAGCAGAGTAGACGGCGCCTTGTGCCAGCATCACAGTTTCAAGGGCCTGCTCATACGCTGCTGCGTCAAACGGCCTGTTGACACACGACCATCCTATGGTTTGCTCCAGCTTCTGACCGAGCTCATTGAGCTCTACAAGCATCAGATCCTTTGTGCGCCTATGTCCTGCGTATCTGACGGCATCAAAGCTCACAACGACGTTGTCAGCTTTATGTCGAGCTTGCCAATCCCTCTCTCTGGTGGCTCGCAACAACACACTTTTCTTGAACTCTGTACAAGCCCGATCGATAACGATCAACGACTCTTCGATCATGTCGGTATCAATTTCATCGCTCATTTTTAAACCCATTAAAAAACGATTCAGGTGATACAACATCCACACACCAAGACTATGCCTAACTTGCGCCAGGCAAAGATTGGTATGGGTTCCTACTGCCTTGGCCAAACCATCTTACCCCCCGAACGGCTGGCCAAGCCACAGAGGCTCTACATGGCATGAGGACACACGAATTCATTGCCATGCACACAGATTTGTGGCTGGTCTCAGTTGGTGCCCAGCACCGGCGCAAGGCTGGCTCGGCAGCGCGATCCACAGCGGCCATGGCCACGCGCGCAAACACTCACTGCAGCAGCAAACGACAGTCCCATTTCCTGGGCAGTAGGCAAGTGTTTGGCTGCCATTCGTGCGGCAGAACTGCGCAGGATCACTACATGGGGTATGGTGGGCAGCATCAACCACCAAGGATCACCTAGTGCCCAAACCCAATTACCAGTTCGAAAAACGTCAACGAGAGCTCGAAAAGAAGAAGAAAAAGGCCGAAAAGGCCAACCGCAAAGCCTCCGCGTCTGAAGGTGCAACGGCTGATGCCTCTCCTGAAGCGCTGCCTGAAAGCAAGTAGCAAAGACCAAGGCATTAGCCTTGCAATCGGCTTGGAATTTTTAAAGCTGCCGGCAATTTATCGCTCCCCAAATGCAGGGCGCAGCGAATTTGCCGAGCACCAGAAAAAAATAATCAAAGCACTTTTGCGAAAGTGCTGTTATAGTGGCCATCAGTTTGCTGACATGCAACAGTGCATGTGCAACCAGCACAAGTGTTTCGCACCCAAGCGAAACCAACATCGCCCCAGACGATTTTCATTTTTTTACTTCCAATGACTTCTGGTTGTCGTTGGAAAAATAGCCAGGCTGACTGTAGCTAGCTTGGCTCGATTTTTACGTATCCCAAAACGTATAAGCGGCTTGCTTTTGAGCCCTTTTTTTACGCGACTGCTTGACGCAGAGCGTTGCTCTTGAACCTCACTCCCTCCCAATCCCAAGTCATCGGTCGATACGCGCTCACGCCTACCGCCGAACTGAACTCCAGCGGCTCTTACACCGCGAAGCTTTCCATTCGCAGCGGCAAAGGCTCTTGCTCACACGACAGGGTATTTCGTTTTATCCCCCTGTTTGTTACCTCTGCTGCAGCCATCGGCTATGCCATTGAGCAAGGCAAAAGCTACTTGCAACTGCCTGGCCTCCCCGCCTAACCAGCAGGTCTTCCTCGCACACCCAAAAGTCCACCCCCACGCGGGTGCTTTGCACCTTTTTTGATTCCTGCACATGCCGGAATCACCCCCAACTTCACTGAGTTACACCATGACAACCAAACTGTACGTCGGCAATCTTTCTTACTCCGTTCGTGACAACGACCTGCAACAACAATTTGCCGAATTCGGCAACGTGATCTCCGCCCAGGTCATGATGGAGCGCGGCTCCGATCGCTCCAAGGGCTTCGGCTTTGTCGAAATGTCCACTGCCGATGAAGCACAAGCTGCCATCGAAGGCATGCACGAACAGCCCATGGGCGGCCGTAACCTGACCGTCAACGTGGCCCGTCCTCGTGAAGAAGGCGGTGGCTCCTATCGCAGCAACAGCGGTGGTGGCGGCTATCGCGGCGGTAACGGCGGTGGCTACGGTGGCAATGGCGGCGGCTACGGCGGTGGCAACCGCTACTAAGCCCTCCAGGCACTTCGCTTTAAAAGTCCCTGCCGCGTTCCTAGAAAGGCTCCCCATGAGCAGCAAAATTTATGTGGGCAACCTGCCCTACACCGTGACCGATTCGATTCTGGAAAGCAACTTTGCAGAATACGGTGGTGTCTCCTCCGCCAAGATCATGATGGACCGCGATACTGGCCGCTCCAAAGGATTTGGCTTTGTGGAAATGGTTTCCGAAGAAGTCGCTCAAGCCGCCATCAGCGGCCTCAATGGCCGCTCTGTCGATGGCCGCTCCATCGTCGTGAACATGGCTCGTCCTCGTGAAGAAGGCCGCAGCTCGGGCGGCTACCGCGATAAAGGCTACACCTCCAGCACACGCAAAGACGTTGGCTACGGCAACGGTGGCTTCGGCGGCGGCCGTTACTAAGCCCCCCAGGCTTTGCCCACAAAACCGACCCTTAGGGGCCGGTTTTTTTATGGGCAAATGCAACGCATGCCGTCCACTTTAGGCATGTGCAACCACCCAAGGATGGCAAAACCACAGTGCACAGCACCTGCACCTGGCGAACTGCGCCCCCTGGCCTGCTTGTTCGCCGGGCAAAAAAATTCAAAAAAACCAATGTCTGGAGCCTAGCTGTCAGGTCCCGGATGATTACGCACGTTCTTGACGAATAAATCAGGTGCTTTCATCTTCCATTTTTTGAGTGCTTGGACTGGGGCTTCATGCCCCAGTGCCTTTTGTGGCAAGTGGTGGTTGTACAGCCAGACAAACCTGTGCAGTGTCTTCTCCAAATCCTCTGCGCTGTTGAAGTGATGCGAGCGCAGCACCTGGCTCAGGCGGCCATTGAAGCGCTCAACCATGCCGTTGGTTTGTGGCGTCTTTGGCTTGGTCAGCCGATGCTCTATCCCCAATGCTTGGCATAACTGGTCGAATTCGTGCTCGCCTGAGGGCTGACGTGTGCGGCTTCCAAACAATCGGTCTGTGAACTCTTTGCCGTTGTCGGTGAGGATGGTGTGGATCTTGAACGCTGCAGCTTTGCGTACGGCAGCCAAGAAGGCTTTGGCGGATGCTGCCGTCTTGTGCTGCTTGATATCAATGAACACCCAGCGTGTAGCTCGATCGATGGCAACAAAAACATAGCGGCGCTTGTCCTCATCGTGCATCTGGGGCAGGTACTTCACATCTACATGTACATAGCCAGGCTCATACGCCTTGAAGGGTTTGTGCTCGCCCTCAGGCTTGGGCTGTACGGGCAATCTGGAGTGGCCTCGTCTGCGCAGCAAGCGATCCAGCGCCGAGCGGCTCATGGCAGGCTCAATGAACTCTCGCACCACCGCCAATAAGTCATCCAGAGGTAGCCGCAGCTGGCTGCGCAGATAAATAACCAGCTCTTCCTGCCCTGCATTGAGAGTCGTTTGCAGGCGGTGGGCCGTGTGGCTGGCGTCATGCACCGTGGTTCTGCCCCGCCACTTACGCACGGTCCCTATGCCAATGCCGTATTGCTGCGCCAACTCTCGATCAGTACCACTGGCTTGCTGCAATGCCAAACGGGTGGCAGGTGTGGTCGTAGCGTTCTTATGAAGGCTGATCAGCATGGCAACTCCTTGGCACGGGATTGCCATGTTGCCAGAACTGCTTGCAGTACCTCTCGGCCATGCAGCATCAGCATGGCAACTCCTTGGCACGGGATTGCCATGTTGCCAGAACTGCTTGCAGTACCTCTCGGCCATGCAGCAACGGACGCTTGTTTTTAAGCAGCCAATCGTCCGGGACCCGACACCTAGCCTTGCCTAGTTTTCAGAAAATACACCTTTGTGTGTAAGAGGCTCAAAAATGAAAATTTCGACGCGATTAATCTTGTTGGTGGGCGTCATGTCGATGCTGCTTCTGGGCGTTGGTCTGCTGGGCCTGCGCGGCATGGCAGACAGCAATGACGGGCTCCAAACGGTCTACGAAGATCGCACCGTAGCGCTGGGCAAGCTGGGGCAGATCCAAAGCCTGATGATGACCAATGCCTATTTGGTCACCGCTGCAACGCTGGATGCCAGCCCAGAGGTGGTCGGCAAAAACACCGCTGCGGTCGAGGCCAACATTGGCCAGATCACCAAGATCTGGGACGAATACATGGCCACCTACCTCACGGCAGATGAGGCAGCGATTGCCAAAAAATTTGCCGAAGCCCGCGGCAAGTATGTCCGTGAAGGCCTCAAGCCCGCCGTCGCCGCGTTGCGCTCCGCCAATATGCAGGAAGGCCAGCAACTGTCCAACAACGTCCTGCCGGCGTTGTATGCACCGGCCAAAGAACAAATCGATGCGCTGATCCAACTGCAGCTCGATGTGGCCAAGTCGGAATACGCGGGTGCAGTGCAGGACTACGCCTCGGTGCGCACCTATGCCGCGGCGTCCATCGTGCTGGGCCTGCTGTTTGCCGTCAGCGTAGGTTACTTCCTCATTACCGGGCTGATGCGCTCTTTGAAACAGGCCGAGGACCTGTCCCGCGCCATTGAAGCGGGCGACCTGAGTGGGCAGGTGTCCATCACTGGCAAGGATGAATTGGCGCGCTTGCTGCATACCCTGGTGGCCATGCGCGACAGCCTGGTCAAAGTCGTGTCCAGCGTGCGCCAGGGTGCAGAAGGCGTGGCCATGGCCAGCTCTGAGATCGCCCAGGGCAACAACGACCTCTCGGCACGCACCGAAAGCCAGGCCAGTGCCCTGGAAGAAACCGCAGCCTCCATGGAAGAACTTGACTCTACGGTCAAGCAAAATTCCGAAGCCGCCCGCCAGGCCAACCAGTTGGCCGTCAATGCCAGCCAGGTCGCCACGCAAGGTGGCGAGGTCGTGGGCCAAGTCGTTGAAACCATGAAAGGCATCAACGAATCCAGCCGCAAGATTGGCGACATCATCAGTGTCATCGACAGCATCGCCTTCCAGACCAACATCCTGGCACTGAACGCGGCCGTGGAAGCCGCCCGCGCGGGCGAACAAGGCCGTGGCTTTGCCGTGGTGGCCAGCGAGGTGCGCTCCCTGGCGGGCCGCAGCACCTACGGCGCGCGCCGTGTGTGGCACGACGTGCTGGAGCAAGGTCAAGCCTGTGGTCTGCACCGCATCGAGCGACTCATGCGAGAGCAGGCACTACGAGCCAGGCCCCGACGACGTGGACTGCCCAAGGACCGGGGCACGCGCAGCGCGGTGGCCGACAACGTGCTGGACCGCCAGTTCCGGGCCGATGGCCCGAACCAGAAGTGGGTAGCCGACTTCACCTACATCTGGACAGCCGAGGGCTGGCTGTACGTGGCGGCGGTGCTGGACCTGTACTCGCGGCGCATCGTGGGCTGGTCGATGCAGGAGAGCATGACCTCGCAGCTCGTGGTGGATGCGCTGATGATGGCAGTGTGGCGTCGAGGCAAGACGGTGGCCTTGTTGCATCACTCGGACCAGGGCAGCCAGTACACCAGCGAGCACTTCCAGAAGCTGCTGGATGAACAAGGCATCACTTGCAGCATGAGCCGGGCTGGTGAGGTCTGGGACAACTCGGCCATGGAGAGCTTCTTCAGTTCCCTCAAGACCGAGCGCACGGCCAGGAAGGTGTACCGCACACGAGGGCAGGCCCGTTCAGATGTGTTCGACTACATCGAGTGCTTCTACAACCCGACGCGCCGGCATTCGACGCTCGGCTATCTCAGTCCCGTACAGTTCGAGAAAGCTCAAGAAGCTTAGGTCGGTGTCAACGGAACCGGCAGCAGCCCACTGTGCTTTCAGCTGCGACTTTTTGGAAAGTGCGCAAAGTGTCCTCATGCTGCTGACTAAGCCGACGCTGATCCATCCACACCGTGGCTACCAGTGCCCCCGACACAAGGGCGATGGCCAAAAGAAGTCCAATCCCGAAAGCAAAAAACCTTGGCCTTTCTGCCATTTTCAGAAGCAGCCAGTAACGGATCTTATTCAAACCAGCCCCCCCTTACTCTCAGCAAATTGGACAGAACAAGGACGCCCATCACTTCAGAGAGCATCAAGGGATGCAGCGTTGTCTGTAGGACTATTTTGCGATGGCCGAACTAGAAAAATTTGACAATTTTTTAGTCAATTGTGTCCACCACGCGATTTCGGCCTTCGCGTTTGGCGAGGTACAAATTCTTGTCGGCGCGCTCTATGGTGCTCGCCAGCATTTCTTTCTTATTGCGCCGCAGTGCCAACCCCACGCTGATGTGGATCTGAATCACTTCTTCCCCAACACGCACTGGCTGAGATTGCATTGCTAGGCGCAACCGCTCAGCGACCGCACGAGAGCTAGCTTGGTTGGCCTGGCGTAACAATACGATGAACTCTTCACCACCATAGCGCGCCAGCACATCACCTTCACGCAACTGCGCCTGCGAGCGCCGAGCGACCTCTCGCAGCACTTTGTCACCGACCGGGTGGCCAAATCTATCGTTGATTTTTTTGAAATAGTCGATGTCAAACATCAACACCGCCAAGTCCTGGGATGTATCGCTATCAAACGCTACCTTGTCTTGGGAGTTTTGTGCTTGATAGTGGGCTTGGGCTAGATCGAAAAAAGCACGGCGGTTCAACAGCCCAGTCAGGGGGTCATGTGACGCCTCTCGTCTCAGCATTCGCTCGAGTCGAATTTGAGCCGTGACATCTTGGAAGAGCCAAACTCGACCATTGTGAGCATCATTGAGGACAGGGTGTGTGTCTACTCGCCAGATGCATTCGTCCAGCTCCCAGTTGGCTGTCACCTGAGCATTCAGAGAGTGCTGCAGCGCCTGGTAGACAGGCTCCAAGTCAGCGGCGTTATCGCAACGCATACGCGCAGCACGCATGGCTTGCGCGAGTGTGTTCAGTGGAACATACCCGGCCGAGATGTTGAGCAAAGCTGATGCGACTTGATTGACTTGGGCATGTTGGCCCAGACCTGATACGACGACGACCCCCTGTGGCACGCTGTTGAAGATGTCGTGAAACTTCGCACCAGACTCAATGGTCTCTTCAGCCAGATGACGAGCATCCAGCAAACGTGCATAGATTGGTCTGAGCAATCCGATCAAGTGCTGCTGCGATAGTGGATTGCTGCTTAGCGTTGCCGCTTTGGGTGCTTGGGAAGCATCCCACACAAAAAGTACACCACCCTCTGCCCGTTCTCCAAAATCCAAGCAATTCAGATAAGCGACTTTAGCTGCGGTGAATGTCAAACCAACCGTCAGCATGCTGGGTAAGTCTGCGGGGCACAAAAACTGCAAGGCCCCAGCTTCATTGCTTAGTTCTTTAGGAATGCGCCAAGACCATGCTGTGCTGTGCTGCCAGCTCAAAGGAGGCTCGCTACGCAGCGGTACAACCTGATCAACCGAGCGTTGCTGCAATCCGATCACCAAGCTTGCTTGAGATAGCTGACGCGCCAACTCCAGAAAAGCCGCCAGTGAATTCGTGTGCATCTTCACGGGCAGAAGCTCTCAGCGATCCAAGAGATGACGCAATACGGCAGGGGCCACGATCTGAGGTTGCGTTATGTGAGGCAAGTGTCCTTCCAGCTCCAAAACCTCGGACACACTGCCAGGTATGTGGGCATGCAGCCAGTGGGCAACATCTACTGGCACAGCCATATCCTTGCGACTATGAATCAATCGAGTGTCCGTAGTCACACGGGGCACAAGAGTGCGGTGATCACTTTGAAAGATCATGCGCAGTATGTGTTGTGCGATATCTGGTCGAATTTTGAACAACGTCGCGCTGAAATGTGCAAGGGAGTCCTGCGCTGCCAAGCCCATGACCATGGGCACGAAACCAGCTGCCCAACTCTGATAGTTGGTGGCCATGGCATCGTAGAGTGCATTCAGGTCGTTTTGCTCAAAGCCGCCGACATAAGACGTTGCAGGATCATTCAAGTAGCACGGAGAAGGTTGCAACAGGACCAAGCGATCAAACAACTCAGGACGTGCTACTGCAGCAATCATGCCGATCATTCCACTGACCGAATGACCCACGTAATGCACTCGGCTCACTTGCTGCTCGGCAATGAGTGCCAACAGATCATCGGCGTATCCAAACAACGAGCTGTGCAAGTGCAAGTCATAGCTAGCCTCGCCGTGGTCGCCACAGCCAGCCAAGTTGTAAGAAAGCACCCGGAAATTTGCATCCAAAACGGGACGAATGTACTCCCACGATGTCTGATCGGAACCAAAACCGTGACTGAGCACAACTACTTCATCCCCAGAACCACTCCACGTGGCTTTCAAACGATTGGAAGCAGTTGTCACGTCATAAGGCTGGTTGGTCATCGTCTTTGAATTATGAGGCAAATTACTTTTGGACACAGATTTTTTGCTATGTCTTTCGATGGATGATCTACGAAACGATGGCTGCGGAAGCAAAAGCAGACCGTGCAAGCAACTCCAGCCGCGCCTGCTGCCACTACCGCAGTGGCTGGCCTTGTTGGCGCCACGTCAGCACAAGCATCGGCACCCTCACAACCTGCACCTGCACAGGTCGCGGACCGCAATGAAAGGATGAGGTCAAGCTGGAGAACAGTGCTGGCATCAGCATGCTCACCATGTGCACGGCCCAACCGGAAGCTGGTATGTGCTCTTTGGTGATGGTGTGCATGCATTTGCCGACGGCATTTTGATTGCCTCCGCATTCTTGGCTGACTGGAAGCTGGGCGTGGCCGCGACATTTGCGCTGCTGCTGCACGAAGTGCCACACCACATGGGAGATTTGGCAGTGGTGGGCAGTGGCAGCAACCAGCCAAGGAAAGCCGTGCTGAAGGTGTCTTTGGCTGGTTCTATGACCGTGGCCGGGGGGCTGGTAGGCTATCTCATCGTGGGTCAGTTGGGCGAATGGCTGCCGTTGTTCCTCGTGTTTGCCGCCAGCAGTTTTGCCTATGTGGCTCTGGCAGACTTGATCCCGCAACTCAATAAACCCATGGGATTGCGCCAAACCGTTGTCCAGATGGTGTGGCTGTTAGTTGGATCCTTGCTGGTCACTGTGGCTGTTGACCAATGAGCGTGCGCTCAAGAAGGTGCAGATGCTCTATGAGGGCCATGGCCGTGGGGCCGAGATGCATGCCGCCAAGGACACGGCCTGGGGCTTGCTGTGCGCCGTCACAGAGTTCGTGGACCACGAGAAACAAGCCCGCAGCCAGGACAACCGCCTGGACAGTGCCTGGTTCGGCCAGGGGGCTGTGATCAAGCAGCGGGCCTTGGACCATGCCTTGCAACTGGTGGCCTGAGCGTGTTGGCCTGCATGCGTGTTGGCGGCCTTTGGACAGCTTGTACCGTCTTCCTCTCACCTTGTTTGCGCTTTTATTTGCGTCTCTTTTGTCACCCCCACAAGCCGCCTTCTAAGGCGGTTTTTTTATGCCCGCATCCTTGCGGGCCAAGGAGTTTTGTATGTCTTTGCACTTGGTCAGCCCTTCGGGGCATGGTGCAGCAGCGCCTGTCTCCCCTGCCCGCTCGCCCCGCAAAGGGGCTGCACTGCGCCTGGTGTCTACTAAGGACATGGCGCGTGATGATTGGCTGGAGGTGCGCCGCACCGGTATTGGCAGCTCCGATGCTGCCGCAGCCGTGGGGCTGAGCCCTTACCAGTCGCAGCTGGAGCTGTGGATGCTCAAGACGGGCAAGGGCGATCTCTTGCCAGCCATCGACCCTCTGGATGACACCAGCCCCATGTTCTGGGGCACGTTGCTGGAGCCCATTGTGGCGGCGCATTACACCAAGCGCACTGGCAACAAGGTGCGCCGCGTGAATGCGGTCTTGCAGCACCCGGAGCATGCCTGGATGCTGGCGAATGTGGACCGTGAGGTGGTCGGCGCTGGCGATGTGCAGATCCTGGAGTGCAAGACTGCAGGCATCCACGGTGCACGCCTTTGGAAGGATGGCGTGCCTGAGTACGTGCAGTTGCAGGTCATGCACCAGCTGGCCGTCACAGGCTACAAGGCAGCGGATGTGGCTGTACTCATTGGGGGACAAGAGCTGCGCATCTTCCGCATTGAGCGGGATGAGGCCCTGATCGAGCGCCTGATTGCGCTGGAGCACGCCTTCTGGGAACAGGTGGAACAAGGCGCACCGCCAGCCGGAGATGGCTCGGACAGCGCGGAAAAAGCCTTGCGCTGCCTGTATCCGAACAGCGGTGGGGACCAGGTCGATATGAGCGACGACCCCGAACTCAACGCCACGTTTGACGCCTTGCTGGCGGCACGTGAGAAGCTCGATGCCGCCCAAAAGCACGAAGCCCGACTGCGCCAACACCTGCAAAGCCACATGGGAGAAGCCGATCGCGCCACGTTTGCCTGCGGCGGCAGCGTGACCTGGCGTCGCAGCAAGGATGGCCAAGCGTTCAACACCAGTGCATTCGTGCAAGACCATCCAGACTTGGCTAAAGGCTACCTCAGCACACGCGCGGGCACCCGGCGCTTTTGCGTCAATGCACAGTGAGAGGCACGCCAGTCCTCTGCTGCCTCTCTCCCCCCCTGACCTCCATGGCCTGCGTCATGGGGGCTTTTCTTTTTTGGAGCAGCACATGATCAAAGGTTTGATGATCACCCCGCCCGTAATCGGCCGCATCTCGATCGGCAAAGTGGTGGAAAAGAACGGCAAGCGTCTGCCAGAGAAAGACGATGAGTTCACCATCACTACCCAGGTGCAAATCCGTGGGCAATGGCTTTTGCACCCGCTGGACGAAGTCCTGCGCCAGGCACCAACGGTTGGCGGCATAAAGGAAGGCACGATGCCTTCCAGTGATGAAGGGGGTGACGCCGTAGCGCCTGCCGCACCACAACGGGCAGGCAAACGTTCGCTCCAGGAAAAAATGGGAGTTGAGAGCCCTGGCACTGTCAGCGCGCCGCCGCCCAAACGCAAGCTGCGCAGTATTCCGGTACGGGTCTTGTTCAACGACCCGGATCTGAACCTGCGGGCCAACTACTGCATGTTTGATCGCAACACAGCGCGCCCGCTGTGTGTCGGCGATGGTGAAAGCTGCAAACGCATCACCGCCAAGGGGCTGGAATCCATGGCCTGCCCGGGCCCCGACGCTTGCAGTTTTAGCATGGGCCAGTGCAAGCCCTATGGGCGATTGAACGTCAGCATTGGCGAGAGCGATGAGCTGGGCAGCTATGTGTTTCGCACCACGGGCTTCAACAGCATCCGGACCTTGACCGCCCGACTGCAGTACTTCGCTGCAGTCTCAGGCGGTCACCTGGCCGCCATGCCTCTAGAAATGCGGCTGCGGGGCAAATCCACCACTCAGTCGCACCGTGCGGCCATCTACTACGCCGACCTGGTGGTGCGCACCGGCCTGAGCTTGAACGAGGCCATCGGCCAAGCTAAGGCACTGGCTGCACAGCGCCAGTCTGCAGGATTTGCGCAGAACGCTTTGGATGAGGCTGCACGTCTGGGCTATGCCAACGGCAGCTTTGAAGATACGCCGGAGGAAGCGGCGGACATTGTGGAGGAGTTTTATCCGGAGGATACCGAAGCGCCAACACATCCAGACACGGAGGCTTTGCAGGCGGACAACACACCGTTTCAGGCCGTGTGCACCGGGCTCGGGTCAAGCCCCCTGGTGAAGCAGCGTCATGGTCCGTATAGTCCGTATGCGAACAGACCGTGAGAATCCACCGTACCTGGCGCTTTTGGCGCCAGGTACAAAAGAGGGACTTTTATTTTTTCACTGAGCCACACGGAAATGAAAGCGCTGACCAAGCCGAAGTGATTGGTAGACAGCCCTGAATTGAACTTGGGCAGATACCAGCTTGGCAACAAGCAGTGGATACTGTCCCCGCACTTACAACTCTGGTCACAAACGACCGTGACAGCCAGATATTCAGGCTGGCATTGGTGTCCTTGGGTCACCTGAGCGGGCTCTTGCTGCGGGCAACCCGGATCATAAACAGTGAGTGCCTTCAAGCCCCTGCCCGTGCGACCACAACTAGCCGATTTGATTAGCCGTGCACGCGACCAGTGAAGCTCCCGCCGCTTAATATCGGCACTATGCGCGCTTTCCTGCTCCTGCTGATGCTTACACTGCTGCCGCTGCAGTTTTCTGCTGCCACAGTGGTTGAATGCTACGGTCACGGTGCGCAGCCACAAACCCAACATCATCCGTCTGCCAACGTGTCAGCTGTGACGGGCATGGACGAGCTGGCCGCCGACGGCATGGGTTTTGATCTTGACTGCGGAATCTGCCACGCGAATTGCGTTGCAGCTGTGATGGTGACTGCTGCGCTCACTGTCGACCCCGCTGGTATCAACCGTGTCGAACACTTCGCCGAAGGCTTGTTGCCGCCCTGGCATGAGCGGCCTTACCGTCCCCAGTGGTCTGCCGCGAAAGGTTTGGGGTTGAACGCATTCGTCTAATGCGCTGAAAGGCACTTCTTCCCCAATCCCCTGACTTCAAGTGGCCACCATCTCATATGGTGGCCGACCCTGGATCGTTTTGGGAGGACTCTCACATGACCGCTCGCTGGACCCAGCGAAACCCGCAGTGGACCTGGCTCGCTGCCGTCGCAACTCTCTTGTTTGTTGATCAAGTCAGCAAATCGTTTTTTTCAACCACCCTGGAACTCGGTGAAGCCGTCCAGGTGACCGAGTGGCTCAACTTTGTGCATGTGCTCAACACAGGCGCAGCCTTTTCGTTGTTGGCCGATGCGGGTGGCTGGCAACGCTGGTTCTTCATCGGCGTGTCCATGTTGGTGGTCGGTGTAGTCTGGATGGCGAGCCTTGCCCGGCAGGCCAAACCGATGGATCGGTGGATGGGCGCCTTCGTGGTGGGCGGGGGTAGTGGCAACCTCGTGGACCGCGTCCAAATCGGTGCCGTAGTGGATTTCCTTGACCTTCACTGGCGCAATATTCACTGGCCGGCCTTCAACCTGGCCGATGTGTTCATCGTCTGCGCCGTGTTGGTGTGGTGCTTCTCATCATTGAAAACGCCACCGCGCCCATCATCCCGAAAAACACCCGAGGAGTTGCCTTCATGAAGCACGGCTGGCTCTGGCTCATGGCCGCGTGGGGCATCGCATTGGTTGCCACGCTCGGCGCGCTTTTCATCGGTGAGGTCATGGGCATGACGCCCTGCTTGCTCTGCTGGTACCAGCGCATCTTCATGTTTCCGCTGGCGCTCATCCTGGGCATGGCAGCCTTCGCAGAAGACCGGCGCGGTGCTGTCTATGCGCTGCCGTTGGCGTTGGGTGGCACAGCCATGGCCGGCTACCACTCCGCCCTGGTGGCCGGGTGGGTGCCGAAGTGGTGGGTACCTTGCGGCACCGGACCCGCTTGTAGCGAACAGCGCCTCGAAATCCTCAATGGCATCCAGATTCCCTGGTTGTCTCTCCTGGCTTTCATCGCCATCGTCATCCTGCTTTTTGTTTACTTGAGAAAGCCCCGTTCATGAACGCCAAGAAAATCACCATTGTCGGCCTGGTGGCCATCGTTTCGCTGTTCTTCTACCTGGGCATGAACGCCTACCAGAAGCGCGTGCAGACTGCACAGGAAGTGCAAGTCAAGGCCGAGCAAACCCGCCTGGTCCGCATGCATTCACCAGTTTTCGGCCCACAAAATGCCCCGGTCACCATCGTCGAGTTTTTTGACCCGGCCTGCGAAACCTGCCGGGCTTTCTATCCCATCGTCAAGAATCTCATGGCTCAGTACCCCACTGATGTGAGGCTCGTGATCCGCTATGCGCCGTTCCACCAAGGCTCGGACCAGGTGGTCAAGCTGCTGGAATCGGCCAAGAGCCAGGGCAAGTACCAGACGGTTCTTGAAGCTGTGCTGGCCGCGCAGCCCGCCTGGGCCGACCACGGCCAGCCCAACATCGAGACCGCTTTCAAGGTGGCGGAGCAGGCCGGGCTGGACCTTGCTATAGCGCGACTGGACATCAAGAAACCTGGCATGCAGTCCTTGGTGCAGCAAGACATCGAAGACCTCACCGCACTGCAGGTCACCAAGACGCCCACCTTCTTTGTCAATGGCCGCAGCCTGCCGAGCTTCGGGCCCGACCAATTGGCCGTACTGGTGGCCGAAGAAGTGGCCAAGGTGAAGAAGTGAAGCGCATGACAACGCAGCATGCGAAGGCTTCTTCGGCCGGTTGAAAACGGAGATGTTCTATCCTTGCGACTGGAAAACAGCGAGCATCGAGCAGTTCACCCAGGCCCTGGACTCCTACATCCGCTGGTACAACGAGAAGCGCATCAAGATCACTCTTGGCTATCTCAGCCCCATTGAGTACCGAGAGAGTCTTGGACTTACGGCATAAAACCAGTCCAAGTTTTTATCCGCAGCCCCGGTGCTCAGTTCTACTTCGGCGCAGACACACTAGGGCGTGTCATCAATCAATACCCGAGTAGTTGAAAGTCACAGCCCCAGCGCCACGTAGAGGCCATGAGTAAAAGATACGCCCTCCTTGATGCCCAATGGGAGCGCATCAAAGACCTGTTGCCCGGTCAGGCAGGACAGCCCGGAGCCACGGCAAAAGACAACCGGCTGTTCATCGATGCAGTGCTCTACCGCTACCGCGCAGGCATCCCCTGGCGAGATCTGCCTGCGCGCTTTGGCGATTTTCGCGTCGTGCACACCCGCCACTCGCGCTGGAGCCAAAGCGGCGTATGGCAGCGCGTGTTTGAGACTTTGGCGCAGGACGCGGACAACGAATACGCCATGATTGACGCCACCATCGTGCGCGCCCACCAGCACAGCGCTGGTGCAAAAGGGGGGATCTCGACAAGCAAGCCCTCGGACGAGGCCGGGGCGGGCTGAGCACCAAGATCCACGCCACGGTCGATGCGCTGGGCAACCCGACAGGCTTTCACCTCACGCCAGGGCAGGCGCATGACCTCCAAGGCGCCGATGTGCTGCTCAAGGACACACCAGCGCAGACTGTCATTGCCGACAAGGCCTACGATGCTCAGGCCCGGCTGATCGAGCCTTTATTGAACAAGGGCAAGGCAGTGGTAATTCCCTCGCGGGTAACGAACAGGCAGCCACGCGAATATGACCGTGAGCTCTACAAGGCGCGCCATCTGATCGAGAACTTCTTCGCACGCTTGAAGCAATACCGCGCCATTGCCACACGCTACGACAAGACTGCTCGCAACTTTCTCGGAGCCATCCATCTGGCGGCATCCATGGTGTGGTTGGCATGAGCCCTGGCAGCCCGGCTACACACCCGGGTATTGATTGATGACACGCCCTAGTACGTTGACACGAAAGTAACGAAACATGAATACACTCTCGTCATCACTACTCGATGCTTGGAGGTGTTGCCATGCGCCAGACGCAATTGCACTTGACCGACGAGGATCGCTCGCTCGTGGACGAGATTCGCAGCAAAGGGCTGCATCAGGCGCGGGAGGTCAATCGGGCTCATGTTCTGTCATCGCTGGACCGGGGCGTACCAGAGGCCCAGATCATGGCGGTGCTGGGAATGGGGCGCACGGCTGTGTGGCGAACGCGCGCAGCGTATCTGCAAGGGGGCTTGGAACTGGCGGTCTTCGACGTTGCGCGCCCAGGGCGTCCACGCCAGTACGACACGGACGACGAAGCACGGGTGACGGCCCTTGCTTGCTCGGCGCCGCCTGCAGGCCGGCAGCGCTGGACGATGGTGGAGCTCGAACGGGCCGCACGCCAGGCGCCTGGCATGGCCAACGTGAGTCGAGAAACCGTGCGGCGCATGCTCAAAAAAACGATCTCAAGCCCTGGCGCAAGCTGATGTGGTGCATTGGTTCGTTGACCGAGGAATACCGCAGTCGCATGTATGCCTTGCTTGAGCTGTACGCGCGACCGATGTCGCACATCGAGCCGGTCATCTGCATCGACGAGAAGAGCTTGCAACTCATCGGTCACAGCCGAGCACCGCTGCCAATGGACTCGCGCAGCCCCGAAAAAATGGACTACGAGTACGTGCGCCACGGCACGACCAATCTGTTCGTGGCCGTCGAGCCCAAAGCCGGACAGCGAACCGTCTCGGTCACGGAGCGCCGAGGCAAGGTCGACTTCGTGACCTTCGTTGGCGACTTGCTGACCAAGACGTATGCCAAGGCAAAGCGAGTGCATCTGGTGCTGGACAACCTGAACATTCACTTCAGAAAATGCTTCGATGACGTCCTGGGAAAACGCGCAGCAGCCAAGCTCTTGCGCCGGGTGCAGTTCCACTACACACCCAAGCACGCGAGTTGGCTGAACATGGCGGAGATCGAAATCGGCATCCTCAGCCGTCAGTGCCTGGAGCGGCGCATTGAAAACCGCCACCTTCTGCAATGCGAGGTTGACGCGTGGCAGCAGGCTCGTAACGCCGCTCAGCGAACCATCGAGTGGACGTTCACTCGTCAGGATGCAGATCAGAAGCTCGGCAGACATTACGTTCCGAAACTTGCGTGTTGATGTACTAGTGGGAATGGGCATGCTCCTTGGGTTCTGAGCGGTTGAGCTTGGAGGCTGGATCCAGTGTCCCGCGAAGCAGCCTAAGCCCGTTGCCCACTACCAGTAAGCTCGCGCCCATGTCCGCGAAAACCGCCATCCACATGGTCGCGGTACCGACCACCGCCATGACCAGGAACACACTCTTGATGCCCAGGGCCAAGGTGATGTTCTGCCAGAGCACGGCATGCGTGCGCTTGGACAGCCGCACCGTCTCGGCAACGCGCTGCAGGTTGTCATTCATGATGACCACGTCGGCCGCTTCCATGGCGGTGTCGGTACCAGCGCCGCCCATGGCAAAACCGATATCAGCCTGGGCCAATGCCGGTGCATCGTTAATGCCGTCCCCGGTCATGCCGGTGGCGCCGTAGCGCTTTTGCATCTCCTTGATGGCGTCGAGCTTGGCTTCGGGCAGCAGGTCGCCGCGGGCGTCATCGATCCCCGCCTGCGCCGCGATTGCCTTGGCCGTGGCCGTGTTGTCGCCGGTCAGCATCACCGAGGTCACTCCCAGCGCCTTGAGATCGACGATGGCTTGCTTTGATGTCGCCCGAATGGTGTCTGCAACAGCAAACAAGGCCAGGACGCACGAATCGTCAGCCAGGAGGGTGACCGTGCGGCCTTGCTTTTCATGGATGGCGAGTTCCGCCTCCAGTTCAGGGGTGCACAGTCCCCGTTCATGGATCAGTCGGTGATTGCCCAGCACGAGGCGTACTCCATTGACCACGCCTTCGACACCGCGCCCCGGCAAGGCCTTGAAGTTTTCGGCCTCCGGGCCTGGTACTTCCAGACCCTGGATGATCGCCTTGGACACCGGGTGATCGGATCTGCCAGCCAGGCTGGCGGCCATCTGTTGGGCTGCAGCTTCATCGCCAGCGCCCCAGACGTGCCACTGCACCAGCTTGGGTTTACCTTCGGTGATGGTGCCCGTCTTGTCCAGCGCCACCGCCTTCAGGAGCCGCGCGTCTTCCAAGTAGGTTCCGCCCTTGATCAGGATGCCTCGGCGAGCGCCGGCCGCCAGTCCGCTTACCACCGTCACAGGCGTGGAAATGACCAAGGCACATGGGCAGGCAATCACCAGCAGGACAAGGGCCTTGTAGAGCGCTTCCAGCCAGGTCAGTCCCATCAGGAACGGTGTGAGAACTGCCACCGCCACCGCAATGGCGAAGACCGCAGGCGTGTAGATCGCGGCGAACCGATCGACAAAGCGCTGTGTCGGTGCGCGCGTGCCTTGTGCCTGCTCAACGGCTTGAATGATTCTGGCCAAGGTGGTGTTGCTCGATAGGGCCGTGACCTCGAACTCAAGTTCACCGGTCTCATTGATGGTGCCCGCGAACACCTGATCGCCGGGTGCCTTGTCCACGGGAATGCTCTCGCCAGTCACCGGAGCCTGGTTGATGGCCCCGTTCCCCTTCGTCACCTTGCCGTCCAGCGGCACCCGTTCTCCCGGCTTGATGCGCACGGTCGCACCGATGGCTACAGCGGCGACCGGCGTGGCAGACCATGCGCCATTGGGGCCCAGAACCAGAGCCTCTTCCGGCGCCAGTTCCAGCAACCCCTTGATCGCATTGCGTGCCCGGTCCACGGCCTTGGCCTCAATCAGCTCAGCAATGGCGTACAGGGCCATCACCATGGCAGCCTCGGGCCACTGGCCAATGAGGAAAGCGCCTGTGACGGCCACCGACATCAGGGCATTGATGTTGAGCTTGCCACGTAGCAGCGCTGCGATGCCCTTCTTGTAGGTGTCGATTCCAGCCAGCCAGATGGCCAACGCGGCGATGGCCATGCCTGCCACCTTCCAGGCCATCTGGTCGGGCGCGAAGAAGGAGAGCACCTCCGCGCCCGTGGCGAACACAAGCGCAGCCACCAGGCGAGAAATGCCGCCAGCGAACCCATGTCCATCGTCGTCGCCTTCGACAGGCCCTACTGCCGGCCCCCCCTGGGAGTTCATTGCGCCGGCCACCGGCTGTGGATCGAAGCCCGCCTTGCGGATAGCCTCCAGGGCCAAGGGATACGTGCTTTCTGCCGCATCGATCTTCAACGTGCGAGCACCGAGCTGGAAGCCCAGAGAGCGGATTCCGTCCAAGGGTTCCAGCGCGCGGCGGATTTCCGCCTCCTCGGCGCTGCAGTCCATGGTCGCAATTCTGAACAGCTTGACTTGGCCCGGGCCGCTTGCGGCGGCATTGACCGGAGAGGCGGAACTGGAGCATCCCGCTGAGCAGCAGGTGTCAACGCTTGAAGAGGTGCTGGTTTCTAGTTTCATGGCTTAATTGGAAACCCTGTAGTGACCTTAAAGTCAAGTGACAGCGCGAAATGCGCCCCAGCACCGTCAGGCACTACCCCCATTTGCAAAGGATGTGCCATGAAGATCGGCGAATTGGCCAAGGCCACCGGCACCCAGACAGAGACCATTCGCTACTACGAGCGGGAGTGTCTGCTGCCGGCGGCGATACGTACGGAAAGCAATTACCGAATCTACGATAGCAGCCACATCGAGCGTCTTGCCTTCATCCGGCATTGCCGCTGCCTGGACATGACACTCAATGAAATCCGCGTGCTGTTGCATTTCAAGGACGCACCTGGTGAGAACTGTGGCGCGGTGGATGCGCTTCTTGAGGAGCACATTGATCATGTCGTCTCGCGAATCCGGGAACTCCAGGTGCTGGAATTAGAATTGCGCAGTCTGCAGCAGCAGTGTTCGCCAGGTCACCTGGCCGGGGACTGCGGCATCTTGGGCGGCCTGGCAATAGCGGCGCGCCAACACAATCACATGCCTACAGCCAACCCCAATGAAGCGCATCCACCTGGCGTGCATCGCGAAATCGGAGCCGCTGCCAAACAGCTGCGCATTAACCGTAAGGGCTGACTGCCAAAAGTCATTGGGCTCGGATCTCCAGCCCAACGCTCGTCACCCCGCTCTCCGACCATGCGACTGGTTTGCCCTGATGCATGCGAGCGATCGCGCCAACGATGGCCAGGCCTAGGCCGTGGTTGCTTTGTCCATGACTGCGAGCGGGATCGGCGCGGAAAAATCGATCGAACAAGTGAGGGAGTATTTCGGGATCGATGCTGTCTCCGCAGTTGGAGACACTGATCAGCACGCGGTCCTCATCAACGGTCCTGAAGTTGACTTGGACGATCGAGCCATTTCTCGCGTATCGGGTGGCGTTCCCCAGCAGGTTTGACAAGGCTCGGCGCAACAGGGGCACGTCGAAGGCACCATGTGCGTCGCCGACTACTTTGGCGGTGAGCCCGGCCTCGGCCAGTGCCGCCTCGTGATAGTCCAGCACGTCTACAGCCACCGATGCAAGACTCGATACGGGAACGCGACGCGCGCCTACACCCCGATCAGCTTGCGATAGGAACAGCATATCGTTGACGATGCCGGTCAGGCGATGCAGTTCCTCCAGATTTGAGGCGAGGACCTCCCGCATATCCGCCTGCTCAGGACGCCTTAGAGCCAGTTCATTGTTGGCAATGAGCGTGGCCAGTGGCGTGCATAGCTCGTGCGCCACATCCGCATTGAAACCCGCCATCTGTGAGTAGGCCTTCTCAATGCGTGCAAGGAGGGCGTTGAACTGGTCGATCAGCGGCACGAGTTCAAGAGGTTGCTCGTCGCCATCGAGCCGTTGGTGCAGGCTATCCGCCGACAGTGCTCGCGTTTGGCCGGCCAGCCTTCGCACAGGCGCAAGGCCGAGTTTGACCAGGGAGAAGCCGCCCAGTGAAACCACGATGGCGCCCCCGATGGCAGCCACCAGCAGGGTGAGTGCGAGCCGGTGCAACAACTGGTTGTCGGTTTGAATATCCAGCGACAGCTGGACGTGCAAAGCCGGCGAGGCAGGGCCTGCAACCTGCGCCACCTCGAATTTCCGTTGGCGCCATACCGTCTGTGCATTCTGGTTGCGGGTGTGCGCGTAGAGCACGGTCCCATCGGCCAGTGACACCTCAAGCGATAAATCTCCATGCCCCACCAGGAAGTCATCGAGCTTGTGAGCGAGAGCTTCCGACTCCCGGTGCTCCGTCCCCTCTACCAAGAGATGCCGAATGACGTTCTCCTTTTGCGCCAGCGTTTCCTCTTGCCGATCGCGAAAATTGAACTCGGTTACCAGATACACGGCCAGGCAGACCAGGCCCAGGCCTGCAAAGCTTTGCAACGCCAACCACCACGACAGCCTCTGGCGCAGCGAGCGATGGTGGATCAATGCCTTCATCCGTTACGCTCCTCCATGATGTAGCCCATGCCTCGGATGGTGTGAAGCAGCACAGTGTCAAAGGGTTTGTCTATCTTGCTTCGCAAGCGACGAATAGCGACCTCCACTACGTTGGTTTCGCTGTCGAAGTGCATGTCCCACACCTGCTCAGCAAGCTCGGTGCGAGACAGTACCTCGCCTTTCCTTCGCAGGAACAGCGTCAGAAGCAGGAACTCCTTTGCGGTCAGCTCCAACCGCTGACCGCCGCGGGATGCCTTGCGCCGCACTAGGTCAAGTTCGAGATCGGCAAGGCGCAGTTGCGTGGGCTCTGCCGCATCGCGCGCGCCATAGGTGCGCCTGAGCAGCACCTGGATGCGTGCGTTCAATTCGGAAAATGCGAAGGGCTTGACCAGGTAATCGTCAGCACCTGTCTGCAGTCCCAGCACCCGGTCCTCGACGCTGACCCGCGCTGTCAGCATCAAGACAGGTGTCTGCCTGGATTTGCGAAAAGCGGTGAGGAGGCTGAAGCCGTCGATCCCAGGGAGCATAGCGTCCAGTACCAGTAGGTTGTGCTCACCTTCAAGCGCCAGGTGCAGACCATCTACCCCGTTGTGGGCAACGTCCACCACATAGCCGGCCTCTCCGAGGCCCTTACGCAGGTATTCGGCAAGCTTGACTTCGTCTTCAATGAGCAAGATTTTCATGGTGCCATTCTCGAAGAATGCGGCCCGTTCGTAGATTACGAATTTGTCATCTGGCTGTTGGTGCCTTGTCGCGGTTCGCTTTCTAAAGTTCACCCCGTGTCGCAAGGCATAGCCCTGGTAAGTCGCCAAGGGTTCACCTGAATCCAGAGACAAAACCATGATCGTTCGCAAACCCCTCGCGCTTTCCCTGATCGCCCTTGCCATCGCGGCCCCGGGCCTGACATCTGCATCTTCGCTGTATCACCCCGCCGGTGGCGAAGAGGGATTTACCACCCATCCCAACCATTTTCAAAGCTCTTTGTCCCGTGCCGACGTGCTTGAGTCGGTGGCCGTCGCCCGTGAGGACGGCACGCTGGCGATCCTCTCGCGCGGCGATGCTCTGCCTGTCAAGGCAACGAGCCCCTCCAAGACCCGTGAGCAGGTGCAACAGGAATACCTGAACATGTCTTCCGCTGAAAAACAGCGTATTCAGGAACTGTACGGCACGGGCGGCTGACTCTTGAGCCGATAGCCTCTATCCAGCTTCTACCCGTGCCCCATATCCGGGATTTCATTGCCGCGTGCTAGACTCAAAAAATGTACCGCTTGATAGCTGTTTTTATGCTTGCATTGCTACCGTTCCAGTTCAGCTGGTCTGCGGTTGCTACCTATTGCATGCATGAACGCGTTACGACTCAGACACAACACGTGGGGCATCATGAGCACAAGCATGAGGCCAAAAGCGTGGTCGACCACGCAGATAAGAACGGGCAAAACGCCAACCAGTTGGATGCCGATTGCTCGGTTTGCCATGGCGTCGGCGTCGGCGCCCTCGACTTGTCCTATGCCAAGCAAGGCGTCACTCACGACAGTAGTGTGGGTGCCCAGCCCAACGAGCGGTTGGCTTGTGTAACGCCCACTCCCCCTGACCGCCCTCAGTGGTCCGTCCTCGCCTAATCGGCGGGGCATCTCTCCTTCCTTCAGTCATTCGTGTCCGCCCCCACAGGCGGATGTAGTTGCGCGTGTCGCGGCTGTGATGAGTGACGAGTTGCCAGGCAGCTGCACGGTTGCCACCCCGCCGATTCCTTCGTGTTTTCAAACCACTGGAGAATCGGATGTTCAAGGGTATTTACCTTCAAGAAAAGCCGCACGCATGGCGCGGCCGCAAGAAAATCAGGCTCGCAGCTAGTGCGGCGGCCATATTGCTGGCCGCTTCCAGCAGCGCCTTTTCGCAGGGTGTGTCGCAACGCCCTATCGGCGGCGAGGAAGCACCTCTGACTGCCGCAACAGCACCAACTACGCCACTGTCTTTGGCCAGGGCAATTGAATTGGCTTTGGCGGGAAATCCTGAGGTAGCAGCGGCGACGCGCCAGCTGGAGGCAACCGAGGGGCAAGTTCTGCAAGGGCGCGCACGCCCCAATCCAGAGCTCGCCTACTCGCTGGAAGACGCACGCTCCAAAACGCGCACGCAAAGTTGGCAGCTCAACCTCCCCGTGGAATTGGGGGGCAAGCGTGCCGCGCGCACCAAGGCAGCGGAAAAATCCCGCGAGCAGGCGCAAGCCCAGCTCACGGAGCTGAAGGCAACCGTGCGAGCCAACGTGGCTGCCGCCTATTTCGATGTGCTGACGGCGCAAGAGCGCTTGGTGCTCGCCCGGGACAGCGTCGCGCTGGCTAAGTCTTCCACCGATACCGTCGCCAAGCGGGTGGCCGCCGGCAAGGTGTCTCCCGTCGAAGAGTCCAAGGCCAGGGTTGCGGAGGCCGGTGTTCGTGTTGAGCTCGCCCAGGCTGCGAGTGAAGAACGCAACGCCCTGTCCCGTCTATTTGCGCTATTGGGAAAGATCGACGTGCCTTTCACGGTCCTAGAGGGAAAGGCTGGAAACCTCCCCCCTGTACCGAACCTCGCCGATCTTCAGCCTCTCATTTCTTCTTCGCCAGCCGTTGTCCTGGCGAGAATCGAGGTGGATCGGCGTAAGGCATTGACCGACCTGGAACAAAGCAAGCGGGTGCCTGATGTCACCGTCAGTGTTGGCATGCAGCGCAGCAACGAGACGCAGCGAAACGTTCTTCTTTTCGGTGTCTCTGTGCCTCTCCCCGTCTTCGACCGCAACCAGGGCAACCTCCTCGAAGCACTAAAGCTTGAGGACAAAGCGCGTGACGAGTTGCAGGGGGCCACCGTGCGCCTGCATAGCGAAGTGGCGCAGGCCCGGGAGCGACTTGCGACGATCGCTGCAGAGATCCAATCTCTGCAGCAGGACGTGCTTCCGGGGGCAAAGTCAGCTTATGACGCGGCCACCATTGGCTTTGAGAACGGCAAGTTCAATTTCCTGGAGGTGCTCGATGCGCAGCGCACCTACTTCACCGCCAAGTCCCAGTATCTCAAAGCACTTGGCGAGGCTCATCGCGCAGCGGCCGATGTTGATCGCCTGCTCGGCAGCCCCCACGATTCCCGCTTAACCGCACCGCAGAACTGAGAATGACTATGAACACCAGCAAATCCACCATCAGCAAAAAGCACGTGATCGCTATTGCCGTCGTCCTCGCATTGGGGGGCGGGGTGGGAACCTACATCTTGCAGGGCGGCGGCAAGCCCAAAGCCGCGGCCGTAGAGGGAGATGGCCATGGCCACGGCGGCCACACCGAGGCCAAGGGGCACGGTGATGGTGAGCACCATGGCAAGGGCGGGGAAAATGGCCACGACGATGACAAGGGCCATGCGGACGGCGAGCACCACGAAAAGAGCGAAGCAAAGGGCGCCCATGACGGCACCGTCTTCAAAGAAGGGGATTTCAGCTTGGAGGCACTGCTTTCAGAAGACGGCGGCGAGCCTCGGCTGCGCATCTGGCTGTTCGACAAAGACAAAGCTCTTCCCCTGAATGCGGCAACGGTCACAGCAACGGTGACCCGCCCGACTGACGAAAAGCAGAAGCTGACTTTCGCCCAGGATAAAGATAGCTTGGTCAGCCGCGAAATCGTTGCCGAACCCCATGCTTTCGAGATCGAGATCATTGCGCAGACTGCCACCGAACCCTTCATGTTCGTGATGAGCAAAGAAGAAGGGAAGATTGAACTGACCGACGCCCAAATCAAGGCGGCATCGATCAGCGTGGACACCGCGTCCGCCGCGAACATCAAGACGGCACTGCTGTTGCCCGGCGAGATCCGACTCAATGAAGACCGCACCTCGCACGTGGTCCCCCGTCTTGCAGGAGTCGTGGAAAGTGTCAGCGCCAACCTTGGCCAGGTCGTCAAGAAGGGGCAGGTGCTGGCCGCCATTGCAAGTCCGGCCGCCTCTGAGCAACGCAGCGAACTGCAGACCGCTCAAAAACGATTGACGCTGGCCAAGACCACCTACGAGCGGGAGAAGAAGCTGTGGGAGCAAAAGGTATCGGCTGAACAGGACTACCTGCAGGCCAAGCAGGCATTGAGCGAAGCAGAGGTGGCTATGGCCAACGCCAATCAGAAACTGAGTGCGCTGGGTCTGTCCACCTCGTCAGTGTCCGGCTTGAATCGCATCGAACTGCGTGCCCCCTTTGACGGCATCGTCATCGAAAAGCACCTGAGTCTCGGCGAGGCCGTGAAGGAAGATGCAGCCGTGTTCACCATCTCGGACCTCAACCAAGTATGGGCGGAGATCAACGTCCCGGCAAAGGATCTGCCATCGGTGCGGGTGGGCGAAAAAGTCACCATCAAAGCGACGGCGTTTGACGCATCCGCCACTGGCACCGTCGCATTTGTGGGGGCACTGATCGGCGAGCAAACCCGCACAGCAAAAGCCCGCGTGGTTCTTGAAAATCCCAAGGGCGCCTGGCGTCCCGGCCTGTTCGTGAACGTCGAAGTTGTGTCCGAAGAAACGGCGGCGCCCGTGACGATCTCGGCTGACGCCGTGCAGAACGTTGGAGACAAGCCCGTTGTCTTCCTCAAGGTCAACGATGGCTTCATTACCCAGCCAGTGAAGCTGGGGCGCAGCGACGGCAAGCGGATCGAGGTCCTTCAAGGCCTCAAGGCCGGAATGCCCTACGCCTCATCGGGGAGCTTCGTCGTGAAATCCGAGCTCGGCAAGGGATCTGCCGAACACACGCACTAATCACGGAGCCCATACATGTTTGAAAAACTCATTCGATTTTCAATCGAACAACGATGGTTGGTGCTACTTGCGGCCCTTGCCATGGCTGCGCTCGGCGTTTTCAGCTATCAAAAGCTGCCCATCGACGCTGTCCCCGACATCACAAACGTACAGGTTCAGATCAACACGCAGGCACCGGGTTACTCGCCGCTGGAAACGGAGCAGCGGGTCACGTACCCCATCGAGACGGTCATGGCCGGCCTGCCGAACCTGGAACAAACCAGGTCGCTTTCACGGTATGGACTGTCGCAGGTAACCGTCATTTTCAAGGACGGCACCGACATCTATTTTGCTCGCCAGCTAGTCAACGAGCGTATCCAGGAGGCGCGGGACAAACTGCCCGTAGGCATCACACCGGCCCTGGGGCCAATATCCACCGGGCTGGGGGAAATCTATCTCTGGACAGTAGAAACAAAAGACGGCGCGAAGAAACCTGATGGGAGTCCCTACACCGCTACGGATCTGCGAGAGATCCAGGATTGGATCATCAAGCCGCAATTGCGAAACGTTCCGGGCGTGACGGAAATTAATTCCATTGGTGGCTTCGCCAAGGAGTATCAGATAGCGCCAATTCCCGAGCGCCTGGCTTCACTGGGCGTGACGCTGCAGGATGTGGTCACTGCTCTGGACCGCAATAACGGTAACGTGGGCGCGGGCTACATAGAAAAGCGCGGCGAACAGTACCTCATTCGAGCACCAGGGCAGGTGAAGTCCTTGGAAGACATCGGCAACGTGATCCTCAGCAGTGCCAACGGCGTGCCCGTGCGCATCCGGGACGTGGCTGAAGTGGGGATTGGTCGGGAGCTGCGAACTGGCGCCGCAACGGACAACGGGCGAGAAGTGGTTCTCGGTACCGTGTTCATGCTGATCGGCGAAAACAGCCGGACCGTCTCGCAGGCCGTGAGCAAGAAGATGGTCGAGGTCAACAAGAGCCTTCCTGAGGGAGTGCATGCGGTGACGGTCTACGACCGTACGGTGCTCGTCGACAAGGCCATCAGTACCGTGAAGAAGAACCTGCTGGAAGGTGCGGTTCTCGTGATCGTGATCCTGTTTCTGTTCCTGGGGAACATCCGCGCAGCGATCATCACGGCAATGGTCATTCCCTTGTCGATGCTCTTCACATTCACGGGCATGGTCCAGTACAAGGTAAGTGCCAACCTGATGAGCCTGGGAGCCCTGGACTTCGGCATCATCATTGATGGAGCGGTCGTGATCGTGGAGAACTGCGTGCGGCGTCTTGCCCATGCGCAGGCGCATCACGGTCGACCGCTGACGCGAGCGGAGCGCTTCCATGAAGTGTTCCTGGCATCCCAGGAGTCGCGCCGTCCCTTGCTGTTCGGACAGTTGATCATCATGGTGGTGTATCTGCCCATCTTCGCGCTCACGGGCGTTGAGGGAAAGATGTTTCACCCGATGGCATTCACTGTTGTCGCCGCCTTGGTGGGGGCAATGATCTTGTCGGTGACCTTCATTCCGGCAGCCGTGGCCCTCTTCATCGGCAATCGGGTCAGCGAGAAGGAGAACTTCCTGCTGGGCCATGCCAAGCGCCTCTACGCCCCGCTGCTCGACCGCGTCATGGCCGCCAAGGCGGTTGTACTGACCATTGCAGCAGTTGCCGTGATCTTGTGCGGGTTGATCGCCACGCGCATGGGCAGTGAATTTGTGCCCAACCTCAATGAAGGCGACTTCGCGATCCAGGCGCTGCGCATTCCGGGCACCAGCCTTTCCCAATCGGTTGCGATGCAGCAGCAGATCGAAAAGACCCTGAAAGCGAAGTTCCCCGAGATCGAACGCATCTTCGCCAGAACCGGCACGGCAGAAATTGCCTCGGATCCCATGCCGCCGAATATCTCGGACGGGTACATCATGCTCAAGCCGATGGACGAATGGCCTGAGCCGCGCAAGACCCGGGACGAACTGCTTGCTGCGATTCAGGAGGTTCTTGGGAAAATTCCCGGCAACAACTATGAGTTCTCTCAACCCATTCAGCTGCGCTTCAACGAGCTGATCTCGGGGGTGCGAAGTGACGTGGCGGTAAAAATCTTCGGCGACGACATGGATGTGCTGAACAAGTCCGCTGAAGAAGTGTCTGCAATGCTGCAGAAGATCCAGGGCTCATCCGAGGTGAAGGTCGAGCAAACGACGGGCCTTCCGATGCTGACGGTGAACATCGACCGTCAGAAGGCCGCGCGCTATGGACTGAACGTTGCTGACATCCAGGATACCGTGGCCACAGCCATCGGCGGGCGCGAGGCTGGCACGATGTTCGAGGGAGATCGTCGATTCGACATCCTTGTTCGTCTCCCCGAGGCCTTGCGCAACGACCTGGAAGGCATGAAACGGCTGCCCATACCGCTGCCACGTTCTGTGAGCGGGACGGAAGCCAGGACGAATTTCATCCCACTGGGTGAAGTCGCCACATTCGAACTTGCGCCCGGCCCCAACCAGGTCAGCCGCGAGAACGGCAAACGACGTATCGTGGTGAGCACCAACGTGCGGGGACGCGATGTGGGTTCCTTTGTAGCGGAGGCCGAGCAAGGCCTGGCGCAAATCAAGATCCCTACGGGCTACTGGACAAGCTGGGGCGGAACCTTCGAGAACCTGCAATCGGCCACGAAGCGCCTGCAGATCGTTGTGCCCGTATCCCTGCTGCTGGTCTTCGTGCTGCTGTTCGCGATGTTTGGGAACGCAAAGGATGGTCTGCTGGTCTTTACCGGCATCCCATTCGCTTTGACGGGTGGCATCCTCGCGCTTTGGCTTCGCGACATTCCAATGTCCATTTCGGCTGCGGTTGGCTTCATCGCGCTTTCCGGCGTGGCGGTGCTCAACGGACTGGTGATGATTTCCTATATCCGTACCTTGAGGGAAGAAGGCATGGGGCTGGATGCCGCGATCCGCGAGGGCGCCTTGACCCGCTTGCGGCCGGTACTCATGACGGCACTTGTTGCCTCGCTGGGCTTCATTCCCATGGCCATCGCTACCGGCACCGGGGCCGAAGTCCAGCGTCCTTTGGCGACGGTGGTGATTGGCGGAATTCTCTCTTCCACACTGCTCACGCTGCTCGTGTTGCCAATTCTCTACCGTCTGGCCCACAGGCCCGATGAGAAAGATGAGGACGTTTCGGCCGAGCCCTCGCACCCGCCGGACGTGACCGCTCCCGTGTAGTTGTGAAAGGTCCCGCGATCAGCGGGACCTTTCATCTCCTTAAACCTTGCTCCGAAGGAACATTAATGAAAATCTCTCAACTCATTCTCGCCCTGGCGGTATCGATCTCAAGCACGGCCATCGCGGCTGACAACCATGGTCACGATGCAAAGCCCATGCACGGAGGCGCTGTTGCCGAAGCAAAGGATGTCGAATACGAATTTGTCGCCACAGCGGACAAGTTGCAGCTTTACATGCGCGACCACGGCAAGTCCGTTGCCGTCGCAGGGATGACCGCAAAGGTCACGCTTTTGGCTGGCAGCGATAAGCAGGATGTGCAACTCCAACCTGGTGACGGCAAGCTGGAAGCCTCTGGGAGCTTCAAAGTCCCTGCCGGTACCAAAGCCGTGGTCGCAGTCTCCAAGGCGGGCAAATCCGTCGCTTCCGTCCGCTTCACGCTGAAGTAACACGAAAGGCGCATGGAATCCCCGTTCCGAGATATCGGGTGGCGATTCCACTTCCTGCGCCTAACGTTGCTCGTCCAGTGTTGCGACATCGCAATGGCGGGCACGGTCCACCGTCTCGGCGCTTCACGTGTTCCTGTCAAGGTCTGGCAAGAGAAGCAATCCATGTCATTGCAGGTGGCCCAGGATGGGCTTTTTGCCAAGCTGTTCTGGATATGGATCAGCTTGTTGATCTCCGTGTTCGTATTTTGGAGACTGCGGCATCTGTGGCTGAAACTCCATCCCCCACTGGATGTGCGAACCAAGTACAGCCGGCGCTTGACCAAAAGACTGAGAGATCGCCAGGCGCTGCGCTTGAAGTGCAGAACCCCGAGGAAACCGCGCCCCCGCCATCGACGCTGAAAGCGAAGGGGCTGAACTTGGGCCCGCCGGGCTGATTACAGGGCCCCTCCGATGACTGAATGCTGGGCGTTATTGCACTGCACCCAGTCGCTGCTCCGAGCGGGCTAGGGATGTTTTCCTATACCCGAAGCCTGCGAGAAGGCGCGGTGACGCTTCCAAGAGAAGCACGAGTCTCCCGGGTCGATGGGTCAATGGCCTGAGGCAGCGATGGTGATGGCACTGTATGCCATTGCCAAGCTCATTGAAGCCCGGGCCGTGGACTGTGCTCGCAACGCTATCAAGAGCCTTATAGACCTGACGCCGCAGGATGGCCGAGGTACAGCAAGCCGACGGGCAATGGCGGCGCATGCAGACCGCTGCCGTGGCGGTAGGAACCATCGTGCGCCTGCGGCCTGGCGAGCGCATCTCAGAAATCTGAACAAGTCGATAAGCGCTGCGTCCACCGGAACGGGAAAAGAGAGCGCGATATCAGATGACTTCGCGATCACAAATCCTCGCTCAGTTCGGGGGTGTCCGAATTTTTGTGTAAACGGGTCGGACTTCAATTGACGGAGATGCGGTCTCCGAACTGAATGGTAAAGCGGGTCAGTGCGGCCTTCCAATCCCGGATGGGCATGGTCCACTTCTGGCTGATGTTGCGCAGCGCCAGGTAGAACAGCTTGGTCAGCGCCTCGTCACTGGGGAACGAGCCCCGGTTCTTGCTCAGCTTCCTCAGGCTCATGTTCACCGACTCGATGGCATTGGTGGTGTAGATGACCTTGCGGATTTCCGGCGGGTAGTCAAAGAACGGGGTCAAGCGGCTCCAGTTCCTGCGCCAGGACTGGCCGATGGGCAGGTACTCGGCATCCCATCGGGCCTCGAACTCTGCGAGCATCAGTTCGGCCTCCTCGGCGGTGGCGGCCGTGTAGATGCGGCGCAGGTCGGCCGCCACTTCCTTGCGGCGCTTCCATGAGACGTAGTTCAGGCTGTGGCGCACCATGTGAACGATGCACAGTTGCACCACCGCCTTGGGGAACACCGCCTCGATGGCGTCAGGGAAACCCTTGAGCCCATCGACACAGGCAATGAAGATGTCCTGCACGCCCCGGTTGCGCAGTTCGGTCACGACCTGCAGCCAGAACTTGGCTCCCTCGGTTTGCGCCAGCCACAGACCCAGCACCTCCTTCTCGCCCGTCATGGTGATGCCGATGGCCAGGTACACCGCCTTGACCCGCACCGCGCCCTCGCGCACCTTCACGTGGATGCAGTCCAGATAGACGATGGGGTAAATCGGCTCCAGCGGCCGGGCCTGCCAGGCCTTGACCTCGTCGGCCACGGCATCTGTCACCGAGGAAATCAGGCTGGGTGAGACCTCGGTGCCGTACATCTCTTCGAGGTGGGCCTGTATCTCGCGCACCGTCATGCCACGGGCGTACAGCGAGATGATTTTGTCGTCGAAGCCGGCCCAGCGGGTCTGGTGCTTGGGGATGAGCTGAGGCTCGAAGCTGCCATGGCGGTCGCGTGGCACTTCGATGGGCAATTCGCCGAACTCGCCCTTGAGGGTCTTCTTGCTCTTGCCGTTGCGGGTGTTGCCAGCGGGGTTGGCCACCGCCTCGTTGCGTTCATGGCCCAGGTGCTCAGTCAGCTCAGCGTCCAAAGCTCGCTCGACCAGCAGCTTGGTCAGTTGCTTGAGCAGGCCGTTCTCGCCGATGAGGTCTTCAGGCTTCTTGTAGTTGGCCAGCAGGCCAGACAGCAGTTCTTCGGGTACGTCGTGTTTCTTGGTGTTCATTGTGTTTACGGACAGCCCGGCTTGCGCCGGCGGTGGATTGTCCGTTTACACAAAATTCTGCACACCCTCCTCAGTTCCTCCACATGCTTTCTCGCTCCGCGCGCGCAGCAGGCGTCTCATTCACCAATTCGTCAATGACTTGCTGGCGAGTTTTTCCCGGACCATTGGCTTGTACAGGGGCCGGATAACTATTCGCATTGAAGCGAGAAAGACCGCCTTGTTGACGCATGGCAGCTTCAGCCTCAGCACGGACCTCAGCACGCGTCTTGCTGCTCTTGAAATGGTCGGGGTGCGTGGTGACACCTGCTTCATTGTTTGCCGGATGCCAATAGCCACTGGCTGCGGCCATGCCGGGCATACCCAATGCCGCTGTTGCTGCTGCAGCAGCAATCAAAGAAGACCAAGTGAGACGACGTTGTGACATGGAAACCATCCTTTTTTCAGTTAAGAACACTCTCCTTAAAGCTGCAATGCACCTAGGAGGAGAAGATGGCTCAAGTGTAGAAATTCGTCTCCGACAAAACACCAACGCAGAAATGACAATGCTGTCATGTGCACGTTCAAGTGTCGTGGTCAAGTTTTTTCGGACAGTGCGGCACCGCTGGCTGGGCCAGTTGTGCAGGGCATCGTTCAATCATGCCGCATTCCCTCGCAGGCTCGTGTTGTCGACAACGTCTCGCCGGGCACGCCTTCCAAGGGGTAACCTTGCGCTCCTCAGTAGGTCACGACCATGACCTCGGTCATGTTGGCAAGGCTGCGCATTTCACGCTAGACAGAAGTGGTCCCGGTCGTTTGAACAATTGAGTCCAGTTGCTAAGCGAGATCACCGGGGTTATGCCGCCTGCATTTGTGCAAACGGCAATGCTGCAAAGTACGCTTCATCACAGCTGCGGACTGAGCGAACGCCGTTCGCTGCGCGTCATCGGCATGAGCGCCAGCGCCCTGCGCTACGAACCCGCCTGCGACCACAACTGCGCTTTGAAAGAAAAGATCATCGCTCTGGCGCAGCGTCATCGCCGCTACGGGGCCGGCATGATCTACCTGAAGCTGCGCCAGGCCGGAGAGATCGTGAATCACAAGCGGGTGGATCGTCTGTATGCCCAAGCCGGTCTTCAAGTCAAAAAACGCAGGCGCAAGAAGATCCCGATATCGGAGCGCCATCCCTTGGTACGCCCGATAGCTGCCAACCAGGTGTGGTCCATGGACTTTGTCTTTGACTGCACAGCAGAAGGACGCAGCATCAAAAACCTGACGATAGTGGACGATGCAACCCATGAGGCCGTGGCCATCGTGCCGGAGCGGGCCTTGGGTGGCAACCAACTGGTGCGCATTCTGGAGCGACTGGCCAGCACAAGGGGACTACCCAACGCGATCAGAACCGACAACGGCAAGGAGTTCTGTAGCCGCGCCATGCTGACATGGGCTCATGCCCGAGGTGTTCAGCTGTTTCTGATTGAGCCGGGCAAGCCCAACCAGAACGCCTACATCGAATCATTCAACGGGCGCTTTAGGGATGAGTGCTTGAACGAACATTGGTTCACCAGTCTGGCGCATGCCCGGGTAATCGTGGAAGCCTGGCGCCGGGAATACAACGAAGAGCGGTCCAAGAGATCGCTTGGCGGACTCACGCCTGCTGCCTATGCCCAGAGGCTGATGCAAAACCCGTTAAATTGTTAATTTCCACGCAAAACTGACCCGCGGGTCAGTTCTGCGTGGAAATCAACAGTCCATGGCGTCGATCAGCGGCAGCAGCAGCCGCCATGCCCCTTTGAACGGGCAGCGGTCGGCGCATGGGAGGCACCAGCACCCGCCGCAATGCCCGGCGAGGAATCAGCGGATGCCTCGTAGCCCGCGGCAGCTAAGGCCGCGATCAGCTCAGGCGTCTTCTGGGCCGTCTGGTCGCCGGTGACACTCGCTGCGCCGCGAGCGAGATCGACATGCACGTCTTGCACACCAGCTACGCGCTTGAGCGCCTTGCTGACCGAGTTCGCGCAGGAGGCGCAGGTCATGCCGGCAACCTTGAGTTCGATGGTTTCCATGATGATGCTCCGGTGGTTTCAGTGGTGGTGCCCGGACTGGCCGACGGATTTCGGGCGGCTCCGGTCGTCTGATTGGCGCGCAGGCGAACCCTCTTCATCGCCCCTTGGCGGCTGATCTTGATGGTCATGACCGCCATGTGCGCCGTGACTGCCATGGCCGAAGATGTGCATCAACGGACAGGCGAGGATGAAGAGGAAGGGAAGCAGTTGCAGAAGATGGGCGTTGTGGCGGTAGAACATCCAGGCAACGGCGGCGGCGAGGCCGAGCCACAGCAGCCACTGGTTGATGCGAGACCAGTTCGGGCCGTTTCGACCGTTCTGCTTCGGGTCGTATGGCAGGGTCATGACGGTGCTCCTTGGTGAGGATGGGATCTGATGGTTCGTGGAATCTCCCGTGGTCGTGCACGGGTTGCCGTCTTGAGGCCGGGCGCTCGACTGGGGGATGTACGGCGACCAGGCCAACAGCTAAACAGCGTTGCGCTCAGCACCGGGGCAGATGCCCCGATCCCTGGCAGCGGGGGGCAGACGTCGAGAGAATCTGAGTGGCTATAGAGCCAACCGCTGGAGTGCAATCCGCAGCGGGGGTCCTCGGTGCTGCTGAATCGCGTCGCCCAGCCGCACAAATGTGGCTGCGGGCCAGTCAACCAGATCGGGGGACGCGCTTAAGAGAACGGCCGTCGCGAGAGCCTCCGCATTCGGGTCCAGTTTGCCCTTCAACGGCTGGGCGCTCAACGAGACCTTCTCGCAGAAATCAAGGCAGTTCGCTTGCTCACCTGTATCTGCGTCAGAAACAAGAGCTTGGGCATGCGAATGTGACGTGCGGTCGACAGCCGCCGCTTCGTGATGGGGGTCAGCTGACCCACGCTGGTCATCCACGATCCGTACGGCGCATGCGTGCGCGATCCCCGTCACGATGCCGAACAACCACACCAGGAGCACCTGGATGGCCCAGCGGCGAAGTTGGCGGCGGTTGCGAAGCATGGTTGATGTAAGGCAAGCGTAGTTTGAGGCTCAGAATAGAACCAGATCCACTCCAGTTATTTGATGTTAGTCAAACTTCCATTCCGTACCTGACTACGGACTACAGAAATGGTCCGGGTGGGGAAAAGCCGAAGTTCGGCGCATGGGGAAGGTTGCATTCCATACGCAGGCCGAGCTTGCGCCACCGGTCTGCCAACGTAGGGACTACCAAGACCTCTGCTCCTGACCCCACCGCACCCGCCCGAAGCGCCCGTCACGCGAGATCACCTGACGCGGCGAAGAGCAAGAAGCGAGTCCAGCGCGTCTGTGACGGCGCCCTCTGTTGCCCCCTCTGCAACATTCGTACGGGCACCACCAACGTGTTTGTCTTCAGGCCCCGCCGAACCTCTCGCCCCAATGACCATCCGAGATGCTCGCGGCGCGCAACGCCGGTGGCCTCACAGCCCGTATGTAGACCTATAAGGCTGCGACACAAGCTCAGCCCGAGTGCCGCTGAGTCAGCCGCGATGCCCCTTCCGAAGCAAAGAGTAGAGGCGTGCAACTTCATTGCTGGTGATGGCGATGTTCCGGCCGTCCTTCGCAACCACGGACGTACCGATCTTCTGATACGTCGCGCGGCCAAAGCGGTCTTCCTGCGCCATGAGGCCGTCTTTGAAGATGTAGAGCGTTCCTCCATCGGCCAACGGAATCATCTCCTTGGCAGCCTGGACTGCGGCATCACCGGCGAACACCGGTGCGGAAAGCGCGCCCAACAGAGTGGCGAGGACGATATAAGACTTCATGATCAGCTCCTTTGTGAAACGACGGCAACTTGCGTCGCGTCATCACTGTAGGAGCGTGTCGCTTTCCAAGCGATTGCGCCATGATTACATTGCGGTAATGCGGCGTCCCCAAAGAGATAGGCTCTGCAAGCAGCGAACACACCGAAACGGCATGCTCCCGCCGAAAGCCCTTGGACCACCGGCTCGTCATAGGACTTCCCGCTCGCAGTAAATGGCCCATCCAAGGCGTGTTCACCGAGCAAGCCGGGCGACGGTGGCACACGAGCCCTGGGCCACTCGCACATCAAGCACCTGATTTCGGCCACGCGGACGGGGCTCTGCATGCGTGCCGCCAACCGAAGTAGTACAGCCCGAGCTGTTCCGTGCCCGAGCGCTCAGAGACATCCACGCGGCTGCACCACCTTGGTCGACGGCATCGACTGAAATGCCACGGCCATCAGCTCGAGCTCCACCCGCGCTCTTTCAGACGGGGACACGCGGGTCTACCGTGGGCCTTGCGCCGAAGGAACGGTCGGCCAGACCATAGTAGCCCTCCCAGACGGGCTCACGTGAGCGTGCGGGCTCTTGCCCCGCAATCAGTGGCAGGAGCCACAACAGCCCCCTCGCTTGACAGCGGATGCCGGTGCAGCAGCCGGCGCGTTCACCTGAGCGGGCGAATACCCAGCGTCGGCAATCGCCTTCTGGACGATGCCCGCATTCGCATCGGTTGCCACGCTCACCAAATGGCGGCCCAGGTCGACCTGGACATCTGCACCTGGGTCGATGGTCTTGACCGCCTTGGTGATGGTGCTGGCGCAATGGCCGCAGGTCATATCGTTCACCTCGAATGCAAGCATTGGTTCTCTCCGTCAGTGGTTAGGTGCTGCTGACTCTAGACCTTGCCATCGTGGCAATGTCAAGTGTCAGTTTCTGGCCTCCCATCGAGGGCCCACTCCAAGCGGAGCAGACGCTGGGCTTCTCATCGAGCATCTCGTAAAGTGAAGCCGCCGCGCAGCGCCGCGGCGGCTTCATCTTGTACGAGGTTGGATGCTCTTCGGCTCTCCGCCGTTCGCCCTAACCGACAATCAGCCTCCACTGTAGAGCTGCATGCGTGCGTTCCGCTCCGCCGGCGTCTCGCTCAGCAGCTCGCGAACCACTTCTTCGCGCGTCTTGCCCGGTCCGGCACTGGGCACCGGAGGCGGGTAGCTGCCCTCGCCGAAATTGAGGAGTCCCTGCTGTACCGCAGCCTCGGCCTCGGCTCGGACCTGCGCACGGGTTTTCTCGCTCTTGAAGTGATCCGCGTGAACGACCACGCCGACTTCGTCGCTAGTCGGATGCAAGTATTCAGCCGAGGCCATTCCCGGCAACCCCAGGGCGGCAGCCGCGGCTACGGCTGCAATCATGGAAGAGATGGAGTGGCTACGTTGAGTCATGATAGGAGTCCTTGTAAAAGTCGATGAACTTGCATCTCCCGTCCGCTTGGTAGGCGATGAGGAGATGTGTTCATCGTAGAGACCGCTACCCAACAGAAGCGGGACAGCACGGTGAGATTTCTGTCAGCTTTCCCGAGCGTGATAGCGGTATCCGTCCGGTCAACCCATCTTGAATGTGAGTTGAGAAGCGGGCATCGTCCCCACGATTGGAGGATCGTGGAGACGATGGAACAGATTTCAAACGAAGGGCGACCGCGCCGCCGTGAGTACAGCAAAGACTTCAAGGCCGAGGTGCTGGCCAAGTGCCGCCAACCCGGAGCGAGCGTGGGCGGTGTTGCTCTGGCCCATGGGCTGCACTCCAACATGGTCCACCGCTGGATCAGGGAGGCCGGCGCTGCATACCGAGCGCCTCTTGGGATGCCGGGTAGCCAGATCGCGCAAGCGATGCAGCCCAGGTTCACTCCCGTGCCCCTGGACCTGCTCAGTCCTGCCGTGCCCCAAGCGCCCGCAGGCAGCGCGGATCAGACTGCTCCCACCGCCCCGAGACCGGTTGAGCTGCAACTGCGCCGCGGTGACCTGATCGTGAGCGTACAGTGCCCACTCGAGCACTGCGGGACCCTGCTGCGCGAGGTGCTGCGGTGATCCGCATCGATGCGGTGTGGATGTCCTGTGAACCCCTGGATATGCGAGCGGGTACAGAGACCGCTCTGGCCCGTGTCGTACAAGTCTTCGGCGCAGCCCACCCCCATCACGCCTACCTGTTCGCCAACGCCAGAGCCAACCGCATGAAGGTGCTGGTCCACGACGGCTTTGGCGTCTGGCTGGTTGCACGCCGGCTCCATCAGGGCCGGTTTGTCTGGGGCAACTCCAGCACTCCCCGCCTGCCACTGAGCCAGGAGCAGCTACAAGCCCTGGTCACGGGCCTACCCTGGCAGCGCCTTGGGCAGGCAGGTGTCATCACGGTGCTGTGATCTTGAACGGGGCGTGTGCGCTCTTCAATTCGTGAATGTGCCAATGGGCACAGCCACTGGCACCGGTCATGATCACTGCCATGAACGAAGCGGTGGATCTGCAGAGCATGGACGAGGGCACGCGCCAACTGGTGCTGGGCCTGATGGGCCAGCTGCAGCAGCAGTCTGCAGAGCTGCGCCACAAGCAGGCGCTGCTCGACAAGCTCACCTTCGAGAACGCCATGCTCAAGCGCATGAAGTTCGCTGCCCGCAGCGAGGCGCTCAGCGCTGAGCAGCGCAGCCTCCTTGAGGACGCCCTCGATGAGGATCTGCAGGCGGTGGCGCTCGAGATCGAACAGATGGGCGACGCAGGCCAGCCCGCAGCCGAGCAGGTAACCCGCCAGCAGCCCAGGCGCCAACCCCTGCCCCCGGAGCTTCCCCGCCAGGAACTGCGCCATGAGCCTACCTCCACCGAGTGTTGCGGCCAGCCGATGAAGCGCATCGGTGAGGACGTGGCCGAGAAGCTCGACTACACCCCAGGCGTCTTCACGGTCCACCGCTTCGTGCGGGGCAAGTGGGCCTGCGCCTGCTGCCAGACGCTCAGACAGGCCCCGGTGGATGCGCACATCATCGACAAGGGGCTGGCCACCACGGGCTTACTCTCCCATGTGCTGGTGGCCAAGTACGCCGATCACTTACCCCTGCACCGCCAGGAGGCTATCTACGCCCGCGCTGGTGTGCCGATCCCACGCTCCACCCTGGCGCAGTGGGTGGGCAGCTGTGGCGTACAACTCCAACCGCTGGCCAGCGCCCTGCGCGCAGAGGTGCTTGCCCACGCCGTCCTGCACGCCGACGAGACGCCGGTGCAGATGCTCAAGCCGGCCGCTCAGAGAGATGGCAAGACCCAGCGGGCTTACCTGTGGGCCTACACACCAGGGCGGCACGAGCAGACCAGGGCGGTGGTCTATGACTTCAGCGAGACCCGGGCCGGGCGCCATCCCGCCTCCTTCCTGGAGGGCTGGGCGGGCACGCTGCTGGTCGATGACTTTGCCGGGTACAAGCAGCTCATGGGTGAACAGATCCAGGAGGCAGGCTGCTGGGCCCATGCAAGGCGCAAGTTCTTTGAGCTCCACACGGCCAACAAGAGTCAGCTCGCTGAGCAGGCGCTGGCCCTGATCGGACAGATCTATGAGGCCGAGCGACAGGCTCAGGGGGTAGAGGCAGATGAGCGGCTGCGCATACGGCAGCAGCAGAGCCGCTCGGCGGTGGATCGCCTACACCTCTGGCTCACAGAACACCGAGGGAAGGTGCCCAGTGGGTCGGCCACGGCCAAGGCCATGGATTACAGCCTGCGCCGCTGGCCTGCGCTCACCCGGTTCCTGGAGGATGGGCGGATACCGATCGACAACAACTGGGTCGAGAACCAGATGCGCCCGATTGCGCTGGGCCGCAAGAACTGGCTGTTTGCGGGCAGCCTGCGGGCTGGGCAACGAGCCGCTGCCATCATGAGCCTGATCCAGTCGGCCAAGCTCAACGGCCTTGATCCGTATGCCTATCTCAAGGATGTGATGGACAGGCTGCCGACCTGGCCCAACAGCCGTATCGGTGAGCTGCTGCCGCATCGCTGGAATCCCTCAACCGATTGATCGAATCTAGTGCCCCTCCATGGCTGCGATCAGCGGACAGCGCACATTCCCCTTGCCAGAGCCGCAAAGCAGAATCAGGCCAGAGAGTGCAGCCTCCATGCGTTGGAGGTCGGCTAGCTTGAGCCTGACTTCTGCCAGCTTAGACTCCGCTTGCCGCCGAGCTTGGGTACAACTCTCCCCGTCCTCCAGTTGAAGCAGTTGCGCGGTCTCGTCGAGGCTGAATCCCAGCCGCTTCGCTGACTTGATGAAGCTGAGCCGCGACTGGTCGGTTCGGCCATAGCGCCGGATGCTGCCCACAGGACGGTCCGGCTCTGGCATCAGCCCTTTGCGCTGATAGAACCTGATGGTCTCGACGTTCACACCGGCCGCTTTCGCGAGATCTCCGATCGTCATGCTGCCGTCGGACTGTGAAGGGGTATGGGTCATGGCGCTTGACTCTGTACTTTGGTACGGAAGTAAGCTTATCGCATGTCTACAACATCTACCGACCACCCGGGCCAGACCACTGGCGGCGGCAAGGCCCTGATTGCTGGTGGTATTTCGGCGCTGCTCGCCTCCGCCTGCTGCCTGGGCCCCCTGGTGCTGATCATGCTGGGCATCTCCGGGGCCTGGATCGGCTCTCTGACGCTGCTGGAGCCTTATCAACCGTGGTTCATGGGGGCGGCGGCGATTGCCTTGGTGGTTGCAGGACGCCGGATATGGCGCCCTGCGGTAGCGTGCGATGTGGGCCAGGTCTGTGAGCGCCCCATGGTCAACCGGTCCTACAAGGTGCTGTTCCTGCTGGTAGTCCTACTACTGGGAATTTCATTGGCGTTCCCCTGGATCGCCCACTGGTTCTACTGAATGAAGGGTTCTGCAATGAAACGATGGATCATCCCTGCGGCGGCAATGCTACTCATCGGGCCGAGCTGGGCGGCCCAGCAGAGTGCGGTCCTCTCGGTGCCAGGGATGAACTGCCCGACCTGCCCAATCACCGTCAAATTGGCGTTGACCCGGATCGATGGGGTCATCGACGTCAAGTCCAACCTGCCCAAGCGGGAAACCACAGTGGTGTTTGACAGTGCCAAGGTGAAGGTTGAGGCCCTGACCAGTGCGACCAAGAACGCCGGATTCCCGTCCACTGTTGTGTCTGTAAACCCATGAGCGATGTCATCCTGACCTCTGTCTTCACCTGCCCCGAGTGCGGTCATATGAAGACCGAAGAGATGCCCACCGATGCCTGCCAATGGTTCTATGAGTGCGAAGGGTGCCACGCCGTCTTGCGCCCGAAGGCCGGTGACTGCTGTGTGTTCTGCTCGTACGGATCCGTTCCCTGCCCACCAATCCAGATCGGTGGTGAAGCTGGTTGCTGTAAACCCGCGGCTTGATCTCTTGCTAAGCTATCTGTGAGCGGCCCATGTCAAGATGGGATAACCGGACGCATACTGATAGCGCCACCGCTCCGAAGATTCGGAAGGCGAGATCAGGCTCAGCGACCAGGTGTTGAAGCGGCCTCTAGGACAAGACACAACGCCGAGTTGGATACTCCAGCAATGAAGGCGCATGACGCAGTGGAATGATTGGGCCAAGCCGCGCTATGCATCGCCCTCGCCCGATCCGATCACCCTTGACACCTCAGGATTGTGGATGGGCGTTGCGATGGGGAAACCACAGGGTGAAGCATGTATGTCCTCGGGACGAGGCTGCGTCGACGCTGCCGCCGTGGGCCTCTGCAATGGCACGCGTGATGGCCAAGCCCAAGCCGCTTCCATCGGAGTCAGGATGGGCACGCGAGGGGTCGGCGCGAAAGAAGCGATCAAACAAGCGGGGCAGGACTTTGGGATCAATATCTTGCCCCGTGTTCTCCACCGCTACTGAGGTAGCGTGGCCAGTGCTCGAAATGCCGATTGTGATTGCGCCTGCATTCGGGGTGTAGCGCAAAGCGTTGGAGAGCAGGTTGCTCAGCGCGCGGCGGAACATCAAGCGATCGCCATCAATTTGGCCATCGCCGTGTAGCTGTAGTTGGATGGCTTTCTCCTCCGCTACCGCCTCGTAGAAGTCCAGCAATGCCTGGGCTTCCTTGCGCGCGGAGAACACCTCCTTGTGCGGCAGATCGACGCCGCGCTCAGTCTTCGCCAGGAACAGCATGTCGGACACCATGCGAGCCAGCCGCTGAAACTCCTCGGCGTTGGAGGCCAGGGTGTCACGATACGTCGCGGCGTCGCGCTTGGTCGCCAGCGCTACTTGCGTTTGGGTCAGAAGATTGCTGATGGGCGTGCGCAATTCATGAGCCAGATCGGATGAGAAGTCTGTCAGCCGCTGAAAGTCATCCTGCAGCCGATCGAACATGCGATTGAGTTCCTGCGCAAGGTCTGCCATTTCTACCGGCACAGCCCCTACTGGCATGCGCTCGGACAGCCTATGGCTTGTCACCACTGCGGCGCGTGACTTCATCTCGCGCAGCGGTGCCAACCCCTGTCGCGCAGCCAGCCAGGACAGTAAGCCGCATACAACGATGGCTGCGGCGACATACAAGGCCAAGCTGCTACGAAGACCATCCAGGAACTCAGTGTGGTGTTTGGTATCTGTCGCGATCAATACCTGCAGCGCCGATGCAGAGTAGCCCGAAAGCGATTGGAAGCTCAGCGTGTGAAACTCGGCATCGTGGTTGCGCCACACCCCAAATGTCCCCTTCGCATCGGTGTGGATGGCTTTACTACGCTGCACACCAAGCTCGGAATGTGAGGACTGAAAGACGGTCTCCTGATGAGCATCTTTTACCAAGACATAGAGATCATGGTGGTATCCCAAAGCGTCGCTCAAGCGGGAGCGCGCGTCGTTCACAGAATTGGCATTACCCAGAATTTCCTCGATCAACTGCCTCTTGTCCTCTAAAGCCATCTGATCGAGCACGACAAAATGACGCTGAGTCTCTGCCAGGAACAACAATCCCAGCCCGAGCACGACGATAGCCGCCACCACGGTAAAGAACAGGGTTAAACGGCGGGTCAACGAAAGCCTGCCCAGGCGCTGTTGTCGCTGCACCTTTATTCCTCCTCTGGTACGTCCAGCACGTAGCCCATGCCCCGCACGGTCTGGATGAGCTTGACGGCGTGCCCCTCATCTATCTTCACGCGCAAGCGGCGCATCGCCACTTCGATGACATTGGTGTCGCTGTCAAAGTTCATGTCCCAGACCTGCGAGGCGATCAGGGAGCGTGGCAGCACTTCACCGTGGCGGCGCATCAGCAGCTCCAGCAAGCCAAACTCCTTGGCTGTCAAGTCAACACGCTTGCCGTTGCGGGAGACACGGCGACGCAACAGATCCAGCTCCAAATCGGCCACCTTGAGCATGGTGCCCTCATTGCCGGCATGACCGCGCCGCAGAATGATCCGAACCCTGGCCAGCAGCTCCGCAAACGAGAAGGGCTTGACAAGGTAATCATCGGCCCCAAGCTCCAGCCCTTTGACCCGATCCTCCACTTGGTCGCGGGCGGTCAGGAACAGGACGGGCATCTCAAGGCCACGGTCGCGCAGGGACTGCAAGACCTGCCAGCCATTCAACCCCGGCAGCATGACGTCCAGGATCACCAGGTCGTACTCACCCTGCAAAGCCAGATGCAGCCCGTCTGCGCCGTTAGGCACAAGGTCCGAAACGTATCCCGCTTCGGTCAATCCCTGCCGGAGGTACTCCCCCGTCTTGGGCTCGTCTTCAACAACCAATATCTTCACGTTCGCTCTCCGTTCACAGCATTGAACGAGAGTGTGCCGAACTTAAAGCGTCCTGACATGAAGACAACAACAATGTAATGTCCGGAACATCTGGGTGACAGGGTGCCCTCTTCAGAATCTTTACATCGTGAGATCAAAGATTCTTGCAGAGGAAACCATGGTCACTTCAAATCTTTCGCCGTCTGTCAGGGCGTCCCTGCCCTGGGTTTTGGCGCTGTTCGCGGGGGCGTCCTTCGCGCAAGCCTCAACGCCGGAGGTACCACTCATGCCAGATTGGCCCTGTCCGGCCTTGGCTTCGCCGTTCTGACCGGATGCGCCAGCGTCAGCTTGGATCAGAACATCAGCCGCGTGAACGACGAAGCCAGCGCGTTCACCGAAGGCATCGGCGTGGATCACACCGGCCTCGCCAGGAAGGTCAACAAGCTCATCCCCGACTACATGGTCATGGGCGAGCGCGGAATGGCAGACATGGCTGAGATGGAAATGCCCATTCCAGACAACACCGTGCCCATGATGACGGGACAAGGACCGTTCGGTTCGGTGGAGATGGGCGGGATGTTCAGCGTGCTCAAGGTACGCAGGGACCAGCAGCCAGGTGACTACAAGGACCCCGGCTGGTTCAAGCATCCGGCAGGCACGGTCGCCCACGAATACACCGGCCCATTGGCTGAGCCAGCCCGCTTCAGCGCAGAAGGCGGTCAGTCCATGCCGCGCGAGCGCAAGCCCGCGACGCCAACCGAGGTCAAGGTGCGCAAGCCGACGTCACATGGTGCGCACTGATTTCTTCCCTTCGTTTTTAACTGGAGATCATCCATGAAGTTCACGCGATCCACCTTCTACCGCCTGCTGGCTGCCGCCGCGCTGACTGCTTCGGGGGCCGCCATGGCCGCAGGCAACCATGCCGGTGGCCATGGCCACGGTGATGGAGAGGAAACCGCCATCGGAAAGCCCGGTGTCGCCGCCAAGGCCAGCCGCACGATCACCATCGAGATGAGCGACACCATGCGTTTCACCCCCTCGAACATTCAGGTCAAGCAGGGCGAGACCGTTCGCTTCATCGTCAAGAACGCCGGCAAGGTCAAGCATGAACTCAGCTTGGGCACCGAGAAGGAACTGCTTGAGCATCTGGAGCAGATGCGGAAATTCCCGGACATGGAGCACGACGAGCCCGGCAAGGTCACGCTGCAGCCTGGCAAGCAAGGCGAGATCGTCTGGCAGTTCACCAAAGCTGGCGGTGTGAACTTCGCCTGCCTGATTTCCGGCCACTACGAAGCTGGCATGAAGGGCCTCGTTCAGGTCAGCAAGAAGTAGAACCACGCCGCTTCATCAAGGATGCACGGTGACTGTGTCACCTCTCCCACGTCCTGCTGATCCGCAAGGCAGATCAGCAGACATTTTTCAACTCGCGCCCGTGAGGTCGTCATGAACAGCTTCAAGCAATTTCTCTCCGTTTCCGCCGTCGCGCTCGGCATTTTCCTGCCCATGAGCGGGATGGCCCAGACCACATCCGAATCGCCCAAGGCAGAGGCCTCTCAACAAGCGTCGCTGACAGACGGTGAGATCAGGAAGGTGGACCTGGACAACGGCAAGGTCACCATCAAGCATGGCGATATCAAGCACCTGGACATGCCTGGAATGACCATGGTTTTCACCGCCAAGGACAAGGGACTGCTTTCCAACCTCAAGCCCGGGGACAAGGTGAAATTCATGGTCGTCAACGACGGCGGAAAAATGGTCGTCACGGATATACGTCCAGCGAACTGAGGCGAATATGCGGAAGGCTGCGATGCGGATGAGGATGGGTCGGCAGTCCGTGTCCGCTTGCTCATTGTTTCCCGGTAGCTGAAAAGTCATCATGCATCACGACCACTCCTCCCCCCATACCAGCGATCGACGCAGTGGCTTCTGGCGTTCGCGCTACACCCTGGGAATGCTCGTCCTCGGTATCGTTGCCGGGTACTTCCTCTGGACCGAACACCGGGCCCATCTACAGCAGTGGTGGCCCTATGCGCTGCTGTTGGCCTGTCCGCTGATGCACGTATTCATGCACAAGGGGCATGGCGGACATGGCAACCAATCCCCTGGGTCCGACGAGGGCAGGCGGTCGAATTCCGACAGGGACTGACCATGGGCCGCGCGGGGTAGGCCTTATGCCTGCGTCTCTTTGACCGCTTCGCCTCTCTTCGGCCGTTCAGCCAGTCCGAACGCGGTTGCACACGCAACTGACACGCTATGCCAGCAGGAAGGGCCCACTGCATTCTCCGGGTCTGCCACTAGTGAGCGTGCCGCGCGCCGCACCTCCGTTCGCATGGGATCGCTTGGCTGCACCTGGGAACCGCCGGTGAACCGCAAAGTCGCATCCTGCAACACAGGTACCTGGAGGGAGCGAACCATGAAGCTGAAGCAGTTGGTCTGGATCACGACAGGACTGCTTGCTTTGATCGCCACAGCGGCAGGCAGCTACTTCCATCTTCTCAAGAGTGCTCCGCCAGCGGTTCCGCCCACGCGCAGCCTCCGGCCAGAAGATCCGCAGGTGCTGCGACTCGGCGCCGCGATCTATGCACAGCAATGTGCGGCCTGCCATGGGGTCAAGGGCGAAGGCCAGCCCAACTGGCGAGACCGCGGACCTGATGGTCTCTTGCCAGCGCCGCCCCACGACCCCAGCGGCCACACTTGGCATCACCCCGATGAACAGCTGTTCGCCATCACCAAATACGGCTTGGCGAAGTTGATTGAGCAGCCCGACTACCGGACGGCCATGCCGGTCTACGACAAGGTACTGAGCGACGACGAGATCGTGGCCGCGTTGTCATGGATAAAGTCCCAATGGCCTCTTGAGGTTCGGCGCCGTCACGACGTGATCAATTCCCAATACCGCAAGTCGCTGAATCGATAACCAGCAACGCAACCGGATACTGCAATAGGCTAGACGGAATTGCTCGCCAGGATATTGGCTTGACCTTCACACAATGGCAAGGCTAATAATCAAGCCAGAATTTACGAAAGCACGGGTATGAACGACCACACGCATAAGCATACGCACGGCAAAAGGGACGCAGCTTCTTCGGTCGAACGTCCAGTAGCGACCAATGCTGCCGCCGCCATCGATGGCACACCAGGATTGGCTGGTACCGCAGTTACCTACACCTGCCCGATGCACCCGGAAGTGCGGCAGGACCATCCGGGGCGCTGCCCCAAGTGCCAGATGCACCTGGTGCCCGAAGGGCAAGTTGCGCATGGCGACCACCGCCACCACGACCACCACGCTCACGCTGCTCGTGAGTCGGCTCCTGTGGCGCCTGCCGCCGCACCGCAGGAAGCGCCTGCCGGCACCACCTATACCTGCCCGATGCACCCGGAAGTCCGGCAGGACCATCCGGGCAATTGCCCCAAGTGCGGCATGACACTGGAGCCGATCATTCCGCTGGATGAAGAGGACAACAGCGAGTTGAAGGATTTTCAGCGACGCTTCTGGTGGACGCTGCCGCTTACTGTGATCGTCACGGTTCTTGCGATGTGGGGCCATCGCCTTGGCTTGTTCAGCATGGCAACGCAGACCTGGGTCGAATTGTTGCTGTCGCTCCCCGTCGTGCTCTGGACCGGCTGGCCATTCTTCGTGCGGGGCTGGCAGTCGATCGTCCACCGCAGCCCGAACATGTGGACCTTGATCGGCCTGGGAACGGCCGCGGCATTCGTCTACAGCGTTGTTGCCACGGTGACCCCGGGTGTGTTTCCCGAATCGTTCGTGGCGATGGGTCGCGTCGCCGTGTACTTCGAGGCCGCGGTGGTCATTATTTCGCTGACCATGCTGGGCCAGATCATCGAGCTGAAAGCCCGCTCCCAGACATCGGCCGCGATCAAGTCCCTGCTGGGGTTGGCGCCGAAGACCGCCCGGCGCATCAATGCGGACGGCAGTGAAGAAGATGTGCCTCTCAACCACGTACACGTCGGCGATCTGCTGCGCGTGCGTCCCGGCGAGAAGATCCCGGTCGATGGCACGGTCACAGAAGGCAGCAGCGCGGTCGATGAGTCCATGCTGACCGGTGAACCGGTACCTGTGAGCAAGCGGGTTGGCGACAAGCTGATCGGCGCTACCCTCAACACCAACGGTGCGCTGATTATGCAGTCCGAGAAAGTCGGGGCGGCCACCATGCTGTCGCAGATCGTCCAGATGGTCGCGTCTGCCCAGCGCTCCAAGGCCCCCATGCAACGCATGGCCGACGTGGTGGCGGGCAAGTTCGTCATGGTGGTCGTACTGGTCGCCATCGCCACGTTCTTTGTCTGGGGTCTGTTCGGGCCGGAGCCTAGCTGGGTGTTCGGGCTGATCAACGCGGTGGCTGTGCTGATCATTGCCTGCCCGTGCGCGTTGGGCTTGGCCACGCCGATGTCGGTGATGGTCGCCACCGGCCGCGCCGCGACGCAGGGCGTGCTGTTTCGCGATGCCGGTGCGATCGAGAAGATGCGCGAGGTGGACACCCTGATCGTGGACAAGACCGGCACGCTCACGGAAGGCAGACCCGCGTTCGATACAGCCATTGCGGCTCCGGGCTTCACGCCCGATGAAGTGCTGAGGCTGGCAGCCAGTCTGGACCAGGGCAGCGAGCACCCGCTGGCAGACGCGATCGTCAGCGCTGCGCGAGCCAAGGGCTTGCAACTGGCCAAGCCCTCTGATTTCGAGTCGGGCAGCGGCATCGGCGTGCGCGGAACGGTGGAGGGACGGCGCCTGGCATTGGGCAATACGGCACTGATGGAGCAGGAAGGAGTGGCGGTTTCTGCACTGCGTGCCGACGGAGAACGGTTGCGCGGTGAAGGCGCCAGCATCATGCACTTGGCCGTAGACGGCGTGTTCGCGGGCATCCTGGCCGTGACCGACCCCATCAAGGCCAGTACGCCCGATGCCATCCGAACCCTTCACGCCAGCGGTCTGCGCATCGTGATGGCGACTGGAGATGGACTTACCACAGCCAAGGCCGTGGGGGCCAAGCTCGGCATCGATGAAGTGCACGGCGAGGTCAAACCCGCTGACAAGCTGGCGCTGGTGGACAAACTGCAAAAGGAAGGTCACGTGGTTGCCATGGCGGGAGACGGCATCAACGATGCGCCGGCCCTGGCCAAGTCCGATGTGGGCGTCGCCATGGGCACGGGCACCGACGTTGCAATGAACAGCGGCCAGATCACCCTCGTGAAGGGTGATCTGCGCGGCATCGCCTCGTCCCGCGAGGTCTCCATCGACACGGTACGCAACATGCGGCAGAACCTGCTGTTCGCCTTTGTCTACAACGGCATCGGTGTACCCATCGCGGCTGGCGTGTTCTATCCGTTCACGGGCTGGCTTCTCTCCCCATTGATCGCGGCGCTGGCGATGAGCCTGAGTTCTGCTTCTGTGATTTTCAATGCGCTTCGGTTGCGCGGCGTGAAGTAGCCCAGGATGATTTGGAGCCGCTATCAAGTCGAACAACTCGAAAATCAAGTCTTTAGATTGATTGACATCAATTCCACAACACAATCACCTGGCTAACATATCCCCATGATCTGCTTTAGACGCATCATCACGCAATGGGGCCGCTGGATTGCCAGCGGTCTCGTCGTGACCTTGCTCTTTTCGCAGGTCGCATTGGCGATGTATGCCTGCCCCAAACTGGACTCGGACACGCACGTCGCATCAATGCAGATGGCAGGCATCGCCATGGAGGATGCCGCCAGCATGTCCGGTATGCCGGACTGCCACGCCATGCCGGGAACCATGGACGGTGAGGCGCCGCAGTTGTGCCGAGCACATTGCAGCGGCGATGGCAAGCCGGTGCCTTCATTGCAAGGCTTGGACGTCCAGAGTCTCGCTGCCCAGGCGGTCTGGTTCGCGTACATGCTTCCGGCCGTGATCGAATCCCACGCGGCAGCCGGGCAGCACGTCGCCTATGTCCCGCCCGACCATCGAGCGGGCTTTCCGCCGATCTACCTCACGCTCCAAGTCCTGCGGAATTGACACGCCGATCCGTGCTCGCTGCGCACCGATGCGGCAGACCACGTGATTTCGTGAATACCAATTCCGAGGACAACCATGTTTACTCCCTTTTTTGGCGCCCCCGAGGGGCGCCCGTCGGCGTACGGCCGAGGCACAACGCCGGCCTCGATGCGATTGCATCGTCTGAAAGCTATCAGCATCGCATTGGCGGGCAGTGCGCTTGTTTCGCCTGTAGCCTACGCCCTCGATTTTGCTGAGGCACGCCTTATCGCGGAGCAGCAGAGCCCGCGCATAAGCGCGCAGCAGTTGCAGGTTAACGTCGCCGAATCCGTGCAGAAGGCAGCAGGCTCGCTGCCCGATCCCAAGCTCTCGCTCGGCATCGAAAACTACCCCATCAGCGGCATGGATCGCTGGAGCATGACGCGCGAATCCATGACGATGCAGCGCTTGGCGCTCATGCAGGAAGTGCCCAACAGGGCCAAGCGCGACGCCCAGGTCGCCAGCGCGCAGGCGCGTGTGGATCGAGAACGCGCGGCGCTGGTTTTGCAGCGATTGCAGATCCGCCAGGAACTCAGCCTGGCGTGGATCGCCGCGCAGGCGGTGGAGCAACGGGAGATACTGCTGACGGAACTGCTCGCGGAGAACCAGCGCCTGCAAGACAGTCTCCCCGCTCGCGTCGCCGGCGGCACCGCCCAGGCTGGCGACCTGTTGGTCGCGCAACAGGAGGCGCTGACACTCACGGACCGCCGTGACGATCTACAGCGGGACCGGGCCAAGGCCAGGGCCGCATTGCGGCGCTGGGTGGGCTCCAGGGCCGACGAAGCACTGCAAGGCGATCCAGGCCCGCTCACTCGCCCCGTCGCGCAACTGCGCACAGAACTGGCGAATCACGCGGAGCTTGAACTCTATCCGGCGATGCAAAGCATGGCCCGGGCCGAGTCCCGCGAAGCCCAATCAGAGACCCGCGGCGATTGGGCCTGGGAGATAGCCTATAGCCGGCGTGATCGCCGATGGGGCGACATGGTGTCATTTCAGGTGACATTCGATCTGCCTTGGCAGAAAGATCGACGCCAAGTGCCCATGATCGAGGCAAAACGGCACGAGTTGGAGCGTCTGGACGCCGAACGCGAAGACGTGGCGCGGCGACATTTGCAGGAGTTGGACGACAGCGCCGCCGAACTCCAAGCGTTGAACAGCCAGATCGACCGCCTGCAGACCGCCGGCTTGCAGCTGGTACGGAACCGAGCGGCGCTTGCGTTGAGCAACTACCGATCCGCCAAGGGGGACCTGAGCGCTGTGCTCAGTGCACGCGCCCAGGTGCTGGAGACGCGCATGCGTCTGATCGACCTCGGAGCGCAGCGCGACAGCCTCGTCGCCCGACTGAACAGCCTGATCGCGGACTGAGTGGAGACCCTCGCCATGAATACCTCTTCGAGAAACATCCTTGCCGGCTTGACGCTGGTTGCTGCCGGTATTGCCGTTGGATGGGGCGTCCCCCAATGGCGCGCCGGCCACCTCAGCGGCTCCCCCGCTGCCAACATCACCGTTGCAAGCGCTCCGACCGAGCGCAAGGTGCTGTATTGGTACGACCCGATGGTGCCGACCCAGAAGTTCGACAAGCCCGGCAAGTCGCCCTACATGGACATGCCGTTGATGCCGAAGTACGCGGATGAAGACACGCAAGACAGCACGGGCCTCAGCGTGTCGGCGCAAGCGGTGCAAGCCCTGGGGCTGCGTACAGCCGAAGTCCTGCAAGGCAAGATCGGCGCAGATGTGAACGTCGTGGGCACCGTGCTGCTCAACGACCGCGACGTCAGCATCGTGCAGGCGCGGACCGCTGGCTTCGTCGAGCGTGTCTACGCACGGGCTGCGGGCGACGTGATCGCAGCAGGGGCACCGCTGGCTGACCTATTGCTGCCGGAGTGGATCGCCGCACAGCGCGAGTTTCTCTCGGTTCGCGCGATGGGCGACGCACCGTTGACCGCAGCTGCCCGCCAACGGCTGCTGCTGCTCGGCATGCCGCAAGCCCTGATCGCCCAGGTGGAGCGCACAGGCGAGCCCAAGGGGCTGTACACGGTCACAACACCTCAAGGCGGCTTGGTGGCCGAACTGATGGTGCGCCAGGGCATGACGGTTTCCGCCGGGGAAAGCCTGGCCAGGGTGAATGGCTTGGCCACGGTGTGGATCGAAGCGGCCGTCCCCGAAGCACAAAGCGGACCATTGCAGGTCGGCCAAACGGCGCAGGTCCGGCTGGCGGCGTTTCCCGGTGAAGTGCTCCAGGCGCGCATCGTGAGCATCCTGCCCGAAGCCAACCGCGACACCCGTACGGTGCGAGTGCGGCTTGAAATGGCCAATCCCGGCCAGCGCCTGAAGGCCGGCATGTCCGGCCAGATCGCGCTCAAAGGCAACGAACAGCCCGCGCTGCTTGTTCCCAGCGAAGCGGTCATCCGCACCGGCAAGCGCGCACTGGCCTATGTGGTCGATGGACCCGGCAAGTTCCATCCCGTGGAGGTCCAGGTGGGCGCGGAGGTAGGCGATCAACTGGTGGTCAACGGCGGGCTCGCGGCGGGACAGCAGGTGGTGGCCTCGGCGCAGTTCCTGATCGATTCGGAAGCCAGCCTGCGGGGCGTGCTGCCTGCAGGTGCCGCGGCGTCCGCACCTGCATCGCCGCACAACGGGCACGGCACATCGTCGCCACCGGCCGCGGCCACCAACGCTTTCGTGGTGCGCGGCGTGATCGAGGAGATGTCGCCCACCGAGCTGACGCTGGCGCACGAGGCCGTGCCAGCCCTCCAATGGCCGGCCATGACCATGGGCTTCAAGCTGAGCAGCCCGCAGCTCGCCGAGGGTCTTTCGGTTCGGCAGCAGGTGCGATTCACCTTCTCCAAGCAAGGTGAGGGCTACGTGATCACCGCCATCGAAAAGGTGCAGCCATGATCGCCAAACTGATTCGATGGTCGGTGGCCAATCGCTTCCTGGTGCTGCTGGCCACCGCCATGCTCACGGCATGGGGCGTGTGGGGCGTTCGCAGCACGCCCGTGGATGCGCTGCCGGACTTGTCAGACGTGCAGGTCATCATTCGCACCAACTACCCAGGACAGGCGCCGCAGATCGTCGAGAACCAGGTCACCTACCCGTTGGCCACCACCATGCTGTCGGTGCCAGGGGCCAAGACCGTGCGCGGCTTCTCGTTCTTTGGCGACTCGTTCGTCTATGTCTTGTTCGAGGACGGAACCGACCTGTACTGGGCCCGCTCACGGGTACTGGAATACCTGAACCAGGTCCAGGGCCGATTGCCCGCCACGGCGAAGCCGGCCCTGGGTCCGGACGCCACAGGCGTCGGCTGGATCTTCCAGTACGCGCTCGTGGATCGCACGGGCAAGAACGATCTGGCGCAACTGCGTGCGTTGCAGGACTGGTTCCTGAAGTTCGAACTCAAGAGCCTGCCCAACGTGGCCGAGGTGGCATCGGTGGGGGGCATGGTCAAGCAGTACCAGGTCGTGCTCGACCCGATCAAGTTGGCGTCCTATGGCCTCAGTCAGGCTCAAGTCCGCGATGCCCTGATGGGGGCCAACCAGGAGACCGGCGGCTCCGTCCTGGAATTGTCAGGCGCGGAGTACATGGTCCGCGCGAGCGGCTACCTCAAGACCCTGGACGAGTTCCGGGAGATCCCCTTGACGGCACGCGGCGGTGTGCCGGTGCGGCTGGGGGATGTGGCGACGCTCCAGATAGGCCCGGAGATGCGGCGTGGCATTGCCGAACTCGACGGAGAAGGCGAGGTCGCCGGCGGCGTGGTGGTGCTGCGCTCCGGCAAGAATGCCCAGGAGACGATCGCTGCCGTCAAGGCCAAGCTCGCGGAGCTGCAGGGCAGCCTGCCGCCGGGCGTCGAGATCGTCACCACCTACGACCGCAGCGCGCTGATCGAGCGGGCCATTCGCAATCTCACGACCAAGCTGGGCGAAGAGTTTCTGGTGGTGGCGCTGGTCTGCGCACTGTTCCTTTGGCATCTTCGCTCTGCGTTGGTGGCCATCATTTCCCTCCCGCTGGGCGTGATGACGGCATTCCTTGTCATGCGCTACCAGGGCATCAACGCCAACATCATGTCGCTGGGGGGGATTGCCATCGCCGTGGGGGCGATGGTGGATGCAGCGGTGGTGATGATCGAGAACGCCCACAAGAAGCTGGAGGCTTGGCAGCACGCGCACCCAGATCAACGGCTGCAGGGCAAGGAACGGTGGGACGTGATCACACAGGCCGCGGAGGAAGTCGGTCCTGCGCTCTTCTTCTCGCTGCTCATCATCACGCTCTCGTTCATCCCGGTCTTCACCCTAGAAGCGCAGGAAGGCCGGCTGTTCGGCCCGCTGGCGTTCACCAAGACCTACGCGATGGCCGCGGCCGCAGGGCTGTCGGTGACGCTGATTCCCGTACTCATGGGCTACTGGATTCGCGGGCGTATCCCGGATGAGCAGAAGAACCCCATCACCCGCATCCTGATTGCAGCCTACCGGCCAGCACTGGAGTGGGTACTGCGCCGGCCCAAGGCGACGCTGCTGATCGCCGTGCTGGCCTTGGCGACCACGGCCTGGCCCTTGGCGCGGCTCGGCGGTGAGTTTCTGCCGAGGTTGGACGAAGGGGACCTGCTCTACATGCCCTCGGCCCTGCCGGGACTCTCGGCGCAGCGCGCCACGGAGTTGCTGCAGCTGAGCAACCGCATGATCAAGACCGTACCTGAAGTGGACAAGGTGTTCGGCAAGGCAGGACGGGCCGAAACTGCGACCGATCCGGCGCCCCTGGAGATGTTCGAGACCACGGTGAAGCTCAAGCCCAGGGAGCAATGGCGTCCAGGCATGACGCCCGAGAAGCTCGTGGAAGAGCTGGATCGTGCCGTGAAGATCCCGGGCCTGTCCAACATCTGGATTCCCCCCATCCGCAATCGCATCGACATGCTGGCTACCGGCATCAAGAGCCCGATCGGGGTGAAGGTGACCGGCAACGACCTGGGCGTGATCGATCGCATCGCTGCAGAGGTCGAACAGGTCGCCAAGGGCATTCCCGGCGTGACGTCGTCACTCGCGGAGCGCTTGACGGGCGGGCGCTACGTGGATGTTCAGATCGACCGCGTAGCCGCCGGTCGCTACGGCCTGAACATCGCCGATGTCCAGGCGGTCATCGCCGGCGCGGTGGGTGGCGAAAACGTCTCGGAAACGGTCGAGGGGCTTGCCCGCTTTCCGATCAATCTGCGCTACGCGCGAGAATGGCGTGATTCACCACAACGGCTGGCAGAACTACCCATCTTCACGCCGATGGGTCAGCAGATCACGTTGGGGACCGTGGCACGCATCGCGATCACCGATGGACCGCCCATGCTCAAGAGCGAGAACGCACGGCCCTCCGGTTGGGTCTATGTCGATGTGCGCGGCCGTGATCTAGCCTCGGTGGCCAACGAACTGCGCGATGCCATCGGGCAGCAGGTCAAGCTGGAGCCGGGTGTGAGCATCACCTACTCCGGGCAGTTCGAATACATGGAGCGGGCCAATGCACGCCTGAAGGTTGTGGTGCCTGCCACCCTGTTGATCATCTTCGTTCTGTTGTACCTGACCTTCGCGCGTGTGGACGAAGCGGGCTTGATCATGGCGACCTTGCCCTTCGCGCTCACGGGGGGCATCTGGTTCCTGTACCTGCTGAATTACAACCTGTCCATCGCCACCGGCGTGGGATTCATTGCGCTGGCAGGTGTGGCGGCGGAGTTCGGCGTGGTGATGCTCATCTATTTGAAGCAGGCCTTGGCGGAACGTTGCCCCGATGGGCGCAACCCAACGCGAGAAGAACTGCTCGATGCGATCCGGGAAGGGGCGGTGCTGCGCGTGCGCCCAAAAGCGATGACCGTTGCGGTCATCTTGGCGGGCCTGGTACCCATTGTTTGGAGCAGCGGCACGGGCTCTGAAGTCATGAGCCGCATAGCAGCTCCGATGCTCGGCGGGATGGTGACCGCACCGTTGCTGTCGCTGTTCGTGATTCCGGCTGCCTATCTGCTGATGCGTAAGCCGCGCTAACTTGGCCGTCCAGCAGGGCCTCACGACGAGGCCCTGCTGGACGCGAGGCATCAAGCCGCCCGCGCAGAAGCTGGGAGCATTTCTCTCTGGCAAGGACTTCCTATTGCATTGATCCTTACAAAAAATAATCATCTGCTCATCACTCTGTCAGGGGTGACCTGAACAATGGTTAAGCAATTCATGCATTCAATCTTGGGGCACTGATCCATGGAATTGCGACACCTTCGTTGTTTTGTAGCCCCTTGAAGGTTGTCTGGCATACAGCGCCTGCTCCAGCGCATCCACCACAAAGTCCGTACGCATGTGGCTACTGACCCGCCAGCCCAATATGCGGCGTGCATACACATCAATCACAAAGGCCACAAACATCTGCCCTTGCCACGTTGATACATAGGTGAAGTCTGCGACCCAAAGTTGGTCAGGGCGCTGAGCTGTGAACTGGCGGTTGACCAGATCTAGCGGGCATGGCATGGTTGTGTCTGGACGGGTTGTGCGCACCTTCTTGCCACGCCTTGCGCCTTGCAGGCCCAGCTTGCGCATCAGGCGTTGCACTGTGCAGCGGGCAATGGGTAAGCCTTCTCGGTGCATCTGCTTCCAGACTTTGACCACCCCATACACCTGCCAATTAGCGTGCCACACCCGTTGAATATGACTGCAACGTTCTTCATCTGATTGGCTGCGCTTGCAGCGCAGCCACGGGCAGTTTCTTTGTTGAACCCTGCGCCTGTAGCCCGATGGGGCAATTTGCAGCAACCTGCAAATTGGCTCGACCCCATAGGCATCACGGTACCTATCTACGAAGTCAATCAGCTCTTGATGCGACGGTCCAGCTCCGCCTGCGCAAAAAAAGCGCTCGCAGCCTTGAGGATGTCATTGGCTCGGCGCAGTTCCTTGTTCTCTCGCTCCAGTTGCTTGAGTCGCTCACGTTCATCCGTGGTCAACCCTGGCCGTTGGCCTGCATCTATTTCTTTGCGCTGCACCCATCCATGCAAGGTGCTAACAGAGCAGCCAATCTTGGGGGCTATCGATTCACATGCACCCCACAGTGATGCGTAATCCGCTTGGCATTCCTGCACCAAACGTACGGCACGTTCACGTACCTCTGGGCTAAAACGAGCAGCTTTAGTGTTCATGACTCAATCCTCTCAGGAGTTGAGCCTCCACGGAAGCCGGTGCGATTCACCCGCGATGTGGGCCTGGAGCCGGTGAATACACCAGTGAGTAGTCCCCAGAGCAATGGCATGGCAGAGTCGTTCGTCAGGACCATGAAGCGTGACTACGTGAACTTCATGCCTAAGCCCGATGCCCGCACAGCCATTGGCAACCTGGCCATCGCCTTCGAGCACTACAACGAGCACCACCCCCATAGCGCCCTGCGGTATCACTCGCCACGCGAGTTCCGCCGAAAGGCCATGGCAACCCGTTAAATTACGTGAGGGTTCCTGTCCTCAAATACGGGGAGCACTCCACTACAGATCTTCGGCAAGCCAGTGGTTAACTCGCATCCTAGGAGCAAACGCTAAAGCTGTGTCTGAATGAAGCGCGACACCGTATGCACAACTCAGTTCTGAAGAAGGCGGTGTCCTGTCCCATCCTCAAGTTAATGGATGAGGACACATACAACGTGATGCTCGATAGCGATATCTACCTCGTTGAGTCGGCGCATCGTTGACCCCAGTGTCGGCAACCCATGTGTGACGATTGCGATCATATGGGCCGAAATTCTTCCGGGCAATTTGTAGTTTGCTCAAGCTGATGTTCTACATGCAGAGGCCTCTGTTGATTGAGACCTCTGCGGTAGATCGGAACAAAGATGCAAGAGAGCTGCATCCACGATGCATGCGTCTTTGATGGAGATCAGCCTGCAAATGATTGGAGGCGAGCATCTCGCTCAGCTGGCGATTCATTACGCATTTCGTTGATCACTTGCTCGCGGGTTTTGCTCGATCCTGTCTCGGGAGTTCCACGGGGGAAATTGCTTTCACCGTAAGAAAGGCGGCCCTGCTTCATGGCAGCTTCAGTCTCGGCCTTGACTTGAGCTCGGGTTTTCTGGCTTACAAAGTGCTCCGGATGCACGATCACGCCTTGTTCATTGTTGGCTGGATGCTCGTAGGCTGCAGAGGCCATTCCAGGAAGAGCCAGGGTGACAACGGCAGCAACGCTTGCGAGTACAGAGGAAATGGAGATGCGGTTTTGAGACATGGTTGGCTCCTAAGACAGTTGATGAACACATCTCCTGGACCTTGATCAAGGTGAGGAGAAGATGGGTTGATCTTAAGAATCGGAGCCCAACAAAATCAGGACTGTCCGGTGACATTGTTGTCAGCTTTTTCGGGGCAGTTCTTATTCAAATCTTCGCACCAATAAACCCGAAACGAAAAGTGAAGAACAACGTTGTTGACGCGCACAGCGTGCTCCAGTGCTTGTGCAGCTAGATGCTTGACATTCACATCATGTGAAGGATGAGACTTTAGCCACAAGCTTTAAAGGAGTACGTAATGGCTATTTTTCGCATCAATGACATGAAATGTGGTGCCTGTGCCCCGCGGATTCAGCGCTCCATTTTGGCAATCGATGATGAAGCAAAGATCGGAGTGAATGCCCGAGATAAAACGGTGCAAGTCTCCGGCGATCTGAGCGACACCGACTACATGTTGGCTATCCAGGCCGCTGGATACACTCCAGAATTATTGGCGTTAGCCGAAGCCGAGCAGGCAAATGCTGAGAAGCCGCAGACGAAATGCTGCGACTCCACTTCAGTAAAGACATCTTGCTGCGGATAGTGTCTTCTTGCTTTCAAGAAAAGCCTGTTTTCTGATCTGCTTAGGAAGTCGGCTGCGTAGTGGGGAATTTCAAGGTGAAGCGAGTTCGTCCATCGGCTGACGTGGCGGTAATGGAGCCTCCATGGGCTTCGACAATTGCTCGGGTGATTGCCAAACCCAATCCGCTACCGTCTGAGTCCGGATGAGCCCTGGAAGGGTCAGCTCGGTAGAAGCGGTCAAATAACCTGGGCAGGACTTTGGGATCAATGTCCTGCCCTGTATTTTCCACAGTGACAAGTGTCCAGGAAGCGGAGGCCGCAATGTCGATGGTGACCATGCCTGCCTGCGGCGTGTAGCGCAAAGCATTAGATAGCAAATTACTCACAGCACGATGGAACATCAGCCGATCACCATCAACGAGTCCATCACCATTTAACCTCAAATGAATTTGCTTTTCTTCCGCTACAGCCTCATAGAACTCCAGCAATGCATACGCTTCTTGCTGTGCGGAGAACTGTTCCTTGCGCGGTAGGCTCACGCCCCGTTCGGTTTTGGCCAGGAACAACATGTCTGACACCATGCGTGCTAAGCGCTGAAACTCTTCGGCATTAGAGGCAAGAATGTCTCGGTATGTCGCGGCATCACGCTTGGATGCCAGCACTACCTGAGTCTGCGTCAACAGGTTGCTGATGGGCGTACGTAGTTCATGGGCCAAATCAGAAGCGAAATCTGTCAGTCGCTGAAAATCGTCCTGCAATCGATCCAGCATGCGATTGAGCTCATGCGCCAAATCGGCCATTTCTACAGGTACAGCCTCGACCGGCATGCGTTCACTCATCTTCTGTCCCGTCACAACAGCCGCACGTGATTTCATCTCTCGCAGCGGTGCCAGCCCTTGTCGAGCGGCGAGCCAAGACAGAAGCGAGCACAGCAAGATTGCAGCAATCACATAAATCGCGAAGCTCGCTCGAATTCCGTCGAGAAATTGAATGTGATGCTTGGTATCTGCAGCGATCAGTACCTTTAATGGTGACGGTGCGTAGGCCGGTAGCGTCTCAAAGCTCAAGATGTGGAATTCTGCGTCTGCATGCCGCCACACCCCAAACGATCCTTCCTTGTCGATAAAAGCCGAGTTGCGATCCGGCACTGCAAAGCCGGATGCGGGCGATTGAAATACGGTTTCTCCTTGGGCATCTTTCACCTGGACTTGAAGATCCTCGTGATAGTTCAGTGCCTCATTTAAACGCCAACGAGCATCATCGACCGACTTGGTGTTCTGGAGAATTTTCTCGATCAAATGTCGCTTGTCCTGAAGCGTCATTCGGTCCAATTCCACGAAATGCTTTTCTGTAACGACTAGGAATAGGCCGCCTAGACCTAGCACTACGGCTGCCGCAACAGCCGTGAAAAATAGTGCCAAACGGCTCGTTAAAGAGAGCTTTCCCTTGCGAGTGAGACGCTGCACCTATTCCTCCTCAGGGACTTCAAGCACATAGCCCATGCCCCTTACGGTCTGGATCAGTTTGATCGAGTGGCCTTCGTCAATTTTGACTCGCAGACGGCGCATGGCCACCTCGATGACATTGGTGTCACTGTCGAAGTTCATGTCCCATACCTGCGATGCGATCAACGAACGTGGAAGCACTTCACCATGTCGACGCATCAACAACTCCAAGAGTCCGAACTCTTTGGCCGTGAGGTCAACACGTTTGCCACTGCGAGATACGCGGCGACGCAGTAGGTCTAGCTCGAGATCTGCAACAGTCAGAGTAGTGCCTTCATTGGCCGGATGTCCGCGTCTAAGAATGATGCGAACTCTGGCAAGTAACTCTGCAAACGAAAACGGCTTTACCAGGTAATCATCTGCGCCGAGCTCTAGACCTTTGACACGGTCCTCGACATGGTCCCGTGCAGTAAGAAACAGGACCGGCATATGTAGTCCCCGATCACGCAGAGACTGGAGCAGCTGCCAACCATTGAGGCCCGGCAGCATGACATCCAAGATCACCAATGAGTATTCACCTTGCAGAGCCATATGCAAGCCATCTGAACCATTTGGAACCAGATCAGCAATGTATCCAGCCTCGGTTAGTCCTTGGCGCAGGTACTCACCTGTTTTAGGCTCATCCTCGACAATCAAAATCCTCATGTAATCGCTCCGCTGCAGTAGACGCTCGAGAGTGTGCCGAGTTTGACGCCCTCTGACATGAAGATAAGAAAAATGTAATGTTCTTGAAATCCTGGCGATAGAAAGGCTCAACACGGCCTTGTTGTTCCCTCCTGGGAAGCCATCAAGCGTGGTGAGCAGAGTGAACCTTCTGGTTGCAACGAGGGCATTGCTGGATAGGAGCCGCCCATCGCACCGAACATGACGTGAGCATTACATGAATGTAATGAATGAGTCACCCCACAGAAATTCAGCAGGCCCTAGCATATTAAACATATCGAGCGCTTGTTGTTTCAGCCAGCGTCGCCGAAAACGAATTTCTTGACAACTCTGGAGGATTTCACCCTATGCCGCGTCGTTCGCCATTTCTTGTTACTCCCTCACAAGGGTTCTCTCGTCGGCGTTTTGTTCAGGGGCTAGCCGCAGGTGGCGTTCTAGCAGGACTGTCGACACAGTCGCTCATGGCCTTCGCCCAACAAGGCGCTACGGTGCGTGGCGCTGCGCCAGTACTGCGTGGCAATGAGTTCGATTTGGTGATCGCCGAGTCCCCGGTGAACTTCACCGGGAAGCCAGGTATGGCGACCACCATCAATGGTTCTCTTCCTGGGCCTACCCTGCGCTGGCGTGAGGGAGAAACTGTGACCATTCGCGTCACGAACAAGCTACGGGAGGCAACTTCTATCCACTGGCACGGCATTATCTTGCCCTATCAGATGGACGGGGTCCCTGGCATTAGCTTTGCTGGCATCCCTCCAGGAGAGACGTTCACTTACCGTTTCAAGGTCCAGCAAAGCGGTTCCTACTGGTATCACTCACATTCAGGCATGCAGGAACTCACCGGCATGTATGGATCGATCATCATCGATCCCGCAGGACCTGAGACTATCCGTTCAGATCGTGACCATGTCGTGCTCTTCTCCGATTGGACTGACGAAGACCCCATGCGCGTTTTCGCAAAGCTCAAGGTTCAGGGCGACTACTACAACTACAACCAGCCCACGGTCTTTGATTTCTTCCGTGATGCATCGCGCGATGGCGTGTCAGCGGCATTAGACAAGCGCAAGATGTGGAACGAGATGCGCATGAATCCAACGGATTTAGCCGACCTCTCTTCTGCGACCCTGACCTACCTCGCAAATGGCGTCACGCCTGCCGGCAATTGGACTGCTCTTTTCCGCCCGGGCGAGCGTGTTCGACTGCGCATGGTCAACGGCGCGGGCAATACCTTCTATGACGTACGTATTCCGGGTCTGAAGCTCACTGTGGTGCATGTTGACGGCGTCGACGTAGAGCCTGTGACTGTCGATGAATTCCGATTCGGCCCTGGCGAAACCATAGACGTGATTGTCGAGCCACGTGATGACGCCTATACGATTTTTGCCCAGTCGATGGACCGAACAGGCTACGCACGCGCTACGTTAGCAGTGCGCGAAGGTCTACAAGCTCCTGTCCCTGCACTCGATCCCGTCGAATGGCTGGGTATGAGCGACATGATGGGCGCCATGAGCCATGGCAGTTCCGGAGCCGACATGGACATGACCGGCATGTCTGGGATGACCGGCATGTCTGGGATGACCGGCATGTCTGGGATGACAGGTATGGCCGGGATGGCTGGTATGTCGGGGGCAATGGCCGGCATGGATCATGGTGCGATGGCCGGCATGAATCACGGTGGTATGGCGATGGACCATAGTCAGCATGCCAAGTCTGCTGGAGGCTTGGCAGTGCCCAGCACCACCGCACGCCATGCTCGCACTGAATATGGCGCAAGAACAGATATGCGAGTCGATATGGCCCGCACCAATCTTGACGATCCCGGTATCGGTCTGCGCAATAACGGCAGACGGGTGCTGACCTTGGCAGATCTGCATACACCTTCAGGTCCGATGGACTCGCGCGGTCCTGGACGAGAGGTGGAGTTGCACCTGACGGGCAATATGGAGCGTTATTCCTGGTCTCTTGATGGATTGGAGTTCGGGCAATCAACGCCTGTTCACTTCCGTCACGGCGAGCGTTTGCGAGTCATCCTGCACAACGACACGATGATGACTCACCCTATGCACTTGCATGGGATGTGGAGTGAACTGGAGAGCCCTGATGGTCGATTCCTCGCCCGTCGACACACCTTGCCAGTACAGCCTGCACAACGCATCAGCTTCTTGGTGACGGCAGATGCTCTGGGGCGCTGGGCATGGCATTGCCACCTGATGTTCCACATGGATGCAGGCATGTTCCGCGAAGTCGTAGTGTCTTGAACAAACCTCACAAGGAAGATCAAAAATGTCCAAAGCACTCCCTATTCGTGCATTGTCCACTGCGCTCCTCGCTCTGGTGAGTATGGCGGCCCAAGCGCAAAGCGACCATTCATCGCATGGCCAAGCGGATATGCAAATGGAAGCACCGGCAAGCCCTGCCACAACTGCAGCTGATCCACATGCAGGTCATGGTGCTATGACTGGCAGCGCTGCAAGCGGCCCTGCGATGGATCACGGCAGCATGCAGATGCAAGGGGGATCCGCACCTCCAGATGCTCGCGACCCGCATGGGTATTCCAATGGGCTGACCTTGGGATCGGGCGATTACGCGGTGCCTGGCGTCCCGCGCTTGATGCTTGCGGACGAGCATACCTTTGCCTCGCTGCGTGGTGAGACCCTGGAACGCCGTTTTTCACGCAGAGGTGATGATTCAACGGCCTATGACTTGCAAGCATGGTACGGGACCTCATACAACAAAGCTGTCTTGAAGGCAGAAGGTGACGTCGCCAAAGGAAAGCTCGAAGAGTCTCGCACCGAACTGCTTTGGAGCCGTGCCGCCACAACCTATTGGGATACACAGCTTGGTCTGCGCTTAGACAACGGCGTGGGACCTAGCCGTCAATGGCTGGCATTTGGTGTACAGGGCCTGGCCCCTTACTGGTTCGAGCTGGAGGCTACAGCCTATGTCGGCAGTGGCGGCAGAACTGCGCTTCGCCTAAATGCAAGCTACGAACTATTGCTGACTCAACGCTTGATCCTTGAGCCTAGAGCTGAAATGCAGTTTTACGGCAAGGATGATCCAGAGCGGCATATCGGCAAGGGCCTAGCCGAAGCATCTGCTGGCCTGCGACTGCGCTACGAGTTCAGCCGTCAGTTCGCTCCATATATCGGAGTGGAACGTGCGGGAAGTTTCGGGCGAACCGCAGATCTCGTTCGTGCCGACGGTGGCCGTGCGCAGCAAACACGTTGGGTGGCCGGTGTCCGCTTCTGGTTCTAGCCAGACCAATGTCCCCTTCCTAGTTGGCGCGTCCTTAGGAGCGCCAACTCTACAGACCTAGATTCGACATCTGTTTTCAAACCACCATCACACTTCGATAGGAGTCTCTCATGAACCGCTCAAACCTGGTCGCTAAGTTCATCGCGCCAATTGCCGCAACACTGTTCGCTTCCGCAGCATTTGCACATCCTTCGTTAGTTTCCTCCTCTCCTGCGGATAAGTCGCAGGTCGCGGCACCTGCCACGATTGAGTTGAAGTTCTCTGAGACGCTGGTTCCTCAGTTCTCGGCAGCGAACTTGATCATGACGGGGATGCCCGGAATGCCGAACCACGGCGCAATGAAGGTCAGCGCAAGCGTCTCTGGCGCTAGCGATGGCAAAACCATGGTCATTACTCCCGCTCAGACGCTTCAACCCGGTGCCTATCGCGTGGATTGGCGTGCAGTGTCGTCAGACACACACCCTATCAATGGCAACGTCACATTCCAGGTGAAGTAAGCAAATGGCCGAGGATTGGTTCACCATCGTATTGCGCCTTGCGCTGTATCTGGACATGGCAGCGGCCTTTGGCGTCGCCATGTTTGGCGTTTATGCCCTTGGCCATGACGAGCGATCCTTGGCAATTGGGCGCTGCTATCGAATATGTGTCGGTGCATTTTCAGCATTCGGAATTGGCCTGTCCGTGGTCAGCATGACAGTCCTTGCCAAGGCCATGTCCGGTGCTCAAACTTACGCTGAGTTGTCAACGCATATCTTCGAGATGCTCATCACCGGCACTCACATGGGCCTTGCTTGGTGCATTCGTATTCTTGCGCTAGCGCTTTGCATCTTGATCGCATTTGTGAAATTCAATCCCACGTTGCGCTTTGTTGCCATGTCCGGATCTAGCGGTGTGGCACTGGCGACCCTGGCTTGGAGTGGTCATGGTGCGATGGACGATGGAATGCGGGGATACATCCACCTGGCTTCGGACATCTCGCACCTCTGGGCAGCAGGTGCATGGGTCGGCGCGTTACTCGCCTTTTTGATCTTGGCCGTAACGAGTGCGAATAAGGCATCAAACACAGTAGCAATATTGAGCCGAACATCAAATGGCTTCGCCCAGGTAGGGACGCTGATCGTGGTCGTTCTGGGGATCAGTGGTGTACTCAACTACGTATTGATCGCAGGGCCTTCGCTTGATCCGCTTGTTTCGACACTCTATGGTCAGTTGCTGTTAGGCAAGCTGATGCTGGTTCTCGGAATGCTTGCTTTGGCTGCGGCAAATCGGTTCCGGCTAAGTCCAAGTCTGGAGGCATCGTTGACCTCTGGAAATCATGCACAAGCAGTCGCTAAGCTACGCCAGAGCCTGTTCATGGAAGCAACACTGGCAGTTCTGGTTTTGGCGAGTGTGGCTTGGTTAGGGATTCTTTCCCCAAAAGGAATTTGATCCTCCGAGATCAACCACCGACAGCAGAAGCGGAGCTGCTCTAAGCAGACGTAGACACTGATAGGAAGGGTAAAACGCTTCCGTCGATTCATGCTTGGATGGCGTCCGCGTCATGTAGTCAGACAAAGGCCATCTCAACAAAGAACTATTTCTTAAATTGAGATGGCCACAAGCAGCGAACTCTGATTGCGCTATCTCAGAATAGGTGGATAGAGTTGTTTTTCGAGCAGATTCTGGCTTGACATTCACATGGTGTAAGGGCCAAGAATCGATCCAACATCGTGAAGGGCCATCGGCATGCATCATCATCAGCATCGATCTTCTTCAGAGTCAGTTGAGTTGGAAAACACCATGACTGAGGCTGAGCCTTTGAAGGATCCTGTTTGCGGCATGACTGTCTCTCTACAGTCGCCTCATCAGATAGTTCACGAGGGACGGACCTATCGCTTCAGGGGGATTAATGATCACGGTCAGCATCCTCATGAAACCCCACAAATTAGATGGAAGGCACACAGATTAGCCAACACGTGTGTGCAGTTCGATCGCAGTACTACCTTCCCGCAGGCAGTCTAAGTAGTCAGCCCACTGCTGAACCTGATCGAAGCGCTTTGCCAAGTACTTCGTCCGGTTATAGCTGCGTCCATTCGCATCCTTGACAGCATGCGCCAGATTGGCCTCGATCGCCAGCGGATCAAGGTCTAGCTGATCGACCAACATGGTTCTGGCACTCGCACGAAAGCCGTGCCAGCTTTGCTCATCGCCAAACCCCAGGCTGTACAGAGCTGTACGCACAGAGTTATCGGACATAGGACGGTCGTGGTCACGTTGACCGGGGAATACATATCGTCCACGGCCACTAAGCGGCAGCAATTCACGCAGCATCGCCACAGCTTGCTTTGGCAGCGGCACCACATGCGGCTCCCCATTTTCCTTTTCCTGTACCGTGCGCTTCATCTTGACACTGGGGATGGTCCAAAGCGACGCATCAAGCTCCAATTCACGCCACTCCATCATCCGAAGATTGCCAGGACGCTGGTAAAGCAATGGGGCAAGCAAAAGCGCAGTGCGCACAAAGGGGCCACCCTTATAGGCGTACATGGCACGCAGAAGTTCCCCGAAGCGCTGGGGCTCCACAATGGCAGGAAAGTTCGTGCCTCGATATGGAGTCAATCGAGCTTTCAGGCCTTCGGTGATGTCACGTTGAGTATTGCTGGCTGTTGGTAGCCAGTAGCGCCAGACCTGCCGTGCCAACATCAGTGCACGGTCAGCGGTCTCCACAGCCCCACGCGCTTCCACTTTCTGCAGCACCGCGAGTAATTCCATGGGCTGAATCTGCGTCATTTCGCGATCACCAATCCACGGAAACAAGTCGCGCTCCAGTTGACGATGCATTCGCTCAGCATGACCAGGGCTCCAGCGTGGAACCTGCTTTTCGTACCATTCCAGCGCCACCGCTTTGAATGTGTCGGCGACCCCAGTTGGGTTGACCAACTTTTCCAGCTTGCGTGCCTTGGCGGGGTCGATGCCTTCTGACTTCTGCAACCGAGCAGCATCCCTAGCTTTCCGTGCAGCCGTCAATGTAACCTGCGGATAGCTGCCTAGAGCCAGACGCCCTTCTTTACCGTCCTTTCGATACTTCCAGAACCAGCGTCGAGAGCCTGCAGGGCTGACCTCAAGGTACAGGCCACCTGCGTCAGAAAAACGCTCTCGCTTTGCGCCGGGGGAACAGACTGCGTTTCGGCACTGTGCATCAGTCAACATAGGGGGAACAAATCCTCTCAAAAAGACCTCCCCCCAGAGGGGAAAGGGGGAACAGGTGGGGGTAAATTTACCATTCCCCCCACCTGTTCCCCCAAATGTTCCCCATGTATGCATTGGCAGCAGTGAAATCACTTAAGACATAAAGAGACGATAAGTCATTGATTTACCAAAAGAAAAAGGGGTTCAATGAACTTCATTGAACCCCTTTGTACGGGTGGATGGTGGAGCTGGCGGGAATTGAACCCGCGTCCGCAAGCCTTCGTCAGGCAGATCTACATGTTTAGTGTTCTGATTTTTAATCTCACCCTGTACGCCGCGCAGACACACGCTTCAAACAAGGCCAGCACCCTTGAATCTTGCCCAATACCAAGGTGCCCGGTACCAAGCCAGCTGATGTGAATTCCCTTGCAGCCGAGAGGTATTGCTACCCCTTTGCCCAGCCCATCAGCGTGCTGTTGCAAGGCTCACCGGATTTAAGCGGCGAGTGCGAAACGTTCGTCGTTTGCAGTTAGTTTTTTGAATGGAGATTTACGAGCATCACTCAAGCTCGACATGCACCACACTGATCCCGAACCCACGTCGAAACCAGGACAGCCCCATGAACGTTATTCTAATTCAATCCTAGAAAGCGTGTCAGCTCCAAGGGTGAGTCAATCACAGCATCCGGTGCCCAGGCTGCAACGGAGTCCACACCACCCAGGTAACCATATGAGGCCGCTACAGCCTTCATCCCAGCGGCACGGGCCGCGACCATATCGCGTTCATCATCACCCACATAGATGCATCGACCAGGATCAACGCCCAAGCGTTGAGCAGCTTCCAGCAAAGGGGCAGGATGCGGCTTTGAATGGGCCGTGGTATCGCCACAGATCACCGCACCAGAACTTGCCAGAACCGAGATAGAACGCGCGATGGGCAAAGCAAAGCGCTCTGCTTTATTGGTCACAATCCCCCAGGGCAATGCATTCGCCGTCAAATCCTGCAGCAGAGATTCGACCCCAGAGAATAGTTGGGAATGATGCCCCATACAGCGCTCGTAAGCCCTAAAGAACTCTTCCCTCAGCACATTGAAATCATCGGCTTCCGGCGTGATGCCCAAGGCAATCCGCAACATCCCGCGCGCACCGGTTCCTACGAAAGGACGATAGTGCGAATGTTCCAAAGGATGCAGGCCACGATCAATGCGCAGCTGATTGGCTGCGAAGCCAAGATCGGGGGCACTATCGAGCAACGTACCGTCCAGATCAAACAGCACCGCATCGACTTGATGCAACTTCGGACTCATACGTGGGAGCGGCGCGTGGCCAGCATGTAGTTCACACTGCAATCCTCGTTAAGCCAGTAGCGCCCCGTCAACGGGTTGTGCTGCAGACCTCTGGAATGCGTCACAGCAAGCCCGGCCTGACGGCAGAAACCAGCCATTTCACTGGGCTTCAAGAATTTCTCAAATTCATGCGTGCCCTTGGGCAACATATTCAGTACATATTCCGCCGCCACAATCGCCAAGCCATAGGATTTGAGATTGCGATTGATGGTGGAGAAAAACACCCAGCCACCCGGCTTGACCAGTTGAGCGCAGGCCTGCACCACCGATGCAGGATCTGGCACATGCTCCAGCATTTCCATACAGGTCACCACGTCGAAGCTGGCGGGACGCTCTGCCGCCAGAGCTTCAACGGGCACCTCACGGTACTGGATATTGGGAGTTCCCGTCTCCAAGGCATGGAGCTGCGCGACACGCAAGGACTTGGTCGCCAGATCAATCCCCGTCACATGGGCGCCTTTGCGCGCCATGGAATCCGCCAGAATACCGCCACCGCAGCCCACATCCAGCACCTGTTTGCCCTGGAGTGAGGCCAACTCATCAATCCATCCCAGGCGTAATGGATTGATCATGTGCAGTGGCTTGAACTCGCTTTCCATGTCCCACCAGTGGTGGGCGAGGCTCGAGAATTTTTCCAGCTCTGCTGGATCCACATTGATCGAATCGGTCATGGAAGTGATTGTGCTACGAGTTCAAGACAGAAATAAAAAAGCCCCGTGACCGGGGCTTTTTGACGCAATCTGCGAAAAATTACTTGCGGGTACCGACCACTTCGATTTCCACGCGACGGTTCTTCGCGCGACCATCCTTGGTCTTGTTGTCGGCCACGGGCTGCTTTTCGCCCTTGCCTTCGGTGTACACGCGGCTCTTGTCGATGCCCTTGGACTCCAGGTAAGCCTTCACAGCTTGAGCACGGCGCTCAGACAGCTTTTGGTTGTAAGCGTCGGAACCCACGGAGTCGGTGTGACCGACAGCCACGATCACTTCCAGGTTGATGCCTTGCACCTTGGACACCAGATCGTCCAGCTTGGCCTTGCCTTCGGGCTTCAGCACAGCCTTGTCGAAGTCAAAGAAAGCGTCAGCAGCAAAAGTCACCTTCGAAGCCACAGCAGGAGCTGGAGCAGCAGCGGCAGCTGGAGCAGCAGCGGCTGGAGCAGGAGCGGCAGCCTTCACCAGAGCACCGTCGCAGCCTTCAGCGGCTGTAGCAGGTGTCCAGTTGGCATCGCGCCAGCACAGTTCGTTGGTGCCGTTCTTCCACACCAGTTCGCCGGTGCCGTTTTGCCAGTTGTCGATGGCCTTGCCGCCGTCGGCAGCCTTCACTTGAGCGCCAGCTGCAGTTGCCAGAGCGGCGGAAGCAAAAAGGATCGCTACTTTGTTCAGTTTCTTCATGGTTCTCCTCTTGGGGATTAAGCCGCAGCCGAGCTGCGAAATTCATGGACGTCATCAGTGACTATCACCAAGAACGCTGGAAATCATTGTGCCATACGGAATATTCGATTGGCTCGCTAGCCTTGGTGCTTGAGGTAGGACAAAAGCCTAATGCCCGTGAGATGTTGCCCATCAGCAACAATACATTCCTTCTAAAATGGCCTACTTCGTCGTCATTGCACAACCCTGCACCACTACATGACCCAGTTTGCCAAAGAAACCTTGCCTATCAGCCTTGAAGAGGAGATGCGCCGCAGCTACCTTGATTACGCCATGAGCGTGATTGTGGGGCGCGCCCTCCCCGATGCGCGCGATGGCTTGAAGCCTGTGCATCGACGCGTGCTGTATGCAATGCACGAACTGAACAACGATTGGAACCGTCCGTACAAGAAGTCGGCGCGTATCGTCGGGGACGTGATCGGCAAGTACCACCCGCACGGCGACAGTGCGGTCTACGACACCATCGTGCGCATGGCGCAGGATTTCTCGCTGCGCCACATGCTGGTCGACGGCCAGGGCAACTTCGGCTCGGTCGACGGCGACAGCGCGGCGGCGATGCGTTACACGGAAATCCGTCTGTCCAAGATCGCCCACGAAATGCTGGGTGACATCGACAAGGAAACCGTCGACTTCGGCCCCAACTACGACGGCTCCGAGCAGGAACCGCTGACGCTGCCCGCGCGCCTGCCCAACCTGCTGGTCAATGGTTCGGCCGGCATTGCCGTGGGCATGGCCACCAACATCCCACCCCACAACCTGAACGAGGTGGTGGACGCCTGCCTGCACCTGCTGCGCAACCCCGAAGCCAGCGTGGACGATCTGATGGAAATCGTGCCCGCGCCCGACTTCCCCACGGCCGGCATCATCTACGGCATCAACGGTGTCAAGGAAGGCTACCGCACGGGCCGTGGCCGCATTGTGATGCGCGCCAAGGTGCACTTCGAGGACATCGACCGCGGCCAGCGCCAGGCGATCATCGTCGACGAGCTGCCCTACCAGGTGAACAAGAAGACGCTGCAGGAGCGCATGGCCGAGCTGGTGCACGAAAAGCGCATCGAAGGCATCAGCCACATCCAGGACGAGTCCGACAAGTCCGGCATGCGCCTGGTGATTGAGCTCAAGCGCGGCGAAGTGCCTGAGGTGGTGCTCAACAACCTGTACAAGCAAACCCAGCTGCAAGACACGTTCGGCATGAACATGGTGGCGCTGGTGGACGGTCAGCCCAAGCTGTGCAACTTGAAGGATCTGGTACAGGTCTTCTTGCAGCACCGCCGCGAAGTGGTCACCCGCCGCACCGTGTTTGAGTTGCGCAAGGCACGCGACCGTGGCCACGTGTTGGAAGGCTTGGCTGTGGCATTGGCCAATATTGATGACTTCATCGCTATCATCCGCAACGCCCCCACGCCCCCCGTGGCCAAGGCCGAGCTGATGACCCGCAGCTGGGACAGCAAGCTGGTGCGCGAGATGCTGACCCGCACCCGCGAAGACGGCGGCGTGGTGAATGCCGACGACTACCGCCCGGAATCGCTGGAGCGCGAATTCGGTCTGGGCCAGGATGGCTTGTACCGACTGTCGGACACGCAGGCCCAGGAAATCCTGCAGATGCGCCTGCAGCGCCTGACCGGCCTGGAGCAGGACAAAATCGTCGCCGAGTACCGCGAGATCATGTCCACCATCGAAGACCTGCTGGACATCCTGGCCAAGCCCGAGCGCGTGTCCGTCATCATCGGTGACGAGCTGACCACCCTGAAGGCCGAATTCGGCCAATCCAAGCTGGGCGCGCGCCGCTCCACCATCGAGTACAGCGCGCAGGACCTGTCCACAGAAGACCTGATCACGCCCACCGACATGGTGGTCACGCTCAGCCACACCGGCTACATCAAGAGCCAGCCGCTGTCCGAATACCGCGCGCAAAAGCGTGGTGGTCGCGGCAAGCAAGCCACGGCCACCAAGGAAGACGACTGGATCGACCAGCTGTTCATCGCCAACACGCACGACTACCTGCTGTGCTTCTCCAACCGCGGCCGCATGTACTGGCTCAAGGTCTGGGAAGTGCCCTCGGGCTCGCGCAACTCGCGCGGCCGCCCCATCGTCAACATGTTCCCGCTGCAGGACGGCGAGAAGATCAACGTGGTGCTGCCGCTGACCGGCGACAACCGCAGCTTCCCTGAAGACCACTACGTTTTCATGGCGACCAGCATGGGCACCGTCAAGAAGACGGCGCTGACCGAGTTCAGCAACCCGCGCAAGGCCGGCATCATCGCCGTGGGCCTGGACGAAGGCGACTACCTGATCGGCGCGGCACTGACCGACGGCAAGCACGATGTGATGCTGTTCAGCGACGGCGGCAAGGCCGTGCGCTTTGACGAAAACGATGTGCGCCCCATGGGCCGCAATGCCCGCGGCGTGCGCGGCATGAACATCGACGACGGCCAGAGCGTGATCGCCATGCTGGTAGCCGAAGCCGATGACGGCTCGGGCAACGTTGAGCCCGGCGCGCAAAGCGTGCTGACCGCAACCGAGAACGGCTACGGCAAGCGCACCCACATCAGCGAATACACCCGCCACGGCCGCGGCACCAAGGGCATGATCGCCATCCAGCAGTCCGAGCGCAACGGCAAGGTCGTGGCCGCCACCCTGGTCGGCGCCGAGGACGAGATCATGCTGATCACCGACAAGGGCGTGCTGGTGCGCACCCGGGTCGCCGAGATCCGCGAGATGGGCCGCGCCACGCAGGGCGTGACGCTGATGGCCCTGGACGAAGGCGCCAAGCTGATCGGTCTGCAGCGCATCGCCGAGAACGATGCCACCGGCACCGACGGCGATGGCGACGGAGAGACGGACACCGGCGAGGCACCGCAGGCGCCCGCCGAGTCCTGAACCACGACACCCCACTGCGCAAGCTGTGGGGTGTTTTTTCGCCTAAGATCGTTTTTTTGATAGCTGCCAGCGCTCCCCTTTCGGCCGTTGGCGCGTGATTTGATTGCCCACCATGAAGCGCCCATTCAATTTCTCTGCCGGTCCCGCCGCCATCCCTGAAGAAGTCCTGCAGCAAGCTGCCGACGAGATGCTCAACTGGGGCGGCTCGGGCATGGGCGTGATGGAGATGAGCCACCGCGGCAAGGAATTCATCAGCATCTACGAGCGCGCCGAGGCCGACCTGCGCACCCTGCTGGCCGTGCCCGCCCACTTCCACATCCTGTTCATGCAGGGCGGCGGCCTGGCCGAGAACGCCATCGTCCCACTGAACCTGTCCAAGGGCGGCACGGTGGACTTCGTGGTCACCGGCAGCTGGAGCCAGAAGTCCTTCAAGGAAGCCGGCAAGTACGCCCGCCAGCACCTGGCCGCCAGCGGCGAGGCCAGCGGCTTCACCAGCGTGCCCGACGCGGCCAGCTGGCAGTTGTCCAAGGACGCCGCCTACGTGCACCTGTGCAGCAACGAGACCATCCACGGCGTGGAGTTCCAGCAGCTGCCCGACCTGCAGGCCCTGGGCTGCGATGCACCGCTGGTGATCGATTTTTCGTCCAACGTCGCCTCGCGCCCGCTGGACTGGAGCCGGGTCGGCCTGGCCTTCGGCGGCGCGCAGAAGAACATCGGCCCCGCCGGCCTGACCATCGTCATCGTGCGCGATGAACTGCTGGGCCAGGCGCTGGACATCTGCCCCTCGGCCTTCAACTACAAGACCGTGGCCGACAACCAGTCCATGTTCAACACGCCCCCCACCTGGGGCATCTACATGGCGGGCCTCACCTTCCAATGGCTGCTGCGCCAGACCGAGGGCGACCTGCACGGCGTGGCCGCCATGGAAGCGCGCAACCGCGCCAAGGCCGAGCTGTTCTACCAGTACTTGGACAACTCGCAGCTGTACCTGAACAAGGTGGATGCCGCCTACCGCTCGCGCATGAACATCCCCTTCTTCCTGCGCGACGAAAGCCGCAACGACGCCTTCCTGGCCGGCGCCAAGGCCGCCGGCTTGCTGCAGCTCAAGGGCCACAAGTCCGTGGGCGGCATGCGTGCCAGCCTGTACAACGCCATGCCCCTGGCTGGCGTGCAGGCCCTGGTGGCCTACATGCAGGAATTCGAGCGCACCAGCGCCTGAGCCTGCCCCGGTGCCCCTCGCCCGGGACACACATAAAAATGAGCTGTCGGCGCTTGATGGTTCAAGGTTTCAGAGGCTTTTTCACCTGAACCGCTTGAAACACCTGCGCAGACAGCTCTGAATTTTGAGGATGCCATGAGCACAGAACCGCAAGCCAGCCCCGAGCTGCTGAAGCTGCGCAACGAAATCGACAGCCTGGACCGCCAGCTGCTGAGCCTGGTGAACCAGCGCGCCCATGTGGCCGAGCAGGTCGGTGAGCTGAAGAAGCAGGAAGGCACGGCCTTCTTCCGCCCCGACCGCGTGGCCCAGGTCATCGAGAAGATCAAAAGCAACAACCCCGGCCCGCTCAAGGGTGCGCACGTGGCCGCCATCTGGCGCGAGATCATGTCCGCCTGCCTGGCGCTGGAATCGCCCCAGCGCGTGGCCGTGCTCGGCCCGGAGGGCACCTTCACCGAGGAAGCGGCTGTGCAGTACTTCGGCGGCGCCGCCGACTTCCTGTACTGCAACACCTTTGAGGAAGTCTTCCACGCCACGGCCGCCGGCAGCGCCCAGTACGGCGTGGTCGGCGTCGAGAACTCCACCGAAGGCGTGGTCAACCGCACGCTGGACATGTTCCGCAACACGCCCTGCCACATCGTGGGCGAGGTCAGCCTGCTGATCCGCCACCACCTGCTGCGCAGCACAAATGCGCTGGAAGGCATCGAGGTCGTGGCCGCCCACCCCCAGGCCCTGGCCCAGTGCCACGCCTGGCTGTCCAAGCACCTGCCGCACGCCGAGCGCCGCCCGGTCGAGAGCAACGCAGAAGGCGCGCGCCTGGCGGCCCTGCACCCCACCTGGGCCGGCATTAGCAGCGAGCGTGCCGCCCAGCAGTTCGGCCTGCACATCGTCAGCCATGCCATCCAGGACGACGCCTACAACCGCACGCGCTTTGCCATCATCTGCCTGCCACACACCCTGGCCACGCCCGCACCCACGGGCAAGGACTGCACCAGCCTGGTCATCTCCGTACCCAACCGCCCCGGCGCCGTGCACGACCTGCTGGTGCCGCTGAAGAAGCACGGCGTGTCCATGACGCGCTTCGAGTCACGCCCAGCCCGCACCGGCCAGTGGGAGTATTACTTCTACATCGACCTGGAGGGTCACCCCGCCCAGCCCCACGTGGCCCAGGCCCTGCAAGAGCTGCAAGCGCTGTCCGCCTTCTACAAGGTGCTGGGGACCTACCCCGTGCCGGCGTGAGGAGGCTGCATGTTTGAACAGTTAGGCCTGATCGGCTGTGGCCTGATGGGCGGCTCCTTCGCCCTGGCGCTGAAGAAAGCCGGCCTGGTCCAGCGCGTGGTGGGCTACAGCAAGTCCCCCACCACCACGGCCCGCGCCCTGCAGATGGGCGTGATCGATGTCGAGGCGCCCTCCGCCCTGCTGGCCGCCGCCGGCGCCGACCTGGTGCTGCTGGCCGTGCCCGTGGGGGCGACCGAAGCCACGCTCAAGTCCATCAAGCACCTGGTCACGCCCGAGATGCTGATCATGGACGTCGGCTCCACCAAGGCCGACGTGGTGCAGGCCGCGCGCAACGCGCTGGGCAGCCAGATTGCCAGCTTTGTGCCCGCCCACCCCAACACCGGCAAGGAAGTGGCCGGCGTGGAGCACGCCGACGCCGAGCTGTACCGCGGTGCCAAGGTCATCCTGACGCCCACCGAGCGCACACTGACCAGCCACCTGCACAAGGCCGAAGCCCTGTGGCAGGCCCTGGGCTGCGACGTGCGCAGCATGTCGCCCGAGACGCACGACGCCGCCTTCGCCACCGTCAGCCACCTGCCCCACATGCTGGCCTTTGCCATGATGCACAGCGTCATCGGCCAGCCCCAGGCCGATGCCTTCCTGAGCGTCGCCGGCCCCGGCTTTCGCGACTTCACGCGCATCGCCGCCGGCGATCCGGCGATGTGGCGCGACATCCTGCTGGCCAACAAGGACGAGGTGCTGGCCCAGGCACAGCACTTCCAGCGCGCCCTGCAGGCCTTCGAGCAGGTGCTGCACACGGGCGACGCCCAGGCCCTGGAGGCCATGATCACCCTGGCCAGCACCGCGCGGGCGCAGTGCCGCTTCCTTCCGCCCGCAGCCACCACGCCCACGGCCTGAACCTTTGAATTTCACGCATGTACCAGACCGCCTTTCTTGACCTGCCCCACCTGGCCACCGCCAGCGGCAGCGTGCAACTGCCCGGCTCCAAAAGCATTTCCAACCGCGTGCTGCTGCTGGCCGCCCTGAGCGCCGGCACCACCACCATCCACGACCTGCTGGACTCGGACGACACCCGCGTGATGCTGGCCGCGCTGCGCGAGCTGGGCTGCCAGGTCACCCCCGCCCAGGTCACCCCGGGCCAGCCGGTGCAGATCACCGGCATCGACGGCGCCTTGCCCAACAATGCGCGCGCGCAGCTGTTCCTGGGCAATGCCGGCACCGCCATGCGCCCGCTGACGGCGGCCCTGGCCGTGCTGGGCGGCCACTTCGAGATGACCGGCGTGCCGCGCATGTACGAGCGCCCCATCGGCGATCTGGTCGACGCCCTGCGCCGGTTGGGCTGCCACATCGACTACCTGGGCAACCCCGGCTATCCGCCCCTGCGCATCGGCCAACCCAACTTCAGCCAGCTGGGCGATGCCCCCATCGCCGTGCGTGGCGATGTCTCCAGCCAGTTCCTGACCGCGCTGCTGATGGCCCTGCCCCTGCTGGCCAGCGACAGCGACATCTGTATCGAGGTGGTGGGCGAACTGATCTCCAAGCCCTACATCCACATCACGCTGGAGCTGCTGGCGCGCTTTGGCATCACCGTGCGCAACGAGGGCTGGCAGCGCTTCGTGATTCCGGCCGGCAGCCGCTACCAGTCGCCCGGCGACATCCATGTCGAGGCCGACGCCTCCTCCGCCAGTTATTTCATAGCACTCGGCGCCATCGCCACAGGGGCTGGTGGCCAAAATGGCATCCAAGTGCTGGGCGTGGGCCAGGACTCCATCCAGGGCGACATCCGCTTTGTCGAAGCCGCCCAGGCCATGGGCGCCCAGGTGACCAGCGGACCCAACTGGCTGCACATCACGCGCGGCGCCTGGCCCCTGAAGGCCATCGACCTGGACTGCAACCACATCCCCGACGCGGCCATGACCCTGGCCAGCATGGCCCTGTACGCCGACGGCACCACCACGCTGCGCAACATCGCCAGCTGGCGCGTGAAGGAGACCGACCGCATCGCCGCCATGGCCACCGAGCTGCGCAAGCTGGGCGCCACGGTGGAGGAAGGCGCGGACTTCATCCGCATCACGCCCCCTGCAACGGCGGCCGACTGGCGCGCTGCCAGCATCCACACCTACGACGACCACCGCGTGGCCATGTGCTTCTCGCTGGCGGCCTTCAACCCCGCCGGCCTGCCGGTGCGCATCGAAGACCCCAAGTGCGTGGCCAAGACCTTCCCGGACTATTTCGAGGCCTTCTTCGGCGTGGCCCAGGCCTCGCGCCCCACCCCCGTGATCTGCATCGACGGCCCCACGGCCTCGGGCAAAGGCACCATCGCCGGCCTGGTGGCCGAACGCCTGGGCTTTGCGCTGCTGGACTCGGGCGCCCTCTACCGCATCACCGGCCTGGCCGCCTCGCGCGCCGGCATCGCGCTGACCGAGGACAACGCCCCGGCCATCGCCGACCTGATCCGCCGCTCCCGCATCGGCTTCAAGCCCGATCAGCGCGTGCTGCTGGACGGTGAAGACATCTCCCTGGCCATCCGCACCGAGGACGCCAGCATGAACGCCTCGCGCGTGGCCGTCTTCCCCGCCGTGCGCGAGGCCCTGCTGCAGGTGCAGCGCGATTTCCGGCGGCTGCCCGGCCTGGTCGGCGATGGCCGCGACATGGGCACCGTGATCTTCCCGGACGCCCCCTTGAAGGTCTACCTGACGGCCACCGCCGAGTGCCGCGCCGAGCGCCGCTACAAGCAATTGATTTCCAAAGGGCTTTCTGCTAACATGGCAGACCTTTTGGCGGACCTTCAGGCCCGCGATGCCCGCGACATGAATCGCGCTGCAGCGCCCTTGAAACCCGCAGAAGACGCTATTCACCTGGATAACTCCGAAGGCACGATTGAACAAGCCGTGCAGCAGATCTTGACCTGGTGGGAGCAACGCCAGCCTTTTGCGCCCCGCGCTTGAGACTGGCACCCGGCCCGCACACCACATTCGCGCCGTTGACGCACTGGTGATGCGGTTTGCAACCCTTTAACCCCGCAGGTTTTGCCTGCACCTCCGCCTACAGCCTTAAAAACGTGCAGCAATGGTGCTGCCGGAAATCTGTAAGCGGGTAAGGATCTACATGTCTGAATCTTTTGCCGCCCTTTTCGAAGAATCGTTGCAACGCACTGAAATGCGTCCCGGCGAAGTCATTACCGCTGAAGTCGTGCGCGTTGAGCACAACTTCGTGGTGGTGAACGCTGGCCTGAAGTCGGAAGCCTATGTGCCAATCGACGAGTTCAAGAACGACCAGGGCGAAATCGAAGTCCAAGTGGGTGACTTCGTGTCCGTGGCCATCGGATCGATCGAAAACGGCTACGGCGACACCATCCTGTCGCGCGACACCGCCAAGCGTCTGGCCTCCTGGCTGTCGCTGGAAAAGGCGCTGGAATCCGGCGAATTTGTGACCGGCACCACCTCCGGCAAGGTCAAGGGCGGCCTGACCGTTCTGGTCAACGGCATCCGCGCATTCCTGCCCGGTTCGCTGATCGACACACGTCCCGTTAAGGATCTGACTCCTTACGAGAACAAGACCATGGAATTCAAGGTCATCAAGCTGGACCGCAAGCGCAACAACGTTGTGCTGTCGCGTCGCGCTGTGGTGGAAGCCTCCATGGGCGAAGAGCGCGCCAAGCTGATGGAAACCCTGAAGGAAGGCGCCATCGTGCAAGGCGTGGTCAAGAACATCACCGAATACGGTGCGTTCGTGGACCTGGGTGGCATCGACGGTCTGCTGCACATCACCGACATGGCATGGCGCCGCGTGCGTCACCCTTCCGAAGTGGTGACCGCTGGCCAGGAAATCACTGCCAAGATCCTGAAGTTCGACACCGAAAAGAACCGCGTGTCCCTGGGTCTGAAGCAAATGGGCGACGACCCATGGATGGGTGTGGCTCGCCGCTATCCTTCCAACACCCGCCTGTTCGGCAAGGTCACGAACATTGCCGACTACGGCGCATTCGTGGAACTGGAACCCGGCATCGAAGGCCTGGTGCACGTTTCCGAAATGGACTGGACCAACAAGAACATCGCTCCTTCCAAGCTGGTTTCGCTGGGTGACGAAGTGGAAGTGATGGTTCTGGAAATCGACGAAGACAAGCGTCGCATCTCCCTGGGTATGAAGCAATGCAAGGCCAACCCTTGGCAAGAATTTGCTCAGAACACCAAGCGCGGCGACCGCGTGAAGGGCCCCATCAAGTCCATCACCGACTTCGGCGTGTTCGTGGGCCTGGCTGCCGGTATCGACGGCCTGGTGCACCTGTCTGACCTGTCTTGGAACGAAACCGGCGAAGCCGCCGTGCGTAACTACAAGAAGGGCCAAGAAGTCGAAGCCATCGTGTTGGGCGTGGACGTCGAGCGCGAGCGCATCTCTCTGGGCATCAAGCAGCTGGACAGCGACCCCTTCACCACGTTCGCTACCGTGAACGACAAGGGCCAGATCGTGACCGGCAAGGTCAAGACCGTGGACCAGCGTGGCGCTGAAATCGATCTGGGCGACGACATCGTGGGTTACCTGCGCGTGTCCGAACTGTCCCGCGATCGCGTGGAAGATGCCCGTTCCGTGCTGAAGGAAGGCGACGAAGTGACCGCCGTGGTGATCAACGTGGATCGCAAGACCCGCAACATCCAGCTGTCCATCAAGCAAAAGGACATGGCTGAACAGCAAGAAGCCATGGCTTCCCTGTCGGCCCAGTCCTCCAAGGAAAATGCCGGCACCACCAGCCTGGGCGCCCTGCTGCGCGCCAAGCTGGACGCTGACAAGTAAAGTCTGCACCTGATTCACAGGTAGCAAGACCCCGGCGGGCGCTGTCACGGCGCCCGCCGTCTTTTCCAGGTACTGCTTGGGATAATTGCTTCATGACCCGATCTGACTTAGTTGAAGAGCTGGCCGCACGTTTTGCCCAACTCACACAGCGCGATGCCGAGCACGCCGTCAAAACCATCCAAGATGCCGTGAGCGATGCCCTGGTGCATGGCCAACGCATCGAGATCCGTGGCTTTGGCAGCTTCTCCGTGTCTCGCCGCCCTGCGCGCATTGGCCGCAATCCCCGCAGCGGTGAATCGGTCCACATCCCCGAAAAGCGGGTGCCGCATTTCAAACCCGGCAAGGCCTTGCGCGAAGCCGTGGACTTCCAGAGCGCACCTGCCACCACCCCGACCGCAGACTGACGTCCTGCGCGCGACATCCCCACCAATTGCCCGCCTGCCGCCCTGTGCGCCTAAAATCCAGGGCAACAAGGAAGGGCTCGCATGAAATACCTGCTGTGGCTGCTCAAGGCGGCCATTTTTTTCACCCTGTTCGCCTTCGCGCTCAACAACCAGCAAACCGCCACCGTGCACTTTTTCTTTGGCACGCAGTGGCAAGCCCCGCTGGTGCTGGTGGTGCTGGCTGCCTTTGTCGGCGGATTGATCGCCGGCGTGTTGGTGATGGTGCCGCGTTGGTGGAAACAGCGCAGCACGGCCGCCAAACTGAGCCAGACCGCGACCGAACCCGAAGCGCAGGCCGCAGCGCCCGCCCCCGCCGAACCACTCCCCCCGACGATCCATGGAATTTGACCTCAGCTGGATTCTGCTCGGCCTGCCCGTGGCTTTCGCCCTCGGCTGGCTGGCCTCGCGCATGGATTTGCGCCAGGTGCGCCAGGACAACCGCCAGGCGCCCAAGGCTTATTTCAAAGGCCTGAACTTCCTGCTCAACGAGCAGCAGGACAAGGCCATCGACGCCTTCATCGAAGCCGTGCAGAACGACCCCGAGACCGCGGACCTGCACTTCGCCCTGGGCAATCTGTTCCGTCGCCGCGGTGAATACCACCGCGCCGTGCGCGTGCACGAACACCTGCTGTCGCGCGCCGACCTGGGCAAGGACGACCGCGAACGCGCCCAGCACGGCCTGGCCCAGGACTTTCTGAAGGCGGGCCTGCTGGACCGCGCCGAAGAAGCGCTGCGCCGCCTGGAAGGCACGGCCTACGAGGCCGAAGCCCGCCTGGCCCTGCTGGCCATCTACGAACGCTCGCGCGACTGGGCGCAGGCGGCCGAGATCGCGCGCCGCATGCAGGCCGCCAACCAAGGCGACTTCAGCGGCCGCCTGGCGCACTACCTGTGCGAACAGGCGACCGAGCAGGCCAGCCACGCCCAACTTGACACCGCCAGCCAGCTGCTGCACGAAGCCGTGCGCACGGCCCCGCAGACCCCACGCCCACGCATCGAGCTGGCACGCATCCAGCACCGCCTGAGCCAGTCGCACGACGCCTGGAAGACGCTGGAGGAGCTGGCCCAGACCACACCCCAGGGCCTGCCGCTGGCTGTGCCGCTGATGCTGGAGGTGGCGGCCGCCACGGGCCAACAGGCAGCAGCGGCGCAACTGCTGCGCGCGCGCTACGCCCAATCGCCCTCGCTGGATCTGCTGGATGCCCTGGTGGCGCTGAACACCACGCCCACCGAAGGCCAGGGCGACCGCCGCGACTGGTACGTGCACCACCTGGGTCTGGAGCCCTCGCTGGTCGCAGCCACCAAATGGCTGGCCGGTGAACCCCTGACGCACGAAGAGCACCACCCCGTCGTGCAAAAGGCGCTGGAGCACGCCAGCAAGCCCCTGAGCCGCTACCGCTGCGCCGCCTGCGGCTTCGAGGCCCGCCAGCATTTCTGGCACTGCCCGGGCTGCCAGAGCTGGGACAGCTACCCCGCACGCCGCGTCGAAGAGCTGTAAGCCGCCCCATCACCCGGCAAGAAAAAGAGAGCTGTTCGCGCTGGCATCACGTCCATTTCAGATACAAAAGCATCTGAAACCGTGAAGCAACCAGCGCAGGCAGCTCTCTTTTTTTCAGCGTTCACACGCAGTGATTGTGCGTATGCTACTGCCATGGAACGCACCCCCACCCTGCTCATCGTCTACCACACGCACACCGGCGGCACCCGCCAGATGGCCGAGGCCGTGCGCGAGGGCGCGCAGCAGGCACAGCCCGAAGTCGATGTGCGCCTGCTGCACGCCCGCGACGCCGGTCCGCAGGATGTGCTGCAGGCCGACAGCTATGTCTTCGCCACCCCGGAGAACCTGGCCGCCATCAGCGGCCTGCTGAAGGACTTCTTCGACCGCAGCTATTACCCCGTCCTGGACCGCATCAATGGTCGCCCCTACGCCACCCTGGTCTGTGCGGGCAGCGACGGCAGCAACGCCGCCCGCCAGATTGCCCGCATTGCCACAGGCTGGCGCCTCAAACCCGTGGCCGAGCCACTGATCGTCTGCACCCACGCCCAGACACCCGAGGCGATTGCCGCCCCCAAGCAGCTCAGCGCGGCCGTGCTGGAACCCTGCCAGGCCCTGGGCGCGGTCCTGGCCAGCGGCCTGTACCTGGGCATTTTCTAGCCCATCTCCACCGCTCCTCCCCAGGCCATCGACCGCACGATGGCCCACAGCGCCAGCCACTGGGCGCCACGCCCGCCGCGCTGGTGCATAGTCACACCCCATGCAATCGAACACCTTCTTTGGACCCCACCTGCGGCTGGTCGGCATGGCCGTGCTGTGGGGCGCCTCCTGGCCTGCGGGGCGCATCATCGCCCAATCCATGCCCCCTCTGGCGGGCGCCTGCCTGCGTTTCGCACTGGCTGCGCTGGTGCTGATTCCCTGGATGTACTGGGCCGGCGGCTTTGCCCAGCTGCGGCACTGGAGCCCCCAGCGCTGGCTGGGCATGCTGGCAGCCGGTGCCACCGGCGTCTTTGGCTACGCGGCGTTCTTCCTGTCGGGCCTGCAGCACCTGCCGGCTGGCAAGGCGGCCCTGGTGATCACCCTGAATCCAGTCATGACCTTGCTGATGGCCGCCTGGCTGTTCAAGGAACGCCTGAACCCCACGATTGCCATCGGCATGCTGCTGGCCGTGGTGGGCGCGGTGGTCGTGATCTCGCACGGGCAACCGCTGGGCATTCTGCAAGGCAGCATCGGCCTGGGTGAGCTGCTGATTCTGGGCTGCGTGGTGTGCTGGGTGCTGTACACCCTCATCGGCCGCTGGATGCTGACCGGTGTGGACGCCCTGTCCACCACCGCCGTCACCAGCACCATCGGCGCCGCCATGCTGCTGGCGGCCAGCCTGATCGTCGAAGGCCCCGGCAGCCTGGGCCTGGCCTGGCACAGCGGTGGCACCGCCTGGGGCGCCCTGCTGTTCCTGGCCTTTGGCGCCACCGCGCTGGCCTATGCCTGGTACTTCGACGGCGTCAAGGCGCTGGGCGCGGGCGCGGCCTCGGGCTACATCACCCTGGTGCCGCTGTTCGGCGTACTGATCTCGGCGCTGCTGCTGGGTGAAACCATCGATACGCCCATGCTGGTGGGCGGCGCGATGGCGATTGCCGGTACCGCGGTCATGACCTGGGGACGCCGCTGACCGCTGAGGCCTTGCACAGCGCCAGTTCTGGCGCTGTGCACGCACATTCCAGTCGACACACCCACAGACAACGCACCAAAAACGAAAGGGCTAGATCTTGCGATCTAGCCCTTCAATTTTGGTCGGAGCGGCGGGATTCGAACTCGCGACCCTCTGCTCCCAAAGCAGATGCGCTACCAGACTGCGCTACGCTCCGACAAGCTAAAAGTATAACTGATTTTCAAGGCGCCAAAAGAAATGCGCCGCACTTTGGCACCCCACATCGATAGGCGCACCACGATGCCTTGCGGCTGGGCGGCGTGCTGGTCTGCTCCTGCCCATGCTTAAAGAGCGGCGCCCCCATCGCCCGGACATGCCCGCGCCTGCCGGGATCACCCAACCAAGGTGCCGCAGGCCTGTACTGCCGGCACCCATCGATTGCGCGCGCACCTGCCCAGCCACAGTGGTTAGGATGGCAGTTTTGCCTCTGAAGGTCTGAACCTGTGTCTGAAACTTACCTCGGGAGCTGCTTGTGCGCAAAGGTCTGCTACAGCTTGCATTCAGCGCCCCAAGCGGTCACCTACTGCCATTGCAGCCAGTGCCAGAAAAGCCATGGCGCAGCCTTTGCGACCTACGGCGCCGTTCCGCGCCACGACTTGCAGATCACCGCCGGCGACACCGACCTGCGCGTCTACGCGTCGTCGGCCACGGTGTGGCGCCAGTTCTGTGGGCATTGCGGGTCCTCGCTGTTCTGGTCCCGCACCCACGGCAACTGGAGTGACTGGATCTGCATCGCCCTGAGCACGCTGGACTCGGCCTTCATGCCCCAGCAGCAAAAGCACGTGCATATGGCCTCCAAGCCCACCTGGTCCGACTTTGGCGCAGCGTGTGCGCACGGGGAGTGACGCCATGACCGGTTTCCCAACACCATCCCGCCGCCGACTCCTGCAGTGCACCGCACTGTGGATGGCGGCGTGCAGCGGCTTCAGCGGTCAGGCCGTTCGGGCCCAAGACCTCGCCAGCCCGGTCGGCACCTACCAGCTCCAGGGGGTGAGAGAAATGGTCTCGGCCATCCAGCTGCGCGCCGATGGCACCTACAAGTTTCTCCTCATCTATGGCTCGGCGGATGAAACCGATGTGGGAACCTGGGAAAAACGGGGCCAGCAGATTGTGCTGAACTCCACAGCCTCCTCCACGGATCCGCAGTTCGAACTCGTCCGCTCCAGCCAGGCCAGCCACCCCGGTGCACGCGTCGTATTCCTGGAGGAAGGCACACCCATGGCGTCCTACATCACCAGCGTTCACTTCGAGTCGGACGGGCAGGCGTTCACGGCCGACCACCTCACCCAGGATTCCCTGGAGGCCGGGGACGTTGCGCCCCCGATCGACAGCATCCACCTGAGCCTGCATGGGGTCTTCAGGTATTACCCAGAGACGGTCCTGGTCCCGGCGCACCCCACCCACAACCACTTCACGGTGCGGGCCCGCCTTGGCAATTACGGCGCAGTGCGCTTTGACCATGCGGCGCTTCAACTGACGGGGCACGCGCTGACCTTGACGCTGCCCCACGCCACGCAAGAGTTCACCTACGTGCGACGCCAGAAAGCCCGATAGACAACCCGCAGCTCCTGGCCAGGCCATCGCGGCCTTGCAGCGCGCTGTGCCGTTCAAGCCACCTGCTTGGCGTTGCGGTCCGGCGCCACCACCACACAGTTGCGCCCCCGGCCCTTGGCGTCATACATGGCCAAATCGCTGCGCCGCATCAGGGAGGACAGGGTTTCATTGCCATCGGGCGCAATCGCGATGCCGACGCTGACGGTCAGCGCCACCACGTCATCGTCCAGCGGGCAGCGCACCTTGGCCACAGCCATGCGCAAGCGCTCCGCCGCCGCCATCGCGGCGTCCAGCGCCGTCTGCGGCATCAGCACGGCGAACTCCTCGCCGCCCAGGCGCGCCAGACAATCGCTGGTGCGCACCATGTCCACAAACACGCTGGACACGGCCTTGAGCACCTCATCACCGGCCAGATGGCCGTAGGTGTCATTGATCTGCTTGAAATGGTCAATGTCCACCATCAGCAGCGCGACCGGCTGCTGGTAGCGCGCATGGCGCTCCAGCTCATTGCGTGCCGTGGTGATGAAGTGGTCACGGTTCTTCAAGCCGGTCAGCCCGTCGGTCTTGAGCTGCTGCTCCAGTTCGCGGATCAGTTCGCTGTTGCGCTCGCGCAGCACCAGGGTTTCCGTCGAACTGGCATGAATTTTCAAACCGACCATGAGCATCAAGGCGATGTAGAAGATGCCCAGCAGCGCCAGGCCGGCGCTGAACAGCGTGCCATCCAGCACAGGCGGCGCCACCAGTGCCACGGTCGGCGCTACCAGATCCGACATCAGCAGCCGGCGGTGCGGGTTGCTCATCACCACCGTCAAAGAGATCAGTCCAACATGCACCAGCATCACAAACATCAGGCTGGTCAGGTTGCCGGGCACATAGGCCCACACCACGATGGACGACCACATGGCCATATGGACACCGTGCGCCCAGGCGATGCGGCGCACCCACACGGCCTCATCCAGTGGCTTCGCGGCGCGGCGAAACTGCAGGTAGACACAGGTGTAGACCGCAATCGCCACCAGCTCCAACCCAGCCCACAGCACCGCCTGCCAGACCGGCACCCACAGCGTCAACAACGCTGCCACCACCAGCGTCAACGGTGGCGCCAGATAGCGGTCATGCAAATGGTTATCGATGTAGAGGCTGAGCTGGTGCCATCGCACACGGGCCTGCTGGGCGTCTTTCATAGCTCTCCCGAAGGTGCTCACACCACCACCGGTGAGAGCTGTATACAAAAATCAGCCCACGATGCTAGCGCATCGACGCTTTCCAGCCTGCACCGCCAATCGCATGGCCAGATGTGCGTGGAGCTTCGATCACACGGCCCGTCGCCGTCCGCCGGATACGCAAACACCAGCAGCTTTGCTTCGGCCCGTCACCAAACCACTTTTTTGATAGCTGTCAGCACTTACTAGATAAGCGCTAGAGCCCTATTTCTCTCCAACTTTTGCCCCCCTCCTGGAATAGCTTTGAAATTCCATTGCACCGCTTTGGACCATCCACAGGGCCTTGGTGCCCCGGCACGCAAAATTGGGCTCCCATTGATTCCCGCCAGCTTTGAACGGCGTGCGCAACGCAGTGCTCACCAAGCACACATGAGGCATCGTCTTGATGCCCGTCGGACATGCAGGGGCGCAGCATGCCGTACTGCGACAGCAAGGACCGTGCCGGCGCAACACTTCCCACGCGTGAACTGGCACTCGGCGTGGGGTGGAACGCGCCCTGCACCGACAGGCACAACGGGGGGATGTTTGGAAGATGGGCCGAGGCTGAAGACCCGCTGCGGTATCCACCGTGCACTTCACCGGAGCCACCTGGAGCAACGTCATGCTCGACGACAACGCAGATTTCAAGACCATCAACCACGCCCATCCGCACATCGGGAAGCAGTTGCTGGCTTTATGGGGACAGCCGGGGTTCCTGCCCTACATGCAATCGCTCACGCGCGATGACCGCCCGACCGTGCGGCAGGGCTTTGCCGACAACGTGTTCCTGGCCTTGCACAGGCTGTCGGAACAACACCGGCGCGCCTACCCCGACTACCGGCTGGAGAGCAAATACGACCCCTGGGCGACCTCGGTCGGCACAGCCCACACCCGCTGAACGCCCCCACACTCAGTGGCCCAGGCAAAAGCCTCCGGCACAAATGGAAATCATGGACGGCATCGGCGGCATGGGCCGGTCCTCTTCCAGCTGCGTGGTGGCGGGTGGTGGAGTGCTGTGCAGTGCAGCCGCCCTCTCCAGAGGGGGTGTCCTCGGACGGACATCGGCTGGCGGCTCGGCAGGATGCCCCTCGCTGGCGAGCAGGTCGTTGCCATCACTTGGCTGCGTCGGCGAAGCCCTCACCGGCACAGCCCGCGAAGCGGGCGCCACGCGGCGCGGCGGCTGGGGCTGCGTCGGACGCAGCCGCTCCTCCCAGGCCGAGTTTTTGTGCAGAACCGCGCCATCGTAGACGCAGGGTTTGTCGGTGAAGATCGGACCCTCAGGTCCTGGACATCGCCACACCTGGGCAGATGCAGCGCCATGCCACGCCAGCAACGCACAGCAGGCCAAGCGCGATAACCAGCGCATACCAATTCCTCCTGCGCAAATTGTAAGAAAAACTTACAAAGTGACGCAGCAAAAGATGGGAACGACCTTGACGCAAGGCATGGGCGGCCTGCGGCTACAAGGGCGAGCGCCCCGGCATGGATGCCTGACCGGGCCACAGCGTCAATGCCGCGCCCAGCCATAAAGGCGGAAAACCCACGAGCACGGCCAAAACCACCGCCATGCCGGAAGCCCCATCCCCCAGCGAAGCAGCAACAGCACCACCAGCGGCACCATCCCCCCACCACCAGCCCGCGGACGACCTTCTGCCGCGCGCGCCCACTCAGTTTCTGGGCCAACCAGCGCACCAACCACCGGCCCAGTACCGAAGCCAGAATAACCACCTGGGCCAAACCGAACAGAAAGACGAGTGCGAAAAAGGCTGGTCCGTCGCCACCACCAGGGTTGGCCTCCAGGTACTGCAACGCCAGGACCGCCAAGACGACCAGCAGCACAGCGACCACGGCCAGCGCAGCGCCAAATTGACGCCGACCGGGAAGCAATGCCGGCAGCGAACACCCCAGCAGCAACAGCACAATGACAACCGCTGGCATGGATTCAGGCACCACCTTGGTCAGCATGGCCTGGCGTACCGTCGCGATCCGCAAGCCAGCGCATGAAATCCACGCCACTCATGGCCTTGGCAAAAAGCCAGCCCTGCGCTTCTTTGAAGCCCAAATTGGCCAACCACTGGCACTGATCCTCCTCTTCCACCCCTTCGGCAATCAGCTCCAGACCCAGGGCATCCGCCATCGCCGCAATCGCGCGAACAATCGCCTGGTCCGACGGTGTAGTCACCACATCGTGCACAAAGGCGCGGTCCACCTTGAGCCGGTTCAAGGGCAGCAGCTTGAGCATGGACAGCGAGGAATAGCCCGTCCCGAAGTCGTCGAGGGCAATCTGAATGCCCAGGTCGGCAATGCGGGTCAGGCGCTGCTCCACCTGTGGCACACGCTGCAGGGCGGTCTCGGTGACTTCGATCTCCAGATCCTGCGGTTGGAGGCCTGCCTCCTTGAGTTCACGCGCCAGCACATCGATGAATGTGTCGTCCTGCAACTGCAAGGCCGACACGTTGATGGCCAGCCGCCCTTGCACCAGCCCCGCACGGCACCATTCGGCCCAAGTGGCCAGCGATTGGCGCAACACCCAGGTTCCCAGGGGGCGGATGATTCCACTCTCTTCGGCCACGGGGATGAAGCGGTCTGGCCCCACCTGCCCCAGCTGCACCGAAGTCCAGCGCAGCAGCGCTTCCGCCCCGACCACACGCCGTCCGTCCAGCGAGACCTGGGGCTGCCAATGCAGGCTGAGTTCACCGTTGAGCATGGCCTGCAGCAAACCCTGCTCAATCGCCAGCCGTTCATTGGCCACTTCGGCCATCCGGGGGTGATAGCGCTCAAAGCGATTGCGCCCCGCGGTCTTGGCGGCATACATGGCGATATCAGCACTGCGCAGCAAGGAGTCGGCCGTGTCCCCGTCGCGCATGAAGACGGCCACCCCGATGCTGGCAGAAACCTGCACCGACGAGCCCGGCACCAGATCCAGGGGAATCTGCATGACCTGCAGCAGGCGCTGGGCCAACCCTTCGATATCGCTGTCGTGGGCGCAATGCACCAAGAGCACGAACTCATCCCCGCCCAACCGGATCGCCTGGTCCCCCTGCCGCAGCCCCCCCCGGATGCGATCGGCCACCACCACCAGCAGCGAATCCCCAATTTCATGGCCCAGGCTGTCGTTGATCACCTTGAAACCATCCAGGTCGATGAACATCAAGACCCATTCGGCCTCGTCGTCGGGCTCGGCAGCCGGCAGATTGGCCAGGACCTCTCGCAACTGGTTGCGGTTGCCCAGACCTGTCAGGGGATCGTGGTACGCCAGGTGGCGCACCCGACTCTCAGCCATGCGCAAGGCAGAAATATCCGTGAAGGTCAGCACCCGGTGCGTCACGTTGCCGGAGTCATCGCGCACAGGGGCCACGTGCTCCCAGGCAGGGAAGCTGGTGCCATCGTGGCGCAGGCAAACGACTTCGGCGTGACCGAGAAAGTCAATCGGCGTTCCGTTCAGCAGCTCCCGGTCGCTGCCACGGCGGGCATGCAAGAATTCATTCGGGTGCCGCCCGCGTATGTCCGCGTTGGGCCAGCCTGTGAGCCGTGTGAATGCCGGATTGGCCGTGGTCACCCGCCCCTCAGGGTCGAGAATCAGAATGGCATCGGCCGCCGACTCGAACACCACCGCCGCCTGGCGCAAGGCTTCTTCACGCTCCACCTCGCGCGTCACATCCCGGCAGACCCCCACCACTGCCTGCTCGCTGACCACATAGCCCGCATGCACTTCCATCCAGCCCAACTGCTCCTCTCCATCATTGCGCCGCCAGCGCGTCAGCAAGTGCAGGTCTTCACCGTCTTCCAGCAGCTTGTGCACTTTGTTCTGGGAATCAGCAGTGAGGTGTTGCAGGAACTGCTCCACCCCCATCCGCAGCCCGCGCAGCGCCTTGTCGGCAATCGGCGGGAAGTGCCCATCGATTTCCACCAGGTCCGCCCCCTCTGTCAGCGTGACCACCCCCATGCGCGCGTTGTCGAGCGCCAGGCGCAGCCGCCGCTCGGCCTGCAGCCGCTCGCGCGATGCGCGCACCCGCGCCAGCGCCATCTGCACCGTGGCATTCAACTCTCGCTGCTGCACCGGTTTGACCAAGTACCCGTAAGGCGCGACGGCGCTGGCGCGGCGCAAGATTTCATTGTCGGCATACGCGGTCAGGAAGATCACCGGCACATCGGCAAAACGTGTCAGCTCGACGGCCGCATTGATGCCATCGCCCCCAGCTTCGAGGTTGATGTCCATCAGCACCAGATCCGGGCGGTATGACATCGCCATGCGGACCGCATCGGCCTCGGTGGCCACGGTGGACACCACTTCAAAGCCCAAGGCTTCAAGCGTCAGCTTGAGGTCCAGTGCAACGATCCGCTCATCCTCCACGATCAAGAGCCGGGCGGTAGGGCTCAGATAGGATGCGTTCGGGATGCTGTTCATCGTAGGGGGGCACGCAATGGCAGTTGAAGCGTGAAAGTGGCGCCCGGAGCGCCGGATGGGGGCCACTGGATGGTGGCTTGCAACTGCTCGGTCAGCAGGCCAATCAGGCTGAAGCCAGGCTGGAAATCGTGCCCTGGCTGGCGCCATCCGGCAGCCCAACGCCCGTGTCCGAGACGGTAATCGTGATCTGGCCCGCCGCCTCACGCGCACTCACCACCACCTCGCCGGCGCGGCCAGCCGGAAAGCCGTGCTTGAGCGCATTGGTCAGCAACTCATTGACCACCAGGGCCACGGGCACGGCCTGTTGCAAGTCAATGCTGATGCCCGAATCGGGGACGTCCGCACGCATTTGCACACGCCGCAGCAGATCTCCGTGCGCATCGCGCAGGCTGCCCAACAACCGTTTCAGGTACGGGCCGAGCTCCAGGGACGAGTAATCGTTGCGCTCGTACAGGAGCTGGTGCGTCAAAGACATCGCCACGACACGGTTCTGGCTGTCCTGCAAGGCTTGCTGCACTTCGGGCACTGCGGTGCGCGACTGCAGGCGCAGCAGGCTCGCGATGATCTGCAGGTTGTTCTTCACCCGGTGGTGCACTTCCTGCAGCAGCACCGTGCGCTCGCGCAGTGCGGCCTCGATGCGATGCTGATCGGCCAGGCGATCCGAGATGTCGATCGCGGAAGCGATCAGGTGAGTGATGACTTCTTGGTCGTTGCGCATCGGCACCATCATGAAGTCCAGGGTCATGCGCGTATCACCGACCATGCGCACCGTCACATCTTCGCGGACCACCTGGCCCTGCGCGACCCGGTTGATCGCGTTGCGCAGCCAATCCTGTATGTCCGTCGAATAGTTCCACCAAAAAGTGTCCCAGAATGGCCGTCCCAGTACGTCCTGCGCCTGAATGCCCGCGGCATCCAGCGGCGCACGGTTGGCTTCAACCAGGGTGCCGTCCGGCTGCATCACCCCCACGAAGGCAAACAGGCTGTCAAGCACACGGCGCAGGTGCTTTTCGCTGTTGGACAGCGCACGCTCGGCACGCAGCTTGGCGGTCAGATTGACCGCTTGCACATACACCCCGCCCACACTGCCGTCGGGCAAAAAAATGGGCGAATAGCTGGCCTCCCACTCACTCAATCCGCCGGGGGAGTTGGGAGTCTCCACGCTCACATGCAGATTGCCATGCACCACCACTTGATCGAGCACCGTGCGCAACAACGGCTCCAGGGTGGGGAAGGCGTCGGGGAGTACCTCCTGGACAGTGCTACCTATGTGCGACTGTGCCGAGCGCCCGTTGAAATCGGCCAGGGTCTGGTTGATGAAGACGTAGCGCAAATCCCTGTCGAGGACGGCCTTGCCCACGGGCGACTCAGCGCTGAACATGGCACACATGGACGCAAGCCAAAGCGGGTTCGACGCATCAAGTGGTAGCACATATTCACCTGAGTTTTCAATGCTGATGTACTCAGTATGTGTCAAAAATCAAGCGCACCTACAGCGCGTGCGACCAACGGTCAGAGCCGTGAATCCAGGGTTTTCACGGGATTCTCGCGCGGCACCAATCCTGCTTTAAGCCCACCTGCAGACGCTTCGTTTTCTTGTGTCACGGGCCCAGGTTTGGTGGGAGCGAAAACGGCATGTCTGCAGGTTGCAAGACTGACCGTCTCGTGCCCGGCGGAACGGCAGGCCCATGGATAGTGCAGCTTGCTGGCCCCACCCTTTGGATGCGGATGCACGCCACATGCAGCAAGCGCTGCAGCCAGCCGGACTCATCCGCGTTCAAGCGGTCAGTCGGATGATCTCTCTCCCCACCAACGCTTCAGGGCTTAAGCCATGACGTTGATCCACCCTCGAGACGATGGGAGGGTTGCAGCCAATGGCACCATCGACGTGTGCCACGAAAGCGCAAACACGTGCTGCAACAGAGAGCACTGCCGTCAACCATAAAGCCCTGCTTCAGCTGCCCAACACCTCAAACCAGCACGCCGAAGTGCCGAACGCCTGGAAGGGGACTGCGTGCGCTGCGAGCTGCAGCAAGCCATGGCGAAACGCATGGCCAGGATGACAATGGCGACGTTGGCACCACCGACTGGCATGTGCCCCATTTAACACCTACACAAGGCAATCCTCCATGTGTGCAGCGGCATGCCAACGGCGTTGACCACACTGCTCAACCTTTCAGCCACGCACGAATCAGCACAACGTGTCGGCATCCCATGTGCATCTGTTGTGATGCGGTCCCCCCTGCACGCACCCAACAGCTGAACAAACCACCTGCGCACCCAGTGGCACCGCGACACACACAGGCCCAGCACGAACTACCCTTTTTGGACACGCGCGCGACACCAGTAACACTTTGTCGTTGTCACACAGATTTCACACACGTAGTCAACCATTTGCGGACAGAAAACGTTGGATAGAGACGCAGCCCCCCTAACGACTTGAAAGGAAAAGCCATGACTTTCTTCCACTCCGTTATCGAGCTCCAGTCCGCGCAGTATGAAGCCGCGCCGCCCCCCGAGCCGCGCGCGCCTGAAGAGGTGATCAGCCTGCTGACCCAGGAAGCCCCGTTGGGCGAATACAGCGTTGACGCACTTTGATCCTTGCCGCCCACCACCAACCGCCCACTGAGGCGGTTTTTTGTTGCCTGGAAAATGCCCTTAGGGCTGGGGCGGTCCACTTGGATTGCCTCTGACCCACATCGTGCGCAGCCGTACACCGCCCCGGATGCTGTGGGCTCAATGGGCACATGGCCATGCTGTTGTTACAAATATTTGTTTCAGTTTGAAACAAAATGGTCGACAAATGGTAGGTACCCGCCGAAATCAAGGAGACACCCATGAAGCGATGCATCATCAAAGTGGCAGGGGCGTACTACACCGCCCTGTTCCCCAGTACGTTCGCTGCGCTGGAAGATGCCATGAAGCGTTTCCCCAAAGCCGCCGCCATCAGCGTGCGTGCTGCCCGGTACTGCCCAGACGCCCGATAGGCGATTCAGCAGCCCAGCGCCGATGTTGCTGCGGCATTGGTGGCTGACTGCACAACCTGACCAAGCCCGCCTTGCGCGGGCTTTTTCACCCATGCCAGCGCAGCCCCAATTGCTGGATACCGGTCTGGGTATCCAGCGAACGTTTGTAACGGTCTGGTCTGTCACCCTCTAGGTCAGAACGCACGGCGAACTGGCGCCCAGGCTGGCCGAACAGACACCGCGATGCTCTACCCGACCTCCCCGACACTCCCTGGAAGAGTGCCCCAGGCCCCACCCACCGCGTGAGAAAGCCCTGTGACTGATGGATTCGCAAGAATGACTCAAGGATGGATTGCTGCAGTGAACTATGAAGAACATAGCACGCTGCGCCTGCAAATAGATGGTTTTCATTAGAAAACACCATCAAAGCCTTTTTGAATCAACGTCAGATGCTCACGAAATTACCCCAACCCAACATGGAGTTGCGCTGTTGATGCCGCAATCATTGGCCTCGCCAACCCAAAGCCCAGCAGATCTACCGGGCAGGCGGGAGGATCGCAGGCAGACTTAACGAAACAGCCCGTTGAACAGCAGCCACAGCGAGAAACCATAGAGCGTCAGCGCTGCCAGGCGCTGAAACAGGCGTGGCTCCAACCAACGGACTTTGCCCCCCATCAAGGCTGCACCGAATGCTATCCACAGCCCGCCAATGCTGGCCACCAGAATGATGAAACTGCCTATGACACCTGCGTAGTTGGACACGCTCAGCCAGGTTTGGACCGGAAACAACGCCATCGCAAAGATGACGGCCTTGGGGTTGAGCAAGGTGGCCAAAAACAGCTGGGGTGGCCGTACCGACGGCAACTGTGCATCCTCCGGACTCAAGGCCATCTGGTGCCAGAGGTTCCAGCCCAGTCGGGCGATGTACAGGCCGCTGATGATTTTGATGCCATTGATGACGACCGGGTAATCGTCGACCACGGTGTTGAGCACCAGCCCCCAGAGACTGGTGGCACACAGGTAGCCCAGGCACTCAAAAGGCAGCAGGGAAACGGAGCGACGCAGGCCTGCACTGATGCCTGCGGAGGCAAGCAGCGTGTTGGTTGGGCCAGGGGTGAGCAAGATGGTCGAGATGACGAAGAGGAAAGACCAGTCGTTGACGGGCATCCGTATTTTTGATGCTGTGCTTGCGCTACGCAAGCACACAAGTTGTGAAGTGAGGCGCAGGATAACAAATCACTTCCAGCATCTATTTGTCGCCAAAATGTTATTCATTGACACAACCAACGACATCCCTTAACCAAGCTCCGGCATGCCCCTGCGGCGTCCGCCAGCACGGGATCAAGCAATCTGAATGATTTGCACCAGATTGTTTCTTCGCTTCAGAAGCCATTCCTGCGCGCCAGTACAGCCGCAGCGTCAAGCCGAAAGCAGTGCCACCCCAGGGCATGGCGTTTTGCGTGGAAGGCTCCGCAGGGTGTGGCATGGCCGCAGAGCATCCGGCGACTTGACCCCCGATGCCGGCGGCCCATCGTGCTTGCGGCGATCTGCTTGCAACAGACCGAGACAAAGCGCGCAACCCCTGTTGCACACCCCAATTTGCACGCCATCAAGCGTGCGGCTGATAGTCACTAGGGCCGATGTGCACCCGGCCTAGCACGCGCGGCAGGCCACCAACCAAGAACCGCAAACAACACATGCACAGACGCATGCCGAGGATTTCTGAAGGGGGATGGCTTTGCACTGCACGCATTGCCACCGCAGACAGCGCGATGGGCGTGGGGAACCTGCGATTCAGTGCAATGGCCTTGCCCAGCACAGCGGCTGGGCGCAGACAGACAAAAGGGGTTAGCCCGCATGGGCTAACCCCTAGATCCAATGGTCGGAGCGGCGGGATTCGAACTCGCGACCCTCTGCTCCCAAAGCAGATGCGCTACCAGACTGCGCTACGCTCCGACAAGTCTCAGATTATAAGCCCTATTTTTGATGACTTTGACAAAAAATCAGGCTTTGGCGAATCAACGCGATGTGGTCGGCGCAGGCCCGCGGTTGGGCAAGTGGCGGAAGGTGATGCGACCCTTGGTCAGATCGTAGGGCGACATTTCCAGCGAAACCTTGTCGCCCGCAAGAATGCGGATGTGGTGCTTGCGCATCTTGCCGCCGGTATATGCAATCAACTGGTGACCGTTGTCCAGCGTCACGCGAAAACGCGAGTCTGGCAACACTTCGGTCACAGAGCCTTGCATCTCAATCAATTCTTCTTTTGCCATGTTCAATCACTGTGTATCAATAGGAGTCTGTTTGCCGCGCCTTTGTTTCAAACCTGCGTTGACAGGGGCACCCAATCAACGCTGCTGAATGAAAGCTTGCGCACCGCGCAAACTGAACAGAGGGCCAACGGAACCAAAAGCAGCAGGTACGCCGCAAAAAATAGCGCCCAATTGTAGCTGCTGCGGCCTATTTCCATTGCAAACGCTGGTTCTTGTACTTTGGGTCGCACTGCGCGTCAGGCCGGCTGCGCGGTGGGTACGCTGATGGCGGCACTCAAGGCACGGATCAAATCGGTCTGGGTCACGATGCCAACCAGTTTGCGTTGCGTGCTCACCACCGGCAAATGGTGGCAGCCGCCTGCAGAGAACATGGGCACCAAGTCCACCAGCAGGCAATCCTCCTGCACCACGGGCGTGTCCGCATCCATCAAGTCTTCCACGCGGGATTTGCCGGAGCTGCGCCCGGTCACCAGGTGCCGCAGTCGCTGCCCGATGCTCTCCGGTGCATCCAGGGTGGCTTGGCGCACGAAGTCGCTCATGCTCACCATGCCCACCACCATCCCCTCCAGATTCACCACGGGCAGGGCCTTGACGTGCTCCTGGCGCATCAGCGCCCAGGCTTCCTTGTGCGAGACGCCAGGCTCCACCGCGAACACGGGGTGGGACATGATGTCCGCACAGCGCAAATTGCCGAAGCTGCGATTGAAGGCGGCCCGCCCAGCCATGTGCAGCAAGCCTTCCAGATCCGCGCGGCTGATATCCAGGACCTGGTTGTAGTGCTGCAGCGCGGCATCTAGGTCCTCCGCAGCAAACAGGCCCTGCCCTTCGCTGGCAAAGCCAGGTCGCAAACTGTGCTGGGGATGCGGATAGCGCCGTCCCGTGATGGCGTTGTAGATGACCGCACACACCAGCAGCACCGCGACATTGAAAAGGATGGGAAAGAGGACCAGGGTCACGCCATTGATGTGCTCCAGCACCACATAGGCCGCAAACCCCGCGCCCGGCGGATGCATGCAGCGCAAGGGCACCATCAGCATCACCGACAGCCCCACAGCCACGGCACAGGCCACCGCAGTGTCGGGAATCAAGGCCTGGCATGCCGCCCCCACCAGTGCTGACAGCACCGTACCCCCGACCACCGGCCAAGGCTGGGCCAGCGGGCTGGCGGGCATGCCGAACAGCAGCACGGCACTCGCACCCAGGGAGGAAACCATCCACATCGTGGCCGGCACGTCGGCCCACCAGCGCGACAGGATGCCGGTGATCAAGATACCCAGCGCCACACCCACCGACATGCGCAAGGCTTCGGCATAACCGATCCGCACCGAGGCCGGCAGAAAGTTGCGCAACCACAAGCTCCAGCGGCTCAGCGGGGTGCGGCTGGCTTCCAGGGTGGTGGGAGGGGAGTTTTTCAGGGAATCAGGCATGGCACACTTTGGCACGGTCGGCAACAGCCGCCCACACAGAACGCCTCGCCATTGTGCCGGCAGCCTGCGGCACTTGGTGTCACTCCCCATCATTACCGCAGCACTGGCCGATAGAATCCCCCTCTTTCCCCTCTTTATGGTTGCCTGTGTCTGATCGCCTCTCGGTTCTCCCCCAATACCTTCTGCCCAAACAGGCACTCACGCAATTGATGGGGCGCCTCGCCAACCTGCAAGGCGGTACAACCACCACATCCGTGATCCGCTGGTTCATCAAGCGCTACAACGTTGACATGTCCGAGGCGCTCGACCCCAATCCGGCCGCCTACCCCAGCTTCAACGCCTTCTTCACACGGGCGCTCAAGCCAGATGCCCGCCCCCTGGCGACTGCAGACTGGATCTGCCCGGTGGATGGCGCCATCAGCCAGCTGGGCCAGATTGCCGGTGACCAGATCTTCCAGGCCAAGGGCCACCACTATTCGACGCAGGCCCTGGTTGGCGGCGATGCACAGCTGGCAGCGCAATTCCAGGATGGCCATTTCGCCACCATCTACCTGAGCCCCAAAGACTACCACCGCATCCACATGCCGTGTGCCGGCCGGTTGCTGCGCATGATCCACGTCCCGGGCGATTTGTTTTCCGTGAACCCCACCACGGCGCGCGGGGTTCCGGGGCTGTTTGCCCGCAACGAACGCGTGGTCTGCGTGTTTGACGGAGCCTTCGGCCCCTTCGTCATGGTGCTGGTGGGTGCCACCATCGTCGGCAGCATGGCCACCACCTGGCATGGCGTGGTCAACCCCCCGCGCCCAGGAAAGATTCGTGAATGGCGCTATGAGGACCAGAACATCCAACTGGCGCAGGGCGCGGAGATGGGCCGCTTCCTGCTGGGGTCCACGATTGTGCTACTGACCCCGAAAAGCACGCTGGAGTTCAACCCTGCATGGCAGGCTGCGAGCCCCGTGCGCCTGGGACAGGTCATGGCCACGCAAGCGGCATAAAAAAAGCTCCCCTGAGGGAGCTTTTTTTATGCCTGCCGCTTACAGATACCAGCTGAGGGTTTCGGGGCGGCGCGTCGTGGTGAACCACGTCGGCGTCAGACTCAGGCGCTCGGGCTTCACGGGTTCTTCGTGCCCGATCAGGTAGACCATCATTTCACGGCGCCGCAGCACCACGTGACTCACGGTTTCCTCGCGCCCCGCCCGCAGCACGCGCGTTCCAGGCTTGAACACAGGCATCTGAAAGGTGCAGGAGCGGGCTTCGGGTTGCGCATGGGCAGAACCTGCAGAACTGGGGCTTACTAGCAACATAGACCATGCCTTTAAAAATACGAACAAGTTTCTCTTCGGCAGCTGCCGCAGAAAGTTGAGCAATTTTTTCCAAGCTCACACGTTTTGTAGTTTTACTCCAGGAAAGCTCGATGGCCTCGGTGTCAGCACGCTGCACCCGTTCGCGCCGGCCAATTCATCACCCACCAATGCAGCACGCGGTGAATACGGACCGGCTCACGTCCTGGAGGGGCGATCGCGAAAGCCTTCACCACAGGCAGGTGCCCTCAAAGCAACCCACCAATCTAACCGCCACCAAGACAGCCGCACAACCTTTGATCCATCAGGCACCGATTAGCCAGAATTTCATCCCTCCCCACTTCATCCAACCGCTGCAGTCTCTTAGCATGGGCATGCACTTTGTGCACATATTTCATCTCTAACTGTTGAGGGAGACACCCCATGCTTAAAAAGTTGCTCACCTTCTTTCTGGCAGCCTACACAGCACTGGCGTTTGCAGCCGTCGATGCCAACAAGGCCACATCGGCCGAGCTGACGGAGGTCAAGGGCATAGGCCCCGCCACAGCCACCCGCATCATCGACGCCCGCAAGCAAGGGCCGTTCAAGAACTGGGACGACCTGATCGCGCGTGTCAAAGGGATAGCACCCACTTCGGCCGGCAAGCTTTCTGAAGGCGGGCTCACCGTCAACGGGCAGACCTTCAAGTCATCGGCCAACCAAAGCGCCACCAAAGCCAAAGCCACCGCCCCGGATCCATCCCCAGCAAAGCCCGCACAAACTACAGGCAAAAAAACAGAAAAGATGTGAATTTCTCATTTATGCTTAAAAAACGCCCGCCAATGGCGGGCTTTTTTGTTGCTGTACGCTATCAGGCATTGGCCTTTCAAGCTCAGATTTCCATAGCACCCGAGACCATCGAACCCCACAACAAGAATTCATGCCCCTGATCTCGCTCATCCTTCTGCCCTTCATTGGAAGCCTGCTCGCCGCCGTGCTGCCTGCAAATGCGCGCAACACGGAGTCCACGCTGGCCGGCATCATTGCCTTGGCGTGCGCCATCCAGGCCGCCTTGTTCTTTCCGGAGATTGCAGATGGCGGCGTGATACGCCAGGAACTGACCTGGTTGCCTGCACTGGGCTTGAATTTCGTGGTGCGCATGGACGGGTTTGCCTGGATCTTCAGCATGCTGGTCCTGGGGATTGGCTCGCTGGTGGTGCTGTATGCGCGCTACTACATGTCGCCGGCCGACCCGGTGCCGCGCTTTTTCTCCTTCCTGCTGGCCTTCATGGGCGCCATGTCGGGCGTCGTACTCTCGGGCAACATCATCCAGCTGGTCTTCTTCTGGGAACTGACCAGCCTGTTTTCCTTCCTGCTGATCGGCTACTGGCACCACCGCCAGGATGCACGCCGTGGCGCCCGCATGGCCCTGACGGTCACCGGCACCGGCGGCCTGTGCATGTTTGCCGGCATGCTGATCCTGGGGCACATCGTCGGCAGCTATGACCTGGAGAACGTCCTGGCCGCGGGCGCGCAGGTGCGCGCCCACGATCTGTACACACCCATGCTGCTGCTGATCTTGCTGGGCACACTGACCAAGAGCGCACAGTTCCCCTTCCATTTCTGGCTGCCGCATGCCATGGCCGCGCCCACGCCCGTGTCGTCCTACCTGCATTCGGCCACGATGGTGAAGGCGGGTGTCTTCCTGATGGCGCGGCTGTGGCCCGTGCTGTCCGGCACCGACCAGTGGTTCTGGCTGGTGGGGGGCTCCGGCGTCACCACCTTGCTGATTGGTGGGTTCCTGGCCATGTTCCAGCGCGACCTCAAGGGGCTGCTGGCCTATTCCACCATCTCGCACCTGGGCCTGATCACCTTGCTGCTGGGCCTGAACAGCCCGCTGGCGGCCGTGGCGGCCGTGTTCCACATCATGAACCACGCTACCTTCAAGGCGTCCCTGTTCATGGCGGCCGGCATCGTCGACCATGAAAGCGGCAGCCGGGACATGGACCGCCTGTCGGGCTTGCGCAAGATGATGCCCGTGACCGCCACTCTGGCCTGCGTGGCCAGCGCGGCGATGGCCGGGGTGCCGCTGCTCAATGGCTTCCTGTCCAAGGAAATGTTCTTCGCGGAGACCGTGTTCGTCGATGCAGACCACTGGGTCAGCATCGCCCTGCCGCTGGCCGCAACGATCGCCGGCATGTTCAGCGTGGCCTATTCCCTGTGCTTCACCGCCGATGTGTTCTTCGGCCCCAAGGCCCAGGACCTGCCGCGCAAACCGCACGAGCCCCCACACTGGATGCGCGTGCCCGTCGAACTGCTGGTGCTGATCTGCCTGCTGGTCGGCATCTTCCCGGCCTGGATCGTCGGTGACTTCCTGAATGCCGCTGCGCTGCCCGTGGTCGGGGGCAACCTTCCGGCATTCAGCCTGGCGGTCTGGCACGGCATCAACACCCCGCTGGTGATGAGCATCGTGGCCCTGATCGGCGGCATCGCGCTGTACGCCAGCCTGCGCTGGCTGCGCCTGCAGGGGGCGCTCCAGTACGACGCACCGCTGCTGCAGCAACTAAATGGCAAGCGCATGTTCGAGAACGTCATCGCCCGCCTGACCCTGCTGGCGCGCAACACGCGGCGTCTGCTCAGCACGCACCACCTGCAGTGGCAAATGCTGTGGCTGGTGCTGGTGGCCCTGGCCACCGGTGTGCTGCCGCTGTGGATCCGCGGTCTGGAACTGGGCCACCGTGCCAACCTGCCGCTGTCCCCCGCCTTCGTCGTGCTCTGGCTGATCGGTGGCCTGTGTGCCCTGGGCGCAGCCTGGAAGGCCAAGTACCACCGGATGGCGGCACTGATCATGCTGGGCGGTGCGGGGCTGTGCACCTGCATCACCTTCCTGTGGTTCTCCGCACCTGACCTGGCACTGACACAGCTGGTGGTCGAAGTGGTCACCACGGTGCTGATCCTGCTGGGCCTGCGCTGGCTGCCCAAGCGCGACAAGAACCTGCGCATTCCCGCGCTGTCGACCGAACTGCGCGCCCGCGCACGCCGCCTCCGCGATCTGCTGATTGCCCTGGCCGCCGGCGGTGGCGTGGGCTGGCTGGCCTTCACCATGATGAGCCGCCCCTTCCCCGAGAGCACCTCGACCTTCTTCCTGGAACGCGCGCTCACCGAGGGCGGTGGCACCAACGTGGTGAACGTGATGCTGGTCGACTTCCGGGGGTTTGACACTTTTGGCGAGATCGTGGTGCTAGGCATCGTCGCCCTGACGGTCTATGCCCTGCTGCGCCGCTTCCGCCCGGCCCGTGAAACCATGGACATCCCCGAGCAGCAGCGCTACCTGCCCGGCGACCTGCAGACCGACCTGATCAACCCGCGCCATGCGGGGGACACGGCCGTCGGCTACCTGATGGTGCCTGCGGTGCTGGTGCGCCTGCTGCTGCCGTTTGCCACCATGGTCTCGGTCTACCTGTTCATCCGGGGCCACAACGAGCCTGGCGGCGGTTTTGTCGCCGGTCTGGTGTTCTCGGTGGCCCTGCTGCTGCAGTACATCATCTCCGGCACACACTGGGTGGAAGCGCACATGCCGCTGTATCCACGCCGTTGGATCGGCTTCGGTCTGCTGTTCGCCATCCTGACCGGCCTGGGTTCCATCGCGGCAGGCTACCCCTTCATGACCAGCCACACCTTCCATTTCAGTCTGCCCTGGTTGGGTCAGATCCACCTGGCCAGCGCCACCTTCTTCGACATAGGAGTTTTCACCTTGGTTGTGGGTTCCACCCTGCTCATCTTGACGGCCATTGCCCACCAATCGGTACGCGGCCACCGCTACCACGACCGCATGCAACAAGAAGCGCAAGCCGCGCAGGAAGGAGGCCGCTGATGGAAACCGTCTTGGCGATTGCCATCGGCGTGCTCGCCGGCTCGGGCGTGTGGCTGCTGCTGCGGCCCCGTACCTTCCAGGTCATCGTGGGCCTGTCCCTGCTCTCCTACGCCGTCAACCTGTTCATCTTCAGCATGGGCCGCCAAGGGCTGGCGATCGACAAGGAGCCCGTGCTGCGCCCCGGCCTGCCTGAAACCCTGGCCCACTACGCCGACCCCATGCCCCAGGCCCTGGTGCTCACGGCCATCGTGATCGGCTTTGCCATGACCGCGCTGTTCCTGGTGGTGCTGCTGGCCTCGCGCGGCATGACCGGCACCGACCATGTGGACGGTGTCCGCTCGCGCGATGTGCAGGAGATGCCATGAGCCTGATTCTGGATTGGCTGGCATCGCTGATGCCGCACCTCATGCTGGCCCCCATCATCCTGCCGATGTTGATGGCTGCGCTCATGCTGCTCCTGAAGGAAGAGCAACAGAGCATCAAGGTAGTACTCAACATCGGTGCCACAGCCCTGGGCCTGCTGGTGGCCATCGCCCTGCTGGTGTGGGCCGACCAAGCCGGCTCCAGCACCACCCTGGGGGTCTACCTGCCGGGCAACTGGCAGGCCCCGTTCGGCATCGTCCTGGCCCTGGACCGTCTGACCGCCCTGATGCTGGTGCTGACCAGCAGCATTGCCCTGGCAGCCAGCGTGTTTGCCGCGGCCCGCTGGCACAAGGCCGGCGTGCACTTCCACCCGCTGTTCCAGCTGCAGCTGATGGGCCTGTCGGGCGCCTTCCTGACGGCCGACCTGTTCAACCTGTTCGTGTTCTTCGAGATCATGCTGGCCGCCTCGTACGGCCTGCTGCTGCACGGCTCGGGGCGCCTGCGCGTGCAGGCCGGCCTGCACTACATCGCCATCAATCTGGCGGCGTCCTCGCTGTTCCTGATCGGCGTGTCCATGCTGTATGGCATCACCGGCACGCTGAACATGGCCGACCTGGCCCAGGCCATCCCGAATGTCTCCAGCGCCGACCGTGGCCTGCTGCACACCGCTGCCGGCATCCTGGCCACGGCCTTCCTGATCAAGGCCGCGCTGTGGCCGCTGAACTTCTGGCTGGTGCCGGCCTACAGCGCCGCGACCGCCCCGGTCGGCGCGCTGTTCGCGCTGATGACCAAGGTGGGTATCTACACCATCCTGCGCCTGTGGACGCTGATGTTCTCCAGCGAGGCCGGTGAATCGGCCGCGTTTGGCTCGATGTGGCTGATTGCCGGCGGCATGGTCACCATGGTGTTTGGCGGCATCGGCACCCTGGCGGCCACGCGCCTCACGCACCTCGCAGGCTATGCCGCCATCCTGTCTTCGGGCACGCTGCTGGCCGCCATCGGCTTCGGCCAGAACATGCTGACCGCCGGACTGCTGTACTACCTGCCCAGCTCCACCCTGGCCGTGGCCATCCTGTTCATGCTGGCTGACATCATGGACCGCTGGCGCAACGATGGCTCGCTGACCGACTTCGAAGACGAGGAAGCCCCCTTCCTGAGCGCCGAGCTGGTGCCGACCCAGGGCCTGAACCTGGACGAAAACGAGCGGGTGCTGATCGGCCGCGCCATCCCGGCTTCGGCCGCCTTCCTGGGCCTGGCCTTCATCATGTGCACCCTGGTGGTCGCCGGCCTGCCCCCGCTGTCCGGCTTCATCGGCAAGTTCGCCATGCTGACCAACCTGATCAACCCCATGGGCCTGGGTCAGTCCGCTGGCTACCAGGCAGGCCAATGGGGCTGGGTGCTGCTGACGCTGATGATCAGCACTGGGCTGTTTGCCCTGATCGCGCTGACGCGTGCCGGCATCCGCCACTTCTGGGCCACCCATGAACGCGGCACGCCCGAGCTGCGCGTGGCCGAAGGCCTGCCGATCGCCGCACTGATGGCCTTGTGCATCGTGCTGACCGTCAAGGCCGACCATGTGATGCAGTACACCCAGAACGCCGCAAATGCCCTGCATGCGCCAGGCACCTACATCCAGGCCGTGATGGCCACCAAACCGATCCCCAATCCCGGCCAGATCGTGCCCAACACCAACCTGCGGGAGTCACAGCCATGATGAAGCTCCTGTTTCCTGCGCCCCTGCTGTCGGTGGCCCTGTTCCTGCTGTGGCTGCTGCTGAATCACTCAGTCAGCGCCGGCCACCTGGTGCTAGGCGGCATCCTGGGCCTGCTGATCCCGGTGGTGACACGCGGCCTGCGCCCCCTGCCGGTGCGGGTGCGCAGCCCCTGGACCATCCTCAAGCTGGCCGCCAACGCCGTGGTGGACACCTCGATCTCCAACTTCAACGTGGTGCGCTTTCTGGCCTTCCCCTCGATGCGCAAGCACCCGGCCGCCTTTGTGCACATTCCGCTGGAGCTGCGCGACCCGAATGGCCTGGCGGTGCTGGCCATGATCACCTGCATGACACCGGGCACCTCGTGGGCCGAGATCTCGCGCGACCGCTCGGTGATGCTGCTGCACGTGCTGGAGGTCGGCGATCCGCAAGAGATCATCGACCACGTCAAAACCAAGTACGAGCGCCCGTTGATGGAGATTTTCGAATGAGCCAATGGTTGGTATGGGTTCTGTCCCTGGCCCTGTTCCTGCTGGTGCTGGCGATGGCCTGCACGCTGACGCGCCTGCTCAAGGGCCCGTCCGCACAAGACCGCGTGCTGGCACTGGACTGCATGTACCTCAACGGCATGCTGGCCATGCTGGTGCTGGGGATTCTGTACAGCTCGTCCATGTACTTCGAGGCGGCGCTGCTGATCGCCCTGTTCGGCTGCGTCAGCTCGACCGCCATGGCCAAGTTCCTGCTGCGCGGGGAGGTGATTGAATGAACGAAGTCCCACTGCCCCTGTGGGCCGAGGTGCTGATCGCCGCCCTGGTGCTGGGCGGTGCCACGATTGCACTGCTGGGCTCGCTGGGCCTGGTGCGCCTGAAAAGCTACTTCGAGCGGGTTCACGCCCCCTCCATCATCGCCACCATGGGCTGCTGGCTCATCATGTGGGCCACCTTCGTCTTCTTCACCGCCACAGGCCAGGGCCTGGCCTTGCACGCCCTGCTGATTGCGGTGTTCATCGCGGTGACCGTGCCCATCACCACCATCTTCCTGATGCGTGCCGCCCTGTTCCGCGCCCGCCGCGCCGGCCGCGACGTGCCGCCCAGCGTCAGCCGCATCGTGCCCAACGAGCCCCAGCACGAAGCACCCGAAGAAGCCCCTAAAAACTGAGCATTCTGCGCTTACCCAACAAGGGCTGGATGCCAATTTCATACCCCACCACACCATGCTGCATGTGATTGCCATCTGCACCGGCGCCTGCCTGGGGGCCTTGCTGCGCTGGCGCCTGGGCCTGTGGCTCAGTGCCCCCGGCGGCCTGCCCTGGGGCACCTTGCTGGCGAATGCCATCGGGGGCTACGGCATCGGGCTGGCCGTGGGCTGGCTGGATGCCCTGCCCCAGCTGGATCCGGTCTGGCGCCTGGCCATCGTCACCGGTTTCCTGGGCGCGCTCACCACCTTCTCCAGCTTCTCGGCCGAAGTCGTGGGCATGCTCCAGGCCCAGCGCTGGGGCCTGGCCCTGGCCTGGACCGTGTCGCACCTGACCGCCTCGCTGGCGCTGACCATTGCCGGCCTGGCCACGGTGCAGGCCCTGCGCTGACGCAGGACCACCCAGCCCTTCCCTCCGTCCAAGGCATGGGCCCTGCTGCGCCCATGTCCAGGCGACCGGCTGGGCAACAGCAACATGGACAGATCGCCCCGAACCGGGGGCAGCCACTGTAAATCCACAAAGCCAGCATTCATCTTGGTCGCTGGGGGCCTGCAATCTGCGAAGATCAGGCCTTGTTCCCGTGACAGTGCAATTGGAGATTTATGGACGCGATGACTTCCCTGCATGAGCGCTCGCTGGCCGAAGAGCTGGCACCGCTGGATGCGCCCGCCGCCGTGCGCGACAGCGTGGTGGCCGACCCCATGTTGCCCGACGCCTACCGCCTGGCCTTTGCCGACCCCGAGTTCATGGCGCGCCGCGAGGCACGGGGCATCCGCTTCCAGCTGGAACTGCTCAAACCCGACCTGGGCCACCAGGCCCACGGCATTGAACACACGGTCGTCGTCTACGGCAGCGCCCGCTTTGTGGATGCGGCCACGGCGCAGGAACGCCTGGCCCTGGCGCAGGCCAGCGGCGACGCGGCCCAGATCCGCACCGCCGAGCGCGACGTGCGCAATGCCCAGCGCTACGAAAGCGCGCGCGCCTTCGCCCACCTGGTGGCCGAACACAGCCAGCGCCAGCCCAAGGAGCAGCGCATCTACATCTGCACCGGCGGGGGCCCCGGCATCATGGAAGCCGCCAACCGCGGCGCGTACGAAGCCGGCGCTGCCAACGTGGGGCTGAACATCCTGCTGCCACACGAGCAGCAGGGCAACCGCTACATCACGCCGGAGCTGTGCTTCAAGTTCCACTACTTCGCGCTGCGCAAGATGCATTTCATGATGCGTGCCAAGGCGCTGGTGGCCTTCCCCGGCGGCTTCGGCACCATGGACGAGCTGTTCGAGGTGCTGACCCTGGTGCAGACCACCAAGGTCAAGCCCGTGCCCATCATCCTGTTCGACCGCGCGTTCTGGCAGAAGCTGTTCAACTTCGACCTGCTGATCGAGGAAGGCATGATCTCCCCGCAGGACGTGGACCTGTTCCACTTCGTGGACACGCCCGAAGCGGCCTGGGCCATCATCAAGGACTTCTACAGCCTGCCGGACTGAGTGCGTGCTGCACTGGGCGCAGCCCAGTCGGCCCTCACACCAGCAAAAAGCGACCCCATGGGGTCGCTTTTTTGATGCCGGCGTCCGGCCTCAATCGCCGTGGCGCTCGGGCTGCGGCGGCAGGTGCTCGGGCTTCAGGTCGTGCTGCCCCATCAGCCAGGGCAGGCGCGCCGCGCTGCCCACGATGGCCCCCACGGCCCAGAACAGGGCCGACACCCCGACCACGGTGCCAATCGAGCCAAACAGCACCGGCATCACCACGCTGGAGCCGTTGATGGCCATCATGCGCAGGCCCAGGGCCTCACCCTGGCGGTGCGCCGGGGTGATCTGGTGGATCATGCTCATCACCATGGGCTGCACCGAACCCAGCACCAGGCCCAGCACGATGGAGCAGCCCATCATGGACCAGGCGCCCGGCATGAAGGGGTAGGCGATGAAGAGCGCGCAGGCACAGACCATGGCGCCCAGCACCACCTTCCATTCGCTCAGGTGCTCGGACAGCAGCGGGATCAGCACGCGGATGGCGGCCGCCGCAATCGCAAACGCGCCCAGGATGGTGCCGATCACCGAGGCCGACAGGCCGCGCTCATGCCCCAGGATGGGCACGACAAAGGTGTGCACGTCCCAGCACGACGACAGGGCCCAGTTCATCAGCAGCAGGCGGCGAAAGCCCTGGTGCTGCAGCATGTCCCAGGCCGTGCCGGAGCGCGGCGAGCTGGGGGGTGGCTCGCTGGCGTGTTCTGGCACCGTGCGCACCCACAGCCAGGCACTCAGCGGCAGCAGCGCCATCAGCAGGAAGGCCGCACGAAAGCCCGTGGTGCTGGCCGCCTCGCCGCCCGCATAGTCGATCAGCAGACCGGCCATGAACGGCCCCAGGAAGTTGGAGACCGCCGGGCCAATTGCCAGCCAGCTGAAGACCTTGCGCAGCGTGACCTTGTCGTGCGCCTCGCGCCCCACATGGCGCTGCAGGGCGATGATGGCGGCACCCGATGCCCCGCCGCTGAGCAGCGCCGCCAGGCACAGCACCGGGTACATGGGGAAGATCACCGCCAGCCCGGCGCCCAGGCTGGCCGCCACCACGCTGATGGCCAGCGGGCGCTTGAGCCCATGGCGGTCCGCATAGCGGCCGGCGGGCAGCGACAAAAACACCTGGGTCAGCGCAAACAGTGCCAGTAGCACGCCGACCGCCGCCGGGCTGTAGCCCTCGCGCAAGGCCAGCAGCGGGGTCGCCATGCGCATGCCCGTCATGCAGGCATGGATGGAGATTTGCGCCAGGATCAGGCGCAGCAAGGATCCATTCACAAGATTCATTCGTCCTCAGAATCCGCCACGCCCCCCAGGGACGGTGACGGTGCACGGCCTTGCGGCAGTGCGGCAGGCGATGCGGCCGCCAGCGCTGCCGCATCGGGCAGCTCCTGCACGTCGCGCAGCTTGCGCTGGATGGCGCGGGTGCGCACGTCGACCTGCTCGAACTTCTTGGCCGCCGCATCGATGGATTTGCGCGTCGCCTCGACCACCTCGCCAAACTTGGCGAACTCGGTCTTGACCTGGCCCAGCACCCCCCAGACTTCGGAGGAACGCTGCTCGATCGCCAGCGTCTTGAAGCCCATCTGCAGGCTGTTGAGCATGGCGGCCAGATTGGCCGGCCCGGTGATGACCACGCGGCACTCATTTTGCACCGCTTCCACCAGGCCGGGGCGGCGCATCACCTCGGCAAACAGGCCTTCAGTGGGCAGGTACATGATCGCGAAATCCGTGGTGTGCGGCGGCGCCACGTACTTGGCGGCAATCTTGCGCGCCTCGCCGCGGATGGAGCTTTCCAGTGCCTGGCCCGCCGCGGCCATGCCGGCCTTGTCGGCCTCGTCCATGGCGTTCTGCAGGCGCTGGTAGTGCTCCACCGGGTACTTGGCGTCGATGGGCAGCCACACCGGCTGCGCACCGTCGCGCCCGGGCAGGCGGATGGCGAATTCCACCAGCTCGTTGCTGTCCGGCACGGTCTTGACGTTCTTGGCGTACTGGTCGGGCGTCAGCACGTTGTCGATGATGGCGCCCAGCTGCACCTCGCCCCAGGTGCCGCGCGTCTTCACATTCGTCATCACGCGCTTGAGGTCGCCCACGCTGCTGGCCAGGGACTGCATCTCGCCCAGGCCCTTGTGCACCTGCTCCAGCCGGTCGCTGACCAGCTTGAAGGATTCGCCCAGGCGCTGCTCCAGCGTGGCGTGCAGCTTCTCGTCCACGGTGCGCCGCATTTCCTCCAGCTTGGCCGCGTTGTCGGCCTGGATGGTCGCCAGCCGCTCGTTGAGCGTGCCGCGCAGCTGCTCGGCCGACTGGTGGCTGTCCTGGTTCAGGCGCTGCAGCTGCTGGCCCAGGGCCTGCTGCAGCTGCGTGAAGTGCTGCTGCAGCTCCTGCCGGCTGTGGCGCGCCTCCTGCAACTGGCGCTGCATGTGGGCGTCCACCAACTGGCGCAGGCTGTCGGCCGCCGTGGTCTGGTTCTGGCCCAGGCTGTGCACCAGGCCTTGCACCTGCTGGCCCAGGCCGGTCAGTGCGCCCTCGCTTTTGGCCACGGCCATCTGCGCCAGCTGCTGGGCACGCTCCAGGTGTTCCAGGCGCTCCAGCAGGTCCAGGTCGGCCGGCTGGGGGCGCGGCTGGAACCAGTGCAGCAATTGCAGCAGCACCACCGCCAGCAGCAGCGCCAGCAACACCCAGGGCATCCAGTCCACGTGCATTCCTTTATAAAAACAGAGCTGGCAGCGCAAGCGAACACTTGCATTCAGGCACTTTCATACCTGAAAAGCAGGATGGACGCGCGCCACCAGCTCCTATTTTTTCACACTGCCCAGCGCACAGCGCGCGCGGTGGCATCCGGCGCGTTCACCGGGGTCAGCGGCGCCTGGCCGCCCAGCACGGCCACCAGGTTGTCGGCCGCCAGCCGGCCCATGGCGCGGCGCGTGGCCACGGTGGCGCTGGCGATGTGCGGGGTCAGCACCACATTCGGCACCGTCAGCAGCGCGGGATGGACCGAGGGCTCGCCCTCGAACACGTCCAGGCCGGCGGCGGCAATCTGGCCAGCCTTCAGGGCCTGGGCCAGGGCGGCGTCGTCCACAATCCCACCGCGCGCGATGTTGATCAGCGTGGCCGTGGGCTGCATCTGCGCCAGCTCGGCCGCGCCGATGGTGTGGTGGTTCTCGGCCGTGTACGGCAGCACCAGCACCACGTGGTCGGCTGTGCGCAGCAGTTCGTCCTTGCTCACATACCGCGCCTTGCATTCGGCCTCCAGCGCGGGCGACAGGCGCGAGCGGTTGTGATAGACCACGTTCATGCCAAAGCCGTGCGCGCCGCGCTTGGCAATGCCCTGGCCGATGCGCCCCATGCCGATGATGCCCAGCGTGCTGCCGTGCACCTCGGCCCCGGCAAACATGTCGTAGCTCCATTTGGTCCACCGGCCGGCGCGCAGGTAGTGCTCGCTCTCCGTCACGCGCCGGGCCGTGGCCATCAGCAGGGCAAAGCCGAAGTCGGCCGTGGTCTCGGTCAGCACATCGGGCGCGTTCGTGCCCTGCACCCCGGCCTGGGCCATGGCGGCCACGTCGAAGTTGTTGAAGCCCACGGCCATGTTGGCCACCACCTTGAGCTGCGGGCAGGCGGCCAGCAGGGCCGCATCGATGCGCTCGGAGCCGGTGGTCAGCACGCCGTCCTGGCCCTGCAGCTGGGCGGCCAGCTGCGCGGGCGACCAGACGGTGTCCGCCGCGTTGGTCGTGACGTCAAAGTGCTGCTGCAAGAAGGCCACGACCTGGGGGTCGATGGCGCGGGCGATGAGGATTTTGCGACGCGACATGGCTTAGAGGAACCAGATGTAAGTCATCACCACGAACAGCGGGATCAGGATGGCCGTGGACCACAGCATGTAGCCGAAGAAGCTGGGCATGCGCACCCCGCGGTCTTCGGCAATCGCCTTGACCATGAGGTTGGGCGCATTGCCGATGTAGGAGTTGGCCCCCATGAACACGGCCCCCGCCGAGATGGCCACCAGCGTCGGCGCCAGGGCCGTCATCAGCGCGGCCGGATCGCCGCCGGCGGTGTTGAAGAACACCAGGTAGGTCGGCGCGTTGTCCAGGAACGACGACAGCGCCCCCGTGGCCCAGAAGTACATGGCGGTGTTGGGCGTGCCGTCGGGGTTGGTCACCGCGCGCACGATGGCACCGAACGGACCGTCCACCCCGGCCTTGAGCATGGCGATGACGGGGATGATGGTCAGGAAGATGCCGGCGAACAACTTGGCCACCTCCTGCATGGGGCCCCAGCCGAACTGGTTGTCGGCATGCACCTGCTTGGGCGTCAGCACCAGCGACAGCAGTGCCACCCCGATCAGGCCGATATCGCGCACCAGGCCGGGCAGGCCCACTTCGGTGCCCAGGATGTCGAAGGCCACCGCGCTTTTCCACATGCCGCTCAGCAGCACCAGGCCGACCACGGCGCCCAGCAGGGCAAAGTTCAGCTTGCCGTCGAAGCCCAAGGGGGCGCGCGCAGTCTCCGCAGGCTGCGCCACGGCGCCGTCGCCGCGTGCCATCCAGCAGTCCAGCACAAAGAACACCGCCAGCAGCATGCCGATCAGGAACAGCGCCTGGGGCCAGATGTGCAGCAGGGTCCAGCTGAAGTCCACGCCCTTCAGAAAGCCCAGGAACAACGGCGGATCGCCCAGGGGCGTCAGCGAGCCGCCCGCATTCGAGACGATGAAGATGAAGAACACCACGATGTGCACCACCTTGCTGCGGTGGGCATTGGCGCGGATCAGCGGGCGAATCAGCAGCATGGAGGCGCCCGTCGTGCCCATGAAGCTGGCCAGCACCGCGCCCAACGCCAGGATGGCCGTGTTCAGCACCGGCGTGCCCGTCAGGCTGCCGCGGATATATATGCCACCGGCCACCACGTACAGCGCCGTCAGCAGGATCACGAACGGCAGGTACTCCGCCAGCAGCGCATGCGCAAAGCTGACTGCGGCCGCCCCGGCCCCATGCGTGAGCACCAGGGGCACCAGGAACGCCAGGGCCCACGCGGCGGTGATCTTGCCGAAATGGTGGTGCCAGATGCTGGGCAGCAGCAAGGGCATCAGGGCAATCGACAGCAGCAGGCCGGCAAACGGCACGGCCCACCACAGGGCCAGGCTGGCGCCGTCCAGTTCGGCCGCCTGGGCCAGGGCGGGCAAGGCCGCCATAGAGCCTGCCACGAGGGCAGCGCGCGCATATTTCATTCTTTGGTCTCCTCGGGAATCTCGAACACCTGGCGCAGATAGGCCAGGTATTTCTTGTCTTCGCACATGCTCTTGCCCGGCGTGTCGGACAGCTTGGCCACCGGCTGGCCGTTGCAGCGCGTCATCTTGATGACCACCTGCAGCGGCGCATAACCCAGGTCGTTGGTCAGGTTGGTGCCGATGCCGAAAGCCAGCTGGCAGCGGCCATGGAAGCGCTGGTACAGCTCGATGGTGCGCGGCACGGTCAGCGCATCGCTGAAGATCAGCGTCTTGTTCAGCGGATCGACGCGGTGGTTGCGGTAGTGCTGCAGCAAACGCTCGCCCCAGGCGAACGGGTCGCCGCTGTCATGGCGCGCGCCATCGAACAGCTTGCAGAAATACAGGTCAAAGTCGCGCAGGAAGGCGCTCATGCCATACACGTCGGACAAGGCGATTCCCAGATCGCCCCGGTACTCCTTGGCCCAGGACTCGAAGCCGAAGACCTGGCTGTCGCGCAGGCGCGGGCCCAGGGCCTGGCAGGCCTGCAAGAACTCGTGCGCCATGGTGCCCAGCGGGGTGATGCCCAGGCGCATGGCATACAGCACGTTGCTGGTGCCCGCAAACTGCCCGGGGCCATGGCCCGGAGCCGGGCGCTGGCTGCCCGTGCCCAGCTTGCCGCACAGCACGCGCAGCACCTCTTCGTGCCAGGCGCGGCTGAAGCGCCGGCGCGTGCCGTAGTCGGCAATCTTCAACCCCTCCAGGCCGTCACCCCGCAGCAGGCAGATCTTTTCATCGAGGCGGCGGCGCCCCTCCAGAAATTCGGGCACGGGCTGGGTGTTGCGGAAGTACACCTCGTTGACGATGGCCAGCACCGGGATCTCGAACGGAATCACGTGCAGCCACGGGCCGCGGATGGCGATGTCAATCTCGCCATTGCTTTGCGGGGTGATGGTGATGTACTTCTCGTTCAGCTTGAACAGGCTGAGGAAGTCGACAAAGTCGCTCTTGATGAAGCGCAGCGAGCGCAGGTAGGCCAGCTCGGCATCCTGGAAGCGCAGCTGGCACAGGGCCCGGATCTCATCCCGGATTTCCTGCACATAGGGCGCCAGTTGCACCCCGGGATTGCGGCACTTGAACTTGTACTCCACCTGGGCACCGGGAAACTGGTGCAGCACCGCCTGCATCATGGTGAACTTATACAGGTCGGTATCAAGCAGACTGGTAATGATCATGGCATGCAGCCCAAGGGCGAAAGCCACAGTGTAGGCCAATCCCTGGCATGGCTGCGGCAGAACATCTGCACCCAAACCCACCCTTGCCCTTGATGCACAGGCGCAGACTGCTATCGAATTCAAGGATGCTGGCAGCGCGCCTAGGCGGCCAGCGGCTCCAGGGCGGCGCGCAAGGCGGCAGGCAAGGCGCAAGGCCGCCGCGAGGCCTTGTCCACGTACACGTGCACAAAATGCCCCACGGCCGCGGCCATCTCCTCCCCCTGGGCGAACAGACCGATTTCATAGCGCACGCTGCTGTTGCCCAGCTGGCTGACACGCAGCCCGGCTTGCACAGTCTGCGGAAAGGCCAGCGGGGCAAAGTAGTTGCACTGGGTCTCGATCACCAAGCCGATTGTGCTGCCGTGGTGGATGTCCAGCGCCCCCTGCTCGATGAGGTAGGCGTTCACGGCGGTATCGAACCAGCTGTAATACACCACGTTGTTGACATGGCCGTACACGTCGTTGTCCGACCACCGGGTGGGGATGTCGCGAAAGACCCGGAACGCCGTGCGGGGCAAGGGCGCGGGCCGAGGGAGTTGGGGCTTGCTGGTCATAGACCGTGATTGTGCAAACGCCCGGCCCCGGCAGCCGCCCTGGGGGTGACAGACTCGGGTAAACACCCAGAAAAACAGCCAGTTACAGGAAAGGCGGCCGTTCATACATTTTTTTTGCTGCATTGCACAAAAAAGTGCTTGCACCAATGTGAAGCTTGCTTAAGAATACATCCATGCTGCGCTGCAACATAGAGTTTGAAGTTTCAGGTGCAGCTGCACTCCCCCTTTTCATCAGTAAGGAGATCACCATGGCACTCACACCTGAGCAACTCATCGCTACCCACAAGGCCAACCTGGAAACCCTGTTCGGCCTGACCACCAAAGCCTTCGAAGGCGTGGAAAAGATTGTGGAACTGAACGTGGCCGCTTCGCGCGCCGCCCTGACCGAAGCCGCCAACCACACCCAGGCCCTGCTGAACGTCAAGGACGCACAAGAGCTGCTGGCGCTGCAAAGCAGCCTGTTCCAGCCCCTGGCCGAAAAGACCGCGGCCTACAACCGCCACCTGTACAACATCGCCACCAGCACCAGCACCGAACTGAGCAAGACGCTGGAAGCCAAGGCCGGCGAGTTCCAGCAAGGCTTTAACAACCTGGTGGAATCGACCGCCAAGAACGCCCCTGCCGGTTCCGAAACCGCCGTGGCCGTGATGAAGAGCGCCGTGTCTGCCGCCAACAACGCCTTCGAAAGCGTGCAAAAAGCGGTCAAGCAAGCCTCCGATCTGGCCGAAGCCAACCTGAAGGCCGTGTCCGCCACCGCCGCTTCGGCCACGCAGGCCGCCGCGACCAGCAGCCGTAAAAGCTGATTTGCAAAGACTTTGATCAATCATCTAGACAAAGTCTAGGGTTTACCCTAAAATACACACATTGACCTGTTCTTAAGGTCCCCAGTTGTCTCCTTGGATCCTCTCGAAACCCCCGTTTCTTGGATCCCTTCAAGCCCGGTTTTTGACCGGGCTTTTTTTTACCCCTGCATTTGCGCATCGCGACCGATGTCCCTCCACGCACCTTGGGTGCTGGTATTTCGCTGTCACCGCTCTCATAATTGACGTTTACGTCAACGAAATACAAGGAGCACACATGGACATCCAAGGCAAGGTCTTCATCGTCACGGGGGGCGCGTCCGGCTTGGGGGAAGGTACGGCACGCATGCTGGCCGCCCATGGCGCCAAGGTGGTGGTGGCCGATATGCAGGCCGACAAGGGCCAGGCCGTCGCTGCAGAGATCAACGGCCGCTTCGTGCGCTGCGACGTCAGCAGCGAGGCCGACGGCCAAGCAGTGGTGCAGCAAGCCACGACCCTGGGCAAGCTGATGGGCCTGGTGAACTGTGCAGGCATCGCTCCCGCCGAAAAGACCGTGGGCAAGCACGGCGCCCACAGCCTGGCGCTGTATCAGAAGGTGATCACGGTGAATCTGGTGGGCAGCTTCAACATGATCCGCCTGGCTGCAGAGGCCATGAGCCAGAATGAACCCGAAGCCACGGGCGAGCGCGGCGTGCTGATCTCGACCGCCAGCGTGGCCGCCTATGACGGGCAGATCGGTCAAGCGGCATACGCGGCATCCAAAGGCGGTGTGGTCGGCATGACGCTGCCGATTGCACGCGATCTGGCACGCAGCGGCATCCGCAACATGACGATTGCCCCAGGCATTTTTGGCACCCCCATGCTGTTCGGCATGCCCCAGGAAGTCCAGGATGCCCTGGCTGCAGGCGTCCCCTTCCCCAGCCGCCTAGGCACCCCGCAAGACTACGCCAAGTTGGTGAAACACATCATTGAAAACGACATGCTCAATGGCGAAGTGATTCGCCTGGACGGCGCGATTCGCCTGGCTCCACGCTAATCGGCGCAAAGCGACAACCCCAAAGCCTCTTGTATGAGGTTTGGGTTGCCCAAAAATCGGCATCTCAGCTACAAAGCAAAAAGCCGCATTTATCGAAATAAATGCGGCTTTGGTATTTATATGGCGGAGTGGACGGGACTCGAACCCGCGACCCCCGGCGTGACAGGCCGGTATTCTAACCAACTGAACTACCACTCCTGGCAGGAAGCTTTGCGACTGCTTTTTAGCAACATCAAGTGCTTCAAACTTGGCGACCCTACGGGGATTCGAACCCCGGTACTCACCGTGAAAGGGTGATGTCCTAGGCCTCTAGACGATAGGGTCAAAACCTGGAATCGTTACCGATTAAAAAAGCGCCTTTAGTAAAAAGGCGCTTTTTTAATCAAGCGACTGACTGCAACTGGCGGAGTGGACGGGACTCGAACCCGCGACCCCCGGCGTGACAGGCCGGTATTCTAACCAACTGAACTACCACTCCTGGCAGGAAGCTTTGCAACTGCTTTCGCAGGTCAAGTGCCTCAAACTTGGCGACCCTACGGGGATTCGAACCCCGGTACTCACCGTGAAAGGGTGATGTCCTAGGCCTCTAGACGATAGGGTCAATTCCTAGAACTTCTGGCTTTGCAGCCAGCCGTCAAAATTTGGTGGAGGTAAACGGGATCGAACCGATGACCTCTTGCATGCCATGCAAGCGCTCTCCCAGCTGAGCTATACCCCCAAGGGAATCTGTGGCGGAGTGGACGGGACTCGAACCCGCGACCCCCGGCGTGACAGGCCGGTATTCTAACCAACTGAACTACCACTCCTGGCAGGAAGCTTTGCTATTTTTTAGATAGCTACCAGCGCTTCAAACTTGGCGACCCTACGGGGATTCGAACCCCGGTACTCACCGTGAAAGGGTGATGTCCTAGGCCTCTAGACGATAGGGTCAATTCCTAGAACTTCTGGCTTTGCAGCCAGCCGTCAAAATTTGGTGGAGGTAAACGGGATCGAACCGATGACCTCTTGCATGCCATGCAAGCGCTCTCCCAGCTGAGCTATACCCCCAAGGGAATCTGTGGCGGAGTGGACGGGACTCGAACCCGCGACCCCCGGCGTGACAGGCCGGTATTCTAACCAACTGAACTACCACTCCTGGCAGGAAGCTTTGCTATTTTTTAGATAGCTACCAGCGCTTCAAACTTGGCGACCCTACGGGGATTCGAACCCCGGTACTCACCGTGAAAGGGTGATGTCCTAGGCCTCTAGACGATAGGGTCAATTCCTAGAACTTCTGGCTTTGCAGCCAGCCGTCAAAATTTGGTGGAGGTAAACGGGATCGAACCGATGACCTCTTGCATGCCATGCAAGCGCTCTCCCAGCTGAGCTATACCCCCAAGGGAATCTGTGGCGGAGTGGACGGGACTCGAACCCGCGACCCCCGGCGTGACAGGCCGGTATTCTAACCAACTGAACTACCACTCCTGGCAGGAAGCTTTGCTATTTTTTAGATAGCTACCAGCGCTTCAAACTTGGCGACCCTACGGGGATTCGAACCCCGGTACTCACCGTGAAAGGGTGATGTCCTAGGCCTCTAGACGATAGGGTCAATTCCTAGAACTTCTGGCTTTGCAGCCAGCCGTCAAAATTTGGTGGAGGTAAACGGGATCGAACCGATGACCTCTTGCATGCCATGCAAGCGCTCTCCCAGCTGAGCTATACCCCCTCTTGACAACACAACATTAATATGTCGCGTTGTGCAGAGCCTCGAATTATAGACAGGTTTTTAGCGGTTTTTCAAACGCGAAAGAATTTTTTCGCGACCCAGCAATTCCAGCACCGCATCCACCGAGGGTGTGTGGGCCGTACCCACGGTCAACACGCGCACCGGCATGGCCAATACGGGCATTTTCACCCCCTGGGCCTTGAGCACGTCCTTGATCGCCGCCGCAATCGCGTCCTTGTTCCATTCCACGGTTTCCATGGCTGCCGCGAAAGCATCGAGCACCGGCACCACCGCTTCGGTCACGTGCTTGGCGTAATCCTCGGCATTGCGGTCGACGGCGTCCACATAGAAGACCTTGGCCCAGTGGGCCAGGTCCACCAGGGTCTCGCAGCGGTCCTTGAACAAGGCAGCGATGCGCACCAGGCGATCGTCGGCATCGAGCACCGCCTCCGACACACCGGCTTGAATTACAAAAGGCTTGACCTTGGCTGACAGCGCCGTGTCATCCATGGCCTTCAGGTGCTGGGCATTCACCCAGCGCAGCTTGGCTTCGTCGAACTGGCCGGCGCTGCGCCCCAGATGATCCAGGTTGAACCATTCCAGGAACTGCTGGCGGGAGAAGATCTCGTCGTCGCCGTGGCTCCAGCCCAGGCGGGCCAGGTAGTTGACCATGGCATCGGGCAGGTAGCCTTCGTCGCGGTACTGCGTCACGGGCTTGGCGCCGTTGCGCTTGCTCATCTTCTCACCCTGCTCGTTCAGCACGGTGGGCAGGTGGGCGAACACGGGCACGGTCGCACCCAGGGCTTCGAAGATGTGGATCTGGCGTGGGGTGTTGTTGACGTGGTCATCGCCGCGGATCACATGGGTGATGCGCATGTCCATGTCGTCCACGCAGACGCAGAAGTTGTACGTGGGCGTGCCGTCGGGGCGGGCGATCACCAGATCGTCCAGCTCGCTGTTCTGGAACTCGATGCGGCCCTTGCACTTGTCCTCCCAGGCCACAACGCCACCCTGCGGTGTTTTGAAACGCAGCACGGGCTTCACACCGTCGGGGATGGCCGGCAGCACCTTGCCGGGTTCGGGGCGCCAGGTACCGTCGTAACGGGGCTTTTCCTTGGCGGCCATCTGCTTTTCGCGCAGGGCGTCCAGCTCTTCCATGCTCATGTAGCAGGGATAGACGTGGCCGGCGGCCTGCAACTGCGCCAGCACTTCCTTGTAGCGGTCCATGCGCTGCATTTGATAGAACGGACCCTCATCATGGGTCAGCTCCAGCCACTGCATGCCTTCCAGGATCACATCCACGGACGCCTGGGTCGAACGCTCCAGGTCGGTGTCCTCGATGCGCAGGATGAAGTCGCCACCGTTGGCGCGCGCGAAGGCCCAGGGGTACAGGGCCGAGCGGATGTTGCCCAGGTGGATGAAACCGGTGGGCGAAGGGGCAAAACGGGTACGTATTGTTTGTGTCATTGGTAGGTATCCAGTCCGCGGGACAGGTCGGCCTTGAGGTCGTCCAGGTGCTCCAACCCCACGGAAATGCGAATGAGGCCCTGGCCGATGCCGGCTGCCTGGCGCTGCTCTTCGGTCAGGCGGCCGTGCGAGGTGCTGGCCGGATGGGTGATGGTGGTCTTCACGTCGCCCAGGTTGGCCGTAATGCTACACACCTGGGTATGGTCGACCACATGGAAGGCGTTCTTGCGCAGGGCCTCGGCGCCCTGCCCGTGCACGTCGAACGACAGCACGGCGCCACCGAGGCCATTTTGCTGGCGCATGGCCAGGGCGTGCTGGGGATGGCTTTGCAGCCCCGGGTAGTACACCCGCGCCACCTGGGGATGGGCCTCGAGCCAGGTGGCCAGCTCCAGCGCGGCGGCACTTTGCGCCTTGACGCGCAAGGACAGGGTTTCCAGGCCCTTCATCACGGTCCAGGCGTTGTACGGCGCGGCATTCAACCCGCCGCTGCGCAGGAAGGTGCCCATCACCTTGTCCACCAGCGCCACCGAGCCACACACCGCCCCGACCATGGTGCGCCCTTGGCCGTCCAGGAACTTGGTGCCTGCGTGCACGACGATGTCGGCACCCAGCTTGGCGGGTTGCTGCAGGATGGGCGTGGCAAAGCTGTTGTCCACCGCCAGCAGCGCCCCATTGGCATGCGCCAGCTGCGCCAGCGCGGCGATGTCACACAGGTCGGTCAGCGGATTGGTTGGGGTTTCGGCGAAGAACAAGCGGGTGTTGGGCCGAATGGCGGCCTGCCACGCGGCCACATCGGTCTGCGCGACAAAGCTGGTCTCGACGCCGAAACGCGCCATTTCCGTGCCCAGCAGCTTGATGGTGGAGCCGAACATCGAGCGCGAGCAGATCACATGGTCACCCGCCTTCAGCGTGGTCAGCGCCACCAGCAGGATGGCCGACATGCCGGTGCTGGTGGCCACGGCGCATTCCGTACCCTCCATCGCGGCCAGGCGCTTTTCAAAGCTGGTCACCGTGGGGTTGCTGGTGCGGCTGTAGGTAAAGCCGTCTTCCTGGGCGGCAAAGCGGCGGGCCGCGGTTTCACAGTCGGGCTGCACGAAGCTGCTGGTCATGTACAGCGCCTCGCAGTGCTCGCCCCACTGGCTGCGGGGCAGCGCCTCGCGCACCGCCAATGTGTCGGGATGCAAGCCTTCGGGAAGTGTTCGATGGTTCACGGTGACGATTCCTTGTTCTTGTCGTGGCGGCAGATCCATGCCGCATGCTGCGCATCATTCGAAAAAAGGAGCAGCTTGCGCTGATCAAACAAGCACTTCAAATATGAAACCATTTGAAATGCTTGCAGAACCTGCGCCAGCAGCTCCTTTTTTTATTGTGCACCCGGACTTATCACGCCCGGGCATTTGCTTACTGCTCCTGGGCGTTAGGCAGCGACAGGCGCGAGGTGTCTTCGGATTCTTCCTGGGCACCGGTGTTGCGGCCTTCGTTCAGCGCGGTCACCTCGGCTTCCGAGATATCGCCCGTCACATACACACCGTCAAAGCACGACGCCTCAAAGCCCTTGACCGCCGGGTTGATCTTGCCCACTGCCTGCTTCATCGCTTCCACGTCCTGGTAGATCAGCGCGTCGCAGCCGATGACCTGGCGGATCTCTTCCACCGTGCGGCCATGGGCCACCAGCTCGGACTTGGTGGGCATGTCGATGCCGTAGACGTTGGGGTAGCGCACCGGTGGCGCGGCCGAAGCCAGGTACACCTTGTTGGCGCCGGCATCGCGTGCCATCTGCACGATTTCCTTGGAGGTCGTGCCGCGCACGATGGAATCATCCACCAGCAGCACGTTGCGGCCCTTGAACTCGCTGCCGATGGCATTGAGTTTCTGGCGCACCGACTTCTTGCGTGCGCCCTGGCCCGGCATGATGAAGGTGCGGCCCACGTAGCGGTTCTTGACGAAGCCTTCGCGGTAGGGAATGCCCAGCAGCTGCGCCAGCTGCATGGCGCTGGGGCGGCTGGATTCGGGGATCGGGATGATGGCGTCGATCTCGCTGGGCGGCACGGTGGAGATCACGCGCTTGGCCAAGGTCTCACCCATGTTCAGGCGGGCCTGGTAGACCGAGATGCCATCCATGGTGGAGTCCGGGCGCGCCAGGTACACGTACTCGAACACGCAGGGGTGCAGCTCGCTCTTGGCCGCGCACTGCTCGGTGTGCAGTTGGCCGTCGTTGGTGATGAACACCGCCTCGCCGGGCGCAATGTCGCGCTCGAACTGGTGCAGCGTGCCTTCCAGCGCCACCGATTCGCTGGCCAGCAGGTAGGTGCCATCCGCCGACTTGCCCAGGCACAGCGGGCGGATACCAAAGGGGTCGCGGAAGGCCAGCAGGCCGTAGCCAGCAATCAGCGCGATCACGGCGTACGAGCCCTTGATGCGCTGGTGCACGGCACGCACGGCCTTGAACACCTCGTCGGGCGTCAGCGGCGCGCCACTGGTGGCACGGCCGATTTCGTGCGCCAGCACGTTGAGCAGCACTTCGGAGTCGCTCTCGGTGTTGGTGTGGCGGTGGTCGGTCTCAGCCAGTTCCTGGCGCAGTTGCTTGGCGTTCGTCAGGTTGCCGTTGTGCACCATCACGATGCCAAAGGGCGCATTCACGTAAAACGGCTGGGCCTCTTCCTCGCTGGCCGCATTGCCCGCGGTGGGATAACGCACCTGGCCCAGCCCCACATTGCCGGGCAGCGCCCGCATGTTGCGCGTGCGAAACACGTCGCGCACCATGCCCTTGGCCTTGTGCATGAAGAACTTGCGTTCTTGCTGGGTGACGATACCGGCAGCATCCTGGCCGCGGTGCTGCAACAGCAGCAAGGCGTCATAGATCAGTTGATTCACAGGCGCGGTGCTGACTACACCAACGATTCCACACATAGTCGCGTTCCATCTATCTGCGGGATTGCTCCCGCGGTCTTTGCTTGCAGGTGGACGCCGCCATCGGCGCCACCCTCACTCATTCACGTTCCCGGCAGCAGGTGGTCCCACTGCAGATCGAGCGCCGGCAGTATGCTGGCAACCGCATCGCCCAACCAGGGCGCGGCCACCGACTGCGTCCACCAGTCCTGGGTGCGCAGCGAGGTGGACACCACCACCACCGCCAGCACCAGGATCAGCACCACCGCACGCAGCAGCCCGAAAACGGCCCCCAGGGTGCGGTCCACCGGACGCAGGCCAGCCACCTCAATCAACTTCTTGGCCAACGCACTCAGCAGACCCCAGACAAACACCGCCACCACGAACGTCAGCACAAAGCCCACGCCATAGCGCACCGTGTCGCCCCAGCTCTCCAGTGGCAGCCAGGCCGCCACGTCAGGGGCAAACAGCCGGGCAATAAAAAAGCCTGCCACCCAGCCGACCAGGGAAAACAGCTCAAACACCAGGCCCCGCCAGGCGCCCAGCAGCATGGACACCAGCAGGATGCCCAGCAACACTCCGTCCAGAACAGCCATCCGCCTGATCAGCTCCGCGTGTGCGTGATGGCCGGCATCACAAGGTCAGCACCGAAGCCGCCAGGCCCAGGCCCTTGATGCGCGCGGCGGCCTTGTCGGCATCGCCACGCTGCTCGTACGGCCCCACCCGCACGCGGGTGCGCTTGCCATCCTTGGTGTCCACCGTCTGGGTGTAGGTCTTCAGCCCCGAGCGCTCCAGCTTGCTGCGCACCTCGTTGGCCTTAGTCGCATCGGCAAAGGCCCCGACCTGGACGATGAAGCGCCCCTGCTTGGCCGCATCAGCCTTGGGCGCCTCGGCCACAGGGCTGCGGCCTTCCAGCAGCGCACGGGCACGCTCGGCATCGCTCGTCGCCGGTTTGGGCGCGGGCTTGGGCTCCGGCTCAGGTTTGGGGGTGGGCTTAGGCTCGGGCTTGGGCTCAGGTTTCGGTTCTGGCTTGGGCTCGGGCTTGTGTTCAGGTTTGGGCTTGGCCACTGGTTCAGGCACAGGGGCCAGACGTGGTGGCTCGGGCGGCTTGGGCATGGCCAGCGGTGCGGGTTCGTTGACCACCAGTTCCTCGCCCTCGCTCAGCGCATTGCCTTGCACAGGCGCCTGGGCCACGGTCGTCTTGGCATCCGTTTGCGCCTGGCTGCCAGGCACCATCAGCGGTGCCACCTGGTTGCGGTCGGGAATCTCGATCGGCACGTCCACGGGAATGGGGCGCGGCTGGGTGTCGAACAACAGGGGAAATCCGATGACCCCCAGCACCACCAGCACCGCCGCACCAATCAGGCGGTGGCGCGCACGGCGGCGCATGTCGTCCACACTTTCAGCCTGCGCTGCGCGGGACCGCCGCATGGGCGCCTGCTCGCGTTCGTCTTTCTGACCAGGCCAACGGAATTTGAAAAGTGCCATGAAGATGCGTCGCGTAGCGGACCTTATTCGCCCAAATGTTTGGCATGCAGGCGAGGTGGCCCATCTTTCAAAACCTCACCGACCGTGTAGAACGAGCCAAAGACCACAATTCTATCAGCCGGGTCTGCGGCCTGTACGGCGGCGGTCAATGCCGCCTGCGGGCTGGTATACAAGCTGGTCGGCACCTCGCGGCGTGTGCCGCCCGCCACCATCTGCAGGGCGTTCCACTTCTGCTGCAGGTGCACAGCGCTTTCGGCGCGCTCCGTCGGCAGGTCGGTGAAATACCAGCGGTCGATCAACGGCCCCACCTTCAGCAGCATGGGCGCCAGATCCTTGTCGGCCATGGCGCCAAACACGGCATGCGTCGTCGGGTAATAGCCCATGGCATCCAGGTTGGCGGTCAGGGCCGCCACCGAGTGGGGGTTGTGCGCCACATCCAGCACCAGCGTGGGCTGACCCGGGATGATCTGGAAGCGCCCGGGCAGCTCCACCATGGCCAGCCCCGTGCGCACGGCCTGCGCCGTCACGGGCACGCGGTCGCGCAAGGCCTCGTAGGCGGCCAGCACACCCGAGGCATTCATCAGCTGGTTGGCACCGCGCAGTGCGGGGTAGGACAGGCCGGCATAGCGCCGGCCACGACCGGCCCAGCCCCACTGCTGCTTGTCGCCCTCGTAGTTGAAGTCCTTGCCAAAGCGCCACAGGTCGGCGCCGATCTCGGCGGCGTAGTCGATCACGCTTTGCGGAGGCACCGGGTCGCTGACGATCACCGGGCGGCCCGCGCGCATGATGCCCGCCTTCTCGCGGCCGATGGTCTCGCGGTCGTTGCCCAGCAAGGCCGTGTGGTCGATGTCCACACTGGTGATGATGGCGCAATCGGTGTCGATGATGTTGGTGGCATCCAGGCGGCCACCCAGGCCCACCTCCAGGATCGCCACATCCAGCTTGGCCGTGCTCAGCATGCGCAGGATGGCCAGGGTGGTGAACTCGAAATACGTCAGCAGCACTGCTTCGCCTTGCAGGCGGGCGGCCTCGACCGCCTCGAAGTGCGGCAGGAAATCCTGCGCCTTGGCGATCTCTCCGTGAATCCGGCAGCGCTCTTCAAAATGCACCAGGTGCGGCGAGGTGTAGACCCCGGGCTTGTAGCCCGATTGCAGGGCCACGGCCTCCAGCATGGCGCAGGTCGAACCCTTGCCGTTGGTGCCCGCCACGGTGATGACGGGGCAGTCAAACTTCAGCTGCATGCGCTGGGCCACTTCGCGCACACGCTCAAGGCCCATGGAGATGGTTTGCGGATGGATGTGCTCGCAGTGCGCAAGCCATTCGGGAAGGGTGGAGAAAGTGCTGTGCATACGGGGCATGATTGTCGCGCACCCAGGCTTGCAGCATCATCTACACCATGAGTACCACCAAGATTATTCGTGTTTACGGCATCCCGAACTGTGACACTGTGAAAAAAGCGCGCGCCTGGCTGAACGCACACGGCCTGGACCATGTCTTCCACGACTTCAAGAAACAGGGCGTGCCGGCCGACCGGCTGCTGCCGTGGATGCAGGCCGTCGGCTGGGAGAAGCTGACCAACCGCCAAGGCACCACCTGGCGCAAGCTGGATCCGGCCGTCCAGGCCAGCGTGATCGACGAGGACTCTGCCGCCGCAGTGCTACAGGCCCATGTCAGCGTGATCAAGCGCCCGGTCGTTGAATGGGCAGATGGGCGCATCACCGTCGGTTTCCAGGCCGACGCCTGGGCCACCGCACTGGCCCTGTAAGCAGCCCAGCGCCTGAGGCGGCATTGACCGGCCCGTGAGCAGGCATTCACCCGCCAGGCCTACACTGCAGGCAGCGCACCACCACCGGTGACAGGTATCGCAAGGAGCAAGTTATGGCACTCACACATTGGTTCATCTGCACAGCGGCGGCCGGCCTGGCCTGCGGCAGCGCCATGGCCCAAGAGCGCGCCCGCGTGCTGTCTGCCGTGCCCGTCGTCCAGCAGGTCGGCATTCCCCAGCAGTTTTGCGAAGATGCCCAGGTCTACAGCGGCGCCCGCACCACCGGCACGGGCGCCGTGGTGGGCGCCATCGTCGGCGGCGTGGCAGGCAATGCCCTGGGCCACGGGGATCGCTACGGCCCGCGCGGCCACTACCAGGGCTCCAACCGGGGCGCTACCACGGCCGTGGGAGCGATAGCCGGCGGCCTGATCGGCCACCAGGTGGAAAGCGCCAACAGCCCGCCCGACTACCAGACCGTGCGCCGCTGCACCAACGAGACGGTGTATCAAAACCGTACCCTGGGCTACGACGTGACCTATGAATATGCGGGCCGCCGCTACACCACGCGGCTGGACCACGACCCCGGCCCCTGGATGCCCATCAGCGTGCAACCCCAGGGCCGCTACAGCAGCAACCCGGCCGGCGCCGCGCAGTTTGTGGGCCCCAACGGGACCTACCAGTCCGCACCGGCGGGCGGCGTGGTGACGGAAAGCATCACCTACAGCTCGCCGCAACCAGCGATCCCGGTCATCGTGGACATCGGCGGCTACCCGCAGCGCCCGCCGCACGGACACCGCCCACCACCGCCTCCGCCCTACTACTGGCGCTGAGGCATGCACACCAAGCCCCTGATCCAGGGACTTGTTTGCAGGCGGGCGCCAAAACCCCAAGCGCCCCACAGCTGGCCTAAAATGCCCGGCTTCGATCCCAACTTCCGCGACTGCGCATTTCCCATGACCACCGAGCAATTTTCTGGCGTCACCCTGACCACCAAAGCCAATGTTTACTTTGACGGCAAGTGCGTCAGCCACAGCTTCACCCTGGCCGATGGCACCAAGAAGTCGGTGGGCGTGGTGCTGCCCGCCACATTGACCTTTGGCACGGCCGCAGCAGAAATCATGGAATGCGTGGGCGGCGCCTGCGAATACAAGCTCGACGGCAGCGACGAGTGGAAGCAATCCTCGGCCGGCGAGAGCTTCCACATTCCCGCGAACTCCAAGTTCGACATCCGCGTGACCGAGGCTTACCACTACATCTGCCACTACGCCTGAGCCCCGGGCGTCCGGCCGATCTGAATTTCAAGCCTTTTTAGCCCCTGGCCCTTATTCATCAAGCGCTGGCAGCTATTCATTTAGAGAGAATCTCATGGAAACCATTCTGCAATCCGTACCCGTCGGCCAAAAGGTCGGCATCGCCTTCTCCGGCGGTTTGGACACCTCCGCGGCCCTGCGCTGGATGAAGAACAAGGGTGCCCTGCCCTACGCCTACACCGCCAACCTGGGCCAGCCCGACGAAGCCGACTACGACGAAATTCCCCGCAAGGCGATGGAATACGGCGCAGAAAAGGCCCGCCTGATCGACTGCCGCCCCCAGCTGGCCAACGAAGGCATTGCCGCCATCCAGGCCGGCGCCTTCCACATCTCCACCGGCGGCATCACCTACTTCAACACCACCCCCCTGGGCCGCGCCGTGACCGGCACCATGCTGGTGGCCGCCATGAAGGAAGACGACGTCCACATCTGGGGCGACGGCTCGACCTTCAAGGGCAACGACATCGAGCGCTTCTACCGCTACGGCCTGCTGACCAACCCCGCACTGAAGATCTACAAGCCCTGGCTGGACAACACCTTCATCGACGAGCTGGGCGGCCGCGCCGAAATGTCGGCCTTCATGACCAAGGAAGGCTTCGGCTACAAGATGTCGGCCGAGAAGGCCTACTCCACCGACTCCAACATGCTGGGCGCCACCCACGAGGCCAAGGACCTGGAGCACCTGAACAGCGGCATCCGCATCGTCAACCCCATCATGGGCGTGGCCTTCTGGAAGCCTGAAGTGGAAGTCAAGGCCGAGGAAGTCTCGATCACCTTCGACGAAGGCCGCCCCGTGGCCGTCAACGGCCAGGAAATCGCCGACCCCGTGGCCATGTTCCTGGAACTGAACCGCATCGGCGGCCGCCACGGCCTGGGCATGAGCGACCAGATCGAGAACCGCATCATCGAAGCCAAGAGCCGCGGCATCTACGAAGCCCCCGGCATGGCCCTGCTGCACATCGCCTACGAGCGCCTGGTGACCGGCATCCACAACGAAGACACCATCGAGCAGTACCGCATCAACGGCCTGAAGCTGGGCCGCCTGCTGTACCAGGGCCGCTGGTTCGACCCCCAGGCCATCATGCTGCGCGAAGCCTCGCAGCGCTGGGTGGCCCGCGCCGTGACCGGCACCGTGACGCTGGAGCTGCGCCGCGGCAACGACTACTCCATCCTGAACACCGAGTCGCCCAACCTGACCTACGCGCCCGAGCGCCTGTCGATGGAAAAGGTCGAGGACGCACCGTTCAGCCCCACAGACCGCATCGGCCAGCTGACCATGCGCAACCTGGACCTGATCGACACCCGCGAGAAGCTGGCCATCTACTCCAAGGCCGGCCTGCTGAGCGTGAGCAGCGCCAACGCCCTGCCACAACTGGGCAACGACAAGCAGTAATTGCCCTAGCATCGGCTTGGCGTTCGCGCCAAGTCTCCGCCAAGCCGCTGTTACCAGCGGCTTTTTTGTGCCTGAATGCCTGGCACGGCGTCACATATCTGCCGCAAACCCGCAACATTCGCAAAGAAACTCCGGATTGCGGGCAATCGCGCCTCCTAAAATGCTCTGCACCTTGGCATGCATCGTGCAATGACCAAGCACTCATCCCTCACAGACAAGGAAGACTGGTATGGCAAAGAAGTTTCTGGGCTTGGCCTTGCTGGCCGCATGTGCGACGGTGGCGCAGGCCGCCGACCTGAAGGTCGCCATCGACCCGACCTACGAACCGTTCACCTACAAGACCCCCGACGGCAAGCCCACGGGCTTTGACGTGGACGTGGCCAACGCCATCTGCGCCGAACTCAAGCGCAACTGCGTGTTCGTCGAACAGGTGTGGGACAGCATGATCCCCGGCCTGCAGGCCCGCAAGTACGACGTGATTGTCAGCTCGCTGTCCATCACGGAAGAGCGCAAGCGCGTGATCGACTTCTCCGACCGCTACTACAAGACCCCCAGCGCCATCGTGGTGAAGAAGGGCACGCCCTATACCGGCCCCGCCTCGCTCAAGGGCAAGCGCATCGGCGTGCTCAAGGGCAGCACCCAGGAAAAGTGGGCCATGGGTGAGCTCAAGCCCGCCGGCGTGACCGTGGTGCCTTACGAAGCCCAGGACCAGGTCTACCTGGACATCAACGCCGGCCGCCTCGATGGCACCGTGGCCGACAAGGTGGAAGTGCATGGCGGCTTCCTGCGCAAGCCCGAGGGCAAGGACTACGGCTACGTCGGCCATGACCAGTACGAAACCAAGTACTATGGCGACGGCATCGGCATTGGCATGCGCAAGGGCCAGAAGGACCTGAAGGAGCAGATCAATGCGGCCATCAAGACGATCCGCAGCAATGGCACCTACAACACCATTGCCAAGAAGTACTTCGACTTCGACCCCTACGGCAACTAAGCGTTGAAGCTGCCACTGCCCGCTGTCCGGCCATGCCGGCGGCGGGCAGTGTTGTTTAGGAAAAGCGTCCGCACGCATGAGCGATTACTACCTATCCATCCTGCAAGGGGCCCTGCTCACCGTGGCCGTGTCCCTGGCCTCCCTGGCCGTCTCGACCGTGCTGGGACTGCTGGGCGCCACGGCCAAGCTGTCCGGCAAGCCGCCCCTGGTCTGGATTTCGACGGTCTACACCACCGTGGTGCGCGGCATCCCGGAACTGGTGCTGATGCTGCTGATTTTTTACGGTGCCGCGATCGGCATCAACAGCTTCTTTGAGTCCATCGGCTCGGACTTCACCCTGGACCTGAACCCCTTCGTCGCCGGCGTGGCCACCCTGGGTTTCATCTACGGTGCCTACATGACCGAAACCTTCCGCGGCGCCATCCTGTCGATTCCCCGCGGCCAGATGGAGGCCGCCTGGGCATTTGGCATGACGCCGCTGCAGACCTTTGTGCGCATCACGCTGCCACAGATGGTGCGCTACGCCCTGCCCGGCTTCACCAACAACTGGCTGGTCCTGATCAAGGCCACGGCCCTGGTCAGCCTGATCGGACTGCACGACATGACCTACCTGGCCAAACAAGCCAGCGCTGCCACGCGCGAACCCTTTGCCTTCCTGCTGTTTGCGGCCGGTCTGTACCTTGTCTTCACCAGCATCTCGCTGTGGGTGCTCAAGCGCCTGAATGCCCGCTACAGCCTGGGCACGGAAAAGGTGCAGTTATGAGCTGGGACATCATCTTCCAACCCGAGCACCTGGCGATGTACGGCCAGGGCCTGCTGACCACGCTGTGGCTGCTGCTGTCCAGCCTGGGCATTGGCTGCGTGCTGGCCCTGCTGGGCGCCCTGGCGCTGACCAGCGGCAACCTGGTGCTGGAAAAGCTGGTGGGCGCCTTCACCTACTTTGTGCGCGGCACCCCCCTGCTGATCCAGGTCTACCTGATCTACTACGGGCTGGCGCAGCTCGAATGGATCCAGGCACGCTGGGACGATGTCTGGCCCTGGACGCACTTCAAGGAGCCGTTCTTCTGCGCCCTGCTGGCGTTCGCACTGAACACGGCCGGCTACACAGCCGAAATGCTGGCCGGCGCCATCCGCGAAACCAATCCCGGCGAGGTCGAGGCCGCGCGCGCCATGGGCATGAGCCGCTGGCAGATCATGCACCGCATCGTGCTGCCCAGCGCCCTGCGCCGCACGCTGCCGCCGTACTGCAACGAGGCCGTGATGATGCTGCACTCCACCAGCCTGGCCAGTGTGGTGCCGGCGCTGACCGATGTGACCGCCGTGGCCAGCCGCATCTACTCCGACTACTACCTGCCGTTCGAGGCCTACCTGGCCGCCGCCGCCATCTACCTGTGCGTGACCTTTGCGCTGATCGGCTTCTTCCGCCTGCTGGAAAAGCGCTTTCTGGCCTATCTCGCGCCCCGCACGCACTGACCACGCACACGCTTTGCACCCATGACATCCACTGCATACAAACTTCAAGCCGAAGGTATCCACAAGAGCTATGGCAGCAACCATGTGCTCAAGGGCGTGACGCTGACGGCCAAGGCCGGTGACGTCATCAGCCTGATCGGCAGCTCCGGCTCGGGCAAATCCACGCTGCTGCGCTGCATCAACCTGCTGGAAAAACCCCAGCAGGGCCGGATCGTTGTCGCCGGCGAGGAGCTGCAGCTCAAGCCCGGCCGCAACGGCGAGCTGGAGCCCGTCAATCCCAAGCAGCTGCAGATGATGCGCACCAAGCTGGCCATGGTGTTCCAGCACTTCAACCTGTGGGCGCACAAGACCGTGCTGCAGAACATCATCGAGGCCCCGGTGCACGTGCTCGGCATTTCCAAGGACGAAGCCGTGGAGCGCGCCCGTAAGTACCTGAAGCTGGTGGGCCTGGAAAACCGCGAGGACACCTGGCCCAACCACATGAGCGGCGGCCAGCAGCAGCGCGTGGCGATCGCCCGCGCCTTGGCGGTCGAGCCCGAGGTGATGCTATTCGACGAACCCACCAGCGCGCTCGACCCCGAACTGGTGGGTGAGGTGCTGCGGGTGATGCAGGTGCTGGCCCAGGAAGGCCGCACCATGGTGGTGGTGACCCACGAAATCGGTTTTGCCCGCGAGGTCTCCAACCACGTGGTCTTCCTGCACCAGGGCTTGATCGAAGAACAGGGCGACCCGCGCAGCGTGCTCAGCAACCCGCAGAGCGAGCGCCTGGCGAAGTTCCTCTCCGGCAGCTTGAAGTAGCCGGCAGGCGTCGCCTGTGCGATGCGATGGCATGCAGGCTTCCCCCGATTCTTGATGTACCACACAAAAAACGGGGAACATTTTTTGCTTGTCACGCTCTATCCCTATCATGTACACACGCACTTGCGTATGGATATGACACCAAGAAGGGAGAGACAAAATGTCGAACATTCCAACACACCCCTCGCACACCATCACGATGGACCGCTTCACCTTCGAGCCCAAGGCCCTGCCGGAAGCCGATGGTCGCTTTCACGCCCAATTGACGGTGGACAGCGGGGAGGGCACCAGCCGCACCCAGCGTTTTTTCACCTTCACCCCCCTGTTCCAGTCGGCAGACCGGGCCATCGCCTATGCCGCGCAACAGGCCTGCGAGTGGATGAAGCAAAAATCACTGGCCTGAGCTCAGGCCCTGTGCCTGCTCAGAGGCACCCGCAAAAAAGCGCTGCATCTGCAGCGCTTTTTTTGTGGGCGCAGACAGCCGCCCTCACACCACCACGGGCTCGGCCTCCAGGCGGATGCCGAAGCGCTCGTAGACACTGGTCTGGATAGCGCGCGCCAGGGTCATGACCTCACCGCCGGTGACGCTGGTGGCCCCGGTGCCGCGGTTCACCAGCACCAGCGCCTGCTTGTCGTACACCCCGGCGTTGCCCACGGCCTTGCCCTTCCAGCCACAGGCATCGATCATCCAGCCGGCGGCCAGCTTGATGCTGCCGTCGGGCATGGGGTAGTGCACGATCTTGGGTTCGCGCGCGATGATGTCGCGGCACTGGTCTTCCGTGACCGTGGGGTTCTTGAAGAAACTGCCCGCATTGCCGACCACGGCCGGGTCCGGCAGCTTGGCGCGGCGGATGGCACACACCCAATCGAAGATCTGCTGGGCACTGGGGTGCTCCACCCCTTCTTCGGCCTGCTTGCGCTGCAGGTCCAGATAACCCAGCTCGGGCTTCCAGTGCTTGGACAGGGCAAAGCGCACCGCCGTGATCACGGCGCGCCCGGCCAGCCCCAGGCCCTGGGCCTTGGCCACCGGCGTGCCCGCCGGAGCGGCCGGCGGGTGCTTGAAGATGGAATCGCGGTAGCCAAAGGCGCACTGCGCCGCATTCAAGGTGAAGGTCTGGGCCTGCACCAGGTCCACGGCGTCCAGCTCGTGAAAGCGATCCTGCAGCTCCACCCCGTAGGCGCCGATGTTCTGCACCGGCGCAGCGCCCACCGTGCCGGGCACCAGGGCCAGGTTTTCCAGCCCGGGGTAGCCGTGGGCAATGGTCCACGCCACCAGGTCGTGCCAGCGCACGCCGGCGCCGGCTTCGATGATCCAGTGGCTGTCGGTCTCCGCGGCCAGGGCGATGCCGGGCACCTCCATCTTCAGCACCACGGCGTCCACCACATCCCCGGTCAGGACAATATTGCTACCCCCACCCAGGACGAAGACCTTGCGGCCACGGTAGAGGTCGCTGCGCACGAACTCCAGCACATCTGCGGTGCTGCGAATGCGCACCAGGGTGTCCGCGCTGGCCACGATGCCGAAGGTGTTGCAGTCCTGCAGGGGGGTATTTTTCTCGACTAACATCCCCGAGATTGTCGCACTGTGCCCCCGCACCTGCCTGCCGGGCACTGCAAGTGCTTTGCCAACACCCCGTTTTAGAAAGATACGCCATGCCATCGTTTGACACCGTGCTGGAAGCCGATTTCGTCGAAGTCAAGAACGCCGTCGACAACACCGCCAAGGAAATTGGCACCCGCTTCGACTTCAAGGGCACCTCGGCCGGCATCGAACTCAAGGACAAGGAAATCACCCTGTTCGGCGATGCCGACTTCCAGCTGCAGCAGGTCGAGGACATCCTGCGCAACAAGCTGACCAAGCGCAACGTGGACGTGCGCTTCATGGACATGCAGCCCAGCCAGAAGATCGGCGGCGACAAGGTCAAACAGACCGTGAAAATCAAAAACGGCATCGAGGCCGAACTGGCCAAGAAGCTGCAAAAGCTCATCAAGGACAGCAAGCTGAAGGTGCAGGCCGCCATCCAGGGCGATGCCGTGCGCGTCACCGGCGCCAAGCGCGACGACCTGCAAGCCGCCATGGCCCTGATCCGCAAGGATCTGGCGGATCACCCGCTGTCTTTTAACAACTTCCGCGACTGAGCGGTGCTCCGTTAGACTGAGGCTCCTTCTGCGCAGTCTGACCGATCACTATGCTGACCCTTCGCTTTCTGCCCACGGCCCTGGCCTTGCTGGCGGCCTCCCAGACCCTGGTGGGTCATGCGCAGTCCGTGGCCCTGACCGGGGTGATGGGCAGCAAGGCACTGCTCATCATCAACGGCGCCCCACCCAAGGCCCTGGGGCCGAATGACAGCCTGCAGGGCGTGCGCGTGGTGCAGGTGCTCAGCGACAGCGCCGTGGTGGAAGTGCAGGGCCAGCGCCAGACCCTACACTTGGGCGCCTCGCCGGTCAGCGTGGGCCAGGGCCTGCCCACCGGCAACCGCAAGGTCGTACTGCGCGCCGACAGCCGCGGCCACTTCCGCGACAGCGGCTTCATCAACAACAAGCCCATGCAGTACATGGTGGACACCGGGGCCACCGCCATCGGCATTGGCCAGGCCGATGCCGAGCGCCTGGGGCTGAACTTCGAAAAAGGCCGCCCGGTCATGGTCCGCACCGCCAACGGCAACACCCAGGGCTGGCACATCCGCCTGGACACAGTGCGCGTGGGCGACATCACCGTCTACGGCGTGGATGCCGTGGTCAGCCCCCAGCCCATGCCGTTCGTGCTGCTGGGCAACAGCTTTCTGTCCCAGCTGCACATGACGCGCCAGGGCAATGAAATGGTGCTGGAGCAACGCTGAGCCATGCCCACCGTGCCACCCTTTGTGCCCTCCCCCCTGCCGCTGAACAGCCGGGTGGAGGACGAAGCCCCCTACCAGGACCTGCTGGGCCTGTGGTCCGACCTCGAAGCGGCCCTGGGCCTGCTGCTGGCGCGCCCGGCGCTGATCCAGCAGTTGCCGCACAAGATCGCCCAGCTCGACACCTGGCTGCAGGAGCTGATCGCCCACGACAGCGACAGCGCGCTGTACCTGATGTTCCAGCTGGCTGGCAGCTCCACCGTCGGCTACAGCGCATCGCACGCCCTGGTCTGCGCCACCCTGGGCCACATCCTGGCCCACGAGTTCCAACTGCCGCCGCACGAGCGCAACGCGCTGGTCCAGGCGGCCTTCACCATGAACGTCGGCATGACCGCGCTGCAGGACCAGCTGGCCCTGCAGCGCGAGCGGCCCAGCGTGGCCCAGCAGGAATCCATCCGCCTGCACCCCAGCGAGGGGCGCCGCCTGCTGGAGGAGCTGGGCGTGGCCGATCCGCTGTGGCTGGATGTGGTCGGCCTGCACCACATCAACACCAGCGCCCGCGAACCGCTGGAGCAGCAACCGCCGGCCGAGCGGCTGGCGCGCATCCTGGCCACCTGCGACCGCTATGCGGCCATGATCAGCCCGCGCCGCAACCGCGCAGGCCGCAGCGTGGCCGAATCGGTGCAGGCCGTGACCGGCCCGCAGTCCAAGCTGTACGAGCAAGCCGGGGAGGCGCTGATCCGCAGCGTGGGCCTGTTCCCGCCGGGCGTCTACGTGGCCCTGTCCACGGGGGAGACCGCCGTGGTGCTGCGCCGCACCCCGCAGGTGGGCCAGCCCTTGGTGGCCAAGCTGCTGGATGCGCGCAAGGTGGCCCTGCGCCAGCCAGAGCTGCTGGCCCTGGACGGCCAGGCCTTGCGCATCAGCCATGCCCTGCCCTCGACCGAGGTGACGCTGCAGATCGACCACCGCACCCTGGTGCGCCTGGGCATGTATGCCGCCCGCTTCAGCGACGGCATGCAGCAGCTGGTGACCATGCCGGGCATGCGCTGAAGGGCACGCCGGGCCCACAAAAAAAGCCGCACGGGGTGCGGCTTTTTATTTGAAATTAGATAGCTGTCAGCGCTGAATGGACAAGGGCTGAAGGCCAATTTCATGCATATCAATGCTTGCGCTTGGATTTGGAGGCCGGGGCAGCGGGCGCCGTGGCGGCCTTGTCCTTCTTGCTGCCGATCTTGCTTTCCTGGCCCTTGAGCAGGCGGCCGATGTTCTGCGCATGGCGCCACAGCAGCAGGGCCGACATGGCGATCACTGCCAGCAGCACCGGCTTGTCATAGGTCCACAGGCTGCCGCCCAGCAGGATGTAGTAGACGGGCGCCAGCACCGCCGCCACCAGGGCCGACAGCGACGAGTAGCGCGTGGTGAAGGCCACCGCCAGCCAGGTCAGCAGCACGAACAGGCCCAGCCAGCCGCTGAGGCCCAGCAGCACGCCCAGCGCCGTCGCCACGCCCTTGCCGCCCTTGAACTTGAAGAACACCGGGAACAAATGGCCCAGGAAGGCGGCGATGGCCACCAGGGCCAGTGTGCCCTCGTGCAGGCCATGGTCGGGGCCCAGCAGCCGGACCAGCAGCACGGGCACCAGGCCCTTGACCGCATCCAGCAGCAGGGTCAGCGCCGCAGCGGCCTTGCTGCCGGAGCGCAGCACGTTCGTGGCACCGGGGTTGCCGCTGCCGTAGGTGCGCGGATCGTTCAGGCCCATGAGCGAGCTGACGATCACCGCAAACGACAGCGAGCCAATCAGATAAGCCGCAACAGCGGCCACAACGGGAAGTAAGGCGTTCAAGACTGCAATCCTTGCCTGCGGGTCGGCAGGCCTTGTGGTGTCGGTGGGTTACGCACGTGCGTGCGGAACCGGCAAAGGCGCTATTGTGCCAGCGCGCATTGCACGGGCTGGGCGCCCAGCAGCTCCACACAAACCCGGGGATCGAGCTGCACCAGAAAGCCGCGGCGCCCGCCATTGATGGCAATGCGCGGCAAATCCAGGATGCTCTGCTCGATGTAGACCGGCAGGGCCTTGCGCGTGCCGAACGGCGACGTGCCGCCCACCTGGTAGCCGCTGTGGCGGTTGGCCACCTCGGGCTTGCACGGCTCCACACTCTTGGCGCCGATCTGGCGCGCCAGGTTCTTGGTCGAGACCGTGCAGTCGCCGTGCATCAGCACGATCAGCGGCTTGGCGTCCTGGTCCTGCATGACCAGGGTCTTGACCACGGTGTGCTCGTCCAGGCCCAGCTGGCGTGCGGATTCCGTGGTGCCACCGTGCTCCACGTAGTCATACGGGTGCTCGGTGAAAGCCACTCGGTGGGCCTTGAGCCACTGGGTGGCCGGGGTTTCACTCACATGGACTTTGTCTTTTTTGGCCATGGCTAGCTCAGCAATGCAAGAAACAACGCAGCGGCGCGCCTGGCACGCCGCCGACCCGCGCTGGTGCGGGCCCGGACCTGCCGGGCCGCACACCCGGCTCACTGGCCCGGGTCGCGGTACTTCCAGCGGTACAGGTCGATCTGCTCCAGCAGTTCGGGGGTCAGCGTCACGCTCCAGGCGTCGAGGTTGTCCTCGAGCTGGGCCAGGCTGGTCACACCGATGATGGTGCTGGCCACGCGCCAGTTGCGGTAGCAGAAGGCCAGCGCCAGTTGCGTGGGCGTCAGGCCGTGCGTGCGCGCCAGGTGGTTGTAGACGCGGGCGGCGTCCAGCGCCTCGGGCCGGCCCCAGCGCTGCTTTTGCACCGAGGGGTAGGACAGGCGGGTGCCCTGGGGCGCACGCGGGCCGGTGGTGCCACCGGCGTCGTACTTGCCGGTCAGCAGGCCGATGCCCAGCGGCGAATAGGCCAGCAGGCCCACGTCCAGGCGGTGGCAGCTTTCGTCCATGCCGTTTTCCCAGCTGCGGTTGATCAGGCAGTACGGGTTCTGCACGCTGGCCACGCGCGGCAGGCCATATTGCTCGGCCAGGCGCACGAACTCGTGCACACCATACGGGGTTTCGTTGGACAGGCCGATCGCACGCACCTTGCCCTGCTGAACCAGCTTGGCCAGGGTCTCCAGCTGCGTGTGGATGGAGGTCTGCGTGACTTCCTTGGCCGGGTCGTAGTACAGGTTGCCGAAGGCCGGCACATGGCGCTCGGGCCAGTGGATCTGGTAGAGGTCGATCACCTCGGTCTGCAGGCGGCGCAGGCTGCCCTCGCAGGAAGCGACGATGTCCGCCGCCGTCATGCCCTGGCCGTCGCGGATCCACGGCATGCCGCGCGAGGGGCCTGCCACCTTGCTGGCCAGCACCACCTGCTGGCGGGCGCCGGGGCGCGCCTGGAACCAGCGGCCGATGATGCGCTCGGTCGCGCCATAGGTCTCCTGGCGTGCCGGCACGGCGTACATCTCGACCGTGTCCCAAAAGTTCACGCCGCGCTCCAGCGCGCGGTCCATGATGGCGAAGGCATCGGCCTCGCTCACCTGTTCGCCAAAGGTCATGGTGCCCAGGCAGATCGGACTGACCATCAGGTCGCTGCGGCCCAGCCGCACGGGGTTCATCGCTGCAGTGTTCATGGCTGCAAAGTGTAGTGCGCCCCGTCGCGACCTTGACTGCGGTCACGCGGCAAGCCCCCAATAATTGGGCCATGTACACCGTTTTGCGCCCCGCCACCCCCATCGACCTGCCCCTGCGCCACCTGCGCTACCGCGTGCGCACCTGGGGACAGCCCCAGGCCGGCGTGCCGCCGCTGGTGCTGCTGCACGGCTGGATGGACGTGGGCGCGTCCTACCAGTTCGTGGTCGACGCCTTCAGCGCCGATTTCTACCGCGGCCGCCACATCATCGCGCCGGATTGGCGCGGCTTCGGCCACAGCCTGCCGCCCGCACCCTGCGACCACTACAGCTTTGCCGACTACCTGGGCGACCTGGACGCGTTGCTGGAGCACTACGCCCCGGACGGCCAGGCCGTGGACCTAGTCGGCCACAGCATGGGCGGCAACGTGGCCATGCTGTACGCGGGCGCCCGGCCGGCGCGCATCCGCCGCCTGGTGAACCTGGAAGGCTTCGGGCTGCCGGCCACGCGCCCGCAACAGGCCCCGGGCCGCATGGGCCAGTGGCTGGACGAGTTGCAGCAGTTGCGCGCCGGCACCATCCAGCTCAAGACCTACGACAGCATCCAGGACGTGGCCGCGCGCCTGCGCAAGACCAACCGCCGCCTGGATGCCAACAAGGCCCTGTGGCTGGCGCACGAATGGGCCGCCCCCGATGCACAGGGGCGCTGGGCCATCCTGGGCGATGCCGCGCACAAGGTGGTCAACCCCCTGCTGTTCCGCGTGGACGAGGTGCTGGCGCACTACGCCGCCATCACCGCGCCGGTGCTGGCCCTGGAAGCCAGCGACGACAGCCTGGGCCAGTGGTGGAAGGACCGCTTCGACCTGGCCGAATACCACGGCCGCCTGCAGTCCGTGCCGCGCTGCGAGATCGGCCGCATCGAGGATGCCGGCCACATGCTGCACCATGACCAGCCGCAGCAGGTGGCCCGGCGCATCGAGGACTTCTGCCGCGCCTGAAGCCAGGGTGGCCAGGGCAGTCGCTGCGGGCGACGCCCCCCGCCCGCAGATGCCCTGGCGGGGCCTTATCGCAGGGACCTGCTGCCCGATGCTGCGCGCTGCGTCCCGGCCGTCCATCTCCCATGGGTTGGGTCACACCACTGGCTCTAAATCAGAAGCTGCCTGCGCTGGCATTTCAAGGCTTTACGGTACATTTATGCCCAGAATCCTTGATCCGCATGCGCAAGCCGCTCTTGTTTTTGCGTGTGCCTTCCCTGAAAGCCTGCTGCCATGTGGCTCACTGACCTGTTGCGCAAACTCACCAAAGGCCCGGACGTGGGCGAAACCTTCCGCGACTACATCGGCTGCTATGTCTACGGCACCGAAGTCAGCGGCTCCGGCCAGCCGCAGTACGTGGGCGCGCCCACCACGGTGGCGCAGCTGGAGACCGAGGTACGCGCCTACCTGCAGGACTTCCTCAGCACCCAGCAGCAGCTGGACAGCCCCGACGCACGCATCGTGCAAGCCCTGCTGGCCGCGCTGCCCCAGCGCCTGGCCGCCCACCTGGGTGGCGACATGCAGCAGCCCTTCATCGTGCTGGGCGGGGTGGAGATGTTCGTGCGCAAGGGCGTGCGCCAGCGCCACAAGGAACACGGAAAGTTTGTCGAATAAGCCCCGGCGCGCCCGCTGGCGCGGCCTATAGTTCCAGCTTTGCCACGACCGCCCGTTCCGCGCCCCGTTTGCCCATGACCGAGACCGCGCAGCCCACTGCCTCCCCTGCCCCGCTGGACCCGCGCCAGTTGCTCCTGCCCGCCATGGCCGCCATGGCCAGCGACGTGGCGCAGCTGCTGCCCCCAGCCGATGCCATGCAGGCGATGCAAGCCCAGCAGGTGCTGCAGCAGCTGGGCAATGCCTCCCGGGTGCTGGGCCTGCAGGGCCTGGCGGCCTTCATGCAGGGTCTGCGGGCACCGCTGCAGCAGCTATCTGCTGGCGGCGAGCCCCTGCCCGGCAAGACCGGGGAACTGCTGGCCCTGGCGGCCCGCGATGCGCAGCGCTTCGTGCAGGCCCTGGAGAACGCCGAGCCCACGTCCCCCCACACCCTGTTTCCCAGCTACCGTGCGCTGATCAAGCTGGGCGGCAAAGACACGGCCCACCCGGCCGACCTCTGGGATGACCCCTGGCCCCAGACCTCGCTGCCCGCGCCCGAGGACGTGCCCGCCGTGGCCCCCAGCGTGGCGGTGCGCGCCGTCTGGGACCAGCACACGCTGGCCCTGCTGCAGGCCTCCAGCCTGTCCAGCTGCCAGCCGTTGCGGGCCGCCAGCCTGGGCCTGGCCGCCCACGCGCTGGACGGCACCGTCTGGCAACTGGCGGCCGCCTGGCTGGAGAGCCTGGAGCAGGAGCTGCTGGAGCTGGACATCTACGCCAAGCGCCTGGCCTCGCGGCTGCTGTCGCACTACGCCAGCTACGCCAAGGGCCAGTCCGCGCCGCCGCCGGCGCTGCTGCGCGATCTGCAGTTCTTCTGCGCCCAGGCCCTGGCCCGTGCCACGCAGCGCGGCGCCAGCCTGCCGCCCACGCTGGCCCGGGTGCAGCAGCACTGCGCCCCGGGGGCCGAAGCGCCCCCGCCGGACACCGATACCGCCAGCGCCGACACACCGGCCAGCCCGCCCCCAGCACCGGCCCCTGTGGCGCCACCACCGCCCAGCCTGCCGGCCTTCCAGGCCGCCCCGGAAATCCTGCCCACGGCCTCGCTGGGCCAAGGCCTGGCCAGCACCGCGCAGATCGAGCCCGATCTGGCCTTCCTGCAAGAGGCCGAGCTGTTGTCGCAAGAGCTGGAAGCCCGCATCACCGCCTGGCGCGCCGACCCGGCCAGCGCGCTGCACCCCGACACCGACGCCCTGGCCCAGGCCCTGTCCCACTTGGCCTGGTCCTCGGGCTGCACCGAAATCGCCTCGCTCGCGCACCTGCTGCAGCGCTGCCTGCAGCGCATGCCCGCACAGGCCAGCCCGGCCCAGCGGCAAAGCTGCCAGCACGCCAGCGACGAAATGCGCCGCCTGCTGCACCAGTTCGCGGCTGGCTTTCTGCGCCGCGCCCACCCGCAGGTGATGGAGGCCTTGCACCAGTTGTACGCCAGCCTGCCCGTGCCCAGCACGCCACAGGACGCCCTGCCGACTGCTGTGGACACCGCACCGGACGCACAGGCGCAGGACGACACCACCGCTGCTGCGGACACGCACACCCCGTCACCGGCCTCCGCCGCAGCCGACGCCCTGGCCGAGCCGGCCGTGGAAGCGGCCAGTGCCGCCCCCGTGCTCGATTCCATGCATTTCTCCGTTTTTGAAGAGGAAATGCTGGCCGTCTGGCCACGGCTGCAGGCGGCACTCAAGCAGTGGCTGCAGACCCCCACCGACAGCGCGGCGCGCCAGACCGTGCTGCGCTGCCTGCACACCCTCAAGGGCAGTGCCCGCCTGGCAGGAGCCATGGCCTGGGCCAGCCAGGTGCATGCGCTGGAGGGCCTGGCCCTGGAGGTGCAGTCCGAGGCCGGCCCGCGCGGCCCGGCTTCGCTGCAGCCGCCGCTGGAGGCCTTGCGCATCACCTTTGTCGCCCTGCAGCAGGAGATGGCCGACCGCCACCCCGAGCGCCTTGCCCAACGCTGGCAGCACAACCCGCTGGACACCGTCACCCGCCACGCCCAGGCGCTGTGGGCCACGCACGACGCGGGCAGCAGCGCCCTGGCCGCCCGCCAGCTGAGCCTCCACGCGCTGGCCAGTGGCCTGCAACAGCTGCGCCACCACATCAAGGACTGCGCCGCCTGGGCCGACACCTTGGTGCTGCACGGCGACCTGGAGCTGCCCTACGAGTGGCACGAAGAACTGCATGCCCTGGTACAGGCCCTGGACCGCAGCACCGACGACGCGGACACCGTGCACCAGCAACTGCAGCACAGCCTGGCCGACACCCACAACGCGCTGAACACCCAGGGCGGCCACCTGCGGGCCTTGCAGCACACACTGCTGTACGCCCGCCTGGTGCCGCTGAGCCACTGGCAGGAGCGCCTGGACAGCTGCGTGCAGCTGGCCGCACAGGACACCGCCAAGGCCGTGGAACTGGTCTGGCAGGACGGTGAGGCGCTGCTGGAGCGCAGCGTGGCCGACGCCCTGACCCCGGCGCTGGAGCACCTGCTGCGCAACTGCGTGGCCCACGGCCTGGAAACACCCGCACAGCGCAGCGCCGCCGGCAAGCCGGAGACCGGGCGCATCCAGCTCAGCGTGCACACCCAGGGCACGCAGCAGATCCTGCGCCTGCAGGACGACGGCCGCGGCCTGGATGTGCCCGCCATCCGCAGCAAGGCCCAGGCCCTGGGCCTGCTGCCCGCCGACGCGGTGGTGGACAACGACCGGGCCGCCGCCCTGATCCTGCACCCGGGCCTGAGCACCGCCACGGCCGTCACCGAGCTGGCGGGCCGTGGCATTGGCATGGACGTGGTCGCCGACACCATCGCCCAACTGGGCGGCAGCCTGCGCATCAGCAGCACCGCGGGGCAGGGCTGCTGCTTTGACATCTGCCTGCCCGCGCCCCCCCAGGTGGAGCAGGTGCTGGCCCTGCGTGCCGGCAGCTGGCGCGTGGCCCTTCCGGCGCGTGCCCTGGAAAGCGTGCGCCGCGTGCCGGCCGCCGTGGCCGAACAGGCGCTGGCGCAGGGCATGCTGAACGATGAGGCCACCGGCCCGCTGCCTCTGTACTGGGCCGGGGCCGTCTGGCAGCAATCTGCGCGCAGCCTGGAGCCTGCCCTCGACGGCACGCGCAGCCTGCTGATCGTGCGTAGCGACACCGCGCGCTGGGGCTTGCTGGTGGACGAAATCCTGGGCACGCAGGATGTCACCCTGCAGGCGCCGGCAGAGCTGGCCGTGCCGGTGCCCGGTCTGCTGGGGATTGCCGCGCAGCCCAGCGGCCAGGTGCTGCAGGTCTACGACCCGGCCGCGGTGCTGGGGGCCCATGAGGCGCGCCAGCTGGCGCAGCAAGGCCACGCCGCGCCGCCGTCCAGCGCGGCCGAACCGCTGCGCCCCCTGGTGCTGCTGGCCGATGACTCGCTGAGCGTGCGCCGCCTGGCCCAGCACCTGCTGCAGTCCAGCGGCTACCGCGTGGAAACCGCCGAGGACGGCCTGCAGGCTTTGCACACGCTGGAAAACGGCGAAGTGCCAGCACTGCTGATTGCCGACATCGAGATGCCGGACATGGACGGCCTGGAACTGCTGCGCCGCCTGCGCGCGACCGAACGCTTCCAGCGCCTGCCCGTGGTCATGCTGACTGCCCACAGCGCCGGCCCTGTCAGCCACCAGGCGATCGACCTGGGGGCGCAGGCGTTTCTGACCAAACCCTATTCCCCCAACGAGCTGCTGGCCGTGGTGCGCCGCTTCGTCCAGGCCCCCTGATTCGCCACCACAGGCCGCGGCCCTGCGCCCGTTCGTCACAAAAAATACAACACTTTACAAACAGCGGTTGCCTCCTACAGTTCGCGCCAGGCGGCGTGACTACGCTCCCGTTCCATCTGCCTGTCGCGCAGTAGCTGCCAGCCACCACCTCCGGTGGGCGGTCCGGAAGGCAGCCCCCCGCTCGCGCCCCATGCAGTTCCTAGGAGCTACGGATGCGCAACAACCAGCCTGTGTCACAGAACGAGTTTGTGATTGCGGACCACGCGACGCTGATGTCCACCACCGACCCGCAAAGCCGCATCAACTACGCCAATGCGGCATTCATCCACGCCAGCGGCTTCACGCAGGAGGAGCTGGACCACCAGCCCCACAACCTGGTGCGCCACCCCGACATGCCGCCCGAGGCCTTCGCTGACCTGTGGGCCACGCTGAAGGCCGGCGAGCCCTGGAGCGCCCTGGTCAAGAACCGCCGCAAGAACGGCGATTTCTACTGGGTCCGTGCGAATGCCGTGCCCATCGTGCGCGACGGCGTGACCAAGGGCTACATGTCGGTGCGCACCAAGGCCGACCGGCAGCAGATCGAGCAGGCCGAGGCCTTGTACAGCGCCATGCGCCAGGGCCAGGCCAAGGGGGTGCGCCTGCACAAGGGCATCCTGGTGCGCACCGGCCTGGGCGCGCTGCTGTCACTGGGCCAGCTGATGTCCGTGCGCACCCGGGTGCGCCTGAACATGCTGGGACTGTGCGCGCTGAGCCTGCTGGGGCTGGCGCTGCTGGAAGGTGTGCACCCCTTCAACTGGCCCATGGCCGGCATGCTGGTGGCCGTCTGTGCCCTGGGCTGCGTGCTGCTGGAGTTCCAGTTCGCACGCCCCATCGAGCAGTTGCGCCAGCAGGCGCTGGATGTGGCCACGGGCAACAACCGCAACGCCCTGCCCGTGGACCGGGTCGATGAGATCGGCATGACCATGCGCACCATCAGCCAGCTGGGATTGATGTTCCGCTGGCTGATCGATGACGTCAGCCAGCAGGTGATCAACGTGCGCTCGGCGGTGGAGGAAATTGCCAAGGGCAATATGGACCTGAGCGAGCGGACCGAGCGCTCGGCCGCCAGCGTGCAGCAGACGGCATCGTTCATGGAGCAGATGACCAGCACCGTAGAGCAGAACGCCGGCACCTCGGCACAGGCCGCCCAGCTGGCCCAGCAATCCACCCAGACGGCGCACCAGGGCGGCGATGCCATGCACAAGGTGACGGATGTGATGGCCGAGATCGCCAGCAGCTCCAGCCGCATGAACGACATCATCGGCACCATCGACTCGATCGCCTTTCAGACCAACATCCTGGCACTGAATGCCGCCGTCGAAGCGGCCCGCGCCGGCGACCAGGGGCGGGGCTTTGCCGTGGTGGCGGCCGAGGTCCGGGCCCTGGCCCAGCGCAGCGCCACGGCCGCCAAGGAGATCAAGGTGCTGATCACGGCCTGCGTCGACAAGATGCAAAGCGGGGGCCACATGGTGGCCGCCACCCAGACCGAGATCGAGACCATGGTGCAGCAGGTTCAGCAGGTGTCCACCCTGATCGCCGACATCAGCGCGGCCACGCGCGAGCAGCGCGACGGCATCATGCAGGCCAGCGAGGCCGTGGGGCAGATGGACTCGGCCACCCAACAGAATGCCGCCCTGGTCGAGCAAAGTGCCGCCGCCGCGCAGAGCCTGGAGACGCAGACCCAGCGCCTGGTCGAGGCGGTCCGCGTCTTCCATTGAGCACGGCCCGCCGCCGGCGGGCCTTGTGCCTCAGCCGTGCGGCACCAGCAGGGGGTACAGCGACAGCAGCAGCAAGGCCGCCATCACGCCGTTGAACACCTGCAGCGCGCGCGGCGACTGCATCCAGCGGCCGATCACCGTGCCAAACAGCGTCCACACGCTGATGCACGGAAAATTCACCACCAGCATCACCAGCGTGCCGAGCAACAGGCTGGGCCAGTAGCTGCTGGGGGTGGTGTAGGCCGCCACCACGCCCACGGACATCAGCCACGCCTTGGGGTTGACCCACTGGAACGCCGCCGCCTGCCAGAAACCGAAGGGCTTGCCCTTGGCATCGGCCGTGCCCGCCTGGCCCGATGTGGCGATCTTCCAGGCCAGCCAGACCAGGTAGGCCGCGCCCAGGTACTGCAGCACCGTGTACAGCTGCGGCAGCTGCTCGAACAGCGCGCCCAGACCAGCGCCCACCAGGAACAGCATCAGCGAACACCCGACGGTGATCCCCAGCATGTGCGGCATGCTGCGCTGGTAGCCGAAGTTGGCCCCCGAAGCGGTCAGCATCACATTGTTGGGGCCCGGCGTGATGGAGCTGACAAAGATGAACGTGGCCAGCGGCAACAGCATGGAACCGGTGGACACATCGAGCGCGAGATTCATGGCGAGCACCTTCTTGGAGGTTGGAAATCAAGGCTTGCATGCTACGGCGCTTCACCAGTACAGTACCAATACAGTTCACCAGCTCACTACACCCACTGTATGGATCCAAACACCCGGCCAGTTCGCAGCAGCAGCACCCCGGCCCGCGCCCTCAGCGCCAACGACCTGGGCTGGCACCCCCAACGTGGCCATGGCCTGCCGCCGCTGGTCGACCAGCTGGTGCAGCACTGCGAGCAACTGCTGCGCAGCCACAGCCTGCGCGCGGGTTCGCGCCTGCCCTCGGTGCGGCAACTGGCCGATGGCAGCGGCGTCAGCCGCGACACCATCGTCCAGGCCTACGACCGGCTGGTTGCCCAGGGCCTGGTCGGCTCGCGCCCTGGGGCCGGCTTTTTTGTCAGTGCCCAGCGCAGCCCCACGCTGCGCCGGGCCGCGGCCAGCGCCACGCCCACGCTGTCGGCCGACAAGGCGTTCGACACCCCCTTCCTGCTGCGCAGCATGTTCCGCACCCAGGACGACGTGCGCTTTGATGGCAGCACCGGCCTGCTGCCCCACAGCTGGATGGACCACGGCATGCTGAATGCCGCCGTGCGCGCCGTGGGCCGCAGCGCGGGCGCGCAGCTGTTGGGCTATGGTGCGCCGCAGGGTTATGCGCCGCTGCGCCAGCAGCTGGCGGCCTACCTGCTGACCCAGGGGGTGACGGTCGACCCCGAGCAGGAGCTGATGACCGTCACCGGCGTCACCCAGGGCATGGACCTGGTGCTGCGCAGCCTGCTGCGCGCCGGCGACACCGTGCTGGTGGAGGACCCGACCTGGTTCATGGTGTTCGGGCTGCTGCGCTCCATCGGCGTGCAGGTGCTGCCGGTGCCGCGCCGGCGCGACGGACCGGACATGGAGGTGCTGGAGCGCCTGGCGCGCACCCACCGCCCCAAGCTGTTCATCACCAACACCGCCGTGCACAACCCCACGGGCTTCAGCCTGACGCTGGCCGCCGCGCACGATGTGCTGCGCGTGGCCGAGCAGCAGGACTTCCTGATCCTGGAAGACGACACCTATGCCGACTTCCACCCCGGCCAGCCGGTGCGCCTGGCCACGCTGGACCGGTTGCGCCGCGTCATCCTGATCGGCGGTTTCTCCAAAACCCTGGCCGGCAGCCTGCGCGTGGGCTATCTGGCCGCGGCCCCCGAGCGCCTGCGCGCCCTGACCGATGCCAAGCTGCTCAGCGGCCTGACCAGCCCGGAGCTGGGCGAGCGCGTGGTCCACCGCATCCTGGCCGAAGGCCAGTACCGCAAGCACGTGCTGCGCCTGCGCGAACGCCTGGACAGCACGCGCCACCGCTGCCTGCGCCTGGTGGAAAGCCTGGGCCTGCGCTTGCACCAGGAACCGCTGGCCGGCATGTTCGTCTGGGTGGACACCGGGCAAGACACCGAAGTGCTGGCCCGCAAGGCCGCCGGGCAGGGGCTGCTGCTGGCGCCGGGGGTGCTGTTTTCGGCCGACCAGCAGCCGTCGACCATGCTGCGCCTGCCGGTCTCGCTGGCGGACGAGCCGGCCACCTTGCAGGTGCTCAGCGCCCTGCTGGCCCAATAAGCCTTAAAACAGGCTCTGACGCTTGTTGCACAAGCGCAAGCAGCTATTGTTTTCGCTAGCACCAGTGTCGCACTGCGGTGGCAGACGGCCGATCAAACGGGACAAATCCGCGCTTCTCGCGCCACCGCCGGGGTTGCGGGCGGCGCCTAATAGCGCTTACTCACGTTCCACACCACAACCACGGGAAGTCACTTGCATGGGACTCAATAACCTCAAAATTGGCCGCCGCCTGGCGCTGTCCTTCGGATTGGTTCTGCTGATCACTGCCACGATTGCGGGCCTGGGCATCTGGCGCCTGCAAACCCTGGGCCAGGCCATGGACCAATTGACCCGCGAAGACAGCCAGCGCCTGCAGGCCACCAACGAATGGCGCCAGGGCATCGAGTTGAACTGGATGCGCACCCGCGCCGCCATCCTGAGCCCGGACGCCCACCACTTTGCGGAGCTGCAAAAGGAGATGGCCGAGACCTCGAAGTCCGTCGACCAGCTGCGCACCACCATCGAAGGCCTGATCCGCACCGAGGCGGGGCGCCAGTTGGTGGTCAACATCGACAAGGCACGCGCCGCCTACCGTGATCCCCGGGCCGAGCTGCTCAAGCGCCGCGCCGCGGGCGAGGACGTGTCCACCGCCCTGGACCAGCAGCTGGTGCCGCTGGCCGAGGCCTACAACCAGTCCATCCGCCAGTTCGAGCAGCGCCAGCAGATGCTGTACGAACAGACCCGCGATGCCACCATGGCACAGGTCCATCAGAGCCAGTGGATCATCCTGGTGTGCGCCGCCATCGCCCTGCTGACCGGCGGCGTGGCAGCCTGGCTGCTCAGCCGTTCCGTCACCGGCCCTCTGCAACTGGCCGTGCGCAGCGCCGAGCAGATTGCCGAGGGCGACCTGACGCAATCCATCGCGGTCCAGGGCCGCGACGAGACCGCCGCCCTGCTGGGCGCCCTGCAGCACATGCAGACGCGGCTGGCCGAAGTGGTCTCCGGCGTGCGCAGCAATGCCGAGAGTGTGGCCACGGCCAGCGCACAGATCGCACAGGGCAACAGCGACCTGTCCAGCCGCACCGAAAGCCAGGCCAGCGCCCTGGAAGAGACCGCCGCGTCCATGGAGCAGCTGGGCACCACCGTGCGCCAGAATGCCGACAACGCACGCCAGGCCAACCAGTTGGCCTTGACCGCCTCCACCGTGGCGGCCCAGGGCGGCGAGGTGGTGACCCAGGTGGTGCACACCATGCGCGGCATCAACGACAGCAGCCGCAAGATTGCCGACATCATCGGCGTCATCGACAGCATTGCCTTCCAGACCAACATCCTGGCGCTGAACGCGGCGGTGGAAGCTGCGCGCGCTGGCGAGCAAGGCCGTGGCTTTGCCGTGGTGGCCAGCGAAGTGCGCAGCCTGGCACAGCGCAGCGCCGATGCCGCCAAGGAAATCAAGCAGCTGATCACAGCCAGCGTCAATCAGGTGGACCAGGGCACGCAACTGGTGGACCAGGCCGGCACCACCATGACCCAGGTGGTCAGCGCGATTGGCCGCGTCACCGACATCATGGGAGAAATCAGCGCCGCCAGTACCGAGCAAAGCCAGGGCGTGGCCCAGGTGGGCGAAGCCGTCACACAGATGGACCAGGCCACCCAGCAAAATGCCGCCCTGGTCGAGGAAAGCGCCGCCGCCGCCAGCAGCCTGAACAGCCAGGCCACGCAGCTGGTCAACGCCGTGGCGGTGTTCCGCCTGCCCGGCCAGGCCCAGCGGGCCGCCCACCAGACCGTGACCACCGCGCAGGGCCATCGCCCGCAGGCTCAGCGCACGGCACCGGCCGCCCTGGGCCACAGCGCCACGCCCGCCCACAGCGCCGACTGGCACGAGGCCTGAGCCACGGCCAGCCGGCCCGCCGCGGGCCCCTCACGCGGTCGCGGCGCGGCGAGCCCTGCCGGCGCTAAGCGTCCTGGCGGCTGCCGCGTGCGGCGGCCGGAATACCACGCGCCATGCGGGCGTGGTAGACGGTCAGGCGCGACAGCCCCAGCTGCTGCGCCACCTTGGCATCCGAGGCCGTGCCCAGCAGGGCCACGGCCTGCGGGGTCCAGGCAAAGCCCGCACCCTGCTGCTCGGACCGCGAGGCCACGCCCAGTTCCTGGCGCCTGGCCACCACACTCGCCTTGCTCAGCCCCCAGCGCCGCGCCAGCTCGGCATCGCTGTCGGTGCCCAGGGCGGCTTCCATCTCGGGCGTCCACTGCACATGGCCGAAGGCCGGAATGCCCAGGGCGTTGCGCTTGAGGTTCACGGTCTTGGCCGTGGTGCCCCAGCGTTCGGCCAGCACGGCATCCTTGTCGGTGCCCAGCTGCGCCAGCATCGCGTCCGTCCATTCCAAGGCGGCTTTGCCCATGGCTTTCCTCTTTGACCCATCACAAGCCCAATCGGGCTCCAACGCTGATGCAGCAAGCGCTGACAGCTACAAAAACAATCTCTTGGCGGGGCACATCCCGCCTGCCCTACCCGGGCCCGGCATGGCACACGCCGCGCACGAGCGCCGACCGCCGCCACCTGCCCCCTGGTGCGCCCCCGGCGCGGGGGCCGTGTGCCCTCAGTGCGTGTGGCCCCAGTAGATCAGGGCATCGCGCCCCTCGACCGACAGCGACACCGGCGCGCCCACGGGCAGCAGCACCTTGGTGGCCACATGGCCGTACGGCAGGCCTTGCAGCACGGGAATGCGCAACTGGCTGCGCAGCCAGTCGATGACACTTTGCAGCTTGTAGCCCTTGTCGTGCGGGGTCAGCTTGAACTCGGTGAACTGGCCGAACACGATGGCCTTTTGCTGGGCCAGCACACCGGCGTGCAGCAGCTGGGTCAGCATGCGCTCGATCTTGTAGGGGTGCTCGCCCACGTCCTCCAGGAACAGGATGCCGCCCTGCACCTGCGGGAAGTAGGGCGTGCCCAGCAGCGAGACCAGCACGGCCAGGTTGCTGCCCCACAGGGTGGCGCCACCATCGATGTAGAAATCCTCGGGCACGGCGCCCGCCGGCTGCTTGGGCATGCGCCAGCCGGCCCCTTCGCCATGGCCGTAGAGCAGGTCGTCAAAGCAGTCCTGCAGGATGTCGTCCACCCCGTCCTTCGGGCCAAAGTCGGCGATCAGCGCCGGCCCGGCCCAGGTGGTGGCGCCGGTCTGCGCCAGCAAGGCGTTTTGGAAGGCGGTGAAGTCGCTCAGGCCGACGAACTGCGTGCCACGGGCAATGCTCTGTGCCACGGCAGCGTAGTCGATGCCGGGCAGGATGCGCGTCAGCCCATAGCCGCCACGGCTGATCAGGGCCACATCGGCGCCGCTGGCCGCTGCGCGGTGGATGGCGGCCAGGCGCGTGGCGTCGTCGCCGGCAAAGCGCAGGTGGCTGCTCAGCGCATCGGTGTCCACCTCGACCTCGTGGCCCTGGGCCTGCAGGCGCTTGATGGCGCGGCGGAACGCGGCCTTGTCGCGCACCGCGCCGGAGGGGGAGTAGACGTAGATGTGCCTGGGACCGTGGCTGTGGTCGTGGCCGCAGCAGTCCTCGCCCGGGGCATGGTGGTGGTCGTGGTCGCACTGCGCGCCGTGGGCATGGGCCTCGGCGTGGTCATGGCCGCAGGCCGCATGCCCGCCGCAGCAGGCAGGGTCGTGATCGTGGTCGTGTGCGGGCGTGGCGGGGGTGTTCTTCTTGGTGGAATGCGCCAAAGCGTTCCATGCCACCAGGGGGTGGCATGCTCCGTAGATGGGTTGGGGGTCGGTCTGGCTAGACGGGCGTCTTCGCTGTAGGCCCAAAGTATTCCATAGCCCACTGCACGCTGGCTGCCGCCTGCGCCGGAACCAGAGGCGGCACTGGGGTCTGTACCAGCGCATCCGGATGCTGCGCCAGGGCCGACACGGCAGCCAGCCAGGCCTGGCGCCAGGCCAGCTCCGGCACCAGTGGATGGCTGCGGCTGTGGCTGATGCGGCAGCGCCCCTGCGCCAGCCAGCCGGCCAGCAGCGCCTGCGGCACGGGCGGCAGCTGTGCCTGCACCCGCGGCCAGGCCTGGAGCGCGGCACGGTGCCCCGGCTGTGAAAAAGGGATAGCTAGTGGCGCAGACCCACTCTGCGCTGAAGCCCCCAAACCTGCTTGCTCCATGCCCTGGGCCACGTCCCAGCGCGGCTTGCGGGCCGCGGCCTGCAGCCATGCGGCCAGGGCGGGCGGCGGGGATGCATCCGGCCAGGCATCCATCAGCCAGGCCCCCCGCCAGCGCTCGGGCAGGGCCTGGGCCACGGCCAGCCCCAGGCGGGCGCCATCGCCCGCGCCCAGCAGCACCACCTGGCGCAGGTCCAGGTGCTCGACCAGTTCCTGCAGCACCTGGACGTGCCAGGCGGCGCTGTGGGCCTGCTCGCGCTTGGGCTGGTCGCTGCGGCCAAAGCCCGGCAGATCGGGCACCACCACGCGGTGGCCGGCATGCAGCAGTCCCGGCAGCCCATGGGCAAAGGCATAACCCCAACTGGCGGCGCCATGCAGGCACAGCCAGGTCACCGGGGCATCGTGCGGTCCTTCGTCCACCACGGCCATGCGCAGGCCCGCCAGGGACGGTAGGTCGCTGCGCCACTGCGGCACATAGGGCCAGTGCGGCAGATCGGCGAACGCGCGGTCGGGGTGGCGCAACGCCGTGTCCTTGAGCGGGTGCTTGGCCAGGGCCACCGCTTTGTGCTGCGCCCGGCGCTGCTGAAAGAACTGCGCCAGCACGGCCGCGCATTCCGGCGCCAGCACACCGCGCTCCACCCGGGTCTGGTGGTTGATGGCGGGATAGCCAAACACATCAAGCACCGAGCCCGCAGCCCCGGTCTTGGGCTCGGCCGCGCCGTAAACCACAGCATCCACGCGCGCGTGCAGCATGGCGCCGCTGCACATGGTGCAGGGCTCCAGCGTCACATACAGGGTGCAGCCATCGAGCCGGTAGTTGCCCAGGCGCCGGGCGGCATCGCGCAGGGCCAGGATCTCGGCATGGGCGGTGGGGTCGCCGCTGCCCAACGGCGCATTCGCGCCCTCGCCCACGATCTGCCCGTCCTTGACGACCACCGCGCCCACCGGCACCTCGCCGGCGGCGGCGGCTTGCTGCGCCAGACGCAGGGCATGGCGCATCCAATGGGCGTGGTCAGGGCGGGCAGCATTCATAGGCGCGCATTATCCCGTGGCCCGGGACCGGGCTCAGCCCAGCAGCTTGATCAGCGTCTGCAGGAACACCGCGTTCAGCAGGTCGATGAAGAAGGCCCCCACCATGGGCACGATCAGGAACGCCTTGTGCGATGGCCCGTACTGGTTGGTGATGGCCTGCATATTGGCAACGGCCGTGGGTGTGGCACCCATGCCGAAGCCGCAATTGCCTGCGCACAGCACGGCGGCGTCGTAGTCGCGCCCCATGGCGCGGAAGGTCACGCCAGCCACATAGACCAGCATGGCCACCGTCTGGGCGGCCAGGATCACCACCAGCGGGCCGGCCAGATCGGCCAGCTCCCACAGCTTGAGGGACAGCAAGGCGATCGCCAGGTACAGGGACAGCGCCGCATTGCCGAACACATCAATCGCGCGGTCAAACACCTGGAAGCGGAACACATAGTCCAGCGTGTTGCGGATCAGCACCCCGCCGGCCAGTGCCCAGACGAAGGTCGGCAGCTGGAACGCCATGCCGGCGGTCACGCCCGTCATCAGCTGGGCGAAGGCCAGGCAGCCGGCAAACAGGGCCAGGGTTTCGATGGTCGCGTCGGTGGTGATCAGCCGCGTCTTGCGCGGCGACTCGAAGTTGTACGCCGCCGCATCCACCAGGCTGTCCGCACTGCCGGGCGCCGCGGGCGGCCCCTGCAGCTGGTGGCGCCGGATCAGCCACTTGGCCAGCGGCCCGCCGACCAGCCCACCGATCACCAGGCCGAAGGTGGCGCAGGCCATGCCCAGGGTCATGGCGCCTTGCACGCCGTGTTCGCGCTCCAGCACGCTGCCCCAGGCCCCGGCGGTGCCGTGGCCGCCCAGCAAGGTCATGGAGCCGGCAATCAGTCCCACCAGCGGGTCCAGCCCCAGCAGGGTCGCCAGGCTGACCCCGACGGCGTTCTGCACCCCGATGAACACCGCAATCACCACCAGAAAAATGAGCAGTGCGCGCCCGCCCTCCTTGAGTTTGGAGAAATTGGCACTCAGACCGATGGAGGAAAAGAACACCAGCATGAAGGCCGTCTGCAGCTCGCCGTCGAAGCTCAGGCGGTAGCCCAGCACGGCATAGAGCAGGTAGCACAGGGCCGCAGCGACTAGGCCGCCGGCCACGGGCTCCGGAATGTTGAAGTTGCGCAACCACCGCAGGTGCCCCACCAGCCACTTGCCCAGCAGCAAGACGATGACGGCACTAATCAGGGTGTAGTAGGTGTTGAAGTGCAGGTCCATGGCGGCCTCGACGGCAAAAAGATGCTGAGGAAAGTATGCCCTCTCCGCAGCCCGTCGCGGCCGCGCTGGCGCCAGGACCCGCGCGCAGGCGGTGCCCGCGCGACCCCGGACAGCCAGCACAGGGCCACGGCAATACCCCCCGCCAGCCACCAACCAGGGCGGTGCGGGGATAATTCGCCCCCTATGTCTCTCTTGCCCCACCAACTCGAACTCTTGTCCCCGGCACGCAATGCCGAAATCGGCATCGAAGCCGTGAACCACGGTGCGGACGCCGTCTACATCGGCGGCCCCGGCTTTGGCGCGCGCGCCACGGCAGGCAATGAGACGCGCGATCTGGAGCGCCTGGTCCAGCACGCCCACCGCTTCGGCAGCCGCATCTTCATCACGCTCAACACCATCCTGCGCGACGATGAGCTGGAAGGCGCACGCAAGATGGCCTGGGACATGTACCACATCGGCGCGGACGCGCTGATCATCCAGGACATGGGTTTGCTGGAGCTGGATCTGCCTCCCATCCAGTTGCACGCTTCCACACAAAACGACATTCGCACGCCCGAGAAGGCCAAGTTCCTGCAGGACGCAGGCCTGTCCCAGATTGTGCTGGCGCGCGAGCTGGACTTGAAGCAGATCAAGGCCGTGCACAACGTGCTGGACCCGCACACCACCATCGAATACTTCATCCACGGTGCGCTGTGCGTGGCGTATTCGGGCCAGTGCTACATCACCCACGCCCACACGGGCCGCAGCGCCAACCGCGGCGACTGCAACCAGGCTTGCCGCCTGCCCTATGAGGTCATGGATGACAAGGGCCGCATCATTGCGCACGAAAAGCACGTGCTGTCGATGAAGGACAACAACCAGACCGACAACATGCGTGCGCTGGTGGATGCGGGCGTGCGCAGCTTCAAGATCGAAGGCCGCTACAAAGACATGGGGTACGTGAAGAACATCACGGCCCACTACCGCAAGATCCTGGACGAGATCATCGAAGAGCGGGAGTTCTCGGACATGCCGCTGGCGCGCTCGTCCTCGGGCACCACCACCTTCACCTTCACCCCCGATCCGGACCAGAACTTCAACCGCGAGTTCACCGACTACTTCGTCAACGGCCGCAAGGACGACATTGGCGCCTTCGACACGCCCAAGACCCCCGGCCGCGCCGTGGGCTGGGTCACGCAGGTGGGCGACAAGTGGTTCGAGTTCGAGAGCCACGACAAGGCCGCTGTCTTCAACAACGGCGACGGCCTGTGCTACTACGACCTGCAAAAGGAACTGGTGGGCGTGCACATCAACCGCGCCGAGAGCGTGCATGCCAAGAAGGGCATCTGGCGCGTCTTCCCCAAGGACCCGATTGCCGGCTTCAAGGACCTGCGCAAGGGGCTGGAGGTCAACCGCAACCGCGACATGAACTGGGTGCGCATGCTGGACAAGAAGTCCAGCGACCGCCGCATCGGCCTGTGGGCGGAGTTCCGGGAAACCGCCGACGGCTTTGCGCTGACGTTGACCGACGAAGACGGTTGGGTGGGCCAGGCCACGATTGCGCAGAAACACCAAGCCGCCACCGATGCCAGCAAGGCCGAAGCCACGCTGCGCGAGCAGCTGGGCCGCTTTGGCGCATCGATCTTTGCGGTGCACGACATCAGCCTCTCTATCACCCAGCCCTGGTTTGTGCCGGCCTCGGCCCTGAACCAGCTGCGCCGCGATGCGCTGCAAGCGCTGGAAGCCGCGCGCGCGTCCGGCTTGGTGCGCCTGCCGCGTGCAAAACCGGTCGAGCCCCCCGTGCCCTTCCCCGAAGACACGCTGAGCTACCTGGCCAACGTCTACAACCAGAAGGCGCACGACTTCTACGTCAAGCACGGCGTGAAGGTGATCGATGCGGCCTACGAGAGCAAGGAAGAGCTGGGTGAAGTCAGTCTGATGATCACCAAGCACTGCGTGCGCTACTCCATGAGCCTGTGCCCCAAGCAGGCCAAGGGCGTGATCGGCGTCAAGGGCACGATCAAGGCCGAGCCGCTGCAGCTGATCAACGGCAAGGAAAAGCTGACCCTGCGCTTTGACTGCAAGCCCTGCGAGATGCACGTGGTGGGCAAGATGAAGTCCTCGGTGCTGAACCAGCATGCCAAGGAGATGCAAGAGTTCCCCATGCAGTTCTACCGCACCCGCCCTGCGCCCCAGGCCAAGGCCTGAGCCCGGCGGGGCTAGGGCCAGCCTGCCAGCGACCTTGAGGCTGGCACGGGCCCGGTGAAAACTCAGTCGGCCGACTTGCGGGACGGTGCCTGGAACAGGGCCGCAACACGGGGCCGACGCTCCGCCCCGCCAGCCGGCGCAGCGGGCCGCAGTGCCGCCTTAGCCATAGCGGGTGCTGGTGCCGCCGCACGTGCGGCCCTCGGTGCCCGCGCCGGTGCCGCCACGGGCTGGGCGGCCTCCCAGGCCGGCAAGGCCGCATACACCACGGCCGGGCCATGGGCATCGTTGGCGGCGTAACGCAGTTGTCCCTCGCTCAGGCGTGGCAGCGACCAGTTGCTGGTCGACTGCTTCTTGGACTTCTGGAAGTTCTGCCCCAGCACCAGTGCCACCGCCGCGCGCACGCCGGTGGATGCGCCATAGCCATGGCGCTTGAACACGCGGTCCAGGTCGACGATGTGGGCCAGCTCCGCCCCCAGGCGGCGCGGCAGGCTGGATTGGTCGTTGTCCAGGCCAAAACCCACCTTGCAAATGCCCGGGTGGCCCAGCACCTCACGCGCCAGGGCCAGGGCTTGGGGGTGGTGCAGTTGCAAGATCCAGGCACGCTGGGGTGTGGCCAGTTGCACCACGTGGGGCCCGGTATCGACCTGGGCGACGTGGAACAGCGGCTTGCTCTCGGTGTCAAAACCCAGCGCGGACTGAGCCAGCAGCTCTGTGCGCGCCTGGGCGAATTCGGCCTCGGTCGCAGGCACGATGATGGCCGGGTCCGGCAGCGCCTGGAAAGGCGGCAGTAGCTGGCTTTGTTCCTTGGTGGGGGGCTTGAGGCGGGACATGGGGGACAAGTGTGCAGGCATCGGCCACCGCCCCGGCCAGCGGGAGCAACGGCCGACAGTCGGCTTAGACGGGCAGGCCCACCAGGTCGTGGCCCTGGGTGCCGACGATCTTCACGCTAATCAGCTCGCCGACCTTGTAGGTCTTGCTGGCCTTTTCGGGCGGCAGGATGTGGACTACGCCGTCGATCTCGGGCGCATCGGCATAGGTACGGCCCACGCCGCCCTTCTTGCCCAGGCCCACGGACTTGTCGACCAGCACCTTCATGATCTGGCCCACGCGGCGCTGCAGGCGCTGGGTGGAGACCTCTTCCGCCACCTGCATGAAGCGGGCACGGCGCGCCTCGCGCACCTCCACGGGCAGCATGCCGGGCAGCTCGTTGGCGGTGGCTCCTTCCACGGGGCTGTAGGCAAAGCAGCCGGCACGGTCGATCTCGGCCTCGCGGATGAAGTTCAGCAGGTGCTCGAACTCTTCCTCGGTCTCACCGGGGAAGCCGGCGATGAAGGTGGAGCGGATCACCAGCTCGGGGCAGATGGCGCGCCACTCGCGGATGCGGTCCAGGTTCTTTTCGCCGGATGCGGGGCGCTTCATGCGCTTGAGCACATCGGGGTGGCTGTGCTGCAGCGGCACATCCAGGTAGGGCAGGACCTTGCCTTCGGCCATCAGGGGAAGGATGGCGTCGACCGTGGGGTAGGGATAGACATAGTGCAGACGCACCCAGGCGCCGTGCTGCTGGGCCAGCTGACCCAGTGCCTCGGTCAGCTCCAGCATGCGGGTCTTGACCGGCTTGCCGTCCCAGAAGCCGGTACGGTACTTCACATCCACGCCATAGGCCGAGGTGTCCTGGCTGATGACCAGCAGCTCCTTGACGCCGCCTTCGAACAGCGCCTTGGCCTCCTTGAGCACATCACCGATGGGGCGCGACACCAGGTCGCCACGCATGCTGGGGATGATGCAGAAGGTGCAGCGGTGGTTGCAGCCTTCGGAAATCTTCAGGTAGGCATAGTGCTTGGGCGTGAGCTTCAGGCCAGCTTCGCCAAAGCCGCCGGGCACCAGGTCCACAAACGGGTCATGGGGCTTGGGCAGGTGCTGGTGCACCGCGTCCATCACTTCCTGCGTGGCATGGGGGCCGGTCACGGCCAGCACGCTGGGGTGCACCTCGGCCACCATGTTGCCGCCTTCCTTGCCCGCCTTGGCGCCCAGGCAGCCGGTCACGATGACCTTGCCGTTGGCGGCCAGGGCCTCACCGATCGTGTCCAGGCTTTCCTTGACCGCATCGTCGATGAAGCCACAGGTGTTGACGATCACCAGGTCCGCGCCCTCGAAGGTCTTGGAGGTCTGGTAACCCTCGGCGCTGAGCTGCGTGAGGATGAGTTCGGAGTCGGTCAATGCCTTGGGGCAGCCCAAAGACACGAAGCCCACTTTCGGGGCGCTGTTTTCGGTGGTCATTGTGTGAATGCGTGTGGGGGATTGCGCCAGTTGCGCAAGGCCTGCGCGCGGAGGTCCTCCGGCCGGCGAAATCAAGGCGCAATTTTAGCCAGCGCGCCCTGTTCGTGCCGGAGAGCCCCTGCATAGCCCGCGGTGCGCCGTGCCGACCGCCTGTAGAAGCCACCTCGTCGGCGTGCAGCGGCAGGTCAAGCAACCGCAGCGGCCGCGTTGGCCCCGGTGCAGACCAGCCACGAAAAACGGGCCCGCAGGCCCGTGGATCGGTAGGTGGCTGCCGATGCGGCAGCCGATCAGCGCTTGATGCCGAACATGGCCATCATCTGCTCGGTCTGCTTTTGCATCTGCTCCTGCATCTTCTGCACCTGCTCGGCATAGGCGTTGCCCAGCATGGGGTTGGACATCTGCATCATCTGCGTCCAGGCTTCGCTGCCGCCCATGCCCGACTGCTCGGCCAGCTTGCTCTGGAAGTCGGTGAACATCTGCACGCTTTTCTCGATGTAGCTGCCCATGTAGCCCTGCATGGTGTGGCCATAGAAGCGGATGATGTTGGCCAGCATGGCCTCGGTGAACATGGGCGCGCCACCGGCCTCTTCTTCCAGGATGATCTGCAGGAAGATGGAGCGGGTCAGGTCCTCGCCGGTCTTGGCGTCCTTGACGACGATGTTCTCGCGCTCCATCACCAGCTGCTTGACCTCGGCCAGGGTGATGTAGGTCGAGGTGGCCGTGTCGTACAGGCGGCGGTTGGGGTACTTCTTGATGACGCGCTGGGCGGAGATCGAGGTGGTGGTGGTGTCTTGTGCGGTCATCGGCAGATTCTCGTGGCGGGGACGGTGGTGGGCGCAGTCGGCGCAGGCCCTATTCTAAGAATGGCTTTTCATGCCGCAGTGCAGCACTAACCCTGAATCGCGCCACCGTGCATCTTGAAAAAACAGGAGCTGGAAGCGCTGAAATTGCAGGCATTTCAGCATGCTTTAACCTTTAAAACAAGCCAGTACAAGCGTAGATTGCTATGGCTTCCTCATTTCGCACCTTCGCCAGCGCCCGCTGCCCGCCACGCCACCTCGGGCATGGTTCGATCCGCACACCGGGCACCTGCTGCGCCAGCTGCACCAGGCGTTGGGCACCCAGGCTGCGAAGCAGATCGTCTGCGGCCAGGCCAGGCCGTGCAGCGCCAAGCCCGCCTGCATGGCCCCATGCCGGACTCGGCGGGCCTGCCGGGGAGCCGCTGGCTGCCGCCTTCTCGCACCATCGCTGGCCCGGGTGGCCGCAGCGCGGCAGATTCAGTCCTGCGCCGCGGCAGCCTGGGCGAAGACCAAGCGCACCGACAGTCCGCTGCCGCCCTCGGCCGGGGGCGAGATCAGCACCAGCTCGGCCGCGTGCTTGTCGGCGATCGAGCGCACGATGGACATACCCAGCCCATAGCCGATGTGGTGGCTGCCGATGCGCGCATGGCGCTGCTGCATCTGCGCCAGCGCCTCGGGCGACAGCCCCGGGCCGTGGTCACGCACGCTGAGCGCCGGCTGCGGCGTGGCCAGCACCTGCAGCTCCACCGGCCCCTGGGTGTAATGCAGGGCGTTGTCCACCAGGTTGCGCAGCACGATGGCCAGGCCGTCCAGGTCCCCTTCCACCCACACGGCGGGCTGGTCCTCGGGCACCAGGCAGTCCAGCCGCTTGCGGGCAGCGTCCTGCTGCCAGAACTCCTGGGCGACCTGCTCGGCCAGCTGCACCAGGTTGACGCGCCCGAAATGCGCCACGTCGCCGCCCTCGGCGCGTGACAGCTGCAGCAGCCGCTCCGTGCGGTGGCTCAGGGTCGCCAGGGAGCGCAGGGCCTGGCGCACGTCGTCCAGCGGCACCTGGCCGGAGGTCTCGGCCAGAGCGCCATCCGTCACGGCCCGGTCGACCGCCGTCTGCAGGCGCAAGCGCACCTCGGCCAGGGGCGTGCGCAATTCATGCGCCGCGTTCGCCGCCAGGGAGCGCTCGACGTTCAGGGCCTCGCCCAGGCGCTCCAGCAACTGGTTCACGCCGTCCCCGACGGCGCACAGCTCCAACGGCATGTCGGCCAGCTCCAGCGGCTGCAGGTTGCTGCCGCTGCGCGCCGTGATCTGCTGCTGCAGTTGCTCCAGGGTGCGCAGCTGGCGCCGCGCCACCACCGTGATCACCCAGGCCAGCACCGGCAGCATGACCAGCAGCACCAGCACCAGCCCGATGACGGTGCGCTGGCTGGCCTCGCGCCGCTCGCTCAGCGGGTCGGCCAGTTGCAGCCAGGCACCGGACACCTCGTCGTACAGGCTGAACACGCGGTAGTCGTCGGTCTCGTAGAACCCGGCCTGCAAGGGCACGGCAAAGGCCGAGGCCGGGGTCGCCACCGAGCGCAGCAGCACCTGGCCGTTGGCGCCACGCAGCTGCAGCAGCAAGGGCTCGGAGTGTGCCGGGCCGGGCTGGGTGCGCATCAGCAGCGGTTCATCCAGGGCCATGGGCTGGGCCCGCTCCACTTCCAGCAAGGCGGGGTAGAGCTGGTGGTGCGCACTCTCGACCAGCTCCACGTCGAAGTTGTGCTGAATTTCGCCATTCACGTAGGTGGCCACCAGGGCCGTGCTCAACAGCCAGACCGGCACCACGGCCAGGGTCAGGCTGCGGCCCAGGCGCTGGGCCAGGCTCTGCGCGCGGGGGGCAGCCGGGCTCATAGCGCCGTCAGGCGGTAGCCCGTGCCGCGCACGGTTTCGATCAGCGCACTGCCCAGCTTGCGCCGCAGGCGGCTGATGAAAACTTCCAGCGTGTTGCTATCGCTGGTGGCGTCCCACTGGTACAGGGCTTCCTGCAGCCGCTCGCGGGTGAAGATCTGGCCGGGCCGGCTGGCCAGCACGCGCAGCAAGGCCCATTCCTTGGGCGTCAGCACCACCGGGACGGCCCCGTTGCGCACCACCTCGCGGCCCAGATCGATGGTGACCGCGTCGCAGGTCAGCACCGAGCTGGCTTGGCTGCCACGGCGCCGCTCGATGGCGCGCAGCCGCGCCAGCAGTTCCTCGGGGTCATAGGGTTTGACCAGGTAGTCATCGGCCCCCGCATCCAAGCCGCGGATGCGGTCGCTGACCTGGTCCCGCGCCGTCACCACGATCACCGTGGGCCGCGCCGATGGGTGGGCCGCGCTCTCGTGCAGCAGTGGCAGCAGGTGCAGGCCTTCGCCATCGGGCAGATTCAGGTCCAGCAGCACAGCGGCATACGGCACCGTGGCCGCAAAGCCCTTGGCCTGCTGCAAATTCTCCGCCCAATCCACGCTGAACTGCTTGCTCTTGAGATAACCCAACACGGCCTGCCCCAGCGGCCGATCATCTTCCACCAACAGAATGCGCACCCGAACCTCCTCCCAGACAGTTCCTCCAGTGTAGGCACAGCCTCCTGTCCACGCCAAGCTGAACACGGGCTGAACGGCGGCTTCAGGGGCTATTCAGATGCGCTGCCTACAGTGCGCAGCCATGTCTGAATTGCACGCCCCCGCCCTCTCCCCCCAACTTGCTACAGCCTCCGGCACCGCCCCCAGCCCCCGGCAGGCCGCACGCTGGTCGATCGCCCCGCGCTGGGCCGCCCTGGCCTTGGCCGTATGGTGCACCGCCGCCTTGAACCAGGCCTGGTGGGGCAAGCTCACCGCGCTGGCCAGCGAACAAAGCCTGGGGCTGCTCGAGGAAGCCCTGGTGGCCCTGGTGCTCACCGGGGTGACCTACCTGTGGTTCATGCTGCTGTCCTGGCCGAAGCTGCGCCGGGTCGGCTGGAGCCTGACCCTGGTCACGGCTGCCGCCGTACAGTACTTCATGCTGCATTACAGCGTGGTGATGGACGCCAGCATGATCCGCAACACCCTGCAGACCAATTACACGGAAGGCCTGGCCCTGCTCACCAGCGGGCTGGTCTGGCACGTACTGCTGTACGCGGGCGTGCCGGTGGCGGTGCTGTGGAAGGGGATCAGCCTGCGCCCGACCGCCTGGCGCAAGGACCTGTGGCGCTCCGGCCTGCTGGTGCTGGCCAGCCTGGGCGTGGTGGTCGGCGGCGGACTGCTGCTGTACAAGCCCATGGCGCCGCTGGTGCGCAACCACACGGAAATCCGCTACCTGATCAACCCGATGGCCACCATCGTGTCCTTCAGCAACGCCACCCTCAAGCCCCTGTTCAAGCGCCCCCGCCCCTTCCAGCGCATCAGCGAAGGAGTGGCCCTGGGCAGCACCTATGGCGGTGGCAGTGCACTGGCGGCCACAGCCCCGGGCACGGCGCGCAAGCCGCCGCTGCTGGTGCTGATCGTCGGGGAAACCACGCGCAGCGACCACTTCGGCCTGAACGGCTACCCCCGCAACACCACCCCCGAGATGGAGGCCCGCCGCGTCATCAGCTGGCGCCAGGTGCAGTCGTGCGGCACCAACACCCTGGCGTCGGTGCCCTGCATGTTCTCGCACCTGGGCAAGAGCGACTTCGAAGGCCGCAAGTTTGAATACGAGAACCTGATGGACGTGCTGCAGGCCGCCGGCCTGGGCACGGACTGGCTGGACAACCAGGCCGGCTGCAAGGAGGTGTGCAACCGCATTCCCCACGCCCAGGCCGACCAGGTGGCATCGCCCGAGGCCGTCCACCGCTGGTGCAAGGACGACGAATGCCTGGACCAGCTGATGGTGGAGCTGCTGGACCAGCGCCTGCGCAGCACGCAGCCCCAGGGTGCCAACCGCGGCACGGTGCTGGTGCTGCACCAGATGGGCAGCCACGGGCCGGCCTACTACCGCCGCTCCTCAGCCCCCAGCAAGCACTACCAGCCGGAATGCACCACCCACGTGACTTCCGACTGCAGCCGCGAACGCCTGGTGAACGTGTACGACAACAGCATGGTGGAGACCGACCTGTTCGTCGCCCGCACCATCGACTGGCTGCAGCAACAGCAGGACCATTACGAGACCGGTCTGATCTACCTGTCGGACCACGGGGAGTCGCTGGGCGAAAACGGCCTGTACCTGCACGGCCTGCCCTATGTGATTGCGCCCGACACCCAAAAGCATGTGCCCTGGGTGCTGTGGCCCGGCACGCTGCTGGCACGCACCGGTGTGGACGAGCGCTGCGTGCGTGAGCACATCGACCAGTCGCTGACGCACGACAACTTCTACCACACCGTGCTGGGCCTGCTGGACGTGCACAGCCCCACCTACCAGGCCCAGCTGGACGCCCTGCAGAACTGCCGCCGCAGTTGAGGCCACGTCGGGGGCCGCAGCCCCCGGCGGTTCACTGCCCGGCCACGACGCGAGCGATCACCTGTCCGGCCTGCAGCACGGCACCCGGTGCCACCTGCTGCTGCAGGCGACCAGCCTGTGGCGCGGTGATTGGGCTTTCCATCTTCATCGATTCCATCACGGCCACGACATCACCAGCCTGCACCGCCGCGCCGTCGGCCAGCTTCCACTGCACCAGGCTGCCGGCCATGGGCGCGGTGATGGCATCGGCGCTGGCCTCGGCCTGCGGTGCAGCCGCTGGCGAAGCCGCGGTCGACACACTGCCCCAGGCCTGCAGCAGGCTGGCGGGCAGGCCCAGGGCCACGCGCTTGCCCTCCAGTTCGATGAAGCAGCGCTGCAAGGGCTGGTCCACCGGGGCACCGGGGCGGGCCGCCTCGACCCAGGTCTGGGCCATCTCGGTCTCGATCCAGCGGGTGTGCACCTGGAAGCCCTGCTCCGCCGTGAAGGCCGGGTCCTGCACCACGGCACGGTGGAAGGGCAGCACCGAGGCCACGCCCTCGATCGTGAACTCCTGCAGCGCGCGGTGCGCGCGGGCCAGGGCCTGCTCGCGCGTGGCGCCGGTGACGATGAGCTTGGCCATCATGGAATCAAAGCTGCCCGGCACCGTGGAGCCGGACACCACGCCGCTGTCCACACGCACCCCGCCGCCGCTGGGCGCCTCGAAGCGCTGGATCAGCCCCGGTGTGGGCAGGTAGCCGCGACCCGGGTCCTCGGCGTTGATGCGGAATTCGATGCTGTGGCCGCGCGGTGTTGGTGTCTGGCTGAAGGACAGCGGCAGGCCATCGGCAATCCGCAGTTGCTCCAGCACCAGGTCGATGCCCGTGGTCTCCTCGGTCACGGGGTGCTCCACCTGCAGGCGGGTGTTGACCTCCAGGAAGGAGATCTGTCCGCTGCGGCTGAGCAGGAACTCCACCGTGCCGGCGCTGACATAGCCGGCCGCCGCGCAGATGTCGCGCGCCGCCTGGTGGATGCTGGCGCGCTGCGCCTCGGTCAGGAAGGGCGCGGGGGCCTCTTCGACCAGCTTCTGGTTGCGCCGCTGCAGGGAGCAGTCGCGCGTGCCCACCACCACCACGTTGCCGTGCTGGTCGCCCAGCACCTGGGCTTCGATGTGGCGGGGGCGGTCCAGGAACTGCTCCAGAAAGCATTCCCCACGACCGAAGGCGGCCGTGGCTTCGCGCACCGCGGATTCAAACAGCTCGGCCACTTCGTCCATCTGCCAAGCCACCTTCAGGCCCCGGCCGCCACCGCCAAACGCGGCCTTGATGGCCACGGGCAGGCCATGCTGCTGGGCAAAGGCCTGGACCTCGGCCGCGCTCTGCACCGGGTCTGCGGTGCCGGCGACCAGGGGCGCACCGACCTGCAGCGCAATCTTGCGCGCCGCCACCTTGTCGCCCAGGGCCTCGATGGTCTCGGGACGCGGGCCAATCCAGGTCAGACCGGCGTCGATCACGGCACGCGCAAACTCGGCGCGCTCGGACAGGAAGCCATAGCCGGGATGGACGGCATCGGCGCCACTCTTGCGGGCCACCGCGATCAGCTTGTCCATGTCCAGGTAGGTCTGCGCCGGGCGCACGCCGTCCAGGCCCCAGGCCTCGTCGGCCATGCGCACGTGCAGGGCGTCGGCATCCGGGTCGGCGTACACCGCCACGGACTGCACCCCATAGTCGCGGCAGGCCCGGGCAATGCGTACGGCGATTTCGCCGCGGTTGGCAATCAAAACTTTGCGGATCATCACAAACCTTTCTTGGGGGACGGCACAGTCCCATCGTGGCCACCGGCTGTGCAGGCACAGCCATGTGCAGCAACCTGGGCCGGCCGCTGGCCACCCCGGTGGGTCATCAAAACTTCGGGGCTCATCCGAACCTCCGACTCGTAGAAACAGCGGCACAGCCTGCGGTGCAGGCCCAGCGCGGGGCAGCCGTGGGCCACCGCCGGGCACCGCCCGGTCTGGCCCTCCGCACGCACGGCGTCATGCCGGACCTCCCTCGGCCAGGCCATGCACCTCTTCAAAGAAGGGCGCCACCACGCGGAACTGGATCCGGCAATCGACGGGAATCTGCGCGGCAAGGTCCAGGTGGTAGCTGGCCAGGGACGCGACCACGGGATAGCCTCCGGTCAATGGGTGGTCGGCCAGGAACAGCACGGGCTGGCCGCTGATCGGCACCTGGATGGCGCCGACCACCGTGCCCTCGCTGGGCAGCTCGGCCGGGTTGCGGCGCTCCAGGGGCTGGGCGCCCTCCAGCCGCATGCCGATGCGGTTGGACTGGGGCGTGACGCGCCAGGTCTGGCCGGTCAGCGTCTGCAGCGCCTGGGCGGTGAACCAGTCGGTGCGCGGCCCCAGGACCACGTCCAGGGTCACGGTCTCTCCGGTGCGCGGCAGGTTCGGGCGGGCGCCAGCCCCCGGCTCCACGGCGCGCAGCTGCTGCGCGGGCAGTGCCTGCCCCACCACCACCCGCTGCCCGGCCTGCACGGCCTGCGGGCCGACCAGGGCCAGGGTGTCGGTGGCGCAACTGCCCAGCACCGGGGTCACGCCCCAACCACCGCGCACGGCGACATAGCAGCGCACCCCGGCCTGGACGGCGCCCAGCTGCAGGGTGTCGCCATCGTCCAGGGCCACCGCCTGGTCGCCGGGCACCTCCCAGCTGTGTCCGTCGGCACTGCGCACGCGCAGCGCGACCTGGGCCCCGCTCACGGCCAGCGTGCAGACCCCGTGGGCACGCAGCACCAGCTGGCCCAGCACGTTCTCCAGCACCGGGGTGTGCACCGGGTTGCCGACCCGGCGGTTGGCCTGGCGCATGGCGCCCTGGTCCATGGCGCCCGACGCCGAAATCCCCAGGCCCGACATGCCGTGGCGGCCGCTGTCCTGGAAAATGCTTTGCAGCCCGGGGCTTACAAATTCGATAGCTGTCTGCGCAGGTGCATCAAGGGCTGGAGGCTGATTGGATGCAGATGACTGGGTCGCCGCGGGCAGGAAGACCTGTGCGCCCTGGCGGTCGGCATCGACAAACTGCACCCGAAAACCGGGCTGGATGTAGGCCGGCTCGGCCCGCGCCAGGTCCCACATGGGCACCTCGGTCACGCCGATCAGCTGCCAGCCGCCGGGGCTGGCACTGGGATAGACCGCGCTGAAGTTGCCCCCCAGCGCCACCGAACCGGCCGGCACGCGGGTGCGCGGCGAGGTGCGGCGTGGCACCTGGAAGTTGGCGCCCCCGGACAGGTAGACAAAGCCCGGCGCGAAACCGGCAAAGGCCGCGTCATAGGGCTGGCCGCTGTGACGGGCAATCACCTCGGCCACCGACAGGCCCAGCAATTGCGCCACATCGGGCAGGTCTTCGCCGGTGTAGTGCACCGGGATGTCGACCACGCGCCCCAGGCTGGCGTGGGCCGCATCGCAGTCGCGCAGTGCCTGGGCCCCGAGGCGGGCCAGCGCCCGGATCAGCTCCGGCGTGCGCACCTGCCACGGGGCGTAGTGCACCAGCACCGTCCGGGCGGCGGGAATCAGCTCCTGCACGCCCGCAATCGGCTGTGCCAGGGCGGCACGGTACAGCGCCATGGTCTGCGCCAAATCATCCAACTCGACCAGCAGGGCCTGGTCACTGGCGGGCAAGAAACGCATGCGACCGCCTCAGTCCAACGCCACGAAGGGCTGCAGCACCACACCCGCCTGCAGCAGGTGCGCACGGATCTGGCGCGCCATGTCCACCGCGCCCGGGCTGTCGCCGTGCACGCAGATGGAGTCGGCCTGGATGGCCACCGGCTGGCCGGTGATGCTGGTCAGGCGACCGGTCTGCACCAACTGCAGCATGCGGTCGGCAACGGCCTGGGCATCGTGCAGCACGGCCCCGGGCAGACGGCGCGACACCAGCGAGCCATCGTCGTTGTAGGCCCGGTCGGCAAAGGCCTCGGCCACCACGCGCACGCCGCGCGCCTGCGCCCAGCCGATCAGCGGCGATCCGGCCAGCGCCATCAGGATCAGGGAGGGATCCACCGCCAGGATGGCGGTGAGCACGTCCTCGGCCTGCCGCGCATCGTGGGCGATGGTGTTGTACAGCGCGCCATGCGGCTTGACGTAGCGCACCCGGGTGCCCGCCGCGGCGGCCAGCCCCTGCAGAGCGCCGATCTGGTAGATCACGTCGGCCACCAGCTCGCTGCTGGTGGGGTCCATGTTGCGGCGGCCAAAGCCCACCAGGTCCGGGTAGGCGACATGCGCCCCCACGGCCACGCCCCGCGCCGCCGCCTGCCGCAGCGTCTGCAGGATGCCCGCCGGGTCACCGGCATGGAAGCCACAGGCCACATTGGCGCTGGTCACAATGTCCAGCATGGCTGCGTCGTCGCCCATGCGCCACGCCCCAAAGCTTTCACCGAGATCGCTATTGATATCCATCTTGTATCCTTTCAAACCGACCGTCCGCACGGATTGTTCAACAATCATTAGCAAGTTCCTTACCAACCATGGCTGCAACGCAAACCCGGCACTTCTCCAACCGTTCCACCCCCACCAGCCTGGCCGACACCGTGGCCGACACCATCCGCCAGCAGCTCATCCTGGGCGAGCTGCGGGCCGGCCAGCACCTGTCGGAGGCCGCGCTGAGCCAGCAGCTGGACATCTCGCGCAACACGTTGCGCGAGGTGTTCCGCATCCTGATCAAGGAAGGCCTGCTGCGCCACGAACCCAACCGGGGCGTCGCGGTTGTGGTGCCCTCGATCGCCGACATCATTGACATCTACCGCGTGCGCCGCCTGATCGAATGCCAGGCCCTGGAAAAAGCCTGGCCCCTGCACCCCGCCCACAAGCGCATGCGCGAGGCCGTCCAGGCCGCCCACCAGGCGCGCGAGGGCAAGGACTGGAAAACCGTGGGTTCGGCCAACATGGCCTTCCACGCCGCCATCGTGGCCCTGAGCGACAGCGAGCGCCTGTCGGCCATGTACGAAGACATCGCCGCCGAGCTGCGACTGGCCTTCGGCCTGCTGGATGACCCCGAGTACCTGCATGCGCCCTATGTGGACCACAACGCCCGCCTGCTGCAGATGTTCATGGAAGGCCAGACCGTCGCAGCCGCCCGCGAGCTGGAGACCTACCTGGTCCAGTCCGAGCGCATGGTGCTGGCCGTCTACGCACGCCAGATCTCCTGATCCACAAGCACCAGCATCGTGCAAAAAATCCACAATGCACCTTTTTTGGTTGAACAATCACCAAACCGGTAATCAACAATCAAAAAATAAATCACCTACAAAAACGACGCATCGTTGAAATCCCTGATAGGCAACGCTCCACAGCAATGGTAGTTTTGGCACGCGAATTGCCTATACCAACCCAGATGGCATGCCACACGGGCAGGTCTTCATCCCCCTCATCAAGGAGCATTTCATGCAGCGTCGAATTTTTTGCGCCACCGCCACCCTGGTTGCCAGCCTTGGCTTTGCCGGCACCGGCATGGCCCAGACCAAGTGGGATTTCGCCACGGCTTACGCCGCCAGCAACTTCCACTCGAAGAACAACGAACAGTTTGTGAAGGATGTGGATGCCGCCACCCAGGGCAAGCTGAAGATCACGCCGCACTTTGGCGCCTCGCTGTTCAAGATGCCTGAAATCAAGCGCGCGGTGCAGACCGGCAATGCGCAGATGGGCGAGTTCTTCATGGTGAGCTTCCAGAACGAATCGCAGATCTTCGGCGTGGACGGCCTGCCCTTCCTGGTCAACAACTACGACGACGCCTTCAAGCTCTACCAGGCGCAAAAGCCGGCCCTGCAAAAGCTGCTGGACAAGCAGGGCCAGGTGCTGCTGTACGCCGTGGCCTGGCCCCCACAGGGCATCTACACCAAAAAGCCGATCAACTCGGCGGCCGACCTCAAGGGCATGAAGTGGCGCGTCTATTCGCCCACCACCGCGCGCATCGGTGAGCTGGTGGGTGCCCAGCCCGTCACCATCCAGGAAGCCGAGCTGTCACAGGCCCTGGCCACCGGCGTGGTCGAAGGCCTGATCACCTCCAGCGCCACCGGCGCCGACAACAAGCTGTTCGAGAACCTGAAGTACTACTACAACGTGCAGGCCTGGATCCCCAAGAATGCCGTCGTGGTCAGCAAGAAGGCCTTTGGCGCCCTGAGCAAGCCCGAACAGGACGCCGTGCTCAAGGCGGCCGCCGTGGCGGAAGCCCGCGGCTGGATGGAATCGCGCGAGGTGGACGCCCGCTCCATCGCCACCCTGAAAGCCGGCGGCATGCAGGTGCTGGAAGCCTCGCCCCAGTTGAAGGCCGATCTGGTCAAGGTGGGCGACGCCGTGGTCAAGGAATGGCTGGACAAGGCCGGCGCCGAAGGCAAGGCCGTGCTGGACGCCTTCAAGACCGCCAAGTAATTCACGGGCTCTGCCCCATGCCCTTGGTGCCGGCCATCGCTCGCAACCAAGGGCATTTTTGATGATCCCCCGTATCAACGACGCGCCGCCACCCTGTCGCGCGAAGGATTTTGCACATGCGGAAATTGATTGACGGCCTGTATACCGCGAGCAGCTGGTTGGCGGGTCTTTCCATGGTGGTTGTGCTGCTGATGGTGCTGCTCACCATCGCCAGCCGATTACTGGGTTTCAGCGCCCCCGGCACCGATGCCTATGCCGGCTATGCCATGGCCGGAGCCGGATTCATGGCCCTGGCCAGCACCCTGAAGGCCGGCGAGCACATCCGGGTCACCCTGATCCTGGGCATGCTCAAGGGCAGGGCCCACAGGACCCTAGAGATCATCGCCTTGGTGATTGCGACCACCTTGGCCGGCTTCCTGGCTTTTTACTCGTGCCGCCTGGTGTGGCAGTCCTGGGAGATCGACGACATCTCCGTGGGCATTGATGCCACCCCGCTGTGGATTCCCCAGATCTTCATGGCCCTGGGCACGCTGATCTTTTTCATCGCCTTCTGCGACGAACTGATTTTGGAACTGAAGGGCCAACGCAAGCCCCGCGAGCAGGAGGACGCTCACCATGAATGAGATTTTTGCCAGCATTGCACTCATCGTCGTGCTGATCACCCTGCTAGGGGGCGGCGTGTGGGTGGGACTGACCTTGGCCGGCGTGGCCTGGTTCGGCATGGAGTTCTTCACGGCGCGCGCGGCCGGCGATGCCATGGCCATCACCATCTGGGGCTCGGCCAGCAGCTGGACCCTGACCGCACTGCCGCTGTTTGTGTGGATGGGGGAGATCCTGTACCGCACCAACCTGTCCGAGAACATGTTCCGCGGCCTGGCCCCCTGGGTCAACGCCTTGCCCGGCCGCCTGCTGCACACCAACGTGATCGGCTGCACCATCTTTGCTTCGGTCTCTGGCTCCTCGGCCGCCACCTGCGCCACCGTCGGCAAGATGAACATTCCGGAGCTGCGCAAACGCGGCTACACCGAAGCGCAGATCATCGGCTCGCTGGGTGGCCCCGCCACGCTGGGTCTGCTGATCCCACCTTCGATCATCCTGATCGTCTACGGTGTGTCGGCCGAGCTGTCGATTTCCAAGCTGTTCATGGCCGGCGTGCTGCCCGGGCTGCTGCTGGCTCTGCTGTTCAGCGGCTGGATCGTGGTCTGGTCGCTGCTCAACCCCGACAAGGTGCCCAAAGCCGAAACCAGCCTGAGCTTCAAGCAAAAGCTGTACGAAGCCCGCCACCTGATCCCTGTTGTGCTGCTGATTGCCAGTGTGGTGGCCAGCATCTACAGCGGGATTGCCACCGCGACGGAAGCCGCAGCCATCGGCGTGGCCGGCGCCCTGGTGCTGTCAGCGTCGCAGAAAGCCCTGACTTGGCAAAGCTTCAAGGCCTCGCTGTTTGGCGCCACACGCCTGTACTGCATGATCGCCCTGATCCTGGCAGGGGCCGCGTTCATGACGCTGTCCATGGGCTACATCGGTCTGCCACGCCAGCTGGCCGAGTTCGTGGGCAGCCTGCAGTTGTCCCCCGCCATGCTGATCATCGCCCTGGGCATCTTCTACATCCTGATCGGCTGCTTCCTGGATGGCATCTCCACCATCGTGCTGACCATGAGTGTGGTGCTGCCCATCATCCAGGCGGCAGGCATTGATCCGCTGTGGTTCGGCATCTTCCTGGTGATCACGGTGGAAACCGCGCAGATCACGCCCCCGGTCGGCTTCAACCTGTTCGTGCTGCAAAGCATGACCGGCAAGCAGATCACCTACATCGCCAAGGTTTGCGCCCCCTACTTCCTGCTGATGGTGCTGGCGCTGGTGATCCTGTGGTTCTTCCCCAGCATCGTGACGGCATTGCCGGCGCAGATGTAAGCTCCAGAGCGCATGCAGCATCCCTACCACGGGGTGCTGCGCTTTTGCCCCGCGACTACGACAACGCCAGGACGGCGACATAAACAAAAAGGCCCTGCAAAACTTGCAGGGCCTTTTTGTATATGCCTTGGTAGGCGCGATTGGATTCGAACCAACGACCCCCACCATGTCAAGGTGGTGCTCTAACCAACTGAGCTACGCGCCTGAAAAATCAGAAGCTGCGATTGTAGCACCAAATTTTGCGCGTTTGAAAAAATGCACCACCATCTTCAACGGCGGCGCGCGGAACGCACCCCCGACACGCTGGCCACGATGCCCAGCACCTTGTTCAGGCGCCCGGAGTCGGAGACCTCGACCGTGAACGTCATCCAGGCCGTGCCCTTGACCGACTGGGTCTGCACACCGATCACATTGGTCTTCTCGCGCGCAAACACGTCCGAGATGTCGCGCAGCAGGCCCTGGCGGTCGGTGGCTTCCACGGCCACGTCGACAGGATAGACCGCCGCCTGCTTTTCGGCCTTGGGCATGCCCCAGGCCACGTCGATCACGCGCTCTTCGTTGCGTGCCGCCATCTCACGGAAGTTGCTGCAATCGGAGCGGTGCACGCTGACCCCCTTGCCGCGCGTGACAAAGCCGCGGATGTCGTCCGGGGGCGCCGGCTTGCAGCACTTGGCCAGTTGCGTCATCAGCGAATCGATGCCCACGACCAGCACGCCGCCCTTGTGGGCCGCGTTGTTGGCCCGGGGCTTGCGCACCATGGACTGGATGTCTTCCACAGGCTCCGCAGGCTCGGGCGGACGCAGCACCACCTCGATGTTGCGCAAGGAGTACTCGTCCTTGCCCACCACCTCGAACAGCGCGTCGGCCGATTTGAAGCCCAGCTGCACCGCCAGGTCGTCCAGCTTGATAGCTGTCTTGCCTTCGCGCTGCAGCAGTTTTTCCACGGCCTCGCGGCCGCGCATCATGGTCTCATGCGTGGCCTGTGCGTTGAACCAGGCGCGCACCTTAGCCTTGGCGCGGTTGCTGACCAGATAGCCCAGCTCGGGGTTGAGCCAGTCGCGCGAAGGCCGGCCTTCCTTGACGGTGGAAATCTCCACGGTCTGGCCACTTTGCAGCTGCGTGTTCAGCGGCACCATGGCGCCGTCCACGCGTGCGCCACGGCAGCGGTGTCCCAGGTTGGTGTGCACCGAATAGGCAAAGTCCACCGGGGTAGCGCCCTGCGGCAGCTCGATGACGGCCGCATCCGGCGTCAGCACATAGATGCGGTCGTCGAACAGGCCACGGTGCGAGGGGTTCTCGGACAGATCCTGGCCCCAGGCCAGCAGTTGGCGCAGCACCGCGATCTTGGCGTCGTACTCCCCCGTGGCACTGACCCCGGCGTAGCCCTTGGTCCCCGCCTCCTTGTAGGCCCAGTGCGCAGCCACGCCGTTCTCGGCATGGTCGTGCATGGCCTGGGTGCGGATCTGGATTTCAATGGCACGCCCCTGCTCGTCGCGCACCACGGTGTGCAGCGACTGGTAGCCATTCGGTTTGGGCTTGGCGATGTAGTCGTCGAACTCCGACTCGATCGGCTTGAAGTGCTCGTGCACCCAGGACAGCGCGGTGTAGCAGTCCTTGACATTCGGCACCACCACGCGCAGCGCCCGGATGTCGAACAGCTGGTCGAAGTTGAGCGACTTGCCGCGCATCTTCTTGACGATGCTGTAGATGTGCTTGGGGCGGCCCGAGACCGTGGCGCTGATGCTGTAGGCGCGCAAGCCGGATTCCAGGCGCGCGCGCAACTGCTCCATGTAGACCTCCCGCTCGGCGCGCTTTTCATCCAGCAGGCGGGCGATGTCGCGGTAGGTATCGGGCTCCAGAAAACGGAACGACAGATCTTCCAGCTCCCACTTGATCTGCCAGATGCCCAGGCGGTTGGCCAGCGGCGCAAACACGTGCAGCGCCTCATAGGCCAGGCTGGGCGAAACCGGACGCTTGCTGGCGGCATACCAGCGCAAGGTTTGCAGGCGGGACGCCAGGCGCAGCAGCACCACACGCACATCGCGCGAGAAGCCCAGCAGCATCTTGCGCACGGTCTCGGTCTGCGTGGCCGGGTCGTCCACCCGCGCAGCGCCCCCCTCGCCCCCGCGGGCCTGCTGCTGGAAGTGCATGAGCTTGGTGGTCTCCACCGCCAGCTCGGCAAAATTGGGGCCGAAAGCCTTGGTCAGCACCTCCAGCGGCTTGTTCAGGTGCATGCTGGCATACACCAGATAGCATGCGGCCTGCATGGCTTCCGAGCCGCCAATGCCTTGCAGGATGGCGGCCGTGGCGTCCGCATGGGCCAGGGTGTTCTCGCCGGAACTCAGCGCCTCACCGACCAACAGGGGCTCGGCAAACGCGCGCGCGCGGCGCAAGGCATCGACCTGGTCGGGCACATTGCCCGAGGTGGCGGCCAGCAGGTGTGGAACATCGGCAGACACCGCGCTGGCGGCCGGTGCGCCAGCAGCTTCCCCGGTGGTCGGGGGCAAAGAGGTCACGCTACGCATGCAAGCCCCCGTGGAATGTCCAAGCCCGCGCAGCATCTGCGCGCGACAGGGCCTTACATACTGTATTCATTCATCACCCAAAAAGAAGTTCCGTGCGATGACCACCTGGTCATCCGCCACGAAGGTGGGGGCATGCCCCACATTTTCAAGCTCCACCACCCGAGCGCGCGGGCCGCGCAACCGCATGGCAGTGGCCGTGTCCCGGGTAATCAGGTCGGACTGCGCACCCCGGACAAGCAACGTCTGTGCCTTGATGCCGTCATACAGCTGCCACAGCAGGGGGTGCGACTGCTCGGACTGCGCCTGGGTCATGCCCTGCATGGGCAACGCGATCGCCGGGTCGTAGTGCAGCTCCCAGCCGCCCTGCGCGGCGGGCCGCAGCATGGGCTGGCTCAGCGCCAGCCACTGGGCCTGGGTGTGCGGCCCAAAGCCTGCCGACAGCAGGCGCAAGGCATCAGCGCCCTGCTGCACGCTATCGAAGTGCGCAGGCTGGCCGACATACTGGGCAATGCGCTGCAGGGCCGGCCATTCCAGCACTGGCCCTACATCATTGAGCAGCAGCTTGCGCACCGGCACGGGCAACGGCAGTTCGGGATTGCCGGCCACCGCCATACCGATCAGGCCGCCCATGCTGGTGCCCAGCCAGTCCAGCACCTCGATGGGGGCGGTGGCATGCACCTGCTGCAGCAAGGCCAGCATGTCCACGGTGTACTGCGGCACGCCATAGGTCTTGGGCTGGGCCAACCAGTCGCTGCGACCCCGCCCGGCCACGTCGGGGCAGATCACACGCGCCGACCGGCTCAAGTCGCGCGCCAGCACGTCGAAGTCGCGCCCCTGGCGCGTCAGGCCATGCACGCAGACGATCGCATGCGGATGGGCCGGATCGCCGGTCTGGTTCCACTCCCAATAGGCCATGCGGTGCGTGGGCGTGCCGTGCACGGCGGCACCGGGACAGGCTACGTAGTTCAGCGTAGGTTCAACCATGGGTACGCAATCGAAGACTTGCCACTAGATAATGGGTTCACCCATCCTAATTCATATTTCAGCGGAGACTTTTGAGATGCTCAAGGGCAAAACAGCTTTGGTCACAGGTTCCACCAGCGGCATCGGCCTCGGGATTGCACAGGCGCTGGCAGCCCAGGGGGCCAACGTCCTTCTGAACGGTTTTGGCGATGCGCAGGGCGCCCAGGCCCAGGTGGCCGCCGCCGGCCAGGCCCACGGAATTGCGGTGGACTACCACGGCGCCGACATGAGCCGCCCCGACGAGATCGAGGCCATGATGGCCTTTGGCGCCCAGCGCTTCGGCCGCATCGACATCCTGGTCAACAACGCCGGCATCCAGCACGTGGCCAAGGTCGAGGACTTTCCGGTCGACAAATGGGATGCCATCCTGGCCATCAACCTGTCCAGCGCCTTCCACACCACCCGCCTGGCGCTGCCCGCCATGCAGGCCGCCAACTGGGGCCGCATCATCAACGTGGCCTCGGTGCACGGCCTGGTGGCCTCGGCGCAAAAATCGGCCTACGTCGCGGCCAAGCACGGCATCGTCGGCCTGACCAAGGTCACGGCGCTGGAAAATGCCACCACCGGCGTGACCTGCAACGCTATCTGCCCCGGCTGGGTGCTGACGCCGCTGGTGCAAAAGCAGGTGGATGCCAAGGCCCAGGCCCAGGGCATCAGCATCGACGACGCCACCCGCCAGCTGCTGGGCGAGAAAGAGCCCTCGCAGCAGTTCACCACCCCGGAGGAACTGGGCGCCCTGGCCGTGTTCTTCTGCTCGGCAGCCGCCAACAATGTGCGCGGTGTGGCCTGGAACATGGATGGCGGCTGGGCCGCGCAATAAGCCCCGCCCGCGCCCCATCAACGCAAAAAGCCTCTGAAAGATTCAGAGGCTTTTTGGCTTCTAGCGCTTGCTGGACAAGCGCAGGCAGCTCTGCTTATTGCAGCTGCACCGACCCCGCCACATTGACCACCACCTGGGCCTTGCCAGCCTCCACCGCCATGCCGTCGGCCGCCTCGGCCTTGGCGGCCATGGGCATGGCATTCATGCGCACCATGCGCGGCGCGGGGTAGGCGTCCTGGCTGTTCACGCTGACCTCGCGCAGGCTGTAGCCGCTGAAGCCGAACTGCCGCGCTAGCTGCGTGGAGCGGGCCTTGAAGCTGTCGATGGCCTGGGCCTGGGCCTGCTCCTGCACGCGCGCACGGCCTTCCTTGGACAGGCCGAAATCCATGCCCGCCACCGTCATGCCCTCGATCTGAGCGGCCGCCTGGGTGATGCGCGCAAAGTCCTTGCCTTCCAGCAGCACCTCGGCACGGCCCTGCCAGCCCTTGATCTTGCCGTCATTGCCATGGCGCGGATAGACGCCGAAGCTGCCGCTGCTGACCTGCAGGTTCTGCCCCTGCACCTGCGGGCGCAGGCTGTGCATGGCGGCGTCCACCGCCTGCTGCAGCTGCTTTTGCACGCTGGCGGCGTCGTTGCCATCGCGCGTGGCCGCCAGGCGCATCTGCAGCCAGTCCTGGTCGACCTCGACACTGCCCGTGGCCGACAGCTGCACCACGTTGCGCAGCACCTCCTGCGACTGGGCCAGCGCCAGCCCGGAACCCAGAGCGCCGCCCACGAACATGACCACACCGACCGAATTGCGCAAAAAACGTGCGCTGGTTTTGCGAAGCTGCATCTTTCAATTCCCTTTCATGCCAAAGCACGCCAAATTGCATGCAAACAAGGCCCAAGCTTGCCAGACAAGACGCCGAAGCTGCGCCCGCCACCTCCCTGCATTTGGCAAGACATGTAACACTGTGTCAAACCCGGGCGAAATCGGGAATTTTTCGCGCCAAGCTGGTCAGAATTGGCTCTGTTACAAATTGGACAAGGGGTAGATCCATGGCCACCACCAACAACAACCGCACTGACAAAATCCTCGTTGTCGACGACGACGCCCGCATCCGCGACCTGCTGCGCCGCTACCTGACGCAGGAAGGTTTCGAGGTCATGATTGCCGAGGACGGCAAGGCCCTGAACCGCATCCTGCTGCGTGAAACCGTGGACCTCATCGTGCTGGACCTGATGATGCCCGGCGAAGACGGCCTGTCCATCTGCCGCCGCCTGCGCTCGGCCAACGACCGCACGCCCATCATCATGCTGACCGCCAAGGGCGAGGATGTGGACCGCATCGTCGGCCTGGAAGTGGGTGCCGACGACTACCTCGGCAAGCCCTTCAACCCGCGCGAACTGCTGGCCCGCATCCATGCCGTGCTGCGCCGCCGCCCCCCCGTGGAAGCGCCCGGTGCCCCTTCGGGCGACAACGAGGTCGTGAACTTCGGCCCCTTCACCTTTGACCTGGGCACGCGCGTGTTGCAAAAGAGCGGCGAAGAGCTGCCGCTGACCACCGGTGAATTCGCCATGCTCAAGGCCCTGGTGCGCCACCCGCGCCAGCCGCTGTCGCGCGAAAAGCTTGCCCTGCTGGCGCGTGGGCGCGAGTTCGAGCCCTTCGACCGCAGCCTGGACGTGCAGGTCTCGCGCCTGCGCAAGCTGATAGAAGAAGACGCCGCCGCCCCGCGCTACATCCAGACCGTCTGGGGCGTGGGCTACGTGTTCGTACCCGACGGCATCAACTAAACCCCGGCCTCCCTGCGGGAGGCTGTGGCGCCACCGCGCCCTTTTCCCATGTCACGCCCTTCCATGCTTGCTGGCAACGCCCCGGACGCCAGCTCGTCCTCCGCCCAGAATGCACGCTCCCGGGTGGGACTGAACCTCTTCTGGCGCACCTTCTTCCTGCTGGCCCTGCTGCTGCTGGGCAGTATCCTGGCCTGGCTGCAGACGCTGCGGGCGCTCGAATTCGAGCCGCGCACGCTGCACACGGCCCAGCAGATCGCCTCGCTGGTCAACCTCAGCCGGGCGGCGCTGCAGCACTCGGACGCCATCGCCCGGGTGTCGCTGATCAAGACCATGGCCGACCAGGAAGGCGTGCGCATCCAGCCGCGCGAGCCCAGCGACCGCTTTGAAGAGGTGCCGCCCACGCAGCTGAACCAGCGCCTCAACGAGCTGCTGACCACGCGCCTGGGGCCTGACACCATCCTGGCGCGCAGCGTCAACGGCGAGGAAGGCCTGTGGGTCAGCTTCACCATCGACGAGGACCCGAACTGGATCCTGCTGGACAAGTCGCGCTACACCACGGCCGGTGGCCGCACCTGGCTGATCTGGCTGGGCACGGCGGGCCTGCTGTCGCTGGCGGGCGCGGCCGTGATCGCGCGCCTGATCAACCGCCCCCTCAAGCAACTGAGCTACGCCGCCAACCGCGTGCGCGATGGGGACTTTGCCGCCAGCCAGCTCGACGAGGAGGCCGTGACCAGCGAGATCCGCGAGGTCAACATCGGCTTCAACCGCATGGCGCAGAAACTGGCCAAGCTGGAGCAGGAGCGCGCCGTGATGCTGGCCGGCATCTCGCACGACCTGCGCACCCCGCTGGCGCGCCTGCGCCTGGAAACCGAGATGAGCGTGCAGGACGACATTGCCCGCGAACACATGGTGGCCGACATCGTGCAGTTGGACGCCACCATCGACAAATTCCTGGACTACGCGCGGCCCGACCACGTCACGCTGACCGTGGTGAACCTGCATGCCGTGGTGGCCTCCTGCGTGTACGCGGTGCAGAACCACCGCGAACTGCAGATCACCATGTCCATCCCGGACGACATCTACGTGATGGCCGACGAGGTGGAGCTGGCGCGCGTCATCTCCAACCTGCTGGAAAACGCCCGCCGCTACGGCAAGACCGTGGACACCGACACGGCCTTTGTCGACATCACCATCAAGACCCGCGAGAACTGGGTGCTGATGCGCCTGCGCGACCACGGCCCGGGCGTGCCGCCGGACCAGCTGGCGCAGCTGACCCAGCCTTTCTTCCGCGGCGACTCGGCCCGCACCGCGGCCGCCGGCGCCGGCCTGGGCCTGTCCATCGTCGACAAGACGGTGCAGCGCATGGGGGGCGTGTTCTCCATCACCAACGCCAACGAGGGCGGGCTGGCCTCGCACATCCAACTACAGCGCGTGACCGATGTGCCCGACGGGCAGGACCCGCAGCACCGCCTGCAGCGTCCCCAGGTCAAGCGCCAGCTGCCACCCGACGCCATCTGAGGGCCTGGCCGCACGGCCGGCCGTGCGCTCTGCGGCAACCGTGTCGCCCACAAAAAAAGCCTTGCAGGTCCGCCTGCAAGGCTTTTTGCATGCACGGCAGGCATGCCGCACAATTGAGCATCAAAACTGGCTGCAGCGCTGATCCAGCAAGCGCCAGCAGCTATGTTTTATGCAGCCTGTGTACCTGCCTTGTAGAGCAGTGCCACGGCATTCGCCTCCATCGCCAGCAGCTCACCCACCGGGCCCATTTTCTCGGCGGTCTTGGCCTTGACGTTGACCTGCTCCACGGCCACGCCCAGCGCCCCGGCAATGCGTTCCTGCATCAGCGGGATGTGCGGTGCCAGCTTGGGCTTTTGTGCGATCACCGTGCTGTCGATGTTGCCGATCTCCCAGCCCTGGGCCCGCACGCGGCGCGTGGCCTCCTGCAGCAGCACCCAGGAGTCGGCGCCCTTGAAGGCCTCGGCCGTGTCCGGGAAATGGCGGCCGATGTCACCCAGGCCCGCCGCCCCCAGCACCGCGTCGGTGATGGCGTGCAGCAGCACGTCGGCATCCGAATGGCCCAACAGGCCCTTGTCGTGCGGGATCTCCACGCCGCCAATGATCAGCTTGCGCCCGGCCACCAGGGCGTGCGTATCCCAGCCTTCACCAATACGAAAATTCATAGCTATTCACGCTGATCCCTTGCGGGCTAGCGGCCAATTTGGTTAGGAATTCAAAAAAAGGGGTTGCCCGTGGGGTGCACCGCATCGCGCTTGCCCTTGAAGCGCTCCAGCGTGGCACTGCCACCGCGCTGCGTCAGCACGGCCTCGGCCAGGGCAAAGTCGTCGGGGTAGGTCACCTTGAAGTTCTGCGCCCCGCCGGGCACCAGCTTGGGCCGGTGGCCCAGGGCCTCCATGGCGCTGGCCTCGTCGGTGGCGACCGCGCCCATGCGCACCAGCGCATCCAGCAGCACGCCCAGGCGGAACATCTGCGGCGTCTGCGCCAGCCATTTGTCGCTGCGGTCCACCGTGGCGGCCACGCGCACGCCGTTGGCGCCGGTGACGGCGGTCTTCAGCGTGTCGGGCAGCTTGTGCGCCAGCAGGCCGCCCACACTGTCGCGCTCGCATTCGTCAATCAGGTGGTCGATCTGCGCCGTGGTCACCAGGCAGCGCGCTGCATCGTGCACCAGCACCCAGTCGTGCTGCGCCGCGCCGCGCGCCAGGAGGGCCTTGAGGCCGCCGATGACGGTCTCGGCCCGGGTGGCGCCGCCGCAGGGCAGGTGCCACCAGGCCGCGCTGCGGTAGGTGTCGAGGAAATGGTCGTTCGGTGCCACGGCCACCAGCGTGCCGGCCAGGCGCTGCACGCCGGCAAAGGCCGCCAGCGTGTGCAGCACCAGGGGCTGGCCGGCCACCGGGTGGTACTGTTTGGGCAGGTCGGGCGTCGGAGCACCCGGCGGGATGGCGCGTGCGCCCACACCGGCGCAGGGAATCAGTCCCCAGAAACGACCCTGCGGTGACCCGGGCGCATTCGCTGCAGCAAGCAAGTCTGTCATGCACTGCATTCTAGAATTGCCCGCTACACCTTCGCGGCAGCACGCCGCATTTCCGCGCTTTGTGCAGGCCCTGCGCCTGCCGTCTCCGAATTGTCTGGTTCCATGGATCTGCCCAAACTCACGCCCGGTCACCGTTTTTCCCTGCCCACGCCCGTGGGCAGCGCCGATGCCTTGCTGCTGGCCAGGCTGGCACAGCGTGAGAAAGGCCAGGGCCGCATCACCGCCATCGTCACCGCCGACGCCAGCGATGCCCAGCGCCTGATCGATGAAATGGCGTTCTTTGCGCCCCAACTGCGCACGGCGCTGTTCCCGGACTGGGAGACCCTGCCCTACGACACCTTCTCGCCGCACCAGGACCTGATCAGCGAACGCCTGGCCACGCTGTGGCGCATCCGCCAGCGCGACCATGCCCACGGCGCGGACGTGGTGCTGGTGCCCGCCACCACGGCGTTGTACCGCCTGGCACCGCCATCCTTCCTGGCCGGCTACACCTTCGAGTTCCAGCAGGGCCAGAAGCTGGACGAGGCCAAGCTCAAGGCCCAGCTGACGCTGGCGGGCTACCAGCATGTCTCGCAGGTGGTCAGCCATGGCGAATACGCCGTGCGCGGCGGCCTGATCGACCTGTTCCCCATGGGCTCGGACGTGCCCTACCGCGTGGACCTGTTCGACGACGAGATCGACTCCATCCGCACCTTCGACCCGGACAGCCAGCGCAGCCTGGACACCGTGCCCGCCGTGCGCCTGCTGCCCGGGCGCGAGTTCCCCATGGACGAGGACGCGCGCGCCAAGTTCCGCAACCGCTGGCGTGAGCTGCTGGAGGGCGACCCCACGCGCAGCCGCATCTACAAGGACATGGGCGCCGGCGTGGCCACGGCCGGTATCGAGTACTACCTGCCGCTGTTCTTCGACGCCACGGCCACGGTGTTCGACTATCTGGGCGACGACGCCACCCTGGTGCTGCACGGCGAGCTGGAGCCCGCCTTCCAGCGTTTCTGGCAGGACACCAAGGAGCGCTTCCGCCTGGTGCAGGGCGACCCGGAGCGCCCCGCCCTGCCGCCGGACACCCTGTTCCTGAACGCCGAGCAGTTCTACCAGAGCGCCAAGCCCTACCCGCAACTGGCCCTGCGCCCCGGCGTGGACGATGTGGCGGACAGCGCCTTCTTCCAGAAGCTGCCCGACCTGTCCGTGGTGCGCGGCGCCGAAGACCCGCTGCAGCGCCTGCAGGCCCACCTGCGCAGCGCCCAGCGCCGCGTGCTGGTGCTGGCCGAAAGCGATGGCCGGCGCGAAAGCCTGCTGGACTTCCTGCGCTCCTCGCAGCTGAACCCACCGGCCTTTGATTCGTTGTACGAATTCCAGAGCACGGCCCACGAACGCCTGGGAATTGCCACCTCCAACCTGATGCGCGGCTTTGCCTGGATCGAGGCCGGCATCGACTTTGTCACCGAGACCGAGCTGTTCGCCACCACCGGCACCACGCGCCGGCGCAAGAAGCAGGAGCAGGTCAGCGACGTGGACGCGCTGATCAAGGACCTGTCCGAGCTGAAGGTCGGCGACCCGGTGGTGCACAGCCAGCACGGCATCGGCCGCTACCACGGCCTGGTCAACATGGACGTGGGCCAGAAGAACGCCGATGGCACGCCGGCGCTGCAGGAGTTCCTGCACCTGGAATACGCCAAGGACGCGGTGCTGTACGTGCCCGTCAGCCAGCTGCACCACATCAGCCGCTACACCGGCGTCACGCCCGAATCCGCCCCGCTGCACAGCCTGGGCAGCGGCCAGTGGGAAAAAGCCAAGCGCAAGGCGGCCGAGCAGGTGCGCGATGCAGCCGCCGAGCTGCTGAACATCTATGCCCGGCGCGCTGCGCGCCAGGGCCACGCCTTCCGCCTGAGCGCGCAAGACTACGAAGTCTTTGCCAACGACTTTGGCTTTGAAGAAACCGCCGACCAGAAGGCCGCCATCCATGCCGTGATCCACGACATGGTCAGCCCCCAGCCCATGGACCGTCTGGTCTGCGGCGACGTGGGCTTTGGCAAGACCGAGGTCGCGCTGCGCGCGGCCTTTGTGGCCGCCATGGGTGGCAAGCAGGTGGCCTTCCTGGCGCCCACCACGCTGCTGGCCGAGCAGCACTACCAGACGCTGGTGGACCGTTTCTCCAAATGGCCGGTGCGCGTGGCCGAGGTCTCGCGCTTTCGCACCACCAAGGAGGTCAACGCGGCGCTGCAGGGCCTGGGCGAGGGTTCGGTGGACATCGTGGTCGGCACGCACAAGCTGCTGTCCAGTTCGGTCAAGTTCAAGGACCTGGGCCTGCTCATCATCGACGAGGAACACCGCTTTGGCGTGCGCCACAAGGAGGCCATGAAGGCCCTGCGTGCCGAGGTGGACGTGCTGACGCTGACCGCCACCCCCATCCCGCGCACCATGGGCATGGCGCTGGAGGGGCTGCGGGATCTGTCGGTGATCGCGACCGCGCCGCAACGGCGTCTGGCCATCAAAACCTTTGTGCGCAGCGAAAGCCAGGGTGTGATCCGCGAGGCCGTGCTGCGCGAGCTCAAGCGCGGTGGCCAGTGCTACTTCCTGCACAACGAGGTGGAGACCATCGAGAACCGCCGCCAGGCGCTGGAGGAAATACTGCCCGAGGCACGCATCGCCGTGGCCCACGGCCAGATGCCCGAGCGCGAGCTGGAAAAGGTGATGCGCGACTTTGTGGCGCAGCGCTTCAACATCCTGCTGTGCTCGACCATCATCGAGACCGGCATCGACGTGCCCAGCGCCAACACCATCGTCATCAGCCGTGCCGACAAGTTCGGTCTGGCCCAGCTGCACCAGCTGCGCGGCCGCGTGGGTCGCAGCCACCACCAGGCCTATGCCTACCTGATGGTGCCGGACATCGAAGGCCTGACCAAGCAGGCCCAGCAGCGCCTGGACGCCATCCAGCAGATGGAGGAACTGGGCAGCGGCTTCTACCTGGCCATGCACGACCTGGAAATCCGCGGCGCCGGCGAGGTGCTGGGCGAGAACCAGAGCGGCAACATGATGGAGATCGGCTTCCAGCTCTACAACGAGATGCTGGCCGAGGCCGTGCGCAGCCTCAAGGCCGGCAAGGAGCCCGACCTGCTGTCGCCCATGGCCGTCACCACCGAGATCAACCTGCACGCCCCGGCCCTGCTGCCCAACGACTACTGCGGCGATGTGCACCTGCGCCTGTCGTTCTACAAAAAGCTGGCGACGGCCAAGAGCACGGACCAGATCGACAACCTGCTGGAAGAGATCGTGGACCGCTTCGGCAAGCTGCCACCGCAGGCGCAGACGCTGATCGACACCCACCGCCTGCGCGTGCTGTCCGAGCCCTATGGTGTGATCAAGGTGGACGCGGCCCCCGGGGTGATCCACATCACCTTCAAGCCCAATCCGCCGGTGGAGCCGCTGCAGATCATCCACCTGATCCAGAAGAACAAGCACATCAAGCTGGCCGGCAACGACAAGCTGCGCATCGAGCGCGACCTGCCCGACCCCAAGGCCCGCGCCCAGATGGTGCGCGATGTGCTGCGCAGCCTGGGCACGCCGACCACGGCCTGAGTCCCAGGCACCCTCCCCCCAACAGGCCAGAGACCGGATGGGTATCTGGCCTTTTTTATCGCCGGGGGCGCCTCACTCACACTCAGATCAGAAGCAGTCCGCTGGGGGGATCAAGGAACCAGGGGGCCACGATGGCGAAGGACCGAGGGGCCGAGGAGGCATGGCTCATGCCGCCCACCGCCCCCCCCTACTTGATGCCCGCGCGCATGAAGCTTTGCACGAACTGGCGCTGGAACAGGATGAAGGCCACCAGCAGCGGGGCCGAGGTCATCAGGGTGGCGGCGGTGATGGTGGACCAGTCCACGCCCTGCTCCACGCTGGAGAACACCTGCAGCCCGACGGTCAGCGGGCGCGACTCCACGCTGTTGGTGATGATCAGCGGCCACAGGAAGTTGTTCCAGTGGAAGCTCACCGACACCAGGGCGAACGCGGTGTACACCGGCCTGGCCAGCGGCACATAGACGCGCCACAGGATCTGCAGGGTGCTGGCGCCCTCCACGCGCGCAGCCTCGTCCAGCTCCTTGGGAATGCCCAGGAAGGTCTGGCGTAACAGGAAGATGGCAAAGGCCGATGCGAAGTACGGCAGGCCGATGGCCAGCAGCGTGTCCACCAGGCCCAGGCGGGCCATGGTCTGGTAGTTCTCGACCAGCAGGATGTCCGGCATGATCATCAGCTGCACCAGCACCAGCGCGAAGGCAATCTTCTTGCCCCGGAACTCATAGCGCGCAAAGGCAAATGCCGCCAGGGTGGACAGTACCAGCTGCGCCGCCAGAATCATCAGCACCAGCAACGTGGTGTTCAAAAAATAGCGCGCAAACGGCGCGGCCTCCCAGGCGTTGCGGAAGTTTTGCAGCGTCCACGGTGCCGCCAGATCGAGCCGGGTGGCGTAGGCGCTGGGGTGGAAGGCCGTCCACACGGCATAGGCCAGCGGCAGGATCCAGCACAGCGCCAGCAGCCAGGCGGCCAGGGTGTCGAACCAGGTGTGGCGGTAGATCACCGCCGGGGCGGGAGGGCGGCTCATTGGTAGTGCACCTTCTTGTCGAGCACGAAAAACTGGAACAGCGCCACGCCGGCCAGCACCACCACCAGCACCACGGTGATGGCCGCGGCATAGGCCGTGTCCCAGAACTTGAAGCCCACCTCGTACAGGTGGTACAGCAGCAGGCTGGTGGCGTTGTCCGGCCCGCCGCGCGTCAGGATGAAGATGTGGTCCACCAGGCGGAAGGCATTGATCACCGCATTCACCAGCACGAACAGCGTGGTCGGCATCAGCAGCGGCCACTGCACGCGGCGAAAGAAGTACCAGCGCGAGGCGCCTTCGATGGCGGCCGCCTCCTTCAGGCTGGGGTTCAGCGTCTGCAGCGCGGCCAGGTAGAAGATCATGAAGAAGCCCGCCTCCTTCCACACCGCCACCAGGGTCACGGCCCCGAGCGCCGTCGACGGGCTGCCCAGCCAGTTGTGCGAGGGCAGGCCCAGCGCACCCGTCACCTGCTCTAGCAGGCCGTACTGCGGTGTGTAGAAGAACAGCCAGATGTTGGCCACGGCAATCATGGGCAGCACCGTGGGCGTGAAATAGGCCATGCGCAGCCAGGTGCGCCCGGCCATGCGTTCGTTGACCCACAGCGCCATCAGCAGGGCCAGGCCGATGGAGGTGGGGATGGTGGCCACCGCAAACCACAGGTTGTTGCGCACAGCCTGCCAGAAGACGGGGTCGTCCACCATGACGGCGTAGTTCTCGGCGCCCACCCAGACCGCGGGGCGGGTGCCGCGCGGGGTGGAGAAGAAGCTGTCGATCAGGGTGGCCACGGCAGGCCAGTGGGTGAAGGTCACCAGCAGCACCATCGCCGGCAACAGCAGCAGCCAGGCATGGATGGCCGGGCTGCCAACCCGGCGGGGCAATGAAGCAAAAGACATGGCCATCGAACGGAATTTCTCTCTCAAAACCGGCTGCATTGCCCGGGTCCCACCGCGCGGTATGCGGCAGGAACGGCGACCGCAGCAACCTGGGCCCGCCAGCCACGGCAGCGCAGCATGGACACATCACGGGCGTCCCTCGCGGACAAAAAAACATAGCTGGCTGCGCGCATGGGATATGGCCTGGAAGGCGATAAGACTTAGAGATAAGACCCAGATACCGGCGTGAGGGTCACCGGGACCACCATGCCGGCGCTGCGGCCAGCAGGCTGGTTGTGCCTGCGCGCCGCAACGTTCCGGGGCTTACTGGTAGCTGCGCAGGATGCGATCGGCCTCGCGCTGCGCGTCCTTCAGCGCCTGGGCCGAGGTCTTGGTGCCATTCAACGCCGCCTGGACCGCGTCGTTCAGCAGCTTGGTCACGCGCTGGTTCTCGTGCGTGGAGAACTCCGCCACCGACACCGGCAGCTGGTCGCGCGCCACCAGGGCGGGCGGGAAGTCCTGGCCGTACTGCTTGAGCGCGGGCGTGTCGTAGGCGGCGGGCGACACGGCGACGTAGCCGCTGTCCATGCTCCACTGCGCGGCGCGCTCGGGCTGTGTCACCCACTTGGCGAACTCGAACGCCGCCTGTTGCTGCGCCTTGGGCGCCTTCTTGAAGATGTAGAAGTTGCCGCCCCCGGTGGGCGACCCCTTACGCACATTCCCGGCAATCTGCGCCACGCCGAAGTCGAACTTGGCATTGGCCTTGAGGTTAGTCAGGTTGCCGGTGGTGGTGACGATGATGGCGGCCTTCTTTTCCATGAAGTCCTTGGGCGTCGTGCCCCACTCCACCACGCCTTTGGGGTGCACGCCGTCCTTGGTCAGATTGACCCAGAAGTCCAGCGCCTCGATCACCTTGGGGTGGTCAAACATGACCTTGGTGCCAGCCTCGTTGGCCAGCAGCACGCCATTCGGCGTGGTCAGCGTCTGCAGCATCCAGTAGGCAAAACCGGTCGAGGGGATCTGGATGCCGTACTGGGTGACGTTGCCGTTGGCGTCCTTCTTGGTCAGCTTCTGCGCGGCGTCGCGCAGTTCCTTCCAGTTCTGCGGGGCCTTGTTCGGGTCCAGACCGGCTTCCTTGAAGGCTTCCTTGTTGTAGTACATGACCACGGTGGAGCGCTGGAACGGAATGCCCCAGGTCTTGCCGCCGGTCTGGCTGTTGGCCATGAACGCGGGGTAGAAGCCCTTGAGCCAGGCCTTGTCGGCATCGGTCTTCACAAAGTCGTCGATGGGGGCAATCGCGTCTTCATCGATCAGCGTGAACATGTCGGTGGACAGCAGCACCGAGGTGGCCGGCGCCTTGCCCGACTTGTTGGCCGTCAGCGCCTTGACGATGGTTTCCTGGTAGGTGCCCGCGTAGATGGGCGTGACCTTGTACTGTGGGTGGGCCTTGTTGAAGTCGGCCGCGTAACCGTCGATGACCTTGGTGATGGGACCGCCCACGGCCACGGGGTAGTAGAACGGCACCTCCAGCGGATTGGCCTGGGCCAGGGCCGTCGACAGCCCCCACATGGCGGCGCTGGTGGCGACGATGGTTTTCAAAAAGGTCTTGCGTTGCATGCATGCACTCCTGGTAGGCCGCCGATCGCGGACTGGGAACCGCCCGATGAGGACGTGGACAAAAAAACTGCAGGGCCGTCAGGCCAGACGCTGGCCGGCGGCGTCGAAAAAATGCATGGCCTGCGGCGGCCAGGCCAGCGGCAGGGCCTGCCCGGCCTGCACCGCCTGCTGGCCCGGGGCCCGCACCGTGATCTGCTCGCTGCCCACCTGGCAGCGCAGCACCACATCGGCGCCCAGGTATTCCAGCCCTACCACCTGGGCGGGCACGCGGGCTTCGCCCGACAGCGCCACAGCCTCGGGGCGCAGCCCCAGCCAGGCGGCACCGGTGGGCGCGGGCAAGCGCACGCTGCTGCCGGCGATTGCGCCGTCCTGCAGCTGCACCAAGTTCATCGCGGGCGTGCCGATGAAGCGCGCGGCAAAGGTGGTGGCCGGCTGGGCGTACAGGGCGCGCGGCGTGGCGCATTGCTCCACGCGGCCCTGGTGCAGCAGCACCACCTGGTCGGCCATGCTCATGGCCTCGGCCTGGTCGTGCGTCACATACACCACCGTCAGGCCCAGGCGCTGCTGCAGCTCACGCAGCTCGGCACGCATTTCCTGGCGCAGCTGGGCATCGAGGTTGGACAGGGGTTCATCCATCAGGCAGACATGGGCCTGTGCCACCAGGGCACGGCCCAGGGCCACGCGCTGCTGCTGGCCGCCCGAGAGCTGGCCCGGCTTGCGGTCCAGCAGGTGCGACAGGCCCAGCAAGCCGGCCGCATCGTGCAGGCGCCGGGCGGCCTCGGCCTTGGGCACCTTGCGCACCGACAGGCCAAAGCCGATGTTCTCGGCCACCGACAGGTGGGGAAACAGCGCGTAGTTCTGGAACACCATGGCGATGCCGCGCTCGGCCGGGGGCAGGTCGGTCACATCCTGGCCGCCGATGCGCACGCGCCCAGCGCTGGCCTGCTCCAGACCGGCAATGATGCGCAAGGTGGTCGATTTGCCGCAGCCCGAAGGGCCCAGCAACACACAGAACGCGCCTGAGGGAATCGACAGATCAATGGCTTGCAAAGCCGTGGTGCTGCCCCACGACTTGGCAACACCTTCCAGTTGAATGGTGGACATCGCGCCAATGTAGGCAGGCGGCGTGACAACGTCATGACGGACTTTCCCTAGGGCACCGGCGCCCTGCCGCCAGACCGGGACAGGCCCGCCCATCGCCCCCGCTGCGATGCCGGTGCTTGATCTAGCACAAGCACCGCCTGCCCCGGCGGTGGGGACGCGGCGCCAGCGCCACCGCACAATCGCCGGATGCTGGACATCGCCCTCCTTCTCACCGCCCTGGTCGCGGCCCTGGCCCTGCGCCCCTGGCAGTTGCTGCGCAACCGCAAGGCCCTGGTCACGCAGCACCATGGCGACAGCGCCCCGCTGTGGACGCCGCTGCTGGCCACCCTGGTGGTGCTGCCGTGGCTGTGGGCCCTGCCCACGCTGCACCACATGCCGCTGCAGCTGCAGTGGTCGGGCGCCTGCCTGGTGATGATGACCCTGGGCTGGCCGCTGGCCGTGCCGGCGCTGTGCTTGGTGGGGACTATCGCCTACCTGCTCTCGCCCAGCCTGGAGGCCATCGAGGCCCTGCGCCTGACGGTGTGGCACGGCATCGTCCCGGCCACGCTGGCCATGCTGTGGGGGGTGCTGCTGCGCCGCTGGCTGGGCACCAAGGTGTTTGTCTACATCTTCGGCCGCGGCTTTGTCGGCACGGTGCTGAACCTGTTTGCCGCCGGCCTGCTGTCCGCGGCCCTGGGCCACCAGTTGCCGGGCGTGCAGGAGGACCTGTCGCAGATTGCACACTGGCTGATGGCCTGGGGCGATGCCGTGGTCACCGGCATGCTGTGCGCCGTGTTCGTGGCCTACAAGCCCGAATGGCTGGCCACCTGGTCGGACGATTTGTATTTACACGGCAAAAAGCCTTGAAATGCTGACTGCGCTTGCGCTGACAGCTCTAATTTTTGAAAAACACGCCCTTGCAGACGGGGCGCGTGGCCACCGCACCGCGACCGGGCACTGAATTTGCGTGGTCCGGGGGACTGCGACACCTCAGCCCTTCGGCTGGCGCAGCCCACCCAGGACACGCACCATGCTTTTGCGCCCCCACCTTCTGGCCTGCACCCTGGCCGCACTGTGCGTCGGCACCAGCGCCACGGCGGCCGACACCTACCCCAGCAAACCCGTCAAGGTGATGGTGGCCCTGCCCGCCGGGGGCAGCGCCGACATGCTGGCCCGCGTGATCAGCCAGGAGCTGGGCACCAAACTGGGGCAATCGTTTGTGGTGGAAAACAAGGCCGGTGGGTCCGGCCAGATCGGCATGCCCCAGGTGGCGCGCGCCACACCCGATGGCTACACGCTGACGGTCTCGCCCGCCTCGTTCCTGACCACCAACAAGAGCATCTTCAAGCAGCTGGCCTATGACCCGCAGACCGACTTCCAGCCCATCGCCCGGCTGGTTAACCAGCCCATGGTGCTGGTGGTCAAGGACAAGGCCCGCTTTCCCAGCGTCGCCGCCGTCGTCACCCAGGCAAGGGCCGCACCGGGCCAACTGACCTATGCGTCGTCCGGCGACGGCAGCCCGCAGCACCTGGGGGCGCTGATGTTCAGCACGCGCACGCAGTCCGAGATGCTGCACGTGCCCTACAAGGGCGGCGCCAACGCCATCAACGACACGCTGGCCGGCAATGTCGACATGCTGTTCGCCGTGCTGCCCGAGGCCCTGCCCCACATCCAGTCCGGCAAGCTGCAGGCCTTGGGTGTGATGAGCCCACAGCGCTCGCCCCTGCTGCCCCAGGTGGCGACCATGGCCGAAAGCGGCTTTGCCGACCTGCAACTGTCCGCCTGGGTGGGCCTGCTGGCCCCGGCCAAGACCCCACCAGCCGTGGTGGCCCAGTTGAACCAGGCCGTGCGCAGCGTGCTGCAGGGCCCGGCCCGGGACAAGCTGCTGGCCAGCGGCATGGAACCCGCACCGTCCAGCCCCGAGGAACTGCAGGCCACGATCGCCGGCGACCTGAAGCTGCACGCCGAACTGGTCAAGGCCGCCGGCCTGCAGCCGCAATAAGCGCCCCCAACGCCCGGCGGGAGCGGACACCGCCACCGGGCAGGTGACCTGCCCGGTGGCACGGGTCACGCACAAGCCCCGTTCGCCCCTGCCGCGCCGCGCAGCCGCGATAATCCGCACCAGCCCCCAGCACCTGCCGTGCTGGGCCTGATCCTGCAACCTCTGCCCGCGCCCATGCCCGCCGCTACCGAATTCGCCCCCGGCCTGACCATCCAGCACATCACCGCCCCGCAAAAGCTCAGCGACTACAAGCTGATAGCGTTCGACATGGACTCGACGCTGATCACCATCGAATGCGTGGACGAAATCGCCGACGCCACGGGCAAGAAGGCCGAAGTCGCGGCCATCACCGAGGCCACCATGCGCGGCGAGATCACCGATTTCAAGGACAGCCTGCGCCAGCGCGTGGGCAAGCTGGTGGGCGTGACCGAGGCTGACATGGCCCGTGTGCTGACCGAGCGCCTGCGCCTGACCCCCGGTGCCGACACCCTGGTGCGCGCCGCCCAGGCCGCCGGCCTGAAGGTGCTACTGGTCTCCGGCGGCTTCACCTACTTTGCCGAACATGTGCGCGGCCTGCTGGGCATCGACTTTGTGCGCGCCAACGTGCTGGAGACCCGCGACGGCGTGCTGACCGGCGGCCTGGTCGAACAGCCATGGGGCGACATCTGCGACGGCGCCGAAAAGCGCCGCACCCTGCTGGAAGTGGCCTGCCTGCTGGGCATCACGCCCGCGCAGTGCATCGCCGTGGGCGATGGCAGCAACGACATCCCCATGATGCAGGCCGCCGGCCTGTCCGTGGCCTACCACGCCAAGCCCCGCGTGCGCGCCGAGGCCAAGGTCTGCATCAACGAAGGCGGCCTGGACCGCCTGCTGGAAGTGCTGCAGTAAGGCGGACCGCCACACCCGGAACACCGCCGCCCGAATGCCAGGGCCGCGCCGGGTGTGTGCCGCCGGGGGCCTGCGCGGCCCCCAGCCCTAGCTCCAGCCCCGGCCAAGCCTGCGGCACGGCCCCGCCCCGCGGCCACCGCCCCCGAGCACATTGCAAAAAAGAAGCGGCTTGCGCTGGCCTGGCATGGGTTTCCGGTGAAAAACCATCAGAAACCCTTTGTATTCAAGCGCTTGCCGCTATTTATTCTTGCAGCGCGCGGGCTGTGCGTAAAATCGCCGCTCTCACACCCATAACGCCAACATTTCAACGTGTGCGGCCCGCAAAGGCCAGCCCCTTCCCGAACCCACGGGACCTGCGGGCTTGCAATTTGCACCCCTCCCCCCATGTATGTCCTTGCAGCGCACCCACTCGGGCGCGCTGGGGTCGTCACATGGCCCTCGTTTTGTTGACCGTCTTTTCCCAGGACTTTTTGTGAAAACTTCTTTCCGCACCACCGCTTCCGTGATCGCCGTCACCATCGCCGCATTGGCCGCGCCCACCCTGGCGCACGCCAAGCGCATGGGGGGCGGCAAGTCGGTGCGCCCTGCAGCGATTGGCCAGGCCCCCGCCAAGCCGGCCACCCCTGCAGCCCCGACCGCCGCCGCCAAGCCCGCGACACCGGCCACCCCAGCCACGCCCGCAGCCGCGGCAGCCCCCGCCGCGGCGCCTGCGGCCACCGCCGCCCCCGCAGGCTCCGGCATGATGGGCACCATCGCCGCCACCGCCACCGGCGCCGTGGTTGGCACCCTGGCGGGCAACGCGATTGCCGGCGCCTTCAGCGGTGACGACAAGGCCGCCGCCGAAGCGGACGCCAAGGCCAAGGCCCAGGCCGAAGCCAAGGCCGCCGAAGCCGAAGCCGCCGCGCTGCAAAAGAAGCTGGACGAAGCCAAGGCCAAGGCCGAAGCGGCCCGCGCTGCCGCCCTGTAATCGCCACACGGCAGTTGCCGTGCACGCGCACTCAAAACACCCCGCCGGTTTGCGCCGCGGGGCGTTTTGTTTTTATTGGCAGCGCTTCAGCGCGGGGGCCGCAGGGGATCGAGCAGGCGCGTGAGCCCGTTGTGGTCCAGCTCGTGCATCAGGGCCAGCAAGCGCCCCAACCCGCCGGGCGGAAAGCCCTCGCGCGCAAACCACGCGAGGTAATTGCCAGGCAGGTCGCACAGCAGACGGTCCTTGTACTTACCGAAGGGCATGCGGGTGGACACCAGCTTTTCGAGGTCGTCAGCGTGCACGGCGCCCCTGAATGGCAAAATTTTGCATAAAAACCACTTTCTTTATAACCAAATTAGGAAAAATTACTTAGCAGGTTGCAACGCCAAGATTACACTTGCCCCCACACCCTGAGGCTGCAATCGGTGCACACAGGGCTGAGACAACACCGCACTCCACTGTCATTTGAACGGAATCCTCCATATGTTGAAGAAGACCCTGACTGCCGTGGCGATTGCCACCCTGGCCCTCTCCGCCCAGGCTGCCGATGTCCTCAAGGTGGCCGCCACCGCCGTGCCCCACGCGGAAATCCTGAACTTCATCAAGCCCCAGCTCAAAGCCGACGGCATCGAGCTGCAGGTCAAGGAATTCAGCGACTACGTGCAGCCCAACGCCGCCGTGGAAGACAAGCAGCTGGACGCCAACTTCTTCCAGCACCAGCCCTACCTGGACAGCTACAACAAGGACCGCAAGACCAGCCTGGTGCAAGTGCCCAACGGCAAAGTGCACGTCGAACCCTTCGGCGCCTACTCCAAGAAGATCAAGAACCTGAAGGACCTGAAGGACGGCGCTACCGTGGCCATCCCCAACGATCCCTCCAACGGTGGCCGCGCCCTGCTGCTGCTGGCCAAGCAAGGCCTGATCGAACTCAAGGACCCCAAGAACCTGACCAGCACCGCGCTGGACGTGGTGAAGAACCCCAAGAAACTGAAGTTCCGCGAACTGGAAGCCCCTTTGCTGCCCCGTGCGCTGGCTGACGTGGACCTGGCCCTGATCAACACCAACTACGCAATCGAAGCCAAGCTCAACCCCACCAAGGATGCGCTGTTCATCGAGAACGCCGACTCGCCTTACACCAATATCGTCGCCGCCCGCAAGGACCGCGCCGATGGCGCCGACATCGCCAAGCTGATGAAGGCCCTGCACTCGCCCGACACCAAGAAGTTCATCGAAGAGAAGTACAAGGGCGCCGTGGTTCCCGCCTTCTGATCGGCACCACACCCCACTCCCAAGCGCTGCCCTGGCAGCGCTTTTTTCATGGGCAGGCCAATCCCAGATGACGCACCGCCCCACCGGGGTCCAGTCATCGGACTGGCCGATGGCCCGAGTGGCCACAGTTGGTGCCTACCGTGGTCTTGCGCTTGCGCGACACAAGCCCGAGCAAATCGTTACCACCAGTATCCATGGCCCGGCAACTGCGGCATGATGCCGAACTTTATTTCCCAGGCCTTTTCACCGGACCCCTCCATGAGCGACACCGCCCCCATCTCCCTGGACAAAGCCATCACCACCGGATTGAGCGAAGTGACGCTGTCACGCACCCTGGAGCTGTTTGCCGCTCACCTGGCATCGGGCAGTGACCGCCTGCTGAACTTCCGCGGTGACCTGGCGGAGCGCTACAACTACGACAAGATCAAGCCCACCATGACCCCGGCCCGTGCGCAGGGGAACGTGGTCTTCATCGAGGCCACCAGCCACAAGACCGGGGAAACCGGCTACTACCAGATCCTGGCCAACCAGTGGAAGTTGCTGGAAGTGCTGGCCCGCCTGGGCTGAGCCCCCTCCATCACAACCTCACAAAAAAAGCCCGTGGCGCTTGCACCACGGGCTTTTGCTTTGGATGGCAGGGCGCGACGTGCGCTCAGGCCACCAGCCCCTGCCACACCCACCAGGCTAGCACCAGCATCATCACCCCAGTGATGCCATCCAGCACCCGCCACGCCACGGGCTTGGCAAACAGCGGGCGCAACCGCTGCGCCGCCGCGCTGAGCAGGCAAAACCACACCAGGCTGGCACAGGCGGCCCCGACCACGAAGAACCATTTCAGCTCCCCCGCCTGGCGCGCCCCGATGGAGCCGATCAGCACCACCGTGTCCAGGTAGACATGGGGATTGAGCAAGGTGATGACCGCCAGCGCGCCCAGCACCGCCAACACGCTGCGCGGCGCCACGGCATCGCCTTCGGCCAGCACCAGGGCATTCTGGGCAAACGCCATGCGGTGCAAGGCGAACAGCCCATAGCCCAGCAGGAACAGCACGCCGCCCCAGCCGCACCAGTAGGCCACGTCGGGGCGGCTGGACAGCAGTTGCGCCATGCCGGCCACGCCGGCGCCAATCAGCAGCGCGTCCGAGCCCACGCACCAGACCACGCAGGCCCGCGTGTGCTCCCCACGCACGGCCTGGCGCAGCACATAGACGTTCTGCGCCCCGATGGAGACGATCAGCGACAGGCACACGGTAAAACCGGCCAGCCAGGAAGAGGTGATTTCAGCATTCCACATGCAGCCAATTCTCCCGCCGCATTGCCGGACTTATGCAGATAAGATAAATTAAATTACTTCATTCGAATTAAGTTTTTCTACATGCTCGACTACGCTGGACTGGAAGCATTGGCCGCTGTGCTGCGCGAAGGCAGTTTTGACCGTGCGGCCCGCAAGCTGCACGTCACGCCCTCGGCCATCTCGCAACGCATCAAGTTGCTGGAAGAGCGCCTGGGCCAGGTGCTGGTGATGCGCGGCGCGCCCTGCACCGGCACCGAGGCCGGGCGCCGCCTGTGCCTGCACGTGGAGCAGGTGGCGTTGCTCGAAAACGAGCTGCGCCGCAACAACCCCGAGCTGGTGCCCGAAGGCCAGGTGGCCCGCCCCACGCTGAAGCTGGCGGTGAATGCGGATTCGCTCAACAGCTGGTTCGTGGATGCCATGGCCGCCTTCACCCAGGAAGGCAACGAGCTGCTGGACATCAGCATCGACGACCAGGACCACACGGCCAAACGCATCAAGGAAGGGGAGGTGATGGCGGCGGTCACGGCCTCGTCCAGCCACATAACGGGCTGCAACATCTGGCCCCTGGCGAACATGCAGTACGTGGCCGCTGCCAGCCCGGCCTTCATCGCCCGCTATTTCGGCGCCCAGGGCATCAATGCCCAGACCCTGTCGCAGGCACCGGTGCTGACCTATGACCGCAAGGACGCGATGCAGGACAAGTGGCTGCACCAGCAAGGCGTCTCGGCCCGCCATGCGCCGCCGCGCCACTGGGTGCCATCGGCCCACGCCTTCGTGCGCGCCTGCGAAGCCGGCGTGGCCTGGGGCATGCACCCCACGGTGCTGATCCGCGAGCACCTGGTCAACGGCAGCCTGGTGGAGCTGCTGCCGGGCAGCGGCATTCCGGTGCCCCTGTACTGGGCGCATGCGCGCAATGCGCAGACCGGGCTGGAGCGCCTGACACAGTGCGTGATCAATGCCGCCCAGGCCTGGCTGGAGCCCATCGACCCCAAGCCCTGAGCGGCCGCAGGGAGGTCAGTGCCGCATCTGCCGCCCGGTCTCCAGCACGTTGAAGTTCAACAGATCGGTGGCCAGCACCGTCTCCCACATGAAGCAGGCCAGCGCGGCGATGAACGAGAACACCCCGCCCAGGAACAGGAACACCGCCACCATCTGCCCCTGCTCCGCCCAGGCCTGGCCGATGAACAGGAAGACAATCGTCAGCCCGATCAAAAAGCCGCACAGCGTCAGCAAGCCGATCGACCAGTTGGCAATGCGGCCCCGCGTGCGCAGGTAGTTCAGCTCGCGCAGGCCGCGGTCGATGAACTCCTCATCGTTGCTGGCGCGCACGCGCTCCTCCATCACCCTGGCCCGGTCGATGATGCGTGCCAGCCGCCCGGCCACGGCGCCGATCATGCCGGCCACGGCCGTTAAAAAGAACACTGGCGCCACGGCCAGTTGCACGCTGTGTGTGACGTTGGAAGCGTCGATCATGTGTTGTTTCTCACCCATTCAAACTGGTTGGCGCTGCCGACGAACGGCCATGCCCGCATGGTATGCAAAAAACCGGCCCGACCGGCCATCCAGACCCTTGCTTTAACGCAAATCGCCCAGTCCGGCCGTTTGATGTGCCGCAAACGCCCCCCGCCACCCGCACGCGATAGTGACGGCACACCTATTAACCCATGACTGATTGCGGAGGATGTTTGCCATGAAGATGTTCAACGACCTGATCTCGACCGACTACGGCCTGATGAGCCTGATCGTCATCCTGATCACCATTGCCATGTGGATTTACTTCACCGTGCTCTTCCTGGGCAAGATCAACAAGAGCGCTTCCGCCGCCACTGCGGCCGACAGCCAGGCCGCCACGCCCTCCGCCAAGACCTGAAGCCCGCAGAGGCCTTCCAACTTCATCTCTTTGAGGCCTGCATCTGCAGGCCTTTTTTATGGCTGCCACCGGGGAACGCCCCAGCCCCAGCCCCAGCCCCAGCCCCAGCCCCAGCCCCAGCCCCAGCCCCAGCCCCAGCCCCAGCCCCAGCCCCAGCTCCAGCTCCAGCTCCAGCTCCAGCTCCTCACCTCACCTCACTTCACTTCACTTCACTTCACTTCACTTCACCTCACTTCACCTCACTTCACTTCACTTCACTTCACTTCACTTCACAAAACCATAGCTGGCAGCGCTTGCAAGATCAGCCATTCCGATGGATTGGATACGCAAACCCTGATCCACCCAGCGCTACCTGCTCCTTTTAATGCAGGCACGCACCACCGCGGCCGGCCATGCCGCCACAGACCCAGGCACAATCGACCACATGCCCTTGCCTGCCCCGCCCGAAGACGCTGCCGACACCGCCCCCGTGCCCGCCCCGATCGTGGCGCGCCACTGGTACACGCGCTGGCTGCTGCGTGCCCTGGCGGTACTGGCCCTGGCGCTGGGCATCGCCGGGGTGTTCATTCCGGGCCTGCCGACCACGGTGTTCATCCTGATGGCTGGCTGGGCCGCCATGCGCAGCTCCCCACGCATGCACGCCTGGCTGTGGCGGCACCCGCTGTTTGGACCCATGCTGCAGAACTGGCAGGCGGGCGGCCTGGTCAGCCGCCGTGCCAAACGCAGTGCCACCGTCATGATGGCCGTGTGCGCAGCCATCCTGTGGCTGACCCCCACGCCGCTGTGGGTGCGTTGGCTGGCCTGCAGCTGCATGGCCTGCGTGCTGCTGTGGCTGTGGCGGCGCCCCGAACCGGCATAGGCCCAGGCTGCTCTCACTTTTTTGGGCCAACTGCCAAAACGGCCAAAAATCCATGTATATAATCTAGGTCTTGTTCCCTGATAGCTCAGTCGGTAGAGCGACGGACTGTTAATCCGCAGGTCCCTGGTTCGAGCCCAGGTCGGGGAGCCAACAAGATTTCAATGTTGCGCCATCAAGCAGCGCACACATTACCGGCATATTCCCTGATAGCTCAGTCGGTAGAGCGACGGACTGTTAATCCGCAGGTCCCTGGTTCGAGCCCAGGTCGGGGAGCCACCCAATTGACGCCTTGCAATTGCACAAGGCACACCGAAATGTTCCCTGATAGCTCAGTCGGTAGAGCGACGGACTGTTAATCCGCAGGTCCCTGGTTCGAGCCCAGGTCGGGGAGCCACAAATTGACGCCTTGCAATTGCACAAGGCACCACCGAAATGTTCCCTGATAGCTCAGTCGGTAGAGCGACGGACTGTTAATCCGCAGGTCCCTGGTTCGAGCCCAGGTCGGGGAGCCACTCTGAAAAGCCAAGCATTGCAAGATGCTTGGCTTTTTTCATGGCCGCGTCCATACCGCCCGCCCCCTGTGGACTGGATGCACAGCAGCACCCCGCTCAACGGACCTCAAGCAGCCCGGACAATCCCCACGGTCGGCGCCGCCCCAGCAGCGGCAGGCCCCGGCACGGATTCAATGCGATTGGGCGCAATGTACTTACCCGCCTCCTGCAAGGGGTCTATGAGCACCGCCCCCTTCTTGCGCGCCTCCCAATGGGCGATCTCCTCCTCCAGTCGGCGCGCGCGCTCGGCATACATGGCCGCCGAGGCATGGTAGTGCTCGGCCGCCATCGAATGCTCGAGCATGGCCATGCGCGCTTCCTGCAGACACGCCCGGGCACGGCGGATGTAACGGGGTTCACCACTGAAAATGCCGGAAAAGAACATGATTGCCACTCCTTCCATCCGCATGCGGCGACACCGCATTTCATAATGCCCCAAGGACATGACGCCACCATAGGCAAGCCCCATGGCGGGGTCTGTCCCCATAGGACAGCATTCACTGTAGGAGCAGCCCACCACGCCACTGGCCCCCATGCTGGCGCAACACCCGACCGACCCACTTCCCAAGTTCATAGCAAAACATGCAAGCGCCATCGCTGATCTGGCTCGATTCCGAGGACGAGTTCCCCGCCGTGACCCATGCCTGGGGCGCCGACACCCCCATGCCCGGCCTGCTGGCAGCCGGGGGCACCCTGGATGCCGAACACCTGCAAGCGGCCTACCGCCAGGGCATCTTTCCCTGGTTCAGCCCCGGCCAGCCCAACCTGTGGTGGTCGCCCGACCCCCGCATGGTGCTGCAGACCGGTGACTTCCGTCTGCACCCGTCGCTGCGCAAGACCTTGCGCAAATTCCTGCGCACCCCGGGTTGCGAGGTGCGCGTGGACCACGACTTTCGCCAGGTGATGCAGCACTGCGCCCAGACCCCCCGCGCCGGGCAGGATGGCACCTGGATCGTGCCCAGCATCATCGATGCCTACTGCGGCCTGCATGCGCAGGGATTGGCCCACAGCGTGGAGACCTGGGTGGACGGGCGCCTGGTCGGCGGCCTGTACTGCGTGGCCCTGGGCCATGCCGTGTATGGCGAATCCATGTTCGCGCATGCCACCGACGCCTCCAAGCTGGCCCTGGCGGCGCTGGTGGCACTGTGCCGCTACCACGGCGCGCCGCAGATCGACTGCCAGCAGACCACGCCCCACCTCGCCTCCCTGGGCGCGCGCGAACAAAGCCGCGCCAGCTTCCTGGCCGAGGCCACACGCCAGCAGCAGCGCCCGCCCATGGACTGGCAATGGCGCCCCGTATACTGGGATGCGCTTTCCCCTGGGTTGATTTCCTGAGGCTTTCGACGCATGACACAGCTCAATGACCTGCCGCACTACAGCCTGCAGTTCTATGCCACCGCGCCCTACCCGTGCAGCTACCTGCCGCACCAGGAAGCGCGCTCGCAGGTCGCCGCCCCCAGCCATCTGATCCAGTCCGAGGTCTACTCGGCCCTGGTCACCCAGGGTTTCCGCCGCAGCGGCATGTTCACCTACCGGCCGTACTGCAGCCAGTGCAAGGCCTGCGAGCCGCTGCGCGTGCTGACCGATGCATACCGCCCCAACCGCAGCCAGCGCCGCGCGGCACGCCAGCACGGGCAACTGGAAGCCAGCGTGCAGCGCCTGCACTTCTCGCAGGAGCATTACGACCTGTACCAACGCTACCAGCACGCCCGCCACAGCGGCGGCGGCATGGACCAGGACAGCATCGAGCAGTACACGCAGTTTCTGCTGCAAAGCCGGGGGGAGACCCGGCTGGTGGAGTTCCGCGACCCCGCCGCCGACAACGCCTTGCGCATGGTCTCCATCATCGATTTTCTGGAAGACGGCCTGTCGGCGGTCTACACCTTCTACGAACCGGACGCCGACGCCAGCTACGGCACCTACAACGTGCTGTGGCAGATTGCCTTCGCGCGCAGCCTGCGCCTGCCCCACGTCTACCTGGGCTACTGGATCGAGGCCTCGGCCAAGATGCGCTACAAGGCGCAGTTCCACCCGCACGAGGTTTTGCGCAACAACCTGTGGCAGCGCATCGACAAAATCTGAGTCGCACCAGCGAATGCGGCCTGCCGCTCCAAAGAATGTGAGCAGGCCACACCCACGAGGGCTAGAATCCGGCCATCTTTGCCTTTGGATGCCCCATGAAGAAAAACGATCAAGACGCTCCCGCCAAACCCAGTGTGCAAGTGCTGGAGCGCATGTTTGTCTTGATCGACGTCCTGGCATCGCGCGAAGAGGCCGTCTCCCTCAAGGAAATCAGCGAACGCACCGGCCTGCACCCCTCGACCGCCCACCGCATCCTGAATGACCTGGCCGCCGGCCGCTTCGTGGACCGCCCCGAATCGGGCAGCTACCGCCTGGGCATGCGCCTGCTGGAACTGGGCAACCTGGTCAAGGCCCGCCTGAGCGTGCGCGAGGCGGCCCTGCCCGCCATGCGCCTGCTGCACAAGCAGATCCAGCAACCCGTGAACCTCAGCGTGCGTCAGGGCGATGAGATCGTCTATGTGGAACGCGCGTACAGCGAACGCTCGGGCATGCAGGTGGTGCGCGCCATCGGCGGCCATGCGCCGCTGCACCTGACATCGAACGGCAAGCTGTTCCTGGCGGCCGACGAACCCCAGCGCGTGCGCGCCTACGCCATGCGCACCGGCCTGGCCGGCAACACCCACAACAGCCTGACCCAGCTGCCCCTGCTGGAGCGCGAGTTGTCCAAGGCCCGGGAAACCGGCGTGGCCTATGACAACGAGGAGCTGGAGCTGGGCGTGCGCTGCATGGCCGCGGGCATCTACGACGACCAGGCCAAGCTGGTCGCGGCGCTGTCCATCTCCGCCCCGGCCGACCGCCTGGACGAAGGCTGGCTGCCCAAGCTGCAGGGTACGGCCTACGAGATCTCGCAGGCCCTGGGCTTTCGCGGCCCGGCCCCCAGCAGCCTGCGCTGAGCCGACTGTCCCCACGGCCCCAGCACGCGGATCGCGTGCCCCGGCGCTGCGTGGCAGCCCGTGGGCATGGCCTTCAGGCCAGGGCCGCCGTCGGCTGCGGCAGGCCGCGGTAATCGGCGAAATCCAGCACGCGCGGGTACTGGCGCACCAGGTCCGTACCGAACCCCGCCGTGAACCACGCAAACCGCACCCCGGCCGCCTGCGCGCAGGCCGCGTCGGCGTGCGTGTCGCCAAAAAACACCGCCGCGTGCGGTGGCACATGCAGATGGCCCAGGGTGAACAGCAGCGGATCGGGCGCGGGCTTGGCCACGCCGCAGCTGTCGCGCCCGGTGACCACCTGGAACAGATCCAGGATGCCCGCCGCCTCCAGCCCCTTGAGGGCCAGCGCATGCTGCTTGTTGGTGCACACGGCCAGGGCCAGCCCCTGGTCGCGCGCCGCCTGCAGCCAGGCGCGCACGCCGGCGTACAAGGGCGCGCCATGCGGGGGCTGCTGGGCATAGTGGTGCTCGAACCACTGCCCCAGCTGTGCCTTGCCGGCCTGCGGCATCGGCAGTTGCCGCTCCTTGAGCACATCCGCCATCAGGTCGGCCGCCGTGCCGAACATGTTGGGCATGCGGTAGGCCGCGGGCAGCGGGGCATGGCCCAGTTGCACCAGGGTCTGGCTGGCGGCCGTGACGATGGCGTGTTCGGTGTTCAGCAGCGTGCCGTCCATGTCGAAGACCATGGCGCGCACGCCGGTCCAGTCCATGGTCTGTAGTGTGTGGTCCGTCCCTGTCATGCGGTCCATTGTCGGCCGAGACGGCCCGGCCTGCAGCACGACCGGTTTTGGCCCACCCCCAGGTTGGTTCAAAAAGATGAGCACATCGCGCACGTCAAAAGCACCATTCAGATCAATTCAACTCTGAAATCCTGGTTCCACGCGCGCCATGCGCTCCTGTTTTCAAGCGGGCGCCCGCCCTCAGACATGGCGTTTGACATGGCTGCCGGGTTCGGGCGGCAACTCGGCATCGGCCTGGGCATGCAGGGTGGCGATCAGGTTGCACGCCCCGGGGCGGCCATCGCACAGGGTCTTGAGCTGGCGCAGCTCCCGCTCCAGCACCCGCAGCTCGCCCAGCCGCTGGCGCACGTGCTGCAGGTGGGATTCCACCGTCTGGCTGGCGGCGCGGCAGTCTTCCGGGCGCTGGCCATCCAGCGCCAGCAGGGTGCGCACCTCGTCCAGCGACATGTCCATGGCGCGGCACATGCGGATGAAGCGCAGGCGGTGCAGGTCCGCATCGCCATACAGGCGGTAGTCGTTGTCCTGCCGCAGGGCCGGCGCCAGCAGGCCCTGTTTTTCGTAGTAGCGGATGTTGGCGGCCGACACGCCGGTGCGGTGGGCGGCCTCTCCGATGCGCAATCCTGTCATGGGTGCTTGACCTTGAAGTTACTTTCAGCTTTCCAATCATGGCATGGACACCAAACACACACACCACAGTTGCTGCAGCCCGGCCCCCCGGAAACCCGATGCCCATGGGCACGACCACGATCACGACCATGCAGGCGGCGAGCGCGACCACGGCCACGACCATGGCGTGCTGCCCGGCTGGCCCCGCATCGGGGCCGCGCTGGGCCTGGCGCTGCTGGCCGAAATCTCGCACTGGTTCACGCCGCAATACCCGGCACTGGAATACGCCGGCATGGCCCTGGCCGTGGTGGCCATCGCCCTGTCCGGCCTGGGCGTGTACAAGGCCGGCCTGCAAAGCCTGGCGCGCCTGCAGCTGGGCATCCATGCGCTGATGGCCGTGGCCGTCACCGGCGCCTTCCTGATCGGCCAGTGGCCCGAGGCCGCCATGGTCATGGCCTTGTACGCAGCCGCCGAACGCATCGAGGAGCGCGCCATGGACCGCGCGCGCCTGGCCATCCGCCACCTGCTGCGCCTGGCGCCCGACACCACCGAGGTGCTGCAGCCCAACGGCCACAGCCTGACCGTGCCCACGGCCGACGTGCCCACCGGCGCCCTGGTGCGCGTGGCCCCCGGGGCCCGCATCCCGCTGGACGGCGAGGTCATCGCCGGCCACAGCAGCGTGAACCAGGCCCCCATCACCGGTGAAAGCGTGCCCGTGGACAAGGCACCGGGCGACAGCGTCTGGGCCGGCAGCATCAACCAGCAGGCCGAGCTGCAGCTGCGCGTCAGCGCCGCCACCGCCAACTCCATGCTGGCGCGCATCGTCCAGGCCGTGGAGCAGGCCCAGGCCAGCAAGGCGCCCACGCAGCGCTTCGTCGACCGCTTTGCCGCCATCTACACCCCCATCGTCATGGTCCTGGCCCTGGCCCTGGCCGTGCTGGCCCCGCTGCTGCTGGGCTGGACCTGGCTGGATGCCATCTACCAAGCCCTGGCCCTGCTGGTCATCGCCTGCCCCTGCGCGCTGGTGCTGTCCACCCCGGTCACCGTGGTCAGCGCGCTGACGGCCGCCGCCCGCCAGGGCGTGCTGCTCAAGGGCGGCAGTGTGCTGGAAGCCGCGCGCCAGCTGCGCAGCATCGCGCTGGACAAGACCGGCACCCTGACCACGGGCAAGCCCACCCTGGTCGACTGGGACGTGCTGGACGCCGTGCAGACCCCGCGTGCCGAGGCCGCCTTGCGGGCCTGGCAGATCGCCTCGCGCTCGGACCACCCGGTCTCGCACGCGGTGGCCCAGGGCCTGCAGACCGAGGGCGTGCCCAGCTCGCCGGCCCAGGACCTGCAGGCCCTGCCCGGGCGCGGCGTGCAGGCGCGCATCGAGGGGCAGACCTACTACCTGGTCAACCTGCGCTGGGCGCAGGAGCAGCAACTGGACAGCCCGGCCCTGCAGGCCGCCGTGCAGGCGCACACGCGCCTGGGCCGCAGCGTCAGCCTGCTGGCCACCGCACAGCAGGTGCTGGCTGTGTTCGCCGTGGCCGACAGCCTGCGCCCCCATGCCCAGGAGGCCGTGCAACAGCTGCAGGCGCTGGGCATCACCCCGGTGGTGCTCAGCGGCGACCACCCCGATGCCGTGCAGGCCATCGCCCAGCAGGCGGGTATCCTGCAGGCCGAAGGCGGCCTGCTGCCCGAGGACAAGCTGCGCCGCATGCACCAGCTGCAGGCCGAGGGGGCCGTCGGCATGGTGGGTGACGGCATCAACGATGCCCCCGCCCTGGCCCAGGCCGACATGGGCTTTGCCATGGGCGGCGCCCACAGCACCGACATGGCCATGGAGACCGCCGACGTGGTACTGATGCACGACGACCTGCGCCGCATCCCGGACACCATCGCGCTGTCCCAACGCGCCCACCGCGTGCTGTGGCAGAACATTGCGCTGGCCCTGGGCATCAAGGCGGCCTTCTTCGCCCTGGCGCTGATGGGCCATGCCAGCATGTGGCTGGCCGTGCTGGCCGACATGGGGGTGAGCCTGCTGGTGGTGGCCAACGGCCTGCGCCTGCGCTCCACCCCTCACAAAAAAGCTGAAGAATGAGGACAGACGCCGCATAATCTATGCGCCTGAAAAATAACACGCACAAATTTCCACCACCATGAACACCCGCCACCAGCCTGCCGCACCTGCACCGCTGCCCCACACCCTGCTCGAGGACGCGGCCGCCATCTTCACCGGCGTGCTCATGATCTCGGTGGGCGTGGCGCTGTTCAAGCAGGCCGGGCTGGTCACGGGGGGCATGGCGGGCCTGGCGTTTTCGCTGCACTACGCCACACACATCGGCTTCGGCGTCTGGTTCTTTCTGCTGAACCTGCCGTTCTACTGGTTGGCCGTGCGCAAGATGGGCTGGGCCTTCACGGTCAAGACCTTCTGCGCCGTTGGCCTGCTGGCCGTGGTGTCGGAGTTGCAGCCGCTGTTCTTGAGCCTGGAGCGTGTGCAGGCGCCCTACGCCGCTGTCGTCGGCGGCATCCTGATGGGCGTGGGCATGCTGGTGCTGTTCCGCCACCGCTGCAGCCTGGGCGGCGTGGGCATTGCCGCCCTGTTCCTGCAGGAGCGCTATGGCTGGCGCGCCGGCTATGTGCAGATGGGACTGGACTGCCTGATCCTGCTGAGCGCCTTCTTCATCGTCGATGTGGAACGCGCCCTGTGGTCCATCCTGGCGGCCCTGACCCTGAACCAGGTGCTGTCCATGAACCACCGCCCGGGCCGCTACGGCGGCTGACGGCGCAGCGCGGAACTTTGTGCCGACTCTGGCATCATTCATGCCTATGCGTCGCCTGTTGCCCCTGTTCATGATCTTGCTGCTGACCCTGCGCGGTCTGCTGGGCGACGCCATGGCCATGGGCAGCCTGCCCAACGCCGGGGACCACATGCCCACGGCCGTGGCCGCAGTGCAGACAGCGCCACAGGCCCACCACCACGCCCAGGCCACGGCGGACGATGCCCATGCGCACGCCGCTGCGGCCTCGGCCCCGGTGCCCCACTGCACGGCGGCGCCCACCGCGCCGGAGTGCGGTGGCAGCCACCACACCACAGCCTGTGCAGCCTGCGGCATCTGCCATTCAGCCTTCTCCCCCCCACTGCAGCTGGCGCCCTGCCAGGACCTGCCCACGCAGGCCGCACCGGCCAGCGGCCGTGCCGACTTTGCCAGCGCCACGCTGGTGCAGGCCACCAAACCCCCCATCGCCTGAGACCTGACACCCGAGGTGCGTCCGCAGCACGCCCCTGCCCTGGGCAGAACGTGCCGCCGACGCTGAAAGGTTTCTTGTCGCAGGAGATTGCTGCATGCGCAACGCGCACTTGGTCACCCCGTGGTTGCTCGGACTGAGCCTGGCCACACCCTGGGCCCTGGCCCAGACCCCCCCATCGCCGCCGCCCGCGGCCCCCACCACCGAGCTGGCGTCCAGCACCGCGGCCCAGCGCCCCTTGGTGCACACCGCCCTGCCTGCCATCGGCGCCCTGGTCGACAGCCCGCAGGACTGGCGCGCCGCGAATGCGGCCGTGGCCACCTTTGCGCGCGGCCACGCCGATGTGCTGCGCTGGGAAGCCGCGCAAACACCCGCGCCAGCGCCCACAGCGCCCAGCACGCACCAGCACGGAGGCCAGCCATGATGCGCCGTGCCCTGCGACTCAGCCCCGTGCTCGCCGCCGTGGTGCTGGCGGGCTGCGCCAGCGTGGCCCCCGATGGCCTGCGCAGCGCCGTGGACCGCCACACGGCCTCCCGGCTGCCTGCCGACAGCCAGTTGCCGTCCACGGATTCCCGCGCCCAACCGACCACCGAGGCACAGATCGCCCAGTGGCTGAGCCAGCCCGTGGATGCCGACACCGCCGTGCGCATCGCCCTGCTGCGCAGCCCCAGCCTGCAAGCCCAGCTGGCACAGCTGGCCCGCCAGGATGCGCAGCGCGCCCAGGCGCTGACCCTGTTCAACCCCACGCTGACGCTGGGGCGCTTCGTCAACGGCCATGAGCGCGAGATCGAGCGCCAGCTCAGCCTCAACCTGGTCCAGCTCATCACCCTGCCGTGGCGCAGCCGCTGGCAGGGCTGGCAGCTGGAGCAGGCCACGCTCACCGCCGCCCAGCAGGTGCTGCTGCACGCCGCCGACACCCGCCGCGCCTGGCTGCGGGCCGTGGCGGCGCAGCAAAGCCTGCAAGCGGCCGAACGCATGCACGAGGCCGCCGCAGCCGGCGGCGAGCTGGCCCGGCGCATGGCCCTGGTCGGCAACTTCAGCAAGCTGGAGCAAGCCCAGGAGCTGCGCGTGCAGCACGAGGCCGCCGCCCAGCTGGCCCGCGCCCGCCTGAACGCGGCCCTGGAGCGCGAGCAACTGGCCCGCCTGATGGGCCTGTGGGGCCCGCAGGCCGACTTTGCCCTGCCGGACAGCCTGCCGCCCCTGCCCAAGGCCGAGGCCTTGCACACCGGGGCCGATGCCGAAGCCACCGCCCTGCGCGAGCGCCTGGACGTGCGCGCCCTGCGCCGTGAGCTGGACACCACGGCCGATCGCCACGGCTTCGCCCGCGTGGGCGCGCTGTTTGGCGACATCGGCGCCAGCTACAGCCGCAACACCACCACCGACCGCGCCACACACCACGACGAGATCACGCGCGGCTGGGAGCTGGAGCTACCCCTGCCCCTGTTCGACTGGGGCGGCGTGGCCGCAGCCGGCGCACGCGCGCAGTTGCAGCACAGCAGTGCCCAGCTGCGCCATGCGGCCCTGCAGGCGCGCAGCGAGGCGCGCACCAGCTGGCTGCGTTACCGCACGGCCTGGGACCTGGCCCAGCAGCAGCGCAGCGAGGTGCTGCCCCTGGCCCAGCAGATGCAGGAGGAGGCCGTCTACCGCTACAACGGCATGTTCATCAGCACCTGGCAGCTGCTGGCCCAGGCCCGCGCCACCACCCAGGCCGTGGCCACCGCCACCGAGGCCCAGCGCGACTTCTGGCTGGCCGATGTGGACCTGCAACTGGCGCTGTACAGCACCTCGCCCGGCGCAGGGGCTGCCAGCCTCTCGACCCCGGCCACACCGTCCGAATCCCCTGCACAAGGCCACTGAGCATGAACCGTCGCAATTTCTTCACCGGCGCTGCCACCGCAGTGGCTGCTGCCTCCGTCAGCCGGGTCGCCATGGCGGCCCTGCCCGAACCCGTGCTGCAAAGCAACGCCGACACGGCCGCGCCGCTGACGCCGCCCAATGGCCGGCCCTACCACCCGGTGGTCACCTTGAACGGCTGGACCACGCCCTGGCGCATGAACGCCGGCGTCAAGGAGTTCCACCTGGTGGCCGAACCCGTGGTGCGCGAGGTCGCGCCGGGCTTCTTCGTCAACATGTGGGGCTACAACGGCCAGTCGCCCGGACCGACCATCGAGGTGGTCGAGGGCGACCAGGTGCGCATCTTCGTCACCAACCGCCTGCCCGAGGCCACCACCATCCACTGGCACGGCCAGCGCCTGCCCAATGGCATGGATGGTGTGGGCGGCCTGAACCAGCCGCACATCCCGCCGGGCAAGACCTTTGTCTACGAGTTCACGGCGCGCCGCCCCGGCACCTTCATGTACCACCCGCATTCGGACGAGATGGTGCAGATGGCCATGGGCATGATGGGCCTGTGGATCACCCACCCCAAGGGCCGCCACCCGCTGATTGCCGACGTGCAGCGCGACTACGCCTTCCTGCTGGCCGCCTATGCCGTGGAGCCCGGGGCCATGACGCCGCGCATCAACGAGATGACGGACTTCAACATCTGGACCTTCAACAGCCGGGCCTTTCCGTCCATCACGCCGCTGGTGGCCAAGCAAGGCGACAGGGTGCGCATCCGCGTGGGCAACCTGACCATGACCAACCACCCCATCCACCTGCACGGCCACGAGTTCGAGGTCACCGGCACCGACGGCGGCCCCGTGCCCAAGTCCGCCCGCTGGCCCGAGGTGACCACCGACGTGGCCGTGGGCCAGATGCGGCAGATCGAGCTGATCGCCGACGAGCCCGGCGACTGGGCCCTGCACTGCCACAAGAGCCACCACACCATGGGCGCCATGGGCCACAACGTGCCCACCATGATTGGCGTGGACCACCGCGGCCTGGTGGGCAAGATCCAGAAGATCGTGCCCGACTACATGCTGATGGGCGAGCGCGGCATGGGCGACATGGGGGCCATGGAAATGCCCCTGCCCGACAACACCTTCCCGATGATGACGGGCCAAGGGCCGTACGGGAACATCGAGATGGGCGGCATGTTCACCAGCTTCAAGGTGCGCAAGCACCTGGGTGCCAACGACTACGGCGATCCCGGCTGGTACACCCAACCCCGGGGCACGCAAGCCTATGCCTGGCAGGGCGCCCCGCTGGAGGCGCAGGCACCACGCCCCACCCCGCCCGGCCAGGCACCGGGCGCCCCCAGCGTACGCAAACCCGCGGCCGGCCACGGCCCGGCCCACCATTGATGCCGGAGCCAATCATGCAAACTCTGAAATACATAGCTGCCAGCGCTTTACTGGCCTGCGCTACAGCCACTTTTGCCCATGGCAATGCGTCCCACGCCCCGGCCGACCCTGCCACCGCGGTGCCGCCGGAACAAAAAGCCTGGGGCATCGCCGGCGATGCCCGGCCCGGGCTGCGCACCCTTACCCTCCGGATGACGGACGACATGCGCTTCGAGCCCGACCACTTCAGCGTGCGCCAGGGCGAGACCCTGCGCCTGCGCGTGGAAAACCGCGGCCAGATCCTGCACGAGGTGGTGCTGGGCACCGCCGCATCGCTCCAAGAACACGCGGCGCTGATGCTCAAGTTCCCCGGCATGGAACATGCCGAGCCGTACATGGCCCATGTGGCACCGGGCGAGCGCGAGGACCTGGTCTGGCACTTCAACCGCCCCGGCACTTTTGACTTTGCCTGCCTGATTCCCGGCCACTACCAGGCCGGCATGCAAGGCCGCTTCACCGTCACCCCCTGAACACTGTGGTCCCAGAAAGGAAACCCACCATGCACACCCCAACCACCACCCGCCGCCACGCCCTGCACCTGCTGGCCGCCGCCGCCGGTCTGGCCGCCCTGCCGGCCCTGGCCGCCTCGCCCGCCAAGATCCCCATGGAAGTCTGGAAGGATCCCAACTGCGGCTGCTGCAAGGACTGGATCGTGCTGATGGAGCAGGCCGGCTTTGCCGTCACCGTGCACGACAGCGGCAACAGCGCCGTGCGCGCCAAGCTGGGCCTGCCCGTGCAGTACGGCTCCTGCCACACCGCACTGGTCGGCGGCTACCTCGTCGAAGGCCATGTGCCCGCCGCCGACGTGCACAAGCTGCTCAAGGACAAGCCCAAGGCGCTGGGCATCACCGTGCCCGGCATGCCCATCGGCAGCCCCGGCATGGACGGCCCCGAATACGGCGGCCGCAAGGACCCGTACGACGTGCTGCTAGTCACCAAGTCGCTGATGGGCAGCAACGTCAGCACCCGCGTCTACACCAGCTACCGCTGACAAGGAGCATCGACATGTCCAGCTTCTCCACCCTGCGCAGCCTGGGCTGCGCTGCCGGCCTGCTGCTGAGCCTGGCGACGGCACAGGCACAGGCACAGGCACAGGCACAGGCACAGGCACAGGCACAGGCACAGGACCATGCCAGCCACCATGCGCCCGCAGCCACGGCAAGCAGCCCTGCGCCAGCGGCGGCGCCCGACCCGGCGTTGACCGAGGGCGTCATCACCCGCGTCGACACCCGCAGCGGCAAGCTGACCATCCGCCACGGCGCCATCACCCACCTGGACATGCCGCCCATGACCATGGTGTTTGGCCTGCAGGACGCGCAGCAGGCCGCCCAGTTCAAGCCCGGCGACCCGGTGCGGTTCCGTGTCGAAGACCAGGCCGGCACGCTGGTCATCACCCGCATCCAGCCGGCGTCCTGAGGGCCGCACGGGCCGAGCGCAGAATCTGACTTTGGCCGCCATGAAGTCCGGCGCTTGCAGGTGCTGGACTTCATGGCGGCGCACCCAGACCCGCCCCCCAGACCGTCAGTGCATCCACTTGCGGACCATGGCCGGTCCCCAGCGCGCCGACAGCCAGGCCTCGGCCTGCGCGTCCCCATCGTCCCGCCCCTGCGCCGTGGCCTGCGCGGTGCACAAGGCCATCAGGGCCAGCGCATCCAGATCGTCGCCCACGTCATCCAACACCCGCGTCAGCTGCGGCGCACTGTCGTGGTCCAGGTACCAGACTGCGCCGTCGGTCCGGCTGAAGCACCACAGCTTGCCATTGCCCAGGTAATCCCCAAAGGCCACCAGGTCCACGATGCCGGCGCGCAGCGTGGCGGCGTCCTGCGGATCGGCCATGGCCACGGTATCCATCACGCCGGGAAACACCCGCTGCACCGGGCCGATGGCGGCCCAGTCCCTCCCGGGCGCCTGGCCCTCCCATGCTGCCACCAACAGGCCCTCGGCCCCATCCTGCACGCCAAGGTGCAACCAGTCATCGCGCAAGGCCGGGGGCAGCGGGCAGCCCAGCCGCCATTCGCACACGCGCAGCGCGGCGCGGCTGATGGGGGTGGGCTGGCACACCTGCATCGCCATCCAGGCATGGGCCTGCAGGCCCAGGTGCCAGAACTGCAGCCGCTGCGGCGCATCCCCGGGGCGGGCTGGCCAGTGCGGTGCGGGCACCTGTGCATCCGCCCAGATCACCGCATCCTGCGGGGCAAAGCGCGGGCTGTGGCCCAACTCCGCCTGCAGCAGTTGGGGCAGAGGCTGGCGCCAGTCCATCTGGCGCAGCACGGCCACGGGCAGCCAAGGGACATAGCCCATGCGCGGCGCATCGGTCCCCGGACGCACCAGGCAACGGGCGCCAGGCTGCAGCAGGATCGCGCTGGGGTCGGTCTGCGCGGCCGATGACAGTTGGCGGTGGAGCGCCGCGGGCAGGTCCACCCAGTCCGTCGCTGCCCACTGTGGCAAGGCCCGCACCAAGGCCGGCAGGTCGTTCAAAATTTGCATTCGCTGTGCCGCGCTTAGACTGCGGCCCTCATGATGACGCTCAAGCAATTTCACGCGCAGCTGGCCGAGGGCCGGTTGGCCGGCGCCCGCCACATCCAGCTCAGCGATGCGCTGACGGAGTTTCCACCGGCGCTGTATGCGCTGGCCGACTCGCTGGAGGTGCTGGACCTCTCCCACAACCAGCTGCAGCAGCTGCCCGCGGACCTGCCACGCCTGCACCAACTGCGCATCCTGTTTGCTTCCCACAACCCCTTCACCGAACTGCCGGCGGTGCTGGGCCAGATGCCCGCGCTGGAGATGGTGGGCTTCAAGGCCTGCCGGATTGCCCATGTGCCCGAGGCCAGCCTGCCACCGCGCCTGCGCTGGCTGATCCTGACCGACAACCAGCTCCGTGCGCTGCCCGCCAGCCTGGGCCAGCGCCTACGCCTGCAAAAGCTGATGCTGTCGTGCAACCAGCTCACGGACCTGCCGGACCTGCGCGCCTGCCAAAGGCTGGAGCTGCTGCGCATCGCCGGCAACCGCTTCACCACGCTGCCCGCCACGCTGTGGCAGCTGCCGGCGCTGGCCTGGGTGGCGATCGCTGGCAACCCGTTGACGCAAGAAAGTGAGCTGTCCGCGCTGGCTGTATCTGCGAAAACGGCCATTTCTTATCCCCAACTCAGCCTGGGTGCACAACTGGGCGAAGGCGCCAGCGGCCACATCCACCAGGCCACCTGCAACGACAGCGGGACGGCCATCGCGCTCAAGGTGTTCAAGGCCGCCGCCACCAGCGACGGCAGCCCGCAGTCCGAACTGGCGGCCGGCCTGGCCGCGGGCCAGCACCCGCAGCTGCTCACGCCCCTGGCCCGGGTGGACGGCCACCCGGACGGTCGGCTGGCCATGGCCTTGCCCCTGCTGCCGGCCAGCCTGCGCAACCTGGCCGGCCCACCCAGCCTGGACAGCTGCACGCGCGATGTCTATGCACCGGACACGGCCTTCACGCCCGCCACCGCCCAGCGCCTGCTGGCCGGCGTGCGCAGCGCGGTGCAGCACCTGCACGACCACGGTGTGCTGCATGGCGACCTGTACGCCCACAACATCCTGTGGGACCCGGCCACGGGCGAGGCCATGCTCAGCGACCTGGGCGCGGCCGCGCTGACCCACGATCTGCCCCGCGACCAGGTGGCGCAGCTGCAGGCCCTGGAGTGGCGCGCCTTCGCGCACCTGGAGGCCGAGGTCCTGGCCCGTTGCGCCTGAGCCATAAAAAAGGGCTGCCCGAAGGCAGCCCAAGTACTTTCACACACGCCAAGAAAATCGTTACTGCAGGAAGGCGGGCTTGGCATAGCCGGCAAACTGCTTGTCCACCACCTGCTTGAACTCCTGCGAACGGAAGGCCTGTTCCAGGTCCTTGGCCCATTGCGCGCCCTGGTCCTTGGTCTTGACGGCCACCACGTTCAGGTAGTGGTCGGGGGTCTTTTCCAGCAGCACGGCATCGCTGAGCTTCAGGCCCGAGGAGATGGCGAAGTTGCCGTTGATGATGGCGAACTGCGTATCCTCCAGCGCCCGCGGCAGGTGGGCGGCATCCAGCGGCACCAGCTTGATCTTCTTGGGGTTGGCGGCCAGGTCCAGCTCGGACACGCGCAGCGGGTTCACCCCCTCCTTGAGCTTGACCAGCCCGGCCTGCTGCAGCAGCAGGATGCCGCGCGCCAGGTTGCTGGGGTCGTTGGGCAGGGCCACGCGGTCGCCTTCCTTCAGCTCCGCCAGGCTCTTGCGCTGCTTGGAATACACGCCCATGGGCGCGATCGGGCCCTGCACCAGGGCCTTCAGGTCCAGCTTGCGGTCACCCTTGAACTGGTTGAAATACACCTCATGCTGGAAGAAGTTGGCATCGAGTGAACCATCGGCCAACGCCAGGTTGGGCTGCACGTAGTCGTTGAACTCCACCAGCTTGACCTTGTAGCCCTTGGCCTTGAGCAGGGGCACGATGCCCGACTGCAGCTGGTCGATGTTGGAGCCGGCCGTGCCGCCGATGACGAGCTGGGGCTTGCTGGCGTCCTGCGCCATGGCGGGGCTGGCGGCCAGGCTGGCCAGTGCCAGGGTGAAAGCCACGGCAGCGCGGCGCTGGGGATTGAAACGGAACATATGGGTCTTGCCTCCTGAAGGTTTGTGCATCACGCGACCTGGGGGTGCGCGCTGATGTCCTGCAGTATCCGCAGGCGTCCTTCAAATCCCAACGAATAAAAAATACGCTGCATATACCCAGAACGCATTAACAGTCGCTCCCTGGATCACCCAGCAGGCACTCCCCAGCGGCACCATGGCGCATGCGGGACACCCAACCGGGGAGGGGCCGCGCGCCGCGGCAAATCAACGACACCCCGCAAGCCCGCCTATCTTTTCTGCAGCGACACCCGTAGAGTGCATCGCAAGAGCAGCCCGGTTGCTGCCCTGCGCCCTGACCGGCGCACGTACCCCCAACACCCCACCAGGAGACGGCCTTGACGCAAGACACCGCCCACCCCGCCCCGCAACGCATCGGGGTGCTCCGCGAAACCTTCCCACGCGAAAAGCGCGTGGCCACCGTGCCCGATGTGGTGGAAAAACTGCGCCAGCTGGGCTTTGCGGTCGCCATCGAGACCGGCGCCGGCGATGCCGCCAACTTCAGCGACGACACCTACCGCGCCGCCGGGGCCGAGGTGCTGCCCAGTGCCGCCGCGGTCTGGCAGGCCGCCGACATCGTCTTCAAGGTGCGCCCGCCCACGGCCGACGAGGTCGCGCTGATGCACCCCGGCCAGATCCTGATCGACTTCATTTGGCCGGCGCAGAACCCCGAGCTGATGCAGCAGCTGGCCGCCCGGCAGGTGACGGTGCTGGCCATCGATGCGCTGCCGCGCACGCTGTCGCGCGCCCAGAAGATGGATGCGCTGACCTCCATGGCCGGCGTCTCCGGCTACCGCGCCGTGATCGAGGCGGCGAACGCCTTTGGCCGCTTCTTCAACGGCCAGATCACCGCGGCCGGCAAGGTGCCCCCGGCCAAGGTGTTCATTGCCGGGGCCGGCGTGGCCGGCCTGTCGGCGATTGGCACGGCCGCCAACATGGGCGCCATCGTGCGCGCCAACGACACGCGCGCCGAGGTGGCCGACCAGGTCACCTCGCTGGGCGGCGAGTTCGTCAAGGTCGACTACGAGGAAGACGGCGCAGGCGGCGGCGGCTACGCCAAGGTGATGAGCGAGGGCTTCCAGGCCGCGCAACGCCAGATGTATGCGCAGCAGGCCCAGGATGCCGACATCATCATCACCACGGCGCTGATCCCCGGCAAGCCGGCCCCCAAGCTGATCACGGCCGAGATGGTGCGCAGCATGAAGCCCGGCAGCGTGATCGTGGACATGGCGGCCGAACAAGGCGGCAACTGCGAGCTGACCGTGGCCGACGAAGCCCTGGTGCGCTACGGCGTCACCATCATCGGCTACACCGACCTGGCCTCGCGCCTGGCCAAGCAGTCGTCCACGCTGTACGCCACCAACCTGCTGCGCCTGACCGAGGAGCTGTGCAAGGCCAAGAACGGCGTGGCCGTGGTCAACATGGAGGACGACGCGATCCGCGGCCTCACGGTGATCAAGGACGGCGCCATCACCTGGCCAGCGCCCCCACTAGTGGTCGCACCCAAACCCGCACCGTCCACCGCCACCGCAGCCACGCCGGCGGCCGAGACCAAGAAGAAAGGCGGCCACGGCCACGGCAGCAGCGGCCCGCTGCCAGCCAAGACGCTGGCCCTCCTGTTTGCCGTGGTGGCCCTGGCGTTCTGGGGCATCGGCGCCTATGCGCCGGCGGCCTTCCTGGGGCACTTCACGGTGTTCGTGCTGGCCTGTTTCATCGGCTACATGGTGGTCTGGAACGTAACGCCGGCCCTGCACACGCCGCTGATGAGCGTGACCAATGCCATCTCCAGCATCATCGCCCTCGGCGCCCTGGTGCAGATTGCGCCGCCGGGCACGGCCGGCACGGGACGGCCGGATGAGCTAATTCGCTGGCTGGCCCTTGCTGCGCTTGTGCTGACAGCTATCAATATGTTCGGCGGCTTTGCCGTCACGCGCCGCATGCTGGCCATGTTCCGCAAATAACAAGCACGAGCACCAGAGAGCAACACCATGTCCCAAAGTCTCGCAACGGTGGCCTACCTGGGCGCCGCCATTTTGTTCATCCTGAGCCTGGGTGGCCTGTCCAACCCCGAAACCTCGCGCCGCGGCAATCTGTTCGGCATGGTCGGCATGGCCCTGGCCGTGCTGGCCACCGTGTTCGGCCCGCGCGTCAGTGCCGAGGGCATGGCCTGGATCGTCGGCGCCCTGGTCGTCGGCGGCGGCATCGGCCTGTACGCGGCCAAGGTCGTGAAGATGACGCAGATGCCCGAGCTGGTGGCGCTGATGCACAGCCTGGTCGGCCTGGCCGCCTGCCTGGTCGGCTTTGCCAGCTACGTCGATACCTCCACCCCGCTGCAAGGCGCCGAGCAGTTGATCCACGAGGTGGAGATCTATGTCGGCATCCTGATCGGTGCCGTGACCTTCTCGGGTTCGCTGATCGCCTTCGGCAAGCTCAACGGCCGCATTGGCGGCAAGCCGCTGCTGCTGCCGGCGCGCCACTGGCTCAACCTGGCGGCCCTGCTGCTGGTGATCGGGTTCGGCCGCGAATTCCTGGGCGCCGAAACCATCGCCCAGGGCATGCTGCCGCTGGTTGTGATGACCGCCATAGCCCTGCTGTTCGGCATCCACATGGTCATGGCCATCGGCGGCGCCGACATGCCCGTGGTGGTGTCCATGCTCAACAGCTACTCGGGCTGGGCCGCAGCGGCCACGGGCTTCATGCTGGGCAACGACCTGCTGATCGTCACAGGCGCGCTGGTGGGCTCCTCGGGTGCCATCCTGAGCTACATCATGTGCCAGGCCATGAACCGCAACTTCCTGAGCGTGATTGCCGGCGGCTTTGGCTCAGGCGCACCGGCCAAGACGGGCGATGCCACCGCCCAGCCCCAGGGCGAGGTCACCGCCATCAGCGCCATGGAGACGGCCGACCTGCTGCGCGAAGCCAAACGCGTCATCATCGTGCCCGGCTACGGCATGGCCGTGGCCCAGGCCCAGCACACGGTCAACGAGATCACCAAGGCCCTGCGCGCCAAGGGCGTGCAGGTGCAGTTCGCCATCCACCCCGTGGCCGGGCGCATGCCCGGCCACATGAATGTGCTGCTGGCCGAGGCCAAGGTGCCCTACGACATCGTGATGGAAATGGACGAGATCAACGACGACTTCCCCGAGGCCGATGTGGCCATGGTGATCGGCGCCAACGACATCGTGAACCCGGCCGCCCAGGACGATCCGGCCAGCCCGATTGCCGGCATGCCGGTGCTGGAAGTCTGGCGTGCCCGGCAGTCCGTCGTCATGAAGCGGTCCATGGCCTCCGGCTATGCCGGCGTGGACAACCCGCTGTTCTACAAGGACAACAACCGCATGCTGTTTGGCGACGCCAAGAAGATGCTGGACGAGGTGCTGACGGCGCTGCGCGCCTGAGCACGGCCGCTGCGCCGCCCGCCGGCACTGCAGTGGGCACCAGGGCCGGCCGCGGCCCGCGCGTCAGGGGCGCAGGTGGATCTGCGACTGGATCACCACCCCCTGGAGGGGCAAGGGCGCGACGTACACAGGGTAGGGCTGCTGGTAGACCACGGGGCGGTCCTTGCATTTGCGCTTTTCCTTGTACTCGCCGTTCTTCTTCCACTCGCGCTTGACCTTGCACTGGCCATCCCAGAACTCTTGCTTGTGCGCGTGGTGGCGGTGTTCGTGCTTGCGGTAGTGGCGGTGGTCGTCGTCATCTCCCGCCCAGCTGGTGAACGGCAGGGCCAACAGGAGAACGGGCAGACCCATCGTGGCAAGGATTCGTGGCATGGTGCGGTGCTTCACAGTGGTGGCTGACGCCGCAAGCCTAGGCCCGAAAACGCGCCACATTTTGTAAAAGCCGTGTGCGCCGCTTACAGCGTGGGCCTGTGCACCGGACGGGGCAGGCCCTGCGCCCCGCCTACCTCGCCAGCCGTACCTCCACCAGGGTGCCCCACGGGCCGGCAGTGCCGGCGGACGGCCACAAAAAAAGCAGCCCGCAGGCTGCTTGGTCAGGACCCGTCGGCCGCGCGGGCCCACCTCACTGCAGGAACGCAGGCTTCATGTAGCCCACGAACTTGGTGTCCACCACCTGCTTGAAGGCGGGCGAGCGGTAGGCCTCGGCCAGGTCCTTGGCCCACTGGGCGGTTTCGTTGCCGGTCTTGACGGCCACCACGTTCAGGTACTGGTCGGGGGTCTTTTCCAGGATCACGGCTTCCGTCAGCTTCAGGCCCGAGGACATGGCGAAGTTGCCGTTGACCACCACGAAGTCCGCGTCTTCCAGGGCGCGGGGCAGGTGGGCCGCATCCAGGGGCAGGAACTTGAGCTTGTGCTTGTTCTCGGCCAGGTCCAGCTCGGACACGCGGGCGGGGTTCACACCGTCCTTGATCTTGATGAGGCCGGCGTTCTGCAGCACCAGCAGCGCACGCGCCAGGTTGCTGGGGTCGTTGGGCAGGGCCACGCGGGCGCCAGCCTTCAGCTCGTTGATGCTCTTGAACTTCTTGGAGTAGACGCCCATGGGGGCCACGGGGCCTTGCACGATGGCCGTCAGCTTGAGCTTGCGGTCGGTGGTGAACTGGTCGAAATAGGCGCGGTGCTGGAAGAAGTTGGCATCCAGCGAACCATCGTCCAGCGCCAGGTTGGGCTGCACATAGTCGTTGAACTCGATCAGCTTGACGGTGTAACCCTTGGCCTTGAGCTGGGGCACGATGCCTTCTTGCAGCAGGTCGTAGTTGGAGCCGGCGGTGGCGCCAATGCGCAGCTGCTTCTTGGCAGCGTCCTGGGCCATGGCCGGGCCGGCCAGGATGCCGGCCACGGCCAGCGCGGCGGCGGTCAGCACGGCACGGCGGCCGGCAGCGCCCGCCTGGAAGGAATTGCGATCAAACATGTGGTGACTCCCTGGGAATGCAGTGACCGGCCTGCGCGAGAATGCGTGTCCACGCGGATGGACCAGACCGTTTATCGGCATGCAGTATGCCGACATTCAGGGTAAACCCCAAAGATTAAAAAACCATCTATTTATTCCCGTTCGCTATAAACCAGCCACTTGACCACGACGAGGTGCACATTGACCGCAACGCTTTTGGCACATGACGGGCACATCGCCCGGGTACAGGGCATCCAGGTGGGCCACTTCACCGACCCGCGCCGCCCCACGGGCTGCAGCGTGGTGCTGTGCCCGCAGGGGGCCGTGGGGGGCGTGGATGTGCGCGGCGCCGCCCCCGGCACGCGCGAGACCGATCTGCTGGACCCCAGCCACCTGGTGCAGCAGGTGCACGGCATCACCCTGTCCGGCGGCAGCGCCTGGGGGCTGGATGCCGCCAGTGGCACGGTGCGCTGGCTGGAGGAGCAAGGCGCCGGACTGGACATCGGCGTGGGCCGCATCCCGCTGGTGCCGGCGGCCGTGCTGTTTGACGTGATGCTGGGCGACATGCGCATCCGCCCCGATGCCGCCGCGGGCTACGCGGCCTGCCAGGCCGCCAGCCATGAGCGCCCGGCCGAAGGCAGCGTGGGCGCGGGCGCCGGGGCCGTGGTGGGCAAGATCTTCGGCCACGCGCGGGCCATGAAGGGCGGCATCGGCACCGCCAGCTTCACCGTGGACGGCGTGACCGTGGGCGCGCTGGTGGCCTGCAATGCGCTGGGCGATGTCTACCACCCGCACACCGGCCAGCTGCTGGCCGGCGCCCGCACCGCCGATGGCCAGCAGTTGCTGGGCGCGCGCGACGCGCTGCTGCGCGGCGAGGCGCCCAGCGCCATCCTGGCCGGCAGCAACACCACCCTCGGCGTGGTGGCCACCGATGCCCAGATCACCAAGCCCCAGGCCCAGCGCCTGGCCACCGTGGCCCACGACGGGCTGGCGCGCGCCATCAACCCGGTGCACACCATGAGCGACGGCGACACCCTGTTTGCCCTGGGCACGGGCCAGTCGGGGCGCAGCCTGGGGCTGATGACGCTGTTCACCCTGGCCGCCGAGGCCGTGGCCCTGGCCACGGCACGCGCCATTTTGCTGGCGCAGTCGGTGGACGTGGCCGGCCAGGAACGCCTGCCCAGCTGGGCCGACTGGCAGGCGCGCGCCCACGCTTGATCCATAAAAAAAGAGCAGGCAGCGCTGGATGCACAAGGGATTCAGCATCAAAACTGCCTGAACCCCATAGCCATCGCACGCTGCCTGCTCTCATAGATGAAGAACACGCGCCGCGCTGGCCGCACGCGCCCTCCCGGCGGCCCCAGCGGGCCGCCCTAGCCGTTCAGTCCACCGTGGCGCCCGAGGCCTTGACCACCGGCGCCCAGGTCTGCACCTCCTGGCGGATGAAGTTGCCAAAGTCCTGCGGCGTGTTCTTCTGCGACACGGCCCCCAGCTTGGCATAGGCCTGCTGCACCTCGGGCTTGTCAAACGCGGTATTCATGGCCTTGTTCAGCTTGTCCACCACCTCCTTGGGTGTGCCCTTGGGCGCGATCAGGCCGAACCACGAGGTCACATCGAACGGCGCCACGCCGCTTTCCTCCAGCGTGGGCACATCGGGCGCCGAGGGCGAGCGGGTCTTGGTGGTCACCGCCAGGGCCTTGAGCTTGCCCGACTGCACATGCGGCCACGAAGCGGGCATGTTGTCGAACATGAACTGCACCTGCCCGCCGATCAAATCCGTCACCGCCGGCGCACTGCCCTTGTACGGAATGTGCTGGGTTTTCAGGCCCGTGCGCACCTTGAACATCTCGCCCGCCATGTGGATGGAGGTGCCGCTGCCCGAGGAGGCGTAGGAAATCTTGTCGTTGTTGGCCCGCGCCCAGGCGATGAACTCCTTGACGTTGTTGGCCGGCACGCTGGGGTGCACCACCAGGATGTTGGGCACCTTGGCGCCCAGGGCCACGGCCTCGAAGTCGCGGTTCAGATCGAACTTCACGTTCGGGTACAGCGTCTGGTTGATGGCACTGGTCACCGCCACGAAAAGCAGGGTGTAGCCATCGGGGGCTGCGGCCTTAACGGCTTCGGTGGCGATGTTGCTGCCCCCGCCGGGCCGGTTTTCCACGATGAAGGACTGTCCCAGGGACTCTGTCAGCTCCTTGGCCATGATGCGGGCCACCACGTCGGTGGTCCCCCCGGCGGAAAAACCCACCACCACGCGCACCGGCTTGTTGGGGTAGTCCGAGGCCCAGCTGCTGCACACAGCGGCAGCAGCCAGCACACCCATGCCCAACTGGGCGCACGCACGGCGGGAAAGCGAAAAATCAAAGCGCATGGGGAAAGTCTCCTGTGATCGTTATGGCGGCCACACTTGGCGTCAGCGTGGCGCTTGATGGATATCAAGGAGTGTCTTTATACCGACGATGTGGCGACTTTCCCGAGGGGGTTAACCCCGCCTGGGTACACCCTGGCCGCCATCCCACCGGCAGCCCCCCATCGCCAGCGGATGGGTTGCAGGTTGCAGCACCGGCGCCCATGACCCCATGGCTTCCTCGCCGCGTGGGTGTTTGATCGCAACGCAGACGCAGTGCGCATCCCACCCACGGATGCCTGTACCCCCAAGGCCAGCCACCATGCAAAAAGGCTCCCGAAGGAGCCTTTGATGCAGGGCACAACAATTACTTGAGGGCCTTGTAGCGGAAGCGCTTGGGGGCAGCGCCCTCTTCGCCCAGGCGCTTCTTCTTGTCGGCCTCGTACTCCTGGTAGTTGCCGTCGAAGAACACCCACTGCGAGTCACCTTCGGCCGCCAGGATGTGCGTGGCGATACGGTCCAGGAACCAACGATCGTGCGAGATCACCAGCACGGTACCGGCGTACTCCAGCAGCGCGTCTTCCAGCGCACGCAGGGTTTCCACGTCCAAGTCGTTCGAGGGTTCGTCCAGCAGCAGCACGTTGCCGCCCTGGATCAGGGTCTTGGCCAAGTGCAGACGGCCACGCTCACCACCCGACAGCATGCCGACCTTCTTTTGCTGGTCCTGGCCGTTGAAGTTGAAGCGGCCGGCGTAGGCGCGCGACGCCATGGTGAACTTGCCCACGTTGATCATGTCCAGACCACCGGAGATGTCTTCCCACACGGTCTTCTCGTCGGCCAGCGCATCGCGGTGCTGGTCGACGAAGGCCATCTTCACGGTCTGGCCGATTTCCACGGTGCCGGAATCGGGTTGTTCCTTGCCGGCGATCAGCTTGAACAGGGTCGACTTACCAGCGCCGTTGGGACCGATGATGCCGACGATGGCGCCAGCCGGAATGTTCATCGACAGGTTGTCGATCAGCAGACGGTCGCCAAACGCCTTGGAGACGTTGTGGAACTCGATGACCTTGGAGCCCAGACGTTCAGCCACAGGAATGAAGATTTCCTGGGTTTCGTTGCGGCGCTGGTATTCGTAATCGCTCAGTTCCTCGAAGCGTGCAATACGCGCCTTGGACTTGGCCTGGCGGCCCTTGGCGTTCTGGCGCACCCACTCCAGCTCCTTCTTCAGGGCCTTGGCGCGCGCTTCCTCGCCCTTTTGCTCGGCTTCCAGGCGGTTGCCCTTCTGGATCAGCCAGTCGGAGTAGTTGCCCTTGTAGGGAATCCCGTGACCACGGTCCAGTTCCAGAATCCACTCGGCGGCGTTGTCCAGGAAGTAGCGGTCGTGGGTGATGGCCACCACGGTGCCGGAGAAGCGGTGCAGGAACTGCTCCAGCCAGTCCACGGACTCGGCGTCCAAGTGGTTGGTGGGTTCGTCCAGCAGCAGCATGTCGGGCTTGGACAGCAGCAGCTTGCACAGCGCCACGCGGCGCTTTTCACCACCGGACAGCAGGCCCACCTTGGCATCCCAGGCGGGCAGGCGCAGCGCATCGGCCGCGATTTCCAGTTGGTGCTCGGAGTCGGTGCCAGCGGCGGCAATGATGGCCTCCAGCTCGCCCTGCTCGGCCGCCAGCGCGTCAAAGTCGGCATCTTCCTCGGCGTAGGCCGCATACACCTCTTCCAGGCGGGCCTTGGCGTTGTTCACCTCGGCCATGGCTTCTTCGACGGCCTGGCGCACGGTGTGCTCGGGGTTGAGCTGGGGCTCCTGCGGCAGGTAGCCGATGGACAGGCCCTGCATGGGAATGGCTTCGCCTTCGAACTCCTTGTCCACGCCGGCCATGATCTTCAGCAGCGAAGACTTGCCCGAGCCATTCAGACCCAGCACGCCGATCTTGGCGCCGGGGAAGAAACTGAGCGAAATGTCCTTCAAGATCTGGCGCTTGGGGGGCACCGTCTTGGTCAGGTGGTTCATCGAAAAGACGTATTGAGCCATGTGTTTGTCAGCAGATTCTTTTAAAAAAATACAAATTTGGCGCTCATTGCACAGGCGCCCCAACCACTGATTATCTCCGCATGCGACAATACCCACCGTCAGGGGCTCCAGTTTCCCCTTGGCATCAGCATTCAGCTGGGGACGAAGGCTCGCCAACCCAAGCGATTCCGGCTCCCACTTCCTGTGAATCTCATCTGCCTACGACTGGCTGGGCAACCGCTGCGGTTGCTGCGACAGGCTGATACCCCGCGCCCGGATGGGCGTATCGACAACAATGACATTTGAAGAATTGAACCTGGCACCTGCCATCGTCAAGGCAGTGCTCGAGCAGGGCTACGAAAACCCAACCCCAATCCAGGCCCAGGCCATCCCCGCCGTGTTGACTGGCAAGGACCTGCTGGCCGGCGCACAGACCGGAACCGGCAAGACGGCCGCCTTCTCGCTGCCCATCCTGCACCGCCTGACCCAGGGCGGCACCAGCCACCCCGCCGGTGGCATCCGCGCCCTGATCCTGACGCCCACCCGCGAACTGGCCGCGCAGATTGAAGAAAACATCCGCGGCTACTCCAAGTACCTGGACATCAGCTCCACCGTGATCTTCGGGGGCGTGGGCATGAAGCCCCAGATCGACCGCATCCGCAAGGGCGTGGACATCCTGGTGGCCACCCCCGGCCGCCTGCTGGACCTGCAGCAGCAAGGCTTCATGGACCTGTCCCAGGTCGAAGTGCTGGTGCTGGACGAAGCCGACCGCATGCTGGACATGGGCTTCATCCACGACGTGAAGAAGATCCTGGCCCTGGTGCCCTCGAACAAGCAAAGCCTGCTGTTCTCGGCCACCTTCAGCGACGACATCCGCGCCCTGGCCAACGGCCTGCTCAAGAACCCCGAGAGCATCCAGGTCACGCCACGCAACACCACGGTGCAGCGCATCAAGCAGGTGATCCACCCCGTGGGCCGCGCCAAGAAGAAGCAGGTGCTGCTGCACATCATCAACGACAACCAGTGGAACCAGGTGCTGGTGTTCACGCGCACCAAGTTCGGCGCCAACAACGTGGCCGAATTCCTGACCAAGAATGGCGTCACCGCCATGGCGCTGCACGGCAACAAGAGCCAGAGCGCCCGCACCCAGGCGCTGGCCGGCTTCAAGACCGGTGAACTGCGCGCCCTGGTGGCCACCGACATCGCGGCCCGCGGCATCGACATCGACGAGCTGCCGCACGTCGTGAACTACGAGATCCCCAACGTGCCCGAAGACTACGTGCACCGCATCGGCCGCACCGGCCGCGCGGGCCGTGAAGGGCATGCCGTGAGCCTGGTCTGCATGGACGAAGAAGGCTTCATGATGGAGATCGAACGCTTCACCAAGCAGGAAATCCCCGTGGTGCCCCTGGAAGGCTTTGGTCCCGACGAAGGTGAGAAGGCCGAGCCCATCGCCATGGGCCGCCAGACCATCTGGGGCGGTGCCGGCAAGCCACCGAGCCGCGACGTCATGCAAGCCGCCGCCAAGGCCGCCCGCCAGGAAATGATGGAGCGCATCCGCACCACCAAGAGCGCCCAGTCCGACCGTGGCGGTCAGCGCAACCCGCGTGCGCCCCGTGCCGAAGGCCAGCCGGCCGATGGCGAGGCCGGTGCCTCGCAAGGCGCACGCCGTGGCGGCGCGCGCCGCCCGGCACGCCAGGGCTTTGCCCCCCGCGACAACGCCGGCACCAACTTCGAAGGCCGTGCCGATGGCAACGCCGAGCGCGCGCCCCGTGCCGAAGCCTTGGACCAGGACGGCCAGCCACGCCGCAGCGGCCAGGGTTACAACCGTTCGCGCCAGCGTCCCTCGCGCGACAACCCACGCGGCGCCGAAGCCCCACGCGGCCCGGCCAGCCACGCCAGTGCCGGTGGCCAACCCCGCCCAGCCCGCCAGCCTGGCGGCGACAACTACGGCAACAGCCGCTTCGAAGACCAACCCCCGCGCCCCAATGCCCACCTGGGCACGCAGCTGGGCAACCCTGTCTCGCGCGGCCCCCGCGCCGGTGGCTCGGCCCAGCCCGACCCCACCCGCACCAGCATCGACCTGATGATGGAACGCCCACGCCGCGCCGGTGGCGGTGGCTTCCGCGGCAACAATGGCGGCGGCGGCATGGGTGGTGGCGGCAATCGCCGCCGCAGCGGCGGCGGTGGCGGCGGCTTCAACCGCTAAGCCCAGTGGTCCAGCGCTGCGCCGCTGGACACTGCTTGCCCGGCTCCGCCTGCACACACCGGTGCGCACGGCGGCCCGCCACACGGCAAGCGCCTTGCACTGACACGGCAACAGAAAACCTGGGCGTTAACATGCGCCCAGCTTCGATTTTCACCCTCACGCTGTGCCCCCGGCGGCTGCCACAGCCCGGCGGGCACACACCTCCACTTGGATTTCTGAGGTTCACAGCACTATGACAAAGCCCTTCGCCCCTGTCTTCGCGCCGTACCAGGAACGCCCAGGCACCGCCTTCGCCACCCACGCCGCGCGCGTGGCCCTGGCAGGCACCGCACTCGCCCTGGCAGCCTGCTCCAGCACGCCGCTGCCACCCTGGCCCTCGACAGGTAGCCGACCGCAGCCTCCTGCAGTGGCCCCAGCTGCCGCGCCGGCTCCGGCAGCCAGCACCCATACTGGCAGCCCCCGCCCTGCCGCGGCCAGCGTCACCCCGGTGGCGCCCAGCAACATGCTGGAGGCCCTGCCCTACAGCGCCGCGATTGCCGAACTCTTTCCCGACCCCACAGAGCGTTACAGCACCCCCGGCCTGTCCGACGGGCGCCGCAGCCTGACCACCAACAGCGAGCTGACCGAGCTGCTTCGCGAGTTGAGCCAGGCCAGCACCAGCGGCGGCCCACGGCTGGGCGTGCTCAACAGCGGCAGCGCGCAAAGTGGCACGCCCATCCTGGCGCTGATTGCCACGCAGAGCCCCAGCATCTCGCCCCTGGCCCTGGAAGAAAGCGGGCGCCCCAGCGTCATGATCGTGGCCGGCCAGCAAGGCACGGACACCGCAGCCACCGAGGCCGCCCTGGTCCTGGCCAAAGAGCTGGGCACCGGCGGTCTGCTGGCGCCACTGCTGGACAAGATCAACATCATCCTGGTGCCACGCGCCAATCCCGACGGCTTTGACCAGGGCCGCGCCACCACCGCCGACGGCACGGACCTGCGTTTTGACCACCTGCTGCTCAAGACACCGGAAGCGCGCTTCCTGGCCAAGCTGGCGCGCGACTACCGCCCGGCCATCGTGCTGGATGCCGGCGAATTCGCCGCCATCGAACCCACGCTGCAGCGCTTTGCTGCCGTGCGCGCCAACGACATGAGCCTGCAGTACGGCGTCACGCCGAACGCCCACGAGTTCGTGACCAAGGCCGCGCGCGAGTGGCTGCACGAGCCCGTGGTGCAAGCCCTCAGTCAGGCGCGGCTGCGTGCCGACTGGGCCTTCACGGCCACCGGCAGCGACGCTGCCGCCGGCTTTACCATGGGCGGCCTGGCCCCCACCACGCTGCGCAACGCCTCCAGCCTGAAGAACATGGCCAGCATGGAAACCCTAAGCCGCGGCAGCGACCTGGGCCGCACCCACATCCAGCGCCGCGTGCACAGCCAGGTCAAGGCGATGATGGCGGTGCTGCAGAACGCGGCCCAACGCGCCGACAACCTGCGCCAGGTGGGCGCCTTCGTGGCGCGCGATGTCGCATCCAAGGCCTGCCGCAGCACGCTGACCGTGCAGGCCCAGCAGCGCCAGGAACAGCGCGAAGTGACGCTGGTGGACGCCCAGACCGCCCAGCTGGTGCAAAAGCCCGTGGCCTGGACCAGCGGCCTGAGCATGGTGCAACCACGCCAGCGCCACCAGGCCTGCGGCTACTGGCTGTCGCCCAATGCCGTGCAGGCCACCGAGCGCCTGAGCATGCTGGGCGTGATCGTGCAGCGCGTGGGCGAACTCTCGCCCATGCAGGTAGAGACCTACCAGGCCGCCACACCCGGCACCAGCACGCCCACGGCGAATGTCACGCTGGCCCGCACGGCCATGGAGGCCACGCCCGGCAGCTACTACGTCAGCATGAACCAGCCCCTGGCCTACCTGGCGGCAGCAGCCCTGGAGCCCGACACCCCGTACAGCTACATGAGCCACGGTGTGCTGAGCGGCCTGGGCGACGTGGCGCGGGTGGTGGCGCTGCCCAACATCGTGTTCGACGAGGATTGAGCCCCCGCGCGACTGGGTCCGTCATGCCGCATCCGCAGCGGCGCTCAAACAAAAAGTCCCGTACTGGCTTCCAGCGCGGGGCTTTTTTACACTACATCAACGATAGCAATCAGCGCGCACTGCACCTGGGCTGCAGCCACTTTTTACTCATAGACAGCCGCCACAGCGCCCGATGGGTCAGCCCTGCACCACGGCCGGTGCCACGGCGGTGGACGACAGCGCCGCCAGGCTGCTGACCACGCGGTTGCGCCCGGCCCGCTTGGCCTCGTACAACAGGGTATCGGCATGCCGCAGCAGCGTCTGCAGCGAAGCCATGGCATCGCACAGCACCACCCCGAAGCTGGCGGTCAGCGGCTGGGGCAACAGGCGCAGCGACTCCAGGGCCAGCTGCTCGCGCATGCGCTGCACCACCGCCACCGAGCCCTCCAGGTCCGTGCAGCGCAGCATCAGCACAAACTCCTCACCCCCGAAGCGCACCACCAGATCGTCCTGGCGCACATGCTGTACCAGCACCTGCGCCACCAGCTTCAGCACCTCGTCGCCCATGCCATGGCCCAGGCTGTCGTTGATGTGCTTGAAATGGTCGACATCGCAGACCACCAGGGCCCACTGCCCGCCAGGCGGGCGCATGCGCGCCGGGGCCTGCTCGAAAAAAGCCCGGCGGTTGAGCAGCTGGGTCAGCGAATCGCGGTCCCGCTCGTGCTTCAGGATCACGAACATCTCGCGCACACTGACGGCCAGCAGCACGGCGATGAACCACAGGCTCAGCAGCAGGTTGACCGCCAGCATCAGCAGCCACAGGGGCGAGCTCGACAGCTCCGGCAGCGGACCCTCCCAGAGGAACACAGCCACGATCGCCGGGCGCAGCACCGAATACGCCACGAACACCAGGTAGGAGGCACGCAGCAGGCGCTCCAGCCCGTGCACCGGCCGGCGCTGCCGGTACACCGCCATCACCCCCAGCAGTAGCAGCAGCACCATGGCCAGGTTCAGCACCAGGATGCGGATGCGCAACTGGTCGGTGACCTGCGAGAAGTAATACAGCAGCCCCAGCGCCAGCACGCCCACCGCCGCCGCCAGCCGGGGGTGGGCCGCGCCCCCGTACTTGAGCGCCATGCCTTGGGCCATGGCCCACAGGCCGGACAGGTAGAACGCCCCCAGCAGCACGGCCGTGCGCGCCAGTTGCTCGTTGCTCATCAGGGTCTGCGCCGCCAGCGGCACTGCGGGCAGGATGTAAGCCGCCGCCAGCCACAGCAGGTAGCGATGCTGACGCAGCACTGTCCAGCAGACGACCAGGGCCAGGCCGAGCAGCACCCCACACACAGGCACGATCAATGAGAAATACTGGCTGGCTTGCAAAAATGGATCTCGAATATCAAGGGCAATCGCAAAGTCTAACGCTGGCCTCATTTGGCAAGCAGTTTTCCTGCATGAACGGGGGGATTCTCCGCATCAGGCACCCCGTGCACCGAATGCTGAGGTGTGCCGGGGTTGGAGCGCACACGCCAGGATTGCTCTTTTTTCATGAGCATCCATCGCATTTTTAATAAGCGCTAAATCCATTTCCAGCATCCATCAAACTTCCTTCCAACCCCAAGCCTGCATCCCCTCCCAAGTCATTCCTTCTTCCGGCGGATAACCCGCAGGCACCTGCCTTCCACCTGCACCACCCAAGCGGCGCGGCATTTTATGCGGCTTGCATATAAAGTAAGTTTCTTTTATAATCCTTGGTTTTCAGGGGCTGGGCTTGTGGCTCCTGGGCAGCGCCTCTGCACCGCGCTGCCGCACCCAGGGCTTCGCCCCAGCAAGACATTGCCATCCCCCACAAGCCGCCGCCCGCCCCGGGCCGTTGCCCTTCGCCGACTCCGAAGGGATATTTTTTAACCATTCTTTTCTGCCTGGCTGCCACCCGCTCAGGGTCTGCGCCAGCTTCGACACCATGCACCATGCTTCGATCACCGAGCGTGTTGGCCACTATGTGGTCACCCCGCTCACCCACACCACCGCCAGCGGCAAAGTGTCTGCGGCGGTCTCCATCCGCCGCGGCGTCTATGACCGCGTCTTCCGTTTCATCGACCAGTTCGACTCGCGCGCCAGCGCCACCCGCTACGCCTTGCAAGAAGGCCGCAGCATGGTGCTGTGCAACCAGCTGAGCTGACACCACCACCACAGAGGAGTGAAATCACATTGGCCAAAGAAGAACTGATTGAAATGCAAGGCCGGGTGGACGAAGTGCTGCCCGATGCCCGTTTTCGCGTCACCCTGGACAACGGACACCAGTTGATCGCCTACTCCGGCGGTAAGATGCGCAAGCACCGCATCCGCGTGCTGGCTGGCGACAAGGTCAGCCTGGAAATGTCCCCCTACGACCTGGACAAGGGCCGACTGACATTCCGACACATCGAACAACGCAGCGGCAGCCCTGCCCCGCAGCGCCGCCGCTGAGCGCCCCGGCGATTGCATCCTTCTCAGCCCGCCCTGCAGCGGGCTTTGTTTTGTGCGCTATGTCACGCTCCACGGGCATCTTGAAAGCATAGCGCGCTGCGCTTGCCAGGCAATGGTCTGCAGGGGTTTCATGCTGCAAACACCATCCCCATCCATCTCGGTGGGTCCGTCTCGCAGCACCGGGGCAGCCCCGCCTGCATCCTCGTAGGATTTGACCGACAATTCCAGGCGACATGCAAGAGCGGCCACCCCGGCCGCCCCCACCAACGTTTGCAGGGATGGAATGCGCAGACTTCGCCACCTGACCAACCGACACCGGGCACCGTCCACCAACATGGCCCTGGGGCTGCTGCTGGCCTTCAATGCCGGCGCCGTGAATGCGGGCGGCTTCCTCATCCTCGGCATGTACACCTCGCACATGACGGGCTTTGCCTCGCAACTGGCCGACAGCCTGGTGCTGGACAACGGCAAGCTGCTGCTCAATGCCCTGGGCGCCATCCTGGCCTTCATGACCGGCGCCGCCGTGTGCGCCGTGCTGGTCAACTGGGGGCGCCAGCGCCAGCTGTACAGCGTCTATGCCCTGCCCCTGATGCTGGAGGCACTGATGCTCTTTCCCTTCGGTCTGATGGGCACCGTCACCCTGAACTGGAACACCCCATTCGCCGTGCCGCTGACGGTGCTGCTGCTGTCCTTCATGATGGGCCTGCAAAATGCCGTCGGCTCCAAAACCTCGGGGGGCAGCACGCGCACCACGCACATGACCGGCAACTTCACCGACCTCGGCATGGAACTGGGCAAGGCCCTGTTCTGGCGCCGCCAGCGCCGGCAGTCCGCCACGGCCCTGCCCACTGTGCAGCACGACTGGCGCCGCATGCGCATGACGGCCGGGCTGATCGCGATGTTCGTGCTGGGCGGCATCACCGGGGCCCTGGGCTTCAAGCACATTGGCTTTTTCTGCGTGGTGCCGCTGGCCCTGCTGCTGCTGGCCCTGTCCGTGCCGCCGTTTCTGCGCGATGCCGCGCACTCCACGGAACTGCAGGCCCTGTGGCGCAGGTTCCACCAGCGCTGAGCATGCGCCCGCCCGGCCCCATCCCCTGTTGCAGGCCGCGGAGCGCCAAATCGGGGCATAATGACGCCCAGTCATGAAGATGGCGTTTTACAAATGCGGTGCACTCCGCATTTGATCGATCAAACGCTACTCTTTATGAAGCTACAGGCACAGATATACAAACGCGGTGGCGTTAGCTCAGTTGGATAGAGCAACAGCCTTCTAAGCTGTGGGTCACTGGTTCGATTCCAGTACGCCGCGCCATCTCTGCACCAGCCCCTATAAGCCGTCCGATGCCTGCATCGCACGGCTTTTTTGTTTTCCGCAACCACCATAACGAGACAGCCATGCCCACCCTGCCCACCACCATGCTGGCCGCCGCCCACCACGGGTTCGGCGACCCCGAGGTCCTGCAGCCCACCACGATGCCGCTGCCCAGCCTGCGCCCCAACGACCTGCTGGTGCGCGTGCACGCGGCCGGCTTGAACCGTGCCGAGATGAACTGGCGCCAGGGCAAGTACGGCGAGCAGCCCGGATTTGGCGACAGCGACACGGTGATCGGCCTGGAGATGGCCGGCGAGGTGGTGGCCATCGGCCCCGAGGCCCAGGGCTTTGCCATCGGCGACCGCGTCATGGGGATTGTCGGCGGCGGCGCCTATGCCGAATACGCCCGCATCGATGCCGGCATGGCCATGCACACGCCCGACAGCCTGAGCGATGAGGAGGCCGCGTGCATCCCCGAGGCCATGGTCACCGCCCACCACGTGCTGCTGCACCTGGGCGAGATGCAGCCCGGCGCCCGCGTGCTGGTCCACGGCGCGGGCGGCGGCGTCGGCACCTCGCTGATGCAGATGGCGCGCATGGCTGGCGCGCGCACCATCGTCACCACCAGCAGCGCCGGCAAGCACGAACGCCTGCACAGCCTGGGCGCCGACATCACCATCGACTACGCCAGCCAGGACTTCGCCGAAGTGATTGCCCGCGACGTCCCCGGCGGGCGCGTGGATGTGGTGATCTGCAACATGGGCGCCCCTTACCTGGAGCGCAACCTGCGCAGCCTGGAAGCCGGGGGCCGCCTGATCCAGCTGGGCCTGCAGGGTGGCGCCCAGGGCAGCCTGCCCATGGATGTACTGATGACGCGCCGGCTGCGCATCGAAGGCACGGTGATGAAATCCCTGACCCCGGTGCAGAAGGCCGCCATGACCCAGCGCTTTGCCCAGCGCTGGCTGCCGGTGATTGCCCAGCGCCAGTTGCTGCCGCTGATCGAGCGCAGCTACCCGCTGCGCGAAGCGGCCCAGGCACACCGCCATTTCGAGCAGCAACAACCCTTCGGCAAGCTGCTGCTGCGCTGCTGAACGCCGCAGCCAACAAAAAAAGAGAGCTGTCAGCGCTTGCTGTGTTTGGGTTTCAGGATGTTTTCCATCCTAAACCGGCACACAACAAGCGCCAGCAGCTCTCTTTTCAGATGAGTTCTGGGCGCGTCGGCAGACTTACTTGCTGGCCGCCAACAGGCTGTGGCCACCGGCCTCCACCCAGCTGCGCACGCGCTCGGCGTCGCCCAGTCGGCTGTACTTGCCCACCGAATCCAGGAACACCATGATGATCTTACGGCCCGCCACCTCGGCCTGCATCACCAGGCAACGGCCGGCTTCGGAGATGTAGCCGGTCTTTTGCAGGCCGATTTCCCAGTGGTCGCTCTTGACCAGGCGGTTGGTGTTGTTGAACTGCAGGGTGCGGTTGCCCACGGCCACTTCGTAGCTGGGCGAGGTCGAGAATTCGCGCACCAGGGCGTTGGAGTGCGCCACATTCACCAGGGTCGCCAGATCGTGGGCGCTGGACTGGTTGCGGCTGGACAGGCCGGTGGGCTCGACAAACTGGGTTTCCGACATGCCCAGCAGCTTGGCCTTCATGTTCATCAGCTGCACAAAGTGCTGCAGGCCCCCGGGGTAGGTGCGGCCCAGCGCATGCGCAGCACGGTTCTCGCTGGACATCAGCGCCAGGTGCAGCATCTCACCACGGGTCAGCGTGGTGCCCACGCGCAGGCGCGAGCTGCTGTTCTTTTCGGTGTCCACGTCTTCCTGCGTGATGGTGATCATTTCATCCATCGGCAGTTTGGCCTCGGCCACCAGCAGGCCGGTCATCAGCTTGGTGATCGACGCAATCGGCAGCACGGCGTGGTCGTTCTTGCGCAACAGCACCTCGCTGGTCTCCTGGTCCATGACCAGGGCCACGCTGGACTTCAGGTCCAGCGGATCGGACACCTGGTGCAAGCCGGCCAACTGGCCAAACGAAGGACGCGCCACCACGGCGGCGGCCGCAGCGGCACCGGCCGCCGCCGCGGCGACCGTGCGACGTGCAGCGGGCTTGGCCGCGACCTTGGTCTGCTGGGCCTTGGCCGGACGCGCCACCGCCACCTTGCGGCTGGAGCTGGCGGGAGACTTCTGGGCCACGGCCTTGCGCACCACGGGCGCTTTTTGCTGCTTGGACGCAGTGGCCGTCTTTTTGGCAGGTGCCGTCTTGGATGCGTAGGCGGCCGGGGTGGCCAATGCGCAACTGAGTGTCAGGAATGCCAAGGCTTTGGCGATGCGCGCATACGCAACAGAGGATCGGTGGTGCATGCAAGTGCTCCAAACAACAGACGACGGTAGAAGTGCCGGTAACCACCAAAAAAGTCGTGCACTCACGCGAATTGCACGACTTTTTGGACAGAAATTTGGGAAATTATAGGACGGCCGCTACCGTTTGTAGCAAGGAGTTAGCACTCAATCGCATTTATTTGAGAGCAAACAATACAGACGGCATCGCAGCTGGCACCTGCGATACCGCCTGTCACGCGGCAAATTTCACCATCCGGAAAGCCAGCAGCCCGGCGGCACTTGCGCGCACCGCGCAAGCCCACCAGAGCGCTGCATCAGACTGCCGCCGTCTGCACGGCCGGGGCGCGTCGCACACCGGACAAAATCGCACGGATCGACGCCGAGACGATGTTTGCATCCATGCCCACACCGAACACCGTGTGGCTGTCGTCCACACGCACTTCCACATAGGCCACGGCCTGGGCGTTGGCGCCCTCGCCCACGGCATGCTCGCTGTAGTTCATCACGCGCACGCTGCGGTCCAGGGATTGCGACAGGGCCTGCACGAAGGCATCGATAGGGCCGGTGCCCTTGCCTTCGAGCACGCGCTCCTGGCCGTCCCAATGCAGCTTGGCATTCAGCGTGACCTCGCCGTTTTCTTCTGCCAGACGGTATTGCGGGGCCTGTGCCACATCCATGCCGAATTCCTTGCGGAAGATCTGCCACAGGTGGTTGGCGGTGAACTCGGTGCCCAAGGCATCCATTTCACGCTGTACCACCTGGCTGAATTCGATCTGCAGGCGGCGGGGCAACTGCAAACCGTATTCGGCTTCGAGCAGGTAGGAAATGCCGCCCTTGCCGGACTGGCTGTTGACGCGGATCACGGCTTCGTAGCTGCGGCCCAAGTCCTTGGGGTCGATCGGCAAATAAGGCATGTCCCAGATGTCGCCTTCCTGGCGCGCACTGAAGGCCTTCTTGATCGCGTCCTGGTGCGAACCCGAGAACGAGGTGTAGACCAGCTCGCCCACATAGGGATGGCGGGGGTGAACAGGCAACTGGTTGCAGTACTCCACCGTGGCACGGATGCCGTCGATGTCCGAGAAATCCAGGCCCGGGTTGATGCCCTGGATGTACATGTTCAAGGCCACGTTCACCACATCCAGGTTGCCGGTGCGCTCGCCATTGCCGAACAGGCAGCCTTCCAAGCGGTCGGCGCCGGCCAGCAAGGCCATTTCCGCGGTGGCCGTGCCCGTGCCACGGTCGTTGTGCGGGTGCACCGACAGCACGATGGAGTCGCGGCGGTTCACATGGCGGTGGGTCCACTCCACCATGTCGGCAAAGATGTTGGGGCTGGAGTGCTCGACCGTGGTGGGCAGGTTGATGATGCACTTCTTCTGCGGCGTGGGCTGCCAGACATCGGTCACGGCATCGATCACGCGCTTGGAGAACTCCACCTCGGTGTCCGAGTACATCTCGGGCGAGTATTCAAAGGTCCAGTCGGTGTTGGGGTGGTCGGCCGCAATGTCCTTGAACAGTTGGGCATTGCTGCGGGCCAGTTCGACGATCTCGTCCTCGCTCATGCCCAGCACCACGCGGCGCATCACCGGGGCCGTGGCGTTGTAGAGGTGAACGATGGCGCGGGGCACGCCTTCCAAGGCTTCAAAAGTGCGGCGGATCAGGTGTTCGCGCGCCTGGGTCAGCACCTGCACGGTCACATCATCGGGAATGCGCTTTTCCTCGATCAGCTTGCGCATGAAGTCGAATTCGATCTGCGACGCCGAGGGGAAACCGACTTCGATCTCCTTGAAGCCGATCTTCACCAGCTGTTCGAACATGCGAATCTTGCGCTCGATGTCCATGGGCTCAATCAGGGCCTGGTTGCCATCACGCAGGTCCACACTGCACCAGACCGGTGGCTTGGTGATGGTGGCGTCGGGCCAGGTGCGATCGGTCAGGCGCACTGGCACAAAAGGACGGTATTTGCTGGCGGGGTTCTGCAACATCGACATGGGGCGCTCTCTTTCGTGGATCAAGAAAATGTGGCCTGGACTCCAGCAACCCCAAACAAAAAAGGCCCGTCGCTGGAAGCTACGGGCCTGGGAAGTAGGGTGTGTGTACGCGCGCGCTACTAGATCTGCCCGTTGGACATGGTTAGTAGTAGAGCTAGCGACAGGTTTTGCATGCGAACAACTCTAGCACAGTTTCTGGGAAAGTGTTGCCCGCATTTGTGCTCAATCGTGCAAACCGCGTTCTTCCGGCTCTTCCTTGGAAGTGCTGATCACGCTGGTGCGCTGGCCCTTGGACTTGCGCCAGGCGTAGACGGCATAGCCGCTGAAGCCATAGATGGCGAACACGGCGAACAGCACGGTGGGCGTGTGGATATTGATGATAGCGATGCCCAGCACGATCAGCACGATCGCAGCGAACGGCACGCTGCGCTTCATGTTCACGTCCTTGAAGCTGTAGAAAGGCACGTTGGTGACCATCGTCAGACCCGAGTACAGCGTCAGGAAGAACATCACCCACATCAGTTGCACCCAGGTCAACACGCCATCTTCACCGCGCACCACACCGTAGTCGTTCAGCACCCACATGAAGCCGACGACCAGCGCCGCCGCCGCGGGCGAAGGCAGGCCCTGGAACCAGCGCTTGTCCACCACGCCAGTGTTGACGTTGAAACGCGCCAGACGCAGCGCTGCGCACGAGCAATAGACGAAGGCAGCAATCCAGCCCCAGCGCCCCAGACCCTTGAGCGCCCATTCATAGGCAACCAGCGCTGGCGCCACGCCAAACGAGACCATGTCGCACAACGAATCCATCTGCTCGCCAAACGCGCTTTGCGTGTTGGTCATGCGGGCCACGCGGCCATCCAGGCTGTCCAGCACCATGGCGCAGAAAACGCCAATCGCTGCCAAATCGAAGCGGCCATTCATCGCCATAACGATGGCATAGAAGCCGCCGAACAAGGCGGCCAACGTGAACAGGTTGGGCAGGATGTAAATGCCCTTGCGGCGCTTGCGAACCACCACACCGGCGTCGCCCGCTTGGGCGTCGTTGCTGTCATGCATGTAATGCACCTCCAGAGCGCTGCCGCAAGCATCCGCGGCAGCTATTAAAACCATAGTATTTTAAGCAGATGGCTTGCACCATCTGGATGACAGCCAGTGTAGCGGCGTTGGCTTTGCCCCCAACAAAGAAAAAGGCCACTGCACAGGCAGCGGCCTTGGGCTGCCGCAGCCAGGCTGCGGCAGGGGATGCACCAGCATCAGTTGCGGGTCTGGTCCACCAGCTTGTTCTTGGCGATCCAAGGCATCATGGAACGCAGCTGGCCACCGACCTGCTCGATGGCGTGCTCGGCGTTCTGGCGACGGCGGGCGGTCATCGAGGGGTAGTTCAGGCGACCTTCGCTGATGAACATCTTGGCGTATTCACCGCTCTGGATGCGCTTCAGGGCGTTGCGCATGGCCTTGCGGGATTCTTCGTTGATGACTTCGGGGCCGGTCACGTACTCGCCATACTCCGCGTTGTTGGAGATGGAGTAGTTCATATTGGCGATACCGCCTTCGTACATCAGGTCCACGATCAGCTTCAGCTCGTGCAGGCACTCGAAGTAAGCCATTTCGGGAGCGTAGCCCGCTTCGGTCAGGGTCTCGAAGCCCATCTTCACCAGCTCCACGGCACCGCCGCACAGCACGGCCTGCTCGCCGAACAGGTCGGTCTCGGTTTCTTCCTTGAAGTTGGTCTCGATGATGCCGCCCTTGCCGCCGCCGTTGGCGGAAGCATAGGACAGGGCCACGTCACGGGCCTTGCCGGACTTGTCCTGGTAGATGGCGATCAGGGAAGGCACGCCGCCGCCCTTCAGGTATTCGGAGCGCACGGTATGGCCGGGGCCCTTGGGGGCGACCATGATCACGTCCAGATCGGCGCGGGGCACAACCTGGTTGTAGTGCACGTTGAAGCCGTGGGCGAACGCCAGGGTAGCACCCTGCTTGATGTTGGGCGCCACGTTGTTGTTGTACACCTCGGGGATGTTCTCGTCGGGCAGCAGGATCATGACCACGTCGGCCGCTTTGACCGCGTCGTTCACTTCCATCACGGTCAGGCCAGCCTTGCCGACCTTGTCCCAGGAAGAGCCGCCCTTGCGCAGACCGACAATGACCTTCACGCCGCTGTCATTCAGGTTCTGGGCGTGGGCGTGGCCTTGGCTGCCGTAGCCGATGATGGCCACGGTCTTGCCCTTGATCAGGCTCAGGTCACAGTCTTTGTCGTAGAAAACTTTCATGGTTGGCTCCAGTGGTTTGTTGGGGTGTTGAAACTTGGGAATTCAAAAAATCAGTGTACGCGGCAAACGACGGGGTTCTGCCTCAGACACGCAAAATGCGCTCGCCGCGGCCGATGCCCGAGGCACCGGTGCGCACGGTCTCCAGGATGGCGGTGCGGTCGATGGCCTGCAAGAAGGCATCGTTCTTGGATTGGTCGCCGGTCAGCTCGATGGTGTAGCTTTTCTCGGTCACGTCGATGATGCGACCGCGGAAGATGTCGGCCATGCGCTTCATCTCCTCGCGCTCCTTGCCCACGGCGCGCACCTTGACCATCATGAGTTCGCGCTCGGTGTAGGCGCCCTCGGTCAGATCCACCACCTTCACGACTTCGATCAGGCGGTTCAAGTGCTTGGTGATCTGCTCGATGATGTCGTCCGAACCGGTGGTCTGGATGGTCATGCGCGACAGCGACGGGTCTTCCGTCGGCGCCACGGTGAGCGACTCGATGTTGTAGCCGCGGGCCGAGAACAGGCCGACAACACGCGACAGGGCTCCGGGCTCGTTTTCGAGCAGCACGGCAATGATGTGTTTCATGGTGAAGGATTCCTCTTTTCGCTGCCCTCCCCTGCGACCGGTAAGCCGCAGGCTTGGCAGACAATAGATTCGTCAAAGTTCGGAGCACCGTGCGCAAGCCATGCTTGCGGTTGCGACTCCTATCACTTGGAAACATAGTGCTGGCATGCGCCAGCAGCTATGTTTTCACAAGCATGCTCAGAGGTCGTCCGGCCCCAGCAGCATTTCGGTGATGCCCTTACCCGCCTGCACCATGGGGAACACGTTCTCCGTGGGGTCGGTGCGGAAGTCCAGGAACACGCACTTGTTCTCTTCGCGGGCAATCCGGCGCGCTTCCTTCAAGGCCGCTTCGACCTGGGAAGGGTCCTCGATCAAGATACCGGCGTGGCCGTAGGCTTCGGCCAGCTTCACGAAGTCGGGCAGCGAATCCATGTAGCTGCTGGAATAGCGGCCCGAGTATTCGATCTCCTGCCACTGCCGCACCATGCCCAGGTAGCGGTTGTTCAGCGCACAGATGATCACCGGGGTGTTGTACTGGCGGCAGGTGGCCAGCTCCTGGATGTTCATCTGGATCGAGCCTTCGCCCGTGATGCAGAAGACTTCCGCCTGCGGCTTGGCCAGCTTGATGCCCATGGCATAGGGCAGACCCACGCCCATGGTGCCCAGTCCACCGGAGTTGATCCAGCGGCGGGGCTCGTCAAAGCGGTAGTACTGCGCAGCCCACATCTGGTGCTGGCCCACATCGGAGGTGACGTAGACGTCTTCGCCCTGGGTCATGTTGAACAAGGTGTCCACCACGTACTGGGGCTTGATGACGGCCTTGTTGTCGCGGTCGAACTGCAGGCAGTCGCGGCTGCGCCAGGCTTCGATCTGCGTCCACCACTGGGCCAGGGCCCCGTCGTCGGGCTTGGTCGTGGTTTCACGCACCATGGCGATCAACTCGGTCAGCACCTCTTTCACATCGCCCACGATGGGCACATCCACCTTCACGCGCTTGGAGATGGAGGAAGGATCGATGTCGATGTGGATGATCTTGCGCTCCACCGACATGAAGTGCTTGGGGTTGCCCACCACGCGGTCGTCAAAACGCGCGCCCACAGCCAACAGCACATCGCAGTTCTGCATGGCGTTGTTGGCTTCGATCGTGCCGTGCATGCCCAGCATGCCCAGGTACTTGCGGTCACTGGCTGGGTAAGCGCCCAGGCCCATCAGCGTGTGCGTGACGGGGTAGCCCAGCATGTCCACCAAGGTGCGCAGTTCGGGGCAGGCATTGCCCAGCAGCACGCCACCACCGGTATAGATATAGGGGCGCTTGGCGCTCAGCAGCAGTTGCAGGGCCTTGCGGATCTGGCCGGAGTGCCCCTTCTTGGCCGGGTTGTACGAACGCATTTCCACGCTTTGTGGATAGCCGCTGTACGCCGCCTTCTTGAAGGACACGTCCTTGGGAATATCGACCACCACCGGGCCGGGTCGGCCGGTGCGCGCTACATGAAAAGCCTTTTTCATGGTGATCGCCAGGTCGCGCACATCCTTGACCAGGAAGTTGTGCTTGACGATGGGGCGGGTGATGCCCACGGTGTCGCACTCCTGGAAGGCATCGGTGCCGATGGCGGCCACCGAGGTCTGCCCGCTGATGACCACCAGCGGAATCGAATCGGTATAGGCCGTGGCAATGCCGGTCACGGCGTTGGTCAGTCCAGGACCGGAAGTGACCAGTGCCACGCCCACTTCACCAGTGGCACGGGCAAAGCCGTCGGCGGCGTGCACGGCCGCCTGCTCATGGCGCACCAGCACATGTTCGATGCTGTCTTGCTTGTACAGCGCATCGTAGATATAGAGCACCGCGCCACCTGGGTAGCCCCACAGGTGCTTCACACCTTCAGCTTGCAGTGACTTGACGAGGATTTCGGCACCCATCAGTTCCTGGGTACCAGCTTGCGAAGAGGCCGCCGCCGCGTTGGCGTGCTCTGCTTTGGAGATTTCCATGATCCACCTTTGTGAATTTCTCTAACGAAAAACCTTGGGTGCCCCTCGCCAGCGTCCTTGTGGGACAGGTTCAGGACTTAAGGCCAAAGGACATGGGCGTGAGGGTGTACGCCGGACCTTGGCCCGTTTGCCTTGTTGAATTGCAAGTACCCATTATGGCACTGCAACATACGGTTTGGCGAACGCTTTTCGGCAGTTTGCCAACGCGATGCGATAATCAGGGTCTTTGCCGCAAGATGCATCCAGTTACAGCTGCATGGATTTTGTGCGTTATCGACTTACCGGGCACTTCTGTCTTGGCCACCGAACAAGAGCTATCTGACTTCCTGAAAGGCGTGGAGAAACGAGCGTTCAAACGCTCGGTTTACCACGTCCGCGACGAGGAGGCCGCCTTGGACATCGTGCAAGACAGCATGCTGAAACTGGCGCAGCATTACGGCGACAAACCCGCCCAGGAACTGCCCATGCTGTTCCACCGCATCCTGTCCAACTGCACCCTGGACTGGTTCCGGCGACAGAAAACCCGCAACGCGTTGTTTACCAATATGGAAGACCTCGCGCATGGAGATGACCCGGACGATGAACGGTTTGATTGGATGCAGACCTATGCCTCCGACGAGCAGCAAGAAGCCAGCCAGAGTGCCGAAGCCCTCACCCAGCGCGCGCAATTGTTACAAAGTATTGAAAATGAAATTCAAGCTTTGCCTGCGCGTCAACGGGAAGCGTTTTTGCTGCGTTACTGGGAAGACATGGACGTAGCGGAAACCGCCGCCGCCATGGGCTGCTCAGAGGGCAGCGTGAAAACCCACTGTTTTCGCGCCATCCAATCGCTGAGCAAAGCGCTCAAAGCCAAAGGAATCGAGTTATGACCACACCTTCGCACCATGATGAACTTGCGGCCGACACCTTCGCCCGCAAGCTGGCTGCGCACCTGTCTTCTGCAGATGCCAACCTGCCGTATGTGGTCACCGAGCGCCTGCGTGCAGCCCGCGTCCAAGCCGTATCCCTGCGCAAACGCAGCTCGGCGCCGCTGCGCGCCCTGCATACGGAGTCGGCTCCCACTCTGCTGGGCACCCAGAATGGAACCGCTATTCTGGGAACTCGTGGTGGTTCGCGTGACTCCGCACCTTTGTGGCTGCAACGCCTGCTGACGGCCCTGCCGCTGGTGGCCCTGGTTGCGGGTCTGGCATTCATCGGCGCAGAACAAGACAGCCGCGCCACCGTGGATGTGGCCGAAGTGGATGCGGCCCTGCTCACCAGCGAGCTGCCTCCCGCGGCATTTACCGACCCGGGATTTCAGCAATACTTGCAGACCACCGTGTCTGACACCCCCTAACAAACCGCTCCCTGCCGCACCAAGCCCCTGGGGCTGGTGTGCAGTTGTTACACTCGGCCCTACATGCCACTGACCTCTGCTCCCACAACAATTTCACGCTCATCCTGGATCGCTATTGGCTTGGCGAGCGTGTTGTTGCTGGGCTTGGCCGCAGGGGGCATCTGGAGCAGTTACCAAGTCACCATGGTCCCCAGCGCCGTGCCGCCAGGCATGGCCGTGGAAGAGCAAGGGGATGGAGCCTCCCTGACCACCGACACCCACTCGCGCCTGCGTCTGAGCGCAGCCGGCCCCAGCTGGCGCGAAATCAGCGAAGCCCAGCGCCAGGCGCTCATGCCCTTGCGCGATCGCTGGAACACCATGGGCGCCCTCGCCAAGCGCCGCTGGCTGGTGCTTGCAGACCGTTATCCCACCATGGATGAGGCCGAGCGCAATCGCCTGGTCAGCCGCATGACCACCTGGGCCAACCTGAGCGTCCAGCAGCGCAACCAGGCCCGTATCAATTTTGAGAGCGCAAAGCGCTTGTCTGCAGAGGAACTGCAGTCAAAATGGGATGCCTACCAGGCCCTGAGCGAAGCCGAAAAGCAGCGCCTGGCCGAGCAGGCCCGCAAGGCCAAGGCAGCCAAGAAATCCAAACGCCGGCTGGCCCAGGTGCCGCCCCCCGCGCCGCCGGCCGTCAAGGACGACAAACCGGTCAAGACCGCCCCACTGCCTGCCGTCATCACCCAGCCCGTGGCCACACCTTCGGTGGTGGAAAGCGTGCCGGTGTTCACCCCCCAAGCCGCCCCGGCGGTGCAGCTGACCCCCCTGGAACAGAAAAGCGCCAAGCCTGAAGCTCCGGCAGCGGCCAGCCAGCCCGTGGCCGTCCCACAAGCAGCCCCGGCCCTGGTGCTTCCGCCCCTGCACCCCGCCACGGATCCCCACCAACCGGCCACTGCAACGCAGCCGCCTGCTGCACATCCCCCAGCTCCCGCCGCGGCACAATAACCCCCTTCCGCCCGGAAGCTGCCCATCGAGCCTGCATGCCCCCATCCGCACCCTCCCCGTTGTCGATCGCCCCTCTGCAAGCACCCAGCCTGCGCCGGCGCATGGCCTGCTGGCTGTACGAAAGCCTGCTGCTGTTTGGCGTCGTGTTCGTCGGTGGGCTGGTGCTGGGAAGCGCAGGCGTCCTGTTTGCTCACCCCCTGTCGCCCAAGGCACTGCAGGCCCTGTTGTTCCTGGTGCTCGGCATTTACTTTGCGTGGTTCTGGAGCAAGGGCCAGACCCTGGCCATGAAGACCTGGCACATCCGCGTCGTGGACCAGCAAGGCCGGCCACTGACACGCGTGCGTGCGCTGGCACGGTACGCCCTGTGCTGGCTGTGGTTGCTGCCCCCGCTGGCATTGCTGGCGCCGTTCCACCTGCCCTGGGCCGAAGTCGCCGTGCTCACCACGGGCTGGGTCGCCGTGTGGGCCTTGCTCAGCCGCTTTCACCCCGAGCGCCAGTTTTTGCACGATGTGCTGGCCGGCACCCGTCTGGTGGCCGAGCCCGCCGCATTGACCCCGCCCCGCCCTCAACCCTGAGGATTGCGGACGTTGGCGGCCACCACCAAGGATTTCCCCATGCACCAGCCCCCTGCTTTTTCCATCTGCGTTTACTGCGGCTCGCGCCCCGGCGAAGCTGCTGCCTATGAAGCTGCGGCCCGCGCCGTCGGCACATGGATTGGCCTGCGCGGGGGGCAACTGGTGTACGGTGGCGGAAAAACCGGCCTGATGGGCATGGTGGCCGAGGCCACCAAGGCCGCCGGTGGCCGCGTGGTCGGTATCATTCCCCAGGCGCTGGTCGACAAGGAGCTGGCGAACGCCGCGTGCGATGAGCTGCACATCGTCACCACCATGCATGAGCGCAAGGCGATGATGGCCGAGCGCAGCAATGCTTTCCTGGCCCTGCCCGGCGGGATCGGCACCTTCGAGGAGCTGTTTGAAGTCTGGACATGGCGCCAGCTGGGGTACCACGACAAGCCCATCGGCCTGCTGAATGTCGAGGGCTACTACACCAACCTGCTGGCCTTCCTGGAGTCCACCGTGCACCAGGGCTTCATGGGCGCCTGGCAAATGGACCTGATCCGCAGCAGCGACAGCCCGGCCGAATTGCTGAAGTTCCTGGTCGAATCGGCCGGCACAGCCCCCGAAAGCCAGAACCTGCGCGAAGTGATCTGACTTCCCGGCTCGGCCATCTGGCCTGCACACAAAAAAAGCGATCTTTCCAGATCGCTTTTTTCATGTGCGGCGCCACTCAGATCGCCGCGCTGTCCAGGTCACCGGTGCGAATGCGCACCACTTTTTCCACGGCAGTGACGAAGATCTTGCCATCCCCGATCTTGCCCGTCCGGGCAGCCGCCACGATCGCATCGACACAGCGGTCCGCATCTTCCGTCGCCACGGCCACTTCAATCTTCACCTTGGGCAGGAAGTCCACCACATACTCCGCGCCACGGTACAGCTCCGTGTGACCCTTCTGCCGGCCAAAGCCTTTCACTTCCGTCACGGTCAGGCCCGTCACGCCGCACTCAGCCAGAGCTTCGCGCACCTCTTCGAGCTTGAAAGGCTTGATGATGGCAGTGATCATTTTCATGGTGAGGACTCCAATTTGAATTGCAAAACTAAGACAGAGGGGCAGCCAGCAGGCACTAGCGCCTGAAGCCGTTGGTGATCGGGCAGCGCCAGTCTTTGCCAAAACTGCGCGGCGACAGACGCGGGCCCACCGGGGCTTGCCGGCGTTTGTATTCATTGATGCGGATCAGACGCACCACACGCTCCACATTTTCGGGCGTGTGCCCCTGGGCCAGGATGGTTTCGATGGGCTCGTCATTTTCCACATAATGGCGCACGATGTCGTCGAGCACCGGGTACGGCGGCAGGCTGTCCTCATCCTTCTGGTCGGGGCGCAGCTCGGCGCTGGGCGGACGGGTGATGATGCGCTCGGGGATGGGGTGCAGACCGGTCCCGAAGGGATCGTTGGCATTGCGCCAGCGCGCCAGCGCAAACACCCGGGTCTTCAGCACATCCTTGATCACGGCAAAGCCACCGGCCATGTCGCCGTACAGCGTGCAGTAGCCCGTGGCCATTTCGCTCTTGTTGCCGGTGGTCAGCACCACGGCGCCAAACTTGTTGGACAGCGCCATCAACAGCGTGCCGCGGATGCGCGCCTGCAGATTCTCTTCGGTGGTGTCTTCGGCTCGCCCCTGAAACTGGGTGGACAGGGCGGCCTTGAAGGCTTCAAACTGCGGCGCAATGTCGATCACCTCATGGTGCACGCCCACGCGATCGGCCATTTCCTGCGCATCTTTCCAGCTGATGTCCGCGGTATAGGGCGAGGGCATCATGACCGTACGCACGCGGTCCTTGCCCAGCGCATCCACGGCAATCGCCAGCACCAAGGCGGAGTCGATGCCACCCGACAAGCCCAGCAAAGCCCCCGGAAACCCATTCTTGCCGACGTAATCCCGCACGGCCAGCACCAGGGCATCCCACAGGGCGGCGTTGTCGTCCTGGACGGGGGTAACCTGGCCCGCCAGCTGCACGCCGTCGGCCTGCGGCTGGACAGCCACCTGTGCCAGCACCTGCTGGAACGCAGGCGCCCGCATGGCCACGGTGCCATCAGCCTGCAAGGCAAAGCTGCCCCCATCGAACACCAGCTCGTCCTGCCCGCCCACCATGTGGGCATACACCACGGGCAAGCCGGTTTCCATGGCACGCTGCGCCAGCACGGCCTCACGCTCGGACTGTTTGCCCAGGTGGTAGGGCGAGGCATTCAGCACCAGCAGCATCTGGGCCCCGGCAGCCTTGGCCGCCTGCGCGGGACCGGTGACCCAGGCATCCTCACAAATCAGCACCCCTGCCTTGACACCCCCCACCTCCACCACGCAGGCCTGCTGGCCCGGTGTGAAATAGCGCAGCTCATCGAACACGCCATAGTTGGGCAGCGCATGCTTGACATACTGCCCCAACACCCGGCCCTGACCGATCCAGACCGCTGTGTTCTGGCGGTGCAGGGTACCCGGTACCGCCTGGGTGCAGCCCACCAGCAGGCGCAGGTCTGGCCAGGCAGCGCTGGCGGCAACAACCTGCTGCAGCGCAGCATCGCTGGCCTGCTGGAACGAAGGCCGCAGGAACAGATCCTCGGCCGCATAACCACACAAAGCCAGCTCCGGCGTCATCAGCAAGGCAGCGCCCTGGGCATGGGCTTGCTGGGCGGCTTCGATAATTTTTTGTGCGTTACCGCTCAAGTCTCCGACCGTGAAATTGAGCTGAGCAATGCAGATGGAAGTGGTCATGAAAATTAAAGCCCGCAGGCCTGCCAAAACACCAAGCGTTGCTGCCTGTGCGCCTTGTCACACACCCTGGCAGGCAAAGAAAGCGATTATCACTCCCTCACAGGATTGCGACGGCCGCAAGGAAATTGCAGGCCATCCCTGCACTTCGGTACGCACCAACGCCGCCATCGCAGACTTCCCAGATAACAAGCCAAGCCCCGAAGGCAGGAGGCTTGGCGATGGCGGCCTGCCCGGCACGCCACCCGGCGTGTGCCTCAGAAGGACTCCCAGTCATCCTCACGCGCCGTGGCGGCCAGGGCCGGTTTGGCCGCGGGGACAGGCGCCGTTTCGGCCACGGCCTGGGTGCGGCCTCCAGGTGCTGTGGGCGCAGCGGATGCCAGCGCCACCGAAGCCGTCCGGGGCACGGCCTGCGCAGGCAGGGCGACCGGCCGTGCCGCGGTGCGCGACAGCACGGCGGCCTGCGCCGGCTTGACCTTGAAGCTGGACACCGCGTCCACCAGTTGCTTGGCCTGGTGCTGCAGGCCCAGCGCGGCGGCCGCGCTTTCCTCGACCAGGGCGGCATTTTGCTGGGTCACCTGGTCCATCTGCGCAATCGCATCACTCACCTGCCCCACACCCTGGCTTTGCTCGTTGCTGGCGGCGCTGATCTCGCCCACCAGATCGGAGACATGGCGGATGGCCGTGACCACCTCCTGCATCGTGGCGCCGGCCTCGGCCACCAGATGGCTGCCCTGCCCCACGCGGTCCACGCTTTCGGTGATCAGCAGCTTGATTTCCTTGGCCGCGTCGGCGCTGCGGCCCGCCAGGGCGCGCACCTCACCTGCGACCACAGCAAAGCCGCGGCCCTGCTCGCCCGCGCGGGCGGCTTCGACTGCCGCATTCAGCGCCAGGATGTTGGTCTGGAAGGCAATCCCGTCGATCACGCCGATGATGTCGGCAATCTTCTGGCTGCTGGCATCAATGCCTTTCATCGTGTCCACCACCCGCGCCACGACATCACCGCCACGGGCGGCGACCTGCGAGGCATTCATGGCCAGCTGGTTGGCCTGGGCCGCACTGTCCGCGTTGTGCCGCACGGTGGAAGACATCTGCTCCATGGACGCTGCCGTCTGCTGCAAGGCGCTGGCCTGCTCCTCGGTACGGCCGGACAGGTCGGCGTTGCCCGAGGCGATCTGCTCGCTCGAGCTCAGCACGCCCTGTGCATTGGTGCGCACATGGCTGACCACCCGCTCCAGCTTGTCGCGCATGGACACCAGCTCCTGCAGCAGCACGCCCATCTCATCGCGTCCGCCGCGGGGAATGTCCTGGGTCAGATCGCCTTCGGCAATCTGCAAGGCCGCATGCACCGCCTGCTTCACCGGCACGGTCACCGTGCGGGTGATCCACCATCCCCAGACCAGGGCCACCGCAGCGCTCAGCCCCATGCCCAGCAGTACCCAGGTCACCGCAAACTGGTAGCTGCGCGCAGCCTCCTGGGCGGTCTGGTCGGCCTGCTCGCGGTTGACGCTGGACAGCTGGCCCAGCGCATCCAGCAGGTTCACGAACGCGGGCTCTGCCGTGCCCACGTAGAAGTTCGTCACGGCATCGCCCAACAGCAGATCGCCTTCGGGCTGGCTGTAGTCCTTGTCGCGTGCCTGCTGCACAAAGCTGGCATGCGTCTGGGCATACTGGCCACGCAGTTGCTGGTAGCGCTCCCAGAGCTGCTGCTCCTGCGGCTGGCGCGCCAAGGATTCATAGCTGCGCTCGTGCGCCTGGATCTCTTCCTGCACCCGCGTGATCTGGGCCACATAGCCGTCCACTTCGGCCACGCTGTTCACATTCAGGATGCCGGCTTCTGCACGGCGCAAGCGGCTCCACAGCTCGCGCAGGCTGCTGACATCGACCACGCTGGGCATGGCGTGCTGCACCACGGCCCGGGTGCTGGCATCCATCTGCCGCATCTGCCACAAAGAAATGCTGCCAAGCGCCAGCGTGAGCAACGTGACCAGTGCAAACCCGGCCCCCAGCTTGGTGGCCATCCGCATATTTGCCAAAAACATCTCGTCTCCAAGTGGATGCGGGGCCGAACAAGGACAAAAAAAATGCAGACCCCGCCAAGGGTCTGCACATTAACAAACAATTACAAAGGTTTTTGCGTTCTATTTGCGAAAACCAGGTTTCGCAAATGAAATTTTTAGGCCTTGTTGTAGTTGGCGATGCCGTCCACGATTTCCTTGTGGGCCTCGTCCACGCCCTTCCAACCCAGCACCTTCACCCACTTGCCCTTTTCCAGGTCCTTGTAGTGTTCGAAGAAGTGGGCGATCTGGTTCAGGGTCAGCTCGTGCACGTCGGCCAGGCTTTCGATCTTCTCGTAGGCAGGCAGGATCTTCTTGGTGGGCACGGCCAGCACCTTGCCGTCCACGCCGCCTTCATCTTCCATGTGCAGGATGCCGATGGCACGGCAAGGCACGACCACGCCGGAGGGCAGCGGGAAGGGGGTCATCACCAGCACGTCCACGGGGTCACCGTCACCCGCCAGGGTCTGGGGCACATAGCCGTAGTTCACGGGGTAGTGCATGGCGGTGCCCATGAAACGGTCCACGAACACGCAGCCGGTTTCCTTGTCCACTTCGTACTTCACGGGATCGGAGTTGGCGGCGATCTCGATCACCACGTTGAAGGTTTCAGGGGCGTTCTTGCCGGGTGTCAGCTTTTCGAAGGACATGATGTTTGATCAGGTTGTGAAACAAAACCCCGCGAGGGGCAACCCGAGGATTTTAGAGGCATGCCCTTGCTGACTTCTTGCAGTGCGCTGGAATATCCGCGCCACCCGGCCTTGTGCCGCTCACAGTGAGGCGGGACGCGCGCCATGGCGCACGGGACCGGAGCGGGCCTCAATGGCCTGTTGCACCTCCTTGCGCAGCCCCAGCGCAAAGCCCATTTCCGCCAGCACGAACAGCGGCCCGATCAGCAGGCCGACGATGTCGTCCATGAAGGCCGGCTTGCGCCCTTCCCAGTAATGGCCCACGAACTGGATGACCCAGCCCACCACAAACAGCCCCACACCCCAGCCCAGCCACAACGCCGTGGTCTGCTGGGCCAGCCACACGCCCACGGACAACATGCCCCCCAGCACCACGGCCAGGGCGATGCCGTAGCGGGTGTCCAGCAGCGTGTAGTACACCGAGGCGGCCAGGGCCGCCAGCACCGCAGGGCTGACGACCAGGCCACTGTCCCCCCAGGCCCAGCCGGGGCGCGACAGCAGGATCACCACGGCGAACAGAATCATCGGCACGCCCACAAAATGCGTCAGGATGTTGCGCCCATCGCGGTGGTACTCCGCGTACTGTGCCAACTGGTCCACCAAGGTTTTCATCACGGCCTCCCGGGCAACGCTAAGACCCTTGCATGCTGGTGGAGGGGCCACGCGCTGTCTACAGGGCTTGCCCTTAGAAATTTAGATAGCTGAATGCGCAGGCTGCATGCGCGCTACAGGCCTTTTTTCCTCACAAGGCGTAGCCTGGGTGACTGCACGCTGGCGCACAACTGCCGACAATCGCCGCCACGTTGTGGCAGCGCGGCGGGGGATGTGGAGTGCCCAAGGCACCCTCCCTGGCCGGACACGCGCTGCCGGCCCCACCCCACCAAGCCTATGCCCCTTTCCACCCCCACGATTTCACGCACCCCCCAGCACATCCGCCAGGTCCACTACCGCAGCTTCGAGCGCGCGGACGGCCTGTGGGACATCGAAGGCGAGCTGCTGGACACCAAGGCCATCGACCTGCCGCGCCCCAATGGCAGCGGCGTGCGCAAGGCCGGTGACCCTATCCACCACATGCGGATCCGCGTCACCGTGGACACCCGATTGGTGGTGCAGGCCATCGAGGCATCGCTGGAAGCGCACCCGGTGCAAGGCTGCCCCGGCGCCCTGGCCGGCATGCAGCGCATGGTGGGCTGCAGCATGGCGCGCGGCTGGCGCAAAGCCATCGACACGCACCTGGCCGGCATCGCGGGCTGCACCCACCTGCGCGAACTGCTGAACAACATGGCGACGGCTGCGTTCCAGAGCATCGTGTCGGCCTTCAGCACCAAGCCCGACCAGCCCCCGGCCTATCTGGGGCGCTGCACGGGCTGGGACTTCCACGGCCCCGCCGTGCTCCAGTACTACCCCCAATTCGCCGGCTGGCGCCTGCCCGAAGGCAAGGGCCCGGCCCTGCCCCCCGCCACGGCTGTTACAAACCCCACAGCCCCGCACGGCTGAACACCATCGGGCACAATCGCTGGCCTATGGTAGATCGCGTGATTCCCCTGGTCGAGCAACGGTATGGCCTGCTGCAGGCCCCCCTGAACGCCGCGCCGATTGTCCCCACCGGGCAATTGCAGGATAGCCGCGCGCGGCCGCTGCGCGACCTGCGCATCAGCGTCACCGACCGCTGCAACTTCCGCTGCGCGTACTGCATGCCCAAGGAAGTCTTCGGCAAGGACTACGCCTACCTGCCGCACAAGGCCTTACTGAGCTTCGAGGAGATCACGCGACTGGCCCGTCTCTTCACCCAGCACGGCGTGCGCAAGCTGCGCCTGACCGGCGGCGAACCCCTGCTGCGCAAGGACCTGGAGCGCCTGATCACCCAGTTGTCGGCCCTGCGCACACCCGAAGGCCAGGCCCTGGACATCACCCTCACCACCAACGGCTCGCTGCTGCGCCGCAAGGCCCAGTCGCTGAAGGACGCCGGCCTGCAGCGCGTCACGGTCAGCCTGGACGGTCTGGACGACGCCGTGTTCCGCCGCATGAACGATGTGGACTTCCCCGTCTCCGATGTGCTCGATGGCATCGAGGCCGCCCGCACGGCGGGGCTGTCGCACATCAAGGTCAACATGGTGGTCAAGCGCAGCACCAATGTGGACCAGATCCTGCCCATGGCGCGCCACTTCCGTGGCACGGGCGTGACGCTGCGCTTCATCGAATACATGGACGTGGGCGCCACCAACGGCTGGTGCATGGACGACGTGCTGCCCTCGGCCGACGTGGTGCGGCTGATCGATGCCGACATGCCCCTGGTGCCACTGGAACCCACGACCGTCGGCGAGACCGCCCAACGCTGGGGCTACGCCGGGGCCGATGGCCGCCACGATCCCAGCCTGGGCGAGATCGGCGTCATCAGCAGCGTGACCCAGGCCTTTTGCGGTGACTGCAACCGCGCCCGCCTGTCCACCGAAGGCCGCCTGTACCTGTGCCTGTTCGCCAACCAGGGCTGGGACCTGCGCGAGCTGCTGCGCAACGCCTCCGACGATGCCACCATCAACAACGCAATCGCCCACATCTGGGGCCAGCGCGATGACCGCTATTCGGAACTGCGCGCCAACCTGCCGCCCGACACGGCCGCCGGCCGCAAGCGGGTGGAGATGAGCTACATCGGTGGCTGATCGGCAAACGCCCATGGACTCCTGCCCCCCTCACACCCCAAGCGCCCCGCTGCCTGCCGCGGACATCACCGGCATGGTGCTGGCCGGTGGCCGTGGCAGCCGCATGGGCGGCGTGGACAAGGGCCTGCAAGCCTTTCTCGGCCAGCCCCTGGCCCTGCACGCCCTGCAGCGCCTGCAACTCCAGGTGGGTATGTGCATGCTCAATGCCAACCGCCACCTGGAGGTCTACCAGGGCTTCCATGTGCCGGTGCACCCCGATGTGCTGCCCGACTACGCCGGCCCCCTGGCCGGTTTTTTGACCGGCCTGACACACTGCACCACCCCCTGGCTGCTGACCGTGCCCTGCGACAGCCCGCGCTTTCCGCGCGATCTGGCCCAACGCATGGCCGCCACCGCCGTGCGCGAGCACGCCCAGATCGTGCTGGCCGCAGGCCCCGAAGCCGGGCGTGACGGGACGCTGCAACTGCGCCCCCAGCCCGTGTTCGCCTTGCTGCACCGCAGCCTGCTGCACAGCCTGCAGGACTTTGTGCAGCAGGGGGGCCGCAAGATAGACGCCTGGACCGCGCAACATGCCCAGGCCCTGTGCCGCTTCGATGCGGCGGGCGACGACGTGCATGCCTTCGCCAACGCCAACACGCTGCAGGAACTGCGCCTGCTGGAAGCCTCGGACTAAGCCCTGGCCCCCCTGCGCGGGCGATTACTGCCGCCCTGCGCACCTTTGCTCATACGCACCTGCCACCAGGACCATGCCGCCTTGCTTACGGCCCCAATGCACTGAGCACTGACCGTGGTCAGGCAGGGCCAACGCCGTGCGAGCCGCACATGGCTCCCAACGTCGTGCAGGCTTGGCAGCCGGCCTAGCTCGCACAGCTTCGCACGCCTGCCAGGCTTCGACTTCGGCCCCGCTCTCACATGCATCAAATCGGCCTGCAACGCAGATGCAGCAAGCGTTAACAGCTCTCAAAACCGTACGGGCCACGACACAAACCGGCTTTCGCCCTGCGCACTGGCGCACAGCGCAGCACCCTCCACAAACCGATGCTGCCTGACCGCCGTATGCCAAGCGGCGGGCCGCTGCGATCCCACCACCGCACCACCTCCAGGCGAATGCGCACCCAGGTGACAAGGGCAAGCGCCCAAAGTTTGACGACAGCCGCCGCTTGCAGCGACGATGTGCGCTTTGCTGCCCCACCACCCTAGGAGACCCGCATGCCTTTTGCCACCGCCTTCACCGATCCCGCCCCAGCGCCCGAGGACCTGGCCGACCTGCCGGGCACTGTCGCTGTGGAGTTTGGTGTCGACTGGTGCCCGCACTGCCAGGCCGCCCAGCCATTTTTGCGCGAGGCGCTGCACGAACGCCGCGACATCACGCACATCAAGATCGAAGATGGCCAGGGCCGCAAGCTGGGCCGCCACTTCAAGGTCAAGCTCTGGCCCACCCTGGTCGTGCTGCGCCAAGGCCAGGAAATCGGCCGCGTCACCCGCCCGCAATCGGCCCAGGAAGTCGAAGAACAACTGCCTGTCGCCGTCTGACTGTCCCTGGCCACCGGGGCCACACAGGCATCTGTCGGACACGCGCAGAACCGCCTGCCCCGGACAATTGACAGCTTGATACAAGCAGGAAGCCCCAGACCGCTGCACTTGCGGTGAATTTGCCATTCACGGCCAAGGGGGCGTCCTACAATTGAGGCCATCCATGACGACACCATCCATTCTTGACCCCGTGGCCGAGCGCATCGAGCTTCTGCTGGAGAAGTACGAAGCGCTGCAACATGCCAACCGCCTGCTGAGCGCAGAGGTCCATGCGCTGCAGCAAGAGCGCGACTCGCTGCGCTCACGCCTGAAGGCGGCGCGCGCCCGGGTGGATGCGTTGATCGAACGCCTGCCTGCGAATCAAGAAGCGCCATGAGCCAGATCGAAATCCAGATCCTGCACCAGGACTACCTGCTCACCTGCCCGGACGGCCAGGAAAACCAGTTGCTGGAAGCGGTGGAACGCGTCGACCAGCAGTTCCAACACATGCGCAACACCAGCAAGTTCCGCTCGCGCGAACGCGTGGGGGTGCTGCTGGCCGTGAACCTGGCCTACGAAAACCTGGAATTGCGCAAGCAGTTGCAGGCCCTGCAGCAACAGCTGGCCGATGTGCAGGAGCTGGGGGATGCCGGATTGCCCGACATCGCCGAACCCGATCCTTTGCTGCTCGCGCTGCAGGCCCAGGCCGAGCACGACGCCCAGCTGGCCGCCCAGCTGCTGCACCGGCTGGACACGGCCCTGGCGCCGGTGGCCGAACCTGACGCACCGTCCTACCCCGCACAACTGCAAGTCCAGGCCATGGTCGCAGGACCGCAGGTTGCACAGGCTGAAATCGCCTTTCAAACCATCCCGGACAGCCTGCCTGGTGCGGCAACCTTGGACACCACCGCAAGCGCTGCCGATTTAGACAATGACATTCGCGTGGAATTGCTACCGGCCGGTTCACAAGCCCTGTAAAATCACAACCGTCTGCAATCCTCCGGGCTTTATATTGCCTTGAACCAATGCTCTGTGAGCACGGGCTTGATACATTGCCTGGCAAGCGTGATCGTCTCGCGTCAGATGAACCCAATGCTAGGTTGCTCTCGCCCACCTGAACCCCCGGTTCAGGTTGACGGCCCGGCGGCTTTGCAGACACCTTCACCGCCTTGACGCAGGCACCTCCCCCCCAAAAAACCACCACATGCTTTGCTCGACCGCCTGAATTGGCCCCGAACAGCTTTGGCATGCTTGGTCGTTCATAAGCACAGTGGTCCTGCAGCTGCTGCAACACGGCGCTGGAGGCGCCGCCTGCTGCCTAGCGGCACCACATGGCGGGGGTAAAGATCAGATCCATCCAGAGCGCCCACAGCGACACCGCCACCAGCATCAGACCGGCCACGCGTGTGCCCCACTCTGCCCGCCAGCGGCGCACCCGCCCGCTGAGCCAGCGCCACGCGTACGGTGCCGACCACAGCCACAGCCCGCCCCCCACGGCAAACGCCACCATGCTGCCAGCCCCCGCCACGGCACCACCACTCAGAGCGGCCACCAGCACGGCGGAGTAAAGCAGGCCGCATGGCATCAGCGCCCACGCGATGCCCGCCAGCAGCCCCCCGCCGGGCAAAGCCAGCACGGGTTGGACCTTGGCCCAGGCCGCACGGCCTGCGCGCTCCAGCCATGCCGGCTGCTGCCCCTGAAACACCATGAGCAAGCCCCAGGCCAGAATCAGCAGATGCATCAGCACCCACACCGGGTGCAGCAAGGAGGTACGGTCAGAGAACCAGGCCACCTGCTCCATCGCCAGGGCGGCCACCGCCCCCAGCATGCCGTAACCCAGCAAACGCCCGGTGTGGAATTGCAGTGCCCCCCAGCCAGGCACGCCGCGGGGCGCTGCCGCAGCGGCGCCGGCATGCAGGCGCACGGCATGGGCTTGCCCCTGGATGACGGCATGGCAGGGTGCGGCACACATGGCAAGACAATGGGGCCCACCCACGAGCCCCATGAAAAATGCCGTCCAAAGCAGAGAAAGCGCCATAGGGATCAGATGATCCGCGAAAACCTGGCCCGGTTGCGATCTGCCTGCAAATAACGATCAAACACCAGGGCGACGCCGCGCACGAAGAACCAGCCCTTCTCGGTCACCTTGATGCAGTCGTCCTGGATTTCCACCAGGCCTTCTTCCTGCTGGCTTTCGAGTGCAGCGATTTCCGCCGCAAAATACTGCGGGAAGTCGATCAGCCATGCGTTGTTGATCGACTCGAACAGCACCTCGCCCTGGCACATGATGGTCATAATCACGGCGCGGCGGATCAAGTCATCGCGCGTCAACGCCAGACCACGCACCACGGGCAGGCGCCCCTGGTCCAGCAGGTCGTAATACTCTTCCAGCGTCTTGGCGTTCTGGCTGTAGGTGGCCCCCACGCGGCCGATCGCAGAAACCCCCAGCGCAATCAAATCGCAATCCGGCTGGGTGCTGTAGCCCTGGAAGTTGCGATGCAGGCGACCCTGGCGCTTGGCCACTGCCAGCGCATCCTCAGGCAAGGCAAAGTGATCCATGCCCACATACACGTAGCCCGCATCAATGAAACTGGCGATGGCCGCCGAGAGCATGTTCACCTTGTCTGGCGCAGGCGGCAAGTCCTGCTGCAGGATGCGGCGCTGGGCCTTGAAACGCTCAGGCAAGTGGGCATACGCATACAAGGCAATGCGATCCGGGCGCAGCTGTGCCACCTGCTGCAGCGTACGCGCAAACGATTGCGCGTTCTGCTTGGGCAGGCCATAGATCAGGTCCACATTGATGGACTGGAATCCGAGTTCGCGCGCAGCGGCCACCAGATCGAACACCTGCTCGGCGGGCTGCTCGCGGTGCACGGCCTTTTGCACATCGGGATCGAAGTCCTGCACGCCGAAACTCAGGCGGTTGAAGCCAACTTCCTTGAGCACAGCCAGGCGCTCGCGCGTCACCGTGCGCGGGTCCACCTCGATGGAATACTCGCCAGCAGGATCAAAGGCGAAACGCTCGCGCAGCATCTGCCACAGCTCACGCAACTCGTCATCGGACAGGAACGTGGGCGTTCCTCCGCCGACATGGAACTGGCTGACCACCTGCCCCCGCCCGCAGTGCTGCAGGTGCAGATCGACCTCGCGCTCCAGATAGCGCATGTACGTGGCCGCACGCTCATGGTGCTTGGTCACGATCTTGTTGCACGCGCAGTAATAGCACAGCGATTCGCAAAACGGGATGTGCACATACAGCGACATCGGCTGCTTGGCAGCCGCAGCGACTTTGCGTTGCTTCAGAGCCAAGATATAGTCGCTATCACCAAACGCTTCCACAAACCTGTCTGCTGTGGGGTAAGAGGTATAGCGTGGACCAGGTACGTCGTAACGACGCAGGAGTTCGGGTGTGACGACAGTCATGAATCTTTTTTCCTTGATTGTTAGACTGTGCACCAAGGGCCCGCAACCAACCTTGACGTGAATCAAGAGGTCTGCGATCAAGCAATGCCACAATTTTGACAAGCATCATTCACCGCAATCCCAGTTGTAACAGCTTCTTTTTTACCGACCTTTAACGCACCGCGTGACCCGCAAGAATGCCTGCACCACGCCGCGTCCGAGTACATGACCCCTCCAACCATCAAAGTAACCTGTTCCAACTGCAACCTGCGCGAGCTGTGCATGCCCGTGGGGCTGAGTGAGCAGCAGTTGCAGCGCATCGACGAAATTGTGGCCACCCGCCGCAAGGTCAAGCGCGGCGGCACCCTGTTCCGCAACGGGGAGCCCTTCACATCGCTGTATGCCATCCGCACAGGCTTTTTCAAGACCTGCGTGGCTACCGAAGATGGTCGCGACCAGGTGACAGGCTTCCAGATGGCCGGCGAGATCATTGGTCTGGATGGCATCGTGCATGACCACCACACCTGCGATGCAGTGGCCCTGGAAGATGCCGAAGTGTGTGTGATGCCGTTTGACGGGCTGGAGGAGGTGTCGCGCGAAGTGACGGCCCTGCAGACCCACGTGCACAAGGTCATGAGCCGCGAAATCGTGCGCGAGCACGGTGTGATGCTGCTGCTGGGCAGCATGCGCGCAGAGGAACGCTTGGCGGCCTTCATCCTGAATCTGGTGCAGCGTCTGCACGCACGCGGCTTCTCGTCGTCGGAGTTGGTGCTGCGCATGACGCGCGAAGAGATTGGCAGCTACCTGGGCCTGAAGCTGGAGACGGTCAGCCGCACTTTCTCGAAGTTCGTCGAAGAAGGCATGGTGGAGGTCAAACAGCGCCACGTGCGCATTCTGGATACCGCCGCGCTGCAACGCCTGGTCAACAGCCACCAAGACTGCAACAAATAACCACCTACCGCTGCCTCAGCGCAGGTCCACGAAAAAAGCCTTCCTGCATCAACAGGAAGGCTTTTTTCATTCACGCGTTGTTGGGATAGCAGGCCTGCAGCCGCTCGGGATCGCCGAGCCCGGCCGACGGCGCCTGGGCTTGGGCGTTGACCGCTGCGCTGGGCAGGGCCAGCACCATGGTCATCCAGCCGGCCACGGCGAAGACCGCCCAGAACGCAAAGAATGCCAGGGTGTAGATGGCCGTGCGCGACAGCTCCACCGCCTGCCCCATCCACAGCATGTCGTGCGGGTCAAACGCCGCGAAGACCAGCATCTCCATCACGCCGGCAGCCACAAAGGCCGGCCAGCCAATCCACATCCAGCGTCGTGTCCACATAAAAGCACTCCTTCGCAAGGGGTTGTAGATAAATTGTGTCCACAGGCGCAGCACCATGGTTGTGGGACAAACACTGAATAAAAAAACATAGCTGCCAGCGCTTGTTGTCACTGGATTTCAAATAGTTTTCTATTTAAAACCTAATGTTTGCATGCGCTAGCAGCTATGTTTTTAGCCAACCACCTCCGCGCTGTCATGGGCCACCCCTGCCGCCGAGAGCAGCGCAGGCAGCCTGTCAGCGCGCTGCATCACTTGGGTGCCAGGTTGGGCAGGTCGTCCGCAGGGGTGGCGGCATGGTTGCGCACCACGTGGGCGGGTGCATGGCTTTTGTCCGGGTTGCGCAGTTGCTCGTTGATGTTCACGCCCTTCTGGTAATAGTCGGGGTCCACGACGGGATCTGCGCCACGCGTGGCAATCACCAGGGTGGCAATGCCCGCCACCACCACGATGGCAGGACCCGCCACCACCAGCCACACATGACCGAACTTCCACCAGGGACCGGTCGAGACTTCGGGCTTCATTTCAGCTTGAGACATCCTAGACTTTCTGAGAAATAAACAAACACCGCGCACAGCGCCCGAGGGCACCGTGCGCCAGACCCACATCCACGCTCAACGCGGCACCAGGAACACGGATTTTTCGGACACCCGGCCCTCACCGCTGCGCGCATCGATGTCGAACACGATGTGGTGCGAGCCGGGCTCTGCCGCACCGTAGGGAATCTGCACCCGCACGGCCACGCCGCGCGTCTGGGCGGGCAGCACTTCGACCTCGCCACCCTCGACCAGCTCGATCCCGTTGAGACCGTGCACCTGCACATGGTAGGTCTGGGCGGCCTCGGTGGCATTCATGACCTGCAGCCGATAGACATTTTCCAGCTTGCCGCCCGCCACGATCCGGGCCAGCGAGGCGCGGTCGCGGATCACGTCCACCTTCAACGGCTCGCGCAGCGCCATGCTCACCACCATCGCCACCGACAGGCCGACCAGGACGGCCCCATAAATCAGCACCCGAGGGCGGGCGATGCGCCGCAGGATCTGGGAGCGCGGCCAGCGCTGGGTGACAGCGTTTTGCGTCGTCAAGCGAATCAGGCCCCGCGGGTAATGCATGTTGTCCATCACGTTGTTGCACGCATCAATGCACAAGCCACAGCCGATGCACTCGTACTGCAGACCGTTGCGGATGTCGATGCCCACCGGGCAGACCTGGACGCAGAGCTTGCAGTCGATGCAGTCGCCCAACCCCTGGGCCTTGTAATCCGCATCCTTCTTGCGAGGACCGCGCGCTTCGCCGCGCACAGTGTCATAGCTGACCACCAGCGTGTCCTTGTCAAACATCGCGCTCTGGAAGCGCGCGTAGGGGCACATGTACTTGCAGACCTGCTCGCGCATGTAGCCGGCATTGCCATAGGTGGCGAAACCGTAGAACAGCACCCAGAAGATCTGCCAGCCACCTTGCAGGGCCAGCAGTTCGCTGCCCAGCTCGCGGATGGGCACAAAGTAGCCCACGAAGGTGAAGCCCGTCCACAAGGCAAACACCACCCACAGCAACTGCTTGAGCGATTTTTTCCAGACCTTCTCCCAGGTCCAGCCGGCCTGGTCCAGACGGATGCGCGCACTGCGATCGCCTTCGACCTTGTGCTCGATCCACATGAAGATTTCCGTGTAGACCGTCTGCGGACAGGTGAAGCCGCACCACAGGCGCCCGGCCACGGCCGTGAACAGGAACAGGGCCAACGCACTGATGATCAGCAGCCCCGTGAGGTAGATGAAGTCCTGCGGGTACAGCACGTAGCCGAACAGGTAAAAGCGCCGCGCGCCCAGATCGAACAGCACCATCTGACGCTGCCCCCAATCCAGCCAGGGCAGGCCGTAGAACAGCAGCTGCGTGGCCCACACCATCAGCCAGCGCCAGCGCATGAAAGTCCCGCTGATGGAACGCGGATAGATTTTCTTATGCGCTTCGTAAAACGAGACAGATTTTTCCTGGCTTTCCGCTTTGATAGGAATGACTTTTTGCGGTTTCTTTTGCTCGGAACTCATGAATTACGCTCCCCTAATCGCACCAAATAAAAAGGCGGCACACAGTGCCGCCTTTTGGATCGCCACAACGATCAGTTAGCCGCTGCGGGCTTGTGTGACAAACCCCAGACATAGGCGGTCAGAACGTCGATCTGGGCAGGGGTCAGTTTCTTGTCCTGCGCAGGCATTTCGTTCATCTTGCCATTGTTGATCATGTCCACAATCGCCTGTTCGCCCCAGCCGTGAAGCCAGATGTCATCGGTCAGGTTAGGCGCGCCGAGCATGGTGTTGCCCTTGCCGTCCATGCCGTGGCAGGCTGCGCAAGCGGTGAACTTGGACTTGCCCAGCGAAGCCTTCAGCGAGTCATGGGGACTGCCGGACAGGCTCAGGACATAGTGGGCCAGGTTGCGCACATCGTCGGGAGAACCCACGGCTTCGGCCTGGGGAGGCATCATGCCGATACGACCCTGGGTGATGGTTTGCTTGATGTTCTCAGGCGCGCCACCATGCAGCCAATCGCTGTCGGCCAGGTTCGGGAAGCTCTTGCTACCGCGGGCATCGGAGCCGTGGCATTGCGCGCAGTTGTTCATGAACAAACGCTCGCCGATGGCCATGGCCTGGCTGTCCTTGGACACATCTTCCGTGCTCATCGCCGTGAAGCGTGCATACAGTGGCTCCAGCTCGGCCTTGGCTTTTTCCACCTCGGCTTCGTAGGCGCCCACCTGGCTCCATTGCAGCTTGCCGGCATAAGTACCCAGACCGGGGTAGGCCGTCAGGTACAGCAGACCAAAGATGATGGTGATCACGAACATCCAGACCCACCAGCGTGGCATGGGGTTGTTCAGTTCACGCAGGTCTTCGTCCCAGACGTGGCCGGTGGTGTTTTCCTCATCGGAAACCACCTTCTTGCGGGCGGTAATGACCAGGAGCACCAAGCAGCCGACGATGCCGGCTAAGGTAATGCCTGCGACATAGACCGACCAGAAATTGTTTATGAAATCGCTCATGGGATCTTCTCGTTCTGGTGGAGAGAATCAGTCTTGTTGGAAAGGCAGCTGCGCCGCCTCATCAAAGCGGGCCTGGTTACGGCGGGCATACGCCCACCACCAGATGCCTAGAAAACACGCCAGCGATGCCAACGTCGCAACAATGCGCATGGTGGTGATATCCATAACCCGCTCCTTCTTACTTCAGCGCAGTGCCCAGACCCTGCAGGTAAGCAATCAATGCTTCCATTTCGGTCTTGCCCTTGATCTGCTCCGCTGCACCGGCGATTTGCTCGTCGGTATAGGGAACACCCACCGTACGCAGCGCAGACATGCGCTGGGCCACCACGGTGTGATCCACCAGGTTCTTCTGCAGCCATGGGTACTCGGGCATGTTGGACTCGGGCACCACATCACGTGGGTTGTTCAAGTGGATACGGTGCCATTCATCGCTGTACTTGCCGCCCACGCGGTGCAGGTCAGGACCGGTACGCTTGGAGCCCCACTGGAAGGGGTGGTCGTACACGAACTCACCCGCCACCGAGTAGTGGCCGTAGCGCATGGTTTCTGCGCGGAAAGGACGGATCATCTGGGAGTGGCAGTTGTAGCAACCCTCACGCAGATAGACGTCGCGCCCCATCAGTTGCAGTGGAGGATAAGGCTCCACACCCTGCACCGCCTCGGTCGTCGACTTTTGGAAGAACAGGGGAACGATTTCCACCAGCCCCCCCACAGCCACCACCAGCAAGATCAAGACGATCATCAAGAAATTGCTGGTTTCCACTTTCTCGTGGGTGAAGCCACCAGAGGCCTTGTTGTTGTTTGCAGACATTTCAGACTCCTAGTACTCAGGCGTGGGCAGGATGCACTGCAGGCACAGCCACCTTCACGGCGCGGCCAGACGCAGCGGTCTTCAACACGTTCCAGGCCATGATCAACATGCCGACCAAGTACAGAAGGCCACCGATCGTACGAATCACATAGAAGGGATACGTCGCCTTCACGCTTTCCACAAAGGTGTAGGTCAAAGTACCGTCGGGATTCACAGCGCGCCACATCAGGCCCTGCATCACACCGGCAATCCACATCGCAGCGATGTACAGCACGATGCCGATGGTGGCCATCCAGAAGTGCAGCTCGATCGCCGACTTGGAGTGCATTTCCTTCTTGCCGAACAGGCGAGGAATCAGGTAGTACAGCGAACCCATGGTGATCAGACCCACCCAGCCCAGAGCGCCGGAGTGCACGTGACCCACGGTCCAGTCGGTGTAGTGGCTCAGCGCGTTCACGGTCTTGATGGACATCATCGGACCTTCGAACGTGGACATGCCGTAGAACGACAAGGACACGATCAGGAAACGCAGCACGGGGTCATCACGCAGTTTGTGCCAGGCACCGGACAGGGTCATGACGCCGTTGATCATGCCGCCCCAGGAGGGGGCCAGCAGAATCAGCGAGAACACCATACCGACCGACTGCGTCCAGTTGGGCAGTGCCGTGAAGTGCAGGTGGTGAGGACCCGCCCACATGTAGGTGAAGATCAGTGCCCAGAAGTGCACGATCGACAGGCGGTAGGAGTACACCGGACGACCCGCCTGCTTGGGGATGAAGTAGTACATCATGCCCAGGAAGCCAGCGGTCAGGAAGAAGCCCACCGCATTGTGGCCGTACCACCACTGGATCATGGCATCTTGCACGCCAGCGTAGGCCGAGTAGCTCTTCATCAGGCCAGCAGGCACAGCAGCGCTGTTGACCACGTGCAGCAGAGCCACAGCAATAATGAAGGCACCGAAGAACCAGTTGGCCACGTAGATGTGCTTGACCTTGCGCGTACCGATCGTTCCGAAGAACACAATTGCGTAGGACACCCACACCAGGGTGATCAGGATGTCGATGGGCCATTCCAGCTCAGCGTATTCCTTGCCTGAGGTAAAACCCAGTGGCAGAGACACAGCCGCAGCCACGATCACCAACTGCCAACCCCAGAAGGTGAAGGCTGCCAGCTTGGGCAGGAACAATGTGGTTTGGCAGGTACGCTGCACCACGTAGTAGCTTGTTGCGAACAAGGCGCATCCGCCGAACGCAAAAATCACCGCGTTTGTATGCAATGGACGCAGACGCCCAAAGCTAAGCCAAGAAATTCCGAAGTTGAGTTCGGGCCAAGCCAATTGGGCGGCGATAAAAACGCCGACCAACATGCCTACTACCCCCCACACGACGGCCATGATTGAAAACTGTCGCACTACGGTGTCGTTGTAGTGTGCAGCACTGGTTTTTAGAGAATCCATCGGGCACCTCTTAATATGCAGTCGAAAGTGTTCACTGTTATGGTCTGGGTGTTGTTGACAAACATCAATCGTCTCGAAGAATGCGTTCTGCCTCCTGCTCGACGCTCTCAAACTGCCCGCGGTAAATCGCCCACCACAACCCCCCAGCGATCAGCAGCACCAGCACCACGGACAACGGAATCAGCAAATACAGAATTTCCATGAAAACACCCGTCTAGGCCGTGGCCGGCATTGAGGGAGGAACCGGCGACCCCTGCGGCGCAGCCGACTGCAACGGCACAGGCTTGGCCAGGCGCGCGGCATTCAGCACCACCAGCAACGAGCTCAATGCCATGCCCAGGCCCGCAAGCCATGCGGGCATCCATCCCGCCATGGCCAGCGGGATCGACAGTGCGTTGTACAAGGCCGAACCCAACAGATTCTGGCGCACGATGCGCAGCGTCTTGCGCGCCAGCAAGACCGCCTGCCACACCAGCTCCAGGTTGTCGCTCAGCACCACGAAGTCCGAGCGCGCCTGCGCCAGAGGCACGGCACGCCCAAAAGCGAACGACACATTGGCCCCCGCCAACACCGGTCCGTCGTTCAGACCATCGCCCACCATCGCAATATGCCGCCCATCCTCTTGCATTGCGCGGATATGTGCAAGCTTGGACTGTGGCGAGCACTCCGCCACAAAATCCCCAATCCCCACCTCCTGCGCGATCCGAGCCACAGCCTGCGGGCCATCGCCGGACAGCAGTTGCACATGCAGGCCACTGCGCTGCATCGCGGCGACGACAGTTGCGGCTTCTGCGCGCAGGCCTTCGCTCAACTCAAAGACAGCGAGCGGCGTCAATAAGGGTGACTGTGCCTCTTGTGCCAGATAGACAGCCTGCCCGGCCTGCACCACCCCGGGAGCCCCGGCATAGGCGTGCGAGCCCAGGCGCACCCACACCGCAGGCTGCGCGGCACCGGCGGGCTGCACACAGGCACGCAAGCCCTGCCCTGCCAGCTCTTCCACCTCCAGCACCTGCCACTTGTGCGCCCATGCCTGGCCAAAACTGACCACGGCCCGGGAGACGGGGTGGCGCGATTGCTGCGCCACCGCGGCCGCCAGGCCCTGCAAAGCACGCTCATCGCCCGCTGCACCCACCGCCATGCGCGCCACCTGCAGGCCATCGCGTGTCAGCGTGCCCGTCTTGTCGAACACCAAGGTATCGGCCGTCGCCAGCGCTTCAATCCCCTGGAGGTTGCGCACCAAAATCCCATTGCGCGCCAGGGTCCCAGCTGCCGTGAGCATGGCCACGGGCGTCGCCAGCGAGAGGGCGCAGGGGCAAGTCACGATCAGCACGGCCGCCGCGATCATCAGGGCATGCCCCGGATCGGTGGGCCACCAGTACACAGCGGACAGCAAGGCCAAGCCCAGGACCACCACCAGGAACGGCGCAGCCACCTTGTCGGCCAGTTGCGCCAAGCGCGGCTTTTGCGTGGAGGCGCTCTCCATCAACTCGACAATTTGGGCAAACTTGGTCTGCGCACCGACGCGGTCCACGCGCAACTCGACCGGCGCAGTCAGGTTGTAGCTCCCGGCAATCACACGCTCGCCCTCGGCGCGCGACACGGGCCGCGACTCCCCGGTCAGCAAGGCCTCATCCGCCTGGGTGCGCCCCCGCACAATGACGCCGTCCACCGGAAAGGCCTCGCCCGGCAGAATGCGCAGCACATCTCCCGCGGCAATGCGGCGCAGCGCCACGCGCTCAAAACTGCCATCGGCCTGGCGCTGCTCGACACTGTCCGGCAAACGGTTCAGTACCGCATCCAAGGCCCCGGCGGTGCGATCACGCAGGCGCACTTCCAGCCAACGCCCGGCCAGCAAAAAGCTGACGAACATGGTCAGGGAGTCGTAGAACACCTCTTGACCAAAAATCCCTTCCGGCGCGAAGGTACCGATCGTGCTGACGATGAACGTGATGATCATGCCCAGCGCCACGGGCAAGTCCATGCTCACGCGCCGCCGACGAAGGTCCCGCCAGGCACCGCTGAAGAAGGGCCCACAGGCAAAAATCAGCATGGGAATGCAAATCACCCAGGAAGCCCAGCGCAGCAGACGCTCGAACTCCATCAACAAATCGCCGGGCTGCGCGTCGTAGGCCGGCCATGCGTACATCATGACCTGCATCATGCAAAAGGTGGCCAGCAACCAGCGCCACAAGGCCTTGCGGTGCTGTGCCAGCCGGATCTCGCGCGCCACCGCATCACGGGCAGGAAAAGCCTTGTACCCCGCCTTCTGCACCGCGGCCATCCATTGCGAAGGCAGCACCAGGGCTGGGCGCCACACCACGCGGGCACGCTTGGCGGCGGCGCTCACTTCGGCACGTTCCACGCCCGGCACGGCCCGCAGCGCATCTTCGATGGTCAGCGCGCAGGTCGCGCAGTACATGCCATCCAGGGCGATGTGCGAGTCCCAGACCTCCACATCCTGCGGCACGTAGGACTGGCCCGGCACAGCTGCCAGCGGCTTGCCAAAGCTGTCCCATTCCGCAGGATCGTCCAGCAAATGGAGTTCACCGGCAACAGCAGGAAAGTCGCGACTGGGCGCCGTTTCTTCCTGTTCGGAAGCTGGCCGAGGATGCTCTTGGGACATGGTGCGAGAGTATCCATGAACACCCTTACACACATTGACTTACATCAAGACCTAACCTGTGGCAAAAACTATGCTGGAAACTATCCACACGACAACTTGGAGATAAGCAATGTACGAACGCATTCTGGTCGCAACCGATGGCTCCCCCCTGTCCGACAAGGCGGTCAGCCACGCCCTGTCCATCGCCAAGATGAACCAGGCCACCCTCATCGCCCTCAAGGTGGTGCCGCGCTATCCCCGCAGCTACCTGGAAGGCGGCGCCACTGTGGATCCCTCGGAAATCAAGCGCATCGAAGCACAATGGACCGAGCAGGCCCAGGCCGTGCTGAACAAGATCAAAACCGACGGCAAGGCAATTGGCGTCACCGTCAAGACCAGCGTGGCCAAATCCGACCTGATTGCAGAATCCATCATTTCGGCCGCCGCCAAGCAAAATGCCGATTTGATCGTCATGGCTTCGCATGGCCGCAAAGGCCTCAAGCGCTTGCTGCTGGGCAGCGAAACACAGCACGTGCTCACCCACTCCGAAGTGCCAGTGCTGGTGCTGCGCTGAGCCGCGGCACCACCCACAAAAAGGGATCCCTGGGGATCCCTTTTTTGCGTCCATGCGGCCGGCGTTCAGGTCCCAGCCGCCGTGGCGAAGTGCGCCGCACGGTCCAGCAAGGTCCCGGCACCATCCGCCCCACAGGTGTAGACGGCACGGCAGCCCTGCAAGAACGCGAGCTTGGACACCCAGCCAAACACCTCGGGCGGACAGACCACCACCGCTGGCGAGGCCTGTGCCAGCGCATCGCGCACCTCCTCCTGCCGCAACACCTCGGGACCATCAATGGCGTGCAAGCCCGCATGCCGCGCAGCCGCGTGGACCACGGCACGCATGGTCGGTGACGGCAGCATCACCCACACCGCCGCGCCAGGGACATCTGCAAACTGCGCCAGCAACCGCCCTATGGGCACCTCCCACGCCGTTGACAGGCCAGATTCCGAACCATTCCGCATCAGTTCAAGCGCTTTCCGGGTCTTACGCCAACAGACCCTGGCCTAGCCAAAATTCGGCACCCGCTTGGCCAAAAAAGCGGTGATGCCTTCCTGATGCTCGGCGCTTGCGGCGTACGCATAGGGTGAGGGCACGACTTCACCACACACCAGGCTGCGCAGGGTCTGCTTGTTCAGGCGCGCAGCCTGGGGGGCCAGGCAGGCAATACGCTGGGCAGTGCGCTGCACCAGCTGCGGCAGCTGCTCCACCGGGACTGGCGGGGCCATAAAACCCACAGCAGCCACCTCGTGTGCATTCAGCACCGCCGCCTCCAGCAGCATGCGCCTGGCCGTGTGCATGCCCAGGGCCGCCGAGACCAACTGCGCCTCCTTGGGCGCCATGGGAAAACCCAGCTTGGCGATCGGTGCCCCGAATTTCGCGTTGTCGGCGGCCAGGCGTACATCGCAGCAGCTGGCAATCTCCACCCCGGCGCCCATGCAGGCCCCGGCAATGCTGGCCACGATGGGCACATCACACGCCAGCATCGCCTGCAAACCGCCCCAGACCTCTTCTTCGTGGAAGACCTCCAACTGCACCGGATCGAACCTGAATGCCGGATATTCGGAAATGTCCCCGCCGGCGCAGAAGGCCTCGCCTGCGCCCTGCACCACGACACAGCGCACCCGCGGGTCGTGCTGCAGTTGCTCAAAGACTGCGCGCAACTGGCGCCACATCGCGCGTGTCATCGCATTGAGCCTGCCTGGATGGCTGATCTCAACCTGCCAGATCCCGGTGCTGTTGCCCGCCGCATCCTGCAGCGGTTGTGCCTGAATATGCCCCACGGTGTTCAGCCCTCTTCCGGATTTTTTTGCAAAATATTCTGCAGCCCCAAGGCCTTCATGCGCTGGGCCCACTCCAGGGTCTGCTCCTTGACCATGGATTCAAAAGCCTCGCCGTACAACCCGCCCCAGCCAATGCCCAGATCGGCCAGGCTCGACTTCAGTTGCGGGTCGGCGCCCAGCTGCCGCAGCACGTCCACAATCGCGGCCGCGCGGCTGTCCGGCAGTTGCTTGGGCGCGAAAAGGCCATACCAGGCCACACGGTCCATGGCATGCACCCCCAACTCGGTCGCGCAGGGCACATCGGGCAGGGAGGCGACCCGTTCATTGCCCGACACCATCAAGGCCTTCAAACGGCCGCTGCGCACATGCGGCAGGCAGGACACCACGCCATCGATCATCATGTCCACCGAGCCGGCCAGCAAATCCTGCAAGGCAGGTCCGGCCCCCCGAAAATGCACGAACTTGAAACGCAAGGCCTCCTTCTGGCGCAAGATTTCGGCATAGACATGGCTGGAAGAGCCCTGGCCGGCCGAGGCCATGCGGTAGTACATCGGCTTGCGCCCCAGGTCCGACAGCCACTCCATCGCGGTCCGCGAACGCATGCGACCCGGATTGACCAGCAGCACCAGGGGGACGCGTGCCACCAGCGCCAGCGGGCGCAGGTCCTGCACCAGGTCGAAGTCATCGTCAGCCGCCAAGGCGCGGGCCACGGCCAGGTTGCTGCCCCCCATCAGCAGGTGCTTGCCATCCGGCGGTGCACTGGCGGCATATGCCGCCCCTTGCACTCCTGCGGCGCCGCTTTGGTATTGCAGGCGCAAGCTCTGCTGGGTGTGTTGCTGAAAGGGTTTGACCAGTTGCTTGGCAAGCAAGGCCGTGGTGCCGCCGGCAGGAAAGGGAACCACCAAGGTCACCGGGTCCGTCGGCCAGGCCCCCGGGCCTTTGCGCGCCACGGCGGCCGTCTGTGCCCAGGGCTCGCGCACGGACGGCCATACCGCCAGGGCTGCCGTCCACTGCAAACAAGTACGCCTGTCTGGCAAACCGGACTCTCTTTCTGCAGGTTAATCGACCGCGCGCAGGTTCATGCCTGGGGCTTGCGCTGTGCAGCCCAGGCCCACAGGATTGCGCCCCCCAGCACCATGGGCACGCACAGCCACTGCCCCATGCTCATGCCCAGGGACAGAATGCCCAGGTAGGCATCGGGCTCGCGGAAATACTCGGCAATGAAACGGAAGGCGCCGTAGCCCATCAGGAACACCGCGGCCACCTGGCCAGGCTTGCGCTCTTTCTGCGCGTACAGCCACAGCAGCGCAAACAGCAGCAAGCCTTCCAGCAGGAACTGGTAAATCTGCGAGGGATGGCGCGGCAGCATCGAGCCGCTTTGCGGAAACACCATCGCCCAGGGCAGCTCGGGGCTGGCAAAGCGCCCCCAGAGCTCCCCATTGATGAAGTTGCCGATCCGCCCGGCCGCCAGGCCCGTGGGCACACACGGCGCCACGAAGTCGGCCACCTGCAGCCAGGAGCGCTTGCGCTGGTAGGCGAACCACAGCATGGCGGCAATCACGCCCAGCAGGCCGCCATGGAAGCTCATGCCGCCTTCCCAGACCGCGAAGACTTCCAGCGGATGGCTGAGGTAGTAAGTAGGCTTGTAGAACAGGCAATACCCCAGGCGCCCCCCGATGATGACGCCCACCACCCCCTGGAACAGCAGATCCTCCACGTCCCGGCGTGTCCAGGCCGTGGGCCCTTGCATGCGGTTGAACGGCGGGTGCTGCAGACGGCGCACGCCCAGCCAGAGAAACAATCCGAATGCGGCAAGGTACGTCAGGCCATACCAGTGGATGGCAACCGGACCCAATTGCAGGGCCACGGGATCAATCTGTGGGTACATCAACATGCCATGCATTGTGCCGCAGGCAGGGGCCACCAAAAGACGCAGAGGCGGCAGCCGGCACCATCGCGAATGATTCTGCGTTTCGCATGCATGCAATCCGCTACAGCGGGGGATTAGCGCCCGGCCATTTGGCAGCCGGTGGGCTTGCCGCCATACTGCGGCCATCGCTCACTTTTGAAGAACAAGAACCATGCAAGGCCATCCCGACGTCATCTCCTGCCTCAACGCGCTGCTGCGCGGCGAACTGGCAGCCCGCGACCAGTACTTCATCCATTCGCGCCAGTACGAAGACCAGGGCTTCATGCGCCTGTACGAACGTATCCACCACGAAATGGAAGAGGAAACCGTCCACGCCGACGTCATCCTGCGCCGCATCCTGTTCCTTGGTGGCAAGCCCGACATGCGCCCCCATGCCTTCGAGCCCGGCGACACGGTCGAAGCCATGCTGCGCAAGGATCTGGCCGTGGAATACCAGGTGCGCGACAACCTGCGCGCCGCCATGGTGCTGTGCGAGCAGCACCACGACTTCCAGACACGCGACCTGCTGCTGGCCCAGCTCAAGGACACCGAGGAAGACCACGCCTACTGGCTGGAAAAGCAGCTGGGCCTGATCGACAAGATCGGCCTGCCCAACTACCTGCAGGCCCAGATGGGCGCCGCCGCCTGACGGCCGGCCCCTCGCTCTTTCGCATCGGCGCCCCTTGTGGGCGCCTTTTTCATGGGTGCCAGGCTATTGGATCGCCGTGCTTCACGGCGATCCGTCGCTGATGCCGCGTTGCTGCACCAGCGCCCGCACCTGGGCCGTGGTCTGGGCCACCAGGTGCTCCAGGTGGATGGGCGTGCCCCCCAGCGGGGTCACCCCCAGCTGCGCCAGGCGGGCGCGCAAGGCGGGCTGCTGCAGTGCCTGGTTGGCCGCCCGGTTCAGGCGCTGCACCACCGGCGCTGGCGTGCCGGCAGGCACCACCAGGCCAAACCAGGTGATGGCCAGCGCATTGAGTTCAGGGTAGCCCAGTTCTGCCAGCGTCGGCACCTGCGGCAGATCGGCCAGGCGCTCCCTGGCCGCCACGGCCACGGGGACCAGGCGGCCCGTCTGGATGTGCGGTGCCGAAGACGGGTACTGGTCGCTAAGCACCTGGGTCTGCCCGGCCAGCGTGCTGTTGATCACCGGCCCCATGCCCTTGAACGGAATGTGACGCAGCTGCAAGCCCAGGTCGGCGTTCAAGGCCTCCAGGATGACGTGGCCCACCGACCCGACGCCCGAAGACCCCGCCGCCCAGCCATCGCCCTGCAGGCGCGCCTGTTTGAGGAACTGCGCAAAGTCGTGCACCTGCAGGCTGGCGGGCACGGAGAACACCGAGGCAATCGACGCCAGCGGCACCACCATGGCGAAGTCCTGCAGCGGCTGCACCCGCGATGCCTTGAGCACCACCGGATTGACCGCCAGGGTGCTGATGGAGCCCAGGCCCAGGGTATAGCCGTCGGGCATGGAGCGGGCCACCGCCTCGGCCCCCAGCATGCCACCGGCGCCGGCCTTGTTCTCCACGTAGACCGGCTGGCCCAGCGGCCCCTGCAGGGCATCGGCCACCAGCCGCGCCACGATGTCGGTAGAACCCGCCGCTGCAAACGGCACCACCAGCTTGACGGGCCTGTGCGGAAATTCCTGGGCCAGCGCCGGCACGGTGCCCGCCGCCCATGCCAGCATGCCGGCCATCACTGCCCGCCACCCGCGGCGACGCCCTCTGCCCCCCAACCTGCAACACGCTGCCTTCAGCCCCGACACCGATTCATAAAACATAGCTGCAAACGTATTCAAAACAATGATTTGAAAGCATTTTCATTCCCAATTCCTTTTTATATCTGCGCAAATAGCTACGTTTTCATGAGCTATCTGCTCCCCCGAAAGATGGCCCCCGCGTGACCTGACTGGCGTTGCATCCCCCGCCTGCCCTGGCGGCCGGCGATGAAAAAAAGCCGCTGGTTGACAGCGGCTTGTGCAGACCCAGCGCCGGAGCGCCTCAGTCGTCCAGCAGGGACAGGTCGCGCACCGCGCCCGTGTCGGCGCTGGTGACCAGCTTGGCGTAGGCCTTGAGCGCCGCCGAAATCTTGCGCGGACGTGGCTTGGCGGGCTTCCAGCCCTTGGCGTTCTGCAGCTCGCGGCGGCGGGCCAGCTCTTCGTCGCTGACCAGGGCGTTGATGGTGCGGTTGGGGATGTCGATGCGGATCTTGTCGCCGTTCTGCACCAGGCCGATGGCGCCACCGGCCGCCGCTTCGGGCGAGCAGTGACCAATCGACAGGCCCGAGGTCCCGCCGGAGAAACGGCCGTCCGTCAGCAGCGCGCAGGCCTTGCCCAGGCCCTTGGACTTGAGGTAGCTGGTGGGGTAGAGCATTTCCTGCATGCCGGGGCCACCCTTGGGGCCTTCGTAGCGCACGATGACCACATCACCGGCCTTGACCTTGTCGGCCAGGATGTTCTCCACGGCCTCGTCCTGCGACTCGACCACGTGGGCCGTGCCTTCAAACACCAAGATGGATTCGTCCACGCCAGCAGACTTCACCACGCAGCCGTTCAAGGCGATATTGCCCGTCAGCACGGCCAGGCCGCCCTCCTTGCTGAACGCATGCTCATAAGAGCGGATGCAGCCTTCAGCGCGATCCAGGTCCAGGCTGGGCCAGCGGGTGTTCTGGCTGAACGCCACTTGCGTGGGGATACCGGCAGGGCCAGCCATGTAGAACTTGCGCACGGCTTCGTCTTGCGAGACGGAGATGTCCCACTTGGCCAGCACCTCGGCCATGCTGCCGCCGGCCACCGAGGGCACATCGGTGTGCAGCTTGCCGGCGCGGGCCAGCTCTCCCAGGATGGCCATGATGCCGCCAGCGCGGTGCACGTCTTCGATGTGGTACTTGGCGGTGTTGGGCGCCACCTTGCACAGCTGCGGCACAACGCGCGAGAGGCGGTCGATGTCGGCCATGGTGAAGTCGATGCCGGCTTCCTGGGCGATGGCCAGCAGGTGCAGGATGGTGTTGGTGGAGCCGCCCATGGCGATGTCCAGCGTGATGGCGTTCTCGAAGGCCTTGAAGCCCACGGCACGCGGCAGCACGGATGCGTCGTCTTGTTCGTAGTACTGGCGGGCCAGTTCCACAATGCGACGGCCGGCGCTCAGGAACAGCGCTTCGCGGTCGGCGTGCGTGGCCACCACGGTGCCGTTGCCGGGCAGGGACAGGCCCAGTGCCTCGGTCAGGCAGTTCATGGAGTTGGCGGTGAACATGCCCGAGCAGGAACCGCAAGTGGGGCAGGCCGAGCGCTCCACTTCGGCGACTTCGGCGTCGGAATAGCGCTGGTCGGCGGCGATCACCATGGCGTCCACCAGGTCCAGCTTCTTGAACTCGATGACCTTGGTGTCGGGGTTGGCCAGCTTGGTCTTGCCGGCTTCCATGGGGCCGCCGGAGACGAAGATCACCGGAATGTTCAGGCGCATGGCGGCCATGAGCATGCCGGGCGTGATCTTGTCGCAGTTGGAGATGCACACCAGCGCGTCGGCGCAGTGGGCGTTGACCATGTACTCGACCGAGTCGGCGATCAGGTCACGGCTGGGCAGCGAATACAGCATGCCGTCGTGGCCCATGGCGATGCCGTCGTCCACAGCGATGGTGTTGAATTCCTTGGCCACGCCGCCGGCCTTCTCGATCTCGCGCGCCACCAGCTGGCCCAGGTCCTTCAGGTGCACGTGGCCGGGCACGAACTGCGTGAACGAATTGGCAATGGCGATGATGGGCTTGTCGAAGTCGCCATCTTTCATGCCAGTGGCACGCCACAGGGCGCGGGCACCGGCCATGTTACGGCCGCCGGTGGAAGTCTTGGAACGGTATGCGGGCATGGTGGAGCGGGTCGTTGGTTGGTGTCTCAAGGCTGTCGAAAGCCCATCGCACCATTATCGCCCACCACCGTCCATCGACAGGTACGTGATGCCCCGCAGGCCAGCGGCCCCAGGCGTCGCGATTTGCGACCCCTGCCCTCAGCGCTTGCGCCGCGTGCGGTTGCGCAGCAGGTCGCGCTGCGCCTCCAGGCGGTCTTGCTTGCGCCGGGCCAGCTGCTCCATGGCCTTGCGGCTGCTCAGCCCGGAATGGTCGGCATAGGCGAACCAGGCCGCGGTCAGCACGAACGCGCCGATCACCCACCACCACGACAGGGCGACCAGCCACGCCACCTCCAGCATCCCCAGGAACGCCAGCACCTTGCACACCGCCAGCACCGCCGCAATTGTTAACAGCCACATGTTTTGTCACTCCTGTTCACCGCGCGTTCACACACGGCAGCCCCACCCGGATGACGCTGCACCTAAAATGGACAGCACCCCTCCAACCAGAAGAAAGTGTAGCGATGAAGCGTTCTTTGATCACCCTGGCGATGACTCTGGCGGTGGCCGCCCCCGCGCTGGCCGATCAGGCACTGGCCACGGCCAAGAACTGCATGGCCTGCCATGCGGTGGAGAAGAAGCTGGTGGGGCCGTCGTACAAGGACGTGGCCAACAAATACGCCGGACAGGGCGATGCCGTGAACAAGCTGGCCGCCAAGATCGTCAAGGGCGGCAGCGGCGTCTGGGGCCCCATCCCCATGCCGGCCAACAACCAGGTCAGCGAGGCCGAGGCGCAGAAGCTGGCCACCTGGATCCTGGGCCTGAAATAAGCCCGGGCCACACCCACACAGAAAGCCACCGCCAGCGGTGGCTTTTTTCATTCCAGCTCGCGCGCCTGGGCCATGCGCCGCTGGGCCCAGCCTTGCAGCAGGCGTGGCATGACGACCAGCAGCAACGCAATCACCAGCAGCGCCAGCGAACCGGGGCGCGTCACAAAGATGCTGAAGCTGCCATGCCCCACGGCCAGGGCCTGGCGCAACTGCACTTCGGCCTGCGGCCCCAGGGCCAGCCCCACCACCAGGGGGGTGAAGGGAAAGTCGAAGCGCCGCATGACCACCCCCAGCAGGCCAAAGCCGAACAGCAGCAACAAGTCGACCGTGCTGTGCCGCATGCCATACACCCCGGCGGCGGCCAGCACCAGCATGGTGGCATACAGCTGGGGCCGCGGAATGCGCAGCATCCAGGTCCACATGCGCACCATGGGCAGGTTCAGCACCAGCAGCATCAGGTTGCCGATGAACAGGGAGCCAATCAGCGTCCACACCAGCACCTGGCCGCTGCCAAACAGCTGGTGCCCGGGGAACACGCCGTAGTTGTTGAAGGCCCCCAGCATCACCGCCGTGGTGTTGCTGGTGGGAATGCCCATGGTCAGCAGCGGAATCAGTGCCGCCGTCACTGTGGCGTTGTTGGCGGCCTCGGGCCCGGCCACCCCCTCGATCGCCCCTTCGCGGCCGAACTCCTCGCGGTAGGCCGGGCGCACCATGTAGCGCTCGGCGGCGTAGCTCACATAGGTCGGCATGTCGATGCCCCCCACGGGCACGCAGCCAAACGGTGTGCCGATCACCGTACCGCGCAGCCAGGGGCGCCAGGAGCGCTTCCAGTCCAGGCGGGACATGCGCAAGCGCCCCACGGTGTTGAGGGTGGTGTGCACCCGCCGCTCGTACAGGGCCGAATACAGCACCTCCCCCACGACAAACAGGCCCACCGCCACCAGCACCATGTCCACCCCGTCCGTCAGTGCCGGCCAGCCACCGGTCAACCGCTCCACGCCACTGACAGATTCCACGCCCACACAGGCCAGCGCCAGTCCCACGAACAAGGCCGTCACCCCGCGCAGCGTGCTCTTGCCGACGGCCGCGCTGACCGCCCCGAAGGCCAGCACCATCAGCATGAAGGTCTCAGCATGGCCCAGCCCCTGGGCCACCCCGGCCACCCAGGGCGCCACCCACACCACCAGCAGCGACGCCAGGGTGCCGGCAATGAACGAGCCGATCGCCGCCGTGGCCAGCGCCACGCCCGCGCGGCCATTCAGGGCCATGCGGTGCCCTTCCATGGCCGTCACCATGCTGGCGCTTTCCCCGGGGGTGTTGAGCAGGATGGAGGCCGTGGAGCCGCCGTACATGCCCCCGCAGGCAATCGCGATGAAGAAGATGAAGGCCTCGGTGATGCCCACATGGAAGGTCATGGGCAGCAACAGCGCTACCGCCACCGAGGGGCCGAACCCCGGCAGCACCCCCAGGGCCGTGCCCAGCAGGCAGCCCGCCAGGGCGAACATCAGGTGCTCCGGCGTGCTGGCCAGCACCAGCCCTTGCCACAAGGCGTGCATCACATCCATGGCCAACTCCCGCCCGGCAGCGTCACGCCCATCACGCGGGTGAACAGCAGATAGACACCGCCTGCCACCAGCACGCCCCCGCCCAGGTCCGCCGCCAGGCGCCGGGCCCGCAGCCCTTCACCCGGCCGGTCGGCACGGCGCAGGCCCTGCACCGCCAGCACATAGCCCAGCGCCGCAGCCGGCACAAACCCGGCCTGCGTGATCAGCTGGGCTGGCAACAGCAGCCCGGCCACCACCCAGACCGCCGCGGTGATCTGCGGGCGCCCGCCGCTGGACGGCGGCATCTGGCGCCAGCCCCCCTGCCAGGCCTCCCACACCAGCCACAGGCCGCACAGCAGCAGCACGCCGGCACACAGCCAGGGCAGCAAGCGCGGCCCGCCATCGTCGGCCGCCAGCGCCACGGCGGGCAATGCCCCACCGCCCCAGGCCAATGCCAGGGCAAGCAGCGCCACCGCGCCCCCTACGGCCACCTGTCCCACCTCCACCTGCCGGCGGGCGCCCTGCGGCGCACCGTCCGACCCAGGCTGTGCCACTGGCACAGCACCCTCTTGTGTCATATCAAAGCCTCTGATCTTGGTTCCACCGCCCAGCCTACGCCCGCCCACAGGCTGCCACCAGCGGGCACCCGGGATTCTGCGCAGGATCAAGCTTGCGGGGCTGCCGCATCATCCCGTCCATCGGCCCCGGCACAGCCGGTAAAAACCCGGATTGCCATGCACGGCGGGCCTGACCGCCCTCCCCAGCCCACACGGTATCCCCGACAATCAACGCATGAGTGAAATTTCTTCCATGCGACTGGACAAATGGCTGTGGGCGGCGCGTTTTTACAAGACCCGCAGCCTGGCCGTGGAACAGATCAGCAAGGGCCGCGTGACGGTGAACCAGGCGGCGGCCAAGGCCTCGCGCGAAGTGCGCGTGGGCGACACCATTGCCCTGCGCCAGGGGCAGGTGCCCCGCACGGTGCAGGTGCTGGGCCTGAGCGCAATGCGCGGCCCGGCCTCGGTGGCGCAACAGCTGTACCGTGAAACCGCCGACAGCCTGGCCGAGCGCGCACGCCTGGCCGAGGAACGCCGCCTGGCACCCGAGCCGGCCGCCAGCATTGCCCAGCACCACGACGGCCGCCCCACCAAGCGTGACCGCCGTGACATCGAACGCGCGCGCCATAGCTGGGACGACCGCTGGAGCGCCAGCTGGGATGGCAATTAATCCGCGATCCCTGCCTCACCGATAACCATTCATCGGAACCTTTTGTCGAAAACTGCTCCAATCCTTGCTATTGATAGATGAACACCTGCCTTAGGGGCAGCAAGGGATTCCAGTGATTTTCGACAAGTTTTCGGCGCGCAGTGCACGCGCCTGGGCCACCTCCGTGCTGGGGGCAGCCCTGCTGACCGCCTGTCTGGGCAACTCTTCCCCCACCGCCAGCCAGGCCCCTGCGCCCGCCCGCCCAGGATCGGCCGCCCCGGCCCCCGCGGCCCAGGCCACCCGTGCCGGCTTTCAGGACTGCCGGCAGTTCTTTGCCGCCGGCCAGCCCCCGGCCGTCGCGGCCCAGCCCAAGCTGCGCGATCTGTGCTACGACGCGTTTGCCATCCTGCACAACGGCAACACCCGCACCCCGATGTTCGTGGCCCAGCGCATGAACCGCTCCCTGGTGGACGACGCCGACGAAAAGCGCACCAACAAATTTTTTGCCGACGCCCGCCTGCCCCGGGCCGAGCGCGCCGAGCTGAACGACTACAAGGGCTCCGGCTATTCGCGCGGCCACATGGCCCCGGCGGCCGACATGCCCACGGCCCAGGCCATGGCGCAAAGCTTTTCGCTGGCCAACATGGTGCCCCAGTCCGTCAAGCAAAACAGCGGCCCCTGGGCCCGGATTGAAAAGGACACGCGCCACTACGCCAGCCGCGCCCAGGGCGATGTCTTCATCATCACCGGTCCGGTGTACGAGGGACAGCCCGGCACCGTGGGCGACAACCACGTGGCCGTGCCCAGCTACCTGTACAAGTTGGTCTACGACGCCAGCACCAACCGCGCCTGGGCCCACTGGCAGGCCAACCGCGACGACGCCCGCGTGAGCAAGCCCATCAGCTACGCCGAGCTGGTGCAGCGCACCGGCATCGACTTCCTGCCCGGCGTGCACCCCCAGTGAGCCGGGGCCGGCTCCGCCGGTGTCCGCTGTGCTTGGGAGCTAAAACTGCCTCCAACCTTTATTTAGCCAGTGCTGACAGCTCTGCTTTTCGAGAACCTAAGGCCGTCAGCTCTGCCGAGGTCCCCAGAGGTTGGAAATCAAAACCAGCTCTAGCGCGCATGCAGCAAGCGCTGGTAGCTCTGCTTTTTTAAAAACCCATTAAGGCAACTGGTGCAGGCACCCACAGCACAACGGGCGCGGTCAGGTGCGGCACCGCCATGCTGGCGCAGCAGCTGGCGGGCAACGCCAGCCAGCCAGCGGGCGGCGGCCTGCAAAAAGGGCAGGCTGCCCATGGTCATCCGCCGGCCCTGCTGGTGCTTGCATGGATTGAGGGTGAAATCCACCTCCAGCCACTATGGATTCAGCGCTGGCAGCTCTGCTTTTTGAGAACACAGCAAGGCAGTCGGTCCAGGCACTTACAGCGCCGCGGGCGCGGTCAAATCCGGCACTGCCACGCTCGCACAACAGTTGGCGGGCAGCGCCAGCTAGCCAGCCAGCGGGCGACGGCGGCCTGCAAAACGGACGGACTGCCCGTGGTCATCAGCCGACCCTACTGGCGCGCGCATGGATTAAGGGTAAAAACCTTCCCCAGCGCTGATGAAACCAGCGCTGGCAGCTCCGTTTTTTGAGCAATAAGAAAGGCAACCGGCCCCAGCAGCTACAGCGCAGCGGGCGCGGTCAGATCCGGCACCGCCACACTGGCGCAGCAGCTGACGGGCAGTGCCAGCCAGCGGGCGGCGGCGGCCTGCAAAGCGGGCACGCTGCCCGTGGTCATCAGCTGGATCTGTTCGGCCCCCGCCAGGGCTGCGGCCTCGCCGGGCTCGGCACGCAGGTGGCCGGCCTGGGCCAGCAGGCGGCGGGTCTGCCGCGCCACGGGGGCGCCGGTGTCGATCAACTGCACATCAGGGCCCAGCAGGGCCCGCAGCTCGTCCTTGATGAAGATGTAGTGGGTGCAACCCAGCACCAGGGTGTCCATCTCACCCGTTTTCAGGCCGAAATGCCCCAAAGCCTTCGTGTAGCGGTCGCACAGTGCTTCAATTTCTGAAGTCTCGCCATCCACCGCTGCGGAGGCTTGCAGCGCGCTTTGCTCGATCGCGCGCGCCAGCCCATCGCAGGCCTGCACCTGAAACTGCACCCCTTGGCCGTGCTCCTGCAGCAGCTTGTGAAAGCGCCGGCTTTCCACCGTGCCGCGCGTGGCCATCACCCCCACCTGATGGGTCTGGCTGGACAGTGCCGCCGGCTTGATGGCCGGCTCCACGCCGATCAACGGCAGGTCCGGCATGGCCATGCGCAGCGACTCGACCGCCGCCGCCGTGGCGGTGTTGCAGGCAATCACCAGGGCCTTGATGCCATGGCGCTCGCGCAGGTACTGCGCGATGGCGTGCGTGCGCGCCTGCACAAAGGCATCGCCCCGCTCGCCGTAGGGGGCGTTGCCGCTGTCGGCCAGGTAGACAAAATGCTCGTGCGGCAACTCGTGGCGCAGCGCTTGCAGCACGCTGAGACCCCCGATCCCGCTGTCAAAAACGCCAATTGGCGCAGCAGCCACAGTCATGGAAAGTTCGGACACAAATCAGATGGGTGCCCAGTATGCACCCGCGGTGCCCGGCCGCGCCGCAGCGCGGGGCCACAAGCCCCTGCGGCCAGGCGGGCAGGGCCTGCACGCAGGCCCGTGGCTAGGGCATGGTCGCCAGGTAGGACGCCACGGCCCGGATGTCCTGGTCGCTCATGCCCTTGGTCACGAAGGCCATGTTCGGGTCCGAACGCACGCGGCTGCCTTCGCGGTAGCGCGTCAGCGTCATCTGCACATAGCCGGTGTGCTGGCCGGCGATGCGCGGCAGGCGCTCGTTGCCACGCCCGTCGGTGCCATGGCAGTTGACGCAGATGCGCTCGAAGTAGGCCTTGCCTTGTGCTACCAGGGCCGCGTCCTTGGGTGGCCGCGCCGGCAGGGGCTCTTTTTCGTAGAACAGCACCATGCCCACCATCTCGTCGCGGCTCATGGCTTTCAGGATGCCTTCCATGAAGGTGTTCTTGCGCAGCCCCTGGGAGAACTGGCGGATCTGCTCGACCAGGTAGGCGGGGTTCTGTCCATCCAGATAAGGCACTTCCAGAATCGCCTTGCCGTTCTGGTCGGCGTGGCAATTCGCACACACCGCCGCCACCTTGCGGCCCAGCGTGTAGAGCTTATGCCCCAGTTCCGGCTGGGCCTTGGCCTCCTGCAAACGGGCCTGCAGCTCGTCCTGGGTGATGGACTTCGCGGGCTGCGCCTGCACCGCCGTTGCAACCACGGCACAGAGGCAGACGGCACGCAGGGCAAGCTTGAGACAGACGTGCAGTGGGGCGAGAAAGCGCAAATGCATGGGTGGATCCACAGCGGGCATCGGGATGGGATGCGGCCCATTATCTGCACATCCCCGGGCGAAAACCGTCTGCGCCACAAGCTGCGCAAAGCTTGATTTCGGGGCTTGCCAAACCCCGCCCCAGGCGTTCTCGCCACCCAACCGGCGGTGCCAGCAATGCGCGTATGTCCCAATACGAAAGCATTCACATCTGGTTTCAACTAGCATTTCGAACGGTCGTGCTTTTTCACCACTGCAGCCGCCCAGCACCCCTGGCGCAGCCTGCCGGTGCCACCGCCCACCCGCGCCGTGCGCACGGTACGACCTCACCCGCAACGCCAACCATCACGTGGCCCCGCCCTGCGACGGCCACCCCACGACCAGACCCAAGGGGCTGCAATGAAGCACATCGGTGTGACTCAGAAGCTATGGCTCGGTGTTGCCAGCATCGTGCTGGGCGCCATCCTCATCGTCGGCCATGCCGGCTACAACTCGGCCGCCCACCAGCGCCGCTTCAACCAGCAGGACAGCCTGCTGTCGCAGCGCCTGGACCAGGCCTCGCAATGGAGCGCGCTCTCGCAGGTCAACATCGTGCGCACTCAGGCGGCGCTGCTCAGCAGCGAGGCCCAGGATGCGGCCGACCTGGGCGCGCACATCGCCGCCACCCACCGGGCCATCGACGGCCTGCAGCAGGCCCTGCAGGCCAGCAGCCTGGACCGCCAGGACCAGGCCGCCTTGCAGCAGCTGGCCCAGTTGCGCCAGGCGCTGCAGGCCGCAGGCGACCAGGCGGGGCAGTTGCAGGCCAGCGGCCAGCTGGATGCCGCACGCCAGGCCGCGCGCAGCAGCTACCGCCAGGCGGCCGATGCCTACGCCCAGGCGCTGGCGGCCTATGTGCACCAGCAGGCCCAGCGCCTGGCCGAGATGCGCGCCGACATGGGCGCTGCACGCCAGGGCGTGGTCAAGGCGGCCGCGCTGAACATGGTGTTCCTGCTGCTGGGCGTGGCCGTGGGCGCCTACCTGCTGATTGGCAGCATCCGCCGCGCCCTGCGCGCCGCCAACCAGGTGGCCGAGCAGATTGCCGCCGGCGACCTGCGCACCCGCTTCGACCAGCCGCGCTACGATGAATTCGGACAGCTGCTGCAATCGCTGGAGCACATGAGCCACAGCCTCTCGGCGATGATTGACGACGTGCGCGACAGCGGCGATGCCATCACGGTGGCCAGCGGCGAAATCGCCTCGGGCAACCAGGACCTGTCGCAGCGCACCGAGGTCACGGCCAGCCACCTGCAGCAGGCCGCCGCCGCCATGATGCAGCTCACCCAGACCCTGCAGGCCACGGCCGCCAGCGCCCAGCAGGCTGCCGGACTGGCCCACCAGGCTTCGGGCGTGGCGCAGCGCGGCGGGGCCGTGGTCAGCGAGGTGGTGAGCACCATGACCGACATCCACAGCCGCAGCCAGCAGATTGCCGACATCATCGGCGTGATCGATGGCATTGCCTTTCAGACCAACATCCTGGCACTGAACGCCGCTGTGGAGGCCGCCCGCGCCGGCGAGCAGGGCCGCGGCTTTGCCGTGGTCGCCAGCGAAGTCCGCACCCTGGCCCAGCGCAGCGCGCAGGCCGCCAAGGAAATCAAGCTGCTGATCCAGGACTCCGTCAGCCGCATGGCCGACGGCGCGCGCCTGGTGCAGGACGCGGGCAGCACCATGGACGAGGTGGTGCAGTCCATCCAGCGCGTCACCCAGGTCATGCAGACCATCAACACCAATGCGGCCGAGCAGCGCGATGGTGTGGCCCAGGTGAACGAGGCCGTCGGCGCACTGGACCAGATGACCCAGCAGAATGCCGCCCTGGTCGAAGAAAGTGCCGCCGCCGCGCACAGCCTGCGCGAGCAGTCCGAGCAGTTGCGCACCCTGGTGCAGCGTTTCAAGGTGCATCCGCACACGGCCGGTCAGGCCGTGCCGCAAACGCCGGCGGCGACACCGGCTGCACCAGCCGCACGGCCCCCGCAGACCGCCACGGGGCCGCACAGCCTGGGCCTGCACGCCGCCCCCCTGCCCCGGGTGGTGGCGCTAGCGGCCGCCCCGGCACAGCGGCACGCCGCCAGCGCGCTGCAGGACTAGGGCATGCCGGCGCCGAATCAGACGCCGCCGCCGCGCACCATGGACAGGATCTTGGCCGTGTTCAGCCCGCGTGCGGTGTCCTGCATCTGCGGCAGGTAGCGGGCCTGCAGTTGGCGGCCATCCTGCATCACGTGCTGGTAGGCGTCCTTGAGCATGTCGGTCGACAGCTGGCGCCCGCCCGCGTAGTACTGGTTGGCCACATGCCCCAGGGCATAAGTGCTGGCAAAGCTCATGCCGCTGCTGACGGCCTGCTTGCCCAGGCCGCCGAAGATGCCCTTGCCCGCCTTGCCCAGCAGCCCCCCCAGCAGCTTGCGCCCGGCCTCTTCCAGGTACTGCGAGGTCAGACCCACGCCCAGCGCGGCCAGCAGGTCCTTGATGTGACCACGGTCCAGCTCGTAGCCATAGCTCTGGCCGATCTGGTAGACCAGACGCATCTGCAGCGGAATGATGGCCAGGGTGGACAGGTTCTCGGGCAGCAGCTCGATGGCGCCGTTCAGGATGGCGGCCTTGAGGATCTTACTGTCCATCTCGGCGGCCGGCAGCGCGCCGGGGCGGCGTTGTGCCGCCGTGCTGGGCAGGGCGTCAACCGCCGCCGGATGCGGCACGCTGGCCCCGGCGGGCAGCTGGATGCCGGCCTCGGGGGCGGCGGCCTGCAACGGGGCATCGGCCACGGCACGGGCCTGGGCATCAAAGCCGGCACCAACGCCCGCCACAGCTGCGCCAGCAGCTACGGTTGCAGGAGCGATGGATACCGCCTGGGTCGCAGCGCCAGCGCCGGCCAGGCCCAAGGCCTGGCGCAGCTGGGCCAGAAATGCATCTTCCTTGGGGCTGGTGTGGCCGTCGGCGTCGCACACGCACACCGCCATTTCATAGGCCAGTTGCCGGGCCTCGCGGCTGGTCAGGCGCGCCGCGGCCGAGGCCAGGTCCACGCGGCGCAGCAGCACCTCCTGGTACAGGCCGGGCAGGTTGACGCCCTGTGCACCCGCCAGACCTTCGGCCACCTGGCGGATCTGCTCGCGCTCGCGCTCGTGTTTTTCGCCATCGGCAAACGAGGCCAGCAGGCACAAGGTCAAGGTGGCGCGGATTTCGTCGTGTGTCATGGTGCTCCCTGCAAGGATGGTGTCGGCAAAGCGGGTTGGAGTGCCGCAGCGGCCTGCGGGTTCCCCGGCTCGGGGTCATCAGTGGATGGGGGCGCCGGCCGCACCAGGCGCAGGCCCAGCACTTCCATGCCCAGGGCAGAACGCCGCAGCAGCACGGTGGCCGGCAGGGGCTGGGCGGGCCACTGCGCCAACTGCTCGGCGTCGATGCAGAACTCGAACAGCGGAAACCGGATGCCCTCGATCTTCAGCTGGTGGCGGCAGCTGTGCTTGGCGCTGCTGCGGTGGGGCTGCACCTGCGTGGCCTGCTGGCTGGGCACGCCCCACAGCCGCGTGTACAGACTGGGCAGGGTGATGGCCAGGTCGATCCACAAGATGGCGGCACAGAACACCAGCACCAGCACGCCCATGGCCCAGCGCTTGACCGGTCCATAGGTCAGCCAGGGGCCAGACGGCGCCCAGGCGCCGCGTGCCCGCAGGCGCCACAGCCACAGGCCATGCACCGGCAACAGGGCGATCGACAGATACAGCGCCCCGCGCATGGAATCGGCACTAGGCACAAAGCTGCGCTGCAGCAGCAAAGGCACCAGCGCCCCCAGCATGACCAGCAGCACCCAGCTGATCCAGATTTTTTTGGCCACCACCGTCCCGGGCGGCCACAACCACCGCTGCCAGCGGCCCGATGTCGACACCAACAGCCCTTACCCTTACCTGGACGGCTGCGCCGGTGGGCTGGGCGGCAGCTTGCCCTGCATGCCGGTGATCGCGTCCTGGAAGCTCTTGAGGTACTTGGCCCGCGTTCTTTCGGCAATTGCTGCCCACTCCGAGGGGGGCTGGCTCAGCGATGCCGCGGTGCGTGCCCCGGCCGACTGCGGATCGCGCGCGGCCTGCACGGCCTGCATGCCATGCAGGTTGATCCAGTGCGGATCGTAGTCGTAGGGGGTCTTGCGGTCCCAGGCCACAACGTTCGCGATCAGGTCCAAGGCCCGGTCCAGGTCCTGGAACAGATAGCGGTTGATCGGTGCGCCGTAGGTCTGGTTCAAGGCATCGACCGCCTGCCGGGTCGTGGGGTCGGTGCTACGGTTGACATCGAAGCGTGCACGCAGCTGGCCGGCATAGAACCAGAACGCGGCCTCGTGGTAGAGCTTGGCCTTGAACAAGACCTGCGACATCGCATACAGCACCGGTGGTTGGAAACGCTCGGGCGCGGCACGCACGCGCTCCAGCGCAGCCTGCTGCTGCTCCGCGCTGCCCTGGGTCAGGATCTGCAGCATTTCCTGGGTCTGCCGCGTATCGATGTGGGCATACACCCCTTGCGGTACCAGCACCTGCCCGGCGGAAACGCCGGCGGGCAAAGGCTCCAGCGTGTGGGCCTGCGCCAGCACCGCCGCGCCCAGCAGCAGCCACACCCCGACACTGATTGTGGTTGTCACTCCCATCCCCGTCTCCTTGTGCCATCCCTGCACAGGCCGGCTGGGCGCTGTCAGACAACGTCCCGACCCCTGTAGGCTCGCATCTTAGGGGCAGGCCTGCGCCAACGCACGGTATTTACCACTGATCACAATTGCCAGGCCCCTCGGCCCTGCCAGCGATTCGGAATTCAGAGCATCTGGCGCAAGCTGGGCAAGGGCTGGATGGCTATCAAGCGTGCTTCTCAAACACCAGGGTGCGGTTGTTGGCCGGCATGGCGTGGTCATCGCGCAACAGCAGCCCCTGCTGCTGTGCCAGCGCCACCACGGCCTCCTGGTCGCGCAGGCCGCTGGCTGCATCGCGCGCGCGCAGGCTGGCATCGAAGGCACGGTTGCCGTCGCTGGTGTAACGCCCGCCATAGTTGAACGGCCCGTACACCGCCAGCACCCCGCCAGGTGGCAGTTGCTGCCCCACCAGCGCCAGCAGCTGCTGCACCTGCGGCCAGCCCATGATGTGCAAGGTGTTGCTGGTGAAGACAGCGTCGAAGGGGCCGTCATCCGTCTGTGGCCAGGCGGTGGCACCGCCGATCTCCAGCACCAGCGGTGCGCGCAGGTTGGGTGCGGGCTCTGCGGCATGCCAGGCCTGGATGCTGGCGTGGTGCTGGGGCAGATCGCTGGTCTGCCACACCAGGTGCGGCAGGCGCGGCGCACAGTACACGCTGTGCTGGCCGGTGCCGCTACCGATTTCCAGCACGTGGGTGCAGTCGGCAAACGCGTGCTGCAGCACGGCCAGGATCAGCGCCTGGTTGTTGGCGCAGGAGGGGGCGAAGACTTGGCTCATGCCGCGCATCTTGGCACGAAGCCTTTGGAATTGAACGCTTCAGGTGTTTTCAGCCTCTGGCGCTGACTGGACAAGCGCTGACAGCTCTTGTTTTTAAAGCCGTGACGGCACCCGGCAGGGCCCGGGGACTGCGCCCTGCGGCCGGGCTGCCGGCCACGCCGGGGACTGCCCGGCGCGCACTTCACTGCGCATAACGCGCCAGCCGCTGGGCCAGGGAGCCGGCATGCAGCTCGAACAGGTGGTTGTCGTAGTCATGGAAGTACAGCGACAGGCCCTCGCCTTCAACACGCGGGCGCGCCGGGCGGATCTCGGCGCCCAGGGCCTGCAAGGCGGCGGCGTAGGCGGGCACATCGGCCTCGGCCACCTCGAACGCCACATGGCGGTAGGAGCGCGCCGTCGGCTCGCCCTCCATGAAGGCCAGCCACACGCCGCCCAGCAGCAGGAACTTTTCGCGCGACAGTGAGAAGTTACGCCCCTGGCTGTCGTAAACCTCGGTCGCCCCCAGGCCCTCGACAAACAGGCGTGCCGTGCGCTCCACATCGCGCACGATGAACGTCAGATGGCTGATGCCCAGGACCGCCATGCGCGCCTCACTGCCCGGGGCCTTGGCGCGACTGCGCCAGGGCAATCGCCGCCTGGATCACCGCCCGCGCCTGGGGGCTGTTCTTCCAGCAGCTCGACCCCACGATCTCCGAAGCCTTGGCCGTGATGTCCAGGGCATTCGCCCTGCTCAGGTGGGCCAGGGTCTGAAAACCCATCTGTTCCAGCCGTGCCATCACCGTGGGCCCCACGCCCTTGACGGCCAGCAAGGCCCGGCGTTCTTCCAGCGAAAAAGGCATTCCTCTCCCTCTCAAAAAAAGTCACAGGGCCGGCCGCCCTTGCCGTGGCGGTGCCCCTGGCGCACGGCAGCCTCCATCCCATCTACATATCCCGCCATCTCCGGCCTGTGTTGCCCCCCTCAGGCGCGGCGTCCGAAGGCGGCCGCCTTGTCCAGCCACCGGGCTGTCCAGCTGGCTGGGGCATTGTGCACGCGGCCAATGCAGGTGATGCGTACGGGCCGGATACCGCAAAACTCCAGGATGGTGCGCCGCATCTGGTTGTTGCCGGGGTTGCGGTAGAAGAGCCGAAAGTACCACGGCGGGGTGTCCATGGTGGTCAGGACATGGGCCGACTTGCCCGTCAGGTACTTGTCCCACCACACGGAATTGGCCCGGTAATTGAACGCGAAACCCGGCAGCAGCACCCGGTCAAAAAAGCCTTTCAGCAAGGCCGGCATACCGCCCCACCAGGTGGGATAGATGAACACCAGATGGTCAGCCTCCTTCAGCGCCTGCTGGGCAGCCAGCAAATCGGGCTCCAGCGCCTGGATCTGCCGGTAACCCTCATGCAAGATGGGGTCGAACACCAGATCGCGCACATCGATGCGCTGGACGGCATGCCCGGCGTCGGTAGCGCCCTGGACATAGGCATCCGCCAGGCTGGCGCAAAAGCTCTGCGTGCCGGGGTGCCCCATGATGACAAGAATGCGTTTTTGCATGGACAGGTAAAGAGGACCAGGGACAGCCCCTGTGCGTGGCACACCGCGTCCCGCAGGAGTGCTGGCGGATGCGGATTCCAGCGCAGGCACTAGGCAGTGTGCCCGCCACGGCAACCCCCTCGCAACAGGGCTCCGGGGCGCGGTGCGGTCCTGGCCGGTGGCATCGAGCCTGGCCACGGTGCATGGCGACCCGTGCGGCCTGCATCATCGGCAAAACGCCCGTACAGCACAAGGCCCGCCCGCATGGCAACGCCAGGCACTGGCGCAGACACAGCACCCTGCCCCATCAGCGCCTGTGAGGGCTGTCAACGGCTCACACGGTCCGCGTCAGTGCTCGCTTTCGCTACGCAGGAGCGACCCCACTGTCTCTGCCGATGGTGATCGGCAGACGCTGCGGCGACCCGGTGACCGCCTGGCACAGACCTGCACCGCCGCCACATGCTCGACCCACACAGCCCCAGCACCCGCCCATGAAAAAACCGCCCGAAGGCGGTTCGTAGGGAGCAAGCCAAACAGGCTTACTTGGCCGCGGCCACTTCAATGCCCTTGAATTCGCCGGTCGCGATCTTTTCCTTCCAGATCGCGGGGCCGGTGATGTGGGCGCTGGTGCCGCCGGCATCCACGGCCACGGTCACGGGCATGTCGACCACGTCGAATTCATAGATAGCTTCCATGCCCAGGTCTTCAAAGCCGACCACCTTGGCCTGCTTGATGGCCTTGGACACCAGGTAGGCGGCGCCGCCCACAGCCATCAGGTAAGCGCTCTTGTGCTTCTTGATGGCCTCGATGGCGACGGGGCCACGCTCGGACTTGCCGATCATCGAGATCAGGCCGGTCTGCGACAGCATCATCTCGGTGAACTTGTCCATGCGGGTGGCGGTGGTGGGGCCGGCAGGGCCGACCACTTCGTCGCGCACGGGGTCCACGGGGCCGACGTAGTAGATCACGCGGTTGGTGAAGTCCACGGGCAGCTTTTCGCCCTTGGCCAGCATGTCCTGGATGCGCTTGTGGGCGGCATCGCGGCCGGTCAGCATCTTGCCGTTGAGCAGCAGGGTGTCACCGGGCTTCCAGCTGGCGACTTCTTCCTTGGTCAGGGTGTTCAGGTCCACGCGCTTGGACTTGTTGTAGTCGGGCGCCCAGTCGATCTTGGGCCAGCTGTCCAGCGAAGGCGCTTCCAGGTACACGGGGCCGGAGCCGTCCATCACGAAGTGGGCGTGGCGGGTGGCGGCGCAGTTGGGGATCATGGCCACGGGCTTGGAGGCCGCGTGCGTGGGGTACATGTTGATCTTGACGTCCAGCACCGTGGTCAGGCCGCCCAGGCCTTGGGCGCCAATGCCCAGGGCGTTGATCTTCTCGAACAGCTCCAGACGCAGCTTTTCCACGTCATCCAGCTCTGCACCGCTGGCAGCCTTTTGCTGCAGCTCGTACATGTTCAAGTCTTCCATCAGGCTTTCCTTGGCCAGCAAGACAGCCTTTTCCGCCGTGCCGCCAATGCCGATGCCCAGCATGCCAGGGGGACACCAGCCTGCGCCCATTTCAGGAACCGTCTTGAGCACCCAGTCCACAATGGAATCGCTGGGGTTCATCATGATCATCTTGGACTTGTTTTCCGAGCCGCCGCCCTTGGCCGCCACGGTCACGTCCACCTTGTCGCCGGGCACGATCTGCACATTGATCACGGCGGGGGTGTTGTCCTTGGTGTTCTTGCGCTTGAAGTGGGGGTCAGCCACCACGGACGCGCGCAGCGTGTTGTCGGGGTGGTTGTAGCCACGGCGCACGCCTTCGTTGATGGCGTCTTCCAGGCCCATGGTGAAGCCTTCCCACTTGACGTCCATACCCACCTTCAGGAACACGTTGACGATGCCGGTGTCCTGGCAGATGGGGCGCTGGCCGGTGGCACTCATCTTGGAGTTGGTCAGAATTTGTGCCATCGCATCCTTGGCCGCAGGGCTTTGCTCGCGCTCGTAGGCGCGGGCCAGATGCTGGATGAAATCCGGTGTGTGGTAGTAGCTGATGTACTGCAGGGCACCTGCGATCGAGTCGATCAGGTCCTGCTGGCGGATGGAGGTCGTCATCGTGAAGCTTCTCTGTTGTGGGTGCGCAGGGGCTGCGCGCGGAAAACCTGCTGATTATCCCCGCTAAGCCCGCAGCCGGTGGGCCAAAGCCGACAAGTCTTATAGAGGACTTGGGGCGCGCCGCAGCTTACTGCAAGCCGCTGTCCGGGCGCTGACCACGGGGTTCTGCAGATTCTCAAAAACCATAGCTGCCTGCGCGCTTGCAGATTGCGCAAAAGGCCAATTTGACTCTAAATTCACAACCCGCCGTCCACCGCAGTGGCCGCGCAGCATCCCGCAGCAAGGCACGCCAATGAGAATGGCTTTCATTGACTGGGTTAGCATGGTGGCCTGCTTTGAGGCTGGCTGCGCGCGCATGCCAGCGTGTTGTGCGGCCCCCGTAGCCAGATCGCCTCCAGCCAGCTGCGCCGCCTTGTTGATCTTCAAGGAGCCCCCCCATGACCAGCCCTTCCCACCCCAGCCCGGCCACCCGCCTGGAAAAAGACACCTTCGGCCCGATTGCCGTGCCGGCCGACAAACTCTGGGGCGCCCAGACCCAGCGTTCGCTGCAGAACTTCGACATCAGCGGCGAACAGCAGCCGCGCGAAATCATTGCCGCCCTGGCCCAGGTGAAAAAGGCATCGGCCACGGTGAACTGCACCCTGGGCCTGCTGGATGCCAAGAAGTCCCAGGCCATCAACGCCGCGGCCGATGAGGTGCTGGCCGGCCAGCACCCGGGCGAATTCCCGCTGGTGGTGTGGCAGACCGGTTCGGGCACCCAGACCAATATGAACGTCAACGAGGTGCTGGCCAACCGCGCCAGCGAACTGCTGGGAGGCGAGCGTGGCGAGGCGCGCCTGGTGCACCCGAACGACGACGTGAACAAAAGCCAGTCCAGCAACGACGTCTACCCCACGGCCATGCATGTGGCAGCGGTCACTGCCTTCGAGCAGAAGCTGCTGCCCGCGATGGCCCAGCTGCGCACCACCTTGCAGGCCAAGAGCGAGGCGTTGGCCGACATCGTGAAGATCGGCCGCACCCACCTGCAGGATGCGACGCCGCTGACGCTGGGCCAGGAAATCTCCGGTTGGGTGGCCCAATTGGCCCACGGTGAAAAGCATGTGCGTGCCGCCCTGCCCCATCTGTATGAGCTGGCCCTGGGCGGCACCGCCGTGGGCACGGGCCTGAATGCGCCCAAGGGTTACGCCGAGGGGGTGGCAGCCGAGCTGGCCCGGCTGACCGGCTACCCCTTCGTCACCTCGCCCAACAAGTTCGAATCACTGGCCAGCTGCGACGGGCTGGTGCACGCCCACGGCGCGCTCAAGACCCTGGCCGCCAGCCTGATGAAGATTGCCAACGATGTGCGCTGGCTGGCCAGCGGCCCACGCAGCGGCCTGGGCGAGCTGTCGATCCCCGAGAACGAACCGGGCTCGTCCATCATGCCGGGCAAGGTCAACCCCACCCAGTCCGAAGCCATGACCATGCTGTGCGCCCAGGTGTTTGGCAACGACGTGGCCATCAACTTTGGCGGCGCCAGCGGCAACTTCGAGCTGAACGTGTTCCGCCCGCTGGTGGCGCACAACTTCCTGCAGAGCGTGCGCCTGCTGGCCGATGGCATGGTCAGCTTCAACGACCACTGCGCCGTGGGCATTGAGCCCAACCGCGAACGCATTGCCGAGCTGGTCGGCCGCTCGCTGATGCTGGTGACCGCGCTCAATACCCACATCGGCTACGACAAGGCAGCCTACATCGCCAAGAAGGCGCACAAGGAGGGCACCAGCCTGCGCGATGCCGCGATTGCCAGCGGCCATATGACGGCCGCGCAGTTCGACCAGTGGGTGGTGCCGGAGCACATGGTCGGCAACCTCTGAGCACCGGGCCCACGCCCTCAAGCAAAAGGCAGCCTGCAGGCTGCCTTTTCGATGGCCGGATTCCGGCGTTCTGGCTCACTCGGGCAAATTGCCCAAAGGCCGGCCCAGGTACTTTTGCGAGATGGCGTTCAGGCTGCCATCGGCCTTGGCGGTGCGCAGGATGATGTTCACTTGGTCCAGCAGCTCCTTGTTGCCCTTGGCCACGCCGATGAAGCACGGCACATCGGTCAGCAGCAGCTTGTATTCGGTGTCCAGCTTGGGGTTGCGCTGCATGGTCAGCCCGGCCACGGCGGCACTGTGGGCCAGCACCTGGCTTTGCCCGGTGACGAAGGACGCGATCGTGGCCGTATCGTCCTCGAAACGCTTGATCTGCGTGCCGGCCGGCGCCAGCTTGGTCAGCGCATCGTCCTGCAGCGAGCCACGTGTCACGGCCACGCTCTTGCCGGCCAGATCGCTGAACTGGTGGATGGTCAGCCCCTTGGCGGCATAGATGCCGGAGAAGAACGGCGCATAGGAGATGCTGAAGTCCACGACCTTCTCGCGCTCGGGGTTCTTGCCCATGGAGGAGATGATCAGGTCCACCTTGCCGGCCTGCAGCGCCGGGATGCGGGCCGGCGATGTCACCGTGACGATGTTGAGCTTGACGCCCATCTGCTTGGCGATCAGCTCGGCCGTGGCCACGTCCGAGCCCTGGGGCTTGAGGCTGGCATCGATGAAACCATAGGGCGGGTAGTCGGTCTGGATGCCGACGTTGAGGGTCTTGCGCGCCTGGATCTCGGACAGAGGGGCCGCATGCGCGGCCGTGGCGAGGGCGCCCAAGCCCCAGGCGGCCATGGTGATCAAGGTGATGCGGCGAGACGGGGAAAAATGCATGACAGGCTCCGGAGGTGAAACAGCGGCCCGGCGCTGCACGCTGGTGCAGCCGCACGGGACAGGCCCCCTCCATGCACAGACCATGCCTGCGCGCGCGGCCGTGCGCCCCACACCGGCACGGGCGGGGCATAAAAAAAACCGCTGCGGCTTGCGCCCAGCGGTTTTTGCATGGCATGACAGCGCCGATCAGGTCGCCTTCAAGGCATCGCCCAGCTGCGCCACCACGCGCGTCCAATGGTTGATTTCTTGGTCGATGAATTGCGCATACGCCTTTTGGCTGTGGCTGCTGGCGATATCCACAACCAGGCCCTGCAGCTGCTTGACCACCTGCGGCTGCTGCAACGCCGTGTGCAGGTGCGCGTGCCAGGCGCTGGCAATCGGCTGCGCAACATTGGCGGACGCAAACAACCCAAACCAGCCTTCGTTGCTGACCTGCTGCAGCCCCACCTCGCGCAGCGTGGGCAGCTGCGGGTAATAGCTGCTGCGTGCCGCAGAGGCGACGGCCAGTGGCACCAGCTTCTTGGCTTCAATGAACGAACCAATCGCTCCGGCCGTCACGAACATGGCATCCACGCGGCCGCCAGCCAAATCCTGCAAGGCAAAGGGACTGCCGCGGTAAGGCACGTGCAAGCCCTTCACCTGCACCGCGTCTACCAGCAAATGGCCCAAGAGGTGGGCACCGGAGCCAAGGCCTGTGGAGGCATAGCTGAATGTGCCCTTGCGTTTCCACTGCTCCAGCGCTGCTTGCAAACTGGTGGGACCACCCGCAGGCACCAGGAGGACCGAGGCCGTATTGCCGATTTGCCCAATCGGCGTAAAGCCCTTGCGGGGGTCATAGGGCTGGGGCGTTTGCATCAGCGGTGACAGCACATTCGTCCCGATGTGGCCCAGCAGCAGCGTGTGGCCATCGTTCTTGGCCACGGACACGAACTTGGAGCCAATCGTGCCGCCCGCGCCGGGCTTGTTTTCCACGATCACTTCCCGGTCCAGCTGCGCGCTGAATGCCTGTGCCAGCACACGTGCCACGCCATCGGTGGCCCCACCTGCAGGCCCGCCCACCACGATGGTGACATGCTTGCCATCCACCAGAAAGTCTTTGGCGGGTACGGGGGGAGCATTCTGCGCCCCGAGCCAGGGGGCTGCCGTACCGGCCGTGAGAGCCGCCGACCATTGCAGCCATTGGCGGCGATTGAACGTGGAAATTTCGGAATGCGACATGGGAAATGGACTTTCAAAGGTGCTGCCTGCACCAGGGCGCAGGCAGCCAGCGCCGGCCGCTGCGGCCCGCGTTGCTGCATCAGGGATGGGGATGGAATGAACAGCGCGCGGGCTTATTCGCTGACCTGGGTGCGCTGCATGTAGCGCCGCGCACTGGGGTCAAAGGCATCGCGGCGGTGCAAGGTCACCCGGTTGTCCCAGGCCACCAGGTCACCGACCTGCCACTGCTGTACCCATGCAAACTGCGGCTGTGTGGCGTGTGCCCACAGCGCGTTGAGCAGGGCTTCACTTTCTGACAGAGCAAGCCCGCGGACATAAGCACCACGGCGACGCCCCAAATACAGGCTGTACTTGCCGGTTTCGGGGTTCAGGCGCGCCAGCGGGTGCACGGCGCCCACGGTCTCACGTGGGTCGGTGCTGTCCTTGAAACCCAGGCGCAACTGGCCAGCGCTGTTGCGGCTGGCATCGTGCACGCATGCATGCTGCACAGCCTGCGCCTTGAGGTCGGGGGGCAGCGTGTCAAACGCCGCATACATGTTGGCGAAATAGGTGTTACCGCCTTCTGCCGGAATTTCACGCGCCAGCAACAACGCGGCCTTGGGAGGCACGGGCTGGTAGGTCATGTCCGCGTGCCAGACCGACTCGCCATCGCCCAGGCCGCCCAAGGCCTTGCCGTCTTGCACGACGTTGGAGATCACCACGATCTCGCGCGGCAGTGCCTCGGTGCTGCCATGCAGGGGCTGCGCACCGATGGGGCGCTGGTCCAGCTGGCCAAAGTAGGCAGAAAAACGGATGTGATCCTGCACCGTCAGCTGCTGCTGCCCGCGAAAGCGGAGCACCAGATGCCGGTTCCACGCCTGCTGCAGGGCGTGGACGGTAGCGGGGTGCAGAGGCTGGCGCAGATCCAGCCCCACGATGTCGGCACCCAAAGCGGCGCCCGTTGGTTTCACTTCAAAGGCTTGGGGTTCGGCCGCGATCGGGACGGAGGCCACCGCAGTGGCAAGGGATGAGGCAGTCATGGCAAACAGCTGGTGAATCAGTGAATGCCGTCATGCTAGAAATTTGCGCGCCCTCGGGGAACGAAGTTTTCTACGCATCGATATGCGTTTTTTGAAGCAAGCCCTGGCATGCGCTGCCTCGACAGGCCTAAAAAAAACCGCTGCGGCTTGCGCCCAGCGGTGGGTAGGAGGTCGAGGCGGTGGTCCTGAGATTGGTCGCCCAGTGACCCGGCAGGCTCAGACCTGCTTGCGGTAGCGGTACAGGCTGCGCCAGGCCAGCCAGGCACAGCCGCCATGCAGCAGCAGTAAGCTCAGCATCTGGAGCCGCGGCAGCCATGCGTGTGCACGTGCCAGCCACTGCGGCAGGACGCCGTAGTGCAGCAACACTGCCGTCACCAAACCGCCGAGCACATAAATCAGCAGAGCGCCCTGCGCCCATGCTTCCTCGGTTTCCGCATGTTTTCGCCTGGAAAGTGCCAGCAGACCTACGCAAGCCGCTATGGAAATCCAGGTCTGCACCAGGCTGAGCGACTGCAGCTGCGCGGTGATGCGGTGCCAGTTCGGCTCGGTGGCGAAGAGCCCGATCACCGCCAGCATGCTGCCAGCGACCGTGCCCAGCCACAGGCATGCCAGCCACCAGGGCGTGCGTGCTGCCGCTGCGTGGCTGTGGCCGCCCATCATCCGCTCAGATGTACTTGACCGCGACGATTTCGTAGCGGCGCTCGCCGCCCGGGGCCTGCACCACGGCCGTGTCGCCCTCTTCCTTGCCGATCAGCGCGCGCGCGATAGGGCTGGAGATGTTGATCAGGCCCAGCTTGATGTCGGCCTCGTCCTCACCCACGATCTGGTAGGTCACGGCGGCGCCGCTGTCTTCGTCCTCCAGCTCCACCGTGGTGCCGAACACCACGCGGCCGCCGGCATCCAGCGACGAGGGGTCAATGACCTGGGCTGCGGACAGCTTGCCCTCGACTTCCATGATGCGGCCTTCGATGAAGCCCTGGCGGTCCTTGGCGGACTCGTACTCGGCGTTTTCGCTCAGGTCACCCTGGGCGCGCGCTTCGGCGATCGCCTGGATGATGTTGGGACGCTCGACGGTCTTGAGACGGTGCAGCTCTTCCTTGAGCTTTTCTGCACCACGCTTGGTAATTGGAATGGTTGCCATGTCTAGTTTCTCCACATACGGCTGGGCGTACACGCGCACATCGGCACAGTCGCGCCACAGGGGCATGTCCAGAGTGCCACATCGACGTGGCTGTATGGATAGGACGCCCCAAAAGCAAACCGCCGCGCAGTGTGCCGCGCGGCGGTGTTCCTAGGTCAGGGGCTCATTATGCCGCGTTTGCAGCGGCATGCCCTCAGTAAAACCCGACGTCTTGTGACTTAGTGCGTCAGCAGGGCGTGCAGCTCCTGCACGGAATGCACGTCCAGGTTGCCACGCATGGCCTTCATGCCTTCCACGGCCGCTTCCGCGCCGAAGATGGTGGTGAAGGTGGTCACACGGGCCAGCAGCGCGCTGGTACGGATCTGGCGCGAGTCGGCGATGGCGTTGCGGCGCTCCTCCACCGTGTTGATGACCAGGGCGATTTCGCCGTTCTTGATCATGTCCACGATGTGGGGGCGACCTTCGGCCACCTTGTTGACGGTCTGCACCTCCACGCCGGCTTCGGCAATCGCCGCCGCGGTACCGCGGGTGGCGCACAGGGTGTAGCCCATGGCCGCCAGTTCCTTGGCCACGGCCACGGCACGGGCCTTGTCGTTGTTCTTCACCGACAGGAAGACCTTGCCTTCGGCAGGCAGGTGCACGCCGGCACCCATCTGGCTCTTCACAAAGGCTTCGCCAAAGGTCTTGCCCACGCCCATGACTTCACCGGTGGACTTCATCTCTGGGCCGAGGATGGTGTCCACACCGGGGAACTTCACGAACGGGAACACGGCTTCCTTGACGCTGAAGTAAGGCGGCGTGATTTCCTTGGTCACGCCCTGGCTAGCCAGGGTCTGGCCGGCCATGCAGCGCGCCGCCACCTTGGCCAGTTGCACGCCCGTGGCCTTGGAGACGAAAGGCACGGTGCGCGAAGCGCGGGGGTTCACTTCCAGCACGTAGATCACGTCCTGGCCGTCCGCTTCCTTGATGGCGAACTGCACGTTCATCAGGCCCACCACATGCAGGCCTTCGGCCATGGCTGCGGTCTGACGCTTGATTTCAGCGACGGTTTCGGCCTTCAGGTAGTAAGGGGGCAGCGAGCAGGCGGAGTCACCGGAGTGAACGCCGGCTTGCTCGATGTGCTCCATCACGCCGCCGATGTACACGGCGCCGGTCTTGTCACGCACGCAGTCCACATCGCACTCGATGGCGTTGGACAGGAAGTGGTCCAGCAGCACGGGAGAGTCGTTGGAGACCTTCACGGCTTCGCGCATGTAGCGCTCGAGGTCGCGCTGCTCGTGCACGATTTCCATGGCACGGCCGCCCAGCACATAGGAAGGGCGCACCACCAGGGGGTAACCCAGGCCAGCAGCCTTTTCCAGGGCTTCGGCTTCGGTACGCGCAGTGGCGTTGGGAGGCTGGCGCAGGCCCAGTTCGTTGAGCAGCTTCTGGAAGCGCTCGCGGTCTTCGGCGGCATCGATCATGTCGGGCGTGGTGCCGATGATCTTCACGCCTTCGCGCTCCAGGCCCAGGGCCAGCTTCAGAGGCGTCTGGCCGCCGTACTGCACGATCACGCCTTCAGGCTGCTCCACATCCACGATTTCCAGCACGTCTTCCAGCGTCAGGGGCTCGAAGTACAGGCGGTCGGACGTGTCGTAGTCGGTGGACACGGTCTCGGGGTTGCAGTTGACCATGATGGTTTCGTAACCATCTTCGCGCATGGCCATGGCGGCGTGCACGCAGCAGTAGTCGAACTCAATGCCCTGGCCGATGCGGTTCGGGCCACCGCCCAGCACCATGATCTTCTTCTTGTCCGTGGGTGCGGCTTCGCACTCCTCGTCGTACGTGGAGTACATGTACGCCGTGTTGGAGGCGAATTCGGCCGCGCAGGTGTCCACGCGCTTGAACACGGGGCGCACCTTCAACGCCTTGCGCGCTTCGCGCACGGCCTTGTCGGTGGTGTGCAGCAGCTTGGCCAGGCGGCGGTCGGAGAAGCCTTTTTGCTTCAGCGTGCGCAGCGTGGCGGCGTCCAGCAGGGACAGGGCCCTGTCGCCATGGGCTTCGAAGTGCTGGTCCAGGTCCAGCTCGATCTTGACGATCTCTTCGATCTGCACCAGGAACCACTTGTCGATCTTGGTGATGGCGTGCACTTCGTCCAGCGACCAACCGGCCGCGAACGCGTCACCCACATACCAGATGCGGTCAGGACCGGGCTCGCCCAGTTCCTTTTCCAGGATTTCGCGGTCCTGGGTCTTTTCATTCATGCCGTCCACGCCCACTTCCAGACCGCGCAGGGCCTTCTGGAAGGATTCCTGGAAGGTGCGGCCGATGGCCATCACTTCGCCCACGGACTTCATCTGCGTAGTCAGGCGGTTGTCGGCCGTGGGGAACTTCTCGAACGCGAAACGTGGGATCTTGGTGACCACGTAGTCGATGGTGGGCTCGAACGACGCGGGGGTGGCACCGCCCGTGATTTCGTTCTTCAGCTCGTCCAGCGTGAAGCCGACGGCCAGCTTGGCAGCGATCTTGGCAATCGGGAAGCCCGTGGCCTTGGAGGCCAGCGCCGAGGAACGCGAGACGCGGGGGTTCATCTCGATGACGATCATGCGACCGTCCTTGGGATTCACCGAGAACTGCACGTTGGAACCGCCCGTGTCCACACCGATCTCACGCAGCACCGCCAGCGAGGCGTTGCGCATGATCTGGTATTCCTTGTCCGTCAGCGTCTGGGCGGGTGCTACGGTGATGGAGTCACCGGTGTGTACGCCCATGGGGTCCAGGTTCTCGATGGAGCAGACGATGATGCAGTTGTCCGCGGTGTCGCGCACCACTTCCATCTCGTACTCTTTCCAGCCCAACAGCGATTCTTCGATCAGCAGCTCATTGGTGGGAGAGGCTTCCAGGCCGCGCTTGCAGATGGTCTCGAACTCTTCCGAGTTGTAGGCAATGCCGCCGCCGGTGCCGCCCAGCGTGAAGCTGGGGCGGATCACGGTGGGGAAGCCGACGCGCTTTTGCACTTCCCAGGCCTCGTCCATGGAGTGGGCGATGCCGGAGCGCGCGGAGCCCAGACCGATCTTGGTCATGGCGTCCTTGAACTTCAGGCGGTCTTCGGCCTTGTCGATGGCTTCGGGCTTGGCGCCGATCAGCTCCACCTGGTACTTGTCCAGCACGCCGTGCTTCCACAGGTCCAGGGCGCAGTTCAGCGCTGTCTGGCCGCCCATGGTGGGCAGGATGGCGTCGGGGCGTTCCTTGGCGATGATCTTCTCGACCGTCTGCCAGGTGATGGGCTCGATGTAGGTGACGTCCGCCGTGGCAGGGTCGGTCATGATCGTGGCGGGGTTGCTGTTGATCAGGATGACCTTGTACCCCTCTTCGCGCAGCGCTTTGCAGGCCTGCACGCCGGAGTAGTCGAATTCACAGGCCTGGCCGATCACGATGGGACCGGCGCCGATGATCAGAATGCTTTTGAGGTCGGTGCGCTTAGGCATTGTTGTGGCTCTCCATCAGCGCGGTGAAGCGGTCGAACAGGTAGGCGATATCGTGGGGACCGGGCGAAGCCTCGGGGTGGCCCTGGAAACAGAAGGCGGGCACATCGGTGCGCTCCAGGCCCTGCAGCGTGCCGTCAAACAGGCTGACGTGCGTGGCGCGCAGGTTGGCCGGCAGGGTTTCCAGCTCCACCGCAAAACCGTGGTTCTGGCTGGTGATGCTGACGCGACCCGTATCCAGGTCCTTCACGGGGTGGTTGGCACCGTGGTGGCTGTTTTGCATCTTGAAGGTCTGGGCGCCGGAGGCCAGGGCCATGATCTGGTGGCCCAGACAGATGCCGAACAAGGGCTTCTTGGCGGCCATGATCTCTTGCGCCGCAGCGATGGCGTAGTCGCAAGGTGCTGGGTCGCCAGGGCCGTTGGATAGGAACACGCCATCGGGGTTCAGTGCCAGCACGTCCTTGGCGGGCGTCTGGGCCGGCACCACGGTCAGCTTGCAGCCACGCTCGGCCAGCATGCGCAGGATGTTCTTCTTGACGCCAAAGTCGTAGGCCACGACGTGGAACTTGGGGTTCTCGAGCTGGCCATAGCCCTCGCCCAGCTTCCACTCGGTTTCCGACCAGTCGTAGGCCGCTGCCGTCGTCACTTCCTTGGCCAGATCCAGGCCCTTCATCGCGGGAGCGGCCTTGGCGGCGGCCAGGGCTTCGTCGATGCGCGCCTGGGTGACCGCTTCGCCTGCGGCCAGGCCCAGGATGGCACCGTTCTGTGCGCCCTTGTCACGCAGCAGGCGGGTCAGCTTGCGGGTGTCGATGTTGGCAATCGCCACGGTCTGGTTGCGCACCAGGTATTGCGACAGGGTCTCGCCCATGCGGAAGTTGCTGGCCAGCAGGGGCAGGTTCTTGATGATCAAACCTGCGGCATGGACTTGGTCAGCTTCGATGTCCTCGACATTGACGCCATAGTTGCCAATGTGGGGATAGGTGAGCGTGACGATCTGTTGGCAGTAGCTGGGGTCGGTGAGGATTTCTTGGTAGCCCGTGATGGCAGTGTTGAACACCACCTCACCCACTGTGGTGCCTTGCGCACCAATCGAATTGCCAACAAAGACCGTGCCGTCTGCGAGCGCCAGGATGGCGGATGGGAAGCTTCCCTGAAGAGACAAAAGCACTGGATTCTCCGGTTCTAAGTACGGTTACGCCCAGCGCGCGCCACCCGACCTAGCGTCGTGCGGCATGTTGCTTATCTACAGTGATGACGAGGAAAGCGTCGCTAGGCGTATGGAAAGAATGCTGAAAAGCCTCTCATTATAGCCACTTCCTTTCACAGCATTCTGACCACGCCAGGGATTCCCCTCTCCCAGCCCCTACAAGGCCTGGCTTACCGCGCTGGCATGCAGGCAGATCGCGGCGGCCGCACCGACGTTCAGCGACTCCTCGCCCCCGGGCTGTGCAATCCGCACCGACTGGGCCGCGAGCGCCTCGACCGCAGGCCCCACGCCCTGGCCTTCATGCCCCATGGCCCAGGCGCAGGGCCAGGGCAGGTGCGCACGGTGGATCAGATCGCCGCGGTGGGAGCTGGTGACCAGCAGAGGCACCTGCAGTTGCGCCAGCGCATCGGCTTCCACCCCTTCCACCAGATGCAGCGCAAAGTGCGCGCCCATGCCGGCCCGCAGCACCTTCTGGCTCCAGAGCGCGGCCGTGCCCTTGAGCGCAATCACCTGCCGGAACCCGAAGGCCGAGGCACTGCGCAGGATGGAGCCGACATTGCCGGCATCCTGCACCCGATCCAACACCACGCTGGGCACACCGGATTGCACGGTCACACTGGGCGACCAAGGCAGAAGGTAGCCCATGCGGGCCGGTGACTCCAGACCGCTGATGTCCGCAAACAGGGTATCCGCGAGGACTACAACTTTGGAAGCGCATTGCGCCCATTCAACGGGCACCTGCGGCCAAAAAGACTCCGCAAACACCGCCACACTGGGTTTCAGGCCACGCGCCAGGGCCGCGCGACAGAGGTGGTCGCCCTCCAGCCACACCTGCCCTTGCCTGCGGTACACACCGCTTTCGCGCGACAGGCGGCGCAGGTCTTTGACGAAGGTGTTGTCACGCGAATGGATTTCTGTAAATTTCATGCCGTGGTGGCTGCGGTTTCACGCGCAGCGAATGTATGGATCACCTGCGCCACCGGGGCAAAGCTGCGCCGGTGGGCGGGTGTGGCGCCCAGACCGCGCAGCGCCTGCAAATGCGCGGCGGTGCCATAGCCTTTGTGCGCGGCAAAACCGTAGCCGGGATACTCACGGTCAAAACCCTCGCACCAGCGGTCACGGTGGACCTTGGCCAGGATCGAGGCGGCCGAAATGGCCTGCACCAGGGCATCGCCCTTGACAATCGCCTCGGCCTGCACCTCCAGTACCGGCAGCCGATTGCCATCGACCTGGACCAGTGCCGGCTTCAGGCGTAAGCCATACACCGCCCGCTGCATCGCCAGCAAGGTAGCCTGCAGGATGTTGAGCCGGTCGATCTCTTCCACCGACGCTTCGGCAATGCAAAAGCACAAGGCCTTGGCGCGGATCTCGTCGAACAGCTTTTCGCGGCGCAAAGCCGTGAGCTTCTTCGAATCGGCCAGCCCGGCAATCGGGTGCAGGTCGTCCAGAATGACGGCCGCGGCCACCACCGGCCCCGCCAGGGGACCGCGCCCGGCTTCATCCACCCCCGCCACTAGGCCTGGCGCATGCCAGGGCAAGGAACCTTGCTCAGGCAGTGAGAACTTTTTGGATGGCATGGGCGGATAAGGTCGTCGTATCTTTGTGCAGGCTGCGGTGCAAGGCCGCAAACCGCTGCTCCACCACCTGCACCTTGGCGCGCGCATGTGCGCTGTCATCCAGCCACTGCGCCACGGCATGTGCCAAGGCCTGCGGCGAAGCCTGGTCCTGCAGCAGTTCGGGCACCACAAAGTCGGAGCACAGGATGTTGGGCAAGCCCACCCACGGCTGCAATTGCTTGCGCTGCATGAGACGGTAGCTGCACGGGTGCATGTTGTAGGAGATCACCATGGGCCGCTTGAACAACGCGGCCTCCAAGGTGGCCGTGCCACTGGCAATCAAGGTGCAGTCACAGGCCGCCAGCACATCGTGCGACTGGCCACGCACGATCTTGAGCCACGCAGCGACCCCCAGCTCCTGGCTCAGAGCCACCAGCCGGTCGTGCAGGGCCGGCACGGCCGGCAGCACCACCTGCAAATCAGGCCATTGCTGTCGCAGCAGGGCCGCTGCCTGCATGAAGGGCTTGGCGATGTATTGCACCTCGGCACGGCGGCTGCCCGGCAGCAACGCCAGGACCGGATGCTCCTGCACCAGCCCCAGGCGCGCACGCGCAGCGGCACGGTCGGGCTCCATCGGAATGACCTGTGCCAAGGGATGCCCGACGTAGGTGGCCGCAATCCCATGCTGCGCCAGCAAATCCGGCTCAAACGGAAACAGGCACAGCACATGGTCGGCCGCAGCCCGGATCTTGTGGACGCGCTCCGCACGCCAGGCCCAGATGGAAGGGCAGACAAAGTGCACCGTCTTGATGCCCGCCGCACGCAGGTCCTGCTCCAACCCCAGGTTGAAATCCGGCGCATCAATCCCCACAAACACGTCCGGGCGGTCCTGCAGCAAACGCGCACGCAGCTGCCGGCGGATGGACAGGATGTCCCACAGACGCATCAGCACCTCAAAGCTGTAGCCATGCACGGCCAGCCGCTCACTGGGCCACAACGCCTCAAAACCGCGCTGCTGCATGTGGGGCCCGCCAATGCCCAGGGCCTGCACCTGCGGCCACTGGCGCTGCAGACCATCCAAAAGCAAACCGGCGAGCAAGTCTCCTGACGTCTCGCCGGCCACCATGGCAACACGGGGTTGCTGTGTATCTTTGACAGACATGGCCTTAACGCGCAATTCCTCGTGTCGAAGCAGTCAAGAAAGACTGCATGAGCGCAATATCCTGGGCCGCCTCAGGCATCTCGATCACCAGTGCTGCAATCGCCTGGACCGCGTCTTCCAGGGTCAGGCCCTGGCGATACAACAGGCGGTGCATTTGCTTGACCGCCTTCAGCCGTTCGGGCGTAAAGCCACGGCGACGCAAACCTTCGATGTTGAAGCCGCGCACCGCCAGGGGGTTGCCTTCGATCATCATGAAGGGCGGGACATCCTGGGCCACACGGCTGGCAAAGCCCGCCATGGCGTGGGCGCCGATCTTCACGAACTGGTGCACACCGGTCAGCCCCCCCAGAATCACCCAGTCACCCACATGCACATGACCCGCCAAGGTGGCGTTGTTGGCCAGGATGGTGTGACTGCCCACCGCGCAATCGTGCGCGATATGGACATAGGCCATGATCCAGTTGTCGTTCCCAACGCGGGTGACGCCTGCATCCTGGCTGGTGCCGGTGTTGAAGGTACAGAACTCGCGGATGGTGTTGCGATCGCCAATCACCAGCTCGGTCGGCTCGCCCGCGTACTTTTTGTCCTGCGGCTGCGCACCCAAAGATGCGAACTGGAAAATCTGGTTATCTGCACCGATGGTGGTGTGACCCTCGATCACGCAATGCGGGCCAATGCGCGTACCGGCCCCCACCTTTACATGGGCGCCGATGACGCTGTAGGCTCCCACAGTCACAGAAGGGTGCAGCCAAGCACCTTCATGCACGATCGCGGTGGGATGGATGTTCTCGCTCATCAGGCCTGCTTTTCAGGACCCACGTAACGCATGGTGCACATCAGCTCCGCCTCGCAGGCCACTTCTTCGCCCACGCGCGCCACACCCTTGAACTTCCAGATGCCACCGCGCACGCGGTCGATGGAAGCTTCCAGGATCAGCTGATCACCGGGCTCCACGGGACGTTTGAAACGGGCCGAATCAATCCCCACGAAGTAGTAGATATTGTTTTCGTCAGGCACCTGGCCCATGGCATCAAACGCCAACAAACCTGCTGCCTGGGCCAGCGCTTCCAGCATCAGCACACCCGGCATCACGGGACGGCCTGGAAAGTGCCCCATGAAATAAGGCTCGTTGAAAGTAACATTTTTGATCGCGCGGATGCGCTTGTTACTCTCAAGTTCAACCACCCGATCCACCAACAAGAAAGGGTAGCGGTGGGGGAGTTGCTTGAGAATTGCGTGAATATCCATTATGAATTTCCGTTATTGCTGTTTGGCGCCTTCAAGCGCGCTCTCCAGCTTTTTGATGCGCTCTCTCAGCACATGCAGTTGCTTTAAAGACGCAGCGTTCTTTTCCCACTGCTCGTTTGTCTGCAATGGAAAGATTCCAGTGTACAAGCCTGGTTGGCGAATGGAGCGTGTCACCATGGACGTGGGCGAAATACTGGTTCCGTCCGCAATCGTCAAATGCCCCAAGATGTTGGCCGCGCCACCGATCGAACACCCCTGCCCAATGCGTGCACTGCCGGCCACGCCGGCATTGCCGGCGATCACTGAGTGCGCACCCACGTGCACGTTGTGGGCGATCTGAACCAGATTATCGAGCTTGACGCCATCTTCGATGACCGTATCGTCCAAAGCGCCCCGATCAATACAGGTATTGGCGCCGATTTCAACATCGTTACCAATCCGCACCTTGCCCAGTTGCTCGATTTTGATCCACTGTCCGGCCTCGTTGGCAAAACCGAAACCATCGGCACCGATGACCACACCGGGGTGCAACAAGCAACGTTCACCAATCTCACAGCCATCACTCACGGTGATGCGCGAACGCAGCACCGTCGCAGCACCAATGCGGACGCCTGCCCCGACCACACACAGCGGTCCGATATAGGCGTCCGGGGCGATTTCTGCAGTCGGATCGACCACCGCCGAAGGGTGCACCCCCACCGGCCGCATGCCCTGCTGCTGCATCTTCCAGAACTGGGTCAACTTGGCAAAGTACACATACGGATTGGCCACCACGATGCATGCCCCGCGCTGTGCTGCCAGCTCACGCATGGCCGGCGCCACAACGACACAGGCCGCCCTGGAGGCGGCCATTTGCGTTGCATACCGAGGATTGCTAAGGAAGCTGATGGAATCTGCTTGCGCTGTTTCCAGGGGAGAAATCCGGGAAATCACGATTTCCCGACCTCCTCCTACCAGCTCCCCCCCCAAGGCATCAACGATCTGTCCCAGCTGAACAATCACCTTGATGTCCAAGAAGATTACTTGCCGGAATTGTTCAAGGCCTTGATCACCTTGTCTGTGATGTCGTGCTTAGGGTTCACGTACACTGCTTCTTGCAGGATCACATCGTACTTTTCAGCCTCAGCCACCTGCTGCACCACGCGATTGGCCTGCTCCAGCACGCGCGCCAACTCTTCGTTTTTGCGGGCGTTCAGGTCTTCTTGAAACTCGCGGTTCTTGCGCTGGAAGTCACGGTCGCGCTCCACCAACTCACGCTGCTTGGAGACACGCTGGCTTTCCGACAACGTGGGAGCATCGCGCTCAAACGCTTCGGATGCTGTCTTCAAGGCCTTGCCAGTGGCAACGAGTTCACGCTCACGCTTTGAGAATTCCTGCTCCAGCTTGCCCTGCGCAGCCTTGGCAGAATTGGCCTCGCGGAAGATGCGATCCGTATTCACAAAACCTGCCTTGAAGTCTTGTGCGTAAGCAGTCAGTGCCAGGCTACCCAGCAAGGCAGAAACTGCCAGTGTGCGATACATGTTTTTCATCAGAAAGACGTTCCAATTTGAAATTGAAGCTTTTGCAACTCATCACCCGGTTGCTTGCGGATAGGGTTGGCCCACGCCAGTCGCAATGGACCCAATGGTGAAATCCAGCTCAAACCAATACCCACCGAAGCGCGCATGTCGCTGAATCGAATGGGGTCATTTTCACCGTAAACATTACCCACATCAACAAAGGTGAACCAACGCAGGGTCTTGTCATTGCCCGCGCCTGGGAATGGTGCGATCAACTCGAAGTTCATCACAGCTTTTTTGGCACCGCCCAGGTAAGAGTAGTTACCAGACGCATAGGCGGTAGGGGTGCCATCAGGCCCCACAAAGGTGCTTGAACGGGGACCGAGGCTGCCCTGCTCAAAGCCACGCACAGAGCCCAAGCCGCCTGCGTAGAAGTTCTTGAAGATGGGGAAATCTTTGCCGCCCAACCCCTTGCCCCAGCCCAACTCTGCATTCGCCGCGAAAGTGATCGCCTTGGTCACCGGGATGTATTGCTGGAACTGGTAATTGGCCTTGACGTAATTCAGATCACCAGCCGCCGACCACTCGGCGTTGAAGCGCTGATAACGACCGGAATTCGGTGCCAAGGCGCTGTCACGCGAGTCACGCCCCCAACCCAAAGTCAGCGGAATGGCCGTATTGCTCTTGCCCGTATAGGGCTCGTACTGCGATGGCATGTAAACGCCACGCTTGATCGAGGTCTGCTCGAAGCCAAGACCAAAGTAGACTGTATCCTGCTCGCTGAAAGGCACGCCAAAACGCACAGACGCGCCCTTGGACACGATCTTGTACATATCGTCGGTATTCACCTCGCGCCCGTCGTAAACATACGAATAGGGACGGGAAGTACGGTAGTAGGCATCAACGGTGCGCGAAATACCGTCCTGTGTGAAATATGGATCGGTCGTGCTCACCACCAGCGTACGGTTGTACTTGCTGGTATTCACATCCAGGCCCAGATAGTTGCCCGAGCCAAACGCATTTTCTTGCTTGATACCGAAGGTCAGAGAGACTTTTTCAGCGCTCGAGAAACCCGCACCCAGCGTGACCGCCCCGGTCGGCTTCTCCTTCACGCTGACGACCAGATCCACCTGGTCAGGGGCTCCTGGCACTTCCTGGGTATCCACCCCGACTTCCGTGAAAAAGCCCAAACGGTCCACGCGATCACGCGAAAGCTTGATCTTGTCGCCGTCATACCACGAGGACTCAAACTGACGGAATTCGCGGCGAATCACTTCGTCGCGGGTGCGATCGTTGCCAGACACTTGAATGCGTCGCACATACGCACGGCGCGACGGTTCTGCACGCAGCACAAAAGCGACACGATTGTGTTCACGATCGATTTCAGGCACTGCTTCGACACGCGCAAACGCGAAGCCAAACTTGCTGAAGTGGTCCGAGAAAGCCTTGGTGGTTTCTGTCACCAGATCGGCGTTGTAAGGCTGACCCGGGCGAATTTTCACCAAGGCCTTGAACTCGTCCTCGCGCTCAAGGTAGTTGCCTTCCAGTTGCACGCCAGAGACCACGAATTTTTCACCTTCGTGGATGTTGACCACCAAGGAGATTTTTTGCTTATCCGGCGAAATCGCCACCTGCGTGGATTCGATCCGGAAATCGAGGTAACCGCGCTGCAGGTAATAGGAACGCAAGGTTTCCAGATCCGCATTCAGCTTGCTGCGTGCATAGCGGTCCGACTTGGTATACCAGCTCAGCCAGCCGCCCGTGTCCTGGTCGAACTGCTTTTTGAGGGTGGATTCGCTGAACGCCTGGTTGCCGACAATGCGAATGTTGTTGATCTTCGCGGCCTCGCCCTCGGTCACCGAGAAAGTCAGGTTGACCCGGTTGCGCTCAATCGGCGTGACGGTGGTCACGACCTCCGCGCCATACAGGCTGCGGTTGATGTACTGGCGCTTGAGCTCCTGCTCGGCGCGATCGGCCAGGGCCTTGTCGAAAGGACGACCTTCTGCCAGGCCCACATCCCGCATGGCCTTCTGCAACGCTTCCTTGTCGAACTCCTTTGTACCGACAAAGTCCACGCCTGCAATCGTGGGGCGCTCTTCCACCACCACCACCAGGACGTTGCCATTGGCTTCCAAGCGGACGTCTTTAAAAAGCCCCAGGGCAAACAGCGAGCGAATCGCTGCGGCCCCCTTGTCGTCGTTGTATTCATCGCCAACACGCAAAGGCATGGAGGCGAACACGGTACCTGCTTCGACACGCTGCAGGCCTTCGACGCGGATGTCCTGGACCTTGAACGGCTCGAGAGCCCAAGCCCCTTGGGCCAAACAGAGCAGCACAGCAACCGCCGTGGCAGTGCGCGCGCCAAATCGATTAAACGGGAGTTTCATGTGAGAAGCAGGCGCCAGCATTGAAAAGGAGCGGTGATTTAGCCCCAAATGCGGCTGATATCGTTAAATAAAGCAATGGACATCATCACAAGCAACAGGCTAATGCCCACCCGCTGAAGACGCTCCATCCATACATCGTTGACGGGATGCCCTGTGACACCTTCCCAAAGATAATACATCAGGTGCCCGCCATCCAGAACAGGAAGCGGCAACAGATTCAGCACACCCAGGCTCACGCTGATGAGCGCAAGGAACAAGACATACTGAATCCAGCCCAAGCTGGCCGATTTGCCGGCGTAATCGGCAATGGTCAGAGGCCCGCTGAGATTTTTCAACGATGCCTCGCCCACCAGCATCTTGCCCATCATTTGCAAGCTGAGGACCGAGACATTCCAAGTCCTTACCATGCCAGCAACCACACCATCTAAGGCGCCTTTGCGCACCGTCACCATTGCGGGCATACCACCGATATAGGCACCAATGCGACCAATCTGACCTTGCTCGGTCGTTGCCAGCTCGGGCACGACCTCCAGCGTCTGTAAACGGGACTGACGCTCCACCACCCAGGCCTGCGCCACAGGCGGGCTCTGCGCGGCGTTGCGAATCAGGCTGCGCAACTGGGCCCCATCCACCACAGGCTGGCCATTGACCGTCTGCACCACGTCGCCCGCCTGCAGACCCGCCCGGGCGGCCGGCATATTGGCCATGACCTCCCCGACCACTGGCGGCGTCCAGGGCGCAGTAATCCCGATCGCTGTCAGCATGCTTTGATCCAGCGCTGCACTGCCCAGATCGGCCAGCTTGAGCACGCCCTCACCCTGCCGGCCGTTGCGCGTATCGCGCCAGAAAAGCCGAATGTCCTGGGCATTCAAAGCCGCCTGTGTCAATTGCCAGCGCAAATCCTCGAACGATTCCACCGCCTGTGCAGGGGCCTGACCCAGTTGCACCGACTGGATCCACTCCCCTCCCTGCAGACCCGCGGCACGCGCCAGGGAACCCGCCTCCGGCGCGGAGACGATCGCCTTGGGCTGCTCCACACCGACCCAGTTCACCACGCTGTAGAGCGCCACAGCCAACAACAGGTTAGCCAGCGGCCCTGCGGCCACAATCGCCGCCCTCTTGCGCAAAGGCTGGCGATTGAACGCCTGGTGCAACTGCTCACCGGGGACCGCACCCTCACGCTCGTCCAACATGCGCACATAACCGCCCAGCGGCAGGACGGCGATCACAAACTCGGTGTCCGAGCCAGGGCGCTTCCACCGCAGGAGCGGTTTGCCCATGCCGATGGAAAAGCGCAGCACCTTGACGCCACAGGCCACGGCCACGCGGTAGTGGCCGTACTCATGGATGGCGATCAGCAGCCCCAGAGCAACGATGAAGGCAACCAAGGTCAGCATGCAGTCTTTATCCTCCGTAGCAGTCGCACACGATCACGCCGCAAAACGCTCCAGCACGCCTGCAGCCACGCTGCGCGCCTCATCATTCAATGCCAGCAGATCCCCCACGCTTCGGGGCTGCGAGGGCGTCAAAGTTCCCAAGGTTTCCAGGTTCACGGCATGGATGCGATCAAAACGCAGCTGCCCGGCCAGAAAAGCCGCCACCGCCACCTCGTTGGCCGCATTGAGTACGGCCGTGGTGCCCTCCGGCGCGTTGAGTGCCTGCCACGACAAATGCAGGCCGGGAAAACGGTGCGCATCCGCCTCCTCAAAGGTCAAGCCTGCCAATGCCGTGAAGTCCAGGGGCGCCACGCCACTTTCGATGCGCTCCGGCCAAGCCAGACCACAGGCAATCGGCACCCGCATGTCCGGCGTGCCCAATTGCGCCAGGATGGACGCATCCTTGAACTGCACCATGGAGTGGATGATCTGCTGGGGGTGAATGACCACTTTGATCTTTTCAGGGGCCACATCAAACAGCCAGCGGGCTTCGATCACCTCCAGGGCCTTGTTCATCATGGTGGCCGAGTCCACCGAGATTTTGCGCCCCATCGAGAAATTGGGGTGGTTACAAGCCTGTGCTGGCGTGATCTCGGCCAGTGTGGCAGGATCGCGCTGGCGGAAAGGCCCACCGGACGCCGTGAGCAACAGGCTGTCAATGCGTGTGGACCAGGTGCTGCGATCTTCGGGCAGGCACTGGAAGATCGCCGAGTGCTCACTGTCGATCGGCAGCAGCGTGCATGCGTTCTGCTGCACAGTGTCCATGAACAAGGCGCCCCCGACCACCAGCGCTTCCTTGTTCGCCAGCAGCAGGCGCTTACCCGATTGCGCGGCCGCCAGGCAGGGCGACAGACCCGCAGCCCCCACGATCGCCCCCATGACCACATCGACCTCGGAGTGGGACGCTATCTGTTCCAGAGCATCCTGCGCTTGCAACACCTGCGTTGGAAGGCCATTCGACTTCAAATCCTGCGCCAGCTGCACCGCATGGGGACCACTGGCCATCACGGCATAGCGCGGACGGAATTCGACGCACTGGGCCAGCATCAGTTCCACCTGCGTCGAGGCACTGAGCGCAAACACTTCGTACTGCTGTGGGTGGCGGCGCACCACATCCAGCGTATTCGTACCAATCGAGCCCGTGGAGCCCAGCACCGTCAAACGTTGTTTCATCACTGCACCAAAGAAGTCAGCATCATGGCCAGAGGCAGGGTCGGCAGCAGCGCATCAATGCGGTCCAGCACCCCACCATGTCCTGGCAGCAACTGGCTGCTATCCTTGACCCCAGCGCTGCGCTTGATCAAAGACTCCACCAGGTCCCCCACCACACTCATGGCCGCCATGAACAGGGCCGCCAGCAACAGCAGCCACCAGCCACGCTCAAACACGCGGCTGTAAAAACTCAGAGCCTGCACCTGGTTGGCACGGTCCAGCGCCACCCAGACAAAGGCCAGCACCACCACGCCCAGGGCACCGCCCCAGGCGCCCTCCCAGCTCTTGCCGGGACTGATGGCGGGCGCCAGCTTCACCTTCGTGAAGCGCAGCCCCAGCGCCCGGCCGGCAAAATAGGCAAACACATCCGCCACCCAGACCAGCACCAGGATGGAAAGCAGGAAATTCACACCCATCTGGCGCGCCTGCACCATGGCCAGTCCCGCCACCCACAGGGCCAGAACGCCGGCACTCCAGCGCACGATAAAAGGAATCTTCGCCCAGCCCGGCACGCCAGCCTTCACCAGGCAGGCGCTGCCCAGCACCCAGGCCGCGCCGGCCAGCAGCCACAGCACAGGGTGCGGCTGCGCCAGCCACCCCATCTGCCAGGTCGCCACGCACAGCAACGCCGCCACCACGGCCGTCGCCACCGCCCCCAGCGGCTGCAAGCCATTCAGGCGCCCCCACTCCCAGCCCCCGGCCGTTACGAGCACCAGCACCAGCAGGTTGAATGGCCACACATTGGGATGAAAGAGGGCCGGCAACAAAATGGCCAGCAAGAGGATGGCAGTGATGACTCGCTGCTTGAGCATGGGACGGTCTCCCTTCAGACAGTCAATCGCTGCTCGGATGACTGATTTATTTGTTCAGAAGTTTGGCCGAAGCGACGCTCCCGGCGTGCATATTCGGCGATCGCGGCATCCAGCTCCGCCGCGTCAAAATCGGGCCACAGGGCGGGGCTGAAATACAGCTCCGAGTATGCGGCCTGCCACAGCAGGAAATTGCTGATGCGGTATTCGCCCCCGGTGCGGATCAGCAAGTCCGGGTCTGGCACATGGGCCATGGCCAGGGCGGCACCCAGGCTGCTTTCGGTGATGGCGATGCCTTGCGCAGCCAAGCCAGCGGCAGCCTGGGCGATGTCCCAGCGCCCGCCATAGTTGAAGCAGACATTCAGCACCAGACGGTCGTTGCTGGCCGTCAATGCTTCTGCCTGCAGGAAGCCCGCCACCACCTTGTCCGACAAGCTGCTGCGCTCGCCGACAAAATGCAGCTGCACCCCCTCCGCGTGCAGGCTGGGCACCTCGCGCGCCAGGGCCCCGGCCAGGAGGTTCATCAGGCCCGAGACCTCCTCCGCAGGACGGTTCCAGTTCTCGGAAGAAAAGGCAAACACCGTCAGCACCCGCACGCCACGCTCAATGCAGTGGCGCACACAGCGGCGCAGCGACTCCAGCCCCTGCTTGTGCCCGGCCAGGCGCGGCAAAAACCGTTTCTTGGCCCAACGGCCATTGCCGTCCATCACGACCGCCACATGGCGCGGCACTGCAGAAGAAAAGGTCATGGGCAATCCTGGCAGTGTCCGGCTTTCACACCGCCAGAATGTCTTGTTCCTTGGCCGCGACCAAAGCGTCGACCTCGGCAATGTGCTTGTCGGTCATCTTCTGGATGTCGGCTTCCGAGCGCTTCTGATCGTCTTCGGAAGCTTCCTTGTCCTTGACCAGGCGCTTGACCGCTTCGTTCGCATCGCGACGCAGGTTGCGCACCGCCACCTTCGAGGCTTCGCCCTCGTTGCGCGCCAGCTTGGTCATTTCCTTGCGGCGCTCTTCGCTCATCGGAGGCATGGGGACACGGATCAGGTCGCCCATCGATGCGGGATTCAGGCCCAGGTCGCTTTCACGGATGGCCTTTTCCACCTTGGCCGCCATGTTCTTTTCCCAGGGCTGCACACTCAGGGTGCGCGCATCCAGCAGGGACACGTTGGCCACCTGCGACAGCGGCACCATGGAGCCGTAGTACTCCACCTGGATCACATCCAGCAACTGCGGGCTGGGACGCCCGGTACGGATACGCCCCAAGTTGTTCTTCAAAGCCTCGAGGGACTGGCCCATCTTGGTTTCGGTGTTCTTCTTGATTTCAGCAATCGTCATATTCATCACCTCTGAAAGCAAATGGCCTTCCATTGTTTACACAAGGAAGGCCTCTACTCGCTGTTAATGGATCAAGCGTGTACCAATGTGCCCTCATCCTCGCCCATGACCACGCGCAGCAAGGCGCCCGGCTTGACGATGGAGAATACGCGGATGGGCAGCTTCTGGTCACGACACAGCGCAAAAGCCGTGGCATCCATGATGCCAAGGTTGCGGCCAATCGCCTCGTCGAATGCCAGCTTGGTGTAGCGGGTGGCCGATGGATCCTTCATCGGATCTGCGGTGTAGACACCATCCACCTTGGTGGCCTTGAGCACCACTTCGGCACCGATTTCGGCGCCGCGCAGGGCGGCAGCTGTATCGGTCGTGAAGAAAGGATTGCCCGTACCCGCGGCAAACACCACCACCTTGCCTTCTTCCAGGTACTGCAGCGCCTTGGGGCGCACATAAGGCTCCACCACCTGCTCGATGCCGATGGCCGACATCACGCGCGCGGTCAAGCCCTGCTTGTCCATGGCATCGGCCAGCGCCAGTGCATTCATCACCGTGGCCAGCATGCCCATGTAATCCGCTGTGGCGCGATCCATCCCCACCGAACCGCCCGCCACGCCGCGGAAAATATTGCCCCCGCCGATCACCACCGCCACCTGCACACCCACCTTGGTCACTTCGACAATCTCGGCCACCATGCGTTCGATGGTGGCGCGGTTGATGCCGAACTGGTCGTCCCCCATGAGCGCTTCGCCAGACAACTTCAGCAGGATGCGTTTGTGGGCTGGTTGAACTTGTGTCATGGGTAACTCCGGTGTTGTAAGTGGTTATGGGTTGGAAATCGATCGAGAGCAGTCAGCGCCAGAGGGGGATCAGGCGCCCTTGGCAGCAGCCATCTGGGCAGCCACTTCAGCAGCGAAGTCGTCAGCCTTCTTCTCGATGCCTTCGCCCACCACGTACAGGGTGAAGCCCTTCACGGTGGTGTTGGCAGCCTTCAGCATCTGTGCCACGGTCTGCTTGCCGTCGGCAGCCTTCACGAACACTTGGTCGGCCAGCGACACTTCCTTCAGGTACTTCTGCACCGAGCCTTCGACCATCTTGGCGACGATCTCGGCAGGCTTGCCGGATTCGGCAGCCTTGCCTTCGGCCACAGCGCGTTCCTTCTCGATCAGCTCGGCAGGCACGTCGGCGGAGGTCAGTGCCACAGGCTTCATGGCTGCCACATGCATCGCCACATCCTTGGCAGCAGCAGCATCGCCTTCGAATTCCACGATCACGCCGATGCGCGAGCCGTGCACGTACGAAGCCAGGTTGCCTTCGAAACGCTTGAAGCGGCGGAAGGACATGTTTTCACCGATCTTGCCGATCAGGCCCTTGCGCACGTCTTCCAGGGTGGGGCCAAAGCCGTCTTGCTCGTAAGCCACGGCGCCCAGGGCTTCCACGTTGGCGGGATTGTGCTTGGCCACCAGCTGGGCCGCAGCCGCAGCCATCGCCAGGAAGCTGTCGTTCTTGGACACGAAGTCGGTTTCGCTGTTCACTTCGATCAGGGCACCCACGTTGCCGTCGATAAAGGAGGTCACCACGCCTTCAGCCGTCACGCGCGAAGCGGCCTTGCCAGCCTTGGTGCCCAACTTCACGCGCAGCAACTCTTCGGCCTTGGCCATGTCGCCATCGGCTTCGGTCAGGGCCTTCTTGCATTCCATCATGGGCGCGTCGGTCTTCGCGCGCAGTTCAGCCACCATGCTTGCGGTAATTGCAGCCATCTTGTTTCTCCGTATTCAGTTCAAATCGTTACAGGATTTCAGCTTAAAAAAAGGGGGCTACCGTGAGCCCCGCTTTCTTATCGCGACGAGTCGCGCAGCCAGCTCTTAGGCAGCGGATTCATCCACTTCCACGAACTCGTCAGAGCCTTCGCCGGCAGCAACCTTGGCCACATCGTTCAGACGGGCTTCACGGCCTTCCAGGATGGCGTCAGCGATGGCGCGGGCGTACAGAGCCACAGCCTTGGCCGAGTCATCGTTACCGGGGATCACGTAGTCCACGCCTTCGGGATTGTGGTTGGAGTCCACCACACCGATCAATGGAATACCCAGCTTCTTGGCTTCGGAAATAGCGATCTTGTGGAAGCCCACGTCGATCACGAAGATGGCGTCAGGCAGGGTGTTCATGTCTTGAATACCGCCGATGTCCTTCTCCAGCTTTTCCAGTTCGCGAGCGAACATCAGCTGCTCTTTCTTGGACAGGGACTCCAGACCCGCTTCTTGCTGAGCCTTCATGTCCTTCAGACGCTTGATCGACGTCTTCACGGTCTTGAAGTTGGTCAGCATACCGCCCAACCAACGCTGATCCACGTAAGGCACGCCTGCGCGCTGGGCTTGTTCAGCCACCAGCTCACGAGCTTGGCGCTTGGTACCGACCATCAGGATGGTGCCGCCATTGGATGCCAGTTGCTTGGCAAACTTCTGGGCGTCCTGCAGCATGGGCAGGGACTTTTCCAGGTTGATGATGTGGATCTTGTTGCGATGACCGAAGATGAACGGAGCCATCTTGGGGTTCCAGAAACGAGTCTGGTGACCGAAATGGACACCAGCTTCCAGCATTTCGCGCATGGTAACGGACATGTTTTTTCTCCAAAAGGTTGGGTCTTAAATGCAGCTCGATTTTGCAAACCTCCAGGTTTGGCAACACCTTAAGAGAGCTGATTTGCGATTCACTTTGACAGCCCCGCCCAGCGTTTTACCGGACAGTCAACTGCAAAGCCGAAAAATTTTAGCACAAGCCAGACCACCCTCCAGCGCTGCGCTGTGGATTCACCCTTTTGCACCCCATCCGCCACCCACATCTTTCACCCAACCACCCCGCCCGCAGCCCCACTGACCCACACTTGATATTTCTTTGCGAAGTGGGTGCTTGACGACTGCAATTGCGCGTCAAAATCGCGGGTTCACGAATTGCGCCCGACACGCCATGAATATCGCCATCGTGGGAGCCGGTATCACCGGCATCTCCACGGCCTTGGAACTCGCCCGCGACGGGCACCAAGTCACCGTCTATGAACAAATGAACGCCACCGCCGAGGAGGCCAGTTTTGCCCCGGGCGGCTGGCTGTCACCGTGCGTGGCGCCCAGCCTGTCGGCACCCGGCGTGGGCATGCCGCTGAAACAGCTGCAAAAGGGCAGCGGTCTGCTGCAGGCCTCGACCTTTCTGGGCAGCAACACCTGGCGCTGGATGCGCCAGTGGAAAAAGCACGAAAAACAAGCCTTCAAGCAGGGCGCCCATCCCCTGTTCTCCGCCTTGCAGGCCCTGTCGAGCTACAGCCAAGACCTGCGCTGGCAAGACTGCGAGGATCCGGAATCGATTGCCGAGCAACGCCCCGGGGCACTGATCCTGCTGCGCAATCCGCAGGAACTGGAGTTCTGGCAGCAGCGCCTGCCACTGCTGCAGGAACAGGGGATTGCCTGCCAACTGCTGAGTCCGCAGCAGGCACTGGGCATCGAACCCAGCCTGGGTCAGGACATCGCCTGGCTGAGCGCACTGCACTTCCCCCAGGGTGAGTCCATCAACCCCCGGCTGTGGACCCACCTGCTGCGCATGCAGGCCCAGCACCTGGGCGCACACATTCACACCGGCATGGCCATCCAGCGCATCAGCACCCAGCCACTGGGGGTGCAAACCGCCCAACAGTTGCACTTGCACGATGCCATCGTGCTGTGCACCGGCGCGCACCAGCAACTCAGCAGCCAGGCCCTGGGCCTGCAACTGCCCCTGATGACCAACTGGGGCTACAGCGTGACCGCCCCCGTGCGCGACGCCCTGCAGGCCCCGCGCGGCAGCGTCATGGACTGGGCGCAGCAGGCCACCATCACCCGGATGGGGCAACGCGTGCGCATCACCGCCGGACTGGAATTGAACAGCACCGCCAGCACCCCGTACCACACCGCTACACTGCAACGCATGTACCGTCTGCTCAACGACTGGTTCCCCGGTGGCGCACACCTCTCCTCCCCGCAGGTACAGGTGTGGCGCGGCGTGCGCGGCCACCTGCCCGACGGCCTGCCCGCCGTGGGTGCCAGCGGGCGTCCCGGGGTGTGGCTCAACCTGGCGCACGGCAGCCACGGCGCCAGCCTGGCGGCAGGCTGCGCCCGGGCCCTGGCCGACATGCTGGCCGGCCGCCCCACCGCCATCGACATGCAGGCCTTCAGCCCCCTGCGGTTTTAGGAGACACCATGCTGCAGCGCATTCACTGGCACGCCACCACATCACGGCCCCTCTGGAATGCGCAAGCCAGCCGCAGCATCGAGCAGGCCGCACTGGCCCAACCCCAACAACCCAGCCTGATGCAGCGCGCCGGCCAGGCCATCGCCGACCTGACCCGCACCGTGGCGCCGCAGGCGCGCCAGGCCTGGGTGCTGTGCGGGCCGGGCAACAACGGTGGCGATGGACTGGTGGCAGCCAGCCATCTGGCGCGGCGCGGCTTGAAAGTCGGCGTGCACTGGCTGGGCAACCCAGACGCGTGCAGCGACGACACCCATGCCGCCTGGCAGCAGGCCCGGCAAACGCCGGTGGAGTGGCTGTCGCCCCACGCCACTCCGTCGCTGACCACCGAAGATGTGGTCATCGACGCGCTACTGGGACTGGGCCAGCGCGCCCGCAGTGGTGCCGACGCCACACCGCTGCAGCAGTTGCTGCAGCGCAGTTACACCAGCGCCGGGCATTCGATCGCCGTCGATCTGCCCACGGGCCTGGACACCGACCACGGCACCTGGCTCCCCGGCTACACGCCCCCCGAGACCTGGCAGCCCAGCAGCCGCCACACCCTGAGCCTGCTGACCCTGAAACCCGGGCTGTTCACCGCTCACGGGCGCGACGCCTGCGGGGACATCTGGTGGGACGACTTGGAATGCACCGACTGGCTGCAGCAACAGCCCCCCAGCGCCTGGCTCAGTGGCCCGGCGCCCCAAGCCAGGCGCCGGCACGACAGCCACAAGGGCAGCTTTGGCGATGTGCTGGTGATCGGCGGCGCCCCTGGCATGGTCGGTGCCGCCATCCTGGCCGCCAGCGCCGCCCTGCACCACGGCGCAGGCCGCACCCTGCTGCACCTGTTGAACACCCCGGAATTCAGCGTCTACCCGCCACTGCCCGACCTGATGCTGCCGGATGCGGACAGCGCGCGCAGCCACCTGGCCCACGCCACCGTGGTGTGCGGCTGCGGCGGCGGGCAAGCCGTGCACGCGTGGCTGCCCGCCGTGCTGGAACAGGCGCCGCGCCTGGTGCTGGATGCCGATGCACTGAACGCACTGGCCCGTGACGAGACCCTGCACCACGCCGTGCAGGCCCGCTGCGCACGCGGCCACGCCACCATCCTGACACCCCACCCGCTGGAGGCCGCACGCCTACTGCGCCAGAGCACCACCGAGGTGCAGGCCCAACGCCTGACCGCGGCACAGGCGCTGGCCGACAGTCTGCAGTGCACGGTGCTGCTCAAAGGCTCGGGCAGCATCATCGCCAGCCCAGACGAGACCCCGCACATCAACCCCACGGGCAATCCGCGCCTGGCCATCGGCGGCACTGGGGATGTACTGGCCGGCATCCTGGCCGCGCGCTGGCAGGCCGACCTGCCCGTCCACGCCGTCGCCAGCCAGGCCGCATGGGAGCATGGCGCCCTGGCTGACCAATGGTCGGCCCAGCGCGCCCTGATCGCCTCCGCGCTGGCCCAGGCGCAATTACAAAGTCTTTGAATAAAAAAGAGCTGCTCGCGCTGGCTGGACAAGCGTTTCAAATAGAAAACCATTCGAAACCCTTGCCAGATCTGCGCGAGCAGCTCTTAGATTAAAGGCAGCCCAGCGGATGATGCCGGGCGACAGTCGCGCAACCCACAGGACCCCGCCCCGGGTTGCGGCAGCCTGCCTCAGCGGCGGCGGCGCCCGGACTTGCCCGCCGGCTTGTCCTCGGCGTTCGGCTTGCCGCGCACGGCACCAAAGCCAGCGGCCGCCGGATCCTGCCAGGACTTGCCGGACGCCGGCTTGGCCTTGGCTCCACCAGCACCGGCACCGCCATAGCCGCGCCCCTTGTCCTTGCGGGCACGGGGTGTCGGCTCTTCGTGCGTGCGATCACCCTCGCCCCGCGGGGCAAACGCAGCGCGCTTGCCGCCCCGGTTGCGCGTGTTCAGCGCCTCCTGCTCGTCCTGCACGATGCGGAAGTCGATCTTGCGGCCATCCAGGTCCACGCGGCTGACCTGCACCTGCAGGCGCGTGCCAATCGTGTAGCTCACCCCGGTGCGCTCGCCGCGCAACTCCTGGCGCTGCTCATCGAACTTGAAGTAGTCCCCCCCCAGCTCGGTGATGTGCACCAGACCTTCGACATACATCGCATCCAGGGTCACGAAGATGCCAAAGGAGGTCACCGCCGTCACCGTGCCCGCGAATTCCTCACCCAGGTAATCGCGCATGTACTTGCACTTCAGCCAGGCTTCCACGTCGCGGCTGGCTTCGTCGGCACGGCGTTCGTTGGCGCTGCAATGCAGGCCTGCAGCTTCCCAGGCCTGCAACTCGGCCATCACGGCACGGCTGCGCGGCTGGATCTGCGGCTCCCCCACCCGGCTGGCCAGGCGCTTGGCCAGCTTGGCCTGGGCCTCGCCGGGCTCGGGCAGCTTGGGCAGCTTGTACTTGGCGTCGTTCAGAATGGACTTGATGACGCGGTGCACCAGCAGGTCCGGATAGCGGCGGATGGGGCTGGTGAAGTGGGTGTAGGCACTGAACGCCAGGCCAAAGTGCCCACCGTTGTCCGGCATGTACATGGCCTGCATCATGGTGCGCAGCAGCATGGTGTGGATCTGCTGGGCATCGGGCCGGTCCTTGGTGGCATCGGCAATCGCCTGGAATTCCGCTGGGCTGGGCGTATCCGACACCGACAGGTTCACACCCACCGCCCTCAGGTAACCGCGCAGCAAATCAATTTTCTCGGCCGACGGCTTGTCGTGCACGCGGAACAAGGCCGTGCGCCCATTCTGTTCGATGAAGTCGGCCGCACAAACGTTGGCCGCCAGCATGCACTCCTCAATCAGGCGGTGTGCATCGTTGCGCGTGCGGGGCACGATTTTTTCGATGCGACCGTTCTCATCGCACACGATCTGCGTCTCCACCGTGTCGAAGTCGACCGCACCGCGCGTATTGCGTGCCTCCAGCAAGGCGCGGAAGACGCCGTGCAGGTTCAACAGATCCGGCACGCGCGCCTTGCGCTGCGTTGCCTCGGGTCCACGGGTGTTCGACAGGATGGCCGCCACCTCGGTGTAGGTGAAGCGGGCATGGCTGTGCATGACCCCGGGGTAGAACTGGTAGGCATGCACCTCACCCTTGGCCGTGACCAGCATGTCGCAGACCATGCACAGGCGATCCACATCGGGGTTCAGCGAGCACAGGCCGTTGGACAGCTTCTCGGGCAACATCGGAATCACGCGGCGCGGGAAATAGACACTGGTGGCGCGGTCGTAGGCATCGATGTCGATGGCATTGCCGTTTTGCACATAGTGGCTCACATCGGCAATCGCCACCAGCAGGCGCCACCCCTTGGCACGCCCTACCTTGGCCGGCTCGCAATACACGGCATCGTCGAAGTCGCGGGCATCCTCGCCATCGATGGTGCACAGCGGCACATCGCGCAGGTCCACACGGCCCTTGCGGTCCTTGGCCATGACTTTTTCCGGCAGCGCCTTCGCCGCTGCCAGACAGGCCTCCGAAAACACATGCGGTACGCCATATTTGCGCACCGCGATCTCGATTTCCATGCCGGGGTCGTCAACCTCGCCCAGCACCTCCACGATGCGCCCCACGGGCTGACCAAACAGCGCCGGCGCCTCCGTCAACTCCACCACCACCACCTGGCCCGTCTTGGCCTGGCTGGTGGCCCCCTGCGGCACCAGCACATCCTGGCCATAGCGCTTGTCTTCCGGCGCCACCAGCCACACGCCGCTTTCCTGCAGCAGGCGACCGATCAAGGTCTTGGTGGGACGGTCGATGATCTCAACGATATGCCCCTCGGGGCGGCCGCGCCGATCCTGGCGCACGATGGTCACACGCACATGGTCCTTGTGCAGCACCGCCCGCATCTCATTGGCGGGAATGAAGATGTCCGCCTCACCGTCGTCACGGATGATGAAACCGTGCCCATCGCGATGCCCCTGCACCGTGCCTTCAATCTCTTTGAGCGAATTGCGTGAATTGGTGCGTTGGTCCATTTTTTTGCTATACAATCTAAATCTTTCCTGAAAGCCCAGGTGGCGGAATTGGTAGACGCACTAGTTTCAGGTACTAGCGGGTAACTCCGTGGAGGTTCGAGTCCTCTCCTGGGCACCAAGTTTAACGACAACTGCATGCAGCGTCGGAAAACAAAAAGTTCACAAACTACCAAGTGAACGTTTTGTTTGGAAGTAGAATTTGAAATTCAGAAAAATTGAAATCTAGCGTTAACCCTTAAAAGTTGACAATGGAAATCAGCCCAGGTGGCGGAATTGGTAGACGCACTAGTTTCAGGTACTAGCGGGTAACTCCGTGGAGGTTCGAGTCCTCTCCTGGGCACCAGAATTTGCGATGCATGTCTGTTCGGCATGCATCAACAAAAGCAGATTGTTGAGTGCTACCTCACTTCATTAAAAACAACTGTCTTTTGCCCAGGTGGCGGAATTGGTAGACGCACTAGTTTCAGGTACTAGCGGGTAACTCCGTGGAGGTTCGAGTCCTCTCCTGGGCACCAAAAATTTGCGGCATTGTCAATGCCAACAAAATCATACTGCCGGGTGCCACCACACCTACAAACAAGCAGTTGATTTTGCCCAGGTGGCGGAATTGGTAGACGCACTAGTTTCAGGTACTAGCGGGTAACTCCGTGGAGGTTCGAGTCCTCTCCTGGGCACCAGACACAACCAGCCATCGCCTTATCGCGATGGCTTTTTTGTTTGCTCCTACGACTCTTCGCCATAAAAAAAGCCGCTGAATCCAGCGGCTTTTTTGCATCGACTGGGGTGACGCATGTCCACCCCTTCACACTATCACACCATCACTTGCGCATCAGCGGCTTGAGCACGTTGTGCAAACGGCGTGCCGCAGCATCCGAGTGGGCAGCAGCCAGCACCGTGGCCACGTCCTGCGACCATGTTTGGTCCGGCGTGGCTGCATTGCGGCGTGTGAGCAGCTGCAGTTGCAGCATGCGGCGGGCAGACAAGTACTCGGCAGGCGTTGGCACATCGGCCGCGATCTCCAGGCGCAGCAAGGCTTCGCCCGCATCCCCTGTCGCAGGCGCGGCCACAGCCTGCACCCAGGCATTGCGCACCTGCGCTGTCACCTTGCCGCCCAACTCCTGGGCCGACGGCAAACGCTCGGCATCACGATGCACCCAGGCATCCACCAAGTGAGACACGGCTTCGCCATGGGCTTGCGCGGCCAGTTTGCGCAAGGCGAATTGCGCCCCCTCCAGTGCTTCACGCTGGGCACGAAAAGCCGCATCTCCCAGGCGCGGACCACGCTCTGCCCGCTGCGGACGCGCATCCTTGCGCGCCGAAGCACGCAGGTCGCGCACCGGCGCAACGGCTTCTTTCTTCGCGCCCGGACGGTCATCACCGCGCACCGCCACCACAGGGCGATCCTGCTTGACCACCGCCGACGGCGATGCATCTGTATGGGAGGCTGCCTCGGTCACCGCAACGTCGGTCTCTGCAGATGGCTGTGCATGCAACGCCGCTTCCAAAGCCGCCATGGCACCCCGGATCTGCGAGGCATCACCTGAGGTATTCGCTGCCTGCAAGGCTTTGGCGGCTTCCAACACAGCACGATCGTGAGGAGGCAGATGCTCCAGAGAAGGCGCACGGCTGCGCTCAGCACCCTTGCGGTCGAAAGCCTCATCCAAGGGCTTGCGGAAGGTGTCCCACAACTTTTGCTCATGCTTGCGATCCAGAGGTACGGCCTGCGCCTCGGCCTGCCAGCGCTGCTGCAAGGCCTTGACGGCGTCGATGCGCAGGCTGGGTGCATCAGCCAGCACCTGTGCCTCGGCAATCATGGCATGGCGGCGATCGATGCTGGCCTTTTGTGCGGCATGCAGCGGCGCTTCAGCCTGGGCCATGGCCTGCTTCCAAGCTGTCTGCAACTCGGCAAACTGCTTTTCACCCACGTGGCCACCATCGCGCCAGCGTTCTGCAAACTGGCGCAAAGCGCGGGTGGCCTGCTTCCAGTCCTGGGTCTGGGCGTGTGCCGCCGCCCACGCCTTGACTTCATCGATCAGCGCTAGGCGCGCAGCCTTGTGTTGCCCGGCTTCCGCGCGCACACGCTCCAACCAGGCTTCCACCTGCTTGTAGGCACTGTTGCACGCATCGTCAAACTTTTTCCACAGCGCATGGTTGGGCGCAGCGCCTTGGTCGGCCTGCTTCCACTGCTCGCGCAACTGGCGCAAAGCCTCCTGAAGCTTACGTCCGCCCAGGGCCTGACCTTCGGGACGGGCCAGCAGGCCCTCCGCCTTGGCCACCAGTTCTTCACGCACACGGTCGACCTGCTGAGGCTGCCAGCCTTGCGTGTCCCCCGCAGCCAGCAACTGCTCGTGCACTTGCTGGGCCGTGGCTGCATCCAGCCAGCGCCCTTGTTGCTTGAGCAAGGCCCGCACCTCGGCAATCGCCGCTGCTTTGTCCTGCGCCGCCGCCAGCGCCTGCAACGCGGGCTGCACGGCCTGCACGGCCGTCTGTTGCTTGTGCATGGCATCGACCTTGGCAGGCTTGCTGGCCACGGCCTTCGCGGGCGCGGCCGCGACCAGCTCGGAAGGCAGGCCGCGGGCCACGCGGATTTCATCGGCCCACATGGGCACAGGCGGCAAAGGTGCCTGCTCATCGGCTGCCGCAGCCTGCGTCAGGGTGAGCGCCGACTCGAAAGCTTCCCACACCACCAGCAGCTGGGTTTGCGAGTTTTGCAGTTGTGGCGGGAAACGGTCATTCACGCTGGGCCAGCTGGCGTCACCCGTCAGCTCGGACGCCTGGGCCTGCCAGTTGGCCACATCCGCACGCAGCCCTTCCTGGGCGGCCGCCGCGTCGTGCCACGACTTGGTGGACAACACCTCGATGCGCTGCGCCAGCAGCACCGCAGCCTCACGCTGCACCTGCACACGGTGCTGCAGGTCTTCGATGGTCTTGACCCGCTCGGCCAATTGCTGCTTCAAGCCGGCCAAGGGCTCGCGCGACAAGGGGGCTCCAGCCTTGGCCGCATCCCGCTGCCAGGCCACCGCCTCCGCCACATTCAACGGCGCCGCGGCCAGCAAGTCCTGGGCCTTTTGCGCCCATTCCACGGCAATCACTTCCTGGCTCTTGACACGGCGGATATCGTCGATGCGCTCGCGCACCAGGCGTGCCACGCTCTTGTCCCGCACACTCAGTTCCTTGAAGACTTCTTGCAATTGCTCCTCAGACGGCTGCGTACCCAGCCATTCGCGGATGCGCGCAGCGCGATCACCCGAGGTCGCGGCAGAAAACGCACCGCCGGTCAATGCATCGAGCGGATGAGCCTCTGCTTGCTTGGCTGGGGAGGGATTCATTTCAGGTGCGTCAGACATGTGGCTGCGGATAAATTAGGAATCATGAAATAGGAAACAGCCCTTCATCCCAAAGGTATGAAGGGCTTTGTGTCTTGCGCGCAAGCTGCACTCCCAGCTTGCGCGCTGGTTAGCGTGTATTTTCGCCGCTAATTGCAAAGACCCAAAGTATCACTGGACAGAAATGTTCAATAACACCGAAGGGGTCGCCGGGTTGGCAGCCTTGGTTTCCGCGTTGCCCAGGAACACGCGGCCAGGATCCACCCCCTGGGTCAACAAGTAATCGCGCACGTTCTGGGCGCGCGCGGCGGCCAGATCCGGCCAGGCGGTGGCGGGAATCACCATGTCCCGCAGGATCAGGGCCTGCATCTCCTCGGCGGGCAAGTCCTTGGCCAAGCCCAGCATGTTGCGCGGGCGGTCCTTGACCGTGTTGCGATAGGCCTGCTTGAGGGCCGCTAGCTTCTGCTTGTCGCTGCGCTCGGGCGGCGCCTCGTCATCGGATTCGGCTTTGGGGCCATTCATCAACTGCTCCAGTTGGGCACGCTTCCAGCCCTCCGCTTCCGTGGCGCCATTGGCCTGGCCAACCAGGGTGAGCTTGAGCTGCGGCTTGCTGTTCATGGCCTTGGCCAATTGCTGCAAATTGCTCTGTGCCTGGGCATTGAGGCTGGCGCGCCCCAGCTCGAACGCGATGTCACTCTTGTCATCCTCGGACGCAAACGCCCCCGTCAGCAAGCTGAACGGTGCCGTCACAGCCTTGCGAATGATGTTGCCGATGATCTTGAACACCACGGGTGCGATGCGGAACTGCGGGTCGTTGAGTGAACCACTGATCGGCAGGTTCAAGTCAATCACGCCGTGGCTGTCGGCCAGCAGCGCCACCGCGAGACGCACGGGCAAAGACGTCGGCGCCCCCTCGACCGGATCCGTGAAGGTGAGCTGGTTCAGCACCAACTGGTTGGACGCTGTGAGCTGCCCGTCGGGCTGCACCTGGTAGCGCACATCCATGCTGAACTTACCCTTCTCGATCCCGTGCCCCACATATTTAATAGCGTAAGGCGTGAGCGGCGACAGATCCAGGCCCTGCACCTGGGCACGCACATCCATGCTCAAGGGCTGGGCCAGAGGGTTAATCAGTCCATCGATGTGCAACTGCGCCGTGCCTTGTGCAATCCCGTCCAACGTCAGCTTGGCCAGGGCAGGCGCCTCGCCCGGGGCGGTCGGTTGCGAGGAAAAGGCCTCCAAACTGCCTTGCAGGGCAGTCAAGTCGGCCGTGTAGTTCGGGCGGATGAAAAAGTCCGAAAACTTGATCACCCCGCCCTGCAAGGTGATCGGCCCCATGTCAATGCGCGCCGATGGCGCTGCAGGCACGGCACTGGCGGCCGGGGCCTGCTCCGCAGGGACTGGCGCAACCGCATCGGCGGCGACGACGCCGCCCTCGGGCTGCGCCGTCTTCACCAGGTTCTGCAAATTCAGCCGCCCTTCCGGCAACACCACCACCCGTGCAAAGAAATCCTGCAACTCGGTGCTGTGCACCTGGATGTGCGGTGGTTGCGCCGGCTGCAGGTTCATACGCACTCCCTGCAGGCGCAGTTGCTTCCAGCGCAGCAGGTCTTCGGCGGCCAGAGCGGTCGCCGCATGCGGCCCCTGGACAGCATGGGCCGCCTGCGCATCCCCCAGCAGGCTTTGGACGTGCACATCCGTCACCCGCCCCTGGCCCTGGAGCTGGAGCTGCGGCCCCTTGGGGCGCTGGGCGAACTGCACCGTGCCATCAAAACTGGCCAGGGCACGCACCAGGCGCACATTCAGATGCGGTGCCATGTACGGCTCGAACGCCTGCAAGGGCAAGGCGTTGACCTGCACCCGGCCCTTGGTCATCAACGGGTCCAGTTGCACATCGCCGTCGTAGGACAAGGATCCCGGCTTGCCCCAGCCGCCGCGCCCCGTGCGCTCGGCCATGCGGGCCGACAGCTTGGCCTGGGCCGTGCCCTTGACGCTGTCCAGGTTCTGCATGCGCAGCTGCACGTCCGTCAAGCGGATCGCCAGCGGCATGTCACCCAGCGAGGCGTCCGTCAGCTCCACCTGCCCGGCAGCCAGCTCCATGTCCTGCACCTGCACCTGCCAGGGCTTGCCGGCTGGGGATGTGACCGTCTCGCGCCCCTTGGCCGGCGCCCCGGCCACGGGCTGCAGCCATTGCTCATACATCCAGCGGCCCTGGGCATTGCGCTGCACCCGGGCCCGTGGCGCCTCCAGCCCGACGTGCTCCACCAGGACTTGCTGCCGGGCCGTATCCAGTCGCAGATTGCGCAGCTGTAACCCGGTCCACGCCACTTCCGGCGCGGCCGCACGCCCCAGCGCTACCGACTCCACGGCCAGTGTCGGCACCGTGGCCTGGAGCTGGCCAGACTGCCAGGTCACGTCGGCCGTCAGCGAGGCCAGGCCGCCCACCGGCAGCTTGACCCATTGCCGGGCATAGGCCTGGACCGCCTGGGCATCGAACTTGTCCACCACCACCGAGGCCTGCCCCCGGTCGATACCCCCCTTGCCGGTACTGCGCAGGCTGCCGCGCGCAGCGCGGTCTTCCCCCTGCAGCTGCGCCGCCAGTGTCCACTGGGCGTCGCTCCCCATGGGCCATGCCAGATCCCGGGCTTGCAGCTGCAACTGGTCGACGCGCAAGGCGGCCCCGACCTGCCCCATCTCATCGCGCCAACTGGCCCAACCGCCTTCCACATCCAATCGGTCGATGAGCAGCTTCCACTCAGCGCTGGCAGCTATGCTTTGTGCAGCATCCGTCGCAGCCACAGCCGGCACCACCGCTGGTGCGGGTGCGGGTGCGGGTGCGGGTGCGGGTGCGGGTGCGGGTGCGGGTGCGGGTGCGGGTGCGGGTGCGGGTGCGGGTGCGGGCAAGAATCCCCCATTCGCCCGGCGATGCACATGCCCGAAAGGCTGCTGCAGGCTGACCGCCGCCACACGCACCTGCTGCTGCAAGGGGCGCGTATCGCCCAGCTCGACCTTGAGCTGCGACCACCCCGCCAATGGCTGGCCCGCACGGTCTTGCAGTTGCAGGTTGGACACCTGCAGCGTGCTGCCTTGTAGTTGCACCGTCGGTTGCTCGACCTGTTCGAAGGCCACCAGCAGCTCGGCATCCAGCTGCCCCTGCTGCAGCTGGACCGGCACGCTGGCCGGCAGATAAGGCGAATACGGCGCCAGATCAAACTGCTGAATCTGCAGCTTGGCCTGCGCGCGATGCGCCTCATCAAAGGGCGTGGCCACCGCCTGGGTGGCCATCTCGCTGCCATTCAGCCGCATGGACAGCTGGGGCTGCACCTTCACCTCGCGCTGCGAAGGCAGCGTGCTGATGAAGGGCAATTGCATCTGCAGCGCTTCAATCTTGTGCTGCACCCCGGCGACCTGGTCATCCAACTCTACACGGCCATCTCGGATCTGGATGTTGTAGAGCGCCAGGCGCGCCAGCCCCGCATCGGGGTCCTTGGGCTCCGGGTTCTGCTGCAGCTTTTCCAGCACATCCGCAAAGTCCCAGTGGCCGGGCGCATTCTGGCGCACGCGCACGATGGGCTGGTCCAGCTCCAGCGCATCCAGCACCGGCGCCCAGCGCAACAGGCTGGTGGCAGAGGCATTGATATAGAGACGCTCTATAGAAAGCGCGGGCGCCTGACCCGGCAAGCCTGCCACTTCCAGCCCCCGCACCGCCACGGCCAGCGACCAGGGCGACACCTCAACGCTGCGCACGGTCACGGTGCGCCCCAAGGCTTCAGTGGCCTTGTCCTGCACCTGCCGTGCAATCACACCGGGCAAAGCCAGCCAGAGCCCGCCCCAAACCAAGACCACAGCGCCAGCGGCCACTGCCAGCTTGCGCCCCACCCCCATCCCCGGCCGTGCTTGTGTATTTGTCATTGTTGAACCTGCTCCGTACATAGGTGATGCCCTGCTTGAACCTTAACGCGCGCGCTGGCGCCCCGGTGAAGCCCGCCAAAAAATTAACACTGATCCAAGCAGGGATACGTCATCAATTGTCATATCCCGCGCCATTCTCAAATATTTCAACTATCGAACAGATTGATGAATTTAAAAATCAAATAAGCACACCCCCAGTTTGATAGCGCCCCAGGCATTGACAAACGTCGCAAACCCAGCTTTTACAGGCAGTTACGGCTTGTAGCCCGCATTCCGCATCGCCAAATAAGATCCAAAAGTAATAAAAAACCACTTTTAAAGTATTGACTGGTAATTTTGAGCAAATTTAGAATCCGCCCTCTTCAAATCGCAAGATTGTCAATCGTTGTTACTTCAATCCCCGCCTGGGGATGTTCATGCCCTCGAGGCGCTGAGTAAGCGCATGAAACAGTAGCTATCGGATCTCAGGCTGGCGCGCAGGAACGCCCCCTACGGGCACTCCACCCCAGCCTCCAGAAAGGAAACGCCATGTCCAAGCCGGGAAACTGGGTGGGCGCCGTACGCACCTTTGCGTCGGATGTCACCGAAGGCTTTTTAGAAATCATTCACAACAGCTTCGCCTTGATCGGCCTGGCGGTTGCTTTTGCCGTGGTGGCCCTCGTGGCCAAGCCCGAGTTGCGCACCCAGGGTGAAGCCCAACTGCGCGACTGGCTGCAAGAGCGCCATGTGGCCGTGGTCGGCTACACGCCAGAGCCGGAAGCCATCGAGCGCACCACGGCGGCCAACCCCAAGGAGCTGCCCAAGGAGCAGGCCGCGGTCGCCTACTGGATCAGCAAGAAGTACAAGGTCGCGGCCGAGCCGATTGCCGCCATCGTGGCCGAGGCGTTCGAGCTGGGCACGCAGCAACGGATCGACCCGACCCTGATCCTGGCGATCATGGCGGTGGAGTCCAGCTTCAACCCGTTTGCCCAGAGCTCGGTCGGCGCGCAAGGCCTGATGCAGGTGATGACCAAGGTGCACACCGACAAGTACGAGAACTTCGGCGGCAACCATGCGGCATTTGACCCGCTGAGCAATCTGCGCGTGGGCGTGGCCATCCTCAAGGACTACATCCGCATCACCGGCTCCGTGGAAGGGGCGCTGAAGTACTACGTCGGCGCCGCTAACCTGAACTCCGACGGAGGCTACGCCTCCAAGGTGATGGCCGAGCACCGCCGCCTGCGCCAGGTGGCCGGCAGCACCACCCCGACCACATCCACACGCCCGGCCCTGGTGGCCAAGCGCCTGATCACCCCCGAAGCCGCCCAGGCCACGGAGGCCGTGGCCGCCAGCAACGTGCACGACGACGGCACCCTGGCGCGCAGCTCCAACCTGTAATCCCACCTGGATCGCGCCCGCAGCGCAAGCACCCGCAATGGCCCAGCGCCGACGCGGTGCTTGCGCTGTGTTGTTTTCCGGGCCCGGTGGCCTGGGCTACACTTGCAGGGTACGCAACTGGCGATAGGTGCGCGCCCGCCTTCCGGGCTCCGCACTGACGTGGAATCGCTGCACAGGGCGGCTTGCCGACTCTGTGCCAACCACCGGGGAGCGTACCGCCCAGACTGATCGGGCGTCTTTAGCCGTTCGCCTGGGCAGCCCTTTTCAAGGGAATACAAGTTCACAGGACTGCCAAACCATGTTCCAACGCACCAATACCGTCGAGATCGTCGACCCCGAAGTTTTTGCGGCCATCCAGGCTGAAAACCACCGCCAGGAAGAGCACATCGAGCTGATCGCCAGCGAGAACTACTGCTCGCCCGCCGTGATGGAAGCCCAGGGCTCCCAGTTGACCAACAAGTACGCCGAAGGCTACCCCGGCAAGCGCTACTACGGCGGCTGCGAAAACGTGGACGTGGTGGAGCAGCTGGCCATCGACCGCATCAAGAAGCTCTTCGGCGCGGAAGCCGCCAACGTGCAGCCCAACTCCGGCTCGCAGGCCAACCAGGCCGTGCTGATGGCCTTTGCCAAGCCCGGCGACACCATCATGGGCATGAGCCTGGCCGAAGGCGGCCACCTGACCCACGGTATGCCCCTGAACATGTCCGGTAAGTGGTTCAACGTGGTGTCCTACGGCCTGAACGCCGAAGAAGCCATCGACTACGACAAGATGGAAGCGCTGGCGCGTGAGCACAAGCCCCGCATCATCGTCGCTGGCGCCTCGGCCTACGCCCTGCGCATCGACTTTGAGCGTTTTGCCAAGATCGCCAAGGAAGTCGGCGCCATCCTGTGGGTGGACATGGCCCACTACGCCGGCCTGATTGCCGCCGGCGTGTACCCCAACCCCGTGCCCCTCGCCGACGTGGTCACCACCACCACCCACAAGAGCCTGCGCGGCCCCCGCGGTGGCGTGATCCTGATGAAGGCCGAACACGAGAAGGCGCTGAACAGCGCCATCTTCCCCGGCCTGCAAGGTGGCCCGCTGATGCACGTGATCGCTGGCAAGGCCGTGGCGTTCAAGGAAGCCCTGACCCCCGAGTTCAAGGCCTACCAAGCGCAAGTCGTGAAGAACGCCCAGGTCGTGGCCGAGACCCTGACCGCCCGCGGTCTGCGCATCGTCTCCGGTCGCACCGAGAGCCACGTCATGCTGGTGGACCTGCGTGCCAAGGGCATCACCGGCAAGGCTGCGGAAGCTGCCCTGGGTGCCGCCCACATCACCATCAACAAGAACTCCATCCCCAACGACCCCGAAAAGCCCATGGTGACCAGCGGTATCCGCGTCGGTACCCCCGCCATGACGACCCGTGGTTTCAAGGAAGAGGAAGCCCGCATCACCGCCAACCTGGTGGCCGACGTGCTGGACAACCCCAACGACGAGGCCAATCTGGCGCGCGTGCGTGCCGAAGTGGCCAAGCTGACTGCCCGCTTCCCCGTCTACCAGTAATCCGGTGACCGCATGAAGTGCCCGTTCTGCAGCCACCCTGATTCCGCCGTGGTGGAAACACGTGTGGCCGAGGAAGGGGCCTTCATCCGCCGCCGCCGCCAGTGCCTGAGCTGCGGCAAGCGCTTCACCACCTACGAACGCCCCGACGTGAGCTTTCCCACCGTGGTGAAGAAGGACGGCCGGCGCATCGACTACAACCGCGACAAGCTGCAGGCCTCGTTTGCCCTGGCCTTGCGCAAGCGGCCCGTGGCCTCCGCCCAGGTGGATGCGGCCATCGAGCACGTGGAAGAGCAGTTGCTGACCGCCGGCGTGCGCGAAGTGCCCTCCAGCCGCATCGGCGAGCTGGTGATGCACGAGCTGCGCAAGCTGGACAAGGTGGCCTACATCCGCTTTGCCAGCGTCTACCGCAGCTTCGAGGACATTGACGACTTCAAGCTGCTGGTGGACGAAGTGCGCACCTGAAGCCCACGCCACCCCATGAAAAAAAGGCCGCTGCATGCGGCCTTTTTGATCTTCAGCGGCTTGAAAAAGAGAGCTGCTGGCGCACCAGCATTCAGCACTTCAGGCCATTAAGACCTTGAACCACTGATTTAGCCAGCGCCAACAGCTATCTTTTTTACAGCCCTCAGGGCGCTGCCGCAGGAATCGGCGGCACCGTCCACTGCACATCGCCGCATTGCGCGCGGTGGCGCAGCGCGTGGTCCATGACCACCAGCGCCAGCAGCGCCTCGGCAATCGGCGCGGCGCGGATGCCCACGCAGGGGTCGTGCCGGCCCTTGGTGCTGACTTCCGTGCTGTGGCCGTGCACGTCGATCGACTCGCGCGGCGACAGGATGGAGCTGGTCGGCTTGATGCCGATGCTCACCTCCAGGTCCTGGCCGGTGCTGATGCCGCCGACGATGCCGCCGGCGTGGTTGCTGCGAAAACCCTCGGGGCTGAGCGAATCACCGTGCGTGGTGCCGCGCTGGGCGACACTACCAAAGCCGGCACCGATCTCCACCGCCTTGACGGCATTCAGCCCCATCATGGCGTAGGCGATGTCGGCATCCAGCCGGTCGTACAGCGGCTGGCCCAGGCCCACGGGCATGCCCGTGGCCTGCACGCGGATGCGGGCGCCGCAGCTGTCGCCGGACTTGCGCAGCGCATCCATGTAGTCCTCGAACGCCTGCACATCGGCCACGGGCGCAAAGAAGGGGTTGTGCGGCACATGCTCCCAGCTTTCGAAGCCGATGGGCAGCTCCCCGATCTGGGTCATGCAGGCACGGAATTCGGTGCCGAACTTCTGCTTCAGCCATTTCTTGGCCACCGCGCCGGCCGCCACGGTGGGGGCCGTCAGGCGGGCCGACGAGCGTCCACCGCCGCGCGGATCGCGCACGCCGTACTTGTACCAGTAGGCATAGTCCGCATGCCCGGGGCGAAAACTCTGCGCAATGTTGGCGTAGTCCTTGCTTCGCTGGTCGGTGTTGCGGATCAGCAAGCCAATCGGAGTGCCTGTCGTCACGCCCTCGTAGACGCCCGAGAGGATTTCCACTTGGTCGGGTTCCTGGCGCTGCGTCACATGGCGGCTGGTGCCGGGACGGCGGCGGTCCAGGTCCGCCTGGATGTCCTGCGCGGTCAAGGGCAGCCCTGGGGGGCAGCCATCGATGACGCAGCCGATCGCTGGGCCATGCGACTCGCCAAAATTGGTGACGGTGAAAAGTGTTCCGAAGGTATTGCCGCTCATAGTGCGCTGAATTATGCATGCGCAACCCGTCACGCCTTGGCGTGGCTTCCACAGCTTGTTACTATTTGAGAAATTTTTCAAGGAAGCCGCTTGATGACCATCTTGACACCAGCCACCCCCACCGCGGACTGGTTACAAGCGCTACACAGCAGCAACAGTGCCTGGCTCGTCACCGACGAGCAGTTGCGCGTGGCCGATGTCAACGAAGGTTTTACGCGTTTGCTGGGTTACAGCCTGCAAGACATGCAGGGGCAATGGCCGCTGGAAAAGCTGCTGGGACAGGACACGGAGCTGGCGCCCCACATCCGCGACGAGCTGGAGCAGCACGGCGCCTACACGGGCGAGCTGCTGCTGCGCTGCAAAGACGGCAGCCCCCTGTGGGTCGCGGCCACGGTCAACACCCTCAACCGCCAGCCCTTCCCCAAGGTCGGCACCACGGCCGAGGTCATCGTGCTGACCGACATCGGCTTCACCAAACGCTTCGAAGCTCTGCAGCGCCAGATGCTGGAAGACGTGGTCATGGAAAAGCCCCTGGCCAACCTGCTGCACGACATGTGCGGCACGCTGGAGCAGATGATTCCCCGGTTGAAGGTCTGCGTCATGGACGTGGACGCCAGCGGCCTGCTGAACCCGCTGGCTGCACCCAGCATCGCGCCCCAGGTGCTGGAGCTCATGAAGTGCGTGCGCTCCGGCCCCGACCACGGTGCCAGCGCCTCGGCCGCCTACCTCGGCCATGAAGTGATAACCCCCGACATTACCAAGGATGCGCACTGGGGCGCCGTCGCCACCCTGTTCACCAGCGCAGGCCTGCAGGCCTGCTGGTCGAGCCCGATCAAGAACCACGAAGGCAGGGTCGTCGGCACGCTGGACTTCTACTTCGACACCCCGCGCAGCCCGAACGAGCTGCACCGCCAGCTGGTGCTGGCCTGCCTGCACCTGTGCGCCGTGGCCATGGAGCGCGACGCCAGCAAGCACCGCATCCGGCAACTCGCTTATTACGACACGCTCACGCGGCTGCCCAACCGCACCATGTTCAACGAGTCTGCGGAGCAGGCCCTGCACGCCATGCGCGGCCACCAGGGCCTGCTGTTCTTCCTGGACCTGGACCGCTTCAAGCTGTGGAACGACAGCCTGGGCCACGCCGCCGGCGATGCCTTGCTGTGCGAAATTGCCGACCGCCTGGGCAGTTGCACGCGCCCCGAAGACGTGGTCGGGCGCCTGTCCAGCGACGAATTCGCGGTCCTGATGCCGCACTGCGCTCCCGACCAGATGCCCTTTCTGGCGCAGCGCATGCTGGATGCGATTGCCGAGCCCTTCAGCATCAATGGCGTGATGACCACGCCCAACGCCTGCGTCGGCGTGTGCACCTACCCCGAGGACGGCACCGACATCGAGACCCTACTGCGCCATGCCGACCAGGCCATGTATGCCGCCAAGGGCCAGGGCAGCCAGCGCTGGGAGCGCTACCGCCCCGAGATGGGCAAGATCAGCCAGGAGCGTGCCGAAATGGAGCGCGAGCTGCGCACCACCCTGGCCGCCGGTGGCCTGCAACTGCACTACCAGCCCCAGATCTGCAGCAGCGGGCAGCACAGGCTGTACGGCGTGGAAGCCCTGGCCCGCTGGCAACACCCCGAGTGGGGCTGGGTGCCACCGCCGCGCTTTATCGCCGTGGCCGAGGATTCCGGCCTGATCCACACCCTGACCAGCTGGCTGATTGACGCGGCCTGCACCCAGCTGGCCACCTGGCGTGCCCAGGGCGTCCCCATGCCGCACGTGTCGGTCAACCTGTCCACCAACAACTTCCACCTGCCCGACTTCGCCATGCAGGTGCAGCAGACCCTGCTGCGCCATGGCCTGACCGGCCAGGACCTGATGCTGGAGATCACCGAAAGCGTGATGCTGGACAGCAGCCCCGCGACGCTCAACAACCTGCAGACGCTGCACGCCATGGGCATGCGCCTGTCCATGGACGATTTCGGCACCGGCTACTCCAGCCTGAGCTATCTGCACCGCCTGCCGATTTCCGAGCTCAAGCTCGACAAGAGCTTTGTGCAGGATGTGACCGTCAGTAGTGCCGCCAGCGCCCTGACGCGCTCGGTACTCAACATCGCCACCAGCCTGGGCATGACCGTGGTCGCCGAGGGTGTGGAAACGCAGGAACAGGCCGACTGGCTGGCGCGCCACGGCTGCCCCGTGCTGCAGGGCTACCGCTTCGCCAAGCCGATGCCGGCCACCGACATCGGGCCCTGGGTGCAGCAGCACGCCGAGCGCCACGCGGCAGCGCCACTGTCCCACCCCAACGACTGAGGCACGCGGATCGTGCGGCGGGCATGAAAAAAGCTTCCCGATGGGAAGCTTTTTTTCGGGGGCGCCGCACCGCGCCCAGCGCGGACACGCCAGGGCTCAGCGGCCCTGGTCCTGCGAATCGCTGGGCTCTTGCTGCGGCCAGTCGCGGATGTAGGCCTTGAGCAGCTTGTTCTCGAAGTTCTGGCTGTCCACCACGGCCTTGGCCACGTCGTACAGGCTGACCACGCCCATCAGCATGCCCTTGTCCATCACCGGCATGTAGCGCGCGTGGCGGTCCAGGATCATGCGGCGCACTTCGTCCAGTTCGGTCTCCATGGTGCAGGTCAGCGGGGCATCGTCCATGGCCGAACGCACGCGCGTCGTGCCCAGGCTGCCGCCGTTCTTGACCGTGGCCTGGATCACCTCGCGGAAGGTCAGCATGCCGACCACGTCGCCATGCTCCATGACCACCAGCGAGCCAATGTCTTTTTCCGCCATCACCGCCACCGCATCGGCCAGGGCATCGTCGGCCTGTGCCACATACAGGGTGCTGCCTTTGAGGCGCAGGATGTCGCTCACTTTCATGTCTTGTCTCTCCAGAATGGCTGCCGCAGCCTGCGGCGGCGCCTGTGGCGCAATATAGCCCACATCCTGACCGATACGGGCCGGATCTGCCACACGGCGGACACGCACGCTACACAAAAAATAGCTGCCCGCGCTTGTCTACAGTGTTGAATAAGTGCCCAAGCACTGCAAACACCGCCAACTGGCGCGCCAGCAGCTATGGTTTTTCAACCACGCCGCACCCCTGCGTGCAGGGCGGGCACTCAGGGTTTTCCGCAGGTCGCCCGGTCGCCCAATTGGCTGCCTCGTGCGCGCATCTGTGCCAGCATGTTCGGCATTTCCCTGATTGATCTGGAGACGCTTCATGCCCGGTTATGCCGATCCCGGCTTCGACACCCTCAGCCTGCACGCGGGCGCCCAGCCCGACCCCGCCACCGGCGCGCGCGCCGTGCCCATCCATCTGACGACGTCCTTCGTCTTCGAATCCAGCGACCACGCGGCCAGCCTGTTCAACCTGGAACGCCCCGGCCATGTCTACAGCCGCATCTCCAACCCCACCAACGCGGTGCTGGAGCAGCGCGTCTCGGCGCTCGAAGGCGGCGTGGGCGCGATTGCCGTGGCCAGCGGCCAGGCGGCGCTGCACCTGTCGATCGCCACGCTGATGGGTGCGGGCAGCCACATCGTGGCCAGCACGGCCCTGTACGGCGGCTCGCAGAACCTGCTGCACTACACGCTGGCACGCTTCGGCATCGAGACCACGTTTGTGAAGCCTGGCGACATCGACGCATGGCGCGCCGCCGTGCGCCCCAACACCAAGCTGTTCTTCGGCGAAACCGTGGGCAACCCCGGCCTCGATGTGCTGGACATTCCCACCGTCAGCGCGATTGCCCACGAAGCCGGCGTGCCGTTGCTGGTCGACTCCACCCTGACCTCGCCCTGGCTGATCAAGCCCTTCGAGCATGGCGCGGACATCGTCTACCACTCGGCCACCAAGTTCCTGTCGGGCCATGGCACGGTGATCGGCGGCATCGTGGTCGATGGCGGCCGCTTTGACTGGGAAAAGTCGGGGCGCTTCCCCGAGCTGACCCAGCCCTACGACGGCTTCCACAACATGGTGTTCAGCGAGGAAAGCACCGTCGGCGCCTTCCTGCTGCGCGCGCGCCGCGAAGGCCTGCGCGACTTTGGCGCCTGCATGAGCCCGCACAGCGCCTGGCTGATCCTGCAGGGCATCGAGACGCTGCCGCTGCGCATGGAAAAGCACATGAAGAACACCGAGAAGGTGGTGCAGTTCCTCGCCAGCCACCCGCTGGTCAGCCGCGTGGGCCACCCCATGCTGGAGTCGCACCCCTCGCACGCGCTAGCGCAAAAGCTACTGCCACGCGGCGCGGGTTCGGTGTTCAGCTTTGACATTGCCGGCAACCGCAACCAGGGCAAGACGTTCATCGAAACGCTGAAGGTCTTCAGCCACCTGGCCAATGTGGGCGACTGCCGCTCGCTGGTGATCCACCCCGCCAGCACCACGCACTTCCGCATGAGCGACGAGGCACTGGCCCAGGCCGGCATTGGCCAGGGCACGATCCGCCTGTCGATCGGCCTGGAAGACGCGGACGACCTGATCGACGACCTCAAGCGCGCGCTGAAGGCTGCGGAGAAGGCGGCCTGATGGCGCTGCAGATCCGCGCGTTCGCGCCCGCCGATACCGAGGCCACGGTCCAGCTGTGGCAGGCCTGCGGCCTGACGCGGCCCTGGAACGATCCCTACCAGGACATCGACCGCAAGCTGCAGGTGCAGCCCGAGCTGTTCCTGGTGGGCACGGACGCAGACGGCGCGGTCATGGCCTCGATCATGATTGGCTACGAAGGGCACCGCGGCTGGATCAACTACCTGGCCGTGCACCCGTCGCTGCAGCGCCAGGGCCATGCGCGCCACCTGGTGCAGCTGGCCGAGCAGATGCTGACCGCGCGCGGCTGCCCCAAGCTCAACCTGCAGGTGCGCGCCGGCAACGACGCCGTCCTCGCCTTCTACGCCAGCCTGGGCTATGTGCACGACCACAGCCTGTGCCTGGGCAAGCGGCTGATTGCCGACACCTGAGCCCCCCAACATTCTCATAAAAACAGCCTCTGGCGCTTATCCACATTGCGGAGACAGCTATGTTTTTCACAGTCAACAACGCCCCCCTCTACGCCTACACCGGCGGCAAGGCCTTCGATGCCACCAAGCCCACGGCCATCCTCATCCACGGGGTGCTGTGCGACCACAGCGTCTGGGCGCTGCAAAGCCGCTACCTGGCCAACCACGACTGGAACGTGCTGGCCCTCGACCTGCCCGGCCACTGCAGGAGCGGCGGCACGCCCCCGCTGTCGGTCGAAGCCGCCGCGGACAGCATCGCGCAGCTGATGGATGCCGCGGGGCTGCAGCACGCCGCCCTGGTCGGCCACAGCTGGGGCAGCCTGATCGCCATGGAAACCGCGGCGCGCCTGCAGCAGCGCATCAGCCACCTGGTGCTGGTGGGCACGGCCTTTCCGATGAAGGTCTCGCCCGCGCTGCTGGCGTCGGCCCTGAACACGCCCGAGCAGGCCATCCAGATGGTCAATACCTTCTCGCGCGCCACGCTGGCACCGCCGAATGGCGCGGGCAGCTGGGTGTTTGGCGCCGGCATGGCCCTGGGTCGCCGCGTGCTGGCCAGCAATGCCGGCACCAACCTGCTGCATGCCGGCTTCACCGCCTGCGACAAATATGCCGGCGGCGAAGCGGCCATGGCGGCCATCACCTGCCCGGTACTGTTCGTGCTGGGCGAACAGGACCAGATGACGCAGCCCAAGGCCGCCAAGGGTCTGATTCAGGCCGCCCAGGCGGCCGGCAAGGCGGTCACGGTGCAGATGATCCCGCACGGCCACAACCAGATGACGGAATCGCCCGACGCGACGCTGTTTGCCATCCACGGCTTCTTGCGCTAAGCCGCGTCCCTGCCCCCTGGTCAGTGCGCAAGCCGTGCCGCGCCAGGCCCCTGGCGTGGTGACCGTCGGTCCAGGGCTGGCAAGCAAGAGGCGTGATGCTGCGCCATCGCCTGCATGCCGGGACCTCCGGGGCATGCCTGCCGCTGCGCTCAGTCCAGCGGCTGCAAGAAGCGGGCGATGCGGCGCAGCAGGTGCGCCGGCTGCTCGCGGTGCGGCACATGGCCACCGCCGGCGATCATGTCGATTTCGCCAGGGCCTGGTGTCCAGGCGCAGAGGTTCTCGGGATGCACCAGGGAGCCGAATTCATCGCACTCGCCATGGATCGCCAGCAGCGGGCAGCGCACCTGCTGGCAGGCCGTGTCCAGGCGGTAGTCGGCGAAGGCCGCGCTCAGCCAGGTCTCCACCCAGGCCGCCAGCACCCAGGCGGCCTTGTCGCCATGGTGGCGCGCCAGGCGCTCCAGCTGGCCGGGCTGGGCAAAGTGGTCGCGGGCGGCGCGGATGCCCGCCAGGGTCCGGTCCTCGACAAAGCTCTGCGCCGATTCGGTGATCAAGGCCCGGCACTGCGCGGCATACGCCGCCGCCACCTGCACGGCCATGCCGCCGCCCACGCTGTGGCCCAGGATGACGAAGTCGTCCAGCCCCAGTGCCTGGTGCACCGGCGTGAAGCTGGCGGCCACCTCGGCTTGCACAAAACCGGGGGCCAGCCGGCCCGGGTGCGCATCGGACTGGCCAAAGCCCAGCCGGTCGTAGGCGATCACGGCGCGCCCGGTGGCGGCCGCCAGCTGCGCCGGGAACGCGCGCCACAGGGCGACGCAACCCAGCGAGTCATGCAACAGCACGACCGGGGCCTTGTCCGCCATCACGGGCGGTTGCCAGCGCTGGACATGCAGCTGGCCCTCGGGCGTCGGCACACGGAAGATCTGGGGCGTGATCACGAAAGACGGCATGGTGGCGCGGTACACAGTGCAGAAAGTGGGCCACCAACCCTGCGCCGGTGACCCTGTGGATCCTAGGCCATCCCCCCGCCCCCGGGCTGTCCGGCCGGTGACGCTGGCCGCCCTGCGCCAGCAGTCCCCAAGCAGGTGGTGAAATCGGCCTCAAGTTGCTGCGCCGCCGGCCGAAAACACAGGTATACGGCTTCGCACCAAGTCTAGGTGGTCGCCGACAGCCCCGGTTGCGCATGCACCGGGGCTTCGTTTTGTCTGCGGTCAGGCGGTGAAAAAACTCCTGAAAACGCAGCAACCAGCGCATAACCCATCTGCGCTAGAGCCCGATTTCATCACTATTCAGTGCACCGCAGCAGGGCTGGTGGCTCCGGCCTGGGCCACGGGGTCCTTGCAGGGGCCGTGGCTGCTGGGCAACGCATCGCGCAACAGGCGGTGCTCCCAGCCGGCGGAGCGCCACAACGCATCCGTGCCCTCGGTGTGGCGGATCAGCATGTGCTGCAGCAAGGGGGCCAGCAAGGTCTGGTCGGGGTCGGCCAGCAGCACATAGCGCGGCTCGCCCTCTTCCAGGTAGGCGGTGCCGGATTCCGGCATGGCCCCCACCCAGCGGATGCTGGCCAGGGCGGACAGCGCCGGCTCCAGCTGCAGGCGGTCGACCCGCAGCCGCTTGGCCAGGGCCATGGCGGGCAGGCCGCGCTGGTCCTGGCTGCGCAGCGGCTCCAGCACGGCGATGGCCTCCAGCGCCAGCTCCAGCTCCCAGCCGGGCTCGTGCAGGCTGCGGCTGCTGCCGGCCAGCAGGCTGGGCAGGTAGGCGGCCACCACCGCCCCCAGCAAAAAGATCACCCAGCAGGTGTAGATCCAGATCAGCAGGATGGGCAAGGTGGCGAAGGTGCCGTAGATCACCGAGTAGGTGGGCACGGTCGACAGGTACAGGCCCAGGACTTTCTTGGCCAGGGCCATGCCCGCGGCCACGAACAACCCGCCGGCCCAGGCGTGGCGCCACTGCACCGGCGTGTTCGGCACAAAGTGGTAGAGCGCGGCCATGGCTGCGGACAGCAGCATGAACTCCAGCGAATTGAAGCCCAGTTGCACGCTCTCCGGCAGCACCGCCACCAGCCCGCGCGAGGCCGACAGCACGTACGAGGTGGTGGCAATGCTCAGGCCCATCAGCAGCGGGCCGAAGGTGATCACGCCCCAGTAGATCAGCAGGCGCTGGCCCAGCGGCCGCATGCGCTGCACGCGCCAGATGTGGTTCAGCGTCTTGTCCATGGTCAGGATCAGGCTGACCACCGTGAGCAGCAAGAAGGCCAGGCCCACCACGCCCAGCTGGCTGGCCTTGCTGGAGAACTGCACCAGGTAGTTCATCACCTGGACGGCGATCTCGCCGGGAATCAGGCTGTCCACCAGCCAGCGCTGCAAGGTCTCCTGCAGGCGCCCGAAGCTGGGAAAGGCCGTGAACACCGACAGCAGCACCGTGAAGAAGGGCACCAGGGCCAGCAAGGTGGTGAAGGTGAGGCTGCTGGCCGTCAGACCCAGCTGGTCCTGGCTGAAGCGCGTTTTGAGGGTGCGCAGGGTGTTGCGCCACGGGAAAGACTGCAGGGTTTTGAACAATTGGCGCGTGCGCTGACGTGCTCGGTGTAAGGTGGTGACCATGCCCCGTATGATGCCACCCCGATGAATTCCGCAACCAACCCCCTTCCCGGCAGCGATGTGGCTGCCACCCGCTGGCTGGCCGTGGGCAGCCTGCTGGGCCTGATCGTGTTGAGCGTGGCCTGGGAGCTGTGGCTGGCGCCGCTGCGCCCCGGCGGCTCGTGGCTGGTGCTCAAGGCCCTGCCGCTGTGCATCCCGCTGGCGGGCCTGCTCAAGCGCCGCATGTACACCTACCGCTGGGTCAGCCTGGTGGTGTGGCTGTATTTCACCGAGGGCGTGGTGCGCGCCTGGAGCGACACGGCGCCCGGCCGTTGGCTGGCCCTGGTGGAAATCGCCCTGTGCCTGCTGCTGTTCGTGGCCTGCACCCTGCACGTGCGCCTGCGCCAGAAAGCCGCCAAGGCGGCCCTGGCCTAATCCGGCAGCATCCCGGCCTGGTGCGACAGGGTGTGCACCTGCGCCACCAAGGCCTCGCACAGCAATTGCGCCGCCGGGGACAGCGCCCGGCGCGGGCGCTGGATCAGCAAGGTGCGGCGCACCACCTGCGGCGTGTCCAGCACGCGAAAGCCCAGGGCCCCGCGCGCCGGGTGCTGCGCCGTCAGGGCCGGAATCAGGCTGACGCCCAGCCCCTGGCGCACGGCGTCGAACAGCAGGGCCGGGTTGGACACGCGCAGCGGCGTGTGCAGCACATTCGCCGGCATGCCCGGGGCCGTGGCCAGCAACTGGCTGATGGCGGTGTCCGTGGTCAAGCCCACGAACGGCAGTTGCGCCAGGTCGGCCGCGTGCAATTGCGCGGCCTGCAGTAAGGGCTCATCGGCCTGGGCCACCAACCCCATCTGGTCGCTGACCAGCGGCTGCGTCAGCAGCTCGCCCCCGGCCGGGTGGGCCGCGCCCACGCCAAAGTCGACCTGCCCGCTGTGCACACGCAGCGCTATGCCTTCGGCGCTGTCCTCGATCAGATCGACCTCGATGCCCGGGTGCTCGGCCCGCAGCCGGGGCAATGCCGGCATCAGCAGCACCGCCAGCACCGAGGGCGCAGCCGCAATCCGCACCTTGCCCCGGCGCAGGGCCGCCAGGTCGCTGAGGTGCTGCACGCCCTGCTCCAGCGTGTCGAAGGCGTGGCGCACATCCTGCAGGAAGGCCTGGCCCGCGCTGGTCAGGCCCACGGTGCGCGTCGTGCGGTCAAACAGGCGCATGCCCAGCGCCTCTTCGAGCTGGCGGATCGACTCGGACAACGCCGACTGGGTGATGCACAGCTCGCGCGCCGCCGGGGCAAACGCGCCCTGGCGCGCCACTTCATCAAAGGCGCGCAGCTGGCGCAGGCTGAGATTGTTCGGAAAAACTGGCATAAACCTGAAATTTATTCCAATTGTTCCGCAGTCGGCAATCCCCTAGGCTTATGCTTTTCGTGCGCCCCTGCCGGCGCCCGCCTGGCGGGCTTAGGATGGGGCCTGTTTCCTTTGTGACTTCTTTCGTGCGCCCTCTGCGGGCCACCTGCTTGCCATGACTTCCACTGCTTTGCTCGATACCCTGCGCCACACCGTGGGGGCCGCCCATGTGCTGACCGAGGGGGACCTCAGCGCCTACGAACAGGACTGGCGCAAGCGCGTGCATGGCAAGTCCCTGGCCGTGGTGCGCCCGGGCACTACCCAGGAGGTGGCCGCCGTGGTCAAGGCCTGTGCGGCCGCCGGGGTCAGCATCGTGCCCCAAGGCGGCAACACCGGCCTCTCCGTGGGTTCCACCCCCGACCACTCGGGCCAGCAGGTGGTGCTGAGCCTGCAGCGCATGCAGGCCGTGCGCCAGATGGATGCCGACAACCTGACCGTGACCGTCGAGGCTGGCGTGATCCTGCAGACCCTGCAGGAGACGGCAGACAAGGCGGGCTTTCTGTTCCCCCTGTCGCTGGCGGCCGAAGGCAGCTGCACCATCGGTGGCAACCTGGGCACGAACGCCGGCGGCACCCAGGTGCTGCGCTACGGGAATGCGCGCGAGCTGTGCCTGGGCCTGGAGGTCGTCACCCCCCAGGGCGAGATCTGGGATGGCCTGACCGGTCTGCGCAAGGACAACACGGGCTACGACCTGCGCGACCTGTTCATCGGCAGCGAAGGCACCCTGGGCATCATCACTGCGGCCACCATGAAGCTGTTCCCCCAGCCCGCCGCGCAGCTCACGGCCTTTGCCGCCGTGCCCAGCATGGAGGCCGCCGTGCGCCTGCTGGGGCTGGCGCACCAGCATCTGGCCGCCGGGCTGACCGGTTTTGAGGTCATGGGCCGCTTCGCGCTGTCCCTGGTGGTCAAGCACATGCCGCAGCTGCGCGTGCCGTTTGCCGACATGGCCGAGGCGCCCTACTGCGTGCTGCTGGAGAACTCGGACAGCGAATCCGAAGCCCACGCCCGCGCCCGCTTCGAGCACCTGCTGGAGCTGGCCTTCGAAGAGGGCTGCGTGCTGGACGCCGTGGTGGCCGAGAGCATGGCCCAGGCCCACGACCTGTGGCACATCCGTGAAAGCATTCCGCTGGCCCAGGCCGAGGAAGGCCTGAACATCAAGCACGACATCTCCATCCAGGCCTCGCGCATCCCGGCATTTGTGGCGCATGCCGATGCCGTGCTGCAGCGCGAAATTCCCGGCGTGCGCCTGGTCAACTTCGGCCACCTGGGCGACGGCAACCTGCACTACAACGTGCAGGTGCCCGAGGGCGAGGACGGCAAGACCTTCCTGCGCGACAAGGAGGACCTGGTCAACACCCTGGTCTACGACGCCGTGGCGCAGTTCGGCGGCTCGTTCTCGGCCGAGCACGGCGTGGGCGCGCTCAAGGCCGACAAGCTGGCGCACTACAAATCGCCCGTGGCACTGGGCATGATGCGTGCCATCAAGCAGGCCCTGGATCCGCAAGGCCTAATGAACCCCGGCTGCGTGCTGCAGGTGCTGGACCGCGCCTAAACGACCGGATTGCCTGCGGCGACCTGCGGGGCACCCGGCAGCCCAGATGGTTCAAGGGTCCCCGCACACACAGCCACCCCACCCGGGGCAGTCTTCTAGATGCTGCAAAGCCCAGCCCCTGCGGGCCGGGTTCTGCCGATCTGCGGGGCCGGCGGCCCTGTCCAGCACAGGCCGCACCACCGCGGTGCACCCTCCCTGAACCCACGCCACGGTCACCGTGGCGTGGTTGCATGGGCCGGCGCCACCGCACCGCGCAGGGTTCAGCCCTTGGGCGCCGCGGCGTGGTTGCCCATCAAGGTCTGCACATCCTGCGGCCAGGGCACGCTGGCGCCCTGGGGATCAAGGAATTCGCGGGTGGCACCTTCGTGCAGCATCCACACGCGCACCGCGTTCTGGGCCGCATCGACGACGATGGCGGCCGCCTCAGCCCCGCCCTCGTGCGGGCGGTTGCCGGTGATGAACCAGCGGCCCCGGTCTTCGGTCAGCGGGCCCACGGTGCGCATGTTGGCCAGCAGTGTAGGGTAGTCCTTGCCCAGCAGTTGCTTGAGGCGTTCAGCCAGCACGCCCTGCTCCAGAAAACTCACATTGCTGTCGCTGGGGTAGGTGCCCACGTAGCTGCGCAGCTCCGCCAGCGGCGATGCAGCGGCCTGTGTGGCCCCGTCGCCATGGGCGGCGTCGGCCTTGGCCACGCTGGCGGCCACCGTGGCGGCATCGGCCCCCAGGCCATGCACCGCCTCTGTCCCGGGGCCCGCCGCAGGTGCGGGGGCTGGCACCGGCCCGTCCAGCTTGGGCGAGGGGGCGGAAGGTTCACAGGCGGCCAGGGTGGTGGCCACGGCCAGCACCGCCAGGGTGTGCCACGGATTGAACATGCGCTTCATCAGTGTCCTCCAGGTCTGTGCGCCGAACCGCCCCCTCCAAAAAGAGAGCATTCCGCGCTAGATACATATTGGCTCACGGTCTTTTTAACCGATGCTTGTGACGATTGTCCCTGCACGCTGGTGGAACGTCTGTCCGTCAAGACCGCATTTGCCCTGATGGCTGCAGCCACCCAGGCAGCGATGGCACAATGGCCCGTTGGCCGCCCGGTGCTGGTGCAAGCAAGCTTGTTGCGCACAGGGCGGTTTTGTTTTTGATTTGCAGATGCCGCCCATGACCACCACCACAGACCGCCCTGTCCGTTCGCAGTACGAAGACTTCATGCGCCATGTGTATGAACATGGCGTCAGCAAGGGGGACCGCACCGGCACGGGCACGCGCAGCGTGTTCGGCCACCAGATGCGCTTTGACCTGAGCGAAGGCTTCCCCCTGGTCACAACCAAGAAGGTACACCTCAAGTCCATCATCCTGGAGTTGCTGTGGTTCCTGCGTGGCGACAGCAATGTGCAGTGGCTGCAGGAACGCGGCTGCACCATCTGGGACGAATGGGCGCGTGCAGACGGCTCCTTGGGCCCGGTCTACGGCGTGCAGTGGCGCAGCTGGCCCAAGGCCGACGGCAGCCACATCGACCAGATCGCCGAAGTGGTCAAGCAGCTCACAACCAACCCCGACAGCCGCCGCATCATCGTCAGCGCCTGGAACGTGGCCGAGCTGGACCAGATGGCCCTGATGCCCTGCCACGCCTTCTTCCAGTTTTATGTGGCCAACGGCAAGCTCAGCTGCCAGCTGTACCAGCGCAGCGCCGACATCTTCCTGGGCGTGCCCTTCAACATCGCCAGCTATGCGCTGCTGACCCACATGCTGGCCCAGCAGTGCAACCTGGAGGTGGGCGACTTCATCTGGACCGGTGGCGACTGCCACATCTACAACAACCACTTCGAGCAGGTTGAGACCCAGCTGGCGCGCCAACCCCACGCCTACCCCACGCTCAAAATTCTGCGCAAGCCGGATTCCATCTTCGACTACCAGTACGAGGACTTCGTGGTCGAAGGCTACGAGCACCACCCCGCCATCAAGGCGCCCGTGGCGGTGTGACGCCCCTGTATTAAAACCAGAGCAGTCAGCGCGCGCATTTCAAGCACTTGCGATGCCAAAGCATCCAAAGTCTATGAATAACGCGCACAGACAGCTCACTTTTTTGCACAGCTCTCTGGAAGACCCCCGTCCATGGCCATCCACCTGATCTATGCCCGCGCCGCCAACGGCGTGATCGGCCTGAACAACCGCATGCCCTGGCACCTGCCCGAGGACCTGGCCCACTTCAAGCAGCTGACCAGCGGCCACCCCGTGGTCATGGGCCGCAAGACCTGGGATTCGCTGCCCGAGCGCTTTCGCCCCCTGCCCGGGCGCACCAACATCGTCGTCACCCGCAACAGCGACTGGCAGGCCGCGGGCGTTTTGCGCGCAAGCAGCCTGGAAGAAGCCCTGCACGCCGGCGCGCAACATGGCGACACCGTCTGGGTCATGGGGGGCGCACAAATCTACGCCCAAGCCCTACCCCTGGCCGATGTGATCGAGGTCACCATCATTCACCAGGACTTCGACGGCGATGCCCATGCCCCCGTGCTGGGCGCCGAGTGGCAGGAAGCCACGCGCGAAGACCATGTCAGCGCCCAGGGCCTGCCCTTCAGTTTTGTGCGCTACACCCGCCAGCGTTGACAGCGAGTGCAGCCCACGCGACAAAGATGAGCCGACTCAGGGTGAAGACGGGTTGACGATTTTGCTGCATTGCAACAATATGGAACGCCCGTTCAATTGCCAACGGGCGTTTTTTCGTTGAAAGCCTTGCCGCCATGAGCCTGATCCAGCCACTGCCCCCCGGCCCGCTCGACATCGTGGGAGACATCCACGGTGAGCTGTCTGCGTTGCATGACCTGTTGCACCACCTGGGCTACGACGACAGCGGCCGCCACCCCCAGGCCCGCACCCTGGTGTTTGTCGGCGACTTCGTGGACCGCGGGCCGGACAGCCCGGGTGTGGTCGACCTGGTGCAGCGCCTGGTCGAAAGCGGCAACGCCTGCGCCATCGCCGGCAACCACGAGATCAACCTGCTGCGCCACGACCCCAAGGACGGCGCCGGCTGGTACTTCGAGGAACGCCTGGCCAGCGACACCACCAAATACAGCCAGTTCGCGCGCGCCACCAACACCTTGCAGCGCGCCCGCATCGAGACCTTTCTCAACAGCCTGCCCCTGGCGCTGGAGCGCGCCGACCTGCGCGTCATCCACGCCGCCTGGCATGGCCCCGATGTGGACAAGGCCCGCGCCATGCCCCTGGGCACGGCCCGCGCCGAGTACGACCACTGGGAAGCCCAGGCCGCCGCCGTGGCCCAGCAGCGCAGCATTGCCGAACGCATGGCTGCGGAGAAAAGCATCTGGCCCTACAGCCTGGAAGACGGCGAGCACTGCCCCCCCTTCCTGCAGGCCCACTGCGACAACGAACTCAACAAGGCCTTGTTCAACCCGCTCAAGGTGCTGACCTGCGGGCTGGAGCGCCAAACGCCCGAACCGTTCTTCGCCGGCAACAAATGGCGCTTTGTGGAGCGCATGGCCTGGTGGAACAGCTATGCCGAAGACACGCCCGTCGTCGTCGGCCACTACTGGCGCTCCACCCTGCCGGCACAGACCACGCACGAGGGGCTGTTCCGGGGCGCGGCGCCGTTTGCCTGGCTGGGCCGGCGCGGCAACGTGTTCTGCGTGGACTACTCCGTCGGTGCCCGGGCCCAGGCCCGCACCTTTGGCCGCCCGCACGCCCACATGAAGTTGGCCGCCTTGCGCTGGCCCGAGCGCAGCCTGGTGTTCGACGACGGCAGCACCCACGCCACCACCGGCTTCATGCGCCCAACCCTGGCCGTGGCCGCCTGACGGCCGGCTGGCCCTAGCCAGCTGCCGCGCAAGCGACTTCCGCGCCACCAGCGCCTCGGCGCAAGCACACCGCCATCAGTGCAAGGCCAGGACATCACCAATGCCGCCAGTTGGCTGCAGTGGCGGGATACGGCAGATGCGCAAGCTGTCCTGCAAGGTGCACAACATCTGCCGACAGACACGATCAACGCATTGCTGCTGCACTTGAACAGCGGGCAGTCCGATGTGCCATGGGTGTTGACGTTTGCACGACGGGTGCTTGGCCAGGCCCCTGCACATGGGCACATCATGCTGGCGGTTCAGAAAATGGCCGATGCCATGAACTGAAGCGCCAAGGTTTTAGCCAGGCGCATCGCGTGGCGTGAGCGGCGGTATCAAGCATTGGAAGATGTGCCAGAGCTCCGGCTGGCGTGGTGGCAATGCGTAAAGCGCACCTTGCAGGCTCAACTGACGAATGCCACGTCGGTCATACTGCAGGCTCAGGGTGTGACGGAGCCTTTACCGCTGTCATTGGCCATGCACCTACGGCAAGGACAACCCATGCTGACGACTCAGCTGCCTGGTGCGTTTGGGGCTGCACCCGCATGGCCGAATTTGACCACTATTCAACTGCGTCAAGAAGGCTGGGGATCAGGGCTGAAGCTGCGTTTGCTGTTGCGAGGTGAAGGCGTGTTACCCACTCAACTGCAGCCGGGCATCGCCAAGCGCTGGAAAGTAGCGCAACTGCAGCAGCCCGTGTTTGCGCGCATAAGCGCCACCCAATGGGAAATCAGTTGCTGTTGGTGTGACGGGTTGTGGAAGCCTTCCGGCCTGAGGCTGGTCGACGTGACCGACTGGGAGGCTGACACTGCGCTGCCAGCGATGGAATATGTGCAACTACTCAAAGCCATACTGAACGCTCATACGCCAGGTGCAACGACGTGGCCACCCTATTCTTAAATCGCCCTCGCGCAGCGGGAACTATGTGGCTGATACGATAGAAGAAGCTAAAAGAACGACCATTTTTTGAACACTTTTGGGGTAGCTAGCTGGGTAGCTAGAGCTAGAAACCTAAAAATAAAATACGCAACCCATTGAAATTAAATGGGTTTATATAACAATGAAAATTGCCACCTGGAACATCAATTCCCTGAACGTGCGTCTGCCCCAGCTGCTCGACTGGCTGCAGGCCAACCCCGTGGATGCGATCGGTCTGCAGGAGCTCAAGCTCACGGACGACAAGTTCCCCTTCATGGAACTGGAGGCTGCCGGCTACCAGGCCGTCTGCCACGGCCAGAAGACCTACAACGGCGTGGCCATCCTGAGTCGCCACCCCATGCAGGATGTGGTGCGCAACATTCCCGGCTTGGACGATGAGCAGGCCCGCGTGATCGCCGCCACGCTGCAGACCCCGCAAGGCCCTGTGCGCCTGATCAACTGCTACTTCGTCAACGGCCAGGCGCCGGATTCCGACAAGTTCGCCTACAAGCTGCGCTGGCTGGCCGCACTGGAAGCCTTTGTGCAGGCCGAGATGGCGCAGCACCCGCAGCTGGTGCTGGTGGGCGACTTCAACGTCGCTCCCGAAGACCGCGACTCCTACGACCCCGAAGGCCTGCGCGGCACCATCCACCACACGCCCGAGGAACGCGCACATTTCCAGCGCCTGCTGGACCTGGGCCTGACCGATGCCTTCCGCATGTTCGAGCAACCTGAAAAGAGCTTTTCATGGTGGGACTACCGCATGCTGGGCTTCCAGAAGAACCGGGGCCTGCGCATTGACCACATCCTGGTCAGTCCGGCCCTCAAGACCCTCACCACCGCCTGCGTGGTGGACCGCACACCCCGCAAAAACAAGCAACCCAGCGACCACGCCCCCGTGGTCGTCACCCTGGGCTAGCCCTCCCCCCAAGCCGCTGACCACCAGCGGCTTTTTTGCGCGGCGATGGCGCCTCACTGTGCACCCTCCCTGCTCCTGTTCCACCGTGTCACGTCCTCTTCCGCTCCACAACGCCGCCCTGCAACAGCCCGGCTTCCTGCCCTTTCTGACCGCCCGCATGCTGGGGGTGTTTGCCCAGCAGATGCAGGCCGTTGTCGTGGCCTGGCAGGTGTATGACATCACGCGCGAGCCCATCTCCCTGGCCTACGTCGGGCTGGCCCAGTTCCTGCCCATGCTGCTGCTGCTGATCCCGGCCGGCGATCTGGCCGACCGCATCAGCCGCAAGCGCATGCTGGGCGCCAGCTGGGCCGTTGCCAGCGTCTGCGCCATGCTGCTGCTGTGGCTGACCACCCTGGGCGCGCACGGGGTGGGCGGCATCTACGCCGTGCTGGTGCTGTTTGGCTGCAGCCGCGCCTTCACCGGCCCCGCCATGCAAAGCCTGCTGCCGCAGATCGTGCCGCGCGAGCACCTGGCCCAGGCCCTGGCCACCAACAGCATGCTGATGCGCACCGCAGCCATTGCGGCCCCCGTGCTGGGTGGCGTGCTGTACGGCCTGGGCGGCGGCGTGCTGACCTATGCCGTGTGCGCACTGGCCCTGGCCGCCGGGGTGCTGCTGCTGTGGCGGGTGCCCGTGCGCTATGCCGCGCCGCGCCAGGCGCTGGAGGGCTCCATGTGGCAGCGCGCCACCGATGGCTTCCACTTCATCCGCAGCCGCCCCATCGTGCTGGGCACCATTTCGCTGGACCTGTTCGCCGTGCTGCTGGGCGGGGTGATCGCCCTGCTGCCCGTCTACGCCAAGGAGGTGCTGCACACCGGCCCCGAAGGCCTGGGCCTGCTGCGCTCGTCCATGGCCGGCGGCGAGATCCTGATGGGCCTGTGGCTCAGCAACCGCCCCATCCAGCGCCATGTGGGCAAGGTGATGTTTGCCGCCGTGACCGTGTTCGGGCTGGCAAACCTGGCGTTTGCGCTGTCGCACTGGTTCTGGCTGTCCATGGCCATGCTGGCCGTGGCCGGGGCGGCCGACATGGTCAGCGTCTACATCCGCTCGGCCCTGGTGCAGTTCTCCACGCCGGACACCATGCGCGGGCGTGTGAACGCGGTCAACATGCTGTTCATCAGCTCCAGCAACGAGCTGGGGGAATTCCGCGCCGGCTCCATGGCGGCCGCACTGGGCGCCGTGCCGGCGGCGATTGTGGGCAGCCTGTGCACCCTGGGCGTGGTAGCGGCGTGGATGCAGCGCTTCCCCAGCCTGCGCCAGGTGGACCGGCTGGAAGATGCCGCCCCGCCGCCCAGCCCGCCCGCCGCCGTGCCCACCACCCCAACTGCCCAGCCCTGACCATGCCCCCTGTCTACCGTTGGCTGGCCTTGAGCGCCTGCTGCCTGGGCCTGCTGGCCTGCAGTGATTTCCAGGAGCGCCTGGGCGGCTATCCCACCACCGACACGGTGCTGCACCTGGACAGTGCCAGCTCCAACCAGATCGCCGATGCCCTGAACCAGCTGTCGCGCATTGCCGTGCTCGGCGATGATTGGGAGTTTCTGGACCCGCAGGACCCCTGCACCATGCAGGTCATCGACCAGCGCGCCAGCCACAACCTGGTGCTCAACCTGCGCGGCGCGCGCTTTGCCTTGCACCGCGATGCGAGCAGCGGCGACTACTACGCCACGCTGCAGCACGGCGACACCCTGGTGCGCGGGCCGGACCAGCAGCCGCTGCGCCTGTTCGAGACCAGCAGCTACCAGCACGTGTTCTTTGCCGAAGGCTATCTGCAGGCGCTGGCGCAGAAATGCGCGCTCAGCCTGGCGGCCGCGGTACCGGCCGATCCGGCACAAAAACCATAGCTATCAGCGCAATCCAGAAGCGCGCTACAGCGGTTTTTAAGGCTGCTCAACTCGCAGTGACGGCCACGCCTTGCGGGCGACGCACCTGCAGCCCGCCCTCCAGCGCCAGCAGCAGCACGCCGGCACCGATCAGGGCGTACATGGGCTCCTGCCCGGGCTGGATGCGCTCGCCCATCAGCAAGGCGGCCACCACCAGCAGCAGCGGCTCCACATACGACAGCAGGCCGAACAGACCCAGCGGCAGCAGGCGGCTGGCCGCCATGTACAAGGCCAGCGCCACGGCGCTGAGCACGCCCAGCAGCGGCACCAGCAGGTGCAGCGCCGGCTCGCCCTGGATGGCGCTCCAGCCGCTGATGCCCTGCGGCAGCACGCGCAGCGCCAGCCACAGGCACACGGGGGTCAGCAGCAGCACGTCCAGCCAGTGCCCGGCCAGGGTGTTGGTGTGCAGCTTGCGGCGCAGCACGAAATAGCCCGGGTAGCCCAGCACCACCACCCAGGTCGGCCAGGCCAGACCGCCGACGCGCAGCAGCTCCCAGGCCATGCCGCATGCGGCCAGCACCGTGGCGGCCAGTTGCAGGCGGCTCAGCCGCTCGCCAAAAACCAGGCGCCCGGCCAGCACCATGGCCAGCGGCAGCAGGAAGTAGCCCAGCGACACCGACAGCGCGTGGCCGTGCAGTGGGGCCCACATGAACAGCCACAGCTGCACCCCCGCCAGCGCCGACGACAGCAGCAGCAACAGACCCAGCGTCCACTGCGCGCGCACGCGCCGCGCAATCGCCAGCACCCCGCCCAGCTGGCCGCTGTACAGCAGCCACGCGGTGGTGAACGGCAGGGCCATCAGCATGCGCCAGCCAAAGATCTGCTCGCCATCCAGCGGCTGCAGCGCAGGCACCAGGTAGTAAATTCCGCCAAAAATGCACGAGGCCACGATCGAAGCCAACACACCCTGCACCATCTGCGCCCCACGCCTTGTTCTGAAAATGTTCCGGCGCCCGGCCCCTGTGGCATGCACCAAACTGGTGATTCTCGGCCAAATCACCGCGCCCCGCCCTCGTATTCGCCCAAACCCGCACACGCCAGGCACGCCGCCACTACACTGGCCCGCTTTGCGCTTTCGACCGCCCCGCATGACCGAACCGACCCTGCCCCGCCCCTGCTACACCCACCCGCTGGAGATCCTCTGGCAGGACGAGGACATGGTCGTGGTCTACAAGCCCGCCGGCTGGCTGGTGCACCGCACGGCGCTGGCGCGCCATGAAACGCGCTTTGTGCTGCAAAGCCTGCGCGATCAGATCGGCCAGCATGTCTGGCCCGTGCACCGGCTGGACCAGGGCACCTGCGGCGTGCTGGTGTTTGCGCTGAACCAGGAAGCCTGCCGCCGCCTGGCCGCCGCCTTCATGGACCACACGGCGCGCAAGCACTACCTGGCACTGGCGCGCGGCTGGTGCCCCGAGCTGGTCGAGGTGGACTACGCCCTCAAGCCCGACGATGCCCCGGAAGACGCCCCCGCCCAAGCCGCGCAGACCACCTTGCGCGGCCTGGCCACGCTGGACTGGCCCGAGGCCTACGACCCACGCCATCCCAGCACGCGCATCTCCCTGGTCGAAGCCCTGCCCAAGACCGGCCGGCGCCACCAGATCCGCCGCCACCTGAAGCACGAATCCCACCCCATCGTCGGCGACGCCACGCACGGCAAGGGCGCGCTGAACCGCTGGTGGGCCGCGCGCATCGGCCTGCAGCGCCTGTGGCTGCACGCGCACGCGCTGGAGCTGCCCCACCCGCGCACCGGTGCCCCCCTGCGCTTTTGTGCCGACTGGCGCCAGCTGGGCCATCTGCCCGAGGTGCAGCAATGGCAGCAGCTGCTGGCCCTGCCCGGCTGGCAGGCCACGGCCCACGGCCTGCCGGACAGCTGCGGCCTGGTGCTGCCCCTGCGCACTGATTAAACAAGAGCAGTCTGCGCACAAAAACAAAGGACTTCAGATGGATAACCGTCTGAAGTCCTTGTTTGGCGTGCGCCAGCAGCTACTGTTTTAGCAAAGCCGCAGCACAACCCTGCCCTGCACGTTCAGCACCAGACAAGGGTGCCACCGGCGGCCGACCAGGGGCGTGCAGCGATCCAGCAAGGCACGCCCGTCCGGCCCCAGGCCCTGCACGCAGGGCCGCGTGGCCGGCGCCAGCCCGCGGTGCCGTGCTCACTTCTTGGGCTTGATCCACTTGCCGTCTTCGTCAAACTCCAGCAGCGGCGCGGGCACCAGCGGGTAGCTGGCGTCCGGGTCGGCCTTGAGCTCGGCCGACAGCAGGTCCAGCAGGCGCGTGTTGTCCATCTTGAAGCCGCAGGCCTGGGCATGGCCGCCGCCGCCAAAGCTTTCGGCCAGCGGGATGCAGTTGAAGTCCGAGCGCGAACGCAGGCCCACCTTCACGCCCTTGGGGCCGGCGTGCCACATCAGCGCGAAGCTGCCGCTTTGCTTGGCCAGCAGGTCGCCCACCTGGCTGTGGAAGACGCCGGGGCTGTTGACCATCAGGCCCTGGAAGCCGTTGAACACCAGCACCTGCGCACCCGAGGCGATCTCGGCGCACAGGCTCTGGAACTTCTCGTCCATGGCACCACCGCGCGCCATGAAGGCCGCTTCCATCTCGGGCGAGAAGGCGGCAATCTCGGCCCAGCGGGCAAAGCTGCGCTCTTCCATGTCCAGCGCCGCCAGGAAGGGCGCGCTCTCGGCGAACTCCCACTTCCAGATGTCGCGGTCCTCGATGTAGCGGATCAGGCCGGGCACAGGCTTGTCGGGGTGGAAGAACTCCCAGGCCAGGCGCGCGCCGGACTTGTTCATGTCGAAGTGCACCACCCCGCAGCGGCACTGGTAGCCGGTCAGCTTCTCGGCCGCGCTCTTGTGGTGGTCCAGCACCACCAGCTTGCTGACCTTGGCCTCGATCTGCGCCATCAGCGCAGGCTCGAACGCGAAGTCCACCACGTACACGGCGCGCCCGTCCAGGTCGCCCAGGTCCTCGGCGGTCTGGATCTCACCATGGTCCAGGCCACGGAATTCGGCCTGGTCCCCGTAGTACAGCCAGGCCGCCAGGGCCGCGCCATAACCGTCCGGGCAGCGGCGGCCGTGGTAGAGGATCAGGGGGCGCACGTCATCTTGCAGCGAAGGACGCACCAGCAGTTGCAGGGGGAGGATGGTATTTTTCATGTGGGCCCGATTGTCGCCGCAGCGCGCAGCCGGCGCACAGCCCGGCCCCAGATCCACCGCCACCGTGCCCGGGTCTCGGCCGGTGCCCCCCCCGGCCGGCAGCCCGGCGTCGCGGCTCGGTACATACCCTGAGCGGTATTGACAGGCCGTGATCAATGCAAGTTTGGAATGATTCAATTTCGCCAATTCATGCCTGAAACAGCGACACATTGTGCATAAAACCCTTTGCCATCAAACACTTGAACATTCCACGGCATCAACAAAGCACCGACAAGCCATGGTTGATTACATTCCAGTCCCGCAGACAGCCTGCGGGCGACCCCACATAATGCTTGCATCACTGTTTCAGTGACTGGCTTTGAGCCCCAATGCCAGCCACCAAGTCTGATGAACAACGTCAACGACATCGCCCCCTATCTGGGACAACTGCTCAGCTTCCGCCACGACCTGCACGCGAACCCTGAGCTGCGCTACGAAGAGCACCGCACGGCCGACAAGGTTGCAGCCTTCCTCCAGGCGCTGGGCCTGCCCGTGCACCGCGGCCTGGGCCAGACTGGCGTGGTCGCCAGCATCTATGGCCACGGCCGCTCCAAGGACAACCCCGGCCGCACCATCGGCATCCGCGCCGACATGGACGCCCTGCCCGTGACCGAAGCCACGGGCGCCGCCCACGCCAGCTGCGTGCCCGGCAAGATGCACGCCTGCGGCCACGACGGCCACACCACCATGCTGCTGGGCGCCGCCACCCTGATGGCCAAGAACCCCGCCTTCGACGGCACCGTGCACCTGATCTTCCAGCCCGCCGAAGAAGGTGGCGCCGGGGCCAAGGCGATGATGGACGACGGCCTGTTCCAGCAATTCCCTTGCGATGCCGTGTTCGCCCTGCACAACTGGCCCTCGCTGCCCCAGGGGCAGATGGCCGTGCGCGCCGGCCCCATCATGGCCTCGACCATGCGCTTTGAAATCCGCGTGCGCGGCAAGGGCGGCCACGCTGCCATGCCCCACAAGACGCTGGACCCCATCCCTGTCGCCTGCGCCATCGTCAGCCAGCTGCAGACCCTGGTGTCGCGCGGCGTCGACCCGCTGGACAGCGCCGTGCTGACCATCGGCAAGATCGAGTCGGGCACCGTGGAGAACATCATCCCGGACGAGGCCGCCATCTACGGCACCGTGCGCACGCTGAGCCAGGCCACCCAGGACTACATGACCGAAGGCCTGCAGCGCATCGCCCACCATGTGGCCGCAGCCCACCTGTGCGAGGCCACCTACATCCACAAGCCCGGCTACCCCAACACCACCAACACCGCCGCCGAGGCCCGCTTCATGGCCGAGGTGATGCAGGAGATGGTCGGCGCCGACAACACCTTCCCCGACATCGCCCCCGCGATGACGGCCGAGGACTTCGGCTTCATGCTGGAGCAAGTGCCCGGCGCCTATGGCTGGATCGGCAACGGCCCGAACGGCCAGCCCGGCGTCGGCCTGCACAACCCAGGCTACGATTTCAACGATGACAACATCGAGCTGGGCGCCCGCTTCTGGGACCAGTTGGCACGCCGCTGGTTCGCGCAGCCGCGCTGAGCACCCCACCACCCACCGCGCCCTGGCGCGGTTTTTTTATTGGGAAAGCCCACGATGCCCACGAGCCACGACATTCCCCTCACCCGCCGCCAGCTGCTGCTGGCCGGCGCCAGCCTGGCGGCCCTGCCAGCCGGCACCGCCATGGCCGCACCGTGGCCCACCCAGCCCCTGCGGCTGATCGTGCCCTACCCGGCCGGCGGGGTGAACGATGTGGTGGCGCGCCTGTTCGGCGAGCGCCTGGCCAGAACCCTGGGCCAGCCCGTGGTGGTGGACAACAAGCCCGGGGCCGGTGCCACCATCGGCATGGCCGAGCTGGCCAAGGCCCACGACCAGCACACGCTAGCGTTTGGCGCCATCAGCCCGCTGACGCTCAACCCCTACCTGATGAAGGTGGCCTACGACCCGCTGACCGACATCCTGCCGGTGGCCAGCGTGATGTACGCACCGGTCTACGTGATGGCCACCCGCGCCCTGCAGGCCCAGCGCTTCGAGGAGGTGCTGCGCCAGGCCAAGACCGCCCAGGGCGTCAGCGTGGCCACCTCGGGCTACGGCACGCTGGGCCACATCATGGTGGAGCAATTGATCCGCGCCACGGGTGGCCGCTTCGTGCACGTGCCGTACAAGGGCGGCAGCCAGCTCATCACCGACGCGGCCGGGGCACAGTTCGACCTGCTGCTGGCCAACCCCTTCGGCCCCATCAATGCCCTGATCGCCCAGGGCCAGCTGCGCGTGCTGGCCACCACAGGGCCGCAACGGGCCGCCAGTTTTCCGCAGCTGCCCACGCTGGGCGAGCTGGGCTGGGACAAGGCCAACCTCACCTCGCTGTTCGGCTTCTACGCACCCAAGGGCACCGAGGCGGCGGTGGTGGCGCGCCTGAATGCCGCCATCAACCAGTTGCTGCGCAGCCAGGACATGCGCCAGCGCCTGCTGCAACTGGACAACGTGCCCCTGCCGCTGTCGACCGAGGCCTTCGGCACCCTGATCCGCAAGGACTATGCACTCAACGGCGTGGTGATCGAGCAGGCCGGCATCCAGGCGCAGTGATCACCAGGTGCGCAAGGCCTGCGGCCCGCTCAGATCGGGCGCCTGCAGCCATTCCGACGCCGGCAGCGGGCGGCTGAACAGGTAGCCCTGGCACAGGATGCCGGGCTCCCAGGCCTGCAGCAGCTGGGCCTGGGCCTTGTGCTCCACGCCCTCGGCCACCACGCGCAGCGCGCGCCCCTTCGCCACCATCAGCAGCGCCTCCACCAGCACGGCGCCATGCGACTGCGGCGTCAGGTCGTGGATGAAGGTCTGGTCCAGCTTGATCTCCTGGATCGGCAGCCGCATCAGGTAGGCCAGGGACGAATACCCGGTACCGAAGTCGTCCAGGGCGAAATGCACCCCCAGGGCGCGCAGGCTCACCATCTTCTGGATGGCCTGCTCCACCTCCTGCAGCAGCAGGCTTTCGGTCACCTCCAGAGTCAGCCGGCTGGCATCCACCCCCGTGCGCTGGATCAGCTCCTGCAGCTTGCGCACAAACCCGGCCTGCTGGAACTGGACCGCACTGACATTCACCGAGACGCGGTAGCCGCCTTGCTGCATCCGCGGATCGTTCAGCAACTGGCAGGTCTGCTCCAGCATCCAGTCGCCCAGCGGCACCACCAGCCCCGTGTCCTCGGCCACCGGAATGAACTCCGTGGGATCGATCATGCCGTTGAGCGGGTGCTGCCAGCGCACCAGGGCCTCCACACTGACCACCCGCCCCATCATGTCGACCTGGGGCTGCACGAACAGCTGCAACTGGCCCTCTTGCAGCGCCACGTGCAGGCCTTTCTCCAGTTCAATGCGCCGCTGGGCGGTGGCGGCCAGGGCCTCGGAATAGGCATGCACCTGCCCCCCGCCCTGGTGCCGGGCCTGCGACAAGGCCACGCTGGCACGGCGCAGCACATGGTCCCCGGCGTCGGCCTGCAGCCCCGGCTCCACAAACGGGAAGACGCTGAAGCCGGCGCTGCACGACAGCAGCACGGTTTCCGGCACCTCCTGCAGGCAGACGATGGAGCCCAGACCCTGCTGCAGCTCTTCTGCCACGGCATAGCTGTGCATGCGCGCGCCCTGGCGTGTCTTGCCGACACGCTCCAGGATCACCGCGAACTGGCTGGCCGAGGTGCGCGCCAGCCGTGCACTGGGCGGCAGCAGCGACTGCAGCCGCGCCACGAAGGCCTGCAGCAGCGCATCCGACCACTGGCTGCCGCGCGCGTCGATGAACTTCTGGAAGCGGTCGATCTCGAGCAGAAGCAGCGCATGGCACTGCTGCGGTGTACCGTCGCTGCGACTGGCCGGATGCTGCTGCAGCAGCATGTCCAGCCGCTGCAGCAGGGCCTTGCGATTGGGCAGTTGCGTGACCGCATCCACATGCTGCAGGTGGCGGATGCGGCGCTCGGCCTCCAGCAGCTCGGAGATGTCCTGGCGGATTTCCAGCAGGTGGCTCAGATCCCCATCCGGGTCGGTCACGGGGGCGATGCGCACGCTTTCCGTGACCTGCACGCCATCCTGGCGGCGGCTGTTCACCACCCCCTGCCAGACCTGGCCGCGCTGCACGGCGTCCTGCACCTGCATGCGCTCCTGAGGCCCCAGGCCCGCCTGGGCCAGCGAGGTCTGACCAACGATGGCGCTGCGCTGCAGGCCGGAATGCTCTTCAAACGCCTGGTTGGCGTAAACCAGCCGGTCTTGCAGGTCAACGATCAGCACGCTGTCCTGGCTTTGCTCCACCGCCTGGAACAGCACGCCCAACTGCTGCTTGTGGCGTCCCAGCTCGTCCAGCGAATGCCGCAACTGCAGCATCTGCGCCGAATAGCTGTGCAGCATGCGAAAGGTGACCCACAGCAGGAACAGCATCACATAGCCAGCGATGAGCACCTGCTCCCAGTGCGCGCGCCCCTGGTAGGCCAGACCGCCGCCCAGCAGCACCACAACCACGGCCACCAGGGCGGCTTCGGCAATCCCCATGGACCAGCCGGCAAACACCACCAGCACGGCCAGCACCAGCACGGTGCTGGTGCCAAAGAAAGCGCCTTGCCAGGCCAGAAGGCAGACCACGCTGAGCGCAGCCAGCAGCAGCCACTGGGCCGCCAGCCGCCAGCGCAGGCGCCAACCGATCAGCAGGGCCACCCAGGCGATGGGGCCGGCCGCCAGGCACAGCCACCAGCCGTTGCCCCCGGGGCCCGAGAGGGCCGCCGCGCCCCAGCCCAGTATCCAGAACCACAGCGCCACCACCACCACGGCAAAGCGCGCATTCGCTTCGGGTGGCGGAGCAAGGCGCGGGAAGGTGCGGGACAGCATGGGAGGTGGGCAGACAGAGGCTGGGGGCTATCCCCCCGAGCATCCACAGGCCAGCGCCCCCGGCGCGTAGGCGAAGGGCTTGCCTTAACGCGGCTTGCGGCCCTTTTTGCGTGACTGCGCCAGCGCATCCTTCTTGGCCTGGCGTTCGGCATCGGCCACGGCGGCCACGGCGGCCCATTGCTCGAACTCGGCCGGTGTTTCCAGCGTGATGCGGCCCAGCACATGGGTGCGGTAGTCGGTGATCACGATCTCAGCGGCCTTTTGCAGGTTCACCCGGCCGCCGCTCATCACGCAGCCACGCTTGCGGCCGATGGCTTCCAGCAGCTCGTCGTCGTGCAGGGCCTGGATTTTTTCCACCCCCAGCCCCAGCTTAAAGCGGTCTTCCAGGTTCTGCGGGTAGTGCTTTTGCAGGTACAGCAACAGCTCCAGCGCCACCAGTTCCTCGTCGTAGGCGTTGCGCCCCACCGAGCCCGAGGCCGCCAGATTGAAGCCGCTTTGCGCGATGGAGATGCGCGGCCACAGCATGCCGGGCGTGTCCCACAGGTAGAAGTCGTGGTCCAGCACAATGCGCTGCTCGTCCTTGGTCACGCCGGCCTCGTCGGCAGCCTTGGCCTGCTTCTTGCCGGTCATGGTGTTGATCAGGGTGGACTTGCCCACGTTGGGCACGCCGCAGATCAGCACGCGCATGGGCTTGGCCATGCCGCCACGGTTGGGCGCCAGCTGGCGGCAGGTCTCCACCAGGCGGCGCGCGGGCGCCACTTCCTCGGCATCCATGGCGATGGCGCGGGTTTCGGGCTGGGCGTTGTACCAGTCCAGCCAAGCCTGGGTCTGCACGGGATCGGCCACGTCCTGCTTGTTCAGCAGCTTCATGCGCGGCTTGTGGCCCGTGAGTTCTTGCAGCAGGGGATTGAAGCTGGAGCCGGGGATGCGCGCATCCAGCACCTCGATCACCACGTCGATGTCTTTGACGCGCTCCTCGATGAGCTTGCGGGTGAGGTGCATGTGACCGGGGAACCACTGGATCATCTGCATGGCAAGGGCTTTCTCTGTTCTAGTTGTGGGGGGACTTGGGGCCGCAAGGATAATCGCAAGCTGTCATCCCGTCATCGCCACTTTGCCATGCCCTCCCAACGCCCCGCCCCTTCCCGCAGCCCCTTGAACAACGACATGCTGGTGCGTGGTGTGATCCTGGCGCTGATCGGCCTGATCCTCATCATCGCCCCGCACTTCATGGGCAGCAGCCCGACGCGCGACCTGTTCACGCACGCCCAGATCCCAGCCTGGTTCTCCCTGGTGCTGGGCCTGGCCTTCATGGGCCAGTACGCCAAGCAGCGCCTCAAGTACAAGCGCGACTGAGGCCCGGGCCTGCCAAGGCCCCAACCCGGCGTACACCGTGCACCAAAAAGCGGTCCAGCGCTTGCTGTGCCTGCGCTTTACGCTATCAAAGCTGCAACCTGTGATTGCAGCTTGAACACCGCCACCTGCTGCTCCAGGTAAGCGGCCTGGTCGTGCAGGTCGGCCGCGGCTTGGTTGCTGGCCTGCACCAGGCGGGCGTTCTCCTGGGTCATGCCGTCCAGCGCCACCATGGCCTGGTGCAGCTGGGCAATGCCGGCGCTCTGCTCCTGCGCCTTGTGGGTGATGCCGCCGACCAGGCTGCTGACATGCTGCACGTCCTGCACGATGCGCTGCATGCGCTGGCCGGCGTCCTGGGCCAGGCCTGCGCCGTTTTCCATCTGTTCCAGCGAGTGGGTGATCAAGGCCTTGATGCGGCGCGCCGCATCGGCGCTGCGCAGCGCCAGGGCGCGCACCTCCTCGGCCACCACGGCAAAGCCGCGCCCCTGCTCGCCGGCGCGCGCCGCCTCGACCGAGGCATTCAGCGCCAGGATGTTGGTCTGGAAGGCGATGCTGTCGATGACCCCGGTGATGGCGGCGATCTCGGCGCTTTGCGCGCGCAACTGGTCCATGTTCTGCACTACCTGCTGCACCACCGCCCCGCCGTCGCTGGCCGATTGCGCGGCCGAGGCGGACAGCTGGTGCGCCTTGCCGGAATCAGCCACGGCGTCATTGAGTTGCTGGCTGATCTGCTCGATGCCGGTGACCGCCAGCTGCAACTGCGCATCGGTGTGCTGGGTGCGCTGCGCCAGCTTGGCATTGCCCTGGGCCAGGTTGCTGGCAGTCTGCGAGACATGGCCCACGCCGTGGCGCACCTGGGCAACGACGCCGTGCAGCTGCGCGCCCATGCGGTCGAAGGCCCGCAGCAGGCTGCCCATCTCGTCGCGGCGGCTGTCGGCCACCTGTTCGGTCAGGTCGCCGTGGGCGATCGCTTCGGCCAGGGCCACGGCCTGCGCCAGCGGCTGGGTGATGGAGCGGGTGATGGCCACCGAAATCAGCACCCCGACCACCAGCAGCACCCCGTAGACCGACAGGGCCCACAGCTGGGCCTGCTGACGCACCGCGGCGGCGGCGTCCTGCGCCGTCTGGCGCAACTGCTGCAGGTGGTCCAGCCACTGGTCTTGCGTGGCCAGGTAGGCCTGGGCCGCGGGCTGCAGGGATTCCTGCACCAGCTTCTCAGCCTCCCAGGCCATGCCCAGGTCGCGGGCGCGGAAGGTCTCGGCATAGCTCTGGGCCAGCTGCTGGCCTTGCGCCTGCACCTGCTGGCCTAGCGCGCCCTGCAGTTCCATCACCTGGGTCAGGGCATCGGCCTGCGCCAGGTAGTCGCGCGCCTTGGCGGCAAAGCCGGCGATCACGGCCTCTTCGGACGAGAGCACGCTGGCCAGCGCGGTTTCCACGCCCTTTTGTGTCAGCGCCTGCCATTGCTGGGCCTGGGCCAGGTGGGCATCGTGCACCTGCAGGCTGGCAGCGGCATCCTGCTCGACCTGCTGCAGGTAGGCGATCAAGCCGCCGGCCACCAGCACGCCACACAGCAGCAGGCCGCCAAACACCACGGCGATCTTCACCGCCACCGGCCAGTGGCGCAGCATCCCACCACCCGACGGCGCCGTGGAATGGCGGGGCGCCAGCAGGTCCGGAGCGACGATGGCGGGGGCAGGCACCATCTCCCGCACTGGCGTGGCATGGGAAGGGACAGAGCGAACAACAAGCGACATGGCGGCCAACATCTCTAAGCAATGCCCGCAATCTAGTGCTACAAAATGTCAACACTGTGACAGCGCAATGACACCACGCCCGGCGCTCGGTCATCTGCAGTCACCAAAAACAAGAGCTGCCGGCGCTGATCTACAGCAGGTTTCAAAGATATTGCATCTTCAAGACCGCTGAGCACCAGCGCAGGCAGCTCATGTTTTTAAGGTGGGCGATGGCGCCCACCCAGGGCTTCAGCCCAGCGCCGCGGGGTCCATGTAGCGCTGGCGCCATTCCTCGAAGGTGCCGGTGTCGGCCGCCTCGATGGCCTGCTGCGCCTGCACCGAAGTTTGTGCAAACTGCGCAAACTGTGCCTGCTGGGCTTCGCTCCAGGGCAGGCCCAGCAGGTGCTCGCGGGCCCACAGCGATTGGGTCAGGCCGAACTGCTCGAAGCTGTTGCCATGCAGGCGGCGCATGTCGTCCAGCACCCGCGCGGACGGCGTGGTCTGCGGCTGGGCCACGCGCTGCCGGGCCTGGGCCAGGGCCTCGCTGTAGGCCGTGGTGGCGTGGGTGGCGTCCAGCGCCGCCGCCATAGGCGCGCACTCCTGCAGCACCTGGACGGCCCAGTCGACCAGGGCCACGCGGCCCTGCCCACGCAGCAGTTGCAGCCCGGGCTCGCGCCCGCGCTCGGCCGCCAGGTGCTGGTTGTGCTTGAGCTGGGCGATCTCCTCGGGCGAATCGGGCGGGCTGTCGGTCAGCAGGCAGTGCAGCAAAAACACATCCAGCATGCGCATGGTGGAGGTGTTGATGCCCAGGGGATCGAACGGATCCAGGTCCATCAGGCGCACTTCCACGTACTCCACGCCGCGTTCGCGCAGCGCATGCAGGGGACGCTCGCCGCTGCGCGTGGTGCGCTTGGGGCGGATGGTGCCGTAGAACTCGTTCTCGATCTGCAGCAGGCTGGTGCCCAGCTGGTTGTAGTCGCCGCCGGGGTTGCGGATGCCCAGCTGCTCGTAGGCCGGATAGGGTTGGGTCAGCGCCTGGTGCAGCGAATTGGCATAGCCTTCCAGGCCGTTGTAGCTGACGTTGATGGAGGCCTGTGCGTCGCTCTGGTAGCCCAGGCGCCCCATGCGCAGCGACGTGGCATGCGGCAGGTACAGGGCCTTGCAGCCCTCGCCCAGCGGCTGCAGGCGGTGCTCGCGCCCCTGGACGAAGCAGGGGCTGAGCGCCGGCGAGGCACCAAACAGGTACAGCAGCACAAAGGCATGGCGGCGGAAATTGCGGATCAGCGCGAAATACTCCTCGCTGCTAACGCCGGGCAGCGACCAGTTGTAGTGGATGCCCGAAATGGTCTGCATGCGGCGGCCATAGCGGTGGCCCAGGCCCATGCGGTACACGCTCTTGGAACGCCCCGAGTGCGAGGAGCCGTAGCGCCCCAGCGGAATGGTCTCGTCGGTGGGCAGGTGACAGGGCATGCTGGAGGCCCAGATCATCTCCTCGCCCACGGCGGCCATGCTGCGCAGCGTGTACTGGTGAATGTGCTGCAGCTCCTGCAGGCATTCATCCACCCCCAGGCGGGCGCCGGTGATTAGCTCCAGCTGCGACTCGCTGTAATCGGTGGTGATGTGCGGGTGGGTCAGGGCCGAACCCAGCGCTGCCGGATGCGGCGTCAGGGCTAGGTGACCGGATGGCAACACTCGCAAGCCCTCTTTTTCAATACCGCGGCGTATGCCTGCCAAACGTTCGGCTGCGGGAAGGGGGAGCGACTTGGGTGTTGGATTCATTCTTGTCTGCGATTAGGGTGCAGGAAACGGAGCCACCTTAGCATGCGGCCCCCCGTGCGCAGTGATGATAGAGACAAGGCTGGCGCACCGATGCTCCCCAGGGACATAACCACGCGGCGGCTGTGCCGCCCGGGGCGCGTGATTGCACGCTGACTTTCTAACCGCTAGGGGCGCCCGATCAGGGCGTGGCCGCGCGCGCGGCGAGGGCCTTGCCAACCTCCAGCGCGCCTTGGGCCGAGCCACTCTGCGGCACCTGTTCGTTGTGGCGGTCGCAGACCTGCGCCAGCTGTTCGGCCAGCAGTTCGGGGGCCTGCGCGCCCAGGCCGACGTGGATGCCTTCGGTCAGGGTGATGTGGGCGGCCTCAAAGCTGCCGGCCCCGGCACACAGGATGGTGCGGGTGGGAGCCGACGCGTGCGCCAGCACCAGCATGGCCGGCACCACCGCCTCGGGCTGCAGGGCGGCCAGCACCTCGGCCGACATCAGGCCTTCGGTCATGCGGGTGGCGGCCGTCGGCGCCAGCGCATTGACGTGGATGCCGTACTTGGCCCCTTCAATGGCCAGGGTCTGCATCAAGCCCACCTGGGCCATCTTGGCCGCGCCATAGTTGCTCTGGCCGAAATTGCCATACAGGCCCGACGACGAGGTCGTCATCACGATGCGGCCATAGTTCTGCGCCTGCATGTGCGGCCACACGGCCTTGCAGCAATGCGCCGCACCCATCAGGTGCACCTCCACCACCAGGCGGAAATCGTCCATGTCCATCTTGGCAAAGCTCTTGTCGCGCAGGATGCCGGCGTTGTTGACCAGGATGTCCACACGCCCCCAAGCATCGACCGCCTGCTGCACCATGGCTTGCACGGCCACCCAGTCGGTCACCGAAGCACCGCTGGCCATGGCCTCGCCGCCCAGGGCCTTGATTTCATCGACCACGGCCTGCGCCGCCGACACGGAACCGCCGGAGCCATCCACAGCCCCGCCCAGGTCATTGACCAGCACCTTGGCACCACGGCGCGCCAGCGCCAGTGCGTGCTCACGCCCCAAACCACCGCCCGCGCCCGTGACGATGGCGACCTGACCTTCAAACGACAAAGATTGCATGTGCTGTCTCTCCTGTTGTAATGGCTTGCATCTGCTGCGCCCAACTGTACGCACACCGGCCACGGGCGGCATTCACGCAGGTGACTGGCAGCCTGCGCCAGCTTATCCACGGCAGGACCGCACAAGCATGTGGACAAACTTGGGATGCCGGCCAACAAGTCGATTAAGTGCTTGTTTTGCAATAGTTTTCATTAATTGCCCATTTTTTAATCACATGCTTAGAAACTACGGAAATTTGCCCCCAAATACCCTGAACAATCCTGTTGATAAGTTTTCGAATTCCCTTTCAAAACCAATTCAAACCTTTGATTCACAACAACATTCAGTGCATTGAACAAAAAATAGACAGCTTGCACAAGCTGGATCCGATCCAGCTCTGCCGCGGTGGAACGCCGCACAATCCTCACCAGTTGCCCCCAATTTGACTGAACAACCATGTGGATAAGTGCCCCCAAAGCCCACAGCCCTCGCACAAGTACTTGATCTGCAAGGATAAGCAGTTCATTGCCTATTTTTTATGCAAACCCCGACGAGTGTCACAACCTACTTAACCAGCGACAATTTCGGGTTGATCCACGACAGGCCTGGACCTTTTCCGACATGAATGCCCCCCTGACCCCCGAACTTTTTACCGCCAAGCTGGAGCCCAGCGGGCAGCAGTGCGATGCCTGGGCCGACCAGACCCTGCTGGACTCCATCGAAATGGGCGGCCTGAACTGGCCCAGCTCCTGCCGCAATGGAACCTGCCGCACCTGCCTGGGCACCCTCACCGCGGGTTCCGTGCATTACAAGATCGAATGGCCCGGCCTGACCGCCGAGGAAAAGGCCGAGGGCTGTGTGCTGCCCTGCGTGGCCTACCCGGACGGCGATGTCACGTTGCAAGACCCCGAAAACTGAGGCCTTGCGCCCACCCAATCCTGGCAGGCAGGCCACAAAGCACTAAAATGCCTGCTTTCAACAGGACCGAGCACCATCCGGCGCTTGGCTTTGCAGCGACGGAACCCGTGCGCACATGTTCTTTGGAAGCATGCAGGCCCCTGCATGCAGGGCGGGAGCCCCGATCAAAGGCAGTGCTGCCGGCAACCCGACAGGTCATCCAAGGAACACACTCCATGAACACCCCCCTCAACCCCGTGCAAATTTCGCCGGTGGAAGACATCGTTGCCGACATGCGCGCCGGGCGCATGGTCATTCTGGTGGATGAAGAAGACCGCGAGAACGAGGGGGATCTGGTCCTGGCATCCGACCACGTCACGCCCGAAGCCATCAACTTCATGGCCAAGTACGGCCGGGGCCTGATCTGCCTGACCCTGACCCGTGAGCGCTGCGAATTCCTGAAGCTGCCGCCCATGGCCGCCCGCAATGGCACCGTCTACAGCACGGCCTTCACCGTATCGATCGAGGCCGCCGAGGGCGTGACCACCGGCATCTCGGCCGCCGACCGCGCCCGCACCGTGCAGGCTGCCGTAGCCAAGCAGGCCCAGCCCAGCGACCTGGTGCAACCCGGTCACATCTTCCCGCTGCAGGCTGTCGATGGCGGCGTGCTGATCCGCGCCGGCCACACCGAAGCCGGTTGCGACCTGGCCGCAATGGCCGGCTGCAGTCCCTCGTCCGTGATCTGCGAGATCATGAAGGACGACGGCACCATGGCCCGCCTGCCCGACCTGCAGCTGTTCGCCGCGGAACACGGCCTGAAGATCGGCACTATTGCCGACCTGATCCAGTACCGCAGCCGCACCGAATCGCTGCTGCAGCAGGTGGGATCGCGCCAGTTGCAGACCCACTGGGGCACATTCACCGCCCACGTTTTCCAGGACAAACCCAGCCAGTCCGTGCACATCGCCCTGGTCAAGGGCCAATGGAGCGAAGCCGACGAAGTCGCCGTGCGCGTGCACGAGCCGCTGTCGGTGCTGGATGCGCTGGAAGTCCAGCGCTCCATGCACTCCTGGAGCCTGGACACCAGCCTGGACTACATCCACCACCGTGGCCAGGGCGTGGTCGTGCTGCTGAACTGCGGCGAAAGCGCAGACCAGCTGCTGGCCCAGTTCGAGGGCAAGGCCCGCGCTTCCCAGGCGCCCGAGCGTGGTCGCATGGACCTGCGCACCTACGGCATCGGCGCACAAATCCTGCGCGAGATGGGCGTGCACAAGATGCAACTGCTGGGCCAGCCCCGCCGCATGCCCAGCATGGCCGGCTATGGCCTGGAAATCACTGGCTACATCACCAAGGAATAAAACAACATGTTGCATGCAGAAAAAGGCACGGCCGCACAACTGAATGGCCAAGGACTGCGCATCGGCATCGTCCAGGCGCGCTGGAACGAAGGCATCACCCAGGCCCTGGCCGAAGCCTGCCACCAGGAACTGCTGGCCCTGGGCGTGCAGACCGATGCCATCACCCACGTCGTGGTGCCCGGCGCCCTCGAAGTGCCTGCCGCCCTACAGGCCATGGCCGAGCGTGGCGGCTACGATGCACTGGTGGCCCTGGGTTGCATCATCCGTGGCGAGACCTACCACTTTGAACTGGTCGCCAATGAATCGGGTGCTGGCGTGACCCGCGTAAGCCTGGATTACCAGTTGCCGATCGCCAACGCCATCATCACCACCGAAAACCTGGAGCAGGCCATCGCCCGCCAGACCGAAAAGGGCCTGGACGCGGCACGTGTGGCCGTGGAAATGGCCAGCCTGCTTCGCACACTGAAATGACCATGAGCGACGAACACGCCCCCACCTCGACCGGCAAGAGCCGCCCCCCCCGCCAAAAGCGCACCGGACTGACCAGCACCGGTGTGCGCAAGGCCGCCTCCAAGTCGGCGCGCAGCCGCTCGCGCGAATTTGCGCTGCAGGGCCTGTACCAGCACCTCGTCGGCCGTAATGAGGCCACCGCGATCGACATGTTCACGCGCGACCTGGCCGGCTTTCACAAGTCCGACGCCCTGCACTACGACGCGCTGCTGCACGGCTGCATCAAGCTGGAAGCCGACCTGAACGCGCTGATCGCCCCCAAGCTGGACCGCCAACTGGGCGAGCTGTCGCCCATCGAGCAGGCCTGCATGTGGATCGGCGCCTATGAGCTGATGTACTGCCAGGACGTGCCCTGGCGCGTGGTGCTCAACGAAGTGATCGAGCTGGCCAAGGAATTTGGTGGCACCGACGGCCACAAGTACGTCAACGGCGTGCTCAACGCGCTGGCACCGGAGCTGCGCGCCGCCGAAGTCCAGGCCGACAAGGCCGGCAAGAGCGCCTGACACGCGCCCCAGGCAGCGTGCCACCGGCCGCTGCCTTTTTCGATTCCCGTTTGTTCTTTCTGTCAGCGCCCCGCGCGCTGTGCCAGTCCATGAAGTTTTCCAAGCGCGCCGAAAAAATCTCCCCGTTCTACGTCATGGAAGTGGCCAAGGCCGCCCAGCAGCTGGCCCAGGAAGTGGCCCACGGCCCCGAGCCGATGATCTTCCTGAACATCGGCGAGCCCGACTACACGGCCCCGGCCCAGGTCCAGGCGGCCGCGCAAGAGAGCATCGCCAGCGGCCGCACGCAGTACACCAACGCCCTGGGCCTGGAGCCACTGCGCCAGGCCATCAGCGACTGGTACCGCAGCCGCTTCGGCATCCAGGTGCCAGCCCAGCGCATCGTGGTCACGGCGGGCGCCTCGGCGGCGCTGCAACTGGCCTGTCTGGCGCTGATCAATCCGGGCGATGAAATCCTCATGCCCGACCCCAGCTACCCCTGCAACCGCCACTTCGTGAGCGCTGCAGAGGGCGTGGCCCAGCTGATCCCCACCGGTGCGGCCGAACGTTACCAGCTGAGCGCCGAGCACGTGGCCACCCACTGGGGCGCCCAAACCCGCGGCGTGCTGCTGGCCTCGCCGTCCAACCCCACGGGCACCTCAATCGATCCGGCCGAGCTGCGCCGCATCCACGAGGTGGTGCAGTCCAAGGGCGGCATCACCATCGTCGACGAGATCTACCTGGGCCTGTCCTACGACGAGGCCTTCGGCCACAGCGCCCTGGCCATCAGCGACGACATCATCAGCATCAACAGCTTCAGCAAGTACTTCAACATGACCGGCTGGCGCCTGGGCTGGATGGTCGTGCCCGAAGCCATGGTGCCCGTGGTCGAGCGCCTGGCGCAGAACCTGTTCATCTGCGCCTCCACCGTGGCCCAGCACGCCGCCCTGGCCTGCTTCAGCCCCAACAGCATCGCCGAGTTCGAACGCCGTCGCGCCGAGTTCAAGGCCCGCCGCGACTACTTCCTGCCCGCGCTGCGCGAGCTGGGCTTTGGCATCGACGTCATGCCCGACGGCGCCTTCTACGCGTGGGCCGACTGCACGCCGCTGTGCGCCAAGCTGGGCGTCCAAGACAGCTGGGAATTTGCCTATGCGCTGATGGAGCGCGCCCACCTGGCGATCACGCCCGGGCGCGACTTCGGCACCGCGGACACCGCCCACTACGTGCGCTTTTCCACGGCCAACTCCATGGAACAGCTGCAGGAAGCCGTGCGCCGCATGCAACGGCTGTTCGCGTAAAGTCCGGCCACAGGGGGAACTTTCATGGCATTCACCTTTCCCATCCGGGTGTACTGGGAAGACACCGACGCCGGCGGCATCGTCTTCTACGCCAACTACCTCAAGTTCTTTGAGCGCGCACGCACCGAATGGCTGCGCAACCTGGGCGTGGAGCAGCAAAAGCTGCGCGACGAAGCCGGCGGCATGTTCGTCGTCACACAGGCAGAGTTGAACTACCTGCGGCCTGCGCGCCTGGACGATCTGTTGGAGGTCACGGCCGTGCTGCAGTCGGCGGGCCGGGCCTCCATCACCATCGCCCAGCAGGCTTTTTTGCGGCCCGTGTCATCCGATGGCACGCAGCAACTGTTATGTGAAGGCAGCATTCGCATCGGCTGGGTGGATTCCGCCAGCATGCGCCCTGCCCGTATTCCGAACTCCATCGTGGAAAAACTCTCATGAACGCAGCCCAAGACATGTCCATCCTCAGCCTCATCATCCAGGCCAGCTGGGTGGTGCAATTGGTCATGTTGATCTTGGTCGTGGCCTCGGTGGCCAGCTGGGCCACCATCTTTCGCAAGGCCCAGGCGCTCAAGCAGGTGCGCCAGCTCAATGACGCCTTCGAGCAAGACTTCTGGTCGGGCCAGAGCCTGAACGACCTGTACAACAGCGCCACCCAGAACGCCAAGCACGGCGGCCCGATGGAACGCATCTTCGCCAGCGGCATGCGCGAGTACAAGAAGCTGCGCGAGCGCCGCATCAACGACAGCGGCACGCTGATGGATGGCACGCGCCGCGCCATGCGCGCCAGCCTTCAACGCGAGATGGACGAGGTCGAATCCGGTCTGGCCTTCCTGGGCACCGTCGGCTCCGTCTCGCCCTACGTCGGCCTGTTCGGCACCGTCTGGGGCGTGATGCACGCCTTCACCGGTTTTGCCAGCATGGAGCAGATCACCCTGGCCACCGTGGCCCCCGGCATCGCCGAGGCGCTGGTCGCCACCGCCATGGGCCTGTTTGCCGCGATTCCCGCCGTGACTGCCTACAACCGCTACGCCCACAACATCGACCGCATCGCGAATGTGCACGAGACCTTCATCGAAGAGTTCTCCAACATCCTGCAGCGCAATGTGAGCGGCCCCACCGCCAGCTCCACCGCGTCCGGTTACTGAGCGCAGGAGCCACCCCATGCCCGCAGTCAGCTCCCGCGGCAAAGGCCGCCGCACCGTGGTGGAAATCAACATGGTGCCCTTCATCGACGTGATGCTGGTGCTGCTCATCATCTTCATGGTGACGGCCCCCATGCTCACGCCCGGCAACATCGACGTCCCCACGGCGGGCAAGTCCTCCAAGCCGGCCGCCAAGAACATCGCCTACGTCCTGCTGGAAAAGGACGGTCGCGTGATCTTCAAGACCAAGAATACCGAGCAGCAGATCGCCCTGCCGGAACTGCAGGGCATCGCCACCTCCTGGAAAAACAGCGACCCCGAACACACCGCCATCCAGATCCTGGCCGACAAGACCCTGCCCTATGAGTCGGTGGTCCAGGCCATGGCCCAGTTGCAGGCGGCCGAGGTGCGTGTGGCACTGGGCGTCAAATCTTCCTCCAACTAACCCCGCCGCCTTCCCCGACCCGCGCGCCCCATTCCTCCATGTCCCCTCGCCTCGCCCAAGACCCCTTTGCCCCACCTCGCCCGAGCAAGCGCTTGCGCAGCTGGGTCTTGGCACTGCTGGCCCATGCCACGCCCCTGGTGGCCCTGGTCTGGAACATCACCCCGCCGGTCGCCGTCGAGCAGGCCGCGGTCGAGGCCGAGCTGTGGTCGGACACCTTCGTGCAGGCCGCGCCACGTGCGGCTGCGGTCGTGCCCCCACCAGCGCCGGCGCCCACACCTGCCCCAGCACCGGAACCTGAGCCCGAGCCGGAACCCGTTCCGCTGCCGCCGCCCCCGCCACCCGCCCCGCCCAAGCCGACGCAGCAAGAGCTGCAGTCGCAGCGCGACGCCGAGATCGCCTTGCAGGAACGCAAGAAGCAGGAGGCCGAGCTGAAGAAGCAGCGCGAGCTGGAAGCCCAAAAGGCCAAGGACAAGGCCGAGCGCGAGAAGGCCGAAAAAGCCAAGCGTGACAAGGAAAAGGCGGAAGAGGCACGCAAGGAAAAGCTCGAGCAGGAAAAGCGCGACAAGCTGGAACAGCAAAAGCGTGACAAGGCCGAGCAGGAGAAGAAGGACCGCCTGGAAAAAGAAAAGCGCGAGAAGGCGGAAAAGGAAAAAGCCGCCAAGGACAAGGCAGCCAAAGAAAAGGCCGAGAAGGAGAAAGCCGAAAAGGCCAAGGCCGACGCCGAGAAGAAGGCGGCCGACGAAAAGCGCCGCAAGGAGCAGGCCGCCCAGGAGGCCAAGGCCGCCAAGGAACTGGAGCGCATGCGCCAGGAAAACCTCAAGGCCATGGCCGGTCTGGCCGGTGGTTCCGGCGGCACGGGCTCTGCCGAAAAGAGCAGCGGCCCCAACGGCGGCAAGGGCACGGGCGGCGGCACGGCAGGCCACTCGGCCGGCTATGGCGCACGCGTGGCGGCCAAGGTCAAGCCCAACATCGTCTATCCGGACGTGGTCAGCGGCAACCCGCGCGCCGAAGTGCGGGTGCGCGCGGCGCCGGACGGCACCATCACCAGCGTGCAGCTGGTCAAGTCCAGCGGCAACAAGGCCTGGGACGACGCCGTGGTGCGCGCCCTGCACAAGACCGAGACCCTGCCCAAGGACACCAACGGCACCGTGCCCAGCGAGTTCAACTTCGGTTTCCGCCCGCAAGACTGATCATTTACAGAGCGCCTGGCGCTGATCCAGCAAGGACTTCAGACAGATATCTGGCTGAAGTCCTTGTTCTTTCAGCGCCAGCAGCTCATTAATTGCGAGCTATCCGCCGCCGCCACACGGCCTGGGGGTACATGCCCCCACCGCCAGGACGGACAGCCGCCAATCAAGGAAAATAAGCCCCCTATGAAAGCCCCCGAACTGTTGCTTCCCGCCGGCTCGCTCGACAAGATGCGCGCCGCCTACGACTTTGGCGCCGACGCCGTGTACGCCGGCCAGCCGCGCTACTCCCTGCGCGCGCGCAACAACGAGTTCCGCATGGAGCAGATTGCCCAGGGCATCCAGGAAGCCCACCAGCGTGGCAAGAAGTTCTTTCTGACGTCGAACGTCATTGCGCACAACGACAAGATCCGCACCTACCTGCGCGACATCGAGCCCATCATCGCCCTCAAGCCCGACGCGCTGATCATGGCCGACCCCGGCCTGATCATGATGGTCAAGGAAAAGTGGCCCGAGGCCGTGATCCACCTGTCCGTGCAGGCCAACACCACCAACTACGCCACCGTCAAGTTCTGGCAGAAGATGGGCGTGGAGCGCATCATCCTGTCGCGCGAGCTGAGCCTGGACGAGATCGAAAAGATCCGCCAGGAATGCCCCGATATGGAGTTGGAAGTGTTTGTGCACGGCGCGCTGTGCATCGCCTACTCGGGCCGCTGCCTGCTGTCGGGCTACTTCAACCGCCGCGACCCCAACCAGGGCACCTGCACCAACGCCTGCCGCTGGGAATACAAGACCCACGGCGCCGATGTGGACCCCAACACCGGCGAGGCACTGGGCCAGGCCATGGAGCAGGGCTTCAACTTCGAAGACGCCAAGAACGACGCCGACAACCAGTTCACCAGCACCTGCGGCGACCAGAAGCGCCACCCCAAGGCCGACGCCATCTACCTGCTGGAAGAAAAGGGCCGCCCCGGCGAGATGATGCCCATCATGGAAGATGAGCACGGCACCTACATCATGAACTCCAAGGACCTGCGCGCCGTGGAGCACGTCGAGCGCCTGACCAAGATCGGCGTGGACTCGCTGAAGATCGAGGGCCGCACCAAGAGCCTGTACTACGTCGCCCGTACCGCGCAGACCTACCGACGCGCGATCGACGATGCCGTGGCTGGCCGCCCCTTCAACCCGCACCTGATCACCGAACTGGAAGGCCTGGCCAACCGCGGCTACACCGGCGGCCTGCTGGAGCGCCGCCCCGCCAACGACTACCAGAACTACGAGACCGGCACCTCGGTGCTGCAGCGCAGCCACTTCGTGGGCCAGGTGCGTGGCTACGAAAACGGCCTGGCCGAGATCGAAACCATGAACCGCTTCGCCGTGGGCGACATGATCGAAATCATCCACCCCACCGGCAACCGCACCATGAAGCTGGAGCAGATGTTCAACCTGGACGGCGAACCCGTGCAGGTCGCCCCCGGCAACCCCGTGCGCGTGCGCATCCCGGTCGAGGGGCCGATCGAAGGTGGCCTGATCTCGCGCCTGCTGCACCCCGAACAGGCCTGATCTTTGATAGCGGTCAGCGCGCGCTGTTCAAGGATTTCCGATACTTTTCAGTCTGAAACCTAGAATCGACCTGCGCCAACCGCTCCTCTTTTCAAGACCTTGTCGGTCTTGGCACAAAGGCACCCCCGGGTGCCTTTTGACTTTTCACGGCAGACCGCTACAGTGCGCCTGCCCGCCCGATTGGAAACCTGATGAACCCCGAAGAGATTGTTGTCCTGCCTGAACTCAAGGCCTATATCGACCCCCTGACCCCCGACGAACACGATGCGCTGGAGCGCAGCATCCTCGACGAAGGCTGCCGCGATGCGCTGGTGCTGTGGGGCAATGTGCTGGTCGACGGCCACAACCGCTTCGGCATCTGCCAGAAGCATGGCCTGCCCTTCCAGACCATCCAGAACGAACGCTTCCAGAACATGGAAGACATCCACCTGTGGATGATCGACCAGCACCTGGGCCGGCGCTCCGTCTCCGACTTCCAGCGCGGTGTGCTGGCCCTGCGCAAGCGCGAGATCATCGCCGAGCGCCGCGCCGCCGCCGCCGCTGCGGTGAATGCCGCCAAGGCCGAATCCAGTGCCGAAGCGCCCTGGGACGGTGACACCGATCCCGCCGTGGCCCAGGCCCTGGCCAACACCCCCAAGGTGCCCGACCAGGCCCTGGACACGCGCGAAGCACTGGCCCGCGCCGCCCGCCTGTCGGCCGGCCAGGTCAAGATGATCGAGACCATCCAGGAAAAGGCCGCCCCCGAAGTGGTCGCCGCCGTCAAGGCCGGCGAGCTGTCGCTGAACGCCGCCGCCGTGGTTGCCAGCCTGCCCGTGGAAGAGCAGCAGGCCGTGGCCGCCGAAGGCGCCGACAGCCTGAAGCAGGCCGCCAAGCGCGTGCGCGAGGCCAAGAAAAAACCCAAGGCCGACAAGCCCGCCGCCACGGACGATGCGCAGGATGCAGCACCACCGGCCTCGCCCGAGGAACTGCAGGCACGCGTGGTTGAGCTGGAGGCCGAGAACGAACGCCTGCGCCTGCAGGTCAAGACCCTGCAGGAGCTGCTGGCCGAACAGGCCTGAGCCCGTCGCCGCCCCTGCCGCAGCGCGTCACCGACGGGATCGGTGGCGCGTTTTTTTTGTGTCATGCTGCGGCGCAAGATTTGCTGTGAAGGGACGCGCCCACCATGCCCGCTTTGTTCTCCCCCATCCGATTCGGCTCGCTGGAACTGGCCAACCGCATCGTCATTCCCCCGATGTGCATGTACTCGGCCGAGGAAGGCTGTGCCACCAGCTGGCACCTGATGCACTACGGCCAGCTGGCCCAGTCCGGCGCCGGCCTGCTGATCCTGGAGGCCACCGCCGTCGAGGCGCGGGGCCGTATCAGCGCCCACGACCTGGGGCTGTGGAACGATGCCCAGATGCAGGCGCTGCGCCCGGTGCTGGCGCACATCCGCCGCCACAGCCCCATGCCCGTGTGCATGCAACTGGCCCACGCCGGCCGCAAGGCCAGCAGCCGCCGACCCTGGGAAGGCGGTGGAGCTCTGCCCGCCGACCACCCCGAGGCCTGGCCCACGATCAGCGCCAGCGCCCAGGGCTTCATGCCCACCGACCCACTGCCAGCCAGCGCCACGCTGGAGGACATTGCCCGCATCAAGCAGGCCTTCGTCGATGCTGCCCTGCGCGCGCACAGCCTGGGGCTGGATGCGCTGGAGCTGCACGCCGCCCACGGCTACCTGCTGCACCAGTTCCTGTCGCCCCTGTCCAACCTGCGCGACGACGCCTATGGCGGCAGCCTGGACAACCGCATGCGCCTGACGCTGGAGGTGTTCGATGCCATCCAGGCGGCCCTGCCAGCGGGCTTTCCGCTGGGCGTGCGCATCTCCGCCACCGACTGGGTGGACGGCGGCTGGGACCTGGCGCAAAGCACCCAGCTGGCCCAGGCCCTGGCAGCGCGCGGCTGCGCCTTCCTGCATGTCTCCAGCGCCGCCCTGCACCCGGCGCAGCAGATTCCCATCGGCCCTGGCTACCAAGTGCCGCTGGCCGACGGCCTGCGCCGCCACCTGCAAGGGGCCATGCCCGTGATTGCCGTGGGCCTGATCACCGACGCGCAGCAAGCCCAGGCCATCCTGGATGCCGGCCAGGCCGATGCCATCGGCGTGGCCCGCGCCATGCTCTACAACCCGCGCTGGCCCTGGGAGGCCGCCCGCCAGCTGGGCGCCCAGGTGGCGGCCGCCCCGCAGTACCTGCGCTGCGAGCCACATGGCGCCAAGGGCCTGCTGCAGAGCGCGGCCACCGCCTAATCCGGGGCGGGGCAGTCTGGCGCTGGACAGCCCCTACACTGGGTGGCTGTGTCCACCGAACCCGCCTCCTCCCCCAGCCTGACGCGCTACGCCACCCTGGCCGCCGACATCGCCCAGTCCATCCACGCGGGCGTGCTGCAGCCGGGCGACAAGCTGCCCTCGGTGCGCAGCTGCTGCGCCGCACGCGGCGTCAGCCCGTCCACGGTGTTCCAGGCCTACTACCTGCTGGAGGCGCGCGGGCTGATCCGTGCGCGCGAGCGTTCCGGCTACTACGTGGCCTCGGGCGCCCACCACCCGCCGCCGGAGCCGGAGATCGCCCGGCTGCCGCCCCCGGCCTCGCTGACGGTGGATGTCAGCGAGCGCGTGTTCTCCATCCTGCAAGCCAGCTTCCAGCCGGGCACGGTGGGCCTGGGCAGTGCCTTTCCCGCGCCCCAGCACTTCCCGTGGAACAAGCTGGCGCAGTCGCTGGCCGCCTGCGCACGCCAGGCCCAGCCGCAGGCCCTGCTCGATGACCTGAGCACCGGCCACAGCGGCCTGCGCCGCCACATTGCCCGCCGCTACCTGGCCGATGGCATGCCGCTGCACATGGACGATGTGGTCATCACCAACGGCGCGCTGGAGGCGCTGAACCTGTGCCTGTCGGCGGTCACCCAGCCCGGTGGCACCGTGGTGGTGGAGTCGCCGTGTTTCTACGGCGCCCTGCAGGCGCTGGAGCGCCTGGGCCTGAAGGCGGTGGAGGTGCCCACCCACCCGCGCGACGGCATCGACTTGCCGGCGCTGGAAGCCGCCATCACCAGTCACCGCCCGCAGGCCATCTGGCTGATGAGCAACTTCCACAACCCGCTGGGCAGCCTGGTGCCCACGGCCCACAAGCAGGCCCTGTGCGCGCTGCTGGCGCGCCACCAGGTGCCGCTGATCGAAGACGATGTGTATGGCGAGCTGTACTTCTGCGCCCGCCGCCCGCTGCCCGTGAAGGCCTACGACCGCGAAGGCTGGGTGCTGCACTGCAGCTCGTTCTCCAAATGCCTGGCACCGGCCTGGCGCGTCGGCTGGGCGGCGGCGGGGCGCTTCACCCAGGCTGTGGCACGGCAGAAGCTGACCACCTCGCTCAGCACCAACGCCCCGGCCCAGGCCGCGCTGGCGCATTACCTGGAAGGCGTGGGCTTCGACAAGCACCTGCGCCAGCTGCGCCACACCCTGGCCACGCAGCGCGATGCGATGACGCAGGCCATCGCCCGCCACTTTCCGCCCGGCACGCGCGCCACGCGCCCCGAAGGCGGCTATTTCATGTGGATCGAGCTGCCACCCGGCTGCGATGCCCTGCAGCTGCACCAGCAGGCCCTGTCCGAAGGCATCAGCCTGGCGCCGGGGCCGGTGTTTTCGGCCAGCCAGCGCTTTGGCCGCTGCATCCGCCTGAACTACGGCCTGCTGTGGGATGCCCGCACCGACCAGGCCTTGCAGCAGCTGGGTAGCTGGTGCCACCGCATGCAGCAGGGCGCGGGCTGAGCAGCGCTGCGGCTCAGCGTGGCACCAGGAAGGTGGTCGGCGCGGCCACCTGGATGGCCGGGTCGGCCTGGGCGCGCACCTCGATCGCCACGGGATGCGAGCCGCCCGCCGCCACCCCATACGGTGCCTGCAGGCGGATGACCACCCAGCGGTCTTCGGCGGCGCCCAGCGCTACTGCGGTGTCCGACGCCACGCGCAGTCCGTCCAGGCCCGCGGCCGAAAGCACATAGTGCTGTGGCACTTCCGTGGCATTGCCGATCTGCACGCGGTAGATGTTCTCCACCATGCCGCCGGCCACGATGCGCGACAGGGTGCCGCGGTCGCGCACCACGTCCACCTTCAGCGGCACGCGCACAGACAGGCTGGTGACCATGGCCACGGTGATGGCCAGCAGCCCAGCGCCGTACAGCAGCACGCGCGGACGGAACACGCGGCGCAGCATCTGCGCACCGCTCCAGCCCTGGGCCAGGGCGCTTTGCGTGCTCAGTCGCACCAGGCCACGCGCATAGTGCATCTTGTCCATCACCCCGTTGCAGGCGTCGATGCACAACCCGCAGCCAATGCATTCGTACTGCAGGCCATCACGGATGTCGATGCCCACGGGGCAGACCTGCACGCACAGCTTGCAGTCGATGCAGTCGCCCAGGCCCTGGGCACGCGCATCCACGCCCTTGGCCCGCGGGCCGCGGCCTTCGCCGCGCGCGGCGTCGTAGGTGACGACCAGCGTGTCCTTGTCGAACATGGCGCTCTGGAAGCGCGCATACGGGCACATGTACTTGCACACCTGCTCGCGCAGGAAACCGGCATTGCCGTAGGTGGCCAGGGCGTAGAAGGCGATCCAGAAGATCTGCCACGCCCCCTGCAGCGCCATCACCTGCACCGCCAGGTCGCGGATGGGCACGAAGTAGCCCACGAAGGTGAAGCCCGTCCACAGCGACAGCAGCAGCCACAGCAGGTGCTTGCCGCCACGCCGGGCCGTTTTCTCCAGCGTCCAGCCACTGCCGTCCAGGCGCAGGCGCGCACTGCGGTCGCCCTCCAGCCGGCGCTCGATCCACATAAAGATCTCGGTGTACACCGTCTGCGGGCAGCTGAAGCCACACCACAGGCGCCCGGCCACGGTGGTGAACAGGAACAGCGCCAGGGCGCTGACAATGAGCAGCGCCGTCAGGTAGATGAAGTCCTGCGGGTACAGCAGCCAGCCGAAGACGTAGAAACGCCGCTGCTCCAGATCAAACAGCAGGGCCTGGCGCCCATGGATCTGCAGCCAGGGCACGACGTAGAAGAACAGCTGCGTGGCCCACACCAGGGCCCAGCGCCAGCGCGAAAACAGGCCTTGGATGGAACGCGGCTGGATCTTGGTGCGCGGCTCGTAGAACGGCACGGCATGCGGCGCGGCCTGGATGGGGATGGTCTTGCGGGGCGGCGGTGTGCCACCGGGTTGCGGGGAGGAGTTTTCGTGGGACATAGCAGGAATGGGCAGGCCAGCCAGGACCGCCTGGCTGCGCTCAGCAACGACTGTGCGCGCGCCGTCCCTGGAACAAAAGCATCAGATTGGGGGCAAAAAGACCGGATCAGATGCACTCCATCCAAGCACCACCATATCAGTTCAGCAAAAAGTGAGCGGCTGCCGCAGGACAGGTGCGGCACACGATCTCTTTAGGCCCTGAAAAGCCTATCCATCCAGCGCCAACCGCTTCCTTTTTTCAGCAAATCTCGCCATCTCGACCAATGGCACTTCAGAACACCACCAAATTGCCGACATGCCAGATATGGCCTTGTCGGCCTGTGTTGCCTCTGGAGAGCACCATGCTGAACGTCCCCCCCCTCCCCGCCCCCGCTTCCGCTTCCCCCGACACGGCCGTGCCCGCCAAGAGCACGCCGCTGGACCAGGCGCAGAAAACCGCCACCGCCAGCAACCAGGGCCCGCAGAACCTGCGGAATGCGCAGATCCTGGAAGCCTCGCTGCAGGTCAGCCTGCAGACCGGCAACGACAGCCTGGCCCTGCTGTACCGCACGGCGGTGGACGCCATCAACCAGGAGCTGGCGCCCGAACTGGGCCCCGACGCCATCCAGAACGCCATGGGCCAAGACCACAGCGCGCAGGCCACGGCAGGCCGCATCGTGGGCCTGTCCACCGCCATGTTCGACGCCTATGCGGCCCGCTACCCCGACAAGGCGCTGGCCGAGGTGGCCCAGGATTTTGTGGAGCTGATCCGCGGTGGTTTCGAGCAGGGCTACCAGGAGGCGGAAGACATCTTGAACAGCCTGGGCGTGCTGGGCGCTGACAGCCCGGTGGCGGCCGGCATTGCCCAGACCTACGCGCTGGTGCACAAGGGCTATGACGACTGGCTGCAGGCCAAGCTGGGCGCGCTGCGCGGGGATGCCACGCCCAGCGCCCCTGCCGACGCCCCATCTGCCGCGCCAGGGTCGGCCACCGCCCCCTGAACCCTGGGCGGGCATGCAGGATTGAGGTGGGTGCACAAAATGGCATAAAACCCAGACTGCACCTACGCAGTCAGCTATGGTTTTTAGAAACCAACGCGTGCGCCTGCGGGAAGAAAAGCCACCGTCCTGCATCCCTGGCCGGCCAGACTTCGACAATTGGGACACACGGTGGCCCCGTGCCACGCCCCCGCTGCATCCCCCCAGGAGGTCTGCCATGACACGCAATCCCGTTGGATGGTTCGAAATCTATGTGCAGGACATGGACCGGGCCAAGGCGTTCTATGAAAACGTGCTGTCGCGTACGCTGGAAGCCCTGGCCCCACCCGGCACCGACGGCAGCGACATGGAGATGTGGGCCTTCCCCATGCAGCCCGAGGCCGGGGGGGCGGCCGGCGCCCTGGTCCGCATGCCGGGAGCGCCGTCCGGCAATGGCGGCACGCTGATTTATTTCAGCTGTGAGGACTGCGCCGTCGAAGCCGGCCGCGCGGTCGCCCAGGGCGGCACCGTGGTGCGCGACAAGATGCCGATCGGCCCCTATGGCTTCATCGCCCTGATCACCGACCCAGACGAAAACCTGATCGGCCTGCACTCGATGCGCTAGGGCCTAGCGCCTGGCACGTGGGCGCTACAGGCCCCGGCCGGCCTCAGTGCGGTGTCTGGCGCTGCTTCCAGTCGGCGTACAGGCCGGGCCGCTCGGTCAGCCGTACGGGCACATGGCGGATGACCATGGACTGCTGGGCAAACGGTTTGGCCAGTTCTTCGTAGATCGCCGCTGTGGACAGGCCAAACGGCGCGGCATCGGCGTTTGAGTGGGCAAACACCACCTGGCTGACACCCGCCATGCGCATGGCCGCCAGGCACATTGGGCAGGGATGGCCACTGGCATACACCACACAGTGCTGCAGATTCGGCGAAGCTAGGTGCTGGCTGGCCCGGCGGATGGCCAGCATTTCCGCATGGTCCGTGGGATCGTTGCTGCGCAGGATCTCGTTGACGGCCGAGGCAATCACCACGCCCTGCTTGACCACCACGGCCCCGAACGGGCGCCCGCCCTGCTCGGCATTGGCATACGCCAGCGCGATGGCTTCGCGCAAAAACTGTGTGTCGTCGTGTGTCACTGTCATCTTCAATGTGCTCCTGCCCGACGCAAAATGCGGGCAATCTCTGGGTATCCATGGGCCTGGGCCAAGGCCAGTGGCGTGCGGCCCTGGGCATCGGGCAGGTTCACGTCGGCCCCGGCATCGACCAGCTCCTGCACCACCTGCTGGTGGCGCTCGCCGCCCTGGCCCAGCACCACGGCCTCGATCAGCGCGGTCCAGCCCAGGCGGTTCACGTGGTTCACATCCACACCCGCCTGGATCAGCAGGCGCACGGCTTCCACATGGCCACGCTCCGCCGCCGGAATCAGCGCCGTGCCCTGGTAGCGGTTCAGGCTGCGCACGTCCGCGCCGTGCGCCAGCGTCATCTGCAGGATGTCCAGATGGCCCCGGGCCCCGGCGTACAGGTAGGGGCTGTCCTGGATCTGGTCCTTGGCATTGACCTCGGCACCGGCCTCGATCAAGGCCCGGGCGGCGGCCACATGGTTGTGGTGGGTGGCCACCAGCAGTGGGGTCTGACCAGCGGTATTGCGCGCCTCCAGCGGCGCGCCACAGTCCAGCAGGCGCCGGATCTCGGCCGAATGGTTGGCCGTGACCGCCGCAAACAGCGGCGCGGCCTGGGTGCAGGGCTCGGCCGCCAGCCCGGGCGCCACAACGCTAGCGCACAGGACCATCCCCACCAGCCATCGGATTGTTCGCAACATGCGGATCCTTGTGTCCACCGATCTTCGAGCACCGATGCTAACGCCCCCAGCGCGACTGCGCCGTCAACGTCCAGCTCCCCCGCAACGTAGTGGGCCCTGCCCACGGCCTGCATAAAAAAAGCCTGCCGCGCGATGCGCAGCAGGCCTTGGCTTGCGGCCGGAACGACTTAGGCGTTCACGCCCTTGGCCACTTCAGCGTACTCTTCGATCTGGTCGAAGTTCATGTAGCGGTAGACCGATGCCTTGTCGGCATCAATCACGCCCATTTCCTTCAGGTACTCGTCCTTGGAAGGCAGGTAACCCAGGCGCGAAGCAATCGCGGACAGCTCGGCCGAGCCCAGGAACACGTTGGTGTTCTTGCCCAGACGGTTGGGGAAGTTGCGGGTGGACGTGGAGATCACGGTCGCACCTTCGCGCACTTGCGCCTGGTTGCCCATGCACAGCGAGCAGCCGGGCATTTCGGTGCGCGCGCCGGCGGTGCCGAACGCAGCGTAGTGGCCTTCCTTGATCAGCTCGCTCTGGTCCATCTTGGTGGGCGGTGCCACCCACAGCTTGACGGGGATGTCGCGCTGGCCGCCCAGCAGCTTGGCCGCTGCGCGGAAGTGACCGATGTTGGTCATGCACGAACCGATGAAGGCTTCATCGATCTTGGTGCCGGCCACTTCGGACAGGAACTTGGCGTCATCGGGGTCGTTGGGGCAGCAGACGATGGGCTCCTGGATGTCGGCCAGATCGATCTCGATCACGGCGGCGTACTCGGCGTCCTTGTCGGCTTCCAGCAGGTCGGGCTTGGCCAGCCAGGCTTCGACCTTCTCGATGCGGCGCTGCAGGGTCTTGGCGTCCTGGTAACCGTCGGCGATCATGTTCTTCATCAGAACGATGTTCGAGGTCAGGTATTCCTTGATCGGCTCGGGGTTTAGCTTGATCGTGCAACCGGCGGCGGAACGCTCGGCCGACGCGTCGGACAGCTCGAACGCCTGCTCCACCTTCAGGTCGGGCAGACCTTCGATTTCCAGGATCTTGCCGGAGAAGATGTTCTTCTTGCCGGCCTTGGCCACGGTCAGCAGACCGGCCTTGATGGCGTACAGCGGGATCGCATGCACCAGGTCACGCAGGGTCACGCCAGGCTGCATGGCGCCCTTGAAGCGCACCAGCACGGATTCGGGCATGTCCAGGGGCATCACGCCCGTGGCGGCACCGAAGGCCACCAGACCGGAGCCGGCAGGGAAGGAAATGCCGATGGGGAAGCGGGTGTGCGAGTCACCACCGGTGCCGACAGTGTCGGGCAGCAGCAGGCGGTTGAGCCAGCTGTGGATCACGCCGTCGCCAGGACGCAGGGCCACGCCGCCGCGGTTGGAGATGAAGGCCGGCAGTTCGCGGTGGGTCTTCACGTCCACGGGCTTGGGGTAGGCGGCCGTGTGGCAGAAGGACTGCATCACCAGGTCGGCCGAGAAGCCCAGGCAGGCCAGGTCCTTCAGCTCGTCGCGGGTCATGGGGCCGGTGGTGTCTTGCGAACCCACGGTGGTCATGCGGGGCTCGCAGTAGGTACCGGGGCGCACGCCCTGGCCTTCGGGCAGGCCGACGGCACGACCGACCATCTTCTGCGCCAGGGTGAAGCCGGCGTTGGACGCGGCCGGCGCCGAGGGCAGACGGAACGCGGTCGAAGCAGGCAGACCCAGGAATTCACGGGCCTTGGCGGTCAGCGAACGGCCGATGATCAGGTTGATACGGCCACCAGCTTGCACTTCGTCCAGCAGCACGTCGCTCTTCAAGGCGAACTCGGCAACGGTTTCACCGTTCTTGAGCAGCTTGCCGTCGTAGGGCAGCACGTCGATGACGTCGCCCATTTCCAGCTTGGTCACATCGACTTCGATCGGCAGCGAGCCCGAGTCTTCCTGGGTGTTGAAGAAGATGGGGGCGATCTTGCCGCCCAGGGTCACGCCACCAAAGCGCTTGTTGGGCACAAAGGGGATGTCCTGGCCGGTGGCCCAGATCACGGAATTGGTCGCCGACTTGCGCGAAGAACCGGTACCCACCACGTCGCCCACATAGGCCACGAGGTTGCCCTTCTTCTTCAGGTCTTCGATGAACTGCATGGGACCGCGCTTGCCGTCTTCCTCGGGCTTGAAGGCCGCGTCGGGACGGGTGTTCTTCAGCATGGCCAGGTAGTGCAGCGGGATGTCGGGACGGCTCCAGGCATCGGGCGCGGGCGACAGATCGTCGGTGTTGGTTTCGCCAGGCACCTTGAACACGGTGACGGTGATCTTTTCCTGGACCTTGGGACGCGAAGTGAACCACTCGGCATCGGCCCAGCTCTGCATCACTTCCTTGGCCTTGGCGTTGCCGGCCTTGGCCTTGGTGGCGACGTCGTTGAAGAAGTCGAACATCAGCAGCGTCTTCTTCAGCGCATCGGCGGCCACGCCCGCCACTTCGGCGTCGTCCAGCAGCTCGATCAGGGGGTGCACGTTGTAGCCGCCCACCATGGTGCCCAGCAGCTCGGTGGCCTTGGCCTTGGAGATCAGGCCCACCTTCAGGTCACCGTGGGCCACGGCGGCCAGGAAGGACGCCTTGACCTTGGCGGCATCGTCCACGCCAGGTGGCACGCGATGGGTCAGCAGGTCCAGCAGGAAGGCATCTTCGCCCGCAGGAGGGTTCTTGATCAGTTCGATCAGTTCAGCCACTTGCTTGGCATCGAGGGGCAGCGGAGGAATGCCCAGTGCGGCGCGCTCGGCCACATGGTCACGGTAGGCTTTCAACATGGTTCTCTCTCCATTGGTTTTCTAAGAGTGGGGCAGCGTTTTACAGCGCTTTGGCTCCCGGCAAGGGCTTACTTGCTCGGTGCGTCCAGCAGGCTGGGGGGGGGCTCTTCTTGATGGCCTCGGCCACCTGAAGCTGTTCGGGGCTCATGCATTCGTCCGCCAGCCGCTGGCCGGCCTTCTGGTTCATGAGCATGGATTTGTTTGCGATCTGCAGCCACACGGCGCCGGCCTTCTGGTCTTCCAGACGCACCACGCCAGTACTGGTCCCCACGGGGGACATGTGGAAGTTGAAGCCCTTGCCGCTGACCATGAAGTGACCAGGGTTCTGGGCATCCTTGGACACATTCACGTGCTGGCCCAGCTCGCAGGCGATGTTGCCGGTGTGCACGCGGTCGGCCAGAGCCAGCTCATCGGCATTCAGTGCGCGGGGCGCCAGCACCGCCGCCGAGGCGGCTGCGGCAGCCGCTCCTGCCCCGGCGACCTTGCGCGCGGTGGAGGGGGACGTGGTTTTCTTCACGGCCGCGGTCTTCTTGACCGGGGTGGTGGCCTTGGCCGATTTCTGCGCCGCCGTGTCGGGGGCGGCAGCCATCGCCAGTGCGGGAGCGATCAGCACAATGGAGGCAATCAAATGTTTCATGCGGACTCCTGCAATTCCAAAAAATAGGTTCGTTGAACACCAGGGCATGCTCATGCTGCCTCTGAATCGAACCATTGTCGCGCTTCTTGCGGCAGCGGCATGGCGGTGCGGTGCGCACGCTCCAGCAACTGCCAGTAATAACGGTAACTTGCACGGTCGTGCAAGACGCCCTCGTGGCTGATCGGCGCCCAGTGCTGGGCGGCGGCGGCCACCAGGATGGCGGTGGCTTCCTGCACCTGGGCCATGGCCGGGGCGAAAGCCGCCAGGATCGGACGGATCTGCGCCGGATGGATGCTCCACATGCGGGTGTAGCCCAGGCTCTGGCTGGCCTGCGTGGCGGCGGCCTGCAAAGCGGCCGTGTCCTTGAATTCGGTCACCACGCAGTGCGAGGGCACTTTGCCAAAGGCATGGCAGGCCGCAGCGATTTCCAGCTTGGCGCGCACGACCAGCGGGTGCTCGAACTGGCCGCGCACCCCCATGGCACTGGCAGGGATGGCGCCACCGTGCGCGGAGACAAAATCCATCAGGCCGAAAGACATGCTCTGCACCGCCGGATGGGCGGCGATCTCGAAAGCACGGTGCACGGCCGCGGGCGATTCAATCAAAACATGGAGCGGCACACGCACGCCTGTCGCGCGTTGCAGGGCTTTTTCAGCCTTGAGCACGTCCTCCACACTCTCCACCTTGGGCAGCATGATGTGGCACAGGTGGGCCCCGGCCTCGCCGGCGATGATGTCCATGTCCTGCACAAAGGCGGGGTGCTCCACCGCATGCACCCGGGCTGCCACCCGGGCGCCGGCCACCGCCCCGCGCGCCAGTTGGGCCACCAGCCGGGCGTGCGCCTGCTCCTGACCCACCGACGCTCCGTCCTCACAATCCAGCGTCACATCAAAGACGCAGGTGCCAAATTCCTGCAGCATCTGGGCCTGCAACTGCAGACTTTTGCGCATGCGCTCTTCCACGCCGCTGTAGTGGTCGCACACCGGCAGGTGCAAAGCAGCAGCAGCCTGGGCGTCCAGCAGCACCTCGGCAGGATGGGCGGTGGTAGTGGTGGTCATGCGCTACGCTGGGCAACCAGGAAAAGACGGGGGAAAGCCAGCAAACGCTGACCGTCGGCACGTGCGGGATAGGCTGCGTCCACACGGTGCTCATAGGCCTGCACGAAGTCGGCCTGCAATCCAGCAGGCAATCCGTCGACAAATGGTTTCAGACCGGTGCTGCGCAACCATTGCACGATGGCGGCAGGCGATGCCATGGGGTGCTGGTAGATGGTGTGCCACACATCCACCGCGGCCGACTGCGCCCCTGGGGCGGCCAGCAAATCGTAGTAAGTCCCGATCGGGAGAATTTCGGTGCGCAAACGTTCGACCTGCCCGATGTGGCTGGCGAACTGCGGCAACTGTGCGATTTCGCGCATCAGCCGGTGCGAGGGCTGTTGGTGGTTGTCGGGCATCTGGATGGCCAGGACACCACCTGGCGCCAGCAGCGACAGCAACCGGGGGATCAGCCCCTCATGGGCAGACACCCATTGCAGCGAAGCATTCGCAAAGATCAGGTCCGGATCCGGCGTGCCTGCCTGGAGAGCCCAGGTGGCGATGTCATCCAGCTCGAACCGGGCCTGCGGCAGTTGTTGCCGGGCCGTGGCCAGCATGGCCGGGGAATTGTCCACGCCCAGCACCTGGGCATGGACAAAGCGCTGCACCAACAGCTCGGTGGAATTACCGGGACCACAACCCAGGTCCACCACGTGGCGAACCTGGATGGGGTCGAGCGGCACCCGCGCCAGCAACTCAGCCGCAGGGCGCGTGCGCTCCGAGGCGAAGCGCAGGTAGAGCGCGGGGTTCCAGTCGAGCATAGGCCAGCGGATTACAGCAGGTGCTTGACGCCGTCCTGCTCGCCCTGCAGTTCAGCCAGGGTCTTGTTGATGCACTCTTGCGAGAAGGCATCGATGGCCAGGCCTTCGACAATCTTGTACTCGCCGTTTTCGGTGATCACAGGGAAACCGAACACGATGCCGGCAGGAATGCCGTATTCGCCGTTGGAGGGCACACCCATCGTCACCCACTCACCGTTCGAACCCAGCGCCCAGTCGCGCATGTGGTCGATGGCCGCGTTGGCAGCAGATGCCGCCGAAGACAGGCCACGGGCGTTGATGATGGCAGCGCCGCGCTTGCCCACGGTGGGCAGGAACACGTTGGCGTTCCAGTCCTGGTCGTTGATGGTGTCCTTGACGGACTTGCCATCCACGGTGGCGAAGCGGTAGTCGGCGTACATGGTGGGCGAGTGGTTGCCCCACACGGTCAGCTTCTTGATGTCGCCCACCTTGAAACCGGCCTTGGCAGCCAGTTGCGAAGCGGCGCGGTTGTGGTCCAGACGCAGCATGGCGGTGAAGTTCTTCGCTGGCAGATCGGGCGCCGACTTCATGGCAATGTAGGCGTTGGTGTTGGCGGGGTTACCGACCACCAGCACCTTGACGTTGCGCGAAGCCACGGCGTTCAGGGCCTTGCCTTGGGCGGTGAAGATCTGGGCGTTGGCAGCCAGCAGGTCGGCGCGCTCCATGCCGGGGCCGCGGGGGCGAGCGCCCACCAGCAGGGCATAGTCGGTATCCTTGAAGGCTTGCATGGGGTCGCTGTGTGCTTCAATACCAGCCAGCAGCGGGAAGGCGCAGTCTTCCAACTCCATGATCACACCCTTGAGTGCGTTCTGTGCCTTCTCGTCAGGAATTTCGAGCAGTTGCAGAATAACGGGCTGATCCTTGCCCAGCATTTCGCCGGATGCGATACGGAACAACAGGGCGTAACCAATTTGACCTGCGGCGCCGGTGACGGCAACACGAACGGGCTTCTTGCTCATGGTGAAAACTCCAGATTTCGGAAATAAACAGTTGTCGGCGCACCGTCGCTCCAGCATCTGTCACCAGTAGCCCGTGCTCCGTAAACAGTAGGCAAGTGTACCCCTGATTTGGTCGCCCGGTCAATTTGTCTTATGTCTTATATAAGATATGATCAACCCTCAAGCCAGCGACCTCTCGGCAGTCCAGAATTCGCATCCGGAGGCTCTGACCTTCCAACCACCAATATGTCCTCATCGCAATCTTTTTCTGCTGACAGTGCTCCTGGGCCCACTGCGAATCCAGCCCCCACACTGACCCCAGCCTTCAGCCCGCTGTACCAGCAGATCAAAGGCCTGATTCTGCAAAGCCTGCAAGCCGGCGAATGGCGCCCCGGAGAACTCATCCCCAGCGAGATGGAGTTGGCAGCACGCTTCAAGGTCAGCCAGGGCACGGTACGCAAAGCGATCGACGAACTGGCCGCAGAAAACCTGGTCATGCGCCGACAGGGCAAAGGCACTTTCGTGGCCACCCACTCGGCCCAACAGGTGCAATACCGCTTTCTGAAACTGCACCCGGACGTAGGCAACCTGGAGGGCGAAGGCCGCGCCCAGCGCACGATCCTGGAGTGCAAACGCGTGCGCGCTCCCGCTGAGATCGCCCGCCTGCTGGCACTGCGCAGCGGCGACACCGTGGTACAGGTGCGCCGCATCCTGGCCTTCAGCGGTATCCCGACCATTTTGGAAGACATTTGGTTACCCGGCCACCCCTTCAAAGGACTGACCGCCGAGCAGATGGCCAGCTACCAGGGCCCCACCTACGCGATGTTCGAAGGTGATTTCGGGGTGCGCATGGTGCGCGCCGACGAAAAACTGCGTGCGGTTCTGCCCGATGAGGCCCAAGCACAGTTGCTACAGGTTCCCGCCAGCACCCCACTGCTCAGCGTGGAGCGGATTGCGTACACCTACAACGATATTCCCATGGAGTTACGACGCGGTATCTACAGAACAGACACACACCACTACAAGAATGCACTGAGCTGATTGACCACACCCTCAGAGACAGCAATAAAAACAATCGCGTCAGCACAGCCCGCTACCTGCGCCATTGCAATAGAATTTTGAATCTTTTGCTCCTGCGCGATTACAACGCAGTTACATCCACGAAAGTACCCCGCCATGACAGAGCTAGCAAAAAAGAAGCGGCCCGAGTTCCGCAATATCAACGTTTTTAACGACGTTCGAACCTATCGCTTACCCCCAGCAGGCATTGTTTCGATCTTGCACCGCATCAGCGGCGTGATCATGTTCTTGCTGCTGCCGTTCATCATCTGGATGTTCGATGCCTCGCTGTCGTCCGAGTTTTCGTTCGCCAAGTTCAAGGCCGTCTTCAACGAAGGTTGCGGCTTCGTTCCCGGCTGGATTATCAAGCTGGTTGCGCTGGCCATCATCTGGGCCTACCTGCACCACCTGACAGCCGGCCTGCGCCACCTGTTTATGGATGTGAACCACAACGTGGTGAACAAAGAATTCGGCAAGTCCTCCGCCCTCACCGTCCTGGTGATCAGCGTGGGCCTGACCGTGGTACTGGGCGCCAAACTGTTTGGCCTGTACTGAGCAACCGCACCCTCACGATAAGGAAAAGACATCATGTCCGTGAATTACGGCTCCAAGCGCACCGTGGTCGGTGCCCACTACGGCATTCGTGACTGGCTGGCTCAACGTGTCACCGCCGCCCTGATGGTGCTGTTCACCATCGTGGTCCTGGCCCAGCTGATCTTCGCGCAAGGCGAGATTGGCTATGAACTGTGGGCTGGCATCTTCGCTGCCCAGTGGATGAAGTTCGTCACCTTTGGCGTGATCATTGCGCTGGTCTGGCACGTCTGGGTCGGTGTGCGTGATGTGTGGATGGACTACGTCCAATCCGTGGGCCTGCGCCTGACGCTGCAGGTGTTCACGATTGTTTGGCTGGTCGGCTGCGCCGGCTGGGCTTTCCAGGTTCTGTGGCGTCTGTGATCGGCAACTGCCTGATCCTCCACGATTGAAGGTTAAGAATGAGCTACTCCAAAGCAAATATCACCAAGCGCAAGTTCGACGTTGTCATCGTTGGCGCCGGCGGCTCCGGTCTGCGTGCCGCCCTGGAACTGTCCCGCGCCGGCCTGAGCGTGGCCTCGCTGTCCAAGGTTTTCCCCACACGTTCGCACACCGTGGCCGCCCAGGGTGGCGTATCCGCGTCACTGGGCAACATGTCGGAAGACAACTGGCACTACCACTTCTACGACACCATCAAGGGCTCCGACTGGCTGGGTGACCAGGACGCCATCGAGTTCATGTGCCGTGAAGCACCCAACGTCGTGATCGAGCTCGAACACTTCGGCATGCCGTTCGACCGCAACCCCGACGGCACGATCTACCAGCGTCCGTTTGGCGGCCACACCGCCAACTACGGCGAAAAGCCTGTGCAACGCGCCTGCGCGGCCGCTGACCGTACCGGTCACGCCATGCTGCACACGCTGTACCAGCAGAACGTCGCCTCCAAGACCAACTTCTTCGTGGAGTGGATGGCCCTGGACCTGATCCGCAACACCCAAGGTGATGTGGTCGGCGTGACGGCCCTGGAACTGGAAACCGGCGACCTGTATGAGCTGCACGCCAAGGCTGTGCTGCTGGCCACCGGCGGTGCCGGTCGCATCTTCGCTGCCTCGACCAACGCCTTCATCAACACCGGTGACGGCCTGGGCATGGCGGCGCGCGCCGGCATCCCGCTGCAGGACATGGAGTTCTGGCAGTTCCACCCCACCGGCGTGGCCGGTGCTGGCGTGCTGCTGACCGAAGGCTGCCGCGGCGAAGGCGCTATTCTTTTGAATAGCGAAGGCGAACGCTTCATGGAGCGTTACGCGCCCACGCTGAAGGACCTGGCACCCCGTGACTTCGTGTCGCGCTCCATGGACCAGGAAATCAAGGAAGGTCGTGGCTGCGGTCCCAACAAGGACTACATCCTGATGAAGCTGGACCACCTGGGTGCCGACACCATCCGCAAGCGCCTGCCTTCGGTGGAAGAAATCGGCCACAACTTCGCCAACGTGGACATCACCAAGGAACCGATCCCCGTGGTGCCCACCATCCACTACCAGATGGGTGGTATTCCCACCAACATCAACGGCCAGGTCGTGACCTGGGACGGTCAGCAAAACCGCGTGGTCGGCGGTCTGTACGCCGTGGGCGAATGCTCGTGCGTGTCGGTGCACGGCGCCAACCGCCTGGGCACCAACTCGCTGCTGGACCTGCTGGTCTTCGGCAAGTCGGCCGGCAAGCACATCGTGCAGTTCGTCAACGGCTTCGGCGACCATGCTGCCGTGCCCGCTGACGGTTCCGACCGCACCCTGGCCCGCCTGAACCAGCTGGACGAATCCAAGGAAGGCACCTATGCCCAGGACATCGCCGGTGACATCCGCGCCGCCATGCAGCAACACGCTGGCGTGTTCCGCACGCAAAAGGGCATGGACGAAGGCACGGTCAAGATCAACGCCATCCGCGAACGCGTCGGCTCCGTGACCCTGAAGGACAAGTCCAAGGTCTGGAACACCGCCCGCATGGAAGCGCTGGAAGTGGACAACCTGATCGAAGTGGCCCAGGCCACCATGACCTCCGCGGCCGCCCGCAAGGAATGCCGCGGTGCCCACACCGTGTACGACTACGAACGCCCTGCGGACGACGCCGAGTGCCCACTGGGTCGTAACGACAAGGAATGGATGAAGCACACCCTGTGGGACAGCGCCTCCAACAGCCTGTCGTACAAGCCTGTGAACCTCAAGCCCCTGACCGTGGAATCCGTGCCACCCAAGGTCCGCACGTTCTAATCCAGCAGCAGCCCACGAAAGAAATATCAAATGAAGCGTACTTTCAAGATCTACCGCTACGATCCCGATAAGGATGCCAAGCCCTACATGCAGACCGTGGAGATCGAACTCGACGGCCACGAACGCATGCTGCTGGACGCACTGGTCAAGCTCAAGGCCCAGGACCCCACCATCTCCTTCCGCCGCTCCTGCCGCGAAGGCGTGTGCGGCTCGGACGCCATGAACATCAATGGCAAGAACGGCCTGGCCTGCCTGACGAACATGAACACCCTCAAGGGCGACATCGTTCTCAAGCCCCTGCCCGGCCTGCCAGTCATCCGCGACCTGATCGTGGACATGACGCAGTTCTTCAAGCAGTACCACTCGATCAAGCCTTACCTGCAAAGCGACATCTACGCGACGCCCAGCAAGGAACGCCTGCAGTCGCCCGAAGAGCGCGAAGAGCTCAACGGCCTGTACGAGTGCATTCTGTGCGCCAGCTGCTCGACCAGCTGCCCCTCGTTCTGGTGGAACCCCGACAAGTTCGTGGGCCCTGCCGGTCTGCTGCAGGCCTACCGCTTCATCGCGGACAGCCGCGACACCGCCACCGGCGAGCGCCTGGACAACCTGGAAGACCCCTACCGTCTGTTCCGTTGCCACACCATCATGAACTGCGTGGACGTGTGCCCCAAGCACCTGAACCCCACGAAGGCCATTGGCAAGATCAAGGAGCTGATGGTGCGTCGCGCCATCTGATCCATGAACGACATGGACGCAATCCTCGAAGAACGGGAGCGCGACCTGCTGCGGTGGCGAAGCCGCCGCGGCCTGGTCGAGAACGATCTCTACATCGAGAAGTTTTTCGCCACCCATGGCAACCAATTGACGCGGAGACACGCAATTGGTTTGTCTGCCCTGATGGACTTGGCAGACAACGATCTGATGGACCTGTTCCTGCGCCGCAAAGAGCCAGAAGGTGCATTGGACACCCCTGAAGTTAGAGAAGTGCTGCAGATGGTGCGCAAGCCCATCTGATCAGCACAGCTTGCAAAAAAGGCCGACCAGAGCCGGCCGATCAGAGAAGGAAGTTGGAAATGAAACTCGCAGACAACAAAGCAACGCTGTCTTTCAGCAATGGCGCGCCCAGCGTCGAACTGCCGGTTTACCAGGGCAATATCGGCCCGGATGTCATCGACATTCGCAAGCTGTACGGCCAGTCGGGCATGTTCACCTATGACCCGGGCTTCCTCTCTACGGCGGCGTGCCAGTCGGCCATCACCTACATCGATGGCGACAAGGGCGAACTGCTGTACCGCGGCTACCCCATCGAGCAGCTGGCCAAGAACTGCAACTTCCTGGAAACCTGCTACCTGCTGCTGTACGGGGAGCTGCCCAACGAATCCCAGAAGGCTGACTTCGAGAACCGCGTGACCCAGCACACGATGGTCAACGAACAGATGCAGTTCTTCCTGCGTGGCTTCCGCCGCGATGCCCACCCCATGGCCGTGCTGACCGGTCTGGTGGGCGGCATGTCGGCCTTCTACCACGACAGCACCGACATCAATAACCCTGAGCACCGTGAAATCGCCGCGATCCGCCTGATCGCCAAGATGCCCACGCTGGTCGCCATGGCTTACAAGTACGGCATCGGCGCGCCCTACATGTACCCCAAGAACGACCTGTCGTACGCTGGCAACTTCATGCGCATGATGTTCGGCAACCCTTGCGAAGAGTACAAGGTCAACCCCGTGGTCGAAAAGGCCCTGGACCGCATCTTCATCCTGCACGCTGACCACGAGCAGAACGCCTCCACCTCCACCGTGCGTCTGTGCGGCTCGTCGGGCACCAACCCCTTCGCCGCCATCTCCGCCGGCGTGGCCTGCCTGTGGGGCCCTGCCCACGGCGGCGCCAACGAAGCCTGCCTGAACATGCTGGAGCACATCCAGGCCAACGGCGGCATCGCCAAGGTCGGCGAGTTCATGGAACAGGTCAAGGACAAGAACAGCGGCGTCAAGCTGATGGGCTTTGGCCACCGCGTGTACAAGAACTACGACCCCCGCGCCAAGCTGATGCAGGAAACCTGCAACGAGATCCTGGCCGAACTGGGCCTGGAAAAGGATCCGCTGTTCGCCCTGGCCAAGCAGCTGGAAAAGATTGCCCTGGAAGACGACTACTTCGTCCAGCGCAAGCTCTACCCCAACGTGGACTTCTACTCCGGCATCGTGCAGCGCGCCATCGGCATCCCCGTGAAGCTGTTCACCGGCATCTTCGCCCTGGCCCGCACCGTGGGCTGGATCGCCCAGCTGAACGAACAGATGGCCGACCCCGAGTACAAGATCGGTCGTCCCCGCCAGCTGTTCACCGGCTCTGTCGCCCGCGACGTCAAGCCCCTGAACCAGCGTTGATCCCACGGGCTGCCCAGATGGGAGCCCGCGCATCCGCACCGCAAAAGCCAGCACGCTGCCCCGCGTGCTGGCTTTTTTCATAGCACCTTGCGCTTGCCAAACAAGGTTTTCAGATGCTTTTCAGCATCAACCCCTGGATTCACGAGCGCCAGCCACTCTGTTTATCAGAGCAGGAAAACCGTGCACCCCGGGGCACTTGCCTGGGGCGCCTGCACGGCGGCCACGGCAACACGCTACAGTGTGGACCGTTGTGTTTCACCTGCGGCCGCCGTCCTGCGGCCTACCTCCATGGCCAAACGACCCCACCGCCGCCTCCCCCCCATCCACGGCGCTGCTGACATTGCCCAATCCCGCGAAGCCGGCCTGCTGGCCGCCCGCGTGCTGGAAATGCTGACCCCGCATGTGCAGCCCGGCGTCAGCACCGACCACCTGGACCGCCTGTGCCACGACTTCATCGTCGATGAGCTGCGGTGCATCCCCGCCAACATCGGCTACCACGGCTACCCCAAGACGGTGTGCGCCTCGGTCAACGAGGTGGTGTGCCACGGCATTCCCTCGGCCCAGGAGATCCTGAAGGACGGCGACATCGTCAACATCGACGTGGCACTGATCAAGAACGGCTGGTTCGGCGACACCTCGCGCATGTACACCGTGGGCCAGGTGGCGCCCAAGGCGCAGCAGCTGATCGACACCACCTACGAGGCCATGGTGGCCGGCATCCGCGCCGTCAAGCCCGGCGCCACGCTGGGGGACATCGGCCACGCCATCCAGACCGTGGCCCACCGCGACGGTTTTTCCGTGGTGCGCGACTACTGCGGCCACGGCATCGGCCAGATCTACCACGACGAGCCCCAGGTGCTGCACTACGGCTACCCCGGCCAGGGCATGGCGCTGCAGGAAGGCATGATCTTCACCATTGAGCCCATGCTCAACGCCGGCAAGCACGACACCAAGGAACTGAACGACGGCTGGACCGTGGTCACCAAGGACAAGTCGCTGTCCGCGCAGTGGGAACACATGGTCGTGGTCACCGCCACCGGCTACGACGTGCTGACCGCCTGGCCCGAAGGCACGGGCCGCTACCCCAAACCGTGAGCGCAGAAGGACTCCCCTCCCTGGGCAATGGCTACGGCTACCTGGGCATTGCCATCGTGGCCGAGGTGCTGGCCACGTCCTTCCTCAAGAGCGCCGAAGGCTTCACCCGGCTGTGGCCCAGCGTGATCGTGGCCGTGGGCTACGGCATTGCCTTCCTGTGCCTTTCGCTGACCCTGCGCACCATCCCCACGGGCGTGGCCTACGCCATCTGGTCGGGCGCGGGCATCGTGCTGGTGTCGGCCATCGCCTGGATCTTCCTGGGCCAGAAGCTGGATGCCCCGGCCCTGATCGGCATGGGCCTGATCCTGGCCGGCGTGCTGGTGATCAACCTGTTTTCCAAGACCGCCGGACACTGAGGCCTTCCACCCACCCATAAAAAAGCGCTTCCGTGGAAGCGCTTTTTTCATGTTCAGCCCACAGTTCAGAAACCGCGCAGCTGACCCCACTCGGCAAAGTCGGCGCGCGATGCACGCATGCTGTTGATGGGCGCGGTCTTGTCCTCGTAACCCAGGGCGATGCCGTAGGTCACCAGGTAGCCGTCGGGCACCTCCACGTGCTGCTTGACCACCGCGTCGTAACGGCGCCAGAAGCCCTGGGCACAGGTGGCCAGGCCTTCCTCGGTCGCCCGCAGCATGAAGGACTGCAGGTAGATGCCCAGGTCCATCCACTGCACCGGGCCCATGCGCTCTTCGGTGAACATGATCAGCCCGACCGGCGCACCAAAAAACTGGGCATTCTTGGCCAGCTGCTGCAGGCGCCCGGCCTTGTCCTCGCGCGGCACGCCAATGCTGGCGTACAGGTCTTCACCATTCGCAAAGCGGCGGGTGCGGTAGGGCTCCCACAGGTTGGGGGGGTAGGACAGGTGGGCGGGGTTTTCCTCGCCCGGGGTCTTGGCCACGTCGGCCAGCATGGCCTGCAGGGCATCGCCGGTCAGCGCGGCCACGCGCCAGGGCTGCATGTTGCCGCCCGATGCGGCCAGCGCCGCATCCTGCATCAGCTGTTGCACCAGTTCGGCCGAAGGCACTTGGGAGGTAAAGGCACGCACCGAACGGCGCTCGCGCAGGGCTTGGGAAACGTCCATGGGCTCAGGTCTCCAGTCTCTGGGGGTGAAAAATCAAAACGGCAAGCGTACAAGAGCACAGGCCGGCACCGCGCCACCTTGGTGACGCGCGGCGTGCTTTTTTTCGGGGGGGGGTGGACGACAAGCGCCGGGGGCCGGGCCACACAGACCCGCCACCGCCGACCTGCGCGCGCCATAACGCGGCTGGGCGCGGCTGAGTGCGGCTTACTTGCCCAGGATCTGGTCGATCTTGGATTTCTCGAAGTGCCCGCCACGCTCGCTTTCGCAGGGCACACAATCGGCCTTGAGCTGGTTGGACAGCTTTTCCACCGCCTGCCACAGCAGCTGCAGCTGCTGCTCGTGCGTGGCTGCGCCTTCGGCCAGCCCCTTCATGGCCTGGCTGACGGGGTCGTCCTCCTGGGTCACGCCATAGGCCGTGAACACCTGGGGCGCTGCCGCCTTGGGGGCTGCGGGCGAGGCCTCCAGCTCGGTCACATCGGCGCTTTCGCCCTGCTTGGAAGGGATGATGCGTGCCGGAATGCCCACGGCCGTCGCGCCGGCGGGCACGGGCTTGATGACCACGGCATTGCTGCCGATCTTGGCACCATCGCCCACCTCGAAGCCGCCCAGCACCTTGGCCCCCGCAGCCACGACCACGTCCTTGCCCAGGGTGGGATGGCGCTTGGCGCCCTTGTACAGCGAGGTGCCGCCCAGGGTGACGCCGTGGTAGATGGTGCAGCCGTCGCCGACCACCGCCGTCTCGCCGATCACCACGCCCATGCCGTGGTCGATGAAGACGCGCTCGCCAATCACCGCGCCGGGGTGGATTTCAATGCCGGTCAGCCAGCGGCCAAGGTGCGAAGTGAAGCGACCCAGCCACTTGAGGTTGTGCGTCCAGCACCAGTGCGCCGGACGGTGCCACCAGATGGCATGCAGGCCCGGATAACAGGTAATGACCTCCCAGGTGCTGCGCGCCGCAGGGTCGCGGTCAAGAATGCACTGGATGTCAGAACGCAGTCGGGAAAGCATCAGAGGCCGTCACTTGTTACAAAAAGGGCTGCCAGTTTAGTGCTTTGGGGGCGTGCTCTGCAGCATGCTTTTGGCAACACCGCGCAGGATGTGGATTTCTTCCTGCGTCAATTGCGCACGGTTGAACATCTGGTTCAGGCGCGGCATCAGCTTCTTGGGCGCAGCCGGGTCCAGAAAGCCCAGGTGGGCCAGCGCCTGCTCCCAGTGGCCCAGCATGCCGGCCACCTGCTGCATGTCGGCGCGGCTGGGGTGCGGCGTGTGCTCCTCCACCGGAAAACCACCCAGGGCCTGGCGCCACTCGTAGGCGATCAGTTGGATCGCCGCGCCCAGGTTGAGGGAGCCGAACTGGGGGTTGGACGGAATCGACAGCGCCACATTGCAGCGGTACACGTCGTCGTTGGCCATGCCAAAGCGCTCACAGCCGAACAGCAGGCCCACGCCGGTTTCCCCGCTGGGACTGGCCACGGCTTCGGTTTCACCAGTCAAATCAGCCTCTAGCGCTTGTCCAGCCTGCGCCTTCAGCTCTCCTTGGATGAGCATTTCAAAGTGCTGGCGCGGCGCCCGGGTGGGCGGGCCAAAGTCGCGCGGCGTCATGGCCGTGGCGCACAGATGCGACAGGCCGTCCACAGCCTCGTCCAGCGACTCGACAATGCGCGCCTGGTTCAGCACATCCAGGGCACCGCTGGCGCGCTGGATGGTTTCCTCCTTGCGCAGCACATTCGCCCAACGCGGGCGCACCAGCACCAGGTCGTCAAACCCCATGGTTTTCATGGCGCGGGCGGCAGCACCCACGTTGCCAGCATGGCTGGTCTCGATCAGGATAAAACGGGTTTTCATTCGGAGATCGGCCCGCATTGCAGATACGGGCAGCAGAAATCGGGCAAGCCGGTTAGAATTTGCGCCCTATTGTCGCTGCCCGCATCGCCGGGCGTGCGTAAACCCGTTCATCATCCGCGTTCAGCGGTGCGCCATCCCAGGTTGTGAGAGCAGAGACAGAGAAATTGGGGAGGGCCGCGCGCTGGGCGCCAACTGCACAATTTATGTCGTCTTCCTCCCTGCACCCCATGCTCAACGTGGCCATCAAGGCCGCACGCGCCGCCGGCGCCATCATCAACCGCGCGGCCCTGGACGTTGAATCGGTCCGCGTGGCCCAAAAGCAAGTCAACGACTTCGTGACCGAAGTGGACCAGGCTGCCGAGCGCATGATCATCGAGACCCTGCTGGGAGCCTACCCCGGCCACGGCATTCTGGGCGAGGAAAGCGGCAAGGAATTCGGCGCCAAGGATTCGGACTACGTCTGGATCATCGACCCCCTGGACGGGACCACCAACTTCATCCACGGCTTCCCCGTGTACTGCGTCAGCATCGCGCTGGCCGTCAAGGGCAAGATCGAGCACGGCGTGGTCTACGACCCCACCCGCAACGACCTGTTCACCGCCACCCGTGGCCGTGGCGCCTTCCTGAACGAGCGCCGCATCCGCGTGAGCAAGCGCGCCCAGCTCAAGGACTGCCTGATCTCCACCGGCTTCCCCTTCCGCCCCGGTGACAACTTCCGCGCCTACATGCGCATGTTCGCCGAGATCACCCAGCGCACCGCCGGCGTGCGCCGCCCCGGTGCCGCCGCCCTGGACCTGGCCTACGTGGCCGCGGGCTTCACCGATGGTTTCTTCGAAACCGGCCTGTCCATCTGGGACGTCGCCGCCGGCAGCCTGCTGGTGACCGAAGCCGGTGGCCTGGTCGGCAACTTCACGGGTGAAGCCGACTTCCTGGAACAGGCCGAATGCCTGGCCGGTAATCCCCGCGCCTACGGCCAGCTGGTCGGCATCCTGGGCAAGTACAGCAAGTTCGCCGGGGTGGAGGACAAGCTGGGCGTGGACGCCGCCGTGGCCGCCGACAAGCAGGACGACGACAGCCAGGACGACTGATCCACCGCGCCCCGACGCACCATCCAGCCGCAAGCGCGCACGCCTTGCGGCTTTTTTACGCCTGTACCACATGCGCCGCCGGCCTACGGCGCTGCGCCAGTGCTTGCGCCACCATGCGGGCATGCGGCACCCGGCTGCCGCGCGCAGGAGAACCAGGTGGAATACAAGGACTACTACCGCATCCTCGGTGTGGACAAGAACGCCAGCGCCGAAGACATCAAAAAAGCCTACCGCAAGCTGGCACGCAAATACCACCCCGACATCAGCAAGGAGCCCGATGCGGCCGCCCGCATGGCCGAAGTCAACGAGGCCAACACCGTGCTGTCCGACCCCGAGAAACGCCTGGCCTACGACCAGCTGGGGGATGCCAGCCACCCGACCGGCGCCGGCCACCGCCCGGGCCAGGGCGGGGGTTTCCAGCCACCGCCCGGCTGGGACCAGCAGGACTTCCATTTCCACAGCAGTGCCGACGGCGCCGAGCACCCCGAGTTCAGCAGCTTCTTCGAAGAACTGTTCGGCCGCGGCCAGCGCACGCGCCGCAGCGGCCCGGCGCCGGACCTGCGCGGCCAGGACCAGCATGCCGCCATCGAACTGGAGGTGCCCGACAGCTACCACGGCGGCATGCGCGTGCTGCGGTTGCGTGGCGTACGCCTGGATGCCCAGGGCCATGCCGTGGAGGACGAGCGCGAACTGCAAGTCACCATCCCCCAGGGCGTGTACGAGGGACAGATGATCCGCCTAGCCGGCCAGGGCCTGCCCGGCTATGGCCAGGGCCCGGCCGGCGACCTGCTGCTGGAGGTGCGCTTCAAGGACGACAAGCGCTGGCACACCCAGGGCAAGGACGTCTACCAGCAACTGCCCCTGGCCCCCTGGGAGGCGGCGCTGGGGGGACCGGTGGAATTCGACACCCTGGCCGGACCACTGGAGATCCACATCCCGCCCGGCTCGCAGGCCGGGCGCAAGCTGCGCGTCAAGGGCAAGGGCCTGCCCAGCCGCACGCCGGGCGACCTGTACCTGGTGCTGCAGATCATCGTGCCGCCGGTATTCAACGATGCCCAGCGCCAGGCCTATGCCGCCCTGTCCCAGGCCTTTGACGGCCGCAACCCTCGCACCGGAGGCACCGCATGACCACCCCCTTCTACACCCCGCCCGATGTGCTGGACGAACAGGCCTTGAGCCTGGAGCAACTGGCCGCCGCCTGCCGCATGGCGCCCCAATGGGTGATTGAGCGCGTGACCACTGGCGTGCTGCAGTGTGACACCACCGATACCACCGGGCACAACAGCCCCCAGTCCTGGCGCTTCAGCACCCACACCGTGATCCGCGCACGGCGCATCGCACAGCTGGAACGCACCTTCGAGGCCGACCCGGAGCTGGCCGCCCTGACCGCCGACCTGATGGAAGAAGTGCGGCAGTTGCGCCGCCGCATCAGGGGCTGATCCCCCTCGCACGCCCGGCGCCAGCCGCATCCCGGATAATTCCTGCCTGATTTTGGCGGCCGCTTGGCTGCGACCGTCCACACCGAGGAATTTGAGCTTTGTCCACATCTGACGTTTCCACGCACACCCCGAACAACAACAGCGTGCAGACCGCCACTTCTCCGCTGACTGCCCCCATCGAGCAGCACACGCCGATGATGCAGCAGTACATCCGGCTCAAAGCGGACTACCCGGACACCCTGGTGCTCTACCGGATGGGCGACTTCTATGAAGTCTTCTGGGACGACGCCGAGAAAGCCGCCCGCCTGCTGGACATCACCCTGACCACGCGCGGCCAGTCTGCGGGCTTTCCTGTGGCCATGGCCGGCGTGCCCTTTCACGCCCTGGAAGGCTATCTGGCGCGCCTGATCAAGATGGGCGAATCGGTGGCGATCTGCGAGCAGGTCGGGGAAGTCGGTGCCAGCAAGGGACCGGTGGAGCGCAAGGTGGTGCGCGTGGTCACCCCCGGCACGCTGACCGATGCCGAGCTGCTGAACGACAAGCAGGAGGCCATGCTGGTCGCCCTGCACACCGCCGGGCGCCAGCGCTGCGGCCTGGCCTGGATGAGCGTGACGCAGGGCCGCATCCACCTGGCCGAGTGCGCCCAGGACGAGCTGGACGAATGGCTGGCGCGCATCGGCCCCAGCGAGGTGATCTACAGCGCCGGCGTGACCGAGCGCTTTGAGCAAGGCCTGTTCGCCCTCAAGCACAGCGGCGCCATCGCCTGCCCCTTGAGCCCACGCCCGGACTGGCAGTTCGATACGGGCCTGGGCGAACGCAAGCTGCTGGAGCTGCTGGGCGCCGCCAGCCTGAAGGCCTGGGAGGCCGAGGCCCTGCCCCTGGCGCACGCCGCCAGCGCCGCCCTGCTCAGCTACGCCGAGCACACGCAGGGCCGCAACCTCACGCACATCCACAGCCTGCAGGTGCAGCGCGACGACCAACTGATCAACCTGCCACCCAGCACGCGCCGCAATCTGGAGCTGGTCAAGACCTTGCGCGGCGAGGACAGCCCCACGCTGTTTGCGCTGCTGGACACCTGCCTGACCGGCATGGGCAGCCGCCTGCTCAAAAGCTGGCTGCTGGAGCCCCAACGCGACCGTGCCGATGCCATCGCCCGCCTGCAGGCCACCACCGTGCTGCGCGGCAGCGATGCCCTGGGCGGCACCATGCCCTGGCAGGCGCTGCGCGGCGAGCTCAAGGGTGTGAGCGATGTGGAGCGCATCACCGCGCGCACCGCGCTGCGCCAGGTGCGCCCGCGCGAGTTGGTGGCCCTGGGCAAGACGCTACAAAAAGCGCAGCTGCTGGCGCAGACCACACCTTCGCCATCGCCGTATTTGAACCAGATTTTTCAGGACCTGGTGCCACCCAGCGGCTGCGCCGAGTTGCTGGCACGCGCCATCCTGGAGGAGCCCGCAGCCCTGGTGCGCGATGGCGGCGTGATCGCGCGCGGCTTTGATGCCGAGCTGGACGAGCTGCGCGCCATCCAGGAAAACTGCGACGAGTTCCTGCTGGAGCTGGAAGCCAAGGAAAAGCTGCTCACCAACATCCCGAACCTGCGCGTGCAGTTCAACAAGGTGCACGGCTTCTACATCGAGATCACCAACAGCTACAAGGACGTGGTGCCCGCGCGCTACCAGCGCCGCCAGACGCTGAAGAACGCCGAGCGCTACATCACACCCGAGCTGAAGGCGTTTGAAGACAAGGCCCTGTCCGCGCAGGAGCGCGCGCTGCAGCGCGAGAAGTTCCTCTACGAACAGCTGCTGGACCAGCTGCAACCCCATGTGCCCGGCCTGACCCGCGTGGGCCAGGCCATCGCAGCGCTGGATGTTCTGTGCACGCTGGCCGAGCGCTCGCTCACCCTGCACTGGAGCGCCCCCGAATTCACCAGCGTGCCCTGCATCGAGATCGAGGCCGGCCGCCACCCCGTGGTGGAAGCGCGCATGGCCGAAACCTCCAGCGGCAGCTTCATCGCCAACCACACGCGCATGAACGTCAACACGCGCATGCAGATCATCACCGGCCCCAACATGGGCGGTAAGTCGACCTACATGCGCCAGGTGGCGCTGATCGTGCTACTGGCCAGCATGGGCAGCCACGTGCCCGCCGCGGCCTGCCGCCTGGGGCCCATCGACGCCATCCACACCCGCATCGGTGCGGCCGACGACCTGGCCAACGCCCAGTCGACCTTCATGATGGAGATGACCGAGGCCGCGCAGATCCTGCACGCCGCCACACCGCACAGCCTGGTGCTGATGGACGAGATCGGCCGCGGCACCAGCACCTTCGACGGTCTGGCGCTGGCCAGCGGCATTGCCACGCAGCTGCACGACAAGACGCGTGCCTTCACCCTGTTTGCCACGCACTACTTCGAGCTGACGGAGCTGCCCGCCAAGGCCAAGGCCGCCGTGAACGTGCACGTGGGTGCGGCCGAGTCGGGCCACGACATCGTCTTCCTGCACGAGATCCAGCCCGGCCCGGCCAGCCGCAGCTATGGCGTGCAGGTGGCCAAGCTGGCCGGCATGCCAGCCGCCGTGCTGAACCACGCGCGCCACACGCTGGAGGCCCTGGAAGCGCGCGACGAAGCCGGGCGCGAGCAGGTGGACCTGTTTGCCGCCCCGCCCCTGCCGGCGTCCGCCCTGCAAGCCACCCCGGTCGAGGATGCGCTGGCGCAGATCAACCCCGACGCCCTCAGCCCGCGCGAGGCGCTGGAAGCCCTGTACCAGCTGAAGAAGCTGGCGCAGCGTACGTAACCCCCCAGCCCTCCGCCGACACTGCCACCCGCCAGCGGGCACTACACTTGCTTGCCCCTGCGGCTTTCCTGCCCTTATTGCCATGACCTACTGCATCGCCATCAAGCTCAACGCTGGCCTCGTCTTCCTGTCCGACTCGCGCACCAACGCGGGGCTGGACCAGATCAACACCTTCCGCAAGATGATGATCTACGAGCAGACCGGCGACCGGTTCATGGCCCTGCTGTCGGCGGGCAACCTGTCGATCTCGCAGTCGGTGCGGGAGATCCTGCAGACCCACCACATCCGCGACGACGCCAGCGGCGAGGCCATCAGCATCTGGAACGCCAAGAGCATGTTCGACGCGGCCCGCGTGCTGGGCGCCGCCGTGCGCCACGTGTACGACCGCGATGGTGTGGCGCTCAAGCGTGCCGGCGTGGACTTCAATGTTTCCATGCTGTTCGGCGGCCAGATCCAGGGCGAGGGCATGCGCCTGTTCCAGGTCTACTCGGCCGGCAACTTCATTGAGGCCACCAGCGAAACCCCGTTCTTCCAGATCGGCGAGTCCAAGTACGGCAAGCCCGTGCTGGACCGTGTGCTGCACCCCGAGCTGCCACTGGACGAAGCCGCCAAGTGCGCCCTGGTGTCCATGGACAGCACGCTCAAGTCCAACCTGTCGGTCGGCCTGCCACTGGACCTGGCGGTGTACGAGGCAGGCAGCCTGCGCTGCGACAAGGTGGTGTGCATCGACGAGCACAACCCCTATTTCCAGATGCTGCGCAGCAACTGGGGCGAGCGCCTGCGCGCGGCCTTCGACAGCATCGAGGACCCGCAGTGGTTCGGTGGCAACAGCACCGTCCCTCTGGTGATGGACAAGCCCGGCGCCGTCAAGAAAATCACCACGCCCGAAGAAAAATTGATCTGACGCAGCCGCAGCGGCTGCGCCCACCCCGCAGAACCGGCTCCGTATGCAACCCCTGATCTTCTCGCACGCCAACAGCTTTCCTGCTGGCACCTACCGCCTGCTGTTTGCGCTGCTGCGTGAGCGCGGCTTTGACGTGCAGGCCATCGACCGCTTCGGCCACGATGCGCGCTACCCCGTCACCGACAGCTGGCCCCACCTGGTGCAGCAGCTGGCCGACTTTGCCGCGCCCCTGGTGCAGCGCTGGGGCCAGCCGGCCCTGCTGGTCGGCCACTCGCTGGGCGGCTTTCTCAGCGTCATGGCCGCGGCCCAGCACCCGCAGCTGGCCAGCGGTGTGCTGATGCTGGACTCGCCCCTGATCAGCGGCTGGCGTGCACGTTCGCTGGAGATGGCCAAGCGCGCCCAACTGGTCGGTGCGGTTTCACCGGGCAAGATCAGCCGCAAGCGCCGCAACCTGTGGACGCAGCGCGAGGAAGCGCTGGCGCTGTTCCAGAGCAAGAAATCCTTCGCCCGCTGGCACCCACAGGTGCTGCAGGACTATGTGGACCACGGCCTGGCCGAGGACGCCGAGCAGCGCATCACACTGCACTTCACGCGCGAGGAAGAAACCGCCATCTACAACACCCTGCCGCACAACCTCAGCGCCCTGCTGCGCCGCCACCCGCTGCGCTGCCCGGCGGCCTTCATCGGTGGCCTGTCGTCCAAGGAGATGAAGCAGGTCGGCATGGACATGACGCTGCGCATCACCCACGGCCGCATCATGATGCTCGACGGCAGCCACCTGTTCCCCATGGAGCAGCCCGCGGTGACGGCCGCCGCCATCGAAGCCAGCTGGCTCAACCTGCAGGCCGCAGCGCGCAAGCCCTGACGCGGTCGTCCTTAAAAAAGAGAAGCAGCCCGCGCTTGTTAAACCTTGCTTTCAACGCGCTTTCTATCCACAAGCCAATTGAATCCTGCGCTGGCCGCTATTCTTTTATTCCTTGTTTGAACACGGCACCCCCATGGCACTGGATTACCTGGATTTTGACTACAGCGAAGACGAAGACGGCAACGGCACCTGGGACGCCATGGCCAGCGTGGCCGACAGCCGCTGGGCCGCGCTGCTCGAGGAAGTGCGCCAGGTGCTGCACTGGGCCAGCCACGACTTCCGCGGCCGCCGCGCACCGCTGGAGGACGGCGGCGACTGGGACTTCGACCTGAGCGCCCAGGACGACGACCACGGCCGCGCCCTGCGCATCCGCTGGGACCGGGCGGGCGATGCAGTGCAGGCCGAGGCCCCGCAGCCCGGGGGCTATGGCACCGTGACGCTGACCCTGACGGGCAACACCGCCTTTGGCGATGCACTGCGCCAGGCGTTTGGTCTGGAATGAGGGGAAAACAGCGCCACGAACGGGCAAAAGATGGAGCGGGTGATGGGAATCGAACCCACGTATCAAGCTTGGGAAGCTGGCGTTCTACCATTGAACTACACCCGCCTATCTACAACCCCATGATTTCATTGATCTTTTGCCCGTAAGGCGTTGATCTTCAAGGGTAAATAGGCTTTTTTAGCGATTCTTTTAACTCAACCAAGCTCAACCAAACTCGTCCACAATCGGCAGCTTGGTGTAGTTTTTGGTGTAGTTTTTTCTTCGCATTCAACTCAGATGCAGTGAAGGGCTGGTACAAAACTGACCCTTCACTTTCCAAATCTGGAAAGCATTCTAGCGCACTATCGTCCGCTGAATAATCGCACTTTAGTGACCCCTCTCTTAGCTGGATTCCTGATGCCAGTGGAGTCAACCAACAGGTGCAGACCGGCTGTGCTGGAGCGGTACGCCACCTGGACACCCAGACTGCGTTGGCGACGACACAACGTGCTGAAGTCGGGAGCTGGCCACCTCAGTTCTCTCCTTCGTAATGAGAAGGTCGCGTGTTCGATTCATGTCTCCGGCACCATTGAAATAAAGAAACCTCGCTATGTTTTGCATAGCGAGGTTTTCTGTTTTTGCAGGCATGCATCCCACATGCATCCGGCAGTACATGGTTTTGATGCTCCAGTGTGCTGAGTTGCGAAGTGTCGCAACAAATCACACCAGGCTCCGTGGCAGCTCCTTCAACCAGCTACTTGCTCAGCTGCTTGAGCAGGCCGCTCTTACCAATCAGGTCTTCTGGCTTCTTGAGTTGGCCAGCAGGCCAGGCAGTAGTACTTCGGTACTTCGTGTTTCTTGGTGCTCATGATGCTTACGGACAGACCGACTTGTGCCGGCAGTGGATTGTCCGTTTACACACAACTCCGCACACCCTTCGCTATGGATTTGGTATCAATAAATCACATGATCGATTTCTTTATCCAGTGCATTTGAAGCAAGGAGACACCGCTATTTTTTGAGTAGCGGTGCTTTGTTGTTTCCGACGACGTAAGAGCGGATGTAAGACGATTTTTTAGACGGCTGGCGCTGGCCTGCGCCAGCCACTCAACCCAAACCGCGCAAGGAGACTGGATTCGTGCCCCCGTTTGACAAGACCCGTACCACCACCGAACTGCCGAGTTTGCCCATCGAGTGCGCCCCACATGTGGACCTCGAACTCACGGAACAACAAGCGCGCACCATGCTGGCCATCCAGGCCAAGACCGAGCAGCTCAAGCAAACACTGCGGCAAGACCCTTTGTGGGGCACCCCGGTTTATCTGCCACCCAGGGGCTTTCCGCTCAAACCAGAAGCCAGCGAGCAAGCGCTTGCCGAGCAGTTGCCCTGGCCTGCCCTGCTGACGCTGGCCAATTGCGCAGAGGAAACCGCCGTACTCGCCCAGTGCTCCGTTAAAGAGTTGCTGCTGTATGCCATCCAGATCTGCCCGTACCAGCATGTGGCCGTCTTGATTCAATTTTTGTCGCACAAAGAAGGCGTCCAAGCATCTGCCAAGGCGTTGAGCCCTTACATCCGACAGCTGAGAGACAAAGAAGCCCGCATCAAAGCAGGTGCCCGCAAAGGGGCCGACAAATCTGCGCATACGCGGCGCAAGCAGTCCAAGGTACCTGCGCCGCAAGATCTCCAGCGTGAAGCAGACAAGTTGATGGCCAGCCACTATGCGAAGCAGGACGTGGCAGGTATTTTGGCCAAACGCTACGACGTCACGCCGACGACCATTCGTCGCAAGCTGAATGCCGCCACATAGCAAACGCTTCGTATAGAGCGGGCTCTGCCATCTCGCTGGCAGGTTTTCTGCAGACTGAATTACAGGGCTTGGATAGGTGAGCACCTGCAATCTGAATCTCTGTTGCCATCACAAAAATACGAACATGTAGGGGGCTCATGTTCGTCGTGACTTTCAAAGTCGCGGCCATCACAACTTCTTCAACTCAGAGGAATACAACGATGGCCTACTTTGTTGCACACCCCGTCCGCCTGGACGAAGAAACCCGCTCCCACATCACCACCGCCGAGGCGGCTTTCCACCTCAACCGCTCCGAGCAGACCCTGCGCCTGTGGGCCTGCAAGGAAACGGGGCCGCTGCGCCCTGCCCGCATCAACAACCGCTTGGCCTGGTCGGTCGCCGAGCTGCGCCGCGTTTTGGGTATCCACTAAACCGCTGCCCCGCCATGCGTTCGCTGGCCCTCTCCAACCCAGCCGTGCCCGTCACGGCTGGGTGCATTTGAGGGGCACGCGTGCAGATAGACCGCCGAACACGCCCTGCCAACCTGCTGGTGCGCTTTGCCAAGCTCAAGGGCCCCACGGCAGCGCTGCGGGCGGCTCGGCACAATCTGCGCGAGCTGGCCTTGACGCCCAACATCACCCCAGGCCAGCAGCATCTCAACCTCGTCTTGCTCGGGCACCAGACGGCGGAAGCGGTCAACGCTGCCTACAAAGCACAGCTGGAAGCAGCAGGCATCGACAAGCTGCGTGTGGATGCCGTGCGCCTGATCGAGGCCTTGATCAGCCTGCCTGTGGGCATCCGCGATGACGAATCCGCGTACTTCCAAGCTGCTTTGGACTGGATGGCCACAGAGTTTGGCAGCGCCAACCTCCTGAGCGCGGTCGTGCACAAGGATGAAAGCGCACAGCACATGCATGTGCTGATCGTTCCCCTGGTCCACGGGCGGATGCAAGGCTCGGATTTACTGGGTGGTAAAGCACAGCTGCGTGCGCGCTTGGCGCGCTTTGAACAAGCCATGCAGCCCCATGCTGCAGCTTTAGGCCTGCTGGACCATTCCGAGATGGCGCTGACGGCAGAACAAATGGCCGGGGAAGTCATTCGCGCACTCCAGCACCGCAAAGACCCGATGTGGAAAAGCTGCGTGGCCCAGCTGCTTCGCAACTGCATCGAAGAAGCCCCCCAGCCGTTTTATGCAGCCCTGGCCCCGACGTTGGGGCACGCCGACACCCTAAAACCGCCTCGCCCTCGTTGCCGCCCCAAGCGCACGAAAACGATGGCTGAGATCTGTACCAAGCCAATCACCAAGCTCCGTGGCACGGCTGCGGAGCGCTACCGCCAAAGCCCGGAATACCAGCGTGCCCACATCACGGCACCTGCACGGCCCAAGCCTGCTGCCAGCATGGTGGGCACCCGTGCCATCTCAGACGCCTCGCGCAGTTCCTCGCCTCCCGTGCATGTTGTGATTGCACTGAAACTGCCCGCCTTGCCGCAGCGAACCCTATGCTCTGTAGGGTTCGCTGGCGCTGGTCCCACTTGGCCCATCCATACCAGCCTTGGCATCCTGGCCCAGCCTCGACCGGCATTCCAGGCAAGCATCTCCAGGGTACGGGCAGCACCAATCCCATCGTGGCCGGCCGCAAAGTCCCCGCAACCGACTCCTCAACGCACCAGTTGGCTGGTGGCACCTGACTTGCTGAACAGCGTGCTTTTGAAATGGTGGCTGCTCCATGCGCGGGTTCCCTGAGATGGGACAACACACAAGTACGTTCAATTGCAAAACCGAGGCCCCCATGCACTACCCCACCCAACAACATGCCATACCGGCGCCAGCATCTGGCCGCCAGAGCGCTGATCACGAACCTGCGTCCGTCCATCTCCACAGCGACTGCTGTGGCGCGAGGACGCGCAAGGGCACTCCCTGCAAAAGCAAAGTCCTGTATCGCGGTGGACGCTGCAAGCTGCATGGTGGCTTGTCCACGGGGCCAAAAACCAAAAAGGGCAAGGCTGCCAGCCGCCGTAATGGAAAGAAAGGCGGTCGCCCCAGGAAGAACCGACAAACTGAACGCAAAGACACTGCTTAAAACCCAACCCCATGAGAACCAGACAAAACCTGACATTCGAGAGCAGGAGAAAAATTGTCGTTTCCGTGATACGGACAACAGAGGCAAGGAACTGCGCCGGGCCAATCACATCCTGAAGACGGCCAGCGCGTTTTTTGCGCAGGCGCAGCTCGACCGCCGATTGAAGTCTTGAAGAACTACATCGACCGCCACCGTGACGACTACGGGGTCGAGCCCATCTGCCGGGTGCTGCAGATGGCCCCGTCGTGTTACTGGCGCCACGCAGCCCGGCTGCGTAACCCGCAACTGCGCAGTCAACGCGCCCAGCGTGACGAATGCTTGAAGGCGGACATCCAGCGCGTGTGGCATGCCAACTGGCAGGTCTACGGGGCTGACAAGGTCTGGCTGCAGATGAACCGCGAGGGCATCGCAGTGGCGCGCTGCACAGTCGAGCGGCTGATGCGTGCCATGGGTTTGCAAGGGGCACGCCGTGGCAAGACGGTGCGCACCACCACGCCGGACACATCGGCACCGTGCCCGCTGGACCACGTCAACCGGCACTTCAAGGCCAGCCGCCCCAACGCGCTGTGGGTGTCGGACTTCACCTACATCTGCACCTGGCAGGGCTTGCTGTATGTGGCCTTTGTTGTGGACGTGTAAAGAATGGGCAGCCGTTGGCTGGCTATGGTGCCGTCACGATGGCCAATGCTCTCAGAAAAACTGTCACCAAACTGCCTGCCCAGCTATGGAAATCGTTAACGTGGGATCGTGGTAAGGAGCTGTCAGACCACGCACGGTTCACTGCCGAGTCAGGGGTGCAGGTGTTCTTTGCTGATCCTCATAGTCCATGGCAACGTGGTACGAACGAAAACACCAACGGGCTGCTGCGCCAATACTTCCCCAAGGGCACGGATCTATCTCGATGGAACCATCGAGAGCTTCAAGCAGTGGCATTGACACTCAACAATCGACCACGCAAAACGTTGGGCTGGAAAACACCTGCGGAAGTCTTTAATGAGTATCTAGAATCGGTAACTTAACTTGGTGTTGCGACGACCGGTTGAATCCACCCAATACGTCAGCATCCGCTACACCGAACGGCTGGACCAGGCGGGCATACAGCCCTCGGTGGGCAGCCGGGGTGACAGCTACGACAACGCGCTGGCCGAGACCATCAACGGTCTGTACAAGGCCGAGCTGATTCACCGCCGGGGCCCCTGGAAGACCAGGGAATCCGTGGAACTGGCCACCCTGCAATGGGTGCACTGGTTCAACCATGTCCGATTGCTCACGCCGATTGGGGGCATCCCTCCGGCAGAAGCTGAGGCAAACTACTAGTGGCAACTCGCCGTCAGCAACACCTCGATAGAGGTGTCAACTTAAACCAATCGGCCTCCTTGAATCCAGGGGCTGTTCACTGCTTGCTTGGCCAGCAGTGCAGGGCAACATTCATGAAGTCGAAGCCACAAAGCTTAGTGTCTATACCTATCGGGGATTGAGCGCAATTCCTTCGACCGCTTCGCGCCAAAATCTAGGTCATTAATTTTGCGGTTTTAACTTTCCCAATGATAAAACTTGAAGAACTCACAAAAGATATCCAGATCAGCGGCCTGGTGCCTGGCGAAGTTGTAAAAATCGTCAATATTGAGGACATAGGTCCCAACGCACGCTTGATTGCCTACCGCAATACGCAAGGCAAACTGGATGAGCAAACTGTTTTCAGAAGTGACGAGCATCGCCTTGCACTGGCTACCTGCGGGCGTGCTTGGGCTTTTGATGCAGATCCTGCGGGCTTTAAGTTAGCGTTGGAGGCTTACCGCATTAGCCTAGCGCACCTGTTTGATCCACTGATGGCGGTGCATACGTCCAACGTGGAGCCGCTGCCACACCAAATTTCAGCCGTCTACGAGGCGATGCTGCCGCGCCAACCCTTGCGATTTGTCCTGGCTGATGATCCTGGCGCAGGCAAAACGGTAATGGCAGGGTTGCTCATCCGCGAAATGATCTTACGTGCAGATGCACGGCGCGTGCTCATCGTTTCGCCCGGTTCACTCACGGAGCAGTGGCAAGACGAGTTGCGTGAAAAATTCGGGCTCGACTTTGAATTGTTCAGTCGCGAAAAGCAGGAGCAGTGTCATAGCCGTAACTACTTTGCCGAGCAAGATCGGTTGATTGCCCGGCTGGATCAGCTTTCGCGCAACGAAGAATACCAGCAACTGTTGTCACACACCGAATGGGACCTCATCGTCGTCGACGAGGCCCACAAAATGTCTGCCAACTACTTTGGCAATAAGGTCAACGAAACAGGGCGTTTCAAGCTGGGCAAATTCCTCGGCAGCATCACTCGCCATTACCTGCTGATGACGGCCACGCCGCACAATGGGAAGGAGGAGGACTTTCAACTCTTCATGTCTTTGCTGGATGGCGACCGCTTCTATGGCAAGTTCCGCGAAGGGGCTCACAAGGTGGACATCACCGACATGATGCGCCGCATGGTCAAGGAAGAGCTGCTTCGCTTCGATGGCAAGCCCTTGTTTCCCGAGCGCTGTGCGTACACCGTCAACTACACCCTGTCTGATGCCGAGGTGCTGCTGTACGACCAGGTCACCGACTACGTACGCAACGAAATGGACCGCGCGGACCGGCTGGACGGCAAACGCAAAGGCACCGTGGGCTTTGCCTTGACACAGTTGCAGCGCCGCCTGGCATCGAGCCCGCAGGCCATTTACACATCGCTCTCGCGTCGCCGTAAAAAACTCGAAGCCCGTTTAGACGAGCTGCAACTTAAAGCCCGCGCTGACGTTCTGCGCGAGAACCTGGGTGAATACGTGGTCAAGCGCCAGCTGGATTTGCCAGACGACCTTGATGACGCTGCCGACGAACTCAGCGCAGAAGAATACGAAGCGGTGGCTGATCAGGTGGTGGATCAAGCTACAGCCGCAGAGACCATTCCCGAGCTACAAGCAGAAATTCTGATCCTACGGGACCTGGAAAGTGCAGCAGCGTCCGTCGTTCAGTCGCGCAGTGACCGTAAGTGGGAAGAGTTCTCACGACTGCTGCAAGACGAGCCTGAAATGCGCACAGCCGATGGCCGTCGCCGCAAAATCATCGTCTTTACCGAACACCGCGACACCCTCAGCTACCTGCTGCTTCGTATCCGCGACACGCTGGGCAGCGAAGAGGCCGTGGTTACCATCCACGGCGGCGTCAACCGCGACGAGCGGCGCAAGGTTCAAGAGGCCTTCCGCAACGACCCGGACGTGCTGGTGTTGCTGGCCACCGATGCTGCGGGCGAAGGCGTCAACTTGCAAAACGCCAACCTCATGGTCAATTACGACTTGCCCTGGAATCCCAACCGCATGGAGCAGCGATTTGGCCGTATCCACCGTATTGGCCAGCGTGAGGTTTGTCATTTGTGGAACCTGGTGGCAGCACAGACCCGCGAAGGCGAGGTTTTCAAAACCCTGCTGGAAAAGCTTTCCATCGAGCATCAAGCCTTGGGTGGCAGAGTGTTCAACGTATTGGGCGAGGCCTTTGACAATACCTCCCTCAAAGATCTTCTGATAGAGGCCATCCGCTATGGCGAGCAGCCTGAAACCCGTGCCCGGATGGAGCAGGTGATCGATCAAGCGCTGGACACCCAGCACTTGAAGGACCTCATGGCGCGTAACGCGTTGGTGGAAAACCACATGAGCCTGGACGACCTCTATGCCATCCGCGAGGAAATGGACAAGGCTGAAGCGCGCAAACTCCAACCTCACTTCATTGGTACTTTCTTCCGCGAAGCATTTCGAGTGCTAGGGGGCGAATTGCGCAATCGTGAAACGGGTCGCTACGAAGTGCGCCACGTTCCGGCTGACGTCATGGAGCGCGACCGTGTGATCGGCCATACACGCACCCCTGTGCTGAAAAAATACGAGCGCATCTGCTTTGACCGAGACCACCGCACCCTTTACGGCAAACCCACTGCGGAATTGGTACACCCAGGCCATCCGCTGATGGCGGCAGTGACCGATCTGGTGCTCTCCAGTCACCGCAGTCTGCTCAAACGGGGGGCCATTTTGGTTGACCCGCATGACGACAGCACTGAACCCCGCGTACTCTTTATGCTCGATCACAGCGTGCGCGAAGCCACAGCACTCAGTGGCGGCAGCCCGCGTGACGTGTCCCGGCGACTACAGTTTGTTGAAATGAATGCGGACGGCCACGCCACGCCCGCGCCCTTTGCTCGCCACCTTGACTTGGTGCCCATAACCTCCACTGAAGCGGCCCAAGTGGCCGATCTACTGCAGGCCGATTGGGTGACCCACCACATCGAAGCCCGCGCATTGGCCTACGCTGTAGAGCACCTTGTGCCTGAGCACACCCAAGAAGTCGCCAGCCGCCGCGAGCGCCAAGCGGACAAGCAACTCGTGGCAGTGCGCGAGCGTTTGGTCAAGGAAATCCAATACTGGTCAGACCGCGCGATACGTCTGGACATGGATGTGCGCGCAGGCAAGCAGCCGCGCCTGCAACCCGAAAACGCCCGTCGCCGCGCAGAGGAACTAAGTGCACGCCTCAAACAGCGCACGACCGAACTCCAAGCTATGCGCCATGTGGCTTCAGGCACACCCAATGTGATTGGCGGAGCGCTGATCATTCCAGCTGGGCTACTGGCCCAGCGCAGTGGCGCACCTGATTTCAGCTTGGATGCGGCAGCCCGTGCCCGTATCGAACGTATCGCCATGCAAGCAGTCTTTGACGCTGAACACGCTCTGGGTCATCGCACCAAGGATGTGTCTGCTGAAAAGTGCGGTTGGGATATCACCGTCTATATCGAGCAATCTCAAGGCCTGGCGTTGGAGCGGCACATCGAAGTCAAAGGCCGCGTCAAGGGCCAAGACACCATCACTGTCACCAGCAATGAGATCCGCCACGGGCTCAATCAGAAAGACAAGTTTGTGTTGGCCGTCGTGGTGGTGGATGGGGTGAATGCAGAGTCTGTTAACTACATCCCTATGCCTTTCACGCAAGAGCCTGATTGGGCTGAGGCTAGCAAAAACCTGGCCCTTGGGTTGCTGCTGAGCAGAGCCTTTGAGCCCAAGATGTTCTATGCATAGGCTAGCCCTAGCCCTAGCCCTAGTCTCAAGACAGATGCTCATGACGTGCGTTTCTGAGGTATCCGTTGTGAGATCCAATCTCCGTTGAGGTTAGAGTAGTGGTCTATGACAATTCGAACGGACCAAAGGCAATCCAAGGGCCGCAACCGTGTTTGAAACGAGGGCTGCTCCATGCGATTGAAAACCGTCACGCTGAAAAATTTCCGTTGCTTTGAATCCCTGACGCTGGATCTACACCCGCGCTTGACCGTCATCGTCGGCGAAAACGGTGCCGGCAAGACAGCCGTGTTGGATGGCATCGCCAGTGGACTGAATCCAGTGCTTACCTACCTGTCATCGGCCAATCAGCGTTTAACCGGACGAGGCATCAAAGACGCAGACTTTCGTTTGCAAAGCGCTGAGGCCCCTCTTGGAAAAAAACAATGGGGAACGGCTGACTTCGCCCAAATTCTGCTGGAAACCTATGAAGGCCTGAGCTGGGATTACTGGCGCCCCTCTGGCAACGCTCAAGGGACAAAGCCTGATGAGACCTGGGGAGAGAAGGCGCTCAAAGAGCACATCGCAACCATCGTGGCCAGCTATAAGACAGCACTGCCAGAGCTCACCCCTGTGTTTGCCTACTACGGTGCCAGCCGTGGGCACATCGAGGTGCCCGAGCGCCTGCGTTCTGCAAAACTCAATTACGAATACCCGGCAGCTGCCTTGGTGGACTGCTTCAACCCGCTCAGCGATTTTCGAGAAATGCTGGCCTGGTTTGATCTGGAAGAGTCGTCTGAGCTGCGTGAAAACAAAAATGCCACGGATGAAACCTATTCGCCGTTTCCATCCTTAGAGGCTGTGCGCTCCACCGTGCTCTCCATCCTGGGCAACGCCTACCGCAACCCCCGGTTCAATGCCAGACACAAATTTGTCTTGGAGCGCATCAGTGACGGTGCGGAAATGCAGGTCAACCAACTCAGCCAGGGCTACCAAAGCATGTTGGCACTGGCCATGGACTTTGCACGCCGCTTGGCGATTGCCAATAGATATCGCGATGAGCCAGGGGCCGCATCCGCAAGCTTTATTGATGAAAATTTGAAACTGTTAGAGCGTTGGGACCCTGCCAATGTGCCGGGCCCATTTTTGCCGCAGCTTTTTTTAAGTGCCCCAGCCATCATGCTGGTGGACGAAATCGACCTGCACCTGCACCCATCGTGGCAGCAGCGGGTTTTGCAAGACTTGATGCGGGCCTTCCCATTGACTCAATTCATCGTCACCACCCACAGCCCCCAAGTACTGACCACCGTGCCGCGCGAAAACATCCGCATCCTTGACCAGGACGAAAACGGTCGCATAGGCGTGCGCACGCCAGATTTCAGCCCGCTGGCCCATGAGTCGGGCGATGCCCTGGCCAAAATCATGGGTACCCACCGAGAGCCACCGCTGGCATTGCAAGACGACATTCGGCGCTACGAGCAATTGGTGCGCGCGGGCCAAGAGCAAACCGAAGCAGCGCAAACCTTGCGGGCAACTTTGGACAAAGCTGGCTACCAATTCCACGAAAGCGACCTCACCACCTGGCGCTTTCTGGCAGCACGCAAAGCAGGCAGGGTGAACTGACCATGGTGGAACTGCAACACCGCACCGTGCCCACACCTGCTCTGACCGCTTTCAATGCCGCCCAACCGACAGCCACCGTGGCTGACTTCAATAGCCTGGCCTTTCAATCGGTCAAGGCGGCGGTGAAGGCCGATCTGAACGCCGACCAGGCTGGCCTGTGCGTTTATTGCGAAAACCCGCTTGCGCCTACCGAAGGCCAGGTAGAACACATCAAGCCCAAGGCCGGTGCCAACGCCCACCCGCACCTGTGCTTCACCTATACCAATTACGCCCACAGCTGCATCAGCAAGAAAACCTGCGGCCAAAGTAAACGCGATCGTTTGTTGCCCATCGAACCCGCACCAAGCTGCAATGCCCAGTTTGCTTTGTCCACCGACGGCACCATCGAACCCATTGCAGGCTTAACCAAAGCCCAGCAACACACGGTGCGCCAGACCCGCGACATGCTGAGCCTGAACGCCGACTCCAATCTGGTCGATGAACGCAAGCGCTGGCTGGCACGCGCCATCGCGGTATTGCAGCAAGCCCCAAACGACATCCAAGACTTTCTGCAAACAGCGCCCTACCGCTACATGCTGGCCACCGCCCTGTAAGCCGACCATCACCCGTTTTTTATCTCCCATGCCCCCAATCCGAACCCCCAAAAAACTCATCGAAGTCGCCCTCCCGCTGGACGATATCAATCGTGCTTCTCAACATGAAAAGTCTGTTCCCCGACGCGGGCATCCTGCAACATTTCACCTGTGGTGGGCGCGCCGCCCGCTGGCCGCCGCGCGCGCCGTCATCTTTGCGCAGATGGTGAACGACCCCGGCGGCGAGCGCGGCTACTACGCGGGCAAAACCCGCGCCCAGGCCGATGCCGAGCGCGAGGAGCTGTTCCAAATCCTGCGCGACTTGGTGAAATGGGAAAACACCAACAACGAAGAAGTGCTGGCCCGCGCCCGCGCCGCCATTGCCAAAAGCTGGCGCGAAACCTGCGAGCTGAACAAAGGCAAACCCGGCTTTAACCCCGACGTGCTGCCCGCCTTCCACGACCCCTTTGCCGGTGGTGGTGCGCTGCCGCTAGAAGCCCAGCGCCTGGGGCTGGAAAGCCATGCTTCTGACCTCAACCCCGTGGCCGTCACCATCAACAAGGCCATGATTGAAATTCCGCCGCGCTTTGTGGGCCGTGCGCCGGTGGGGCCATCCATCGAGGCCGAGCGCGGCACCAAGAAGGCGACGAAGGACGCTTTTGACGACTGGAGCGGTGCCCGAGGTCTGGCCGAAGATGTGCGCCGCTACGGCGCGTGGATGCGCGAACAGGCCCAGCAGCGCATGGGTCACCTGTATCCGACGGTGCAAATTACTCCTGAAATACTAGCTGCCAGCGCTTTCCCAGTAAGCGCCATAGGCCAAAAAGACCATCAAAACGCCGGACTGGCTGGATTGCAGCCGGGCCAAGAGCTGACGGTGATTGCCTGGCTGTGGGCGCGCACCGTGAAAAGCCCCAACCCGGCCTTTAGCCATGTGGATGTTCCTCTCGCCAGCACCTTTATCTTGAGCAGCAAGGCAGGCAAGGAAGCCTGGGTGCAGCCGGTGGTGAAGGGTGACAGCTACCGTTTTGAGGTGCGCACGGGCAAGCCGCCTGCGGAAGCCAAGAACGGCACCAAGCTGGGGCGCGGCGCCAATTTCCGCTGTCTGATGTCGGATGCGCCGATTGAACCTGCGTACATCAAGGCCGAGGGAACCGCCGGACGCATGGGGGCTAAGCTCATGGCCATCGTGGCCGAAGGCGCTCGGGGCCGTATCTATCTGGCCCCCTTGTCAGAGCATGAAGCCATTGCCCAGCAAGCGCAGCCGCAATGGAAGCCAGAAACTGCGTTGCCAGACGACCCGCGCAATTTCTGGACGCTGGCTTACGGCCTGAAAACCTACGGTGACCTGTTCACCCCACGCCAACTGGTGGCCCTGACCACGTTTTCCGATCTGGTGCCCGAAGCCATCGCCCGCATCCGCACTGATGCCCTGGCTGCCGGCATGGCCGACGATGGCCGGGGATTGGACGTCGGGGGTAGTGGCGCTAAGGCGTATGCGGAGGCGGTGATTGTGTATTTGTCTGCAGCCCTTAGTAAGCAAGCTGATTGGTGTAACTCGCTGAGTAGCTATATACCGGCCATTGAAGGGCTAGGACATCTATTCAGCAAGCAATCTATACCGATGGTTTGGGACTACATCGAAACAAATGTTTTCTCAAACTCTGCTGGCAACTACCTCAACCACATTGAATGGGTTGCTCATGCAATTGCGACCTTGCCCACCTCTACAAACAGCATGGCACTTCAATGTGACGCCCAAAGTCAGCAGATAACAGCAAGTAAGGTGGTTTCTACCGATCCGCCGTACTACGACAACATTGGCTACGCTGACCTGTCCGACTTCTTCTATGTCTGGCTGCGCCGCAGCCTGCGGCCCATCTTCCCCAAGCTCTACGCCACGCTGACCGTGCCCAAGGCCGAGGAACTGATTGCCACGCCATACCGCCACGGTAGCAAGCAGGCGGCGGAGGAGTTTTTTCTGGACGGCATGACGGCGGCCATGCACAACCTGGCCGCACAGGCGCACCCGGCCTTTCCGGTCACCATCTACTACGCTTTCAAGCAAAGCGACACCAAGAAAGAAGGCGGCACACACAGCACCGGTTGGGAAACGTTTTTGGAGGCCGTGCTGCGCGCCGGTTTCACCCTCACCGGCACCTGGCCCATGCGCACAGAACGCAATGCGCGCTCCATCGGCATTGGCACCAACGCCCTGGCCTCCAGCATCGTGCTGGTCTGCCGCCCGCGCGATGCCGCTGCCGACACCATCAGCCGCCGCGAGTTCCAGCGCCAATTGCGCGAGCAGCTCCCCGAGGCGCTGGAAACCATGATTGGCGGCACCAGCGGCCAAAGCCCCATCGCCCCGGTCGATCTGGCCCAGGCCGCCATTGGCCCCGGCATGGCGATTTACAGCCAGTACGCGCAAGTGCTCAACCAAGACGGCACGCCCATGCGCGTGCACGATGCGCTGGTGCTGATTAACCGCGAAATCACCGACTACCTGACCCCCGACGCGGGCAGCTTTGATGCCGATACCCTGTTTGCCAACAGCTGGTTCGAGCAATACGGCTGGGCTGAAGGCCCGTTTGGCGAGGCCGATGTGCTGGCCCGTGGCAAAGGCACCAGCGTGGCCGGTGTGGCCGAAGCCGGCGTGGTGCAAAGCGGCGCGGGCAAAGTGCGCCTGCTGCGCTGGGCCGACTACCCCACCGGCTGGAACCCCGCCACCGACCACCGCGCCCCGGTGTGGGAGGCCACGCACCACCTGATTCGTGCCCTCAACACCCAAGGCGAAGCCGCAGCCGGTGCCCTGCTGGCCGCCATGCCCGACAAGGCCGAGCCCGTGCGCCAACTGGCTTACCACCTCTACACCCTGTGCGAGCGCAAAAAATGGGCCGAAGACGCCCGCGCCTACAACGAACTCATCACCGCCTGGCACGCCGTACTAGAAGCCAGCCGCGAAGAAGGCCCGCGCGGGAAGCAGTTGGGGTTTGAGGCATGAGCACACCAGCCGCACCTTCTGCATCAGCTATTTTGGATGTCATCAACAAGGAAATCACGGGCATTCAACTGCTGTGGGAAGCCGTCAACGGGATGTATTTCAGGGCGGCCTCGCGCCCAGGCATTGAGGCGCTGGCGGACGACGTGCCTGCCTTGTACCGACTGATGCAGACGGCCATGATGGAGTCGCTGCTGATTCGCATCGCACGCTTGATGGACCCTTCTGTTAGTGGTAGAGGCGAAGGGCACAAACCCAACTTGAGCCTTGCCCGGCTGGTGGAACAGCAGGAAAGTTTGAAGGGTATATGCGATGGTCTGAAGGCACAGTGGAGCACCTCAGCGCTGGAGTCTGTACGGAACAAGTACCTGAGTCACAACGATTTGGGGCGCTCACAGTCCGAAGAGCACACGCTCAACATCCCGCTGACTGGTGATGATGTTGTGACTGTCGAGAACATGGTTGTGGCTCTGCGTGAATTTCGTGTCGCTGCCAACCGGGAGATATTGCAAAGTACGCATCTGGATGCAGGCTTGATTCAGCAAATTGCTCGTGAATGTGAAACCATCAACGATAGCTTGCGAGCGGGAAATGTACTTTTCAATCTACTGTCAGACCATGCGTTTTTGCAGAAGGCGTGGACGGACACAGAGGCTGCCGACGCAATAAGGAACAAGCCATGCTGAAAAAGGCATCCATCAAAAACTTCGGGCCACTGCCTAATGGTGAGTACCAGTTTGCAGCGGGCCTGAACGTGATCGTAGGCGAGAACGGGCTGGGCAAGTCGCAATTGCTCAAGCTGCTGTATGCGGTGCTCAAGGTGAATGCCGATGCCAAAGACTTCACCAAGGCTGCGCTGCAAAAGGCGTATGCCGACAAGCTGGTGGGCGTTTTTCGGCCTGATGCGCTGGGGCGCTTAGCTAAGCGCAAACAGGGGCGCGAGCGCTGCGAGGTGCGTCTGGAGATGGACGATTCGGCCTTGTCTTGTGCCTTTGGCTTTGCCTCACAGGCCAAGTCAGAGGTGCAATTGGACAAGCTGCCTGCCAAGGCGCTGGAGCAGGCCCCGGCCTATATCCCCACGCGCGAGCTGGTCACGCTGTGCCCCTGGTTTGGGCCGCTGTATGACAACTTTCACCTGCGCTTTGAAGAGAGCTGGCGCGATACGGTCTCGCTGCTGGGTGTGCCCAGCGTGAAGGGAGCACGCGAAAAAAAAGCCGCCAAGCTGCTCAAGCCGCTGGAAGAAGCGATGGGCGGCAAAGTGGTGGTGGACTCTGGCACCGGGGAGTTCTACCTGAGCATTCCCGGCGAGGGCAATATGGAAATGCCGCTGGTGGCCGAGGGCCTGCGCAAGCTGGCCATGCTGGCGCGCCTCATCAGCACCGGGGCATTGTTGGACAAGGGCTATTTGTTTTGGGATGAGCCTGAGACCAACATGAACCCCAAGCTCATCAAGGTGCTGGCGCGCAGCATCTTGACGTTGTGCCAGCAGGGCATTCAGGTTTTCATCGCCACGCACAGCTATTTTTTGCTGAAAGAGCTGGATTTGCTGTCGCGCCAGTACAGCGTGGAGCAGCGCTTTTTGAGTTTGGTAGCTACCAGCCCAGACCGGGTGGTGACCTTGCGGCAAGCCAGCCGTTTGCTGGATTTGGAGACGGTGGTTGCACTGGATGAGGAGCTGGCCCAGTACGACCGGGAACTGCAAGTGCAGGCGCATGGCTAAGCCCACCCACTCCATTTACGAAGGTGCTGCAGGGCGACAACTGCGCTTTGACTTTCCGCAGTCGTGGCAGGCGCTGAAGTTTGACGAATCGGCCTGGTACCGCAACACCATCAAAACCCGCGTGAAAGCCATGGACCTTGTGGCCTGCCTGGATGCCACCCATTGGTGGATTGAGGTCAAGGATTGCAAGGGTTTTGAGGCCGACAGCCTGCCGCGCCTGTCGCCCAGCGATCCCGAAGAGGTGGCCGTAGTCAGGACGTGGGCCAAAAGCCAGGGGCACGATCGGGCGGTGTCCATCCAGCGCGCCAAACCGTTTGTGGTCGATGAAGTGGCCGAGAAGCTGGAGGGCACGCTGCTGAGCCTGGCCGCTGCTGTGCGCGCAACCCCAGTGCAGACCGATGCTGCCGCGGTGGCACCCTTTGCGCGCGCCATGGATGCCGCTGCGCAATGGTCGGTGGTGCTGCTGTTGACCTGGAACCCTGCCGCACGCGACTTTCGCCGCCTGGCGATGCGCTTGCGTGACAAGTTGCGCCAGCGCCTGGTCGCCTATAACGTGCAATGTTTTGTTTTGAATGAAAGCGAGTCCGCGCCACACCAGCCGTGGACTGTGACCCGAGTAAAACCATGACCATTAAACCTTGGCGCGAAGTCGCCCACCCCCACAAAGACGTGCTGGAAGGCACGTTCAAGCAAAGTGAATTTGCGGCGGACATCTCGCAAGTCCACGCCGGCACCGCGCCCCAGGAGTACCAGGACGCCGAGAAGTTTTTTGCCCGCACCTTCATCACCGAGGGCATGCGCCTGTTGCTGCAAAGCGTGGCCGAGCGGCTCTCGGGCCGGGGTGGCGATCCGGTCATCCAGCTGCAAACGGCCTTTGGTGGCGGCAAAACGCACACGCTGCTGGCGGTGTACCACCTGGCCTGCCGCCAGTGCCCCACCGAGCGGCTGGCAGGCATTCCGCCCATTCTGGATGCGGCGGGCATTGCCTCGCTGCCCCAGGCGCGCGTGGCGGTGGTCGATGGCATCAAGTTCTCGCCCAGCCTGGCGCGTTCGCATGCAGGCATCACGGTGAACACTTTGTGGGGCGATTTGGCCGTGCAACTGCTGGGGGCCGAAGGTTATGCCCTGCTGGCCGAGGCCGACCAGGCCGGTACGTCACCAGGCAAAGAGGCTTTGACCACGCTGCTGCAACGCGCCGCGCCCTGCGTGGTGCTGCTTGATGAGCTGGTGGCCTATGTGCGCCAGTTGGAACCGGGCAAGAGTTACCCCGGCGGCACGTTTGACAGCAACATCACCTTCATCCAGGCGCTGACCGAGGCCATGAAGGGCGTGCCCAACGCCATCTTGCTGGCCTCGCTGCCCGAATCAGAAACCGAGGCTGCAGGCACCCAAGGCCAGCGTGCCCTGACGGTGCTGGAAAAGTACTTTGGCCGGGTGGAGTCGGTGTGGAAGCCGGTGGCTGCGCAAGAGGCGTTTGAAATTGTGCGCCGCCGCTTGTTTGATTCTGCGGGTGATCCTGTGCAGATACATGCCACAGCGCGAGCTTTTGGCGAACTGTATCGCCGGAATCCAACCAAGTTTCCAGTCGATGTGCAAGAAGCGCGCTACGAGGAGCGCATGGCCAACGCCTACCCGATTCACCCCGAGGTGTTTGACCGGCTGTACGAGGATTGGTCCACGCTGGACAAGTTTCAGCGTACGCGCGGGGTGTTGCAATACATGGCCATTGTCATCCACCGGCTGTGGAACAGCAATGACAAAGATGCGTTGATCATGCCAGGCTCGTTGCCCCTGGACGACGCGCTGGTACGCAATAAAAGCATCCACTATCTGCCCAATGGCTGGGAGCCGGTGATTGAGCGCGAAATGGATGGGCCGGATTCGGCTGCCGCCGATATTGACGGTCACGACACCCGCTTTGGCAGCGTGCAGGCCGCGCGGCGTGTGGCACGCACGATTTTCTTGGGCAGCGCCCCATCCAACGCAGCACAGGCAGTGCGAGGCATTCGGGTTGATGGCATTTTGCTTGGCGCTGTGCAGCCAGGGCAAGCAGTGGGCACCTACGAGGACGTCATCAAGCGCCTGCGCGACCGATTGCATTATCTTTACGGTGAGAAAGACAGCTACTGGTTTGACACGCGCCCCAACCTGCGCCGCGAAATGGAAAGCCGCAAGGCCAACCTAAAAGACGCTGACGACGTACTGCCGCTGCTGCGCGAGCGAGTTGGACGCGTATTTTCCAAGGGCAATCATTTTTCGGGTATCCACGTTTTTACGCCATCGGCTGATGTGCCAGACGACTTTGGCATCGGGCCAAAGTTGGTGGTGCTACCGCCCAGCGCGGGCTATCGTCGCCAGGATGATGGTGCTGCTCTGCTGGCTGCTACGGAACTACTGGAAAAGCGTGGTGATGCACCGCGTCTCAAACGCAATCGCCTGATTTTCTTGGCACCTGATAGCGATGCTGTGCAGCGCCTGCGCGATGCCGCACGCACCTATTTGGCGTGGAAATCCATTGTGGAAGACGTCCAGAACCGCCGCATCGACCTGGGCACTTACCAAGCCGATCAGGCCAAACGTGCAATGGATGGTGCCGAGGATGGTGTCAAGCAAATGGTGCGTGAAACCTACCGCTGGTTGATGGTACCCACCGAAGAGATGGGCCGCGGTAAGTTGACTTTGCGCTGGGAGGCTGTGGCCTTGTCTGCGTCTGCTCCGAGTATTGTCGATGCTATTGAAAGCAAGCTCAAAGAGGAAGAATGGTTGGTAAGTTCATGGTCACCCGTGCACATGAACCGGATGCTGAACCAGTGGTATTTCAAGGAAGGTATCACTGAAGTCTCAGCCTTGAAGGTGTGGCAGGACAGTTGCCAGTATCTTTATTTGCCACGCCTGTTGAACGCTGATGTTTTCGTCCAGACGATAACGGCAGGCTGTGCTCAGCGTGATGGTTTCGGCTATGCCGCAGGCAAAGATGGTGAGCGGTGGATAGGGTTCGTGTTTGGGCAGACAGCGCTGGTGACAATGGACAGCGATAGCCTGCTGATCAGCCATGATGCGGCACTTGCATACCAGCAAAAGCAGGAAGATGAAGAGCGCGCTCGGGCTGCCTCGGCCAATAGCGTAGCCACGATTACCTCCCCACCCCTGACCCCACCCCAAATCATTGGCAGACTGCCTCTTGGTGCAGAAAAAACAGCAGTAGCTACAGCTGCATCTCCAATATTGCCCAATCGTTTCTTCGGAGCAGTGGAGGTCGAGGCAGATACAGCCACGATGGACTTTTCAACCATTGTCAACGAAGTGATCCAGCACTTTTCTGCCCAGATGGGCGTTGACGTGCGAGTCACGGTAGAGATCGAAGCGCGCAGCAAGAATGGTTTTGACACAGCGATACAACGAGCAGTGAAGGAGAACTGCGGCGTTCTCAAATTCCATGCAGCAAACTTCGAGGAGGATTAAGCTCGGTCTTAAGACAAAAACGCTGTTCCACTGCACACCCGGCTTTGCGCGCCAGGTGCTTCTTTGAAAAGAGAGATGCGGATAAAAACTTGGACTGGTTTTATGCGGCGAGACCAAGTTTTTTCCGGTATTGCACAGGGATCAAACGCCCCTGGGATAGTCGGCCCTGCAAAATTCAATTTCAAGCCATCAACAGCTTTTCACGGTCTTGTGAAGTTGCCCCTAGATGATCACGCCTACTCCTTAATGTTTGGTCGCTTGCTGGTGAATAGCCCATCCACGCAAGTGATGACGGCCTGAAAAGGCAAGATGCCCGCGAAACGCGGGTATCTTGGGGAGGCGACTTGCTGGGAGGGGGCCCATTCAAGCACTACTGCGCTTGGAATCGCTTTATGCAGACCATCCCTAGCCGTCTTCAGGATGTCAGCTTTTTGACCTCTCGTTCCAGTTCCTTGATGCGCTAGGCATCCGAACTGGTGGTGCCGGGGCGTTGGCCACTGTCAACCTCGGCCTTCGTGACCCAATCGTTCAAGGTCTGCAGCACGCAGCCAATCTTTGTGGCAATCGATTGGCTTTGTTGCATAAATCGGCCATAGGCCAAGGCATCCCCAATCCCAAATAGATTTACGCAGCAGCGACTGTCTGGGGCGTGCCCAGAGCGGTAAATTGATTGAGGATTGAAGCTCGGATGTGCAGCTCGGTCACCTGGCGCTCAAACGTCCTGGCCATGACCTTCTCGCCCAGGCGCTTGAAGCAATTCATCTTGGTCTCCACCAGTGACCTTCGGTGGTAGCCGCTCCAGCGTTTCCAGATAGCCCGCCCCAACTGCCTACACGCCTTGACCGCTTCATTGCGGTGAGCAAATGCCAGCCCTTTGCGCAGCTTCGCTCCTTTGCGCGGCGGGATGATTGGAATGGCTCCCCGCAGGTAGCACGCCTTATGTACATCCTGCGTGTCGTACGCCCCATCACCGGTAAAGCTAGCTATCTCTTCATTGCTTGGAATTTGACCTAACAGGTCTGCTGCCATGGGCGAGTCGCCCACTTCATTGGTTGTTACTGCGATGGCCCGAATCTGCAGTGTCTGGGCATCAATACCCAGATGCACCTTGCGCCACTGGCGGCGGCGCTCGGCACCGTGCTTTTTGGTTTTCCACTCACCTTCGCCCAAGAACTTGATGCCCGTGGAGTCGGCCAGCATGTGCAAGCCTTTGTCACTTGCACGGTAGCGCACCTGCACATCCAAGCTCTTTTGCCTGCGACACACCGTGCTGTAGTCGGGCACTGGCCAATGCAGGCCTGCCATACCCAATAGCGACTCAACCAGGCCCAGTGTCTGGCGCAAGGGCTGGCCAAACAAGCACTTGATGGTCAGGCAAAACTGGATGGCCGCATCTGAGAACTTCTGGCAACGACCACGCTTGCCCGTGGGCCGAGCTAGCCACTGCATATCCCTATCGAGCCAAATGGTCAGCTCACCTCGCGCCTTCAACGCTGCGTTGTAAGCCTTCCAGTTCGTTGTGCGGTACTTAACCCGACCCCAGCTCGTCTCTCTCATCTCCCGAGCCTACCTCAGCTGCGACCGGCATTTGTGCAACAACGCCCAATCGATTGCCACATGGTTCCCTATCTCGTCGATCGCACTCTCCGTACTGGAAAGCCTACTCAGACAACCCCAGGCCCTGATTTTGATGCCGCATAGCATCTTGCCCGCGCTGGGGGCATCCACCGCCAAATTTGCCGTTATTGATCTGGCGGTCGATGCGCAATTGCTGGCCATCCCCCCTGGGTGTGGTCAGTTCCAGCAATCACGCTGGGGTATGCACAGCCAGCGCACGACGTTGGCATGGCCAGGTGGCAAGAATGCTTGGACGCTGGCCGGTTTTCAAATTCGGAGGCCCGGTGGCAAAAAGGAAGGATTTGATTCCAAGACGCCTACGCAAACCGCCACTACACCTACGCGTGGCGGTCTGGGAGCGGGCACAGACAGCATTGTCACCGCTCACTGAACGATGGCCCTCAATTTTTCAGCTGCGCCAACATGGCTACGGACAAGGCCCAGGCAATCCAACTTGCTGACGAGCCCAGCACCACCTGGCCAAGCACCATCCCGCCTTCCAGCCCGTGTGTGCGAACGCGGCGCCGTGGATTGGCAGCCACAGACCTTCACCGCCAAGATTGCCACCAACGTGCATGCCTGCGGCGCTTTGCATGGAACCCTCTTACCGCTTGCAGCATGCGCCGCTGGCCGGGGCCGACCATCGCGCGGTCGGCAAGGCGCTTTGCGCAGGGATGACCGCCTCTGCGACCGAAGCTGGGGGGATTGCCTGCCACCGCCCCCTGGGCTTAGCGCGGCACACACGCCCTACCCCATCGGACACTGGCGTACAGAAGGCGACACGCAGCTGCCGACCACTGGCGCACGACCAGGCACAGCCACTGGGCTTCTGGGTGGCAGCAATTCTGCACGGGTTTGCAGGTCCAGCTGTGCACGGGCTTTAGTCTGCACGGTTTCACCGGAGCAGTTGTGTCTCACCACAGCGGCTTGCACAATGCTTCGGGCGCGAGCAAAGCCAAAACTCCTCTGGCTACAACCGGTTCCACGCCTTAGCGAAGGTAAAAACCACGTCATCTTCCGTCACATCCGCCATGCTGCCCACTCCCTGTTAGTTCGCACCCCTTGATGCCCCGGTCATTCCCCGCATCAGCCATGAATTTCCCTGTTGACCGCCAACTGTGCGGGAGTGCCAGGCATCCCTTTGGTCAGCCTCACCCTGTATTCCAGGTTGCTGGAAACCAGCAATCTAGTTTGCGGAAAATCGGCAATCCAGTTTGCTGAAATCCAGCAATCCAGTTTGCGGGAATCCCGCAAACTGGAATCGAGGCAAAAGCCCTGTACCTCATCAATCAAGTACAGCCAGAAAACGGTGTGCTTGGGCACGTGCTCCGTCGTAGATTTGCTTCGCGATACTCGGTGACACACTAGGATGCAGGTCAGCATTGACTTGCTCAATCGCGGTGTCCAGCTGCGCCAGCATCTCCAGCATCGCGGGCCACATCCCGTCAACCCGCGTCCACTCTGCCAAAGCTTTCCAGTGCCGACGCTGGATTTTCTGCAGGTGGTAGTGGCGGCTTTGGGTCCCTGGAACAGCCATGACCATCTTGGCTTTCTGCCAAGCAATCTTTCCATGGCCATGGCCTATTACCGGCCATGCCGACAACACGTCATACAAAGGCGTCGCGATATAGCCTCCGCTAGGTTGCATGAAGATGGAGAAGTTTTTGGCGTGCCCGTCGATAGCACCCAAAAGCCAAAACGCCAGCTGCGCCATGACGAAGCGCGCGCAATCTTGCGCAGACGCCTGGCTCTTGCTCAACACTTGCAAGCATTGCGCGATCCCTGGGCCACCATCCGCTTCGTACTTCTGAGTGCTGGCAATCCCCAGCCACCGACACGCGGTAAACGCATGAGTAGTTGCGCCAAATACGGCGTCAGCGGAATGACGCGGACCTCATCCACCTTGTCAGCCAAGGTCAACTTGCTCCAGCGGAAATCCACCTGCTGCCAAGTCAAAGCTGCCACTTCTTCGCGGCGTGCCCCTGTCAGGAGCAAAGTTCTTAAATAAGCACTGGCGGTTTGGTTGGACAACTGCTCGACCCCACTCCACCAGCTTTGCACCTGCGCTGCCTCCAAAGCATCGGTCCGCCGAACACTAGCAGGCAAGCTTTCCACAATCGCAGGGGCTTTGCCGGCATCACGGTCCACCAACGCCCGATATTCGGTTTGAGCTGCACACCATCGTTGTATTCCTCTGAGTTGAAGAAGTTGTGATGGCCGCGACTTTGAAAGTCACGACGAACATGAGCCCCCTACATGTTCGTATTTTTGTGATGGCAACAGAGATTCAGATTGCAGGTGCTCACCGATCCAAGCCCTGCAATTCAGTCGGCAGAAAACCTGCCAGCGAGTTGGCTGGGTCCGCTCTATACGAAGCGTCTGCTATGTGGACCGCCGGACACGCCCTGCCAACCTGCTGGTGCGCTTTGCCAAGCTCAAGGGCCCCACGGCAGCGCTGCGGGCGGCTCGGCACAATCTGCGCGAGCTGGCCTTGACGCCCAACATCACCCCAGGCCAGCAGCATCTCAACCTCGTCTTGCTCGGGCACCAGACGGCTGATGCGGTCAACGCTGCCTACAAAGCACAGCTGGAAGCAGCAGGGATCGACAAGCTCCGGGTGGATGCCGTGCGCCTGATCGAGGCCTTGGTCAGCCTGCCTGTGGGCATCCGCGATGACGAATCCGCGTACTTCCAAGCTGCTTTGGACTGGATGGCCACAGAGTTTGGCAGCGCCAACATCCTGAGCGCGGTCGTGCACAAGGATGAAAGCGCACAGCACATGCATGTGCTGATCGTTCCCCTGGTCCAGGGCCGCATGCAAGGCTCCGATTTGCTGGGCGGTAAAGCACAACTGCGTGCGCGCTTGGCACGTTTTGAACAAGCCATGCAGCCCCACGCTGCAGCGCTAGGCCTGCTGGACCATTCCGAGATGGCGCAGACGAAAGAACAAATGGCCAGGTCAGTCATTCGCAGGTTGCAATACCTCCAAGACCCGATGTGGGAAAGCTGCGTGGCCCAGCAGCTTCGCAACTGCATCGAAGAAGCCCCCCAGGCGTTTTATGCAGCCCTGGCACCGGTGTTGGGGCACGCCAGCACCCTGAGTCCGCCTCGCCCTCGACCTTGTGAGCCGTGCGCTCCGTCTTCAGGCTACTGTTGACCCGCTTGGACAGCTGCTCTGCGCTTTCACGGCGCTCGCTGTAGCGATTGACCAGATAGTCCGCACAGTCTCTGGTCAGAAGCGTGAACTTGACCAACTCCTCCATCACGTCCACCACGCGCTCGTAATATGACGAGGGCTTCATCCGGCCAGCTTCATCGAACTCCATGAATGCTTTGGCCACGGAAGATTGATTAGGGATGGTGAGCATGCGCATCCAGCGGCCAAGCACACGCATCTGGTTGACCGCGTTGAAGGACTGAGATCCCCCGCACACTTGCATGACAGCCAAGGTTTTGCCTTGGGTCGGACGCACGGCACCCACGGACAGTGGAATCCAGTCGATCTGTGCCTTCAGAATGCTGGTCATTGCACCATGGCGCTCGGGCGAGGTCCACACCATACCTTCTGCCCATTGCGCAAGCTGCCGCAGCTCTTGCACCTTGGGGTGGCTTTCAGGGGCATCGTCAGGCAAGGGCAAACCGCGGGGGTCAAAGATTTTGGGCTCAGCCCCCATCTTGCTCAGCAGTCGTGCAGCCTCTTCGGTCAGCAGTTGGCTGTAAGAACGCTCACGGGCCGACCCGTACAGCAGCAAAATGCGTGGAGGATGACTCGCTCGCGCAGTGGGCAGCAACCGGGCAAGATCCGGGACATCAAACAAGTCGTTGTCGATATTGGGTAAATCAGGGTTTAGCAACACGTTGTCCTTTCGCGTCGATGACGGCCTCTCCGTCTTCCTTGTAAAAGGCACCCTGCTGGGGCTGCGGCAGGATATCCAGCACCGCCTCGGAAGGACGGCACAAACGGGTTCCCAGTGGCGTCACCACAATCGGGCGATTGATCAAGATGGGGTGCTGCAGCATGAAGTCGATCAACTGTGCATCGGTCCACTGCATGTCCGCCAGTCCCAGCTCATCGAACGGAGTGCCTTTTTGGCGCAAGACGTCGCGCACTGGGATACCCATGGCGGCTATCAATTGCTGCAGCGTTTCCCGGTCTGGTGGCGTCTTGAGATATTCAATGACCGTTGGCTCTTCTCCGCTGTTACGAATCAGGCTCAACACATTGCGCGACGTGCCGCATGCAGGGTTGTGGTAGATGGTGATTGTGCTCATGCAATGGCCTCTTTGAGACATTCAATGTAGGTGGCGAAGGATCTGGACTGTTGGGAGAAACAGTCGTTGGGCGCGTCAAGCAGCAAAACGTGCACGGGTGCGGTTGGCAAATGCCACCAGGGACAACATCACCGGCACTTCGACCAGCACGCCCACCACCGTGGCCAAGGCAGCGCCTGAGTTCAGGCCGAACAGTCCAATCGCCACAGCCACCGCCAATTCAAAGAAGTTGGACGTTCCAATCATGGCGCAGGGTGCAGCAATCGCATGTGGCAAGCGCCACAACCAAGCCCAGGCATAGCCCAGAGCGAAGATGGCATAAGACTGGATGAGGATCGGAACAGCGATCACTGCAATCAAGGTGGGCTGCGCCAATATCACGGGCCCCTGAAAGCCAAACAGCAGCACCACGGTGAGCAGCAGCCCGAGCATGGAAGCCGGCTTGATGCGTGCTGTGAAGTCCGAAACTGCAGACTCGCCACCCCGCGCAATCAAGCGCTTGCGCGTCCACCAGCCAGCCATCAGCGGCAGCACGATGTACAGCACCACGGACAGCACCAGCGTTTCCCAAGGGATGGCAATTTCAGTCACGCCCAGCAGCAGCGCCACGATGGGGGCAAATGCCACCACCATCACCAAATCGTTGACCGACACCTGCACCAGTGTGTAGTTCGGATCACCTTTGGTCATCTGCGACCAGACAAACACCATGGCGGTGCAAGGTGCTGCGCCCAGCAAGATCAATCCGGCGATGTATTGCTGGGCATCACCTGGCGGGATCATTCCGGCAAACACGTACTCAAAGAAAAGCACCGCCAACGCAGCCATGGTGAAGGGTTTGATCAGCCAGTTGATCGCCAGCGTGATGACCAAACCCTTTGGCCGCTGGCCTACTGCTTTGAGCGAGCCCAAGTCGATGGCAATCATCATGGGGTACACCATGGCCCAGATGAGCACGGCGACGATGAGGTTGACCGAAGCGTATTCGATGGACGCTAGTGTGCTGAACAGCCCAGGCATGAGGTTACCCAAAGCCAGTCCAGCCAGGATGCACAGTGCCACCCAAAGCGTCAGGTAGCGCTCAAAAATTCCCATTGGGGAGGTGGATCGATTCATGCCGCTTTCCAGTTCGCCAAGGCTCGCAGGCGCTCAGCCCCCACAGGTTCTTCGGTCAACAGTGGCACCACCGCATACCGCTGCGCGTGCTGCGTAGCGACTGCCTTGATTTCGTGCAGCTCGTTGCGCGCACGCTGGCGCAACAAGGGAGACTGCGGGTGAGCAGCTGCCACACTGTTGTTGATGACCCAGGCCCAAGGCTCAATGCCGGCGCGGCGCAAGTCGGCCTGCAAGTTGGCAGCCTCCAGCACGGGCGTTGTTTCTGCCAAGGCCACAATCACCACCTTGGTTTGCTTGGGGTCCTGCAGCTGCATCATCGGGGTTGTGAAGTGAAGCCCCGTCTCCCCCATTTGCCGGGCGATGTCGCGGTGGTAAGCCCCCGTGGCATCCAGAAGCAGCAAGGTATGGCCCGTAGGAGCGGTATCCATCACCACGAACTTATTGCGCCCTTCGCGAATGGCTCGCGAAAAAGCTTGAAACACGGCGACCTCTTCGGTGCAGGGCGAGCGCAGGTCCTCTTCCAGCAAAGCTCGACCTTCGGCATCCAGCTTCGCGCCCTTGGTCTCCATCACGTGTTGTCGATAGCGCGCGGTGGCCTCATGGGGATCAATGCGGCTGAGGGCCAAATTGGGCAGCGCTCCTTCCAGCGTGTCAGCCAAATGTGCAGCAGGGTCAGACGTGGTCAGATGCACAGGCAGGCCTCGGGATGCCAGCTCCACAGCAATCGCTGCAGCCAGCGTGGTCTTGCCCACGCCACCTTTGCCCATCACCATGACCAGGCCATGACCATCGGCCGCGATGTCGTTGACCAGCGCCGACAAATCTGGCGCATTCAGCCGTTCTGGCAGTTCAATGCTTGCAGCACTCGAGGCTGGGCCAGCATCGGTCAGCAGATGGCGCAAGGCATCCAGTCCCACAAGGTTGAAAGGTTTGAGCTCAATCTGATCGCGTGGCAAAGCCTGCAGCGCCTGGGGAATGGCGGCCAGTGTCGCTTGCTCTCTGGCATAAATCGCTGCGGCCAACGGATCGGTTTGCGCCTCGTTTGCAGGAAAAACTCCGTTGATCACCAGATGCTGCTGCGTCAGACCGATGGCCGCCAGCTCTTCGTGGGTGCGCGCTGCTTCGCGCAAGGTCGTGCGCTGTGCTCGTGCCACCAACACCAGGCGCGTGCGATCAGGATCTGCCAGTGCATCAACGGCAGCTTTGTACTGGCTGCGTTGTTTTTCCAAGCCCGCCAAAGGCCCCAGACACGACGCATCGCCCTTACCCGCTTCCAAAAAGCCACTCCATGCCCCGGGCAGCTGCAACAGGCGAATGGTATGCCCTGTGGGCGCTGTATCAAAAATAACGTGCGCGTAATCGTGGGTCAGTGAACTGTCGGTCAACAGCGCCGTGAACTCATCAAACGCGGCAATTTCCGTGGTGCATGCACCAGACAGCGACTCTTCAATGCCTTTGACTACGTCATCTGGCAACACGCCGCGCACCGGGCCGGCAATGCGATCACGGTAAGCCTGTGCTGCCGCTTGCGGATCAATTTCCAGCGCCCACAAATTGGGGACCGCGCCAATCGCCGTGATGTGGTTTCCGATCCGCTCATCAAACACTTGACCTACGTTGGAAGCCGGATCGGTGCTCACGAGCAATACACGCTGCCCCTGCGAAGCCAGTTGAACGGCTGTTGCACACGCGATAGAGGTCTTGCCTACGCCGCCCTTACCGGTAAAAAAGAGAAAGCGTGGTGGTTGGTTCAGAAAATTCATCAGGCCTCCTGTGTTAGCAGCAACGGCCACCAGAGCAACAACCGCTCTGGCTGGAAGTCGGGGGGGAGATCTCGATACCAGCCCAGCGTGCAAGTTCAGCACGCGTGGGATAACGGCCTGCCAACGCAAACTCTCCACCCACTAGCACCAAAGGCAGCGACTCCTGGCCTGAGCGTTCCAGAAAGCCTTTAACGATGGTGTTCTGCGCAAAAGCCATCGGCTGCTGGGCAAGGTTGAAGCGCTCGATGTGCGCGCCGTTTTGCTTGGCCCAGTCCGCATCAGCCGCAAAACTCACCAGCTGTTGGTCCACTTCAACGCCACACACGCCGGTGCTGCAGCACAGCGCAGGATCAAAGATCTGAATACTTGGCATGGGATGTCCTTTCACTCCAGATTGGGTGGACTTACTGCTGTTGCCCGATCTTGCGAAGCTCACTTTGCAGCGACATCGCATCCAGACGGTGAAGGGGCAAAGACAACAACAGCTCGATACGGCGTCGCAGCATCATTGCTGTGTCCCTGAATGCCTTGACCTGCTGCTCTTCGGTGCCTGTCACTGCCGCTGGATCGGGCAGACCCCAGTGCGCCGAGACTGGGTTACCTGGCCAAAGCGGGCAGACTTCGCCAGCTGCGTTATCACAGACAGTAAAAATGAAGTCGAACACGGGTGCTTGAGACGCCACAAATTCGTCCCAACTCTTGCTGCGATAACCCGTGTCTGGCATGTGCAATCGCTTCAGCGTTGCCAGTGCCTGCGGATGAACTTCGCCTTTGGGTTGACTGCCGGCAGAAAACGCCCGGAACTTTCCTTTGCCCAGTTCATTCAGGATGCCCTCCGCAAGAATGGAGCGGGCAGAGTTGCCGGTGCAGATGAACAGTACGTTGTAAGTGGCGTCTGTGGACATGGTTTGCTTTCTCAGCAGCAGTGGGGATGGGTTGGCATTAAGACCTGTTGAGCCCTAGCTACTCGCATTTGCACAAGGCAGCCTGGTTAGGCATACAGACAGTGCCTTGGCAGCAGTTTTCCGTGAGATAGGTCAGCAGCTCATTCATCGTGGGGAAGGCAGCGCGATACACCAGATTGCGCCCCTGCCGCTCCTGCGTGACCAGCTCGGCATGAGCCAGCTCTTTCAGGTGAAAAGACAGTGCATTAGGTGCAACGCCCAACTGCTCAGCCAAAGCGCTTGGAGTGAGACCTTGCTGGCCAGCTACTACCAACGCACGAAACACTCTCAATCGAGCTTCGTGAGCCAAGGCGGACAGGGCACGGATGACGTTGGCTTCTTTCATAAGTTGATAATACAACAACTATTGAATTAATAGTCAATTCAAGCCACTTCTTCTACGTTTGTTGACTTCCACCCAGAAGTGACCCACTAGCCCCCGGCGGGTAAGTTTTGCGTGGAAATCAACAGACGCCTCACCCCAGCGATTTCGCTTGCCTTATGGATCGCATTTCAATGCGAGAGCGCTTGGCATCTTCGGCTGATGGCGGCTTGCTCTGGCCTATCGCCTGGTTTTGCTTTGCCCCTCTTCCCAGCCTTCTTTGACCCCTGCCGTGAAGTCGCGCCAAAAGTCTGAGACAGATCGAGTTCTTTCACGCACGTTGTCCCCCAGGGTTGGGCGCTGAGACATGACTCGCAACCACTCCAGCAGCTCCACCTGATACACCGCCGGATGCAGCGTGCAAGTTCCCAGCCACAGCAGCAGCTGTTCGGCAGCCGCTTCAATATCTGAACCTGCCTCCTGAGAAATGGTCTGCAGACGCAGCCAAGCCTCGCGCAGAAAGCGCAGCTCATCGTTCAGTCGCCAAGCCACATATTCCTTCGCCAAGTCAGGCCCTGAGGCTATGCGTGACTTGAGCCGTTCCGCCTTGTCTTTCAGGCCTGACTCCAGCCGCTCGACCAGAGTTCGATAGGCCTGGCACGCTTGCTCCTGCCAAACCATGTAACCCTTGCCGCGCACCACCTTGTCGGCCAAGGCCTTCGCTCGTTCCGATTGTGTGCGGCTCAAAATGGGCAAGACCGAACCCAACACCAAGCCACCCGCAGGGCCAAACACCAGCAAGCCGATGGTCACACCAGCAAAATTGCCTGCGACCGCCAGCCCTGCTCGTACTGTTCCATTGACGATCACCTCCTGCAACGCCTGGGAAGCCGTCGTTTGCCCCGCGCTGTAGCGCCGCCATTCGTGCAGGGCACTCAGTACCACGGCAAAAGTAGGCACCTGGGGGTGCAACAAAGCATCCCCCGCGTCCAGCGTGTTTTCCGTGACCTGGAGCACCCCTTCCTGGCTGTAGCCTTCGACAAAATGGACCTGATTGGCCCAGTCCGGCAACTGCCCCTTTTCTTCGGCTTGGGCCAACATGTCTGCCACCTCGGCATTGGCCAGCACCGGATAGTCGTAGCGCTCAAAATGGTGCTGCAGCAAGGACAAGTCCGCCGCGTTTTTCACCTGGAACTTCACACCGTCCACCATCAGGTCCCAGCCTGGTTCATTGGCAGTGGCCGGAAACTCCACAATGTGCCCTTGCTGAACCAACTGGCTGGCTACCACCTGTTCCGCCACATAGCCCTTCAGGTTGCTGATGGCACCCAACTGGGCTTCGGCACTCAGCGAAGCCACCGCGTGGGCAAACGCGGCGAACTCCAATGGATCGGAAAGGTCCGACAAGCGCGAAAAATCGGCCGCCTGCAGCACTTGCGGGTGAAGCACATGCAGGTGATACAGCAATTCACCCAGCGTCAATGCAGACATGGCAGCCATATCAGATGGCGCATCGTCGCCCACGCGCATGACACGAATCCAACCGTCGGCCTCCGGCGAACCGGGCAAACCGCGCTCCATGATTTGGGTCACTTCCGGGCGCAAGGCCACTGCGGAACGGTGGGCGGGGCCTATCAACGCCCAGTCGCTGCTGTAGCGCTGCTGCACCTCACGCGACAATGTTCCCAGGCGGTGCAGCTCAGACACACGAGCAAAAACCTGCCCCATCCCCCGCAAGCCCGCGTTACCCGCATTCAAACCGTTGAGCGCCAGCAACGCAATCACGCGCATGGCAATGGCCGCCTGAATCTTCTGATTGGCGGAGCGTGCAGCCCACCATCCCGTACCCAGCGTGGCAAGCACAATGGTGACCGGATTGGAAAGCACCGCCACAAAAGACACCAGCGCTGGGCCACTCACCAGCGGAATAAATGCCGACGCCTGGGCGGCAAGGATGTACGCAGAGAACCCCGCCACACTCACTGCTGTGCCCAGAGACGCCAGCCCGCCCCCAGTGAGCAAGATGGTTCGTATGGCTTCGTCATTCAGTTCACGCGCACCAATGGCCTCCAGCAATTGATTCCGCGCAGCCGGGTCCAGCTGTGATACCCGCTGCCGAACATCGGCCACCAAAGCCTGACGTGCTGTGGCATGCGCTGCATCATCACTTTGCATGACCTGGGCCAGCATCTCGTCCAACGTCTGGCGAGCCAAAGCGTCCAGGCTGCCTGGGGCCGTGCGGGTTTCCATGCCCAAGCCAGCTTTGGCCTTATCGAGCATGCCCGGCTGCAGTGAAGCCAGCAAGGTCGCCACCAAATCATCGGCAGCAGTGCCGGCCGAGCGAAGGCTGCCAAACGTCAACGCCTTCAGCCCAAATGCTTCTCGCAGACGCATCCATAGCAAAAGGCGCAAATCATCGTCCGGCACGGGCGCCTGCTGCCACCCGATGACGCCCTGCTGCAATGCTGCAACGGACGACGGGATTGCGCCTGCGTCGCCCTCCTGTTGCCCATGGGTTCTGGATGCCCACCTCTTCCCCAAAGCATCCATGCGCTCTGACAAGCGCTGCTGCAGGGTTCCGTCTTCAAACAAGGCCAGGCAAGTGGCCAGCAAATGGCGCGGCGCCACCCCCAGCCCAGCCACCAAATCCCGCGACTGGAGGACCGAAGCCTGTTGATTGACCGATGGAGAAGGGAGCCGGTGATTCATACTGTTGTGGATCAACCCAAGGATCCAACAGCTTATCGGCGCAGAGCAGCCGTGTCAGCACAAAAAGCTCTGGTCATCGTGGCTTGCAGGCTCACAGGCCGCCTCAGCGATGAAAGCAGCCTTCGCTTATTTGCCGTTGCTCAGTGGCCCGCCATAAACCGCTGCCGGTGATAGCTCAGGTAGGGCTGATGTTCCGGCGCCATCCAGCGCAGCCGCATTGCCGGGCTCAGGCCCAGCACGGCGCACGAGGCCGTGTTCAGCTCCGGCGAAAAAAGTACACGGCCTTGCTCGTCAAAACTCAGCAAAAACTGGTCAAACAAGGCATCCAGGTGCGCCGCCAACAACAGGCCATTGAACACATCCAGCCTCTCGGCATCACTGTCGCACACAGCCCACGGTTTGGCGTGGCTGGCCCGCAGCACGGGCGCCAGCGCCAGCCCAGTCACCGCGCAAGCACCACCCCAGTAGTCCAGCATGGCCTGGCGGTAGGCTTGCTGTCCTATCCGTTGGCGCACCATGCGCAGTACTTCGGTGTTCTGCGCTACTGGCGGGGCCAGCTGCGCCAGCTCCGCCTGCACCTGGTGCTCGAACGCCGTTACTGCCTGGTTCGGCAGCGCTTGCGACAGCGCGGCAGCACGGCGCAGCCAATGGGCCAGAAGAGCCTCCGATGGCAGCACAAAGCTGTTGGCATCCGCCAGGCTGGTGACAAAGGTGCGTGCCAGCTCTTGCGCCAGCGTGGGGCTGCCGGTGTCAATGCGCACCTCGTACCCCTGCTCCACCACCGCCACACGCACCCGCGCCGGGTGCCGGGCCGACGCCAGCGCCGCATGTTCTGCATCGCCGGGCAGCACATATTCAAAGCCGTTGTCATGGCCGGCTTTTTCAATGAGGGTGCGTTGCAGGGGGTTCATAGACAATGAGGAATCGGAAGGGTGATCCGATTTCATCCGATTTCATCCGATCTGATCCAATGCCATCCAATTCGATGCTCCGATCCAATAGTGCGCTGCCTGCCCGGCCCCCTTCAGAACGAGCGAACCCGCCTTGCACATGCGCTTGAGCAAACTCTTCACCTGTCCCTCGCTCAGGCGGCACAGCTCCATTGCGTCCGCACGCTTGATGCGCCCGTGCCCGCGCACGTAACTCAGCACCATCTGCTCGTGCTGAATGGGGACAAAGCTTGCCTAACGCGTGTAGGTAGCCTTATCCGCCACAGGCCTGGTATGCGGTGGTCGGGGTGCAAGCCGGTGGGCTTATCACCCTCCGCATTGACCAGACACACCACAGCCTTAACCAATTCGGTGTCTGGCAGGCGCTTGCGGTCCCTATTGAATTCGACAGTGAGTGTTTCCGAAAACGGGATGGCGTGCTCCATCTTCAGTCAGCATCAAAAAGGCATCTTGCCCAAGTTCTTCTTCAGCAAAGCCTGGATTCTGGGGCGCCCCCCGGACAAATCGAACCTGAGGCCCGCGCGGTAAATCTCGGGAAGAAACAAGCGCTTTTCGCCCAAGGACGGATCCAAATCCTCGTAAACCACACCCAACTCTCGCAACGCGGTCAATTCGTCGGCTTGCAGACTGACCGATGACGCACTGAATGGAATGGATCGCTCGGTGATATTTTCGGCATCCATGCGTTCACTCCAACTTCTGAGTGGCTGAATTTCCAGTGTGGCTTCCTTCACCTTTTCGTGGCTGCACCGGGGGATGGCCTTGCGCATCGATTCTGGCGAAAGAATTCGCTCCGCCCAAAATGCATTGGGGTTCTTGGTTTCCTCTTCGGCGGCAAAGCGAAAAAATCGCACCAGATCACGGGCCTGAAAACGGCCTGTCAGGTCACACAGTGCAGCATAAACCCATCGAGCAGAGTGCCCCTCCTTGGAATCTGTCTGCCCAAGCTTATGCCCCCATAGTTCTATCAATTTTTCGATGAGCTCTCCAACAGACAGAGTTTGCGCCCTATCGACCGTCGCGCCCACAATGCCCGCCTTGGCACACAGCCAGTAGGCAAGTCGCAAAAAACTCTCAGGGTTCCAAGTCAACGCAAACGCGCTAAAGCGCGACATAAATTGCCCCAAGTTTTGTTTGATGGCCGCCTGCACATAGTCAATCCGCACAAAAACCAGTGCGCCTACGCTCTGATTTGGCAGCTCGCCCAAACGGTTCACCAGCTTGAGCAGCGATTCGATAGCCTTGGTTTGTTTGGCATCGCTGGGTTTCTTGAACACATCTTCCACCCCATCGAACACCAGCACAACGGACTGACCTTGTGCAGAGAGTTGCTCGTTGATCGCCTGCAACCCACGGCCAGAGCAACCTAACGAGGCAGCAATCAAGTCGGCCCAAAAGTCATCCCAATGTCGGGCCTCGGAATCTAAATTAGCCTCAATCTGTCGTTGAATCTCGCTCAAAGTAAGTGCCTGCGTGCCCAAGCCGAGTTGCTGAATACCGGCATCTTTTGCATTGCCTACAGTGGCTCTCGCTGCGCCATCCACATTGCCGGACCACAGCACCGGGAAAATGATGCGCTGCTGTGCGACAGCCGCATCGTGAGCCATTTCACCCACACGCTGCAAATAATTGCTCCAGTTTCTGGATTGGCAAATTTGCAAATAGGTGAACGTCTTTCCTGCACCTTTCGCACCTACCAACACTGCGTTGGGGATGTCATTTGCGAAATGCTTACCTAAATTGCGTAGCGGCTCCGTCACCAGCCAATCATCGATGGCGGAATGCTCTGCGTATTCCCTCTTGCAGACCTCAAGCAAAGCTTGGGCGGAATCGATGCGATTGATGGGGGGCGCCGTGCGGTTCTCTACCACCTTGCGTGCTGCTGCAGCGGTGGTTGCCCACTCCTGGGCACTGCTGGCATACAAGGAAGATTTTTTCAGCAGATCAAACGCATCGCGCACTGAGCCAATGGCCATCAGTGAGGGAGAGAACTCCGCCTCCAGCCACTCGACCCCTTCATCCAGTACATCATTGACCGGCGGATAGGCCTGTTCAATGCACTCTTTGGCCAGACCGAAATCCGGCAGGCGGCGCAAATCCGTCGTTAACAGGCTGATCACCACTGATGGCTTGGCCGCTTGGCGTTGCGGAGCAGGCAGTGCACGGTGAAATGCGTGCAAACGGCGCAAAACCTCGCACATTCCAGACACTGACTGCTTCGCCACGGTGGTCACAAAATAATGCTCTACACGGGGATCAAAAATCACAGGGCTGGCCAATTCGCTCAGGCCCGCACGCAGATCGATGAACACCGCATCCGCACCCAGACGCTTGCCCAGGGCGTGCAAATGGTCGGTCAATATCCATGGGTTGTTGGGGTTGCGCGCAAGATGACCTGGCTGCACCGGCATGTCCTGAATTTCAGCCAGATCCAGCGCAGCAGGCAGCACAAATAGCTCACGCTGTGAGCCATCCACATTCAACGAGGTTTTTTTCAACTGCTCGGCAAAAAAATTGAGGCTCGCCTCTTCGCTGACGGGTGGGTAATGCATCGCCTCCAGAAACTGAACGAAAGACACTTGAGGCCTATTTTTTTCGTCCAACCAGAACGTGACACCGGGCGCCTCAAGGTCTGCATCGACCACAAGCACCTTGACTGGCCCTTGTGCATCGGCGGGATGTAGCCGCGCCGTCACATAGGTCATCAGCGCCGTTGTGCGCCCCACGCCCCCTTTGAAGGAGTGAAACGACACCATCCTCGGCCCATCGGTAAACGCATGCGGCAGATCAAAGACGGCAGACGTACTATCTGGCGCATCATCCAGATAAGCGACTTCGCGCCAGAGTGGGTACAGCGGCAATCGATGGGGCCTTGGTGCGGCCTCCACCTGCTCCAGCCGGATGGGGTACACCCCATCGCCTGCGCGCAGATGCAACTGCCAAGGTGCATGAAAAAAAGCCTTGCCAAAAACGGTTTGCAACCAATCTTTTACACCAGCTTCTTCACCTGAATAAGCAATATCCATCCCGTCGTGGTAGCAGTCCACCGAATGCACGCCTTCGGGCAGATAACTCCAAAGCTGCGTTTTTTGCTTCAGGACACGCTCTACGTCCAGCCATGTCAGCAGGCGCTCAGGCACAGTTAATGGGTAGGTCATGATTTCAATTCCTTCTCAATCAGCCGGTGGACGGCTTCCAGTTGCGCTTCCATGCCTGCGTCGTCCACTGGCGCCAAGAGCGTGCCTCCATAGCGCCAGGCTTGGTGCAAGTTTTCCACGCTGTTTCCTTTGCGCGGCAAGGGCTTGTGTCGTTCATCATGTGCATCAGGTAGATCAAACGTTGGCGACAATCTCTTACCCAAGTGCAATTGTTTGATGATTTCGTTCAGATCGTGTCCCGTCTTGCTGATGTCATCTGCATCAAACAACGACCGGCTGGCCTGCTTGAGCCACACCGCCTTCAGACCGCACTCAATGGCATAAACCAATAACAGTCGATTTACGTTCCCCCTAGGTTGCCGGACAGATGCTGCATAGAGATCCCTCCAGGCCTTGAAAAGCTCGCGATAAGTGAAAAGTATTTTCTTTGCCATGGTCTATTAATCGGTCCTAGCATCCCACGCCGCCAGCACCAGCCTTTGCGTGCGGTACTCGCCCAAATCGCGCAGCTCCTTGTTCTTGAGCACGCGGAACGTTTCGCTGGGGTAGGTGCTTTTGACCTTGGGCTCGGCCTTGGTGAGGTCGAGCCAGGATTCTGGAAGGTCTTCGTTGCTGCCACGGTAGGTTTGGCCGAGCTTGGCTGGGCACAGAAAGCCGTAGCGGGCGTTTTCGTCGTCATCGCCCGAGATGTCGTCGATTTCTCGGGGCGCATATTCCACCTGCGCCTGGCCTGAGCGCCAGACGGGGTGGTACTCCTGACCACAATCTCGGCAGAAATGCACGGGATAGAGCTGGGTGCCTTCTTCCTGACGGCCCGGCGCGTAGCGCTGGGCATCCAGTGTGATATGGCGCACTCCCTCGGGCTCCAACGTGGCCAGCACCTTACCGGGGCCACTGATGAACTGGTGTAGCTTGAACGCAAAGGGTGCACGGCCCTGAGGCGTTTTGACATCATGCGCGGCCACCAGGAAGCGCTGCAGCCCGGCACTGGCCTCTTCCAACGTACATTGGGCATCGTCAGCCAGGCGCTTTGCAGCATCGCCCAGCGTGATGGGCTTGGCCCGCCGGGGTGGCTCATCGAGGGGCAGTTCAATGCCAAGGCTCAATTCCACCCAAACGGCCAAGGGGTCGTCGCTGAATGCGGCAAAGTCCTGCCAGTGGTAACTCTCTTTCAACAATGCAGGCTTCAAGAGTGGTTTGACAGCCTGGATGTCCTTGGAGGGATTGGTGACCCGCTCCAGGGTCTCTCCAATCACGTCTTGCTCTGTGATCTGCGCGCCAAACAACAGGCTGGCGACGCTGGCAACAGTCTGATTTCTGTCGGCCTGCGTGCCCGTCGATGACATAGTGGCCGACGTGCCAATGCATACCAACTGAAGGGCCTGCAAGCGCTCGCGCAGACGCCGCACTAGCAAGGCCACGTCAGCACCCTGGCGTCCACGGTAGGTGTGTAATTCATCCAGCACCAGGAATTCCAGGCCCTGGCAATGCTCGACCACGCGCCTGTCCACATCCTCAAAACGGGTCAGGATCAGCTCCAGCATCATGAAGTTGGTGAGCAGGATGTCGGGCGGGTTGTTAGCTATCTCCTGCCGCTCAGTGGCACTCTCCTGCCCTGTATAACGCGCCACGGTGAAAGGCGCCTGATCTACTGGATACCCATGCAGAAACTTATCCAACTCCTCCAGCTGGCTGTTGGCCAGCGCATTCATCGGATAGATGACGATGGCGCGTGTGCGTTTTTGCGGGTCGGCCGCCTTAGCTTTCAGAATGCGGTCGATGATGGGTACAAAAAACGAAAGTGACTTACCCGAGCCGGTACCCGTTGTGACCACATAGCTCTGCCGTGACTGGGCCTTGGCCAATGCCTGGAGCTGGTGCACATACAAGTGCAGGTCCGCCGGCTTTCCCTCGGTTTTTCCAGTACGGAAGATGTCTGCGCAATGAGGGTGGAGCACGCCCTGCTCTACCAATTGCTGAACAGTCCCTTGCCGCTTGTAGTTGGGGTTGATCTGAATCAGCGGCTCTGGCCAATAACGGCCACGGTCGTACTCCTGCTCCACCGCGGTCAGGATGTCCTCGGCGGAAACCTTGGAGAAACTTCGAGAAAACGAGCTGTATTCGCTGATGAGCCGATTGCGGAAATCAAAGACGTTATCCATGCAAATTTCCCGCAGCGGGACAGAGTGATCAGAACCTCTTGCATTATGCAGATGTAACCAAGACGGGACTGCCGAAAATCCTGCAAATGAAAAGACCTGCAGAGGTGGGAGTGACGTACTTCTTCATCTGTCGGCTCTGGATGACTGCATCGGCGAAAATCGCTATCTGTCGCCACAGGGAAAAGCCAGGCGAGGCAAAAGGCGCTTGAAATAGTGCAATTCACACAGTCAAGGGAGATCCATATGACCATGGTTCGTGGCGTTCGCATCGTGGCTTCGCCCTGCTGTGGCGCGCAATACGCCTTGCCCAACTACATGTCGATGAACTTTTCGGCTTTTGCGTTCTGGACGGATGGCTGGCGCGACGGCTCGCTCATGCCCAACGACGAAGGCCTGCGCCGCTGTCAGTGTGGGCAATTTGTTCTTCTGAAAAACCTGGTCGAAGTCAGCACGGCGGACGACTCCACTCTTCCGTCCCTCGGCCATGTTTCCACCGAACAACTTCCTGAGTGCATTGCCAGCGCCGCCAGCGATGAGGTGGAGCTTGCCGCCCGCATTATGGTTTGGCACCACCTGAACGGCTTTGTTGCACAAACAGCCACCGCCCATCCAGTAGGCTTGCGGCATGAGTTCGAGCACCGACAAGCCCCAACGCCGTTACCGCACCACCAACTGGAAACAATACAACGCTGCACTCAAGGCACGTGGGTCACTGACCATGTGGTTTGACAAGCGCATGGCCTGGTTTGCCCAGGCCAGCGGCAAACGTGGGCGCAGCCCCAAGTTCTCGGATGCGGCCATTCAGTTTTGTCTGACCATCAAGAACCTGTTTGGCCTGGCACTGCGCCAAGCCACTGGCCTGGTGCAGTTACTGCTGAGCTTGTCTGGTTTGCACTGGCCTGTGCCCGACTACAGCACTTTGTGCAGACGCCAGCGAGATTTGGATATTCAGATTCCCTACACCCGCAGCCAAGCTAGCTTGCACCTGCTGGTCGATTCCACAGGCATCAAGTTCCTGGGTGAAGGGGAATGGAAATGCAAAAAGCACGGACCTGAGCGCCGTCGTCAATAGCGCAAGCTGCACATTGCTATCGATGCCCAGAACATGCAGCTTCGTGCCATTTGCGTCACCTCCAACGACGTCAGCGATGGCGCTGTGGTACCCGACTTGTTGGCACAGGTGCCTGACGATGAAACGATAGCCAGTTTTACCGGTGATGGTGCCTACGACACACAGCCAGTCTATGAAGCAGTGCTACGCCGTGGAGCCATCCCGATAATCCCACCTCGCAAGAGAGCCCGCATACGCAAAGGGGCAGCGTTTACCTACCGCAACGAGGCAGTGGTTGCCTGTAGGCGCTTGGGACGAAGGATATGGAAAGCCTGGAGCGGCTACCACCGACGTAGTCTGGTGGAAAGCAAGATGCACTGAATTAAGCGTCTGGGCGAGCGGGTGATGTCACGCACCTTTGAGCGTCAAGTGAATGAGCTGCACATCCGTGCAGCCATCTTGAATCGATTCACAGAACTGGGGCGCCCTAAGACGGTGGCTGTGGCATAGCTGCGTCTGGGGTTTGGGGTAGTACGTCTCAAACGGCTTTTATGCAGCAGCGCCATTGCGCAGCATAATTTCAACGTAATGATCTTGGGAGGAAATAGTGCACCCCGATATATTTATTGATGATTTTGAAATAACAGAAAATTCGGAAGAAATCCATGCTATTTTGGGGCGCTGTCTAATTTTTGCAACTAGGTTCGATAATTTGTGTGATCATGCCGCAAGGCTTTTGGATATAAAGACTTCTTGCGCAATCATTTTACCTAGTGAGAAGTTTGAAGAGTATGTGGCCGAGCTATTTGCAAAATTTTCAACATTGAACAACAATATTAACTCTTTGCCTATTGGGGATTCCGAAAAGAAAGTTCTTCATAAGGCTCGACTTGCAAGAAATGAACTTGCTCATAGTCTTGCAGTTGGCATGACAGGCTGCCTAGATATAAAAATTGATGAATGTAATTTCAAAATAAAAGTATCAAGGTTGATTTCTGATATTGCAGCAGGAGATTACGTGATATCAGCGATCCTTTCGTATCTAAGTAAGTCTCCCCTGATAAATTACTCTGAAAGTAACTATAGAGATCGAATAGTTAGATGGGTAGACGGTGTATCTGCCTAACAAATCACTCCAGCCGACTGCCTTCGGCGGCGGCTGAGTTTTAGCGTTAGCTTTCGTGAAAGTATGTGGCTCTGTAGCCAAGCTGGCACACACAAGATAGAGTGATTGAGTAAATGGCCGTTATTTACCCTGACATAGAAAACATTCAGCGCCTTAAAGTATCGCCAACTCCTGGTGAGTGGAATTTAATACATTACCTCAAAGATCAACTTGACGATACCTATGAGGTATTTTTTAACCCCTACTTAGACGGGGACAGACCCGATATTATAATTTTGAAGGAACATTGCTCCGCATTCATAATTGAAGTCAAAGATTGGGATTTAAAAAACTATAAAATTACAGAAAATAATAAATGGGAGGTTCATGATGGTTCAAAATTATCGAGAATAGCATCACCGCACTCCCAAGCTTTTCGCTACAAAAAGAACCTTTACGACCTGCATTTGCCAATAGTCGGCTTAGCAAGGCTCACAAACCCCAATTTTTATAATCTTGTTCATTGCTTTGTATATTTCCATAATTCAGAAAAAATCGCGATTGATTCACTGTACTTTCCGGCAGAAGAAGAGCATAGAGAAGAACAGTATAGAATAAATCAAGCTATCCGAGAAAAGAAGATGGCATTTGATTCATACGAGAAAGTGCGCACATATCTGGAGCGGAAAAAATATAATCTTCAAAGAGATAAGAATATGTCTTTTGGTAGCGATCGACTTGGTCATTTGGCAAAAAAGATCAAGCAGAGTTCTAAGCATGTTCTATTTGATGAAAATGTTTATCGGGATTTTAAACGGAGGCTTAGCCCCTCCAATCACACGCTAAATCAGGGAATCCCAATCAAATTTGACAACAAACAGCTACCCCTAACGAATAGTGAAAATGTAAAAGGAAAAATAAAAGGCGTTGCTGGCTGCGGAAAAACGTCTATTTTATCTCAGCGGGCTATCAATGCTCATCAAAGGCACGGTTCAACAGTTCTTATATTGACATTCAATATTACACTGAAAAATTACATCAGAGATAAGATTAGCGATATTCAAGGAAATAGGGATTTCTCAATATTTGAAATTTCAAATTATCACCAATTTTTCAACTCACAAGTCACTAATAGTGGCCAAGACTTTGGCGAGCTAATTGAAAGACATGGAATTGATAAGATTTATTCTATCGACATATTTCAAGATTTTGATGTACCAAAGTATCAAACAATTCTTGTTGATGAGATACAAGATTATCAATCAGAATGGGTAAAAATTATTAGAGACAATTTCCTCGAAGAAGACGGTGAAATGATTCTGCTGGGGGATGAATCGCAAAATATCTATCAAAGAGATTTTACCAGATCTCCCGTCATAGCCCAAGGCTTTGGAAGATGGATTAGACTTACTCGCTCTTATAGAACCAGCCTAGACTCCCCTTTAAATCAGTTATTTAAAGATTTTCAACTAAAATTCTTAATTGAAAAACACTCAGACATAGAAATTACTGACGTGAACCCGACTCAAGTTAGTATGGGTTTTAGTCTTCTGAAATATGAAGAGATTACAGTTAAAGACTGGAGGAAATCAGTTTTTGATTCAATAAGAGCCTATATCAAGAGCTACGATTTGCATCCAAATGATGTGGTTATTTTATCCTCAAAAATCTCTTTGGTTCGGCAACTAAATGAGTTATGGATAGAGAATGAGAAAACCCACTGCATGTTTGAAACATATGCGGAGCTTGCAACATGTGTCAATATGAAAATAGAAGATCTAAAGGAATTGAATGAAGATGAAATAAACACAAAAATAAAACAAAACCAAGAAAATGTTGACAGGGTGAGGCGAGCAAAGAAGAATCATTTTTACGCAAATAGTGGTCTAGTGAAGCTTTCTACTATTCATAGTTACAAGGGGCTTGAGTCAAAAACCGTTTTTTATGTGATGAGCGAAGATGACGATGCAGAAATCGTATATACCGCGATAACGCGCTCATCGGAAAATCTTGTGATTCTTGATGTTGGGAGCAACAACAAATGCTCTTCTTTTCTGAAGGGTAAAATTGATTGACATCGGCTTTGATGCACAAACAGCCACCGCCCATCCAGTAGGCTTGCGGCATGAGTTTGAGTACCGAGAAGCCCCAACGCCGTTACCGCACCACCAACTGGAAACAATACAACGCTGCACTCAAGGCACGTGGGTCACTGACCATGTGGTTTGACAAGCGCATGGCCTAGTTTGCCCAGGCCAGCGGCAAACGTGGGCGCAGCCCCAAGTTCTCGGATGCGGCCATTGAGTTTTGTCTGACCATCAAGAACCTGTTTGGCCTGGCACTGCGCCAAGCCACTGGCCTGGTGCAGTCACTGCTGAGCTTGTCTGGTTTGCACTGGCCTGTGCCCGACTACAGCACTTTGTGCAGACGCCAGCGAGATTTGGATGTTCAGATTCCCTACACCCGCAGCCAAGCTGGCTTGCACCTGCTGGTCGATTCCACAGGCATCAAGTTCCTGGGTGAAGGGGAATGGAAATGCAAAAAGCACGGACCTGAGCGCCGTCGTCAATAGCGCAAGCTGCACATTGCTATCGATGCCCAGAACATGCAGCTTCGTGCCATTTGCGTCACCTCCAACGACGTCAGCGATGGCGCTGTGGTACCCGACTTGTTGGCACAGGTGCCTGACGATGAAACGATAGCCAGTTTTACCGGTGATGGTGCCTACGACACACAGCCAGTCTATGAAGCAGTGCTACGCCGTGGAGCCATCCCGATAATCCCACCTCGCAAGAGAGCCCGCATACGCAAAGGGGCAGCGTTTACCTACCGCAACGAGGCAGTGGTTGCCTGTAGGCGCTTGGGACGAAGGATATGGAAAGCCTGGAGCGGCTACCACCGACGTAGTCTGGTGGAAAGCAAGATGCACTGAATTAAGCGTCTGGGCGAGCGGGTGATGTCACGCACCTTTGAGCGTCAAGTGAATGAGCTGCACATCCGTGCAGCCATCTTGAATCGATTCACAGAACTGGGGCGCCCTCAGACGGTGGCTGTGGCATAGCTGCGTCTGGGGTTTGGGGTAGTACGTCTCAAACGGCTTTTATGCAACAGCGCCAAATCAACACCCTAACGCGATCCGAGTATTTTTTTGACTTTTAATCAAAAAAATTTGGGTAAGTTTTGCCTAGAACTGATTTATCCAACAGCACCTTCCAGAAGTCCGCACTGCCGGGGTGATGCATGAACTTGTCAACCAAGCTCACAGCCTTCGCCTTGACCTCGGCAACCGCAGCGCGGGGAAACATCACGTTCCCATCTGCGGCGCCTGCATGACCCACGTTCATGGTCAGCAGGCGGTTTAACTTGGCAGAGACCTCTTGCGACGACAACTTGCCAACATCGCGCGAACTTGGTAAGTTGGCACAGTCTCCTGGATTGTTTGAGCCAGACCGCTCGGATGCTTGTGCATCGGCCCTGGAAAATCGATAGTTCAGGAGACTTTCTTTTGTAGCTACGCTGCAAATACCTGCGTTGAGTGTTGGTATCCCGACGCACCAAGCCCACGGGGCCGGGAAATCTCAGCAGGCCGTGTTGACTGGCTGGTTGAAGACCGGCAACGCGCCGCCCGTGGGCTTCTTGTACTGCAACCTAAGAACGCCGGCTATGGCCGAGAAAGCAAGCATGCGGTCTAAGCGGCCAGGGCTTCCAGCTTTTCGGCCAGCTTCGACAGCCACAGCAGGCGCTCCGCATCGTAGCTGTAGGCGTTGTACGTGGCTTCAATCTCGGATGGCACGTGGCCAAGGATGGCCTCTGCCACTTCACTCGGGCACCCAAGCGATGGCAGCATCGTGCGGGTCGTCCGGCGCAGGTTGTGCGGTGTCCAGTCTGTAACTGGCAGCACGCCCCTGGTTTTCCCCTCGCGTTTCGACTTCGGGCTGTAGGGCTGCAGGTCGTAGATATACGTCGAAAACGTGTGCTGCGTGTATGGCTTGTCGCCCACGCCGCGGAACAAGAACTCCCCCTTATCGGTATCTTGCAGCCGGCGCAAAACAATCTCCCTCGCGCGACCCAGCAACGGCACACGCAAGTCGGTTGCATCCTTGAATCGCGCGTTCTTGGTGAGTTCCTTCGGAACCGTCCACCACAAGACCCCCTCCTTCTCTGCAAGGTGCTCGGGCTTCATCCCCAAAATCTCAGACCCCCGCGTGCCTGTCCACAGGTACATCACCACTGTGTCAGCCCCAACCTTGTGCATGTTGGGCAGCCAGCGCAGCAGCAACCCCACCTCTTCCTCCGTCAGCGCCCGGCGCTTCTGGCCCACGTGCTTGCCGCCGATGATCTTCCCCTTGGACTTCAGCCGCCCCTTCATCACGGCCTGCCACCAGTTGGGCACATCCCCATCCAGGCGGCCGGCATCGAGTGCATAGTCCCAGGCCGCCCCCATAAGGGAGCGGAGCTTTTGGGCAATCGTTGGAACGTGCTTGCGCGAATCCAGCAGGGCAAACGCATGCTGACGCTTCACAAGATGGGCAGGCATCGCCGCAAGCTCGGGGGAACCATCAAGGGCGGACAGCAGGATGCGTGTAGCTGCTTTAGCACCGGCTGGCTTGCGCTCTTGCTCGATGTGCCCCTGGATGAAATCCAGCACCAGTTGGCGCACCCTGTACTCGTCGTCAACGGGCTCCTGCACAACAGGCTTTTTGGCTGCCTTCTTCTTTTCGGCCGGGTCGACCCCTGCCTCTTTGGATGTGCGCGCGCTGTCCCACTCCCGGATTGCTTCGTGCAGAGGCATATTTGGCCAGGCGCCCAGCTTCACCTGCTTCAGCCCTCTTGCACCCTTGTACCGATAGGTCCAGGTCTTGCCCTTTTTGTTGGCCAGCAACCGCAGCCCAGGGAACCCCTCGATTGCCATGTACTCGCCATCACTGAGCAGTTTCGCTGCCCTCGGGTCAAACACCATTCGCCACCTCGCTACGGGAATTTGCCAAATACTGAAAGATAGAATCAACCAAGCTCAACCACGCTCGGATGCGATCAAGTATAAGGCTGGTGTAGTTTTTGGTGTAGTTTTTCTGATTTTTAAAGCATTTTCAGAGGGCAATGCAGTTCTACCATTGAACTACACCCGCCTTGCAGGCGGACTGCCGGTTGACGGCAGAGCGCAAAGCGGACGCTAATCTAACACAAATGCATGCTGCCTCCCGCGCAGTCTCTGCGCATTTTCGGCCTCCCGTATGACCAATGACCTTCACCCCCTGCCCTACGCCGTTCTGATGGTCTGCATGGGGAATATCTGCCGCAGCCCCACGGCCCACGGCGTGCTGCGCGACATGGTGCACGCGCGGGGCTGGAGCGCCTGGCTGCGCGTGGATTCGTGCGGCACGCACGCCTACCACGTGGGCGAAGCGCCGGACCGCCGCAGCCAGAAGCACGCCCTGCAGCGCGGCTATGACCTCAGCGATCTGCGGGCCCGCCAGCTGACGCGCGAGGACTTCGAGCAGCACGACCTGGTGCTGGTGATGGACCACGAGAACCTGGCTCGCGCCCAGGCCCTGTGCCCTCCGACGCAGCGCCACAAGCTGCACCGGCTGACCGAGTTCTGCCGCGAGATGCGCAGTGCCGTGGTGCCCGACCCCTACTATGGCGGCGACCAGGGCTTCGAGCATGTGCTGGACCTGATCGAGGATGCCTGCCAAGGCGTGCTGTCCCACGTGCACAAAGAGCACTTGACACACTGAAGCACGTCCACGTCGCCGCACCGGCCGGGCTGGTGCCTGGATGGCACAGGTCTTTTCAGGCCAAGCTGAGCCCCGGCAGGCCTGCGCCACAACAGGGCTGCCCGCCTCCAAAGGCGGCCCAGGCATGAGGTCTCTGCCCGCAGGGCGCGGCAATCCCGTTAAGGTGCGCCCTTTGCTTTTTCGATCCAGGTATTCCGGTTCTCCGTGCATCGCATCCAACTTCACTACAGCCTGCAAGACAGCGCCTCCAGCCACATCATCCAGCACCCCTTGCTTGACATGCTGCAGGCGGTGGCCGACCAGGGCTCCATCTCCGGCGCGGCCCGGGTGCTGGGACTGTCTTACCGGCATGTCTGGGGGGCCCTCAAGAAGTGGGAAGAGCAGCTGGGCCGAGAGGTGATCCTGTGGGGCAAGGGCCATTCGGCCCAGCTCAACCCCTTCGGGCTGCGCCTGCTGCTGACGGAACGCCAGGCCCAGGCGCGCCTGGCGCCCCACATCGAAGCCGTCCAGGCCGAGCTGGAGCGCACCTACGCGCTGGGCTATGACGAGCACACCCCCATCCTGTCGCTGCATGCCAGCTACGACAGCGCCTACAGCCTGCTGCGCCAGTTTGCCGGCGCGCACCCGCAGCACGCCGTGCACCTGGACCTGACGCCCTGCGTCAGCGTGGACGCCCTGCGGGCCCTGCACGAGGGCCGCACCACCCTGGCCGGCTTTCACGTGCTGCAGGCGGCGGGCAAGCACTCCATGGCGGCGCACATCTACAAACCGCTGCTGCACCTGCAGCACTACCGCTTCATCCGACTGGGCCTGCGCGCCCAGGGGCTGATCGTGGCCGCGGGCAATCCGCACCAGCTGCACAGCCTGCAGGACGTGGCGCGCCAACAGGTGCGCTTTGTCAACCGCCCGCTGGGCACCGGCACCCGCGTGGTGCTGGCCGACCTGATGGCGCAGGCCCAGCTGCAGCCGGGCGACATCCTGGGCTTCGACGATGAAGAGCCCAGCCACAACGCCGTGGCCCAGGCCGTGGCCCAGGGGCAGGCCGATGTGGGCCTGGGCATTGCCTCCGCGGCGCAGGCCAAGGGCCTGGACTTCATTCCGCTGTGCCAGGAGCACGACCTACTGGTCTGCCACGCCACGCTGCTGCAGCACCCGGCCCTGCAAGCGCTGTGCACCCTGCTGCGCACGCCGGCCTGGCAAAACCGCCTGCACAGCCAAGGTGGGCACGACAGCACCGGCTGCGGCGACATCTACACCCTGGACCAGTGCCTGCCCTGGTGGACCTGCACACCTGTCACAACCGCAGCCAACACCTAGTAAAAACCCTGTATTTCACCCCATCCAGGCGTTAAAAATCCTGGATTTACACCTTCCCGTCACAAAGCCGTCAGCAACTGGGGGGTGCGCTCCGTAGAATCGCGCGACTGTGCATTCCTACACGTCTGCAAGAGGCGTCGGCCACACGTCGGCAGCCCACTTGCGGCACACATCGCGCTTTTTGGAGACACCATGCAAGCACTCTTACGACTCTCACGGGGTATCGACGGGCTCAACGCCTGGGTCGGTAAATATGTCATCTGGCTCATCCTTGCAGCCACCGTCGTCAGCGGTGTCAACGCGGTGGTGCGCAAGGTCTTCCACACCAGCTCCAACGCCTTCCTGGAAGTGCAGTGGTACTTCTTTGCAGCGTCCTTCCTGCTGGCCGCAGGCTATACCCTGCTGGAAAAGGAACACGTCAAGGTGGACGTGATCAACGCCCGCCTGTCCCTGCGCACGCGGGTCTGGATTGACGTGCTGGGCTTCGCCCTGTTCCTGACCCCCATGTGCGCCCTGGTGCTGTACTACGGCGTGCCCTTCTTCCTGCAGGCCTGGAACACCGGCGAAATGTCCAGCAACGCCGGCGGTCTGATCCGCTGGCCCGTGTACCTGATGATGCCCCTGGGCTTTGGTCTGCTGCTGCTGCAGGGCCTGTCCGAGCTCATCAAGCGCATCGCCTTCCTGATGGGCCTGATCGACGATCCCACCGTCAAGATCATGGAAAAGACGCCCGAAGAAGAGCTGGCCGAAGTCATCCGCAAGGCGGAAGAAGAAGCCGCGCGCAACGCCGCCAAGAGCGCCTGATCGCGGAGGGAGACATAGCTATGGAATTCATTGCAAACAATATGGCCCCGATCATGTTCGCGGGCCTCATCTGCTTCTTGCTGCTGGGCTTCCCGGTGGCATTCAGCCTGGGCGCCTGCGGCCTGTTCTTCGCCGTGGTGGGGATTGAGCTGGGCGTGCTGCCCGAAGCCCTGATGCAGGCCTTGCCGCTGCGCATCTACGGCATCATGCAGAACGAAACCCTGCTCGCCATTCCGTTCTTCACGCTCATGGGGCTGATCCTCGAGCGCAGCGGCATGGCGGAGGACCTGCTGGACACCGTGGGCCAGCTGTTCGGCCCCATCCGTGGTGGCGTGGCCATCGCGGTGATTCTGGTGGGTGCCATGCTGGCGGCCACCACCGGTGTGGTGGCGGCGTCCGTGATCTCCATGGGCCTGATTTCGCTGCCCATCATGCTGCGCTACGGCTATGACCGCCGCATCGCCTCGGGCGTGATTGCCGCCTCCGGCACGCTGGCGCAGATCATTCCGCCATCCCTGGTGCTGATCATTCTGGCCGACCAGCTGGGTCGCAGCGTGGGCGACCTGTACAAGGGCGCCTTCGTCCCCGGCTTCATGCTGGTGGGCTTTTACATGCTGATGATTTTCGCCATCGCCATCTTCAAGCCCGCGATGGTGCCGGCCCTGCCGCCCGAAGCGCGCAGCCTGAAGGAAAAGGACGGCTCCAGCGGACTGACTTCGCTGCTGCTGCTGACCATCCTGTGCGTGGGCGTGTCGGTGTTTGCCGCCCACAACATGGAAACCATCCACACCTGGTTCACCGGTGAAGTGGTGGAAAAAGTGGCCAAGGACGAGACCATCGTCTTCGCGATGTGCTTCGGCGTGGCGCTGGCCTTCGTGGCCGCGTCCATCAACCGAGCCACCGGCCTGGGTCTGCTGTCGCACGTGGCGGAAAAAGTCACCTTCGTGCTGATCCCCCCGCTGCTGCTGATTTTCCTGGTGCTGGGCACCATCTTCTTGGGCATTGCCACGCCCACTGAAGGCGGCGCCATGGGTGCCCTGGGCGCCATGATCCTGGCCGTCAGCCGCAAGCGCCTGAGCTACCAGCTGCTGCGCCAGGCCCTGGTTGGCACCACCAAGCTGTCGTGCTTTGTGCTGTTCATCCTGATCGGCGCCACCGTGTTCGGCCTGACCTTCCAGGGTGTGGACGGCCCGCTGTGGGTGGAGCACCTGCTTTCGGACCTGCCAGGCGGCCAATTGGGCTTCCTGATCCTGGTGAACGTGATGGTGTTCTTCCTGGCGTTCTTCCTGGACTTCTTCGAGCTGTCCTTCATCGTCGTGCCGCTGCTGGCCCCCGTGGCCGACAAGCTGGGCATCGACCTGATCTGGTTCGGCGTGCTGCTGGCGGTGAACATGCAGACCTCCTTCATGCACCCCCCGTTCGGCTTTGCGCTGTTCTTCCTGCGCTCGGTCGCACCCGACAAGGAGTACACCGACAAGGTCACCAAGAAGCGCATTGCGCCGGTGACCACCAACCAGATCTACATGGGCGCGATTCCGTTCCTGTGCATCCAGCTGCTGATGGTCGGCCTGATCATCGCCTTCCCGGGCATCGTCTCCAGCGGCCTGGATGAGAAGGTGGACTACGACCTGGACGCCATCCGCGAACAGATGGAATCCTCCATGCCGGCACCGATCGACTTCGACAATCCGTACATGGAGCAAGGCAACGGCACGGGCAGCGCCCCCGCCGAGGACGATCCACTGAAGGCCTTGCAAGACTCGCTCAAGTAAGCGGCCGGTTTCGCACCGCCCCCAGCCCCTGCCGCTCACGCCGCAGGGGCTTTTTCATGCCCGCGGGCAACAAAAAGCATAGCTGCCTGCGCTGACGCGGCAGCCCATTCCTTGCGAAAACGCTTGGAAAGCTGGATGCAACCAGCGGCAAATGCTCCTATTTTTCAAGGATTTACCCTGATTCCCCTCGGAAAATCGGGCCCCGCACCACCGTCCTGGAGGTGTCTTTGGGTACACTGCGCCCCGGGTGCCCGCCACATGCGGTGGTGATGGCAGGTGAATGTTCATGTGCAAGTCGGGCCGCTTGCATGCACTCAGCGAAAGTCCGTCCGTGCACCCCCATGACCCCCAGGGCCAGGCCCCCCTGCACCCTCAATTTCCCGCGCCCAGCGCCCGCATCCCCACCCTGCAGAGCGTGACCGACAAAGCCTCCGCCGGCTTTGCCCGCATGTTGCACATCGAATCCATGAGCGGCATCGTGCTGCTGATTGCCGCCGCCGTAGCCTTGTTGTGGGCCAATTCGCCCTGGGCACAGACCTACTTTGACACCTGGCATGCGCCGCTGTCGCTGACCCTCGGCCCCTGGTCGGTCAACACCGACCTGCACTTCTTCGTCAATGACGTGCTGATGACCATCTTCTTCCTGGTCGTGGGCATGGAGATCCGCCGCGAGATCCACAACGGCGCCCTGTCCAACCTCAGCCAGGCCGCGCTGCCGGTCATCGCCGCCATCGGCGGCGTGGTCGTGCCCGCACTGATCTATGTGGCGCTGGCCGGCAACGACCCGGCGCTGCTCAACGGCTGGGCCATCCCCACGGCCACCGACATTGCCTTCGCCGTGGGCGTGCTGGCCCTGCTGGGCAAGTCCATCCCCGGGCCGCTGCGCATCTTCCTGCTGGCGCTGGCCATCATCGACGACATCGTGGCCGTGCTGATCATTGCCTTCTTCTACTCCGGCGGCCTGGACTACAGCGGCTTTGGCGTGGCCTTGGTCGGACTGCTGCTGGTGCTGCTGTTCAACCGCATGGGCGTGGCGTCGGCCTGGATGTACGTGCTGCCCGGCGCCGTGCTGTGGCTGGGCCTGCTGCAGACCGGGGCCCACCCTACGCTGGCCGGCGTGGTGCTGGGCCTGATGACGCCGGTCGCCATGCGCCCCGCGCCGCGCCACCACCTGGAGGTGGCGCAGACGGCCCTGGCGCGCGTGCACCTGCATGCCCGCAGCGGCGACTTTGATGCCGCAGTGCTGCGCCACGAGTTGAAGATTGCCACCCTGGCCCAGCGCGACCTGCTGCCGCCCGTGTTTCGCCTGCCCATGATGCTGCACCCCTGGGTGGCCTTCGGCGTCATGCCCATCTTCGCGCTGGCCAATGCCGGCGTGCAGTTCGGCGGGGTGGACCTGTCGGCCAGCGGACCCGCCACCGTGGCCCTGGGCGTGATGGTGGCCCTGGTGCTGGGCAAGCCGGTGGGCGTGCTGCTGGCCACCTTCATCGCCGTCCGGCTGCGCCTGTGCACCATGCCGCAGGGTGTGACCTGGCCCGGCGTGCTGCTGGTCGGCCTGCTGGCAGGCATCGGCTTCACCATGGCCATTTTTGTCGGCGGCCTGGCCTTCAGCCAGCCGGAACTGCTGGCCGCGGCCAAGATGGGCATCCTCGGCGCATCGGGCGCTGCCGCCCTGCTGGGGCTGCTCTACGGCTTTGCCATGCGCAAGCGCCTGGGCGCGACCGAGGCGGCCTGAGCCCGGGGCTGCCAGGCCGTTGCGCTGCACTCCCTTCCCTGGGCAGGCAGCGCCAGCACTGGCGCTCCCACCCATCAAAAAAGCCGGAGTGCCTTGCAGCCTCCGGCTTTTTTGCAGGGATTCCCCAGCACTCACTCGTGGCGCAAGGCCTCAATCGGGTCCAGCTGCGCAGCGCGGCGCGCCGGGAAGTAGCCAAAGACCACGCCAATCGCCGCCGAAAACACAAACGACAGCAGGTTCACCGTGGGGTTGAAGACAAACGGCACCTGCATCAGCTGCGCCAGTGTCACCGAGGCCACGGCCGCAATCGCGATGCCGATCAAGCCCCCCAGCGCCGCCAGCACCACGGCCTCAATCAGAAACTGCAGCAGCACCTCGCGCTCCAGCGCACCAATCGCCAGGCGCAGGCCGATCTCGCGCGTGCGCTCGGTCACGCTGACCAGCATGATGTTCATGATGCCGATGCCGCCCACCAACAGGCTCACCGCGGCCACCGCGCCCAGCAGGGTGGTCATCACCTTGGTGGTGCCGGCCATGGTGTCGGCCAGTTGCTTGGTGTCCAGCACGTTGAAGTTGTCCTCGTCCATGGGTGCCAGCTTGCGCAGATCGCGCAACAGGTCGCGCAGGCTGCTCTTGACGCGCTCGGGATCGCTGTCCTCGGCCATGGACACCAGCAAGGTGTTCACCCGGGTGTTGCCCGTGACCCGGCGCTGCAGGGTCTTGAGCGGGATCAGCACCATGTCGTCCTGGTCGTTGCCAAAGGCCCCCTGGCCCTTGGAACCCAGCAGGCCGATGATCTCGCACGAGAAGGCTTTCACCCGCAGGTGCTGGCCCAGGATGTCCGGGCTGTTCTGGAACAGTTCGCGGTGCAGGGTCGAGCCGATGATGCACACGGCCGCACCGGCGCGCAGCTCTTCGGGCGTGAACACGCGGCCCTGCTCCAGCTTCCAGTTGCCGGTCTGCAGCCAGGCGTTGGTGCTGCCGATCACGCTGGACGACCAGTTGCGGCCATTCGCCACCAGGGTGGTGCCGGAACGCGCCTCCGGGGCCACGGCGGCAATGCCGCCGATTTGCTGGGCAATCGCATTCGCGTCCGTGTCCTTGAATGCCGGTGCGGCTGTTGTCCCCGGCCCCATGCGCTGCCCTGCCCGGATCTGCAGCAGGTTGGTGCCCAGGCCCTGGATCTGTGTCTGCACGGCCAGGGTGGCGCCGTTGCCCAGGGTGACCATGGTGATCACCGCGCTGACCCCGATCACGATGCCAAGGATGGTCAGAAACGAGCGCAGCAGATTGCGGCGGATGGAGCGCAGCGCCAGCAAGATGGTGTTGCCGAACATCAGCCTTGCCTCCCTTGCACCAGCCCATCGCCCGCGGACGGCGCCGCGGCACGCAGCATGACCGAGGCGTTGGACACATCCGTGTCCAGCAGCCCGTCCTTGAAGCGCACGATGCGGCGCGCGTACGCGGCCATCTCGGGCTCGTGCGTCACCATCAGCACGGTGATGCCCTGCTCATGGTTGAGCTTCCACAGCAACTCCATGATTTCCTCGCTGCGCTGCGTGTCCAGGTTGCCCGTGGGCTCGTCGGCCAGCAACACCACCGGGTTGCTGACGATGGCACGCGCAATCGCCACGCGCTGCTGCTGCCCGCCCGACAGTTCGGCCGGCGTGTGGTGCTCCCAGCCGTTCAGGCCCACGGCCTCCAGCGCCCGGCGCGCCGCCTGGTGGCGCTGCGCGGCCGATTCGCCGCGGTACAGCAGGGGAAGTTCCACGTTTTCCTGGGCCGTGGTGCGCGGCAACAGATGGAAGCCCTGGAACACAAAGCCGAAATAGCGCCGACGCAGCCGTGCGCGCTCGTCACGGTCCAACCCTTCGACGTGCACGCCCTTGAACAGGTATTCGCCCGCCGTCGGCCGGTCCAGGCAGCCCAAGGTATTCATGGCCGTGGACTTGCCCGACCCGCTGGGCCCCATGATGGCGACGAATTCGCCCTGCGCGATGTCCAGGTCCACGCCCTTGAGTGCCTTGAAGGCCAAGCCGCCTTCGCCATACACCTTGACGATGTTGCGCAACCGGATCAGCGGTGGGCTGGCGCCGCTGTCTGCAGCCTGCGGTGCGGCCTCGCTCATCGCGCGGCCCCGCTGCGCTGGTCGGTGATGACCTGGGCACCTTCGGCCAGCTTCTCGCTGTCCACCTCGGTCATGCGGCCATCGCTGATGCCCGTCTTGACCTGCACGGCCACGGGCTGCTCGCCCTCCAGCACCCAGACGTAGCGGGTCTGGCCCGGCCCCATGGCCTGCGCGCCGCCCGCGCCGCCGCGACTCATGCGAGGACGCTGGGGCATCAGCTGGCCCATGATGCCGCCACTGTTGCCCCCCGAGGCGCCCTGCGGGCGGGGGCTGCGCTCTGCGCCAGAGCCGCCCGATCGCTCGGCGGCGGGCGTCGCGCCCTCCACCGCCGGGGCCTGCATGCCCACCGGTGTGAAGCGCAGCGCCGAGTTGGGCACCAGCAGCACATCGCTGCGCTCGTTGGCGCGGATGGACGCCGATGCCGTCATGCCGGGGCGCAGCGACAGGTCCTCGTTGCGCACATCCAGGCGCGCCAGGTAGGTCACCACGTTGTCGGTCTTGGTGGAGCCATAGTCCACGCGCGTGACCTTGGCCGGGTAGGTGCGCGAGGGGTGGGCGCTGACCGTGAAGCTGGCGCGCTGGCCGGTCTGCACCTGGCCGATGTCGGCCTCGTCGACCGAGACTTCCAGGCGCAGCTTCTTCAGGTCTTCTGCCACGGTGAACAGGGTCACGGCCTGCAGCGAGGCAGCCACGGCGTTACCGGGGTCCACGGAACGGGTCAGGATCACACCGTCGATGGGCGACTTGATCGAGGCCTTGGACAGGTTGGTCTCATCGGTCTGGAGTGCGGCGCGCGCATCGTCGACCGAGGCGCGGGCGGCGGCTTCATCGGCCACCGCACGATCGACCGAAGCACGCCCGGCATCCATTTCGGCGGCGGACGGCACCTTGCCTGCGGACAGGCGGTGGACCTCTTCCTGGCGGGCGAAATTGGAACGCGCCTCCTTCAGGGTGGCCTGGGCCTGCTGCAGGCGTGCCAGCGCCGAGGCCACGGAGGCCTTGGAGCGGTTCAACTGGGCATTCAGCTTGTCCGTGTCCAGCACCACCAGCACCTGGCCCTGCTTGACCTCGTCGTTGACATCCACCAGCACCCGGCGCACCGTGCCGGACAGCTCGGACCCGACATTCACCGTCCGCGTCGGCTGCAAGGTGCCGTTGGCCGATACCGTGATCGACAGATTGCCGCGCTTGACCGCCTCGGCCACATACACCGGCTTGGCGTTCACCTGTTGCTGGTGCTGCCAGTAGGCATAGGCACCGGCGGCACCCACGATCGCCACCACGCCGATCCAGACCGTGGGGCTTTGCCACCAGCGGCGTGCCAAGCCGTCACCCAGTAATTCCTGGACCTCCTTGGAGGTGCTTGCGGAGTTTTTCTTGCTCATCACTTTGTCCGTTCCATCTCTCACAACGTGGCGGGGGTGCTGCTGCCCACCAACTGTCCATCCGTGTCCAGGGGCTGCCAGCCGCCGCCCAGCGCCTTGTACAGGCGCACATGGTCGGTGCTGATGGCCGCACGCGTGCTCGCCACGCTGTCTTGGGACGACAGCAGCGTGCGCTGGGTATCCAGCACCGTCTGGAAGTCCACCAGCCCGCTGCTGTAGCGCTGGTTGGCCAGCAGCGAGGCATTGCGTGCAGCCTCCTGCGCCACCAGCAGCTGGACCAGTCGCTCCTTGTCGCCCTGCAGCTGCGCCAGCGCATCCTCGACCTCCTGCAAGGCCGTCAGCACCGTGGAGCGGTAGGCGATGCGTGCCTGCTCCACCGCTGCCTGCTGGGCGCGGATCTGGGCGCGGTTGGCGCCACCATCGAACAGCGGCGCAGACAGGCCGGCCGCGATGCTGGCCGCCACCGAGGCGCCATTGGTCAGGGCCCCCACCGTCAGGGCCCCCAGGCCCAGCGAGCCGCTGAGGCGCAAGCTGGGGAAGTTGGCCCGCTCCTGGGCGGAGAGATTGGCCACGGCCGCCACCACCTTGTGCTCCTGCACGCGCACATCGGGGCGCTGGCGCAAGGTATCGGCCGGCAGGGCCATGGCCAGCTGCTCGGGGGCCACGGGCAGGGGCTGGACGGTTTGCAACTGGGCATCCAGGGCCCCGGGCGGTTGCCCGGTCAGGATGGCCAGTGCATGGCGTGACTGGGCCAGGGAACTTTGCAGGGCCGGAATCTGCGCGGCCGTCTGCGCCGTGGATTGCCGGGCCTGCTCGGCCTCCAGCGAAGTCACCAGCCCCGCCTGCAGGCGCCATTCGGTGATCTGCTGGTTCTCGCGCTGGATGGCCAGGTTGTCGCGGGCAATCTGCAGGCGTTCCTGCAGGCTGCGCAGCTCGATGTAGTTCAGCGCCACCTCGGCGGCCAGGGCCACATGGGCCCCTTCCAGCGAGGCCACGGCGGCCTGCACGTTGGCATCGCCGGCCTGGACGGCGTTGCCCTGGCGGCCCCACCAGTCGGGCTCCCAGCTGGCGTCCACACCCACGGAGTAACGGTTGCTGGCATCGTTGTTGCCCGAGCGGCTGCGGGTGGCCCCCGCGCTGCTGCCCACGCTGGGCAGCAGGCCGGCGACCTGGACATCGCGTTGTGCGCGCGCCTGGCGCAGCACGGCCTGGGCGTTGAGCACGCTCGGGTTGGCGGCCAGGGCCTGTTCGATCAGCGCCGTCATCGGTGCGTCGCCAAAGCGCTGCCACCAGCGGCTCAGGTCTGCGGGCGATGCCACAGGGGCGGCCTCCGCGCTGCGCTGCCACTGTGTGGGCACCGGCACGGGCTGACTCTGTCCGGCAAATTGCGAGGTGTGGCTACAGCCGGCCACCAGCAAGGCCGTGGCCAGCGCCAGTGGCGTGGCCCAGGCGCGCGCCGGGTGGCGGTCGGAAATGGAGGGAAGCAGGTTCTGCATAAAAGGGGGAGAAAAACCGCGTGTTCGCTTGTTTCTACCCCGCGATTGTGCAGAGCCTGTGTAGGGCCCGGGCAAAAGCCCTGTGAAGCTTTGGTAAAGCTGCCTGCGGGCCTAGGCCGGCTCCACAATCGCGTCCAGCGGCCAGCGCGGTTTCACATCAAACGCATAGTGCTTGTCGGCCTGCTGCTGGCCGGCCTGCATGCGCATGGCCGCGGCCATGGCAATCATGGCGCCGTTGTCGGTGCACAGGTGCAGCTCCGGATAGTGCACGCGGATCTTGCGCTTGGCGCAGGCTTCGTTCAGTTGCTGGCGCAGCAGCTGGTTGGCGCCCACGCCCCCCGCCACCACCACGCGCTGCATGCCGGTCTGCTTGAGGGCGTTCAGGGTCTTCTTGACCAGCACGTCCACGATCGCGGCCTGGGCACTGGCCGCCAGGTCGGCCTTGCGCGCTTCCAGTTCGTCGCCCAGTTTCTTGGCCTGCGTCAGCACCGCGGTCTTCAGGCCCGCAAACGAAAAGTCCAGGTCGCCGCTGTGCAGCAAAGGACGGGGCAGCTTGAAGGCCTCGGGGTCGCCGCTTTCCGCCAGCTTGGACAGGATGGGACCACCGGGGTACGGCAGGCCCATGACCTTGGCGGACTTGTCGAAGGCTTCGCCAGCGGCATCGTCGATGGTCTCGCCCAGAATCTCGTAGCGGCCGACCCCATCCACGCGCATCAACTGGGTGTGCCCCCCCGACACCAGCAAGGCGATGAAGGGGAACTCAGGAGGATCGGCGCTCAGGAAGGGCGACAGCAGGTGCCCTTCCAGGTGGTGTACGCCCAGCACTGGCTTGTCCAGGGCCGCGCCCAGCGCACAGGCCACCCCGGCCCCCACGAGCAGGGCGCCGGCCAGGCCGGGGCCCCGGGTGAAGGCGACCACGTCGATGTCCTGCAGGGTTTGGCCCGCATCGTCCAGCACCTGCTGCGTCAGCGGCAGCACGCGGCGGATGTGGTCGCGGCTGGCCAGCTCCGGCACCACCCCGCCATAGGCACGGTGCATGTCGATTTGGCTGTGCAAGGCGTGGGCCAGCAGCGTCGGCACACTGCCGTCGGCCGGCATGCGCACCAGGGCCACGCCGGTTTCATCGCACGAAGATTCAATACCCAAGATCAGCTGACTCATAGGGCGCAAGTGTAGGTCTGCGCACCACGGCGCAGCGTGGGCCTGGCCAAAAGCCTTGTGCCCCAGGCAAGAAAAAAGCACCCGCAGGTGCTTGGCTGATGGGGCGACGGGCGGTCAGCGGCGGTTGTTGAGGAAGGCACTGCCCAGCTTGAACAGGTCCGAGGCCCCCAGCTTGCCATCGCCGTCCTGGTCCAGCAGGCTGCCCAGCAAGCCTGCGCCCAGCCCCCCGGCGCTTTGGGCCTGGGCGCGTTCCTGTTCCAGGCTTTGCCCCAGGCTGCCCGCATCCATGTTGCCGGCTTGCACACGCTGGGCCAGAAACGCCATGACGATGGGCGCCAGCATGGACAGCAACTGCCCGGCCGTCTGTCCGCCCAGCCCGGTGGCCTGACCCAGGCTGTCCTGCGCTTGCTGCTGGCTGCCACCCAAAATGTGGCTAAGAATGTCCGCACCCTGCCCAGCGGGGCTGGCCGTGCCGCCCGCGCCCCCGAGCACGGCGCCCAGCAGGTCGCCCAGCCCCTGGGGCATGGCTGCGGCGTGGTCGCGCTGCAGCGCCCCCATCAGGTCGGCGGCGCCCTGGGGCTGTGCGGCATTGCGGCCCAAGGCGCCCAGCAGCAGGGGCAATGCTGCCCCCACCGCGGTCTGGATTTGCTGGCGGTCTGCGCCCAGTTGCTGCGCCATCTGCTGCATGGGCGCGCCCTGCAGTTGCGCCATCAATTCGGACACCAAAGATTGCTGTGGATGCATCACTCACTCCTGTCGGTGGGCGGCTGGTGCCGCCCCTGGGGCGTCAGTATGCGGCAGCGCGCAGGGGCCACCGGCCCAGGCGTGCACGATGCGGCAAAGCCTGACAGCACCGCACCGAGCGACAGCGGGCAATCAGACGCAAACGCCATGCTCATATAAGAAACAGATATAAAAAACCATTCAAAATACGGCGAATACTTTTATAGATACCCCATGAGCATCCAGCAATACCTCAAGGAAATCGGTCGCGGCAAAGACGGCGCACGCCCGCTGTCGCGGCCGCAGGCCGCCGAGCTGATGGGCTGGCTGCTCGACGGCCAGGCCCACCCTTTGCAGGTAGGGGCCTTCTGCCTGGCCATGCGCATCAAGGGGGAAACCGCTGCCGAAATGGCCGGATTCATGGACGCCGTGCACGCCCGCCTGCCGCTGACCGAGGCCCCGGCCAGCCCGGTCGTGGTGCTGCCCAGCTACAACGGCGCGCGCCGCCTGCCTGTGCTGACCCCGCTGCTGGCGCTGCTGCTGGTGCGCGAAGGCCTGCCCGTGCTGCTGCACGGCGCCACCACCGAAACCAGCCGCACCACCGCCACGCAGGTGCTCGCGCACCTGGGCCACAGCCCCGAAAGCCGCCTGCGCGCGCCAGCTCCCGGCGAGCTGCTGCTGATGGGCCCACGCCAGTTGCTGCCCGGCCTGGCCGACCTGCTGGATGCGCGCGCCACCATCGGCCTGCGCAACCCGGCCCACAGCCTGGTCAAGCACTTCAACCCGCTGGGGCGCGGCGGTTTCGCCAGCCTGGTCGTGGGCTGCTACACGCACCCGGAATACGCCCTCAGCATGGCCGCGACGCATGCCGAAGCCGGGGGCCACGCGCTGCTGCTGCGCGGCATGGAGGGCGAGCCCGTGGCCGACCCACGGCGTCAGCCGGCCATGCGCGCCATCCTGCACGGCCGGACCGTGCAGGAATGGACCACCGAAAGCGGTACCATCCCCACCCTGCCGGAGTTGCCGCCGCACCTGGACGCCGCCGCCACCGCCGCCTTCACGCGTGAAGTGCTGCAAGGCCAGCGCCCGCTGCCCGCCACCCTGGCCACCCAGGTGCAGGCCATCGTGGCGCTGCACCGCCAGTTGCAGACCGCCTGCCCCGCCGCCTCACCCGCCCTGCCTGTCCCCCCCGGAGCCCACGCATGAACAGCGCCCCCCTGTCCCCCACTGGCACTTGCACCCTGGTCGGTGCCGGCCCCGGCGATCCGGAGTTGCTGACCCTCAAGGCCCTGAAAGCCATCCAGACCGCGACCGTGCTGCTGGTGGACGACCTGGTGTCCCAGGCCATCGTGGACTTTGCCGCGCCCGACGCGCGCATCATCTATGTGGGCAAGCGCGGCGGCTGCAAGAGCACGCCCCAGGCCTTCATCGAGAAGCTGATGGAAGCCGAAGTGCACAAGGGCGAACGCGTGGTGCGCCTCAAGGGCGGGGACCCCTTCATCTTCGGCCGCGGCGGCGAAGAGGTGGAACACCTGCGCGCCGCCGGCATCGAGGTACAGGTGATCAACGGCATCACCGCTGGCCTGGCGGGCCTGAGCAGCCTGGGCGCGCCGCTGACCCACCGCGACCACGCCCACGGCGTGGTGTTCATCACCGGCCACGCCAAGCCCGGCGATGCCGGCACGGACTGGCAGGCCCTGGCGGCCACGGCGACCGCAGCGCGGCTGACCCTGGTGATCTACATGGGCATCAGCTCGGCCGAGCAGATCACTGCCGGCCTGCAGGCCGGTGGCCTGCCCGCGCACACGCCCGCGGCCATCATCCAGCACGCCAGCCTGGCGCAGCAGCGCCACGCCATCACCACCCTGGGCGCGCTGCCCGCCACGCTGGCCGCGCAGCAACTGGGCAGCCCCAGCGTGCTGGTGATTGGCGATGTGGTGCGCGGCGTGGCCCAGTGGGCACGGCACAGCCCAGCCCCGGAGGCCACGGCACAGGCCCTGGCCAGCTGAACGCCCTGCGCGCCGGCGGACCCACCGCCGTGCGGGCCGCCACCCGGAAGGCCTTCGGACACGCACCAGCGCCGAGGCCCAGCCGTTCAGGCTGCACCCCTGGCGCCATTCGGGCCCGCAGCGGCCCTGCGGTTCAGACCCACCACCGCTCTTCATTTCAAAGCATTTGACGCGCGTGGCGGCTGACTTTCAGGCATATAAACACCTGAAACCAGCGCAAAACGTGCGCTAATCGCTCACTTTTTTACATCAGCCACGACGGTGCTGCCCCAACAACAAGGGCTGACACAGCCACCACTGTGTCAGCCCTTGCCATGCCCCCAGCCCGCACGGGCAGGACGCATGTCTTTGCGCTACGCGCCTCAGCTGCCGATCACGCCGCCATCGTCCTTGGTGATCACCACCGTGGCCGAGCGCGGAATGCTGTTGCCGCCATCGGGCCAGTGGCTGTCCCCCTCTTCACCGGGGTGCTGGATGTTGATGAACATGGTCTTGTGGTCCGGGGTGAAGGTGATGCCGGTCACCTCGCACTCCTTGGGGCCCACCAGGAAACGGCGGATTTCCTTGGTCACGGGGTCGGCGCACAGCATCTGGTTGTTGCCCTGGCCGGCGTAGTCCCCCTTGTTGCTGTACTTGCCGTCGGTCTGGATCCACAGGCGGCCGTCACGGTCGAAGGCCAGGCCGTCGGGGCTGTTGAAGGTGTTGTCGGCCGTGATGTTGGCCGAACCCGAGCGCAGGTCCTTGCGGTCCGTGTGCACGGTGGGGTTGCCGGCCAGCACGAAGATGTCCCACTCGAAGGTGGTGGCCGCGGCGTCGCCACCGGCTTCGCGCCAGCGCACGATCTGGCCGTAGACGTTCTTCTCGCGCGGATTGGCATCGTCCACGGTCTTGCGGCCGCTGTTGTTGGTCAGGGTCACATAGACCTCGCCGGTACGGGGGTGCACGGTCACCCACTCGGGGCGGTCCATCTTGGTGGCACCCACCACATCGCCGGCCAAGCGGGCATGCACCAGCACGGCCGCCTGGTTGGCAAACTGGGCATCGGCGCGCAGCTGGGGGTTGGCCTGCTTGTCCAGCAGCAACCAGGCGCCGGTGCCGGCAAAGTCGCCCGTGGCGGCACCCGCATCAAAACGGGCCACGAACAGCTGGCCGTCGTCCAGCAGGCGGCTGGTGTCGCCGCCGGGCACGTACTTGTGGTTCGAGACGAACTTGTAGATGTAGTCGTTGGCCTGGTCGTCACCCATGTAGATCACGGGACGGCCATCCTTGGTCAGGGCGAAGGCGGCGTTCTCGTGCTTGAAACGGCCCAGCGCGGTGCGCTTTTGCGGGATGCTGCCGGGGTTGAAGGGGTCAATCTCGACGATCCAGCCAAAGCGGTGGGATTCGTTGGGCTCCTTCACATAGTCAAAGCGCGCCTCGTGCTTTTCCCACTGGAACAGGCTGCCCTTGGGCGACAGGCCGTAGCGCTTTTGCGCGGCGTTGCGGCGGTCTTCACCGGCGCTGGTGCCGAAGTAGTTGTTGAAGTTTTCCTCGCAGGTCAGGTAGGTGCCCCAGGGGGTGAAACCATTGCCGCAGTTGTTGAAGGTGCCTTGCGCGCGCGTGCCGCTGGCATCGCCGCGGGTCTTGAGCAGGGCATCACCGGCGGCAGGGCCGCTCATCTGCATGGCCGAATGCGCCGTGATGCGGCGGTTGTAGACGCTGCCCGGCACGATGTCCCATTGGCCCTTGGCGTTGCGCTTGAGGTGGATCACCGACACGCCGTGCGCGTTCATGGACTTGTGCACGTGGTCGCGGCCCCATTGCTTGGCCACGTCACCGCCCTTGCGGCCAAACAGCCAGACGTAGGCACCGGTTTTTTCATCGACCGTGCAGTACTCGTGGTTCATGACCAGCAGGCCTTCGTCGCTCTTGCCGTCCAGGGCGAAGAAGTGGATGCCGTCGTGGTTGTCGCCCACCTGCTGGGCCTGGGTGGCGGCGTCCTCGCTGCCATCGCCCTTGAACTTGGGGGCCCCGTCCAGCAGCGGCGTGCCCCAGGGGGCCAGCACCTTGGCGCTGTAGCCGGGCGCAATCTTGATGCTGTCGTCGGTCGAGATCGGAATGGCCTGGAAGCCGATCAGCGGCTGGCCGCCCTGGCTGCCCGATGTGGCGCAACCAACCAGCCCCCCGCCCAGACCCAGGAACATGGCCGCCGACAGGCCGGTGCCAGTGCGCAGAAAGCCACGGCGCGACACGGCGCTGGCCACCACGGTCTGGAATTCCGGGTTGGCGCTGAGGTTGGTGGGAACATCTTCGCTGTCGATGGTGGCAGCTTGCAGATTCATGGTGGGCGTCCTTGAGGTCGTCGTGGGGGTTTCAAAAGCCCGGCCAGTGTCTGCAAACACTGTGTCAGCGACGTGACGGTTGCGCGGCATTTGCATGACAGCGCACCGCCGCGTTGTGCCGCGGCCCCAAGGCTTGCAGGGCCCTGACAAACGGGCGCCGGCTACGCGTTGGCCGCCATCCCAGCGCCCGATTCACAGCGCACAATGGCAGCACGCCCTCAACCACCGCGAGGTATTCCGATGCGCTTTGCAAACCTGAAAATTGGCACCAAGCTCGGCCTGGCGTTCGCGTCCATGCTGGCCCTGACCCTGCTGCTGGGCAGCGTGGCCCTGTGGCAGGTCGAGCGGCTGAACCAGGCCCTCCATGGCATCAGCGAGAACGCCCTGCCCAGCGTGGCCGAGACCGGCAACATCCGGTCACAGTGGAACCGCTACCGCCGCCTGGAAAGCCATTTGCTGACGCCGCAGAACGAATCGGCCGCCCAGGCCCTGGAGCAACAGTCGCAGTCGGTGCTGGCCTCGATCGCCGAGTCGGAGCAGCGCTACAAGGCGCTGGAACAATCGGCGCAGGAGCAGCAACTGCTGCAGGCCTACCAGCAGCAGCGGGACAGTTACCTGGCCGTGCACCAGCGCTTCACGGACACCGCGTTGACCCTGCACCGCAGCGGCAACACCGACCCCGCCGCCCTGGTGCAGTTGCAGTCCATGTACACGCAGGAGGGCGAGCCCGCCTTTGCCGCCCTGGCCGAGACGGTGGGCAAGCTGTCGAGCATCAACCAGAACAATGCCGAGGTGCTGCGCACGGACAGCGCCACGGTCAAGACCTCGGCCATGTGGTGGGTGCTGGGCAGCATGGCCAGCAGCGCTGCCCTGGCGCTGCTGTTCGCGGTGCTGGTCACACGCTCGCTGTCCCGCCCGGCCCACCAGGCGATGCAGGCCGCCACGCAGATTGCGGCCGGGGATCTGACCCACCCCATCCAGGCCCGCAGCAGCGACGAGATGGGCACCCTGATGGCCACCATGGAGCAGATGCGCCACAGCCTGAGCACGGTGGTGCAGCGCGTGCGCAGCAACGCGGAGTCGGTGGCCACCGCCAGTGAAGAGATTTCGAGTGGCACCACGGACCTGTCCTCGCGCACCGAAGAGCAGGCCAGCGCCCTGGAAGAGACCGCTGCCTCGATGGAGCAGCTCTCGTCCACCGTGCGCCAGAACGCCGACAGCGCCCTGCAGGCCAACCAGCTGGCCCTGAGCGCCTCGCAAGTCGCCCAGCAAGGCGGCGAGGTGGTCGGTGAGGTGGTGGAAAGCATGCGCAGCATCACCGAGAGCAGCCACAAGATTGCCGACATCATCGGCGTCATCGACGGCATTGCCTTCCAGACCAACATCCTGGCACTGAACGCCGCGGTGGAAGCTGCGCGCGCCGGCGAGCAAGGGCGCGGCTTTGCCGTGGTGGCGGCCGAGGTGCGCAGCCTGGCCGGCCGCTCGGCCGAGGCGGCCAAGGAAATCAAGCAGCTGATCCACAGCAGCGTCTCGCGCGTGGAAGCCGGCAGCGCCCTGGTGGAGCGCGCCGGCCACACCATGTCCGAGGTGGTGGGCGCCATCCGCCGCGTGACCGACCTGGTCGGCGAGATCAGCGCCGCCAGCACCGAGCAGAGCCAGGGCGTGGCCCAGGTCGGTGAAGCCATCACGCAGATGGACACCACCACCCAGCAGAATGCGGCCCTGGTCGAGGAAAGCGCGGCCGCCGCCGACAGCCTGAAGCGCCAGGCCCAGGAGCTGGTGCAGGCCGTCTCGCACTTCAAGACCCAGGGTGGCGCCGCACAGGCGATCGCCCCTGTCCGGGCCACCACGCCGGGCGCTGTAGCGCCCGTGGCTACGGCCGCCCCCCGCACGGCGATGGCGGCACCGCGCAGCGCCGCCACAGGCGCGGCGCGCACACCATCCGCCCCCACCACCTCGGCGCCCGCCCTGACCCGCCCGGCCAAGCCCTCCGCCCCGCCCGCAGCGCCATCCGGCGACAACGCCGACGACTGGGAAAGCTTCTAAACACAGCTCAGCTGCGCCACCAACCGCTGGGGTCGCGTGGTCCTGGGCAGCACGGGCTCCGGCTGATGCCTGCCCCCTGCGCCAGCGGAACGCCCCCAGCCCCCATGCAAAAAGCCGTGCCCACAGGCACGGCTTTTTACTTGTGCATCGGGCGCAGCGCGCCGGGAATCACACCACGGTCGAAGAGGCCTGGCGGGTTTCGGCAAAGCGCTGGGCCACTTCCTTGCGCATGTCCTTGCGGATCAAGGCCGCCTGCCAGCGGCGCTGCTGCTCTTCGGTCTCGGTCTGCAGCGCAGGCACCGGCACGGGCTTGCGCGCATCGTCCACCGCCACCATGGTGAAAAAGCAGCTGTTCACATGGCGCACCACCTGGGTGCGGATGTCTTCGGCAATCACCTTGATGCCGATTTCCATGGACGAATGGCCGGTGTAGTTCACGCTGGCCAGGAAGGTCACCAGCTCGCCCACATGGATGGGCTGCAGAAACATCACCTGGTCCACGCTCAGCGTCACGCAGTAGCGACCGGCATAGCGGCTGGCGCAGGCGTAGGCCACTTCGTCCAGCTTCTTCAAGATTGCGCCCCCGTGCACATTGCCGGAAAAATTGGCCATGTCAGGGGTCATCAGCACCGTCATGCTGAGTTGGTGTGCAGGCAAGTTCATGGCGGTGGATTGTAGGAACGGATGGTGGCAGTGGCACGACAGCCGCCGGGCAACCCGCAGCCCCTGCGGGGCTTGGCCGCTTGGCTACACTGCCGGGGCCGCCCGTCTGTGTGATGGGCGTTGCTTTTTTGGCCCCCATTCACGTACTTGCCGCCCCATGACTGCTGCCCCTGCCCTGCCCGCCACCACCGCCTTCGACGCCATCATCCTGGGCGCCGGCGCGGCCGGGCTGTTCTGCGCCGCGCAGGCCGGGCAGGCGGGCCTGAAGGTGCTGCTGATCGACCACGCCGAGAAAGTGGCCGAGAAGATCCGCATCTCCGGTGGCGGGCGCTGCAACTTCACCAACCGCGACCTGGACGTGCGCGCGCCGCACAAGCACTACGTGGGCCAGAACCCGCAGTTCTGCCGCTCGGCCCTGTCGCGCTACACCCCGGCCGACTTCATGGCGCTGCTGGACCAGCATGGCATTGCCTACGAGGAAAAGCACAAGGGCCAGCTGTTTGCCAGCTCTAGCGCGGAGGACATCATCCGCATGCTGCTGGCCGAGTGCGCCACCGGCCAGGTCGAGCACTGGCAGCCCTGCGCCGTCAAGAAAATCAGCTTTTTACCTTCCAGTGCAGATACAGCAAGCGCTGGCAGCTATGAAATTTCTACCGACCGGGGTGTGGTGCGCGCGCCGCGCCTGGTGCTGGCCACGGGCGGCCTGTCCATTCCCAAGATCGGTGCAACGGACTTAGGCTACCGCATCGCCCAGCAGTTCCAGCTGCCGCTGGTGGAACGCCACCCCGGCCTGGTGCCGCTGACCTTCGACGGCGCGGCCTGGCAGCCCTACGCCCAGCTCGCAGGCCTGGCCCTGCCGGTGGAAATCAGCACCGGCAGCAAGAAGGAACGCATGAGCTTTCACGAAGACCTGCTGTTCACCCACCGCGGCCTGTCTGGCCCGGCGGTGCTGCAGATCTCCAGCTACTGGAAGGCCGGCACGCCCCTGCAGATCAACCTGCTGCCCGGCACCGACCTGGCCGCGCTGCTGCAACAGGCCAAGGCCCGCTCGCGCAAGCTGGTGGTCAACGAACTGGCGGCCCTGCTGCCCACGCGCCTGGCCGAAGCCTGGGTCGGGCAGCAGCCCGAGCTGCAGCGCCCCATCAACGAGGCCAGCGACAAGGCCCTGGGCAAGCTGGCCGAGCAACTGAGCCGCTGGGAGATCACGCCCACCGGCTCGGAAGGCTACAAGAAGGCCGAAGTCACCCTGGGCGGCATCGCCACCCAGGCGCTGTCGCAGCAGACCATGGAGTGCAAGACCCAGCCCGGCCTGTACGCCATCGGCGAGGTGGTGGACATCACCGGCTGGCTCGGCGGCTACAACTTCCAGTGGGCCTGGGCCAGCGCCTTTGCCTGCGCCCAGGCCATGGCGCAGCAGCAGGCCGCGCAGGCCTGAAGCCCCAGTCCGCCAGTGGGCGAAGCGGCCACTGCAGATACATTTCCAAAAGTCGTTATAATGCTCGACTTTGCTGGCATATCCCCGTCGGCCATACTAGTTAATAGAGACGGGGAACAACCGCTGCTTATGGCTCTCAGGCCCGATCTTCCCGAGAACCCGCTGACAGCACAGATATATCTGGAAACTGAATGACTACCATCCGCGTCAAAGAAAACGAACCCTATGAAGTTGCCCTGCGCCGCTTCAAGCGCACCATCGAAAAGCTGGGTCTGCTGACCGACCTGCGCGCTCGCGAGTTCTACGAAAAGCCCACAGCCGAGCGCAAGCGCAAGAAGGCTGCTGCCGTGAAGCGCCACTACAAGCGCGTTCGCAGCATGCAACTGCCCAAGAAGCTGTACTAATCGTCGATTAGGATCAGTCGGCCGTCAAACGCCGCAAACCCGCGCTCGGGACGCCAGGCGCGGGTTTTTTGTTTTCTGGCCACTGCCCGGACGCAGTGACCTCTCGGTGCCAGGCCCTCACAGCAGCGGCCACGGCGCCCCACCCAGGAGAGATGTATGAGCTTGAAAGCCCAGATTACCGAAGACATGAAGACCGCCATGCGCGCCAAGGACAGTGCGCGCCTGGGCACCATCCGCCTGCTGCAGGCCGCGATGAAGCAAAAGGAAGTGGACGAACGCATCGAGCTCGATGACGCCGCCGTCATCGCCATCGTCGACAAGCTGATCAAGCAGCGCAAGGACAGCATTGCCGCCTTCGAAGCCGCCAACCGCGCCGACCTGGCCGATGTGGAAAAGGCCGAGCTGGAAGTGCTCAAGGTCTACCTGCCCGAACGCATGGACGAGGCCGAGATCACCGCCGCCGTGCAGGCCATCGTGGCCGAGCTGGGTGCCAGCGGCCCTGGCGACATGGGCAAGGTGATGGGCGCCGTCAAGGCCCAGCTGGCTGGCAAGGCCGACATGGGCCTGGTGTCCGCCGCCGTGAAGGCCGCGCTGAGCAAGTAATGGCGGACCGCGCTGGGCGCGGACTGCTCCAGGGTGTGGGTGCCGCTGTGCGCCCACACCCTTTATTTTGGGGGGGCTTGCACGACCTGCTGTATGGCGTGCTTGATCCCGGCTGGCTGCGTGCGGGCAAAGAAGGCCTGCAGAAACTCCACGCAGACGCGCACCTTGGCGGAGCGCTCCAGCCGCGTCGGGTACACGGCCCAGATGTTGGCGCTTTGCTGCCAGTCGGGCAGCACCTGCACCAGGCGCCCGGCGGCCAGCTCGGCCGCCACATCCCACAGCGAGCGCAGCACCACACCATGGCCGTCCAGCGCCCATTGCACGGCCATTTCGCCATGGTTGGTGGACAGCGGCCCGGTCACCTTCACGCTGCGTTCCTGGGCGCCGCTGCGCAGCTTCCACACGCCAAACGGGTGGTCGCGCTCCTTGATCACCAGGCAGTCGTGGGCCGCCAGCTCGTCCACGCTGCGCGGCACACCGCGGCGCTGCAGGTAGGCGGGTGCGGCGCACAGCACGCGGCAGTTGTCCGCCAGGTGGCGCGCGATCAGGTGCGGCGCAATCTCGTCGCCGACGCGCACATCCAGGTCCAGCCCCTCGGCCGCCACATCCACCAGGCGGTCGAACACCTCCAGCCGCAGCTGCAGGCCCGGGTAGCGCAGGGCCAGCTGAGACAACGCCGGTGCCACCACGTTGCGGCCAAAGCCAAAGCTGCTGCTGACCCGCAGCAGGCCCCGCGGCTCGCGGCGCGTGATCTGGGCTTCCTGCAGCAGGTGCTCCATATCGTCCAGGATGCGCTGCGCCCACAGGAAGATGCGCTCGCCCTCCTCGGTCACCACCACGCGACGTGTGCTGCGGTGCAGCAGCTTGACCCCCAGGGTGGCCTCCAGCAGGCGGATGCGCTTGCTCACATAGGCGGGCGAAGCCTCCAGCGCCGTGGCCGCCGCCACGAAGCTGGATTTGCGCACCACGGTGATGAAGACACGCAGGTCTTCCGGCGCGGGCATGGTGTGCACGATGGGCGTCTCCGTTCCACAAAACGGCCGATTGTAGGCAGGACGCGGCGCGCCTACAGGCTCATGCCGCTGTCCTGGATCACCTTGCGCCAGCGCTCCAGGTCCTTGGCGATCAGCTCGCCGAACACCTGGGAACTGCTGGGCATGGGCTGTGCGCCCTCGCTTTGCAGGCGCTCCAGAATGGCCGGGCTTTGCAGCGAGGCATTGATCTGCGCATTCAGCTGCTCCACCACGGCCTTGGGCATGCCCGCCGGGCCGACGACGCCATACCACTGGTCGGCCTCGAAACCGGGCACGGCCGCCTCGGCCACCGTGGGCACCTGCGGCAGGATGGCCACGCGCTGCGGCGAAGACACGGCCAGGGCCTTGACCTGCCCGGCCTTGAGCTGCGCCAGCACTGCGGGAATGCCGGTGAACAGCGCCTGCACCTGGCCGGCGACCAGGTCGTTGACAGCCGGGGCGGTGCCCTTGTAGGGCACATGCTGCATCCGCACCCCGGTCTGCTGCGCCAGGTAAGACATGGTCATGTGCGCCGCGCTGCCATTGCCGCCGGAGCTGTAGTTGATCTGGTCCGGGTGGGCCTTGGCGTAGGCAATGAAGGACGGCAGGTCGGTCACCGGCAGCGCGGGGTGGACCACCAGCACATTGGGCACGCGTGCCACCCAGGCGATCGGGGTGAAGCTACGCACCGGGTCATAGGGCAGCTTGGGGTACAGCGAGGGCGTGATGGCCAGGGTGCCCACATGCCCCATGAGCAGGGTGTAGCCATCGCCGGCCGCCTTGGCCACGCGGTCGGCGCCAATGCTGCCACCCGCACCGGCCACGTTCTCCGGCACCACGGACTGGCCCCAGGCCTTGGTCAGCTCATGCCCCATGGCGCGACCCAGGATGTCGGCCGAGCCGCCCGGCGTGAAAGGGATCACCATGCGGATGCTCTTGCTGGGATAGGCGCCCGCCGCCTGGGCCCAGGCGGCGGTGCCGCAGGCGAGCATGCCGGCCAGCAGGGCTATTGCCCCTGTGCGGCGGCGGTTCAGTGTAGAAACTGCGGGTGACGGTGATCGGTGCTTGTCCATCGGAACTCCTTGAAAGCGCAGGGACCTGGAAGCCGAATGTCCGGCCTGGCCAGGCATTTGTGCTTTGGGATTTGCCCGCACCCGCTGTCGCCAAGGCTGCGCCCTGCACACAGGGTGGCGCCATCGCCCTTCCATCACTACATACCCCAGGAGGTTTCATGCACGTCAATCGCCGCCGTTGGATTCTGAGCACCACCAGCCTGGCCGCTGCCAGCTGGCTGTCCGCCTGCGCCAGCCGCCCTGCCGCGACCAACACTGCCGCGCTGGGCTACCAGCACCAGGCCATCGGACAGGCCCGGGTGACGGCCGTGAGCGATGGCGTCACCCGCCGTCCCCTGGATGCCGGCTTCGTCAAGAACGCCCCACTGGCCGAGGTGCAGGCCGCCCTGGCGGCCGCCGGACTGCCGACCACGCACATCGACGTGCCCTACACCTGTTTCGTGGTCGAGTTGCATGGCAAGCGCTATTTGCTGGACACCGGCTTCGGCGACAACGGCGCACCGGGCACCGGACAGTTGCACCGCCACCTGCAGGCCGCCGGTATCGACCCGGCCAGCATCGATGTGGTGGTCATCAGCCACCTGCACGGTGACCACATCAATGGCCTGCGGCGCAAGGATGGCAGCCTGGTCTATCCCCAGGCCACGGTCTATGTGCCCCAGCCCGAGGCCGCGCACTGGCTGGACGACGCCCGCATGAACGCCACCCCGGAAGCCGCACGCGGCGGCTTCCGGGCGGTGCGCCGCGTCTTCGACGGCTACCCTGCCGCACAGCTGAAGCTGTTTGCGCCCGGCAGCGCGATTGCCCCCGGCCTGGCGACGGTGGCCGCGTTCGGGCACTCCCCGGGCCACACGGCCATCGCCGTGCAATCGGGTGGCGAACGCTTCACCTTCATCGGTGACGTAGCGCACTACCCGGCCCTGTTCGTGAAGCATCCCGACTGGCAGGTGCAGTTCGACATGAACCCCGAGCAAGCGCGAGTCACGCGCCACGCCCTGCTGGGCCGCCTGGCCCAGGAAGGGGGTTGGGTGGGCGGCTACCACTTCCCCATGCCGGCCCTGGGACGCCTGCGCGCTGCAGGCCCGGGCTACGACTGGGTGCCGCGCGCCTGAGCGGCCATCCCCCACGGCAGCCCTGGCCATGGCCGGGGCTTTTTGATGCCGCAATTGCGCACACTACGTAAACAATCAACGCACATTTTGCGGATTGCATGGTGCGCAGTCTGAATCAACAATGCCGCATCCCGTTGACAGAATTTCAGAAGGATTTGAGATGTCCACACCCCGCAAGATCGCAGTCATCGCCGGCGACGGCATCGGCAAGGAAGTCATGCCCGAGGGCCTGCGCGCCCTGGAAGCGGCCGCCCAGCGCTTCAACCTGCCCCTGGAGTTCCACCACTTCGACTGGGCCCACTGCGACTACTACGCCGAACACGGCCAGATGATGCCCGACGACTGGAAGGCCCAGCTGTCCGGCATGGACGCCATTTTCTTCGGCGCCGTGGGCTGGCCCGCCACCGTGCCCGACCACATCTCGCTGTGGGGCTCGCTGCTCAAGTTCCGCCGCGAATTCGACCAGTACATCAACCTGCGTCCTGTGCGCCTGTTCGAAGGCGTGCCCTGCCCACTGGCCGGCCGCAAGCCCGGGGACATCGACTACTACGTGGTGCGCGAGAACACCGAGGGCGAGTACACGGCCCTGGGCGGCATCATGTTCGAGGGCACGGACCGCGAGATCTGCATCCAGGAGTCGGTGTACTCGCGCAAGGGCGCCGACCGCCTGCTCAAGTACGCCTTCGATCTGGCCCAAAGCCGCGCCAAGAAGCACGTGACCCTGGCCACCAAGAGCAACGGCATCGCCATCAGCATGCCCTGGTGGGACCAGCGCGCCGACGCAGTAGCCCAGGCCTACCCCGAGGTCACACTAGACAAGCAGCACATCGACATCCTGACCGCGCGCTTCGTGCTGCAGCCCGGCCGCTTCGACGTGGTGGCCGCCACCAACCTGTTCGGCGACATCCTGTCCGACCTGGGCCCGGCCACCACCGGCACCATCGGCCTGGCACCGTCGGCCAACCTCAACCCCGACCGCAGCTTCCCCTCGCTGTTCGAGCCCGTGCACGGCTCGGCGCCCGACATCTATGGCAAGAACATCGCCAACCCCATCGCCATGGTCTGGTCCGGCGCGCTGATGCTGGACTTCCTGGGCCGCAGCGAAGGGGCTTGGCGCCAGGCCCACGACACCATCGTGGCCGCCATCGAGCGCACCATCAAGACCGGTCCGCGCACGCCCGACCTGGGCGGCACGGCCAGCACCACCGAGGTGGGCCAGGCCATCGCCGCCGCCATCGCCCAGGCCTGAGGCCGGCACTGGCCCCAGCCCGGGCCAGCGAATGCTCCTGAAACCAAAGCACTCCACGCGCACTGCACCTGCGCTGGAGTGCTTTTTTATGTAAATTCATCGCCACCAGGTGAGCCCCGAAGAACGTGTTTACGATCCTTCTATGACTCGACAATAGCCGAGTGAAGAGAAAGCCCTACGCCAGCGACGTCAGCAGAGAGAAGTTTGCGCAGATCGAGCCGCTGCTGCGCAGCGTGCGGCGCACCACGAAGCCGGTGACGGTGGACTTGTATGAAGTATTTTGCGCAGTGCTTTACCTGCTGCGCACAGGCTGTCAGTGGCGCTTCCTGCCACCGGAGTTTCCCAAGTGGCAAAGCGTGTACGCCTACTGGCGCAAGTGGAGTGAGCCTGACCAGCACGGTGTGAGCGTGCTGGAGCAGGCTTTAAAAAAAACAGGTTGGCGCGGCCCGCGAGAAACTGGTGCGCAACGCATGCAGCGCGTTCTTGATCGTGGACGCGCAGAGCGTGAAGAACACGGACACGGCGGCCCTGAAGGGCTATGACGCAGGCAAGAAGGTCTCGGGCATCAAGCGCCACATCGCGGTGGATGCCCAGGGCTTGCCGCATGCCATAGCGGTGACCACGGCTGAGGTGACGGATCGCAAAGGGGCACTGCAGGCGCTCAAGCGCTGCAAGCCCAACCTGGGCCGAGTGCAAAGTGTGCTGTGCGACAGCGGCTACACCGGCAAGCCTTTTGAGCAGGGTGTGCAGGAGATTGTGGGCGAGCACGTGACGGTGCAGATCGCCAAGAGGAGTGAGCTGCACACCTTCAAGGTCATGCCCAAGCGCTGGATCGTCGAGCGCAGCTTTGCGTGGCTGGACAAGAACAGGAGGCTATGGAAGAACTGCGAGCGGCTCTTGAACACCAGCCTGCAGTTCGTCCACTTGGCTTTCCTGGCCCTACTGCTCAGGAGATCGTAAACACGTTCTAAGGCCATACCGCCCCCCTGCGCCACGCGGGTCGATACACTTTGCGCTTCAGCAACCACCCCACTTTCCGGCATGCGCCTGACCGCCCTGTTGCGCCCCTGTGTCATTCTGGGCCTCACCGCCCTCACGGCCTGCGGCAGCCTTCCCCCCCGCACTGCGGACACCCCCGCCACCACCACCTCCGCCCCGCCCTCGGCGCCGCTCAAAATCGGCATCGCGCTGGGCGGCGGCGCCGCCAAGGGCTTTGCCCACATCGGCGTGATCAAGATGCTGGAGGCCAATGGCTTCGCCCCGGCCGTCGTCTCCGGCACCAGCGCCGGCAGCGTGGTGGGTGCGCTGTATGCCAGTGGCATGAATGCCTTTGAGCTGCAGGAAAAGGCCGTGTCCCTGGACGAGGCCAAGATCCGCGACCTGCAGCTGTCGTCCGGCGGCCTAGTGCAGGGCCAGAAACTGGAGGACTATGTGAACCAGCAGGTGCAGCGCAAACCGCTGGAGCAGCTGTCCAAGCCCTTCGTGGCCGTGGCCACGCGGCTGGAGGATGGCGCGCGCACCGTGTTCGCCCGCGGCAACACCGGCCAGGCCGTGCGTGCATCCAGCAGCGTGCCGGGCGTGTTCCAGCCCGTGCGCATCGGCAAGCACCACTATGTGGACGGCGGCGTCGTCAGCCCCGTGCCGGTCGATGCCGCACGCCAGCTGGGCGCCGATGTGGTGATCGCCGTGGACATCTCCAGCAAGGCCCGCGGCAAGACGCCAGGCGACATGCTGGGCACCCTGAACCAGTCCATCGCCATCATGGGCCAGAAGCTGGGCCAGGCCGAACTGGAGCGCGCCGACGTGGTCATCCGCCCCCAGGTGCTGGACATCGGCGCGGCCGACTTCAGCCAGCGTGCCAGCGCCATCCTGGAAGGCGAGAAGGCCGCCCTGGCGGCTATGCCGCAGATCCGCCAGCGCATCGCCCAGTTGCAGGCCGAGCGCGACCAGGCCGCACACACCGCGCAGCAGCAGGCCGCTGCGGCCCAGCGCCAGGCCTGCCTGGACCAGCGCTCACGCCTGCAAAAGCTGGCCGGCATGGCAGGACTGGACGCAGCCTGCACGGCCCCCTAACCCGACGCTGAACCGGTACTGGCGCGCGCCAGTGCTGGCCACCGGGCTCAGCCGCCCATGCCGTCGATGATCACGCGGTTGCGCCCCAGGGCCTTGCCGCTGTACATGGCGGCATCGGCGCGGGCGATGGCGGCCTCGACCGGCTCGCCGGGCTGGTACTGGGTGGCCCCCACGGTGCAGGTCACGGTCACGGGCTGGTCCACCAGGCGGTCCCAGGGCATGTCCTGCGTGCGCTGGCGCAGGCGTTCCAGCAGCACCAGGGCCTGGGGAATGTCGGTCTCCGGCAGCACCAGCAGGAACTCCTCGCCACCGTAGCGCCCGGCCACGTCGATGGCACGCATCTCGGTCGACAGCAAGCTGCCGAAGGCGCGCAGCACCGCATCGCCACAGCCATGTCCGTACTGGTCGTTGATGCTCTTGAAGTGGTCGATATCGAGCAGGGCAATGCTCAATGGCGTGCCGTGGCGCTGCACGCCCTCCAGCGCCAGGTGCAGCCGCTCCAGCACGCCACGGCGGTTGGCCACGCCGGTCAGCTCGTCGTAGCGCGCCAGTTGTTCGATGTGGGCCAGGGCCGCCGCCAGCTTCTGGTTGCTGGCACTCAGCCGGTACTGCATGCCTCGGAAATAGGTCACCAGCATGCTGCAGCGCACCACCGCACCCAGCATCACGGCGGCCGTCAGCAGCTGGCCGGCCAGGGTATCGGTGACCATGCGCATCTGTGGCCCACGCCAGCAGATGACCACGGCCACCAGGGCCAGGGTCAGGCCCCAGGTCAGCCAGAAGCTGGTGCGCCGCCGTGCCAGAAAACCGTCGGCACTGAACACCAGCAGCATGACCAGGGCCTGGAACGCCACCTGCGGGGCCACCACCAGCAGCCCCAGCACCCCGGAAATCGACATCAGCTGGTGCTCCAGGAACAAGCCCGGATCGCGCCGCTTCTGGCTCCAGCCGCTGGCATAGGCCCAGGTGATGAAGGCCATGCCCACGGCAATCCACAGGCCGTACCACAGCACGGCACGCAGCGGCGCATAGCCGGCCCAGGCATGGCCCAGGAACAGCGCCAGCGCATACAGGTGGCTCAGCGCCACCGACAGGTGCAACTGCCAGGTGCGACGGCGCCAGCGCTCGAAATGCGCTGCCTCGCTGACCAGGGGCGAGGCCGATTCGGGCCCCCACAGGAGAGGGCCCTCGCTTTTCTTCGGAGGTGGAAGGCTGGGTGTCATGGAAAACGCGTGTGGGTGCGCATTGTGCACCGCAGCCATTGTGGCGCAGATGCCCGGCTGGCCGGTGCCGCCAGGCGCTCAATCGCCGGCGCGCAGCGTTGCGGCCACCTCGCGCAGGCACTCCAGCAGCAGCCCGGTGGTGGGGGTCGGCGGCTGGCCGCGCAGCGTGATCAGGCCGACGGGGGGCAACTCGATCGGCACGGCCAGGTCCAGCACGGCCAGCGTGCCCAGGGCCGCGTGGTGGCGGGCCACGCTGCGCACCATGAAGGCCACGGCACCGCGCTGGTGCACAAAGGTCAGCTGCGACAGGAAGGATGCGGTGCCTGCTGGTGCAGGCCGAAACCACCACGGCCCTGGCCAACCTGGAAGCGATCTGCGCCGTGGACGGTGTGCACGGCGTGTTCATCGGCCCGGCCGATCTGGCCGCCTCCATGGGCCACCGCGGCAACCCCGAGGTCCAGGCCGCCATCGAAGGCGCGATGCAAACCATCATCGCCAGCGGCAAGGCCGCGGGCACGCTGACCTCGGACCCGGTGCTGGCCCAGCGTTACCTTCAACTTGGCTGCAGCTTTGTGGCCGTGGGCGTGGACGTGCTGATGTTCGTGAACGCCGCGCGCAAGCTGCGCACCCAGTTTGTAGGCGCCACGGTGGCGGCCCCGGCCATCTGGGCGGCTGGGCGGCTGGGCGGCTGGGCGGCACCCTGCAGGTGAATGGAGCTCACCGGGAATGCCCCGAACTTCATAGCTGCTGGCGCAGTCCACACCTGCGCCAACAGCTATTTTTTATGCTGATTCCTCGCCGTGCACCGGTTGGTCGGCGCTGTCCTGCGCGGGGGCCATGCGGGCCACCAGCCAGCGCTCCAGATCCTGCGGGGCCAGCGGCCGGGCGAACAGAAAGCCCTGGGCCACGGGGTAGCCCTGCTCGCGCAGCATGATGTTCTGCACCGGGGTTTCCACGCCTTCGGCGACCACGGTGAGGCGCAGGCTCTGGCCGATGCCCAGGATGGCGCTGCTCAGTGCGCGTGCGGCCTCGTCGTTCTCCAGGTCGGCCACGAAGCTGCGGTCCAGCTTGAGTTCGCTGACCGGCAGGCGGCGCAGGTAGCTCAAGCTGGAGTAGCCCGTGCCGAAGTCGTCCATGGACAGGCGCACGCCATGGGCATGGACCTCTTTGATGGTCTTCATGGTGCTGGGGTTGGTGTCCAGCAGGATGCTTTCGGTCAGCTCCAGCGTCAGGTCCTTGGGCGCCAGCGCGTGGCGGTCCAGGGTGTCGGCAATCATGCGTGGCAGGTCCAGGTTGTGGAAGCTGGACGGCGACAGGTTGACCGACACGGCCGGCACCGCCAGCCCCTGGGTGCGCCACGCGGCCAGCTGGCGGCAGGCCTCGCCCACGGCCCAGCGACCCAGGTCGGCAATCAGCCCGCACTCCTCGGCCAGCGGGATGAAACGCGTCGGGGAGATTTCTCCCAGCTGCGGGTGCGTCCAGCGCGCCAGCGCCTCGACCCCGTACAGCTGGCCGCTCGCCAGGTCCACCTGCGGCTGGTAGTGCAGGCGCAGCTCACCGCCCTGCAGCGCCTTGCGCAAGGCGTTTTCCAGCGCCAGGCGTTCCTGCGCCAAGCGGTTCATCTCGCTGCTGAAGAAGCTGAAGCGCCCGCGGCCACTGCTCTTGGCCTGGTACATGGCCATGTCAGCACGGTGCAGCAGGGTCTCCATGTCGCGGCCATCGGCGGGAAACATGGCAATCCCGATGCTGGCGGAGATGGCCAGCGCATTGTCGGCCAGCACCAGGGGCTCGGCCAGCTGCTCCTGCAGGCGCTCAATGGTGTTCGTGACACGCTCGGCATAGCACTGCGGCAGCACCGCCACAAACTCATCGCCGGACAGGCGGCCGGCGATATCGCCAGGCCCCAGCACCTTCTGCAGGCGCGCCGCCACCACGCGCAGCAGCTCATCGCCGGCCGGGTGACCCATGGAGTCGTTGACCTGCTTGAAGCGGTCCAGGTCGATGAACAGCACGGCCAGTTGCTCGTCGTTGCGCGCCGCGGCGGCCATGGCCTGGTCGGCATTGGCCTGCAGCAGGCTGCGGTTGGGCAGGCCGGTCAGGCCGTCGTAGAACGCCAGCTGGCGAATGCGCGCCCGGGTGTGCTCGCGCTCCAGGGCCAGGGCGCACAAATGGGTGCAGGCATCGACCAGTTGCTGGTGGTAGGCCGAGGCCACGCCCGCCGTCGCATCGCGGTAGTAAAACGCGAACGTGCCGATGGGCTTGCCCGCGGTGCCGCAAATCGGCGTGGACCAGCAGGCCTGGTAGCCCAGCGGCAGGATCAGGTGCTTGTAATCCCTCCACAGCGGATCGGTCGCGATGTCGGTCACCAGCACCGGGGCATTGCGCCACGCCGCCGTACCGCAGGAGCCGACCTCGGGCCCGATTGCGACGCCATCCAGCAGCGCGGAATATGAACTTGGCAGGCTGGGGCTGGCCAGGGGGTGCAGCAGGCCTTGCACATCGACTTCCAGGATGGAGGCCGTGACCTCCGGCGCGATACGCTCGACCTCCAGGCACACCATGTCCAGCACTTCGGACAGCGGCTGCTCGCGCGCCATGGCCTCGAGCACACGGTGCTGCAGGGCCTCGTGCATCTTGGAGCGCGTGATGTCCGTCAGCACGGACACCGTGCAGCTCCAGACGCCCTGCCCGTTGATGACGGGGTTGCTGGTGACCTTGGCCCAGTAGCGCTGGCCCTGCTTGCCCACCACGATCTCCTCGCTCCACACCGGCTTGCCGCCCCGCAGCTCCGAGCGGTATTGTTCAGTGAAGGTTTCCTGCATCTGCGGGGCCAGCAAGGCGATCGGTGCCTGGCCCAGCACCTCCTCCTGGGTCCAGCCGAACATGCGGCTGAATCCACCATTCACATAGACGATGCGCGACTGGCTGTCGCTGATGATGACCGCCGCATCGCTGGCATCGGCCACCAGCGACAGGCGCTCCAGGTGCTGCTGGTGGGCCTGTTCCTGCAGGTGGCGCTGCGTGACGTCGGTGGCCACCTTCAAGATCTGCGTGAGCTGGCCCTGGGCATCGCACACGGGCGTGTAGGTGGCATCCAGCCAGCAACTGCTGCCATCGCTGCGCACCCGTTCCACCACGCCCGAATGGGCCTGGCCAGCGCGCAGCTGGCTCCATAGCGCGGCATGGGCGCCGCTGTGCACCTGGGCGGCCGTGCAAAAGCTCTGGTGGCTGCGACCCAGGGCCTGGTCCTGCGAGAGGCCCAGCAGCTGCAGGTAATTGCGATTGGCGTGGCGCAGCACCCCGTCCAGGTCGAAGCTGGCCATCGCCATGACCCGGTCCAGGGCCTGGAACTGGGTGCGCTGCACTGCTTCGGGCAGCCCTTCGTTCGATTCTTCTCGCATCGCCAATTCCTTGAGTTTGTTGGTTTTTTTGTCTTTGTTGCGAGCCCTGTCACCAGGCCCCTGCGTGCAGGTGCCCGAAGCGGCCTCCCCGGTTGAGGGCTCCATAATAAGGACGAACCACCTGTGAGCAACAGTATGAAACAGTCGGATTTGCCGCTTGGGCAGGCCCCACGCCGTGCCTTGCGGGGGACAAAAAAAGCCCGGGGCACGCAGGCCGCCGGGCTGAAATGGTGAATGCGGCAACGCGTGCCGGCGATCAGCGCCGCAGCCAGCGGCTGCCAAACTGGTTGACCACCATGCCGACCAGCACCCCCAGCGTGCCCACCCATTGCCACATGGTGGGACGCTCGCCCAGCAGCAGCAAAGCCGACAGCAGGCCGATGACTGGCACCAGCAAGGACAGCGGGGCCACGGTGCTGGCCGCATAGCGCTGCAACAACTGCGTCCACAGCCCATAGCCCAACAAGGTGGACAGCAGCGCCAGATAGGCGATGACGCCCAGCTCGCGCCAACCGATGCCCTGCAGCTGCTGCGCCACGGCCTCCACCCCGTCCACCCCCACCGACAGTGCCAGCAGCGGCACGATGGGGAACAGGCTGGTCCAGACGATGAAGCCCACCGGGGTGTAGGCCCCGTATTGCGCGGCCTTGCGCGTCAGCAGGTTGGAGCTGGCCCACATGGCGGCGGCCCCGACGGTGATCAGAAAACCGACCAGTGTCATCTCGGTTGGGCTGTCGCCGTGGGCGGCACCAATCAGCGCCAGCCCGGCGATCGCGCACACCAGGCCCCACCACTGCCAGCGCTGCGGTTTTTCGCCCATGAAGGCGGCCGCCAGCAGCATGGTGATGAAGGCCTGCACCTGCAGCACCACCGAGGCCATGCCCGCCGGCATGCCCAGCTTCATGCCGGTGAACAGCAGGCCGAACTGGCCCACCCCCTGCACCAGCCCATAGGCAGCCAGCAGCCACCACGGCAGCGCCTGCGGGCGCCGCACGAACCAGACAAACGGCAAGGACGCCGCCACAAAGCGCAGCGCGCACAGCAGCAGGGGCGACAACGTGGCCAGGCCCCACTTCATGACGACGAAGTTCAGCCCCCAGACGACGATGACGACCAGGGCGCTGAGCCAGTCACGCTGGCTCATGCCGGCAGAAGGGAGGGGGGAAGCCAAAGACATAGAGAGGACACCTGTGCACGCACGCAAAAACCAAGGCGTGAGTATCACCCGGCCAGGCCCTGCCCGGCCGCAGCCGCAGTCACCCAGGTGGCGCCCGTCCGGCGCCCACTCGGCAGCAGGGCTGTTCGGTTCGGGCGAAAATCTTGATCAAAACAGCCTCCAGCGCTTGCTGGGCCAGCGCCAGCAGCTCCTTTTTTCGCACAGGTTTGGAGGGTGTGCCAGCCCACGACCGGCATGAAAAAAGCAGCCCGCAGGCTGCTGGGGGGAGGCGGGCAGTGCCGGCTCAGCTGCCGGCCACCTTCATGCGGTTGATCAGGATGGAGCCCACGGTCTTGGCACCGTAGTTGTAGGCATCGGCCCCCACGGCCTGGATGCCTTTGTACATGTCCTTGAGGTTGCCGGCGATGGTGATCTCTTGCACGGGGAAGGCGATCTCGCCGTTCTCCACCCAGAAGCCCGAGGCGCCGCGCGAGTAGTCGCCGGTCACATAGTTCACGCCCTGGCCCATCAGCTCGACCACCAGCAGGCCGGTGCCCAGTTTCTTCAGCATGACGTCCAGGTCATCGCCCGGCTTGGTGCGCGTGGACGTCAGCGTCAGGTTGTGCGAGCCACCGGCGTTGCCCGTGGTCTTCATGCCCAGCTTGCGCGCCGAATAGCTCGACAGGAAGTAACCCTGCACGCGGCCGTCTTCCACCACCATGCGCTGCTGCACCTTGACGCCTTCGTCGTCAAAGGGCGAGCTGCCCTTGCCGCCGAGGATGAAGGGGTCTTCCTCGATCTGGATGTGCTTGGGGAAGATCTGCTTGCCCAGGGAGTTCAGCAGGAAGGAGCTCTTGCGGTAGAGCGAGCCACCGCTGACCGCCTGCACAAAACCGCCCAGCAGGCCCGCGGCCAGGGGCGACTCGAACAGCACCGGGCATTCGGTGGTGGGAATCTTGCGGCTGCCCAGGCGGCTCAGGGCGCGCTGCGCAGCGTAGCGGCCAATCGCCTCGGGCGAGGCCAGGTCCTGCGCATTGCGCATAGAGCTGTACCAGAAGTCGCGCTGCATCTCGCCATGGCGGCCGGGCAGCGAGGCGATCGGCGCTACCGACATGCTGTGGCGCGAGCTGGCGTAGCCGCCGGCAAAGCCCCGGGTGTGGGCGCTGAAGAAATGGCTTTGCTGGGCCGAGACGCTGGCGCCCTCGCTGTTGGTGATGCGCTTGTGCGTGGCCATGGCGGCGGCCTCACACTCCACCGCAATGCGCGCCGCCTCTTCGCTGCTCACGTCCCAGGGGTGGAACAGGTCCAGCTCACGGTGCGTGGCGCGCGGGGCGATGTCGTCCGCGTCGGGCAGGCCGGCCGTGGGGTCCTCGGCCGTGAAGCGGGCGATGTCATACGCCGCCTGCACGGTCTGCTGGATGGCGGCTTCCGAAAAGTCCGAGGTGCTGGCATTGCCGCGGCGCTGGCCGATGTAGACCGTCACGCCCAGCGACTTGTCGCGGTTGCGCTCCACGGTCTCCAGCTCGCCCTTGCGCACGCTCACGCTCAGGCCACAGCCTTCCGAGGCATCGGCCCCGGCGTCGGTGGCGCCCAGCTTCTTGGCATGGGCCAGGGCCTGGTCCACCAGACCCTCAAAAAACGAACGGCTGTAGCTGAAGCCGGAATCGGCCTGTGCGGCGGTGGTGCTTGTGGCGCGGGAGCGAGGTTTATTCATAGCGGCGGATATGATACCCAGCACTGCGGCGCACCCTGCGCTGCCACCCTCATTCCCCCAGACACAACATGTCACGCAAACCCAAAAAAGGCTATTACGTCAAAGGCGTTTTCGTTGCCGAAGGCAGCGACCGCGACCTGGAACTGAAGGCCGAACTCAAAGGCACATGGGACGCGACCCGTACCGACCTGAAGAAAGAAAGCGACGCCCTGCAAGACCTGGGCGAAGCCCTGCTGGGCCTGCGCCCCAAGCTGCTGGAGCGCCTGCAACTGCCGGAAAAGCTGGTGGATGCCCTGGCCGAACAAAAGCGCCTGACCAACTTTGAAGCCAAGCGCCGCCAGATGCAGTTCATCGGCAAGCTGATGCGCAAGCTGGACGAGTCCCAGGTCGAAGCCGCCAAGGCCGCGCTGGAAGAGCAGCGCACCGGCGTCAGCCGCGAGCAGACCCACATCCTGGTGGCCGAGCAGTGGCGCGACCGCCTGATCGTCAGCGACGACCACCTGGGCGTCTGGCTGGACCAGTTCCCCGCCACCGATGTGCAGCAGCTGCGCACGCTGATGCGCCAGGTGCGCAAGGACGATGCCACCGCCATCGCCAAGGCCAAGGAGGCCGAGGCCAAGGGCCACATCCTGCCGCCGGCCAAGAAGGGCAAGGCCTACCGCGAACTGTTCCAGCTGCTGCTGGCGCACATCAACGGCACGGCCGACACCGAAGAACCCGCCGTGGACGACGACTTGCTGGACGACGAGGACGAGGCATGAGCCTGCACGACGCAGTGAAGATCGGCATCGTCTCGATCAGCGACCGTGCCAGCAGCGGCGTGTACGCCGACCAGGGCCTGCCCGCGCTGCAGGACTGGCTGGCACGCGCACTGCACAACCCGATCACCTTCGATGCGCGCCTGATCCCCGACGAGCAGGCCACCATCAGCCAGACACTGGTGGAGCTGGTGGATGCCGGTTGCAGCCTGGTGCTGACCACCGGCGGCACGGGCCCGGCCCTGCGCGATGTGACGCCCGAGGCCACGCTGGCAATTGCCGACAAGGAAATGCCCGGCTTTGGCGAGCAGATGCGCCAGATCAGCCTGAAGTTCGTGCCCACGGCCATCCTGTCGCGCCAGGTGGCGGTGGTCCGCGGCCGCAGCCTGATCATCAACCTGCCCGGTCAGCCCAAGGCGATTGCCGAAACGCTAGAAGGCCTCAAGGACAGCAGCGGCCAGCAGCTGGTACCCGGCATCTTTGCCGCCGTGCCCTACTGCATCGATCTGATCGGCGGGCCCTACCTGGAAACCCAGGACGCTGTGTGCAAAGCCTTCCGCCCCAAAAGCGCCCAGCGCGTGCGCCCGTCGTAAACTGCGGCCCAGCACCTGACCACCCAGGCACATGCGGCGCATGTGCCTTTTTTCTTGGGGCCCCGTCAATCGCGGGGCCACCGCCAACCGCTCTGCATGCCACGTAACCTCTCTCTGACCTTTGTTCTCGCGCTGTGCACCATGATGGGTGCCCTGGGCATCGACACCTATCTGCCCTCCTTCCACGCCATCGCACAGGAGTTTGCCGTCGGCCCCGCGGCCGTCCAGCAGACCCTGAGCGTGTACGTGCTGGCCATGGCCATCACCATGCTGTTCTACGGCACGCTCAGCGACACCTTCGGCCGCCGCCGCGTGCTGGTCTTCGCCAGCCTGGGGTTTGCCATCACCTCCACCGTGGCGGCCCTGGTGCAGAGCATCGAGGCCCTGATCGCCGTGCGCTGCGCCCAGGGGGCCATGGCCGGCGCCGGCATGGTGATTGCGCGCGCCATCGTGCAGGACCGTTTTCACGGCGCCGACGCGCAACGCATGATGAGCATGGTGATGTTCTGCTTTGGCCTGGCGCCGGCGATTGCACCGGTGTTTGGCGGCTGGCTGCAAGCCCACGGCGGCTGGCGCGCAGCCTTCTTCTTTCTGACCGGTTTTGGCCTGCTGCTGACGCTGTTGTGCTGGCGCGTGCTGCCCGAGACCCTGCCCGCCGACAAGCGCGTGCCGCTGCACCTGCGGGTGATCGCCGGCAACTACCTCACCGCCCTGCGGCACCGCCAGTTCCGCCGCATGGTGGCCGGCCTGGCCCTGATGGCTGGGGCCAATGCCATCTACATCAGCGCGGCCGCCGAGTTCGTGATGGGCATCCTCCGGCTGGAGGAAACCTCCTTCGGCTGGCTGTTCATCCCGCTGATCGGCGGCTCCATGCTGGGCTCGGCCATCTCCGGCGTGCTGGCCAAGCAGATCGCACCCCATGTGCAGCAGCGCATCGGCTACGGCGCCCTGCTGCTGGGCTGCGCCAGCAATGTGCTCTACCACCTGCTGACCGACATGCCGGTCGTGCCCTGGGCGGTGCTGCCCATCGCCTGCTACACCCTGGGGCTGGCGCTGCTGATGCCCATCCTGTCGCTGCAGGTGATGGCCCTGTTCCCCGACATGCGCGGCCTGGCCTCGTCGCTGCAGGGCTTCACGCAGATGAGCGTGTTCGCCATCATGGCCGGGGCCGTGGTGCCCCAGCTGTTCCACAGCGGCCTGGCCCTGGCGCTGGGGCAATGCATCACCGTGGTGTGCGGCATGCTGGTGTGGTGGTGGTCCCTGCGCAGCGCCGCCGCCCAGGACGCTCCACAATCATGAGCACGCTACGCTTGTTATTCGATGCTTTCCCGCTGTTTTGAAGCTGAAAGTGTTTATTGACAAGCGCTGACCGCTTCTGTTTTTAAAAAATCAGGGTCAAAAAAAGGCAGCCAGATGGCTGCCTTTTTGTATGCCGGATCCCGGCGCCATTACAGCTTCTGGGTGGACATGAAGTTGTCGAAACGGCCTTCGGCAAAGCGGAACCACAGCACCTGGTCGCGCTGGAAGTTGCGGTAGTCGGCGTAGATCTTCTTCCAGTCGGGGTTGCTCTTGTCCAGGTCGGCGTACAGGTCCATGGCGCTCTTGAACGAGGCTTCCAGCACCTGCTGTGGGAAAGGCAGCACCTTGGCCTTGGCCGCCACCAGTTGCTTGAGCGCGCCGGGGTTGCGCGAGTCGTAACGCGCCTGGCAGGTCACGTGCGCCTCCATGGCGGCAGCGCGCACGATGGCCTTGTACTCGTTGCTCAGGCTGTTGAAGGCCTTGTCGTTGATGTACAGCGACAGGTTCAGCGAACCTTCCCACCAGCCGGGGTAGTAGTAGAACGGCGCTACCTTGTTCAGGCCCAGCTTCAGGTCGTCGTAAGGACCGATCCACTCGGCCGCATCGATGGTGCCCTTTTCCAGCGACTGGTAGATTTCACCGGCCGGAATGTTCTGGGGCACGCCGCCCATGCGCTCGATCACCTTGCCGGCAAAGCCGCCCACGCGGAACTTCAGGCCCTTGATGTCCTCGGTGGACTTGACTTCCTTGCGGAACCAGCCGCCCATCTGCGCGCCCGTGTTACCGCATGGCAGAGGCACGATGTTGTACTTGGCGTAGAACTCCTGCATCAGCTTGCCGCCGTTGCCATCGACCATCCACGAGGTCAGCTGGCGCGAGTTCATGCCGAAGGGAATCGCACCGCCAATCGCAAACACTTCGTTCTTGCCGAAGAAGTAGTAAGGCGCTGTGTGCGCCGCTTCCACGGAACCGTTTTGCACGCCATCCACCACGTTGAACGCGGGCATCAGCTCGCCAGCCTGGTGGACAGAGATTTCAAACTTACCGCCGGTTTGCGCCTTGACCGATTGTGCAAACACATCGGCCGCACCATAAATGGTGTCCAGCGACTTGGGGAAACTGGAGGCAATGCGCCAGCGCAGTGCAGGTTGTGCGTGCACGGCTGGGGCTGCGGCGGCAGCCAGAACACCGGCGATACCGGCATTTTTGAGCATGGAACGACGATCCATTCGGGGTCTCCTTAGGGGTTGTAAAACGAACCTCTCCCTCCTGCATCGCTTCTTTGGCGATGTACAGGCGAAAAAAAACCGGTGCTGTCGCGCCAGGGCGCGCATATCCGCCGGTTCCGGGAAGGCTGCCAATGCATGAGGGTATTCATAGCTTGGCAGCGGATATCACAGGCTTAGAGCTTGACCGAGGTCATGTACTGGTTGTAGCGCAGCTCCGAGAAGCGCTCCCACAACAGCTGATCGCGCTGGAAGGCACGCATGTCCTGGTGGATCTTCTTGAACTCGGGCGACTTGGCCTCGTGCTCGGCAAACACTTCCATCGAGGCCTTGAAGCCGGCGTCCATGACGTCCTTGGGGAAAGCCTTGAGCTGGGTCTTGTCGGCCACCAGCTTCTTGATCGCGATCGGGTTGAACGCGTCGTACTTGGCGGTCATGTCGCGCGCAGCCACGCGGGTGGCGACATCGACGATTTCCTTGAACTCGGGCGACAGCGCGGCATAGGCCTTGGCATTGACGAAGAACTCCAGCTCGGCGCCACCTTCCCACCAGCCGGGGTAGTAGTAGTAAGGTGCGACCTTGTTGAAGCCCAGCTTCTGGTCATCGTGCGGGCCGACAAACTCGGTGGCGTCCAGCGTGCCCTTTTCCAGTGCCTGGTACACATCGCCGGCCGGCATGTTCTGCGACACCACACCCAGCTTGGCCATGGCTTCGCCGAACAGGCCTCCGCCCAGGCGCATCTTCAGGCCCTTGAGGTCGGCCACGGACTTCATTTCCTTGCGGTACCAGCCACCCATCTGGGTGCCGGTGTTGCCGGCGCTGTAGCTCTTGATGTTGTAGTTGGCGCAGAAGGCATCAAACAGCTTGCGGCCGTTGCCGTGCTCCATCCAGGCATCCATCTGGCGGGCGGTCAGGCCGAAAGGCACGGCGCAGCCAAACGCGAAGATCGAGTTCTTGCCGGTGAAGTAGTAGGGCGCAGTCTGCGCCATTTCAATGGTGCTGTTTTCCAGCGCGTCCACCACGCCAAAGGCGGGCATCAACTCACCAGCAGCGTGCAACGACACTTCGAACTTGCCACCGGACAAGGCCTTGACGGTTTGGGCAAATTTTTCAGCACTGCCGAAGATGGTGTCCAGCGACTTGGGAAAGCTCGATGCCAGACGCCAGCGCACGGCTTGTTGCGCATGCACGGCTGGTGCTGCAGCGGCAGCCAGGACACCAGCAATGCCAGCATTTTTGATGAGGGAACGACGGTCCATTTTTTCTCCTTAGATACGCAAACACAGCTGCCGCAGGCAAAGCTGCCCCCTGTGCGCAAACGGCCCAGGGGGTGTGCAAAATTCTAGGAAGGGAAAAGGAGAAAACCGTTGGGGGTAAACCCCCGAAGCCGGCGAGTCTTCAGCCAAATGTCAGACAGGCATGGACCCGCGCGACCCTCCGGACACCTTAGGCTTGGGTGTGCAAAAAGCGCTGGCGGATGGCCCGCTCGATCCCTGCGGCATCCAGCCCTTGCAAGGCCAGCAGCTTGGCGGGATCCCCGTGCTCGATGAAGCGATCCGGCAGGCCCAGGTGCAGCACCGGCAAAGTGATACCAGCGACCGCCAGGGCCTCAGACACCGCAGCGCCCGCACCGCCGGGGATGCAGCCCTCCTCCACGGTCACCAGCACATCGTGGCCCTGTGCCAGCTCCAGCACCAGCGCCTCGTCCAGCGGCTTGGCCCAGCGCATGTTGGCCACCGTCGCATCCAGCGACTGACCAGCCTCCAGGGCCGGGTACAGCAGGGTCCCGAACGCCAGGATGGCGATGCGGGGCGCCGCGCCCGGCTCGGTCTGGCGTGGTGCTGCACTGTGGCGACGCACCTCACCCTTGCCGAACGGCAGCGCGGACAGATCCGGCAAAGGCTCCACGCCCACGCCGGCGCCACGCGGATAGCGCACGCACACCGGGTGGTCCTGCTCGTAGGCCGTGGTCAGCAGCTGGCGGCACTCGCGCTCATCGGCGGGGCAGGCCATGCTCATGTTCGGGATGCAGCGCACAAAGGCGATGTCGTAGGCCCCGGCGTGCGTGGCACCATCGGCCCCCACCAGACCAGCGCGGTCCAGCGCAAACACCATGGGCAGGTTCTGCAGGGCCACGTCATGGATCATCTGGTCATAGGCGCGCTGCAGGAAGGTGGAGTAGATCGCCACCACGGGCTTCACGCCTTCGCAGGCCATGCCGGCCGCAAAGGTCACGGCGTGCTGCTCGGCAATCCCGACGTCGTAGTAGCGATCGGGAAAGCGCTTTTCAAACTCCACCATGCCCGAGCCTTCGCGCATGGCGGGCGTGATGCCGACCAGGCGCTCGTCCTGGGCCGCCATGTCGCACAGCCACTGGCCGAAGATCTGGGTGAAGGTGGGCTTGGCCGGTACGCCGCTCTTGACGATGCCGACCTTGGGGTCGAACTTGCCGGGGCCGTGGTAGGTGACTGGATCGGCTTCGGCCAGCTTGTAGCCATGGCCCTTCTTGGTCACCACATGCAGGAATTGCGGACCGTCCAGGCTGCGGATGTTTTCCAGCGTGGGGATCAGGGAATCGAGGTCGTGGCCGTCGATCGGACCGATGTAGTTGAAGCCGAAGTTCTCGAACATGGTGGCCGGCACCACCATGCCCTTGGCATGCTGCTCCAGCCGCTTGGCCAGCTCCAGCAGCGGAGGCACCTGCTTGAGCACATTCTTGCCGACATTGCGGGCCGCTGCGTAGAACTGACCGCTCATGAGCTGCGCCAGATAGCGGTTCAGCGCCCCCACCGGCGGGCTGATGCTCATGTCGTTGTCGTTCAGGATGACCAGCAGGTTGCCATCCAGCACCCCGGCGTTGTTCATGGCTTCGAACGCCATGCCCGCAGTCATCGCCCCATCGCCGATCACCGCAATCGCCCGGCGATCCTCGCCCTTGCGCTTGGCGGCCATGGCCATGCCCAGGGCCGCAGAAATGCTGGTCGACGAATGCGCCGTGCCAAAGGTGTCGTACTCGCTTTCGCTGCGCAGCGGGAATCCGGAAATACCGCCCAGTTGGCGCAGCGTGGACATGCGGTCACGGCGACCGGTCAGGATCTTGTGCGGGTAGGTCTGGTGGCCCACGTCCCACACCACGCGGTCGTGCGGAGTGTCGAACACATAGTGCAGGGCCACCGTCAGCTCGACCGTGCCGAGGTTGGAGCTGAGGTGCCCACCGGTCTTGGACACGCTGTCCAGCACATAGGCCCGCAGTTCCTCGGACAGCGCCTTGAGCTCGCTGCGGGACAGGGTCCGCAGGTCAGACGGTGCATTCACTTTCTGCAGCAAAGGGTAAGCGTTTGTGGTCATCGGCTCATCAGGGGTAGGCGGCGGAGGGCATGGCGCACAGTGTGTGCAGACCTGCGCCACCAATCAATAGGAAAAATTCGACGTTGGCAGGCACGCACTCAATGCGAGCGCCCCACCACCATGTGGGCCAGGGCACTCAAGGCCTGCACATTCTGCAGGCCACTGTCCGCCAGGGCCTGCAAGGACTGCTGGTACAGGGACTGCGCGTAGGCCCGCGCAGACTCCAGCCCCATCAGGGAGACATAGGTCGGTTTGTCATTGTCGGCATCCTTGCCCGGGGTCTTGCCCAGCGTGGCGGCATCTGCCACCACGTCCAGAACATCATCGACCACCTGGAAGGCCAGGCCCAGCAACTGGGCGTAGCGCATCAAGGCTTGCTGGGCCGCATCAGAGACCGATCCACAGGCCATGCCCATGGCCACGCTGGCTTCCAGCAAGGCACCGGTCTTGAGGCTGTGCATGCGGCGCAGTTGCGCCTCCGTCAGCGACTGGCCGACACTGGCCAGGTCGATGGCCTGCCCGCCTGCCATGCCATGCGCTCCGGCAGCACGGGCCAGCAAACGGCACAGTTGGGCCTGCATGCTGGCGGGCACCTGCGCATCGGCGGGCGTCAGCAGCTCGAACGCCAGCACCTGCAGGGCGTCGCCGGCCAGCAGGGCCCGGGCTTCGCCGAACTGCACGTGCACCGTGGGCTTGCCCCGGCGCAGCACATCGTTGTCCATGCAGGGCATGTCGTCATGCACCAGGGAATAGGCGTGGATCAACTCCACCGCGCAGGCCGCGCGGGTGGCGGCCTGCGGCAGCCCTTGCACTGCCTGGGCGGCCGCCAGCACCAGCAGGGGGCGCAGGCGCTTGCCACCATCCAGCACGGCATAGCGCATGGCATCGCCCAAATCTGCCGGGGTATCCACGCCCACCCACTGGGACAGTGCCTGCTCCACATGGTGCAGCTGCGCCTTCATCCAGGACGTGAAGTCGAACTCGGAAGCCGCGGGGGAAAAGCGAGGGGAAGTAGTCAAAATCTGTGGTTCCATGTCTGGCCGTCAATCCTGCGACCATTGCTTGATCTGTCCCTCGTCCAGGGCACGGATCTGCGCCTCCACGGTATCGAGTTGCTGCCGGCAGAACTCCAGCAGGAAAGAGGCGCGGCGATAGCCCTGCATCATCTCACCCAGGGGCAGTTGACCGGACTCCATGGCCACGGCCAGTTCTTCAAGCTCCGCCAGCGCCAGCTCGTAGCTTTCAGGTGGCGTGGATATCTCGGAGACGGCTTTGGTCTTCGCCTTGGGCATGGGGATGTTCGCGGGATTGGAAAGCCTTTGATTTTAGGCTGCCAAGGCGTGCGACCACCCTGGAGAACATACACCCCAGCCAGCGGGAGCGAAATTTGACCGTGCCACGGCCCAAGCGGTTGATATAAATACACATAACCGATCGGCGGGAATAACCCCACCGCTTACAATCCCATTCCCGTCCAACCGGCCCTCCGCCTTGTGCATTGACGGACAAAGCTTCATGCATCTGTCCTGTTGCGCTGTGGCATGGCCGGTTTTATTTTTTCACCCGTGCACGATGCACCTCCCTGTGGGGAGTCTTTAGGTCAGGTCACCCATGTCTGATTTAAGTCTTCAACTGCAGCAGGCCGCAAGCCAACTACCAGTTTCAAGCTATTTCGATGCCGCGCTGTTCCAGCGCGAGATGGAAACCATCTTCCAGCAAGGGCCCCGCTACGTCGGCAGCAGTGTGTCGGTGCCGGAGATCGGCGACTACTACGCCCTGCCGCAGGAACACGAAGGCCGCGCCCTGGTCCGCAACGACCAGGGCCAGATCGAACTGATCTCCAACATCTGCCGCCATCGCCAGGCGGTCATGCTCAAGGGCCGGGGCAACCTGAAAACCGAAGGCAAGGGCCACGCCGGCGGCAACATCGTCTGCCCGCTGCACCGCTGGACCTACAGCACCAGCGGCGAGCTGCTGGGTGCGCCGCATTTCAGCCACGATCCCTGCCTGCACCTGAACAACTACAAGCTGCGCGAGTGGAACGGCATGCTGTTCGAGGACAACGGCCGCGACGTGGCCGCCGACCTGGCCGGCATGGCACTGCGCGAGCAGCTGAGCTTTGACGGGCTGGTGCTGCACCACGTGGAAATGCACGAGTGCAACTACAACTGGAAGACCTTCATCGAGGTCTACCTGGAGGACTACCACGTCGGCCCCTTCCACCCCGGCCTGGGCAATTTCGTGACCTGCGACGACCTCCAGTGGGAGTTCGCCAAGGAGTACTCGGTACAGACCGTGGGCGTGGCCCCGACCTTCGGCAAGCCCGGCTCTGCGGTGTACAAGAAGTGGCACGACGTGCTGCTGCAGTACCGCAACGGGGAGCTGCCCGAGCGCGGCGCGATCTGGCTGACCTACTACCCGCACATCATGGTGGAGTGGTATCCGCACGTGCTGACGGTCTCCACCCTGCACCCCCTCAGCCCCACCAAGACCATGAACGTGGTGGAGTTCTACTACCCCGAGGAAATCGCGGCCTTCGAGCCCGAATTCATCGCAGCGCAGAAGGCGGCCTACATGGAAACCGCCATCGAGGACGATGAGATCGGCGAACGCATGGACGCCGGGCGCCGCGCCCTGATGGAACGGGGCGACAACGAGGTCGGCCCCTACCAAAGCCCCATGGAAGATGGCATGCAGCATTTCCATGAGTGGTATCGCCAAACAATGGGCGCGCACCTGCCACAGCGCTGAGCTTTTTTGCTACGCTCTCCAGAGCTGCCAACGCCCGTCCGTCGGGCGCTGGCAGCTTTTTTCATAGGCAAGAACGGCGGGCCGTTCTGCACAACACAACAGTCAGGGACGGCGCTCATGCAAGTGCTATGGATGGTGGTGGGGGCGTTTCTGTTCGCCACCATGGGGGTCTGCATCAAGTACGCGGCGGTGCATTTCCACACCGCAGAAATCGTGTTCTACCGTGGCCTGATCGGCATGCTCGCCATGTGGCTGCTCAGCGCCTCCCAAGGCGTATCCCTGAAAACCCGCCACCCTTGGATGCACGCCTGGCGCAGCCTGATCGGCGTCACGGCCATGGGCTGCTGGTTCTACGCCATCACCCAGATGCCGCTGGCCAGCGCCATGACCCTCAACTACATGAGCAGCATCTGGATTGCCGTGTTCCTGCTCGCCGGTGCCCTGTGGTCGCTGCACCCGCGCAGCGGCCGCACACCGCAACCGCTGAATGTGCCGCTGCTGCTGACCATCGTGGCGGGTTTTGTGGGCGTGGTGCTGATGCTGCAGCCCAGCTTTGCCCAGGAGCAGACCACCGCCGCGCTGATCGGCCTGGGTTCCGGGGTGCTGTCGGCCATGGCCTATATGCAGGTCGTGGCGCTGTCGCGCATGGGCGAGCCCGAATCTCGCACCGTGTTCTTCTTTGGTCTGGGCTGCACCCTGCTGGGCCTGGTCGCCAGCGGCATCACCGGTTTTTCCGCCTGGCCCGGCTGGCAAGCCAGCCTGTGGCTGCTGCCCATCGGCCTGCTGGCCGCCGGCGGCCAGCTGTGCATGACGCGCGCCTATGCCCAGGCCAAGACCGCACGCGGCACCCTGGTGGTGGCCAACCTGCAGTACTCCGGCATTGTGTTTGCCGGCCTGTACAGCCTGTTCTGGTTCCACGACAGCCTGGGCTGGGAAGGCTGGCTGGGCATGCTGCTGATTGTGGCCAGCGGCATCGCAGCCACCATCTTCCGCGCACGCGGCGCGGCAGTACCGGCCAAGGCCGCAGGCCGGTGAACCACGGCCTGTGCCGCAGGGCCGATTCCGTCCCACAATGTGCGCTGACAGAACTTTGAGAACACGGTCATGACCTATACCACCCTGATCATCCCGGCCCAATTGCAAGCCCTGGCAAGCAGTGGTCAACCCCACATGGTGTTCGATTGCAGCTTTGATCTGGGCAACCCACCGGCTGGGCGGCAGCAATACCTGCAGGCCCACATCCCAGGCGCCGTGCACGCCGATCTGGACCAGCACCTGAGCGCCCGCCACGGGGCCCCCGGCAAGGACGGGCAGGTGCACACGGCAGCCACCGACCAGCCCGCCTCCGGCGGTCGCCACCCCCTGCCCAGCCGCGAGCGCTTTGCCCAATGGCTGTCGTCCATCGGCTTTCGCAACGACATGCAGGCCGTGGTCTATGACCGCCAAGGCTGCAACTTCTGTGGCCGTCTGTGGTGGATGCTCAAATGGGCCGGCCATGACGCCGTGGCCGTGCTGGATGGCGGCCTGCCAGCCTGGACCGCCGCAGGCGGCGCCACCAGCCAGGGCGACGAGCCCTCGCACTTCCAGTCCAACTTTGCCCTGCACGACAGCCTGCGCCAGTTGGTGACGGCCGACGAGGTCGAAGCCCACCTGCAGCAGCCCGAGCGCCAGACCCTGATCGATGCGCGCGCCCCGGCCCGTTACCGTGGCGAGGTCGAGCCCCTGGACCCTGTCGCCGGCCACATTCCCGGCGCGCTGAACCGCCCCTTCTCCGAGAACATCGCCCTGGATGGCCGCTTCAAGCCCCAGGCACTGCTCAAGGCCGAGTTCGATGCCCTGCTGCAAGGCCGTGACCCGGCCACGGTGGTCCACCAGTGCGGCAGCGGTGTCAGCGCCCTGCCCAACCTGCTGGCGATGGAGATTGCAGGATTTCCACCGACACGGCTGTTTGCCGGCAGCTGGAGCGAATGGTGCAGCCATCCAGCACGCCCGGTCGCCAAAGGTTAACAACTTTTTCCCTGTGGAACAGGGGGGTGTTTGCACCTTTTTCAGGAGCATTACCCCCTGCAAAATAGGGCACCATACACGTATGCACTGATTAAACGTGGTTAACAATTGAAGCGTTTGGAAAGCGGCTTTTTCCCCGTTTGATTGCCACTTCAAAATTGTCACAAAACAGTTACATTTACTGCACTGCACGCCATGTGCAGGGTTTTGTGTAAGAAAAAATCCTACATCCTGTTGGCAACAACCAGACATGGTCTGGATGCCAACCAGACACTGCGCACCGGCGCACCCCGACTCCATTTTCTGCAGGCCCAGCCGCAGAATTCATTCCATCAGATCGCCACTTGCTTGCAAGCACAGGCGGCAGCCCCTCGAGGCCCATTTGAAGCTGGAAACTGGAAAAGGATGTAGCCATGAATGACGAACAACTGCTCGCTGAGATCCGCGAAGCCAACCTCACCTACCTGATGCTGGCGCAGACAATGATCCGCAAGGACAAGGCCGAAGCCGTGTTCCGCCTGGGTCTAAGCGAAGAAGCCTGTGACATTCTGGGCACCCTGTCCGCAGCCCAAGTGCTGAAGATTGCCTCCCGCAACACCTTGCTGTGCAGCTTCCGCGTTGACGATGAAATGGTCTGGAACCTGCTGACCAACCACAGCAGCAACAAGATCGGCAACGAAGCCACCAACGCCCTGCACGCCAACATCCTGATGGCCAGCCGCGTCTCCGAAGTGCTATAAGCCGCTTCGACCGATCACCGCCTACGGAGTCTCGCCATGTCCGCGCCCGCCAAAAGTGTTCTGAACGAATCCAAGCAAATCGAACGTGCTGCCATGCTCATCCAGATGGGTGCCCGCATGCAGGTGCTGGAGTCAGAAACCACGCTGTCCTACGAACGCCTGATCCGCCTGTACAAGGAGATCGCCGGCAAGTCGCCCTCCAAAGGCCAGCTGCCTTTCTCGACCGACTGGTTCCTGACCTGGCAGGAGAACATCCACAGCTCGCTGTTCCTGAACATCTATGAATACCTGTCCAAGGGCGTGGATGCCGACCCTGTCGAGGTGCTGACCAAGGCCTACCGCCTGTACACCGAGCAGGTCACGGCCTCGCAACTGGACTGCCTGCTGTCCTTCACCCGCGCCTGGCGCCTGGTGAAGTTCGTGGACGCCAACATGCTGACCCGCACCAAGTGCAGCAAATGCGGTGGCATGTTTGTCTCCGAACTGTATGAAAACGCCCGCCATTTCGAGTGTGGCCTGTGCAACCCACCCGCCCGCGCCGGCAAGAGCAAGAGCGCAGGCGCCCTGATGCTGCACTGATCCGCAGCCGCAATCCTTTCCCCTTCTTTGACAGCCCGGCCATGCCGGGCTTTTTTTGCGCCATCACCCCCGCAGGCTGTCGGCTTTTTGCGTGGGCATGCCCGCCGCCCGTGACGCGCGCCAGGCGCATACGGGACAATAGCGCCCGTGTCCATTCCCCAATCCTTCATCCAAGAGCTGTTGTCCCGCGTCGATGTCGTCGACGTGGTGGGTCGCTACGTGCAGCTCAAAAAAGGCGGCGCCAACTTCATGGGGCTGTGCCCCTTCCACGGCGAAAAGTCCCCCTCCTTCAGCGTCAGCCCGTCCAAGCAGTTCTACCACTGCTTCGGCTGTGGCAAGAACGGCAATGCCATCGGCTTTCTGATGGAGCATGCGGGCATGGGCTTCGTGGAAGCCGTGAACGACCTAGCCGGCCAGGTCGGCATGGTCGTGCCGCAGGAGGACATCAGCCCGCAGGAGCGCGAGCGCCAGGCCGCCGCCAAACTCAAGCAGGCCACCCTGAACGACGTGCTGGAACGCGCCGGCAATGCCTACCGCCACCAGCTCAAGGAGCACGCGCACGCGGTGCAGTACCTCAAGCAGCGCGGGGTCTCGGGCGCCATCTCCAGCAAGTACGGACTGGGCTATGCCCCGCCGGGCTGGCGCAACCTGGCCAGCGTGTTCCCGGAATATGACGACCCGCAGCTGCAGGAAAGCGGCCTGGTCATCGTCGGCGAGGACGACGACAAGCGCTACGACCGCTTCCGCGACCGCATCATGTTCCCAATCCGCAACGTCAAGGGCGAATGCATCGGTTTTGGCGGGCGCGTGCTGGGGGACGAGAAACCCAAATACCTGAACTCGCCCGAAACCCCGCTGTTCCACAAGGGGCGCGAGCTGTACGGCCTGTTCGAGGCGCGCGATGCCCTGCGCAGCATGGGCTACGTGCTGATCACCGAAGGCTACATGGACGTGGTCGCCCTGGCGCAGCTGGGCTTTCCGAATGCCGTGGCCACCCTGGGCACGGCCTGCACCAACGACCACGTGCAGAAACTGTTCCGCTTCACCGACTCCGTGGTCTTCAGCTTTGACGGCGATGCCGCCGGCCGCCGCGCCGCGCACAAGGCGCTGGAAGCCGCCCTGCCCTACGCCAACGACACGCGCAGCGTGAAATTCCTGTTTCTGCCGGCCGAGCACGATCCCGACAGCTTCATCCGCGAGCACGGCAGCGACGCTTTCGCCCGCCATGTCGCCAATGCCCTGCCACTGAGCCAGTTCCTGCTCGAGGCGGCCAGTGCCGAGTGCGACCTGGGCCAGGCCCAGGGCCGCGCCAAGCTGTCCAGCCAGGCCCGTCCGTTGTGGAATTTGCTGCCCGACGGCGCCTTCAAGCGCCTGGTGCTGGGCGAGCTGGCCGCCAAGATCCAGATCGACACGCGCGAGCTGTCGGAGCTGTGGGCCCAGGCCGAAGCCCAGGACAAACGCTTCCAGCGCGGCGGCGCCCGGCCCGCCCCCAGCCACAGCCCGTACGACGCGCCGCCCCATGCCCCGGCCGCGCCCAACTGGGTGCAGGAATTCGCCCCCAGCGGCCACACCAGCCCCTATGGCGACCGCTGGCGCGGCACGGGCAATGGCAGCCGCAACGGCGCCCCCCGCGGCGAATGGAAGCGTGGCAGCAAGTTCGGCCGCCCCCAGGACAGCTGGCCCGCGCCCTCCCTGGGGCCGCGCGTGGCACCGTCCACCGCCCCCGACCAGGCGGTGCGCCTGCTGCTGTCGCAGATGAAATTCCTCGAACAGCTGGACAACGACGACCTGGACACCCTGGCCCACCAGCCGGCACCGCACGGCCCGCTGTTCGCCTGGATCGAAAGCCAGTTCCAGGAACATGGCCCCCAACCCTGGGCTGTGCTGCAGGAGCGCCTGCGCGACAGCGTGCATGGCACCTTCGCACTGCAACTCATGGAAGGGCCGCACGGCCACCCCGAGGGCGAGGAAGCGGAACAACTGCAGGAGCTGCGCAACATCCTGGCACCGCTGCTGGCCAAGCGTATCGAAATCCTGGAGACCGAAGCCCTGAAGGCCTACGCCGCCAACCCGTCGGACAGCGCCATCAAGGCCCATTACCTGGCCCTGGTGGAGCGCCGCAAGCTGCTGCGGGATCGTGTCACTTCCAGGCCTGAGTAAGGACACTCGGTCCTTCCTACTTCAAAAAGCAGAGCTGTTAGCGCTTGTGAAAGCTTCATTTCCAATTGATTTCATAAGTAAACGATGAATTGACAAGCGCCGGAAGCTCTTATTTTTGAAAAACAGTTTTGATTTGCCCTGCATCGCCCTCTGACAGCCGCCAATTTGGCGAGGGTGCGAAAAATATTTACAGAAAATACGCGCCAACCTCTTGCAATTTGGCGCAAACGCTATAATTAGGCAATCATCGGCAAGAGCGACAGCAGCACCTCCGGTCCGGGCCCCGTGATAGACGTCACGTGTCAGCAGCAACTGCATGGCCCAATTCCCGCAAGGACTGCACACCAAATGATCGCCCAGACATCTTGCCTTGGGAGCTGTTCGCTCCCGGCATGCCCTAGGCATGCTTGTGCGCCGGGTTAGGTGGCGCTTGCATTTTTCCTTTGTGTGTCCGCTTTTCACCAAGAGGTTTTCATGCCCGTTGCAAAGTCCGCGAAGATGTCCAAGCAGGCGCCCGACGCTACCGCGAAGCCCAAAACTTCCAAAACCACGGCCGCTGCCAGCACGGCAGCCACCGTGAAGAAGTCTGCTGCCACCTCCACCCAGGCAGCCGCTTCCAAGAAAGATTCCGATATGGCGACTTTGTCCCAAGCTGAACTGAAAGCCATGGCCGACGCCCTGCTGGCCGAAAGCACTCCGAAACGCGGTCGCAAGAAAGCGGCCGAAGGCGACGAGGCCCCCGCAGCCAAGAAGCCTGCGGCCAAGAAAGCAGCGGCCCCCAAGGCCGAGGCCGTAGAAGCCAAGCCCGCGGCCGCCAAGAAGACGCCTGCCAAGGCAGCCAAGGCCCCTGCCGAAGCCAAGGTTCCCGCCAAGCGCGGCCGCAAGCCCAAGGCTAAGGAAGAGTCCGAGATCGACGAAGATCTGGGTGACTTCGACGCCGATGCCGACATCGAAGCGGATGCCGAGACCGAAGTGGAAGTCGAGGCCGAAGTGGTCGAGACCGGCACCACCGAGAAGGCCAAGCCCCTGCGCATGAAGATCAGCAAGGCGAAGGAACGCGCCTTGATGAAGGAATTCGGCCTGGACGAAACCGTCCTGACCGAAGAGGAAATGAACACCCGCCGCCAGCGTCTGAAGATGCTGATCAAGCTGGGCAAGACCCGCGGCTACCTGACCCACGCCGAAATCAACGACCACCTGCCCGACAAGCTGGTCGATGCGGAAACGCTGGAAGTCGTGGTCTCCATGCTCAACGACATGGGCGTGGCGGTGTACGAGCAGACGCCCGACGCCGAAACCCTGCTGCTGAACAACACCGGCCAGTCCGCCACCACCGAAGAGGAAGCGGAAGAGGAGGCCGAAGCCGCCCTGTCCACCGTGGACTCGGAATTCGGCCGCACCACCGACCCCGTGCGCATGTACATGCGTGAAATGGGCACGGTGGAACTGCTGACCCGTGAAGGCGAAATCGAAATCGCCAAGCGCATCGAAGGCGGTCTGATGGACATGATGGAGGCGATCTCCGCCTCCCCCGCCACCATCGCTGAAGTGCTGGGCATGGCCGCCGAAATCCGCGAAGGCAAGGTCGTGATCTCGGCCATCGTTGACGGCTTCGTGAACGCCGACGAAAACGACGACTACGTGGCCGAAGAAGACTTCGACGAATACGACGAAGAGGACGACGACGACGGCAAGGGCGGCTCCAAGGCCATGACCCGCCGCCTCGAAGAGCTGAAGAACGAAGCCCTGTCGCGCTTCGACAAGATCGCCGAGCATTTCGAGAAGTTGCGCAAGGCCTACGACAAGGACGGCTGGGGTTCGCCCGCGTACAACAAGGTGCAGAAGGCCATCACCGACGAGCTGATGACCATCCGCTTCACGGCCAAGACCATCGAGAAGCTGTGCGATCTGGTGCGCGCACAGGTGGACGATGTGCGCAAGAAGGAACGCGAGCTGCGCAAGATCATCGTCGACAAGTGCCGCATGCCGCAGGAAATCTTCATCAAGGAATTCCCGCCCAACCTGCTGAACCTGAAGTGGGTGGAAGAGCACGCCGCAGCCGGCAAGGCCTGGAGCAATGTGCTGTCGCGCAACATCCCGCCCGTGCAGGAGCTGCAGCAGAACCTGATTGATCTGCAGGCCCGCGTGGTCGTGCCGCTGGAAGAGCTCAAGAGCATCAACAAGCGCATGAACGAAGGCGAGCGCAACAGCCGCTTTGCCAAGAAGGAGATGATCGAGGCCAACCTGCGCCTGGTGATCTCGATTGCCAAGAAGTACACCAACCGCGGTCTGCAGTTCCTGGACCTGATCCAGGAAGGCAACATCGGTCTGATGAAGGCCGTGGACAAGTTCGAATACCGCCGCGGCTACAAGTTCTCGACCTACGCCACCTGGTGGATCCGCCAGGCCATCACACGCTCGATCGCCGACCAGGCGCGCACCATCCGCATCCCGGTGCACATGATCGAGACCATCAACAAGATGAACCGCATCAGCCGCCAACACTTGCAAGAGTTTGGTTTTGAGCCCGATGCGTCCATCCTGGCCGAGAAGATGGAGATTCCTGAGGACAAGATCCGCAAGATCATGAAGATCGCCAAGGAGCCGATCTCCATGGAAACGCCGATTGGTGACGATGACGACAGCCACCTGGGTGACTTCATCGAAGACCAGGCCAACACCGCGCCCATCGAGGCCGCCATGCAGGCCGGCCTGCGCGACGTGGTCAAGGACATCCTGGATGGACTGACCCCGCGCGAAGCCAAGGTGCTGCGCATGCGCTTCGGCATCGAGATGTCCACCGACCACACGCTGGAAGAAGTGGGCAAGCAGTTCGACGTGACCCGCGAACGCATCCGCCAGATCGAGGCCAAGGCGCTGCGCAAGCTCAAGCACCCCAGCCGTTCGGACAAGCTGCGCAGCTTCATCGATTCGCTGTAAGCGCGCACGGCCCAAACGGCGCCACCCACCTGTCCTCGCGGCAGGTGGCGCCCAAACCAAAGGAGACCCGCGGGTCTCCTTTTTTCATGCCTGCCCACTCAAACCATAGCAGCCGGAGCTTGCTGCATCGGCGCTGCAGGCCGATTTCGTTCACATACCCAGCACAGGCATCAGGCCACGGCCTGCTGCTGGCGCATCACCTCGATCTCTGCTGCGCTGTAGCCCAGGCTGGTCAGCAGCTCGACCGTGTGCTCGCCCGCCTTGGGCGGGTTGCTGCGCACCGGCAGGCGCTCACCATCCATGCGCAGCGGCAGCAAGGTGGTTTTGGCCGTCTGGCCCGCCTTGTCGCCATCGCTGAGCACCACCTCGGCCAGGCCACCCGTGGCCAGCAGGTGCGGATCGTCGAACAATTGCTCGGGCCGTGAGATGGGGGCGTAGGGCAGTTGATGGTCTTCAAACACCTGGGCCAAGTGCGCCGCGCTGTGCTGTGCCAGCCGTTGGCGCAGATCGGGCATCAGCGTGGCGCGCGCCCGCACACGGTCGTTGTTGGTCTGCAGCGCCGGATCGGCCAGCAGGTCGTCAAAGCCCATGGCCGTGCAGAAGGTGCGCCACTGCGCATCGCTCACGGCCGCCAGGAAGATCTGCGTCCCGTCCTGGACGCTGAACACGTCGTACAGGCCCCAGGACGAGATCCGCTCGGGCATGGGCGCTGCCGGCTGGCCGGTCACCGCGTACTGCATCATGTGCTGGCCGACCAGGAAGACGTTGTTCTCGAACAGCGCCGCATCGATCTCCTGACCCTGGCCGGTTTGCGCGCGCTGCATCAGCGCAGCCATGGCGCCGATGGCGCCGAACATGCCACCCATGATGTCGTTCACGCTGCTGCCCGCGCGCAGCGGATCGCCCGGGCGGCCGGTCATGTAGGCCAGCCCACCCATCATCTGCACCACCTCGTCCAGTGCGGTGCGGTGCTCGTAGGGGCCAGGCAGAAAGCCGGTGTGGTTCACATAGATCAGGCCCGGGTTGAGCCGCGACAGGCTGGCATGGTCCAGGCCGTACTTCTTCATCACCCCGGGTTTGAAGTTCTGCAGCACCACGTCGGCACTCGCAGCCAGCCGGATGGCAGCCTGCACGCCCTCGGGCTGGCGCAGATCGATGGCCACGCTCTTCTTGTTGCGGTTGAACATGGGAAAGAAACCCGCCCCGGCGCCCAGCAGGTGGCGCGTGCGGTCGCCGTCCACCGGCTCCACCTTGATCACCTCGGCCCCCAAATCCGCCAGCACCATGCCGCACGCCGGCCCCATCACCATGTGGCTGAACTCCACCACGCGAATGCCTTGCAACGGCAGCGGCTTCGAAGGGGTGGAGGTGGCGCCGTGCGGCGCTAGGTCGGAGGGGGTGGTGTCGGTCATGTTCACAAAAAAATAGCAGAGATGGACGCAGCACGGCCGCGCCTAGGGTTTCCCCTGGAATTCGGGCATTCTAGAAAGCCCCCCTGGGCCCTTCACCCATGTTTTGGGCAATCCGGGCATCCCGGAACGTGATTCCCCCGGTGTGGGAACGTGGCAGCGCTACAACAAAAGCAGCGTTTTTGCGCACTTTCGGGCTTTACAGCCTAGCGATTCTTTGTCCCGAGCTACTAAACTTGTAGCAGACAGCATTCACAGCTATAGTCGATTCACGTTGGTTCGGGGCCAGCCTACAGCCCGGCCCATCCCCCATCTCAGCGCAAGGAGAAGCGTCCATGAGCTCTAAGGAAAACGCCGCCATCAACCAGTTGCTCGAAAAACTCGAGCGCCGCTACGCATTGCGCGTGCTGTGGGCACTGCGTGATGGGCATCCGCAAACCTTCCGTTTGCTGCAGGACAGCGTGGGCGGCATCACGCCCAACACCTTGAACACCCGCATCAAGGAACTGCGCGAAGAAGGCTTGATGGAACATGGCAACGACGGCTACACCGTCACCGCGTCGGGCCAGGACCTGCTCAAGCGCCTGAGCGATCTGCAGGCTTTTGCCACACGCTGGGCAGCCGCACGCGCGAAGAAGTAATCTACGCACTGCCGCTGCGGCAACCGCGACAGGCACCCGAGGTTTTGGACCGCCGGTGCCTTTTGTTTTTCTGTTTCGTCCACACAAGGAATTTTTCATGGCACTGACCACCACTGCCTCTGGCCTGCAATACGAAGACACCGTTGTCGGTCAGGGCGCCGAAGCCATCAGCGGCGCTGACGTCAAGGTGCATTACACCGGCTGGCTGTACCTGGATGGTGAGCAAGGTGCCAAGTTCGACTCCAGCAAGGACCGCCGCGAGCCTTTCGAGTTCACCCTGGACGACGGCATGGTGATCCGTGGCTGGGACGAAGGCGTGCAAGGCATGAAGGTGGGCGGCAAGCGCACCCTGATCATCCCCGCCGAACTGGGCTATGGCGCGCATGGCGCCGGCGGTGTGATCCCGCCCCACGCCACACTGAAGTTCGAGGTCGAGCTGCTGTCCACCAAGGCGGCCCCCGTGCTGCAGATCGAGGACACCGTGGTCGGCGAAGGTGCCGAAGCCACCCGCGGCAAGCGCGTGACCGTGCACTACACCGGCTGGCTGTACAAGGACGGCCAGCAAGGCGCCAAGTTCGACTCCAGCAAGGACCGCAACGACCCCTTCGTGTTCCAACTGGGCGCGGGCATGGTCATCAAGGGCTGGGACAAGGGCGTGCAAGGCATGAAGGTCGGCGGCAAGCGCACCCTGATCATCCCCCCGGAAATGGGCTATGGCGCCCGCGGCGCTGGCGGCGTGATTCCGCCCAACGCCACGCTGAAGTTTGACGTGGAACTGCTGGCCGTCTGAGCCCGCACACACTCCGCACAACACGGCCTGTCATCGACAGGCCGTTTTTTATGCCCTGGTGGGGGGGCGTGGAAGCCAGCCTCAGGCAAACAGCGCCTGCTCCAGCGGCACATAGGCCTGGGGGCCGACCGCGTCGCGGATCTTGGGGGCCACAGCGGCCAGCTGGTCAAAGCTGGTGGCGGCCTCCACCGACAGGTTCAGACGAAAGCCCGACAGGCCCAGCTTCCCCGTCAGCGCCACGGCCACCGGGTAGGCGTCGCGGTAGCGCTCCTGGGCAGAACGCGCCGAAGGGCTGGCGGCAGGCGCTGCTGCCGGCGAACTGTCCGGGGCCTCGGCCAGCAGGCCGGCCTGCACCAGGGTGTCGATGTCCGCCACGCCCAGGCCCAGGCCTTGCGTGACCTGCAGCACCTCGTCGACCGTGCGCAATCCATCGAACAGCAAAAAGGCCGAGCGCAGCTTGCCGGCCAGCTGTGCGCTGCGTGCCTTGAACGCCTGCTGGCCTGCCTCGGTCTTGATCAAACGCCGTCCCATCGCGCATCCCTCCGTTGCCCTTGTGGCAGACAGCATGGCACAGGCCCGCAGCAGGCCCCATTGGGGCAATCCAGGGACCGCGCACGGCAGGCGCTCATGAATACAGAGCACATTGCGTGCACCAGCTCTTAGTTTTCAGCCGTTTTTATTCCGAAAACCGCACCAGGCAAGCGCCAGCAGCTATCGTTGCAGCGATTCGCGCGGCCCCACCCAGCTCCACAGCAGGGTCACGGCCATGCCGGCCGCCACACCGAACACGCCGGAGGACACCGGCTGGATGCCCCACCACAGGCCATCGGCCAGCAGCACGGACGGCAACCAGTGCTGGACCATGGCGGTGTGCGACAGCATGTAGTACAGCGCCACGCCCAACCCGGCCAGCATGCCGGCCAGCGCCGCATAGCGGGTGACGCCGCGCCAGAAGATGCCCAGCACCATGGCCGGCACGAAGGCCGAGGCCGCCAGCGAGAACGACGCCGCCACCATGGCCAGGATGTCGGACGGCCGCTGCCCCGCAACCAGCGCCGCCAGCAGCGCCACCGCCATCAGCACGAACTTGGAGACGATGACCCGCTGCTCGGGCGAGGTCTTGCGTGGCCGGTCCTGGAAGTACAGGTCGCGCACCAGGGCGTTGCTGATGGTCAGCAGCAGGCCGTCGGCCGTGGACAGCGCCGCCGCCAGCCCGCCGGCGGCCACCAGGCCCGCCACCACATACGGCAGGCCGCCGATTTCCGGTGTCGCCAGCATGATCAGGTCGGCGCCCAGGCGCAGCTCGCCAAACTGCAGCACCCCGTCGCCGTTGACGTCCTCCACCGACAGCAGCGAGGCATCGACCCGCGCCCACTGCGCGATCCAGTTCGGCAGCTCGTCAAAACGCACGCCCACCAAGTTGTTCATCACCTCCAGCTTGATCAGCGCCGCCAGCGCCGGGGCCGTCAGGTACAGCAGGGCGATGAAGAACAGCGTCCACGCCACCGAGGTGCGCGCCGCCGACACCGAGGGCACGGTGTAGTAGCGCACCAGCAGGTGGGGCAGGCCGGCCGTGCCCACCATCAGGCAGAACATCAGCGCCAGGAAGTTGTTGCGTTCGTCGTTGAACTGCGCGCGCTCCGCGGGCGTGCCATCGGGGTCGCCACCGAAGGGCTGGCTGTGGCGCGGCAGGCCAGACAAGGGCTTGGCACGCTCACGGTACTCCTCCAGTTGCTGGCGCCAGCGCAGCTCGGCCTCCTGGGCGTTGCGCGGCAGGTTGGCGTACTCTCGGCTGGTGGCGACGATCTGGCCCACATCGCTGTTGACCGAGCGCAGATAGCGGATGCGTTCGTGCAGCACCAGCCGGTCGCGCTCCAGCGACAGCGGCACATCCACCAGCTTGGCCTCCAGCGCCTCGACCCGCGCCTGGTAGGCCTGGCGCACCGCCAGCTCCTGCGGCGACTGCAGCAGGGCATCCTCCAGCTCGGTGATCTTCTGCAGCTGGCTGGCATAGGCCACGGCCGCCACCGGATTGCCCAGCTGCTTGTACGCCAGCCAGGACACGGGAATCAGGAAGGCCAGCAGGATCACCACGTACTGCGCGACCTGGGTCCAGGTCACGGCGCGCATGCCGCCCAGGAACGAGCACAGCAGCACCCCGCCCAAGCCCAGCATGATGCCGATCTCGAACTGCACCCCGGTCAGGCGCGAGGCAATCAGCCCGACGCCGTAAATCTGCGCCACCACATAGGTGAACGAGCACAGCACCGATGCCAGGGCCGCCACCGTGCGCGGCCAGCGGCCACCGAAGCGGGCCTGGAAGAAATCCGGCAGGGTGTACAGCTGCATGGCGCGCAGGTGCGGGGCCACCAGCATGGCCACCAGGCAAAAGCCCCCGGTCCAGCCCAACAGATAGGCCAGGCCGCCCGGCTGGCCGGCGGTGCCGCCAAAGCCCTGCAGGTACAGCGCGCCCGACAGGCTGATGAAGGAGGCGGCACTCATCCAGTCGGCGGCGGCGGCCATGCCGTTGTAGACAGGAGGAATGCGACGGCCGGCAACATAGTATTCGTCGGCATCGCTGGTGCGTCCCCAGATGCCGATGGCGGCATACACCATGACCGGGACAAACAGGAAGATGGGGCCGATCCAGTGGCGCGACAGGCCACGGCCTTCGGCCCAGGCCATCAGCAGCAGAAAGCCGATCACGGCCAGGCTGTACAGGGCGACCCAACGATGGACACGCCACCGGTAGGCGCGGGCACGCGAGGAGGAAGAATTGGCGCTAACGCCGGAGGGGGTGGGCATGGGTGGTACGGGCAGCTGGCAAGGTGGCATCAGGTGCCGAGGCGCTGCGGCTCTCGAACCTGTCCATGACCACACAGTAAACCAGCGCGATCAGCATGAACATCAGGACAGCCCCTTGGGCGGCCATCCAGTAGCCCAGCTGCCAGCCTTGCACCCATGCCTGCAAGTCCCGCGCAAAAAAGCACACGCCAAACGAAAACACCACCCAGACCGCCAGCAAGATTGCCTTAAGCCACAGGTGGTGGGTGTCGTGCAGGTCGGGTGGCATCTGCCCCCCGCCTGCCGCCGGCCTGTCATGCACCTCGTCGTGAGAAAACTGCATCCCAGGCCTTTCGCGGTCTTAGCCCGCCAGTTGCTGCCAGGTGTCGATCACGGTGTCGGGGTTCAGCGAGATCGACACGATGCCCTTGTCCGCCAGCCACTGGGCGAAGTCGGGGTGGTCCGAAGGGCCCTGACCGCAGATGCCGACGTACTTGCCCTGCTTCAGGCAGGCGTCGATGGCGCGCTCCAGCATCTTCTTGACGGCGGGGTCCCGTTCGTCGAAGTCGGCGGCCAGCAGTTCCAGGCCGGAGTCGCGGTCCAGGCCCAGGGTCAGCTGGGTCAGGTCGTTCGAACCGATGGAGAAGCCGTCGAAGTACTCCAAGAACTCTTCGGCCAGGATGGCGTTGGAAGGCACCTCGCACATCATGATCAGCTTGAGATCGTTCTCACCGCGCTTGAGACCGTTGTCGCCCAGCATGGTGGTCACGCGCTCGGCCTGCTTCAGGGTGCGCACGAAGGGGATCATGATCTGCACGTTGGTCAGGCCCATGTCCTCACGCACGCGGCGCAGGGCTTCGCATTCCATCTTGAAGGCTTCGCCGAAGTCTTCGGAGATGTAACGCGCGGCACCGCGGAAGCCCAGCATCGGGTTCTCTTCCTCGGGCTCGTAGCGGCTGCCACCGATCAGCTTGCGGTATTCGTTGGACTTGAAGTCCGACATGCGCACGATCACGGGCTTGGGCCAGAAGGCGGCGGCAATCGTGGCCACGCCTTCGGCGACCTTGTCGACGTAGAAGGCGCGGGGCGAGGCATGGCCACGCGCCACGGATTCCACGGCCTTCTTCAGGTCGGGGTCCACGGCGGGGTAGTCCAGGATGGCCTTGGGGTGCACGCCGATGTTGTTGTTGATGATGAATTCCAGGCGGGCCAGACCCACGCCGCCGTTGGGCAACTGGGCGAAGTCGAAGGCCAGCTGGGGGTTGCCCACGTTCATCATGATCTTGGTCTTGATCTCGGGCATTTCGCCGCGGGTGACTTCGGTCACTTCGGTCTCGATCAGTCCGTCATAGATCTTGCCGGTGTCGCCTTCCGAGCAGGACACGGTCACCAGGGTGCCGTCCTTCAGGCGGGCGGTGGCATCGCCGCAGCCGACCACGGCAGGAATGCCCAGTTCACGCGCGATGATGGCGGCGTGGCAGGTGCGGCCGCCACGGTTGGTCACGATGGCGGAGGCGCGCTTCATGACGGGTTCCCAGTTGGGGTCGGTCATGTCGGTCACCAGCACGTCGCCAGGCTGGACCTGGTCCATCTGCGAAATGTCGGACACCAGACGAACGGGGCCGGTACCGATCTTCTGGCCAATAGCGCGGCCTTCGGCCAGCACATTGCCGGTGCCCTTGAGCTTGTAGCGCAGTTCGGCCTGGCCCTTGGACTGGCTCTTCACGGTTTCGGGACGTGCCTGCAGGATGTACAGCTGGCCGTCGGTGCCGTCCTTGCCCCATTCGATGTCCATGGGACGGCCATAGTGCTGCTCGATCACCAGCGCGTACTTGGCCAGTTCCTGCACTTCGGTGTCGGTCAGCGAGTAGCGGTTGCGCAGCTCTGGGGCCACGTCGGTGGTCTTGACTAGCTTGCCGGAGGCGGCCTTCTCTTCGGGCGAGGAGAACACCATCTGGATCAGCTTGGAGCCCAGGTTGCGGCGGATCAGCGCGCTCTTGCCGGCCTTGAGCATGGGCTTGTGCACGTAGAACTCGTCGGGGTTCACGGCGCCTTGCACCACGGTTTCGCCCAGGCCATAGCTGGAGGTGATGAACACCACTTCTTCAAAGCCGGACTCGGTGTCGATGGTGAACATCACGCCGGCCGCGCCCAGGTCGGAGCGCACCATGCGCTGCACGCCGGCGGACAGGGCCACCACGTCGTGGGCAAAGCCCTTGTGCACGCGGTAGGAGATGGCGCGGTCGTTGTACAGCGACGCGAACACTTCCTTCATCTTGTGCAGCACGTCGTCGATGCCCACCACGTTCAAGAAGGTTTCCTGCTGGCCAGCAAACGAAGCGTCGGGCAGGTCTTCTGCGGTGGCGGAAGAGCGCACGGCGAACGAAGCGGCGTCGTTACCGCCTTGCAGCGTGATGAAGGCCGCACGGATGGCGGCTTCCAGATCGGCCGGGAAAGGCTGGGCTTCCACCAGGGCACGGATTTCGGCACCCACCTGAGCCAGGGCGCGCACGTCTTCGACGTCCAGCGCCGCCAGCTTGGCGGAAATCTTGTCGGCCAGGCCTTCGTAGGCCAGGAATTCGCGGAAAGCGTGGGCCGTGGTGGCAAAGCCCGTGGGCACGCGCACGCCCTGGGGCAGCTGGGAAATCATTTCGCCGAGCGAGGCGTTCTTGCCGCCTACGACTTCGACGTCGCTCATACGCAGTTGTTCGAAAGGCACGACCAGAGCGGTCGCTTCGAAACGGTTAGACATGGGGAGGCTCCAAAGTTAAAAACCGGTATGTCCCGCATGCCTGCCCACCACATCTTGGATGTTCTGGTTGTCGGCGGTCGACCTGCATGCGAGCGAAATTTGGGAATAATGGGCGCCATTGTAGGCCCGGGGCACGATTTCCGCCGTGACCCCGGGTGTTTGATCTGATTGGATAAGCCTGCCCATGCACACGCGCACCGTATTCGTTATTTCGGATGGCACAGGGATCACTGCCGAGACCTTTGGCACCGCCCTGATGACCCAGTTCGACATCAAGCCCCGCATCGTGCGCATCCCCTTTGTTGACACCGTGGACAAGGCCCACCAGGCGGTACGCCAGATCAACCACACGGGGGATGTGGAAGGCAAGAAGCCGATCGTGTTCAGCACCCTGGTCAACCAGGAGGTGGTCACCATCATCAACGCCCATTGCAAGGGGTTGCTGATGGACATGTTCGGCACCTTTGTGCAGCCGCTGGAAGACGAGCTGGGCATGAAGAGCCAGCACCGCGTGGGGCGCTTCTCGGACATCAGCCAGAGCAAGGAATACCTGGACCGCATGGAGGCCATCAACTACACGCTGGCCCACGACGACGGCCAGACCAACCACGACCTCAGCGGCGCCGACGTGGTGCTGGTGGGCGTGAGCCGCTCGGGCAAGACCCCGACCAGCCTGTACCTGGCCATGCAGTTCGGCCTGAAGGTGGCCAACTACCCGCTGATCCCCGAGGACTTCGAGCGCAAGAAGCTGCCCCCGGCGCTGGAGCCCATCCGCAAGAAGCTGTTCGGCCTGACGATCGACCCCGTGCGCCTGTCCAGCATCCGCAACGAGCGCCGCCCCAACTCGCGCTACGCCAGCCTGGAGAACTGTCGCCACGAAGTGCACGAGGCCGAGGCCATGATGCGCCGCGCCGGCGTGAGCTGGCTGTCGACCACCACCAAGTCGATCGAGGAAATCTCGACCACCATCCTGCAGGAAGTGCTGCCCCACCGCCTGGGCATGGGACACGGCCACGGCTGAGGCCCGCAGGCGGCACCCTGCCCGGCCCCGCCATCTTCAAATTCCGCATAAAAATAGCTGCTAGCGCATATACAGCAAGCGTTGGCAGCTATTTTTTTACAAGCATAGCTCGACCCCGGGACGTGGCGCCGGGGCAAACAGGTACTGCAGTGCCCCATCCTGCATGCGCACCGCTTCGCTGTGGATGCCCCAGACCCGGGCCATGCAGTCCGGCGTCAGGATGTCGGCCACGGCGCCCAGCTCGGCTGCACGGCCCTGGCCGGGCACCAGCAGCACCTCGTGCGCATAGCGCAGCGCCAGGTTCAGGTCGTGCAGCACCACCACCACCCCCAGGCCCTGGGTCTGCGCCCGGATGCGCAGCAAGGCCATCACCTGGTGCTGGTGCTGCAGGTCCAGCGCGGCGGTCGGCTCATCCAGCAGCAGCCACTGGCTGCCCAGGCCGTGGGGTTGCCACAGCTGGGCCAGCACCCGCGCCAGCTGCACGCGCGCGCGTTCGCCGCCGGACAAGGTGGTGACTTCGCGCCGTGCCAGGTGGGCCACGCCCATGCTGTCCATGGCGGACTGCACGATCTGCGCCTCCTGGTGCGAAGGCTGCTGGCGGTGGGGGTAGCGCCCCATCTCCACCACTTCCTGCGCGGAAAAGGCAAAGGCCACCTGGGTTTCCTGCGCCATGAAGGCCATGCGCCGCGCCAGCTGGGCCGCCGGCAGCCGGTGCAAGGGCTCCGCCCCCAGGCACACCCGGCCCGCCGCCGGCTGGCGCAAACCCGCCATCACGGCCATCAGGGTGCTTTTGCCGGCCCCATTCGGCCCGACGATGGCCGTCAGCCGCCCCGGTGCCAGCGCGGCCTGCACGGTCGCCAGCAGCGGCCCGTGGGCCGAGGCCCGCACCTGCAGTCCGGCGCACACCAGCGCCTGCGATGCCACCGGCCCGCTCATACCCGCCCCCGGAACTGGCGCAGCATCCACAGGAACAGCGGCACGCCGATGCAGGCCGTCAGCACGCCCAGCGGCATCTCGGCCGGCTGCACCAGGGTGCGCGCCAGGGCATCGGCCGCCAGCACCAGGGCCGCCCCCAACAAGGCCGAGCACGGCAGCACCACCCGGTGGTCCGGCCCGGCCAGCAGCCGCACCCCGTGCGGGGCCACCAGGCCGATGAAACCGATCACGCCGGTCGCCGAGGTCACCACGCCCACGGCCAGCGCCGCGACCACGATGGCCCAGCGCTTGGTGCGCTCCACCGCCACGCCCATCAGCTGGGCCTGCGCCTCGCCCAGCGCCAGGGCATTGAGCGCCCGGGCCAGCAGCAGCGCTGCCGCCAGGCACACCGCTACAACACCGCCGACCAGCAGCACCGTGGGCCAGCGCGACTGGCCCAGGCTGCCCATCAGCCACAGCTGCACATTGCGCAACTGCTCATCGTTGGAGACATAGCTCAGCCACCCCATGCCCGCCCCGGCCAGGGCATTAATGGCAATCCCGGCCAGCAGCATCAGCGCAATGCGCGTGCTGCCCTGGGTCTGCGCCAGCCCGTAGATCAGCCCGGTCACCAGCATGCCGCCCGCAAAGGCGCTGCACGCCAGGGTCCAGCTGCCCAGCTTGAACCCCAGGTCGGGCCACCATTGCGGCCCCAGCACGATGGCCCCGGCCGCCGCCAGAGCCGCGCCGCTGCTCACGCCGATCAGGCCTGGGTCGGCCAGCGGGTTGCGAAACAGGCCCTGCATCAGCGCGCCGGCCACCCCCAAACCTGCGCCTGCGGCCGCACCCAGCAGCAAGCGGGGCAGGCGGATGTTCAGGAACACCAGGTGCTCCGGTCCCTGTGCGGCGTGCCCGCCCAGGGCGTCGCGCAACACCACCAGGATCTGCAGTGGGCTGATGGCATACGCCCCCTGCGCGCCGCCCCACAACAAGGCCAGCAAGGCCAGCACCACGCCACCGCCCACCGCCAGCGCGGGCGGCAGGCGCCCGGCCACACCCGCATGCGGCCTCATGCGGTCACCTGCAGCATCTGGCGGTGCAGGTCCTGCACGGCCGAAGGCAGGCGCGGACCGAAGCCCAGCAGATGGCTGGCCTCCATCGTCACCAGGGCCTTGCGGGCAAACGCCGGGGTCAGGGCCAGCTCCGGCCGCTGCCAGAACGCCGCCACCCCGCCCAGGGCTTCAATCCCCTGGGTGCTGTTGATGAGGACCTGCGGCGCCGCGGTGGCCATGGCCTCGGCCGTCAGGGGGCGGTAGCCGGCGAATGCCGTCACCACGTTGTCGGCGCCGGCCAGCGTCAGCAGGGCATGGGCGGCGGTGTCCGTGCCCGCCACCATGGGTGATCCATTGTGCGAAAGGATGAACAGGGCGCGCGGTCGCCGCGTGGCATGGGTCACCTGTCGGCTCACCTGGGCCCATTCCTGCTGCAGGCGCTGGGCCAGTTGCACGGCCTGGGCCTCGCGCCCGGTCACGCGGCCAACGGTTTCGACCTTGCGCAGCACCTCCTCGAAGCTGTGCTGCGCAGGCACCAGTTCCACCCGCACGCCGGCCGCGCGCACCTGCTCCAGCACCACGGCCGGCCCGGCATCGGCCGCGCCCACCAGGGCGTCCGGCTGCAGGGACAGCAGTCCCTCGGCGGACAGCTGGCGCAAATACCCCACCTTGGGCGTGCGGGTGGCGGCCTCGGGGTACAGGCTGGTGGTGTCCGTGGCCACCAGCAGCGATTGCGCCCCCAGGGCATAGACCACTTCGGTGAGGGCGCCGCCCACGCTGATCAGACGGCGCACGGGCCGGCCACGCTGCTGCGCCCATGCCGGCCAGGCCGCCGCCATGCCCGAGGCGGCAAGGGCCGCCAGCCACTGGCGGCGCGGCCAGGTCTGCGGTGCGAACTGTGGGTGCATTTCCCGTCTCCCCTCAGGCACGTGGCAGGCTTTCGGCCAGATCACGCCAGGCGGGCAGCTCCCGCTCGCCCGGCTTGCGCACCCCGAAGAACATGGCCACCACATCGCCGGACGCATCAAACAGCTCCACCGAGGTCACCACGCCGTCGCTGGTGGGCTTGCGCACCAGCCAGGCCGCCGTGATCAGGTCACGGCGCAGGTGCAGGTTGAAGCCAGGGTCCAGCACATTGATCCAGTCCGCGCCCCCGGGTGTCTGCATGGGCTTGATGTGGTGCACGGGCCCGGAGTGGATCTGGATGCAGCCCTTGCTGCCGACGAACACCATGATGGGCACGGCCGCCGCCGCGGCCTGCTGCAGCAGCGGGGTCACGGCCCCCAGGTGCAGCGGTTCGCAGAACTCCCCCCGGGTCAGGCGAAAGCTCTGCTGGCGCTCGCACTCAAAGTGGCGCAGCATGCCGAAGAACTCGTGCGTGTCCTGCATGTTCGCCCAGGCCTGGCGCAGGCCTGCGGCGTCGATGCTGGCATCGTCCTTGACCACGGCCCGCGGCTTGGCCGGCACGAAGCCATAGTCCTGCTGTGCATCGGCAAAGCGCTGCACCACGGCCTCCCAGGCCTGCAGGTCGGTGCTGGGGCGCACATAGATCTTGTGCACCGCCACGCCATGCTGGTTGAAGAACTGCAGGCTGCGCTGCGCTGCGCTGCCCCGCCCTGGCCCGGCTCGGTCACGGCGAAACCGGCATGCCACTGGAAGAAGAAGAGGCGCAGATCGATGTCGTCGTTGTTGCACAGGGCCACCTGCCCCTCGCGGCTGAAGCCCTGGTAGATGCCATCCTTTTCGTGGACGACGGACTCGTTGCGCGTCAAGGCCATCAGCGTGCCGCAAGGCGCCAGCGCCGACAGGATTTCGAACCACTGCGGCGCCAGCGCCAGGGCTTTGAGGGGCTGCGCATGCGTCCCCACGTGGGCGGCGACCACCGCCCCCTCACTCAGGCCCACGGATTGGGCGGCATCCTTGGCGCGCAGCCCCTGGGCGCGCGCCTGGGCAAAGGCCTGGCGTATCGCGGCGTGATCGGCCAACGGTTGTTCCACTACGGCATTCATGGTGTTGCTCCTGGTTTGGAAAAAACGGGCGCCATGCCGACCGTGCGGCATGGCGAGGGGGCTGGCGGAACCGGCCTCAGAAGTCAGCGACCAGCGAGACGCGCAGGTTGCGCCCCGGGTTGCTGTAGGCGTCGATGGCGGCACGCTCGGTGGCCGTCGTCACACCGCGCACATCGGACCAGTTCCAGTACTTCTTGTCGGTGAGGTTGAACAGGCCCAGGTTCAGGCGCACGCCCTTGCGCAGCTCCACCTGGCCGCTCAGGTCCAGCACCTTGGACGCAGGGCTCAGGAACAGGGCCGTGCTGCTGGACGGCACATCGCGCGGCTTCTTGGCTGCGGTGTAGGTGGCCGCCAGCTCCCAGTTCCAGCGCGCCGCCTTCTGGCCCAGGCCCAGCTTCAGCTGGTGGGGCGAGATGCTTTCCAGGCCTTGGCCGTCCTCGCCCGTGCCCTTGGTGTAGCCATAGCCGCCGCGCAGATGCCAGGCCCCGCCCCAGGCCCGACCCAGCTCGGCCTTGGCCTTCAGCTCCACGCCCTTGATCGTGGCCTGCGCCTGGTTGCGCGACTGCTGCAGGCTGATCACCGGGGCGGTGCCCACCGAGCCGGCGTTGGCATAGCGTTCGATGAAGTTGCGGTAGCGCCCGTAGAACGCCGCGGCCTCCCACTGGAAGGCGCCCTCGGTCTGGCGCAGGCCCAGGTCGAAGTTGTTGCTGGTTTCGGCCTGGAGGTTGGGATTCGGCAGGATGTAGTAGCCATAGAACGGCGTCACATTGCCAAAGAAGTTGTTCAGCTCGCCCGCCGTGGGTGCACGGAAGCCGCGCGCATAGTTGGCATACAGCTGCAGGCCCCCGGCCAGGTTCCACTGCGTGCCCAGCTGCGGCAGCCAGGCATCGAAGCGCTTGGACACCGGTGTGCCCCCCGAGGCCCCCATGTTGATGCTGCCGGCGTCGGCGTCGATATCGACCGATTCGTAGCGCAGGCCCGGTTTGACCAGGAAGGCACCCAGCTCGATGTTGTCCTGCACGAAGGCGCCCCAGCGCGTGGTGCGGGTGTCCGGCCCCTTGGGCACCGAGGTGGTCACACCGTTGTCGGTGGACAGGCTGTCGAAATCGTTGTCCAGGCGGCTCAGGTCCAGCCCATAGTGCAGCGCATGCGCCCCCCACTGCTTGCGCGCCTGCACGCCGGCCTGCAGCATGCGTTCGTCGTAATGGTGGTCGCGCACACGCATGCCATTCCCCGTGCTGGTGTCCAGCCGCAGCTGCTGGCGGCTGCTGCTGTCCTGCCAGGCCAGGTAGCTGCTCAGCAGGTCGGCGGCCGCGCTGCGCACCCGGAAGTCCGACTTCAGCGACACCCGGCTGCGCGTGCTGTCGTTGTCGTCGATGTGGCTGCGGGTGGTGCCGTTGGCAAAGTCGTGCAGGTTGTTGACATGCACGTCCTGGCGGCGGTGTTCGGCCGTGAAAACATGGGTCTGGTCGGCATCGGGCTGGAAGACCAGCTTGGCCAGCACCGACTGGCGGCGGTTGTCTTCCGGATTGGGCTGGGTGCGCTGCAGGCCCGTGCCACCCACGGTGCCCATGTTGTCGATCTCGTCGCTCCACTCGCCGTTGACGGAGAGCAGCCACTGCCATTGCGCCGAAGCCTTGCCCGCCAGCGCAGCGCCTGCGGTCAGGCCTTGGTTTTCGCTGCGCCAGCCCAGCAGGGCCCGTCCGCCCAGGGTCTTACCGTCCTTGAGCAGGTCGGCCGGCAGCAGGGTGCGCATATTGACCACCCCGGCAATCCCGCCGGCCGGCAGGCTGACCGGCGACACGCCCTTGTGCACCTCGATGGCCGACAGGGTCAGCGGGTCGACATGGTCGCGGCCGAAGCTGTGGCTGTTCATGAAACTGTCGGCCTCTGGCTGGGCAATGCCGTCGATCAGCATCTGCACCCGGTTGCCACCCAGGCCGCGGATTTCAAACCCGGTATTGCCCTCGCGCCCGGTGGTGCCCGAGATGCCGGTGCCGCGCTTGGGCTGGCGTGGCACTTCCACGTTCACCATGTCCCGGGTCGCATCGCGGATGTCCAGTACCTGCTGGCGCTCCAGATCGGCCTGGTTCAGGGACTCCACCCCATAGGTGGTGGACAGCTCCGAGGCTTGCTCGGTCACCACCGTCGTCGGCAACTGCGGCTCGGCCGCTTGCGCTGCTGCACACCCCCCAGCCCACATGGCCGCGCACGCCACTGGGCGCAGGCCTCCCCACAACTGTGTCATAGCTCGTTCTCTCTTCCTTCATTTGGTGATATCCAAACGCTGGCGAACCTAGGAAGAACGAAAACGACCTGGGGGTGGCTGGCTGTGCGCGCATTATATGCGAATAATTCTCATTAATTGACACAAGACAACCGTTGGTCCCTTGGACTGGATTAAAGATTAAGGCCTGCCCGACCAGCGCCGCTGCGACCAGACACACCACACCAGCCCCAGCGTGGCCAGCGCACCGCCGACCCAGCCGATGTGCTGCATGCCGGCATGCAGGCTCACCTGGCTGCCCAGCAGCGCCCCGGCGCCGATGCCGATGTTGAAGATGCCCGAGAACAGCGACATGCCCACGTCCGTGGCATCGTGGGCCAGGCTCAGCACCTTGGCCTGCATGGCCAGGGCCATGCACATCATGGCAATGCCCCAGACCACGCAGACCGCGTACAGCAGCGGCACCTGGGCGCTGGCAGGGCCCAGCAGGCACAGGCTGAGTGCCATGCCGGCAATCGCCAGCGGCAGGAAGCTGCGCGCCAAGCGCAGGCCGTAGGCACTGAACAGCAGGCTGCCGACAATCCCCATGCCGCCAAACAGCAGCAGCACCACCGTGGTCACATGCGCGTCCAGGCCTGCCACGACCTGCACAAAAGGCTCGATGTAGCTGTAGACCGTGAACTGCGCCGTCACCACACACACCAGCAGCAGGTACAGGGCCATCAGCGCAGGGCGGCGCAGCAGCACCGGAATGCTGGAGGCCGAGCCTGCGTTCTCACTGGGCAGCTGCGGCAGGTTGCGCGCCAGCGCCAGCATGACGACCACCGCCAGTGCGCCAATCGCCCAGAAGGTGGTGCGCCAGCCCAGCCAATCCCCCACCACGCGCCCCAGCGGAATGCCCATGACCATGGCCAGCGTGGTGCCCGTGGCCAGCAGGCCCAGGGCCTGGGCCTTTTTGCCCGGCGGGGCCACGCGCACCGCCAGGGCCGCCGTGATCGACCAGAACACCGCGTGCGAGAAGGCCACGCCCGCGCGGCTGAGAACCAGCATGGCAAAGCTGTTCGCCAGCCCCGACACTACATGGCTGGCGATGAACACAGCGAACACCCCCATCAGCAGCTTGCGCCGCTCCATGTGCCGCGTCAGCAGCATGCAGGGCAGCGAGGCCAGGGCCACGATCCAGGCATAGATGGTCAGCATCAGGCCCACGTGCTCGGCCGGCATGCCAAAGCTGGCGCCGATGTCGCCGAGCATGCCGACCGGCACAAACTCGCTGGTGTTGAAAATGAAGGCGCCCAAGGCCAGCGCGCACACGCTCAGCCAGGCGCGCAGGTTGGAAGCGGGGGAAACAGGGGAAGACATGCGCAGGACAGAAATGAAAACGCACCCCGCAGGGTGCTTGATGGTCAACACGTAGCGGCCTTGTCCACAAGGCCGCCCGGTCCCGCAGTCTAGCCATTGTGCCGGGCGCCGGGTGTGCTGGCCTGCGCACCCCCTGTTCAGCCCCAGGCCATTTCCCCCAGGGCCACCTTGGCGCCGATTTCCAGCGAGACCTTGCCCTGCAGGTGCGGGTAGCGCTGCAGCATGTGGGCGATCAACTGGGCACTGCCGGAGGACTGGGCCAGCGCTTCTTCGAACGCCAGCAGATAGTCCCGCGTGAAGCGCAGGGCCCCGGCATCCAGTACGCCTTGGGGCCCCATGTGGCCGGGCACCACCCGTTGCGGCTGGCGCGCCAGCATGGCGTCCAGGTTGTCACGCCAGGCCCGGCGTGCCGCAGCGCTGGGGGTGTCGGCCGTCCAGACATGCAGGTCCGAAAACACCAGCACCCCACCCACGATGGCCTGCAGCGACGGCACCCACAGGTAGCGCCGGTTGGCCAGGCCCTGCGCGGCCACGATCTCGATGCGCTGGTCTTCCAGCATCAGCACCGACTCATCGAACGGCTGGGCAAAGACCACGTCGGCGCGGGTCTGCGGGCCGTTGTCCTTGAGCTGCGGCCCCCAGACAGCCAGTTTCTTGTCCACATTCGCCGCAATCGCCGCGATGGTCTCGGAGGCCGCCAGAATCCGCGCCTGGGGAAAGGCGTCGCGGATGGGCGCCAGGCCAAAGTAATAGTCGGGATCGCTCTGGCTGATGTAGATGGCCTGGAGCGTCTTGCCCGTCGCCGCGATGGCCTGGGCCACGGCCCGGCCATCGGACAGGGTGAAGCCACCATCCACCAGGATGGCGTCCCGGGCCCCGCTGAGCAGCACGGGCGCCCGCGAGAAGCCGTGTTCATCGGCGGGGAAGTGGGTCCACTGCAGGGCAGCCGGCTGGGCCGCCTACACCGCCAGCGACGGGGCTGCCAGGCCCACCGCGGTCATTTGCAGAAAATGGCGACGTTGCAACATGGAGAGATTCATGGGTTCAAACAAGGGGCGCACGGCCACAGGGTGCGGGCCGCTGCGGTGCGCCAAACACAGGGACCGGCCCGTGCAGTGGCCGGCAGCGATCATCAATAGGCCACGGTGAAGCGTTGGCGCACATGCGCCTGCTGCTCCAGCGCATCCACCAGGGCCACGGCCAGGTCGGCGGCCGAGATGTCGCCCGGTGTGCCATCGGCCTGCATCAGCGGGGCATCCTGGCCGGTGCGGTACTGGCCGGTGCGGCCCTGGGACTGGGCAGCCGAGCCGCCATGGAAGCCGATGGGGGGGCTCAGGAAGCTCCAGTCCAGGCCGGTGTCCTGGGTCTGCAGCAGGGTCAGCACATCGCGGGCCGCGGTGGCACCGGCCTTGATGGGGGCGGGGAATTCCGGCGTATCGACCAGTTGCACGCCGGGTGCCACAAACAGGCTGCCCGCGCCGCCCACGACCAGAAAGCGCGACACGCCCGCGTCCTTGACGCCCTGCAGCGTGGCACGGCTGGCGCGCATGAAATCCTCGTAGATGTTCGGGTTGGTCCAGCCCGCGTTGTAGGCGCTGAGCACGGCCTGCGTGCCACGCACGGCCTCGCGCACGGCGGCGGCGTCCAGCACATCGGCCTGCACCACCTTCAGATGCGGGCGCGGTGCCAGCTTGGCGGGGTCACGCACCAGGGCCACCACGTCGTGGCCGCGCTGCAGCAATTCTTCCAGCAGGGCCGAGCCCACGAAACCAGTGGCACCAATCAGAGCAACTTGCATGTGCTATCTCCTAGCAATTGAACAATGGCTAAAGTTTAAAGGTCTGAAACCGGCAAAAACCACGCAGATTGCACCAACACTTTGAAGTACAGCTTCACAATAGCGGCATGGAAGACCTCAAACGCATGGCCGTGTTCGCCGCCGTGGTGCAGGCGGGCAGCATGACGGCCGCCGCCCGGCAGCTGGGCATGACGCCCTCGGCCGTGAGCCAGCACATCCGCCAGCTGGAGCGCCAGGCCGGCGTCACCTTGCTGCACCGCTCCACCCGCCAGATCGCCCTGAGCGATGCCGGCCAGCGCTTTTACGTGCAGTGCGCCACCTTGGCCGATGCCGCGCAGCGCGCACGGGCCGAGCTGGTGGCCGAACGCCAGCAGCCCAGCGGCGAGCTGCGCCTGTCCGCCCCGGTCGGCTTTGCCCGGCATGCGGCCCCGGCCCTGGGCGCCTGGCTGGCGCGCTTTCCGCAGCTGCGCCTGGGCCTGCTGCTGGACGATGCCACCATCGACCTGATCCAGGCGCGGGTGGACGTGGCCCTGCGCTTTGGCCACCTGCCCGACTCGACCTGGGTGGCGCGCAAGCTGGCCAGCACCCCCAACTGGCTGTGCGCCGCGCCACGCTGGGTGGCCGCACAGCCACAGCCGCTGCAGCACCCGGAACAGTTGAGCAGCGCGCACTGGCTGGCCCTGCACCGTTCCGGCGATGCCCTGCGCACCCTGCAGTGGCGCCACCGCGGCACGCAGGCGCTGTACAGCCTGCAGCTGCTGCCGCACCTGCACAGCAACCACCAGATGGCCGTGCAGGAGCTGTGCGAGGCCGGCCTGGGCGTGGCCCTGCTGTCCGCCATCGACGTGGCCGACCGCGTGCGCGACGGCCACCTGGTGCGCCTGCTGCCCGACTGGGAGATGGGCCTGCTCGACATCTGGGCAGTGACGCCGCAGCGCGATGCCCAACCCGCCAAGGTGCGCCAGGCGATCGCGGAACTGCAGGCCTACTTTGCGCAGCTGGACGGCACGCTGCGCTGAGCCTGCACCGCTGCGCACCAAAACAAACAGCACCGTGGCCGGTGCTGTGGGTGGTTGGCAAAAGTTGATAGCTGACAGCGCTTGACCCGCGCGCACTTCAAAGGCTTAACCCGTTGAAATGCTTGCAGAACATGCGCCAGGCGCTCTTGTTTTCGCAGTCTCTCAGTTCGCGGCCTTTTCGCCGCGCTCGTACACGGCCGAGGCGCGGCCGACGATCAGCGAGTCCAGCTTGCCCACCTTGTCCAGGTCGCGGTTCTTGTAGGCCAGCTTGTGCAGCACATAGCGCATGGCATTCAGGCGCGCGCGCTTCTTGCAGTCGCTCTTGATCACCGTCCAGGGCGCATCGGCGGTGTCGGTTTCAAAGAACATCGCCTCCTTGGCGCGCGTGTAGTCGTCCCACTTGTCCAGCGAGGCCTGGTCGATGGGGCTGAGCTTCCACTGCTTGAGCGGGTGCGTCTCGCGCTCCTTGAAGCGGCGGCGCTGCTCCTTGCGACTGACGCTGAACCAGAACTTGATCACATGCACGCCGCTGTTGACCAGCATGCGCTCGAACTGCGGCGCATCCTGCATGAACTGGCGGTACTGCGCGTCCGTGCAAAAGCCCATCACGCGCTCCACGCCGGCGCGGTTGTACCAGCTGCGGTCCAGCAGCACGATCTCGCCCGCCGTGGGCAGGTGCTGCACGTAGCGCTGGAAGTACCACTGGCCCTGCTCGGTCGGCGAAGGCTTTTCCAGCGCCACCACGCGCGCACCGCGGGGGTTCAGGTGCTCCATGAAGCGCTTGATGCTGCCGCCCTTGCCGGCCGCATCGCGCCCTTCGAAGACGATGACCACGCGCTGGCCGGTCTCCTTGACCCAGGCCTGCAGCTTCAGCAGCTCCACCTGCAGGCGGAATTTCTCCTTTTCATAGACCGAGCGGCGCAGCAGGTTGGCATACGGATAGCCGCCCTCCTTCCAGTCCTTGGCCAGTTCCTCGTCCGGGTTGGGGCGCGGCTCCTTCTTGCCGGTGCCGTCCAGCTTGTTCAAGGCCTTGCGCAGCGCCTTCTGGTCGTCGGGGTCGGAGCCTTCCAGCAGCGCGCGCAGCGCCTTGGCGCGTTCCTTGTCGGTGCCCGGCGCGTCCAGCACGCTCAGCACCGCAGCCACCCGGCGTTTTTGTGCCGCCTGCGTGGCCTGGCCGGCCACGAACTGCTCGATCGACTTGGCATCCTGGCCCACCGCCACATCGCCGGCGGCGGCTTTGCGCTTGCCGTGCTCGGCCGGGGGCGCCTCGGATTGGGAATTGCTGGGGGTGGGCTTGTCGGCCATACGCGAAAACTCCTGCCCCTGCACGGCCGCGCGCCGTGCAGAGATTCATAAACAACATCACATCCAGCGCTTGACGATACCATTGACCGACACCCCTGCAAGGCATCGCACTGACAGCAGATGCCGTGCTTCTCTGTTGCCCACGCCGGGTTTCCAGGTCAAAGTTCGATCTATGTCAATGTGCCCACCTGCCGCTTCGCTGTTCCGCCGCCCTGGCGTGGCACTGCTGTGCGCCCTGGCGGGCGCCTGGATCGCCGGGCCCGCCCAGGCCCAGGTGTTCCGCTGCACCGATGCCCAGGGGCGCGTCACCTACACCGGCACCCCCTGCGCACCCAGCCAGAGCGGCAAGGAGGTGCTGCCCGCCCCGACCCCGGAAGAGCGCGCCCAGCAGGAAGCCCAGTACCAGCAGGCACTAGAACGCCGCCGCGCCGAGCAGGCGCTGCAGGCCGAGCGCGAAGCCGCCCAGGCCCAAAGCGACGCCGCCCGCGCGGCCGAGCAGGCGGCCCAGCGCCCCCAGCCGCCGGTCATCGTGCAGGTGCCGCCCAGCAGCCCGCCGGTGGTGGTGCCCAGCTATGGGCCGTTCTACCCGCCGCGGCCACCGCATGGGCGGCCTCCGCCCCCCCACGGCCGCAGCCGCCCGACACCAAGGCCGACGGCTACAACTGCAATGTGTTCCGTTGCTACGACGGCAAGGGCAATACCTACCCCCGCCCCTGACCAGCCGCAAGCCCCTCGGTCACCGTGGGCCAGGCCAGGCGCACACGCAGCTCCCGCAGCATGCGCGTGTTGCGCAGCCGGCGTGATTCGCTCATGAAGCTCAGCATCATCGGCGGCAGCACCTGCTGCGCCTCCTGGCGCGACAGGCGCGCAGGCTGCGGCAGGCCGTAGATCTGCGCCGCCAGATCAAAGTAGTCACCCATGCGCAACTCGGTGTGGTCGCACACGTTGTAGACCCGCTGGGGCCGGCCGCGCCACAGGGCGGCGCGCAGGGCCTGCGCCAGATCGTCGGCGTGGATGTGGTTGGTGAACACATCGTCCGCCGGGCGCAGCACCGGCAGCCCCTTGAGCAGGCGGCCCTGCGGCGTGCCGCCCTCGCGGTCCGGCGCGTAGATGCCGGGAATGCGCAGCACATTCACCCGTGCACCGCTGCGCCGCCCCCAGGCACGCAGTTGCTGCTCGGCATCCACGCGGCGGCCCGCGCGTTCGGTGCCTGGCTGCAGCGCCCGGGTTTCGTCCACCCAGGCCCCGCCGCAATCGCCATACACCCCGGTGGTCGAGCCATAGACCAGGGCCTGTGGCGCCGGGCCCAGCGCCCGCAACAAACGGGCCGTGCGCACATCGCGCGCGCCCTGGCTGGCCGGGGGCGCCAGGTGAATCACACGCTGCGCCACGCCGCGCAGCCGGCGCAGGCTGCGCGCATCGTCCAGATTGCCCAGCAGCGGCGTGATGCCCAGGGCCTGCAGGGCCGGCCGTTTGTCGGGCGACGACGTCAGCGCCAGCACCCGCGTCCCGTGCCGGCCGGAGCGCCCGGCCTGGGCCTGCAACTGGCGCGCCACGCGCTGGCCGACATCACCGCAGCCGACGATCAGCACGCGCGTGCGGCGAAAACGGGCAGGCAGTGCGCGCGGAGGAAATTGGTTTGGAGGCAAAATCGGGCATCCCCATAGATAAGCCATGCAGGGGCCGCAACCATTGCGGCCCCTTGCATTTGTAACGTCTGTCGTAGGCCAGCGCCCTGCAACGCAGGGGCTGGCGGAGCAACCACCAAGGATAGCCAGAAGATGACTGCCCCCGCCTTCCAGATCACCGTGCAACCCAGCGGCCGCGCATTTGCAGCCACCGACAGCGAGACCATTTTGGCCGCCGCCATCAGTGCCGGCGTGGGCCTGCCCTATGGTTGCAAGGATGGTGCCTGCGGTTCGTGCAAGTGCAAGAAGCTCAGCGGCGAGGTCACGCACGACAGCCACTCCGACAAGGCGCTGTCCGCCCAGGAACTGGCCGATGGCTATGTGCTGACCTGCCGCGCCACGGCGCACAGCGACGTGGTGCTGGAGTCGCGCCAGGTGACGGACGTCAACGCCCCGCCCATCAAGAAGATGCCGGTGCGCGTGAGCGCGCTGGACAAGCTGTCGCACGACGTCATGCGTGTGCAGTTGCAACTTCCCGCCAACACCGTGTTCAAGTACTTGGCCGGCCAGTACCTGGAGTTCATCTTGCGCGATGGCTCGCGCCGCGCCTACTCCATGGCCACCGCCCCCCACGTGCAGACCACCACGCCCGGCGTGGAGCTGCACATCCGCCACATGCCGGGCGGCCTGTTCACCGACCATGTGTTCGGCGGCATGAAGGAAAAGGAAATCCTGCGCGTCGAAGGCCCGTTTGGCAGCTTCTTCCTGCGCGAAGACTCCGACAAGCCCCTGGTGTTCCTGGCTTCCGGCACCGGCTTTGCGCCCATCAAGGGGCTGCTGGAGCACATGCAGCACCAGGGCATCACCCGCCCCGTCAGCCTGTACTGGGGCGGCCGCCGCCCCGAAGACCTGTACCTGCACAGCTGGCTGCTGGATCTGCAGGCCCGCATGCCCCAGCTGCGCTACGTGCCCGTGGTGTCCGACGCCCTGCCCGAAGACCAATGGACTGGCCGCACCGGCTATGTGCACCAGGCGGTGCTGGATGACTTTGCCGACCTCTCCGGGCACGAGGTCTATGCCTGCGGCGCCCCCGTCGTGGTGGATGCGGCGCGCACCAGCTACATCGGCCAGCGCGCCCTGCCCGAAGAAGCCTTCTTCGCCGACGCCTTCACCAGCGCTGCCGACCACTGATCTGGGGCCACCGCGCTACACCAAGGCCGCCCGTGGCGGCCTTTTTGCTGCGCCTTACGATTACTTACAAAACCCCGTACTGGACAACACAGGGCCTTGGTAGTAGCGCGCACCAAAAGTGCGCAGGCCGTCGCATCACGCACAAAACGCGCGACTTCCTCGAATCGCTTGCAACAAAAAGCCAAAACCCGTTGCGCGCCATCACTGGACGACATGAATCCTGCACAATGTCCGACATGAACCGTCGAAACATCCTGCTGTCCTCCGTGGCCCTTGCCGCAGCAATGGCCTCTCCTTTGACCCAAGCAACTGAGCAGCCCATCCGCCTGATCGTGCCTTATGCGCCTGGCGGTCCGCTGGATGTCACCTCGCGGGCCCTGGCCGAACGCGTGCGCGACAGCCTGGGCACCGTGATCGTGGAAAACAAGCCCGGCGCCGGCGGCAACATCGGCGTGGACGCCATTGCCAAGGCCGCCCCCGATGGCAAGACCATCGGTCTGGCTGCCACCGCCACCCACGGCGTGAACCCCTGGCTGTACAAAAAGCTGCCCTTCGACGCCGCCAAGGACTTTGCCCCCATCACCCAGATGGTGCGCGTGCCCAACGTGCTGGTGATGAACGCCGAACGCGCCAAGGAACTGAACATCAACTCCGTCGCCGAACTGGTCGCCTACGCCAAGTCGCACCCTGGCAAGCTCAGCTACGGCAGCGGCGGCAATGGCAGCTCGGGTCACCTGGCCGGTGAAATGTTCAAGCAGGGCCTGGGCTTTACCGCCGTGCACATTCCCTACCGTGGCGCCAACCCCGCACAGCTGGCCCTGCTGGCGCGCGAGGTGGACTTCAACATCGACAACCTGGCTGCGGCCTCGGCCAACATCAAGTCCGGCAAGCTCAAGGCCCTGGCCGTGACCACCGCCGCCGAAAGCCCGCTGCTGCCCGGCGTGCCCGCGCTGTCCAAGAGCATCCCCGGCTTCGCCATCGACACCTGGTGGGGCCTGGTGGCACCGGCCGGCACCCCGGCCGACGTGATCGACAAGCTGAACAAGGCCTTCACCGAAGCCCTGAAGGACCCCGAAACCCAGAAGCGCTTCGCCACCCTGATGGCCGAGCCCGTGCCCACCACGGCCAAGCAGTTCGGTGACTTTATGGCCGCTGAGCGCGCCAAGTACGAACCCGTGGTCAAGGCCTCGGGCGCCAGCGTCGACTGACGCCGTCGCCAGCACATGTGACCAAGGCACCTGCGGGTGCCTTTTTTTGCACCCAGTCTTGGGCCAGGCCAGCCGCACCCAGGCACCATCCATCTCATGCAGCGCACGGCCGTGCGCAAACACAAGCACAAGCGCCCGCTGCGTGCACAGGGCCGCGCCAAACCCCAGCACACCAGCAGCCAGTACTTACCCGCAGTCGCCACCGGCCTTGCATGCCTGGGGTACAACCAACACACGGGCAAGGCCGCAGCACCGCCGCCACGCCCCAGGAGGAGAGGACCATGCCCAAAATACGCCACAGCTACCAACTGCACATCCAGCTGTGCGACATCAGACCCGCCATCTGGCGCCGCTTAGTGGTCAGCGACTGCACCAACCTGGCGCAACTGCACCGGCTGATCCAGGCCGCCATGGGCTGGAGCCCGCGCCACGATTACCTGTTCGAGATCGCCGACCAGCGCTACGGCCAGCCCAACCCCGACTGGCCCGAAGATCCGACCATGGACGCCCGCCGCTACAGCCTGGGCCAGCTGCTGCAAGGCCAGGCCTTGCCCATGCGCTACGTCTACAACCTGGCAGACGAATGGCTGCACCGCATCAAGCTGGAAGCCTGCACCCCGCTGTCCGGCCCCGAAGCGCTGGGCAACCTACCCCTGTGCCTGGACGGCCGCAACACCTGCCAGCCCGACAGCGGCAGCGATGGCGCCGATGCCCCGCCCTTCGACCTCGCCTCCACCCAGGCGCGCATCCAGGCCCTGGCCCGTGCCCGCACCACCCCGGAGGCCCGTGCAGAAACTGCATTGGCATAAAGGCTATTAAAAAGATGAGCGTTTAGCCCAGTTCAAACTTCGGTTTCAAAGACAAAACACTGTCAAACCTTGGATGAATCAGCACAACACGCTCACTTATCAATACCCCACATCGGCGATTCGGCACCCTGGGGTCGGCATTTATTGATCCGCGTCATGTCCCGGGGTAAAAATCGACCCGATCTAAGTCTGCAGGCGGCTATTTCACCCAAACCTGTAAATTCAGCATCAAAATAAGTGTTGACTGGACAGCTGGAGCCCTGGCTTCACGTCTGCCGAGCACCTCTTACTTCACTGATTGATTCGGAAGGATTCGCGCTATGAAAAAGACTCTGATGACGCTGGCCCTGCTGGCCGCTGGTGGCATTGCTGCACCTGCCATGGCTGCCGACTGCGCCGTGACCGTCGAAGGTAACGACCAAATGCAATTCAATGTGAAGAACATTGAAGTGCCCAAGTCCTGCAAGAGCTACACCGTGACCCTGAAGCACGTGGGCAAGATGCCCAAGTCCTCCATGGGCCACAACATGGTGCTGACCACCACCGCCGACGCCACGGCCACGGCCGCCGACGGCATGAAGGCCGGCGCTGCAGCCGACTACGTGAAGGCCGGTGACACCCGCGTGATCGCCCACACCAAGGTGATCGGCGGCGGCGAGACCACCAGCATGACCATCGACGTGGCCAAGCTGAAGGCCGGTACCGACTACACCTACTTCTGCTCCTTCCCTGGCCACTCCTTCATCATGAAGGGTGCCCTGAAGCTGGGCGCCTAAGCGTTCGCCGCTTCCGAGCCCAGGCCACCAGCCTGGGCCGCCCCACAGCCCCGTGCGCTTGCGCCGGGGCTGTGTGCTTTGTGGACCTAGCAATTTCACGCCAACCAGGCTGCAGCGCGCATTCAGTGGACGCACAATGCGCTTTTTTCATAGCATCTGATTGCCTCCATGACCACGCAAAGCTTTGAACTGGCGTTCTTCACCATCGGCGAACTCGAAGGCCTCAGCGGTGATGCCACCACCCGCACCGCCCACATCGACATCCCTGCCGACTGTCTGCCCGTGGCTGCCACGCTGCAATCCGCCCGCCAGTGGCTGGCCGGGCAGCATGCCCAGGTCGACATGGAATGCGCCGCCGACCTGCCGCTGCGCGGCCACTTCACGTTCCAAAGTGCCCAGGGCCACCAGGGCTTCCACGTCGACAGCGCACAGCTGGTGGCCATCGACGAAGGCTTTGTCGTGCGCGCCAGCCTGGACAACGGCGTCTGCGTGGAAAGCGATGTGCTGGCACTCAGCCTCTAAGAACGTGTTTACGATCCTTCTATGACTCGACAATAGCCGAGTGAAGAGAAAGCCCTACGCCAGCGACGTCAGCAGAGAGAAGTTTGCGCAGATCGAGCCGCTGCTGCGCAGCGTGCGGCGCACCACGAAGCCGGTGACGGTGGACTTGTATGAAGTATTTTGCGCAGTGCTTTACCTGCTGCGCACAGGCTGTCAGTGGCGCTTCCTGCCACCGGAGTTTCCCAAGTGGCAAAGCGTGTACGCCTACTGGCGCAAGTGGAGTGAGCCTGACCAGCACGGTGTGAGCGTGCTGGAGCAGGCTTTAAAAAAAACAGGTTGGCGCGGCCCGCGAGAAACTGGTGCGCAACGCATGCAGCGCGTTCTTGATCGTGGACGCGCAGAGCGTGAAGAACACGGACACGGCGGCCCTGAAGGGCTATGACGCAGGCAAGAAGGTCTCGGGCATCAAGCGCCACATCGCGGTGGATGCCCAGGGCTTGCCGCATGCCATAGCGGTGACCACGGCTGAGGTGACGGATCGCAAAGGGGCACTGCAGGCGCTCAAGCGCTGCAAGCCCAACCTGGGCCGAGTGCAAAGTGTGCTGTGCGACAGCGGCTACACCGGCAAGCCTTTTGAGCAGGGTGTGCAGGAGATTGTGGGCGAGCACGTGACGGTGCAGATCGCCAAGAGGAGTGAGCTGCACACCTTCAAGGTCATGCCCAAGCGCTGGATCGTCGAGCGCAGCTTTGCGTGGCTGGACAAGAACAGGAGGCTATGGAAGAACTGCGAGCGGCTCTTGAACACCAGCCTGCAGTTCGTCCACTTGGCTTTCCTGGCCCTACTGCTCAGGAGATCGTAAACACGTTCTAAGACCTGCATCCGCCCCTGACACGGCCCGTTCCCTGCACGGGCTTTTTTGCGCAGCTGTCACGCCTGAGCTGCCAAACGCCCCCGGCCAGGCGCTGACAGTGCGATGGCCCATCGCCCGGCTTGCATTTCTGGCAGCCGCCGCCAAGATGGCAGGCATGTACCCCGGAGAACGCTTCAACGCCTGGTCCCACCTGGTCGGCGCCGTGTTTGCGCTGACAGGGGCGACGTGGCTGATCGTCACCGCCAGCCTGCGTGCCGACGCCCAGGCCATCACCAGCGTGGCCATCTACGGCACGGCCATGGTGCTGCTGTATGCCATCTCCACCGTCTACCACAGCGTGCGCGGGCGGGCCAAGCGCATCCTGCGCAAGTGCGACCACCTGAGCATCTACCTGATGATTGCCGGCAGCTACACGCCGTTTTGCCTCATCAGCCTGCGCGGGGCCTGGGGTTGGAGCCTGTTTGGCGTGGTCTGGGGCCTGGCCGTGCTGGGCATGCTGCAGGAAATCAAGCCCCGCAACGCGGCACGCGTGCGCTCTCTGGTGATCTATGCCGTGATGGGCTGGGTCGCCCTGGTGGCCACCGGCCCGCTGCTGCAGGCCCTGGGCCCTGCGGGCTTTGCCTGGCTGGCCGCTGGCGGGGCGCTGTACAGCGTTGGCGTGGTGTTCTTCGTGCTGGATGGGCGCGTGCGCCATTTCCATGGCATCTGGCACCTGTTCGTGATTGCCGGCAGCCTGGCGCACTACGTCGCGGTGCTGGGCTACGTCGTGCCGTGACGACCCAAGCCTGCGCCTGAGATCGCAGCGCAGGCGGCAGTTGATTCCTCAGGGGTTTTCGTCGAACAGCAGGTTCTGCTGCCGGTGCAGATCGCCCGGCCCGGCCTGCGGGGCGCTGTCCGCCTCGGGCAGCAGCGGGAAGGCCAGCACCTCGTCCCACAGCACATGCGGCAGTGGCTCCCAGTGCGCCACCAGCACCCAGCGCGGGGGCTGTGTCGGATCGGCCAGGCGATCTTCCAGCGCGTCCAGGGCCTGGCACAGGTAGTGGATGCCGTCGCTGTCCAGACCGGCGATCGGCTCCTCGATCAGGGTCAGGCGTGCACCCGAACACAGGGCCGCCACCAGCCCCAGCTTGCGCAGGCTGCCGGTCGACAGGTGCCACAGCGGCTTGGACAGGTGGGCTTGCAGGGCAAAGCCTTCGCAATGCTGGAGGCAGTCTGCATCGCTCCAGCTGGGCCAGTGGCTGGCCAGGGTCTGCAGCCATTGCTGGGCGGACATCTCACGGTCGTGCAGCGGCTGGCGCGGGTTGTGCCAGTACACCTGGTCGGTGTAGGCCTGGGGGTCTTCCTGGCTGCAGACGCCGGCGCAGCGCACCTGGCCGTGGGCAGGCAGCGCATGGCCGGCCAGCACCGGCATCCAGCGCGCGGCCTCGTCGCCGGTGTCGTCCACCACCACACACAGCCCAGGGGGCAGTGTTTCGCTCCAGCCCGTGGCCCTGGCAGGCGCATTCACGGGCCACAGGTCGGTCCAGGCCATTTCGGGCTGGACATGGTGTTCATGTTGCTTGTGCATGCACGGCCTCCCTTCCCCCTCTAGCGAGGTTTGAAAGCAATGTATGTCAGCGCATTGCCCGCCGTCAAACCGATTCCCTGCGCCACCGAGGCCCATCCAACCCCTGGTCAATCCGCGGTTTTTTGTTATTGGCTCGAAGTGAATTGCTATACATTTTGATTCTTCGATTTTGTAACAGGGAGAAATACATTGCGAAATACCACCGCTGCCGTTCTGGCCTTGGCCACCGCCGTCGCGCTGACCGGGTGTGAAACCATGACCGACACCCAGCGCAACACCGCCCTGGGCGTGGGCATTGGCGCGCTGGCCGGCGCCGGCATCGCCAAGGCCACGGGCGGCAAGGCCGGTACGGGCGCGCTGATCGGCGCGGCCGTGGGGGGCGTGGGCACCTACATCTGGTCGGCCAACATGGAACGCCAGCGCCAGGAGCTGGAAGCCGCCACGCGCGGCACCGGCGTGACAGTGTCGCGCACGGCGGACAACCAGCTGCAGTTGGCCATTCCCAGCGACATCTCGTTCGATAGCAACAGCGCCACCATCAAGAGCCAGTTCCGCCCGGTGCTCAACAGTTTTGCCGACAGCCTGCGGCGCAATCCCGGCACCCACGTCGTCATCGTCGGCCACACCGACAGCACGGGCGGCGCGCACATCAACGACCCGCTGTCCCTGAACCGCGCCAACGCCGCCCGCGACTACATCTTCAACCAGGGCGTGCGCGGCCCACGCATACAGACCGAAGGCCGGGGCGCCCGCGAACCCGTGGCCTCCAACGAATCCGCCTGGGGCCGTGCCAAAAACCGCCGCATCGACATCTTTGTGGCCCAGGCGCAGTAAGCCCGGCTATGGACAGCGGCAGCGCGGGCCGCCGCCAGGCCAACCTGCCACGCCGCGCGCCTGCCGGTGGGCGGTGGGCGGGCGGTGCAGTTCAAGGCCACAGAGGCAAATCGCTGTGCTGGCTGATGTGAAGTCAAGACTTTTCACTACATCGCATCGATTGACACATTTCGAAACAAAATCTAATTTGGAAACATCGCGTAGTGCGTGTTCACATTCGGTTTCTGAATTGCGCAGGCTGTGGTGAAAGGCATGCAGCCCCTGCAGTCGCTGGGATGAAGGACCCGGTGACCACCGCCGGACCCTGAGCACGCGGTACGCGATCCCAGGCTAGGCCGTGAAGGTGCTGGCAGTTCCCTGGCGCCGCCGGTAGGCCGGACCGGCAGCGCCCAGCCCCTGGATATGGCCGGAACACGCGTGTCACCCCACCCTTGCTGGCGTCTGCGGCGCCAGGGAGTTGCAAATGCCGGATCTGATGACCATTGCCTTCATGATCGCCTTGTCCTCGGTGACTGCGGCCGGCATGGTGGCATTCGTGGGGCGCACCCACCGGCACGAGGGCGCTCCGCAGACGGCCGCCACCCTGGTGTGCTACGGCATGACCTATCTGTCGATCAGCCTGATGGCGTCGGCCGGGCACGTGCGCTGGTTTCTGGCGGCCTACGGCTTCTTTGCCTGCGGGCAAAGCTGCTGGATCTGGGCCCTGCACCGCTTCCACCAACTGCGCCCACCGTACGCGCTGCTGGTGGTGCTGCCCATCGTTTCCGTGCTGGGGTTGTCCTTGGACAGCCTCTCTGCGTCGCTGCGCGTGCAGCTCATCAGCTGCCTGTTCCTGGGCTACGAAGTCTGGGCCCTGTACCTGCTGACCCTGCGCCGCGCCGAAGCCATGAACCGCGGCACCATGGTGCTGATCGTGGGCACCCTGATGTTTGCCGCAGCCCTGCTGCTGCGCCTGCACACCCCGGTGGTGTCGCTCACGCTGCGCGACACGGCAGCCTCCACCCCGCCGCTGCTGCTGTCCTTCGTCATCCTCAGTATCGCCATGCACTTCAAGTCCACCGGCTTTCTGATGATGTGCCACGAGCGCAAGCAGGTGCTGCTGGACCGTATGGCCAACGTGGACGTGCTGACCGAGCTGCCCAACCGCCGGGCCCTGATGCTGAGCCTGGAACACGTCTGGCAGCAATGCCAGCGCTGCCACACGCCGCTGAGCGTGCTAATGGTGGACGTGGACCACTTCAAGCGCGTTAACGACGCCTGCGGCCACCCCGAGGGCGACAAGGTGCTGGCGCAGATCAGCCGCGTGCTGCAGTCCCATGTGCGCCCCAGCGACATCGTCGGCCGCTACGGCGGAGAAGAGTTCGTGATTGCCTGCCCGCACACCGCCAGCGCCGAGGCCCAGGTGCTGGCCGAGCGCCTGTGCGCCCAGGTGCGCAGCGCCGTATCGGCCCACCACGACACCAGCGCCTGGCCCATCACCATCAGCGTCGGCCTGCATGTCTGTCTGCCGGGCGACTGGCAAACGCTGGAGGACATCGTCCTGCTGGCCGACCAGGCGCTCTACCACGCCAAGGCCGCCGGCCGCAACCGCGTGCACCTGCTGATCCCCACGCCAGGCACCCGCTTCGGCACCTGAAGGCCGCCCCTTCGCGTCTGCGCCATACCCCCATCGCGACGCGGCGCGCTTGCCCAAACCAGGGTCCACTGGAGACAATGTCCCACCCCTGGTATTGATGAGAGAGAGAACCACACCATGATCGTTTTAATCACCGGCGCTTCGGCCGGTTTCGGCGCCGCCATGGCCCGCAGCTTTGTGCAGGCGGGTCACCGCGTCATCGCCACCGCCCGCCGCAAGTCCAAGCTGGACAGCCTGGCGGCCGAGCTGGGCGAGCGCCTGCTGCCCATCGAACTGGACGTCACCGATGCCACCGCCGTGGCCGCACTGCCCGCCCGCTTGCCCGCCGACTGGGCGCAGGTGGATGTGCTGGTCAACAACGCCGGCCTGGCCCTGGGCCTGGGCCCCGCGCAGCAGGCCGACGTGGCGCAGTGGGACACCATGATCGACACCAACTGCAAGGGCCTGGTCCACATGACCCGCGCCTTCCTGCCCGGCATGGTCGAGCGCAAGCGAGGCCACGTCATCAACATCGGCTCCACCGCCGGCAACTGGCCCTATGCCGGGGGCAACGTCTACGGCGCCAGCAAGGCCTTTGTGCAGCAGTTCAGCCGCAACCTGCGCACCGACCTGTTCGGCACCCCCGTGCGCGTCACCAACATCGAGCCCGGGATGTGCGGCGGCACCGAGTTCTCCAGCGTGCGCTTCGGCGATGAGGCCAGGGCCGCCAAGGTCTATGAGGGCGTGGACTTCATCACCCCCGAAGACATCGCCAACACCGTGCTGTGGGTGGCCCAGGCGCCCAAGCACATGAACGTGAACGCCATCGAAATCATGCCGGTGCAACAGTCCTTTGGCGGACTGGCCGTGCACCGCGGCAGCTTCTGATCCAGGTTTTTACCCAAAAACGCTGCCAGCCCTTATCCTGCAAGCGCTGGTAGCTCTGCTTTTAAAACCTTTTACTTTGCCCACAGCATGGGCCATCGCCCCTGCGATCCCTTGTTTTACTGCGCCTGCCGCGCTGTGCTGTTCACGCCGCACGCGGCCTGGGGGGCAGGGTGGGCCACGCGGCTGGCAGGGCCGCTGCTAGGCCGCTCCAAGCCCGCACCGGCAGCACCTGCGGGGGGCAGCCGGATCACAGACCACCTCCTGGTCTGGCGCGCCCACCAGCGCGGGTTGCGGCACCAGTCGTTCAAGTTCCGGACCGGGTATTGCTGAATCAGCGCACTCTGCGGACGTTTTGCGCGCTGGCGCCTGGGTCGCCTGTGACCAAACGGCACGCCCACCGCACGGCCCGCAGCACCCAGCCAGAGGCGGGCCTAGCCACCAAGAACACACAGAGCATGCCGTGGTGAGCCTGAGGCGCGCCCCGTCCGGCAGTTGGTGCCCCACCGCCAAGGCCGCCGACACTCAGCCCGCGTCCGGCGTCAATCCGTGCGAGGACACCCACAGCACCTGGGCCTCGCCCTCGCTGCCCGCCACGCAGGCATGGCCCAGCCGGCTGTCGAAGTAGCAGGAATCGCCCGGCTGCAGCACCAGCGGCGCCTCGCCCTCGGTGTGCAGGTGCACCGTGCCGCGCAGCACATAGACCATCTCCTCGCCCGCGTGGCGCAGCAGCTGCGGGAACTGCGCCACCTCCCGCGCCCGCAGGGTGGCCAGCAGGGGCACAAAGCGCTTGTCCGCCAGGTCGGTGTGCAGCAGCTCGTAGACATACGGATCGGTGCGGTGCACCAGCCCCTGGCCGGCCCGGGTCACACTGCGGCGCGGGCCGCCAGCGTCCGGCGGGCTGGGCCTGAACAGCTCGCCCACCTCCACCTGCAGCGCCTGGGCCAGGGCGGCAATCTTTTCGTAGGTGGGTGAGAGCTGGCCGTTCTCGATCTTCGACAGGGTCGAGGTGGCGATGCCGCTGCGCGCGCCCAGCTGCTGCAAGGTCAGGTGCGCCGCACGCCGCAGCAGGCGCAGCTTGTGCGCCAACACCTCGGTGGTGGTCGTGCCGGCAGGGGCGGCGGCTTCGGGGTGGGGTGAGGTCATGGCAGGACGGCGGCAGCAACCCGGCGCGGGCGCCCCCAGTGTAGGGCCAAGCCCGCCGTGCGCACCGGGTAAGTCCCCTGCCCCCAGCGCGCCATGCCGCCTAATATTTCGTAAACGAAAATTTACCGCACCGCCGCCATGCAGATCCTCACCCAGCCCCAGACCGAGCACCACCTGCCCTTCACCGCCCTGCTGCCGGCGCTGGAGCAGATGTTCACCACCGGCTGCGAAGTGCCGCTGCGCCACCACCACGCCATCCCCGGGCGCAGCGCCGACGAAGACGGCATCCTGCTGCTGATGCCCGCCTGGCAGACCGGCCAACGCCTGGGCGTCAAAACCGTGTCCATCTTCCCCGGCAACGCCCGCCAGGGGCTGCCCGGCCTGCACTCGGTCTACATCCTGTACGACGCGCGCACCGGCCAGCCGCTGGCCGTGCTGGATGGCGACACCATCACCTCGCGCCGCACAGCGGCGGCCTCGGCCCTGGCGGCGCGCTGGCTCAGCCGCCCGGACGCGCGCCGCCTGCTGGTGGTGGGCAGCGGCCGCGTCGCCCGCCTGCTGCCTACGGCCTACCGCTGCGTGCGCGCGCTGGACACGGTGGAGGTCTGGAGCCGCAGCCCCGCCAGCGCCCAGGCCCTGGTCGACGACCTGCGTGCCCAGGGCCTGCCGGCGCAACACGCGCCCGACCTGGAAGCCGCCGTGCGCCGCGCCGACATCGTCAGCTGCGCCACCCTGTCCACCGCCCCGCTGATCCAGGGCGCCTGGCTGCAGCCCGGCACGCACCTGGATCTGATCGGCAGCTTCACCCCCGCCATGCGCGAAAGCGATGGCGAGTGCCTGCGCCGCGCCACCGTGTTCACCGACACCACCGAGGCCCTGCTCAAGGCCGGCGACCTGCTGGGCGCCATCGCCGAAGGCGCCTGGTCGACAGACCGGCTGGCCGCCACGCTGGAGCAGCTGTGCCGCCAGCAGCACCCCGGCCGCCGCCGCGCGGACGAGATCACCCTGTTCAAATCCGTGGGCAGCGCGCTGGAGGACCTGGCCGCTGCCTGCCTGGCCTACGACGGCTTCAGCGCCGGCTGAGCCCACGCCAGGCCGCCCCAGCCCCGCGCTCCAGCACTGCGCGCCCTAGCTTCGGTGCTGCAGGACGAAGTCCCCTGGCCCTCAGTCTCGCCGCGCCAGTGCCTGCGTGAGACCTAGCAGGCACACAGAAGCCACCAGACAGCCCCAGTTTGACGATCTGGCGGCTTGCCCCCTCGGCCCGACCTCCAGCCCGGCTGGCGGGCAAGCCGCACCAAGGGCAATCGGCACCACGCACCAAGGTGCGGTGCTGCTGCCTGGCAGCCTGCCCAGCGATCGGCATGACCCCACAGCGGACGACAGCCCCAAACACCCGGCGGCGACAGCACTGCCGCCTTCCAACGCACCTGGGTTGCACCACCACGACCACCACGCCGAGACCTCGGTCGTGTGCAGGCAAGCTGCTGCTGAGCGCGCAGCGGGGCATCCCTCCGCCTCAGCCTCAGCCGCTGCGCCTGCCGCGACGCCATTTCGGCAGCCCCCATGCAGACAGACGCCGTGCGTTCTGCGTTCTGCGTTCTGCGTTCTGCGTTGTGGGTTGGGCGTTGTGCCCAGCACCACTACACCAACCATCTTTTCGTGGCCTAGCCCAGCAACGACGCGCGTGAACAGCTCTTTTTTTTTGCGCATGCCGCATGCATGTCCACAGGTTGGCTCTGGCTCTGGCTCTGGCTCTGGCTCTGGCTCTGGCTCTGGCTCTGGCCCTGGCCCTGGCTCTGGCCCTGGCCCTGGCTCTGGCCCTGGCCCTGGCTCAAGCCGAGATTCCAGGCTGCGGCAACCCATCGCCGCCGTGCGAAAGCCCAGCCCTTCACCCTGTCCCCATATGTACCGGCGCGCCCCCTCGCAACGGCTACCATGCGGTCACCGCTTGCCCGCACCCGCCATGGCCCCGCCCTCCCAACGCCGCGTCGTCCTCACCCTCGGTCTGGCCCAGACCCTGGCCTGGGCCTCCACCTACTACCTGCCTGCCATGCTGGCCGCCCCCATGGCGGCCGATCTGGGGCTGGCCACGCCCACGGTGTTTGCCGCCTTTTCCCTTGCGCTGGGGGTGGCCGCCCTGGTGGGGCCGCGCGTCGGCCAGGCCATGGACCGCTGGGGCGGGCGCGCCATCCTGGCGGCCACCAGCGTGCTGTTTGCCGCCAGTCTGGTGGCCCTGGGCCATGCGCAAGGCCTGTGGTCGCTGCTGCTGGCCTGGTGCGGCCTGGGCCTGGGGATTGCCAGCGGTCTGTACGAAGCGGCCTTTGCCACCGTGGTGCGCCTGTACGGCCAGCAGGCGCGCAAGGCCATCACCGGCATCACCTTGCTGGCCGGCTTTGCCAGCACCGTCGGCTGGCCGCTGACGCACTGGATGCAGCTGCACTGGGGCTGGCGCAGCACCTGCTGGGTCTGGGCCGGCGTGCACCTGGTCCTCTGCCTGCCGCTGTACCTGTCCCTGCCCAGCGACCGGCAGGCGCCCACGCCCGCACCAGCACCCGCGGCGGAGCCTGACGGCGCACCACGCCCCCGGCTCGATCTGCGCACCGGCCTGCTGGCCCTGGTGTTTGCGGCCTCGGGCTTTATCAGCAGCGCCATGGCCGCACACCTGCCAGCGCTGCTGCAGGCCTGCGGCATCGCGGCCGGGCTGGCCCTGACGGTGGGCATGCTGATGGGGCCAGCCCAGGTGGCCGCGCGCCTGCTGGAGTTCAGCCTGCTGCGCCACCTGCCGCCACTGGTCAACGCCCGGCTGGCGACCGTGCTGCACCCCGTGGGCGCCGCCCTGCTGTTGCTGCTGGGGCCGCCCGGCGCGTTGCTGTTTGGCGTGTTGCACGGCGCAGGCAACGGCATGCTGACGATTGCCCGGGGCACGTTGCCGCTGCAACTGTTTGGCCCCCAGGGCTATGGCCACCGCCAGGGCCTGCTGCAAGGCCCCGCGCGCGTGGCCCAGGCACTGGCACCGTGGCTGTTTGGCGTGGCGCTGGCGCAGTGGCAGGGCCAGGCCCTGTGGCTGTCGGCCGCGCTGGGCCTGCTGTCCGTGGCCGCCCTGCTGGTGCTGTCGCGCCACATGGCCAAGGACTGAGGGCACCGCCCCTGCTGCGCACCGCCTGCGCCGCCATTGCTTTCAAATCCATAGCTGACAGCGATTGCTGGGTCTTCGCGTAAGCCCGTTTTTATGCCGAACTCAGACCGCGGCGATTTGCGCGGCCGTGACGATGACCTCGATGCGGTAGTCCGGGTTGATGGCCGGCGCAATCACCGTCGCACGCGGCGGCGTGTGCCCGGGCACGATCCAGGCGTCCCACACCGCGTTCATCGCTGCAATGTCCTGCGCCTCGCGGATGAAGATCTGACACATCAGGATGTGGGCCTTGCTGCTGCCGGCCTCGTTCAGCAGGCGCTCCACATGGCCCAGCACCTCCTCGGTCTGCACGCGCATGTCGGCGCCGGGATTGTTCTCGGGGATCTGCCCCGCCAGATAGACGGTGCCGTGGTGGATGGCGATTTCAGACAGGCGGGCGCCCACATGGTGGCGGGTGACGGGGCCGGAGGTGGAAATGCTCATAGGGGAGAAAAAAATGGCTGCCAAAAGCCCTAGGTTAAAGCGCTTTGGGGGGTGTGGAGGCTTTGTACCCATTTATGGCTGCTGCGATGATCTGGCAAGCGCTGCAAGCTATATTTTTTGATAAAGCCCTGACACCACCAGCCACCAGCCAGGTTTGCTCCACGGCCCCCCAGTCCGATTGGGCCACCACGTCACCAGCACACCGGCAGGCGCTCAGGGCTGGCGCCCTGGAGCAACGTTCACCGCAGGCGGCGGCCCAGGCCGCACCAGCACCACCAGCGCAATCCCACCCAGGATGGCCGCCCCCGCCAGTGACAACCGCAGCGTCCAGCTTTCCCCCAGCAGCAACACGGCCCCTATGGCCGCCAGCAACGGCACGCTCAGCTGCACCGACGCCGCCGTGCCCGCCTTCAACTGCGGCAGCGCCGCATACCAGGCCACATACCCCAGCCCGGACGTCAGCGCGCCAGAGCACAGCGCATAGGCCAGCCCCGCTGCGCTGACGGAGGCCTGGCCCGCCATCAGCCCCCACATGAGCAGCGCCAGCGGCGCAGCGAGCAGAAAGTTGCCCGCCGTCACCCCCACCGGGTCTTTCGCCCCCTTGCCGCGCAGCGAATATGCCCCCCAGGCCACACCGGCCAACAGCATCAGCCCCGCCGCACCCCAGGGTGGGGCCGACAGCCCGGGCCGCAGCAGCACCACCAGTCCGCCCAGGGCCAGCACCAGCCCGGCCCATTGGCGCAGCGCCAGCCGCTCGCCCCGCCACAGGCCCACACCCACCATCGTGGCCTGCACCGCCCCAAACAGCAGCAGCGCGCCCACACCCGCCGGCAACTGCAGGTAGGCCAGCGAAAACGCCGCCGCATACACAAACAGCCACGCCGCCGAACCCCAGCGGCCACGGCCCGCCGCCGCCGACGGGGCACGCAGCCGCACCACCAGCGCCAGCACCAGCGCCCCCGACACCAGCCGCACCGCCGTGAAGCTGGCCGCATCGATGGCATAGGACTGCAGCGCCAGCCGGCACAGCAAGGAATTGGCCGCAAAAGCCAGCATGGCCAACACGGTCAGCACTGCGGTGTGAAAGCCTGGCATGTCCACCCTCCTTGCAAGGTCGGTGCGAGCGACGCTGTGAACGCAGCACTGGGCTCCCCCTGCGCCACGGCCATTCCCTGTGCACGCCTGCATCTTGGCGCGGACAGCAACCGGCAAGCCGCGGCAGTGGGGCAACGCCCTGCCGACGGGGTGGGTGTTGGGTGGATGCACCACCATGCATGGCTTGCCGCGCCTGCGGCGCGATAGCGGATCGCCGCGAATGGCCGTGGCGCCTTGCAGGGACAGAGGCCGGGATTTCGCCCGGCGGGCGCACCGCCTGGGTTTGGCTTCGCCCCAAGCAAGTGCCCCCAAAAAGGCGAGCCTGGCATGCGGCTGTCCAACGGAACTTGCAGCGCGCCTGTGGCGCTGCGCTCGCACAGCCGCCGGAAATCAGAAGAACCTCCACGCCGTGCGCAACGCTGGCGCGCACACCGGTGGTGCTGCGCTTTTTCACTGCCACATGCTGCATCACGCAGCCGGTTTGCTTCGCTGGTCTGCCGCAGCGGCGCTGCGAAACAGGTCGGCGTGGCATGCGGGCAGGCGAGCGCTGTGCGCCTTGGCGCAGGCGCTGAGGACGACCAGGACGGCGCAGTCCATGAAGGTGTCAGGCAGCACCATATTTTGATAGCTGGTCGCGCTGGATGGATAAGGGCCAGAGGCCAATTGCTTTCAAAACCCCAAATAGACCCATTCACATCGCGCGGTGAATGCAAAACCGCTCGTCACCTTTCCTTACAAATACAACGCCCTGCTTCGCAATGCATAGCAGTCTTCCTAGACTCGTCTGTAGGAAAAATCTTTCACTGCAAGCGAGGCAGCATGGCCAAGTTTCTCAATACGTCCGCCACCAATTACTTCCTGGAAGAACTCATCAAGGGCGCCAAGGACCGGCTGGTGCTGATCAGCCCCTTTCTCAAGCTCAACGACCGCATGAAAGAGCTGCTGGAGGACAAGAACCGCCTGAAGATCGACGTGCGCATCGTCTACGGCAAAAGCGAGCTGCAGCCGCAGGAAATTGAATGGCTCAAAGCGCAAAGCTATATCCGCACCAGCTTTTGCAAAAACCTGCACGCCAAGTGCTACCTGAACGAGGCCGACGCCATCGTCACCAGCCTGAACCTCTACGAGTTCAGCCAGATCAATAACAACGAAATGGGCATCCTCATCCGCCGCGAGGACGATGCCGAACTCTACAAAGACACCTACGAAGAAGCGCAACGCATCATCCGCATCAGCGATGAGGTGCGCATCAGCATGGAACGTGTCAGCACCGCGGACGAAGCCACCGCCGCCAGCGACAGCACCGACGCCACCGACGACGAAGCCCGCCCCAACGGCAACGGCCCGCAAAAACTCTCCACCTCCCGCATCGCCCAAAAGCACGGCATGAAAACCGGCGAATGGCTGGCCAAGGCTGTGGCGGTGCAGTTACTCACCGCAGACAACGGGCGCCATTACCTCACACCTGCTGCTAAACAAGCTGGGATTGAGTTTGTGGCGAAGTCCAAGTTTGGGCCTTATTTTTTGTGGCCTGAGGATTTTGTTTTTAATTAAAGAATATGAAAAATTTTTTTGTAAATGTAGAAAACGAAGGTTCTAAATCAGATTTAGGAAAGGTTAGTATTTATCCTGCCTCTGAAAGCTTAGGAGGCTTGGGGCGATTATTTAGCGAAGTTTTGAATACTCTTTTCGAGGGAAAAGTTACTAGAAAGCCTAGGAAAAGTGAAAACTACGAAGCAAAGGCGTTGTTGCATAAATCGTTGCTCAGCAAGCGGTAGGCTTGCGGCATGAGCCACTCCCGTAAGCCCCGCTACCGCACCACAAACTGGAAACAGTACAACGCAGCTCTCAAGGCCCGCGGCTCTTTGACGGTGTGGCTGGACAAGCGCATGTGTTGGTTTGCCGCTGCAAGCGGCAAACGCGGGCGAAGCCCGAAGTTCTCGGATGCTGCCATTCAATTCTGTTTGACGCTCAAGAACCTGTTTGGCTTGGCGCTGAGACAAACTACAGGCTTGGTGGAGTCGGTGCTGCAACTGTGTGGCCTTGCCTGGTCCTCTCCAGACTTCAGCACCCTGTGCAGGCGGCAGCGAGATTTGGATGTCCAGATTCCGTACACCCGCAGTAAAGCAGGCTTGCACCTGCTGGTTGATTCGACAGGCATCAAGTTTCTGGGTGAAGGCGAGTGGAAATGCAAAAAGCACGGCGCTGAATACCGCCGTCAATGGCGTAAGCTGCACATTGGTATCGATGCGGATACCTTGCAGATTCGGGCCATCTGCGTGACGAGTAATAACGTCAGTGATGCCTCAGTGCTCAGCGACTTGCTGGAGCAACTGCCGCCCGATGAAACGCTTCAAAGTCTTATCGGTGATGGCGCCTACGATACACAGCCCGCCTATGAAGCGGTCATCAGGCACGGTGCAATCCCCATCATTCCTCCCCGCAAGAATGCACGAGTGCGCAGGGGTGCTGTGTTCGAGCGCCGCAATGCAGCGATTGCTGCGTGCAGGCGGCTGGGGCGAAGTATATGGAAACGCTGGATTGGCTACCACCGGCGAAGCTTGGTGGAAGCCAAGATGAACTGCATCAAACGTTTGGGCGAGCGGGTGATGTCCCGCACCTTTGAACGCCAAGTGAACGAGCTGCATATCCGAGCAGCCATCTTGAATCGATTTACTGAACTTGGCCGTCCTCAGACGGCAGCCGTGGCATAGCCACGGCTGGGGGTTGGGGTCAATCGCCTCAAATTGGATTTATGCAACAGCGCCGATCAAAACTCTAATTTCCGGCGACTGTTTGAACGAAGCGACGCAGGAGCGCAGTGAGTTCCGCCGGACAGCCGTCGGCAGACGCGTTTCTTTGGTGACTTTCTTGTCGCGGACAAGAAAGTTACTCGCCCGCCGGTGCGACAAACCGGCCTCTGCAAGAAAAGCGACAAATACAGCACAAACAAGAAGCACAGCACATAAACAAAAAGGCTGCTAACTCCGCAAAGAGTTAACAGCCTTTTCAGCCTCCAGCGCTGATCCAACAAGCGCCTCCAGCTATCCAATTAGCAGATCCTCACTCCGCCCGGAAAATCCCCGTGGGCTTGAACGTCCACCCCGTGGTCTTGCCCTTGGCCCCGCGCTTGCCCAGTGCGGCATTCAGCGAGCGGATCTCCAGCGATTCCTCCCGCTCCTTGCCGCCGCGGCCCACGCCGGTGATGCGCACGGAGCGGGTGTAGGCAGCGGCGCCGACCAGGGCGTCCTGGTCCTCGACCTTCATCAGCTGCAGGCCGCGCCCGCCGGTCATGAGCTTGAGTTCGGACAAGGCATAGGTCAGCACGTTGCCGCTGGCCGTCAGGCAGGCGACGTGGGTGGCATCGGGCAGTTCCACGCTGCCGTTGGTGCCGCCGATGACGGAGGGCTGGCACAGGGTTTCGCCGTCCTGGATGGTGACAAAGCCCTTGCCGCCCTTGTTGCGGGCGCACATGGACTCGACCTTGGCGATGAAGCCATAGCCGCCGCTGCCGCTGATCAGCAGTTGCGCGCTGACCGGGCCGGCGAAGTAGCTGGCGATTTTGCTGCCGGCTTCCAGGTCGATCAGGGTGTTGATGGGCTGGCCATCGCCACGCCCGCCCGGCAGGGTGGCCACGGGCACGCTGTAGACGCGGCCGTTGGTGCCGAAGACGATGAGCTGGTCCACGGTGCGGCATTCAAAGGTGCCCCACAGCTGGTCGCCGGCCTTGAAGCTGAAGTTGCCGGCCTCGTGGCCATGGCCCTTGTGGGTGCGCACCCAGCCCTTGTCCGAGACGATGACGGTGACGGGTTCGTCAGGCACCTTGATCTCGGCGGTGACCTTCTTCTCTTCCTGGATCAGGGTGCGGCGCTCGTCGGCAAAGGTCTTGGCGTCGGCCTCGATCTCCTTGACCATCAGGCGCTGCAGGCTCTTGGGGTTGGCCAGGATGTCCTGCAGCTTGCCTTCGTCCTCGCGCAGCTCGTTCAGTTCCTTTTCGATCTTGATGGCTTCCAGCCGCGCCAACTGGCGCAGGCGGATTTCGAGGATGTCCTCGGCCTGGCGGTCGCTGAGGTCAAAGCGGGCGATCAGTGCGGCCTTGGGCTCGTCGCTCTCGCGGATGATGGCGATCACCTCGTCGATGTTGAGCAGCACGATCTGCCGCCCTTCGAGGATGTGGATGCGGGCCTGCACCTTCTCCAGCCGGTGCGTGGAGCGGCGGGTGATGGTGGTCTGGCGAAACTCCACCCACTCCTGCAGCATCTGGCGCAGCGATTTCTGCACCGGACGGCCGTCCAGGCCGATCATGGTGAGGTTGATGCTGGCGTTGCTCTCCAGGCTGGTGTGGGCCAGCAAGGTGGTGATCAGGTCCTGCTGCGGTGTCTTGCCGGTCTTGGGCTCGATCACCAGGCGCACGGGGGCGTCCTTGCTAGACTCGTCGCGCACGCCGTCCAGCACGGACAGCACGGTGGCCTTGAGCTGCTGCTGCTCCTGCGTCAGCGCTTTTTTGCCGGTCTTGACCTTGGGATTGGAGAGTTCCTCGATCTCTTCCAGGATCTTCTGCGCCGACACGCCGGGTGGCAGCTCGTTGACCACCATCTGCCACTGGCCACGCGCCAGTTCCTCGATGCTCCAGCGCGCGCGCACCTTGAGGCTGCCGCGCCCGGTGCTGTAGGCGTTGCGGATGTCCTGCTCGCTGCTGATGATCTGGCCGCCACCGGGGTAGTCGGGGCCGGGGATCAGGGTGTACAGCTCGTCGTCCGACAGGCCGGGCTGCTTGAGCAGGGCCACGCAGGCGCTGGCCACTTCACGCAGGTTGTGGCTGGGGATTTCCGTGGCCAGGCCCACGGCAATGCCGCTGGCGCCGTTGAGCAGGGCAAACGGCAGGCGTGCGGGCAGCTGGCTGGGCTCCTGCGTGCTGCCGTCGTAGTTGGGCACGAAGTCGACCGTGCCCTCGTCGATCTCGTCGAGCAGCAGCGTGGTGATCTTGGACAGGCGCGCCTCGGTGTAGCGCATGGCGGCAGCGCCGTCGCCGTCGCGGCTGCCGAAGTTGCCCTGGCCGTCGATCAGCGGGTAGCGCTGGTTGAAGTCCTGGGCCATGCGCACCAGGGCGTCGTAGGCGGACTGGTCGCCGTGCGGGTGGAAGCGGCCCAGCACATCACCCACCACGCGGGCGGATTTGACGGGCTTGGCGGCGGTGTTGTTGTTGGGGCCGCCATAGCTCAGGCCCATGCGCTCCATCGCATACAGGATGCGGCGCTGCACGGGCTTCATGCCATCGGCCACGTCGGGCAGGGCACGGCCCTTGACCACGCTCAGCGCGTATTCCAGGTAGGCACGCTGGGCGTACTGGCCCAGCTCCAGGGCATCACCCGAAGCCTGGGTGGAGAGGTCCAACAATGGGGTGTGTTCGCTCATGGTTTCTTCGTTGTGGCTGCGGGCACTCGGCATCTCCTCCAATGCCGGGGCCCTGCATCTGAATCAGGGACGTGGGTGCGGGCGGTGCGCAACGCGGCGCCGCATCACCGGACGGTGCGCCCTCGGCGGGCCGGCAGGCTGGTGCGCAGGCGCGCGCTGCGGGCCACGCTGCACACCTGCTGGGCAGGCATGTTGCACAGGGTGGAGACGCTGTCGCCGCCCCAGCGGGGCTGCAGGCTCTGGTAGAGGGTCATCACGGTTTTCACGTAATTTTGCGTTTCTTGGTAAGGCGGAATCCGGTTGCCGTAGCGCTGCACGGCCCCCTCTCCGGCGTTGTAGGCGGCCACCACCAGGTCGGTGCGGCCCGGGAACAGGGTCTGCAGGTGGCGCAGGTAGCGCGCGCCCAGCGGCACGTTGATGGCGGGGTCCTTGAGCTTTTGCTCCAGCGAGCGCTTCTTGTCGCCCTCCACGCCAAAGCGCAGGGCCGTGTCCGGGATGACCTGCATCAGCCCGATGGCCCCCTTGGGCGAGACCGCCTGGGCGTTGAAGCCCGACTCCGCCGTGGCGATGGCCTTGAGCAATTGCTCGTCCACGCCATGCTGGTCGGCGGCAGCCCGCAGCTGGCCGGCATGGCGCTGGTAGCCACTGCTTTCGGCAAAGTAGCGCACTGCGGCTTCGGGGTCGGTCTGCGTCGCCTCGGCCAGGGCACTGGCGGCCGCGCGCACGTCCACAAACAGCGGGCCGTCACCCGGGGGCAGCGGGCTGATGGAGAAGCGGTGGTAGCGCTCGTCCACCTGCTCGGTGGCGTAGTGCAGCTCGCCCTGGAGGTCGACGAAAAACCAGGTGTCCCCTGTGGACGGCGCCGGGGTCTGGGCCTGGGCCTGCACACTGGCCACCATGCCCAGGCCGGCCAACGCCAGCTGGCGCAGCGCACAGCGCGCACGCGCCAGGCGGGCGCTGGGGCACAGGGCGGTCGAGGGGGCGGCGTTAGTCATCACTCACATTTAAGCACTGTGTGCGCCGTTGGCAAGCCGGACAAATCAGATATCCACCTCCACCGCGTCGCCGTGCAGCTCCATCAGCTCGCGGCGCGCGGCGGCTTCGCCCTTGCCCATCAGCTGGCCAAAGATGTGGGCCGAAGCGGCCGCATCCAGGCTGCTGACCTGCACGGACAGCAGGCGGCGGGTGTCGGGGTTGAGCGTGGTTTCCCACAGCTGCTCGGCATTCATCTCGCCCAGGCCCTTGAAGCGGCTGATCTGGCACTTCTCGCGCGCCACGCCTTCCTTGGCGGCCTTGTCGAGGATGGCGTTCAGCTCCCCCTCGTCCAGGGCATAGACCTTGGCGGCGGGCTTCTTGCCACGCGCAGGCACGTCCACGCGGAACAGCGGCGGCAGCGCGATGTACACATGGCCGGCTTCAATCAGCTTGGGGAAGTGCTTGAAGAACAGGGTCAGCAACAGGACCTGGATGTGCGAGCCGTCCACGTCCGCATCGCTCAGGATGCAGATCTTGCCGTAGCGCAGGCCGGACAGGTCGGGCGTGTCCTCGGGGCCGTGGGGGTCGACGCCAATGGCCACGGAGATGTCGTGCACCTCGTTGTTGGCGAACAGGCGGTCGCGGTCCACCTCCCAGGTGTTGAGCACTTTGCCGCGCAGCGGCAGCACGGCCTGGGTGGCCTTGTCGCGGCCCATCTTGGCCGAGCCGCCGGCGGAGTCGCCCTCGACCAGGAACACCTCGTTGTCGGCAATGTCGCGGCTTTCGCAGTCGGTCAGCTTGCCGGGCAGCACGGCCACGCCAGAGCCCTTGCGCTTCTCGACCTTCTGGCCGGCCTTCTGGCGGATTTGCGCAGCCTTGATGGCCAGCTCGGCCAGCTTCTTGCCGAACTCCACATGCGCGTTGAGCCACAGCTCCATGGCGGGCTTCACGAAGCCCGAGACCAGGCGCACGGCATCGCGGCTGTTGAGCTTTTCCTTGACCTGACCCTGGAACTGCGGGTCCAGCACCTTGGCCGATAGCACGAAACTGGCGCGCGCGAACACGTCGTCGGGCATCAGCTTGACGCCCTTGGGCAGCAGGGCATGCAGCTCGATGAAGCTTTTGACGGCCTGGAACAGGCCATCGCGCAGGCCGCTTTCGTGCGTGCCACCGGCGGTGGTGGGAATCAGGTTGACGTAGCTCTCGCGCATGGGCGCGCCCTGCTCGGTGAAGGCCAGGCACCAGGCGGCGCCTTCGCCTTCGCTGAAGGTGTCGCTGAGCTTGTCGGCATAGCCTTCGCCTTCGAGCAACGGGATGACGGCGTCGGCGGTCAGCGTCTGCTCCAGGTAGTCCTTGAGGCCGCCCTTGTACTGCCACTGCTGGACGTCCTTGGTCTTTTCATTCGTCAGCGTGACGCTGACGCCGGGCATGAGCACGGCCTTGGAGCGCAGCAGGTGCACCAGCTCGCCCATGGGCAGGTGGGGGCTGTCGAAGTATTTGGCGTCGGGCCAGACACGCACCGTGGTGCCCTGCTTGCGGTCGCCGGCCACCATGGCACGGCGGGCCAGGGGTTCGACCACATCGCCACCGGAAAACGCCAGCGTGGCGACTTCGCCGTCGCGGTGCACGGTCACTTCCAGGCGCGTGGCCAGGGCATTGGTCACGGACACGCCCACGCCGTGCAGGCCGCCGGAAAAGCTGTAGGCCCCGCCGTTGCCCTTGTCGAACTTGCCGCCGGCGTGCAGGCGGGTGAAGACCAGCTCCACCACGGGGGCTTTTTCCTCGGGGTGCAGGCCAAACGGAATGCCGCGGCCATCGTCTTCCACACTGACCGAACCGTCGGTGTGCAGGGTGAGCTTGATTTTCTTGCCGAAACCGGCCAGCGCTTCGTCGGCGGCGTTGTCGATCACCTCCTGCAGGATGTGCAGGGGGTTGTCGGTGCGGGTGTACATGCCCGGGCGTTGCTTGACGGGCTCCAGGCCCTTGAGCACGCGGATCGAGCCTTCGGAATACGCGGATGCAGAAGTAGAGGGTTTAGCTGCCATGGGGGCGGATTGTAGTTCCGGCCACAGCCCAGTGCTGGATAAATTCACAGTAACCAAGACCAGACTCCGAGTCGCAAAGCCGGCATCGTGCCATTTGAGGGCGGGAATATGCAATGCCTATCCCGCAGGTGGCAGCAGGTGCAGAAGCAATTCGCTACATTGCTTTCCATGCAAAACCAATCACAACAATCCACGCCGCGCCTGCCCATGCTCCAGGTGCTGCTGTGCGGGGGCATGGTCGTGACACTGGCCATGGGCATTCGGCATGGCTTCGGTCTGTGGCTGCTGCCCATCACCCAGGAAATGGGCTGGACGCGCGAGAGCTTCTCGCTGGCGATTGCCATCCAGAACCTGTCCTGGGGCGTGTTCGGCATCTTCGTGGGCATGATTGCCGACCGCATCGGCGCCTTCAAGGTGCTGATTGGCGGCGCCATCCTGTACGCGCTGGGGCTGGTGGGCATGGCGCTGTCGCCGACCACGCTGCTGTTCACCCTGACCACGGGGCTGATGATCGGGGCGGCACAGGCCGGCACCACCTATGCCGTGATCTACGGCGTGCTGGGGCGCCAGATTCCGGTGGAACGGCGCAGCTGGGCGATGGGTGTGACGGCCGCGGCCGGCTCGTTCGGCCAGTTCTTCATGGTGCCGGTGGAAGGCACGCTGATTGCCCAGTTCGGCTGGAGCAATGCGCTGCTGATCCTGGCGCTGATGGCGCTGATCATCGCCGTGCTGGCCTTCGGCCTGCGCGAGCCAGGCTTTGGCAAGGGCGCGGTGCTGCACCGCGAGCAGACGGTGGGCCAGGCCCTGAAGGAAGCCTGGACCAACCCCAGCTTCGTGCTGCTGCTGTCGGGCTATTTCGTCTGCGGCTTCCAGGTGATGTTCATCGGCGTGCACATGCCCAGCTACCTCAAGGACTTCGGCATGGCCCCACACGTGGCCAGCATCGGCCTGGCACTGGTGGGGCTGTTCAACATCTTCGGCACCTACCTGGCGGGCAACCTGGGCCAAAAGTACCCCATGCGCAAGCGCTACGTGCTGTCGGGCATCTACGGCCTGCGCTCGGTGGTGACGGTACTGTTCCTGCTGGCGCCGCTGTCGCCGTGGTCGGTCTATTGCTTCACCGCCGCCATGGGCTTTCTGTGGCTGTCCACGGTGCCGCTGACGAATGCCACCATCGCGCAGATCTTTGGCGTGCAGCACCTGTCAATGCTGGGCGGCTTCGTGTTCTTCAGCCACCAGATCGGCAGCTTCATGGGCGTGTGGCTGGGCGGCTACCTGTACGACCAGAACGGCAATTACGACATGGTCTGGTATGTGTCGATCGCCCTGGGCATTTTTGCGGCGCTGGTGAACCTGCCCATCCGCGAGGCCAGCCTGGTGCGCCGGCCGGCCTCCGCGTAAGATGGCCGGCATGACAAGCGCCGCCCCCTCCTCACTGCCCCTGGCGCTGCCCTGGTGGCAGCGCGCACTGATCTGGGCCTGCGTGCTGGCCGTGCTGCTGGGGGTGTTTGCCCTGTACACGCTGCCGGACTTCATGGTCACACTGGCCGGCTATATCTGGGCCTGCTTCTGAGCCTGGGCTCCCCGGCCCAGGGGGTGGGCCGGGAGTCGCCTTGTGCCCTGCTTTGTGATCACCGGTGCCTCGGAGGGCATCGGCGCTGAACTGGCCCGCCAGTTGGCCCACACCCACCAATCCCAAGTCCAACTGGTGCTGGCCGCCCGCACGGCGGCCAACCTGGCCAGCGTGGCCCAGGCCTGCCGCGAGGCCCAGGTGCTGGTGGTCCCCACCGACGTGTCCGACCCCGCGCAATGCCGCGCCCTGATCGACCAGGCCGTGCAGCAGTTTGGCGGCATCGACACCCTGATCAACAACGCCGGTGTCTCGGCCCATGCCCTGTTCTCGGACGTGCGCAGCGAAGACCTGCACTGGTACGAGAGCGTGATGCGCACCAACTTCTGGGGCAGCGTGTGGTGCACCCACGCGGCCCTGCCCCACCTGCAGGCACGGCGCGGGCGGATTGTGGCGGTGTCATCGCTGGCAGGCCTGCTGGGGGTGCCGGGGCGCACGGCCTACAGCGCCAGCAAGTTTGCGATGAACGGTTTTTTCGAGGCGCTGCGCGCGGAACTCAAGCCCCAGGGCGTCAGTGTCACCCTGGCCTACCCGGGCGTGGTGGACACCCGCATCCGCTACCACGGCTACAACGCCCGCGGGGAGGCCGCGGGCCGCAGCGGCCTGAAGGAAGACGGGGCGATGCCGGTGGCCGAGTGCGCGCGCCTCATCCTGGCGGGCATGCAGCACCGCCAGCGCGAGGTGGTGATGACCACTCGCGGCAAGCTGGGGCGCTGGCTCAAGCTGCTGGCGCCCGGCGTGGTCGAGCGCATGGTGCTGGCCGCACTGCAGGACGATGTGCAGCCGCGCTGAGCCCCGGCCAGGGCCGCGTATATTGGCGGCCTATGACTTGCTCTCCCCACGCGGCGGCCGTGACCGCTGCACCTTCCGCATGGGTCCAACGCTTTGCCCACCTGCTGCCCGCGGGCGCACAGGTGTTGGATCTGGCCTGTGGCAGCGGCCGCCATGCCCGCTGGCTGGCCGCCCAGGGCCATGCCGTGACCGGTGTGGACCGCGATGCGCACGCGCTGGCCGCGTTGCCCCCGGAGGTGGACACCCTGGTCGCCGACCTGGAAAACGCCCCCTGGCCCCTGCCGGACCGCCACTTTGACGCCGTGGTGGTGACGAACTACCTGTGGCGCCCGCTGTGGCCGCAGGTGCTGGCCAGCGTCCGGCCCGGAGGGGTGCTGCTGTACGAAACTTTTGCCCAGGGCAACGCCGCCTACGGCAAGCCTTCGCGCCCCGACTTCCTGCTGGCCCCCGGTGAACTGCTGCAGGTCTGCGCCGGCTGGACCGTCGTGGCCTACGAGCACGGTCTGCTGCGCCAGCCCGAGCGCGTGGTGCAGCGCGTGGCCGCCATCGCACCCGGCCTGACCGCATCGCCCCCCGTGGCGCTGTACGCCTGATTTTTTCCCGTTCTGGCGCCTTTTCCGCATTTGCCCCCATGCCCAATTACGCCCTGCTGCTGGCCCACGACGAACGCCCGACCGCCACCACCCTCTGGCCCACCGAACCCGGCCTCCCCGGCGCGGTCTGCGACGGCTGGGCCGAATGGTTCAACCACAGCCCGCTGCTGTTCAGCCTGCTGATGGGCGATGCCCGGCACTTGCCCGAGCCCGTGCCTTGCAGCCTTTACCAGGACGCGGACAGCCTGTCGGCCCTGGCCGCGCCCATGGCCCAGGTGCAGGCCCGCTGGGCATGGCTCAAGCACCTGCTGGGCGCCGCGCCCGGCAACTGGCCCGCCGCGCTCGCTCAGCAATGGCAGGCGATTGACCACACCATCACCACCAGCCGGCGCCAATGGCTGCTGCTGGACTGCGCCACGCTGTGCCCGCACGACCTGGGCACCCCCGAATTTGCCGCCTTCCTGCAGGCCCAGCGCAATCAATGCCTTTTATGGGATTGCAGCTCTTCCAGCCTGCCGCAAGCGCTACAAGCTTTGCAGCAACACCCGGACCACCAGCTGGGCTGGTGGAACCCCGCCGTGGTGGCACGCACCGCCACCATCGAGCGTGCCCACAGCGACGACTGGCCCAGCTGGCTGGCCGACGCCTACGAAGAGCGCTACTACGCGGCATGGGAAGAAGAGATCGACGCCTACGAGGTCATGCCCCGGCTGCACCCGCGCACCGGCCAGCCTTGCCGCACCGAGGACGAGCGCGAGCACTGGCCCGTCGGCCTGGTCACCCCCTATGGCCGCTGGCTGCTGTCGCCGGAGGCCGGCGCCCACAGCGCCTTCGCCAGTGGCGGCTGCATCAACCTGGGCTATCCGCCGCAGGCCCCTGGCCAGGATGAACGTTGCGGCATTCAGGATGCGAACGGCCTGTGGCTGGTGCACCCCGACCTGGGCCACCGCGAAGCCTGGGCGTTGACCCCGCAGCTGATGCAGTCGCGCACCGCGGAGGGTCACTACGCCCTGCACCGCCTGCCCGATCTGGCCTTGCTGCACAGCGGCCTGACGGCCATCGACCTGTTCCCCGACGACCAGTTGATCCGCGCACGCCGCAGCGACGACACCGTGATGGTGCTGGATGCCGCGGGCCAGCCCCTGTTCGACAGCCCCTATGAGCATGTGCTGAACTTCAACCCCAAGAACGGACTGGCCGTGGCCTTTCAGCGCCAGCGCCCGGGCGACCGCAGCAGCCCCCTGCTTGAAGGCGTGCTGCACCGCAGCGGCACGCTGCGCGTGCCCTGCGCGTTCGCCCAGATTGAGCGGGGCTTCAACGACTCGCCCCCCAAGGTCTTCCCCGGTGGCAAGCTGCTCGCCTACAGCCCCGAAGGCCAGCCGCACGTTTTCAACACCCAGGGCCAGTTGCTGAGCGCGCCGGACCTGTGGTGCCCGCCACTGGCCCGCACGGTCAAGAAAAACCTGCTGCTGGCCGGCGTTGGCAGCGGGCCCGAAGCCGCCATGGGCTGGTTCTCGCTCAAGGACTTCAGCTTCACCCCCACCGGGGAAACCTGGGGCGACATCACCCAGGTCTTACGCCAGGAGTTGACGGGCGGCACCGACATCGACGTGCGCGTGCTGCGCCGCAGCGACCTGGTCGATGCCGAAGACACGGACTGGATGCAGGACGTGGCACGCACCCTGTGCCTGGGCGATGCCGAGGCGGCCACCGCCCTGGTCGCCACCTGGCGCGCGGCGGTCGCGCAGCCGGACCCCGATGCCTTTGGCTGGGACACCGAGGACCCGGACTTCGACCCCGACCTGCTGGAGTTGTACGGCGAGGACAACGATCTGACGCTGTACTGGCAGCACCTGCTGGCCGTAGGGCCGCAATTCGCCCACCTGGACTGGAAGGACGCCGACGGTCTGGCCGGCAGCCGCTGGCTGCCCGGCGCCAACGGCTGGCACTGGGACACCAGCACCCAGGGCCACGGCATGGAGGACGGCTTTGACAGCCTGGCGCAGCACCTGGCGCCGCAGCAACTGGCCCTGGTGCGCCTGCGCACCAGCGACGACTCGCTGCGCTTTGTCGTGGTGCGGCAGCCCGATGCCGCGGACCTGCTGGACCGCCTGGCGCAAGCGGCCGTCGACGCCTGGGTCCACGAAGCGTGAAGCACCGTTGCCTGCAGCGGCCTCTTTTCCCACGGGGACATGGGCCGCGTTGGCGCATGCCCTCAGAGGCCAGCGTGCCACCAAACGGTCAACTGTTTTTCGCCAGGGCGTCAGAGATTTCCCTCAAAATAGCCACAAACAGCAGCGTACTCGTTGCCTCTGTGTCGAGCCTGTGTCCGCACCCCGAAAGCGGCTGGGTAGAATGCTTTTTTTCCCGTTTCACTTTGCGGACATGACCACTTCTTCCGTCGCCCTGCAGGGCAGCATCGTTGCCCTTGTCACACCCATGCACGCCGACGGTAGCGTCGACTACCCCAGCCTGCGCAAACTGATCGACTGGCACATCGCCGAAGGCACGAATTGCATCGGCGTGGTCGGCACCACGGGCGAATCTCCCACGGTCAACGTGGAGGAACACTGCGAAATCATTCGCGTGGCCGTCGAGCAAGCGGCGGGCCGCGTGCCCGTGATGGCCGGCTGCGGTGCCAACAGCACCCACGAGGCGATCGAGCTGGCCAAGTACGCCAAGAAGGTGGGCGCCGACAGCCAGCTGCAGGTCGTGCCCTACTACAACAAGCCGACCCAGGAAGGCCAGTACCAGCACTTCAAGGCGATTGCCGAAGCCGTGGGCGACCTGCCCATGATGCTGTACAACGTGCCCGGCCGCTCCGGGGCCGACATGCTGCACGATACCGTGCTGCGCCTGGCACAGATCGACAGCATCTTCGGCATCAAGGAAGCCACGGGCAACATCGAGCGCGCCCAATGGCTGATCCGCGATGTGCCCCAGGGCTTTGGCGTGTACTCCGGCGATGACCCGACCGCTGTGGCCCTGATGCTGTGCGGTGGCCACGGCAACGTGTCGGTCACCGCCAACGTGGCCCCACGCCTGATGAGCGAACTGTGCGCAGCCGCGCTGGCCGGCAACATCCAGCGCGCGATGGAAATTCAGTTCCAGCTCATGCCCCTGCACAAGCACCTGTTCGTGGAAGCCAACCCCATCTCCGTGAAATGGGCCGTGGCGCGCATGGGCCATTGCGGCGGCACGCTGCGCCTGCCCATGACCGAATTGTCGGCCGCCAACCAGCCTGTGGTAGAAACCGCGCTGCGCAACGCCGGTTTGATCTGACCGGTCCTGCCTTTTGCTTTTTGCATCACCCAAGGAATTCCGCGTGAAAGTGACACAACACACCGCCCGTTTGAGCCTGATCGGCTTGGCCGTCGCACTGTCTGCCTGCTCCGTCATTGAAGAGGGCAAGATCGACTACAAGAGCGCCAAGAAGGGCAGCACGCTGGAAGTGCCGCCCGACCTGACCCAGCTCACCAAAGACACCCGCTACACCGCCAGCCCCGACCGCTCGGTCTCGGCCGTGGCGCTGCAGGCCGGTCAGGCCCAGGTGCCGACCGTGGAGCGCGCGGCCCCGCTGCAAGTGGGCGACGTCGAAATCATGCGCGATGGCGACAAGCGCTGGCTGGTCGTGAACCGTCCCGTGGACCAGCTGTGGGAACCCACCCGCGAGTTCTGGCTGGACCATGGCTTCAACCTGGCGCAGGAAAAGTCCGATCTGGGCATCATCGAGACCGAATGGGCAGAGAACCGCGCCAAGCTGCCGCAGGACATCATCCGCTCCACGCTGGGCAAGGTGTTCGACTCCCTGTACTCCACCAGCGAGCGTGACCGCTTCCGCACCCGCCTGGAGCGCCGTGCCGACGGCAAGACCGAGATCTACATCACCCACCGCGGCATGGAAGAGGTCTACAGCAACACCAACAAGGACTCGACCATCTGGCAGCCCCGTCCGGCCGATCCCGAACTGGAAACCGAATTCCTGCGTCGCCTGATGATCAAGCTGGGCACCAGCGAAGAACAGTCGCGCGCCCTGGTGGCCTCCAACAAGGCCGTGGCCGCACAGCCCACGGCCGCTGCCCAGATCGCCACCGTCAACGGCCTGCCGGCCCTGCAACTGAGCGAGCCCTTCGATCGTGCCTGGCGCCGTGTGGGCGTGGCCCTGGACCGCACCGGCTTCACCGTGGAAGACCGTGACCGCAGCAAGGGCCTGTACTTTGTGCGCTACGTACCGCCCAGCGCCGACAGCACCGAGAAGAAGAAGGGCTGGTTCAGCGGTTGGTTCAGCAGCAAGCCCGAGAACAAGCCCGGCCAGTACCAGATCGCCGTGCGCACCGCGGGCGAGAAGACCCAGGTCACCGTGCTGGACGCCAAGGGCCAACCCGAAACCACCCAGGCGGCACAGCGCATCGTGCGCGTGATTGCCGACGACCTGAAGTAAGCACCACCGCCGCTGGCCCCCTGGTCAGCGCCACCGACGCCAGTCCTGCGACTGGCGTTTTTTTATGCGCTGCTCACACGCGCATCAAGCCTTACAAGGCGTAAAAAAACCCGCTGTGCACATGCGCAGCGGGTTTTTCATTCACGCCCCAGCGGAAACCCGCTGGAGGGAGCCAATTACTTGGCTTCGATGGCGGACTTGGCAGCGTCGGCAGCAGCAGCGTCAGCGGCAGGAGCGGCTGCGGGAGCAGCAGCGTCAGCAGCAGGAGCAGCGGCTTCAGCAGCAGGAGCGGCTGCGGGAGCAGCAGCGTCAGCAGCAGGAGCAGCGGCTTCAGCGGCGGGAGCAGCAGGTGCTTCAGCGGCAGGAGCGGGAGCTTCCACAGCAGGGGCTGCAGGAGCAGCCACGGGAGCCTCTTCCTTCTTGCCGCAAGCGACCAAAGCAGCAGAAGCGATCACGGTAGCCAAGATGAGAGAGTTTTTCATGTCAATACCTCTAGGGGTGTAAAAAGTTGGGGGCGGCGCAGCAGACTTGCCGCAATTCCTGCCACCAATGCCGATAGCCAGCATTGGCTTCCCCTGCACAACGGTCCAGTTACAAACTTGGTTTACAGCTTTGCGCACTAAATTTGTAACAAGAACCAAATCAGCCTTCGACGCTGTCGGCCCAGCCGGCATCGACCCAGGACGACAGCAGTTCCAGGGCATCGTCGCTGAACTGCTGCACCTCGCGGCGCGACAGCTGGCGCTCATCGGCCAGCTTGCGCATCAGCTGGGCGTCCTTGCCGCCGGCCAGATAGCTTTCGCCGTTGATGAAGATGTGCTTGGCGTCGTACAGCATGCGGGTACGGCGGTTCAGGCGCACGCCTTCGAGCATGCCGAAATCGTCCGCAGGCTCGAACCAGACATTCGGCTTGGGATCGCTCATGTACTCGCCCAGCGCGCGCTCCAGCGCCAGGGGTTCGGCCAGGGCCTTCTTCAGGGCCTCGCGCGCGAAATCGTACAGGTCGGCGGGGATCTCGGCAGGATGTGCCACAGCAGGCTGCTTGGGGTCCTTGTAGACCACGTCCTTGGGGCACTCGTCCGGGGCATCCGACATGCGCAGGAAGATTTCGCGCGCCATCTCGTCCTGCTTGGGCGAGCGGAAGCCGATCGAGTAGGTCATGCACTCGCCCTCGGCGATGCCGTCATGCGCCCACTTCGGGGGCAGGTACAGCATGTCGCCGGGCTCCAGCACGAACTCTTCCTCGGGCTCGAAGTTGGTCAGGATCTTCAACGGCACATCGGGCTGCAGCGAGAAGTCCTTCTGGCGGCCGATGCGCCAGCGGCGCTTGCCATGAGCCTGCAGCAGGAACACATCGTAGTTGTCGAAGTGCGGACCCACGCCACCCTGGTCAGTGGCGAAGCTGATCATCAGGTCGTCCATGCGCGCATCGGGCACAAAGCGGAACTGCTGCAGCAGCGCATGCGCCTGCTCGTTGTGCAGGTCCACGCCTTGCACCAAGGCCGTCCAGCCGGGCTTGCTCAACGCCGGCAGCTTGCGGCGCGGAAACGGGCCGTGCGAAAGCTTCCAGGCTCCACCACCCAACTGCTCGATCAGGCGCGCCTCCACGCCCTCTTCGCCCGCCAGCGCCAGCAGCTGTGCACGATTCAGGATGGGCTTGAAACCGGGGATCGCCTGGCGGATCAGCAACGGTTTCTTGTGCCAGTAGGTGCGCATGAATTTCTCGGGCGAGATACCGCCAAGCAGCGCGATGGGAAGTGTGGTGTCCATAGGAAAGAGCGGGCAACGATTCTGTAAAGCAGCCCCTATTGTCTTATGACCGGCCCCGCGGAGCTTGACCCAGCACAGCTCAACCATGCAGGTCCACCTGATAAGGACCGGCGCACCGGTGCCCCACCTGCACCGACCGTCGGGCAGGCGCATGGCTGTAGGCCAGCGCAGACCTTATGCTTGACAGCCTCTCCCGCAAAGGATTTGCCCCATGCTCCAACCCAGCTTGCTGATGGGCGGTCAGGCCGCCACAGCCACCGGCGGCGCCAGCTTTGACCGCCACAACCCACTCGATGGCCAGGTGGCCACGCGCGCACCGGCCGCCACGCCGGACGATGCTCGGGTGGCCGTCGATGCCGCAGCCCAGGCCTTCCCCGCCTGGGCTGCCATCGGTCCGGGGGAGCGCCGTGCCCTGCTGATGCGGGCCTCGCAGGCCCTTGCGGCCAAGGGCGAGGCCCTCGCGGCCGCGATGGCGGCGGAAACCGGGGCTTCCGGCCTTTGGGCCGGCTTCAACGTGCATCTGGCGGCCGACATGCTGCTGGAAGCCGCGGCACTGACCACGCAGATCAGCGGACAGATCATCCCCTCCAACATTCCGGGCAGCGTGGCCATGGCCGTGCGCCAGCCCGCAGGCGTGGTGCTGGGGATTGCGCCATGGAATGCCCCGGTCATCCTGGCCGTGCGCGCGATTGCCACCCCCCTGGCCTGCGGCAACACCGTGGTGCTCAAGGGTTCGGAGCTGTGCCCCGCCACGCACGGGCTGGTGATTGAAGCCCTGCAGGATGCCGGCCTGCCAGCCGGTGTGGTGAATTTCGTGACCAACGCCCCGGCGGATGCCACAGCCGTGGTCGAGGCCATGATCGCCCACCCGGCCGTACGCCGCGTCAACTTCACCGGCTCCACGCGCGTGGGCCGCATCATCGGCCAGACTGCGGCCCGGCACCTCAAGCCCGCGATCCTGGAGCTGGGCGGCAAGGCCCCCTTCATCGTACTGGACGATGCCGACATCCCGGCGGCCGTGGCGGGCTGCACCTTTGGCGCCTTTGCCAATTCGGGGCAGATCTGCATGTCGACCGAACGCATCATCGTGGACGAGCAGATCGCCGACGACTTCGTGGCCCGGCTCACGGCCCACGCCCAGGCGCTGCCGCTGGGCGATCCGCGCCAGGGGCCGGTGGTGCTGGGGTCGGTGGTGGACATGCACACCGTGCACCGCGCGAATGCGCTGATCGACGATGCCCTGGCCAAGGGTGCCCGGCTGCTGTGCGGCGGCAAGGCCAGCAGCACGCTGATGCCCGCCACGCTGCTGGACCATGTGACGGCCGACATGGATATCTTCCGCGAAGAGACCTTTGCGCCGGTCAAGGCCATCGTGCGGGTGCACGGGGTCGAGCAGGCGATTGCCGTCGCCAATGACAACGAGTTTGGGCTGTCCTCGGCCGTCTACGGGCGCGACACGGCCCGCGCCTGGCAGGTCGCGGCACGCCTGGAAACCGGCATCTGCCACATCAACGGCCCGACGGTGCACGACGAAGCCCAGATGCCGTTCGGCGGCGTCAAGGCCTCGGGCTATGGCCGCTTTGGCGGCCAGGCCGGCATCGATGCCTTCACCGACACCCGCTGGATCACCATGCAGACCCGCGAACGCCACTACCCGTTCTGACGGGTGGCCCGGGACTGGCAATGCCCGGCACACAGCCAGACCTGGGCAGCCATGGGAAAATCCCGCCCAGTGCGCCGCCTGCGCGTCCCCCACGGGGTGCTGCGCAGCCGGCCGTTTTCTTTTTTCCTCTGCGGCACTGGCCGCACAAGGCTGCAACTCATGGACATCACCGAACAATGCGTGGTCGCGCTGACCTGGACCCTCAAAGACACCCTGGGCGATGAACTGGACGTGCTGGACGAGCCCGTGGAATTCCTCGTCGGCGGCGACGACCTGCTCAAGCGCATCGAAGAAGCCCTGCAAGGCCACACCGTGGGCGACACGCTGCAGCTGCACCTGGAGCCCGAGGACGCCTTTGGCGACTACATCGACACGCTGATCTTTCTGGAAAAGCGCGAACTATTCCCCCAGGAACTGGAAGAGGGCATGACCTTTGAAGGCAGTGCCCTGCCGCAAGGCTGCAACCCCGAGGCCCCCAAGGATGCGCTGTACACCATCACCGAGATCTACCCCGAGCATGTGGTGCTGGACGGCAACCACCCCCTGGCCGGGATTGCCCTGCGCATCGAGATCAAGGTCGAAGCCGTGCGCGAGGCCACGGAAGAAGAAGTTGGCCGCGGCAGTGCGGGCACGGGCTTCTTCCGCATCCAGCCCCAGGCGCCAGGCAGCGACCTGTTGCACTGACCCGGTCAGCGCATCTGGAACGCCTCCTGGTGCAGGCGCCAGCCACGCTGGCGATCGGCCGCCTGGCGCACCGCCTGCCCCAGTCCGGCGGGCCCGCACAGCCAGATGTCCAGGGCCGTACCATGCGGCACCAGGTGTTCGGGCCGCAGGCAGTCGCCCTGGGCCGCATCGTGCACCTGCAGGTGCACCGGGGGTTGCGCCTGCTCGCACAGCTGCCGCACCCGGGGTAGCACGGCATCCTGCGCCGCATTGCGGGTGCAGTAGTGCAGGTGCGCCGGTTGCAGCGCATCGGTCTGCGCTGCACCGGGCTGCCGCGCCTCCAGCAAGGCCAGAAACGGCGTCACCCCCACGCCCCCCGCGACCCAAACCTGGGTGCCCTGCCCGTCGAAATGCCCGTACGGCCCTTCAATGCGCACGGCCTGCCCCGGCTGCAGGGCCGCATGCAGGCTGCGCGTGTAGTCGCCCAGCGGCTTGATGACCAGGCGCAGCAGCGGGCGCCCATCGGGGGTGCTGCCGCAACTGCCCGGCGCACTGGCGATGGTGAAGGGGTGCGGCCCTTCCAGCCCCTCGAAGCTGGCAAACACGAACTGCCCGGGCTGGTGCCCCTGCCAGGTGGTCGGCATGGCGCACAGCACTTCCAGCGGATCCCGACCGGCCACCGGCCCCAGCAACTGCACCGCATGCACCTGCCCCCGATGGCTGTTGCGCCCACGGCCAATGCGCCCCGCCAGCGACCACAGGGCGGCGACACTGCCCACGCCCAGCAGCACCGCCATCAAGCCCCCCATGGGCAAGCGCCAGAACGACAGTGGCATCAACGCCAGCGTATGGAAGGCCAGCATCAGGTACAGCGCCGGCATCACGCGGTGCAGGCGGCGCCAGGGCCGATAGGGCAGCAGGCGCTGCCACAGCGTCAGGACCACCAAGGCCAGCAGGGCGTAGAAGGCCCACTCCCCCAGGTCCTTGGCGGTGCCGCGCCAATCCACGGCCCAGGCCAGGACGGCGTCGCGCGCCGGGCGCCCGGCGGCCCCCCAGACGTCCTTGATCAGCCCGCTGGATTCCTTGGCCCCCCAGTGCATGACCGCAGCCACAGCGGCGCCGATGCCGGCCCATTTGTGCAGGCGGTAGACCTGGTCCATGCCGCCCAGGGGCCATTCCATCCAGCGCTGGCGCAGCGACAGCAGCATGACCAGCGACATCATGCCGATGCTCCAGACGCCGCTGAGGTACAGCGCCTGCTGGCGCAACTGCCACCAGAACGTGGGCTCCGCCACGCCAGCGCCACCCACCCAGGGGGCCGCCACCGCCATCCACGCCAGGGTCAGCCCCAGCCACCACGCTCCGAAAGCGATCCGCACACGCATACATCCTCCTTGCTGGTTCCGATGCTACGCAGGGCGACCCCAGGCCGCCCCGCCCGTTCTCAATGCTTGACGCGGCTGCGCAGCACGGCGCCGGTGTTGCCATCCACGTCCAGCTTCACGCGTTCGCCCTGGGCGTTGCGGGCCTTGACTTCGTAGCGGCCATCGGACCACTCCACCTCGCGCAGATCGCGGTAGCCGGCGGCCTCCAGGCGGTCATACACCTGGCGGATGTTCAGCTGTGGCCCCGGGATGGTGGTCGCGGCCTGGGCGGCAGGGGCCGTGGGGGCAGCAGCTGGGGTGGAAGCGGTGGTCTGGGCGATGGCGCCGGCGGCCAGCCCCGCCAGCAAGGTGGCGGCGGCGAGACGGCGAACGGTGGCAAACTGCTGTGTGTACATGGTGAAGAACTCCTTGTGGGTGTGATGCAGGACCAGCACCGTGCTGGCCTGAAGTCATTCTTCAAAACCCGGGGTGAATGCATGCTGAAGCACCTGTTCATGTGCCATTCATCGCCCTGCCGGTATAAGTTGCGGGTGTTCACCTGCACGAGGAAGCATTGCCATGGTCACCCGCTCTTCACTGTCCCGCCTTCGCTGGCCCGCGCTGCTGGGCGCCTTTGCGCTGGGTGGTGCCCTATGGCTGGGCGCTGGACTGGACCTGCCACAGGCCCACTCCGACGAAAGCGACCACGAGCTGGCACGCCAGGCGCTGCAGCAGGGCAAGGTGCTGCCGCTGCGCACCGTGCTCGACCAGGTGGAGCGCCAGTACCAGGGACAGGTGCTGAAGGTGGAGTTCGAGCACGACGATGGCCGCTTCATCTACGAGATGCGGCTGCTGCACCCGAATGGCCAGCTGAGCAAGCTGAAGGTGGATGCCGTCGACGGCCGCGTGCTCAGCGTGCGCAGAAAGGGGCAGGACTGATGCGCATCCTGGTGGTGGAAGACGAACCCACGCTGTGCACCCAGCTGGCCCAGGCCATCGAGGCCGCCGGCCACACGGTGGAGACCGCCGCCGACGGCGCCACCGCGCGCTACCTGGGCGAGGTCGAGGATTTCGACGCCGTGGTGCTGGACCTGGGCCTGCCCGTGGTCGACGGCCTGAGCGTGCTGCGCCACTGGCGCACCCTGGGGCGCAGCATGCCAGTGCTGATCCTGACGGCGCGCAGCGCCTGGCACGAGAAGGTCACCGGCATGGATGCCGGGGCCGACGACTACCTGGCCAAGCCTTTTCACATGGAAGAGCTGCTGGCCCGGCTGCGCGCCCTGCTGCGCCGCCTGTCGCCGCACAGCAGCGCCGACTGGCAGTGCGGCAGCATCCGGCTGGACACGCGCCAGGCCACGGTTTCGGTCGATGGCCAACCGCTGGCGCTGACCAGCCACGAGTTCAAGCTGCTGTCGCTGCTGATGCAGCGCGTGGGCGAGGTGCTGTCGCGCACCGAGCTGTCGGAGCACCTGTACCCGCAGGACAGCGAGCGCGACTCCAACACCATCGAAGTCTTCGTGGGCCGCCTGCGCAAAAAGCTGCCACCCGGCAGCATCGAGACCGTGCGCGGCCTGGGCTACCGCCTGCTGCCCGTGGAAGGTGCGGCGTGAAGCTGCCACGCGCCCTGTCGCTGCGCCATGGCTCGCTGCGCAAGCGCCTGCTGCTGGGCACGCTGGCCTGGATGGCTCTGGCGATGGCCGTGGCGGGCTGGGGCCTGCGCGGCCTGTTCCAGGAACACGTCAACCAGCAGTTGCAAGGAGAGCTGGTGCGCCAGCTGGACCAGCTCAGCGCCAGCGTCAACCTGGATGCCGCGCAGCGGGTGGAAGTGCTGCCCATGGCCGGGGATGCACGCCTGAACGCCCCGCTTTCCGGCCTGTACTGGCAGGTGGACCTGCTGCCGGAGCAAGGCCCGGCCCAGTTGGGCGTGGTGCGCTCGCGCTCCCTGTGGGACCAGGTGCTACCCCTGCCGCGGGACACGGCCTTTCCCGGCACCGCGCGCAGCGGCCACGCCGTGCTGCAGCTGCGCGACAGCCAGAACCACCAACTGGTGGCCGTCAGCCGGCCGCTGCAACTGCCCGAGGCCGAAGCCCCCCTGCTGCGCCTGACCGTGGCGGCCGACCAGGCCCTGGTGGCAGAGCCGGTGCAGCGCTTCACCACCATGCTGCTGGCCGCCCTGGGCACGCTGGCGCTGGGCCTGGTGGTGGCCGTGGCCGTGCAGCTGCAGCTGGCCCTGCAACCGCTGGACCTGCTGCGCCAGCGCCTGGCCACGGTGCGCACCGGCGAAGCCACCCAGCTGGACGGCCAGTTCCCCGACGAGCTGCAGCCGCTGATCAATGAGTTCAACCATGTGCTGGGGGCGAATGCCGACATCGTGCAGCGCGCCCGCACCCAGGCCGGCAACCTGGCGCATGCGGTGCACACGCCGCTGAGCATCCTGGGCAACGCCGCCGCCCAGGACGACACGCCGCTGGCGCGCCTGGTGCAGGAGCAGGTGGCCACGGCGCAGCGCCAGGTGGACCACCACCTGGCCCGTGCCCGCGCGGCCGCCGCCATCCGCGCCACCGGCCTGCGCACACCGGTGCAGGGGCCGATGCAGGCCCTGCTGCGCACCATGCAGCGCCTGCACGCGGCGCGCTCGGTGCAGTTCGTGCAGGTGGACGAGGCCGCGCCGGCACTGGCCTTCCGCGGCGAGGCCCAGGACCTGTTCGAGATGCTGGGCAATCTACTGGACAACGCCGGCAAATGGGCGCGCAGCCAGGTGCAGCTGGGCGTGCAGCGCGACGGCGACTTGCTGTGCTTCACCGTGGACGACGACGGCCCCGGCATTCCTCCCGCCGAGCGCCAACGCATCTTCGAGCGGGGCGAGCGCCTGGATGAACAGCGCCCCGGCGCTGGCCTGGGCCTGGACATCGTGCGGGAGCTGGCCCAGACCTATGGTGGCTCGGTGCAGGCCGACAGCGCACCCCTGGGCGGGCTGCGCATGCGCCTGTGCCTGCCGGCCGTGGCCACGGAGGCCACACGGCCTGCGTCGCACTGAAGCCAGAAATTCAGCATGATTTTGGCTTACAGCGCTTGCTGGCTGTGCGTTAGCTGTCGGGTCCCGGACGATTGGCTGCTTAAAAACAAGCGTCCGTTGCTGCATGGCCGAGAGGTACTGCAAGCAGTTCTGGCAACATGGCAATCCCGTGCCAAGGAGTTGCCATGCTGATCAGCCTTCATAAGAACGCTACGACCACACCTGCCACCCGTTTGGCATTGCAGCAAGCCAGTGGTACTGATCGAGAGTTGGCGCAGCAATACGGCATTGGCATAGGGACCGTGCGTAAGTGGCGGGGCAGAACCACGGTGCATGACGCCAGCCACACGGCCCACCGCCTGCAAACGACTCTCAATGCAGGGCAGGAAGAGCTGGTTATTTATCTGCGCAGCCAGCTGCGGCTACCTCTGGATGACTTATTGGCGGTGGTGCGAGAGTTCATTGAGCCTGCCATGAGCCGCTCGGCGCTGGATCGCTTGCTGCGCAGACGAGGCCACTCCAGATTGCCCGTACAGCCCAAGCCTGAGGGCGAGCACAAACCCTTCAAGGCGTATGAGCCTGGCTATGTACATGTAGATGTGAAGTACCTGCCCCAGATGCACGATGAGGACAAGCGCCGCTATGTTTTTGTTGCCATCGATCGAGCTACACGCTGGGTGTTCATTGATATCAAGCAGCACAAGACGGCAGCATCCGCCAAAGCCTTCTTGGCTGCCGTACGCAAAGCTGCAGCGTTCAAGATCCACACCATCCTCACCGACAACGGCAAAGAGTTCACAGACCGATTGTTTGGAAGCCGCACACGTCAGCCCTCAGGCGAGCACGAATTCGACCAGTTATGCCAAGCATTGGGGATAGAGCATCGGCTGACCAAGCCAAAGACGCCACAAACCAACGGCATGGTTGAGCGCTTCAATGGCCGCCTGAGCCAGGTGCTGCGCTCGCATCACTTCAACAGCGCAGAGGATTTGGAGAAGACACTGCACAGGTTTGTCTGGCTGTACAACCACCACTTGCCACAAAAGGCACTGGGGCATGAAGCCCCAGTCCAAGCACTCAAAAAATGGAAGATGAAAGCACCTGATTTATTCGTCAAGAACGTGCGTAATCATCCGGGACCTGACAGTTAGCAGCTATGGATTCGAGAGTCCACTCCAACGGCAGATCCGCCGCCGGCAGGCCGAAGGTTTTCGGCCTGGGACGCGCACAGCCACTGCACTGGCTGCTCTATATTGTGAAAATGCAGTGCTGCGGACGCGGACCCACAGGCCCGTGCCAGTGGCACCGGATCAGCGGTAGATCTGATTGCCGTCCACGCGCACGTTGTCGCCGATGCGGAAAGGCGGTGGGTTGGGGTAGTCAAAGCTGCGCTGGCTGCCGTCCTGCAGCTGCACGGTCACGCGGTAGATGTCGCGCACGCTGCCCCCCATGTTGTTTTGCACCGCATTGCCGGCCAGCGCACCGCCGACCACGCCCGCAATCGTCGCCAGGTCGCGGCCCGTGCCTTTGCCGACCTGGCGCCCCAGCACCCCGCCGACCACACCGCCGACGATCGCCCCACCCGCACCAATGCCGCTGGAATCCTGCACGCGCACGGTCTCGATGTGGGCGATCTGGCCATAGGCCATCTGGCCGTACATGCCGCCGCCCTGCTGGACCGGGTAGCTGGTGGCGGGATAGGCCGGCACCGGGTAGCTGGTCACCGGCTGCGGGGCCGTGGGATAGGCCGTGCGGGGATAGCCATTGCCGGGCTGGCCGGGATAGCCGGCGCAGGCACTCAGCAACAACGCTACGCTGGCGACAGCGGCAAGACGGGGCCAATGGGAAAGAGGATGCATAAAAACTCCGGGTCACGTGGGCGGGACACGCGGGGCCGCAGAGCGGGCGGCTCGGCCCATGCCGGAGCCCCATGTGTTCGGAGTTTCAACGCAGCCACCCGCAGCCGGGACGACGGCCCTCACACTTGCTCACAAAAGAATGAGCGCAGCCGCTGCGCTCACGCCTGTCTGCCACAGCAGTTTTCCTCGCAGCAGGCCAGCGCCACCGGGCATTCTGGGCGCAGTCCGGGGCCACCGCACCTCGCCCAAAGACCAAGGCCGCTGGGTCGCGCACCGGGGCTTACTGCTTGCCGGTCGAGCCGTAGCCGCCTTCGCCGCGCTCGGACACGGCTTCGAATTCGTCCACCAGGTTGAACGTGGGCTGCACCACGGGCACGACCACCAGTTGGGCCAGGCGGTCCATGGGCTGCAGGGTGAAGGCGGTGGGCGAACGGTTCCAGGCGCTGACCATCAGTTGGCCCTGGTAGTCGGAGTCGATCAGGCCGACCAGATTGCCCAGCACGATGCCGTGCTTGTGACCCAGGCCCGAGCGCGGCAGGATCATGGCGGCGTAGCCCGGGTCCTTCAGGTAGATGGCCATGCCGGTGGGAATCAGCTGCCACTGGCCGGGCTCCAGCGTGATCGGCGCGTCGATGCAGGCGCGCAAATCCAGGCCGGCGCTGCCAGGGGTGGCATAGGCGGGCATGTTCTCGCGCAAGCGCGCATCCAGGATCTTCAGGTCAACGTTCATAGCAAAGGGATTCGGTGCCGGCCGCCACGGTGGTGGCCCAGGCAAAACAAAGAAGGCACGGATTGTGCCGGGGACGGACCACCGCAGCGGCCCGCGCGGGCATGTCAGGCCGATTCGCTGGCCGAGCGAATGCCGCGGCGCACCGCGTTGATGATGGCAAACAGCAGCACCAGCGCCCCCAAGCCAGGCAGTGCCACGCTGAGGACGGCCAGAATCAGCAAGCCCACCACGCGCCCCGGGGTGATCCGGAACCAGGGGCTGCGCGGGCCCGCGGCGGGCGTGGCCGGCTTCGGCGGTGCCTGCCGTGCCGCGCGGGCTGCGCGGTCGCTGGCCTTCTTGGACGATGTCTTGCCGGCCGGGCTGCGGCTGGTGGTCTGGGCCTGCTGTTGTGCCTGCTGCTGGGCCTGGGCCATGGCGGCCTGGGCCCGCTCGCGCACCCGCGTCAGCACCGAGCCCGGCTGGGCCCCGGGGGACAGCACCTCACCGGTGAAATCGCTGCGGCTGGCCTCCCGCAGCACCCGCCCCAGGCTCTGGTGCAGTGGGCTGGCGCGCAGCAGCTCATCGACGTAGCGTGCATAGTCGCCGCCGCGGGGGCCTTCGTAATTGGAAGTCGACATCGGTTTCAGCCTCGCAGGTATCGGTGGAGTACGCCTCAGGCGCGGGGTGCCGGTGGCAGGCGCCGGGCCAGCTCCTGCACCAGTTGCACGCCCAGCGCGGCCTTGCTGGCGCGCGGCAGCTCGCGGTGGCCCTGGGCATCGACCAGCAGCAAGGCGTTGTCATCCTGGCCGAAGGTGGCCGGGCCGATATTGCCGACCAGCAAGGGCACGCCCTTGCGCACCCGCTTGGCCGTGGCGTGCTGCAGCAGGTCGTGGCTTTCGGCGGCAAAACCGACGCAGTACAGCGCACCGCTTTGGGCACGTGGCGACTGGGCGATGCTGGCCAAAATGTCCGGGTTCTCGACAAACGCCAGCGCGGGCACATCGCCCGTGCCGTCCTTCTTGATCTTTTGGTCGCTGGCATTCGCCGGGCGCCAGTCGGCCACGGCGGCCGTGGCGATGAAGATGCTGGCCTGGTCGGCCTGGGACTGCACCGCCGCCAGCATCTGCCGGGCCGACTGCACATTGATGCGCTGCACGCCGCGCGGCGTGGGCAGGTGCACGGGGCCGGCCACCAGGGTCACCGCGGCGCCCGCCGCCTGCGCGGCCGCGGCGATGGCAAAGCCCATCTTGCCGCTGGACAGGTTGGTGATGCCGCGCACCGGGTCGATGGCTTCGAAGGTGGGGCCGGCCGTGATCAACAGCCGGTGCCCGGCCAGCAGCTTGGGGGCAAAGAAAGCGGCGATGTCTTCCAGCAGTTCCTCGGGCTCCAGCATGCGGCCATCACCGGTTTCGCCGCAGGCCTGGTCACCCACGCCAACCCCCAGCACCTGCGCGCCATCGGCGGCGGCCTGGGCAAAATTGCGCTGCGTGGCAGGGTGGGCCCACATTTCGCGGTTCATGGCCGGGGCCAGCAGCAGGGGCACGCGCTCGGTCGGCCGGGCCAGGCACATCAGGCTGAGCAGCTCGTCGGCACGGCCCTGGGCCAGCTTGGCGACGAAATCGGCGCTGCAGGGGGCGATGACGATGGCATCGGCCTCGCGGCTGAGGTTGATGTGGGGCATGTTGTTGCCCTCGCGCGCATCCCACTGCGAGGTGTAGACCGTGCGGCCCGACAGGGCCTGCATGGTCACCGGGGTGATGAACTGCTCGGCCGCCTCGGTCATCACCACCTGCACGGTGGCGCCGGCCTTGGTCAGCAGGCGGCATAAATGTGCCGTTTTGTAACAGGCAACGCCCCCGGAGAGGCCCAGAACAATGTGTTTGCCAGCGAGTTCTTGCATGGCGCGAATGTAGCAGAGGCCACGGGGCTGATTGCCCCAGCTTTCAGCGGCAGTTTCTGGCCGGCACCTATAATTCGTCTTTACCACCACCATAAAAACGAACAAGACATGACCAAATTCGTCTTCGTCACAGGCGGTGTGGTGTCTTCCCTGGGCAAGGGAATCGCCTCAGCCTCCCTTGCTGCGCTGCTCGAGTCGCGCGGCCTGAAAGTCACCCTCATCAAGCTGGACCCGTACATCAACGTGGACCCCGGCACGATGTCCCCCTTCCAGCACGGCGAAGTGTTCGTGACGGACGATGGTGCAGAAACCGACCTGGATCTGGGCCACTACGAGCGTTTCATCGAAACGCGCATGCGCCAGTCCAACAATTTCACCACCGGTCGCATCTACCAGAGCGTGCTGGAAAAAGAGCGTCGCGGTGACTACCTGGGCAAGACCGTGCAGGTCATCCCCCACATCACCAACGAGATCCAGGAATACGTCAAGCGCGGCGCCGGCATCGGCACCGACGACGCCGTGGATGTGGCCATCTGCGAAATCGGCGGCACCGTGGGTGACATCGAGTCCCTGCCCTTCCTGGAAGCCGTGCGCCAGCTGTCCCTGAAGCTGGGCCCCAACAATTCGGCCTTCGTGCACCTGAGCTACCTGCCCTACATCGCAGCCGCCGGTGAACTCAAGACCAAGCCCACCCAGCACACCGTGCAGAAGCTGCGCGAAATCGGTATCCAGCCCGATGCGCTGCTGTGCCGCGCCCAGTACGCCGTGCCCGATGAAGAACGCGAGAAGATTTCGCTGTTTACCAACGTGCAGGAATGGGGCGTGATCTCCATGTGGGACGTGGACACCATCTACAAGGTGCCCCGCATGCTGCACGAGCAGGGCCTGGACGGCCTGATCTGCGACAAGCTGCGCCTGAACACCGCGCCGGCCAACCTCAAGCGCTGGGACGATCTGGTCTACGAAACCGAGCACCCCCAGGGCGAAGTGCAGGTGGCCATGGTCGGCAAGTACGTGGAACTGTCCGACGCCTACAAGTCGGTCAACGAAGCGCTCAAGCACGCCGGCCTGCGCAACCACACCCGCGTGAAGATCACCCACATCGACTCGGAAACCATCACCGACGCCAACGCCAAGGAACAGCTGTCCCAGTACGACGCCATCCTGGTGCCCGGCGGCTTTGGTTCGCGCGGTGTGGAAGGCAAGATCTCGACCGCCAAGTTCGCCCGTGAAAACAAGGTGCCCTACCTAGGTATCTGCCTGGGCATGCAGGTGGCCACCATCGAATACGCCCGCCACAAGGCCGGCCTGGAAGGCGCCAACTCCACCGAGTTCGATCCCCACACGCCCAACCCCGTGATCGCGCTGATCACCGAGTGGAAGGACGAGGACGGCACCATCAAGACGCGTGACGCCAACTCCGACCTGGGCGGCACCATGCGCCTGGGCGCCCAGTCGTCCGACGTGCAGCCCGGCACCCTGGCCCACAGCATCTACGGCGACGTGGTGACCGAGCGCCACCGCCACCGCTACGAAGCCAACGTGCAGTACCTGGACCAGTTGCGCGCAGCCGGTCTGGTGATCTCCGCGCTGACGCAGCGCGAGCAACTGACCGAGATCGTGGAACTGCCCAAGGACGTCCACCCCTGGTACATCGGCGTGCAATTCCACCCCGAGTTCAAGTCCACGCCCTGGAACGGCCACCCGCTGTTCAACGCCTTCATCAAGGCGGCCATGGACCAGAAGAAGGCCTGATCCCGGCATCCGGGACAAGTCTGAAAAAAGGAGCTGCCAGCGCTTGAAACGCAATGACTTCAGCATCATTTAAAGCTGAAGTCATTGCATCACCTGCGCAAGCAGCTTTGGTTTTTGAAGCATGCACCGCATGCCATAAAGGAACACCCCATGAAACTCTGCGGCTTCGACATTGGTCTGGACCAGCGCTTCTTCCTGATTGCCGGCCCCTGCGTGGTCGAGTCCGAGCAACTGCAGATGGACGTGGCGGGCCAGCTCAAGGAGATCACCTCCGCGCTGGGCATCAACTTCCTGTTCAAGAGCAGCTTCGACAAGGCCAACCGTTCCTCGGGCACCAGCTTCCGTGGCCCCGGCATGGAAAAGGGCCTGGAGATCCTGGCCAAGGTGCGCAAGGAAATCGGCGTGCCCGTGCTGACCGACGTGCACACCGTGGAGGAAATCCCCCACGTGGCATCGGTGGTCGACATGCTGCAGACCCCCGCCTTCCTGTGCCGCCAGACGGACTTCATCCGCGCCGTGGCCCAGTGCGGCAAGCCGGTGAACATCAAGAAGGGCCAGTTCCTTGCACCGCATGACATGAAGAATGTCATCGACAAGGCGCGCGCCGCCGCCATCGAAGTGGGCCAGGACCCCGACATGTTCACCGCCTGCGAACGCGGCGCCAGCTTTGGCTACAACAACCTGGTCAGCGACATGCGCTCGCTGGCCATCATGCGCGAGACCGGCGCCCCCGTGGTGTTCGACGCCACGCACAGCGTGCAGCTGCCCGGCGGCAACGGCACCAGCAGCGGCGGCATGCGCGAGATGGTGCCCGTGCTGTCGCGCGCGGCCGTGGCCGTGGGCGTGGCGGGCCTGTTCATGGAAACCCACCCCGATCCCTGCAACGCCCTGAGCGACGGCCCCAACGCCGTGCCCCTCAAGCACATGAAGGCGTTGCTGGAGACTTTGGTGGCGCTGGACGACGTGACCAAGCGCCACGGTTTCCTGGAAAACCACTTTTCCGCCTAAGTTTGCGTAAGATGCGCAGCGCGCGACCCGTGAACCAGCTTTCAGCGACAAAGCACGCTCCGTGGGGCGTGCTTTTTCACATGCGCACCGCGCATGCCAGGCAGCCTCGGCCGACACCACAGCCACCATCCCAGCTGCAGCTGCCGCCCCAGTTTTGAAAACCTTCCGAGGAAAACACCATGAGTGCAATCGTTGACATCGTAGGACGTGAGGTCCTGGACAGCCGCGGCAACCCCACCGTCGAATGCGACGTGCTGCTGGAATCTGGCGTGATGGGCCGTGCGGCCGTGCCATCGGGCGCGTCCACCGGCTCGCGCGAAGCGATCGAGCTGCGTGACGGCGACAAGGGCCGTTACCTGGGCAAGGGCGTGCTCAAGGCCGTGGACAACATCAACGGCGAGATCGCCCAGGCCGTGATCGGTCTGGACGCGTCGGAACAGGCGTTCCTGGACAAGACCATGATCGACCTGGACGGCACCGAGAACAAGAGCCGCCTGGGCGCCAACGCCATGCTGGCCGTGTCCATGGCCGTGGCCCGCGCCGCAGCCGAAGAGGCCGGCCTGCCCCTGTACCGCTACTTCGGCGGCATGGGCGGCGTGCAGCTGCCCGTGCCCATGATGAACGTGATCAACGGCGGCGCCCACGCGAACAACTCGCTGGACCTGCAAGAGTTCATGATCATCCCCGTGGGGGCCCCCACCTTCCGTGAAGCCGTGCGCTGGGGCGCCGAAGTGTTCCACGCGCTGAAGGCCATCATCCACCACAACGGCATGTCCACCGCCGTGGGCGACGAAGGCGGTTTCGCACCTTCCGTGGAAAACCACGAAGCCGCGATCCAGCTGATCATCGAAGCCATCGAAAAGGCCGGCTACACCCCCGGCGAGCAGATCGCCCTGGGCCTGGACTGCGCCGCCTCCGAGTTCTACAAGGACGGCATGTACGTGCTGGAAGGCGAAGGCAACATGACGCTGAACGCCACCCAGTGGACCGACATGCTGGCTGGCTGGTGCGACAAGTACCCCATCATCTCCATCGAAGACGGCATGCACGAAGGCGACTGGGACGGCTGGAAGATCCTGACCGAGCGCCTGGGCGCCAAGGTGCAGCTGGTGGGTGACGACCTGTTCGTGACCAACACCAAGATCCTGAAGGAAGGCATCGACAAGAAGATCGCCAACTCCATCCTCATCAAGATCAACCAGATCGGCACGCTGACCGAGACCTTCGCTGCCATCGAGATGGCCAAGCGCGCCGGCTACACCGCCGTGATCTCGCACCGCTCGGGCGAAACCGAAGACAGCACCATCGCCGACATCGCCGTGGGCCTGAATGCGGGTCAAATCAAGACCGGCTCGATGAGCCGCTCGGACCGCATCGCCAAGTACAACCAGCTGCTGCGCATCGAGGAAGACCTGGGCGACGTGGCCGTGTACCCTGGCCGTGACGCTTTCTATAACCTGCGTTAATCTTCGGGCTCACCCCCTGCACCAGAACCGGGGCCAACTGGCCCCGGTTTTTTGAATCCACCCATGGTTTCTCGCATCGTCACCGTCGTCTTGCTGAGCCTGCTGGCCATTACCCATGCCCAGTTGTGGCTGGGTGCGGGCAGCATGGACCGCGTGGCCGAACTGCGCGCCCAGATCAACGAACTGCACGCCACCAACGCGCAGGCCCGCAAGGAAAACGAGCGCCTGTCGTCCGAGGTCGCCGACCTGCGCGACGGCCAGGACAGCATCCAGGAAAAGGCGCGCAGCGAGCTGGGCATGGTCCGCCCCAACGAGATTTACGTGCAGATCATGCGCCGCTGAGGGCGCCCGGTCTGCCCTTCCTGCCTTCGGCCCCCCCCCGCTTGCGCCAGCCCGTGCCCCCTGCCCCCCGCATCCTGTTGTGCGCCAGCGCAGCCCACTGCGCCCAGGTGCTGCAGGCCGCCGCCCAGGCCCGTGTGCCGCTGCACGGACTACAGCCGCTGACGCAATGGCCCACGCCGGCCATGCCGGCAGACAGTCTGCTGCTGTGGGCCCTGCTGCCTACCGGCGCGCCCGATGCAGCACTGCGCCTGGAAGCCGCCTGGCGCGCCGAACACCTGTCGCACAGCCCCTGGCCGGTCCACATGCTGTACGGCAACGCCGCGCAACAGGCCCAGCAACTGCGCCCCTGGATCACCACGCCCGCCCAGGGCAATGCCCCCCATCTGCAGGACGACTGCCAGGAGTGCCTGGACGCCGCCAGCGAACACCAGCTGTTCCAGCACCTGCTGCAGCGCTGAGCGCCAGCGCGGCCACGTTAGGCATAAAAAAAAATAGCTGCCTGCGCTTGCTGGCCCTGGATTTCCGATCTCTTGAAACCGGAAATCCAAGCACACCGCGCGCTGACAGCTATCTTTCATGCAGCACCCTGCGGGTGCCGCCACCCCTGAATTACTGCACCGAGGACGAGCCGGGTGCCTGGTGCTGCGCGGCCGTGAACAGCTGGGCCGCATCCACCGCGTCAAAGCGGTACTGGGCGCCGCAGTAGTCGCAGCCGACTTCCACATGGCCCTGCTCCTGCACCACCTGTGCCACTTCCTCCTGGCCCAGGTTGCGCAGCATGTCTTCCACGCGTTCGCGGCTGCAGGTGCAGGCGAAGTGCGGGCCCTGGTCACCGTCCTGGGGCACGAAGCGCAACAGCTTCTCCTCCCAGAACAGGCGGCGCAGGATGGTGTCCACATCCAGCCCCAGCAGCTCGTCGCGCGTCAGGCTGGCGGCCAGGGTGGCGATGCGGTTGTAGTCCTCGCTGGCGCCGATGGCGTCCTGCTCGTCCTGGCGGCTCTCGGTGGCCCCGGCCAGGTTGTCCTGGCCCTTGAGCGGCATGCGCTGGATCATCAGGCCCGCCGCCACCTCGTCGTTGGCGGCCAGCACGATGCAGGTGTCCAGCTGTTCGGACTGGCGCATGTAGTGCTGCAGTACTTCGGAAATCTTCTCGAACGGCTCGCCGTCCATGCCCTGCAGCGGCACCACGCCCTGGTAAGGCTGCTGGCCCGGCAGGCGGTCCTTGGGATCCAGCGTGATGGCGCAACGCCCGCCCCCCTGGAGGTTGACCAGCTCCGCCAGCTCCGCCCCCGCAGGCACGGCGCCATGCACCGAGGCCGTGGCGCGCAGCGCCAGGTTGGACTGCACCTCGGCCACGGCCACCTTGACCGGGCCGTCACCGAAGATTTGGAACACCAGAGCGCCATTGAACTTGATGTTGGACTGCATCAGCACGCTGGCCGCCGCCATCTCCCCCAGCAGCTCGCGCACGGCGGCCGGATAGGCCCCGGTGTCGGTGTTGCTGGCGCGACGCTGGAGGATGTCCTTCCAGGCATCGGTCAGTCGCACGATCATGCCGCGCACCGGCAGGCCATCGAATAGGAATTTATGGAGTTCAGACACGCTGTGTGTATCCCAGTCAGTGATTGCTGTAAGTGCCAGGCCTCAGCCCAGCTTGCGCAGCCCCGCCTTGAAGCGGCGCGCATTCTCGATATAGTGCTGCGCACTGCGGCGCAGGCCTTCCATCTGCTCGGGGGTGAGTTGCCGGACCACGCGGGCCGGACTGCCGATGATCATCGACCCATCCGGAAACTCCTTGCCTTCGGTCACCAGCGCGCCTGCACCCACCAAGCAATTTTTGCCAATTTTCGCCCCGTTGAGCACGATAGCGCCAATTCCGATCAAGGACTCGTCGCCGATCGTGCACCCGTGCAGCATGACCTGATGGCCCACGGTCACGTGTCGGCCAATCGCCAAAGGCATGCCGAAATCGGCGTGCAGCACGCTGGCGTCCTGCACATTGCTGCCTTCGCCGATGCTGATGCTGTCCGTATCCCCGCGCACCACGGTGCCAAACCAGACGCTGGCGTCGGCGCCGATCTGCACCTTGCCCATCACCTGGGCGCTGTCGGCGATCCAGGCGCTGTCTGCCACCTCGGGCACCAGTTCTTCCAATGCGTATACGGCCATGCTGTGTCTCCTGTTTTTGTCTGCGCGGGAAAATTAGAATTGTAGGTATGGAGCTTCGACAACGCGCCCTTGAGGTTTTGTGCCTCTGCGACCCCATCCACAAAGCGACGGCTGCTATGGAAATGTTTGCGCACAGCGCACAGTTCTCCATCGCCCCGACCGCGCCCGCCCTGCCGGCCGGCTGCCACCTGCCCGGACATCCGCAGCGCCCCGTACTGCGCCACCACACCGAAGTGGCCCGCCGCTCGCCTGCCACCCTGGAGGGCCGCATCACCCTGATGCACGCGATCGCGCACATCGAATTCAACGCCATCAACCTGGCCCTGGACGCCATCTGGCGCTTTGATGCCATGCCTGCGGCCTACTACCAAGATTGGTTGCAAGTGGCTGGTGAGGAAGGTAAGCATTTTTTACTGATCCGCGACTGGCTTTTGACCCAGCAGCACGACTACGGCGACTTCCCGGCGCACCAGGGACTGTGGACCATGTGCGAGAAAACCGCACACGACATCACCGCCCGCATGGCCCTGGTTCCGCGCACGCTGGAGGCGCGTGGACTCGACGCCACGCCCCAGATCCAGGCCAAGCTGCGCCAGGCCGGCACCCCCGATGCCTGGGCCGCCGTGGAGATCCTGGATGTCATCCTGCGCGAGGAGGTGGGCCATGTCGCGATCGGTAACCATTGGTATCGCTTCTTATGCCAGCGCAATGATATGGATCCGCAATCGCACTACACTGCATTGGCTCTGAAATACGAAGCGCCTCGCCCTCGCCCGCCGTTCAATACCCAGGCCCGACAGGCCGCAGGATTTACCGACGAAGAGCTGGCCTGGCTGGAACAGCACTGACATGCTGGATTCACAGACCACCCAGATTACGCAACGCCAACCCGCAGACATGTCCGTTATTGCCCCCGTCCCGCCCTCATCCACGCCTGTTGCTCATGCCGGTTCTCCCATGATTGCACGCCAGGCCATCGTGAATGTGGACAAGGATGTGATTGGCTACGAGCTGTTCAACCGCTCCCGCGCTCCGGCCGAACACACGGCGGCCACCGACGTCATCCTGCTGTTCACGGCCATGTCCCATGCCGGCCGCGAAGACTTGGTGGGCACCAAGCTGCTGTTCGTCAACAGCACGCACGAAAGCTTGGCCGGCGGGCACCTGGAGTTGCTTAATCCCGAAAAAGTGGTGCTTGAGGTCGAACCCCTGGGCCATGTTGCCGCCACCGAGGCGGTGGCCCGCCTGCCGATCCTGCGCGGCCTGCGGGAACGCGGCTTCAAGCTGTCCTTCAACCACACCGTGCTGGAATCGGCCTACGCCACCTGGCTGCCGCTGGCGGACTTCATCAAGCTGGACCTGACCGTGCTGCGCCCCGAGCAGCTGGCCGTGCTGGTCAGCTACGCGGCGCGCCACTCCAAGGCCCAGCTGATTGCCACCAAGGTCGAGACCCCGCAGCAGTTCGACTTGCTCAAGAGCATCGGCGTCTCCCTGTTCCAGGGCTACTGGTTCTCGCGCCCTGCCGTGGTCGAGACCAAGCTGCTGGCCCCCAACCAGGCCAGCATCATCCAGCTCATCAACCTGCTGCGCCGCCAGGCCAGCACCGATGAGATCGAGGAAGTGCTGAAGAAGGACGCCGGTCTGGCCTTCAACCTGATGCGCCTGATCAATTCCGCCGGTTTTGGCACCGCGCGCGAAATCACCTCGTTCCGCCAGGCCGTGATGATCATGGGCCTGAAGAAGCTGTTCCGCTGGGCGGCCCTGCTGCTCACCGCCTCCAAGTACGGCAACACCAGCGCCTCGATCGGCCATACCGCCGTCATCCGTGGCCGCCTCATGGAACTGCTGGCCCTGGAGTTCATGAGCGAGGAAGAGGCGGAGCAGGCCTTTGTGGTCGGCATCTTCTCGCTGCTGGATGCCATGCTCAGCATCCCCATGCAGGATGCGCTGCAGTTGATCAACATCCCGACCGCCGTGCGCGACGCCCTGCTCAAGCACGAGGGCATCTTCGGCGAGCTGCTGCAGCTGGCCGAAGCCTGTGAAAGCAGCGATGACCTGGCCTTCGACCACTCGGCCTCGGTGCTCCAGCTCACCAGCCAGCAGATCAACTGGGCCCACCTGCAGGCCCTGGCCTGGTGCGACCAGATCACGCAATAAACCTGCGGGACATCACGTACGGAATACCGGTCGCCACGGTGTTGCCAATCCAGTACAGTGGGGCACCAGAGCCTGTTGCACCCACTACCATTGGCGGTTATCTGCTGCCCGCAAAGGCCCATGACCGCGTACACACCACCGATGACCTCTGATTCCAGTGCCTATCCGACCGCTCCCGCCCTGCCTGCCGGCGTGACCGATGACTCCGTGTCCATGATTGGCCGCCAGGCCATTCTGAACGAGCGCCGCGAAGTTTTTGGCTATGAGCTGTTCGATCGCACGACCGCCGTGGATGCGCACACGGCCGCCAGTGATGCGGCCCTGCTGTTCAACGCCCTGTCGTATGCCGGCACCGAGGCCCTGGTCGGACGCAAGCTGGTGTTCGTCAACTGCACCCACGAGAGCCTGGTGGGCGGCCACCTGGAGCTGATCCACCCCGACAAGGTGGTGCTGGAAGTGCCCACCCTGGGCGATGACGCCACGCCCGAAGAAATTGCTGCCCTGATCCCCGTGTTCCAAAGCCTGCGCCAGCGCGGCTTTCGCCTGGCGTTCGACCAGAACCTGCTGCGCCGTGCCTACGTGCACTGGCTGCCGATGGCCAGTTTCATCAAGCTCGACATGCTGAGCTTCCCGGTCGAGAGTGCCGAAGCGCTGGTGAAATTTGCCCAGACCCACACCACGGCACAGATCGTGGCGGAGAAGGTGGAGACCCAGGAACAGTTCGACCTGATGCACTCGCTGGGCGTGCGCCTGTTCCAGGGCTTCTGGTTTGCACGCCCTGATGTGGTGTCCGCCAAGACCGTGCGCCCATCGCAAGGCACCATCTTGCAATTGCTCAACCTGGTGCGCAGCCAGAGCAGCACGGCAGAGATTGAGGAAGTGCTCAAGAAGGACCCCACGCTGTCCTTCAACCTGCTGCGCTTCATCAACTCCTCGGGCTTCGGTCTGTCCTGCGAAATCACCTCGTTCCGCCATGCGGTCATGATCCTGGGGCTCAAAAAGCTGTTCCGCTGGGCCGCTCTGCTGATGACCACCTCCCGCGCAGGGGGCACCGCCCCTGCCGTCGGTCAGACCGCCGTGGTGCGCGGCCGCCTGATGGAGCTGCTGGCCGCCGAGATGCTGTCCACAGAGGAAGTCGACAATGCCTTCGTGGTCGGGGTGTTCTCCCTGCTCGACGTGATGCTGGGCATTCCCATGGACAAGGCGCTGAGCTCGATCGCCCTGCCCCAGACGGTCCAGGATGCCCTGCTGCACAAGACAGGGGTCTACGCCCCCTTCCTGGAGCTGGTGCTGGCCTGCGAGAACGGCGACGACGAAGTGTTTGCCCGCACCTCCGAAGCCCTGCACCTGTCCAACCACCAGGTCAACTGGGCGCACCTGCAGGCCCTGGCGTGGGCCGACAACCTGGCCGACGACGTCGGCTGAGCCGGCACACCACGCCACTGCACATAAAAAAGCCACCTTTGCGGTGGCTTTTTTTTCACACGGCCTCGCGGCGCTGCATCACTGCGCGCGCAGGTTGGCGGCCTTGATGATGCGGGCGTTGTTGGCCGACTCTTGCGCAATCTGCTTGGCAAAGATCTGCGCATCGCCACCGGTCGGGACGTTGTCCGAAGCCTTGAGCTTGGCCTGGATGTCAGGCTCGGCCAGCGCCTTGTTGAATTCCTTGTTCAAACGCTGCAACACGGCCTGCGGGGTCTTGGCCGGGGCAAAGATGCCGAACAGCGAAGTGGAATTGGCTTCGGGAAAGCCCAGCTCCGCCAGTGTGGGGACCTGCGGCAGCGATTCCAGGCGCTGCGGTGCACCCACAGCCAGAGGCTTGAGCTTGCCGGCCTGGATGTGCTGCATCACGGTGGGGCCGGCATTCGTCGACAGCACCTCGAACTGCCCGCCCAGGGCATCGTTGAGCTGCTGGCCACCGCCCTTGTAGGGGATGTGCGTGATGTCCACCTTGCTGCTGTACTTCACCTGCTCCAGCACGATGTGCCCCAGGGATGCCAGACCAGCGGTCGCCCAGCGCACCACCCCGGGATGGCTCTTGGACTCTGCCAGCAAGGCCTGGAAGCTGGACGCACGGTTGGCGGAAGTGCCCAGGATCAGCACGGGCGAATACATCACGCTGACCACAGGGGCCAGGTCCTTTTGCGGATCGAACGGTACTGCGCCCAGGTGCGGGTTCAGGGCCACGGGGCTGATGGCAGCAAAGCCGATCGTGTAGCCATCGGGGGCCGCCTTGGCCACGGCATCCAGGCCAATCGTGCCTCCGGCACCGGCCTTGTTCTCCACCACGATGGGGGTGGCCAGTTGCACGCTGAGCTTTTCCCCCAAAGCACGCGCCACCGTGTCGCTCACGCCCCCACCGGGGTAGGCCACCACGATGCGGATCGGCTTGCTGGGCCAGGGTGCGGTCTCAGCCCAGGAAATGGCGGGTGCTGCAGCAGACAGCAGTGCAGCGGCCAGCAGGCCGCGGCGCATGGCGTTCATGATCGTTACTCCGTATTGACAAACCAGTCTTTGATTTTGCACCAAGATGAATTTGCCTTAACCCACATCAAGGCTGCTTAAGCACCTCAGCCACGCGGGTGGTGCTGGGCGTGCAGCTGCTGCAGGCGCTCGCGCGCCACATGCGTGTAGATGGTGGTTGTGGAAATGTCGGCATGCCCCAGCAGCATCTGCACCACACGCAAATCCGCGCCATGGTTGAGCAAATGCGTGGCAAAGGCATGGCGCAGCGTGTGGGGCGACAGCGGGGCCGTGATGCCCGCCACCTGGGCATATTTCTTCACAAGCACCCAGAACATCACCCGCGTCATGCCGCTGCCGCGCTGGGTGACGAACAGGTCACTCGTACTTTGGCCATGCAGGATGGCGGCGCGGGCCTCCTGCAGATAACGCAGCAGCCAGGCCTGCGCTTCCTCGCCAAACGGCACCAGACGCTCCTTGCGGCCCTTGCCCTCGGTGCGCAGCACGCCGGCCGGGATGTCCAGATGGTGCATCTGTAATCCCACCAGCTCGCTCACCCGCAGGCCGCTGGCATACATCAGCTCCAGCATGGCGCGGTCCCTCAGCCCCAGGGGTGTGGTGACATCCGGCGCCAGCAGCAAGGCTTCCACCTGGGCCTGGGTCAGGGTGTGAGGCACGCGCAGTGGCTTCTTGGCGGCCAGCAGGCGCACCGTGGGATCGCTCTGGATGCGGCGTTCGCGCAAGCCCCAGTGGAAATAGCGGCGCAGCACGCTCAGCCCACGGTTGCTGGACACGGCCTTGACGCCCTGCACATGGCGCGCCTGCAAAAAGGCCTGCAGGTGCAACTCCTGCGCCGCATCCAGCGTACAGGCTGCATCGGTCTGCGCCAGAAATTGCGCGCAGGCCGCCAGATCCCGGCGGTAGGCCTGCAAGGTGTTAGCGGACAGGCCATCCTCCAGAAACAGGGATTCGATGAAATCATCGATGGCCGATAGGCTGGCCTGCAGGGTTGCATCACTCATGGTCAGCGATTGTGGGCGATAAAAAAGGCGCGGCCCCTATAGGGCAGCGCCTTGGTACCCGGAGACCGATCAGGCCCTCATTCCAGCGTCAGCTTCTGCTCGACCACGACCTTTTTGTAGGTCTCGTACTCCGCCTTGATCTGCTGGGCAAACTCTTCCGGCGTATTGCCGATCACCAGCGAGCCCGTGTCTTCGATGCGCTTGATCACGGCGGGGTCGTGCAGCACCTTCTTGACGGCGGCATTCAGCTTGTCGACCACGTCCTTGGGCATGCCCTTGGGACCCACGATACCGTAGTAGGCCATGCGGTTCACGGGCTCCAGACCCACTTCCTTGAAGGTGGGCACATCGGGCAGCACCGCCAGGCGCGAGGGCGCGGCCACCGCGATCGGCAGCAGGCGCTTGTCCTTGATGAACGGCAGCGCCGAAGGCAGGTTGTCCAGAATCATGGGCACCTGGCCAGCCACCGTGTCGTTCAGCGCGGGGCCCGCGCCACGGTAGGGAATGTGGGTGATGAAGGTGCCGGTCAGGCTCTTGTACAGCTCCATCAGCATGTGCTGGATGCCCCCGGTGCCCGAGGAGGCGTACGAGAACTTGCCCTGGGAAGCCTTCAGCGTGGCCAGGAAATCCTTGTGGTTGGTGGGACCGAACTTGGGGTTCACCGCCAGCACATTCGGTGTGGCCGCGATGTTGATCACGGGGGTGAAGTCCGTGAGGGTGTTGTAGGGGATCTTGGGATTGATGGCGGGGTTGGTGGCAGTGGTGGACACCGTGGCAATCCCCAGCGAATAGCCGTCCGGCGCGGCGCGCGAGGTCTCCAGCGCGCCGATCACGCCGCCGCCACCGCCCTTGTTTTCCACGATCACTGTCTGCCCCAGCTCACGCCCCAGAGGCTCCGCCATCACGCGCGCAATGATGTCCGTCGTGCCGCCGGGGGCAAACGGCACCAGCAGCTTGATGGGTTTCGTGGGATAGGTTTGTGCCATGGCGGCAGAACCCACCAGCGCGAATGCAAGGCCAATGCAGGTGCGACGATTCATAGGTCTGGGACTCCTCATGTTGTAAGTTTGGGTGCAGCGTTGGATGCTAAAGGACGCACTTTCCCAACGGGCAGGCAGGCAACGGCTTTTTTCTCAGTAGATTCCCGGTAACACTTTGTGCATGCCTGCGACCTAAGAACTGTCGCCGGCGCGCCAGCGCGGCAACACTCCAGACCCGCCGGCGGCGCCCGTCCAGAGTAAGCTGTGCGCCCGTGAATTACGCCCAACTCCTCTTCCCCGACTTTGCCCTCATCTTGCTGGGCTATCTGCTGTGCCGCTTCAGCCCGCTGAACCGCCCCATCTGGCAGGGGGCGGAAGCCCTGGTGTACTACCTGCTGTTCCCGGTACTGCTGTTCCACTCCATCGTCAAAAGTCCGCTGGACTGGGCCGCCACCTCCAGCCTGATCGCGGCGGGCGTCACCTCGGGGCTGGTGGGCATCGCGCTGGCCTACAGCCTGCCGTGGTGGCCCGGGCTGCGCCACCACATCAGCACGCGCGACCATGCTGGCGCCGCGCAGGTGGCGTTCCGCTTCAACTCCTTCATCGGCCTGGCGCTGGCGGACCGGCTGGCGGGCGCCCAGGGGCTGCTGTTCATTTCCGTGCTCATCGGCTTTTGCGTGCCCATGTTCAACATTGCGGCGGTCTGGCCCATGACGCGCGAGGGCCAGCACAGCTTCTGGGGCCAGCTGATCCGCAACCCGCTGATCGTCGCCACGGTCTGCGGCCTGTGCGCCAACCTGCTGGGCTTTCGCATGCCCAGCTGGCTGGAGCCGCCGGTGGCGCGCATTGGCGCGGCCTCCATCGCCCTGGGCCTGATGTCGGCCGGCGCCGGCATGCAGCTGGGCCTGCTCACGCACGCCAAGCGCCTGAGCGTCGGCGTGCTGGGCATCCGGCACCTACTCCAGCCCCTGATCGCGCTGGGCGCCATCCATGTGTTTGGCCTGCAGGGCGAGCAGGCGCTGGTGCTGCTGTTGTTTTCGGCCCTGCCCACGGCCTCGACCTGCTATGTGCTGGCGGCGCGCATGGGCTATAACGGACCGTATGTCGCCGGCCTGGTCACGCTGTCCACCATCCTCGGTGTGCTCAGCCTGCCCTATGCCTTGTCCCTGACGTCCTTGCTGCCCACGCCATGATCCCACGCCGCACCGCCCTGCTCACCCTGTTGTCCACATCGGTCCTGCTGGCCTGCGGTGCCAAGACGCCCCCGGTGGCCGCCGTGCCGGCCGGTGCCAGCGTGCTGGCCCTGGGGGATTCGCTGACCGCCGGCGTCGGTGCCCGCCCTGGGGAGGACTGGCCCAGCCTGCTGGCCGAGCGCACGGGCTGGGAGGTGACCAACGGCGGGGTCTCCGGCGACACCAGCGCTCAAAGCCTGGCGCGCCTGCCGGCCCTGCTGCAGGAGCATGCCCCGCGCCTGGTGATCGTGGGGCTGGGCGGCAACGATTTTCTGCGCCGGGCCGCGCCCGGCACCACGCGCGAGGCCCTGGCGCAGATCGTGCGCAGCATCCAGGCGGCCAACGCCCAGGCGGTGCTGGTGGCCATTCCGCAGCCCAGCCTGATGGCCGCCGCGGGCGCCACGCCCAGCGATCACCCGCTGTACCAGGAGCTGGCCCAGGAACTGAAGGTGCCGTTGATCGCCAACCTCTGGGGACCCATCCTGGGCGATGCCAGCCTGCGAGCCGACCAGGTGCACGCCAACGCGCAAGGCTATGCGGCCTTTGCCCAGGCGCTGGAGCAGGCCCTGCGCCGCCAGGGTTTGCTGGCACATTAATGGAAAAAGTGAGCGTGCTGCGCTTGCACAGCGGCCGTTTTACAGTTATTCCTTAATGAAACGCTTGCGCCATGCGCGCAGGCCGCTCTTTTTTTATTCACCCGCGGCCTGCGCCAGCGCCCACTGCACGTGCTCGCGCACCAGGGCGCTGTCGTGCGTGGCCCGCGCCTGCAGCGCCTGGCGCAGCGCCGCCCGGGCATCGGACTGGGACTCTGCGCGCAGCGCATTGCCCAGGGCCACGGCGATGTTGCGCAGCCAGCGTTCATGGCCGATGCGGCGGATGGGGCTGCCTTCGGTGCAGCGCAGGAATGTGGCCTCGTCCCAGCCGAACAGCTGCACCAGGGTGCTGCCGACCATGCCGCCGCGCACGTCAAAGTCCGGCAGCAGGCTGCGCTGGGCAAACTTGTTCCACGGGCAGGCCAGCTGGCAGTCGTCGCAGCCGTAGATACGGTTGGCCATCAGGGGACGCAGCTCTAGCGGGATCGCCCCATCGTGCTCGATGGTCAGGTAGGAGATGCAGCGCCGCGCGTCCACGCGGTGGGGGGCCACGATGGCCCCCGTGGGGCAGGCGTCAATGCAGCTGCTGCAACTGCCGCAGTGCGCGGTGACCGGCGCCGTCTCGGGCAGCGCCAGGTCCACATAGATTTCCCCCAGAAAGAACATGGAACCCGCATCGCGGCTCAGCACCAGCGTGTGCTTGCCCCGCCAGCCCTGGCCGCTGCGGCGCGCCAGCTCGGCCTCCATCACCGGCGCCGAATCCGTGAAGGCGCGGTGCCCCAGCGGCCCAACCTCCTGCGCAATGCGCTCAGCCAGCTTCTGCAGCCGGTTGCGCAGCACCTTGTGGTAGTCCCGCCCCCGGGCATAGACCGAGACGATGGCCTCCTGCGGGCGCTGCAGCCGCGCCCATTCCACGGCCTGCCAGTCCTGCGGCGTGGTGCTTGGCAGGTAGTCCATGCGCGCCGTGATCACGCTGACCGTGCCCGGCACCAGCTCCGCCGGGCGTGCGCGCTTGAGGCCGTGGGCCTGCATGTACTGCATCTGGCCGTGGAAGCCCTGGGCCAGCCATTGCAGCAGCCCGTCCTCACAAGACGACAAATCCACGCCGGACACGCCGATTTGGGAAAATCCCAGCTCGCGGGCCCAGTCCTGCATCAAAGGAACCAATTGACTGCTGCACACCATAACCCTTCGATTGTAGAAAGCGGCCCGGCCGACGAGCGCGTGCTCACCTGGCAAGACGAGACGGCGACTGCGGCTTTTGCCGCCGCGCTGGCGGCCCTGCCCGAAGCCCGCAACGCCTACATCACCTTGCACGGCGACCTGGGTGCCGGCAAGACCACGCTGGTGCGCCACCTGCTGCGCAACCTGGGGGTGGCCGGCCGCATCAAAAGCCCTACCTACGCCGTGGTGGAGCCGCACGAAGCCCCGGGCCTGGCCATCTGGCACTTTGACTTCTACCGTTTCGACGATCCGCGCGAATGGGAAGATGCAGGTTTTCGTGACATTTTTGCGGCAGAGGGCCTGAAACTGGCAGAATGGCCGGAAAAGGCTGCTGCGCTGACACCGCCAGCGGACCTAGCTATTCATATTGAAGCAATTGACGAAACCCAGCGCCGCGTCACTCTGCGCACCAGCACAGAGCGCGGGCGGCGCATGCTGCAGCACTGGCCCCAATGAGCGAAGACGCCGCGCACCCCCTGTTCACCGCCTACCGTCCCAACCGCCGCACCCTGCTGCAAGCCGGTAGCCTGGCCCTGCTGCTGGCGGGCAAGCAGCAGATCGCCTTTGGCGCCTCCATCATGGCGGTGCGCGTGTGGCCCGCCGAAGACTATTCGCGCGTCACCCTGGAGTCCGATGTGCCCCTGGTGGCCAAGCAGACCCTGATCCAATCGCCACCCCGGCTGGCCGTGGACATCGAGGGCCTGCAGCTCAACAGCGCCCTCAAGGAACTGGTGGCCAAGGTGCGGCCGGACGACCCGAACATCGCGGCCATCCGAGTGGGGCAGAACAGCCCGAACGTGGTGCGACTGGTGATCGACCTCAAGCAGGATGCCGTGCCCCAGGTGTTCTCGCTCAAGCCCGTGGCCAGCTACCAGCACCGGCTGGTGTTCGACCTCTACCCCTCCAAGCCCGTGGACCCGCTGGAAGCGCTGATCCAGGAGCGGCTGCGCGATGCCAGCAGCCACCCCGACCTGCCACCGGGCCTCAGCCCCAGCCCCTCCGCACCGGCCCAGGACCCGCTGGGCGACCTGATCGCCAAGCACAGCCAGCCCAACGCCGCCCCCCCCACGCCGGCAGCCCCAGCAACCTCGACGGCGACGGCGCCCACACCGGCTGCCCCCGCGTCCAAAACACCGGGCAGCTCCATGACCGCCAGCCCCGCGCCGGCACGCAAGACCGACCGCATCATCATCGTGGCGCTGGACCCCGGCCATGGCGGCGAGGACCCGGGCGCCGTCGGCCCCAAGGGCACCTATGAGAAGGACGTGGTCCTGAAGATCGCCAAGCTGCTGCGCGACCGCATCAACAAGAGCACAGTCAACGGCAGCCCCATGCGGGCCTACATGACGCGCGACGGCGACTTCTTCGTACCCCTGGGCGTGCGCGTGCAAAAGGCACGCCGCGTGCAGGCCGACCTGTTCATCAGCATCCACGCCGATGCCTTCACTCGCCCTTCGGCCGCCGGTGCCAGCGTGTACGCGCTCAGCCACAAGGGGGCCTCCAGCACGGCGGCCCGCTGGCTGGCGGACAAGGAAAACCAGGCCGACCTGGTCGGCGGCCTGAACGTGCGCAGCCAGGACAAGGGCGTGCAGGAAATGCTGCTGGACATGAGCACCACCGCCCAGATCAACGACAGCCTGAAGCTGGGCACCGCCCTGCTGACGCAGATCGGCGACTTTGCCCGGCTGCACAAGCCCCGCGTCGAACAGGCGGGCTTTGCCGTGCTCAAGGCGCCGGACATTCCCAGCGTGCTGATCGAAACCGCCTTCATCAGCAACCCCGATGAAGAGCAGAAGCTGCGCAGCCCCACCTACCAGGTCAAGCTGGCCGACGCCATGATGGACGGCATCCGCCAGTACTTCATCAAAAACCCGCCGCTGGCCCGTTCCCGCACGGTCTGAGGCGCGCCGGCGCGGGCCGCCCGCCGTGGGTGCGGCAGCCCCGCTGCTCCAGGTCCGACCACGGCGCCACGGCCGTGCCGCCTGGGCCGTCGACGGACACCGGGGAACCTTGGGCTGGCACACGGGTCCAGCACAGGCTGCGCACGCCCTGTGGCCTGCGCCTCCCTCCACCGCCCTCTTTGCATCGCCCATGACACCGCCCTCCCCAGCCCCTGCCAACCCCGCGGCACGCCCACGGATCCATACCGACGTCTACCGCGCCGTCTGGCGCTGGCACTTCTATGCTGGCCTGCTGGTCCTGCCCTTTCTCATCTGGCTGGCGGTCACCGGCGGGCTGTTTGTGTTCAAGGACACGATCGACGATGCCTTCCACCGGGAACTGCGATTTGCCAGCACCAGCACCCAGCCAATTCAGCCCAGCAGCCAGCTGATCGCCGCCGCCTTGAACGCGCACCCCGGCAGCTTCGTGAAGTACACCGGCCCGGCCACGCCCGGGCGCACGGCGGAAGTCGGCATCGCCACCGCACAGGGGCGGCTGCTGGTCTATGTGGACCCCAGGGAGGGCACGGTGCGCGGCGCATTGCCCGATGGCGGCAGCGTGGCCTGGACCATCCGCAAGCTGCACAGCCTGAAGTATTTCGGCAGCATCGCCCGGGGCGCCATCGAGATCGCCGCCGGATGGTCCATCCTGCTGGTGCTGACCGGCCTGTACCTGTGGTGGCCGCGCGGGCGCACCCAGGGTGTCGTGTCCGTGCGCGGCACCTCCACGCAGCGCGTGTTCTGGCGCGACCTGCATGCCGTGACCGGTCTCTTCGTCGGGGCTGCACTGCTGTTCCTGGCGATCACCGGCATGCCCTGGTCGGTGTTCTGGGGCGCCAAGGCCAATGAACTGGCCAATGGCCACAACTTCGGCTATCCGGCCGGGGTGCGCGTGCAGGTGCCCATGTCCCAGGCCCGGCTGAGCGACCACACGACCACTGCCTGGTCGCTGCAGCAGGCACAGATTCCGCAGTCCGGGCCCGCGCCCGCCGACCAGGACGCCCATGCGGGCCACGCAGGCCATGCCGCAGCCATGCCCGCCAGCCCGTCCCCCACTCCGGCCGACGGTGCCCTCGGCTGGGATGCGGCCATCGCCATCTTCGACCGCCTGGGGATTGCGCAGGGCTACACGGTACAGCCGCCCAAGGGCCCAACCGGCGTCTATTCCGCCTCGATCTACCCGCACGACCTGGACCAGCAGCGTGTGATCCACATCGACCAGTACAGCGGCCTGCCCCTGGTCGACATGGGCTACCAAGACTATGGCCCCCTGGGGCGATGGCTGGAATGGGGCATCAATCTCCACCTGGGCCAGGAATTCGGCGTGGTGAACCAGGTCGTGCTGGTGGTGGCCTGCCTGGCCATCGTCCTGCTGTGCGTCAGTGCGGGCACCATGTGGTGGAAACGCCGGCCGGCCAAGGGCTGGGGCGTGCCTCCCCAGCCGCAGGATGCCCGCAGCCTGTGGGGCGTCACCGCCTTGCTGGCTGTGGGCGGTGTGTTGTTCCCCCTGGTTGGCGCTTCGTTCCTGGTCATCGCGCTGCTGGACCGCTGGCTGTGCCGCCCCGCGCAACCGGCCGCCTAGACATCCATCACCCCAACGCTGGTTGCCCCTAGGTGGGGCAGGCACAGGCTCCCTGGACCTACAGGCCTGTGCAAGCACGCCCGACGCCGGGCACGGCGCACGCCCCGGATACTGCAAGGACTTGTGAATGACAGGAGTTCAAGCATGCAACAACCACACACTTGGCTGACCGCCCTGGCACTGACCACCACCCTGGCCCTGGGTGGCTGCGCCAACAACCAGCAATTGGGCACCGGCGTGGGGGCCGTGGCAGGGGGGCTCGTCGGCGATGCCGTGCTGGGCGGCACCATCGGTACCCTGGGCGGTGCGGCAGCCGGTGCCGTGATCGGCAACCAAATCGGCAAGAACCAAGACCAGAAATGACCGTGCGCCGCCTGAGGAGCGCACAAACAAAAAGCCGACCCAGGTCGGCTTTTTGTTTGGCTGAGCACCCGTGCGCGGGTCAGGCCTGCGGCGTCTGTCGCCCGGTCTTCCAGCCGCCATACAGCGCCACCGCACCCGGGATCAGGATCAAGGCCCAGATGATGGTTTCCAGGTGCTCACGCACCCACAGCAGATTCCCGAAGAAATAGCCCGCTGACACAATCCCCAGCACCCACAGCACGGCGCCGGCCACATTGAACACGCTGAACTTGCTGCGCGACATGTGGGCCACACCCGCCGCGAAGGGCACAAAGGTCCGGATAAAAGGCATGAAGCGCGCCAGGATGATGGTCACGCCGCCATAGCGTTCATAAAAAGCATTGGCCTTGTCGAAGGCTGCACGGTTGAACCAGCGCGACTTTTCCCAGCGAAAGACCTGGGGGCCGACCATGCGCCCCACCGTGTAGTTGCACTGGTCGCCCAGAATGGCGGCCGCCAGCAAAATGCCGCAGGCCAGCGGGAAATGCAGCATGCCCACCCCGGCCATGGCGCCCACAATGAACAGCAGCGAATCCCCGGGCAGGAACGGCATCACCACCAGGCCGGTTTCGACAAACACGATCAGGAACAGCAGCGCGTAGACCCACGCGCCATAGGCCACGACCAAGGCCTCCAAGTGCTTGTCGATATGCACAATGAAGTCGATCAACAACGAGACGATTTCCACCACAACATCCTCAAAGTCCAGCCTGCACCGTGTGCGGACCGGCGTCCAAACAAGGCGTTAATGTAGTCCCATGCGCAGCCCGCGCGGACCGCGGCGGGGACGTTGATGCCCCTGCCGGACACACACTCCGACAAGCGCTGCAACAACCTGCAAACCAAAGCCACAAATACTTGCAATACCGTCCAGAACTTTGCATGAAGTTCATGCAAACCGCCGGCAGACCCAGGCACAGTCACGCCTGAGTTTGACTATCGACACGCAAGGAGGTGCACATGATGAAAGCTCGCAGCACATTTTTGATCGCCGCCGTTGTGGGCGCTTTCGCACTGGGGGGCTGTGCCCACCGCCCACCCAGCAATGCCCAGGTCGGCACAGGCGTCGGCGCGGTGGCCGGTGGCCTGCTGGGCAATGCCGTGTTCGGCTCCACCCTGGGCACCGTGGGCGGTGCCGCAGCCGGCGCCCTGATCGGCAACCAGGTGGGACAGAACAGCGACTACTACGATGGTCGCCGCCGTCGCCGCTGATCCCGGCGGAACCCGAAAACCTCTTGCCGCAGCGCCCCTAAGGGGCTGCATACAATGCGGTCAATGACCGCTTTTGCCCCTGCTGCGCCGCGCCGCGCCATCCAAGACCTGCCCGATGAACTCATCAGCCAGATTGCGGCTGGCGAGGTGGTGGAACGCCCCGCCTCGGTTGTGCGGGAACTTGTCGACAACGCCCTGGATGCCGGCGCCACCCAGATCACCGTGCGCCTGCTGGCCGGCGGGGTACGGCTGATTGCCGTGGAAGACGACGGCTGCGGCATTCCGCGCGAGGAACTGCCCGTGGCGCTGCGCCGCCATGCCACCAGCAAGATCCGCGACCTGCAGGAGCTGGAGCACGTGGGCACAATGGGCTTTCGTGGCGAGGCGCTGGCCGCCATCGCCTCGGTGTCGGAGACCAGCATCCTCTCGCGCCTGGATGGTGAGGACAAGGCCTGGCTGCTGGAAGCGCGCAGTGGCGAGCTGCGCCCCGCGCCGCGCAACCGCGGCACCACGCTGGAGGTCAAGGAGCTGTTCTTCAGCACCCCGGCGCGGCGCAAATTCCTCAAGAGCGATGCCACCGAACTGGCGCACTGCATCGAGTCCGTGCGCCGCCACGCCCTGGCACGTCCGGACGTGGGCTTTGCCATCTGGCACGAAGGCAAGCTGGTCGAGCAATGGCGCGCCGTGCCCCTGACCGAAGGTGCCGACCGCAACGAGGCCCTGGCCCGCCGCCTGGGCGATGTGCTGGGCGACGACTTCATCGCCAACTCCATCGCCGTGCAACGCACCTCGGCCTCCAGCGGCATCACCGTCTATGGCCGCGCCGGCCTGCCCGACGCCGCACGCAGCCGCCCCGACCAGCAGTACTGCTACGTCAACGGCCGCTTCGTGCGCGACAAGGTGCTGACCCACGCCGCCAAGAGCGCCTACGAAGACGTGCTGCACGGCCACAAGCAGCCCATCTATGCCCTGTATCTGGAGATGGACCCGGCCCGCGTGGACGTCAACGTCCACCCCACCAAGATCGAAGTGCGCTTTCGCGACAGCCGCGAAGTGCACCAGGCCATCAAGCACGCCGTGGAAGACGCCCTGGCCGCACCGCGCGCCGCCTTGCTGGCCGACGCCGCGCAGGCCCCGTTGACCGAAGCCAACGCCCCGGCAGCCCTCGCCAGCCTGGGTTGGCAGCCCAGCACCAGCCCCGTGCGCGCCCCCATGGCGCCGCAGGTGCAGTACGCCATGCCCCTGCAGGAGGTGGCGGGCCACAAGGTCAACGACCTGCAGGCCCTGTGGGCACCGCTGCGCGAGGCCACGCCCACCCCCAGCGCCAGCACAACAGCAGCCCCGGCGACCGGATTGGCATGGAATACGGCGGCAGCGCCCACCACAGCTGCGCTGACAGCTACAGAATCCGAGAACACGCTCACGGCCCAGCCGCCCGCACTGGACAGCCCCAGCGCCGACACCACCTGGCCGCTGGGCCGCGCCGTGGCGCAGATCCACGGGGTCTACATCCTGGCCGAGAACGCCCAGGGCATGGTGGTGGTGGACATGCACGCCGCGCACGAGCGCATCGTCTACGAGCGGCTGAAGGAACAGCTGGGCAACGACCAGCCGATCGCCAGCCAGCCGCTGCTGATCCCCGCCACCTTCGCCGCCACGCCACAGGAAGTGGCCACGGCCGAGGCCCATGCCGACACCTTGCGCGTGCTGGGCCTGGAGGTCGTGCCCTTCTCGCCCAAGACCCTGGCCGTGCGGGCCGTGCCCGCCACCCTGGCCCAGGGCGATGCGGTGGAACTGGCGCGCAGCGTGCTGGCCGAGCTGGAACAACAGGACGCCAGCGGCGTGATCCAGCGCGCGCGCAACGAAATCCTCGCTACCATGGCCTGCCACGGCGCCGTGCGCGCCAACCGACGACTGACTCTGGATGAAATGAACGCCTTGCTGCGACAGATGGAAACCACCGAACGCTCCGACCAATGCAACCACGGCCGCCCCACCTGGCGCAAGCTGAGCATGAAAGAGCTGGACGGCCTGTTCCTGCGAGGCCGCTGAACCACCATGGCGACCACACTCCCCCCTGCCAAGGACGCCATCACCGTCCCCTTCTTCGCCCGCGTGCGCGCCGCGCTGGACAGCTTCTCGCCCACCGAGCGCAAGCTGGCCCAGGTGGTGCTGGACTACCCCATCAACCTGGCCGGCTACAGCGCCAGCGAGCTGGCCCAGCTGACCGGCGTGTCCAACGCCACCGTCACGCGCTTCATCCGCCGCCTGGGCTACGACAGCTACGAAGAGGCGCGCCGCACCGCGCGGCTGGAGGCCACCACCTCCGGCCTGCCGCTGCCCAGCGCCGGCATCGCCCTGTCGCCCAGCACGCCCAACTGCGCGCTGCTGTGGCAGCAGCTGCAGGACAACCTGACCGCCACGCTGGCGCAGATACCGGCCAGCACCATGGACGCCATGGCCTCGGCCCTGCACCAGGCACCGGCCATCTTCTGCGTGGGCCTGCAGCACAACCACATGCTGGCGCGCTCGCTGCGCGGCCACCTCATGAGCGGCCTCGACAAGCCCGTCTACGGCGCACCCGCCGCCGGCGAGACCATCGAGGACGTGCTGGCCCGCATCGCTCCGCGCGACATGGTGGTGCTGTTTGCCCTGGGCGGCATCCGGGCCGACATGGCCGACCTGTGCGAGCGCGCGCGCAAGCTGGGCGCCAAGCTGATCTGCATCACCGACACCGCCAGCCACGCCCCGCCGTCCGACTGGCTGCTGCGCTGCCACACCACGCCGCACGCGACCGAGGTGCGCCACCTCACCGACACCAGCGCTGCCCAGGCCCTGGCCTATGGCCTGGCGGCCCACACCATCCAGTGGGGCGCCATCCCGTTCGAGCTGATCTGAGGCCGCGGCCACGGCCAGGCACGGTGGCCAGCATCCCCCTCCAGGCCCGCCACCTCATTTTTCATAGCTGTCAGCGCTTGAAGCTTCAGGGCTTCAAGCGCTTTTTTGTTGCAGCCGCATGACAGCCGCGCGCCACCAGCTTCCGTATCCATAGCAACACCGCGCCAGGCAGCCATTCGTGCCACGCCATGACCGCCATCGCTGCATACGAAGCCAGGCACCACCCTCGCCCAGACCGCTATGGATTCAGAAGCATCCAGCGCATGACCACCTTGGCCATACCTCCCTCTGCGCGCACATTGCAAAAACACAAATTTGGTGCATCTGTGCACCACAGCAAGGCATCTATGCACCAATCTTCTACAAGTCATGCCTGTTTTGGTGCATACATGCATACATTTTTGGCATAATTTTTTGCTGCGCTGCGGCGCTTTTGTTTTGTGCCCTGAAAGAACCACCTCATGAAGTACGCCACCCTCGAGCAATTCCTGCAAGACGTTGCCACCCGCAACCCTGGCCAACCCGAGTTCCTGCAAGCCGTCACGGAAGTGATGGAATCGCTGTGGCCCTTCATCGAGAAGCACCCCAAATACGCCGACAACGCCCTGCTGGAGCGCCTGGTCGAGCCCGAGCGCATCATCCAGTTCCGCGTCAGCTGGATGGACGACAAGGGCCAGGTGCAGGTCAACCGGGGCTTCCGCATCCAGCACAGCATGGCCATCGGCCCCTTCAAGGGCGGCATCCGCTTCCACCCCTCGGTGAACCAGTCGGTGCTGAAATTCCTGGCTTTCGAGCAGACCTTCAAGAACGCGCTGACCACACTGCCCATGGGCGGCGGCAAGGGCGGTTCGGACTTCGACCCCAAGGGCAAGAGCCCCGCGGAAGTCATGCGCTTCTGCCAGGCCTTCGTGACCGAGCTGTTCCGCCACGTTGGTCCTGACACCGATGTGCCTGCGGGCGACATCGGCGTGGGTGGCCGCGAAGTGGGCTTCATGGCCGGCATGTACAAGAAGCTGTCCAACAGCGCCGCCTGCGTGTTCACCGGCAAGGGCCTGACCTTCGGCGGCTCGCTGATCCGCCCCGAAGCCACCGGCTACGGCACCGTCTACTTCGCCGACGAAATGCTCAAGACCCGCGGCCTGTCCTTCGAGGGCAAGACCGTGTCCGTCTCCGGCTCGGGCAACGTGGCCCAGTACGCCGTGGAAAAGGCCATGCAGCTGGGCGCCAAGGTGGTGACCGTGTCCGACTCGTCCGGCACCGTCTACGACCCCAACGGCTTCACCACCGAGAAGCTGGCCACCCTCATGGAGATCAAGAACCACCAGTACGGCCGCGTCAGCGACTACGCGGCCCAGGTGCCCGGCGTGCAATTCCTGGCCGGCCAGCGCCCCTGGGGCATCAAGGCCGACGTGGCCCTGCCCTGTGCCACCCAGAACGAACTGGACGCCGCCGATGCCCAGACCCTGATCGCCAACGGCGTGATCTGCGTGGCCGAAGGCGCCAACATGCCCTCGACCATCGAAGCCGCCAAGGCCTTCGAAGCCGCCGGCGTGCTGTATGCGCCCGGCAAGGCCTCCAACGCCGGTGGCGTGGCCACTTCGGGCCTGGAAATGTCGCAAAACGCCGCCCGCCTGAGCTGGCCCGCCGAGGAAGTCGACGCCCGCCTGCTGCAGATCATGCAAGGCATCCATGCTGCCTGCGTGAAGTACGGCAAGCGCGAAGACGGATCCATCAGCTACATCGACGGCGCCAACATCGCCGGCTTTGTGAAGGTGGCCGAAGCCATGCAGGCCCAGGGCGTGATCTGAGCGCCAGCCGCGACGCGCGCTGCCCCCCCCAAAAAAGGAACCTTCGGGTTCCTTTTTTGATGGCCGCAGTGCGCCACCGATCCGCCGGCGTGCAGTTGCCCGCCTGTGGCCCGCGTCCGCCCGCCGCCGTTCATCGCCTTGTCACAGGTCTTGCCTAGCCTTGCGCTGCTTATTCACCAGGACCGACAAGGACACACACGATGGAACGCCGCCGATTCATGGGTTGGGGATTGACTTCTGGCGCCCTGCTGGGCAGCACCGGGCTGCTGCCCCAGGTGCTGCAGGCCCAGACCGCCCCTGCCGCCATCACCCGCGACAGCGCCCGCGCCCTCTTGCCCTCGGGGGTGCAAAGCGGTGACGTGCTGGCCCACAGCGCCATCGTCTGGGCGCGCGCCAGCCGCGATGCCCGCATGTGGCTGGAGTGGTCCACCACCGCCAGCTTTGCCCAAAGCCAGCGCGTGCGCGGCCCCGACCTGCTGGCCAGCAGCGACGGCACGGGGCGCATCGACCTGCAGGGCCTGCCGGCCGGCCAGGACATTTTCTACCGCGTCACGCTGGAAGACTTTGCCAGCGCCAACGTGCGCTCGCCGGTGCAGCAGGGCCATTTCCGCACCCCGCAGGCCGCGCACCAGCCGGCGCGCAAGGGCTTGCGCCTGGTGTGGAGCGGGGACACCGCCGGCCAGGGCTGGGGCATCAACGAGGACTTTGGCGGCATGCGCATCTACGAAGCCATGCGCCAGACCAACCCCGACGTGTTCGTGCACAGCGGCGACACCATTTACGCCGACGGCCCCATCCTGCCCGAAGTGCGCCTGCCCGATGGCACGCTGTGGAAGAACCTGGTCACGCCCGAAGTCGCCAAGGTGGCCGAAACCCTGAATGAATACCGGGGCCGCTACCGCTACAACCTGATGGATGCGAATGTGCGCGCCTTCGGCAGCGAAGTGGCGCAGATCTGGCAGTGGGACGACCACGAGGTCACCAACAACTACTCCAGCAGCAAAAGCCTGCTGGGCAACGCCGCCTACACCGAGAAGAACGTCGAGCTGCTCACCGCCCGCGGCCAGCGCGCCTTCATGGAGTACGCGCCCATCCGCCCGTTTGGGGCGGCCGAGTCCCAGCGCATCTACCGCGTGCTGCCGCAAGGCCCGCTGGCCGATGTGTTTGTGCTGGACATGCGCAGCTACCGCGGCCCCAACACCACCAATCTGCAAACCCAGGAAAGTGCCGACACCGACCTGCTGGGCCGCCCGCAGATCGAGTGGCTGATCCAGGGGCTCAAGGCCAGCCAGGCCACCTGGAAGCTGATTGCCTGCGACATGCCCATCGGCCTGTTTGTGCCCGATGGCAAGGATGAACAAGGTGTCTCGCGCTGGGAGGCCGTGGCCAACGGCGAGCACGGCACGCCCAAGGGGCGCGAGCTGGAGATGGCGCGCCTGCTCAAGGGCATCAAGGATGCGGGCGTGAAGAACGTGGTCTGGCTGACGGCCGACGTGCACTACACCGCCGCCCACCACTACAGCCCCGAGCGCGCGCAGTTCCAGGACTTCGATCCGTTCTGGGAATTCGTCTCCGGCCCGCTGAACGCCGGCACCTTCGGCCCCAACGAGGCCGACAAGACCTTTGGCCTGCAGGTGGTCTACAGCAAGGCCTCGCCTCGCCCGAATGCCGCGCCCAGCGAGGGCTACCAGTTCTTTGGCCAGCTGGACATCGACCACCGCAGCCAGGCGCTGACCGTGACGCTCAAAGACCTGAACGGCCAGTCGCTCCACACGCAGACGCTGGAGCCCCAGCGCAGCTGAGCCAGCGCCCCCGGGTGCCGGTGCCCCGCACAGGGGCACCGGTGGCCCGCACCAGGGTCTGAGGTCGAACGCGGGCACAGCGCCAGCTCCCAACCGCACGCCCAGCGCCAGCCGGGGGCGGAAGGCTCTCACCCCCCGCCGGGTGCCCAACGGCACTGGGCCGCACACCACAGCAGGCATCCGCCAAAAAAGGCCTTCAGCCCTTGCCCTATGGGCACAGGCAGCTATGGTTTTCATTCCGCAGAACGCCCCTGGGTTGAACCGCTGCAGGTATAAACGCCGCCCACACCAGCCAGACCCCACGCTCTGCCTGCGTGCCTCCCACACCGTGGCCCATCCCGCCGCGGTGTGCGTGATCGTTTGCCGGGCCCAGGCCCGGCTTTGCTTTTTCCGAGTGTGACGTGACAGTTTTTTCCCCCAAGACCCTGGCCGCCTGCGGCCTGTTCGCCTTCGCCACCGCCGCCCTGGCCGATGCCAGCGCGGTCACCCTCTACGGCCGTCTGGACACGGCCCTGGAATCCACCCAGACCGGCCACCGCCGCGTGCACGGCCTGAACAGCAGCGACGCCTACTTCGGCTTCAAGGGTGTAGAAGCCCTGGGCCAGGGCCTGAAGGCCGGCTTCGTGCTGGAAAGCGCCATCCAGACCGATGACGGCGCCACCAGCCAGGCCGGCAGCTTCTTCAGCAACCGCAGCGAAGTGTTCCTGAAAGGCGCATTCGGCACCGTGCGCATGGGCCGCTTCTTCAACCCCTCGTACTACGCCGTGGCCGACCGCACCAGCCTGCACAACGAGGACTACGGCATCAGCGCCGATGCGCTGTACGCCGGTGTGGAAAACGCCGCCAGCCGCCTGGGCTACAAGTCGCCCACACGGCACGGCCTGACGCTGGAATCCACCGTCAGCTTCCACGAACGCGACGCCGCCCACCAGGGCCACAACGCGTATGACCTGGCCGCCAACTACGAACGCGGGCCCTGGTCCTTCGGCGCCGGTTACGGCGCATGGGCCGATGCCCGGCAGTACGCTGTGCGTGCCACCTGGACCCAGGGCGACTGGACCATCTCGGGCTACCACCAGCGCAGCCAGGACCTGGTCGCCGGGGTGCAGGCCCAGACCCAGGTGAGCCGCGCCGCCGTGGCCTATGCGATGGGCGCCGGCGAACTGCACGCCAACTTCGGCCACGCCAACGCCCCCGGCCAGGCCGAGGCCGACCAGTGGACCGTGGGCTACAACCACCACCTGAGCGCGCGCACCAAGCTCTACGCCTTCTACACCGTGCTGCAAAACCGCCACGGCGCGCACTTCGCCGCCGAGGACCTGGCCGCAGACGAAGACCGCAAGTCGCTGTCGGTGGGCATCCGCCACCACTTCTGAGGCCAGCCCACAGCGGGCGTCCCCACAAAAAAAGCAGCCTGCGGGCTGCTTTTTTGATGGTTTGGGGCGTAAACGCTCAGGCGCGCAGCAAGGCGGCATCGCACCAGCGCTGCGCCACCTTCAGCGTGGTGGTGCAGACCGCTTCGTGCGTCACCGTGGTCACGGCGCGCTCCAGCAGCTGGATGTCGGCCTCGTGCTGGCGCGCCACGTGCGGGTCTTCGAAGAAGATCACGCGCTGGCAGCGGCGCTCCAGCACCAGGTCGGCAATCTGCGCATCGCCCCCCAGCGGGCCGCTGTTGTAGCGGTCCACCCAGGGCCGGTCCTGCGGCCAGCCCTTGCTCCAGGCCAGTTCGTTGAGCTTCTGGCCCGTGGTGCCCGTGCCCACGCGGCGGCGAAAGCGCGACAGCAGGGCAAAGTTCTGCGCCACGAACTCCAGCATCTGCGGCTTGAGCGCATCGTGGGCAATCAGCGCCAGGGTCTGGTTCTCGTAGTCGTGGAAACGGTCGGCATTGCGATCCTGGGACAGGCCGGCATGGATGCGCTCCATCTCGATCCAGTCGCGCGCACTGGCCACCGTGGACAAAAAGGCCTTGCCGTGGATCACACACTGGCGCTTGAGGGCCAACGCCTCGGGGAAGATGGAGGACGGGTCCACCGGGTCGGTCAGGTAGATGGCGGCGTCCAGCGTGCGCCCGTCGCCCATGCCCACCACCTCGGCCACCAGCTTCATCAGCCCGCCCTCGCGGCCATAGGGGTAGCGCACCAGCTGGGGGTATCGGTGCAGCATGTCGGCCGCCGCGATGGCATCATAGGTGCGGCCCACGGCATGCAGGCCCAGCTGCAGCTCACGGATGCCGGGTTCGATGGCGCGCAGCAGTGCGAACAGCGCAGCGTCCTCGGTCTGGTGATGGAGTCGGTTGGCAGCAAGCCCGATCAGCATGGTCACATTCATCCTTGGTCAACGCCTGCACGGCCGCGCGCAAGCTTGCCGGCAAGCATAGTCCCAAACCACCCTGTTTTGCGTCACCACCACCATGAAACTGCGCCACCTGATCTGGGCCACCGCCGTCGCCACCGCACTGTCCGTGGCCGGCTGCTCTGCGCTGGATGCCAAGCAGCGCGCCATGATCTTCCAGCCCAGCGACCGCGTCTGGCAGCGTGCCGACATGGCGGGCATGCAGGACGTGTGGATCGACTTCCACAGCCAAGCTGACCAGCAGGCCGTGCGCCTGCACGGCCTGTGGCTCGCCCAGAAAAATCCCCGCGCACCCGTGCTGCTGTACCTGCACGGCGCGCGCTGGAACGTCACCGGCTCCACCCTGCGCATGCGCCACATGCACGCCCTGGGCTTTGCCGTGCTGGCCATCGACTACCGCGGCTTCGGCCAGACCCAGCCGGCCAGCCTGCCCTCGGAGGTCAGCGCCCGCGAAGACGCGCTGGCCGCCTGGCACTGGCTGGCGCAACAGCACCCCCAGGCGCCACGCTTCATCTTCGGCCACTCGCTGGGCGGGGCCATCGCCATCGACCTGGCCACGCGCGTCGACGACGAACAGGGCCTAGTGGTGGAAGGCACCTTCACCAACATCCGGGACATGGCGCGCAACTTCCAGTGGGGCTGGCTGCCGCTGGGGCCGCTGATCACGCAGAAATTCGACTCGCTGGACAAGGTGGCCCACATCGGCGCGCCGCTGCTGGTGGTGCACGGCAGCGCCGATACGCTGGTGCCCCCGGCCCTGGGCCAGCAGCTGTACGACGCCGCCGTGCCGCCCAAGCAGTGGGTGCTGGTGCAAGGCGGCACGCACCACAACACCAACAGCCTGGGCCAGGCCCAGTACCGCGCCGCCCTGGCCGCGTGGTTGGCGCCTAAAAATCCATAGCTGTTCGCGCTTACCTGGCAAGCGCCAGCGGCATTTTTTGCCACTGTCTTAAACAAGCGACACCACGCCCAGGTGCAACTGCTAACCTGCGCGGCGGCCGGTCCCCATGGCCTGCCGCCCGTTGGTTTCACTTCGCACTGGTTGTTCGTGTCTTCTGTTTCCCCCTCCGCCGCCCCACGCGCGGCCATGTCCCCCGTGTTCGTCATCGCCATGCTGGCCCTGCTGCTGGGCCTGCAGCCGCTGACGACCGACCTGTACCTGCCGGCCCTGCCCCTGCTGACTGAACAGCTGGGCGCCAGCGTGGCCCAGACCCAGACCACCTTCACCGCACTGCTGCTGGCCTTTGGCGGCTCGCAGCTGCTGTGGGGCCCGCTGTCCGACCGCTGGGGCCGCCGCCCCATCCTGCTGACCGGCATCGGCCTGTACGTGCTGGCGGCCGTGGGCTGCGCGCTGGCGCCCGACATGCACAGCCTCATCGTGCTGCGGGTGCTGCAGGGCGCCGCCCTGGGCGCGGCCGTCATGGCGGCGCGCGCCATCGTGCGCGACCTGTACCAGCCCGTCGAAGGGGCGCAGGCCATGTCCAAGGCCCTGACTGGCCTGGGCGTGCTGGCCTGCAGCAGCCCGCTGCTGGGCAGCCTGCTGGCCACCCACCTGGGCTGGCGCGCCACCATGGTCACCCTGGCGCTGGCCGGCAGCGGGGCCTGGTTGCTGGTGTGGCTGCATTTCCAGGAAAGCGTGCAGCACTTCAACCCGCACGCCCTGCGCCCGCGGCTGCTGTGGCAGAACTGGCGCCGCATCCTCAGCCACCCCACCTTCCTGGCCTACACGGCCACCACCAGCTGTTCGTTCGCCGGGCTGGTGGTGTTCCTGACCGGCTCGCCCTTCGTGTTCATGGGCGTGCTGGGCTGGAGCGCACAGGACATCGGCCTGCTGCTGGCCGCCAACGGCATGGTCTACATCGGTGGCACCATCCTGTGCCGCCGCCTGCTGGTGCGCTGGGGCGTGCGCCGCACCGTGGCCGTGGCCGGCGGCCTGGCCCTGCTGTGCGCCGTGCTGCTGGCGGCGCTGGCCTGGGCCGGCGTGCGCAGCGGCCTGGCCTATGCTGCGGTGTGCATGCTGTACCCGGTGGCCCACGGCATCCAGCAGCCCTGCGGGCAAAGCGGCGCGGTCAGCAGCTTTCCGCAGGCGGCGGGCACGGCCTCGGCGCTCAACGGCTTCATCATGATGGTGTGCGCCTTTGCCACCGGGCAGGTGCTGGGCCGCAGCTTCAATGGCACTGTGTACCCCTTGGTTTTCGGCCTGGGCCTGTGGTGCCTGGCCGCAGCCTTGGCATCATGGACGCTGGTGCGCCGCTACGGCGCCCCCGGCGCGGCCACTTCGGCCTGATGCGCGCCGGGCTGGCTTCAACCCTTTCCTGCCCCCTGCCTTGACTGCGTCCCCCCACCCTCTGCCCTGCATTGCGATTGCAGGCCCCACGGCTTCCGGTAAAACCAACGGCGCGCTGGCCCTGGCCGCCGTCCTGGCCCAGCGCGGCCAACCCAGTGAAATCATCAGCGTGGACTCGGCCCTGGTCTACCGCGGCATGGACATCGGTACCGCCAAACCCAGCCTGCAGGAGCGGGCCGCCGTGCCCCACCACCTGATCGACATCCTCGACCCGCTGCAGTCGTACAGCGCGGCCGAGTTCGTGCAGGACACCCAGCGCCTGGTCGCTGAGATCCGCGCACGCGGCGCCATCCCGCTGCTGGTGGGCGGCACCATGCTGTATTTCAAGGCGCTGCTCGACGGCATCGACGACATGCCTGCCGCCGACCCCGAGGTGCGCGCCCGGCTAGACGCCCAGGCCGCCAGCATCGGCTGGCCTGCCATGCATGCCGAACTGGCCCAGGTGGACCCGGAAACCGCCGCCCGCCTGGCGCCCGGCGACAGCCAGCGCATCCAGCGTGCGCTGGAGGTGTGGCACATCTCCGGCCAGCCACTGTCCAGCTTTCACCAAGCAAAAAAGAGAGCTGAAGACGCACAGCCCGCCTTTGATTGCACGCTGTTTTCGTTGGAACCCAGCGACCGTGCCTGGCTGCACGCCCGCATCGCCCAGCGCTTCCAGGCGATGCTGGACGCCGGCTTCATCGACGAAGTGCAGGCCCTGCGCGCACGCGGCGACCTGCACCCCGACCTGCCCAGCATGCGCTGCGTGGGCTACCGCCAAGTCTGGGAAGAGCTGGACTGGCAGGTCCGCAAGAACGCCCCGCAACTGAACATGCACCTGGTGCGCGAAAAGGGCATTGCCGCCACGCGCCAGTTGGCCAAGCGCCAGATCACCTGGCTGCGCAGCATGCCCCAGCGCCGCACCATCGCCTGCGACGACCCGCTGGCCACCATGCAGCTGGTCCAGGCCGCGCTGCAGTGCCTGCCGGCCTGACCAGCCCCCCTGACCGAGCAGGCAGGCTGCGCGCACCGGACTTCCCCCGGTGCAGGACCGGGCTGGCCCCGGCCAAGGACGGGGCGATGGACCGGCCCATTGCGCCCGGTCCAATGACCCAGGCCTTCGGAGGCCTGTCGGTGCCCCCTGTGCCCGGATACCCCCGCCTGCCAGGGTGACACTTACCTCTGCTTACCGGCCCCGGCCGCCCAGGCCTTAGCCTTGGACCAGGAGTTGCCCATGAGAACCATGACCCTTTGCGCCACCGCCCTGTGCTTTGCACTGGCCCTGGGTGGCTGCGCCCAGCGCGCGCAGTACTACCAGCCCTCGGACACCAGCGCCCGCAGCGGCAGCGGCATCACCGTGTATGGCGAGATCGACGCCAGCGTGGTGCATTCGCGCTGAGCGCGCTGGACACACGCCCCACGCCACAGGCTCCGTGCGCGCGGTGATGCCGCGGGCGCGCCCACACAGTGCAAGCACCAACTTTCAGCAAACCCCCTGTCACGCCACAACCTGGATGCACGTCCCAGCGCTGCGGGCACCTGCGCCGCGCAACCCGTGCGGGCGGGAAGCCCGGTATCATCGCCGTCCACTGCCTCCCAAGAGGCGGTAACCACGTTATCGGTGCCCAGGTCGGTCACGCCCTGGGTTAAACGGGAAACAGGTGCGCGCCATCCCCCGATGGATGCAATGCCTGTGCTGCCCCCGCAACGGTAAGTGCGAGTCTGTGGAACCTGTGCCACTGGGACGACAACGTCCTGGGAAGGCGTTCCACATGTCCGGTCAACCGGACCAACGCACCAGCCCGGAGACCGGCCGAAACGTACAGAGTCGGATGCGCTGCGGGGTGGCAGCGACGAGTGCGGCATGTTGGCTGCCTTCAGCAGCCCCCTTCCCCAAACGCGGTGCATCCATGTACGCAACGCCGCCGCCTGCGGGGACGCAGGATCGCGGCCTGATGAGTGATGTCCATGCCCTTCCGTCCTTCCCCCTGTTCCCTGGCTGTGGGAACCGCCCTGTCTTTGTTGGCGGCCCCTGCCAGCGCCCAGTCCAGCCTCAGCGAGCCCATCGTGGTCTCGGCCACACGCATCGACATGCACGACCAGGATGCGCCCTATGCGTCCGAAGTGCACACCCGCAGCGACATCGAGCGCTCGGGCGCGCATTCGCTGTTCGACTATCTGGCGCAGCAAAGCTCGCTGCAGATCAGCCCCAGCTACGGCAACCGCTACACCCCGCAGATCAGCATGCGGGGCTATGGCAATGACGGCTTCCAGAACCTGGTGATCTCGGTCGATGGCCGCCGCCTCAACAACATCGACTCCATCCCACAGCTCATCGGCTCGATCTCGCTCAGCGACATCGAGCGCATCGAAATCACCAAGGGCAGCGGTGCCGTGATGTTCGGTGACGGCGCCACCGCCGGCACGATCCAGATCTACACCAAGCCGCGCAGCGGCGTCAGCCTGGAAACCTATGCGGGCGACCACGGGCAGCGCGGCGCCATCGCCTCGGCAGGCCTGGTCCGCGAGCGCTTCGATCTGTCGGCCACCCTGGACCACAGCCATGTGAACGGATTCAGCAGCCCCGACCCCACGGGCACCGGGACCAGTCGGAAGGCAACACCTGGCGTGTGGCCGGTGCCCTCAAGCCGGTGGAAGGCCTGCGCCTGGACATGGAGGCCGGCGCCTCGCACATCGACACGCGCTACCCGAATCCGCTGACGCAGGCACAGTTCAACGCCAACCCCGGCATGTACACCGGAGACCCCTACCCCTACATCCAGCAGAAGCTGCAAAGCGACCACTGGAGCCTAGGCGCCGAGTACCGCGTGAACCGCCAGTGGAAGCTGTCGGCCCGCCACAACGATGAGGACAAGTCCTCGCGGTACCCCAACTCTACGCCCGCCCAGTACCGCTACGTGTACAACGAAGTGGCAGCGCAGTTCCAGCACGACGCGCTGATCCTGAATGCGGGTTATCAGAACTTCGATGGCCAGCGCACGCAATCCGGCAGCACCACCAAGCACAACCGCGGCCTGTTCCTGCAGGGGCAGTACATGCTGGAGGCCCTCACCCTCTCCGCCGGCATCCGCCGCGAGGAAGTCACCTACCGCCACAGCCCGCTCAGCGGCCAGTCCCTGCAATCTGAGCAGCGTCTGACCTCGTGGGAGCTGGGGGCCAACCACCGCCTGTCGCCGCAACTGGCACTGTTTGCGAACTACAGCGACGCCTTCGTCACCCCGGACGTGGATCGTTTCTTCTTCACCGACTGGCGCTCGGGCTCGCCCGTCACCGCCTTCAACGGCTTCATCGAACCCGCCAAGGCGCGCACGCTGACCGTGGGCACCAACCACCAGACGGCACACCACCGCCTGAAACTGTCGGCCTTCTATGCCAAGCTCTCGAACGAGATCTACTACTTCGAGACCGGTCCGTTCTCCGGCATCAACACCAACATCGACCAATCCCACAAGTACGGCCTGGAGCTGCAGGACCGCGTGCAGATCACCCCGCGGCTGTCCGGCCACATCAACTACGCCTGGACACGCGCCATCATCGACCGCGAGAACGACGGCGGCGGCGCTTTCGATGGCAGGGAGCTGCCGGGCGTCTCGCGCCACAGCGTGGTGCTGGGCCTCAACCTGCGCGTGACGGAACGTGGCAACCTGCACCTGTCGCACACCTGGCGCAGCAGCACCTGGGCCGCGGGCGACTTTGACAACAACAACGCCCAGCGGCAGAAAGCCTTCCAGAGCACGGACCTGACCTACCGCCACCAGCTGAACAAGCACCTGGACATGTACGTGGGCGTCAGCAACCTGCTGGACCGCAAGAACGGCATCTGGGTGCGCGACGACGCCATCTACCCCGTGCAGTTCGAGCGCACCTGGAAACTGGGTGCACGCGTGCAGTTCTGACCCCGCGCCCCTGACGCGCCCACGCCCGGGCGCGGTACAGCGGTGGGACATGCCCCCCCAACCCCATGCCGCGCATGTCCCACGCGGCCAGCGACGGCCAGAGCGCCGCACTGGCCGCTTGGGGCAGGTGCAAGACCCAGCCTTCAGCGCCCGGCAGGTGGCGTGCCTCACCCAGCGCCACACCGTCGGTGCCTCGGTGCAGACACCGTGCACGGCCTGCGCCCCGCACGACCTCTCCAGCCCAAAGGCGTGCCAGACGCAGACCAAATCGGACCCACTCGATGGCCGGTACCCTGCCCCACCACCACGCCATCCCGCCCGCCAGCACACCGTCCGCCTGATTTAGGTACAGTGATGCCCCCTGCACGCCCTGCGTGCCCGCCGAAAAGAACACCATGACCCAAGATCCACAGCGCCAGAGCGAACTCAAAAAAATCGAAATGTGCGATGCCTGCGCCGGCATCCAGCGCAACTGGCGCAAAGCCCCCGGCCACGTCGAGCTGGCCCAGGGCAGCAACTACAAGCGCGAACGCGCCACCGGCATGGTCACCGTCACCCGCTACGTCTGCGAGCGCTGCGGCACCAACTGGGAATACGAGAACGACAAGAACAACATGCACGCCGGTTGGTCCCTGACCGGCCGCCGCCCCACCAAAGACTGAGATTTCTCGAAAAAGATAGCTGATCGCGCAGTATCTACAAGCTGCACTGCCCCAAAAGGTAAAAAACAGGGCGTGTCCGTCGCACCGCCAGGCCCATGCCCCACGCTCCGTGGCTTTCCACCTTACAGCATCAAGGTACTGCCGGACCTGGCAGGCGTTGAATGCAGCATTTCCGCATGCAACGCCTGGGTCTTCGCGGAACAGCGCTCGCGTCACCATTTCAGCCGCGATGTCCGTCAAGACAGCGGCTGGCACCGTGGGGCAGCCGATTCCACTCCGGTAGATTTTTTTCAGCCATCGGTGTGTGTGGCTGGCCGCAGGTATGACCGTCACCACCGCAGGTGCTGCCACTGACTGCGGCTGCATGGTCGTCAGTACCTCACCAACGGTGCAAGTCCTGTGACCTGGGCTACTTGCGCAGAGGATTTTCCCCATCCGATCTTGGGCATCGGGCTGCATGCATCCGCCAGGGGCCAGCCACCGCAGACGGCAACATCGCCCTGGCACGCCACCGCAATAAAGCCATCAGACCGGGAATGCCCAGGCCATCCCTCAACCATGAGAACGCTGGCGCACTGCGATCTCGGCCTGCCCAGCATGTGGCACAAACAGTCCCAGGATTGCAGGGGCAGGCTCCACAGCAGTGTTGACCGACACCGCGGGGCTACCGCCCGCCCCTCTCAGAACCCCGCGCCCGGCTGGCTCAGATAGGCCTTCTCGGCCACCGAGCTCTCGCGCCCCAGGATGGGGTTGCGGTGCGGGAAACGTCCGTACTGCGCAATCACCTCGCGGTGCTTGTGCGCATAGTCCAGCGTGACCTGGAAAAACTCGCGCAGCTGCGGCGGCGCGTTGCGCTGCAGCTCTTCGAAGGCCACCACGCTGCTCTCCTGCATCGCCAGGTTCTCGGCATGCTCCAGCGGCAGGTAGACAAAAATGCGCGCCATCTCCGGGATGCTGGGGTCCTGGTCCCAGCCCCGGTCAATCCCCTGCAAGGCCAGCGCCAGCGCCTTGGCATCGCCGGCAAAGCTCTTGGGCGTGCCGCGGTAGGCGTTGCGCGTGAACTGGTCCAGCACGATCAGCAGCGCCAGCCAGCCCAGCGGGGACTCCAGCCCCTCGCCATCCAGCTTGCCCGCCAGTGCCTCCTGCAGCACCGCACCAAACAGGTGGCGGATTTCCTCGTCCACCTCTTCCGACTTGGTGAACCACAGGGCCTGGCGCGTCTGCGCACTGGCGTTGGTGGGCAGCTCCGCCCCCAGCCAGTACTCCAGCACCTGCGACAGGCGAGGGTCCAGCGCCGACGCGATCGGCAGCGCCCAGGGTTTGGAAGGGATGGACATGTGCAAACTCCTTGTCATCTGTAATCTCATGCGGCCCGTGCGGCCTGCGCCCATGGTGCATGCCTTGCGCCCCCCATGCAAGGCAAGACCGACCGTGGCGGGACGCTGTAGAACCACAACGCAGGTGATCGAGGCACCCTGCGGGCACAGCAAACGCGCGACTGCCACGTCGGCCTGGGCCGAACGGACTGCGCAACGCCCGCCAGCACCGCCACATGTTCGATGGTGCGGCCTGAGCCCACGGTCTGCAGGTGCTGTACCCGCAAGCCCAGCCGCTTCGCCCACCCCGACAATGGCCTGAGAGCTGCCATGGGGACACGGCAGGGCCACGCTGCAGCCGTGCCTTGGACCCATTGGGGGTGGCGGTACGCGATGGGCGAGGAGGCATCCACACCACCGAGCACCCCGGTGCTGGGTCACCGCAGATGCGCTGCTGCACAGTGTCCGCCCGACCAGGCAGGTGGGCTTGGGGGACCACTCAGGTGGCCGCCCAGTCAGGGGATCGGGGCCACGTCGCCGGCAGCACGGTCCATACCACTTGTGACCTGGTAGGTGAAAAATTTCATTGAAATCACCCTCTAGTGCTTACCCGATATGCACTAACAGCTATCAAAAAAGGCTTCCCCAACGGAAAGCCTGGGCGTGGGCTGGCACGGTCCAGCCACCGGCCCGCGCTTCAGTCCAGCTTGGTGCCTGCGGCTTTGACGATCTGGCCCGCGCTGACAAAGTCGGCATCCAGCAGCTTCTGGAACTGCGCGCTAGGCAGAGTGCCGGCTTCCACCCCCACCCGCTCCAGGCGCTGCTGTACCTCCGGCTTGGCCAGCACTTTTTGCACCGCCTGGTTGATGCGTTGCACGACCGCATCCGGCGTGCCCTTGGGGGCCAGCAGGCCGAGCCAGGAGTCGAACGCATAGCCGGGCACGCCCGCTTCAGCCACCGTCGGCAGGTGCGGCAGGAAGCGCGAGCGTTGCTTGCCCGAGTACGCCAGCAGCTTGATGCGTGGCTCTTTCTCATACGCCAGCATGCCAATCGTGGCCCCGGTCACCAGCTCCACCCGGCCGGCCAGCAGCTCGGTGGTGGCATCGCCCGTGGACTTCATGGGGATGTGCTGCAGCTCCACCCCGGCCTGTGCCGCCAGGGCCGCTGCGGCCAGGTGCGATGCGCTGCCATTGCCGGCCGAGGCGTAGTTCAGGGTGTTGGGCGCCTTCTTGGCACGTTCGATCAGGTCGCGGACCGAGGTGATGCCGGACGCGCTGGAGACGCCGACCACATAGCCGGTGCGCCCCAGGTAGGAGACGCCGACAAAGTCCTCCTTGGGGTGGTAGGGCAGCTTGCTGTACAGGTGCGCGACCAGGTTGTGGCTGGCAGCCGCCAGCACCAGTGTCTTGCCGTCGGGCTTGGCTTGGGCCACCTGCGAGGTGCCCAGCGTGCCCCCGGCGCCGGCCTTGTTCTCGACGATCACGCTGGCGCCCAGCTCTTGCCCCAGTTCGTTGCTGAACGTGCGCGCCACGGTGTCCTGCACCGCGCCGGCACCAAAGGGCACGACGATGCGGATGATGTCCTGCGCCTGGGCCGAGAAGGCCAGGCCGACCAGGGCGGTGAGGGCCGCGCGGCGGCCGAGCTTGAAGGGGAACTGCGATGTCATCACACGGAGCTTTCAGGTTGGTTGAGCCACTGCTGGGCCAGACGGACAAAGTAGGTGGCGCCAAGGGGCAGGATGGCGTCGTTGAAGTCGTAAGAGCGGTTGTGGATCAGGCACGGGCCGTCTCCATGGCCGGGCAGGCGGTGGTCACCCGCACCATTGCCAATGAAGGCGTAGCAGCCGGGGCGCACGCGCAGCATGTGTGCAAAGTCCTCGGCCGCCAGCACGCCGGGAAACTGCGCATCCACATCGGCATCGCCGACGATGGAGCGCATGACCTGCGCGGCAAACGCCGATTCGGCGGCGTGGTTCACCAAGGGCGGGGAGGCGCGGGTGAACAGAACCTCAGCCGTGCATCCGTGCGCCAGCGCGGTGTGCTCGGCCTGCCTGCGCAGCGCGGCTTCCAGCAGGTCGAGGGCCTGCAAGGAAAAGGTGCGCACGGTGCCGCCCACCCAAGCGGTGTCCGGAATCACATTCGGGGCGTCCGAGCCCTGGATCTGTGTCACCGCCAGCAAGGCACGCTCCTGGGAGTCGATCTGGCGCGCCACCAAGGTCTGCAGCTGCTGGGCCAGGTCGATGGTGGCGGCCACTGGGTCCACCCCCGTGTGCGGGATCGAAGCGTGGGTTCCCTGCCCGCGCAGCGTGATGCGAAAGGTATTGCTGGAGGCCATCAACGCCCCGGGGTTCAGCGCGAACGCGCCCACCTTGGACAGCGCAAAGTTGTGCAGCGCAAACACGGCATCGCACGGAAAGCGCTCAAACAGGCCGTCTTCGATCATCTTGCGGGCGCCGGCCTTGCCCATTTCTTCCGCGGGCTGAAAGATCAGGTGCACGGTGCCCGCAAAGTCACGGTGCTGCGCCAGGTACCAGGCCGCCGCCAGCAACATGGTCGTGTGGCCATCGTGCCCACAGGCGTGCATGCGGCCCGCATGCTGTGAGCGGTGGGCAAACTGGTTCTCTTCCTGCAGCGGCAGCGCATCCATGTCGGCCCGCAGGCCGATGCTGCGTGTACCTGGGTGCTGACCACGAATGACGCCGACCACCCCCGTGCCAGCCATGCCGGTATGGACCTCCACGCCCCAGCTGCGCAAGCGCTGCGCCACCAGGGCCGAGGTGCGCTCCTCTTCAAAACCCAGTTCAGGGTGCGCATGCAAATCTCTGCGCAACGCAATGAACTCCGCCAGATCGCGGTCTTTTTCAATCACCAGTGACACCTGTATCTCCCACCATCCTTGTGCCATCGGGCTGGGCCGTGGCGAAAGCTGGCGATTGTGGAGCGTGGTGCCGTGTTATTGAAATACGGATTTATTATTTAAAAATAAGAATAAGCTCATGATGAAATTAGCCTTGATGGTTATTTTTCAGGCTATATGCATATTCAATCAATTTTTATTATTTGGAGCACCAGACCCATCTTTCATGAAATCATCGAATCACTCGGACTGATAAAATTTTTTACAAACAAATCGCAGCACCCCATATCAAACCTACGATTGATGCCATCATTTTTATAGGTTTACACAATTTTTCAAAATTAATTTATTTCATCCAATATTAATAATTTAATTCACTCCAAACAAAAACAATTGCACCCAGCCATATTGTCCAATTGATCAACTCCTCTATATTTTTTGCAGCGTCTGGCAGGGCACGCCATTCACCCACGCTGCACGATGTGCTGAAAATCCATATGGGGTTGCGACAGGGTGTCGCGGGCGTTGTTGCATAAATCGTTGCTCAGCAAGCGGTAGGCTTGCGGCATGAGCCACTCCCGTAAGCCCCGCTACCGCACCACAAACTGGAAACAGTACAACGCAGCTCTCAAGGCCCGCGGCTCTTTGACGGTGTGGCTGGACAAGCGCATGTGTTGGTTTGCCGCTGCAAGCGGCAAACGCGGGCGAAGCCCGAAGTTCTCGGATGCTGCCATTCAATTCTGTTTGACGCTCAAGAACCTGTTTGGCTTGGCGCTGAGACAAACTACAGGCTTGGTGGAGTCGGTGCTGCAACTGTGTGGCCTTGCCTGGTCCTCTCCAGACTTCAGCACCCTGTGCAGGCGGCAGCGAGATTTGGATGTCCAGATTCCGTACACCCGCAGTAAAGCAGGCTTGCACCTGCTGGTTGATTCGACAGGCATCAAGTTTCTGGGTGAAGGCGAGTGGAAATGCAAAAAGCACGGCGCTGAATACCGCCGTCAATGGCGTAAGCTGCACATTGGTATCGATGCGGATACCTTGCAGATTCGGGCCATCTGCGTGACGAGTAATAACGTCAGTGATGCCTCAGTGCTCAGCGACTTGCTGGAGCAACTGCCGCCCGATGAAACGCTTCAAAGTCTTATCGGTGATGGCGCCTACGATACACAGCCCGCCTATGAAGCGGTCATCAGGCACGGTGCAATCCCCATCATTCCTCCCCGCAAGAATGCACGAGTGCGCAGGGGTGCTGTGTTCGAGCGCCGCAATGCAGCGATTGCTGCGTGCAGGCGGCTGGGGCGAAGTATATGGAAACGCTGGATTGGCTACCACCGGCGAAGCTTGGTGGAAGCCAAGATGAACTGCATCAAACGTTTGGGCGAGCGGGTGATGTCCCGCACCTTTGAACGCCAAGTGAACGAGCTGCATATCCGAGCAGCCATCTTGAATCGATTTACTGAACTTGGCCGTCCTCAGACGGCAGCCGTGGCATAGCCACGGCTGGGGGTTGGGGTCAATCGCCTCAAATTGGATTTATGCAACAGCGCCGGTGTCGCGCAGAAAAGCCGGCCACAGATCGACGGCATGCAACAGCGCCGCGGGAAACCAGCGGAACGCCAAACGCTGGTCGCCCTTCACCCCCACATGGTCCCGCGGCTTGTCGAGCAACGGGAAATCGGCCTCGCACTGCACGCGGAAGTACAGGCCGATTGCCTGGTTCGCCTGGCTCGCGTGCTCGAAGAAATTCTCGACGGCATACAGCAGGCCCGCACATGCAACCTTGACGGCCAGTTCCTCGCGCATTGCACACACCACCGTGGTTTGCCCATCCTCACCGGGTTCGACGCGCCCGCCAGGCAGTGCCCAGAATGCATCGCCCTGAAAACGGTGCAGCAAGACAAAGCCCCCGTGGACCACCACGGCCGCCGCACACAGCTGAAAACGATGGCCAGCAATATTCACAGAAATCATCCACACCCTCCTTGGTTGACAGGCCAAGGGCGCGATGGCGGGGCCACACGGCACGGCTAAACGCCTGGGTGACCGGGGGCGGTCCCACCATCGCAGGCATGGGCCACCTGGCCATCGGGAATCCTGCGCACGGACCGATCACCACCGCACGCACGGCTTGTGCGGTATGGTCGGCGTTCACCCGAACCTCCACCGCTCGAAAGCAGCGCCATGCTCAGCCACATCCTCCTCGGCACCAACGACCTCACTGCCAGCCGCCAGTTCTATGACGCCGTGCTCGGCATCTTGGGCGCCCCCTCCGCCAGCCACATCCAGGTCAACGGTTTTGAACGCTATGTCTGGGACCACGACGGCACGCGCCTGATGATCGCCACGCCGCGCGATGGCCAGCCCTGCACGCACTACAACGGCTTCACGCTGGGTTTCAAAACCACCTCCATCGAGCAGTTGCACCGTGCGCTGGACGCGGCGCTGGCCCACGGCGGTGTGGCCATCGAAGACCCTGCAGGCTGGCGCAAGGCGCCGGGCAATGACCGCTATCTGGCCTATGTGCGAGACCCGGCCGGCCACAAGCTGTGCCTGATGTTCCGCGAGATCTGGGCACAGCCGGCACCCGCAGGCACGACGGCATAAAACCATAGCTGTCAGCGCATGCTGGATAAGCGCTAAAAGCCGATTGGATACTCAACACTTCCGACTGGGGTAGCACACCGACGCGCATTGCCCGACGCGCACCCCAGCCCGCATGGTCCCCATGCCTGCGCGGGTGGGCGCCATGCCTACCAACCACCATAGCACCGAGGTGCTGCCGTTGGTTTGACGGCGACGCGTCCCACCGCCGCGGTGTTGCGCCGGATGGCCCATCGCTGCGCAGGGGACGCTTTTTCGCAGGGCGCGTTGCCGCGGCTCCGACATACGCCTCCGCAAGAGGGCGCTGGTGCCGTCGCGTGCGCCTGTGGCGCAACGCTCGCGCCGTACGCGCGGCCTGGCCGCTTCCAGCCCGCATCGGTTGCGGCTGGATGCGCATGGGCCCTGGCCCATCGCACGCATCCCTGCTCCATCGCCCCCAGACTGGGCCAGCATGCGCGGGCAGCGCCCCGATCCCCGCCCGCGCCCCACCCGGGCTGCGGCCCCAGAACGCACGGCCTCTGATCTCTCACAAACCGCGGGCACGCCGGGGTGGTGCATTTCGGCGTAGCCTTGTGACTGGCAACCACGCCCACAGATCACCAGAGATGGCCAAGAAATTCCCGATCGCCCCCGCCCACCCCGAGCGCCTGTGCTGGGGCTGCGACCTGTATTGCCCGGCCGATGACCTGCGCTGCGGCAATGGTTCCGACCGCACGCCCCACCCTTGCGAGTTCTGGGGTGACGACTGGGAGCAGATGCTGGAGAGCACGTCCTCCGAAGCGGTGGATGCCACCCCAACCCAGGCCCAGACACCACCGCACAAGCTGTAAGCCCTGCGCCGCCAGGGTGCAGCGGCCTGCAGTCCCTGCGCTGATCCTCTACAGCAAAAAACACCGCTGGCGCTTACTCAGCAAGCGCTAGCAGCTATCAAAAATAATAGCCTGCATCGCCTGGGTGACGCGCGGCCTGCCAGGGCAAGCGTTAGCATGCGTGCAGGCTGGTGCGCGGCAACGCCCCAGCCCTCACCCACTACAGCTTACTGAGGAGACACCCCCTATGTTCAGCCACGTCATGCTCGGCGCCAACGATCTGGATGCGTCCGTCAAGTTCTACAACGCCCTGCTGGGCACGCTGGGGGCCAAGCCCGGCGTACAGGACCGCCACCGTTATTTCTGGCGCCATGCGGGCAACACCTTCAGCGTGACCACGCCCATCAATGGCGAGCCGGCCACGGCGGCCAACGGTTTCACCATGGGCTTTGCGGCCGAGTCCACCGACCAGGCCCTGCAGGCCTACGAAGCGGCGCTGGCTGCGGGCGGCACGGCCATCGAAGATGCCCCCGGCTGGCGCGGCGATGAGCGCATGAAGCTGTTCCTGGCCTATCTGCGCGACCCCACAGGCAACAAGGTGTGCGTGATGCACCGTCCGCCCAAGGCCTGAACCTGACGCCCCCCGCCGGACGGACACGCGGCGGGCGCAGGCGCCAGTCGCGCGGCCTACCGCGGTGGTGCCTTTCGACGCACGGCGCGATGGCGCAAAAAAAAAGCTCGCGGCCTTGGCCTGCGGGCTTTTTTTTGGGGGTGTTGGACGGCGACTCTTACGCGATCACCGTGTTACGGCAGAACGTCTCTGCAGCTGTCACTTTTATTTTTCTCTTCGCAGTACACGAAGTGCTGGTGTGAGATACAGCATTGTTTGCGCAAACAACCCGGCAATTATAACCAATAGCCATAAAAAATGTTTTGCAACCTATTTTCGTGGCTATTGGCGCAGGGCCTCAGCCCTCGGCCTTGAAGCCGGTGCGCTGCACCACAGGGCCCCATTTGCGCAGGTCCTGCTGCAGCAGCTGGGCAAATTCCGCCTGGCTGGACGCGGTGACGCTGAAGGCCATCTCCGCCAGCGCCTGCTGCAGCTTGGGCTGGGCCATGCTGCGGTTGGCGGCGGCGTGCAGGCGCTGCACCAGTTCGGCGGGCGTGCCCTTGGGGGCCAGCAGGCCCATCCATTCGCTGGAGGTCAGATCGCCCAGACCCTGCTCGGCAAAGGTGGGCACCTGGGGCATCTGCGCAATGCGCTGGGCGCTGCTGACGGCCAGGGTGCGCAGCTTGGGGTTGCCGATCTGGGCCACGGGTTCGCTGACCACGTTGAAGCTGGACGTGAGCTGGCCCGCCATCACGTCCTGCAAGGCCAGCGCCCCGCCCTTGTAGGGCGCGTGCACATAGTCCACCCCCACGCTGGCGGCAAACATGGCCCCCAGGAAATGCGGCGTGGTGCCGGCGCCGGGCGAGCCGTACGAGGCCATCTGTGGATGGGCCTTGAGCCAGGCGCCAAAGTCCTGCAGCGAACGCACGCTGCCCGGCACCAGCGGACCGACGTTGACGCTGTACGGCAAGGCGCACAGCGCGGCCACGGGCACCAGGTCGGTCAGCGGTTGGTAGCTGAGCTTGGTGTAGACATGGGGGTAGATGGTGAGGATGGAGCCGGGCGTGACCAGCAGGGTCAGGCCATCGGGCTTGGCGTTCTTGACGGCCTCGACCGCGATGCGACCGCCCGCGCCGGGGCGGTTGTCCACCAGCACGGGCGCGCCGATCTCGGCCGCCAGCAGCTGCCCCAGTTGGCGCGCCACAAAGTCGGCCGAGCCCCCGGCGGCAAAGCCGACCACCAGCCGCACGGGCTGCCCCTGGGCCCAGCTGCGGCTGGCCGCCCAGGGCGACAAGGTGGTGGTGGACGCTGCGCAAGCAGCCAGCAACTGGCGACGCGAGATCATGGGGGACGGTGCTTTCGGTGATGAGGGACTGCGCAAGCGGCAGGGGCGCAGGGGGCGCCGCGGCCGATTCTAGGAAGCCCGCACCGACGGGCGACGCAGAAAGCAGCCAGCGCGCCGCGCAGCTTTATTGCTTGCAGGGGCGGTGCAATTCGGTTAGCACGCCATTTTTCTGCGCTGCAGCATGGATTCACACAACATCCACGCGCTACACCACTACATCACAGCAAGGAAATGCAGCACAGAGGTGGCGCCACCACGCAAAAATTTTGCGCAAAAAGACGCAATAGGCGCTCTCTGCGGTCAATTATTGCAAGCCCACGCCTGCACACCCATCGTTCAGCGTGTCTGCCGCCTGCGCCAGCAATCCCCATCAAATCTGCCTCTAGCGCATATGCAGAAAGCGCATACAGCTATGGTTTTCAATGCACTTGACCACCGCCAATGCCGCAGTGCCGCATGCCGGCACTGCGTCTGCACGATACTTGGGCGCTCACTTTCCGGGTGGCCCAGGCAGCCCGGTGTTGTTCACCGCCAGCCACCAGGGCTGGCCCTGCCCAGGAGCATGCGTGCAATCAGCAAGCGATCAATGGTTTGACGAGGCGTACTACCAGCGCTTTTATTTCGACAAGAAAACCAGCGTGGTGGACCCCGAGCACATTGAACGTCTGGGCACGTTTGTCTGCAGCTACCTGAAGTACCTGCGCGTGCCGGTAGCGCGCGTGCTGGATGTGGGCTGCGGCATCGGCCTGTGGCAGCACGTGGTGCAGCAGCAGTTCCCCGGCTGCAGCTACCACGGCGTGGAGTTCAGCGACTACCTGTGCGGCCGCTTCGGCTGGGAGCGCGGCTCGGTCGTGGACTACCAGGCCAGCGAGCCGTTCGACCTGGTGATCTGCCAGGGCGTGCTGCCCTACCTGAGCCCGGCCGACCTGAAGCAGGCACTGAAGAACCTGGGCCAGCTCTCGCGCGGTGCCCTGTACCTGGAGGCCGTGGCGCGCGAGGACTATGAGCGCGACATCATCGACGAGGACCTGACCGACCCGCGCCTGTTCCGCCACCGCGCCGCGCTGTACCGCCAGGGGCTGTCGGCCAGCTTCAGCGAACTGGGCGGTGGCCTGTGGCTGAGCCGCAAGTCCCAGGTGCCGGTGTTCGAGCTGGAGTGCGCCGGCGGCGGCCACTGAGCCCACGCCCGGCCACCGGGGCGGCAGGACAAGCGCAGCACCCCAGCGCCGGCGCACGGCAGCTGCGACAATCGCCGGCTTGCCCATGTCTGCCTCCCCCACACCCTTTCCCCATGCCGTTGCGCGCCTGCGCGATGCCCGCCTGACGCGCAGCACGCGCCCCTTCCTGGCCCGTGGTGGCCCCAAGGGCGACCGCTGCGAAGGCTGCCGCCTGCGCACCAGCCACTGCATGTGCGCCCTGCGCCCCCACCTGCCCACGCACGCCGGGGTGTGCCTGGTGATGCACGATGCCGAACCACTCAAGCCCAGCAACACCGGCTGGCTGATCGCCGATGTGGTGCAGGACACCTTTGCCTTCGGCTGGAGCCGCCTGGCGCTGGACCCCGGCCTGCAGGCGCTGCTGCAGGACCCGCAGTGGCAGCCCTACCTGGTGTTCCCGGGGGAGTTTGTCGAGCCGCCCGAGCGCGTCATCCACGCCCTGCCCGAAGCCCAGGCCGACAGCGGCCAGCGGCCGCTGTTCATCCTGCTGGACGCCACCTGGTCGGAGGCGCGCAAGATGTTCCGCAAGAGCCCCTACCTGGACAAGTTTCCAGTGCTGAGCCTGCAGCCCGAGCAGTTCTCGCGCTACCAGCTGCGCCGCTCCAAGCGCGAAGACCACTTTTGCACCAGCGAAGTGGCCGCGCTGTGCCTGGAGCTGAGCCAGCACCCGCAGGACGCACGCGCCGGCCAGGTGCTGGAGCGCTACCTGGAGGTCTACACCCACCACTACCTGTGCGCCAAGAACCAGGTGCCACCCAACCTCCACAGCCCGGCGCACCAGCGCCTGCAGGCCGCGCTGCAGCCTTCGTGAACCCCGGCGGCCGCCATCGCGCCGCCCGGAATTTGCATAACACGGGGATGTCTGAAGCCAGTGGGAGAATGCACCGCCATGGGGCCGGATGTGCTCGGCCCGCCTGCTTGAGTGCCTCGTTCCATGAAGTCTGTGGTGAAGTTTTCCCTGCTGTCGGCGGCCATCGTGGCCGCCGTTTTTTCTGCGGCCGCACACGCGGCCCCCGGCGCCAGCGATTCGCCCACGCTGCAGCGCTGGCAGGCCGGTGGCACCGTGGTGCTGGGCGTGCGCGAAAGCGCCACGCCCATGGCCTATGCGCTGGGCGCCAACGAGAAGTTCGTGGGCTACCACGTGGAGCTGTGCGAGAAGGTGGTGCGCGCCATCGCCCCGCAGGCGCAACTGAAGTACATGGTGCTGACCGCGCAGAACACCATGCCGCTGATCCAGAACGGCACGGCCGACTTCAACTGCGCCAGCATGACCAACAGCCTCAAGCGCCAGGACCAGGTGGCCTTCGGCCTGACCACCTATGTCAGCGAGGTGCGCATGGCAGTGGCCCAGCAGGCACCCATCACCAGCTTCAAGCAGCTGGACGGCAAGAAAGTGTCGGCCATCACGGGCACCACGGCCGTGCAGATCCTGCGCCGCTATGCGGCCGAGCACGGCATCCAGTTCAAGACCCTGATGGCCAAGGACCAGTTCGAAGCCTTCCTGCTGCTGGAGTCGGGCCGCGTCGATGCCTTTGTGCTGGACGACAACATGCTGGCCGGCGTGATCGCCCAGAGCAAGCACCCCGCGGGCTACAAGATCGTGGGCGAGGTGATCGGTGCTGAGCCGATCGCCATCCAGTTCAGCAAGCAGGACCCGGCCATCAAGCAGGCCGTGGACGGTGCCATCCGCCAGATGATGGCCAACGGCGAGATCGAACGCCTGTACGCCAAGTGGTACACGCAGCCGATCCCGCCCAAGCAGGTGAACCTGAACCTGCCCATGGGCAGCACGCTGAAGAAGCTGCTGGCCCAGCCCAACGACGCGCCGGTCGAACAGTTCCAGCCCTGAGCCGACAGCGCCGGCGGCCCGTGGCACGGCAGCTGGCAGCTGGCAGCATCGATAGCACCGAGCCCAGGCCCTGCCTGGGCTTTGGCCGTTTTGGGCCCTGATGGCTGCGCCGCACAGGCTGCCCCTGGCACCTGGGCATGCCGGTTTCATGCAGCGCCACGATGGCTGGCGGCAAGTGCCAGACCCGCCGCTGCAATGGTGGTGCACGCCACCGCACGATCTGGCGCGCCGGACTGCGGCAACCTACGATCCCGGGCGACACCCCGCACCGACTGTCCGCAGGCAGACACACTGCGCCTTTGGCGCGCGGCACACCGGCCTTCCCCATCCGCCCCACCGTCCAGGCCCGACCGCAGGCCTGCGGGCACGCCGGCCACTCGCCCATGCACCCGTGCCCTGGGCACACGCCACCGCCGTTGAGCTAAAGAACTTGATAGCACTGGGTGTAATCGGCAGTAAGACTAAAATCGAAAAACTCTGTTACCGGGTAGATACCCGAATTGCAGTAGCATCCTTTCGCCATGCTTGCCATGGCAGTGTCTTCAGCGCCCAGCGCGCCAGCGGCCCGCCTCCGGCTGCGGACACGGATGACCCTGGCCATGCCGCCTGCGCGGACAGGCCACCCCCACCACGGCGATGTTTCTGGCGTCCGATCCGGGTCTGCGTGCGGACTGCCGGCGCCCTGGTGGTCGCTTTGCTGTTTTTTCTGCCTGGTCCAGCCCTGCCCTGGACCACCTGACATCAAGAGGTAAGTCGGTTTTGACGGAATTCAAACTGCGCTACAACCCGGCGCTGGACGGCCTGCGAGGGATCGCCATCGTGCTGGTGCTTCTGTCGCATGCCCATGTGCCGCTGTTCGATGGTGCCTTCCTGGGCGTGGACCTGTTCTTTGTGCTCAGCGGCTACCTGATCACCTCGCTGCTGCTGATCGAATGGCACACCGAGGGCCGGCTCGACTACTGGCGTTTTTACCGCCGGCGCTTTTTCCGGCTGATGCCGGCGCTGGCCCTGTTCCTCGCGGCCTATGTGCTGTTCGCACCGCTATTTTGGCCCGATCTGGACGACATCTACCAGGACGCCCTGGTCTCGCTGCTGTACCTGGCCGACTACGGCATCGCCTTCTTCGACAGCCCGGACACCTTGCTGCACATGTGGTCGCTGGCGGTGGAAGAGCACTTCTACCTGATCTGGCCGCCGCTGCTGGCCTTGCTGGTGCGCAAGGCCGCACCCGGCAAGCTGTGGCGCACCATCCTGCTGCTGTGGCTGCTGGCCTGGGCCTGGCGCATCTTCTGGGTGTTCCAGGGCCAGCAGTTCTACGAGATCTTCTTCCGCTTCGACACCCGGGCCACCGGACTGCTGGCCGGCAGCCTGCTGGCCGCCCTGCTGCACGAGCGCACCGGTTTCGCCGAAGCCATCCAGTCCCGGCTGCACCACCTCATGTGGCTGCCCCTGGCCATCCCCCTGCTGATGTCGCTGGGCTGGGACAACCAGGACGCCATGCTCTGGGGCATCACGGTGGTGGAGTGCGCGGCCATCGTCATCCTGGTGGCCGTGCAACGCCAGGGCCTGGTCTATGACATGCTGACCGCACCGGCCCTGGTGCAACTGGGCCGCCTGTCCTACGGCATCTACCTGTGGCACTACCCCGTGGTGCGCTACCTGCGGGCCGAGTTCTCGTGGCCCGTGGTGCTGGTGCTGGGCCTGGCCATTTCCGCTGCGCTGGCGGCCCTGTCCTTCTACACGGTGGAGCGCTGGGCCCTGCGCTGGCGCGATGCGCCGCGCAAGGAGCGCCCGGCCAGCCTGCCGGCCCACGCCCGGCAGGCCATGCGCTGAACGCTCCCGGAGCATGGCCCTTGCATGAAAAAACCGCCTCTTGAGGCGGTTTTTTTGCAGCTGAAGCGGGATCCGCTTACAGGGTCTTGCCCGCACCGCGGCGGCGCGCCAGCCAGGCGATGATTTCGCCCATCACGCCGCGACGGAAGGCCAGCACGCACAGCACGAAGATGAAGCCGGTGACGATGGTCACGGACTCACCCAGGGTGGTGAACCATTCCACGCCCGTCAGCTTGGCCAGGAAACTGCCGAAGTCGCCGATCTTGTTTTCCAGCGCCACCACAATGGCAGAGCCGACGATGGGGCCGGACAGCGTGCCCATGCCGCCCATCAGCGTCATCAGCACCACGTGGCCGGAAGCCGTCCAGTGCACGTCGGACAGGGTGGCAAAGCCCAGCACCACGGTCTTGAGCGAGCCGGCCAGGCCAGTGATGGCGGCGGACAGCACGAACACCAGCAGCTTGAAGCGGTTCACGTCATAGCCCAGGGAGATGGCGCGGGGCTCGTTCTCCTTGATGGCCTTGAGCACCTGGCCAAACGGCGAGTGCACGGTGCGCACGATGACCAGGAAACCCAGGACACAGATCACCAGGGCCACGTAGTACATGGTCAGGTCGTTGGCCAGATCGATCACACCGAACAGCTTGCCGCGCGGCACGCCTTGCAGGCCGTCTTCACCGCCGGTGAACGGGGCTTGCAGACAGACGAAGAACAGCATCTGCGCCAGGGCCAGCGTGATCATGGAAAAGTAGATGCCCTGGCGGCGGATCGCCAGCCAGCCGGCCAGCAGGCCCAGGGCCGCCCCCCGAGGGTGCCCAGCACGATACCGACCTCGGGCGTCACGCTCCAGACCTTGATGGCATGGCCGGCCATGTAGGCCGCGCCACCCAGGAAGGCCGCATGGCCAAAGGACAGCAGACCGGTATAGCCCAGCAGCAGATTGAAGGCCGAAGCGAACAGTGCAAAGCACATGAGCTTCATGACGAACACGGGATAGGCGCCAAAGAAAGGCGCAACGATCAGGGCCAGCAGCAGCACGCCGTAGCCGATGAAGGAGATTTGCTTGGAATTCATGTGGTGTGCCCCTGCTTATTTCTCTTTGCCGAACAGGCCCGCGGGGCGAATCAGGAGAACGATGACCATGATGACGAACACCACGGTGGAGGAGGCTTCGGGGTAGAACACCTTGGTCAGGCCTTCGATCACGCCCAGTCCCAGGCCGGTGAGGATGGAACCCATGATGGAGCCCATGCCACCGATCACCACCACGGCGAAGACGATGATGATGAGGTTCTGCCCCATCAGCGGCGTCACCTGGTAGACGGGTGCCGCCAGCACCCCGGCGAAGGCCGCCAGACCCACGCCGAAGGCATAGGTCAGCGTGACCATGACCGGCACATTGATGCCGAAGGCTTCGACCAGGCGCGGGTTTTCCGTGCCGGCGCGCAGGTAGGCCCCGAGGCGGGTCTTTTCGATCACGTACCAGGTGGCCAAGCAGACCACGATGGAGGCCACCACCACCCAGGCCCGGTAGTTGGGCAGGATCATGAAGCCGAGGTTGGTGGCGCCCTCCAGCAACTCCGGCGTGTCGTAGCCCAGGCCCGACACCCCGTAGATGGAACGGAACACGCCCTCGATCAGCAGCGACAGACCCAGGGTCAGCAGCAGGCCGTAGAGGTGGTCGAGCTTGTAGATCCAGCGCAGCAGGAAGCGCTCGATCAACACCCCGAACGCCCCGACGATGATCGGCGCGAGGATGAGCATCACCCAATAGTTGATGCCGAAGTAGTTCATGGCCATCCAGGTGACCATGGCCCCCAACATGAACAAGGCGCCGTGCGCAAAGTTGATCACGTTGAGCAGGCCGAAGATCACCGCCAGCCCGAGGCTCAAGATCGCATAAAACGAGCCGTTGACCAGCCCCAGCAGAAGCTGGCTGAGCAAGCCCGGTAAAGAAACACCGAAGATTTCCATGAGAGAGACGCTATTGGGTGAACAAGGTGCCCGTCAGTCACTGCGCGCAGCACGCCAGCGGCGTGCTGCAACGGCTTACGTCACTTCCACAGGGCGCATTTGGTTTCCGCCTTGGTGGTCCAGACCTGGTCGGCCGGCAAGGTGGACAGAACCTTCAGATAGTCCCAAGGACGCTTGGATTCCTCAGGCTTTTTGACTTCCACGAGGTACATGTCGTGGGCGTAGGTGCCATCGGGACGGATGGTTCCCTTGGCATAGAAGTCCGACAAGGGCGTGCTCTTGAGGTGGGCCATGACCTTGTCGGCATCGGTGCTGCCCACGGCCTGCACCGCCTTGAGGTACTGCGTCACGGCGGAGTAGTCGGCAGCCTGCACATCGGTGGGCATGCGCTTGGTCTTGGCGAAGAACTTCTCGGCGAACTTGCGCGATTCGTCATTCATGTCCCAGTACCAGCTGGTGGTGTGCAGCAGACCCGCGGTGTTCTTCAGCCCCAGGGAGTGGATGTCGGTCAGGAACACCAGCAGACCCGCGGTCTTCATGCTCTTGTCGATGCCGAACTCCTTGGCCGCCTTGATGGCGTTGATGGTGTCGCCACCCGCGTTCGCCAGACCCAGGATGTGGGCCTTGGAGTTCTGCGCCTGCAGCAGGAAGCTGGAGAAGTCCGAGGCGTTCAGCGGGTGCTTGACGCTGCCCTTGACTGTGCCGCCCTTGGACAGGATCACCTTGGTGGTGTCCGACTCCAGCGCCTGGCCGAAGGCGTAGTCCGCCGTCAGGAAGAACCAGTCCTTACCACCGCGCTCCACCACCGCGCCGCCCGTACCCTTGGCCAGGGCCACGGTGTCATAGGCATAGTGGATGGTGTAGGGGTTGCACTGGTCGTTGGTCAGGGCCGAGGAGCCGGCGCCGTTGTTGATGTGCACGCGCTTCTTCTCGTTCGCCACCTGCGAGACGGCCAGGGCCGTGCCGGAGTTGGTGCCACTGAAGATCAGGCTGATACCTTGCGTGTCAATCCACTCGCGCGCCTTGCTGGCCGCGATGTCGGCCTTGTTCTGGTGGTCAGCCGACAGCAGTTCGATGGGCTTGCCCAGCACCTTGCCGCCGAAATCGTCGATGGCCATCTGCATGGCCAGCGCGCCGTTCTTGCCCTCCACATCCGCATACAGGCTGGACATGTCGGTCACGAAACCGATACGCACCTTGTCCTGCGGCTGCGCATGCGCCGTCGCGGCCATCAGGCCGGCGGCACCGAGCATCCAAGCCAGTCGAGTGAAATTGCGCTGTTTGGTCATTGCCTTGTCTCCTTGGTGGTGTGGCTGACGCCTTGTAAAACCAGTGCCCTTGTTCCGACGACGCGGGGGCGGCAAACTCGATAACGCGAACACAAACACCGTCTGATCACGGCAGCACCGCACCGGGTCCGACGGGTGCTGCCGCACTCAGACGATCACTTCCACAGAGCGCACTTGCTCTCTTCCTTGGTGGTCCAGACCTGGGCTGCTGGCAGCTTGGAGACCACCTTGTAGTAGTCCCAGGCTTCCTTGGACTCCGAGGGCGACTTGACCTGCATCAGGTACATGTCGTGGGCATAGCGGCCGTCCGGACGGATCACGCCTTCGGCATAGAAGTCCTTGAGCGGCGTGCTCTTGAGCACGGCCATCACCTTGTCCGCATCGGTGGTGCCAGCCTTTTCGACGGCCTTCAGGTAGTTGGTGGTGGCCGAGTAGTTGGCCGCCTGGATGTCGGTGGGCATGCGCTTGGTCTTGGCCTGGAACTTGCGCCCGAATGCACGGGTCTCGTCGTTCAGGTTCCAGTCCCAGCTGCTGGTCAGCAGCAGGCCTTCGGTGTTCTTCAGCCCCAGCGAGTGGATGTCGGTCAGGAACACCAGCAGGCCGGCCATCTTCATGCTCTTGTTGATGCCGAACTCGCGCGCGGCCTTGATGGCGTTGATGGTGTCGCCGCCGGCATTCGCCAGGCCCAGGATCTGGGCTTTGGAGTTCTGCGCCTGCAGCAGGAAACTGGAGAAATCCGAAGCGTTCAGCGGATGGCGCACACTGCCCTTGACGTTGCCGCCCTTGGCCTTGATGACCTTGGTGGTGTCGGCTTCCAGCGAGTGGCCAAAGGCGTAGTCCGCGGTCAGGAAGAACCAGTCCTTGCCGCCGTTGTCCACCACCGCACCGCCCGTGCCCTTGGCCAGGGCCACAGTGTCATAGGCGTAGTGGATGGTGTAGGGCGAGCACTGCTCGTTGGTCAGGGCCGAGGAGCCGGCGCCGTTGTTGATGTAGACGCGCTTCTTCTCCTGGGCCACCTTGGCCAGCGCCAGGGCCACGCCGGAGTTGGTGCCGCCGAACAGCATGGTCAGGTTCTGCGTGTCGATCCATTCGCGCGCCTTGGTGGCGGCAATGTCAGGCTTGTGCTGATGGTCCTGGGTCAGCAGCTCAATGGGCTTACCCAGCACCTTGCCACCGAAATCATCGATGGCCATCTGGATGGCCAGGGCACCGTTCTTGCCGTCCACGTCCGCGTAGTTGCTGGACATGTCGGTGATGAAGCCAATCTTGATTTTGTCGGGCTCCTGCGCGTGGGCCAGGCCAGCAACGGCCAGCGACAGGGCCAGGGCGGTCAGGGGCGTACGAATGGGGTGCATGGTGCAGTCTCCTTGTTGTTGTGGTGTGTGAAATTCGGTCGAGGCCAGCGCTTAGACGCCCAGCAACTCATTGAGGACGGGCATCTTGGCGTCCAGCTGTGCCGCTTCAAAGGTCTCGACGATGCGGCCGTGCTCCATCACGTAGAAGCGATCGGCCAGCGGCGCGGCAAAGCGGAAGTTCTGCTCCACCATGACGATGGTGTAGCCCTTCTGGCGCAGGGTATGGATCATGCGGGCCAGGGCCTGCACGATCACGGGCGCCAGGCCTTCGGAAATTTCGTCCAGCAGCAGCAGGCGTGCGCCGGTGCGCAGGATGCGGGCCACCGCTAGCATCTGCTGCTCGCCGCCCGACAGGCGCGTGCCCTGGCTGTGGCGGCGCTCGGCCAGGTTGGGGAACATGGCGTAGATTTCCTCGACGCTCATGCCGTCGTGGCCGGTCTTCAGCGGCGGGGGCAGCAGCAGGTTCTCTTCGCACGACAGGCTGGAGAAAATGCCGCGCTCCTCGGGGCAGTAGCCCACGCCAAAGTGCGCAATCTTGTGCGTGGGCAGGCCCACGGTTTCCTGGCCGTTGATCTTGACCGATCCCTTGCGGGCGCCGGTCAGCCCCATGATGGCGCGCATGGTGGAAGTGCGGCCCGCGCCATTGCGGCCCAGCAGAGTCACCACCTCACCGGGGTGGACCACCATGTCCACGCCGTGCAGCACGTGGGATTCGCCATACCAGGCTTCGAGATTGCGGATTTCCAGCGCAGGTGTTGTGTGCTTGTTGTCGGCCATGGCTCAGTGCGCTCCTTGCAGTTGGCCGTCGGTTGTCCCCATATAGGCTTCCATCACTTGCGGGTTGCTTGAAACTTCGGCGTAGTTGCCTTCGGCCAGCACCGCGCCGCGTTGCAGCACGGTGATGCGATCGGCAATCGTGGAGATCACCTTCATGTTGTGCTCCACCATGAGGATGGTGCGACCGGCCGAGACCTTCTTGATCAGCTGCGTCACACGGTCCACGTCCTCGTGGCCCATGCCCTGGGTGGGCTCGTCCAGCAGCATCAGCTCGGGCTCCATCGCCAGCGTGGTGGCAATTTCCAGCGCACGCTTGCGGCCATACGGCAGATTGACCGTGACCTCATCGGCCATGTCGTCCAGGCCCACCTCGGCCAGCAGTTCCATGGCGCGGCCGTTGAGCTGGTCCAGCGAACGCTGGCTCTTCCAGAAGCGGAACTCGGTGCCCAGCTTGCGCTGCAGGCCCACGCGCACGTTCTCCATCAGCGTCAGGTGCGGGAACACGGCCGAAATCTGGAACGAACGGATCACGCCCCGGCGGGCGATCTGGGCCGGGGCCTCGCGGGTGATGTCATGGCCGTTGAAACGGATTTCCCCCGAAGTGGGCTCCAGGAACTTGGTCAGCAGGTTAAAGCAGGTGGTCTTGCCGGCACCGTTGGGTCCGATGAGCGCATGGATACTGCCGCGCTGCACCGACAGGTTCACATCGCTCACGGCGGTGAAACCCTTGAACTCTTTGGTGAGATGGGTGGTTTGAAGAATGACGTCGCTCATGCGCCCAGGCTGCTCCGTGGTTGGGGTGCAGCGCGGAAAACTGGGGGCTTTTCCGGAGCGTGCACCGTGTCGTATGTTGCGGTGCATCGTATGTGGCGGTTCTGGCAAACGCACTGGGAGTTGTGCCTAAGACTTACAACCTAAGCACTTACCCTATCCCAAGTCCATCGCATTTTTCACCCTTACTCTGCGTGCCTTTTACCAAAAGCACACACTCACTTCCGCGCAGATTGGGTTGTCGCCCAATTCTGGCAATGGCAGCTTTTTGTAAGCTTTGTTGATGCAGCCCAGGGTGACGGCACGGGGTGCTGAATGAAAACAGGAGCGGTTCGCGCCTGTCTGCAGCGCATTTCACTATCCAGCAGCAGTACAACGCTTTAATAGCAAGCGCTAAGCGCTCACTTTTTTGATCAACCCAGATAGGACGCCACGGCCAGGCCGGCGTTCCGCCGGCACTTATTGCAAGGTCTGCTTGCTGCCCTTGGGCAAGGCCAGGGGCAGCACTGGCACACCCTCTTCCAGCAGCTCCAGGGCCTGCTGGGGCGTGGCCTGGCCACGGATGGGGCGCTCGGGCTCTTCGCCCTTGTGCATGCGCAGGGCTTCATCGGCGAAGCGATCGCCCACGTCCTCGGTCTTTTCCACGATCTTGCGCGAGGCTTCCAGCCATGCTGCCTGCAAGGCATGCAGCTTGCGCTGGTGCTCCTGCACCGGGGCAGCCGCGGTGCGTGGCGCCGGCACAGCCGCTGCAAGCGGCTGCGCGCCCAGGTTCAGGCGCGGGGCGCTCAGGCCCTTGGTGATCTCTTGGCTGCCACACATCGGACACTCCAGCAAGCCACGGTCCAGCTGGCGGCGGAAATCCTCTTCCGAGCCAAACCAGCCTTCAAACACATGGTCCTGGGTGCAGCGCAGGTCAAACACCTTCATGGTGCAAACAAACAAAAAGAGCGGGCCAAAGAAAAAAGGCAGAGTCGCAACCCTGCCTTGTGTGCGTAGCGCGCAGTTTAGCGGCTGCGGCGTTTGGTGAGGTAGCGCCAGACAAAGCCCGGAAAGGCCAGTGTCAGAAACAGCGTGGCGGTGATGGCGTAGAACTCCCAGCCCTGGGGATAGATCTGCCCGGCACGGCGCTCCAGCAACAAGGCTACGCCACCGACCACGAAGTACAGCAGCACCAGCTCGGCCAGACGTCCCCACAGGGGCTTGCGATGGGCCGCTGCCACAGGGCCGGCCACCAGCCAGCGCTCGTTCATAAAAGGCAAATTGGCGGCCACCAGGGCCGCCAAGATGATTAACCAGATGGAAGCAGTTTGAGTCACGCTTCACATTATGGGTCAGGATGCCAGGGCGCGAACCACGGCATCGGCGCACAGCGCCATCAAACCACCAGGAACAATGCCCAAGATCAAGACCAGGGCACCATTCACGGTCAGCACCGCGCGCACATCCCAGGGGGCGGACACGGTGGTGGCGGTCAAAGGCTTGTCAAAGTACATGACCTTGACCACGCGCAGGTAGTAGAAGGCGCCGATCAGCGACATGACCACGGCGAAGATGGCCAAGCCAATGTAGAAGCTGTCCCCCGAAGCCACCAGTGCCTGCAGCACCGACAGCTTGGCATAGAAGCCCACCAGCGGAGGGATACCGGCCATGGAGAACAGGCAGGCGGCCATGATGCCGGCGTACAGCGGGCTGCGCTGGTTCAGACCGGCCAGGTCGGCGATCTCTTCGCTTTCGAAGCCTTCACGCGACAGCAGCAGGATCACACCGAAGGTGGCCAAGGTAGTCAGCACATAGGTCACCACGTAGAACATGGACGACCCATAGGCGTTGGCCGCACGGGCCGGATCCACTTCACCGCCGATCACACCCGACAGCAGACCCAGCAGCACAAAGCCCATCTGCGCGATGGTCGAGTACGCCAGCATGCGCTTGAGGTTGGTCTGCGCGATGGCCGCCAGGTTACCCACCAGCAGCGAGCCAATCGCCATCACCGCCAGCATTTGCTGCCAGTCGAACGCCAGGGGCAGCATGCCGTCCACCAGCAGGCGGATCACCAGGGCAAAGGCCGCCAGCTTGGGCGCGCCACCGATCAGCGCGGTGATGGCCGTCGGCGCACCGTGGTAGACGTCAGGCACCCACATGTGGAAGGGCGCAGCGCCCAGCTTGAACGCCAGACCGGCCACCACGAACACCAGACCGAAGACCAGCACCTGGTGCTTGAGTTCGCCAGAGCTGATGGCCTTGAAGATCTCGCCAATGTCCAGCGAACCGGTCGCACCGTAGACCATGGACAGGCCATACAGCAGGAAACCCGATGCCAGCGAACCCAGCACGAAGTACTTCATGGCCGCTTCGGTCGCAGGCGCGTGGTCGCGGCGCAGGGCCACCAGGGCGTAGCTGGCCAGAGTCAGCAGCTCCAGGCCCAGGTAGACCAGCAGCAGGTTGTTGGCGCTGATCATGATGAACATGCCCAGCAACGCAAAGGTCGACAGGCTGAACAGCTCACCGCCGCGCAACATGTCGCGGTCTGCGGCATAAGGGCGTGCATACACCAGGGTCACCATCATCGCCACGGTGGCAAAGCACTTGAGCCAGTTGCCCATGGCGTCGGAGACCACCATGTTGCCCCAGCCGTAGAAGGTGTTGCCGCTGGCCGCGTAGTTGGCCTGCATGATGGCCACCACGGCCAGCGTCAACATGGTCAGCACATAGGTGCCGGTGCGGCGAGCGCTTTTCACGCTCAGGTCCACCAAGGTAATCACGCATCCCATGACCAGGAGCACGATCTCGGGGTAGATCGAAAGCCAGCTGATGTTGTCAATCATCTCAATCTCTCAGTTCAGTCTGGTCAGGGAAGCTTGGATTGGGCCACGTGCTGCAACAGCTGCGCCACCGAAGGATCCATCACATCCGTGAAGGGCTTGGGGTACAGACCCATGTACAGGACCGCCACAGCCAGGATGCCCAGGATCAAGAACTCACGGCAGTTGATGTCCTGCAGTTCCTTCACATGGTCATTGCCCACGGGCCCCAGGTACACGCGCTTGTACATCCACAGGGTGTAGGCCGCACCGAAGATCAGTGCGGTGGCGGCCAGCAGGCCCACCCAGAAGTTGAACTTCACGGCGCCCAGGATCACCATCCACTCGCCCACAAAACCAGCGGTGGCTGGCAGACCGCAGTTGGCCATAGCGAACAGCAGGGCAAAGGCCGCGAACTTGGGCATGGTGTTGACCACGCCGCCATAGGCCGCGATGTCGCGCGAGTGCACACGGTCGTACAGCACGCCGATGCACAGGAACATGGCGCCCGAGACAAAGCCGTGGGCAATCATCTGCACGATACCGCCGGACACGCCCAGGTCGTTGAAGATGAAGAAGCCCAGGGTCACAAAGCCCATGTGCGCCACGGACGAATAAGCCACCAACTTCTTCATGTCCTTTTGCACCAGGGCGACCATGCCCACGTAGACCACGGCGATCAGCGACAGCGCAATCATCAGCCAGGCCCATTCGCGCGAGGCGTCAGGAGCAATCGGCAGCGAGAAGCGCAGGAAACCGTAGGCGCCCAGCTTCAGCATGATGGCCGCCAGCACGGCAGAACCGCCAGTGGGCGCTTCCACGTGCACGTCGGGCAACCAAGTGTGTACCGGGAACATGGGCACCTTCACGGCAAACGCCGCGAAGAAGGCAAAGAACACCAGGGTCTGGGGCAAGGAGCCCAGGGGCAGCTTGTGCCAGGTCTGGATGTCAAAGCTGCCACCCGAGACGTTGTACAGGTAGATGATGGCCACCAGGGTGAGCAGCGAGCCCATCAGGGTGTACAGGAAGAACTTGAACGCCGCGTAGATCTTGTTGGGGCCGCCCCAGATACCGATGATCAGGTACATCGGGATCAGGGTGGCTTCGAAGAACACGTAGAACAGCAAGCCGTCCAGGGCCGCAAACACGCCGATCATCAGGCCCGACAGCACCAGGAACGCGCCCATGTACTGGTTCACGCGCTCGGTGATGCTTTCCCACGAGGCCAGCACTACGATCACGGTGATGAAGGCCGTCAGCGGCACGAACCAGAAGGACAGACCGTCCAGGCCCAGATGGTAGTGGATATTGAAACGCTCAATCCACAGCACCTTCTCGACGAATTGCATCTGCGCCGAGGAGGTGTCAAAGCCCGTGAGCAGCGGAATGGTCACCGCCAGCCCCAGCAAGGAGCCGATCAGTGCCACCCAGCGCACGCCACGCGCGCAGTTGTCGCGGCCGAAGGCCAGCAACAGGACACCAAAGACGATGGGTGTCCAGATGGAAAGACTCAACAAACCCATTTTTGTTCTTCCCTTACTTGTTGAGCCACACGAAGTACGTCATGAGCAGGAAGATGCCCAGGATCATGACCAACGCGTAGTGATAGATGTAACCCGACTGGAACCAGCGGACCACGGCAGCGATCTTGCCAACCAGCTTCCAGGAACCATTCACGACAGCACCATCAATGATGGCCTGGTCGCCCACCTTCCAGAAGGCGGTACCGAAGGCGCGCGAACCACGTGCGAAGATGTTTTCGTACACCCAGTCCACACCGTACTTGCCTTCCAGCACCTGGTACAGGCCGATCTTCTTGGACAAGGCCATGATGGCGGCAGGAATCTCTGGCTTGACCATGTAGAAGAGGTAGGACACCACCACACCGGCCAGAGCCAGCCAGAACGGAGCGGTCTGGAAGCCATGCAGCGCCATGGGCAGCCAACCATGGATCTTCTCGGCCAGCTCGGTCATCGCGGGGTGCTTGGCGGCGTCGACATAGATCACGCCCTTGAAGAAGTCGCCGAACAGCATGGGCATCAGCGCGATGGCACCGATCACCACCGAAGGAATGGCCAGCAGCACCAGCGGTGCCGTCACCACCCAAGGCGATTCGTGCGGCTTGGCATCGTGACCATGGCCGTGATCGTCATGACCATGGTGGTCATCGTGGTGGGCATCCGGATTCTGGTCGTAGCGCTCTTTACCGTGGAACACGATGAAGTACAGACGGAACGAATAGAACGCGGTGATGAACACACCGGCCAGTACGGCAAAGTTCGCAAAACCGGAGGCGGGCAGGTTCGAGGCATGCACGGCTTCGATGATCGCGTCCTTCGAGTAAAAGCCCGAGAAGAACGGCGTACCGATCAGTGCCAGGTTGCCCAACAGGAACGTGATCCAGGTGATGGGCATGTACTTACGCACGCCACCCATCCAGCGGATGTCCTGGTTGTGGTGCATGCCCATGATCACAGAACCGGCTCCGAGGAACAGCAAGGCCTTGAAGAAGGCGTGCGTCATCAGGTGGAACGTGGCCACGGAGTAGGCCGACACACCCAGTGCAATCGTCATGTACCCCAGCTGCGAGAGCGTGGAATACGCAATCACGCGCTTGATGTCGTTCTGGATGATGCCCAGGATACCCATGAACAGGGCCGTGATGGAACCGATCACCAAGATGAAGTTCAACGCCACATCCGACAGCTCATACAGCGGCGACATGCGCGAAACCATGAAGATACCGGCCGTCACCATGGTCGCCGCGTGAATCAGGGCGGAGATGGGGGTAGGGCCTTCCATGGAGTCTGGCAGCCAGGCGTGCAGCGGGAACTGCGCAGACTTGCCCATGGCACCGATGAACAGGCAGATGCCGATCACGGTCACCAGCAGCCAGCCTGTGCCAGGCATGGTGGCCTGTTGCAGCTCTGGCAACTTGGCAAAGATTTCGCCGTAGTTCAGCGTGCCCGTGTAGGCCGCAATCAAACCGATGCCCAGGATGAAGCCGAAGTCACCCACACGGTTGACCAAGAAGGCCTTCATGTTGGCGAAGATGGCCGATTCCTTCTTGAAGTAGAAACCGATCAGCAGGTAGGACACCAGGCCCACAGCCTCCCAGCCGAAGAACAGCTGCAGCAGGTTGTTGCTCATCACCAGCATCAGCATGGAGAAGGTGAACAGCGAGATGTAGGAGAAGAAACGGTTGTAGCCGTCGTCTTCTTCCATGTAGCCCATGGTGTAGATGTGCACCATCAGCGACACGAAGGTCACCACGCACATCATCATGGCGGTGATGGAGTCGATCAGGAAACCGACCTCCATCTTCAGACCGCCGACCACCATCCATTCATAGATGGTCTGATCAAAGCGTGCGCCCTCGGAAACCACTGCCTGGAAGGTCAGTGCCGACAGGATGAAGGAAACCAGCACGCCCAGGATGGTGAGCGAGTGGCTGACTCCGCGACCGAACTTGTTGCCACCAAATGCGGTGCCGAATATGCCCGCCAGGACAGAACCGGCCAGCGGAGCCAGCGGTACCGCCAGGAGCATGGATGCAGAAAGTGTTTGACTCATTCTTCAGAACCTTGCAAATACCGGTGCCTCAACCCTTGAGGGTGTCGAGATCTTCCGCATTGATACTGGACTTGTTACGGAACAGCAGCACCAGGATGGCCAAGCCAATCGCCGATTCCGCGGCCGCAACCGTCAGGATGAAGAACACAAACACTTGACCGTGCATGTCACCCAGGTAGTGGGAGAAGGCCACGAAGTTGGTGTTGACCGCCAAAAGCATCAGTTCGATGCACATCAGTAAGACGATCAGGTTTTTCCGGTTCAGGAAAATACCGATCACCGAGATGGCGAACAGCATCGCTCCCAGCGTCAGAAAGTGCCCTAGTGTGAGCGTCATTTTTTCTCCTCCACGGCCGTCTCACCCTCGGCAGCCGCAGCCACCGGGGCCTTGGTGGCCTCCATCTTCACCAGGCTGATGCGGTCTTGCGCACGCACTCGCACCTGGATTGCAGGGTTGATCGCTTTGTTGGTGTCCTTGCGCTTACGCATGGTCAGGGCAATCGCGGTGATCATGGCCACCAGCAGCAGGATGGCGGCGATTTCCACGGGGTACAGGTACTGGGTGTACAGCAGACGACCCAGGGCCTGGGTGTTGGAGTATGGCAGCACCTCACCCTGCTTGTTCAGCAGCTCGGCCACCGGCTTGGCCTCGTCCACGGTGCCAAAACCTGCCATCAGGACCAGGGCCATCTCCAGCGCCACCACGGCACCGACAAACGCCGCGACCGGGAAATGCTTCCAGAAGCCTTGGCGCACACGGTCGATGCGGATGTCCAGCATCATCACCACGAACATGAAGAGCACCATCACGGCGCCCAGGTAGACCACCACCAGGGCAATACCCAGGAACTCCGCCTTCAGCATCAACCAGATACCAGCGGCTTGCGAGAAGGCCAGAATCAGGTTGAGCACGGCGTGCACCGGGTTGCGCGATGTAATGACTCGGAAGGCTGCAAACAGCATCACCGCCGAGAAGAGATAGAAGAAACCAGTTTTGGCGTCCATGATTCGAATCTTTCTGGATCAGGAGCCGCTTTAGCGGTACTTGGCATCCGCTGCCTTGGCAGCAGCGATGTCGGCTTCGTAGCGATCACCCACAGCCAGCAACATGTCCTTGGTGAAGTACAGGTCGCCACGCTTTTCACCGTGGTATTCGAAGATCTGTGTTTCCACGATCGAATCGACCGGGCAACTTTCTTCGCAGAAACCGCAGAAGATGCACTTGGTCAAATCGATGTCGTAGCGCGTGGTGCGGCGCGAACCGTCATCCCGCACGTCCGACTCGATCGTGATCGCCATCGCGGGGCAGACGGCCTCGCACAGTTTGCAGGCGATGCAGCGCTCTTCACCGTTGTCATAACGGCGCAATGCGTGCAGCCCACGGAAACGTGGCGACAGAGGGGTTTTTTCTTCGGGGAATTGGATGGTCACATGGGGCGAAAACGCCTTGCGACCTGTCAGGGCCATGCCCTTGAACAGTTCCACGAGCATGAAGCTCTTGAAGAAGTCCTTGATAGAGAAAGGTGTAGCAGCAACAGCAGCCATTGGTGTCCCCGCTTAATTCCAAATATTCCAAGGCGAGTGCAACCATGCACCCACGATGACCAGCCACACCAGGGTGACAGGGATGAAGATCTTCCAGCCGAGACGCATGATCTGGTCATAGCGGAAGCGCGGGAACGTGGCACGGATCCACACAAAGCAGGTGACCACGAACGCGGTCTTGGCCGCCAACCAGATCCAGCCAGGAATGAAGCCCAGGGCTTCTACGGGTGGCAACCAACCGCCGAGGAACATGATCACGGCCAGGATCGAGACGAGCCACATACTGGCGTATTCCGCCAGGAAGAAGATCGCAAAGCCCATGCCCGAGTACTCGACCATGTGGCCGGCCACGATTTCCGACTCGCCTTCCACCACGTCAAACGGCGCGCGGTTGGTTTCTGCCACACCCGAGATCAGGTAGACCAGGAAGATCGGCAGCAGGGGCAGCCAGTTCCAGGACAGGAAGCTCAGGCCCATGTCGGCAAACTGACCTTGACCCTGGCTGAGCACCACTTGCGTCAGGTTCATGCTGCCGGTGACCATGATGACCACCAGGAAGCAGAAGCCCATGGCGATTTCGTAGCTCACCATCTGTGCTGAAGCACGCAGCGCGCCCAGGAAGGCGTACTTGGAGTTGGAGGCCCAGCCTGCAATGATCACGCCATACACTTCGATCGAAGTGATCGCCATGATCAGCAAGATGCCGGCATTGACGTTGGCCAAGGCAACTTCAGGGCCGAAAGGCACCGCCACCCACGCCGCCAAGGCGGGCATGATGGCCATCACAGGGCCGACGTAGAACAGCCCCTTAGATGCCACCGTGGGCATGATCAGTTCCTTGGTCAACAACTTCAGGCCGTCGGCCATCGGCTGCAGCAAGCCCCAGGGCCCCACACGGTTGGGGCCTGGACGAACCTGGATCCACCCCAGGAATTTGCGCTCCCACAGGGTCAGGTAGGCCACCGCAATCATCAGCGGGGCCACGATGGCGATAATGCCCAGCAAAATCCAGATGACAGGCCATGCGGCATCGGTCCACCACGCTGCCTCGATCAGGCCTGCGCCTGCCGTCTTGAGTGCGTCAATCATGCAGCACCTCCCTCACGTGCCTGGCGCGCATCGGCTGTCAGTTGCAGCGACGTCGCGCGGCGGACAATGCTGTCCAGTTGATAGATGCTTGCCACAGCCGGCTCAGTGACCGCACCGCCAAACACTTGCGCAGCCGCTTGGGTCGCATTGCTCAGCGCCTGGGCTGGCACTTCGCTGGTGGCCGCGCCAATCGCGGTGGCCAGTACATCCTGCGAGGATTCGTAATCCACGCCTTGGACACCCAACAGATTGGCCAAGACACGCAGCACCTTCCAGGCGGGGCGGGTTTCGGCCAAAGGCTTCACCACGGCGTGGAAGCTTTGCACACGGCCCTCGGCGTTCACGAAGGTGCCCGAGGTTTCGGTGAACGGTGCAATCGGCAGCAGCACGTCGCTGACGTCCAGGTTGGCCTTGAACGGGCTCAAGGTCACCACCATTTCCGACTTGTTCAGGCCTTGCAGAGCTTGCTGGCCAGCAGCAGTGTCGAATGCAGGCTCGGTGTTCAGCAGGATCGCGGCCTTCAGGCCACCTGCCACCATTTGTGCCGCATTCAGACCATTGGACTGAGGTTGTGCCTTCACCCACTGCGCACCCACGGTGTTGGCAGCCTCAGTCAGGTAACCCACGGTGGCACCGGTTTGCTCCGCGATCCAGTTGGCCAGGGCCAGCAATTCGGCGGCTTGTGCATGGTGTGCGGCAGCGTTGCCCAGCAACACGGCCTTGCGCTCACCCGCCAACAGGGCCTGGGCAATCGCCTGGGCTTCTGCGTTGGCCTGTGCTGCCACGGGTGCTTGCACGCCCTTGGCCTGTGCCACCGCTGCGGCCACATCGGCCAGAGCCTGTGCCCAGTCTTGCGCAGCCACCACCGATGCGCTGACGGGCATGGCCCAGTCGTACACCTGTGCATTCAGCGCAAACACCTGCCCACCCTTCTTGGCAGCCTGGCGAATGCGTTGTGCGAACAAGGGGTGGTCCTTACGCAGGTTAGAACCCACGACCAGCACAGCTTGCAGCTCGGACAACGCCGCAATCGATGTGCCCAGCCAACGCACGCCTTCGGCAGCGTTGAACTGTGCATGGCGCAGACGCCAGTCGATATTGTCGCTACCGATGCCACGCAGCAACTGGCCTGTCAGGAACAGCTCTTCGAGTGTGCTGTGGGGGCTCACCAAGGCGCCAATGCTTTGTGCACCGTGCTGTTCCTTGATTTGCTTCAGGCCGTTGGCCACGTATTCCAACGCGGTTTGCCAGTCAACCGTCTTCCATGCACCGCCCTGCTTGATCATGGGCTGTGTCAGGCGTTCTTCGCTGTTCAGGGCTTCGTAAGAGAAGCGATCGCGGTCGGCAATCCAGCACTCGTTGATGGCTTCGTTCTCGAAGGGCACGACGCGCATCACCTTGTGGTTCTTCACCTGGACGATCAGATTGGCACCGGTGGAATCATGCGGCGACACCGACTTGCGGCGCGACAGTTCCCAAGTACGGGCGCTGTAGCGGAAGGGCTTGCTGGTCAACGCACCCACAGGGCACAGATCAATCATGTTGCCCGACAGCTCGGAGTCCACGGTATCGCCCACCACGGTGGTGATCTCCGAGTGCTCGCCGCGGTTGACCATGCCCAGCTCCATGACGCCGGCCACTTCCTGGCCAAAACGCACACAGCGGGTGCAGTGGATGCAGCGGCTCATCTCTTCCATCGAGATCAGGGGACCCACATCCTTGTGGGCCACCACGCGCTTTTCTTCTTCGTAGCGCGAACCGGTACCGCCATAGCCGACCGCCAGATCTTGCAGCTGGCACTCACCGCCTTGGTCGCAGATCGGGCAATCCAAGGGGTGGTTGATCAGCAGAAACTCCATGACCGACTGCTGGGCCTTGATGGCCTTGTCGCTCTTGGTGCGCACGATCATGCCTTGCGTGACAGGGGTCGCGCAGGCCGGCAGGGGTTTGGGGGCCTTTTCCACTTCCACCAAACACATGCGGCAGTTGGCAGCAATGGAAAGTTTCTTGTGGTAGCAAAAGTGCGGAATGTAGGTGCCTGCTCGCTCGGCCGCATGCATAACCATGCTGCCAGGAGCAACCTCCACCTTCTTGCCGTCTAGTTCAATTTCAACCATATGTCTCTCGCCTCTCGCGATCAGGCAGCTGTAGAGCCCGACTTCGCAGCCGCGGCAATCTTGGCTTCAAACTCGTGGCGGAAATGCTTGATCATGGCGCGTACGGGCATGGCAGCCGCGTCGCCCAGCGCACAAATCGTGCGGCCCATGATGTTCACGGATACGGAATCCAGCAGTTCAATGTCTTCGGGACGGCCTTCGCCTTCCTGAATACGCTTGACCACGCGCCACAGCCAACCTGTGCCTTCGCGGCAAGGTGTGCACTGGCCACAGGACTCGTGCTGATAGAAGTACGAGAGGCGCAGCAGGCTTTCCACCATGTCACGCGAATCGTCCATCACGATCACAGCGCCCGAACCCAGCATGGAACCAGCCTTGGAGATGGAGTCGTAGTCCATCGTGCACCCCATGATGATGTCAGCGGGCAGCACGGGCGAAGAAGAACCACCTGGGATCACAGCCTTGAGCTTGCGACCTGTGCGCACGCCACCAGCCAGTTCGAGCAGCTTGCTGAAAGGTGTCCCCATGGGCACTTCGTAGTTACCGGGCAGATTCACGTCGCCGCTGACCGAGAAAATCTTGGTGCCACCGTTGTTGGGCTTGCCGCATTCCAAGTAGGCATTGCCACCGTTGCGGATGATCCATGGCACCGCGGCAAATGTCTCGGTGTTGTTGATCGTGGTGGGCTTGCCATACAGGCCGAAGCTGGCAGGGAATGGTGGCTTGAAGCGGGGTTGCCCCTTCTTGCCTTCCAGCGACTCCAGCAACGCCGTTTCTTCGCCACAGATGTAAGCGCCAAAACCATGGTGACCATGCAGCTGGAAGCTGAAGTTCGAACCCATGATGTTGTCGCCCAGAAAACCTGCGGCGCGCGCTTCTTCCAGCGCCGCTTCAAAGCGCTCGTAGGCCTGAAAAATTTCACCGTGGATGTAGTTGTAGCCCACGTTGATGCCCATCGCATAGGCTGCAATCGCCATGCCTTCGATCACGATGTGGGGGTTGTGCATCAGGATTTCGCGGTCCTTGCACGTGCCTGGTTCACCCTCGTCCGAGTTGCAGACCAGGTATTTCTGGCCTGGGAACTGGCGGGGCATGAAGCTCCACTTCAGACCCGAGGGGAAGCCTGCACCACCACGACCGCGCAGTGCCGACTCCTTGACCGTGGCAATCACCTCGTCCTGGGTCAGGCCGGGACCGCCATCTTGGCCCAGGATCTTGCGCAGGGCCTGGTAGCCACCACGGGCTTCGTAATCTTTGAGGGTCCAGTTCTTGCCGTTCAAATCCTTGTAGATCTGGGGCTCGATGTGGCGACCGTGAAAGCAGGTTTCGCTGCCCGACGCGGCGAATTTGGCCAGCACATCGTTGGCGGCAGGGTTGTTCAAGATGGTCGTCATGCCTTGCCCTCCGCTGCACGCAGGCCGTCCACCAACTCGTCCAGCCTCTCATTGCTCATGAAGCTGCACATGCAACGGTCGTTCACCAGCATCACCGGGGAATCAGCGCAAGCGCCCAGGCACTCCGACTGTTGCAGAGTGAACATGCCGTCCGGCGTGGTCTCACCCATCTTAATGCCGAGCTTGGCTTCCAGATGGTGCAATGCCTTGTAGCCATCGCGCAGTTGGCAGGGCAAGTTGGTGCACACGTTCAACTTGTACTTGCCTACGGGCTTTTGGTTGTACATGTTGTAGAAGGTCGTGACTTCATGCACGGCAATCTGCGGCATGTCCAGCACTTCGGCAATCACTGCCTCGCTCTCAGGCGTGACCCAGCCCAGTTCTTGCTGGGCAATCGACAGGCAGGCCATCACCGCGGACTGCTTTTGGTCGGCCGGGTACTTGGCCACTTCACGCGCAAAGCGCGCTTTGGTCGCTTCAGTAATCATCGGTCAATCTCTCCGAACACGATATCCATGGTGCCGATCACGGCCACCACGTCGGACAGCATGTGGCCGCTGACCACTTCGTCCATCATCGCCAAGTGGGCGAAGCCGGGGGCACGAATCTTCAGGCGATAAGGCTTATTGGCACCATCGCTCACCAGGTAGATACCAAACTCCCCCTTGGGGTGCTCCACCGCCGCATAGGCTTCACCTTCAGGCACCTTGAAACCTTCGGTGAACAGCTTGAAATGGTGAATCAGTGACTCCATGTTGGACTTCATGTCCTCACGGGCAGGCGGCGCCACCTTGTGGTTCTCGGTAATAACCGGACCTGGATTGGCACGCAGCCACTTCACACACTGCTTGATCAGCTCGTTCGACTGGCGCATTTCTGCGACGCGCACCAGGTAACGGTCGTAACAATCGCCGGTCTTGCCCACTGGGACATCAAAGTCCAGCTCACCATAGACTTCGTACGGCTGTTTTTTGCGCAGATCCCAGGCAATCCCGGATCCGCGCAGCATGGGACCGGTAAAGCCCATGTTCAGCGCACGCTCTGGAGTCACCACGCCAATGCCCACCATGCGCTGCTTCCAGATGCGGTTTTCGGTGAGCAGGTATTCATACTCATCCACACACTTGGGGAAGCGGTTGGTGAAGTCTTCGATGAAGTCCAGCAACGAGCCTTGGCGATTGGCATTCAGCTTCTCAATGCCCTTGGCATTGCGCACCTTGCTGGCCTTGAACTGGGGCATGGTGTCGGGCAGATCACGATAGACACCACCAGGACGGAAGTAGGCAGCGTGCATGCGGGCGCCAGATACGGCCTCGTACATGTCGAACAGGTCTTCGCGCTCACGGAAGGTCCACATCAGCACGGTGGATGCACCGCAGTCCATGCCGTTGGAGCCCAGCCACATCAGGTGGTTCAGCAGGCGCGTGATCTCACTGAACATCACACGGATGTACTGCGCGCGCTTGGGCACCTCAATGCCCAGCAGCTTTTCGATCGCCAAGCAGTAGGCGTGCTCATTGCACATCATGGACACGTAATCCAGTCGGTCCATGTAGGGCAGCGACTGGATGTAGGTCTTGTGCTCGGCCAGTTTTTCAGTGGCGCGGTGCAGCAGACCCACGTGCGGATCGGCACGCTGGACCACTTCACCGTCCAGCTCCAACACCAAGCGCAGCACACCGTGCGCGGCAGGGTGCTGGGGTCCGAAGTTGATGGAATAGTTTTTGATTTCAGCCATGGTTGTCAACCGGCAGACGCAATGCGTCTGTCAGTGCAGTCCTCCGTAGTTCTCCTCACGGATGATGCGCGGCGTGATCTCACGTGGCTCAATCGTGACAGGTTGATAGACCACGCGGCGTTGCTCGGTGTCATAGGTCATCTCCACGTGACCGGACAGCGGGAAGTCCTTGCGGAAGGGGTGACCGATAAAACCATAGTCGGTCAGGATGCGGCGCAGGTCGGTGTGGCCTTCGAAGACGATGCCATACAGGTCAAACGCTTCACGCTCGTACCAATTGGCACTGCTCCAGAGCTCGCACACCGAGGCCATCATCGGGAAGTCATCGTCTGCACACAGTGCACGCACGCGCACACGCTGGTTCAGGCTGACCGACAACAGGTGCGACACCACGACAAAACGTGCACCCTCCACACCAGTTTCCTGGTAGGTCGAATAGTCAACACCACACAGGTCGATCAGTTGCTCAAACTGACAACCGGGTGTGTCGCGCAGCTTGCGCATGACATCCAAGTAGTGCACGGCAGCGACTTCAACCGTCACCTCGCCATGCTTGGCGGTGACATTGCGCGCCTGGTCTCCCAATGCGGTCGCCACCAGATCCCGAAGTGCTTCGGGCTGAATTGCAAATGCGGACATCCTCTCGGCTCCTTAAACGCGGGCGATGGTGTTCGTGCGGCGGATTTTCTGCTGCAGCTGGATGATGCCGTAGATCAGCGCTTCGGCCGTGGGCGGACAGCCAGGCACGTAGACATCCACAGGGACAATCCGGTCACAGCCACGCACCACCGAATAGCTGTAGTGGTAGTAGCCACCACCATTGGCGCACGACCCCATCGACAGCACCCAACGGGGCTCCGACATCTGGTCATACACCTTGCGCAGCGCGGGGGCCATCTTGTTGCACAGCGTTCCCGCCACAATCATCAGGTCCGACTGGCGCGGCGAGGGGCGGAAGACTTCCGCACCAAAACGTGCCAAGTCGTAGCGCGCGGCCGCAGCGTGCATCATCTCCACGGCGCAGCAAGCCAGACCAAATGTCATCGGCCAGATAGAACCGGTCTTGGCCCAGTTCACCACGGCGTCATAGCTCGTGGTGACGAAGCCTTCCTTCATCACGCCTTCAATCATCGTGCTTCCTTTTTTGAGGATTACGTAGTGCTTATTCCCAATCCAGAGCGCCCTTTTTCCATTCGTAGGCAAAACCCACGACAAGGACGGTCAGGAAGATGAGAACAGCAACGAAACCAGTCATACCCACGTCTTGCAGCGCAACGGCCCAAGGCAACAGGAATGCGATTTCCAGGTCAAACAGGATGAAGAGAATGGCGATCAGGTAGAAGCGCACATCAAACTTCATGCGTGCATCTTCAAAGGCCTCAAAACCGCACTCATAGGGAGAGTTTTTGGCCGCATCCGGGCGATTGGGGCCCAGCACATAGCCAAGAGCGAGAGGAACGACTCCCACTGCGATGCCCACCATAATGAAAAGCAGGACGGGGAGATATTGATCGAGGTTCATGTGAGGTCGCGTTTTCCGCTTGTTGACCTTGCCCTCGACCACTGCCTGATCATGGGCAGGCTGTATTTATGATGGTGCCGTCGGCGAGACTCGAACTCGCACAGCTTTCGCCACTACCCCCTCAAGATAGCGTGTCTACCAATTTCACCACGACGGCTTGTAAGTCTCAACTGCTTGGTTCGCATGAGGAGCCCCCTCTAACTGGGCTATCGCTTGCCAAGCAATCCTCGGATTTTAGCCTGAAAAATGCTGCAACACAGCATTCGTCAGGCGTTTGATCCAATTATTTGGCGGGAATCTGATCCACGCCTTGGACAGGTGCTGTAGGCACGGTGCTGTCGACAGCAGGGGCTGCTGGCGCCGTCACGGCCGCGGGCACACTCTCCAACACACTCCCGGTGCTGGCAGGGCGGGCATTGCCCAGGTACGCCAGCACCAGAGTCGCCACAAAGAACACCGTGGCCAGCACCGCGGTGCTGCGCGACAGGAAGTTGGCACTCCCGCTGGCACCAAACAGGCTCCCCGAAGTTCCGCTGCCAAAAGCCGCCCCCATGTCCGCACCCTTGCCGTGTTGGATCAAGATCAGGCCAATCATGGCCAGGGCCGACAACATCTGCACAGCCAAAATCAATGTCGCAAATGCGCTCATTCCCACTCCTCAGTTAAATACCTTCAGCCAACCTATTAGTTGGCCGCCGCAACGATCTGCAAAAAGTCTGCCGCCTTGAGCGATGCACCACCCACCAGACCACCATCAATGTCCGCCTGCGCCAGCAACTGCGACGCATTCGCGGCATTCATGCTGCCGCCGTAGAGCAGCGGCACACGGTCGGCGTGCTCGGTCGCTGCTGCCAGCTGCGCACGCAACACGGCGTGCACAGCCTGAGCCTGCTCAGGCGAAGCGGTCTTGCCCGTGCCAATGGCCCACACCGGCTCGTACGCCACCACCAGCTCACTCACGCAATGCCCGACCTGGTGGATCACTGCCGCCAATTGGCGCTTGACCACCTGTTCGGTATGACCGGCTTCACGCTCTTCCAGGGTCTCACCCACGCAGACGATGGGCGTGATGCCCTTGGCCAGCGCAGCCTGCGCCTTGGCCGCCACGACAGCGTCGGTCTCGGCGTGGTACTGGCGGCGCTCGGAATGCCCCACCAGGGCATAACGCACGCCGAAGTCCTGCAGCATCGCCGCCGACACCTCGCCGGTGTAGGCACCCTTGTCGTGCTGGGACACATCCTGCGCAGCCAGCGCCACACCAGATCCCTGCACCAGTGCCTGCACCTGGGCCAGGTAGGCAGCCGGCACAGCCACACCCACCCCGCAGTTCAGCGGGGATGGCAACCCCTGGACCAGCGCCGACACCAAGTCGGCATTGGCCGACAGGCTGCCATTCATCTTCCAGTTGCCAACAATCAGTTTCTTCTTCATGGGGTCACAACATCATCAAGATGGAATTGATCACTGCCTTGAAAAGCCCTGCACCACTGCAACTTGACACAAAAAGGATTTAAGCCAAAAACGACTTAAATCCTTATGCAGCAAGCGCAAGCAGCTCACTTCTCAATAGCAGCACCATGCCCTGCCAAACCAGCCCGACAGGTCATGGCACTTGCCATAAAGCCGAGGCTTTATTGCTGCTGTTGTTGCTGCTCGGCACCGGTCTGCTCGCCGCGGGGCGCACGTGGCTCGCGGGGAGCACGGGGTTCACGCGACTGGCGCTCTGCAGGGGCAGGACGCTCGCCACGCTGCTCACCGGCAGGGCGGTCCAGCAGCGCCTTCATCGACAGCTTGACGCGGCCCTTGTCGTCGGTCTCCAGCACCTTGACCTTGACCACTTGGCCTTCTTGCAGGTAGTCGGTGACCTTCTCCACGCGTTCGTGCGCGATCTGGCTGATGTGCAGCAGGCCATCCTTGCCAGGCAGCAGATTCACCAGCGCGCCGAATTCCAGGATCTTGACGATGGGGCCTTCGTAGACCTTGCCGATTTCCACTTCGGCCGTAATCTCTTCGATGCGCTTCTTCGCCGACTCGGCCTTGTCGCCATCGGTGGCGGCAATCGTGATGGTGCCGTCTTCCTCGATGTTGATCTGGGTGCCGGTTTCTTCGGTCAGCGCACGGATGGTGGCGCCGCCCTTACCGATCACGTCACGGATCTTCTCGGGGTTGATCTTCATGGTGAACAGCTTGGGCGCGAAGGACGACACTTCGGTCTTGGCTTCGCCCATGGCTTCCTGCATCTTGCCCAGAATGTGCATGCGCGCTTCCTTGGCTTGGGCCAGGGCCACTTGCATGATTTCCTTGGTGATGCCCTGGATCTTGATGTCCATCTGCAGGGCCGTGATACCAGCGGTCGTGCCCGCCACCTTGAAGTCCATGTCGCCCAGGTGATCTTCGTCACCCAGGATGTCGGTCAGCACGGCGAAACGGTTGTCTTCCTTGATCAGACCCATGGCGATACCGGCCACGTGCGCCTTCATGGGCACGCCGGCGTCCATCATCGACAGGCAGCCACCGCACACCGAGGCCATCGACGAAGAGCCGTTGGATTCGGTGATTTCCGACACCACGCGGATGGTGTAGGGGAATTCTTCCTTGGTGGGCAGGCAAGCGGCCAGGGCGCGCTTGGCCAGACGGCCGTGGCCGATTTCGCGGCGCTTGGTCGAACCCATGCGACCCACTTCGCCGGTGGCAAAGGGAGGCATGTTGTAGTGGAACAGGAAGGTGTCTTCGAATTCACCGGCCAGCGCGTCGATGCGCTGTGCATCACGCTCGGTACCCAGCGTGGTCACCACCAGCGCCTGGGTTTCACCGCGTGTGAACAGGGCCGAACCGTGGGTGCGGGGCAGCACGGAGTTGCGGATTTCGATGGGGCGCACGGTGCGGGTGTCGCGACCGTCGATGCGGGGCTCGCCGGCCAAGATCTGGCTGCGCACGATGCGGGCTTCGATGTCGAACAACATGCCTTCGACCTTGACGCCGTCAAACTCCACACCCTGGGCTGTCAGGCCGGCCTTCACCGCTGCATACGCTTCGCGGCAAGCCTGGGTGCGCACTTGCTTGTTGCGCTGCTGGTAGGCTGCGCGCAGGGCAGCTTCGCCCAGCTCGGCCACCTTGGCGATCAGGGCTTCGTCCTTGGCAGGCGCAGTCCAGTCCCACACCGGCTTGCCGCCTTCGCGCACCAGCTCATGGATGGCGTCAATGGCGATCTTGCCTTGCTCGTGGCCGAACACCACGGCGCCCAGCATCACTTCTTCGGGCAGTTGCTGCGCTTCGGATTCCACCATCAGCACGGCCGCTTCGGTACCTGCGACCACCAGGTCCATCAGCGAATTCTTGCGCTGGGTCTGGCCGGGGTTCAGCACGTATTCGCCGTTGATGTAACCCACGCGGGCGGCACCGATGGGGCCGTTGAACGGGATGCCCGAGACCGACAGGGCCGCGGACACGGCAATCATGGCGGCAATGTCGGCATCCACTTCGGGGTTCAACGAGATGGTGTGGATCACCACATGCACGTCGTTGTAGAAACCTTCGGGAAACAGGGGGCGGATGGGACGGTCGATCAGACGGCTGGTCAGGGTCTCCAGCTCGGAAGGCTTGGCTTCGCGCTTGAAGAAGCTGCCGGGGATCTTGCCGGCGGCATAAGTCTTCTCGATGTAGTCGACGGTCAGGGGGAAGAAGTCCTGGCCGGCCTTGGCCTGCTTGGAACCCACCACGGTGGCCAGCACCACGGTGTCGTCGATGTTCACCAGCACCGCGCCGGAAGCCTGGCGGGCGATTTCACCGGTTTCCATGGTGACCGTGTGCTGGCCCCATTGGAAAGTCTTGGTCACTTTGTTGAACATGGTCATGTATGTACTCCTATTGAAATAGCTGGATGCGCTCATCCAGCAATGACTTGGAGGCTAAACAGAACACGATGCCATTCCACAAGCGCGCTTACAGCTATAAAAACTCAAGCACTCAGCCACAAACACGGTGGTGGAATGACACAGCTTCGCTCTGTCTCAGCAAACTCCAAAGTAAAAAACGCCTGAGCTAGGCCATCTAACTCAGGCGTTTCGATCTTGCACTGTGCTTACTTGCGCAGGCCCAGCTTGGCAATCAAGGCGGTGTAGCGGTCCGCATCCTTGGACTTCAGGTAGTCCAGCAGCTTGCGACGACGGCTCACCATGCGCAGCAGACCGCGACGACCGTGGTGGTCCTTGGCGTTGGCCTTGAAGTGGGGAGTCAGTTCGTTGATGCGAGCTGTCAGCAGTGCAACTTGCACTTCTGGGCTACCGGTGTCGTTTTCGGAACGAGCGTTGGCCTTAACAACTTCAGCCTTTTTGGAGGCAGCGATCATTTTGATTTCCTTGTCTACGGCGCCCCTTGCGAGCCGCCTTGGTTACTTGCGCCACGGGCTGGAAGGGCCTGTGGCGTGCGTCTTGCACCATGCAAAACTTGCGAATTATAACCCAAGCGGCTTTTGCGGCCAATCGGTATCATTTCAGCAGCCAATGGCAGGACTGCACAAGAAAGTGACGACCACCACAATGCCTGTCATCTCCCTTTTATCAGAAGGCTCCATGCTCCGCCTGCCACCCTCTCGCTCATACATCCGCGGTTGACCACATGTATCCTGCTGCTGTCGCTGCTGGATTTCACTGCTCTTCGTACACGCCAAGCCCTACGACAATCGCGCAGCTACTGAAACTCCCTCCCCAAAGAAAAAGAACAACAAGCCGACGATCAAGCCTTCGCGCAACAACTCGGAAGAGGCCCGTACCGAGAGGTAGCACCGACTGATGCGGACCTGCAAGGGCGACACTAGCAGTCGCTGTGTATCTCCGCCCAGCGGTCATATGGCGCCGATGACCGGCTGTCTGCCTGCGTTTCATTTTTTTACCATGCGAAAGCCACACCCTCAGGTTCTCCCATGCGCAACCTTGCCCCGTATCCACTGAACCAAACTACAGCAGGCTTTACCCTGTTAGAGGTACTGGTTGCAATCATCATTCTGAGCTTTGGTGTGCTGGGCGCCGTCGGTTTGCAAGCCAGCTCCTTGCAGGCCAACCGTGAAGCACGTTTGCAATCCACCGGGTTGCGGCTGGCAGAAGAACTGGCCGAGATGATGCGAAGCAATCACACCATTGCCATCAAAACCGCCGCCGCAGACAACCCCTACATTTACAGCGCCACCAGCACCCTGACTAATCCCAACTGCGGCCTGCCAACGGCCAGCACAGCCAGTTGCGGCAGCGCATTGGCCATTGCCCAACGCGATATGCGGGAATGGTTGTTCCGGGTGCTCAACGAATTGCCTGGAGCGAGAGTGGTGGTCTGCCGGGATGCCACCCCTTATGAATCGTCGACCGGCTTGCCCCAATGGACATGCAGCAATACCGGCGACACCTTTGCCATCAAGATCGGCTGGACACGGGCCAACACCTTGCGTGGCGCCACAGGCACCGATGCCACCGCAACGGGTACAACCAACTCAGGGGCGTTTGACAAGGCCCTGCGCCCCGCCGTCATCCTGCCCCTTATTCCCGGAAGTGCGTGAACCATGCAGACGCAACCCTTCTCGCGCCAACGTGGCCTTACGCTGGTTGAACTCCTGGTCGCCGTAGCGCTGGCTTCCTTGGTTGCCATCGCTGCGGTGGCGTCGCTCATCGTCGCACGCCAAGGCTTCACCTCCGTGGACACCGCCACTCAATTGCGCGACAACGGCCGGTTTGCCGCCGGCCTTATGCGCCGCATCATCCTGCAGGGTGGTTATGTCAGCACCCAGTACGCGATTGATCGCTCGCATCAGTTCAAGCTAGACGCCACCGCTCCGGAACCCTATATCAAGGGCTTCAACAATGCGAGGTACGTCCAAAGCTTGGCGATAGGCACCACCAATACAGTGGGCAGTTCCGCGAGAGGAATTAACAATAGCGACATGCTGGTCGTGCGCTATCAGAGCGGCCAAACCATCACTGGCGGTGTTACCGATGCAGCCATGATCAATTGCAGTGGAGCCACTGCCACGGCCCCCGTGAACGTGGGCGATCGCATGTTCAGCGCATTCCACATCGCGACCAGCACAACAACTGGCGAGCCCACATTGATGTGTACATGGTTCAACGACTCAGGAACCGAAAGCAGGCAGCCCTTGATTGAAGGCGTGGAGAGCTTGCAGATTCTTTATGGCACTTATGGCGTCACACCCAACACAGCACCAACAGCCCTTGCAGCCAATACCTTGACACCTCCGCCGGACCGCTATCTGCGCGCTGACCAACTGGTGGTATCCGGCGACGATGCGGCCACCATTGCCAACTGGGAGCGTGTGCGTTCCGTGCGCATTGGCCTGGTGTTGCGCGGCCCCACCGGCTCCGCCCCTGAAACCACTGTTCCTGCCCAATATCCTTTTGGCAAGACCAAGCAGTCTGGCGATGCCAGCAGCGTGCCCGACAGCATGATGGCGAGCACCGACGATCCCGGCAGCAGCTTGGCGGCCCAGTCAGACGGGCGACTGCGGCAAACCCTGACCTTTACCGTGCATCTGCGCAACCCGCAGGACGCACTCTGAAGACCGCTATATGCAAACCCAGACCTTCGCCCATTCACAGTCGCGCCGGCAACAAGCCGGAGCTTCGCTGATCATCGTGCTCATCCTGCTGGGGGTCATGATGGCCCTGGGCGCCGGCGCAGTGCAACTTTCCATGATGGGCGAGCGCAGTGCCCGCAACGACCGTGATTACCAGGTCGCATGGCAGGCCTCCGAAGCGGCATTGGTGGATGCAGAGTTGGATATCGATATCAAAAATGCTGGCACATCCACCCGCATGGGCAGCTTTACCGAGAACAACTCCATCGATTTCCTGGCCAACTGCGGCAGCTCGGGTGTCAACAAAGGGTTGTGCCTGCCCAATCAAACGGGCAAGCCCGTGTGGCTGGCAGTGGACTTTTCGGCCACAGACTCCCCCAGCGTGGAACTGGGCGACTTTACATCAAGCGAGTTTGACAGCGGCACCAGCGGCCTCAAGCCACGTAAGAAACCGCGCTACATCATTGAAATTTTGACCGACACCGCATCACGTGGCGACGCCAGCATTGGCGGTGACCAGCGGTATGTGTACCGCGTCACCGCGATGGGCTTTGGGCCCCGCACCGACATCCAGGCCATGACCCAGATCATCTACCGCAAATAAGGTAGCAGCCATGAAACATCTACTGCCCCGCAGCAAAGCTGCACGTCTCACCTTTTTGACTCTGGCCCCTTGTATTGCCGGTTATGCGCTGCTTGCACTGAGTCAACAAATCAGTTCAAACCCCAATACCGCAAACGTGGTGGAAACGGCTTTGGCAGCAGACCCGTTGTATGCCCAGGGCGCAGGGCAAAAACCCACGCTGACCCTGGCTCTTTCGGTTGAATTTCCCACGGTGGGCGCCGCCTACCGTGACAACTACGCGCAAAGTACCACCTATGTAGGCTACTTCGACAGCGAGAGTTGCTACCGTTACAACAAGACCGACAACTATTTCGAGCGCTACGGCGCATCCACCAACCATGGCTGCGCCGGTGCGGGCTTCAGCGGCAATTTCATGAACTGGGCCAGCACCTCGGCCATCGATATTTTGCGGCTGGGCCTCACAGGCGGCGACCGCATCACCGACGATGCCAGCCTGACCGTGCTGCAACGTGCCGTAATTCGCACCGATTTCTACAACAACGGCAATTACTTTCCGGCAAAGACACTGCCAAGCGCCTCGGTCAACAACGCAGTTCCTACCGCTCTGAAAACCAAGAACGATGGCTCCACCCACACGGGCGACATCAAGATTGCCAGCTGCCTGAACCGCATTCACTTCGGCACTGAAACCACGGGCAATTGCACCACACCTGGAAACAACGCCAACCTGGGTTACACCGCTTATGCGGATGGCCGCATCGGTGACATCAATAAAAGCGAAGTCAGCACCAGAATAGATCTGACGCTGTATCAAACAGCCACTTGTGCAGATGGCTCAAACTGTTCATTTACAGGTGTAAGAAAAGTTTATTTTGGCAGACAAGAATCTGGAAGAAACGGAAAGGCATACTGGCATTGGGCTCATGTAAAAAACACGTTTAACTGCAATCAGTCCGAATCTTCCATGGGCGATCCGTCACCAGGAACCACAAAATTTTGCTATGTATCAAACGCTAGTTACGACCATCTTTTTCCTGGAATTGGGCTGAGCAATAACGCATATTTCTTTACGCGCGCCAAGGTTTGCGACTTCAGCGGATCAACATTGAGCGACCCCCGCGGCACCACATACTGCCAACGTTATCCCAATGGCGGCTACAAACCCGTGGGCAACATGCAGCGCTACAGCGACCGCATCCGCTTAGCTGCGTTCGGTTATTTGATGGAAGACGGCAACGCGCGTTATGGTGGTGTGTTGCGGGCACCCATGACTTACGTAGGGCCACGTGCTTATGACGCCAACGGTAATGCCATTTCCGGCACCAACACCTTCCAAGAGTGGGATCCGAATACCGGAATCTTTATCAGTAATCCTCGAGGTGCGACAGATGAAGCGAATAGTGGGGTGATCAACTACCTCAACAAATTCGGCCGAACTGCGGGCTACGAAGGCATCTACAAAAGCAACGACCCTGTGGGCGAGCTGTACTACGAAAGCTTGCGTTACCTGCAGGGCCTGCAACCCACTGCGGCAGCTGTGTCGAATATCGACTCCGCGAAGCGCGCGGGCTTTCCTGCATACAGCACCTGGACAGATCCATTTGATGGGGGCTCTGCCAACAATAACTACGCATGCTTGCGCAACAGCATCTTGCTGATTGGCGACGTCAATACCCATAATGACAAATCACTACCAGGCAATAACCGAACAAGCGGCAGTGGCGATTTTGATCGCACAGCCGAAGTCAATCTCTCCAACAATATCCCCGACTTCAAGGAGTGGACCCGCGTAGTGGGTGGTTTTGAATCTGGTAATGCGGTGAACTACACCGATGGCGATGGCAGAAACCGTACCACCAGCAATCCCTCAAGCAGCCCCAATACGGCTCGCTGGGGCATGGAGAACCAGAACACAGGCTCCTCCAATGCCGCGTACTACATGGCGGGCGCGGCCTACTGGGCGCACACCCACGACATCCGTGGCAGCCAGTGGAGCGTGGCGGCCAAACGGCGACCCGGCATGCGCGTCACGACCTATGTGATTGACGTCAACGAAAGCAACAACCAAAACAACAACAACAACAACCGCTGGAACAGCCAGTTTTTCTTGACCGCCAAATACGGAGGGTTCAGCGACTTGGATGGGGATGGCAATCCTTTTACGCCGGCCACCACAGATGATGCCCTGGGTACTAAATACTGGGCCAAGGACACTGCCCCCACCGAAGCCAAAACCTATTTTCTGGCCAGCGATGCCAATGCCATGCTCAAGGCACTGGATGATATTTTTGTGGCCGCCACCCAGGTGAGTAGCTCGATTGCTAAACCTGCGCTGTCCAGCAGCCGACTCACGACCTCGGACAGTTATGTCTACCAAGCAGATTTTGATCCCGAATACTGGTCAGGGGATGTCAAACGACGCGCACTGCGTGTCAACTCCAGTGGTGGTGTCGAATTGAGCGACGAAACCGATGCGCTGTCTGCGGCAAAAGTCCTGGATGCACGCACGAATGCAGACATGGCCAATCGCAAAATATTTGTCGGGAAAACCAGTGGCACCAGCAGCGGCTATGCCACGGCATTCACATGGAGCACCATCGAAAGTGCTTTGCAAACCGCACTCAACAAAGCGACGCCCACGGCCACGGCCGATAGCAACGGACAGCTCCGCCTGAGCTTTCTGCGTGGAGATCGGAGCCTGGAAGCAACCACCTTCCGCAAGCGCGCATCACGGCTTGGCGACATCGTGAATTCAGGCATCACCTACTCTGGAGCACCGACCACCCGCTATGCCGACACGGCATACAAAACCTTTTATACAAACAATCTGGCACGCACCAAAGCTGTTTTTGTGGGCGCCAACGACGGCATGCTCCACGCGTTCAATGCCGACACACTCGAGGAATTGTTTGCCTACATTCCCAGTTGGATGGGTACCAAGCTCTCCACCTTGACCACCAGCGACTACAACTCCAGCCGCCATACCAGCTATGTGGATGCCACGCCAGTTGTGGCCGAAGCCCAAGTGGGCAGCAACTGGAAAACAGTGCTTGTCTCTGGCACCGGCGGCGGGGGTCAAGGTGTTTTTGCATTGGACGTCACCGACCCCAGCCAGTTCAGCGCAAGCAGCGTCATGTGGGAATTCACTGATGCGGACGACGCCAGCCTTGGCAACGTCGTAGGCCAGCCTAAGATCCTGAAGCTGCGCACCAGCGCGCCCAATGCAAGCACCATCACATACAAGTGGTTTGCCGTCATTGCCAGCGGAGTCAACAACTACCAGGAAGACGGCACGGGACGTTTCAGCACCACCGGTGAACCGGCTTTGTTCCTGCTTGACCTAGCCAAACCCACCAGCACGAGCTGGGCCCTGGGCACCAACTATTTCAAGATCACCCTGCCCTTGATCAAAACCACCGATAGCGGCACTCAGCTTGTCACAAACGGCACCGTGGTAAAGCCATCGGGACTTATCAACTTCGATGCCATCGGCAATGCAGACGGCTCTGTGCAGTTCTTTTATTTCGGTGACCTGCATGGCCAGTTCTGGAAACTGGACATGAATGCGGCAAATCTATCCTCCAGCACAGCCAGCGCTTGGAGCTTGAACACTTTGTCCTATTACAAAAGCAGCGGAACCGCAAGGCCCATGTACATTGCCCAGTCTTCAGATGGGAAAGTGCAGCCGATCAGCATGACACCCAGTCTGGCGTATGGACCTCAAGGTGCTTACATCATCAGTTTCGGCACGGGAAAATATCTGGAAGCGACGGATAACGCCATCAGTGGCAGCCAGACACAGTCTTTTTACGTGCTGTATGACTTGCCGGATCAGCAGCTGGACACCAAAGGCACTGCGCGTTTCAATGGACGTGAGCGTTTACAGCAGGGCACCGTATCCGGCTCCACCGTATCCACCACCAGCTTCTTCTGGGTGGCACCGAGAGATGCCACCACGACAGATACCAACAAAAAGGCCGGCTGGTTCATTGACTTCCCCTACAGCGGAGACCGGGGTGGCGAGCGCCAGATCACAAATGCCGTACTGTTTGGCAAACAAATCCTGTTCAACAGTTTGTTGCCACCGACGGCCTCCGGCAGCGCATGCGGAGGGGGCTCAAGCTACTCCTACGCAGCAGACTTAGCCAGCGGCGCGGGGAGTGTGTCGGGTCTGTCAGAAGGTGCCCTGGGTGCCCCCATTCTGCTCAAGCTCGGCAGCGACCTGTCGGCGGCTAGCACCACAGGTGGCAGATTCAAAACAGAAAATGTTGGCGTACTCAACCCTTCGGCCAAGGGCCTGAGCAACATTTCAACGCAGAGCGCTACGTACCCCGTGGGTCGCCTGAGCTGGCGCCAGATCAACAACTACCAAGACCTGAAAAACAAATCATGGTGACCTTCCGTCGACCTCACGGTTTCACACTCATCGAATTGATGATCACTGTGGCCATCATCGCCATCCTGGGGGCTGTGGCGTTCCCCAGCTATATGGAGTCGGTGCGCAAATCCAAGCGTGCCGAAGGCCGGGTCGCCATGATGGAGGTGCTGCAGCAGCAAGAGCGCTACATGACACAAAACAATACCTACCTGCCGTTTGCGAGCAATGCCACCGATGTCCCCTTCAAAAATTTTTCCGGTGACCAGCGTGCCAGAGCTGCCTACCTGATAGGCGCAAGGGCCTGCACCGGGCAGACGATTGCCGACTGCGTGGAAATTTTTGGCGCCCCGCAATACTCCGACCCCTTTGTGACGGAGCTCACCATCACCAGCACGGGGGTCAAAAGCTGCACCGGCAACCGCACCAGCGTGTGCTGGAACTGAACCATGCGCCGCAACCACTTGCCCCACCTGCTTCCACGCGGCTTCACGCTGATCGAGCTCATGGTCACTTTGGCTCTGCTGGCCATCTTGGCGAGCATCGCAGCCCCCAGCCTAGGGACCTATCGCAGAAATGCAGAGCTGACTTCCGTCACCAACAGTTTGGTCGCCGCACTGAATGCTGCACGCAGCGAAGGCATGAAACGCAATATGAATGCCATGGTCACCCCCTTGAGCAATGACAACCAATGGGTGAATGGCTGGCGTGTGTTCATCGATGTCGATCGCAGCGGCGCCTACAACAGTGGGGACATTGTGGTCATGGAGCAGGCAGCACTCCCCAGCTACCTCGCAGTTACGGCCAATGGAACCAGCGCGGAGTCTCCCAGCTACATTCTTTATGACGGATCGGGCTTCTCCAAAACCAAGGCGGGAGCATTTGGTGCGAACACCCTGGAAATCAAACGCGGTGATGTTGGCACCACCAATTTCCGCGAGATTCGGCGGCTGAAAATTGCAGCGACCGGCAGAATTCGGACCTGCACGCCAAAATCGGCCAGCGATACCGCTTGTTCCGCCACTGGAGCCGATAGTTGACTGTTTGTTTGTTCCCTGAATCCTCCAGCGCCCCCTTCATGCCCCAGGCTCTGTCCCTGGCCGCTCAGGCGCTTTTCATTTCCAATCCCAACCCACGCGTTGGCTGCGTTTTAGTCAATACCCAAGGCCAAGTCATCGGTCAGGGCTTCACCCAGCAAGCCGGCGGGCCGCATGCCGAGGTCATGGCGCTGCGCGATGCGGCGGCGCAAGGCCACAGCACCCAGGGGGCCACGGCCTATGTCACGCTGGAGCCCTGCTCCCACACCGGACGCACAGGCCCCTGCTGCAACGCGTTGATTGATGCCGGCATCGCCAAGGTGGTCGGCGCCATCACCGACCCCAATCCGCAGGTGGCTGGACAAGGTTTTGCCAAGTTGCGGGCCGCCGGGGTGCAGGTCGAGGTGGACGCGGCCGCCGGCCTGGCTTCGCGCGAGTTGAACCTGGGTTTCTTCAGCCGCATGGTGCGGGGCACACCCTGGGTGCGCATGAAGGCGGCCACCTCGCTGGATGGCAGTACGGCCTTGCACAACGGCCGCAGCCAGTGGATCACCGGCCCCGATGCGCGTGCCGACGGACACGCCTGGCGGGCCCGGGCCTGCGCCATCCTGACGGGCATCGGCACCGTGCTGCAGGACAACCCGCGCCTGAATGTGCGCGAGGTGGCCACGCCCCGCCAGCCCAAAGTGGTGGTGGTAGACAGCAAGCTGGACATGCCACTGGATGCTCATGTTTTAAAAGCAGCTAGTGGTTGCACCATCTACACTTCAAGCACTAACCCATCTAAAACTGAGGCTTTGCAGGCGCTGGGCGCTACTGTGATTGCACTGCCAAACGCACACGGCAAGGTCGATCTGGCCGCCATGCTGCGCGATCTGGGCGCCCGCGGCACCAACGAGTTGCATGTGGAAGCCGGCTTCAAGCTCAACGGCTCCCTGCTGCGCGAAGGCCTGGTCGATGAGCTGCTGCTCTACCTGGCCCCCCAGTTGCTGGGCACCGGCGGCATGGGGCTGGCCAACTTCGGCCCGCTGGACGAGCTGGCACAGGGTGTGCCGCTGCAGTGGCAGGACGTCAGCCGCATCGGCAATGACCTGCGCATCGTGGCACGCGTGGCGGGGCGCGACCAGTTTTAGGTCTGCGCCCCCCGTGCAAAACCTCTGGCGTCTGACAGGCCCGCGCCACCGCGCCGTCTTATAAATTCCTGCATGCCTTTTCTTCTGCCTGCACGCTTTGGCCGCGCCCGGCGGCGCCTGGCCCTGTACGGCCTGCTCTGCGCCAGCGCCCTGGGCTTGACGGCCTGCGGCAGCCTGCCGCCCATGCCGCCACGCACGGCCAGCACGGCGTTAGCAGCCCCACAGGCCACGCCACTGGGGCAGATGGTGCAGACCCAGCGCCAGGCCGCCAGCACGCGCTACACCTCGGGCTTCACCCTGCTGGGTGGCGCCCAGGCGGCTTTCACCAGCCGCCTGGCCCTGGTGCAGGCCGCCACCCAGACGCTGGACCTGCAGTACTACGCCATCCACGCCGATGCCAGCACCGCCCGCCTGCTGGAGGCCCTGGTCCAGGCCGCACAGCGCGGGGTGCGCGTGCGGGTGCTGCTGGATGACTTCCATGGTGCCGGCAAGAACGCGCAGGTCATGCGCCTGGCGTTTGTGCCCGGCATCGAGATGCGCATGTTCAACCCGCTGACGGGGCCACGCGGCTCGACCGTGCTGCGAGCACTGTCCACGCTGACCGATTTCCAGCGCGCCCAGCAGCGCATGCACAACAAGCTGTTCATTGCCGACAACAGCATCGGCATCACCGGCGGACGCAACCTGGGCGACGCCTACTTTGACGCCCTGGACAGCGACAACTTCATCGACCTGGATGTGATGGCGGCAGGTGCCGCCGTGCGCCAGCTTTCCGCCAGCTTCGACCGCTACTGGAACGACGCCCGCGCCTACCCCGTCAGTGCGCTGGTGTCCGAGCCCGAACTGCTGCGCCTGCGCGCGCACGCCAGCGAGGACCAGGAACAGGCGCTGGTGCAGGCCGCCATCGCCACCAGCAAAACCGCAGGGCTGCAGCCCATGGATTTGCAGGCCGTGCCGTGGATCTGGGCACCTGCCCTGGTGCTGGCCGATGCCCCGGGGAAGATTCCGCCGCCGCCCGAGGACGCCCCGCCAGACACCGGCAGCGCCGCCGCCGGCGACACGGCCACACCGCCGGCCGATACTGAGGACAACCATGCCACCCAGTTGCTGCCGATCCGCCTGCCGCCCACGCAGGAGGCCGCGCCGCGCAGCCAGCCGACCTCACCCAACCGCCAGGCCCTGCGCCAGGTGCTGGCCCCGGTGGTCGGCCAGGACAATGTGGTCAGCGGCCTGCTGGCCCTGATCGACCAGGCCAGCAGCGACATCCTCATCGTCTCACCCTACTTCGTGCCGGGCGACGACATGAAGCAGGCCTTTGCCCGTGCCCGCGCGCGGGGCATCCGGCTGCGCATCCTGACCAACTCGCTGGCCTCCAACGATGCGCCGCTGGCCCATGCCGGCTATGCGCGCCACCGCCTGGCCTTGCTGCAGCAGGGGATCGAGTTGTATGAGTTGCGCAGCCTGCAGGACGGCCGCGTCGGCACCGGCACGCTGCGCGGCACGGCGGGCACGATCACCGGCTCGCAAGGCCAGTCGCGCGCCATGCTGCACTCTAAGATGCTGGTGCTGGACCACAAGCTGACCGTGGTCGGCTCCATGAACCTGGACATGCGCTCGCAGCTGCAGAACACCGAGATCGCCCTGCTCATCGCCTCGCGCCAGCTGGCCCAGGAAGCCACGGCCAACATCGAGGCCACGCTGCAGGAGGCCGCCTGGCGGGTCGAAGACACGCCGCACGGCCTGGTGTGGCGCGCCCCGGCGGGCAGTGACTGGGGCGACCGCCGCAGCGAACCCGATGCCAGCCTGCCGCTGCGGCTGATGATCCAGCTGATCGGCCCGCTGGCGCCTGACCATTTGCTCTGAAAAGCGCAGCTGCCTGCGCTGGTCAGTGCTTCATTCCAGCACGTAATCGCCGTCAGGCATCCGGTCTTCGTACGCGGCAAGCTCTTGTTTGTGTAGCAGGAAGGGCACGCCGCAGCGCGCGCACTCCTGCTCGATCCACGCCGTCACCAGGCTTTGCTGGGTGATCACACGCACGCACTGGAATGCCACCTCGGCCTCGGGGTAGCGGCGGCGCATCAGGTTCAGCCACTGCTTGAGCCGGCCAGCGCGCTGGTTGGGCGTCAGGTCGCGACAGACCATCCACCAAAAGCGCTGGATGTGGGGCAGCAAATCCGCCCAGGCCACCACGGGCGGCAGCGCGGCCGGCAGCGCGAGTGCCTCCTGCGCGCCCTGCGCCAGCGCCTGGCGCACCGCCAAGGCCAGACCCGGGTCGGCCACGCTGCCGCGGCCCAGCATCAGGTCGCTGCAGCCGGACTGCGCACGGCAGCGCAGCGCGTCCTGCACGGTCCAGATCTCGCCATTGGCCACCACGGGCACGCGCACGGCGGCCGCAATCTCGGGGATCAGCTCCCAGTAGGCCGGCGGGCGGTAGCCCTCCACCTTGGTCCGGGCGTGCACCACCAGCTCGCAGGCGCCGTTTTCGGCCATGGCCAGCGCGCACTCGCGCATCAGGCTTTTGTCGTTGAAGCCCAGGCGCATCTTGGCCGACACCGGCAGGTGCACCGGCACGGCGCGGCGCACGGCGGCCACCAGGGCGGCGATCGCCTCGGGGTCCTGCAGCATCGACGCCCCACCGCCGTGGCGGTTCACGGTCTTGGCCGGGCAGCCGAAGTTCAGATCGATGCCCTCGGGCTGCAGGCGCGCCAGCGCGGCCGCGTTCTCGGCCATGCTGACCGGGTCCGAGCCCAGCAACTGCGCCCGCACCGGCACGCCGGCCAGGGTGCGGCTGCCGTGCCGCAGCTCCGGCATGTAACGCAGAAACACCCGGTCCGGCAGCAACGAGCCGCTGACGCGGATGAACTCCGAGACGCAGCGGTCCACCCCGCCCACCCGGGTCAGCACATCGCGCAGCACAAAGTCCAGCAAACCCTCCATCGGGGCCAACATCAGTCTCATGGAATTTTCAGCGGCACCCATGGGTGCATTCAGATCAAAATCACGCTCCAGCGCTTGCCCAGCAAGCGCAGGCAGCTATCAATATGGAGGGCTTGTCGCCATCCAGCCTGCCATTGTCGCAAGCCTGGGGCATTCCTGCCGCGGCTTCATCGTGCTGTCACACAGCTTGTGTGCAATCGACCGATGTCCCTGCAACGCACGCCCAAAGCCCTGCTGGAGCTGGCCCCTGGCCAGCGCCACCTGAGCCTGCGCGAGCGTTCCCTGCTGCTGCTGGCCGAGGGCACGCCCCTGGCCCAGCTGCAGGCCATGTACCATGGCCAGGGGGCGGCGCTGGTGCAGCGTCTGCTGCAGGACGGCTACCTGCAGCAACCCAGTGCGGCACGGACCACGGCAGCGTCCGAGTCCCCCAGTGCCACCGCACCCATCAGCCTGGCGGGCGTGCGCATGCACCTGTTCGACCTGTGTGAACGCATGTTTGCCAACCGCCTGCACGACACCGCCCACCACCTGCGCCAGATGCTGCGCGAAGCCCGGGATGTGGACAGCATGCTGCACGCCCGTGATCAGCTGCTGCGTGCCGTGCACCTGCATGCCGGTGCCGAGCGGGCCGAAGCCCTGCGCCAGCAGCTGGCCGACATGCTGCCCGAGCGCAGCCTGGACACGCCCAGCTGAAGCCGTCTCAGCCCGCCATCAACGCGCCTGCAGGCGCCACAGCGAGGTGACTTCCTGCGCGCGCGCAGCGTGCAGCGGGTCGCTCGTATCCTGTGCCTTGCCATGGCGCGGGCGCACGTCCAGCTTGCCCACCACCTGCAGGCCGGCGGCCTCGATCCAGTCCAGCAGCTCGGCACGGCTGCGCAGGCCCAGGTGCTCGGCCAGATCCGACAGGATCAACCAGCCCTCGCCCTGCGGCAGTAGGTGCGCGCGCAGACCGGTCAGGAATCCCCGCAGCATGGCGCTGTGCTCGTCGTACACGGCCTGCTCGAGCGTGGTCACGGCGCGGGCCGGCAGCCAGGGCGGGTTGCAGACGATCAGGCCGGCCTGCCCTTCGGGGAACAGGTCGCAGGCCTGCAGCTGCACGCGCTGCGACAGGCCCAGGCGCTGCAGATTCTCCTGGGCGCAGGCCAGGGCGCGTGGCGACAGGTCCGTACCTACCACCTGGCGCACGCCACGCTGCACCAGCAGCGCCGAGAGCACGCCCGTACCCACCCCGATGTCGAAGGCCAGCGCCTGGCCCACGGCCGGCAAGGGCGCCTGGGCGACCAGGTCCACATACTCCCCGCGCACCGGCGAGAACACGCCGTAGTGCGGATGGATGCGCGCCTGCGCCCCCAGCACCGGCATGGCCACGCCCTTCTTGCGCCACTCATAGGCACCCACCACGCCCAGCAACTCGCGCAGCGCCACCGCCTGCACACCGGCATCACCGCTGGGCGCACCCCAGGCCTGGGTGCAGGCTTCGCGCCAGTCGGGCGCACGGCGCAGCTGCATGCCGTAATCGGGCTGCAACGGCACCAGCAGGCTGTTCAACACCCGGGCGCGCTGGCCCTGGGCCTGGCGGTGCAGGTGGAAGGCCTGGGCCGGGCTGACCGGCTCCGCGGCAGGGCGCGGCTTGCCCCGGCCTGCGGCCTTGCCGGCCGGCTTGCGCGCGGGCTTGTCCAGGCGGCGCTTGAGCGCATCCAGCAGGTGCCGCGCGTTCTGGAAGTCTCCCTGCCACAGCAGGGCCGTGCCCTCGCACGCCAGGCGGTAGGCGGTATCGGCGGACAGGGTGTCGTCCGCCACCACCACGCGGCGCGGCGCGGGCAGGCCGCTTTCACTGCGCCAAGCAGCTTGGTGGTCAACGCCTTGGTGGTGCCAGTGCAGCATGGAAATTTCCTTGGTCAGGGTACAAAAAAATCGGCCCGCCGAAGCGGGCCGTGGACAGCGATCAGTTCAAGGGCCGCTTGAGGCGGACTTCCTCGATCTTGATGCCGGCAATCACCGCCGTCTTGGCGGTCGACATCTCGCGCTTGAAGCCTGCCATCTCATGGAAATGCAGGGCACGCTCGTTGCGCAAAGGGACCCAGGCGGTGACGTTGGTGCAGCCTTCTTCAAGCAGGCCTTCGCGGGCAGCGTCCCACAGGGTCACGCCGACGCCCTTGTTCCAGTGCGAAGGGGCCGCGTAGATGGCCCAAATTTCGCCAGTGGTCTGGCGCGACTTCTCGTCACGGGAACGGTCAAAGCCAACAAAGCCTACGATCTTGTCGCCGTCGATGGCCACTTGCACTTGCGGCTCGCAGTACTCAATGGCCTCACGCCAGTAAGCTTGGCGCTTCTCGACGGAAGACATGGCTTTCAGTTGATCGTCAGGCACGATGCCACGGTAGGCTTCCAGCGCAGAAGCAGTGTGGATTTGTGCAATCGCCTTCGCATCGCGAAGGGTTGCAGGACGAACCTGGTAATTGGACATGGAAAAACCGGAAACGGGAACAGGTGTTGAAAACGAAAGTCGGCAATTGTCAGTGAAAACGGTTTTTCACCTCAGGCCTTTCGTTTGTAGCCATTTGCCCAAGTACGGCTGTATCCGGTTTCTTGCCCCTTCAAAAAGGATGTGCTAGGCCTGTCGCAGCGCAAGCCACGCCAGGCCATTCGGGGCGTTTTCAGAGTGGCAAGCGCTCAGTGCAAGCGCTTGAGGAGCGCCATGACACGCTCGAACTTGGCGCCATACGGGGGGTAGAGCCAAGCAGCAGGGCTCCATTTTGCTTGCAAAAAGACCCCCTTTTGGTGAGAAAAGCGTAAAAATCCATGCTCTCCGTGGTACGCACCCCAGCCGCTGGAGCCCACGCCGCCAAACGGCAGGTTGTCGTGCGCGACGTGCATCAGGGTGTCGTTGACGGTCACGCCACCGCTGACCGTGCGGCGCAGCACGCTGTCACGCTGCTGCACATCCTGCCCGAACCAGTACAGGGCCAGCGGCCGTTCCCCGGCGTTGATGGCCTTCACCACATCGTCCAGGTGGTCGTAGCTGATCACCGGCAACAAGGGACCGAAGATCTCCTCGCGCATGATGTCCATCTCGGAGTGCACATTCCACACCAGGGCCGGCGTCATCTGGCGCTGCACCGCATCGCCCCAGCCAGGGGCGGCCGAAGCGGGGCTGGCACTGGCAGGGCCGGCCTCCAGCCACTGCACATGCGCGCCCTCGCTTTCCGCCTGCTGGGCCAGGTTGCGCAAGCGGTTGAAATGCTTCTGGTTGATGATGGCCGCATAGTCCGGGTTGCCGGCCAGGGCGGGAAACAGCTGGGCCACGGCCTTGCGGTAGGCCTGCTCGAAGGCCTGCTCGCGCCCGCGCGGCAGCAGCAGGTAGTCGGGGGCGATGCAGGTCTGCCCGGCATTCAGCAGCTTGCCGTGGGCGATGCGCACAGCAGCCTGCGCCAGATCGCAGTCGTTGCCGATGATGCAGGGGGACTTGCCACCCAGCTCCAGCGTCGTCGGCGTCAGGTGCTGGGCCGCAGCCATCGCCACCTTGCGGCCGACGGCGGTCGAACCGGTGAACACCAGGTGGTCGAAGGGCAGGCCGGCAAACTGGCTGGCCACCTGGGCATCGCCCTGGATGACGCAGAACTCCTCGGGGCTGAAGAACTGGCCGATCACGTGCGCCAACTGGGCCGAGGTGTGCGGTGTCAATTCGCTGGGCTTGAGCATCACGCGGTTGCCGGCCGCCAGGGCCGCGATCGCCGGGCCCAGGGCCAGCTGCAGGGGATAGTTCCAGGGCGAGATGATGCCCACCACCCCCAGCGGCTGGCGCTCGATGCGCGCCGTGGCGGGCAACAGGTGCAAGGGGGTCCAGACGCGCTGCGTGCGCATCCAGCGCTTGAGCTGGCGCAGCGTCTGCTGCAGCATGGTGCGCAGCACCATGAGGTCGGCCATCTCGGTCAACTGGGGGGAGCGCACGCCGAAGTCGGCCTGCACCGCGGCCGCCAGGGTGGTGCCATGTTCGTGCAGCAGCTTCTGCAGGCGCAACAGGCGTTCTCGGCGCACCAGCTCGGGCACGTCCACGTGCTGGCGGCTGGCCTGGTATTGCAGCTCAAAGGCTTGCTGCCAGGGGGAAGGAAGGTGCATGCTGGCGTTGTCTCCGTCGCGTTCTCTCTCGTTGGGACCTTCCTGGGAAGGCCGGCTCAGCGCTCGTGGACTTCGCGGGGTTGCACGTCGCTCACATCACCGGCGACCTGGGACAGGATGCCGCCGCGCTTGCTGCCGGGCGCAGTGCTGAAAGGGGGCGCCGTTTCGGCAGCCGCCGCCGATTGCGCAGCCATGCCGCCAAAACCGCCGGCGCGCTGGTACATGCTGGTCCAGCTGCTGGCCGCGCGCATGGGCATGACCCAGGGCGTCACGGGCTGACCGGTGAGCTTGGCCCACAGCGCCCGCAGCCCCCACAGGGCCGCCAGCAGACAGCCCACGGTGAGCAGGCTCAGAAAGAACACGACACCGACCATGAGCAGGACGATGCGGACGGTCCAACGGGTGGCCCAGTTCAAAAAATCGTTCAAAGCAATCCCTTTCTCAATGCGGCCAGCCCCTTGCGGCGCTGGCCGTCCCGGATCAGGCGCCGCCGTCGGCGGCGACCAGACCGAAATTGAAGACTCCGGGGGCCTGGACAGGGTCCACCGAAACCTCGATCCGGCTCTTGGGCGGGAACTTGCCTTCCAGCAACAGGCGCGAGAGCGGGTTCTCGATGCGCTGCTGGATGGCCCGCTTCAGCGGACGTGCGCCAAAGACCGGATCAAACCCTACTTTAGCCAACTCTGCCAAAGCAGGCGCTGTCACGTGCATTTCCAGGTCCATCTTTTGCAGACGGCGCTGCAGCAACTGCAGCTGGATCTGGGCAATGGCCTCGATGTGCGCCGCATCCAGTCCGTGGAAGACCACGGTTTCATCGATGCGGTTGAGGAATTCGGGTCGGAAATGGGATTTAAGTTCCCCCCACACCGCGTCCTTGATGTCCTCGCTGTCCTCACCGACCATGGCCTGGATCAGGTGCGAGCCGATGTTGCTGGTCATCACGATGACCGTGTTCTTGAAGTCCACAGTGCGGCCCTGGCCGTCCGTCAGGCGGCCATCGTCCAGCACCTGCAGCAGCACGTTGAACACGTCGGGGTGGGCCTTTTCGACCTCGTCCAGCAGCAGCACGCTGTAGGGTTTGCGGCGCACGGCCTCGGTCAGGTACCCGCCCTCTTCATAGCCCACATAGCCGGGGGGCGCGCCAATCAAGCGTGCCACGCTATGCTTTTCCATGAACTCGCTCATGTCGATGCGCACCAGGTGCTCTTCGCTGTCGAACATGAAGCCGGCCAGCGCCTTGCACAGCTCGGTCTTGCCCACGCCCGTGGGGCCCAGGAACAGGAAGCTGCCCAGCGGCTTGTTGGGGTCGGACAGGCCCGAGCGCGAGCGGCGGATGGCGTTGGCCACGGCCGAGATCGCCTCGTCCTGACCCACCACGCGCTCGTGCAGCTTGGCTTCCATGTGCAGCAGCTTGTCCTTTTCGCCCTGCATCATCTTGGACACGGGAATGCCCGTGGCGCGGCTGACCACCTCGGCGATCTCTTCGGCCCCGACCTGGGTGCGCAGCAGCTTGTGCTTGGGCGCCTCGCCATCGGCCTCGCTGGCCTGGGCTTCCTTGAGCTGCTTTTCCAGCGCGGGCAGCTTGCCGTACTGCAGCTCGGCCACCTTGTTGAAGTCGCCCTTGCGCTTCCACTCCTCGATCTGGGTGCGGATGGCGTCCACTTCCTTGCGGATCTGCTCGGAACCCTGGGCGCTGGCCTTTTCGGCCTTCCAGATTTCCTCCAGGTCGGCGTACTCGCGCTCCAGCTCGATCAATTCGTCCTCGATCAGCTGCAGGCGCTTTTGCGAGGCCTCGTCCTTTTCCTTCTTCATGGCCTCGCGCTCGATCTTCAGCTGGATCATGCGGCGCTCGAGCTTGTCCATGCTCTCGGGCTTGGAATCGATCTCGATCTTGATCTTGGCCGCGGCCTCGTCGATCAGGTCGATGGCCTTGTCGGGCAGGAAGCGGTCGGTGATGTAGCGGTGGCTCAGCTCTGCTGCAGCAACGATAGCGGGGTCCGTAATGTCCACGCCGTGGTGCGCCTCATAACGTACTTGCAGACCGCGCAGAATGGCGATGGTGTCCTCCACCGAGGGTTCTTCCACCAGCACCTTCTGAAAGCGCCGCTCCAGCGCCGCGTCCTTCTCGATGTACTTGCGGTACTCGTCCAGCGTGGTCGCGCCGATGCAGTGCAGCTCGCCGCGCGCCAGCGCGGGCTTGAGCATGTTGCCGGCGTCCATGGCGCCTTCGGCCTTGCCGGCGCCGACCATGGTGTGGATTTCGTCGATGAACAGGATGATGCGGCCCTCGTCCTTGGCCACGTCATTGAGCACGGCCTTCAGCCGCTCCTCGAACTCGCCGCGGTACTTGGCGCCGGCCAGCAGGCCGGCCATGTCCAGCACCAGCACGCGCTTGTCTTTCAGGGTTTCGGGCACTTCGCCCTCGACGATGCGCTGCGCCAGGCCTTCAACGATGGCGGTCTTGCCCACGCCGGGTTCACCGATCAGCACGGGATTGTTCTTGCTGCGGCGCTGCAGCACCTGGATGGCGCGGCGGATTTCGTCGTCGCGGCCGATCACCGGGTCCAGCTTGCCCATGCGGGCACGCTCGGTCAGGTCCAGGGTGTATTTCTTCAGCGCCTCGCGCTGGCTTTCGCCCTCGGCGCTGTCCATGGTCTGGCCGCCGCGCACGGCGCTGATGGCGGCCTCCATGGCCTTGCGGGTCAGGCCATGCTCCTTGGCGATCTTGGCGGCCTTGGTGTCGCTGTCGGCCAGCGCCAGCACAAACAGCTCGCTGGCAATGAACTGGTCACCGCGCTTGATGGCTTCCTTTTCCGTGGCCTGCATCAGCTTGCCCAGCTCGGAGCCGATGGTGACCTGGTCGTGGCCCTGAACCTCGGGCAACTGCTTGACGGCGTTTTCCACGGCCGTGGACATGGCTGCCACATTGGCGCCGGCACGCTGCAGCAGGGCCTTGGGGCCGTCGTTCTGGCGCAGCATGGCGGCCAGCAGGTGCAGGGGGTCGATGTAGGCGTGGTCGTTGCCCAGAGCCAGGGTCTGGGCGTCGGCCAGGGCTTCCTGGAATTTGGTGGTGAGCTTGTCGATGCGCATGGGTGGCTTCCTTCAACAGCAAATCAATAACTGCTTCACAGCTAAGGGCTTGGCCAGGGTTTTCAAGGGCTGCCTGGCCTGAAAAGGCCCCATCCATCCGGCCCGGTGCCGGCCCGCGATGCCGGCTTGTGCCGCAAAGTTCCTTGCAATCTTTTGAATCTTGTCATCAAGTGCATTGAATGCTGTGTCAGAGGAGGCCTTCTAGACTGCCTGCTTTTGCCCCCCTTTGTCCCGCACCATGCCCACCTCCCCCGCCCACCGCTACACCACCACCGCGATTGCCCTGCACTGGGTGCTGGCCGCCGCCCTGCTGGGTCTGCTGGTGTTCGGCTGGTACATGGTGGGGCTGCCGTTCTCGCCCGCCAAGCTCAAGTACTACAACTGGCACAAGTGGGCCGGCGTCACCATCCTGCTGCTGAGCGTGCTGCGCCTGGTCTGGCGCCTGGTCCACCGCCCACCGGCCCTGCCCGCGCGCATGGCCGCCGCCATGCCGCGCTGGCAGCACCTGGCCCACCATGGCGTGCACCACCTGCTGTACGCGCTGTTCTTCGCCGTGCCGCTGATCGGCTGGGCCTACAGCTCGGCGGCGGGCTTTCCCATCGTCTGGTTCGGCCTGTGGCAGCTGCCCGACTTCGTGCCCGCCAGCCCGGCCCTGGCCGAGGCCATCAAGCCCTGGCACATGCTGACGGCCTACACCCTGGTGGCCCTGGCGGCCCTGCACATCGCCGCCGCGCTCAAACACCAGGTGATCGACCGCGACGGGCTGCTGCGCCGCATGTGGCCCGGCAGCGTGCGCTGACCCCCTTCCATCCCGTTGTTTGCGAACGCCACAAGGATTGACCATGACTTTCACCTCCCCACTGCGTGCCACCGTGCTGGCCAGCGCCGCCCTGCTGGGCACCGCCGCCATGGCGCAGCAGGCCCTGGTGCCTGCGCAAAGCAGCATCCAGTTCAGCGCCAAGCAGCTCGGCGTGCCCGTCAGCGGCCACTTCAAGCAGTTCAGCGCGCAGGTGCAGTTCGACACCGCCAAGCCCGAGACCAGCAAGATCCACTTCACCGTGGACACCGGCAGCGCCACCATGGGCTCCAAGGAGACCGACAGCAACCTGTTCAGCGCCGACTGGTTCAACATCGCCAAGTTCCCCAAGGCCACGTTCGACTCCAGCGCCGTCAAGGCCCTGGGCGGCGGCAAGTACCAGATCGACGGCACGCTGACCATCAAGGGCCAGGCGCAGAAGGTTTCCGTGCCCGTGCAGCTGACGCAATCGGGCACCATCACCACGGCGTCCGGGACGCTGCCGCTCAAGCGCCTGAGCTTCAAGATCGGCGACGGCGACTGGGCCGACACCTCCATGGTGGCCGACGAGGTGAACGTGCAGTTCAAGCTGGCCCTGACCGGCGTGGGCAAGCTCTAAGCCCTGTTTTGGAAGCAGCTGGCGCGCGCTGCACTTGGGTTTCCGATGCTTTACGGCTTGAAACCTAATGAATTCGCGCGCAGGCAGCTCTCTTTTTTATCTGTGTTCTTTGTTCCCGCTTTTCACCAAGGAGATTCCACCATGCGCTCGACCCTGATTGCCCTGACTGCCACCGGCCTGCTGGCCACCGCCGCCCACGCGGCCCCTGCGGCCTACGCCATCGACCCCACCCACACCTTCGCGACCTTCGAGATCGACCACTTCGGCGCCTCGACCAACCGCGTGCGCTTTGACAAGAAGAGCGGCACCGTGCAGTTCGACAAGGCCGGCAAGAGCGGCAAGGTGGAAGTGGCGCTGGACATGAACTCCGTGAACTCCGGCACCGCCGCCTTCGACAAGCACCTCAAGAGCGCGGAAATCTTCAACGCCGAGAAGTTCCCCGAAGCCAAGTTCGTCTCCGACAAGTTCGTCTTTGACGGCGACAAGCTCAAGGAAGTGACCGGCCAGCTGACCCTGAACGGCCAGACCCACCCCATCACCATCAAGTCCAACAAGTTCACCTGCTACGACAGCCCCATGCTCAAGCGGGAAGTCTGCGGCGGCGACTTCGAGGCCACCATCGACCGCACCCAGTGGGGCGTGAACTACGGCGTGGACTGGGGCTTCCCCAAGAACGTGCGCCTGGTGCTGCAGATGGAAGCCGTCAAGCAGTAAGCGCGACACAGCATGCGGGAAGGCGGCCTTGCGGCCACGCTTCCTCGCACAGCCAAAAGCGGGCCCCTGGGCCCGTTTTTTCATGCCCGCGCGGTGCAGCGGGGCGCGCGCTTCACAGCGGCGGGTGGTGCTCGGCCAGCAGTTGCAGCATGGCGGTGTTGAACAGCGGCAGGTCTTCCGGCGTGCGGCTGGTGACCAACTGGCGGTCGGCCACCACCACCGGGCTGTCCTCATAGCTGGCGCCCGCGTGCTGCAGGTCGTCCGCAATCTGTGCCACGCCGGTCATGGCGCGGCCGCGCACCACGCCGGCGCTGACCAGCAGCAGCGGGCCGTGGCAGATGGCAAAGATCGGCAGCCGGCGCGCATCGCAGTCGCGCACGAACTGCAGCACCCGCGGGTCGCGGCGCAGCACACCGGGCGAACGCCCGCCTGGGATCAGCAGGCCCGCATAGTCGGCCGCCCGCGCCTGCTCGATGCCCAGATCGATGCGCAGCGGCAGTTGCTCCGCGCGGCTCTTGACGATGCGCCCTGGCTCCACATCGATGTTGAAGATGGCATAGCCTGCGGCCCGCAGGGCGTCCACGGGCGAGAGGTATTCGCTGTCCTCAAACCCCTCGGTGACCAGCACCGCAATCGACCGGCTCATGGCAGCCCTCCTTGGCCCAGGTGGATCCTGCCGGCCATGGTGGCCCGCCGCGCAACCGACGTCTGTCGGCCAAGGTGGCGCCCCGCTGTCGCCCGGGCCTGACGCCGTCGTGCGGCCTGCGTTGGCGGCATGGCAGCACCGCCGGCCACCGGGGAGAAGCCCGTCGCGCCCCGGCCTGCGCCGGCGCAGGGTGTCAGTGGGCGGGTGTCTCGGCCCAGCGGGACAGGGCCTGTTCGTCGCTGACGCGCGCATCCACCCAGCGTGCGCCTTCGGGGGTCTGCTCTTGCTTCCAGAACGGGGCCTCGGACTTCAGGTAGTCCATGATGAACTCGCAGGCCTGAAAGCTCATGCCACGGTGGGCCGAGGTGACGGCCACCAGCACGATCTGGTCCAGCGGCTGCAGCGGGCCGATGCGGTGGATCACGCGCGCGCCGAAGATGCCGAAGCGCGCCACGGCGCGGTCGATGATGGCCTCGATGCACTTTTCCGTCATGCCGGGGTAGTGCTCCAGCTCCATGGCCGAGACACTGGCGCCCTCGTTGCGGTCGCGCACCGTGCCGACGAAGCTGCACACCGCCCCCACGCGCGCATCGCCCGCGCGCAGCGCGGCCAGCTCGGCGGAAACATCAAAATCTTGGTGCTGGATCAAAACACGGGGTGCAGTCATGGCGCAGATTGTGGCGTAGGTCGCGCAGCACATGCCCACATGCCAGCGAAACCCTGCCCAGCCACGGTAGCATTGCGGCCCCGCGGCTTTTCGCCACCCTCTTTTTTGTCTTTCGCATGGCCACCCAAACCATCGACACGCCGGAGTACATGCTGTACCCCTCGCCCCGCAACGAACACCGTGTGGTGTTCGAGCACCAGTGCTTCGTGCCCCACCCCTACGCCATCATCCACCTGCCGGACTACGACTTCGAGGGCCGGGCCACGCTGTTCTCGGCCCAGCGCAAGCAGGACGGCCGCATGGGCCAGCTGGTGACCTGCGAGCTGGAAATCGACATCGTGCGTTTCGAGCGCCTGTTCGACCCCGACTGAGCGCCCCCGATGGACGACACCAGCCAGATCCAGCCCCCGGCCAGCTTTGCCGACCTGTTCCGCAGCCGCGCCGGCGTGCTCAAAACCCCGATCGCCGAGGTCGTGGCGCGCTACGAGCTGTGCGAGGACCTGGCCTGCCACCTGGTGGAGCAGGCCCAGACCCTGTACCACAGCGGCAACTCCAGCGAGGAAGGCGTGCTGCTGGGCTTTCACAGCGCGCTGGCGGCCGAGGGCTCGGTCGTCACGGCCGTGGAGGCCGGCTGGGTGATCCAGCGCCTGGCCGAGCTGCTGGAGTGGAAGGCACCGCGACTGCCCGATGGCACGGAATCTGCCTGAAATACGCCTTCAGCCCAGCACCCACGGGCGCTGACTGCTCACAAAAAAGCCGCCTCCAGGGGCGGCTTTTGCATGCCGGCACCACCCCGGCTCAGGCGGCCACGGCCGGGGCCTGCGCCTTGTCCAGCAGGAAGGCCATCAGCGTCTGCTGGGCCTTGGTCTGGTAGCGCGACGGCATGTGCAGCAGGTACAGGTTGGAGCGCAGAAAGGCCAGGTCGCGCTGCGGCACAGACAGCCGCAACAGGTGGCCGGAGGCGATCTCGTCGGCCACCATGTAGTCCGGCACCAGGCCGGCGCCCAGGCCCTGCAGGATGGCGTCGCGCAGGAAGAAGAAGTTGGCCGACATCAGCCGCGGGCGGATGTCCGCGCTCTGGCCGGCCAGCTTGAGCTTTTCGCCCGTCAGCTCCGAGGTGATCAGCGGCAGTTGCTTGAGCGCGGCCAGCGTCTGCACCGGACCGTAGGTCGCCACCAGCTGCGGCGCGGCACAGGCTGCATATTCCACCGTGCCCAGGTTGTGCGTCACCAGGTGGCTGGGCGCATCGCCCATGACGCGGATGGCAAAGTCCACCGCGCCCTTGACCAGGTCCTCGATGGCGTTGTCGAAGATCACCTCCAGCGTCACCTCCGGGTAGCGGCGCATGAACTCCATCAGCCACGCCGCCATGGTGTGCTGGCCGTAGCCGCTGGGCACGCTCAGGCGCACCGTGCCGCCCAGGCTGCGCCCCAGGTGCTGCAGCGACTCCTCGGCCGCCATCAGCTCGTGGCGGATTTTCTTGCCGTGCGCATACAGCTGGCGCCCCAGCGCCGTGGGCTCCAGCTGGCGCGTGCTGCGCTTGAGCAGTTCGGCCCCCAGGCTTTTCTCGAAGTGGTTCAGCCGCTTGCTGACGTTGGCGCGGCTCATGCCCAGCTTCTGCGCCGCACGGCTGAGGTTGCCGCTGTCGATGATGTCCACCAACAGGGCCAGGGCGTTCAGGTCCATTGTCAACTTTCAGTTTTCATATCTGTTGAATATTAATTGCAATTGTCAAAAATTAATACCAATCCGACAATGCAAGCACTGTGCGATGGCCGCCGCAGTTGCGACAGGCCACCCTGACGGAGACCCACACCCATGCCTGCATCCATCCACGCAGCCCACCTGCCCCTAGCGGGGGTCCGCGTCCTTGACCTGTCCCGCGTGCTGGCCGGCCCCATGTGCGCCATGGCCCTGGCCGACCTGGGCGCCGACGTCATCAAGGTCGAGCACCCCGCCCGCGGCGACGACACCCGCGACTGGGGTGTGCGCGTCGGCACGCGCAACACTTCCTACTTCAACAGCGCCAACCGCAACAAGCGCTCCATCACCCTGGACCTGCAAAGCCCGCAGGGCGCGCAGATCGCCAAGGACCTGGCGGCGCAGTGCGACGTGGTGATCCAGAACTTCAAGGTCGGTGGCGCCGAAAAGCTGGGTCTGGGCTATGAGCAGCTGCAGGCGCTGAACCCGCGGCTGGTGTACTGCTCGATCTCGGGCTATGCCCGCTTCACGCCCGAGGCCCAGCGCCCTGGCTACGACCTGGTGGTGCAGGGCGAATCGGGCGTCATGGCCACCAATGGCGAATACGGCCAGGGCCCGCTGAAGTTCGGCGTGGCCGCCGTGGACATGTTCACGGGCATGTACTCCGCCCAGGCCATCCTGGCAGCCCTGTTCGCCCGCCAGCGCAGCGGCCAGGGCCGCCATGTGCAGATGGCCCTGTACGACTGCGGGGTGATGATCACCTCCTACTACGGCATGGAAGCCCTGCTCAAGGACGGAGACCCGCCCAAGTTCGGTAATGCCCACCCGTCCATCGTGCCCTACGGCGTGTTCGAGGCCGCCGACGGCCCGCTGGTCATCACCGTGGGCAACAACGGCCAGTTCCAGCGCTTTTGCCAGGACGTGATCCAGCGCCCCGACTGGGCGGCCGACGAGCGCTTTGCCACCAACACCGGCCGCTCGGCCCACCGCGAACTGCTGCTGCCGCAGATCCGCCAGGCCCTGCAGGGCTTCACGCGGGCCGAGCTGCTGGAGCGCCTGGTGCGCGCGCAGATTCCCTGTGGCGAGGTGCTGGGCATGCTGGACGCGCTGCAGTCCGAGCGCACCGCCCAGGCCGGCCTGCTGCACCGCTACGACGACGCCGAAGCCGGCACCCAGGCCGTGCTGGCCCCGCCCTATGCCATGGACGGCCAACGCCTGCCCGTGCGCCGCCCGCCCCCGCACCTGGGCGAGCACACCCACAGCGTGCTGCAGGAGCTGCTTCAGCTGGACACCGCGGCCCTGGCCGCATTGCAGGAAAACGGCGTCATCTGACGCCCGTGTTTGTACAACAAGGAGACATCGCATGAACCCCTCATCCATCCGCCGCCGCCAGTTGCTGGCCTGGAGTGCCGCCGCCCCGCTGCTGGGCTGGACCGGCTACAGCCGGGCCCAGGGCGCCTGGCCCAGCAAGATCATCAAGATGGTCGTGGCCTTCCCCGCGGGCGGCCCCACCGACACGGCGGCGCGCATCGTGGCGCAAAAGCTGAGCGAGCGCCTGGGCCAGCAGATCATCATCGAGAACAAGCCCGGCGCTTCCGGCTCCATCGGCACCGCCAGCTTCATCAAGAGCCCGGCCGACGGCTACAACCTGTCCATGTTCGGCATGCCGGCCCTGCTGGCGCCGCTGATGTACAAGAACAATGCCTACGACGTGACCAAGGACTTCGCCGCCGTCGCCACCGTCTACGACCTGCCCATGGCGATCGTGGTCAACCCCGCGGTGATTCCGGGCGTGGACGACCTGGCCGGCCTGATCCGTTTCATCAAGGAGAGCAAGGAGCCGCTGAACTTCACCAGCTCGGGCACCGGCAGCTTCGGCCACCTGGCGATGGAGCAGCTCAAGGAACTGGGCAAGTTCGACCTGATGCACGTGCCCTACCGTGGCAGCGCCCCGGCCGTGGCGGACCTGCTGGGCGGGCAGATCGGCATCATGTTTGCCGACGTGGTGGCGGCCCTGCCCCACATCCATGCCGGCAAGCTCAAGGCCATCGCCCTCAGCTCGCCCAATGCCAAGGCCTTGCTGCCCAAGACCAGGACCGTGTCCGAACAAGGCTTCCCGGGCTTTGACTTCGACTCCTGGGGCGGCCTGATCGCCCCCCTGGGCACGCCCCAGGCCATCCTTGACCGCATTGCCAGCGAGACGCGCGACATCGTGGCCAAGGACAAGGAGCTGCAGCAAAAGCTGCTGACGGCCGGCGCGATCGCCTCGTTCCAGGACGGCAAGCAGATGCAGGCGCGCCTGAACAAGGACTACGAGCGCTGGAGCGCCATCGTCAAGGCCAAGGGCATCAGCGCCACCTGAGCCCCGCCGCAGGACACAGCCCCCAAAGCCATCCCCGTGCCACATGGGGATGGCTTTTTTTTAGGGCCGGGCCCCAGCCGGGGCGCAGGGCCTGGAGGGTCCGCAGCCGCGCGCCGGGTCGCCGTCAGGCCGAAGCGGCCTGGGCCCAGTCGGCGTAGCGGTTCAGGATGCGCTGCACCTGGCCGTGGGTCCACGGCCCGCCCTTGGCGGCGGGAATGCCGCGTGCGTTGAGGACTTCGGCCATCTTGCGGTGCGTCAGGCCCTGCGCCACGAATTCGGCAAACAGCGCTGCGTGCTGCTTGGCAAAAGCGTCTGCGACGCTCTTGCGCTTTTCCACCGTGGCGCGGAGGTTGTCCGCACCGGCCTTGCCCAGCTGCACGCCGCGGGCCTTGGCCTCGCTCAGGGCCTGGCGCGTGCGGCGGCTGATGGCGGCATCCACCGCCTTGGGAGCATCGTTCATGGCTCAGCCCCCGGTGACAGGGGGAAAGAACGCGACTTCATCGCCGGCCTTCAGGGGCGCATCGCCCTGGCACAGGTCCTGGTTCAGGGCCATGCGCACAGCCTTGCCCGGGGCCAGGGCGGCCGCGGCCGCGGGGCTGCGGGCCATCAGCGCCTCACGCAGCGCCCCCACGGTGGTGGCACTGGTCTGCAGCGCTTCGCTGCCGGTGCCCATGGCCTCACGGATGGAGGCAAAGTAACGCACAGTGATATTCATAGAGTTGCTCTCCGGGGTGCTCACATCAACTCGGTGAAGGGGATGAAGCGCACGCTGTCGCCGGGCTGGATGGGCGTCAGCGGCGGGTTGTCGATCAGGCCATCGCCCCACACGGTCGAGGTCAGCACGCCCGAACCCTGGTTGCCGAACAGCTGCAGCCCGCCCTGGCCGTCGTGGCGGGCGCGCAAAAACTCGCGGCGCTTTTCCAGCTTGGGCCAGGCGAACTGCGCGGTGACCGTCGTGGCCCTGGGGGCGACGTCCTGCAGGCCTTGCAGGCGCAGGACAAAGGGCCGCACCAGCAGCAGGAAGGTGATGAAGCTGGAGACCGGGTTGCCGGGCAGGCCCATGAAATGCGCCACGCCCTGGCGGGCATCCTGGCCGTTGCGGAACACCTGGCCATACGCAAACGGCTTGCCGGGCTTCATGGAAATCATCCACAGGTTCAACGCGCCCTGCTGCTCCACGGCCGGCTTGACGTGGTCTTCCTCGCCCACGGACACGCCGGCGCTGGACAGCACCAGGTCGCAGTCCTGGGCCACACGGTGAATGGCCTCTGCAGTCTGCGCGCGGTGGTCGGGCAGGATGCCGCCATCCACCACCTCGCAGCCCAGCCGCTGCAGCAGCGCGCGCAGGAAATAGCGGTTGCTGTTGTAGATGCTGCCGGGGCGCATGTCCTGCGGGGCCACGGTGCCGGGCAGCACCAGTTCGTCCCCCGTGGAGAACAGCGCCACGCGCGGCTTGCGGCCCACGGGCAGCGTGGCCATGCCGATGCTGGCGGCCAGGCCGATGGCGGCGGGCGTCAAGCGCGTGCCGGCGGCCAGCACGGTGCTGGCCAGGGCAATGTCTTCGCCCGCACGGCGAATGTTCTGGCCCGGCTTGGGCGTCGCGTTGAACTGCACGCGCCCGTCTTCCAGCACGGTGGTGTCTTCCTGCATCAGCACCGCGTCGGCACCGGGAGGCACGGGGGCCCCGGTGAAGATGCGGGCCACGCTGCCGGGCTGCAGTTCGGTGCCGACATGGCCGGCGGGGATGCGCTGGCTCACGGGCAGGGCCACGCCGGCGACGGGGAGGTCGGCCACGCGCACGGCGTAGCCATCCATAGCGGAGTTGTCCTGGGGCGGCACCTGCAGGGCCGAGGTGCAATCGGCACGCAGCACGCGGCCATCGGCGTTGAACAGGTCGACATGCTCCACGCCCAGTGGCAGGGCCTGGGCCAGTACGGCGGCCAGGGCTTCGTCCAGGGTGGTCAGGGCTTGGGGCTTCATGCGTGCTCTCCTTGTGGGCGACGGTATTCAAAACGGCTGGCATTGGCCAGCATCCAGTCCGCGATCTGTGCGGGCTGGTTCATGTCGAGCAACTGCACATGGGCCGGCGGCTGCTGAGGCAGGGCCGCCGCATCGTCGGTGGCCAGCGCCACCACCTGCGGATCCTCGGGAAAGCGCAGGGGCTTGGCGGGCTTGCCACTGGCGGGGTCGGGCTGGCGCCAGATTTCCACCTTGGGCAGGTCGCCGTGCTTGAAGCCTTCGATCAGCACCCAGTCGACCTGGGGGCTCAGCTCGGCCAGCATGGCATGCACGTCCAGGTCCTGTGCGGTGCTGAACTCGCGCACCAGGGCCAGGCGCCGGTCGCAGACCAGCAGCACCTCCTGGGCACCGGCCTGGCGGTGGCGCCAGCTGTCCTTGCCCGGCAGGTCGATGTCCACGTCGTGGTGGGCGTGCTTGACGGTGGACACGGTCTGCCCACGCGCACGCAGTGCGGCGATCAGGTGCTCCAGCAGGGTGGTCTTGCCGGCGCCGGAGTAAGCGGCAAAGCCCAAGGCTTTCATGCGTTGTGCTCTCTTCCAAATAGCAACCGGCGCTTGTGGAACAAGCGCCGGCGCTCAGTTTCATGCCTAAAGCCCAGGCTCAGTCGCAGTGCTGCTGAATATAGGCTTTGACCTTTTCCACATCCGCCGGCATGACCACCACACGCTTGGGCAGGTCTTCGATGCCGTCGAACTTGGCGGGACGCTCGGGCTGGCGGCCCAGGGCTTCCTCGATGGTGGCCGCGAACTTGATGGGCAGCGCGGTTTCCAGCACCAGCATGGGCTCGTGGCGCAGGTGCTCACGGGCCACCTTCACGCCGTCTGCGGTGTGGGTGTCGATCATCTGGCCCAGACGCTGGTAGCAGTCCTTGATGGTAGCCAAACGGTCGGCGTGCGTGCTCTTGCCGCTGACAAAGCCGTACTTCAGGGCCGCATCCTGGAAGCAGGCGTCCTGGCTCAGGTCGAACTTGCCTTGCTTGGCTACGCCTTCGGCAAACAGCGCCTGGGTGCGCGCGCCATCCCGGCCGACCAGGTCGAACACAAAGCGCTCGAAATTACTGGCCTTGGAAATGTCCATGGACGGGCTGGAGGTCTCGTAGGTGTTGACCGCGCCGCGCACCTGGTAGACGCCGGTGCGGAAGAATTCGTCCAGCACGTCGTTCTCGTTGGTGGCCACCACCAGCTGGGCAATCGGCAGGCCCATCTGGCGCGCCACATGGCCGGCGCAGATGTTGCCGAAGTTGCCCGAAGGCACGGTGAAGCTGACCTTCTCTTCGTTGCGGGTCGTCGCCTGCAGGTAGCCGGCAAAGTAGTACACCACCTGGGCCAGCAGGCGCGCCCAGTTGATGGAATTGACGGTGCCGATCTTGTACTTGGCCTTGAACGCATGGTCGTTGGACACGGCCTTGACGATGTCCTGGCAGTCGTCGAACACGCCTTCGATGGCGATGTTGTGGATGTTGGCGTCCTGCAGGCTGAACATCTGCGCCTGCTGGAAGGGGCTCATGCGGCCGTGGGGGCTGGTCATGAACACGCGCACCCCCTGCTTGCCACGCATGGCGTACTCGGCCGCGCTGCCGGTGTCGCCAGAGGTGGCGCCCAGGATGTTCAGGGTTTCACCACGGCGGGTCAGCTCGTACTCGAACAGGTTGCCCAGCAGCTGCATGGCCATGTCCTTGAAGGCCAGCGTGGGGCCGTTGGACAGGGCTTCAATCCGCAAATTGCCTTCCAGCGTGCGCACGGGCACGATGGCCTCGGTGCCAAAGACTTCCTGGGTGTACGTCTTGGCGCACAGGGCGCGCAGGTCGTCGGCAGGGATGTCGTCGATGTACAGCGACAGGATCTCGAACGCCAGCGCGGCATAGCCTTGGGTGGCCAGCGTGGTGCGCAGCTGGGTCAGCTTGGCATCGTCGATCTGGGGGTACTCGACCGGCAGGTACAGGCCGCCATCGGGCGCCAGGCCTTCGAGCAGGATGTCGCAAAAGCGTTTGCGGTCGGCATGACCACGGGTGGACAGATAAAGCATGGTGCTTCCTCGTCAATATTCGATTCAAAAGCCCTGCTTGCGTGTCCATGCCAACTTTCGCCAAGGACGCCGAGCAAGGGCCGCCCCGCAGCGAGGGCGTCGTCCCCCTCCAGCGCAGCCAGAGAGGGGGAAGGCGCACAGCGCCTCAGGGGGAGTTAGTTCAATTCCTCTTTGCGGATGCGCGTGATCGGCGCCAGCACGGTGGGCAGGCCCTGGATTTCAGCCAGCGCCTTGTCCATATCGCCTTCGCGGGTGTCGTGGGTCAGGATGATCAGGTCGGTCTGGGTCGAACCTTCGCCGCCCACTTCATCGGCTTCGCGCTGCAGCACGGCGTCGATGCTGATGCCGGCATTGGCCAGCAGCGTGGTGATCTTGGCCAGCACGCCGGCTTCGTCGGCCACGCGGATGCGCAGGTAATAGCTGGTCACCACCTCGGCCATGGGCAGCACGGGCAGTTCCTTGCCGGCAGCGCCCAGGGTGCTGCTTTGGAAGGCCAGGGGCGGCACGCTGTGGGCGGGGTCTGCACCGTGCAGGCGGGCGATGTCCACCAGATCGGCAATCACGGCCGACGCGGTGGGCTCGGAGCCCGCACCCTTGCCGTAGTACAGCGTGGTGCCCACGGCGTCGCCGTTCACCACCACAGCGTTCATGGCGCCTTCGACGTTGGCGATCAGGCGCTTGGAGGGCACCAGCGAGGGGTGCACGCGCAGCTCAATGCCCTTGTCCGTGCGCTTGGTGATGCCCAGCAGCTTGATGCGGTAGCCCAGCTGTTCGGCGTACTTGATGTCGGCGCCTGCCAGCTTGGTGATGCCTTCCACATAGGCCTTGTCGAACTGCACGGGGATACCGAAGGCAATCGCGCTCATCAGCGTGGCCTTGTGCGCGGCGTCCACGCCTTCGATGTCGAAGGTGGGGTCGGCTTCGGCATAGCCCAGGCGTTGCGCTTCCTTGAGCACCACGTCGAAGTCCAGGCCCTTGTCACGCATTTCGGACAGGATGAAGTTGGTCGTGCCGTTGATGATGCCGGCCACCCACTGGATCTGGTTGGCGGTCAGGCCTTCGCGCAGCGCCTTGATGATGGGGATGCCACCGGCCACGGCGGCTTCATAGGCCACGATCACGCCCTTGTCGGCCGCCGCCTTGAAGATTTCGGAGCCGTGCACGGCCAGCAGCGCCTTGTTGGCGGTCACCACGTGCTTGCCCGCAGCGATCGCTTCCAGCACCAGGGCCTTGGCGATGCCGTAGCCGCCGATCAGCTCGACCACCACGTCGATGTCGGGGTTGGCGATGATGGCGCGGGCATCGCCCACCACCTGGACGGCATCACCGACGACTTGCTTGGCGCGCGTGGTATCCAAGTCGGCCACCATGGCAATCTCAATGCCACGACCCGCGCGGCGGCGGATCTCTTCCTGGTTGCGCTGCAGCACGTTGAAAGTGCCGCTGCCCACGGTGCCAATGCCCAACAGGCCTACTTGGATCGGTTTCATAGTCTCATTACGCTTTCACGTCAAAAAGGGCTGTAGCGCTTACGGGGTCTGCGCTTACAGCTATCAAAAATGCTTAGGCCGCAGCGTCGGCCTTGGGTTTGGATTTGGCGGCCGGCTTGTTCAGCAGCTTGTCCGTGCCATGGCGCTGGCGGTACTTGGCCAGGAAGGTGGCCAGGCGGTTGATGGCCTCGCGCAGATCGGGCTCATGCGGCAGGAAGACGATGCGGAAGTGGTCGGGATTGGGCCAGTTGAAGCCCGTGCCCTGCACCAGCATGACCTTGGTTTCCTGCAGCACTTCGAGGAAGAATTCCTGGTCGTCCTTGATGGGGTAGATCTCGGGGTCCAGGCGCGGGAACATGTACAGCGCCGCCTTGGGCTTGACGCAGGACACGCCGGGGATGGCGTTGATCAGCTCCCAGGCCACATCGCGCTGCACGCGCAGGCGGCCGCCTTCCTTGACCAGCTCGTCGATGCTCTGGTGGCCGCCCAGTGCCGTCTGCACGGCCCACTGCCCAGGCACATTGGCGCACAGGCGCATGTTGGAGAGCATGTTCAGGCCCTCGATGTAGTCCTTGGCGGGCTTCTTGTCGCCGGAGATCACCATCCAGCCGGCGCGGTAGCCGCAGCTGCGGTAGGCCTTGGACAGGGAGTTGAAGGTGATGGTCAGCACGTCGGCGGACAGGCTGCCCAGGGGCGTGTGCTTGACGTCGTCGTACAGCACCTTGTCGTAGACCTCGTCGGCAAACACCACCAGGCCGTGCTCACGCGCCAGTTGCAGGATCTCCAGCAGCAATTCCTTGGAGTACAGCGCACCCGTGGGGTTGTTGGGGTTGATGACCACGATGGCCTTGGTGCGGGGCGTGATCTTGGCGCGGATGTCCTGCAGGTTGGGCATCCAGCCGTTGTCCTCGTCGCACATGTAGTGCACGGGCGTGCCACCGGACAGGCTGGTCACGGCCGTCCACAGCGGATAGTCAGGCGCTGGCAGCAGCATCTCGTCGCCGTTGTCCAGCAAGGCGTTGGTGGCCAGGGCGATCAGCTCAGAGGCGCCATTGCCCAGGTAGATGTCGTCCAGCGTCACTCCCTTGATGCCCTGGCGCTGGGTTTCGTGCATCACGGCCTTGCGCGCCGCGAAGATGCCCTTGCTGTCGGAATAGCCGGCCGAGTTGGGCAGGTTGCGGATCATGTCCTGCTGCACTTCCTCGGGGGCATCGAAGCCGAACACCGCCAGATTGCCGATGTTCAGCTTGATGATCTTGTGACCGTCCTCTTCCATCTGCTTGGCCGCATCCATGATCGGCCCTCGGATGTCATAGCAGACGTTGGACAGCTTTGCGGATTTTTGGACAGTCTTCATGGAAATATGCCACCTATTGCTTCAACAGCGCCAAGGCGCGCCCGCGCCCCGGTGAAACCTATAATTTGACCACACTTCGGCCGGCCGCCCTCCCCGCAAAATGCGGTGGCCATGCTCCCGGTATACCAGGCAGCGCCCTGGCCCACGCCGCCATCACAAGGAACACCCTCCATGAAACTCCACGCTGACCACTCCGACGTGCAAATGGTCACGGGGTACGGCCCCGGCTGGCTGACCGTCAACAAGCAGGAACACCGCGGCAACCTGCTGCTGGGCGCCAGCGGCTTCCTGCGCCCCTGGGACTGCACGGACTTCGCCTCGCTCACGCCCCAGCACTTCGCCGCACTGGCCGAACTCAACGCCGAACTCATCATCTTCGGCTCCGGCAGCAAGCTGCGTTTCGTGCACCCCGCCTGGCTGCAACCACTGATGCACAAACGCATCGGACTGGAGACCATGGACACCCACGCCGCCTGCCGCACCTACAACGTGCTGGCCGCAGAAGGCCGCAATGTGATAGCCGCACTGCTCTTGGAGTAATATCCGCACGGGGCTCGTCAAAATTCGCGTTTCGGGGTAAAATCGCAGGTTGCGGTCGGGGGCGTACCTACCCATAAAAGCAATACACACCCTACACCCCTCGGCATTCCAACGACTACTCCCGAGAGATCAAAGCGCATGGCGATCGTTGTCAACAAACCCCTTCCCGAATTTGAAGCCAACGCGACAGGTGGCGTGAAGGTATCCAACACCTCGCACACCGGCCAGATTGTGATTCTGTACTTCTACCCGAAGGACAACACCCCTGGCTGCACCACCGAGGCCATGCAGTTCCGTGACAAGTTCAAGGACTTTGAAAAGGCCGGTGCCGTGGTGTTCGGCGTGTCGCGCGACAACATGAAGTCGCACGACGACTTCAAGGAAAAGCTGGAACTGCCCTTCGAGCTGATCGCCGACACCGAAGAAAAGATGTGCCACATGTTCGGCGTGGTCAAGAACAAGATCATGTACGGCAAGAAGGTCAAAGGCATCGAGCGCTCCACCTTCCTGGTGAATGCCGACGGCATCCTGGTGCAGGAATGGCGCGGCCTGAAGGTTCCCGGCCACGTGGACGAAGTCCTCAAGGCTGTCAAGGCACTGAAGACTGCCGCCAAGCAAGCCGCCTGAAATACCACGCCACAGCGCTGACATCGGTGTCGGCACCAAGGCATGCATAATGGGTCTCATGCCTTTGCGCGTTTTGACCCTGCATTGCAAACCCACCTCCCCCAAAGCCGCCTGGGCCTGTGCCCGGCGGCTTTGTGTTTTTTACAGCCCTCACAAGGACTGACTCGCTTATGCCATTGCCTCCCGCCCCGACCAAACGCGCCGCCCGTGTAGCCAAGGAAGCCTTTGACGTCACCGCACGCACCAGCAAACGCGCGACAGCCGCCGCCAGCCCGGACACCGAGGACACGCTGCCGACACCCCTGCCCAGCACGCCTGCGCCGGCCTTGACACCGCCGCCCGCGCGCAGCGGCAAGAAAGCCGCCAGCACCGCCACGGCCAGTGCAGCAACCACGGCAGCCGCGCAAAGCCTAGCGCAGCAACGTGCTGCCGTGCAGCAAAAGGCGGCGACCGCCGCCCCTGCGCCAAAGGCAACCCCTGCACCCGCACCGGCCACGCCCGCGGCCAGCAACCGCAAGCGCAGCACCACCCCCGCGACGGCGGCACCCGCAGCGGTCGCCAGCAACCCGGCACGCCCGACCAAGAAGCGCACGGGCCAATCCTGCCTGTTTGTTCTGGACACCAATGTGCTGCTGCACGACCCCACCAGCATCTTCCGCTTCGAAGAGCACGACATCTTCCTGCCCATGGTGGTGCTGGAAGAGCTGGATGCCCACAAGAAGGGCATGACCGAAGTGGCCCGCAACGGCCGCCAGGTCAGCCGCATGCTGGATGCCCTGGTGGACGCGCAGCAGAGCGCCGATCTGGCGATTGGCCTGCGCCTGGACGCCAGCGGCAACAAGGGCTCCACCGGCCACCTGTTCTTCCAGACGGTGCCGCTGGACTACCGCCTGCCCGCCAGCCTGCCCCAGGGCAAGGCCGACAACCAGATCCTGGGCGTGGTCCAGGCCCTGCGCGCGGCCAAGCAAGGCCAGCAGGAAGTCATCCTGGTGTCCAAGGACATCAACATGCGCGTCAAGGCGCGCGCCCTGGGCCTGCCGGCCGAGGACTACCGCAACGACAAGGCGCTGGACGACGGCGACCTGCTGTACACCGGCAGCCTGGCCCTGCCCGCCGACTTCTGGCGCAAGGCCAAGAACGTCGAAAGCTGGCAGCAGGGCGGACGCAGCTTCTACAGCCTGAGCGGCCCCGTCACGGCGCCCATGCTGATCAACCAGTACGTGTACTTTGAAGCGCCGGGCGAGCCCAGCCTGCATGCCCGCGTGACGGAGATTCGCGACAAGACCGTGGTGCTGGAGACCCTGCGCGACTACAGCAGCAGCAAGCACAACGTCTGGGGTGTGAACGCACGCAACCGCGAGCAGAACTTCGCCCTGAACCTGCTGATGGACCCCGAGGTGGACTTCGTCACCCTGACCGGCACGGCCGGCACCGGCAAGACGCTGATGGCCCTGGCCGCCGGCCTGTGCCAGGTGCTGGACGAGCGCCGCTACACCGAGATCATCATGACCCGCGCCACCGTCAGCGTGGGCGAGGACATCGGTTTCCTGCCCGGCACCGAGGAAGAGAAGATGGGCCCCTGGATGGGTGCCCTGGACGACAACCTGGAATTCCTGGCCAAGGGCGACGGCGGCAACCCCAACGAATGGGGCCGTGCCGCGACCAATGAGCTGATCCGCAGCCGCATCAAGATCAAGAGCATGAACTTCATGCGTGGCCGCACCTTCCTGAACAAATACGTCATCATTGACGAGGCCCAGAACCTGACGCCCAAGCAGATGAAGACCCTGATCACCCGTGCCGGCCCCGGCACCAAAATCATTTGCATGGGCAACCTGGGCCAGATCGACACCCCGTACCTGACGGAAGGCAGCTCCGGCTTGACCTTTGCCGTGGACCGCTTCAAGGGCTGGCCGCACAGCGGTCACATCCAACTGGCGCGCGGCGAGCGCTCGCGCCTGGCGGACTTTGCCAGCGAGGTGCTGTAAATGGCGATCAGCTGGGTGGCAGCCCTGAAGATGGTGCCCTGGACCGATGTAATCCAGGCGGCACCGCACGTGCTCAAGGCCGCCAAGGGGCTGATAAAGAAAAGCCCCGAGCAGGAGGCGGCCGACGCGATGGCGACGGCCGCCCCCTCCGCCCACCACACAGCCAGCCTGCCCAGCAGTGCGGGCGAGCTGGCGCTGCAGCAGGTGGCACAGCTGGAAGCCCGCGTGCAGCAGCTGGAGGCCGCCCAGCGCGCCTCGGCCCAGGTGCTGGAGCAGATGGCCGAGCAGCAGGCGCAGATCGTGCAGACCGTGGGCCTGCTGCGCACCGGCGCCACCCGCCTGGCCTGGGCCTGCGGCGTGCTGGGCGTGTGCGTGCTGGGGCTGCTGATCGCCTTGCTGCGTCAATAAAAGAAGCAGCCTGCGCTGGAAAGACGAGAGTTTCAACACCTCAAGGACTGCAACTCTATGAATAACCAGCGCTGACAGCTCCTCTTTTTGAGGCACCCTCCAACAAAAAGGGCCTTGCCGCCATGGCAAGGCCCTTTTTTCATTGCTTCGCGCCGGGTACGCCCTCAATAGGCGTCGCTGTCGTAGCCCATGGCCAGGTTCTCGAAGCGCGTCTGGTTCTTCTGGAAGAACAGCTTCACCGTGCCCGTGGGGCCGTTACGCTGCTTGCCGATGATGACCTCGGCAATGTTCGGCTCCTTGGAGTCCTTGTTGTAGTAGTCGTCGCGGTAGATGAACATGATGATGTCCGCGTCCTGCTCGATGGCGCCCGATTCACGCAGGTCGGACATCATGGGGCGCTTGTCGGTGCGCTGCTCCACCGAACGGTTCAGCTGCGACAGCGCAATCACCGGGCACTGCAGCTCCTTGGCCAGCATCTTCAGGCCCCGGGAGATTTCCCCCAGCTCGGTCGCGCGGTTGTCACCGCCACCGCCGCTGGAGCCACTCATCAGCTGCAGGTAGTCGACCACGATCAGACCCAGCTTGCCGCACTGGCGCGCCAGGCGCCGCGCATTGGCGCGCAGCTCGGACGGCGTCAGCCCTGGCGTCTCGTCGATGTGCAGCGAGATCTGGCTGAGCTTTTCCACCGCCTCGGTCAGGCGCGCCCACTCATCGTGCTCCAGCTTGCCGGTGCGCAGATTGCCCTGGTTCACCTTGCCGATGGAACCCACGATACGCACCGCCAGCTGGGCGGCGCCCATTTCCATCGAGAAGATGGCGACCGGCAGGCCTTCGTTGAGCGCCACGTGCTCGGCAATGTTCACCGCGAACGAGGTCTTGCCCATGGACGGGCGCGCCGCCAGCACGATCATGTCGCCGGCCTGCAGGCCACTGGTCATGCGGTCCAGGTCGGCAAAGCCGGTGGGAATGCCGGTCACATCTACCGGGTTGTCCGCCATCTCCTGCACCCGGTCCAGCAGGTCGCCCACCAGGGTGTCCATGCTCTGGAAGCCCTGCTTCATGCGCGAGCCTTCCTCGCCGATGGCGAAGATCTTCTGCTCGGCCTCGTCCAGGATGCGCTCCACCGGCTTGCCCTGGGGGTTGAGCGCATTCGTGGCGATCTCATCACTCACCGTCAGCAGTTTGCGCAGGATGCCCTTCTCACGCACGATCTCCGCATAGCGGCGGATGTTGGTCGCGCTGGGCACGTACTGGGCCAGTTGGTTGAGGTAGAGGATGCCCCCCACCTCTTCGGCCTTGCCCATGCTTTGCAGGTGCTCGAAGACCGTGATCACGTCGGCCGGTTTGCTGTCGTTGATCAGCTTGCCGATGGCGGCATAGATCTGCTGGTGCTCGTGGCGGTAGAAATCGCGCTCGGTCAGCAGGTCCCCCACCCGGTCCCAGGCGTTGTTGTCCAGCAGCAGACCGCCCAGCACGCTGGATTCGGACTCCATGGAGTACTGCGGCAGGCGCAGCTTGGCCACCTGCTGGTCCTCGGCGGCAGCCGGCGCGCCAAAAACATCATCATCCAACGGAGGCATCACAGAAGACATGGTCGACCCACAAAAAGACAAGCCCATGATCGTAGCGCCGCCGTCGGCTGCCGTCATCCACCGATGCAGGCAGCCCAGCGTCGGCATGGACTTCGCGGCCAGGGATAGCCCCTGAACCGCTGAAATAAAAAGAGCTGCAAGCGCAGGTTCAGCAAGCGCCAGCGCCTGTTTTCATCCTGAAAACACAAAAGCCGCCCGAGGGCGGCTTTTGGTGTGTCGGAAAGTTTCCGAAAGCTTAGGCAGCTTCGCCAGCCACTTCCACGGTCACTTCGACCAGCACGTCGGTGTGCAGAGCCACTTCCACGGTCGAAACCGACACGGTCTTGATGGGACCGTTGGGCATGCGCACTTGTGCCTTGTGCACGCCAAAGTTTTGTGCCTTCAGGGCGTCAGCGATGTCGTGGTTGGTCACGGAACCAAACAGACGGCCGTCCACGCCAGCCTTTTGCGACAGCTTCAGGGTGAAGCCGTTCAGCTTCTCGCCTTCGGCTTGGGCAGCAGCCAGCTTCTCGGCAGCAGCCTTTTCCAGTTCGGCGCGCTTGGCTTCGAACTCGGCCTTGGCAGCAGCCGTGGCGCGACGGGCTTGGCCCGAAGGGATCAGGAAGTTGCGAGCGTAGCCGTCCTTGACCTTGACGATATCGCCCAGGTTACCCAGGTTCACAACCTTTTCGAGCAGGATGATTTGCATGGTTGTGACTCCTTAGATCTTGTGCTGGTCGGTGTAGGGCAGCAGAGCCAGGAAGCGAGCGCGCTTGATGGCAGTGTTCAGCTGACGCTGGTAGATGGCGCGCGTGCCAGTCAGGCGAGCGGGGATGATCTTGCCGTTTTCGGCGATGAAGTCACGCAGGGTGTCGACATCCTTGTAGTCGATCTCTTCCACACCAGCCACGGTGAAGCGGCAGAAGCGCTTGCGCTTGAACAGCAGCGACTGGGTGTTGCGCTTGGGGCGCTTGTCTTTGTTGAATTTCTTGAACGTGGCCATTGCTGGACCTCTTGAAAATTAATTTTGTTGAATATCCTGGATGTGCAGCACCACGGTTTTGCTGTTGCGCGGTGTGGCCAGAAAACCTTGGAATCTCCAAGAACTTCCGGGTGCCTGGCGGGCGAGTCGCTCGGCCAACGCACCAAATGCCACCGCTTTCACAGCTGCCGAGACCTTGCGCGGGCTGCCTGCTTCCATCTGGGAGGATTCGTGCACCAGGCGCAAATCCAAGGCGGGCAATCCGGCGGGGGTGTACCGCAGAGCGGGCAGCTCATCGATACAGGCGGTCAGGACAACGTGGTTTTCCACTCTCCAAGCGAAGGCCTGAAATTAGGCTTCAGCGGCTTGGTTGGCCTTGCGGGCTTCTTCGCGCTCGACAGTCTTCATCATGGAAGAAGCGCCGGTGTCGGCCTTCTTCTTTTGCACTGTCAGGTGACGCAGCACGGCATCGTTGAACTTGAACGCGTGTTCCAGTTCAGCCATCACAGCCTGGTCGGCTTCGATGTTCAGGCAGATGTAGTGGGCCTTGGCGAGCTTGTTGATCATGTAGGCCAGTTGACGACGGCCCCAGTCTTCTTCACGGTGCACTGCACCGCCGCCGGCGGTGATCATGCCCTTGTAGCGCTCCAGCATGGCTGGAACTTGCTCGCTTTGATCCGGATGGATCAACAAAATGATTTCGTAATGACGCATGAAAACTCCCTTTTGGGTTAAGCCCCCCGCTGCGCCTGTAGCGGTGGAGCAAGGCAAAACGCGAGATTATAGACACTCCTCTCCAGGCTTGTACACTTGTCCCTGCAATACCCTTTGGGTGACCCGGCCCTTGAAAGCCGCCAAGGCACCCCCATGTGAACTGGCAAGGTTCATTCTTCTGAGACGCTATCCACATGTCCGAACAACACACTACGCCCCACACAGCCCCTGTTGACGCCTCGACCGAGGAACTGGAGGCTGCGATGGCTGCCAATGTGGCCGACGAAATCTCTCGCCTGCAGGCCGAGCTGGCCGAACTCAAGGCCAAGAACGCCGACATGGCCGACCAATTCCTGCGCGCCAAGGCCGACGCCGAGAACATGCGCCGCCGCGCCGAGGAGGAAGTCAGCAAGGCGCGCAAATTCGGCATCGAAAGCTTTGCCGAAAGCCTGCTGCCCGTGTGCGACAGCCTGGACGCCGCCCTGGCCATCCAGAACGCCACGGCCGAGCAACTGCGCGAGGGCTCGGACGCCACCCTGCGCCAGCTGCAGCACGCGCTGGAGCGCAACAAGGTGGTCACCATCGCCCCCGCGGCGGGCACCAAGTTCGACCCCCACCACCACCAGGCCATCTCCATGGTCCCCGCCGACCAGGAAGCCAACACCGTGGTCAGCGTGCTGCAAAAGGGCTACCTGATTGCCGACCGTGTGCTGCGCCCCGCGCTGGTGACGGTCGCGGCGCCCAAGTAAGGCCACGTAAAAAATCTTGACACCATGGCTTGAAGCCCCGGGAACAACCCTTAGCTAAGAGCCAATCAACCAAACATTCGGAGCATTTCAAATGGGCAAAATCATCGGTATTGACTTGGGCACCACCAACAGCTGCGTGGCCATCATGGAAGGCAACACCACCCGCGTGATCGAAAACAGCGAGGGTGCGCGCACCACGCCTTCGATCATTGCGTACCAGGAAGACGGTGAAATCCTGGTCGGCGCCTCCGCCAAGCGCCAGGCCGTGACCAACCCCAAGAACACCATCTACGCCGCCAAGCGCCTGATCGGCCGCAAGTTCGACGAGAAGGAAGTGCAAAAGGACATCGACCTGATGCCCTTCACCATCACCAAGGCCGACAACGGCGACGCCTGGGTGGAAGTGCGCGGCCAGAAGCTGGCACCTCCCCAGATCAGCGCCGAAGTGCTGCGCAAGATGAAGAAGACCGCCGAGGACTTCCTGGGCGAGACCGTGACCGAGGCCGTGATCACCGTGCCCGCGTACTTCAACGACGCCCAGCGCCAAGCCACCAAGGACGCCGGCCGCATCGCCGGCCTGGAAGTCAAGCGCATCATCAACGAACCCACCGCTGCAGCCCTGGCCTTCGGCCTGGACAAGGTGGGCGCCGGTGACCGCAAGATCGCCGTGTATGACCTGGGTGGCGGCACGTTCGACGTGTCCATCATCGAAATCGCCGACGTGGACGGTGAAAAGCAGTTCGAAGTGCTGTCGACCAACGGCGACACCTTCTTGGGCGGCGAAGACTTCGACCAGCGCATCATCGACTACATCATCAGCGAGTTCAAGAAGGAACAGGGCGTGGACCTGTCCAAGGACGTGCTGGCCCTGCAACGCCTGAAGGAAGCCGCTGAAAAGGCCAAGATCGAGCTGTCGAACTCCGCACAGACCGACATCAACCTGCCTTACATCACGGCCGACGCCACCGGTCCCAAGCACCTGAACATCAAGCTGACCCGCTCCAAGCTGGAAGCCCTGGTCGAGGACCTGATCGAGCGCACCATCGCCCCTTGCCGCACCGCGATCAAGGACGCCGGCATCTCCGTGTCCGACATCCAGGACGTGATCCTGGTCGGCGGCATGAGCCGCATGCCCAAGGTGCAGGAAAAGGTCAAGGAATTCTTCGGCAAGGACCCCCGCAAGGACGTGAACCCCGACGAAGCCGTGGCCGTGGGCGCTGCCGTGCAAGGCCAGGTGCTGGCCGGTGACCGTTCCGACGTGCTGCTGCTGGACGTGACCCCCCTGTCCCTGGGTATCGAAACCCTGGGCGGCGTCATGACCAAGATGATCACCAAGAACACGACCATCCCCACGAAGTTCGCGCAGACCTTCTCGACCGCGGACGACAACCAGCCTGCGGTGACCATCAAGGTCTTCCAGGGTGAGCGTGAGATGGCCTCGGGCAACAAGCTGCTGGGTGAATTCAACCTGGAAGGCATCCCTGCCGCACCCCGTGGCGTGCCCCAGATTGAGGTGAGCTTCGACATCGACGCCAACGGCATCCTGCACGTCGGCGCCAAGGACAAGGGCACCGGCAAGGAAAACAAGATCACCATCAAGGCCAACTCGGGTCTGTCGGAAGAAGAAATCCAGCAGATGGTCAAGGACGCGGAACTGAACGCGGCCGACGACAAGAAGAAGCTGGAACTGGTGCAGGCCCGCAACCAGGGTGAAGCCGCCGTCCACAGCGTCAAGAAGAGCCTGAGCGAGCACGGCGACAAGCTGGATGCCGCCGAGAAGGACGCCATCGAAGCCGCCACCAAGGAGCTGGAAGAAGCCCTGAAGGGCGAGGACAAGGACGCCATCGAAGCCAAGACCACGGCCCTGATGACCGCCAGCCAGAAGCTGGGCGAGAAGGTCTACGCCGAAGCCCAGGCTGCGGCCGCCGCCGGTGGTGGTGCCGAAGCCGCCGACGCGGGTGCCGCTCAGCAGCAGCAAAAGCCTGCGGGGTCCAACGATGACGACATCGTGGATGCCGAAGTCAAGGAAGTGAAGAAGTAATTCGAAGCAGCGGCATTCCTGACCGCTTGCCGCCGCGCCGCCCCAGCTGATGGGGTCTTGCGCGGCGTTCCTGTTTTTTATTGGCTGTAGCAACCATGTCCAAACGCGACTATTACGAAGTCCTCGGCGTCGCCAAGACGGCCTCGGACGATGAGATCAAAAAGGCCTACCGCAAGCTGGCCATGAAGTACCACCCGGACCGCAACCAGGGTGACAAGGCGAAGCAGGCCGAAGAGCAGTTCAAGGAGGTCAAGGAGGCCTACGAAATGCTCTCGGACAGCCAAAAGCGCGCGGCCTACGACCAGTACGGCCACGCCGGCGTCGATCCCAACCGGGGCATGGGCGGCGGCGAAGGCTTTGGCGGCGGCGGCTTTGCCGAAGCCTTTGGCGACATCTTTGGCGACATGTTCAGCCAGGGCCGGGGTGGCCGTGGCGCTGGCGGTGGCCGCCAGGTGTACCGTGGCAACGACCTGAGCTATTCCCTGGAAATTTCCCTGGAAGAAGCGGCCAAGGGCAAGGACGCCCAGATCCGCATCCCCAGCTGGGACAACTGCGACACCTGCCACGGCAGCGGCGCCAAGCCCGGCACCAGCCCCAAGACCTGCACCACCTGCGGTGGCAACGGCTCGGTGCAGATGCGCCAGGGTTTCTTCAGCGTGCAGCAGACCTGCCCGCACTGCCGCGGCACAGGCAAGATCATTCCCGAGCCCTGCACCACCTGCAGCGGCCAGGGCAAGATCAAGCGCCAGAAGACGCTGGAAGTGAAGATCCCCGCCGGCATCGACGACGGCATGCGCATCCGCTCCACTGGCAACGGCGAGCCCGGCATGAACGGCGGCCCTCCGGGTGACCTGTACATCGAGATCCGCATCCGCGAACACGACATCTTCGAACGCGATGGTGATGATCTGCACTGCCAGGTGCCGGTGAGCTTCATCACCGCCGCCCTGGGGGGCGAGATCGAAGTGCCCACGCTGCAAGGCAAGGCGGCGATCGACATCCCCGAAGGCACGCAAGCGGGCAAGCAGTTCCGCCTGCGCGGCAAGGGCATCAAGGGCGTGCGCTCCAGCTACCCCGGCGACCTGTACTGCCACATCGTGGTGGAAACGCCGGTCAAGCTGACCGAGTACCAGCGCAAGCTGCTGCGCGAGCTGGAAGAGTCGCTGAAAAAAGGCGGCGCCAAGCATTCACCCAGCGGCGAAGGCTGGACCGACAAGCTCAAGCGCTTCTTCAGCTGATCCAGCACACCCCATCCAGGCCCGCCGTCGCGGGCCTTTTTCATGCGGCGGTCGCTGCGGACCACCGCTCCTCCATCCATAGCTGCCTGCGCTGATGCTGCCTGGGCTGGATGCCTCCAGCGCGCTTCATGCTGAACACCCGCCTCCACACTGCGCGCCTGCGGGCTGCGGGCTGCACACCGATCACCGCACACCCGGGCGGATCCGCAACCCACCTACAGACAACGCCACACGACCCGGCGCATCCTCGCCAGCGGGGCCCCCAAAAGCTGCGGCGCAGATGGGGGTTCTTGGCGCCGATCCTGCCCACCAGTATGCCCGCCTTTAGCATTAGGAAAAGTTTATGTACTTTTTTGTCCATACGAATTTCTAATTTCCGCATGCCAGTCACCGCCACCTGCCGGCCGCCCGCCCTCGCCCTCCTGCTCACCGGCCTGGCCGCGTCGGCCCACGCCCAGACCGAGGCCCCCACGCTGGAGGCGGTTGAAGTGCGCTCCGCCCCCGGCACCCCCAGCCTGCAGGCCCTGCCCACCTCGGCCACGGTGCTGGATGGCGAGCAGTTGCGCGACCGCCAGCTGCAGGTCAACCTGTCCGAAGGCCTGACCGGCGTGCCCGGCCTGCAGATCAAAAACCGCCAGAACTACGCCCAGGACCTGCAACTGTCCGTGCGCGGCTACGGCGCCCGCTCCACCTTCGGCGTGCGCGGCGTGCGCCTGTATGTGGATGGCATTCCCGCCACCATGCCCGACGGCCAGGGCTCGCTGTCGCACATCGACATCGCCAGCCTGGAGCGCGTGGAAGTGCTGCGCGGCCCTTACTCGGCGCTGTACGGCAACTCGGCCGGTGGCGTGGTCAGCCTGTTCACCGAAACGCCCGAGGGCCGGCCCTTTGTCGAAGGTGGCGTCAGCTTTGGCAGCGACGGCCAGCAGCGCTTGTCGGCCAAGGCCGGCGGCCAGACCGCCCAGGGCCTGAGCTATGTCGTCAGTGCCAGCCGCTTCATGACCGACGGCTGGCGCGACCACAGCGCCGCCGACCGCAACGTGGCGAATGCCAAGCTGAGCACCGCGCTGGGCGACGATGCCCGGCTGACCCTGGTGGCCAACACCATGGCCTCTGACGCGCAGGACCCCCAGGGCCTGACCTGGGCGCAGTACCAGGCGACCCCGCGCCGCGCCTCCTACCGGGCCGACAACGGCGCGGCCGTGGCCGAAAGCTTCAACACCCGCAAATCGCTGCAGCAAACCCAGGTGGGCGCCACCTATGAACGCCGCCTGGACGGCGTGCACAGCGTGGCCCTGACGGCCTATGCCGGCCACCGCAGCATGGCGGCGCAGTACCAGTCGATTCCGGCTGCCACCCAGGCCGCTGCCGGCCATGCCGGGGGCGTGATCGACATGTCGCGCAACTACGCCGGCGTGGACGCCCGCTGGACCGGCAGGTTCAGCGACGCGCCAGTGCCCGTCACCGTGACGGCCGGCCTGGCCGTGGACCGGGTGGACGAAGACCGCCAGGGCTATGAGAACTTTGTCGGCAGCACCCTGGGGGTGCAGGGTGCACTGCGCCGCGACGAGAAAAACACCATCACCAACGTCGACCCCTACATCCAGGCCACCTGGCAGCTGGCCCCAGCCTGGAGCCTGGACACCGGCCTGCGCTACAGCCGCGTGAAGTTCGTGTCGGACGACCATTACCTGCGCCCCGGCAACCCCGACGATTCGGGCACGGTCACACACCACCAGGCCCTGCCCGTGGTGGCACTGTCCCACCAGGTCACCCCCGACGCCACGGTCTATGCCAGCGCCGGCCGCGGTTTTGAAACCCCCACCTTTGCCGAGCTGTCCCACCGCCCCGACGGCACCGGCGGCCTGAACCTGGCGCTGCAACCCAGCGTCAGCACCCAGTACGAACTGGGCTGGCGCCAGCGCCTGGCAGGCCACATCCAGGGCCTGTGGAGCGCGGCCGTATTCCACAGCCGGACCGACGACGAGATCGTCAGCGCCGGGGGCACGGGCGGGCGCACCACCTTCCGCAACGCCGGCACCACCCGCCGCTACGGCGCCGAGCTGCAGGCCGATGTGCGCCTGGCACGCCAGTGGGCGTTGCAGGCCGCCTATACCTACCTGGATGCCGAGTTCCGCGAGGGTGAGTTCGCGGGCCGCATGCTGCCCGGCCTGTCCAAGCAGCACCTGTTCGTGGGTCTCAATTACCGTCCCACCGCAGCTTGGCGCCTGGGCGTGTCGGCCCAGCACGCCGGCAAGGTGTACGTGAACGATGCCAACAGCGAAGCCGCGCCGGCCTTCACCATCGCCTCGGCCAGCGTGGGCTACACCCGCCAGCTGGGCGACTGGACGCTCAACGCCTTTGCGCGGGTGGACAACCTGTTCGACCGCCAGTACGTGGGCTCGGTCATCGTCAACGACGGCAACAGCCGCTATTACGAAAGCGCACCAGGCCGCAACTGGGCCACCGGGGTCAGCTTGCGCTACAACTTCTAAAGCACGCCCCGGCCATCGGGGCACCCAACTGCGGCACCCGCTTCTGAATCAGGAGCTGGTGCCGCTGTGTTTTCGGGCATCTCCATGCCCAATCCACTGTAAAAGCCGTGAAATCGCGCGCCAGCAGCTCCTGATTCTGGGTTCCGGCACGCAAACCATCGCGAAACACGATGGCTTGATTGGCACAACAATAGCCAAAGTCTTCGCATTGCGCGATGCCAAAGCGCTGAACATGGTGAGAAAATCGCATCAACTTCTCAAAATGAGAAGACTTGATAAGTGTGCCCCGCCATGAAGAATTCCGAGCGCAGTTTTGCCCGCCGTATCGACCTGACCTCGTTGCAGCTGTTTGTGGCTGTGTGCGAGCTTGGCAGCATTGGTCGTGCCGCCGAACGTGAATACATCGCCGCGTCTGCCGTCAGCAAGCGCCTGTCCGACCTGGAGGCCGCCGTCGACACCGCGCTGCTGTACCGCCACAGCCGCGGCGTAACGCTGACGCCCGCCGGCGAAAGCCTGCTGCACCATGCCCGCAACGTGCTGTACGGGCTGGAGCGCATGCAGGGCGAGCTGTCCGAATACGCCGACGGCGTGCGCGGCCATGTGCGCGTGCACGCCACCATCTCGGCCATCGTGCAGTTCCTGCCCGAGGACCTGGGCGCCTTCAGCAAGGAGCACCCGCAGATCAAGATCGACCTGCAGGAACACCTGTCGGCCGACGTGCTGCAGGCGGTGCACGAAGGCACGGCCGACCTCGGCATCTGCAACATGGGCCAGGCCAACACCAACGGCCTGCAGACCCGCCCCTACCGCACCGACCGCCTGGTGGTGGTCATGCCCGAGGCCCACGCCCTGGCCCAGCGCGAAGCCATCAGCTTCGAGGAAGTGCTGGAATGGGACATCGTCGGCCTGCAGGGCGGCAGCTCCATCAGCCTGGCCATGCGCGGCGCGGCCGCGCGCTCCGGCCACCCCCTGCACCAGCGCATCCAGGTCACGAGCCTGGACGCCATGTGCCGCATGATCGACAACGGCCTGGGCATCGGCCTGATCCCCGACCGGGCGTTCGAGCTCATGCACGGCGTCGGCCACCTGAAAAGCGTGACCCTGACCGACGCCTGGGCACAGCGCACCCTGAGCCTGGTGGCCCGCGACTTCGAGGCCCTGCCGGTGACATCGCGGTTGCTGGTGGAACACCTCGGCAAAGGCTGGGAGCCTGCCCCCAAACCCGCGGCCTAAAATTTCGAGAGACAACCTCCCTACCCACGAGAAGAGAACACCATGGGACGCACCCTTTACGACAAGATTTTTGACGAGCACGTCATCCACACCGAGGAAGACGGCACCTCCATCCTCTACATCGACCGCCACCTGGTGCACGAAGTCACCAGCCCGCAGGCCTTCGAAGGCCTGCGCCTGGCCGGTCGCAAGCTGTGGCGCATCAACTCCGTGGTCGCCACGGCCGACCACAACACCCCCACCACCGGCTGGGAGCGCGGCTACGACGGCATCGAAGACCCGATCAGCAAGGAACAGATCACCACGCTGAACACCAACATCGCCGAATTCGGCGCAGCCGCCTTCTTCCCCTTCATGGACAAGGGCCAGGGCATCGTCCACGTGATGGGCCCCGAGCAGGGCGCCACCCTGCCCGGCATGACCGTGGTCTGCGGCGACAGCCACACCTCCACCCACGGCGCCTTCGGCGCGCTGGCCCACGGCATCGGCACCTCCGAGGTCGAGCACGTCATGGCGACCCAGACCCTGCTGGCCAAGAAGGCCAAGAACATGCTGGTGCAGGTCAACGGCAAGGTCGCGCCCGGCGTGACCGCCAAGGACATCGTGCTGGCCATCATCGGCAAGATCGGCACCGCCGGCGGCACGGGCTACACCATCGAGTTTGCCGGCCAGGCCATCCGCGACCTGTCCATGGAAGGCCGCATGACCGTGTGCAACATGGCCATCGAGGGCGGCGCCCGCGCCGGCCTGGTGGCCGTGGACGAAAAGACCATCCAGTACGTCAAGGGCCGCCCCCTGGCGCCCACCGGTGCCGAATGGGAGGCCGCCGTCGCCTACTGGAAGACGCTGCACTCCGACGCCGATGCCCAGTTCGACCACGTGGTCGAGCTGAACGCCGCCGACATCGTGCCCCAGGTCACCTGGGGCACCAGCCCCGAGATGGTGCTGGGCGTGGACGCCACCGTGCCCGATCCCGACAAGGAAAAGGACCCCAACAAGCGCGGTGCCATAGAGCGCGCGCTGACCTACATGGCGCTGGAGCCCGGCAAGCCGCTGAACGACATCTTCGTCGACAAGGTGTTCATCGGCTCGTGCACCAACAGCCGCATCGAGGACATGCGCGAAGCCGCCGCTGTGGTCAAGAAGCTGGGCCAGAAGGTGGCCAAGAACATCAAGCTGGCCATGGTCGTGCCCGGCTCCGGCCTGGTCAAGGAACAGGCCGAGCGCGAAGGCCTGGACGTGATCTTCAAGGCCGCCGGCTTTGAATGGCGCGAACCCGGTTGCTCCATGTGCCTGGCCATGAACGCCGACCGCCTGGAACCCGGCGAGCGCTGCGCCTCCACCTCGAACCGCAACTTCGAAGGCCGCCAGGGCGCGGGGGGGCGCACCCACCTGGTCAGCCCGGCCATGGCCGCGGCCGCAGCCATCCACGGCCACTTCGTGGACATCCGCAAGTTCGCCTGAGTCCGCCCCAGATCCCACGAGACACGGAGACCCTCATGAAGCCTTCCTTCACGATTCTTTTGCTCGGCCTGGCCTTCACGCTGGCAGCCTGCAACACCGTCCAGGGCATTGGCCAGGACGTGCAAAAAGCCGGCAACGCCATTGAGCGCGCCGCCCGCTGATCTGCCACCCCACCGATTCGAACGCCATGCAAAAATTCACCATCCACCAGGGCCTGGTGGCCCCCATGGACCGCGAGAACGTCGACACCGACGCCATCATCCCCAAGCAGTTCCTGAAGTCGATCAAGAAGACCGGCTTTGGCGCCAACGCCTTTGACGAATGGCGCTACCTGGACCAGCCCGGCCAGCCCGGCGTGCCCGAAGCGCAGCGCAAGCCCAACCCCGACTTCGTGCTCAACCAGCCGCGCTACAAGGGCGCCAGCATCCTGCTGACGCGCAAGAACTTCGGCTGCGGCTCCAGCCGCGAGCACGCGCCCTGGGCGCTGGACCAGTACGGCTTCCGCGCCATCCTGGCGCCCAGCTTTGCCGACATCTTCTTCAACAACAGCTTCAAGAACGGCCTGCTGCCCATCGTGCTGCCCGAGGCCACGATCGACCTGCTGTTCCACGAAGTGCAGGCCTTCCCCGGCTACGAGCTGACCATCGACCTGGAGCGCCAGGTCATCGTGCGCCCCCAGGGCGAGGAAATCCCGTTCGACGTGATTCCCTTCCGCAAGTACTGCCTGCTCAACGGCTTTGACGACATCGGCCTGACCATGCGCCACGCCGACAAGATCAAGGCCTTCGAAGCCGAACGTCTGGCGCAAAAGCCCTGGCTGTCGCGCAGCCTGGTCCAGGGCTGACCCGCTTTCCATAACTATGAATCCATGAGCTGACAGCGCGCATCACACAAGGGTTTCAGAGTCTTTTCCACTTGAAACCCTTGCAATACGTGCGCAAGCAGCTCTCAAAACTTCGAGGAACACCATGAAAATTGCAGTCTTGCCCGGCGATGGCATCGGCCCCGAAATCGTTGCCGAAGCCGTGAAGGTGCTCAACGCCCTGGACCTGGACATCGAGATGGAATCCGCCCCCGTGGGCGGCGCCGCCTACGAAGCCGCCGGCCACCCCCTGCCCCCGGCCACACTGAAGCTGGCCCAGGAAGCCGACGCCATCCTGTTCGGCGCCGTGGGCGACTGGAAGTACGACACGCTGGACCGCCCCCTGCGCCCCGAGCAGGCCATCCTCGGCCTGCGCAAGGCCCTGGGCCTGTTCGCCAACTTCCGCCCCGCCATCTGCTACAAGGAACTGACCCACGCCTCCAGCCTCAAGCCCGAGCTGGTGGCCGGCCTGGACATCCTCATCATCCGTGAGCTGACCGGCGACATCTACTTCGGCCAGCCGCGCGGGCGCCGCGTGGCCACCGACGGCCACTTCCCCGGCACCGAGGAAGCCTTCGACACCATGCGCTACTCGCGCCCCGAGATCGAGCGCATTGCCCACGTCGCCTTCCAGGCCGCGCAAAAGCGCGGCAAGAAGGTCACCAGCGTGGACAAGGCGAATGTGCTGGAAACCTTCCAGCTGTGGAAGGACGTGGTCACCGAAGTCGGCCAGCAGTACCCCGACGTGGCCCTGGACCACATGTACGTGGACAACGCCGCCATGCAGCTGGTCAAGGAACCCAAGCGCTTTGACGTGGTGGTCACCGGCAACATGTTCGGCGACATCCTGTCCGACGAAGCCTCCATGCTGACCGGCTCCATCGGCATGCTGCCCAGCGCCAGCCTGAACGACAAGAAGCAAGGCCTGTACGAGCCCAGCCACGGCTCGGCCCCCGACATCGCCGGCAAGGGCATCGCCAACCCCCTGGCCACCATCCTGTCGGCCGCCATGATGCTGCGCTTCAGCCTGGGTCAGGAAGCCGCCGCGCAGAAGATCGAGGCCGCCGTGCAAAAGGTGCTGGCCGATGGCCTGCGCACCGCCGACATCTACAGCGAAGGCACCACCCGCGTCTCCACCCGCGAAATGGGCGATGCCGTGGTCGCCGCCCTGGCCGCGGTCTGAGTCCGCGCCCTGAACCACCGCGCCCGGGGTGCGGCGGTTCAGGCAAACTCATGCACCTGCAGAAAATTTCATGGCCGGTGCACCGGGTTTCCGCGCCACAATGCGGAACCCAAAACCCTGCGGAGGGCAGAGATTAGTTTCTCTAAACCTGCATTAGTTCAGCTACAATCCACATCTTATGTTTGCCGCCCACTCCCCCACTGCCTCTCACAACGCTGCCTTGCTGGCAGGTGTGGCCGTGCGCGCGACAACCATTACGACGATCAAAGGCTGACCCAGCCCGGTTCGTCGCGCGCCCTCCCCCGGCCAGACGAGCCGGGCCCGGAAAGCAGGATTGAGCACATTCACATCTGTTTTCGCAACTCGGAAGGGCGTTTCAAATGAGCAAGCAATTGGTAGGTTTGGTGGGCTGGCGCGGCATGGTCGGCTCGGTGCTGATGGACCGCATGCAGGCCGAAGGTGACTTCGATCTGATCGATCCCGTGTTTTTCTCCACCTCCAACGCCGGCGGCAAGGCCCCGGCCATGGCCACGGTGCACACCCAGCTCAAGGATGCCAACGACATCGCCGAGCTGGCCAAGTGCGACATCATCATCACCTGCCAAGGCGGTGACTACACCAAGGAAGTCTTCCCCAAGATCCGCGCGGCCGGCTGGAACGGCCACTGGATCGACGCAGCCTCCTCGCTGCGCATGGAAGACGACGCCGTCATCGTGCTGGACCCCGTCAACGACGACCTGATCCAGGCCAAGCTGGCCGCCGGTGGCAAGAATTGGATCGGCGGCAACTGCACCAACTCCATCCTACTGATGGGCCTGGGCGGTCTGTTCAAGGCCGGTCTGGTGGAGTGGGTCTCCTCCATGACCTACCAGGCGGCTTCGGGCGGCGGCGCCAACCACATGCGCGAGCTGCTCAAGGGCATGGGCGTGGTGCACGCGGCCGTGGCCGACGAGCTGGCCACGCCAGCATCCGCCATCCTGGACATCGACCGCAAGGTGGCCACCACCATCCGTGAAGACGTGCCCACCGAGTTCTTCGGTGCGCCCCTGGCAGGTGGCCTGATCCCCTGGATCGACGTGCAACTGCCCAATGGCCAGTCCAAGGAAGAATGGAAGGGCCAGGCCGAGGTCAACAAGATCCTGGGCACTGCCGCCACCATCCCCGTCGACGGTCTGTGCGTGCGCATCGGCGCGATGCGCTGCCACTCGCTGGCTTTGACCCTGAAGCTGAAGAAGGACCTGCCCCTGGCAGAGATCGAAGCGCTGATCAAGGGCGGCAACCCCTGGGTCAAGTTCGTGGCCAACGACCGCGCCGAGACCGTGCAGCAGTTGACCCCCGCCGCCACCACCGGCGGCCTGGAAGTGGCCGTGGGCCGCGTGCGCAAGCTGAACATGGGCCCCGAGTACGTGTCGGCCTTCGTGATCGGTGACCAGCTGCTGTGGGGCGCGGCCGAACCGCTGCGCCGCATGCTGCGCATCCTGCTGGCACGTTAAGCACGGCGCCGGCCCAGCCCACAGGGAAGCCACATGGCTTCCCTTTTTTTGTGGCTGCAGCGCCTGCGCCGACCCCGGCAGACCCGGGTGTGGCTGTGTCGCAGCGACAACATTGCTTAACAATTCACTGCGCCAATCCACGGGCGCGCGGGCTGCCCGCCGAAAATCCCAGGCAGCCGGACAATCGCGCGCGGGGGCCGGCCATCCGGGGCAAGGGCTTGCCATAATGGCGTCCCGCCCCAGCGAAGCCTGGAAAAGGCTTGGATTCCCGTGCTTTGTGCGCGCTTGTCTGCCCCTGGTAATGCTGCTAAGGTCGTTCGCAAGTGCCTACGCCCGGGCGCGCCCCTCCCCATACTTGCTGCCACCGCAGCGGCACAACACCTTTTGAACGTGACTGCAAACATGCATCGTTGGAAACTTTCAGCCCTGGCCGCCGCGGCCTTTGTTTCTGTGGCCCTTGCCCCCACCGATGCCGCAGCCCTGGCCCTGGGTCCCATCCGCATCCAGTCGGCGTTGGGTGAAAACCTGCGCGCGGAGATCGCGATCCCGCAGATCACCGCAGCGGAAATGAACAGCCTGAGCGTGCAGATCGCCGCCCCCGAGGTCTTCCGTGCCCAGGGCATGGACTACAGCAGCGCCGCCCGCAGTGTGCAGGTCAGCCTGCAGCGCAACCCCGACGGCACGGCCAGCCTGCGCCTGAGCAGCAACACCCCGATCAATGAGCCGTTTGTCGACCTGGTGATCGACTCGCAGTGGAGCACTGGCAATCTGGTGCGCACCTATACCCTGCTGCTGGACCCCCCAGCCAGCCAGCGCCGCGCGGCCCCTGCGCCCACGCCTGCCCAGGTGACGCCCCCCGTGGCCGCTGCGCCGGCCGCAACGCCCAGCCCCGCCCCACGCCCACGCGCCACCGCACCCACCCCGGCCGCCGCGGCGCCTGCGGCAACAGAGCCCCGCAACGACAGCCTGCGGGTGCAGGCCGGCGACACAGCCGGGCGCCTGGCGAACGCCAACCGCCCCAACGGCGTGTCGCTGGACCAGATGCTGGTGGCCATGCTGCGCAGCAATCCCAAGGCGTTCATCAACGGCAACGTCAACCGCATCCGCGCCGGTGCCGTGGTGCAGATGCCCAGCCGCGAACAGGCGCTGGAGACCTCCGCCAGCGAGGCACGCCAGATCGTCGCCGCGCAAAGCCGTGACTTCAACACCTACCGCCGCAGCCTGGCCTCCAAGGCCCCGCAAGCGACCGTGCAGGCAGCCGACCGCAGCTCCGGTGGCCAGGTCCAGGCCCACGTCGAGGATGCCAGCGCCGCCGCGGCCACGCCGGACAAGCTGACCCTGTCCAAGGGCGCCGTCCAAAGCGCGGCCGCCGAAGAAAAGATGGCCATCCAGAAGCAGGCCGAAGACCAGAGCAACCGCCTCAATGAGCTGCAGCGCAATCTGGCCGAGCTCAACGAACTGGCCCAGAACAACGCCGCGGCCAAACCCGCCGTCCCTGCCACCGCGCCAGCACCCGCTGCGGGCGAGCAGCCCGCCAGCACAACCGCCACCCCGGGTGTGGAGGTCGCTGCCAACACCCCCGCGATCACGGCCGCCGCCCCCGAGGCGCCCCCCGCCAGTGGCGACAAGGCCCCCGAAGCCACACCACCTGCGGCCAGCGACGCACCGCCCCCCCAGGCAGCGGCCCAGCCGGCCCCCAAGCCAGCGGTCGCGCCGGCAGCGCCCTTGGCCGAAGCCTCCCTCACCGACGAGCTGCTGGACAATCCGCTGGTCCCCGCCGGGGGCGCCGCCGTGGCACTGCTGCTGGGCCTGCTGGGCTATACCGCCTGGAAACGCCGCCGTGCCCAGTCCAAATCCGAGGACCCCGCGCTGGGCGACAGCCAGTTGCAGCCCGATTCGTTCTTCGGCGGCAGCGGCGGCCAGCAGGTCGACACCAGCAATGCCGAAGGCAGCGCCACCACCATGGCCTACTCGCCCAGCCAGCTCGATGGCGGCGGCGATGTCGACCCCGTGGCCGAGGCCGATGTCTACCTGGCCTATGGCCGCGACGTACAGGCCGAGGAAATCCTCAAGGAAGCGCTGCGCAACCAGCCCGAGCGCCTGTCCATCCACCTGAAGCTGGCGGAAATCTACGTCAAGCGCCATGACATCAAGGCCCTGGAGAACACGGCCCGGGGCATGCAGCCCGTCAGCCAGCCCCAGGACCCCGAATGGCAGCGCGTGGTGGAAATGGGCCGCAGCCTGGACCCCACCAACACCTTCTTTGCCGGCGCCGACACTGGTGCCTCGGCCACTGGCAGCAAGCCCGCCTCCTCGTTTGCCGCAGCCTTGAATGCGGCCAAGCCCGAGCTTGCGACACCCGTGGCTGCGGCGGCGGGCGCGGTGGCGGCCGCCGCCGCAGCTAACACGCCCGATCTCCCGGATCTGGACCTCAACCTGGACCTGCCCGAGGGCTTGATCACCGCCAATACCCCTGCTGTGGCGGATGTCCCGGCGGCGCAGCCACCGTCGGACGACGACTTTGCGGCGCTGGAGCTGCCCTCGACCCTGGACAGCCAGCTCGACGTAACGGCCCCTCCGGCTGTCGAGGACCCACCCACCCTGGTGCAGGACACCGTCATCGGCGAAGAAAGCCGCCAGGGCCTGGAAGGGCTGGATCTGGACCTGTCCGGCTTTGACGTGCCTGCGCCTGTGGCGGACACCCCACCACCCGCCGCCCAGGGCGCCGAAACGGATCTGGGTGCTGGACTGGACTTTGACCTGGACAGCCCATCCCCCGACACCGCTGCACCTGTCGGCACGGCCGCCGAGCCCGCCCCCGCACCGGCGGTGCCGCAGGACCTGGAATTCGACCTGGGTTCCCTGGATCTGGATTTGGGCACCGACGCCGCGCCTGCAGCCGAACCCCAAGCCGTGCACAATGCCGCGGACGACCCCCTGTCGACCAAGCTGGACTTGGCCCAGGAATTCAACTCCATCGGCGACAGCGAAGGCGCCCGGGCCTTGATCGAGGAAGTGCTGGCCGAGGCCAGCGGCCCGCTCAAGGACCGTGCCCAGAAGATGCTGTCCGAACTTGATTGATGCACCGTATTTTTTCTGAAGCGGCCCGGCCGCTGGCCTGGGAGCCACCATGCGCATAGCCCTGGGCGTGAGCTACAACGGCCAGGCCTACAACGGCTGGCAAAGCCAGCCGAACGGCAACACCGTTCAAGACAAACTCGAAGCGGCCCTGGGCCGCTTTGCTACTCAGGGCGTGTCCACCTTGTGCGCCGGCCGCACCGATGCCGGGGTGCACGGGCTGATGCAGGTGGTGCACTTTGACACCGCATTGCAGCGGCCGGAAACCGCCTGGGTGCGCGGCACCAACACCTTCCTGCCCCCCGACATCGCCGTGCAGTGGGCGCGGGCCGTGCCCGACGCCTTCCACAGCCGCGCCTGTGCCACGGCGCGGCGCTACGCCTATGTACTGCTGCAGTCGCCGGTGCGCCCCAGCGTGGAAGCCGGGCGGGTGGGCTGGGTGTTCAACCCGCTGGATGGCGAGGCCATGCGCCAGGCCGCGTCCTGCCTGATTGGCGAGCATGATTTCACCTCGTTCCGCGCCTCGGCCTGCCAGGCGCTGACACCGGTCAAGACCCTGCACCGCATCGACATCACGCGCCGCACCGTGGCCTCGGCCCAGCACCGCGAGATGGAATGCTGCTACTGGCGCTTCGAGTTCGAGGGCAATGCCTTCCTGCACCACATGGTGCGCAACATCATGGGCTGCCTGGTCTACATCGGCCAGGGTTCGCACCCACCCGAATGGATGGCCCAGGTGCTGGCAGCGCGCTCGCGCGACGCCGCAGCGCCGACGTTTGCACCGCATGGTCTGTACTTCCTGGGGCCTGTGTACGATCCCCAGTGGCAACTGCCCGACCGTGTGCCCGGCTTCGACTGGCTGCCCTGAGCATCAATTCCACGCCAAATTGGCATGAGACCCTTATGGACCAAGCGCTGAACGCTCCTATTTCACGCACCCGCATCAAGGTCTGCGGCCTGACCCGCGAAGCCGATGTCGACGCGGCGGTGGCCGCCGGTGTGGACGCCCTGGGTTTTGTGCTCTACGCCCCCAGCCCACGTGCCGTGAGCCTGGCGCGCGCGGCCGAGCTGGCACGGCGCCTGCCCCCCTTCGTCACCCCGGTGCTGCTGTTCGTCAACGCCACGGCGGCCGAGATCGCCGCCGCGCTGGCCGCCATTCCCCACGCGCTGCTGCAGTTTCACGGCGACGAGAGCCCGGCCGCCTGTGCGGACGCCACGGACCAAGGGCGCCACCGCTACCTGCGGGCGGCACGCATACCCCTTGGGGATGACGCCCGGGACTTTGACCTCGTAAAATACGCCCATCAATACTCTCAGGCCCAGGCCATTCTGTTGGACGCCCATGTGGACGGCTACGGTGGTGCAGGCAAAGCATTCAATTGGTCACTCCTTCCAACAAGCGTCAACGCTCACCTCGTCTTGTCTGGTGGGCTTACGCCTGCAAACGTGACCGATGGCATCCGTCTGGTACGACCCCGCTGCCTGTCTTTGGCAGTTGATGTCAGCTCCGGCGTCGAAGCCACCCGCCCTGACGGCACGCCGCTCAAGGGTGTCAAGGATGCTGAAAAGATTCAACGCTTCGTTGCAGCCGTGCGTGCTGCCGATGCACCCATTGCCCCCCAATCCTGATGTACGAATATTCCTATCCCGATGCCCACGGTCACTTCGGCCCCTATGGCGGCAGTTTCGCCAGCGAGACGCTGACCCACGCCCTGGCCGAGCTGCGTGACGCCTATGCCAAGTACCAGCACGACCCGGCCTTCGTCGCCGAATTCCGCTCCGAGCTGGCGCACTTCGTCGGCCGTCCCTCGCCCGTCTACCACGCCGCGCGCATGTCCCAGGAGATGGGCGGCGCGCAGATCTATCTGAAGCGCGAAGACCTGAACCACACCGGCGCGCACAAGATCAACAACGTGATCGGCCAGGCCATGCTGGCCAAGCGCATGGGCAAGCCGCGCATCATCGCCGAGACCGGCGCGGGCCAGCACGGGGTGGCCACGGCCACCATCTGCGCGCGCTACGGCCTGGAGTGCGTGGTCTACATGGGTGCCGAGGACGTCAAGCGCCAAAGCCCCAACGTCTACCGCATGAAACTGCTGGGCGCCACCGTGGTGCCTGTGGAATCCGGCTCCAAGACCCTCAAGGATGCGCTGAACGAAGCCATGCGCGACTGGGTGGCCAACGTCGACAACACCTTCTACATCATCGGCACGGTGGCCGGACCGGCTCCCTACCCCGCCATGGTGCGTGATTTCCAGAGCGTGATCGGCGAAGAGTGCCTGACACAGATGCCCGAGATCTTCAAGGAACTGAAGATGGCCGGTGAGCAACCCGATGCCGTTGTCGCCTGCGTGGGCGGTGGCTCCAACGCCATGGGCATCTTCTACCCCTACATCCCGTTCGAGAACACCCAGCTGATCGGCGTGGAAGCTGCGGGCGAAGGCCTGGACACTGGCAAGCACTCGGCCTCGCTGCAAAAGGGCAGCGCGGGCGTGCTGCACGGCAACCGCACCTTCATCATGCAGGACGAGAACGGCCAGGTGCTGGAGACTCACTCCATCAGCGCCGGCCTGGACTACCCCGGCGTAGGGCCCGAACACGCCTGGCTGCAGGAGATCGGCCGTGCCCAGTACGTGGGCATCACCGACAAGGAAGCGCTGGAAGCCTTCCACTACCTGTGCCGCGTCGAAGGCATCATCCCCGCGCTGGAGTCCAGCCATGCTGTGGCCTATGCCATGAAGCTGGCCAAGACCATGAAGCCCGAACAATCCATCCTGGTCAACCTGTCAGGCCGGGGGGACAAGGACATCGGCACCGTGGCCGACCTGTCGGGCGCGGATTTTTATGACCGCCCATCGATGCGCGGTCTGACCGTCAAGGGAGGGCCCGCTGCATGAGCCCGCAACCATCCAGAATTGCTGCCACTTTCGAAAAACTGAACCAGGAAGGCCGCAAGGCCCTCATCCCCTTCGTCACGGCCGGCTACCCGTTTGCCGCCATCACGCCCTCGCTGATGCACGGCATGGTGGAAGCCGGCTCGGACATCATCGAGCTGGGCGTGCCGTTCTCGGACCCCATGGCCGATGGCCCGGTGATCCAGAAGGCCGGTGACCGTGCGATTGCCAATGGCGTGGGCCTCAAGCACGTGCTGGCCTATGTGCGCGAGTTCCGCCAGAAGAACCACACCACCCCCGTGGTGCTGATGGGCTATGCCAACCCGGTGGAGCGCTACGACCAGGTGCACGGCACGGACGCCTTCGTCAACGATGCGGCCGAAGCCGGCGTGGATGGCGTGCTGGTCGTGGACTACCCACCGGAAGAAAGCGAAGCCTTTGCCGCCAAGCTGCGCGCCAAGGGCATGGACCAGATTTTCCTGCTGGCCCCCACCAGCACCGACGAACGCATGCAGCAGGTGGCCCGCGTGGCCAGTGGCTACGTGTACTACGTCTCGCTCAAGGGGGTGACCGGCTCCAACGCGCTGGACCTGGACGCCGTGGGCGAGATGCTGCCGCGCATCAAGCAGCACGTGCACATCCCAGTCGGCGTGGGTTTTGGCATCCGTGACGGCCAGACGGCCCACGCGGTGGCCCAGATGGCCGACGCGGTCATCATCGGCAGCAAGATCATCCAGCTGCTGGAAGATCAACCCCACGAAAAGATTGTCCCGCTGACCATTGACTTTCTGCGCGGCGTGCGCAAAGCGATGGACGCATAATGCGACCCCGGGCGGCCGCCGCACCGGCCCGCTGCCCGATCGCCTTGAAGAGGAAACCGTATGTCCTGGCTCGAAAAACTTCTGCCTGCCAAAATTCAGCAAACCGAACCCAAGGATCGCCAACAGCAGATCCCCGAGGGCCTGTGGGTCAAGTGCCCCAGCTGCGAGTCGGTGCTCTACAAGACCGATCTGGAAAGCAACCAGAACGTGTGCCCCACCTGCGGCCACCACCACCGCATCGGTGCGCGTGCGCGCCTGAACCATTTTCTGGACGGCGAAGGCCGCTATGAAATCGGCCAGGAAGTGATTCCCGTCGATGCCCTGAAGTTCCAGGACAGCCGCAAGTACCCCCAACGCCTGAAGGAAGCCCTGGAAAATACGGGCGAGACCGATGCGCTGATCGTCATGGGCGGCACCGTCAAGGGCATCGAGCTGGTGGCCGCCTGCTTCGAGTTCGACTTCATGGGCGGTTCCATGGGCTCCGTGGTGGGCGAGCGTTTCGTGCGCGGCGTGGAAACCGCCATCGCACAGAAAGTGCCCTTCCTGTGCTTCACCGCCACCGGCGGCGCCCGCATGCAGGAAGGCCTGCTGTCCCTGATGCAGATGGCCAAGACCAATGCCGCGCTGACCCGCCTGGCACAAAAGGGACTGCCCTACATCTCCGTGCTGACCGACCCCACCATGGGCGGCGTGTCGGCCGGCTTCGCCTTCGTGGGTGACATCGTGATGGCCGAGCCCAAGGCGCTGATCGGCTTTGCCGGCCCCCGCGTGATCGAAACCACCGTGCGCGTGAAGCTGCCCGAGGGCTTCCAGCGCTCCGAGTTCCTCAAGGAAAAGGGTGCCGTGGACATGATCGTCGACCGCCGCGAACTGCGTGACACCGTGGCCAGCACCCTGGCCATGCTGCAGCGCCTGCCGGCCGATGCCGTGGTGCAGGACTGATCCAGCGGCTGTGTGCCCAACAAAAAGGCTCCCGGTTGGGAGCCTTTTTTCATGCCGGCACGCAGGCCGGGGCCATGGCGTGCCGCTTCAGCCACCAGTGGCCATGCTGGCCAGCACGCCGAACTGCACGTTGCCCAGCACCATCAGCAACACCTGCAGGGCGATGATGGCCACCAGGGCCGACAGGTCCACCCCGCCGATCAGGGGAATCAGCTTGCGCAGCGGCCGCAGCAAGGGCTCGCTCAGGCGGTGCAGGATGCCGGCGATCGGCGAGTGCGGCTGCACCCAGGACAGGATGGCGTAGACGATCAGGATGCCAATCAGCCCGGTCAGCACCATGCGCAACAGGCCGAACAGCGCCAGCACGGGCACCAGGCCGGGGTTGCCATTGGCGCCCAGCAGCAGCCACAGCAGCACGTACTGCACCAACATCACCAGCACCGCGGCCACCAGGCTCGACAGGTCGTACTGGCTGCGGCTAGGGATGATCTTGCGCAGCGGCATCACGATCCAGTCGGACAGTGCGAACACCAATTGCCCCACCGGGTTGTTGAATGGAATGCGCTGCGCCTGCATGTACAGGCGCAGCAAGCAGGCGCCAGCGATCAGGCCGCTGACGACCTCCAGCAGGAATTGAAGAATTTGAACAATCATGGAGATCACAAAGGTTGAAGAACTACGCGCACAACCATATCCCACATGCAGGTCCGCGCGTTGTCAGCCTACGCCCACCGGCAGGCACTGGCGGCCATCATAGCCAGCAGAATCACCGCATGCAGCCATGACCTCGCCGTTAACGCTCATTTCGCTACCGCTGTTTCCCCTGCATGCGGTGCTGTTTCCCGGCGGTCACCTGCCATTGCGGGTGTTTGAGGCCCGCTACCGCAACATGGTGCACGGCTGCCGCGAAGCCGGTGCGCCCTTCGGCGTGGTCACGCTGCTGAGCGGACAGGAAATCCACCAGCCCCACCTGCCGCCCGAAACCTTCTATGCCACCGGCACGATTGCCGCCATCGCCTCGCTGTCACCGCTGAGCACCGGACTGGAGCTGCTGCACTGCAGCGGCCGGGAGCGCTTTCACATCGCCACGGCACGCAAGCTGCCACTGGGCCTGTGGGTGGCCGACGTGGAGCTGCTGCCCGCCGACCACACCATCCCCATCCCCTCCTACCTGCGCCATACGGCCACGACCTTGCGCCTGGTGCTGCAGAAGATTCCGCAAAACCACCTGGAAGGCGCCACCGACGCCCAGTTCGCCGACTGCGGCTGGGTGGCCAACCGCTGGTGCGAACTGCTGCCCATGGAGCGCAAGCTGCAGCTGTGCCTGCTGGAGCTGGACAGCCCCCTGGTGCGCCTGGAGCTGGTGGCCGACACGCTGGAGCGCGCCGGCATCACGCCCTGAGGTCAGGCGCGCCGTACTACACAAAACCATAGCTGCTGGCGCAGATGGACAGCCCATCTTCAATACATTTGCGTGCAAAACCTATACAAATCAACCGCTTGCCGATCTTTTTCTGCAAGCACCGCGCCCCATCGCCCCCGGCCGTTCAGCGGATTCACAGAGATTCCCACGCCGGCCTGCCGATCGGGCGCAAAAAAACTAAAATCTCCGGTTTTGGCTTGTTTCCTCAGCCTTTGCGCTGCGCTCATCCATGTCTGAACAACACAACTCCCCCGAGGCAGAAGTCGCTGCCCCCCAAGACGAAAACAAACTGATTGCTGAGCGCCGCGAAAAACTGAAAGCCTTGCGCGAGTCCGTCAAGGCCCACGGTGGCGTGGCCTTCCCCAACGACTTCAAGCCCGCCGACCGTGCCCTGCCGCTGGTCGAGGCCCATGGCAGCAAGGAAGCCGAGGCGCTGGACACCGAAGCCATCACCGTCTCCGTCGGCGGCCGCATGATGCTCAAGCGCGTCATGGGCAAGGCCAGCTTTGCCACCGTACAGGACGCCACCGGCCGCATCCAGGCCTACATCACCCGCGACGCTGTGGGCGAAGAGGTCTACGCCGACTTCAAGAAGTGGGACCTGGGCGACATCATCGCCGTCGAAGGCCAGCTGATGAAGACCAAGACCGGCGAGCTGTCGATCAAGGCCACGCGCATCCGCCTGCTGACCAAGAGCCTGCGCCCCATGCCCGACAAGTTCCATGGCATGGCCGACCCCGAGCAGAAGGTGCGCCAGCGCTACGTTGACCTGATGATGAACGAAGACGCCCGCAAGCGCTTCGTGGCGCGCAGCAAGGCCGTGGCCGGCATCCGCGACTTCATGGTGCAACATGGCTTCCTGGAAGTCGAAACGCCCATGCTGCACCCCATCCCCGGTGGTGCCAACGCCAAGCCCTTCGTCACACACCACAATGCGCTGGACCAGGAGATGTACCTGCGCATTGCGCCCGAGCTGTACCTCAAGCGCCTGATCGTCGGTGGCTTTGAACGCGTGTTCGAGATCAACCGCAACTTCCGCAACGAAGGGGTGTCGGTGCGCCACAACCCCGAGTTCACCATGATGGAGTTCTACGCGGCCTACTGGAACTACCAGGACCTGATGGACTACACCGAACAGCTGGTGCGCGACGCCGCCATGAAGGCCGTGGGCACGCTGGAGTGCACCTACGGTGGCAAGCCCGTGGACCTGACCAAGCCGTTTGAGCGCCTGACCATCCCCGAAGCCATCGTCAAGTACACCGAAGCCGGTGACAACGTGACCAACCGCGACTGGCTGACCAACGCGCTGAAGAAGCTGGGCATGAACGAGGAGAAGGACAAGCTGTCCAGCCGCTCGCTGGCCAGCCTGCAGGTGCTGTACTTCGAGGAAGTGGTCGAAGAGAAGCTGTGGAACCCCACCTTCATCATGGAGCACCCCACCGAAATCTCGCCGCTGGCGCGCGCCAACGACGAGCGCCCCGAAGTGACCGAGCGCTTTGAGCTGTACATCACCGGCCGTGAATTCGGCAACGGTTTCTCCGAGCTGAACGACGCCGAAGACCAGGCCGCGCGCTTCAATGCCCAGGTGGAAGCCAAGGACGGTGGCGACGACGAAGCCATGTACTTCGACCACGACTTCGTGCGCGCCCTGGAATACGGCATGCCCCCCACCGGAGGCTGCGGCATCGGTATCGACCGCCTGCTGATGCTGCTGACCGACAGCGCCAGCATCCGCGACGTGATCCTGTTCCCCGCCCTGCGCCGCGAACAAACCTGATCCTCCGCGATCCAACCACTTCCAAAGGGACCTGCGGGTCCCTTTTGATTTCTGCCATGCCCCCAAGCGCCGGGGCATGGACCCCGCTTCGTTAGTATCGGAAGAAGAACACCGCTTTGAATTTACCGACCGTGACCCTGATCGACCGTATTTCTGGCCTGCGTACCCGCCTGCCTGCCTGGATGCAGGACTGGCTGGAAATCGCCATTCCTGTGCTGCAGATCCTGCTCATCGTGCTGGTGGCCTGGCTGCTGCACCGCCTGTTCAAGCGCGTCATCCAGCGCGCCAGCGACCACTACGAGTTCCCGAACGAGCTGCTGATGCCCATCCACACCGTGGTGCGCTGGCTGATCATTGCGGGCTCCGTGCTGCTGATCCTGGAGCGCATGGGCGTCTCGGCCAGCGTGCTGTGGTCGGCCTTCACCGGCTTTGCCACCGTGGGCGCCGTGGCCTTCTTTGCCGCCTGGAGCGTGCTGTCCAATCTGTTCTGCGCCTTCCTGATCTTCACCGTCGGCCCCTTCCGCGTGGGCGACCACATCGAGGTGCTGGACACGGCCGAGAAGCCCGGTGCCCTGGGCCGCGTGATCGACATCAACCTGCTCTACACCACGCTGGAAGATGCCACCGCGCCCATCCCCGGCACGCTGATCCAGATCCCCAACTCGCTGATCTTCCAGCGCGTGGTGCGCCGCTGGCGCATGGGCACCCCCTTGCCCGAGGACAAGCTGCACAAGCCCGCCGCGCAGGTGCCGGCCCCGGAAGCGGCAGAACCTGCCCCAGCCCCCAAGAGCGCCAGCTTCCCCTGACGCACCGGCGCCCCTGGCCCCAGCCCTGCTGCACCGCACCAGGGCTTTTTTCATGCCCCGGGGGCGTGTGGCTCAATACAGCTGGGGCACCAGCATGCTGGCGGGTACCGGATGGCGGATGTAATCCGCATGGCGCACGCGCTCCGGCAGGCTGGTTTCGGGCCGGGGCACCTCGTTGTAATCGAACTGCGTCAGCAGGTGGCGGATGCAATTGAGCCGCGCCTGCTTCTTGTGATCGGCCGGCACCACCCACCACGGCGCCTCCGGGATGTGGGTGCGCTCCAGCATCACCTCCTTGGCGCGGGTGTAGTCCTCCCAGCGGCGGCGCGACTCCAGATCCATCGGCGAAAGTTTCCACTGCTTGAGCGGATCATGGATGCGCCCCAGAAAGCGCAGGTGCTGCTCTTCGTCGGTGATGGAGAACCAGTACTTGATCACGCGGATGCCCGAGCGCACCAGCATGCGCTCGAACTCGGGCACGGAGCGGAAAAACTCCTCGTACTCGTCGTCCGAGCAAAAGCCCATCACCCGCTCCACGCCGGCGCGGTTGTACCAGCTGCGGTCGAACAGCACCATCTCGCCCGCGGCCGGCAGGTGGGCCGCATAGCGCTGGAAGTACCACTGTGTGCGTTCACGGTCGTTGGGCGCCGGCAGCGCCACCACGCGGCACACGCGCGGGTTCAGGCGCTGGGTGATGCGCTTGATCACGCCGCCCTTGCCGGCGGCATCGCGCCCCTCGAACAGGATCACGGCCTTTTGCTTGGTGGAGGCCACCCAGTCCTGCAGCTTGACCAGCTCGCCCTGCAGGCGGAACAGCTCCTTGAAATACGCCACGCGCTGGGCATGGCTTTCGGGGGCCCCCTCTGCCCTACCCGGCACGGCGCCCAGCACGCCCGTGCGGTCCTCGATCTCCAGCTCCAGCTCTTCGTCCAGGCTGTCCAGCAGGTCGCTCTCGATACGGCGCACCAGTTCTTCTCGGTTGTCCCAATTCATCAATCACCTTCGTGGTTGGCAGTTTGTGGCTTTGCCACACAGGCTACGCGCCGCCTGCGACGCTTTGATGACAACCGGGTACGCACTGCGCGCAGCGTCTGCGGGGCGCCTCCATCGCCAGGCAGCCGCAGCCCGCGCGCCACGACCGCAGGCGGCCGGCACACGGCCCGCAGCCCTTAGTCGTTTTGCGCGCAAGCACATCCATTTTTGTTCGTTGGAGCGCCCGCCACCGGCTCGCAAGATGGTGGCTATCGCCATCTTCCTGCGATGGATTGCACCGAAAGGCCACGCCATGACACACGCCACCACCGACACCCCCGCCGCAGCCGCGGCCGCCCCCCAGCAGCCCCCCGCACTGCCTGCCGTGCTGCAGCAAGCCCTGGCACAGGCCCAGGCACAAGGCCTGCCCTACGCCGGCAGCGTGACCCCGCTCCAGGCCTGGCCTCTGGTGCAGCAAGGCCAGGCCCTGCTGGTGGATGTGCGCACCGCCGAGGAACGCAAGTTCGTCGGCCAGGTCCCGGGCAGCGCCCATGTGGCCTGGGCCAGCGGCACGGCGCTGACCCGCAACCCGCGCTTTGCCCGGGAGCTGGCCGCCCTGCACGCCAAGCAGCCCCAGCTGCTGCCCGTGCTGCTGCTGTGCCGCAGCGGCAAACGCTCGGCCCTGGCGGCCCAGGAAGCGGCCAAGGCCGGCCTGGTCCATGTCTTCAACGTCAGCGAAGGCTTTGAGGGCGACCACGACGCTCTGCAGCAACGCGGCCATTTCAATGGCTGGCGCTTTTACGGCCTGCCCTGGGTGCAGGACTAGGACGAACGCCCCTCCTCCGCCCTTTCACCGGACTGCCCCCATGAGCACCTTCGACATCAGCACCATCGTTCAGCAACTGCGCCAGGTCCGCGACCATTGGCGCGAGCAGCAGAACCGCACCGACCCCGGCCACCGCGAATTTCCCGCGCGCGCCGCGATTGCCCAGGCCCTGGAGGGACTCAAAGGCGTGCTCTACCCGCTGCGCCTGGGCCCGCCCGACCTGCGCCACGCCAGCGAAGACTTCTACGTGGGCCACACGCTGGACACGGCACTGCAGGTTCTGCAGACCCAGGCCCAGATCGAGCTGCACTACCGCCACCGCAGCACGGGCGCGGCGGCCCAGGACCACTTCGCCCTGGCGCTGCAGACGGTGCAGGCCTTTGCGCAGCAGCTGCCCCGCCTGCGCCAGTTGCTGGACACCGACGTGCTGGCCGCCTTCCACGGCGACCCGGCCGCGCGCAGCGTGGACGAGGTGGTGCTGAGCTACCCCGGCGTGCTGGCCCTCATCCACCACCGCATCGCCCACGCCTTCTACCGCCTGGATCTGCCGCTGCTGGCGCGCATCGTGGCCGAGCTGGCCCATGGGCAGACAGGCATCGACATCCACCCCGGTGCGCAGATCGGTCCGGGCTGCTTCATCGACCACGGCACGGGCGTGGTGATCGGCGAGACCGCCGTCCTCGGCCAGAACGTGCGCATCTACCAGGCCGTGACCCTGGGCGCCAAGCGCTTCCCCAAGGATGCCCAGGGCCACCTGCAAAAAGGCTGGGCACGCCACCCCATCGTCGAGGACGACGTGGTGATCTACGCCGGCGCCACCATCCTGGGGCGGGTGACCATCGGCCAAGGTGCGGTCATCGGCGGCAATGTCTGGATCACCGAGGACGTGCCCGCCGGCGCCCATGTCAGCCAGGCCAGCCTGCGCCAGGCCGTGGAACACAGTGGCGGCGCCGGTGTCACCACACCGGTGGCATCTGCCATCCTCCCCACCACCACCGCCCGTGTGGCAGCCTGAACATGCCAGGGCCCCACGTGATCCAGGACTTCGGCCTGGCCGTGCGCCAGCTGCGCGAAGGGCGCGGCTGGTCGCAGGAGCAACTGGCGGCCCAGGCCGACCTGAACCGCTCCTATGTGGGCGAGGTCGAGCGCGGCCAGGTCGCCCCCTCGCTGCTCACGCTGCACAAGCTGGCCCAGGCGCTGCAAGTCAGCAGCACCACGCTGCTGGCGCATGCCGAACGCATCTGCCAGCAGCGCGACCACCAGCGCCAGCGCCTGGCGGCCAGCTTGGTGGCGATAGCCGGTTGAAGCCGCACCGCCCCCGTTGAACACTGGCGCAGAGCTTGGTGCTCCGCCTACCCCCATTTTTTCCCGCCCCGCATCCACCAGGAGCCTTTTCCCATGACAGCAACCGTCGGCGGCACCACCGCCCTGGGCGACAACGCCGCCCGCCAGCTGGCCAATGCCACCAAGACCGCACCGCAGCTAGCCAACATCACGCCCCGCTGGCTGACCCATCTGCTGCAATGGGTGCCGGTGGAGGCCGGCATCTACCGCGTCAACCAGGTCAAAAACCCGGAGGACATCCAGGTCACCTGCACCGCCAAGCAGCACGAGAACCAGCTGCCGCGCACCTATGTGGACTACGACGCCCAACCGCGCGAGTACTTCCTGAACGCGGTCTCCACCGTGCTGGATGTGCACACCCGCATCTCCGACCTGTACAGCAGCCCGCACGACCAGATCAAGGAACAGCTGCGCCTGACCATCGAGACCATCAAGGAGAACCAGGAAAGCGAGCTGATCAACAACCCCGACTACGGCCTGCTGGCCCAGGTGACGGACGAACAACGCATCTTCCCGCTGACCGGCGCGCCCACGCCAGATGACCTGGACGAGCTACTGACCAAGGTCTGGAAAGAGCCCGCCTTCTTCCTGGCCCACCCGCTGACCATTGCCGCCTTCGGCCGTGAAGCCACGCGCCGTGGCACGCCCCCGCCCACGGTCAGCCTGTTCGGCAGCCAGTTCATCACCTGGCGCGGCGTGCCGCTGATTCCGTCGGACAAGGTGCCGGTGGCCGACGGCAAGAGCAAGATCCTGCTGCTGCGCGTGGGCGACCGCCGCCAGGGCGTGGTCGGCCTGTTCCAGCCCGGCCTGCCCGGCGAACAAAGCCCAGGCCTGTCGGTGCGCTTCATGGGCATCAACAACCACGCCATCGCCAGCTACCTGATCTCGCTGTACTGCTCGCTGGCCGTGCTCACCCCCGATGCCGTGGCCGTGCTGGACGACGTGGAAATCCACAAGTACCACGACTACTCGGTGCTGGACACCTACAAGTAAGCCCCGCGCTGCGCGGGCGGTGGTTGTGCATCAAAACCGCCAACCGCGCATAGCCAGAGCGCGCAAGCAGCTCACCTTTTCATATCGCGCACCACAGGAGATGCGGTTTTGAGCACCACCCCCGCGCACGCGCCCACGCTGGCGGCCGCCCAGGCGGCCCCGCTGGCGCCCTCGCTGCCTTCGCCCCCCGCCGCACCGCTGGACACCGGGGCCCTGGCCCAGCTGGCCACGGCCCTGTTCCGCAGCCTGCCCGGCAGCGCCACGCCCCAGCCACCGTCCACGGCCGCCTTCGGCGCCCAGCCGCCCACCACCTGGGCCCCGGGCGGCTCGCCACTGGCCAGCCCGGCAGGCTTTTCCCCCAATGTGCCTGGCACGCCCATTCCCCAGGGGCAGATTCCGGGCACCAACCTGCTGCCCAGCGCCCCCGGCACCGTGCTGGCCCTGGGCCACCGCGCCGAAGCACTGCGCCCCCACGCGGTGGCCGGCAACGGCGTACCCGACCAGGCGTTTGCCGCCTTGCCCGCCTATGAGCCCCGCTTGGGCCATGCCACCGATGGCGTGCCCCAGGCCACCGCCGCCGACGCGGCCACACTGCGCCCCGCGGCGGATGGCGCGGTGCCCCAGGCCGGTTCGACCGCCGCGCCCCACGCCGGGCTGGATGCACTGAGCCAGCAGGCCGTAGCGGCCTTGGGCCGCTCTGGGCCTGCTTCCGGCACGCCCTTCGTGCCCGGCATCCCTGCGGGCCTGCTCGCGGCACCCGCCGCGCCTGCGGCCGGACTGCCTGGCAGCGGCCATGCCGCTGCCCCGCAGTTCTACTTTGTCGATGCTGTGCAGTTGCCCAGCGGTTTTGTCACCCCGGCCAAGGCCCATCCCCATGGGGAGCAAGCCAGCACACCGCAGGCCCAGGCCGACCGCCACCCCGGCTTTGACGTGCAGGCGGTGCGCCGCGACTTTCCCATCCTGCAAGAGCGCATCCACGGCAAGCCACTGGTCTGGCTGGACAACGCCGCCACCACGCACAAGCCACGCCAGGTGATCGAGCGCATTGCGCACTTCTACGCGCACGAGAATTCCAACATCCACCGCGCCGCCCACACGCTGGCGGCCCGCGCCACGGACGCCTACGAACACGCCCGGGAAGTGGTGCGCCGCTTCATCCACGCGCCCGAGGTGAACGAAGTCATCTTCGTGCGCGGCACGACCGAAGCCATCAACCTGGTGGCCAAGGCCTGGGGCGGGCAGAACGTGGGCGAAGGCGACGAAATCATCGTCAGCCACCTGGAGCACCACGCCAACATCGTGCCCTGGCAGCAACTGGCCCAGGCCAAGGGGGCCAGGCTGCGCGTGATTCCGGTCGATGACCAGGGCCAGATCCGCCTGGACGCATACGACCAGCTGCTGAACGACCGCACCAAGATCGTCGCCATCGGCCATGTGTCCAATGTGCTGGGCACCGTGGTGCCGGTCAAGGAGGTGGTGGCGCGTGCCAAGGCGCGTGGCATCACCACGCTGATCGACGGCGCGCAGTCCATCGCCCACACGCCGGTCGATGTGCAGGATCTGGGGGCGGACTTCTTTGTCTTCTCGGGCCACAAGATCTTTGCCCCCACCGGCATCGGCGCACTCTGGGGGCGCCGCGCCGTGCTGGAGGCCATGCCGCCCTGGCAGGGCGGCGGCAACATGATTGCGGACGTGACGTTTGAGAAAACCGTGTTCCAGCCGCTGCCCAACACCTTTGAAGCCGGCACCGGCAACATCGCGGACGCCGTGGGCCTGGGCGCCGCGCTGGAGTATGTGGAACGCATCGGCATCGCGGCCATCAGCCGCTACGAACACGCCCTGGTGGACTACGGCATGCAGCAGCTGGCCACCATCCCCGGGCTGCGCCTGATCGGCACCGTGCCGGGCAAGGCCAGCGTGCTGTCGTTCACGTTGGAAGGCTATACGACGGAGGAAGTCGGCAAGGCGCTGAACGCCGAAGGCATTGCCGTGCGCACTGGCCACCACTGCGCACAGCCCATCCTGCGCCGCTTTGGCGTGGAGACGGCGGTGCGCCCCTCGCTGGCCTTCTACAACACCTTCGAGGAGGTCGACCTGCTGGTGCGCGAGGTGCGCAAACTGGCGGCCCAGCGCCGCTAAAGCAGTGCACGCCCCTGTGGCGCTGCGCGCCTTCCTCTCGCGCTCGCCGTGCTGCGCACCGCGGGCAAGGGGACGACACCTTCGCTGCGGGGTGGCCCTTGCTCGGCGTCCCTGGCATGGGCCACGCCAGTTGCGCACACCGCGTGCGGTACCAAGCCGCTGTGTAGAAAGTGCTGCACAGCGGCTTGATGCTTTTTAAGCCGCTAGCCCTTATCCAGAGAGCGCCAGCAGCTATTTATTTTGCGTTTCAGGGCTTGCGCGGTTGGACCTTGCTGGCGGCCAGCTTGGCCGCCACGCGGGCCTGCTCCACGTCCGCAGCGCGCGCCAGGGCCACGCCCATGCGGCGCTTCACAAAGCTTTCGGGCTTACCGAACAGGCGCAGGTCGGTGCCAGGAATGGCCAGCGCTTCGTCCACACCGTCGAACACCAGGCCTTCGGCATCCTGGCCGCCGTAGATCACGGCGCTGGCGCCGGGGTTGCGCAGGCTGGTGTCCACCGGCAGGCCCAGAATGGCACGGGCATGCAACTCGAATTCGCTCTGCCACTGGGTGCACAGCGTCACCAGGCCGGTGTCGTGCGGGCGCGGCGAGACTTCGCTGAACCACACTTGCTCCCCCTTGACGAACAGCTCCACGCCAAACAGGCCCAGGCCTCCCAGGTTGTCGGTCACGGCCTGGGCAATCTGCTGCGACTTCGCCTGGGCCGTGGCGGACATGGGATGGGGTTGCCAGCTTTCCACATAGTCGCCCGCCTGCTGGATGTGGCCCACCGGATCGCAGAAATGCGTTGCGACCTGGCCATCCACCCCCTTGGCGCGCACGGTCAGCTGGGTGATTTCGTAGTCGAAGTCGATGAAGCCTTCAACGATCACGCGGCCCTTGGCCACGCGGCCACCGGCCATGGCGTAGTCCCAGGCTTGCTGCACATCGGCGGGGCCGTCGATCTTGCTCTGGCCCTTGCCCGAACTGCTCATCACCGGCTTGACCACGCAGGGGTAGCCGATCGCGCCCTGGCCGTCGCTGCCGTCGATGGCGGCCTGCAGCTCCTCCTGCGAATCGCAGAAGCGGTAGGGGCTGGTGGGCAGGCCCAGGGTTTCGGCCGCCAGGCGGCGTATGCCTTCGCGGTCCATGGTCAGGCGCGTGGCGCGCGCCGTGGGGATGACCGTGACCACGCCGGCGGCTTCCAGCTCTTCCAGCATGGGCGTGGCAATCGCTTCGATCTCGGGCACGACCAGATCGGGCTTTTCGGCTTCGATCAAGGCCTTGAGCTGGGTCGGATCGCTCATGGTGATGGTGCGCGCATGGTGGGCCACCTGCTGGCCGGGGGCGTGGTCATAGCGGTCGACCGCGATGGTCTCCACGCCCAGGCGTTGCAGGGCGATCAGCACTTCCTTGCCCAGCTCGCCGCTGCCCAGCAGCATGACTTTGGTGGCGTGGGGGGTGAGGGGGGTTCCGAGGGTGGTCATGGCAAGCTTCAAATCCAGAAAAAAGTGGGCATCCCGCACACCCCGGACAGCCCCCAGGGGCCCCGGCATGCGCACACTGCGCAGCATCATAAAGTTTTGCGCGCCCTCTACCCCCCAAGCGGCGTGCGTCGATCACGGCGCCCCCCCTCAGGGCCATGCAGCCGTGCGGTACCCCGCAGTGAGCCCCGCTTAACCCCTGGTCCCCCTTGGCTAAGGCGGCTGCCCGAAGATGCGGGCCTGCGCGCGCCAGGGCTGCCTACCGCTGCCCGCATGCGCCTGGTTCCGTCTGTTGCCCCCTCCCCTATGAAGCTCCGTCTCCAACTGCCGCTGGTGATTGCCAGTGCCCTGCTGCTCATGCTGTGCGCAGCCCTGTTTGGCTTGCTGCGCCAGCAACAGGCCCTGTCGCTGTACCACGACGATGTGGCCCGCCACATGGCGCACGAACGGCTGACCAGCCTGATGCTCAACGATTTCAAGCTGCAGGCCCAGGAATGGAAGAACATCCTGCTGCGCGGCCACCAGGACCAGGACCGCACCCGCTACTGGCAGGCCTTCGAAAGCCAGGAGCAGGCCATCCAGGCGCACAGCCAGCAATTGCTGGACCAGTTGCCGGCCGGCCCAGCCCGCCAGCAGGTCGAACAATTCCTGCAGGCCCACCGCCAGATGGGCCAGGCCTACCGCACCGGCCTGCAGGCCTTCATCGACAGCGGCCACGACCCGCGCGTGGGCGACGCCCAGGTCCGCGGCATCGACCGCCAGCCCGCCGCCCTGCTGGAGCAGGCCGCCCAGCAGATCGCCGCCGACAGCGCCGCCCTGTCCGAGCAGGCCCAGGCCATGGCCGAGCGGGCCCGCTGGCTCAGCCTGGGTGTGTGCCTGCTGGTGTTTGCCGTGGGGCTGGCGACCAGCGTGGGCTACAGCCGCCACATCACCCGCCCGTTGGCCCAGGCTGTGGACGTGGCCCGGGGCATTGCCGCGGGCGATCTGCGCCAACCGATCACCATCGCAGGCCACAACGAGATCACCGACCTGATGCAGGCCCTGCAGCACATGCAATCCAGCCTGTCCGAGCTGGTGCAGCAGGTGCGCGCCGACGCCGAGCAAGTGGCCACGGCCAGCCAGCAGATTGCCGGCGGCAACCACGACCTGTCACGCCGCACCGAAAGCCAGGCCAGCGCCCTGCAGCAAAGCAATGCCAGCATGGAGGCCCTGGCCGGCAACGTGCGCCACACCGCCGACAACGCCCAATCCGCGCTGGCGCTGGCGCGCCAGGCCAGCCAGGTGGCCACCGACGGCCGCGGCAGCATGTTGCAACTGGTGCAGACCATGCAGGACATCGAACACAGCAGCCAGCGCATTGCCGACATCACCAGCCTGATCCACAGCATCGCCTTCCAGACCAACATCCTGGCGCTGAATGCGGCGGTGGAAGCCGCGCGCGCCGGCGAGCAAGGCCGCGGCTTTGCCGTGGTGGCCAGCGAGGTGCGTGCCCTGTCGCAGCGCACCACGGCAGCGGCCAAGGACATCAGCACGCTGATCGCGCGCAGCGCCGAGCGCGTGACCGCCGGCGTGCAGCAGGCCGGCGCCACCGGCAGCACCATGGACAGCATCGAAGCCACCATCCACCGCGTGACCGCACTGGTGCAGGACATTGCCCAGGCCAGCCAGGCGCAGAGCACGGGCGTGCTGCAGATGGGCGGTGCCCTGTCCGACATCGACAACAGCACCCAGCACAACGCCGCTCTGGTGGAAGAGATGGCCGCCGCGGCCAGCAGCCTACACAGCCAGTCCCAGGGCCTGCTGCGCAGTGCCAGCGCGTTCCAGACCGACGCGGGCACGCCTCGCTTGGCCGTCCCGGCCCTGCAGGCCTGAAGCCCCGCCGCCCGTGCCCCCGCTGGCGGCCCGGCGGGCAGCTCAGTGCGTGGTGGCCGGCCCGGCGGCGGCGCCACCACCGTCGCGGCGCGGGATGTGGCCCAGGGCAAAGTCCATGTCTTCGGTCCACACCACGCTGTCCCACAGCCAGGGGCTGCTGGCGGTCTCCAGGCTCAGCAGTTGCACACCGGCCGCATCCTGCAGGCGGCCGCGCAGCCAGTCGATCTGGTCATCGCGCACGAACACCAACAGGCCGATGCTCCAGTCACTGCCCGTCACCTGCAGGCGCTGCAGCTGCTCCAGCAGCGGCGCATACCATTTCTCCACGCGCTGGTTCACCTTGTCCACCAGGCCCAGCGGGTAGCCGGAGGCCGAGACCTCAACCACCCAGACCTGCTTCTTGGCCGGGCGCAGCGCCACCAGGCTGGGCCGCATCCAGCCAGCCGCCACGTCGTAGTGCGCCGCGATGAAGGTGTCCCCGTTCGCAGTCATCAGCTGCATCACCGCCTCTTCGTGCCGGTCCATGGCATTCCTTTAAAAGTTTGATAGCTGTCTGCGCTGATGGAATCTGCGCCCAAGGCCTATTTTGCGCATAAAAAAAGGAGCCGCAAGGCTCCTTGACCGGTGCGCGACCGTCGGGCTCAGAAGGTTTCCCAGTCGTCGTCGTTGGGGGCCGTGGCCTTGCTGGACAGCGGCGCGGGCTTGAGCAGCTGGGGCGCTGCCGCCGGCTTGGCCGCAGCGGGGGCCTTCTTGGCCGGGGCCGGTGCCACGGCGGCAGGCGGGGTCACGGCGGGCTGGGCGCTGGCCACGCCCTGGGCGCCCCGCTGGGCCGGGGCCGCAGCGGTGCGCACAGCAGGCGCGGCCACGGTTGGCCGGGCCAGGGCCGCCACGGCCCCCTGCCCCACGTTGAACACGGCCACCACATCGGCCAGGCGCTGCGCCTGCTCGTTCATCGAGGTGGCTGCCGCGCTGGATTCCTCGACCAGGGCGGCGTTCTGCTGCGTCATCTGGTCCAGGTTGCTGACCGCCTGGTTGACCTGGCCGATGCCGTCGCGCTGCTCGGTGGCCGAGGCCGTGATCTCGCCAATCAAATCCGTCACGCGGCGCACGCTGGCCACGATCTCCTGCATGCTCTCGCCGGCCTGCGCCACCTGGGCCGAACCGGTATCCACATTGCCCACGCTGGCGGTGATCAGCTGCTTGATCTCCTTGGCCGCCTCGGCGCTGCGCTGCGCCAGGCTGCGCACTTCACCGGCCACCACGGCAAAGCCGCGGCCCTGCTCGCCGGCCCGCGCGGCTTCCACGGCGGCGTTCAGCGCCAGGATGTTGGTCTGGAAGGCGATGCCATCGATCACGCCGATGATGTCGCTGATCTTGCGGCTGGAGGCATTGATCTGCTCCATGCTGTGCACCACCTGCTGCACCACCTCGCCGCCACGCTCGGCGGCCTGCACCGCCGTGGAAGCCAATTGGTTGGCCTGGCGCGCGGTGTCAGCCGACTGGGTCACGGTGGCGGTCAGCTCCTCGATGCTGGCCGCAGTTTCCTCCAGGTTGGCGGCGGTCTGCTCGGTGCGGGCCGACAGGTCCTGGTTGCCCATGGCAATCTGGCTGGCAGCCGAAGAGACAGAATCCACACCGTTGCGCACCTCGCCCACCACGCTGCGCAGCTTCTGCGTCATGGCACTCAGGCTGCGCAGCAGCTCGCCCAGTTCGTCCTTGCGGTCGTCGTGCACGTCCTGCGTCAGATTGCCGGCCGCAATCGCATGCGACAGCGCCACGGCCCGCGCCAGCGGGGCGGTCAACTGGCGCACCAGCCAGACGGCCAGCAGCAGGCCTAACACCACCACCACGGCCAGGGCCGCCAGCCCCAGGGCATAGCTGGTCGTGCGTTCACGCTCGGCCTGCGCCAGGGTGCTAGCCAGCATCTGCTCCTGCAATTGCACCAGGGCGTTCAGGTCCGCGATGAAGCTCTCGACCGCCGGCACCAGGTCGGCACGCACCAGGCGCACCACGTCGCCGTCGTTGCGGCGCTCCAGGCCCACCTGCTCGGCCACGGTGTTGAGCTTGGCGCGCTTGTCCACGATTTGCTGGAACAGGGCCCGGCCTTCGGCACTTCGCAGGCGCGATTCGGTCGACTGCATCAGCTCGGTCATGTGGGCCGCCGCCTGGCCAAACTTGCCCTCGAAGAACTGCATGGACTCGCTGTCCTGCGCCAGGTTGCCGGCGATCAGGTAGCCCGCCGCCGTCTCCACACTGCCGCGCAGCTCCACCACCAGGCGGATGCGCTCCTCCATGGTCTGGACTTCTTCGCGCAGGTGGCTTTCCAGCTGCTTCATGCTGGCGGTCATTCCCACCCCGGCCAGCAGCATGGCCGCCATCACCAGGAGCATCAACAGCCAAATCTTCTTGGCAACGGACAAATTTTTGAACTGCATACCGACTCTGAAAAGGAAAAGCCGCGAAGCCAACGCATCGCGGCACAGGGGCTACAAACGGCAACAATTACACAGGGAATACCCGTAATCTCCAAATTTTTTTAACGTTTGCTGACATAAATCGCTGCGGATTGCATGCAACAAAAAAGCAGCCCGCGGGCTGCTTTGCTGTGCGATCGGCGCAAAAACCGCTCAATGCGCAGCTTCCCCCAGGCAAATGCCAATATCGCGCGCCATGGTCAGCAAGGGGTGTGCCAGGTCGATCCTGCGTTGCGTATTGGCAACCTGGGCGATCTCCACGCTGCCAATCTGGCCCTGCTGCAGCGTGACCATGCGGCCAAAGCGGCCCGACAGCACCAGCTGCGCGGCATGGTGGCCGAACTGCGTGGCCAGCACCCGGTCGAACGGCGTGGGATCGCCCCCGCGCTGCACGTGGCCCAGCACCGTGGTGCGGACCTCGCTGCGCAGGTGGGGCTGCAGGCGTTCGCGCAGCACATGGCCGACGCCGCCCAGGCGCACCGGGTCGGGGCTGTGGGCGATGGTCTCGCGCACCGTCAGGCTGTGGCCGCTTTCCTTGGCGCCCTCGCCGATGCAGATGATGGTGTAGCGCTGGCGCTGCTCGCGCGCCCGGCAGACGTCGACGATGGCCTGCAGGTCGTAATCGATCTCCGGCAGCAGGATGATGTCGGCCGCACCGGCCACGCCCGCCTCCAGCGCCAGCCAGCCGGCGTTGCGGCCCATGGTCTCGACGATCATCACGCGGTGGTGGCTGTTGGCCGTGCTTTCGATGCGGCGCAGCGCCTCGGTGGCCGTGGCCACCGCCGTGTCGAAGCCAAAGCTGCGCTCGCAGCTGGCAATGTCGTTGTCGATGGTCTTGGGCACGCCCACGCACTGCATGCCCACGGCATTCGCCAAGCCGTTGGCCAGGCTCATGGTGCCGTCGCCCCCGATGGCCACCACCACGTCCAGGCCCAGCGCCTGCACATTGCTTTTCACCTGGGCCAGCGTGGCCTCGCTTTTGAGCGGGTTGGCGCTGTTGCTGGTGCCCAGGATGGTGCCGCCGATGTGCAGGATGCCCGAGACCTCGTCCCAGGTCAGCGGCTTGACGCGGGGCGTGGCCCCCATCAGGCCCTCGAAACCATCGGCGATGCCGATGACCTCGCACTGGCCCTGGCTGATCAAGGATTTCGTGACCGCGCGGATCACGGCATTCAGGCCGGGGCAATCGCCGCCGCCTGTCAATACGCCCACTTTCATTGCTTGCTTCATTCCGTTCACTTCAACAAACCCAGGGCGTCGCGGTAGGCCGGCTGCAGCATCAGCTCGTCCCACGGCTGGGGCACGGTCTCGGGCAGCAGCGCCACGCGGCGCGATTCGGAGTCGGCATCGGGCACCCAGCGCCCGGTGCGCAGGGCATCGTCCATGCCGTCCAGCAGTTCATCCACGTGCGCGCCCAGGCTCTGGTTGCACAGCAGCACCATGTCGCAGCCGGCGGCCAGAGCGCGCAGCGCGGCCTCGGTGTAGCTGATGACCTGGCCGTCGATGCGGCGCGCCGCCTCCATGCTCAGGTCGTCGCTGAAGATGGCGCCGTCGTAGCGCAGCTCGCCGCGCAGGACGTCCTGCAGCCAGACCTTGGAAAAGCCCGCGGGCAGCGCATCGACCTTGGGGTAGATCACATGGGCCGGCATGACGGCGGTGAGCACGCTGGACAGCCAGGGATAGGGCGCGGCATCGTCGGCCAGGATCTTCTTGAGCTTGCGCTTGTCCACCGGCATGTCCACGTGCGAATCCAGCGTGACATGGCCGTGGCCGGGGAAATGCTTGCCGCAGTTGCCCATGCCGGCCTGCAGCAGGCCGTGCATCAGGCTCTTGGCCAGGGCGGCGACCACGCGCGGGTCGCGGTGGAAGCTGCGGTCGCCGATCACGCCGCTGGCGCCATGGTCCAGGTCCAGCACGGGCGTGAAGCTGAAATCCACGCCGCAGGCACGCAGCTCGCTGCCCAGCACATAGCCGGCGGCCGTGGCGGCGTTCATGGCGCGCATGGCGCCGTGGCCTTTGTGGCGCTTCTTGCCCTTGCCGTCGTCCATCCACATCTCGCCGAAGGCGCGCATGGGTGGCAGGTGGGTGAAACCATCGGTCTTGAAGCGCTGCACGCGGCCGCCTTCATGGTCCACGCAGATCAGCAGGTCGGGCTTGACGGCCTTGATGTCCGCGCACAGCTGCACCAGCTGGGCACGGTCCTCCCAGTTGCGGGTGAACAGGATGATGCCGCCAACCAGCGGGTGCGCCAGGCGGTCACGGTCGGTATCGGTCAGGGCCTTGCCGGCGATGTCGATGATCAGGGGTGCGTGGAGTGCGGTCATACGGGCCTTCGGTGTCACAGGCGCGGCGGGGCGCCTGCCATGCCATAAAGCCTCCAGTATGACCGCGAAGCAGGCCCGTCGGAATCTGCCGCGGGGCGCCGGGGGCTCAGACGTTGAGGGACGTCAGCAGCACCCACACCAGGGCCAGGCCGGCGAGGGGAAACAAGACTGGCATTTATTCCCCCTTGCGCTCCACCACGCAGAAGCTGGCGGCGTATTCGCTCTCGTCGGTCATGGTGATGTGGGCGGTCAGGCCGCGCGCCTCGAACCAGTCGCGCAGCGCGCCGTACAGCACGAGGGTCGGCTGGCCGCTGGGCAGGTTGGCGATCTCGCAGCTGCGCCAGGTCATGGGCATGGTCATGCCCAGGCCCACGGCCTTGCTGAAGGCTTCCTTGGCCGAAAAGCGCGTGGCCAGGTACTTCACGCCGCGCTCGGGCCAGCGGCTGCTGCGCAGGCGCCAGACGGCCAGCTCGTTGGTGGTGAGGACTTTCTCGGCAAAGCGATCGCCGTGGCGCTCCAGGCTGGCGCGGATGCGGCGGATGTCGCAAATGTCGGTGCCGATACCGTAAATCATGATTACAAGCTAAATTGGCATCCAGCGCTTGCCCAGCAAGCGCCAGCAGCTCATCTTTTAGAAAAACCTCAAGGGCGTTGCGCCATGCCGGCGTCGATGCAGGCCTGGTAGGCCGCCACGGTCGCCGCATAGCCCAGCTCCAGCGCGTCGGCAATCAGGGCGTGGCCGATGGAGACCTCGGCCAGCCCCGGCACCTGGGCCACGAAGGCGGCCAGGTTGTCACGGTTCAGGTCGTGGCCGGCGTTGACCTCCAGCCCTGCGTCCAGCGCCGCCTGGGCCGCCTGGGCATAGAGTGCCAACTGCGCGTTTTGTTCCGCCGTGCCCCAGGCTGCGGCATAGGGCTCGGTGTACAGCTCGACACGGTCGGCGCCCACGGCCTTGGCGGCCGCCATCTGCACAGGCACGGGGTCCATGAACAGGCTGACGCGCACGCCCAGGGCCCGGCATTCGGCGATCAGCGGCGCCAGGCGCTCGGCATCCTGCGGGAAGTTCCAGCCGTGGTCGCTGGTGAACTGGTCCTCGCTGTCGGGCACGAAGGTGGCCTGGTGCGGGCGCACCTCGCGGATGAAGGCCATCAGGTTCTGCGTGGGATTGCCTTCGATGTTGAACTCGGCCTGCGGCCAGTCGCGCATCAGCGCGGCCAGCTCGAACACGTCGGTGCCGCGGATGTGGCGCTCGTCCGGGCGCGGGTGGATGGTGATGCCCTGCGCGCCCGCCGCAAGGCACAGCTGGGCCGCGCGCGTGACCGAGGGAATGCCCAGGTGGCGCGTGTTGCGCACCAGGGCGACCTTGTTGACATTCACGGACAGGGCCGTGCGGCGGGAGGGGGTCGAAGCGGTCATAGGGTTTGCAGGTCCATCATCAGCTGCCGCGTGCGCAGCAGCGGGCTGCCGCAATGGTATTGCAGCAGGTGTCTCAACTGGGGCTTCAGGGCCGTGGCCACGGCGGCGCAGGCGCGCACGGTGGCCGGGTAGGCGCTCTCGCCCTGGGCCAGCGCCTGCTGCAGCAGGCCCCACTGGCGCCCGGTCAGCGCGGCACGGTCGCTGTCCAGCGCCGGGCGCAGGCCCATCTCGGCCACCAGCACGTACAAGGCCTCCGGCTGCAGCGGCTGCAGCGTCAGGGTTTCCTCGTGCAGCGTGGGCAGCAGGCCCAGCTCGCGCAGCACGATCAGCTCGAAGGCGCGCAGCACCGGCTCGATCACCTCTTCAGACTGGGTGGCCAGCAGCTTGACCACGGCGCCATAGACGTCGAACAGGTAGGCGTACGGGTCGTCACGCGCCAGCAGGCGCATCAGCAGCTCGTTCAGGTACAGGCCGGTGAGCAGGTTGTTGCCCATGGGCATGATGTGGCCGCCGGCCCATTCCGCGCCCTTGAGCACGTGGATGTCGGCCTGGCCGTCGCCCGACAGGGTGTAGCTGACCTTGAGCGGCTGCAGCGCCAGCAGCACCGGCCGGAAGTTGGAGGTGTGCTTCTTGGCCCCCTTGGCGACCAGCGCCACGCGCCCGCGGTGGCGCGTGAACACCTCCAGGATCAGGCTGGATTCACTCCAGTCGTAGCGGTGCAGGATGAACGCGGGCTCTTCGCCCACCCGTTTGGCGGCCATAGGTTTTCACAAAGACAAAAAGGCCTCGGAGAGACCTTTTGAACAAGCACGGTGCTGCAAGTGTCGCACAGCCGGGAGCCGGTGACCGTGGGGGGGTGGCCCGCAGACCGCGGCAGGGCCACGGCCAGCGCAGGCCCCAGTCCTCGGCCACGCCAGGCCCTCGATTTATTCGTAACCGAAGGATTTGACGCGGGCCTCGTCGTCGGCCCAGCCGGAACGCACCTTGACCCACACTTCCAGGAACACCTTGGCGTCCAGCAGCTTTTCCAGCTCCTGGCGCGCTTCGGAGGAGATGCGCTTGAGGCGCTCGCCGCCCTGGCCGATGACCATGGCCTTGTGCCCATCGCGCTCGACCACGATGGTCGCGGCAATGCGCATGAAGCGCTTGTACATCTTGCTGGGTTCTTCCTCGAACTTGTCGATGACCACGGTCGAGGTGTAGGGCAGCTCGTCGCCGGTGAAGCGGAACAGCTTCTCGCGCACGGTCTCGGAGGCCAGGAACTTCTCGCTGCGGTCGGTCAGCTCGTCCTCGCCGTAGAACCAAGGCTGCTGCGGCAGGTACTTGCTGCAGATGCCGAACAGGCGCTCGATGTCGCCCTTGTTCTTGGCCGACATGGGCACGAACTCGGCGAAGGGGTGGCGCTCCTGCATGCTCTTGAGCCAGGGCGCGATCTCATGGCGGCGGCCCACGGCGTCCAGCTTGTTGGCGATCAGCAGCGTGGGAATGCCGGGCTTGAACAGGCTCAGCACCTTGGCGTCGGCCAGGGTGAAGTTGCCGGCCTCGACCACGAACAGGATCAGGTCCACGTCACCGATCACGCCCATCACGGCCTTGTTCAGCGACTTGTTCAGCGCCGTGGAGTGCTTGGTCTGGAAACCGGGCGTGTCCACGAAGATGAACTGGGTGGCTTCCTTGGTGCGGATGCCGGTGATGCGGTGGCGCGTGGTCTGCGATTTGCGCGAGGTGATGGAGATCTTCTGCCCCACCAGCGCGTTCATCAGCGTGGACTTGCCCACGTTGGGCTTGCCGACGATGGCGATCAGGCCGCAGTGCTGCTCCTCGGGCGCGTAGATGCGCACGGGCACCTCGGCTTCCACGGCCTTCTCGGCCTCGATCTCGTGGGCGCGGGCCACCAGCGAGGGCGTGGCCCCGGGCTTGGCCGCCGCCAGCATGGCGTCCAGCTCGGCCATGCTCTGGCCGGCCGGCGTCACGTCGGGCAGGTTATTGGTCTCTTTTTTGCCTTTGGCGCCCTTGGCGCCTGCGGTGCTAGCTACTTTTTTCGCAGCATCGTTCATGGGTGTTTCGCTTTCAAAATTTCCAGCATGGCGGCCGCAGCGGCCTGCTCGCCGGCGCGGCGCGAGCCGCCTTGGCCCCGCGCGCCCAGGCGCAGTTCGGGAATCACGCATTCCACCTCAAAGGTCTGCTTGTGCGCAGCGCCTGTGATCTGGGACACACTGTATTGCGGCAGCTGCATGCGCCGCCCTTGCAGCCACTCCTGCAACGCGGTCTTGGGGTCCTTCTCGGCCGCGCGCATGTGGGGGTTGATCTCCACGCCCTCGAACAGGCGGTGCACCACCTGCTCGCCGGCGGCGTAGCCGGCATCCAGGTACACCGCACCCAGGATGGCTTCCACGGCATCGGCCAGGATGGAGGGGCGCGCCTTGCCGCCGGACTTGGACTCGCCCTCGCCCAGGCGCAGCAGCTCGGGCAGGCCCAGCTGCAAGGCGATCTGGTGGAGCGTGCCTTCCTTGACGAGGTTGGAGCGCACGCGCGAGAGATCGCCCTCGGGCAGATCGTTCAGGCGCTGGTACAGCAGGCTGGAGATGGCCAGGCTCAACACCGAGTCGCCCAGGAATTCCAGCCGTTCATTGTTGTCTGCCGAAAAGCTACGGTGCGTCAGTGCGCGCTGCAGCAAGGCAGGGTTTTGGAAAGAATGCTGCAGCTGGCGCTGCAGGTCGTGCAGGGTGATTGGCACCTATTTGGTCTGGTAAGAAAAACGGTAAACAAGGTAGGCCGGGCCTACCAGCGGGATGTCGCGCTCGTACTCGAAGCCCACCACCACGCGCTCATTGACTTTGCTGACGTCCAGGTCCTGACCACGCAGGCTCTTGATGTCGTCGATCTGTGCGGCACGGTCGAAGATGTTGCGGACTTCGGGCACGGTGGTGCCTTCGTTGGCGGCCTTCTGGGATGCTTTCTTGGCGGCTTGGTATTCCAGCCACATGGGCAGCGATTGTCCGCCAATCGCAAAAACCGCGACGGCCAGCACAGCAATCAGCACAAATCCGATGAAGGACAGCCCCTTCTGGCTGTGACGTGGTGCACTACGCATGATCCCCCCTCCTCTAGTGAAAGTGGCCGCATCAGCGGCCACAGAATCTTTGGATGACGCCCCAGGCGTTCAGTTGAAACTGCCGATGCGTTTGAGATTACCGAAATTCATCCAAACGAAAAAGGCCTTTCCGACAATGTTCTCGTCCGGCACGAAGCCCCAGTAGCGCGAATCCAGCGAATTGTCGCGGTTGTCGCCCATGGTGAAGTAGTGGCCTTCGGGCACCTTGCAGGTCACCCCTTCGACGGTGTAAGTGCAGTTCTCACGGAAGGGAAACTCGCTGGCGCCCTGAACGAAGGCCGGCATGCCCTTGGTGTTCAGCAGACGGTGCGGCTTGTCGCCCAGTTGCTCCTCGAACTGCGCGAAGTAGCGCATGGCATCGGTGTCGAAGAAGTCGGGCAGGTCCTTGGTCGGCACTTCCTGGCCGTTGATGGTCAGGCGCTTGTTCAGGTAGGCCACGGTGTCCCCGGGCACCCCCACCACGCGCTTGATGTAGTCCAGCGTGGGCTGCGGGGGATAGCGGAACACCATCACATCGCCGCGCTGCGGCGCGTTGCCCTGCGTCACCTTGGTGTTGAGCACGGGCAGGCGGACGCCATAGGTGTACTTGTTCACCAGGATCAGGTCGCCCACCAGCAGGGTGGGGATCATGGAGCCGGACGGAATCTTGAACGGCTCGAACAGGAACGAGCGCAGCACGAAGACCACGAACAGCACGGGGAACAGGCCGGCCGTCCAGTCCAGCCACCAGGGCTGCTTGAGGATGCGGGTCTCGCCCTCGGTGGTGTCGACCATGTCATGGCGCAGGCCCTGGCGCTCCAGCTCGGCACGGCGCGCGGCGGCCTCGGCGTTCAGGCGCTCGGCCTCCTTCTTGCGCTGGGGCCAGAAGTAAAAGCGCTCGGCCAGCCAGTACAGGCCGGTGATGAAGGTGGCCAGGAACATCAGCAAGGCGAAGTTGCCTTCGATGGCACCGGTGTACCAGGCACCGATGTAGCCGACAAAAGCGGCCAGGATGACCGCGGTGATCCACTGCATGGCTTGCATGAGTTTCCTTGTTAGTCTTCGACCTGCAGGATCGCCAGGAAGGCTTCCTGGGGCACTTCCACCGCGCCGATCTGCTTCATGCGCTTCTTGCCCGCCTTCTGCTTTTCCAGCAGCTTGCGCTTGCGGGTGATGTCACCGCCATAGCACTTGGCCAGCACGTTCTTGCGCAGGGCCTTGACGGTTTCGCGCGCAATGATGTTGGCACCGATGGCGGCCTGGATGGCCACGTCGAACATCTGGCGGCTGATGATCTCGCGCATCTTGGCCACCACGGCACGGCCGCGGTACTGCGACTGGCTGCGGTGCACGATGATGGACAGCGCATCCACCTTCTCGCCGTTGAGCAGGATGTCGACCTTGACCACGTCCGAGGCACGGTATTCCTTGAACTCGTAGTCCATGGAGGCGTAGCCGCGCGATACGCTCTTGAGCTTGTCGAAGAAGTCCAGCACGATCTCGCCCAGCGGCATCTCGTAGGTCAGCATGACCTGGCGACCGTGGTACTGCATGTTCATCTGCACACCGCGCTTCTGGTTGGCCAGGGTCATCACCGGGCCGACGTAGTCCTGGGGCATGTACAAGTGCACGGTGACGATGGGCTCGCGCACTTCCTCGATGCGGCCGGCGTCGGGCATCTTCGAGGGGTTTTCCACGTCGATCAGCTCGCCATCGCCCTTGAGCACTTGGTAGACCACGCTGGGCGCGGTGGTGATCAGGTCCTGGTCAAATTCGCGCTCCAGGCGCTCCTGCACGATTTCCATGTGCAGCAGGCCCAGGAAGCCGCAGCGGAAGCCAAAGCCCAGCGCCTGCGAGACTTCGGGCTCGAACTGCAGCGCCGCATCGTTGAGCTGCAGCTTTTCCAGGGCATCGCGCAGCTGGTCGTATTCCGAGGCTTCCGTGGGGTACAGGCCGGCGAACACCTGAGGCTTGACTTCCTTGAAGCCGGGCAGCGCCTTCTCGGCCGGGCCCAGGTTGTTCGGCAGCTTCTTTTCGAGGGTGATGGTGTCACCCACCTTGGCGGCCTTCAATTCCTTGATGCCGGCAATGATGTAGCCCACCTCGCCCGCCTTCAGCGCATCGCGCGGCGAGTTGGCCGGCGTGAACACGCCCACGTTGTTGGCTTCATAGGCCGCGCCCGTGGCCATCATCTTGAAGCGCTCGCCCTTCTTGAGCTGACCGTCCACCACGCGCACCAGCATCACGACGCCCACATAGGGGTCGAACCAGCTGTCCACGATCATGGCGCGCAGTGGCGCGTCGGGATCGCCCTTGGGCGCCGGCACCTTGGCCACGATGGCTTCCAGGATCTCGTCGATGCCCATGCCGGTCTTGGCCGAGCAAGGGATGGCGTCGCTGGCGTCAATGCCGATCACGTCCTCGATCTCGGCCTTGGCGTTGTCCGGATCGGCCTGGGGCAGGTCCATCTTGTTCAGCACGGCGAACACCTCGACCCCCAGGTCCAGCGCGGTATAGCAGTTGGCCACGGTCTGGGCTTCCACGCCCTGCGAGGCATCGACCACCAGCAGCGCACCTTCACAGGCCGACAGCGAGCGCGAGACTTCGTACGAGAAGTCCACGTGACCGGGGGTGTCGATCAGGTTCAGGTTGTAGACGTTGCCGTCCTTGGCCTTGTACTGCAGCGCCGCGGTCTGTGCCTTGATGGTGATGCCACGCTCTTTCTCGATGTCCATCGAGTCCAGCACCTGCGCCTCCATCTCACGCTCGGCCAAGCCACCACAGCGTTGGATCAAGCGGTCGGCCAGCGTCGATTTGCCGTGGTCAATATGCGCAATGATGGAAAAATTTCGGATGTGCTTCATCAACGATAAGCGTCTGTAAATAAAGGGGAAAGCGGGCTCTTGGCAAGAAAAAAGGGCGCGTCTTCAAGCGACGCGCCCTGAACCAACAATCTCTGGCAACTGCGATTGGTTGGATGGCCGATTGTAGGCAAAACTGCCCAAAATCCAAGCATCCATTTCCGATGGCTGGGGCATAGCTGGATGCCTCAAAACCACTTATCTACAATTTATCCACAGCTCCGTTGGTCACTCACAGGCGGGGAACCGGGCCCTTGTCTGCTTTCCGTTCACAGCAAGTGCTCGCTCGTGCATGGCCTGTAGCCGCGCTCATTACTCGGGCATTCTACCCAAGGCCCCGGGTAAAACCCGGGAGGCCCTCAGTAGGTCAGTCCTACACAAGGAATAGCCTCCCCTGTACAGGACCGACAGGGCGGCACTTTACTTGCCGTTGGGACGAATGAGGACGTACTGTGTCCACTCGCCACGGCGCACCAGCAGGCTCAGGGACTTGCTCTTGTCCACCTTGGCCAGCACGGCTTCGAAGGCCTTGACGTTGCTCACTTCGCTGTTGGCGATCGCCAGCACCACATCGCCCTCGCGCAGGCCTGCACGGGCGGCTGCATCTGCGGCCGAGACGATGCGCACCCCGCCCTTGATGGCCAGCGACTTCTTCTGCGCCTCGGTCAGGTCGGCCACCACCAGGCCAATCTGCTTGGCCGTGGCTGTGGCCCCGGGGGAGGACTTGCCTTCGGCACGCGCCACCTGGGCCTCGTCGGGCTCCACCTCGGCCACGGTGATGGTCAGATCGCGCATCTGCCCGCGGCGGAACACGCTGATGCTGCTCTTGGTGCCGGGCTTGGTGTTGCCCACCAGGCGTGGCAGGTCGGCGACCTTGTCGATGGACTTGCCATCGTATTTCACGATGATGTCGCCGGCCTCGATGCCGGCCTTGGCCGCGGGCGAATCCGGCTCCACCGCCGACACCAGGGCGCCGCGCGCCGTGCCCAGGCCGATCGACTCGGCCACATCCTTGGTCACCTGGCCGATCTGCACGCCGATGCGCCCGCGCGTGACCTTGCCGGTGGCACGCAGCTGGTCGCTGACCCGCACCGCCTCATCGATCGGGATGGCGAACGAAATGCCCATGAAGCCGCCGGAGCGCGAGTAGATCTGGCTGTTGATGCCCACCACCTCGCCGCGCATGTTCAGCAGGGGACCGCCCGAGTTGCCGGGATTGATGGCCACGTCGGTCTGGATGAAGGGCAGGTAGTCGCCGGTGTCGCGCTGCTTGGCGGAGACGATGCCGGCCGTCACCGAGTTCTCCAGGCCGAAGGGCGAGCCGATGGCCATCACCCATTCACCAACCTTCAGGCGGCCGACGTCACCGATCTTCACCGCGGGCAGGCCCTTGGCGTCGATCTTGACCACGGCCACGTCGGTGCGCTTGTCCGAGCCGATGATCTTGGCCTTGAACTCGCGCTTGTCGGTCAGCGTCACGATCACCTCGCTGGCGCCTTCGACCACGTGGGCATTCGTCATCACGTAGCCGTCAGGGCTGAGGATGAAGCCGGAGCCCACGCCGCTGGGGCGCTCCTCGCCCTCGTCGGCATTGCCGCCGGGCGCGCCCTGGCGGGGCACATTCGGCACAGGCAGGCCGAAGCGGCGGAAGAACTCGAGCATGTCCTCGTCCATGCCGCTCATCGAGGGCTGGGTGGAGATTTTTTCCGTGGTGCGGATATTGACCACGGCGGGGCCGACGGCGTCGACCAGTTGCGTGAAGTCGGGCAGGCCCGTCACCAGCGGCGCGGTGGCCGGCGCGGTCTGCGCGTGGGCCGGTGCGATCAGCTGGTGGTCCGAAGCGCCCCACCACGCACCGGTGGCGGCACCCGCAGCAATCGCCAGGGACAGCACCGCGGCATGGATGGGCTTGGGTTGCATAGAAGGCATTGTGGTCATCCTTTCCAAAATCACAGCCTGCGCAGCGCGCAGTTACATCCTCAGAAAACCGCCACGCGATTTGGTTCCCGCATCCTGCGGTTTTTGCACGTGACAGTGGTGCCTGCAAGGCAAGGTGTACAGCAAAAAAAAGAGCGCCTTGCGTGCGCTCTTTCTTGAGTTCATGGTGTTTTACCGCTGAAACGCTTGATATTCAAGCGCAGCCAGCTCACTTTTTTTGTCAGCCAGACGCTCGAAATGACCAACGGTCACTGGTTAGCGGCCTGCGTGCTGCGCGCCGCAAAGCTGGCGTTGCGCAGGAAGTCGGCGGGCGCCTGCAGGGCGGCGCGGTACTGCTGGTGGCTGGCCATCAGGGCGTCCAGGCGCGGATCGCGCAGCACTTCGCCGTTCTCGGTGGCCACCACCACGGGCGCAGCGCCCAAGCCATTGCTGGCCAGCTGGGCCCCCTGGCCGCCGGCCGGGGTGGTGCTCACCAGGTTCCAGCCCAGCGCCGCCACGGCGGCGACGGTGGCAAAACTGGCGGCCACCTTCCAGCGGAACACCGAGGTGTTGGCCGCCGGGTCGCGCAGGGCCACCACCGGGGTCTGCTGTGCCAGGCCGGCCGTGACCTGCTCCAGCTGCGCGGGCTGCAGGCGCAGCGCCGGCTCGGCTGCCAGCTGCTGGCGCAAGCCGGACAGCAGGTCGTGCTGGCTGTGGTGCGCCAGGTCGGGCGAGCGCAGCACATCCCCCACCAGGTGGTACAGCTCCCAGCTTGCGCAGCCGTCGGCACTTTCCGCGCAGGCCAAGGCCTGCTCCAGCTCATCGCCGTGGAGCTCACCGTCCACCAGGGCGGACAGCAATTCCTTGTTCATCTGTTGTTCCATCTTGATCATGGGTTCACCTGCTCACTGGCTTTTGACCGATGTCGCTTCCATCACCACCGTTTGCCCCCCTGCCGCTCCAGCAAGGGCTTGACACGTGCCGAGATGGCCTCACGGGCCCGGAAGATGCGCGAACGCACCGTGCCGATGGGACAATTCATGGCAGCCGCAATCTCTTCATAGCTCAGACCCTCGATTTCGCGCAGCGTCACGGCTTGGCGCAAATCTTCAGGCAGCGCTTCCATGGCCGCATTCACCGCGGCGGCAATCTCTTGCGCAGCCAAGACGGTCTCAGGCGTCTCGTCGGTGGTTGGTTCATGGCGAGGGCGGAAAGTTTCATCCTCGTCGTCGGAAATGTGTAACGCACTCTCCAGCACCACCGGGTCGCGCCGCATGTCCACCAAGGCCTTCTTGGCCGTGTTGACGGCAATCCGGTACAGCCAGGTGTAGAACTGCGCTTCACCGCGAAACTGGTGCAGGGCTCGGTAGGCCCGCAAAAAGGTTTCCTGCGCGATGTCCTGCACCAGATCCGGGTCGCGCACCATGCGCGCAATCAGGCGCTCGATGCGCCGCTGGTACTTGATCACCAACAGCTCGTAGGCGCGCTGATCGCCGGCGACGGTGCGCTCGACCAGTTGCAGATCGCTGTCAGAGGAAGAAGAAGGCGCAGAGGCAGATGTCATGAATGCGAAGTCTCGCGAGAACGCCTGGCCGCAGTGCTGCGTCCGGCGCCCTCCCGGGCTGGAAGCGTCGGCACATCTTACGGAGGATGGGCTGGTGAATATACCGCACGCCGCACATCGTCCCAGGCATGCGGTGCCCAATCCCTCTGCAGCCAAAAGCGCTGGCCCCGCTGTGCGCTGCCAGGCCAGCGCAGCAACAGCAGCGACTGCCCGTCCAGCACCACCTGCACGCCGCCCGCCAGCACGGCCGACGCCCTGGTGCCCTGCCAGGTCCAGACACGGCCATCCCACTGCAGCACCCCCGCCGGCATCGCACGCCAGGCCTGCCAGCCCCAGACGGCACAGCCACCCCAGATGGCCACCGCCCCCGCCATGCGCAGCCATTGCCAGCGGCCATGGCCTGCGCCCTCGACAGCCCACAGGGCCAGAAGCACGGCCTCCAGGACCAGCACCGCCCACAGGCCGTTGCGCAACAGCGGCGCAGCGCGCAAGGGGTAGGTCACTGCGGGGCTGTGGCGTTCTGGCATGGCCGGCTCGCTAGCCAAGAAAAAACCCGCTGCTTGGCAGGCAAGCAGCGGGTTGCAGGAGGGTCACAGAAGGCATGTGCGCCCTTGTGCCGTCGGGGTTCAGATGCGCTTGAAGATCAGCGAACCGTTGGTGCCGCCGAAACCGAAGTTGTTCTTCAGCGCGACGTCGATCTTGGCATCCCGCGCCACATTCGCGCAGTAATCCAGATCGCAGTCGGGATCCTGGTTCAGCAGGTTGATGGTCGGCGGGATCTTCTGGTCATGGAGGGCCATCACCGTGAACACGCTTTCCACGCCACCGGCACCACCCAGCAGGTGGCCGGTCATGGACTTGGTGGAGCTGACCACGGTCTTGTAAGCGGCATCGCCCAGCGCAGCCTTGATGGCGTTGCTCTCGTTCTTGTCGCCCAAGGGGGTCGAGGTACCGTGCGCGTTCAGATAGTTGATCTGGTCCGGGTTCACACCGGCATTGCGCATGGCATTGATCATGGCGCGGCGGGGGCCGTCCATGTTGGGCGCCGTCATGTGGCCGGCATCGGCACTCATGCCGTAGCCACCCAGTTCGGCGTAGATCTTGGCACCGCGTGCCTTGGCGTGCTCGTACTCTTCCAGCACCAGCACACCTGCGCCTTCGCCCAGCACGAAACCATCGCGATCACGGTCCCAGGGGCGCGAGGCAGCCTGGGGATCGTCGTTGCGTGTGGACAGGGCGCGCATGGACGCAAAGCCACCGATGCCCAGGGGGGACACGGTCGACTCAGCGCCACCAGCGACGACGATGTCGGCGTCGCCGTATTCAATCATGCGCCCGGCTTCGCCGATGCAGTGCAGGCCCGTGGTACAGGCTGTCACCACCGACAGGTTCGGGCCCTTGAAGCCGAAGCGCATGGATACGTGACCGGCCACCATGTTGATGATGGAGGCGGGCACGAAAAATGGGGTGATGCGGCGGGGACCGCGATTGGACAGTTCGATCTGGGTGTTCTCGATCAGGGGCAAGCCCCCGATACCGGACCCGATCACGCAACCGATGCGGGTAGAAAGATCATCGGACAAGGCCTCGCCCGTGGGCAGACCTGCATCCCTGACCGCTTGCTCCGCTGCCGCAATGCCAAAGTGAATGAAAGTGTCCATGGTGCGCGCATCCTTGGCGCTCATGTACTCCTCCACGTTGAATCCCTTGACCTCGCCTGCGATTTGGCAGGAAAAGTTCGAGGCATCAAACTTGGTGATGCGGTCAATGCCGGACTTGCCGGCCAAAAGATTGGCCCAGGCATCAGCCACCGTGTTACCCACGGGGCTGATACATCCCAGGCCGGTCACGACAACGCGACGACGGCTCATGCGTTCAAACCTTATTCTTATCGCTCGGTGCGTAAAGACCTATTAGGCCTTGTGGTGGGTGTTGGCGTAGTCGATGGCGTTTTGCACCGTCGTGATCTTTTCAGCATCTTCATCGGGGATTTCGATGCCGAATTCATCTTCCAGGGCCATCACCAGTTCGACCGTGTCCAGGGAGTCAGCGCCCAGGTCAGCCACGAAGGCCTTTTCGTTGGTCACTTGGGACTCTTCAACGCCGAGTTGTTCAGCAATGATTTTTTTGACACGTGCTTCGATATCGCTCATGGTTTCCCTCAGGGGGTTGTGAATGAACCCGCGATTCTAGCCGCTTCGAGGAACTTGCCTCTGTTCGGCCTGCCGTCGCGAGGAAACGGCTTAACTTTCGTTAATTTACATGTACATACCGCCATTGACATGCAATTCTTGGCCGGTGATGTAACCCGCGCCTTCGGAGGCCAAAAAGGCCACGGCATGTGCAATGTCGGAGGGCTTGCCCAGATCCCCCATGGGGATCTGAGAAGTCAGCGCCTTCTTCTGCTCTTCTGGCAGAACCGATGTCATATCTGTAGCAATGAAGCCAGGCGCCACGCAGTTCACGGTGATTCCGCGGCTGCCCAGCTCGCGCGCCAGCGCACGGCTCATGCCGGCCACGCCGGCCTTGGCGGCCGCGTAATTGGCCTGACCGGCATTGCCCATCGCGCCGACCACACTGGTCACGCTGATGATGCGCCCAAAGCGCTGTTTCATCATCGGGCGAATAGCCGCACGGCTGAGTCGGAAAACCGCTTGCAGGTTGGTGTCGATGACGGCGGACCAGTCGTCGTCCTTCATGCGCATGGCCAGGGTGTCGCGGGTGATGCCGGCATTGTTCACCAGCACATGCAGGCCGCCGTCGGTCTTGAGGATGTCGTCCAGCAGCGCATCCACGCCGGCGGCGTCGTTCACGTTCAGGTTCACGCCGCGGCCGCCCTTGGCAGCCAGGGTTTCGCCGATGCGGGCCGCGCCAGCGTCGGTCGTGGCCGTGCCGATCACGGTGTAGCCGCGCTCGGCCAGCTCCAGCGCAATCGCGGCGCCAATGCCACGCGAGGCACCGGTCACCAGCGCCACTTGTTTCTTTTGTTCGGTCATGCGAGCAATTCTTTCACTTCAGCCAGGGTGGCCGGGTCATACAGGGCCACGCCCACCAGGTCCGCATCGATGCGCTTGGTCATGCCAGCCAACACCTTGCCAGGGCCGCACTCTACCAAATGCGAGATGCCACGGGCTTTCATGGCCTGCACGCATTCCACCCAACGCACGGGGCCAAAGGCTTGACGGTACAGCGCATCGCGGATAGCAGCCGCTTCGGTCTGCACCACCACATCGATGTTGTTGACCACGGGGATCTGGGGCACACCCAGCACCAGCGCCTCCAGCGCCAGCTTCAGCTTTTCGGCCGCAGGCTTCATCAGGCTGGAGTGGAAAGGGGCAGACACCGGCAGCGGCAGGGCACGCTTGGCACCCGCTTCCTTGACGACCGCGCTGGCCGCCTCGACCGCGGCCTTGGAGCCAGCGATCACGGTCTGACCGGGGTCGTTGAAGTTCACGGCTTCCACCACTTCAGCACCACCCAGTTGCGCCGTCACGGCAGCGCAGACTTCGCGGACCTTGTCGGCGGGCAAGCCCAGCACGGCGGCCATGGCCCCCGTGCCCACGGGCACGGCTTCCTGCATGGCAGCGGCACGCAGGCGCACCAGCGGCGCTGCCTGGGCCAGCTTCAGCACGCCGGAGGCCACCAGGGCGGAATACTCACCCAGCGAATGGCCGGCCACCGCAGCGGGGGTCGCCCCGCCTTCGGCCTGCCACACGCGCCATGCAGCGACGCCAGCCACCAGCATCACGGGCTGGGTGTTGGTGGTCAACGCCAGGTCTTCCTTGGGGCCGTTCTTGATCAGCGCACCGATGTCTTCACCCAGGGCGTCCGAGGCTTCCTGCAGGGTCTGGGCCACCACCGGGTGATCTCCCCAGGCATCCAGCATGCCCACCGATTGCGAGCCCTGGCCGGGAAAGACAAATGCAAATTTGCTCATATTGCGGTCTCTCATTCTTCGTAAAAAAGGCTTAAACGCTTGCACAGCAAGCGCTTACAGCTACATATTCAAAAGCACCGCACCCCAGGTGAAGCCCCCGCCCACCCCTTCCAGCAGCACGGTCTGACCGGGCTTGACCTGGCCGTTGCGCACGCCATGGTCCAGCGCCAGCGGGATCGAGGCCGCCGAGGTATTGCCATGCTGGTCCACGGTGACGATCACCTTGTCCATGGGCAACTTGAGCTTGCGGGCCGTGCTCTGCATGATGCGGATGTTGGCCTGGTGGGGAATCAGCCAGTCGATGTCGGCATCGGTCTTGCCCGCCTTTTCCAGCGTGGCACGCGCCGCTTTTTCCAGCACGCCCACGGCCAGCTTGAACACCGCCTGACCGTCCATGGTCAGCAGGGGCGAGCCCAGCACCTGACCTCCCGAGACGTTGCCGGGCACGCACAGGATGCCGACGTGGCTGCCATCGGCGTGCAGGTCGCTGGCCAGGATGCCTGGCGCGTCGGAAGCCTCCAGCACCACGGCACCGGCGCCGTCACCGAACAGCACGCAGGTCGTGCGGTCGCTGAAATCCAGGATGCGGCTGAACACCTCGGCCCCGACCACCAGCGCACGGCGTGCCCCGCCGGAGCGGATCATGGCGTCGGCCACGGTCAAGGCATAGACAAAACCGCTGCACACGGCCTGCACGTCAAAGGCTGCACAGCCGTTGGCGCCCAGCTTGTTCTGCAAGATGCAGGCGGTTGAAGGGAACACCATGTCGGGCGTCGAGGTCGCGACGATGATGAGGTCGATGTCCTGCGGCGCTAGGCCTGCGGCCTCCAGCGCCTTGCGCGAAGCCTCCAGCGCCAGATCGCTGCTGCTGGTGGCGGCATCGGCAAAGTGGCGCGCCTCGATGCCGGTGCGCTCCACGATCCATTCGTGCGAAGTCTCGATCCCACGTTCAGCCAGCTCGGCCGCCAAATCGTGGTTGGTCAGACGGCGCGGAGGCAGATAGCTGCCCGTGCCGGTAATGCGTGCGTAACGTGTCATCTCGTCTCAATCTGCCGCAGCAGCAGGCGCGGAAGGGGTGCCCGACGCCGCCAACAGCGTGGCCGCCTGGGCAATCCGACCTTGCACACGGTCTAGAAGGTTGTTGCGGGCTGCATCATAAGCGCGGTTGAGCGCATGCTCGTAAGCCGACTTGTCTGCGGAACCATGGCTCTTGAACACCAGGCCGCGCAAGCCCAGCAAGGCGGCGCCGTTGTAGCGGCGGTGATCCATGCGCTTCATCAGCGCTTTTAGTACCGGATAGGCCACGATGGCCGCAAGTTTCGTCAAGATATTGCGCTTGAATTCGGTCTTCAGCCCACCCACGATCATGGCTGCCACGCCTTCGGAGGCTTTCAACGCCACATTGCCGACAAAACCGTCACACACGACGATGTCCACGCTGCCCTTGAAGATGTCGTTGCCTTCCACGTTGCCGATGAACTGGATGGCCTTGGCGTCACCCGCCGCACGCAGCAGTTCGCCCGTGCGCTTGATGACTTCGTTGCCCTTGATGGCTTCCTCACCGATGTTCAGCAAGCCCACCGAAGGTTCGGCATGGCCGGCGTCCAACGCCGTCACCAGCGCCGAGCCCATGACGGCAAACTGCAACAGGTGCTCGGGCTGGCAATCCACGTTGGCCCCCAGGTCCAGCACCGTGGTGGCGCCACCCTGGTCGTTGGGCAGTTGCGTGGCAATCGCCGGGCGGTCGATGCCATCCATGGTCTTGAGCAGGTAGCGCGACACGGCCATCAAGGCGCCGGTGTTGCCGGCGGACACCGCCGCATGGGCCTTGCCGTCCTTGACCTGCTGGATGGCCACACGCATGGAGGAATCTTTTTTGCGACGTAAGGCCACCTCGACGGCTTCGTCCATGGTCACAACTTCCGAGGCATGCAGGATCTCGGCGCGCTCATGCGCCTGCCACCCCGCAAACGCTTGCGGCAGGCCGACCAGCAGCAAGCGTACATCCGGGTGGGTGGAGAGAAATTGGCGGCACGCGGGAAACGTGACGCTGGGGCCATGGTCGCCCCCCATGCAATCGACTGCCAGTGTGATCATGAATAGCATTACCCGTCTGCACGAGACCGGCAACCAGTGACTAATAAATAAGCGGCATTAAAAAGCACAAAAGCCCGAGCTACAACAAAAGTAGCTGCGGGCCTTGGGTCAGCCGAGGCGAATTAGGCTTCGGACTTGTTCTTCAGCACTTGACGGCCACGGTACACGCCGTTGGGGCTGATGTGGTGACGCAGGTGCACTTCACCGGTGGTGGTTTCCACAGCGATGCCGGGCACATTCAGAGCGTTGTGCGAACGGTGCATGCCGCGCTTGGAAGGGGACTTTTTGTTTTGCTGAACAGCCATGATGGCTCCTGGTCTTGAAAGGGTTGGTGAAAAACGCGATCAGCCCATTAAAGACACGAGGGGGTTTCGCGCGAAGCCCCCGATTATAGCTCAAACCCTTGGAACAAAGCGAACCACCCCGCAACTTGGCAGGATGACCTCGGTACGCACCGGTTCACACCACGTGTCTTCCACAGCTTGGTCGCTGGGTTACCCACAGCGCACCAACAGGAAACCGCCTTGCGGCGGCTTGCAACTGATCACCAAAAAACGTCAGTCTTGGCCGCCATTCTTGCGCAGCCCGGCCAACACTGCAAACGGATTGGTCTTTTCCGTGACGGCCTGCTCGAAGTCTTCATCGCTGGAGGCCATGGGCACCACGGCCGGGCACACCTCGTGCATGGGCACCAGGGGCAGCTCCATCAGCAGCTCATCCTCGATCAGCTCGCGCAGATTGAAGTCCTTGCTGAGGGCCAGCAGGTCTTCTTCCGCCTCATCGTCCAGGACTTCGGCCGTGGCCTCGTCCTTCACAAAGCGGAAGGAGCGATCGGCATGCAGCGCAATCTCGGCCACTTCCAGGCAGCGCTGGCAGACCATGGGCACGCTGCAGTCGGCCTGCAGGTGCAGCCAGATGTGGCCCGCGCCACCCATTTCGGCCACATGCTCGCCTTCGGCACTCCAGGTGACGACCGCCGTATCCTGCACCGGGGCTTGCGCTTCGTGCTGCAGACGCTCATACATCGATAGCGGATCCTGACCTTCCAGCAGCGCGCCAGCCTTGGCAAACGCGGCCACATCAAGGTGATCCGGAGAAAAGTCCTTGCTCATGGCGGCAGTGTAAGAGAATCCCAGCATGTCTGAATCCCACACCCCGCAGCGCCCCTTGATCTTGGGGTCCACCTCCCGCTACCGCCGTGAACTGGTGGAGCGCCTGAACCTGCCCTTCACCACCGTTTCGCCCGACGTTGACGAAACCCCGCTGCCTGGCGAAGCCCCCGGCGCGCTGGCCCTGCGCCTGGCCCTGGCCAAGGCCCATGCCGTGGCCGCCCTGCACCCCGAAGCCATCGTGATCGGCTCCGACCAGGTCTCGGACCTGAACGGCCAGCCCATGGGCAAGCCCGGCACGCACGAGCGCGCGGTCGAGATGCTGCGCGCCATGCGCGGCCAGACGGTGATGTTCCACACCGCCGTGGCTGTGGTGTGCCAGGCCACCGGATTTGCGCAAAGCGATGTCGCCGTCATCCGAACCGTGTTCCGCAGCGACCTGAGCGATGACGCGATCGAGCGCTACCTGCGTGCCGAGCAGCCCTACGACTGCGCCGGCAGTGCCAAGAGCGAGGGCCTGGGCATCAGCCTGCTGGACGCCATCCACAGCGACGACCCCACGGCCCTGATCGGCCTGCCCATGATCCGCACCTGCCGCATGGTGCGTGCTGCCGGGATTGCCCTGCCATGAGCACGCCGGGCACGCTGTACCTGGTCCCCGCGCCACTGGACTTTGGCTGCGCCACGCAATCCCCCATCACCGATGTGCTGCCGGAGCTGACGCTGCGCACCGCCGCGCGCCTGCAGCACTGGGTGTGCGAGAACGCCAAGAGCACCCGCGCCTACCTCAAGCGCGTGGGCGAGCACCACCCCCTGGCCGTGCCGCTGCAGCAGATGCAGCTGCAGGAGCTGCCGCGCGAAGCCCATAAAAAAGGCGACCACGGTGGCCAGGGTGGCGCGGTGTTTGATGCCAAGGCCCTGCTGGCGCCCGCCCTGGCGGGCCACGACATGGGCATGGTCAGCGAGGCCGGCATGCCCGCCGTGGCCGACCCTGGCAGCTCCATCGTGCGCGCGGCGCACGATGCCGGCATCCCGGTGGTGCCCCTGGTCGGCCCCGTGTCGCTGCTGATGACCCTGGCGGCCAGCGGCCTGAACGGCCAGAACTTCGCCTTCGTCGGCTACCTGCCGCAGGACGCCGGCCAGCGCGTGCAGCGCATCAAGGAACTGGAGCAGTTGACCCAGCGCCACAACCAGGCCCAGCTGTTCATCGAAACACCCTACCGCAACCCAGCCCTGTGGCAGGCGCTGCTGGGCAGCCTGCAAGCCGGCACCCGCCTAGCCCTGGCCAGCGGGCTGACGCTGGAGAGCGCGCGGATTGCCAGCCGCAGCGTGAAGGACTGGAAGAAGCTGGGCACCGAGCCGGACAACCGGACCCCGGTGGTGTTTGCCATCGGCCAATAGGCAACCACCAACAACCAGAGCGCCTTGCGCTTGGCCTGCAAGACTTTCAGAGGCAAAACCATCTGAAAACCACAGCAGACCAGCGCAAGGCGCTCTTTTTTTATGCAGAACCCACCGCTGCAGCAGCGGCGGGCTGACGATCAGCGGATGGCGGGCAGCATGCCGTGCAGCGCATCCACCGCACCACCGCCCACGGCAGCGCCGAAGCGCTTGGCAAAGCGCTCGGCAATGTTCTCGCTGCGTGTGTAGTCGATCACCTGCTCGGCCTGCACCACATCGCGGGCCACGCTGTCCAGGGTGCCGTACTTGTCGGCCAGGCCCTGCTCGATCGCTTCCTGGCCCGTCCAGAACAGGCCGCTGAAGGTGTCATCGGTTTCCTTCAGGCGCTCGCCGCGCCCCTGGCGCACCACGTCGATGAACTGCTGGTGAATCTGGTTCAGCATGGTCTGCGCGTGGGCGCGCTGCCCAGGCTCCAGCGGGCTGAAGGGGTCCAGCATGCCCTTGTTGCTGCCGGCGGTCAGCAGGCGGCGCTCCACGCCCAGCTTGTCCATGGCGCCGGTGAAGCCAAAGCCGTCCATCAGCACGCCGATGCTGCCGACGATGCTGGCCTTGTCGACAAAAATCTCGTCGGCCGCGGCGGCAATGTAATAGGCCGCCGAGGCGCAGGTCTCCCCGACCACGGCGTAAATGGGTTTCTGGTGCTGGGCCTTCAGGCGGCGGATTTCGTCGTTGATCATGCCGGCCTGCACGGGGCTGCCGCCGGGCGAGTTGATCATCAGCACCAGGGCGCGCGAGCCCTGGTCTTCCAGCGCGCTGCGCATGGCGGCAATGATGAATTCCGCATTCGCGTTCGCATCGCTGGCGATGGCGCCCTTGATCTCGACCACCGCCGTGTGCGGCCCGCTCATCGCCGCCGTGGCGCTGTCACGCCCCAGCCACCAGAACGTGGCCAGAAAGGCGCCCAGCCAGGCGAAGCGCCAGAAGATGCGCCAGCGCCGCGCGGCGCGCTGCTCGCGCACCGTGGCGAACACCAGGCGCTCCAGCACATCCCGCTCCCAGCCCGGAGCGGCAGGTGCCGCCGCCTGCGGGGCACCCGATGCGGCACGCGCCCACAGGTCCTGCCCCGGCTGCGGTTCAGACGATGTAAACCCCTCGCGATCGGGGGTGGATGGTGTGCTCATGGGTGCTCTATTCTCAAAATCAGGCCAGAACGGCAGTATGCCAGCGCGGCCGCGGGCAGCGGGGGCAAAGTGCGCCGCTCAGGCATTGCTGCGCAGCCACTGGTGCAAGTCTGCGACATCCGCCGCCACATGCAGGGGCTGGCAGGCCTGCAGGTCCCGGGGGGCGTGCGCGCCATAGGCCACCGCCACGCTGGCGCAACCGGCGTTGCGCGCCATCTGCAGGTCGTGCGTGGTGTCGCCAATCATCAGCAGGCGCTCGGGCGGCACGTCCAGCTCGGCCATCAGTTCCTGCAGCATCAGCGGGTGGGGTTTGCCGGCGGTCTCATCGGCCGTGCGCGAGCTGTCGAACATGCCGCGCAGGTCGGCATGCTGCAGCGCCTCGTTCAACCCCCGGCGGCTTTTGCCCGTGGCCACGGCCAGCCAGTGGCCGCGCTCGCGCAACGCTTCCAGCATGGGCAGCACGCCGGCAAACAGGGTGATCAGCTCCTGCTGCTTCAGATAGTGGTAGCGGTAGCGGTTGGCCAGGTCGTTGTACTTCTCCTGGGGCACGTCGGGCGCGGCATGGGCCAAGGCCGGCAGCAGCGCCATGCCGATCACGTACGAGGCCTGGGCGTCCGACGGCACCGTGCCGCCGACATCGGCCACCGCCAGCTGGATGCTGCGGGTGATCGCCGCGGTGGAGTCGAACAGGGTGCCGTCCCAATCGAAGGCAATCAAATCAAATTTACGAGCAGACATCGCAATACAGTTCAAGGTTGCAGGCCATTCAGGCCACAAAGTCCGCCAACTCCGGCGGCAGTTCGGCCCGTAGCTCGATGCGCTCGTCCGTGGCCGGGTGGTTGAACTGCAGGCGCCAGGCATGCAGGAACATGCGCTTCAGCCCCTGCTTGGGCAGGCGCTTGTTCAGGTCGAAATCACCATATTTGTCGTCCCCCGCAATCGCATGCCCTTGCGAGGCCAGGTGCACGCGGATCTGGTGGGTGCGACCGGTCTTGATGGTGACTTCCAGCAGACTCATCGCCGGCAGCCCCTGCAGCGGGCGCGGCGCATGCTGGCTGCGCACCTTCACCAGGGTCAGGGCCCGCATGGCATCGGGATCGTCGGCCGTGGTGGTGCGCACACGGCGCTCCCCGTCGGGCAGCAGGTATTTGTGCAGCGGGGTGTCGATGACCTTCTTGTTGGCCGGCCAGACGCCGGGCACCAAGGCCAGGTAGGTCTTGCCGGTTTCGCGCTCGCGGAACTGGTCCTGCAGCTTGGTCAGCGCTGAGCGCTTCTTAGCCACCAGCAGGATGCCCGAGGTCTCGCGGTCCAGGCGGTGCACCAGCTCCAGGAACTTGGCCTGGGGCCGCGCCTGGCGCAACTGCTCGATCACGCCGAAGCTCACGCCGGAGCCACCATGCACGGCCACGCCGGCCGGCTTGTCCAGGGCGATCAGGTGGTCATCCTCAAACAGGATGGGAAACTCGCGCGCGGGCGCCGGACGCTCGGCCTTTTCCTGCACCCTCTCGGAAATGCGCACCGGCGGCACGCGCACCACATCCCCAGCTTCCACTCGGGTATCGGCGTGGCAGCGCCCCTTGTTGATGCGCACTTCGCCGCTGCGGATGATGCGGTAGACATGGGTCTTGGGCACGCCTTTCAGGTGGCGCATCAGAAAGTTATCCAGGCGCTGGCCCGCACCATCTTCGTCCACCGCAATCAACCGTACAGCGGAAGCTGCGGGGTTCTGGGTAGGTTCTGGGGGCTGTTTGCCCTCTATAATGTGTTTCACCTGCGCGTTATATAGTGTAAGTGGTTGATTTTTCTGGATTTTAGTCCACACAGCCATTTCCCCGGCGCAGGCAGGTCGATGCCACGGATGCCGTGCCCATCAAAATCCACCCGATTGTCGGTGGTCTCGGGGCGGGATCTGGCTGGTTGACGCATTGAAACACTGAACGGAATCTTCACGTGGATGGTGGTGTTTGGAGCCGCTTGCTCCGAGCCATCCATGTCTTCGAAATCGGCGAGCATGTGGGTACTTCTTTCTTGGTTGCTTGGTATGACGCAGCGGCAGATGCCGGTGCTGCGTGCCCGCACGCCAGGCGCCCACCCAGTCGTTCACGCTGCCACAGGCCATCACCGCACGGTGCGGGGCCTGCGCACAGCGTCACTCGCCCCCTGCCCCCTGCCCTTGCCACCGTTGCTGACCTAAGCAACGCCACCGCAATCAGGCCCAGGTCGATTCCCCTTCTTTTCGTTTCAACGCGGCAACCCGGCATCTTCGGCTCCTACAGAGCCTGTCTTTGATGAAGAGTCAAAGGCGTGTCGGTACCGCAGCGCGTTGCTGCTGGCCGGCCGCCACACAACGAAAAGGATATGCATCATGAAACGGATGCTGATTAACGCGACGCAGTCTGAAGAACGCCGCCTGGCCATCGTAGATGGCCAAAAGCTGCTGGACTACGAGATCGAGATCGAAGGTCGCGAACAACGCAAGGGCAACATCTACAAGGCGGTGGTCACCCGCGTAGAGCCCTCGCTGGAAGCCTGCTTCGTGGATTACGGCGAAGACCGCCACGGCTTCCTGCCCTTCAAGGAAATCTCCAAGCAGTACTTCGCCGAAGGCGTGGCCCCCAGCCAGGCCCGCATCAACGATGTGATCCGCGAAGGCCAGGAACTGATCGTCCAGGTCGAGAAGGAAGAACGTGGCAACAAGGGCGCGGCCCTGACCACCTTCATCTCCCTGGCGGGCCGCTATGTGGTGCTGATGCCCAACAACCCCCGTGGCGGTGGCGTCTCGCGCCGCATCGAGGGCGAAGAGCGCGCCGAACTCAAGGAGGCGATGGACCAGCTCGAGTACCCCAAGGGCATGTCCATCATCGCGCGCACGGCCGGCATCGGTCGCTCCGCCCCCGAGCTGCAGTGGGACCTGAACTACCTGCTGCAACTGTGGACCGCCATCGACGGCGCAGCCAAGGGCGGCAAGGGTGCCTTCCTGATCTACCAGGAATCCAGCCTGGTAATCCGCGCCATCCGCGACTACTTCAACAATGACATCGGTGACATCCTGATCGACACCGACGACATCTACGAGCAGGCGCAGCAGTTCATGGCGCACGTCATGCCCGAGCATGCCGCCCGCGTGAAGCGCTACCGCGACGACGCCCCGCTGTTCAGCCGCTTCCAGATCGAACACCAGATCGAGTCGGCCTACTCCCGCGTGGTGCAGTTGCCCTCCGGCGGCGCCATCGTCATCGACCACACCGAAGCCCTGGTGTCGGTGGACGTGAACTCGGCCCGCGCCATCAAGGGCGGCGACATCGAGGAAACCGCCACCCGTACCAACCTGGAAGCCGCCGACGAAGTGGCCCGCCAGATGCGCCTGCGCGACCTGGGTGGTCTGATCGTGATCGACTTCATCGACATGGAAGAGTCGAAGAACCGCCGCGAAGTGGAAAACCGCCTGCGCGACGCCCTGCGCCAAGACCGCGCCCGCGTGCAGTTCGGCACCATCAGCAAGTTCGGCCTGATGGAAATGAGCCGCCAGCGCCTCAAGCCCGCGCTGAGCGAAGGCGCCCACATCAATTGCCCACGCTGTGGCGGCTCCGGCCACATCCGCGACACCGAGTCCTCGGCGCTGCAGATCCTGCGCATCATCCAGGAAGAGTCCATGAAGGACAACACGGCCGCCGTGCACTGCCAGGTGCCCGTGGAAGTGGCCTCCTTCCTGCTCAACGAGAAGCGCACCGAGATCGCCAAGATCGAACTCAAGCAGCGCGTCTCCGTGCTGATGGTGCCCAACAAGTCGATGGAGACGCCGCACTACAAGCTGGAGCGCCTCAAGCACGACGATCCACGCCTGGAAAACCTGGACGCCAGCTACAAGCTGGCCGAGGAAACGGAAGACGTGACCAAGGTCACCCGCCGCTCGCAGGAACCCACCAACAAGCAGACGCCAGTCATCAAGGGTGTGCTGCCCGATGCGCCGCCCGCGCCCGAAGCGCGCCCCCAGCCTGCCGCCCGCAACGCCGACAAGCCACGCACCGGTGGTGCCCAGCGCCCCCAAGCCGCCGCAGCGGCTGCGCCACGCACCGAAGTGCGCGAGCAAGGCTTCTTTGCCTGGCTCAAGAGCCTGTTCGGTTTCGGCGCCAAGCCGGCGGTGGAACATGTGGCACCGGCCAAGGCCGAGACCCCGCGCGAAGGCCGCCAGGGCGAGCGCAATGGTCGCAACGGTGAACGCAATGGCCGCAATGGCGAGCGCGGCAACCGCCGTGGCGAGCGCAGCGAACGCGGTGACAACAGCGAACGCGGCCCCCGCAACGAAGCCGGTGGCAGCGAACGTGGCCGCCGTGGCGAACCGCGCAACGACCGGAACGAGCGCAGCGAACAGCGTTCGGGCGACAGCAACCGCCCCCAGCGTGAGCCCCGTGGCCGTGAACGCCAGCCACGCAATGCCGAGGTGAGCGAGCAGCGCAACCTGCAAGCTGCGGCCCCTGGTGACGCCAGCCTGCAAGCTCCGGAGACCGAACGCGCGGAACGTACCGAGCGCCAGCCACGCCGCGAGCGCGGTGAGCGCCGTGACCGCCGCCAGGGCGACGCACCGGCCCTGCCCGTGGTCGACACCAACGTGCAGGACGTGACCGGGGATCTCCAGGCCGTGGAAGGCCAGGACCCCAGCGCGACCAGCACCGAAGACGCGCCCCGCAATGGCCGCCGCTCGCGTGACCGCTACGGCCGCGATCGCCGCAACGGCCGCGACCGCAACGGCGCGCCCCGTGACGAGGACGCCGTGAACGGCGAGGAAGACGCTGCCGTGGTGGCCCCTGCCGCCGTGGACGCCGACGCCGAGACCGTGGTGGACAGCGCACCGCGCCGCAGCTACTTCAGCCAGGTGACGGCCGCCGAAGAGGCCACCCCGGCCGCCGCAGACACCGCCGTGGCTGCACCGGTCGAAGCCGCCCCTGTCGCCGCGGCACCCGCCCCAGCGGTTGTGGCCGAAGTGGCAGTGGCCCCCGCAGCCCCTGCTGTGGCACCCGCCGCCCCGGCCGCTGCAGCCGCCATGCCCCGTGTGCAGGCCTATGCCCTGCCAGTGGGTGACCTGGTGCAGCTGGCACGCGATGTGGGCCTGGAATGGGTCAACTCGGACGCCGACAAGGTGGCCGCCGTGCAGGCCGCGATTGCCGCAGAACCACAACCCGTGCGCATCCCGCGCGAACGTCCCCCCGTGGTGGTGATCGACGAAGGCCCACTGGTCCTGGTCGAGACCCGCAAGGACCTGAGCGACATGGTCCTGCCGTTCGAGCAGACCAGCACCACAGCCTAAAACGCTGACAGCTACCGGGGGCCTAGGGCCCCCGGTGCTTTATTGACGCCCGCTGTTGCCGCCCTACCGACCGTGCCCATGCTGTTGTTGCTCTCGCCCGCCAAATCCCTGGATTACGAACGTCCGCTGCCTGCCGGACTGCCCCACACCCTGCCCCCCTTCATTGCGCAATCCGCCGAACTCATCGCCCGCTTGCGCCAGCTGCCGCCCCAGGACGTGGCAGCGCTGATGTCGATCAGCGACAAGCTGGCCCAGTTGAACACGGCGCGCTACGCCGCCTGGCAGCCAGAGTTCACGCCCGACAACGCGCGCCAGGCGCTGTTTGCCTTCAACGGCGACGTGTACGAGGGGCTGGATGCCTATTCCCTGAGCTCCGACGACATCGCCTGGGCGCAGAACCACGTGCTGATGCTCAGCGGCCTGTACGGCGCCCTGCGCCCACTGGACTGGATGCAGCCCTACCGCCTGGAAATGGGTACACGCCTGGCCACGGACCACGGCAGCAACCTCTACCAGTTCTGGGGGACACGCATCGCCCAGCTGCTCAACGAACGCCAGGCCCGCAGCGCACAGCCGGTGGTGGTCAATCTGGCATCGCAGGAATACTTCAAGTCCGTCGACCTGAAGCACCTCCAGGCCCGCGTGGTGGAGTGCGTGTTCGAAGACTACAAGGGCGGCAAGTACAAGATCATCAGCTTCCATGCCAAACATGCCCGCGGGCTGATGGCACGCTATGCCATCCAGCACCGGCTGACCCGGCCCGAGCAGTTGATGCAGTTTGACGAAAAGGGCTACGCTTACGCCCCAGAGGTCTCGTCCCCCGACCGCCTGGTCTTCCGGCGCAACGCCGCCTGAGCCCGCAGGCGACCCCGCCACCCTGAGGACGCGCCCACGACAAGGAGATTGCCGTGCCCCAGTCTTTGGAACAGTTGTCGGCCCAGGTCCCCGGCAGCACTCCCGCCCTGCTGCAATGGGTGCAGACCCAGCTGGCCGCCGGCCACAGCCCGGCTGCGCTGCAGCACAGCCTGGTCACCGCGGGCTGGTCGGCACCCATTGCCCAGGCCGCCACCGACCTGCTGCTGCGCCCGGCCGCCGTCGCACCGAGCGCCCCCATGGAGATGCCGGATCTGCGCCTGCAGGACGGCTGCAACGCGCTGGACACCGGTGACCGCCACGTCCAGGTGCTGCTGTCCATGCAGCGTCCGCGCCTGGTGCTGCTGGACCAGTTGCTGAGCCCCGAGGAATGCGCCCAACTGATTGCCGAAGCCCGCCCGGCGATGGCCCGCTCCAGGACCGTGGCCAAAGAGGCCGGCGGCGAAGAGATCAACCCCGACCGCACCAGCGATGGCATGTTCTTCCAGCGCGGCCAGACCCCGACGGTGCGCGCCCTGGAGGCCCGCATCGCCCACCTGCTGCAGTGGCCGGTGGAACGCGGCGAAGGCCTGCAGGTGCTGAACTACCGGCCCGGCGCGCAGTACAAGCCCCACCACGACTACTTCAACCCGCAGGACCCGGGCAGTGCGCCGGTGCTGCGCCGCGGCGGGCAGCGCATCGCCACCCTGGTGATCTACCTCAACACGGTGAGTGCCGGCGGCTGCACCTATTTCCCTGAAAGCCAGCTGCGCATTCACCCACGCCCGGGGCAGGCGGTGTTCTTCCGCTACCCTCGCCCCGAAGCCCAGAGCCTGACCCTGCACGCCGGCGACCCGGTGCTGCAGGGCGAAAAATGGATCGCCACCAAATGGCTGCGCGAACAGGCCTTTGCCTGACCCCTCAAAGTTTGACCCCCAATCGCCCGCCAGCGCGCACCCAGCCTGCGCAGGCAGCTATGAATATCTATGAATACACCTGAACAATCGCAACTGGGCAAGGCCTCCGCCTATGCCGACCAGTACGACCCCAGCCTGCTGTTTCCCATTCCGCGCAGCGGCAAGCGCGAGGAAATCGGCATCACCGGGGCCCTGCCCTTCTTCGGCGCCGACCTGTGGACCGCATTCGAGCTGTCGTGGCTGAATGCCCGCGGCAAACCCCAGGTGGCGCTGGCGCACTTCACCATCCCCTGCGAGACCCCGCACATCATCGAGAGCAAGTCGTTCAAGCTGTACCTCAACAGCTTCAACAACAGCCGCTTCGACAGCCTGGAGGCCGTGCAGGAGCGCCTGCGCGAGGACGTCAACGAGGCCCTGTGGCGCGGCGCCGCCGTGCGCCAGTCGTCGGCCAGCGTGCGCGTCATCGCCCAGGATGCCTTCGAGCTGCAGAAGGTGCAGGAGCTGCAGGGCCTGAACCTGGACCGCCTGGACATCGAATGCAGCGACTACACGCCGCGCCCCGACCTGCTCAAGGCCGACCACGACAACCCGCCCGTGACCGAGACCCTGGTCAGCCACCTGCTCAAGAGCAATTGCCTGGTCACCGGCCAGCCCGACTGGGGCAGCGTGCAGATCAGCTACACCGGCGCGGCCATCGACCAGGAAAGCCTGCTGCGCTACATCGTGAGCTTTCGCAACCACAATGAATTCCACGAACAATGTGTGGAACGCATCTTCATGGACATCACGCGCCAGTGCCAGCCTATGAAGCTCAGCGTCTATGCGCGCTATACGCGCCGTGGCGGTCTGGACATCAACCCGCTGCGCACCAGCCACCCCATGGCTTTGCCGCCAAATGTGCGCACAGCCCGCCAGTAGCCTACGCAGACAGCTATGAAAAAAAGGAACCCAAAGGTTCCTTTTTTTCATGGACACGGTCCGCAGCAGGCCTGCGGGCCGGCATGGCCTCAGGCAGCAAAAGTAGCGGGATCGAAATCCAGCACATAGTTCTGCGGTCCCTTGGACGCCACCTTCAGTGCCCCCACGCGGTTGCCCAGCGCCGCGCAGCGCGCCAGCGACCAGCCCTGCTCCAAACCGAACAGCAGCGCACCGCGCCAGGCATCGCCGCAGCCGGTGGGGTCGACCACCTCGGTGGGCGCCACCGGCGCCACCAGGGTCTTCACGCCCTGCTCCCAGACTTCGCAGCCCTGGGCGCCCAGGGTCACCACCAGGCCCTGCACCTTGTGGCTCAGCGCCGCCAGGTCCAGACCGGTGCGGTCGCACAGCATCTTGGCCTCGTAGTCGTTCACGGCAATCCAGCTGGCCTGCTCGACAAAGTTCAGCAGCTCCTGGCCATTGAACATGGGCAGGCCCTGGCCGGGATCGAACACAAACGGAATGCCCGCGGCCTGGAACTGCGCGGCGTGCTGCTGCATGGCATCACGGCCATCGGGCGAGACGATGCCCACGGCGGCGCCTTCGCTGCCGTCGATGACGTTGACATGGGCCTCGGTCATGGCACCGGGGTGGAAGGCCGTGATCTGGTTGTTGTCGCTGTCGGTCATGATCATGGCCTGGGCGGTGTAGGTGTCGTCCAGCTGACGCACATAGCGCGTCTCGATGCCCAGAGTGCGCATGCGGCCCAGGTAGCTGGCGCCATCCTCGCCCACGGTGGCCATGGGCAGGGGCTGGCCGCCAAGCAGCTTCAGGCTGTAGGCGATGTTGCCGGCGCAGCCACCGAAATCGCGGCGCAGCGAAGGCACCAGGAACGACACGTTCAGGATGTGCAACTGCTCCGGCAGGATCTGATTGGCAAACTTGCCCTCAAAACTCATGATGGTGTCAAAGGCGAGGGAACCGCAAATCAGTGCAGCCATGGTCAAACTTTCGTGATGGGAAAAAGAAATCAGGGATAGAAGGCCAGCACCCGGTAGCCGGAGACGGCCAGGTGCAGCCCTTGGGTGACCACCGACAGGCTGCCTTCCCATTCGGTCTGGGCGGCCAGCTCGACCGGCGCGCCGATGTCGCTGGGCAGCAGCACCTTGCGCACCAGCACCTGGTCCTGGGCATCGGTCAGCGTCAATTCCACCGCCGGCGTGGCCACCGAGGTGGTCGCCTGGTTCTGGATGCTCAGCTCCAGACGGTAGCGGTGAGGTTGCGCATCCTGGCGGAACGAAGAACCGGTCAACACCACGGCCGCAATGTGCTGGCGCGGCGCCAGTTCACAACGCAGCGCAATGCACATGGTCTGGAAAAAGGGGCGCCACTGGGGTTTCCAGGCGACCAGGGTGTTGCGCTCGTGCACGGCGATCTGCAGCAGCAAGGCCAGCGGCAGCAGGATCACCAGCATGCCCATGGCAAAGCGCACGCCAGGCTGGTTCCACCAGGCCTTGCGCTGGGCTTCCTTGACAAAGCTGGGCAAGGCCTCGGCTTCAAGATCGTCGGCTTCTTCGGCCGGCAGGGCCTCAGGGGCCGTGGGCGCGTGCACTGCCGGTTCTGGTGCCACGCCCTCCTGGGCCTCCAGCTCCGTGGCCATCGGGGGCAGCGGCTCGGGTTCGGACTGCGTTTGGGGTGGGGTCTGCAGCACCTGCTGCCAGGCCTCTGCCTGGGCTTCCTCGGCGGGCAAGGCCTGCTGCGGCTCCCAAGGCACGGCCTCCTCCCAGACGGGCTCGCGCGGTGATGTGGCACCCACGGCACCGGCAGCAACAGCCCGCCACACTGGCGCATCGTGCACTGCCGCCATCGGCTGGTCCAGCCAGGCTTCCGGGGCCAGCTCGCTGTCCGTATCCACCGGCGCGGGCAGTTCATAGCCCGCCGCCACGGGCTCGGCGCGCGGCGCCGGCGTGGACAGCTCCACAGGCACGGCCGCCAATGGCACAGCAGGCAGGGAGAGGGACTCTGGCTCTGGCTCTGGCTCTGGCTGGGTGACGGTCACCGCCACAGGTGCCAGCACCTCAGGCGCAGCAGGCACGGGCGCGGGCGCCACCGGGGGTGCCTCTTCCAGGGCCTGGGCTGCATCGAACACTTCCTGACAACGACCGCAGCGCACCCAGCCATCGGAGATGCGCAGTTGATCGGCCACCACACGGAATTTGGTGCCGCAAGAAGGACAGCAGGTAATCAGGCTCATCGCGCGTGGATTGTAGAAGCTGGGGCGCACGCCCCTGGCAGGCAGAAGATGTCCGATGTTAATCAGCCACGCGCCAGGGCACGCGGCCAGGTTCAGGCGCGGTGCGCGGTCATCAGAATCCAGCCGTCCTCGCTGTCGGCCACCTCCAGCTGCAGGTAGGGCGCGTAGGCTTCCTTCAGCTCGTCGGCCTGGCGCTCCAGGATGCCGGCCAGCACCAGATGGCCGCCGGGCTGCACATGCGCGCACAGCAGGGGGGCCAGGACCTTAAGCGGCGTGGCCAGGATGTTGGCCAGCACGGTCTGGTAGCTGCCCTGAGCCTTGTCCGGCAGACCGGCCTTGAGCGTGACCTCATTGGCCTGGGCATTCAGCTCGCACGACACCACGGCATCCTGGTCGATGTCGACCGCATCGATGTCCTGTGCGCCGAACTTGGCCGCACCGATCGCCAAAATGCCGGAGCCGCAGCCATAGTCCAGCGTGCGGCCCAACGAGCCTTGGGGCTGGCGTGCAATCCAGCGCAGGCACATGCGGGTCGTGGGGTGGGTGCCGGTGCCGAAGGCCAGGCCGGGGTCCAGGCGGATGCTGACCTTGGCGGCTGGCGGCAGTTCGTGCCAGGTGGGCACGATCCAGAATTCGGGGGTGATGTCCACGGGCTGGAACTGGGACTGCGTCAGGCGCACCCAGTCCTGCTGCTCGACTGCCTGGATGCCCAGCACCTGGCAGCCGGCAAAGAAGTCCTGCAGTTGCAGCAGCACCTGGGCCTGCTGGGCCGCGTCCTCGGTCGGGAAGAGGGCCACGATGCGGCTGCGGTTCCAGCCTTCCTTGGGGGCTGGCATGCCGGGTTCACCGAACAGGGGCTGCTCGGACTCGGTTTGCGCATCCATGTCTTCGACCGAGACGCTCAGGGCATCCAGGGCATCGAGCGCATCGCTCACATCTTCGACCCGTTCTTCGGGACACATCAGGCTGAGCTCAAACATGAGGCAGCTCCTTCAAGCTTTATAAAAACGAAATGCTGGCCCCCGTCGCCAGGGGCCAGCATGTGGGTGCTCAATGCACGGGGATCAGCGCTTGCGCTGCTCCAGCCATTGTTCCAGGTAGTGGATGTTGGTGCCGCCTTCGGCGAACTTGGCGTCCACCATCAGGTCCTGGTGCAGGGGCACATTGGTCTTGATGCCTTCAACCACCACTTCCGACAGGGCCGTGCGCATGCGCGCCATGGCCTGCTCGCGGGTGTCACCGTAGACGATCAGCTTGCCGATCATCGAGTCGTAGTTCGGTGGCACGAAGTAGTTGTTGTACACGTGGGAGTCCACACGCACCCCGGGGCCACCGGGCATGTGCCACATGGTCACACGGCCGGGCGAGGGGATGAACTTGTAGGGATCTTCCGCGTTGATACGGCACTCGATCGCATGGCCCCGCATCTGGCTGTTGACCTGGCGCTGGGTGAAGGGCAGCTTTTCGCCGGCCGCCACCATGATCTGTGTCTTCACGATGTCGATGCCGGTGATCAGTTCGGTCACGGGGTGCTCGACCTGCACGCGGGTGTTCATTTCGATGAAGTAGAACTCGCCGTTTTCAAACAGGAACTCGAACGTCCCCGCGCCACGGTAGCCGATCTTCTTGCAGGCGGCCACGCAGCGCTCGCCCACCTTCTCCACCAGACGGCGGGGAATGCCAGGCGCAGGCGCCTCTTCGATCACCTTCTGGTGGCGGCGCTGCATGGAGCAGTCGCGCTCGCCCAGGTACACGGCGTTCTTGTGCTGGTCGGCCAGCACCTGGATTTCGACGTGGCGGGGGTTCTGGAGGAACTTCTCCATGTACACCGCAGGATTGCCGAAGGCGGCACCGGCTTCGGCCTTGGTCATCTGCACGGCATTGACCAGGGCGGCTTCGGTGTGCACCACGCGCATGCCGCGACCACCGCCGCCGCCGGCGGCCTTGATGATCACGGGATAGCCGATCGCCTTGGCGATGCGCTTGATTTGACCGGGATCATCGGGCAGTTCGCCATCCGAACCGGGCACGCAAGGCACGCCGGCCTTGATCATCGCCTGCTTGGCCGACACCTTGTCGCCCATGATGCGGATGGAATCGGCCGTGGGGCCGATGAACTGGAAACCGCTTTGCTCGACGCGTTCGGCAAAGTCGGCGTTTTCGCTCAGGAAGCCATAGCCGGGGTGGATGGCTTCGGCGTCCGTCACCTCGGCGGCCGAGATGATGGCCGGCATGTTGAGGTAGCTCAGGGGCGATGCGGCGGGGCCAATGCACACCGCTTCGTCGGCCAGCTTGACGTATTTCGCGTCGCGGTCGGCCTCGGAGTAGACCATCACGGCCTTGATGCCCATCTCGCGGCAAGCGCGCTGGATGCGCAGGGCGATTTCACCCCGGTTGGCAACCAAAATTTTCTTAAACATGGAAGTCCTCGTTGTTCACCGCCCCTCGCGGGGCGAATCGTGGAATCTGGCCAGTCCCACAGCGGGGGACTGCAACAGACCTCACTCGATCACGAACAGCGGTTGTCCGTATTCCACGGCTTGGCCATTGTCGACCAGGATGCGGGTCACGGTACCCGACTTGTCAGCCTCGATCTCGTTGAGGATCTTCATGGCTTCGATGATGCACAGGGTCTCGCCTTCCTTGACCTGGGCGCCGACTTCCACGAACGCTTTGGCGCCAGGGCTGGAAGCACGGTAGAAGGTACCCACCATGGGGGACTTGACCTGGTGGCCAGCCACGGCCGCAGGAGCGGCAGGTGCTTCGGCAGCAGCAGGGGCAGCGGCAACAGGGGCGGCGGCTTGCACGGGGGCGGCTTGCATGGGCGCGGCAACGAACTGCTGCACCACGTTGCCACCGCTCTTGACGATGCGGACTTTGCCCTCTGCCTCGGTAATTTCCAGTTCCGAAACATTCGATTCGGACACCAAGTCGATGAGGGTCTTGAGTTTACGCAGATCCATGGAAGCTCCAACGGCTAAAACTAAATAAGGGCGCGAATTTACCCTAAATCCGCCCTTCTGCGCGCTTTGTTAGATATTTTTCGCCATCGCCATTGAGGTTTTTTTGATAAAACCCGGCTTGGTGGTCGTGGTCACTAGCTGAAAGTGACCCATTGCTGCAGTTCTTTTTCTGAAAGTTCGCCGATTTTACGCGCTTGCACATGACCCTTGCCGTCCAACAAGATGGTGAACGGCAAGCCCCCATTGATATTGCCCAGGCTGCGTGTCAGCGTGACCCCTCCGGCACCGGCCAGGGCCACGGGAAAGCTCAGGGGCTGACGCGCCAGCCATTTGTTCACCGCGGCCGCCTGGTCCACGGCAATGCCCAGCACACGCACGGCATGCGTCCCCCGCGCGGCCTGGCCCTGGGCAAACTGGTTGATCAAGGGCAGCTCGCGCACACAAGGGGGGCACCAGGTGGCCCAGAAATTCACCAGCAGGGGCTGGCCGCGCAGCGAGGCCAGGGCTAGGACGCCCCCCTCGGGCTGCTGCAGCTGCAATTGCCAGAATGCCTCCAGTGCGGCGTCGTTGCTGGTGGCGCTGCGGGTTTGCTCCCAGGCCAGCCAGGCGCCGCCTGCGGCCGCGGTCAGCGCCACCCCACCGGCCAACCAGCGCCGCCGCGCCACAGACATGGGCGGGTGCGCGCTCATACCGCCTCCTCGGCCAGCAACTGGCGCACGGCCTCGGCGTCGCCACGTTGGCTGCGCCCTTGTGCATCGTTGCGACGGGCCCCGCGCAGGTCGTCATAGTCGTACACCATCAGGTGCACGCCCACCACTTCGTTCAGGGGCTTGCACAGGCTGCTGATGCTCAGCGCATCCACCGCCTCGCCATGGAAGCCTGCGACCTGGGTCACGTCGTACTGGACGTTGTTGTTGATCAGCGCGATCTCGGCCGACTTGGAATCGTCGCAAAACAGCTGGATATAGATGTCGGAGTTGCGCGTGGCCGTGCCGCGCCACACGGCCCCGGCAAGGTGGGGGCGGAACTCCTGCAGCCGGTCCATCCACACCAGGGCCAGCTCGCGCAGGGCCCGCAGCTCCTGCGGCTGGGTATCGGCGCAAAAGATCTCGATGTATTTGCGCACGGCGGCTTCCAGCGCATCGTTGTCAGGCAAAGGGGTGCGCGGCGGCAACCCCAGCTGCTTGGCGGCGCGGCGTTTAGCGGGGCCCCATTCCAGCCCTTCTTCCACCACCATGCGGGCGGCAGTCTGGGCGATTTCGTGCAGGGCGGAAGATGAATGCATGCCGTGTTCTCTGGTCAACCATCAAAGCCCCGATTATGGGAAGCCAGCGGCCACCCGGGTGGCAGACAGCCCGTCACCCCCAGGGGTTAAAGCCCGCCGCCGCCCGATGGTTCCCATCCCTGGCGCCCCCCTGGCCGCCCGCTGCCCAGCCGCCCTGCACCGGACTGTGCATATTTGCTATCTAAAACAAGAGCTGCTTGCGCTGATACAGAAAGCGTTTACTGCTCATATCTATCTGAAGTGCCTGCTGATGTTGCACAGACCGCTACTGTTTCCATGGATTGAGGCTGTTACCGCTGCTTGCACCAGCTGCCACCAGACGGCCAGCGAGGCGGGCGAAGCCACCAGGGCACGCCAGCGAGGCCACCAGTCCCTGCCGATGGCAGCACAAGCATGAACACGCCCTAGAATCCGGGCATGCATATTCATATCTTGGGCATTTGCGGCACGTTCATGGGTGGCGTCGCCGCGCTGGCACGCGAAGCGGGCCACACCGTGACCGGCTGCGACGCGGGCGTGTACCCGCCCATGAGCGACCAGCTGCGCGCCCTGGGCATTGAGCTGATCGAAGGCTTTGGCACCGAACAACTGGCCCTGCAGCCCGACATGTTCGTGGTCGGCAACGTGGTCAGCCGCGCCCACCTGGCCGATGGCAGCCCCAAGTTCCCGCTGATGGAAGCCATCCTGGACCAGGGCCTGCCCTACACCAGCGGCCCGCAATGGCTGAGCGAGCATGTGCTGCAACGCCGCCATGTGCTGGCCGTGGCCGGCACGCACGGCAAGACCACGACCACCTCCATGCTGGCCTGGATCCTGGAATGCGCCGGCCTGACCCCGGGCTTTCTGGTCGGCGGCGTGCCGCTGAACTTCGGTGTCTCGGCCCGGCTGGGTCAGTTGGCCACCGCCCAAGAGCGCCCCCTGTTCGTGATCGAGGCCGACGAGTACGACACGGCCTTCTTCGACAAGCGCAGCAAGTTCGTGCACTACCGCCCCCGCACGGCGGTGTTGAACAACCTGGAGTTCGACCACGCCGACATCTTCCCGGACCTGGCCGCCATTGAGCGCCAGTTCCACCACCTGGTGCGCACCGTGCCCGCTTCGGGCCGCGTGGTCTGGAACGGGCTGGAGGAAGCCCTGGCCCGCGTGCTGCACCAGGGCTGCTGGAGCACCCAGCGCAGCTTTGGCGCCGCGGTCAGCGACTTCACCGCCGAAGGCGCCCACCATGCCTTCGATGTGCTGCAGCAAGGCCGCAAAGTCGGCCGCGTGGAATGGGAGCTGAGCGGCGAGCACAACCAACTCAACGCGTTGGCCGCCATCGCCGCAGCCGAGCACGTCGGTGTCTCTCCAGCCGTGGCCGCCGAGGCGCTGGGGCGCTTTCACAACGTCAAGCGCCGCATGGAACTGCGCGGCAGCGTGCGTGGTGTCACCGTCTACGACGACTTTGCCCACCATCCGACGGCCATCCGCACCACGCTGGACGGCCTGCGCCAACGCATCGGCCAGCAGCAGCGCATCCTGGCCGTGTTCGAGCCCCGCAGCAACACCATGAAGCTGGGCACCATGAAGGCCCAGTTGCCCTGGTCGCTCAAGGAGGCCGATCTGGCCTTTTGCCACACCGCCGGCCTGGACTGGAATGCCGCCGAAGCGCTGGAGCCGCTGGGCGATGCCGCCTTCACCACCGACAACATCGATACCCTGGTGCAGCAGGTGCTGGCCCAGGTGCGCCCTGGTGACCACATCGTCTGTATGAGCAATGGCGGCTTTGGCGGTGTGCACGGCAAGCTGCTGGAGGCGCTGCAAGTGCACCTCGCGACCTGACCGCACATGCCTGGCACCGGGACAACAAAAAAACCGACTGGGAACAGTCGGTTTTTTGTGGCGGCCCGGCGCGCTGCAGCCGCAGCGGACGGGTGGCACGGACTCAATAGGTCACGGTCATGGCGGCCACGTCGACCTTGATCATCGGGCGCGCCAGCACGGCATGGGCAGCGCGCGCATAGGTCTGGAACCAGGCCTCATCGCCCAGACGGCGGGCACCTGCCTCACGCGCCACCACCAGCACCTTGTCGGCCAGCAGCACCTTGCCACTGGGGCGCAGGGGCTCGCAATCCAGGGCGATGAACTGCTCATCCAGCCAGCGGCGCGCCTCTTCGTTGCCCATGGGTGCCAGGCGGTCCACATCGGCACGGAACTGCTGGTCGGCGCTGAGTTGCACAATGACTTCACTGATCATGGGGAGCCTTTCCGAAAAGCGGTGTTCCGTGGCGCTGCAGCGGGCCCCGAACGCCCTGGGGCGTGAAGGAGGGATGCCCGCTGGACACCACGGAAACATATAGAAAACAAGAGCTACCTACACAATACCAGCAAGCGTTTGCGGCAAAAGTCACTGCAAAGACAATCCCCGCAGATCTTCCGCACACCGGGCCTGCCGGGCAGGCCCGGTGTGCTCAGGCCGCCACGACGGCAGCGGCCTGGGGCTGCACCACGCCGCGGCGTTTTTGCACGGCGCCCGACAGGCGATCCAGCACCTCCAGCGTATCGTTCCAGCCGATGCAAGCATCGGTGATGCTCTGGCCATAGTGCAGGCCGCAGACCTCGTCCTTGCCGGGGGTGAACTTCTGCGCCCCTGCGACCAGGTGGCTTTCCAGCATGACACCGAAGATGCTGCGCGAGCCAGCTTCCATCTGCGCAGCAATGTCGGCCACCACGTCCTTCTGGCGCTCGTGCTGCTTGAGGCTGTTGGCATGGCTGCAGTCCACCATCAGGCTGGCCGGCAGGCCGGCCTTGCCCAGGTCGGCACAGGCCGCCTGCACACTGGCGGCATCGTAATTCGGCGTCTTGCCGCCGCGCAGGATGACATGGCAGTCCTGGTTGCCGGCGGTGTGGACGATGGCGACCTGGCCGTTCTTGTGCACGGACAGGAAGTGGTGGCCGTGACTGGCGGACTGGATGGCGTCGGTAGCGATGCGGATGTTGCCGTCCGTGCCATTCTTGAAGCCGATGGGCGCCGAGATGCCCGAAGCCAGTTCGCGGTGGATCTGGCTTTCGGTGGTGCGCGCGCCGATGGCGCCCCAGCTGATCAGGTCACCGATGTACTGGGGCGAGATCACGTCCAGGAACTCGCTGGCAGCCGGCACGCCCAGGCGGTTGATGTCGATCAGCAGCTGGCGGGCAATGCGCAAGCCCTCGTCAATGCGGTAGCTGCCGTCCAGGTAGGGGTCGTTGATCAAGCCCTTCCAGCCGACAGTAGTGCGGGGCTTTTCGAAGTACACACGCATCACGACTTCCAGCGTGTCCTTGTACTGCTCGCGCACATCGGCCAGACGGCGGGCGTAATCCAGCGCAGCCGCTGGATCGTGGATGGAGCAAGGCCCGACAATCACCAGCAGCCGGTCGTCGTTGCGCCCATGCATGATGTTGCGGATGGCGCGGCGCGTGTTGCTGACCAGCGACTCCACGGGTGTGCCTTGGATGGGGAAGAAGCGGATGAGGTGCTCGGGAGGGGGCAACACGGTAATGTCCTTGATACGTTCGTCGTCAGTCTGGCCAGTCTTTTGTACAGAGCTGCGATACCAAGCGTCGCCGGTGGAGGTGTTGTGAGCGTTCATGTCTGCCTCGTGGTCCTGTGGAGTGTTGGAATACATGGGTGAAAAAAAACCGCCGGGCTTTTCAGCTTCGGCGGTTTTTTGGAGGGTGTTCGTGTGTGCGAGCGCTTGCCTCTCATCCGCCTGGGACCGAGAACCAAAAGTAAAAATAGAAAGCGCTACGTACTTGCATGGCGAAAGACTTTAACACCAGGAATCGTGCACTGCAACACAGCGCAGCGCACATCATTCAGGAAAAAACCAAAAATACCTACAAAAAAGGCTGATCCATCGAAACAAATCAGATTTTTTCACAATCACCGCAGGAATACTGCAAACAATTCCAAATTAAGCCGTACCACCCACGGTCAATCCGTCGATGCGCATGGTCGGCTGACCCACCCCCACGGGCACGCTCTGGCCTTCCTTGCCACAAGTACCCACACCGCTGTCCAGACGCATGTCATTGCCGATCAGGCTGACCTTCTTCATGCACTCGGGACCGTTGCCGACCAGCGTGGCCCCCTTGACGGGATACTGGATCTTGCCGTTCTCCACCCAGTAAGCCTGACTGGCCGAGAACACGAACTTGCCGCTGGTGATGTCCACCTGACCGCCGCCGAAGTTGGTGGCGTACAAGCCCTTCTTGATCGAAGCGATGATTTCCTGTGGATCCTTGTCACCGCCCAACATGTAGGTGTTGGTCATGCGTGGCATGGGCAGGTGGGCATAGCTTTCGCGACGACCATTGCCGGTGGGCTTGACGCCCATGAGGCGCGCATTCAATGCATCCTGGATGTAGCCTTTCAGGATGCCGTCCTCGATCAAGACATTCGCCTGCGAGGGGCAGCCTTCGTCGTCCACGTTCAACGAGCCACGGCGATCAGCCAGCGTGCCGTCGTCCAGAATCGTCACACCCTTGGCTGCCACCCGCTGACCGATGCGGCCACTGAAGGCGCTGGAACCCTTGCGGTTGAAATCACCCTCCAGACCATGGCCCACGGCTTCGTGCAGCAGCACGCCAGGCCAGCCAGGGCCCAGCACCACGGTCATCTCGCCGGCAGGGGCGGGTCGGGATTCCAGATTGACCAAGGCCTGATCGACCGCTTCGTTCACATACTCGGCAATCTGTGCATCGCTGAAATAGGCCAGGCCAAAGCGGCCGCCACCACCGGAAGAACCCACTTCACGGCGCCCGCTCTGCTCTGCAATCACGGTCACCGACAGGCGCACCAGGGGACGCACATCGGCGGCCAGCGTACCATCCGCACGCGCCACCATCACCACGTCGTACTCGCTGGCCAGGCCGGCCATCACCTGCACGATGCGCGGATCCTTGCCGCGGGCCAAGGTTTCCACCTTGCCCAGCAGGGCCACCTTCTCGGTGCTGTCCATCGTGGCGATGGGGTCAAGGCCGGGATACAAGCTGCGCGAAGGCGCCACCTTGGCCTTGGGAATGCGCACCTTGCGCTCCTGGTGGTTGCCGGAAATGGCACGCACGGCATGGGCTGCATCCAGCAAGGAGGCCAGCGAAATGTCGTCGGAATAGGCAAACGCGGTCTTCTCGCCACTGACGGCGCGCACCCCGACACCCTGATCGATGGAGAAGGAGCCGGTCTTGACAATGCCCTCCTCCAGGCTCCACCCCTCGGCACGGGTGTACTGGAAGTACAGATCTGCATCGTCCACCTGATGAGCGCGGATTTCCGCCAGTGCACGCGACAGGTGGGTTTCATCCAGGCCGAAAGGCTCTAGCAACAGTTGCCGGGCCGTGGCCAGGCGCTCGATGGTGGGTTCGCGAGAGATCATGGTTGCCATTGTAGGCAGGCTGCCATGCCCTCATCACCCAATGGTCTGCCCGCTAAGCCCTGCGTCAGGACACTGCGCTTTGGTCATCCAGTGCAGCATCTGCGGCATTTTTCATGACCGAAGCGATACCGTTGTCCCGCGCGGCCACCGACGAATACATTTCACTGTGACCGACGATATGACCATTGGCAGCTTTGAGGGTGAAGTAAGGCGAGCCGTCCTTGGCAATCAGCCTGTCGAAGCTGGTTTCGAGCACCCCATTTTTACGCACCGAATCGATCCCACTCAGGGCACCAGCCCGGGATTCATACATCTCGCTGGACAGGATGGGCTGGCCATTAGAGGCCTGCAGGTTGAAAAAGAATTTGCCGTTCTTGGCCTTTTTGAGCACGTACTTACCCGCCATCACACACTCCTTGAAAAAGAGGGGCAGGCACAGCCTTTTGCTGCACCCGCCCATATTGTTGAACAGATGTGCGTCACGTAACAACAGCTGTTTGTGGTGATCTTAAGGATTTACAACGTATGTTTGGGCTCGGCCATGGACAGCCGCTGCGCGCGGGCGATCGACATCAGCACCCCCAGGGCCAGCCCCAGGGTCACCATGGCCGTGCCGCCGTAGCTGATGAATGGCAGGGGCACGCCCACCACGGGCAGGATGCCGCTGACCATACCCATGTTCACGAAGGCGTAGGTGAAGAAGATCATCGCCACGGCCGAAGCCATCAGGCGGCCGAACAGGTTCTGCGCCTTGACGGCGATGGCCAGGCCACGCCAGACCAGCAACAAAAATCCCAGCAGCAGGCACAGGTTGCCGATCAGGCCGAACTCCTCGGAGAACGCCGCAAAGATGAAGTCGGTGGTGCGTTCGGGGATGAATTCCAGGTGGGTCTGTGTGCCGGCCATGAAGCCCTTGCCCCAGACGCCGCCGGAGCCGATGGCAATCATGCCCTGGATGATGTGGAAGCCCCGGCCCAGCGGGTCGCGCATCGGGTCCAGCAGGGTGCACACCCGCGTGCGCTGGTAGTCGTGCAGGAAGTACCAGCTCAGGCCGTCCTGGCACAGCCAGGGCTCGTTCCAGATCAGCCAGGCGATGCCCACGGCCCCCAGCACCACGGGCGGCACCACCAGCTTCCACGGCAGGCCGGCAAAAAAGATCACCGACAGGCCCGCCGCCATCACCAGCAGGGCCGTGCCCAGGTCCGGCTGCTTCATGATCAGGGCCACAGGTACCATTAGCAGCACAAAGGCAACCACGAAGTCGATGGCCCGCAACACGCCTTCCCGCTGGTGGAACCACCAGGCCAGCATCAGCGGGCCGGCGATCTTCAAAATCTCGGAGGGCTGGATCACCACGCCCACATTCACCCAGCGCTGCGCCCCCTTGCGCGTGATGCCGAACAGCAACACCGCCACCAGCAGCACCACCCCCAGGGTGTACAAGGGCACGGCCACGGCCATCAGCTTGTGCGGGGGGATCTGGGCCACCACAAACAGGATGGCCGCCGCCAGCAGCATGTTGCGCCCATGGTCGACAAAGCGCGTGCCATGGTCGTAGCCAGCCGAATACATGGCCAGCAGGCCCAGGGACGCCATGCCGGCGATGATCAGCAGCAAAAGCGGATCAAAGCCACGAAACAGCGGCAAGATGCGTTGGAGAATGTTGGGCTTGTCAAATTCGGCGGCCATAGTCCACCATTATCTGCTGCCCGCTTTGCCCCTGGAACGTGTGGACGCTCCCCAGCGGCGCAGCCCCCCGCCCATCCACAGACACCTGCCCATGCCCACCACCCACCTGCTGTACCTGCACGGTTTTCGCTCCTCGCCCCAGTCCACCAAGGCCCGCACCATGGCCGAGTACGTGCAGCGCCGGCATCCGCAGGTGACTTGGTACTGCCCGCAGCTGCCGCCCTCGCCGCGCGCCGCGATGGAGCTGGTGATGGCACAGGTGCGCGACTGGCCCGGGGAGCGCATGGCGGTGATCGGCTCCTCCCTGGGGGGCTACTACGCCACCTGGGTGGCGCACCACAAGCACTGCAAGGCCGTGCTGCTCAACCCCGCCGTCTGGCCGGACCACTCGCTGGAGCAGTACATCGGCCAGCAGACCAGCTGGCACCACCCCGAAGAAGCCTTTTTCTTCCGCCCCGAATACATCCAGGAGCTGCGCGACCTGGCCCTGCACGAACAGGCCGCCACCGCCCCGCAGCTGGGCGTGTTTGCCAAGGGCGACGAGGTGCTGGACTGGCGCCAGATGGTGGCGCGCTACCCGGAGGCCGAGCAGCTCATCCTGGAAGGCGGCGACCACGCCCTCAGCGACTTTGACAGCCACCTCTCGCGCATCCTGGACTTCCTGGACCTGGCCTGAAGCAAAAAAAATAGCTGGTTGTGCACGCTGGACAAGCACCTCAAGCTGAAAACGCTTTGAAACGGCCGTTGCACGTACGCGAACCGCTTTTCTTTGGATAGCTTGCCGCTGGCACCGCCGCCGCGGGCAAGCGCCCTCCGGGGGAAATTCGCGGCGTGGGACAATCGCGGCATGCACGCATTGTTTGAAGATGCCGGTAAGTTTTTGGCCGGCCGTATCCTGTCCGAGGCCGATGCCTCCTCCCAAATCGAGCTGGCCTCTGGCAAGCGCGTCAAGGTCAAGGCCGCCAACGTCCTGCTCAAGTTCGAGAAACCCGAGCCCGCCGAGCTGATGGCCAAGGCCGAGGCCATCGCCGCCAGCGTCGAGCTGGACCTGGCCTGGGAATTCGCCCCCGAAGAAGAGTTCGGCTTTGCCGACATTGCGCGCGACTATTTCTCCGAGTCCGCCCCGCTGAGCGAACAGGCCGGCATGCTGTTTGCGCTGTACGGCGCGCCGCACTACTTCCGCCGCGCCGGCAAGGGCCGCTTCAAGAAGGCGCCGGCCGAAATCCTGCAGCAGGCCCTGGCCGCCATCGAGAAGAAAAAGCAGCTGCAGGCGCAGATCGATGCCTGGGCGCAGGAGCTGGTCGCCGGCACCTGCCCGCCCGCCGTCCGCGAGCAGCTGTACAAGATCCTGTTCAAGCCCGACAAGAACGCGCCCGAGTACAAGGCCGTGGTCGAGGCCAGCCGCAGCGCGCAGAAAGCCCCGCTGGAGCTGCTGCAGGCCGCTGGCGCCATCGACTCGGCCTACCAGTTCCACTGGAAGCGCTTCCTGTTCGAGAACTTCCCCAAGGGCACGGCCTTCCCCGCCGTCACCGCCCCCCAACCCCCGGCCGACCTGCCGCTGGCCGCCGTGCAGGCCTACTCCATCGACGATTCCATGACCACGGAAATCGACGATGCCCTGTCCGTGCAGGGCCTGGGCACCGGCACCGTCACCGTGGGCATCCACATTGCCGCGCCCGGCCTGGCGATCACGCCCGGCTCGGACCTGGACAAGCTGGGCCGCGCCCGCCTGTCCACCGTCTACATGCCAGGCTACAAGATCACCATGCTGCCCGACGAGGTGGTGCAGATCTACACCCTGGACGAAGGCCGCGCCAACCCCGCCGTGTCGCTGTACGTGACCTATGACGAGGCCACGCTGGAGGTCAAGGACAAGGTCACCAAGCTGGAACGCGTGCCCGTGGCCGTCAACTTCCGCCACGACAAGCTGGACCACATCGTCACCGAAGCCTGGCTGCAAGACCCCAGCATTCAGGTCGAAAACACGCCCCAGCCCTTGCTGGACAAGCGCGAAGAGCTATCGTTCCTGCACCGCCTGGCCCAGCACCTGAAGGCCGGTCGCGAACAGGTGCGCGGCAAGCCCGAGAACTTCTCGCGCCCCGACTACACCTTCCGCCTGGACGGCAATGGCGACAACGAACCCCAGGGCCACGAAACCGTCAGCATCACCGTGCGCAAACGCGGCGCGCCGCTGGACCTGATCGTGGCCGAGGCCGCCATCGTGGCCAACAGCACCTGGGGCCTGATGCTGGCCGAATACGGCGTGCCCGGCATCTACCGCAGCCAGGCCAGCCTGGCCCCGGGCGTCAAGGTGCGCATGTCCACCAAGGCCCTGCCGCACGCCGGCATCGGCGTGAAAGCCTATTCCTGGGCCACCTCGCCGCTGCGCCGCTACACCGATCTGGTCAACCAGTGGCAGATCATTGCCTGCGCCCGCCACGGCGCCACGGCCGCCCTGGCCGCACCGTTCAAGCCCAAGGATGCCGAGCTGTTCGGCATCATCAGCAGCTTCGACGGTGCCTACAGCGCCTACAACGGCTACCAGGCCGGCATGGAGCGCTTCTGGACGCTGAAGTACCTGGAGCAGAACGCCATCACCGAGCTGGACGGCGCCGTGATCAAGGACAACGGCCCCAACGGCGTGCTGGTGCGCGCCGACAGCCTGCCGCTCGTCATCAGCGTGGCCGGCGCCCAGGCCCTGCCGCGCGGCGCGCGCGTGCGCGTGAAGCTGGGCGAGATCGACGAGATCACCCTGGACATCCACGGCACCGTGACCGAGCGACTGGACGACCCGCAAGATCCCAGCGATGATGCGCCCCTGGACGACAGCGCCGACGACGAAGAGGACGTGGCCGGCCCCATCGCGATTGCGGTGGACGTCAACGAGTCCGACAGCCCCAGCGCCGATAATTCCAACCCGTGAAACTGCCCGCCGCGCTCCGCTCCATGTCCACCCTCAGCCTGACGCTGGGGGTGTCGATCGCCATTCACGCAGCCCTGCTGACGGTGCGTTTTGTCGCCCCCGAGCAGTTCAACCGGGTGTTCCAGGACACGCCGCTGGAAGTGATCCTGGTGAATGCGCAGACGCAGGAGCGGCCGGAAAAGGCCCAGGCCATCGCCCAGGCGGCCCTGGCCGGCGGCGGCGATGCCGCCCGGGGACGGGCCACCAGCCCGCTGCCCTACTCGGCCCTGACCGCCATCGGCGACGACTTCGAGGAGCGCCAGAAGAAGCTGGACGCCATGCAGGAGCAGCAGACCGTGATGCTGACCCAGCTGCGCAAGCAGCTGTCGTCGATGCCGCAGTTCGACCCGCGCGAGCAGTCCCAGCAGCAGGACCGCGAGCAGCAGGAGCAAAAGCGCAAGCAACTGATCAAGCTGCTGGCCGAGATCGAGAAGCGCATCAACGAAGAGAACGCCCGCCCCAAGAAACGCTACATCAGCCCCGCCACGCGCGAGGAGGTGTATGCCGTCTACTACGACGGCCTGCGCCGCAAGGTGGAAGACAAGGGCACGGAGAACTTCCCCGAGCACAAGGGCAAGAAGCTGTATGGCGAGCTGGTCATGGTGCTGACCGTGAACCACGACGGCCGCGTGCTGGACACCGAGATCGTGCAGGGCTCGGGCATCCCGCAGCTGGACACCCGGGCCCAGGCGATTGCGCGCGCCGCGGGGCCGTTCGGCCACTTCGGCCCGGCCATGCGCGCCAAGGCCGACCAGATTGCCGTGGTCTCGCGCTTCAAGTTCACGCGCGAGCAGACGCTGGAAACCAATGTCCGCTGACGGTGCCCGCGCGCCCGTCCACCCCCTGTCCGTTTTTTTGCCGTTGCACCGAATGACCACCACCGATGTGTACTGCGTTGTGGGCCACCCCGTGGCGCACAGCCGCTCGCCCTGGATCCACACGCGCTTTGCCCAGCTGACCGACCAGGCCCTGCGCTATGAGCGCCGCCTGGCGCCGCTGGAGGGCTTTGCCGCCGACCTGCAGGCCTTCATCCGGGCCGGTGGGCGGGGCTGCAACATCACCGTGCCCTTCAAGCTGGACGCCGCCCAGGCCGCGCACAGCCACAGCCCGCGCGTGGCCCTGGCCGGCGCCGCCAACACCCTGGTGATTGCGGCCGATGGCCGCATCCATGCCGACAACACCGACGGCCTGGGCCTGGTGGCCGACATCACGCGCAATGCCGGCTTTGCCATCGCTGGTAAGGATGTGCTGCTGATCGGCGCCGGGGGTGCCGCCGCCGGCGTGCTGGGTCCAATGCTGGAGCAGCAGCCGCGCAGCATCACCGTGTGCAACCGCACGGCGGCCAAGGCCCAGGAGCTGGTGCGCCAGCATGCGGCCCTGGCCAACTCGCAAAAAGTAGAGCTGCAAGCGCAGGAGCAGCAAGGGCTAAATGGCAATTTTGATCTGATCATCAACGCAACGGCCGCCAGCCTGCAGGGCGCTGGCATCCCCGTGCCAGCCAGCGTGCTACGCCCGGGTAGCCTGGCCTACGACATGATGTATGGCGCCGCCGCCGCTCCGTTCCTGGCCTGGGCCCAGGCCCAGGGCGCCACTGGCCGCGACGGCCTGGGCATGCTGGTGGAGCAGGCCGCCGAATCGTTTGCGCTGTGGCGCGGCGTGCGCCCGCCTTCGGCCCAGGTGCTGGACGAGCTGCGCGACGTCCTCGCGCGCGAAGCCGCGGCATGAAGGCGCTGGGCCGCTGGCTGGCCGTGCTGCTGTGCGCAGCCCTGGCGCTGCAACTGTTCTTCATCGCCCGGATTGCACTGTCCGCCTGGTGGGACCCGCAGTCCACCAGCTTCCAGCGCTCGGAGATGTGGCGTATCTGGCAGCAGTCGGCCCAGCAGCGCCACTGGCAGCAGCAGTGGGTGGACTACCCGCGCATCTCGCCCCACCTCAAGCGCGCCGTGCTGACCGCCGAGGACGATGGCTTTGTCGACCACGACGGCGTGCAGTGGGATGCCATCGAGCGCGCCTGGGAGCGCAACCAGCAGGCGCTGGAGCGTGCCCAGCAGGCGCTGGAGCGTGCCCAGCGCAGCCAGCGCCTGAGCGCCAAGCCGGTGCCGATCTACGGCGGCTCCACCATCACCCAGCAGTTGGCCAAGAACCTGCTGCTGTCGGGCGAGCGCAGCTTCTTGCGCAAGGGCCAGGAGCTGGTGCTGGCGCATGCACTGGAGCTGTTCCTGAGCAAGGAACGCATCCTGGAGATCTACCTGAACAACGTGGAATGGGGCCAGGGCATTTTTGGCGCCGAGGCCGCCGCGCGCCACTACTTCCGCAAGAGCGCCCAGCAGCTCAGTCCGGCCGAAAGTGCCCGCCTGGCCGTGATGCTGCCGCGCCCCCGCTATTACGAGCAGAACCCGCAGTCGCGCTACCTGCAATCGCGCACCAGCGCCATCCTGCGCCGCATGGCGACCACGCCGCTGCCCTAGCGTCCCACCACAACCACGCCCTGCACCGGGCCGTCCAACCACCGGCCACCACTGCCTGCTAGCACCACCACGCGGCCACCCACCGGCGCCAGGGCGGCCAACGGCGCTCAGCCGCCCATCTCGCCATACAGGAACAGCACCTGCAGCGCGGTCAGCGTTTCTTCGTGCAGTGCCGTCAGGGCAGCCACCCGAACCGGGTCCAGGATGGGCCGCCCCTGCCCGTCCACCGCAAAAGGCCGGCCCAGAATCTCGGCCATGTCGATGGTGTAGTAGGACCGGTCGCCATAGGGGCGCTTGCCGTCGATGGCGGGCATGGGCCACAGCGGTGCGGCCTCGGTGCTCTCGGCCAGCCATTCCTACAAGGCCTCGCCCTCCACCTCGCGCCACATGGCGGCACGCAGCAGGGCCAGGTGCTCGGCCCGCAGCTGGAACTGGCCGTGCTGCACACCGGGCAGCCAGGCGGCCATGTCGGCCGGCACGGCATAGCGCCCCGGCGCCAGGTGGGCCTGGGTCACAAATGGCCGCACCCAGCGTGCCACTTCGGCCAGCCGCTGCGTGGCCAGGGTGGTGTCGTCGGTGGCCAGCAATTGCTGGGCGCGCTGCACGGCAGGGATCTCACCGCGCAGCGGCTGACCGGGGTCGACCCCGGGCGCCCCGGATTCGACCGGCAGCCACCACACCCGCAGCGCGCGCACCAGTTGCAGATGCTGCGGGGTGAACACCGGCAGGGGGTCCGCGCGGAACACCTGCTGCACCACCTCGGCATGGCGCGGTGTGGAGGCTGTGGCCAGCACCACGATGCGCCAGCCCACCAGCACCAGCACGGCCGCCCCCAGGCCCAGCAGCAGGCGCAACAACACACGGAACAGGCGACGAAGGACAGGCACAGGCATTGGCAGACACGGCAAGGAACACACACAAGGGGCGCAGTGTACCCAGGGCAGTGCCAGTTCCACGGCGGCCGTGCGGGCATGCGGCACAATCGCAAGCAGGCGCAGCCTGCGTCGCCCTCCCCTTGTTCCCAGCACTTTCCATGCGAATCCTTGGCATTGACCCCGGCCTGCAGACCACCGGCTTTGGCGTGATCGAACGCGACGGCCACCAGCTGCGCTATGTGGCCAGCGGCACCATCCGCACCACGCGCACCGAAGGCGTGGCGCTGGGCGATCTGCCGGGGCGCCTGAAGATCCTGTTCGAGGGGGTGAGCGAGGTGGTGGCGCGCTACCAGCCCGACACGGCGGCCATCGAGATCGTGTTTGTCAACGTGAACCCGCAGTCCACCCTGCTGCTGGGCCAGGCGCGCGGTGCGGCGCTGACCGCCCTGGTGACCCGGGACCTGCCCGTGGCCGAGTACACGGCGCTGCAGATGAAGAAGGCCATCACCGGCCATGGCCGTGCGGCCAAGGGACAGATCCAGGAAATGGTCAAGCGCATGCTGCAGCTGCCCGGCCTGCCCGGCACCGATGCGGCCGACGCCCTGGGCCTGGCCATCACGCACGCCCACGCCGGCGCCATGCTGGACAAGCTGGCCCAGGACTCCGGCCTGCAGCGCCGGCAGCACGCCATGCTCAAGGCCGGCCGCGCCTACTGAACCGCTGTCGCCCGGCTGTGCCAAAAGGCTGTACGCCAAAATCGCCTGCAGCCCTTATCCAGTAATCGCAGAGTGCTCTGCTTTTGATGCAATCAACCATGGCCTGCCACTGGGCACAGCAGGTCATGGCAAAGGGCCATCACGGCGGGACACCCCATGCGCAGCGGCGCGTCCCGGCACCAAGCGACCCTCAATACATGCTGTGGATGATGAGCTGCGAGATCACGCCGGTCGCAATCGCCACCAGCATGTAGTCACCGCCGTAACGCACCCAGTGGTAGCCGCGGGGCGGCTGGTGCAGGCGGTGGCCGCGCCAGTCGTGCACCACGTAGCGCGTGGCGCGGTACTGCGGGGGCAGGCGCGTGCCCTTGACCCAGTTGTGCTGCGGGCCCGCGCCGCGGTAGTAGCGGTGGCCCGGAGGCGGAGGCCGGTGGCCGGGGTGCGCCTGCGGACCGTGTGGCCCACGGTCGCGGTGCCAGCCGGCAGAAGGCCCGGGCTTGTGGCGGTGCTGCTGGGCGTAGGGTGCGTCATGGTGGCGGCCGCCGTGCGGCTGGGCCTGGGCCACGGCACTCACCCCCAGGGTCAGGGCCACGGCGGTGGCGATCGAAGCAGTGAAGCGTTGCAGTTGCATGGTGCGTCCTTTCCAAGGCAGAAAGCAAGCAGCCGGAGCGGCTGCCACGACGCCATCATGCGAGAAAAAACGGGCCGCCCAGGCCGGAGCAGCCCAGCTTTACGGAACTTTGCCCCTGCCCCGCACCGCTTTGCACAGGCTTTACAGATGCAAGCAAGTGCACACCCCTGCACGGGCCCGTGCGCTCAGATCAGCAGGAAGCGCGACAGGCCGAGCACGGCAAAAAAGGCCAGTCCGGCGATCACGGCCCACTTCAGAATCACCAGCCCCCAACGGCGATAGTGCGGCCGCCCCGTGCCCAGGTAGAAGACAAAGCACAGGGCCGAAGTGATCAACAAAGCAAAAAGCAGCCAGCGAAAAATCAGCATGGCTGCTTTATACCGTGATTCCCGGGGCGGGACTTACCAGGCCAGGGCGGTCTGGGCAAATCCGGCGGGGGCCTTGCGTTCGTTGTCGAAGGTGACGAACTCCCAGTTGGCGGCATCGGCCAGCACGGCACGGATCAGCTGGTTGTTCATGCCATGGCCCGAGCGGAAGGCGCTGTAGGCGCCCAGGATGGGATGGCCGATGACGTACAGGTCGCCGATCGCGTCCAGGATCTTGTGCTTGACGAACTCGTCGTCGTAGCGCAGCCCGTCACTGTTGAGCACCTTGTAGTCGTCCATGACGATGGCGTTGTCCAACCCGCCGCCCAGCGCCAGGCCGTTGGTGCGCAGCATTTCCACGTCTTTGGTAAAGCCAAAAGTGCGGGCGCGCGCGATGTCGCGCATGTAGTTGCCTTCGCCCATGTCGAACTCGAACGACTGGCCGGTGGAGTCCACGGCGGGGTGCGAGAAATCGATATCGAACTTCAGCTTGAAGCCGTGGTAGGGGTCAAAACGCGCCCATTTGAGGTTTTTTCCTTCCCCTTCACGCACCTCCACGGTCTGCTTGATGCGGATGAACTTCTTGGGCGCGTTCTGCAGTTCGATGCCCGCGCTTTGCAGCAGGAACATGAACGAGGACGAGGAACCATCCAGGATGGGCACTTCCTCGGCCGTGATGTCAATGTACAGGTTGTCGATGCCCAGCCCGCACAGGGCGGACATCAGGTGCTCGATGGTGTGCACCTTGGCACTACCCACCCCGATGGTGGAGGCCATGCGCGTGTCCACCACCGCCTGGGCCGTGATGGGAATGTCGACCGGCTCTGGCAGGTCCACCCGGCGGAACACGATGCCCGTATCCGGCTGCGCAGGGCGCAACGTCATCTCGACACGCTGGCCGCTGTGCAGCCCCATGCCGACGGCACGGGTGAGGGTCTTGATGGTACGTTGCTGAAGCATGGGGCAATTTTAGGGGCGGAGGGCATTTTTCCGCCCCGCCAAGGACATGGAAATTTCTATAACGCCGATTGACGCCTGCCGTTGACCCCGGTGTGTTGGCCAACGTTACAAGCATAAAAAAAACCGGGTTCAGGAACCCGGTTTGGTGACCGCGCTGGCGCGCTGTCGGATCAGTCCGCCTGCTTGCGCAGGAAGGCAGGGATTTCCAGGTCGTCCATGCCACCCGAGGACAAGGCATCCACACGGGCTGCGGCCTGGGTACGGTTGGTGCGCCAGACGCTGGGCACGCTCACATCGGCATAGCCACCGCCCACGCTGGCGGCACCACCCATGGCAGGCGCCGTGGCAGCGCCCATGTTCACGCCGCCCATGGCGGCTGTGGGAGCGCCGGCGTAGGCGAAATCGCCGTCCGTGCCGGTGCGCAGGCCACCCTGGACCACGGACATGGCCTGGCGGCGGGCCGCAGGACGCGACAGGCCGGTGGCCACCACGGTCACACGGATGTCGTCACCCAGCGAATCGTCGTAGGCGGCGCCATAGATCACGTGTGCATCGGGCGAGGCGTAGGCGTTGATGGTGGACATGGCCAGACGCGATTCGGCCAGCTTCAGGCTGCCCTTGGCGGCCGTCACCAGCACCAGCACGCCCTTAGCGCCGGACAGGTCGATGCCTTCCAGCAGCGGGCAGGCCACGGCCTGCTCGGCCGCGATGCGTGCACGGTCGGGACCGGAAGCGCGGGCTGTACCCATCATGGCCTTGCCAGGCTCGCCCATCACGGTGCGCACGTCTTCGAAGTCGACGTTCACATGGCCGTATTCGTTGATGATTTCGGCGATACCGCCCACGGCGTTCTTGAGCACGTCGTTGGCCTGCGCAAAAGCTTCTTCCTGGGTGATGTCATCGCCCAGCACTTCCAGCAGCTTTTCGTTCAGCACCACGATCAGCGAGTCGACATTGGCTTCCAGCTCGGTCAGACCGCCATCGGCGTTCTGCATGCGGCGACCGCCCTCCCAGTCAAACGGCTTGGTCACCACGCCCACGGTCAGAATGCCCATCTCCTTGGCCACGCGAGCGATCACCGGGGCCGCACCGGTGCCAGTACCGCCGCCCATGCCGGCCGTGATGAACAGCATGTGCGCCCCTTCGATCGCAGCACGGATGTCTTCCACGGCGGCTTCCGCGGCTTCACGACCCTTGTCGGGCTTGCTGCCAGCACCCAGACCGCTCAAGCCCAACTGGATGGTGCGGTGCGCGTTGCTGCGGATCAATGCTTGCGCATCGGTGTTGGCGCTGACGAATTCAACGCCTTGCACATTGCAAGCAATCATGTGCTCAACGGCGTTGCTGCCGCCGCCGCCCACACCGATCACCTTGATCTGCGTGCCTTGATTGAATGTTTCGGCTTCGATCATTTCGATGGTCATGTTGGTGCTCCTGGAGATTTTTGAAATGGGTTCAGTGGTGCTGTATAGGGGGCTTCTCTTCGTCGTCGGTATCGAAAATCCGTGGGAGGCCCGGTAATGCGCATACGTCGAGAGCACATAGTTAGAAGTTTCCCACAATGAAGTCTTTAAATCGACCAAAAGCGGTCTTCATGGACCCACTCTTTTGTGCCACCTTGAAACCGCGCAATCTTGCTTGTCGCGCTTCTTCCAGCAAACCCATCACCGTCGCGGAGCGCGGCTGCGCCACCATGTCGGCCAATGCACTGGAATACTTGGGCACGCCGCGGCGCACGGGCTTGAGGAAAATGTCCTCGCCCAGCTCCACCATGCCCGGCATCACGGCACTGCCACCGGTGAGCACGATGCCCGAGGACAGGACTTCCTCGTAGCCGGACTCGCGGATGACCTGCTGTACCAAAGAGAAGATTTCTTCCACACGGGGTTCGATCACACCGGCCAGCGCCTGCTTGCTGATCATGCGTGGGCCGCGATCGCCCAGGCCCGGCACTTCCACCTGGCTGTCGGGATCGGCCAGCATCTGCTTGGCATAGCCGCTTTCCACCTTGATGTCTTCGGCATCCTTGGTGGGGGTGCGCAGCGCCATGGCGATGTCGCTGGTGATCAGGTCGCCGGCGATCGGAATCACGGCGGTATGGCGGATCGCACCGCCGGTGAAGATGGCGACGTCGGTGGTGCCGGCGCCGATGTCGACCAGGGCCACACCCAGGTCGCGCTCATCGTCGGTCAGCACCGCCTGGCTGGCCGCCAGCGGGTTGAGCAGCAGCTGCTCCACCTCCAGGCCACAGCGGCGCACGCACTTGATGATGTTTTCCGCTGCGCTTTGCGCGCCGGTCACGATGTGCACCTTGGCCTCCAGGCGGATGCCGCTCATGCCCACGGGTTCCTTGACGTCCTGGCCGTCGATCACGAACTCCTGGGGCTCCACCAGCAACAAACGCTGGTCCGAGGAGATGCTCACCGCCTTGGCGGTTTCGATCACGCGCGCCACGTCGGTGGGCGTGACTTCCTTGTCCTTGATGGCCACCATGCCGCTCTGGTTCAGCCCGCGGATGTGGCTGCCGGTGATGCCGGTGTACACACGCTGGATCTTGCAGTCGGCCATCAGCTCGGCCTCTTTGAGGGCCTGCTGGATGCTCTGGACCGTGGCTTCGATGTTCACCACCACGCCACGCTTGAGGCCGTTGCTTGGCGCCACGCCCAGCCCTGCCAGCTTGAGCTCGCCGTTGGGCATGACCTCGGCGACCACGGCCATCACCTTGGCAGTGCCAATGTCCAAACCGACGACGACGTCTTTGTACTCTCTTGCCATATCAGTGCCTGCCCTCAGTAGGTCGTGTTTTTTTGCTATCTTTTTGTTGCTGTGCTGCTTGGCGTCTGGCCATTTCCAATGCCTTTTCTCGCGACACGGTGGTCACGCCACGCAAGCGCAAGGCGTAGCCATCGGGGTAGCGCAGATCTGCGTACTCCAAGGCCTCGGCCGTGCGCTGGTATTGCTGGGTAATCTGCGGCAGCGTCCGTACAAAACGCTGCGTACGCTGCAGGACTTCTTCCGGCTTGCCGCTGCCCAGCTCGATGCTGGCGCCGTTGTCGAGCTGCACCAGCCAGCTGCCGCGGTCACGCCAGGTCAGCGCATCCACAGGCGCCCCGATGGCGGTAAAGACGGGGTCCAAGGCGTAGTACATGCGCAGCACCTCGACGGCCGAGCCCTCGGGGCCAGAAAGGCGAGGCAAGCCTTCACGCTCCACCTCGCCCACATTCGCCTCGAACACTTCACCCATGGTGTTGACCATCGCGGTCCCGGTCTCCGGCCCCCAGTACGCCTGGGGCTCGTGCTCGTGCAGGATGACGCGCAAGCTGTTCGGATACTCGCGGCGCACCTCGGCCTGGCGCACCCAGGGCACCTGCTCGAAGGCTTCGCGCGCGTCCTTCAGATCGATCGTGAAGAAATTGCCGGTCAGGTGCGGGGCCACATTCGCCCGCAGGGTCACGGCATTGTTGTGCAGCATCTCCCCTTCGACCACGATGCGTGCAATCGAGAAGGCCGGATGGCGCACCGCCCACCAGCTCACCACCGCCAGCATGAGGATGGCCACCCCACCGAACATGGCCGTTGCGGTCACGTTCATGAGTTTGACATCCAAAGGGGCTGGCATGGAGTAGCTCATCAGGCCGCACGCTCCTCTGACGACGTGCTGTCCAGCGAGGCCGAAGCCAGGATGGTCAGGCACAGTTGCTCATAGCTCATGCCGCGCGCACGCGCGGCCATGGGCACCAGCGAATGGCTGGTCATGCCGGGCGAGGTGTTGATCTCCAGCAGGAAGGGCTGGCGATCGCTCTGGCGAATCATCACGTCGGCACGGCCCCAGCCGCGGCAGCCCAGGGTGCGGAAAGCCTTTTCCACGATCTGCTGGATGCGCGCTTCCTCGTCCGCCGGCAGGCCGCTGGGGCAGTGGTACTGCGTGACGTCGGTGAAGTACTTGTTCTGGTAGTCGTAGTTGCCGTCGGGCGCCACGATGCGGATCACGGGCAGGGCTGCGGCCGCTGCGCCTTCGCCCAGGACAGCGCAGGTGGTTTCCTCACCGGCGATGAACTGTTCGCACAGCACTTCGTCGTCGTACTTGGCGGCCAGGGCATAGGCTGCGGCGCACTGGCTGGCTTCCGTCACCTTGGTCAGGCCCATGCTGGAGCCATCGCGGGCGGGCTTGACGATCATGGGAGCGCCCAGGGCCGCCAGGGCCGCCGTGGTTGCCTCGGGGCTGGACACCATGCGCCAGTCTGGCGTGGGCAGGCCTTCGAAGCGCCAGATGCGCTTGGTCATGATCTTATCCATGGCCATGCTGGACGCCATCACACCGGAGCCGGTGTACGGAATGCCCAGCAGTTCCAGCGCACCCTGCACCGTGCCGTCTTCACCGAAACGGCCATGCAAGGCGATGAAGCAGCGCGCAAAACCTTGGGCTTTCAGCGCGCCCAGCTCCTGCTCGGCGGGATCGAAGGCGTGGGCATCCACCCCTTGGGCACGCAGGGCGTCGAGCACGCCCTGACCCGACATCAGGGACACCTCGCGCTCGGACGAACGGCCGCCCATCAGCACGGCCACCTTGCCCAGGGCACGCGGATCGATTTTCTTCATGGAATTGCTCATGGCGCAGATCCTTTCTGCGCTTGCAGCTCTTTGTTCTCTAGCATTTCAACCAGTTGCGCGGGGACCGCGCCAATCGACCCTGCGCCCATGCACAGCACCACATCCCCAGGCTGCGCATTGTCCGCAATTGCCCGGGGCAAATCCGCAATTGTCTCAATAAAAATGGGCTCCACACGCCCTGCAACGCGCACGGCGCGTGCCAGCGCGCGCCCATCCGCGGCCACGATGGGGGCTTCGCCGGCGGCGTAGACCTCGTTGAGCAGCACCGCATCGGCAGCGCCCAGGACTTTGACGAAGTCTTCGAAACAGTCGCGCGTGCGGGTGTAGCGGTGGGGCTGGAAGGCCAGCACCAGACGGCGCCCGGGGAAAGCGCCCCGTGCAGCGGCCAAGGTGGCGGCCATTTCCACCGGGTGGTGGCCGTAGTCGTCGATCACGGTGAAGCTGCCACCCTGTGCGCAAGGCAAGTCGCCATAACGCTGGAAACGGCGGCCGACGCCCTTGAAGCCTTCCAGGGCACGCAGCAAGGCGGCATCGGGCAGCTCCAGCTCCATGGCCACCGCCACGGCCGCCAGCGCGTTGAGCACGTTGTGCTCGCCCGCCAGGCTCAGGGTCACGTCCAGCGCGGGATAGGTCTGGCCGTTCTGGCGCAAGACCTTGAAGCGCATCTGGCCATGCTCGGCACGCACCTCCACGGCCCGCACCTGCACATCGGGGGCAAAGCCATAGGTGGTCACGGGCCGCGCCAGCGCGGGCAGGATGTCGCGCACCGCCGGGCTTTCGGCACAGACAATGGCACGCCCGTAAAACGGCATGCGGTGCAGGAAGTCGACAAAAGCCTGCTTCAGCTTACCGAAGTCGTGGCCATAGGTTTCCATGTGGTCGGCATCGATGTTCGTGACCACCGCCATCACCGGCAGCAGGTTCAGGAACGAGGCATCCGACTCGTCGGCCTCGACCACGATGTAGTCGCCCTGGCCCAGCTTGGCATTGGCACCGGCGCTGTTGAGCTTGCCACCGATGACGAACGTGGGGTCCAGCCCGGCCTCGGCCAGCACGCTGGTCACCAGGCTGGTGGTGGTGGTCTTGCCATGGGCGCCAGCGATCGCGATGCCCTGCTTGAAGCGCATCAGCTCGGCCAGCATCAGGGCCCGGGGCACCACGGGAATCTTGCGCGCACGCGCTTCCAGCACCTCGGGGTTGTTGGCCTGCACGGCGGTGGAGGTCACAACCACATCGGCGGCCTGCACCTGGGACGCGGCATGGCCCACAAACGTCTGGATTCCCAGCGCCTGCAGGCGCTGCAGGGTGGCGCTTGGCGCCAGATCGGAGCCGGAGACGGTATAGCCGAGGTTGTGCAAAACCTCGGCGATCCCGCTCATGCCGGAGCCACCCAGACCCACGAAGTGGATGTTTTGAATGGCGTGTTTCATGCGGCGAGCTCCTCGCACGCAGCGACCACCTCGCGGGTGGCATGAATCTTCTGCATCGTTTTCGCTTTAAGGGCAACGTTCAAGAGTGTTGAACGCTGCATATTCTGTAGCATTTCTGCCAGTTTTTGTGCATTCAATGCAGCTTGTGGCATTAACCATCCACCCCCGGCATCCACCATGAAGTGCGCGTTCGTGGTCTGGTGGTCATCGACCGCGTGCGGGAAGGGCACATAAATCGCCGCCACACCAACGGCCGCCAGCTCGGTCACGGTGCTGGCACCGGCGCGGCAGATGACCAGGTCCGCATCGGCAAAGGCCTGCGCCGTGTCTTCGATGAAGGGCGTCAGCTCGGCCTGCACCCCGACGGCGGCATAGTTGGCGCGCAGGGCATCGATCTGTTTGGCGCCGCTCTGGTGCACCACCTGCGGGCGCGCCTCGGCCGGCAGCAGGGCCACGGCCTGGGGCACGATGTCGTTCAAGGCCTTGGCACCCAGGCTGCCGCCCACCACCAGCACCTTGAGCGGGCCGCTGCGACCGGCAAAGCGCTCGGCCGGCTCCGGCTGCTGCAGGAAGGCCTGGCGCAAGGGGTTGCCCACCCACTGCGCCTTGGGCAGCGCATTCGGGAATGCCGCAAACACTTTGTCGGCGACGCTGGCCAGCACCTTGTTGGCCATGCCAGCCACGGAGTTCTGCTCGTGCAGGATCAGCGGCTTGCCCGCCAGCACGGCCATCATGCCGCCGGGGAAGCTGATGTAGCCCCCCAGGCCGATCACCACGTCCGGCTTGACGCGGCGCACCACCGACAGCGCCTGTGCGAAGGCCTTGAGCAGGCGCAGCGGCAACAGGGCCAGGGTGAGCAGACCCTTGCCGCGCACCCCCGAAAAATCAATTGTTTCCAGCGGGAACCCCTGGGGCGGCACCAGCCGCTCTTCCATGCTGCCGGGCGCCCCCAGCCAGTGCACACGCCAGCCTTGCTCGCGCAGCGCGTGGGCCACGGCCAAGCCCGGGAAGATATGCCCCCCGGTGCCGCCTGCCATGACCAAAGCCACTTTCTCTTGCATCACTTCCTCACCTTTGGACTGATGAGCTTGTTCTCATAGTCAATCCGCAATACCACCGCCACCGCGACCAGGTTCATCAACACCGCCGAGCCGCCGAAGCTCATCAGCGGCAACGTCAGCCCCTTGGTGGGCAAGGCCCCCAGGTTCACGCCCATGTTGATGAAGGCCTGAAAGCCAAACCACAGCGCCACGCCCTGGGCCACCAGGCCGGAAAACACCTTGTCGTGGAAGATCGCCTCCCGGCCGATTTCGATGATGCGGCGGGTCAACCAGACAAAGGCAACGATCAGGATCAGGATGCCGATGAAGCCGAACTCCTCCCCAATCACGGACAGCAGGAAGTCGGTGTGCGCCTCGGGCAGCCAGTGCAGCTTCTCCACACTGCGGCCCAGGCCCACGCCGAACAGCTCGCCCCGCCCGATGGCGATCAGGGCGTGCGAGAGCTGGTAGCCCTTGCCCAGCGCATGGTCCACCGAGAACGGGTCCAGGTAGGCAAAGATGCGCTCACGCCGCCAGGGCGAGAAGGCGATCATCAGCACAAAGGCCCCGACCACCAGCGCCGCCATCAGAAAGAACATGCGCGCATTCACGCCGCCCAGGAACAGGATGCCCATCGAGATCACCACGATCACGAGGAAGGCCCCCATGTCGGGCTCGGCCAGCAACAGCACGCCCACGACGAACACGGCCGCGGCCATGGGCAGCACGGCGCGGAAGAAGCGTTCCTTCACGTCCATGCGGCGCACCATGTAGTCGGCGGCATAGACCAGCACGGCGAACTTGGCCAGCTCCGAAGGCTGGAAATTCATCACCCCCAGCGGCAGCCAGCGCCGCGCGCCATTCACGACCAGGCCCACGCCGGGCACCAGCACCATCACCAGCAGCAGCAGGGCCAGCAGGAACATGGGCACGGCCAGCCGTTCCCAGGTCTTCATCGACACCTGGAAGGCCAGCAGCGCCGCCACGAAGCCCACGCCCAGGCTCATCGAATGCCGCAACAGGAAGTGGTAATGCTCGATCTTGCCGAAGCGCGGGTTGTCCGGCATGGCGATCGAGGCCGAGTACACCATCACCAGCCCCCAGGCCAGCAAGGCAATCACCACCCAGATCAGGGCCTGGTCCAGCCCCAGGGCCGTGGGCGGCAGGGCCCGGGTGTTGCGATACTCCGTGCCCCCCACGCGCACGGGCAGCACGTCGACGGGCTTGTCGGCCGCGCCGGCCAGCCAGCCTTTCAGGCGTTCGCGCACATGGGTCAGGCTGCTCATGCGTCGTACCCTCCCAGGATCTGACCGGCCTCGTCGGCCAGCTCCTGCACCGCCGCCACAAACACCTGGGCGCGGTGGGCATAGTCACGGAACATGTCCATGCTGGCGCAGGCGGGCGACATCAGCACGGCATCGCCCTCCCAGGCCTGGGCACTGGCCCGTTGCACGGCCTGCGCCATGTCGGCGGCCTCCAGCAGGGGCACGCCTTCGCACTGCAGGGCTTGCTTGATCAATGGGGCATCGCGCCCGATCAGCACCACGGCGCGCACATAGCGCGCCACCGGGGCGGCCAGCGGGGTGAAATCCTGCCCCTTGCCCAGCCCGCCCAGGATCAGCACGATGCGCCGGTCGGCCCCCAGGCCGGTCAAGGCGGCGACGGTGGCCCCCACGTTCGTGCCCTTGCTGTCGTCGAAATATTCCACGCCCTGCACGATGCCAATCGGCTCCACGCGGTGGGGCTCGCCGCGGTATTCACGCAGGCCGTACAGCATGGGGCCCAGCGCAGCACCGGCCGCCTGGGCCAGCGCCAGCGCGGCCAAGGCGTTGGTGGCGTTGTGGCGGCCGCGGATGCGCAGGGCATCGGCGGGCAGCAGGCGCTGCAGGTGCAGCTCTTCCTGCGGATCGCGCGCGCGGCGGCCCGCCTGGTCCACCTCCAGCGCGCGCACCAGCCAGGCCATGCCAGCCACCATCTCGATGCCATAGTCGCCGGGGTTGCGCGGCAGGTCGGCGCCAAAGCTGATGTGGGCGCGCTGCTGCGGCTTCTGCAGCTTGACCTTGACCGGTGCGGGGAGCATGTCCATGACAGTGCGGTCCTCGCGGTTCAGCACCATCAGGCCGTGCTCGCCGAAGATGCGGGCCTTGGCGGCGGCATAGGCATCCATGCTGCCGTGCCAGTCCAGGTGGTCCTGTGTGACGTTGAGCACCACGGCGGCAGTCGGCTCGAAACCCTGCACACCATCGAGCTGGAAGCTGGACAGCTCCAGCACCCAGACCTGGGGCAGGTCCTGCGCGTCGATGCGCGCGCTCAGGGTGTCCAGCAAGGTGGGGCCGATGTTGCCGGCCACCCCCACGCTCAGGCCGGCATGCTCCAGCAGCTTGCCGGTCAGCGAGGTCACCGTGGTCTTGCCATTGGTGCCGGTGATGGCCAGCAGCTTGGGCTGGTAGCCGTGCGCCTGGGCCATGCCCTGCAGGGCCGCGGCGAACAAATCCAGCTCGCCCCCGACAGGCAGGCCGATCGCACGCGCGGCGTCCGCCACGGGCGCGATCACGTCCGGCGCCAGGCCGGGGGAACGGTACACGGCGTTCAGGCTCTGGCCGTCCACCAGGGCACTGGTCAACGGACCGCCCACAAACCGCGCCTGCGGCAGCTCGCTGTGCAACAGCGCCAGCTGGGGCGGGGCTTCGCGGGTGTCGGCCACGGTGACTTCGGCCCCGGCACGCACGCACCAGCGCGCCATGGCCAGGCCCGAGGCGCCCAGGCCCAGGATCAGCACGCGCCGGCCCTGCAGGTGCTGCGCCTGGTCCTGCGGCCATTGCGCAGGCACGGGGGGCAGCGCCACCGCAGGGGCGGCATCCACGGGCACGGCGGTGACGTCGGCGTCGGCCGCATCCGACATGCTGGGGTCGGTGAAGATTTGCGCCACAAAGGCGGCCGCGTCCTTGGCGGCGCTCAGGCTGCTGACGTCGGGCACGGGTTCCGCCCAGGCGGGCAGCGCCTCTTTTTCAGGAGCAGCTGGCGCTTGCGATTCGGCCACTTCAGACACGTTTGTATCGCCATCCAAGGACAAATGCGCGCTGACTGCTCCTGAATTCTCCAGCTGCACCGCAGCGTCGACCGGCGCCACCGCGGTGTCGGAGTGGGGTTGGGCCGGGGTGAAGTCTTCGGTGTGCATGGGGCCTACCTCAGCTTCAGCGTGGACAGACCGATCAGGCACAGCAGCATGGTGATGATCCAGAAGCGGATCACGACCTGCGTTTCCTTCCAGCCGCTCTTTTCAAAGTGGTGGTGCAGCGGCGCCATCTTCAGCAGGCGGCGGCCTTCGCCATAGCGTTTCTTGGTGTACTTGAACCACACCACCTGCAGCATCACCGACAGGGCCTCGGCCACGAAGATGCCGCCCATGATGGCCAGCACGATCTCCTGGCGCACGATCACGGCGATGGTGCCCAGGGCGCCGCCCAGGGCCAGCGCGCCCACGTCGCCCATGAAGATCTGCGCGGGGTGGGCGTTGAACCACAGGAAGGCCAGACCAGCGCCGGCCATGGCGCCGCAGAAGATCATCAGCTCGCCCGTGCCGGGGATGCTGGGGAAGTGCAGGTACTTGGCGTAGCTGACGTTGCCGGTGACATACGCAAAGATGCCCAGCGCCGTGCCGACCATGATCACCGGCATGATGGCCAGGCCATCCAGGCCGTCGGTCAGGTTGACGGCATTGCTGGCGCCAACGATGACCAGGTAGGTCAGGATGACGAAGCCCAACACGCCCAGCGGGTAGCTAACTTCCTTGAAGAACGGCACCTGCAGCCCGGCCTGCGGCGGCAGGTCCATGGAGAAGCCCGACTGCACCCAGGTCACGAACAGCTCGAAGGCGCGGCTGTTGGTGTTTTCGGAAATGCTGAACACCAGGGCCACGGCGGCGATCAGGCCGATCACCGACTGCCAGAAATACTTCTCGCGCGAGCGCATGCCCTCGGGGTCCTTGTTGACCACCTTGCGCCAGTCATCGACCCAGCCGATGGCGCCAAAGCCCATGGTCACCACCAGCACGATCCAGACGAAGCGGTTGCTCAGGTCAAACCACAGCAGGGTGGACGCGGCGATGGCGAACAGGATCAGCACCCCGCCCATGGTGGGCGTGCCGTTCTTTACTAGATGGGTCTGCATGGCATAGCCGCGCACGGGCTGACCCACCTTCAGCGCGGTCAGCATACGGATGGCCTTGGGGCCAATCCACAGGCCGATCACCAGGGCGGTCAGCGCCGCCATCACGGCGCGGAAGGTGATGTACTGCACCACGCGCAGGAAACCGAAATCGGGCGACAAGGTCTGCAGCCACTCAGCCAAGATCAGCAGCATGCTGCGCCCTCCCCGCAGGCGCTTTCCAGGGCCTGCACCACGTGTTCCATCTTCATACTTCTCGAACCCTTGACCAGCACGCTGCCGGTCTGCCCCATGCGGGCCTGCACCGCTGCCACCAGCGCTGCCATCTCTTCAAAATGCGTAGCACCCTGCCCAAACGCAGCCACGGCGTGCTGCATTTGTGACCCCAATGCCAGGAAAGTTTCAATGCCGGCCTGCCGGGCACTGGCGCCGACTTCCGCGTGGAAGGCCGGACCCTGGTCGCCCACCTCGCCCATGTCCCCCAGCACCAGCAGGCGCGGCGCGGGCAGCTCGGCCAGCACGGCAATCGCGGCCTGGACGGAGTCAGGGTTGGCGTTGTAGGTGTCGTCCACCACGTCCACGCGCCGGCCCGCGCACACCACCGCGGTAGAGCGCGAGCGGCCCTTGACCGGTTGGAAGGCGCTCAGCCCCTGGGCAATCGCCGCCAGGGGCACGCCCGCCGCCAGGGCACAGGCCGCAGCCGCCAGCGCATTGCGCACGTTGTGGCGGCCGGCGATGTGCAGCGCGCAGTCGAAGCGGCCTTGCGGGGTCTGCACCTGCACCTGCCACGCGCTGTCGGCCCAGGTGGCATGCAGGCTGCACACGTCGGCGTCCTCGCCCCCGAAGGTCAGCACCGGGCGCTGGCCTGCCAGGCTGCGCCACAGGGGGGTAAAGGCCTCATCGGACGGGAACACGGCCACGCCATCGGCGGGCAGGTAGGCCAGCACGCTGCCGTTTTCCTCGGCCACGGCCTGTACGGTGTGCATGAATTCCTGGTGCTCACGCTGGGCGTTGTTGACCAGGGCCACCGTGGGCTGGGCGATGCGCGCCAGCTCGGCAATCTCGCCGGGGTGGTTCATGCCCAGTTCCACCACGCCCAGCTGGTGCGCAGCGCTGAGGCGGAACAGGGTCAGCGGCACGCCGATCGCGTTGTTGAAATTGCCCTGGGTCGCAAACGCCGCATCGCCGGCCTGGGCCTTCAGGATGCTGGCGATCATCTGCGTCACCGTGGTCTTGCCATTGCTGCCGGTGACGGCAATCAAGGGCAGGCCAAACATGCTGCGCCAGCCGGCCGCCAGGGCCCCCAGGGCCTGGGTGGTGTCCGGCACCTCGATGCCGGGCAGGCCCAGCGCCTCCAGGCCGTCGTGGGCGATCGCCGCAGCGGCCAGGCCCTGCGCCCGCACCTGGGGCAGAAAGTCATGTGCATCCATGCGCTCACCCTGGAGCGCCACAAACAGATCGCCCGCCTGCAGGCTGCGGCTGTCCGTGTGCACACGCAGCAGGGGCGTGGCACCATCGCCCACCAGTCGCGCCTGCGGCTGGAAGGCCTGGATCCACTGCCATGCCTGTTGCAAAGTCATCATTGCTGCATTCCCTCTCGCCGGAGCAAGGCGGCACGCGCCTTGTCCATGTCGGAAAACGGGTGCTTCACACCCTGGATTTCCTGGTAGTCCTCATGGCCCTTGCCCGCCAGCAGCACCACATCCTGGGTGCCGGCCTGGGCAATGGCCTGTTCAATCGCCTGCGTGCGGTCCACCACCACCTGCACGCCATCCAGCCGCATGCCGGCCGTGATCTGCTGCACGATGGTCTGGGGGTCTTCGCCACGCGGGTTGTCGCTGGTCACCCACACCACGTCGGCCTGGCGCTGCGCAGCCTGGCCCATCAGGGGGCGCTTGCTGCTGTCGCGGTTGCCGCCACAGCCGAACACGCAGTGCAGCCGGCCGCCCCGCGCGCGCGCCACGGGCTGCAAGCCCTGCAAGGCCTGCTCCAGCGCATCGGGGGTGTGGGCATAGTCCACCACCACCAGGGGCTGATCAGCCTGGGCAATCTGCTGCATGCGCCCTGGCACCGGCGCCAGCCCCTGGCACAAGGCCACGGCGTCCGGCAGCGTCCAGCCCCAGCTGCGCAGAACGGCCAGCACGCCCAGCATGTTGCTGACGTTGTACTGGCCGATCATCTGGGTGGTCATGGTCACGGACTGCCCGGCTTCCTGTACCTCGAAGCACAGGCCCTGCAGTCCATGGCGCACGTCCGTGGCCCGCAAGCGTGCCGGGGCGTTCACCGCCACGGTCCACAGATCCAGGCCTGCGCGCCCCTGCAACTGCTGCGCCAGCAACTGCCCATGGGCATCGTCGACGTTGAGCACGGCCACCTGCAGGCCTGCCCAAGCAAACAGCTTGGCCTTGGCCTGCCAATAGGCTGCCATGCTGCCGTGGTAGTCCAGGTGGTCCTGCGTGAAATTGGTGAACACCGCGGTGTGGATGTGCGTGCCATCCAGGCGGTGCTCCTCGATGCCGATGGACGAAGCTTCGATCGCGCACGCGGCCAGGCACTGCTGCACGTAATCGGCAAACGCATACTGCAGGCAGACAGGATCGGGGGTGGTCATGCCGGTGCTGACCACCTGGGGCGGCACGCCGATGCCCAGCGTGCCCACCATGGCACAGCCCTGGCGCCCTTGCAGCTGGAACCCGGCCAGCGCATGCGCCAGCCACCAGGCGGTGGAAGTCTTGCCGTTGGTGCCGGTGACGGCGACCACCCGCAACTGCTGCGAAGGGTGCAGGCACCATTGCGCCGCCAGCTCGGCCGTGGCGGCCTTCAAGCCACGGTAGCTGGCCACCGCGCCGGTCAGGCTGAAGGCCTCCACGCCGTCGTGCTCAACCAGGCACGCTACCGCTCCGCGTGCGATGGCCGAGGCCACATGGGCGCGGCCATCGGTCACGCCACCGGGCCAGGCGATGAAGCCATCCCCGGGCTGCACCTGGCGGCTGTCGGTACGCAGTTGGCCAGTGACACGGGCGTGCAGCCAGGCCAGTGCCTGGGGCAGATCATGCAAAAACTCAGGGGCGCAACTCACAGCGATTCCTCCACGGGGTTGGCGACGATTTGCGGCTGTACCGCCATGTCGGGCGCCACCCCCAAGAGACGCAAGCTCTGCTGCACCACCGTGCTGAAGACGGGCGCCGCCACCGTGCCCCCGTAATAGGTGCCGTTGCTGGGCTCATCCACCATCACTGCCACAATCACGCGCGGATCTTCAATCGGCGCCATACCGGTAAACCAAGCGCGGTATTTTCCTTGGGCATAGCTTTTGCCCACTTGCTTGCGGGCGGTACCTGACTTGCCACCCACGGAATACCCGACCGTCTGTGCGCGCTGCCCCGTCCCGCCCGGGCCGGTGGCCAGGGCCAGCATCTTGCGCACCTGCTCGGCGGTCTTCTCGGAAAACACCGGCACGCCCACGGGGGGCTTGTCCAGCTTCAGCATGGTGGCCGGGATCACCTTGCCGCCGTTCGAGAACACGGTATAGGAACGCGACATCTGCAGCAAGCTGGCCGACAGGCCATAGCCGTAGGACATGGTGGCCTGCTCGACCGGGCGCCAGGTCTTGTAGGGGCGCAGACGGCCACTGGCCGCGCCGGGGAAGGCGATCTGCGGCTTCTGGCCGAAGCCCACGGCCGAGAACGTCTCCCACATCTCCTGCGCAGTGAGCTGCTGGGAGATTTTGGTCGTGCCCACGTTGCTGGACTTCTGGATCACCCCCTCGACCGTCAGCACCCCGTAATTGTGCGTGTCGGAAATGGTGGAGCCGGTCACATTGATGCGCCCGGGCGTGGTGTCCACGATCGTCGAGGGTTTGAACTTGCCGCTCTCCAGGGCGATGCCGACCGTGATCGGCTTCATGGTCGAGCCCGGCTCGAACACGTCGGTGATGGCGCGGTTGCGCAACTGCTCCCCGGTCAGGTGCTTGCGGTTCGAGGGGTTGAAGCTGGGGTAATTGGCCAGGGCCAGCAGTTCACCGGTCTTGGCATCCATGACCACCACCGTGCCGCCCACGGCCTTGTGGGCCAGCACCTGCTCCTTGAGCTTTTGGTAGGCAAAAAACTGGATCTTGCTGTCGATCGACAGCTGGATATCACGGCCATCGATCGGGGGCACCTCTTCGCCCACGCCATCGACCACACGCCCCAGGCGGTCCTTGATCACACGGCGCGAGCCGGGCTTGCCCGCCAGGTCCTTTTCGAAGGCCAGTTCCATGCCTTCCTGGCCCTTGTCCTCGACGTTCGTGAAGCCCACGATGTGGGCCGCCGCCTCGCCTTCGGGGTATTGGCGCTTGTATTCGCGGGTCTGGTAGATGCCCTTGATGCCCAGGGCCTTGATCTGCAGACCCACATCCCAGTCCAGCTGGCGCTTGACCCAGACAAAGCTCTTGTCCTCGGCCAGCTTCTTTTTCAGCTGGTCCAAAGGCATGTCCATCAGCTTGGCCAGCTTGGGCAGCTTGGCCAGGTCTTCCGGGGTGTTCTTCTCCACGTCTTCGGGGATCGACCAGATGCTGGCCGCCGGCACGCTGGAGGCCAGGATCAGTCCATTGCGGTCCAGGATACGCCCGCGGTTGGCCGACAGCTCCAGGGTCCGGGCAAAGCGGACCTCGCCCTGGCGCTGGAAGAAATCGTTGTCGATCACCTGCACCCAGGCCGCACGCGCGGCCAGGCCCGTGAAGGCCAGCACGATGCAGCCCATCACGAACTTGCTGCGCCAGGCCGGCGTCTTGCTGGCCAGCAAAGGGCTGGAAGTGTAGGCCAGACTGCGTCTCACCGGGCACCTCCGGCAGGTTGTTCATCGCGCACATAGTGCGTGATGGCGGGCGATGCCCCCTGCAAGCCCTGGGCCACAGCCAGGGACTCGATGCGCGAAGGCGAGGACTGCGCGCGCAGCTCCACCTGCAGCCGCTGGTACTCGGTCTCCAGGTTGCGGGCCTCGTTCGTCGCACGGTGCAGCTCGGTGAACAGGCGGCGCGACTCGTACTGGGTCTCGACCAGGTACAGGCCGCTGAGCAGCACCGCCACCAGCAACAAGAGGTTCAGGCGCAGCATGCCGCCTCCTGGATGCTGGGCCACTGTGGGCGGGTGGTCATGCAGGCACCTCGGTGCGTTCGGCCACGCGCATCACCGCGCTGCGCGAGCGCGGATTGGCGTCCACCTCGGCCTTGCCAGGCTTGATGCGCTCCAGCGCCTTCAGGTGCATGGGCTTGGGTGCGGCAAACGGGGTGCGGCGGTCGTAGACCTCTTTGGCGTGCTCGGCAATGAACTGCTTGACGATGCGGTCTTCCAGGGAATGGAAGCTGATCACCGCCAGGCGGCCACCCGGCTTGAGCACACGCAGACTGGCCTGCAGCGCTTCTTCGAGCTCCACCAGTTCGGCATTGATAAAAATCCGCAGGGCCTGGAACGTGCGCGTGGCGGGGTTCTGTCCATCACGGCTTTTCACAATCTTGCCCACCAGATTCGACAGCTCCGTGGTGGTCTGCAGTGGGCCATGCGCTTCACGGTGCGCCACGATGGCCTTGGCAATCGGGAACGCCATGCGCTCCTCCCCATAGTCACGGATCACATCGGTGATCTGCTGCACCTCGGCGTCGGCCAGCCACTCGGCCACACTCTGGCCGCGCGTGGTGTCCATGCGCATGTCCAACGGCCCCTCAAAGCGGAAGCTGAAGCCGCGGTCGGCCTGGTCGATCTGGGGCGAGCTCACACCCAGGTCCATCAGGATGCCATCGGCACTCGCCGGCGGCAGTTCGCCGATGTGGCGAAACCCTTCGTGGCGGATAGAAAAACGGGCGTCTTCGATACGCCCGGCTTCTGCAATCGCCAATGGGTCCTTGTCGAAGGCTATCAGCCGCCCCTGCGGGCTCAGCCGGGAGAGAATCAATCGCGAATGGCCGCCACGGCCAAAGGTTCCGTCCACATACGTGCCATCGGCCGCGGACGGATCACCGCCCAACAAGGCATCGACGGCCTCGTGGAGCAAAACTGTGATGTGTTGGAGGGGCTGGTTCAACGCTCGCCCTTTTCAGAAAGCAAAGTCTTGGAATACATCGGGCATGGGCGCCTGCATGGCTTGCGCCTCATGGGCTTCATAAGTGGCTTTATCCCAAAGCTCGAAGTGATTGCCCATGCCGAGCAGGATCACCTCTCTCTCAAGACCGACCGCCTGGCGCAGCTCTGGCGAGACCAGCACACGCCCGGTGCCGTCCATGTCCACATCCATGGCGTTGCCCAGGAAGATGCGCTTCCACCACTGGGCCGACATCGGCAACTGGCCGATGCGGTCGCGGAACAGCAGCCACTCGGGGCGGGGAAACAGCATCAGACAGCCATGGGGGTGCTTGGTGATGGTGAGCTGGCCTTGGGCCTGCGTGACCAGGGCGTCACGATGCCGGGTCGGCACTGAAAGCCGCCCCTTCGCATCGAGAGTCAGCGAAGACGCCCCTTGAAACACGATGGATCACCCCGTTTGCTTGGACCTTGAGCGCCCGCATGTGGGCGGTTAAGGGAATTCTCACCACTTAATTGCACTTTTTTGCACTGTAGCAGCAATTTGATCCGGCGCCACCCGGAAAAGCACATGCTTTTGCAATGAAATCAATGACTTAGAAATTGCAAACTTGTGAAAACTCGCAAAAAACCCATTGGATTCAATCACTTAGCCACTCATCAAAAAGCAGCACTCGTCCTACGCACCATTTACGTTCTTTATCAAAACAAATCCCCCCAGGCGCCATGGCAGCGCGCGGGGGGATGGGAAGGCTGTTTTTTAGTTACAGGATGTATCTGGACAGATCTTCGTCCTGGCTCAGCATCTGCAGGCGTGCATCGACGTACGCGGCATCGATGGTGACCGTCTGGCCTGCCAGCTTGACGGCATCGAAGCTGACTTCGTCCAGCAGGCGCTCCATGACCGTGGACAGGCGGCGCGCCCCGATGTTCTCGGTGCGCTCGTTGACCGTGAAGGCCGTGTGGGCCAGGCGGGTGATGCCATCGGCGGTGAAGGCCAGGGTGACGCCTTCCGTCTCCAGCAGCGCCTGGTACTGCTTGACCAGGGACGCGTGGGTCTGCGTCAGAATGGCCTCAAAGTCCTGCACCGACAGGGAATCGAGCTCGACCCGGATCGGGAAGCGCCCTTGCAGCTCGGGAATCAGGTCGCTGGGGCGCGACAGGTGGAAGGCCCCGGAGGCGATGAACAGGATGTGGTCGGTCTTGACCATGCCGTACTTGGTGGACACGGTCGTGCCCTCCACCAGGGGCAGCAGGTCGCGCTGCACGCCCTGGCGCGAAACATCGGAGCCGCTGGTTTCCTGGCGCGTGGCCACCTTGTCGATCTCGTCGATGAAGACGATGCCGTTCTGCTCCAGGTTGGCCAGCGCGCGCGACTTGGTCTCTTCCTCGTTGACCAGCTTGGCCGCTTCCTCGTCGATCAGTTGCTTGAACGCCTCCTTGATCTTGAGCTTGCGCGTCTTGCGCTTCTCCTGGCCCATCTGGCTGAACAGACCGCGCAGCTGCTCGGCCATCTCCTCCATGCCCTGGGGGCCCATGATCTCCAGCTGGGGCTTGCCCTCGGCCAGGTCGATCTCGATCTCCTTGTCGTCCAGCTGGCCTTCGCGCAGCTTCTTGCGGAAGATCTGGCGCGTGCTGCTGTCGGCGGGCGCGGTGTCGTGCGTGCGCGCCTGCGGCAGCAGCACATCGAGGATGCGTTCCTCGGCCGCATCTTCGGCGCGCATGCGCAGCTTCTTCACCTCGCCCTCGCGCGCCTGCTTGACGGCGATCTCGGCCAGGTCACGGATGATGGAGTCCACATCCTTGCCCACGTAGCCGACCTCGGTGAACTTGGTGGCTTCGACCTTGATGAAGGGCGCATCGGCCAGGCGCGCCAGGCGGCGTGCGATCTCGGTCTTGCCCACGCCCGTGGGGCCAATCATCAGGATGTTCTTGGGGGTGATTTCCTGGCGCAGGCCATCGGCGACCTGCTGGCGGCGCCAGCGGTTGCGCAGCGCGATGGCAACGGCGCGCTTGGCACCGGCCTGTCCCACGATGTGCTTGTCCAGCTCGGAGACGATTTCCTGGGGGGTCATGGAGGACATGGTCAAAATATCCATCAAATCTGGCTTTGACGCTTATGCAGCAAGCGTCAACAGCTATCAATTATTTAAATTCCACGCGCCAACGGCGTACGGCGGTGCCGTGGCCAGCCAGCGGGCCGCGCTCACAGCGTCTCGATGGTGTGGTTCATGTTGGTGTAGATGCACAGCTCGCCGGCGATTTCCAGGGACTTCTTCACGATGTGCTCGGCCGACAGCTCAGTGTTGTTCAGCAGCGCCTTGGCCGCCGAATGGGCATAGGCGCCGCCCGACCCGATCGCCACGATGCCCTGCTCGGGCTCCAGCACATCGCCGTTGCCGGTGATGATCAGCGAGGCCGTGTGATCGGCCACGGCCAGCATGGCTTCCAGCTTGCGCAGCACGCGGTCGGTGCGCCACTCCTTGGTCAGCTCGATGGCGGCACGCGTCAGGTGGCCCTGGTGCTTTTCCAGCTTGGCCTCGAAACGCTCGAACAGCGTGAAGGCGTCGGCTGTGGCGCCGGCAAACCCGGCCAGCACTTTGCCGTGGTAGAGCTTGCGCACCTTGCGCGCCGTGCCCTTGACCACGATGTGGCCCAGGGTGACCTGGCCGTCGCCGCCGATCGCGACCTGGATGCCTTCGGGCGTCTGCCGACGCACGCTGATGATGGTGGTGCCGTGATACTGTTCCATAGCAATTGCAGATGGGGCCGGCACGCGGCTTTGCAAGCGCGCCGCTGCCACTTTTTACACATCCGCCGATCAGGTGGCGACGGCCTGTACGGTGGCGTGCTCGTGGATGCCAATAATGTGGAAGAACTCCGCCACCAGCTGGTGCAGCTGTGTGAATCGCAGCTCATGGCCGTGGTTCTGCATCTCGGCCGCCCAGTTCAGCACGCTGCCAGCGGCCACAAAGTCCAGGCGGATGAGGTTGGCGCAGGAAATCTCCAGCACCTGCCCGCGGCGCGCCTGGGCACCCAAGACATCCAGCCAGGGCTGGGCATCGCCTTCGATCACACCGGCCAGGCCCTGCCCCACCGGCATCGCCCCAGGGGCTGCGCCTTCCTGCGGCACCACCACCCCCGCCTGCACCGACTGCAGGGAGGCCTCGTGCAGCACCGAGACATCGGCCTCGCCCTCTTCCTGCACGATGCAGTGGCACGCCGGCTCCACCCAGGACGGTGGCGACACCTCGTAGGTCACGCAATAGTCCAGCGCCACCTGCTCGTAGGCCTCCATGCGGTGCACCAGGCGCAGCACCGCCATGCGCAGCAGCCACCAGGCTGCCGGACGGTGCGACTCGCCCACGGGGGTCTGTTGCTCCAGCAATTGCAGCAACTTGCCGGCATCGGACAGCACGAACTGGCCCTCGCTGTCGGCCCAGGCCGTGCACAGCCGGGTCAGCGGCAGCAGCGCGGCGTCGTCGATGGCCACCAGCCGCAGCCAGGACATGCACCAGGGCTGGGGCGCATCCTCTTGGGACGCGCGCAGGGCCGTGACCGCGCCCACGGTCAGCAGCGCAGGGCTGGACCACAGGAACTGGCGCTTGCCGGGGTCCTTGCGCACCGCCCCCGCCAGGGCCGTCTGGCCCAGCCGGGCCGGCAGGGAGGACCACAGCGGCGCCGAACGGCCAAAGTGCTCGGCATAGTCGATCGCCAGGGGCTCGAAGGTGTCCTCGTCCCCGGTGGCGCGGCACCAGTCGAGCATGGCATGCCACAGCCGGCACACCTTGTCCTCGTCCCGGGGCGTGGCACTGAGTGACTGCACCAGTTGCTCCAGCAAGCGGGTGCGGGCGCCTTCCAGGTCGCCATGGGCAAAGAGGATGGCGGCTTCTTCCAGGTCCGGATGGGGCTGGAACGCCCGCACCACGGGTGGGGGCACCACCACGGGGGCAGCGACCGCTGCTGCCACAACCACGGGGGCCGCGCTGGGTATGGCCGGTGGTTCGGTCGGGACGGTGGCCGCCACCTCCACGCTGGGGGCGGCCGGTTGCACCACACTGTCTTCGCCCAGCACCGGCAGGCGGCTCCAGCTGCGGGCCGGGCCACGCCGGCCGGCGGCATGCGGGGCCGCGGCCGCACCGGCCGCGGGCGGCTGGCGCCACCACTGGCCGGACATCTGGGCCTCGATCTCGTCGATTTTCTGCAGGGTGGCCGTGCTGCGCGTCTCCTGGCCCAGCAGCGAGGACAGGACCTCGGCCTCGCGCTCGGCCCCAGCCTCGTGCACCTGGCCGATGGCCTGGTTGCGCTGGCGCAACTGCCGCAGCTGGGCAAACTCCTGCTGGCGGATGGCGTCGTTGCGGCGCTTGCGCGCCATGACCTCCTGCAGCGCCTCACGGGCCGTCAGACTGTCGGGGTCGGGCGGAGCGTCAGCCTCCGTGGCGGAGGTTCCGCGCACGATGTGCATGACCTTACGAAAGAAACCGCCGGATTTGCCGCTGTCTGGTTGCATGGTGCTGCGCATGAAAAACCGTGCACTGGGCACGGTCCTGAATCAATCTCCGAACATCTTCTGCTTGAGTTCGCGCCGCTGTTGCGCTTCGAGCGACAGCGTGGCGGTCGGGCGGGCCAGCAGGCGGGGAACGCCGATCGGCTCGCCGGTCTCATCGCAGTAACCATAGTCGCCAGCGTCGATCCGGGCAATGGCCTGTTCGATCTTTTTGAGCAGCTTGCGCTCACGGTCGCGTGTGCGCAACTCCAGGGCGTGCTCTTCCTCGATCGTGGCGCGGTCGGCGGGATCGGGGACGACCACGGTGTCTTCACGCAGGTTTTCTGCGGTTTCACCGGCGTTCTGGTGCATGTCCTGCTTCAGCTTGACCAGCTTGGCACGGAAATAGGCCAGCTGCACATCGTTCATGTACTCGTCATCGGACATGGCCACGATTTCAGCGTCGGTCAGTTCTTCGAGAGACTTGGTCTTCCAGTTGTTGGCGAGCTTGGGGTCGCGCTTGGTCACGATGGAAGTGGGCGCAGAAGTAGTCGTTGGCATGGTCTTGTTGGAAGCGGCCTTGGTGACTGCAGCAGGGGCTGCTGCAGTGGCCTTGGTTGGTTCATGGGTCACAGTGCGGGATGGGCTGCCCGCGGCGGTCTTGGCAGCAGCGGTGCTGGACTTGGCGGCCGTTTTCTTGGCCGCCGGCTTGTCCTTCTGCTCAGCGGTGGTGGCAGCCACTTTGGTGGTGGCTTTTTTCTTGCTCGTCTCGACTGCTGTCACTTCCTGTCTCCTCACAGTACTGGCACGGCCCCGTTGACGCCCCCTCGTGGCTGGAAGCTCCCGGGTTCTTCATTAGGGGCGCGATTGTATCGGTCAGATACTGCCATGCCCCTAAAGTTGCACATAACGCACAGACTTGTCTGGTTTAGCCCTGCCCTGCGCAGTGCGATGAGGACCCGCGCGGGCCTAGACCAGGCACTGATCCAGGCCTTGGCGCAGGATGTCTTGCGGCAGGTCAATGCCGATGAAGACCATCTTGCTCTGTCGTTTTTCATCCGCGGCCCACTCGGGGCCCAGGTCGCTACCCATCAGCTGGTGCACGCCCTGGAAGATCACCTTGCGGGTGGTGCCGCTCATGTGCAACACGCCTTTATAGCGCAGCATCTTGGGGCCGTAGATGTTCACGATGGCGCCCAGGAAGTCCTCCAGCTTGGCGGGATCGAAGGCCTTGTCCGCACGGTAGACGAAGCTCTTCACATCGTCGTCGTGGTGATGGTGGTGCGGGTGGTGGCAGTGCTCGCCATGCGCATGGTCGTGGCCGCAGTCAGGGCCGTGGCCATGGTGGTCGTGCGCATGTCCGTGCTCACAGTGGCCATGGTCGTGGTCGCAATCGCTGTGGTCGTGCGCATGGTCGTGGTCGTCTTCCTTGAGGAAGTCGGGGTCGATGTCCAGCTTGGCGTTCAGGTTGAAGCCGCGCAGGTCAAACACCTCATTCAGCGCCACATCGCCAAAGTGCACGGCCTTGATGGGCGCGCGGGGGTTCATGTGCTTGAGGCGGTGGATCAGCGCCTCCTTGTCGTCCTCGGTCACCAGGTCGGTCTTGGACAGGAAGATCTGGTCGGCAAAGCCCACCTGGCGGCGCGCCTCCTGGCGGTCGTCGAGCTGCTGGTTGGCGTGCTTGGCATCGACCAGGGTCAGGATGGAGTCGATCAGGTAGGTTTCGGCGATCTCGTCGTCCATGAAGAAGGTCTGGGCCACGGGGCCGGGATCGGCCAGGCCGGTGGTCTCGATCACGATGCGGTCAAAGTCCACCAGGCCCTGGCGGCGCTTGGCGGCCAGCAGCTGCAGCGCTTCGCGCAGGTCTTCGCGGATGGTGCAGCAGATGCAGCCGTTGCTCATCTGCAGGATCTGTTCCTTGGATTCGGTGCGCAGGATGTCGGTGTCGATGTTTTCCTCGCCGAACTCGTTTTCGATCACGGCGATCTTCATGCCATGCGACTCGCTGAGCACGCGCTTGAGCAGCGTGGTTTTGCCCGAACCCAAAAAACCGGTGAGGATGCTGACGGGAATGAGTGCCATGGAAATACAACCTTGTCGCAATGCGCGCGCAACCGCGGCTGCGCTGCGCGGAAAGAGAAATCAAACCAGGGTGCCCAGACAGGGTGCCGGGCGCCGGAGGCGGAAAGTGTAGCCATGCCGCGAAGCACGTGGCGCCACCAGGGGCGTGTGCATTCTGAAGGTTTTTGGCAGTAAACCCAGGCACAGCCAGCGCTATCAGCTATGAATATTCATAGATCTTCACGCCGCCACCCGGTTTTCCAGCAGGCTGGCCATGGACGCCAGGTTCAAATCCCCCACCAGCACGCCGGTGAAGCGCCCCTGCGGCCCGTGGATGGGCACGGCAATCGTCAGGCAGAAGTCCTCGGTGGCGCTGGACAGGTAGATGGGCGAGACAAAGGGCTGGCCGCTGTCGCGCACATGCACGAAGTAGGACTGGCTGCCGCGCTGGGCGCCGGCACCGCCGCCGCGGATGCGGCCGTACATGGCCGGGTTGATCCAGTTGGCGCAGATCTGCTGGCCGTCGGCGTCCAGCTCGAACAGCACCTCGAAGAAGGGGTAGGCCTTGAACACATGGTCCAGCGCATGCGCATCCAGCCCGCGCGGCTCCTGCAGCAGGCGCTGCAGGATGTCCAGCACCTGCACTTCCCAGCCAGACATGCTGGGGCTGCTGCTCTCGGGCTGGACCACCCGGGGGTGGGCCGCCTCCACCACGATGACGTTGCCACCCGAGGTCTTGCCCACCTTCTTGAGCTTGGCGGCGCGCGCCGAGGCCTCCACGCTGTCCTGGGGCATGCCGGTGCTGCCGTTGACGCAGGACACGGACATGCTGGCCACCGGGTGGGCCTCGCCGTCCTCGGTGACGAAATAGCCGCGCTGCAGGTCCTCGGTGTCGTACAGGTGCCGCGCCAGGGCATGGAACTGCGCCATGGCGCGCTGCAGCTGCGGGATCAGCAGGGCCACGGGGCGGTCGAACAGCACGATGAAGTCATCGCCGCCGATGTGGCCCAGGATGCAGTCCGGGCTGCTGGCGAACACGTGGCGCAGGATTTCGGCCAGCGTGCGGATCATGGCATCGCCGCGCACAAAACCATAGCGGTCGTTGAAGGCCTTGAAATGGTCCAGGTCGATGTAGACCAGCTCCAGCATGCCGTGCTTGCGCGCAATCCGCATGTCGATGGCCTGGCGCAGCGTGGGCCCGGTCGGCAGCTGCGACAGCGGGTGCAGGCTGGCGCCGTGCTCCTGGCGCGCCAGCAGGTGGGAGACCAGCATCATCGGCTCCAGCGTGCCGATGTAGCAGCCGCGCTCATCGACCACGGCCCAGGGGGCGGCGTCCATGCGCTCCAGGTACAGGCGGCGGGACAGGGCCGTCAGCCCGATGTTGTAGGGCAGCATGCGCTGCAGCGGCTGCGCACCCTGGGCCACGGTGCGCAGGCCGGGCGACAGCGCCCTACCCCGGTGCAGGACGCCCACCGGATGCCCGGAATCGGTCAGCATGCACCAAGGCAGGTCGGGCGTGTCGCGAAACGCCTGGCGCACCAGCGTCAGCGGGGTCTGGATGTCGAAGGACGGCGGGGTCTCGATCACGTCGGTGATGGAAAACCGGTCCAGCCGCGCCATGGCGACCGTTTTGTCGGCCGTGGGCAGGGCCAGACTGCCCCGCAACGGTGCATAGGCCGGCTTGGCAAACAGAAAGCCCTGGACCAGATGGATGCCCAGCGAGCGGCAGAAGGCCACGTCCTCCTGGCGCTCCAGGCCCTCGGCGACCACGATGGAGCCCAGGCGCTCGGCCATGGAGACCAGGGCCTCCAGCAGCACCGAGCGCACCCGGCTGCCGCGCGCCTGGTGCACCAGGCCCCGGTCCACCTTGATGAAGTCCGAACGCACCATGGCCAGCACCGACAGGCAGTTGAAGCCGGCGCCCATGTCGTCCAGCGCAATCCGCAGCCCCTGGGAGCGCAGCGCGTCGCAGCGCTGGGCCAGGCCAGCGGGGTCGACCTGCTCGCTCTCGACCACCTCGATCACCACCTCGTGGTGCGGTATATCCAGGTCGTGCAGCCACTGCAGGAACTGGCTGGCCCAGGCCGGCTGCAGCAGGGTGGACGGCAGCACGTTCAGGAACAGGATGGCGCCGGGCTCCAGGTCGGCCACCTTGCGCTGCAGCGCCTTGTACTGCAGCGCCACGTCCAGCGCGTCGAGCCGGCCCAGGTGGCGCGCCAGGGTGAAGGTCTCGTAGCCCGACAGCAGCTCGCCCTGGGGTGTGCGCAGCCGGCACAGGGCCTCGTGGGCATAGATGCGCCCGCCGTCGGCCAGATCGATGATGGGCTGGAAGTGCACCTCCACGTACTTGTCCATGCCCGCCTGCAGCCAGGGGTAACGCAGCCGCGTCAGCAGCACCATGAAGGGCACGGCGTTGTCCAGCAGCAGGGCCGGCGACTGCTGGTCCGCCACGCGCACCACCGCCACCAGGGTCAGGGCCAGCACCTCGGCCTCGGTCTCCTGCGCCAGCTGGTCCATCACGCCCTGCAGCGCATCCGGGTGCGGCAGGCGGAACACCCAGACATTGCGCCCCATGCGCATGCCGTGCAGTCGGGCCCAGACCCGGGGAATGTGGTGACCTTCGTATTTCAGGAGCAGTTCCATGACGCCATGCCGCAGATTTGTATAAATCTGTAAAAAGCAAAATTTGCACCACCTGCCGCTGAAGAAAATGTGAGCACACTGCGCTGATGGCGATGGATGATCCAGCGCAAAAGCACCTGAAAGTCATGAAAAATAAGCGCTGACAGCTCCTGTTCAAGGAGCATCCACCGCCCGCTCAGGGCTATTTCTTGCGTGCCCGCGGGTGGGCCTGCTCATAGGCCTGGGCCAGGTGCTGGAAGTCCAGCCGCGTATAGACCTGCGTGGTGGTGATGTTGGCGTGGCCCAGCAACTCCTGCACGGCGCGCAGGTCGCCGCTGGACTGCAGCACATGGCTGGCAAACGAATGGCGCAGCACGTGCGGGTGCACGGCGGCCGCCAGCCCGGCCTGCTGGCTGCGCTGGCGCAGGCGCAGCCAGATGGTCTGCGGCGTGATGCGCGCGCCGCGCACGCCCAGGAACAGGGCCGGCGCACTCCAGCCGGCCGCAAAACGCGTGGGACGGATCGCCAGCCAGCGCTGCACGGCGGCACGCGCCGGCGCCCCCACGGGCACGCTGCGGCGCTTGCCGCCCTTGCCGGTCACATGCACCAGGCCGGCCTGCAGGTCCAGCCAGCCCAGGCCGTCACCGGCCTGCACATCCAGGTTCGCCAGCTCGCTGACGCGCAGGCCGCTGCTGTACAGCAGCTCGGTCATGGCCGCGTCGCGCGCTTCTTCCCAGGGGTCGGCTTCCGGGTTGCGGTAGTCCGCCAGCTGCACGGCGGCGTCCACCCCCAGCGCCTTGGGCAGGGGCTTGGGCGTTTTCGGCGCGCGGATGCCCTCGACGGGGTTGCGCTCCACCCAGCCCTGCCAGGCCGCCCAGCGGAAAAAGCCGCGCCAGCACGACAGCCACAGCGCAATGCTGCGGCCATGCCGGCCCTTGGCGTGCAGGCTGGCCACGAAGCGGCGGATGTGCTGGGGCTGCAGCGCCAGCACCGCGGGCCCGGCCTCGGCCGCCAGGGCCTGCAGCTGCTGCAGGCCTTCGGTGTACAGGGCCACGGTGCGCGGGGCCAGCCGCCGCTCGCTGGCCACATGCTGCAGGTAGGCCTGCAGCTGCGGCGCGAGCGCGGCGGTGTCGGCCATGCGGGGACTCAGTTGCCCGTAGGCATGACGCGCAGGCGCCCCAGGGCGGCGCTGGCCTGTTCGGCGATGCGCGAGAGGAATTCCGTGCCCATGGTGGCATCGAAGCGCAGCGGATCGGTCGAGCCCAGCACCAGCAGGCCGAAGGCGGGCGACTGGCTGTCGTTGGGGCCTTCGCGCAGCGTCAGCAGCGCCAGGGACTGCACCGCGTCGGGCTTGGGCAGCCAGGCGGTGGGCTCAAAGCCCAGGTTGGGGCCGCAGAACGGCATGGTCAGCGAGGTGGCGAAGGCCTTGGCGTCCTCGCTGACGCCCATGGTGAACATCGAGCCCAGGTAGGGACCGGCCACGCCCCAGACGCGGATGCCCACCTGGGGCACGTCGAACTCCTTCTGGATGCCTTCGGCGATCGCGTGCGGCAGCTGGCGCACGTCGGACACCGCCGCCAGGGCACAGCTCCAGCGGTGGATCTTGTGCGCGATGGCCGAGTTCTCGCTGCTGTTGCGCACCATTTCCATGATGCGCTGCTCCAGCCCTTTGATCTTGTCGCGCAGCATCTCCGCCTGGCGCTCCTGCAGGCTCACGGCACGCTGGCCATGACCGCTGCTGAGCTGCACGCTGGTCAGCATTTCGGCATGGCGCTCAAAAAACTCGGGGTGCTGCAGCAAATAGTCGGCAATGCTGGCTTCATTCATGGCGGGTGTATCGATGCTGTTCATAGTTCGTCAGGAAGATGGATCTGGCCTTCAAACACGGTGGTGGCGGGGCCGGTCATCAGCACGGCATCCTGCGCGCCGCCGGCCCATTCGATGGTCAGCAGGCCGCCGCGAGTATGCACGTCCACGCGGTGATCCAGTTCACCCAGAAGGATACCGGCAACCACCGCCGCACACGCCCCGGTGCCGCAGGCCAGCGTCTCGCCGGCCCCACGCTCGAACACGCGCAGCTTGACCGCCGTGCGCGACAGCACCTGCATGAAGCCGGCGTTGACACGCTGCGGAAAACGCACATGGGTTTCGACCTGCGGGCCGACCGTGGCCACCGGGGCGGTGTCCACGTCCGGCACCAGCTGCACGGCGTGGGGGTTGCCCATGGACACAGCCACCACCTGCACCTGGGACACCGGGGCCGGTGCCTGCAGGGCCAGCGGCCACACCAGGGCCTGGCCCTGGCGCTGCTCGGGCAGCCCGCTGGCGTCGAACGGCACACGCGCCGGCTCCAGCACGGGCGCGCCCATGTTGACCGTGACGCGGCCATCGGCGGCCAGCGCCGGCGCGATCACACCAGCCAGGGTCTGCACCCGGATCACGGTCTTGGGGGTCAGGCCCTTGTCGTGCACGAAACGCGCAAAGCAGCGGGCACCGTTGCCGCATTGCTCCACCTCGCCGCCATCGGCGTTGTGGATCACATATTCAAAGTCCACCCCTTCGGTGGGCGCGGGGCGCACGGTCAGGATCTGGTCGGCCCCAACGCCGAAATGGCGGTCCGCCAGGAAGCGGTAATGGGCCGGCGTCAGCCCCAGGCGCCCCTGGGTTTCGTCGAGCACGACAAAGTCGTTGCCAGCGCCTTGCATTTTGGTGAAGCGGATGTGCATAGCAGTGCAGCGGTTGAGCAATGGTTTCAGCGCGGTCCGCGCGCACCCCGCCCACGGGGGACGCACTGGACCCAAACCCCGGCATCCTACCCCCCAAAACCCGGCCCTGCAGGCACCCTGCCAGACAAAGCACGGCCCGCCCCCCGGTTCGGCATAAAAAAAGACCGGCAAGGCCGGTCTTGGGGGTGCCGCACGGGGCGCTTACATGCTGATCTTGCTGATCTTGCTGCCGTTGACGGACACGCCAGCTTCCAGCCCGGTGTTGTTCAGCACGTAGCTGCTGACCGGCGCGTTGGCCGTGGTGGTGTCGATGCCGCCATTGGCGCCGGCCTTGCCCACGGCCACATTGGCGTCAGCCCCGACGGACCAGCCATCGCTGCTCAAGAATTTGTTGTAGGCATCCTGGGCGCTGAACACATAGATGACGGCCTTGGACTGGCCCCCCGCCTGCCAGCCGATCGAGGCCGCCGTGGTGCTGTAGTAGCCGCGCGTGGTGCCGTTGGAGCGCAGCACGCACTTGCCGTGCTCAGCACCGATCACAAAGCTGCCGCCGATCACGGCCGGGCACACCAGCACGCCGCGCGACTTGGCCACCAGCTCACGGGTGCCAGGCATGGCGCTGTACAGGCGGTTGAGCGCCGCCGTGGCCTGGGACTCCAGCTCAGCACGGCTGGAGGGCGCTGCCCCCTTGCCCTGGGTGTTGCCCGTGGTCGTACAGCCCACCATCGCCACGGCCGCCGCCGCCATGCCGGAAGCCAGCACCAGGGAACGCACAGAAAAAGACTTTTGCATAGGAAACCCCTCGACAGTGAAAACGTTGTGGAAACCTGCCCATCCCCCTTGTGGTATCCGTCTGGCCGACGTCCCGGGTGGTGGGCGGTGACAAGCATCGTAGGCGCTGCGCCACCGGCTGGCACGCACCCTGTCCAGTTCCCGCCGCTGGCCTACAGCCAGCCGGCAGCCTGTCTGCCATCGGTGCCGGAATGCGCGCACAAGTGCAGCAAGAAAGCCGTTTTTTCCCTGTTTTCCCGCAGACCATCCGCACAGCGCATGCTTTAGGCTGGGCAGCCATGAGCTTCTGGAAACATTTTCACCATCCCCTGGCCGCCATGGTGCTGTTGCGCGTCACCCTGGCTGTGCTCCTGCTGTTCCACGGCTGGGCCAAGATCACCGGTGGCATTGCCGGCATTGAAGCCCTAGTGGTCAAGGCCGGGCTGCCCGCCTTCCTCGCCTATGGCGTGTTCATCGGGGAAGTCATCGCCCCGCTGCTGCTGCTGGTTGGCCTGTGCGTGGTGCCGGCCGCGCTGCTGATCGCCGTCAACATGCTGGTGGCCCTGGTGCTGGTCCACGGCCCGCACTGGCTGCAAATCAGCAAAAGCGGCGGCTGGGCACTGGAGTTGCAGGCCTTTTTCCTGATCACCGCCCTGGTCGTGGCGATGAGCCACAGCAGCAGCAAATAAACCCGCCGGGCACAAAAAAGCGCGCCCGGGGCGCGCGAGGGTGCAGGGTCTGTGTGCCGACCCGAATCAGAAACGCTCCCAGGGCATGGCATAGCGCCACTGCCCTTCGGCCAGCTTGGCCATGGAGATGCGCCCCATGCGCAGGCGCTTGAGGCCCAGCAGCTTCAAACCCACGCCGGCGCACATGGCCTCGATCTCCTCGGGGTAGATGCCCTTGAGCGCAAAGCGCAGGTGGTGGTCGCTTTGCCAGCTGACCTTGGTGCGCGGCAGGCGCTTGCCGGGGATGGCCGTGCCGTTGCACAGGCGCTCCAGCCCTTCGGCATCGAGCTGGCCCTGCACCTGGGCGATGCACTCCTGCTCCAGGTACAGCACGTCCTCGGTCAGCTTGCGCGCCACGCGCCGGTCCTGGGTGAACACGGTCAAGCCGCTGGCGGGCACGGGCAGCGGCTCCAGGCACTCCAGGTGCTGGAAATGCTTGTGCAGCAGGCGGATGGGCGCCGGGGTATCGCCCTGGTTCCAGCGCTCCGGCACCAGCAGGTCCAGTGCGCTGCGCGGGCCGCCCGCCTGCACCGAATAACCGGCGGGCTTGTGCAGCAGCAGGGTGACCGGGGGCACCGGTTCGGGCTTGGCACCGGCGGTGACGGTCAGGACCTGCGCCGGGCCCACGCGGGCGCCGGCTTGCTCGACGGTCTGGCCATCCACCTGCACGGCGCCGGACTCGATATACAGCTCCGCCTCGCTGCGCGAGCACTGCAGTTGCCCCGCCAATCGCTTGGACAGGCGCACGGTGTTGTCGTTGTTGTGGGGAAATTCAGTCGGTGACATGCAGCAAGCCTAAAGCACGAATGCGTTCCACGTGCGCCATCAGGCTTCTTTCGGCCAGCTTCCACAGCGCCGTGGGCGTGTCGGCATAGGCCTGGGCCACCCAGTCCTGGACCGAGCCCTCGGGCTGCTGGCGCATGGCGGCCAGCACCTTGGCCTCGCGCGCCAGGCGGTGGGCCTTGAGCCGGGCGATCACGCCCTGCGCATCGCCCAGCACGTAGCCATGGGCCGGCAGCACGAACTCTACGCCCTGCGCAGCGCACAGCGCGGCCAGCTTGTCCAGGCTGTCGAGGTAGTCGCGCATATTGCCATCGGGGATGTCGATGACCGGCGTGGTGCCGTTCAGGATGTGGTCGCCGCTGAACAGCAGGGCGTCCTCTTCCAGCAGCAGGCACAGGTGGTTGGCCGCATGGCCCGGCGTGTGCACGGCGCGCAGCGTGTGGCGGATGCTGGAGGCCTTTTCAGCCTCCAGCCCAAGCGGAGCGAGCGTGATGCGCTCTCCATCTTGCAGCACCACATCGGGCACGAACTGGCTGTTGGCACGCGCCGTCGGGGCCGAGGGCAGGCCATGGATTAAGGGCTTGTCCCGCCCCTGCTGCACGCACAGCGCCTGCAGCAGGAAGGCTCCCGGGGAGTGGTCGGCGTGCGAGTGCGTGCAGACGATGTGGCGCACGTCGCCCCCGGCGGCCTCCCACAGGCGCTGCACGTGGTCGGCATCGGCCGGGCCGGGATCGATGGCGATGAAGCCCGTGGCTGCTTCGCCGACCAGGTAGCTGTTGGTGCCCGGGCCGGTCATCACATTCGCGTTGGGTGCCGTCAGGCGCCACAGGTTCTTGCGCAGCGGCACGGCGCGCTCGCTCTGCCAGTCCAGCGGGTGCAGGATCTGCCCATCGGGGCAGACCATGGCCAACTCACCAAACGGGGCTTCGTCCTCCATACAGCGGTGCTGCTCGCCACGCAACAGGCCAGAGCGCGGCGCGCTGGCCCACAGCGGTCCGGCGGCCACGGCGTCCAGTACCGCCTGCACGCTAGGGTAGCGCGCCAGGCGCGCCAGGGTGCGCAGCGTGGGAAAGATCATGGGCATCTGCCCGCCGGCATGGCGGTCCAGGGCCTGCTGCGGGTGGATCCAGACCGGCTCGAACTGCTCGGCCTCATCGGCCACCGGGATCTGACCGTCAGGCATGCGCGCCACGAAGAAGGGCACGGCAAAGCGCTTGGGCAGGTTGCGGTCGGCCGTCCAGTGTGCCAGCTGCCAGACGCCGCGCACGTCCAGGCGCAGGCCGCGCTGCGCCAGCTGCGGCCACAGCGGGGCGTGGCGGTCCAGGGCATCGACATCGGCCTGGGTGGCGGGCCGTCCGTCGGCATGCACGGCCAGCAGCAGGCCCATCTCTTCCAGGCTTTCGCGCAGGGCGGCAATGGCGGCGGTCAGCGCCCCGGGCGCCATACCATCACGGTGCGCCACCTGGGCGTGGGCCTGGGCGTCCTGGGCCTCGATGCCGCCGCCCGGAAAGACGTAGGCGCCGGGCACGAAGCTGGCTTGGTCGGAGCGGCGCGTCATCAGCACCTCCCAGCCCCCTTCGGGGCGGTCGCGCAGCAGCAGCAAGGTGGAAGCCTCCAGGGGCGTGACCGGCACGCGCTGGGGGTGGAGCAGTTGTTCAGGTCGCAGCATGGCGCCCATTATTGATGCGGACGCGGGCCGCGCGCTGTCGCCCGTGGGCACACCGCCAGGGCCTTGTGCGGGTCTGCCGTGCACCGCCGCCAGGTGTGCGGGGTGCGGGTGTGCCGAAGGGCGGCACGGAGCCCCCTAAAAACACAGGGCCCAGTCGATGACCGGGCCCTGTGGGGTGTCTGCAAAGTGTGAAGTCCGCCGATAAGCCGGATTCTGTGCATGGGCTTGCGCCCATGTGACTGCCATTACTCTGGGCCGGGGGTCGCCCCACCGGCTCGATGCTACCTACCCGCACACTCCGGGGGCCCCGTCAACGTGTGCCTACTTGGTATTGCTGCGCGTAGAGATTGCCCGTTTCACCCGGGCCGGTTTACCTTGCGGTACGCCTGCCCGACTACGTCTCTGTTGCTCTGATCCTCACCTCACGGTGGACAGCCGTTAGCTGCTACGCTGCCCTATGCAGTCCGGACGTTCCTCCAGTGCCGTGTTTCCACGCTTGCACCAGCGGCAGTCTGGCGAACTTCACGGGCACCATTATCGTCCATGGGCCCGGCGTTTTCAGGTGCTCGCCGAAATCACCCGGATGTCGTAGACGATCACCCCCATCAGGCCCAGCACCGCCAGCTGCATCAGCAGGATGCCCCAGCGGCTTTCACGGTAGGAAAAGCCCACCATCAGTGACACACAGACCACCGTCATGGCCACCATGTTGATGTGCAAAAGTGACATGGACAACGCCCTCCTTCTTTTTGGTGCTGCAAAAAGTATGCGCCATGGCCCCGCAAAATCGAAGTGCGGCGCAAAGGCCGCCTGAAACACTGCGCTTATCCAGACCGGCATATGCATATCGCCGGAGGTATGAACAAGTGCGCCAGAATGTGCAGCCTGTGCCCTCATCCACCCAAGGAGATGCCATGAAATTCGACAACGTCCTGCAGACCATCGGCAACACCCCCATCATCCGCATGCACCGCGTGTTCGGCGCCGGCGCCAACGTCTGGATCAAGTCGGAGCGCGGCAACCCGGGCGGCTCCATCAAGGACCGCATCGCCCTGTCCATGGTCGAGGATGCGGAAAAGTCCGGCGCGCTCAAGCCCGGTGGCGTGATCATCGAGCCCACCAGCGGCAACACCGGCGTGGGCCTGGCCCTGGTCGCTGCCGTCAAGGGCTACAAGCTGATCCTGGTGATGCCCGAGAGCATGTCCATCGAGCGCCGCCGCCTGATGCTGGCCTACGGTGCCAGCTTCGACCTGACGCCCAAGGAAAAGGGCATGAAGGGCGCCATCGCCCGCGCCCAGGAACTGGCCGCGCAGACGCCCGGCGCCTGGATCCCGCAGCAGTTTGAAAACCCCGCCAACGTGGCCGTGCATGCCGCCACCACGGCCCAGGAAATCCTGGCCGACTTCCCCGAAGGCCTGGACGTGCTGATCACCGGCGTGGGCACCGGCGGCCACCTGAGCGGCGTGGCCCAGGTGCTCAAGGCCAAGTTCCCGCACCTGAAGGTGTTTGCCGTGGAGCCCGCGGCCTCGCCCGTGATCTCCGGCGGCAACCCCGCGCCCCACCCCATCCAGGGCATTGGCGCGGGCTTTGTACCCAAGAACCTGGACACCAGCCTGCTGGACGGTGTGATCCAGGTCGAGGCCGAGCCGGCGCGCGAATACGGCCGCCGTGCCGCCCGCGAGGAAGGGCTGCTGGTCGGCATCTCCTCCGGCGCCACGCTGGCGGCGATTGCCCAGAAGCTGCCCGAGCTGCCCGCCGGCGCCAAGGTGCTGGGCTTTGCCTACGACACGGGCGAGCGCTACCTGTCGGTCGAAGGCTACCTGCCCACGGCCTGAGGCCCCCCTCGCGCAGCGGCCCGCAACACGGCCGTCGCCCCCAACCACCACACCGGCGTGTGGTGGTTTTTTTTATAGCTGCTGGCGCAAGCCCCTGGCCCAAACCCCAGGCTTTCGCGCTGAAACACTGGCTGGACAAGCGCCATCCGCTCTTATTTTTGATTTTCATTCTCCTTGCCCTGCCGAGGGCATGCCTGCCGCCTACCATCGAAGGCACAAGGAGAAGTCATCTTGTTCGGATATTTTGAAAAACGGGTGCCGCCCTATCCGGCGGAAGATCCCCAACTGCCCCCTGCGGGCTTCATCGCTTTTCTGTGGGCCTGCACGCGCGGCATGCGCGGCTGGATCGTGCTGCTGACGCTGACCAGCGCGGCCCTGTCCATCTACGAAGCCTTTCTGTTTGCCGTCATGAGCCAGGTGGTCGACTGGCTCAGCGCCACGCCCATGGGCGATTTCTGGCAGCAGCAGCGCGGCAGCCTGCTGGGCATTGCCGCCATCTTGCTGGGCAGCATCGGCCTGCTGGCGCTGCACACCATGGTCATGCACCAGGTGCTGGCCATCAACTTCCCGATGCGGCTGCGCTGGGTCTTCCACCGGCTGATGCTGGGGCAGAGCATGTCCTTCTACGCCGATGAATTCGCCGGCCGCATCACCACCAAGATCATGCAGACCGCGCTGGCGGTGCGCGAGGTGGTGTTCATCGTCGTCGACGTGCTGGTCGGCGTGGCCGTGTACTTCCTCAGCATCCTGCTGCTGGCCGGCAGCTTCGACGCCTGGCTGCTGCTGCCCTTCGGCCTGTGGCTGCTGAGCTATGCCGGCGCCTGCTGGTACTTCGTGCCGCGCCTGGGCCAGATCGGCAAGCAGCAGGCCGATGCGCGCTCGCTGATGACCGGCCGCGTCACCGACGCCTACACCAACATCGCCACCGTCAAGCTGTTCGCCCACACGCGCCGCGAGGCCGAGTACGCGCGCAGCGCCATGGACGACTTCAAGCGCACCGGCTACGCGCAGATGCGCCTGGTCAGCCTGTTCGAGCTAACCAACCACATCATGATCACGCTGCTGATCCTGAGCAGCGCCAGCATGGCGCTGTGGCTGTGGGCCCAGGGCCAGACCGGTGCCGGCGTGGTCGCCGCGGTGATCGCCATGGCGCTGCGCATCGCCGGCTACTCGCACTGGGTGATGTGGCAGATGACGGGCCTGTTCGAGAACGTGGGCACCATCCAGGACGGCATCACCACCCTGACCAAGCCGCGCACCATCACCGATGCGCCCCACGCCCAGCCGCTGCGCGTCACCCAGGGCGCCATCGCCTTCGAGGACGTGCACTTTGCCTACAAGGACGGCGGCAAGCAGGTCATCGACGGGCTGAACCTGCACATCCGCCCCGGTGAGCGCATCGGCCTGATCGGCCGCTCCGGCGCCGGCAAGTCCACGCTGGTGAACCTGCTGCTGCGCTTCCATGAGGCGCAGTCGGGCCGCATCACCATCGACGGCCAGGACATCACCCAGGTCACGCAGGACAGCCTGCGCGGCGCCATCGGCATGGTGACGCAGGACACCTCGCTGCTGCACCGCTCGATGCGCGACAACATCCTCTATGGCCGCCCCGACGCCAGCGAGGCCGAGATGCGCGCCGCCGCCGAACGCGCCGAAGCGGCCGAGTTCATCGACACCCTGACCGACCGCCACGGCCGCAGCGGCTACGACGCCCAGGTGGGCGAGCGCGGCGTCAAGCTGTCCGGCGGCCAGCGCCAGCGCGTGGCGATTGCACGCGTGATGCTCAAGGACGCGCCCATCCTGCTGCTGGACGAGGCCACCAGCGCGCTGGACAGCGAGGTCGAGGCCGCCATCCAGCACAGCCTGGACAAGCTGATGCACGGCAAGACCGTGATTGCCATCGCCCACCGCCTGTCAACCATCGCCGCCATGGACCGCCTGATCGTCATGGACCAGGGCCGCATCGTGGAAGCCGGCACGCACCAGCAACTGCTGCAGCTGGGTGGCATCTACGCCAAGCTGTGGACCCACCAGAGCGGCGGCTTCCTGAGCGAGCTGGCCGAAGGCGAGGTCTGAGCCACCGCACCGCACCGCACCGCACCGCACCGCCCCGCCGCCCAACCCAGGGCACGGGGTGGCGCCCGCAAGGATTGCGCGTGCGCCCAATGGGGCGACAGGGGGGGCACAACGGCATCGCCAGGCCCCCGGCGCAGGGGGCGTGCCGGACCCCGCCAGGCGCCCTCGGGCAGACCGTGGCGGGGCGCAGACGCAGCGGCCGCCAACCCTTGATCCAGCACAAATCCCGCACACATTCGGCCTTCCAGGGCCGATGAACGGCAGCGTGTCTAGACCCGGTCTACCTAGCATGTGAGGCCGTTTGGCGCCATCCACCATCAGGCCTGGGGCGCCGGCAAGCACTCACCCCAAGGGACACCACATGCACGCCACCATCGAACGCCCCCCGGCCCCGGCCGCACGCCGCGTTCCCGCCCCCGCTGCGGCGCCGTCGGCCCGCACCCCAGGCCCCGCTGCCGGGCCGGCCCCCCGCACGGCGCCGCCCCCCCAGCCCGTGGTGGCGCGCGATGAAGAGTTCCTGGTGCCCGAGTCCGAGCTGCTGATGTCCACCACCGACCGCACGGGCCGCATCACGCACTGCAACGCTGCGTTCACACATGTCAGCGGCTATGCCATGGACGAGCTGATGGGCCAGCCGCACAACATCGTGCGCCACCCCGATATGCCGCGCGAGGCCTTCAAGGACCTGTGGACCACCATCGGCCATGGCCGCGCCTGGTCGGGCGTGGTCAAGAACCTGCGCAAGGATGGCCGCTACTACTGGGTGCGCGCCTACGTCACGCCCATCATGGAACACGGCAAGCCCGTGGGCTACATGTCGGTGCGCGTCAAGCCCACGGACAACGAGGTGCGCGCCGCCAGCGCGCTGTACGAGCGCCTGAACAACGGCACCCAGGGCAACGCCTACCTGCACGCCGGCAGCGTGCGCCACCATGGCCTGCTGAACCAGCTCGGCAAGCTGCAGCGCGCCAGCTTCACCCAGCGCCTGGCGACGCTGCTGCTGCCAATGGTGGCCGTGGCGCTGCTGTTTCCGCTGATGGGCTGGACCCAGGGCTGGCAGACCGGCCTGCAGGCCGGCGTGCTGGCCCTGCTGACGGCCTTGACGCTGTACCGCCAGCATGTGCGGGTGACGCGTCCCTTCGAAGACGTGGCCTTGCTGGCTGGGGACATCGCGGGCTGCAAGCTCGACGGCGCCCTGCCGGCCTACCAGGGCCGCCACCCCATGGCCTTCTTGCTGGAGCGGCTCAAGCAGGTGCACATCAACCTGCGCGCCGTGGTGGGCGATGCGCGGCATGAGATCGACGGCTTCACCGTGATGTCGCGCCAGCTGACCCAGGGCTCGATCAACCTGGCCCAGCGCACCGACCGCCAGGCCCAGGACCTGCAGGAGACCGCCGCCGCCATGGAGCAGCTGTCCGCCACGGTCGCCAATGCCCAGCAGTCCACCGAAGAAGTCAAGGTCCACAGCGAGCAAAGCGCCCAACTGGCCGTGCAGGGCGGCAAGGCCATGGAGGAAGTGGGTGCGCTGGTGCAGGGCATGGCCCAGTCGTCGCAGCAGATGGGGCACATCATCTCCACCATCGAAAGCATTGCCTTCCAGACCAACATCCTGGCGCTGAACGCCGCCGTCGAAGCGGCGCGCGCCGGCGAACAAGGCAGGGGTTTCGCCGTGGTGGCCGGCGAGGTGCGGGCCCTGGCCCAGCACAGCGCGCAGGCGGCCGGCGAGATTCGCCAGCTGATCGCGCAGTCCAGCGAGCAGATGGACCAGAGCGCCCGCCACATGCAACAGGCCGGCCACACCATCCACCAGGCGGTCAACTCCGTCACCCAGGTCAGCGCCCTGATCCACAGTGTGGTCACCGCCACGCGCGAGCAGACCCAGGGCATTGCCCAGGTCAACGACGCCCTGAACGACCTGGATGCCGTCACCCAGGACAACGCCCGGCTGGCCGAGGAGTCGGCCCACTCCGCCCAGCACATGGACACCAACGCCGGCATCCTGCGCCGCACGCTGGACGTGTTCCGCATGTAGGCCGGCCCACCCAGACCGCGCTCCAACCTGCCCCTTCGGGGGCTTTTGGTTTTGGTAGCGGCCTGCGCGCGCCAGCGTTCGGTATTCCACCGAAATCTGCAGCAAATGCACTATCGGTGTGCGCTGGGCGCTCTGGTTTTTTATCCACCCGTGCGCCAGCGGCCTGGCCTCTGCGCTGCATCAAACCCGGCGCAGACCGGTGCCTGGGCTGCACGGCGTTTGACCGCGTCGCTGGACAGGCACGGCCTGCGCTTTCTATGGTGGCGATCCCCCTCACCACCCAACCCGTACCCATGAACGCCACCGCCACCCTGCCCGAATACCTGCACATCTTTGGCGAAGACGGCCCCGTGGCCGTGGAAGTCCACGGCCCGGCGGGCCCCTTGCCGCTGCCCGCGCGCCGCATCTGCGCCGAAGACATCGCCTGGCTGGTCAGCGGCGACGGCCAGCGCCTGCGCACGGCGCTGCAGTTCGACGGCCAGGAGCGCGCCGTGCTGGCCTGCGAGCTGGACCCCGTGCAGCAGTGCATCCGCCTGCGGGTGGCCTGAGGGCGCCCGCGCCGCGCTCAGTCCAGGCCGATGCCCTGGACGATGGCCTTTTCCTCGGCAAACGCCTGCTGCGCGAATGCCGCGTAGGCCTGGTGGTCCCGGTAGTCGGTGCGGATGCCGTAGTTGGCCACCACCTGCTGGAAGCCGGGGTCGTTCATCGCCGCCTTGACGGCGGCATCCAGCTTGCGCACCACCTCCTGCGGCAGCCCCTTGGGTCCGGCAATGCCCAGCGGCGAAGGCACGTCAAAACCATAGCCCGCCTCGCGGAAGGTGGGCACGTCGGCAAAGGCCTCGGGCCGGCGGTCGGCCGCGGTGGCCAGGGCGCGCACCTTGCCGGCCTGCAGCTGCGGCAGGATGCTGTTGGCAAAAATGGCCGACTGGATGTGCCCGCCGGCCAGGGCGCTGATGGCGTCCGCATCGCCCTTGAAGGGGGCGTGGTTCAGCTGGATGCCGGTCTTCTTCTCCAGCAGGGCCATGGCCACGTGGTTGGCCGTGAACTTGCCCGGCGTGCCATAGCTCATCTGCCCTGGGTGCTGGCGCGCCCAGGCCACATAGTCCTGCAGCGTGCGGATGGGCGAGCTGGCCGGCACGGTGAGGATGAAGTCGTAGGTCATGAAGCTGGCGATGTAGGTCAGGTCGCGCACCGGGTCATAGGCCACCTTCTGGATGTAGGGCTGCCGGAAGATGCCCACGGGCGCCAGCGTCAGGCGGTAGCCATCGGGGCGGGCGGTCAGCATGTCCACCACGCCCATGGCGCCCGCCGCCCCGGCCTTGTTCTCCACCACCACGGTCTGCCCCAGGGTCTTGCCCATGCTGGCCCCCAGCGCCCGGGCAATCACATCGGTCACACCCCCCGGCCCGTAGGGCACGATCAGGGTGATGGGTTTGTTCGGAAAAGCGTCGCCCTGCGCCTGTGCCACCCCCATGCTGAGGGTGGTGGCCACCACCGCTGCCATCCAAGTCCGTCGCTGCATGCCTGCCTCCTGGTCATCGTCCGTGGAACATGGGTGCAATCTACGGCCTGGCGTGCCGCCCGCCTTGCGGGTCTGCCCCAGGAAATGCCGTCCCTAGGGCAAACCACATCGTGCAGCGCAACACCTGGGTCCCACCGCCCGGCAGGCCCGGCCGGTGCTGGCGCGGGCCTTGGGCCCACGTGCTGCAGGACCTGCAGGAACGCCGCCGCCGCGTCCTGCAGGTGACAGGCTGGGGATGCGAATGCGCCCGTCCAATCCGCAGGCCCCTGCGGCGAAATGCGGCCCCGCACGGTGCTGCGGGGACAGGAGGTTGATAGCATCGACCGTGATTGCCTCTTTTGGATCCCCCCTTCCCATGCGCCTGCTGCACACCTCGGACTGGCACCTCGGCCAGAGCTTCATGAACCACAGCCGCGAGCGCGAGCACACGGCCCTGATCGACTGGCTGCTGGAGCAGGTGCAGGTGCAGCAGGTCGATGCCGTGCTGATCGCCGGGGACATTTTTGACACCGGCACCCCGCCCAGCTACGCCCGGGCGCTGTACTACCGCCTGATTGCCGAGCTGCACCGCCTGAACGTGGCCCTGCTGCTGCTGGGCGGCAACCACGATTCGGTCAGTGTGCTGGGCGAAAGCCTGCCCTTGCTGCAGCACCTACAGACCACCGTCATCGCCAGCACCGGCAGCGCCGCACAGCACCTGGTCACCCTGCCGCAGCGCGCCAGCGGCCAGCCCGGCTGCATCGTCTGCGCCCTGCCCTTCATCCGGCCGCGCGACGTGCTGCACAGCCAGGCCGGCCAGAGCGCGCAGGACAAGCAACGCAGCCTGCAGGCCGCCATCCAGGACACCTATGCCCAGGTCTATGCCGCAGCGCAGGCCCAACAGGCCGCCCACCTGCAGGCGCACGGCGTGCGCCTGCCCATCGTCGCCACCGGCCACCTGACCACCGTGGGGGCCAGCAGCAACGAATCGGTGCGCGAAATCTATGTGGGTGCGCTCGAAGCCTTCCCCACGACCGCCTTCCCGCCGGCCGACTACATCGCGCTGGGCCACATCCACAAGCCGCAGAAGGTGGGCGGCCTGGAACACATCCGCTACAGCGGCTCCCCGATCGCGCTGGGCTTCGACGAGGCCCGGCAGAACAAGGAGGTGCTGCTGGTCGAGCTGGGCGCGGACGGCCTGTCCTCGGTCACGCCGCTGCCCACCCCGGTGTGCCAGGCCCTGGTCTCGGCCAGCGGCAACCTGGCCAGCCTGCCCGCCACCCTGCGCGCGCTGGCCGCCCAGGGCACGGCGGAGCACCCAGCCTGGCTGGAGGTCACCGTGCAGGACGACGACTACCTGCCCGATCTGGCCCCGCGCATCGAGGCCATGGTCCAGGACCTGCCGCTGGAGGTGCTGCGCGTCAAGCGGCAGCGCGGCACGGCCACGCCGGGCCTGTGGGCCGAGGACGCCGCCTCGCTGCATGAGTTGTCGCCGCGCGAAGTCTTTGCGCGCCGCCTGGCCCAGGAGACGCTGCCGGCGGAGCTGGAAGCGGCCTTGCGCGCCCGCTATGACAGCCTGCTGGCCACGCTGCACGCCGGAGGTGCGGCATGAAGATCCTGAGCCTGCGGCTGAAGAACCTCAACGCCCTCAAGGGCGAATGGCAGATCGACTTTCGCCAGCCCGCGTTTGCCGACAACGGCCTGTTTGCCATCACTGGCCCCACGGGCGCCGGCAAGTCCACCCTGCTGGATGCCATCTGCCTGGCGCTGTACCACGAGACCCCACGCCTGAACGCCGTGGGCGGCCAGAGCAACGAACTGATGACCCGCCACATGGCCGACTGCCTGGCCGAGGTGGAGTTCGAGGTGCAATCCACGGTCTACCGCGCCTTCTGGAGCCAGCGCCGCGCCCGCGACAAGGCCGACGGTGCGCTGCAGCCGCCCAAGGTCGAGCTGGCCCAGATCGAGGCCGCCACGGGCGCGGGCCACATCCTGACCACCCACAGCAAGGACAAGACCCGGCGCATCGCAGAGATCACCGGCCTGGACTTCGGGCGCTTCACCAAATCCATGCTGCTGGCCCAGGGCGGCTTTGCCGCCTTCCTGAACGCCAACGCCAACGACCGCGCCGAACTGCTGGAAGAGCTGACCGGCACCGAAATCTACGGCCAGCTGTCCCAGGCCGTGTTCGAGCGCGCCCGCGAGGCGCGCGAGGCCCTGGCGCGCACCCAGGCCCAGGCCGACGGCGTGCAGCTGCTGGCGCCCGAGGCGCGCGCGGAACTGCAAGCCCGCCACCAGCAACTGCACACCGCGCTGGCCGAGACGCAGACGGCCTGGGCCACCGCCCAGGGCCAGCACGCCTGGCTGCAGCAATGCGCCAGCGCCCAGCAGGCGGTGGAGCAGGCCACCGCGGCCGAGCAGCAGGCCCTGCAGGCCCAGCGCCAGGCCCACGACGCACTGCAACGCCTGGAACAGGATGCCCCCGCACAGCGCTTGCTGCCCCTGCACCAGCACTGGCAGCGCAGCCAGGATGCGCACCGCCAGACGCAGGAGACACTGCAAAAACTGCAGCAATCACTGCTAAATCAGCAAGCGCTGCAGGCCTATTTGCACCAGCATGCGGCGCAACAGGCGCAAGCCGAGGCCAGCACCGCCCGGCAGCAGCTGCAGGCCCTGCAGGCGGCCATGGAGGAGCTGCAGCGCTACCAGCGACAGCATGCCGCCGATGCCCAGCTGGGCGAACACCTGGGCGGCTGGCGTGCCCTGCTGCAGCAGCGCCAGCATGCCCTGCAACAGCAGGCCGAGCAGCAGCGCAACGCCGCACAGCACGGCGCCGACGTGGACCAACTGCAGCGCACGTTGGCGGCGCAAACGGCCCAGCTGCACGCCGCCGCGCAGGCGGAAACTGCTGCCAGCGATGCCCTGCAGGCCGCCACGGCGGCACTGCACCAGTTGCTGACCCAGCACGGCAGCGCCAGCCTGGCCGAGCTGCGTGCACGCTGGCAAGCCGCGCTGCAAGCGGTCGCCCAGGCCGAACAGCGCCAGGCATTGGCCGCCACCCGGCGCGAACACGCCCAGCACCAGGCGCAGTTGGAGGCCGCCCTCGCGGCCGGCACGGCCGCGCTCGACAAACAGACGGCGGCCCTGGCCGACCTGCGCCAGCGCTACGCCGCCCAGCGCGACGTGGTGGCCGACAAGCGCCAGTTGCTGGAGCAGGAGCGCCGCATCCAAAGCCTGGAGGCGCACCGCCAGGCCCTGCAACCCGGCCACGCCTGCCCCCTGTGCGGCGCGCTGGAGCACCCGGCCGTGGTGGCCTACCAGGCGCTGGATGTCTCGGCCACGCAAACCGCGCTGAGCGCTGCCGAGGCGGCGCTGGAACAGTGGAAGGAACAGGGCGAAGCCGCCAAAGCCGTCCTGGCCGCCGCACAGCAACGCCAGTCGGGGCTGCACGACCAGCTCCAGCAGTTGCACACCGCCAGCGCGCGCAGCGCCGCAGCCTGGCAGGCGCTGCCACCGCCCGAGGGCCCGACCGGCGACTGGCAGCAGCCCGGCCCGTGGGCTGAGACGCTGGACCAGGCGCACCGCCAGGCCCACGCAGTGCAGCACGCGCTGCAACAGGCCGAGGACGGCGAGCGGGCGCTGCACACCGCCACGGCCGCCCACTACCAGGCGACCCAGGCACGGCACGACGCGGCCCACCAGCACGACGGCCTGCAACAGCGCCTGCACGCAGCGCAGCAGCGGGTGCAGCAGGCACAACAGGCCGTGCAGCAGCAGGCCGACGCATTGGCCACGCTGGAGGCGCAGCTGCAGGCCAGCTTGGCAGACCACGGCCAGCACCTGCCCGACCCGGCCACCACCGCAGCCTGGCTGGACGCCCTGCAGCACGCCTGGCAGCGCTGGCAGGACAGCGGGCAACAGCTGCAGCAGCTGAACCCGCGCTGGGCGCTGCAGCAGCAGGCCTGTGCCCAGGCCGAGGCCACCGCGGCCCAATGGCAGACACGCAGCACCGCGTGCCCCATGCCCACGGCCCTGGCATCGCCAGCGCCAGACCCGGCCACACTGCCCCGCACCCTGGCCGATTGCGCCCCGGCGATTGCCGCGCAGGCCCAGCACCTGGCCCAGCTGCAAGGCCGGATCACCCAGACCCAGAGCGCCGTGGAGGCCGAGCAGGCCGCTGTGGCCCAGGCCCACAGCGCCTGGCTGCAGGCCCTGCAGGCCAGCCCGTTTGCCGATGTGCAGGTCTTCCAGCAGGCCTGCCTGCCCGAGGCCGAACGCCTGCGCCTGCAGCAGTGGCAGCGCACGCTGGCGGACGCCGTGCAAGCGGCAGCCACCTGGCGGGCCCAAGCGCTGGCGCAGCAGGCGCAGTTGCAGGCCCAGGCCCTGACAGCCCAGCCGCCCGAGGCCGTGCTGAACCAGCTGGAGGCCCTGGAGCTGCAACGCCGCGCCCAGACCGAGCAGCTCGGCGCCACGCGGGCCCGCCTGGAAGACGATGACCGCTACCGCGAGAACCAGCAGGCCCTGCTGGCGCAGATCGCCGCCCAGGCGCAGGACAGCGAGCTGTGGCAGCGTCTGAACGCGCTGATCGGTTCGGCCCAGGGCGACAAGTTCCGCAAGTTTGCGCAGGGGCTGACGCTGGACCACCTGCTGCAGTTGGCCAACCAGCACCTGGCGCGCCTGCACGAGCGCTATGTGCTGCGGCGCAAGCCCACGGGCGAGCTGGAGCTGGACATCGTGGACCGCTGGCAGGGCGATGTGGCGCGCGACACGCGCACGCTGTCCGGCGGCGAATCGTTCCTGGTCAGTCTGTCGCTGGCCCTGGCACTGTCGGACCTGGTCAGCCACAAGGTCTCGATCGATTCGCTGTTCCTGGACGAAGGTTTTGGCACGCTGGATGGCGACACGCTGGAGACCGCGCTGGCGGCCCTGGATGTGCTGAATGCCCGCGGCAAGATGATCGGCATCATCAGCCACGTCGAGGCGCTCAAGGAACGCATTCCCACGCAAATCCATGTCGAGAAGGGCGGCGGTGTGGGCCATTCCCGCCTGAGCATTCGCAGCTAAAAAGCCCGCCAGCGCTTGCCCTGCCTGCGCTGACAGCTATGCATTTTTTCCCTGCAGATTCCCAGCGCACCGCCCGGCCAAGCCGGGCGGGCGGGATGCGGGGGGGCGCTTTGCACTACCATGCCTGCCCTTGCTTGATAGGTACAAGCCACCATGATTCGCATCGCAGAACTGAAAATCCCGCTCTCGGCCCTGGAATACCACCCCGAGAACCACTCCGAATTCCTGCCCACCGCCCGCCTGACCGCCCTGGCGGCCGAACGCCTGGGGATTGCCGCCGATGCGATCGCCCAGGTCCATGTGCACAAGCGCAGCTTCGATGCGCGCAAGGCCGAGCTGCTGGCCGTCTACATCGTCGACGTTGCCCTGGCCGATGCCAGCCAGGAAGCGGCGCTGCTGGCACAGTTTGCCGACCACCCCCACGTCCATCCCACGCCCGACATGGCCTGGACGCCCGTGGGCCAGGCCCCTGCGGACCTGCCGCACCGCCCCGTGGTCGTGGGCTTTGGCCCCTGCGGCATGTTTGCCGCGCTGGTGCTGGCGCAGATGGGCTTTAAGCCCATCGTGCTGGAGCGCGGCAAGACGGTGCGCGAACGCACCAAGGACACCTGGCGCCTGTGGCGCAAGCGCGAGCTGACGCCCGAATCCAACGTGCAGTTTGGCGAAGGCGGTGCCGGCACCTTCTCGGACGGCAAGCTCTACAGCCAGATCAAGGACCCGCGCCACCTGGGCCGCAAGGTGCTGCAGGAGTTCGTGACCTATGGCGCGCCCCCGGAAATCCTGTACGCCGCCCACCCGCACATCGGCACCTTCAAGCTGGTGAAGCTGGTGGAAGGCATCCGCGAGGAGATCGTGCGCCTGGGCGGCGAGATCCGCTTCGAGCAGCGCGTGACCGACCTGCAGATTGCCGGTGAGGGCGAGGAGCGCCACGTCACGGCCATCGACGTACGCAACCAGGCCACGGGCGAGGCGTACACCCTGGAGACCGACCAGGTCGTCATGGCCCTGGGCCACAGCGCGCGCGACACCTTCACCATGCTCTACGAACGTGGCGTGTACATGGAGGCCAAGCCCTTCTCCGTGGGCTTTCGCATCGAGCACCCGCAAAGCGTGATCGACCAGGCCCGCTGGGGCAAGCACGCGGGCCACCCCCTGCTGGGTGCCGCCGACTACAAGCTGGTGCACCACGCCCAGAACGGCCGCGCCGTCTACAGCTTCTGCATGTGCCCCGGCGGCACCGTGGTGGCCGCCACCAGCGAGCCCGGCCGCGTGGTCACCAACGGCATGAGCCAGTACTCGCGCGCCGAACGCAATGCCAACGCCGGCATGGTCTGCGCCATCGAGCCCAGCGACTACCCGCAGGACGCGGCCGCGTTCGCCTGGGCTTTCGACGGCAAGACCTATGGCGTGGAACACCAGCCACCCGGCAGCCACCACCCGCTGTCCGGCGTGGTGTTCCAGCGCCAGCTGGAGTCCAAGGCCTATGAGCTGGGCGGCTGCAACTACAACGCCCCCGGCCAGCTGGTGGGCGACTTCGTCGCCGGCCGGCCATCGCGCGAGGTAGGCCACGTGCCGCCCTCGTACAAGCCTGGCATCACCTGGGGCGACCTGCACCAGGCCCTGCCGGCCTTTGCCATCGAGGCCATGCGCGAAGCCCTGCCGGCCTTCGGCAAGAAGCTGCGCGGCTACGACATGCACCAGGCCGTACTGACCGGCGTGGAGACGCGCACCTCCTCGCCCGTGAAGATTGCCCGGGGCGCCAACTTCCAGAGCGTGAACACCCGCGGCCTGTACCCGGCGGGTGAAGGCGCCAGCTACGCGGGCGGCATCCTGTCGGCCGGTGTGGACGGCATCAAGGTGGGCGAGGCCGTGGCCTGCGCCATCCTCGGCCTGGACGTGCCCTCGTCCGGCGTGCGCAACTCCGGCGCCTACTGAGCCCGCCGCAAAGGAAGCACCACCATGCGCTACCCCCACCCCAGCCGTTCGCAACTGACCCTGGCCGTGCTGGCCATGGGCGTGGTCGTGCTGTCGTCCAACATCCTGGTGCAGTACGCCATCAACGACTGGCTGACCTGGGGCGCCATCACCTACCCCTTCGCCTTCCTGGTGACGGAGCTGGTCAACCGCGCCTTCGGCCCCGCCCAGGCGCGGCGGGTGGCCTGGGTCGGCTTTGCCGTGGCCGTGGCCGCATCGGCCATCCTGGCGCCGGCGCGCATCGCGGCCGCCTCCGGCCTGGCCTTCCTGCTGTCGCAGATGCTGGACATCGCGGTGTTCGACCGCCTGCGCCAAAGCCGCTGGTGGCGCGCACCGCTGATCGCCACCGTGCTGGCCGCCGTGCTGGACACCGGCGTTTTCTGGGGCGTGGGCTTTGCCGGCGAAGACCTGCCCTGGGTCACCTGGGCGCTGGGCGATCTGGGTGTCAAGCTGGTCATGGCCGTGTGCCTGCTGCTGCCGTTCCGCCTGCTGATTGGCACGCGCGCGACCACCAACGCCGCCCCGTCGGCCTAGGCGGGCAACCGCCCATCCAGGATGGGCGGCACGCAGCGGCCGGCCATCGCCTGCGCCGGGCGTGACCCAGTCTGCGCAAGTTCATACAGTCGTTACTTTTATGCACTGCGCTTGCAAGCGATTTGCAAGCCTGTGTGAAAAAAAATCCTCATGATTGCGTCCTGGCATCTTTTGGCGCTGGTTTTTCAGCGCCATGCCGACGACAACAATGACGGAGACACCCTTGACCCCCTCCCCTATCCCCGGCCTGCGCATCGCCGTGCTGGGCTGCGGCCTGATGGGCGTGCCCATGGCCCGGCGCCTGCTGGCTGCCGGCCATGTCGTGCATGCCTGGAACCGCACCCGCGCCAAGGCCGAGCCCCTGGCCGCGCTCGGTGCCTTCGTCCATGACACGCCGCGCCAGGCCTGCATCAAGGCCGACTACGTGATCAGCATGCTGGAGAACGGCCAGGTCGTGGGCGACGTGCTGTTCGGCATGGGCCAGGATGGCGCCATCCACGGCATGCGCGCCGGCACCCTGGTGGTGGACATGGCCTCCATCCAGCCGCGCGAAGCCCGCGACCATGCCGCCCGCCTGAGCGAGCGTGGCCTGCGCCACCTGGACGCCCCGGTCTCCGGCGGCACCGTGGGGGCGGAAAACGGCAGCCTGGCCATCATGGTCGGGGGCAAGGCCGAAGACTTCGAGGCCGCCCAGGCCCTGTTCGCCCCCCTGGGCCGGGCCACGCACGTGGGCCCGCACGGGGCCGGGCAACTGGCCAAGCTGGCCAACCAGATGATCGTGGGCATCAGCATCGGCGCCGTGGCCGAAGCCCTGCTGCTGTGCGCCAAGGGCGGCGCCGACCCGGCCAAGGTGCGCGAAGCCATCACCGGCGGCTTTGCCGACAGCCGCATCCTGCAGCTGCACGGCCAGCGCATGGTGGAGCGTGACTTTGCCGCGCGCGGCAAAATGACGGTGCAGCTCAAGGACATGCGCAACGCCCTGGCCACGGCCCAGGAGATCGGTTTTGACGCCCCAATCACCCGCCTGTTCGAGCAGCTGTATGCCGACGGCGTGGAGCATGGCCTGGGCGATCTGGACCACAGCGGCCTGTTCGTGGAGCTGGCTAGCCGCAATGCGATGCAGTAAATCGGCGGGAAAAAGACCGTACTTTCCCGAGGCCGCCAAATTTTTGGTGCATAATAGCGATCTTGCTTGATTGGCAACGAAGTGGGCTCTTAGCTCAGCTGGTAGAGCAGCGGACTCTTAATCCGTTGGTCGAGTGTTCGAATCACTCAGGGCCCACCACTTCCCCTCCCAAGCAGCGATCTGGTTGATCCAGTCGGGCTCTTAGCTCAGTTGGTAGAGCAGCGGACTCTTAATCCGTTGGTCGAGTGTTCGAATCACTCAGGGCCCACCAAGTTTTCTCTTCACTGCGCCGCGCAGTGTTCCTTCCGGTTGCGAAGGGCTCTTAGCTCAGCTGGTAGAGCAGCGGACTCTTAATCCGTTGGTCGAGTGTTCGAATCACTCAGGGCCCACCAAACACAAAAAGCCGTCTTGGTCACAAGACGGCTTTTTTGTTATGCCCTCGTGAAATCCATAGCTACCCGCGCTGACACCACAAGGATTTGGCGCTTGCATCAGGCTTCAACAACGAGCAGATCAGTGCCAGCCGCTATGCTTTTCCCAACAGCGCACACATGACCACCGTGCAACAGGCATAAAAAAACGGCCCAAAGCCGGTTTTTTTTATGCCTCCACACCAGGGCTGCGCACCAGGCGCAACCCGAGCTGCATCAGCGGTCGCGCGAGAAGGTCTTGCGGCGGTCGCCACCGAAACCACCGCCATTGCGGTCATCGCGGCCACCACCAAAGGACTTGCCTTCGCGACGCTCGCCGCCACCAAAGCCACCGCGGTCGCCACGGCCTTCAAAACGGGGACGATCGCCACCGAAAGGCTTGCGCTCGGCGAAGCCGCCTTCACGACGCTGACCGCCACGGTCTTCAAAACGGGGACGGCCACCACCGAAACCACCGCGTTCGGGACGGTCACCAAAAGCAGGCTTGCGATCGGCAAAACCACCTTCACGGCGCTGGCCGCCACCGAAGCCACCGCGATCGCCGCCACGGTCTTCAAAGCGGGGACGGTCGCCACCAAAACCACGCTGGTCACGGTCGCCGCCAAAGCGGGGACGGTCACCACCGAAGCTGCCACGCTCACGGTCGCCACCAAAGCTACCTTCGCGGCGCTGGCCACCACCGAAACCACCACGGTCACCAAAGCCTAGCTTGCGGCCATAGCCGTCGCCGTCACGGCGACCACCAAAACCACCACGACCACCGGCGCCGGCACCGCCGCCACGACGGCCGTCGCGCTCACCGGCAGCCGGGAAACGTTGCTGGGGCTCCAGACCCGGAATGACCTCGGCCTTGAACTGCTGGCGGGTGTAGCCTTCGATGTCGAACACACGGCGACGGTCGCGGAATTCCGCAAACGTCACGGCCACGCCTTCGCGGCCAGCACGGCCGGTACGGCCGATGCGGTGGGTGTAGTCCTCGGCCTTCATGGGCAGGCCGTAGTTGAACACGTGGGTGATGGTGGGCACGTCGATGCCGCGGGCTGCCACGTCGGTGGCCACCAGCACCTGGATCTGACCATTGCGCAGCGCCATCAGGCGGCGGTTGCGCAGACCCTGGCTCAGCGCGCCGTGCAGGGCGGCGGCGGAGAAGCCGGCTTCCTGCAGATCGGTCGCCAGACCGTCACACTCCACCTGGGTGGAGGCAAACACGATGGCCTGGTTGATCGAGGTGTCACGCAGCCAGTGGTCCAGCAGCTTGCGCTTGTGCTGGGCGTTGTCGGCCCAGAACAGCACCTGCTTGATATTGGTGTGCTTTTCCTGCGCCGTGGAGATGGTCACCTTCTTCACGTTGGCGCCGCCGTCGTGCATCACGCGCATGGCCAGCTGCTGGATGCGGGGCGCGAAGGTCGCGCTGAACATCATGGTCTGCTTGCGCTGCTCGGTCAGCTGGTTGACTTCGGCCAGGTCGTCGGCAAAGCCCAGGTCCAGCATGCGGTCGGCTTCGTCCACCACCAGGAACTGCACCTTGTCCAGCTTGATCTGCAGCGAACGCTGCAGGTCCAGAAGGCGGCCGGGCGTGGCCACCACCAGGTTGGCGTTCTGCAGCTTGGCGATCTGCACTTGGTAGGGCATGCCGCCCACCACGTTGGCAATGCGCATGCCGCGGCAGTGCTTGACCAGCTCGATGGCGTCGTGCGCCACCTGCTGTGCCAGCTCGCGCGTGGGGCACAGGATCAGGGCGCCGGGCACGGCGGCCTTGAAGTTGCGGGGGTTGGTGGGGTCCTTGCGCTTGTTGCGCTTGGGAGCGGGTTCGCCACGGGCGGCCGCTTCGGCCACCAGACGGTCGTATTCCGTCTTGGCTTCGGCTTCTTCTTCGTTCTTCTGCTGAATCAGGGTGTTCAGCACGGGCAGCAGGAAGGCGGCCGTCTTGCCGGAGCCGGTCTGGCTGGAGACCATCAGGTCGATGAAACCACCGGTTTCTTCGCCAGCGCCCATGGCAAGGGGAATGGCCTGCGCCTGCACGGGCGTGGGCTGGGTGTAACCCAGATCGCCCACGGCACGCACCAGCTCGGGCGCCAGGCCCAGTTCTTCAAAAGGATTGGGACCTGCGGGCTCCGCGGCCTCCACCGTGTCCACGTCGGCCAGCATCTGGTCCAGGGTAGCGTCCAAAGAGGTATCTGCAGCGGCCACCAGGCCCTGCTCATTGAGGATGTCGTTCATGTGTTCTCACGCGGAAAGCAAACACCAATGCCCAGCGGCAGTGCTGCTTTCTTGACGGTTAGGGAAACATCAACCGTCAAACAAAGCACTTCCACGCTGGTGGATGTGGTGGGCCGTCGTATCGGCATCGCTGGCGGCCCGTGTGGGGCGGCCATGGCGAGCGGGTGTCGGTGAGCCCGGTGAGTGATGGGAGATGCGCAAATGGCTGAAAAAAGCGCGGACCTTGTTCCAAGGTTGCGTTCAGACAAGACTGCAATTATTGCACGCCTGGCTTTTCTCTTCAAACCCCAGGGGCTTATCCCCTGGGATCGCATGCCTTATGGCGCGGGATCGGCCACCGCTTCCTCGGCCGGCACCGGGCTGAGGAAGTGCGCACGGTAGTGCTGCAGCTCGTCGATGGACTCCAGCACGTCGGCCAGGGCGGTGTGGCGCTGGGCTTTCTTGAAGCTGCTGACCACCTCGGGCTTCCAGCGCCGTGCCAGCTCCTTGAGCGTGCTGACATCGACGTTGCGGTAATGCACATATGCCTCCAGCTTGGGCATGTAGCGCGCCAGGAAGCGCCGGTCCTGGCCGATGCTGTTGCCGCACAACGGCACCTTGCCCTTGGGCACGTACTTGCTCAGAAAGGCAATCAGCTGCGCCTGTGCCTGCTCTTCCGTCACCTCCGAGGCCTTGACGCGCTCAATCAGGCCGCTGCGCCCGTGCGTGCCCTTGTTCCAGGCGTCCATGCCGTCCAGCAGGGCATCGCTCTGGTGGATGGCGAACACCGGACCTTCCACCCGCACATCGAGGTTGGCATTGGTGATCACCACCGCGATTTCGATGATGCGGTCGTGCTCGGGGTTCAGCCCCGTCATTTCGCAGTCCAGCCACACCAGGTTGAGGTCGGACTTGGGCAGCACAGGGGTTTCGGGGGAGGCGGCAAGAGACATCCGCAAATTGTCGCCTACACTCGCCGCCAATGCCGACACACAACGCCCTTTCCCCTTCGCTGCTGCTGACGCTGGCCTTCGCGCTGATGCTGGCCCTGCACCTGCTGGTGCAGATGTGGCTCAACACGCGCCAGGTGCGCCATGTGGCCCAGCACCGCAACCAGGTGCCGGCGGCATTCGCGCACCGGATCGCCCTGGCAGCACACCAGAAGGCCGCCGACTACACCCTGGCCAAGGCCCGTTTCGGCCTGGTGCACATGGCCTGGGGGGCCGTGGTCCTGCTGGGCTGGACCCTGCTGGGCGGCCTGGACGCGCTGCACGCCGGCCTGCTGCAGTTCATGGCACCCGGCCTGGGCCAGCAACTGGCGCTGCTGGCAGCCTTCGCCCTGATCTCCGGGGCCCTCGACCTGCCATTCGCGCTGTACCAGACCTTTGTGCTGGAAGCGCGCTTCGGCTTCAACAAAAGCACGCCGGCGCTGTGGCTGACCGACCTGTGCAAGTCCACCCTGCTGGCCGCCGCCATCGGCCTGCCGATCGCCTGGGCCATCCTGTGGTGCATGCAGGCCACGGGCAGCCTGTGGTGGCTGTGGGCCTGGGGCTTCTGGACCGCCTTCCAGTTGCTGCTGATGTGGGTCTTCCCCAGTTTCATCGCCCCGCTGTTCAACAAGTTTGAGCCCTTGACCGACGCCACCCTGCAGGCTCGCGTCACCCAGCTGATGCAGCGTTGCGGCTTTGCCGCCAAGGGCCTGTTCGTGATGGACGGCAGCCGCCGCTCGGCCCATGCCAACGCCTACTTCACCGGTTTTGGCACGTCCAAGCGCGTGGTGTTCTACGACACCCTGCTCCAGCAGTTGAATGCCGACGAGGTCGAAGCCGTGCTGGCGCACGAGCTGGGCCATTTCAAGCACCAGCACATCACCAAACGCATGCTGGGCATGTTCGCCGTCAGCCTGCTCGGCTTTGCCCTGCTGGGCTGGGTGTCGCAGCAGGCCTGGTTCTACGCCGGTCTGGGTGTGACGCCCAGCGTGACCCTGGCCTTCGGCCAGCCCACCGACCAGCCGGGCCTGGCCCTGCTGCTGTTCGTGCTGGCCCTGCCGGTGTTCACCTTCTGGCTGTCGCCCCTGGTGGCCCATTTTTCGCGCCGCGACGAATTCGAGGCCGATGCCTACGCCATGGCCCAGGCCGACGGCGGTGCACTGGCCAGCGCCCTGCTCAAGCTGTACCAGGACAACGCCTCGACCCTGACGCCCGACCCGGTGTATGCGCGCTATTACTACTCCCACCCACCGGCGGTGGAGCGCCTGGCACGCATGCCGGCACCTGCCACCCCCCACCCCGTGAGCGCCGCATGAGCCGCAAGCACAGCAAAGCCGCCGTCGCCTCGGCGGCCGCCTCCACCGAAGGCCTGGTTGTCGGCAGCCATGGCCGCCACTGCATCGTGGAAACCGAGGACGGCAGCCGCCGCATCTGCCACCCGCGCGGCAAGAAAAGCCAGGCCGTCGTCGGCGACCGCGTGCTGTGGCAGGCCCCGCCCCCCGGCCAGGGCGAAGAAGGCACGATCGAGAAAGTGCAGGAACGCAGCAACCTGCTGTACCGCCAAGACGAGATCCGCACCAAGATGTTTGCCGCCAACCTGGACCAGGTGCTGATCCTGATCGCGGCCGAGCCGGTGTTCTCCGAAAGCCAGCTGGCGCGCGCCCTGATCGCGGCCGAGGATGCCGGCATCCAGCCCATCATTGCGCTGAACAAGTTCGACCTGCCCGAAGCCTTTGCCCTGGCCTGGCAGCGCCTGGAGGCCTACCGCGCCCTGCAGCGCCCCGACGGCAGCCCGCACTACCCCGTCATCCCGCTGAACCTGACCAGCGACGACCCCGAGCAGAAAGAGGCCTTGATGGACCTGCTGGCCGGCAAGCGCACCTTCGTGCTCGGTCCTTCAGGCGTGGGCAAGAGCACGCTGATCAACCTGCTGGTGCCCGGCGCGCAGGCCGCCACCAACGAAATCTCGCGCGTGCTCAACACCGGCAAGCACACCACCACCACCACCACCTGGTACTGGATGGACGCCGCGCGCACCACGGCCCTGATCGACTCCCCCGGTTTCCAGGAATTTGGCCTGTACCACATCGCCCCCACCGACCTGCCGCGCTGCATGCCGGACATCGGCGCCCTGGCCGACCAGTGCAAGTTCTACAACTGCACCCACCTGCACGAGCCGGGCTGCGCCGTGATGGCCGAGGTCGCCAAGGAAGGCAGCCCGCACTGCATCCACCCCAACCGCTACCGCATCTACGCCGAGCTGTTCGACGAGCTGAGCCAGATGCGCTACTGAAGCGACAGCACACGCCCCACAAAAAACCGCCAGGCAATCCCTGGCGGTTTTTTGTGGAAAATTGGCCTCTAGCCCAGATGCAGCCTGCGCAGAGTGCTATCCAATCAGCCGATGAGGCGCGCCAGACTGAGCAACGCCAGCAGCAGCATCCACACCACCACGCTGCGCCAGACCAGGCCCACCACGGCGCGCAGGTGGCCCACATCGGCCTCGCGCCCCGGGGTCACACCCGGGTCCTGCCAGCCGTCCTCGTCGTCGTACACGGGCGCGGTCTGCAGTTCCTCGCGCATCTTCAGCGCGTTGCCACCCAGGCGCACGTTGATGGCCCCGGCGGTGGCCGCCAGAATCACGCCATCGTTGTCGTTGGGAAAGTGCTTGGTGTGAAAGCGCCAGCCATCGATCGCTTCCTCAAAGCTGCCCACCACGGCAAACCCCAGCGCCGTCATGCGCGCGGGCAGCCAGTCGATCACCGTCCATGCCTGCTTGGCCGATTGCTGCAGCCGCTCGCTCACCGGGGCGGCACCACCGATTGACTTGCGCGACCAGTAGCGCGACAGGTATTCCGCCATGCGGTAGAGCACGGCGCCCGCCGGCCCCAGCCCCAGGGCCGCCAGCAGCGCAAACCAGAACAGCACGCCGAACACGTGGCGGTGGGCGCAGATGACCGAGTATTCGATCACATGGCGCACCACTTCGCTGCGCGGGACCTCGGCCGCATCCACCTGGCGCCAGTCCGCCAGACCTTCGCGCGCCGCCTGCTCGTCGCCGCTTTCCAGCGCGTCGCGGATGCGGGTGAAATGGTGGCTGAACTGGCGAAAGCCCAGGGTGACGTACAGCACGGCCACATTCCACAGCATGGCCGCCGGCCAGCCGACCCAGCGCATCAGCAGCCAGTACACCCCGACGACCAGCAGCACAGGCGGCACCATGGCCAGCCCCCAGGCCACCCAGCCATGGTGTTCACGACCCGCATCGAAGTTACGACGCACCGACACCGACCAGGCCCGAACGCCAGCGTGCACCGGGTTGCCCCGTGACAGCGGACGGGCCTGCTCCAGCAAGAGAGCAAGCAAGATGGCAAAGAAACTCATGGGACGATGATAGCGGCAAGCCTTCGCCTTGCCACCCCCACGCCAGCACGGGCTGCCTCAAGCCACCATGAAACGGTAGAAGTTGCGCAGCATGCCCGCCGTGGCGCCCCAGATGTAGCGCTCGCGCCCGGCATCCAGGTACGGCATGGAAAACCATTCGCGCTCCAGGCCCTGCCAGTGCAGCCGGTGGCGCTGGTGGTGGGCCGGATCGAGCAAGAAGCGCAGCGGCACCTCGAACACATCCGCCACTTCGTAGGGGTTGGGATGCAGCGGTGCATCGGGCTGCACCAGGGCCACGACCGGGGTGACCATGAAGGCCGTGCCGGTCTCATAGACCGGCAGGCTGCCCAGCACCTCGACCTGCCCGGGGTCCAGACCGACTTCCTCCTGGGCCTCCCGCAGGGCCGTGGCCGTGGCATCGGCATCCTCCGGGTCCTGGCGCCCGCCGGGAAAGGCCACCTGCCCGGAATGCGTGGACAGCTGCTCCGTGCGCTGGGTCAGCAGCACCGTCAGCTCCTCGCGCAGCACCAGGGGCACCAGCACCGCCGCATGCGCCGGCGTGCGCGGGGCAAAGCGAGCCTCCTTGCGGACTTCGGGCTGCCACCGCGGCGGGTGGGCAAAGCGCGCACGCAAGGCCTGGGGGGTTTGACCGGCGGCGGGCACGGCCGGCAAATGGCTGTCGGTGCCGATGACCGGCACCTGGCGCGGATCGAAGTTGGGGATGCTGGCGGTCAGCGACGCTGGCTGCCGGGACGCGGGCGAGGGGGTCAACAAAGCTTCTCCACGGGCATAAAAAAAGCCGCCACAGCGAACTGTAGCGGCTTTTACCTGACAAGGCTGCGCGATTACTCGGCAGCTGCAACAGCAGTCTTGTTGACGCGTTGTGGCAGCTTTTCCTTGATACGTGCCGACTTGCCGCTGCGCTGACGCAGGTAGTACAGCTTGGCACGACGCACATCACCGCGGCGCTTGACTTCGATGCCAGCGATCAGGGGAGAGTAAGTCTGGAACGTACGCTCCACACCTTCGCCGCTGGAAATCTTGCGCACGATGAACGCGCTATTCAGGCCACGGTTACGCTTGGCGATCACCACGCCTTCGTAAGCCTGCACGCGCTTGCGGTTACCTTCCACCACGTTCACGGACACGATGACGGTATCACCAGGCGCGAAAGCAGGGATGGTCTTGTTCAGGCGAGCAATTTCTTCTTGCTCCAGAGTTTGGATCAGATTCATGATTCATCCATCTTGATCTTGTCCGCGCCAGAATTGGCAAGCGCCGGGATTGGTGCTATGGCTGCATTCAAACCGATGCAGCGGCCGGATAGAGGATCAAAGAACCAAGGATTATAGCTGGGACGCGTTTTTTGCCAAAAACCCTTCGTCCTTGGCATTCAACAAGCCCTGGGCGCGGGCCTGTGCGATCAGCTCCGGACGGTACTGCGCCGTGATGCGCAGGCGCTGGTCACGGCGCCAGCGCTCGATGTTGCCGTGGTGGCCCGACAGCAGCTCGGGTGGCACCGACTGGCCTTGCCAGACTTCGGGGCGGGTGTAATGCGGGCAGTCCAGCAGCCCGTCCAGCGCGGGGTTGAAGCTGTCCTGCTGGAAGCTACCTGCATCGTTGAGCACCCCGGGCTGCAGCCGCGTGACCGCATCCAGCAGTACCAGGGCCGCCAGCTCGCCGCCGGAGAGCACAAAATCCCCCAGGCTCAGCTGGTGGGTCACATGCTGGTCGATGAAGCGCTGGTCGATGCCCTCGTAGCGGCCACACAGCAAGATGGCGCCCTGGCTCTCGGCCCAGTCGGCCACCACCTCGTGCTTGAGGGTCTGACCGATCGGCGAGAACAGCACCACCGGCGCCGGCGCTCCGCCCTCGGTGCGCGCCGCGCGGATGGCCTCCAGGCACAGCTGCAGCGGCTCGGCCATCATCACCATGCCGGGCCCCCCGCCGAACGGGCGATCGTCCACGCGGCGGTAGTTGCCCTGGGCATAGTCGCGCGGGTTCCACAGATGCACCGCCACCTGCCCGGAGGCATAGGCACGGCGCGTTACTCCGCTTTCCAGGAAAGGGGCGAACAGCTCGGGGAACAGGGTGATGATGTCGAAACGCATGCGTGCCAAGGGCTCAGTAGTCGGGCTGCCAGTCCGCGATGATGGTTTTGGCGGCCACATCCACCTTGTCGATGTAGGCATCGACAAAAGGAATCATGCGCTCGCGCTCCTTGCCACCTTCTTCGTAGGCCAGCACCAGCGTGGTCTGGGGCCCGGTGGCCAGCAAATCCTTGACCACGCCCAGCGCCACGCCTTCACGGTTGCTGACTTGCAGGCCCATCAGATCGACCCAGTAGTACTCGCCGTCCTCGGCCTGGGGGAAATGCTCGCGCGCCACGAAGATGCGGGCACCGCGCAAGGCCTCGGCCGCATTGCGGTCCAGCACGGCGGGCGAGGTGGCCACGATGGTGTCCGAGTGCGGGCGCACCTGCTTGACCGGCAGCAGCACCGTGCCCGTGAAATGCTTGGCGCCTTTTTCGGCCGGCAGCAAGAACCACTGCTTGGCGGCGAACAGGGCTTCAGGATCCGCACTGTAGGCAATGACCTTGAACCAACCCTTCACACCCCACGCATCGGCAATGCGGCCAATTTCCACCGCATCGTCCGGCAGTGCGGTGGGTTCCAGTTCAGGCATGTGGCTCATGACAATCTTCAAAAGACGAAAAAAGAAAAAACGGGTTCCGTCAGACTAGCCAACGGAACCCGTTTTCAATGGGGGTGCTGATTAGGCAGCAGCCTTGGCGGCAGCTTGCTTGAGCAGGCGTTCGACGGTGTCGGAAGCCTGGGCGCCAACGCCCTTCCAGTAGGTCACGCGGTCCAGCGCAATGCGCAGACCTTCTTCAGCGCCACGGGCGGTGGGGTTGTAGAAACCCACGCGCTCGATGAAAGCGCCATCGCGACGAACGCGCTTGTCGGTCACGACGATGTTGAAGAAAGGACGTGCCTTGGAGCCGCCGCGGGAGAGTCGAATAACGACCATGATTTATCCTTCGGGTGGTCGCAGCAAATTTGCTGCAAGAGTTTTTCACGGCGTTTGAGACACGCGACATGGCCACCCGGCCAGCGACACGCCGAAAACGCAAGATTATATAGGGTTCTGATTTTTATGCCTAACGTCCGCTCCAGCCAACCCCTGGATGTGCCCGCCATCACGGCGATTTACCGCCACCACGTGCTGCACGGCACTGGCACCTTCGAGATCGAGCCGCCCACTTTGGCCGACATGACGACCCGCCGCCAGGACGTGCTGAACAAGCAGCTGCCCTGGCTGGTGGCCGAAGGTGAGGACGGCAGCATCCTGGGCTATGCCTATGCCAACTGGTTCAAGCCGCGCCCGGCCTACCGGTTCTCGGCCGAGGATTCCATCTACGTGTCGGATCAGGCCCGCGGCCAGGGCATTGGCCGCTTGCTGCTGGATGCGCTGTGCCGGGAGTGCGAAGCCGTCGGCGTGCGCAAGCTGATCGCCGTGATCGGAGACAGCACGAATGCCGGCTCGGTGGGGGTGCACCGCGCCGCAGGCTTTGCGCATGTGGGCACGCTCAGCGCCGTGGGCTGGAAGTTCGACCGCTGGCTGGATGTGGTGATGATGGAGAAGTCCCTAGGTGCCGGCGCCAGCACCTCACCCGAATAATGGGGGCATGAAGAACAAGACCGTTGCAGCGTGGTTGGCATTCGTCGGAGGCCCCCTGGGGCTGCACCGGTTTTATCTGCATGGGATGGGCGACACCCTGGGCTGGGCCCTGCCCATTCCCACGGCGCTGGGGCTGTATGGCATCCAGCGCGTGCAGCAGTTCGGCCAGGATGACCAGCTCAGCTGGGCGCTGATTCCGCTGCTGGGCTTCACCATCGCCGCCTGCGCCCTGGTGGCCATCCTCTACGGTCTGCGCCACCCGCAGCAATGGAACGCACGCTTCAACCCGCAGGCCAGCGCCGATGCGCCGGCCGGCCTGACCAACTGGTTCACGATTGCCGCCATCGCGGCCGCCCTGATGGTGGGGGCGGCGGTGCTGATGGCCACCCTGGCCTACAGCTTCCAACACTACTTCGAATACCAGATCGAGGAAGCGCGCAAGATTTCCCAATGAGGACTTGGCTGCTTCCAACAACGTAGCAGCTTGCGCAGAAAGAAAAAGGACTTCAGAGTCATTCCACTCTGAAGTCCTTTTTGCATCAGCGCCAGGCGCTCTTTTTAATAGAGCTGCAGGCTGACCCAGTAGGCCACGGCCGCCACGAAGGCGCTGGCGGGGATGGTCAGAATCCAGGCCCAGACGATGTTGCCGGCCACGCCCCAACGCACCGCGCTCATGCGCTGGGTGGAGCCCACGCCGACGATGGCGCCGGTGATGGTGTGGGTGGTGGAGACAGGCACGCCCAGGAAGGTGGCGAAGAACAGCGTCATCGCGCCCCCGGATTCGGCACAGAAGCCGCCCACGGGCTTGAGCTTGGTGATCTTCTGGCCCATGGTCTTCACGATGCGCCAGCCACCGAACATGGTGCCCAGGCCGATCGCCGCATAGCAGCTGACGATCACCCAGATGGGCGGGCTGGATTCGGTGCTCGACATATAGCCCGTGCCCAGCAGCAGCAGCCAGATGATGCCGATGGTCTTTTGCGCATCGTTGCCACCGTGGCCCAGCGAATAGGCGCCGGCCGACACCAGCTGCAGGCGGCGGAACCACTTGTCCACCTTGCTGGGGCGCGTGCGGCGGCAGATCCAGGCGACGATCACCATCATCAGCGAGCCGAACAGGAAGCCCAACAGCGGCGATATGAAGATGAAGGCCAGGGTCTTGAGGATGCCGCTGGCAATCAGCGGACCGGTGCCGGCCTTGGCCACCACAGCGCCGACGATGCCGCCGATCAGCGCGTGCGAGGAGCTGGAGGGGATGCCGTAGTACCAGGTGATCAGGTTCCAGACGATGGCGCCGGCCAGGGCGCCGAAGACCACGTGGGTGTCCACGATCTCCGGATTCACGATGCCCTTGCCCACCGTGGCGGCCACGCTGAGGTGGAACACGAAGATCGCCACAAAGTTGAAGAAGGCGGCAAACACCACGGCCTGCGTGGGTTTGAGCACGCCGGTGGAGACGACGGTTGCGATCGAATTCGCCGCATCATGAAAGCCATTCATGAAGTCGAAGATCAGCGCCATCGCCACCAGCAGGATGACCACCCACAGGGCGGCTTGTACGGTTTCCATGGTCAGGATTCCCCGTGCTGGTCGATCAGGAGTTTTCGAGGACGATGCCCTCGATGGTGTTGGCGACGTCCTCGCACTTGTCGGTGATGGTTTCCATCAGCTCGTACACACCCTTGAGCTTGATCAGTTCGCGCACGTCCTGCTCTTCGCGGAACAGCTTGCTCATCGCGGCGCGCAGCACGCGGTCGGCATCGGATTCCAGGCGGTCGATTTCCTGGCAGGTCTTCAGGGCAGCCTCGGCCACCGACTGGTCGGCGATCTGGTTGAGCAGCTTGACGGCATCGCGCACGCGCTCGCAGCACTTGAGGCTCAGGTCGGCCAGGCGCGTCATCTCTTCGGTCATCTGGCGGATGTCGTACAGCGCCATGGCTTCGGCCGAGTCCTGGATCAGGTCCACCACGTCGTCCATGGTGTTGATCAGGCCGTGGATGTGCTCACGGTCCAGGGGGGTGATGAAGGTCTGGTGCAGGGTCTTGGTGACTTCGTGGGTCACACGGTCGGCGGCACGCTCGGCGTTGTCGACATCGCTGTTGTACTTCTCACGCAGGTGCGTATCGTTGTAGTTGGCCACCATCTGCGAGAACGCACGTGCGGCTTCCACGATGCGCTCGGCATGTTGGTTGAACATTTCGAAAAAATTGCCTTCGCGGGGCAAGAGCTTGCCAAACAGCATGAACGCTCCTTCAAGAGTTATGTATAGCGTTGGAAACTAGAAAGCCTACGCGTGGCAAACACGTAGGCTGCTGGATCTGTGGAAATGCGCGCAGCGCGCCATTCCTGTCGTTCCGGCGGGGCGACGCAGATGTCGCCGTTCCGGGTTGTGGCACCGGCCAAGGCGGCTGGTTGCCGCGCATTGTCCATGACAAAACAGTGAATATTTAATTAAATTTTTATGACAAATGTGTGACGAAGCATGAAACAACAAAAAAGAACGCAAGCGCACACTCATTGATCAAATTCGAAAAAAATTGAACATTTTGCCGCCGCAGCGAGGGCATGTCTGCCGCACCGCGGTGGCGCGATGCAGGCGGACCCTCACGGCTTGCGCTGCTGCTCTGCGGCCTCGTTGAGCTGGCGCAGTTGCGCCAATTTTTCACCGATCTTGATCTCCAGGCCGCGCGGCACGGGTTGGTAGAAGTGGGGATTGTCCAGCCCCTCGGGAAAGTAATCCTCCCCGGCCGCAAAACCACCTTCCTCGTCGTGGGCGTAGCGGTAGCCCTTGCCCCAATCCATGTCCTTCATCATCTTGGTCGGGGCATTGCGCAGGTGCATGGGCACGGGCCGCGTGCTGTCGGCTTTGACCAGGGCCTTCATCTGGTTGTAGGCCTGGTAGCCAGCATTGCTCTTGGGCGCCACGGCCAGGTAGAGCACGGCCTGGGCCAGCGCCAGCTCGCCTTCGGGGCTGCCCAGGCGTTCATAGGTTTGCGCCGCCTCGTTGGTGATCTGCATGGCACGCGGGTCGGCCAGGCCGATGTCCTCCCAGGCCATGCGGATCAGGCGCCGCGCCATGTAGCGCGGATCGGCGCCGCCATCGAGCATGCGCACCAGCCAGTACAGCGCGGCATCGGGGTCCGAGCCGCGCACCGATTTGTGCAACGCGCTGATGGTGTCGTAGAACTGCTCGCCGCCCTTGTCGTAGCGGCGCATGCGCTCGCCCAGCACCTGCAGCAGCCAGGCGTCGGTGATGCTGCCCACCTGGGCCTGCTCGGCCGTGATGGCCAGGGTCTCCAGCGTGTTCAGCAGGCGCCGTGCATCGCCGTCGGCATAGGCAATCAACCGATCCAGCGCTTCATCTTCCATAGCTGGCACCGCTTGCAGCGCCTGGGCTTTTGCCACAATTTGCTTCAAGTCGTCGGCCGTCAGGCTTTGCAGCACATAGACCGCCGCGCGCGACAGCAGGGCCGAGTTGACCTCGAAGGACGGGTTTTCCGTCGTGGCCCCGATGAAGGTGAACAGGCCGCTTTCCACGTGCGGCAGGAAGGCGTCCTGCTGGCTTTTGTTGAAGCGGTGCACCTCGTCCACGAACACGATGGTGCGCTGCGGCATCAGGCCGCTGCGCGCCAGCTCGGCCCGCTCCACGGCTTCGCGGATGTCCTTGACCCCGCCCAGCACGGCGCTGATGGCGATGAACTGCGCATCGAAGGCATCGGCCATCAGGCGGGCGATGGTGGTCTTGCCCACGCCGGGCGGGCCCCACAGGATGCAGCTGTGCGGGCGGCCCGACTCGAAGGCCAGCCGCAGCGGCATACCCGCGCCCAACACCTGCTGCTGGCCCACGACCTCCGCCAGGCTGCGGGGGCGCAAACGCTCGGGCAGGGGGACATGCAGGGCCGAATCCCCCGCGCCGGATGTGACCTTGGACAAATCAGCTGCGCCTTTCAGGGTTGTTTTGGAATTCGCCATATAACAGAACTTTATATGCGGCAAAATAGGTAAATCAGCGGATCACTACCCGTCATGCGCGATGCTTACCTGCGTTACCCATGATGGCTGTAGCCCGTGGACCGAAGCCACAAGCTTAATCGGCACGGAAACCCCTCGCCATTTGCTGCCCCTGCGACCCTCGGCCGGCAAGGCACCCTGCTCCTGTCGGCGCCGACATCCGGCCCACAGCGTACGCGCACGGAATCCGCATTCGTCGCTCTGCAACGCGGCTCGCACGCACGGCTGTGCTGCGGCCCTCTGGTTTTAGGTTTTCCCCATGACAACACTCAAGACGCGGGACATTCTTGCCCTCGGCTTCATGACTTTTGCGCTCTTCCTGGGCGCAGGCAACATCATTTTCCCGCCCAGCGTGGGCCTGGCCGCGGGTGAATTCCAATGGTCCGCCGCCCTGGGCTTTTTGCTGACCGGCGTGGGCCTGCCCCTGCTGGGCGTGGTTGCGCTGGCGCGCGTCGGCGGGGGGCTGGACACACTGACCAGCCCCATCGGCAAGCTGGCCGGCACCCTGATGGGCCTGTCCATCTACCTGACGATCGGCCCCTTCTTTGCCACGCCGCGCACGGCCACCGTGTCGTTCGAGGTGGGCATGGCCCCGTTCACCGGCAATACGCCCGAGGCGCTGCTGATGTTCACCATCGGCTACTTCGCGCTGGTGATGGTGCTGTCGCTGTTCCCCGGCAAGCTGATGGACAACATCGGCAAGATCATCACCCCGGCGCTGATCGTGGTGCTGTCCATTCTGGGCATCGCCGCTTTCGTGGCCCCGGCCGGTGACATCGTGACCACGCCTGCGCCCGACTACGCCTCGGCCGGCCAGGCCCTGGCCCAGGGCTTCCTGCAGGGCTACCAGACCATGGACGCGCTGGCCTCCCTGGTCTTCGGCATCATCATCGTGGCAGCCATCAAGGCCGCCGGCGTGACCGACACCCGGCTGCACACGCGCTACACCATCCTGGCGGGCCTGATCGCCGCCACCGGCCTGGGCCTAGTCTATGTGTCCCTGGTCTACCTGGGCGGCATGAGCGGCTCGGTGGTGGAAGCCGGCGCCAGCGGCGTGAAGATCCTGAACACCTACGTGGACAACACCTTCGGCACTGCTGGCAGCTTCCTGCTGGCCGCCGTGATCCTGCTGGCCTGCCTGACCACGGGAGTGGGCCTGGTCAGCTCCTGCTCGGCCTATTTCAGCGAACTGCTGGGCATGAAATACCGCACCGTGGTGATCGTCATGTCGGTCTTCAGCGCCGCCGTGGCCAACCAGGGGCTGGAGCAGCTGATCACAGTGGCCGTTCCCGTGCTGGTCGCCATCTACCCGGTGGCCATGGCGCTGATCGCACTGGGCCTGATGTCCAAGCTGTTCCAGCACCAGGCGCGTGTGTTCATCCCCGTGATGACCATGGCCTTGCTGTTCGGCATCGTGGACGCCCTCAAGGCCATGGGCTTTGGCAGCATCGTGCCCGCTGCGCTGGACAGCCTGCCCGGCAGCGCACTGGGTCTGGGCTGGCTGCTGCCCGTGGCGGCCACCCTGGCCCTCAGCGCCGTGCTGGACCGCATGCGCCCCGCACCCGCAGCCACCACCGCCTGATCCGGCTGACGCCACAAAAAAAGCCCCGCAGCCACAAGCTGCGGGGCTTTTTGCATGGCGCGCTCACACAAACAGAGCGGCTGGCGCGCACTGCGCCTGCGTTTCAAGCCACAAACATGCTGAAACTCAGAACCCATGCGCGCGAGGCGCTATCGCATTAACGCCAGCCATCACTGCTGCATGACATCGGCGCCCGCGGGCACTTCGAACTTGAAGTGCCCGGCCGGCAGCGCGGGCAGCAGCTTGAGCTGGCTGAAACGGATCACCGAGCGCTGACCGAAGCCGTCCAGGATGTCCATGGCCGCCAGGGTCTCGCCCTGGAAGCCCACGCGCACGCTCTTGAGCTGGCCGTCCGACGCCTTGGGCACGGCTTCAACCCACTGCAGGCCGTCGGCATCGGGCACGGGCTTGAGCGTGAAGTCCTTTTGCAGGCCCGACAGGTCGCTGGCCGACGCCAGAATCGCCGCCGGCGTGCTGCCCAGGGCATCGGCCTGCTTGCGCTGCGTGACCTGGTTCAGGTCCACATCGTAGAGCCACACCGTCTTGCCATCGGCAACGATGGTCTGGGCAAACGGCTTGGTGTAGGTGAACTTGAACTGACCGGGCCGCTGGAACGTGAAGTCGCCACTGCTGGTCTTGGTGCGCGGCGCCTGCCCTTCCTTGGCCGGCGCGGTCACGGTCTGCGTGAACTGCGCCTGCCCGGCTTTGGCCGTGCGCATGAAGTGTTCCAGGCTCTGCAGGCCATCGGCCCAGACCACGGCCGGCAGCAGCACACTCGCGGCCAGCACCCCCAACGACTTTGTCATATCCATCCTGTCCTTTCGCCCGGCAGCCAAGGCTGTCAGGCCTTATTCCGGCCGTGCAGGCACCAGCACTTCGCGCTGGCCGCTGCTGGTGAGGGCACTCACCAGCCCTGCCTGCTCCATCTGCTCCAGCAGATTGGCCGAACGGTTGTAACCAATGCGCAGCTTGCGCTGCACGTACGAGATGCTGGCCTTGCGGTCCTTGAGGACGATTTCCACGGCCTGGTCGTACATCGGGTCCTTCTCGCCCCCTTCACCACCACCGTCACCGTCCGGGCCGCCGTCTTCCGACAAGGTCGACTCCAACACCCCTTCGATGTAATCCGGCTCGCCTTGTTCCTTCAGATAGCTCACCACGCGGTGTACTTCATCGTCCGACACAAAGGCGCCGTGCACGCGGATCGGCAGCCCCGTGCCGCTGGCCATGTACAGCATGTCGCCCATGCCCAGCAGGGACTCGGCCCCCATCTGGTCCAGCACGGTGCGGCTGTCAATCTTGCTGCTGACCTGGAAGGCAATGCGTGTCGGAATGTTCGCCTTGATCAGGCCGGTGATCACGTCCACGCTGGGGCGCTGGGTGGCCAGGATCAGGTGGATGCCGGCCGCGCGCGCCTTCTGCGCCAGGCGGGCGATCAGCTCTTCGATCTTCTTGCCCACCACCATCATCAGGTCGGCCAGCTCATCGATGACGATGACGATGTGCGGCAGGCGGTCCAGGGGTTCGGGCGACTCCGGCGTCAGGCTGAAGGGGTTACCAATGATTTCACCCTTTGCCGTGGCTTCACCGATCTTGGTGTTGTAGCCGGCCAGATTGCGCACGCCCAGCTTGCTCATCAGCTTGTAGCGGCGCTCCATCTCGGCCACGCACCAGTTCAGGCCGTTGGCGGCCTGCTTCATGTCGGTCACCACGGGCGCCAGCAGGTGCGGAATGCCTTCGTAGACCGACATTTCCAGCATCTTGGGGTCGATCATCAGCAGGCGCACGTCCTTGGCCTCGGCCTTGTACAGCAGCGACAGGATCATGGCGTTGATCCCCACCGACTTGCCCGAGCCGGTGGTACCGGCCACCAGCACGTGGGGCATCTTGGCCAGGTCGGCCACCACGGGCTTGCCCTCGATGTCCTTGCCCAGCCCCATGGTCAGCAGGCTCTTGGCCTCGTGGTAGACCTGTGAGCCCAGCACCTCCGACAGGCGGATCGACTGGCGCTTGGCGTTGGGCAGCTCCAGCGCCATGTAGTTTTTACCGGGAATCGTCTCGATCACACGGATCGACACCAGCGACAGTGACCGCGCCAGGTCCTTGGCCAGATTCACCACCTGCGAGCCCTTGACGCCCGTGGCGGGCTCGATTTCGTAGCGCGTCACCACCGGACCGGGCGTGGCCTGCACCACACGCACCTCCACGCCGAAATCCTTGAGCTTTTTCTCGATCAGGCGGCTGGTCATCTCCAGCGTCTCCGGCGACACGGTTTCCTGCTTGGCCGGCGCGGCATCCAGCAGGTCCACCTGCGGCAGGCTGCCTTCTTGCATCTGCGAATCCTGGAACAGCGGCTTCTGGCGCTCCTTGAGCACACGCTCGCTGGGCTGCGGCGGCGCGGCCGTGGGCGTCACGATCAGCACCGGCTCGTGGTGGTGCTCCTCGATCTCGCTGCGCTCCTCGGCAACCACCTTGGCGCGCTCCTTGGCAGCCTTGCGGCCTTCGGCCTCGTCCTTGACCTTTTCCCGCTGCTGCTGGTTCAGGCGCACCAGGGTCTCAATGCGGCGACCCAGGCCCTCGGCAGCGCGGCCCCAGGAAAAGCGAAACACCAGCGATAGCGCCACCACCAGCAACGCAATGCCGATCAGGCCCGAGCCGGTGAAGCCCAGCCAGCGCACGCCGATCAGGCCCAGGGTGTAACCCACCACGCCACCGGCATGGCCGGGCAGCACGCTCTCGAAACGGTACAGGCGCGACCACTCCAGCGCGCAGCTCACGCCCAGCAGCAGTGCCACACCAGCCCACCACTGCAGGCGCTCGCCGACCGGCGTATCCAGCATGCTGTGGCCGCGCATCCAGCGCAGGCTGGACGCGCACAGCACATACAGGGCGATCAGCAGCAGCCACCAGGCCGACAGGCCAAAGCCGAAATACCAGGCATCGGCGAGCAAGGCGCCCAAACGGCCCATCCAATTGTTCACCATGACCACGTCACTGCTGCCCGATGTGGACCACGCGGGGTCGAGGGGCGAGTAGCTGACCATCGCCATCAGCCAGAACAGCAGGCCCAGCGCACCGGCGGTCAGGCAGATTTCATGGCCAAAGCGCGCCAATCCCTGGCGGGGCGCGGTCTTGGCCAGATTGGCATTCAGTGCATTCGAGGAATAAGTCATACGCAGTCGGGAGCTTACCTTAGGCGTGCGAGGCGCTACACAAATGGTTGCAACGCCTGTGCAAGCACTTGCAACAACCACGCGGGCGTGCGCGCACCGCCCGCAGCCCGGCCATGGCCGTCACACAGGCCGGTGCCGTTAGCTTCTGGCTATGCGCGTGTTTAGGGATACCTTGCCCCAGAATTTCCCCAGCTTTCTACAATGCATGGCTACCCCGTGCAAGCGGTGACACCTGCCCGACAGGTGCCGTGCGATTGTTCAACCGGTGTGGCGCATGCGCGCAACACCTCCCCCTTCGAAAAGCAACGATGTCCACCAACCAACACGCCAAAGTCCTGATTCTGGGTTCCGGCCCTGCCGGCTACACCGCGGCCATCTACGCAGCCCGCGCCAATCTGAACCCCATGCTGGTGACCGGCATGGCCCAGGGCGGTCAGTTGATGACCACCACCGAAGTGGACAACTGGCCCGCCGACGTCAACGGCGTGCAAGGCCCCGAACTGATGCAGCGCTTCATGGAGCACGCCGAGCGCTTCAAGGCCCAGATGGTCTTCGACCACATCCACAGCGTGGACCTGTCCCAGCGCCCCTTCACCCTGACCGGTGACAGCGGCACCTACACCTGCGACAGCCTGATCATCGCCACCGGCGCCTCGGCCAAGTACCTGGGCCTGCCTTCGGAAGAGGTCTTCATGGGCCGCGGTGTGTCCGGCTGCGCCACCTGCGACGGTTTCTTCTACCGTGAACAGCCAGTGTGCGTGGTCGGTGGCGGCAACACCGCCGTGGAAGAAGCCCTGTACCTGTCCAACATCGCCAGCAAGGTCACCCTGGTGCACCGCCGTGACAAGTTCACGGCCGAGCCCATCCTGGTGGACAAGCTGATGGAGAAGGTCAAGGAAGGCAAGATCGAGCTCAAGACCCACTTCACCCTGGATGAAGTGCTGGGTGACCAGTCCGGCGTGACCGGCATCCGCATCAAGAGCACGCAGGATGGCCACACCGAGGACGTGGCCCTGCAAGGCTGCTTCATCGCCATCGGCCACTCGCCCAACACCGACATCTTCAAGGGTCAGCTGGAGCTGGAAAACGGCTACATCGTCACCCAGGGGGGCCGCAAGGGCTATGCCACGCAGACCAGCGTGCCTGGCGTGTTCGCCGCCGGCGACGTGCAGGACGACGTGTACCGCCAGGCCATCACCAGCGCCGGCACCGGCTGCATGGCCGCGCTGGATGCCCAGCGCTTCCTGGACCAGTAAACCGCGCATGCCCGGGCGTGGGACAGGCTAAAACCCTGTCGACCCACGCCTTTTTCCAGAAAGCCCGTATAATCGCGGGCTTTGCTGCATTTAGCGCCTGTTCTTACAGGTTGTGGGGTGCGACAAATTCGGGCTACCGCCACCCTTTATCTGGCGAGGTGAGGCCTGCTGGCACATTGCACTGACCGTGCAATCTCCGTGCTCGCGGCCGTTTCAAATATCGGAGTGTCCAAATGGCACGCGTATGTGAAGTTACGGGCAAGAAGCCCATGGTGGGCAACAACGTTTCCCACGCCAACAACAAGACCAAGCGTCGTTTCCTGCCCAACCTGCAGTACCGTCGTTTCTGGGTTGAGAGCGAAAACCGCTGGGTGCGCCTGCGTGTTTCCAGCGCTGCCCTGCGTCTGATCGACAAGAACGGCATCGACTCCGTGCTCGCAGACATGCGTGCCCGTGGCCAGGCTTAATTTCCTCAAGGAGCATAAAAATGGCTGCTAAAGGCGGACGCGAAAAGATCAAGCTGGCTTCCACAGCTGGCACCGGTCACTTCTACACCACGACCAAGAACAAGAAGACGATGCCTGAAAAGATGTCGATCATGAAGTTCGACCCCAAGGCTCGCAAGCACGTCGAGTACAAGGAAACCAAGCTGAAGTAATTCAGCCGTTTCTTCGGACAAGAACCGCCGACAGCGCAAGCTGCAGGCGGTTTTTTGTTGCCCGCGCCCTGGGTGGATGGCGTGCGGCACCCGCTTTCGACCCGTGAGCGGGTTTGCAAGTGCGCGCCCACATCGCGGGCGACCCCACCCCAACAGGTGGCCGTCCCCCGGCCCTCAGCCGCGCGGCGCCTGTCCCAGTTGCTGGCAGGCCATGGCCCCCAGCAACTGCAGCGCCTGCTCCACAGCGGCATCCACCGGGTGGGTGCAGGCCAGCCGCAGGCAGTGTTCGTAGCGCCCGGAGTTGGAGAACATGCTGCCCGGCGCAATCCGTATCCCCTGGTCCAGGGCATCGCCGAACAGCCGGGCGCTGGAAAAGCCTTCGGGCAGCTCCAGCCACAGGCACAGGCCACCGCCCGGCAGGCTCATGCGCGTGCCGATAGGGAAGTGGCGCGCCACCAGCCGGGCCATGGCCTCGCGCTGCTGCTTGAGCTGCGCCTTCAGCCGCTCCAGGCTGCGCTGGTGCGTGGGTGAACCCAGCACCTCGGCCACCACCAGCTGCCCCAGGGTCTGGGTGTTGCGGCTCTGGGCGAACTTGAGCATCTGCACCCGGCCATGCCAGCGCCCGGCATTCATCCAGCCCTGGCGCAAGCCCGGCGCCAGGCTCTTGTTGAAAGCCTGGCAATAGATCACCTGGCCCGCCACGCTGTCCCAGGCCTTGAGGGGCTTCACCGGCTGCGAGCCTTCGACGAACAGGCCATACGAATCGTCCTCGATCAGCGCCGCCCCATAGCGCGCGCACAGCGCCACCAGCCGGGCCTTGTGTGCATCCGGCATGCGCGTGCCCAGCGGCATCTGCAACTCAGGCACCACCACCACGGCCTTGAGGCGCGGCTGGGTCTGGAAGGCCAGCTCCAGCGCCTCCAGCGACAGCCCCGTGCGCGGGCTGCACGGAATCTCCAGCGTCTGCAGCTGCAGCGACTCCACCACCTGCAGCAGGCCGTAATAGGTGGGCGACTCCACCGCCACCATGTCCCCGGGCGCGGCCACGGCCGCCAGCGCCAGGCTCACGGCCTCCGAGTTGCCGGTGGTCGCCAGCACATCGCCGGGGGCCACGCGGATGCCCGCCGCCAGCGCGTGCCGGGCCATGGCCTGCTGGAACAGCGGGTGGTTGCCCTGGTTGGCCAGCAGCGAGCGGCCCTGCGTCAGCAGTTGCGGGTGTTCGCGCAGCAGACGCGCCACGGTCTTGTTCAGAAAGCGGTGGTCGAACAGCTCCGGCGGTGGCGTGCAGCCGCCCACATCCAGGTGCACCTGGGCCTGGCGCCCGCGCTCCAGCAACAGGGAAATGTGTTCGTTGATGCCCACAAAGTGGGCCTGGGCGCCGGGCTGCACCGGCTGGCTCAGGTCTGGCTCGCGGGTCAGCGCCACCCCATCCAGCGCCCGCGCATCGCGCACAAAGTAGCCCACGCGCGGGCGCGCCTCCAGGCGCCCCTGCTCCTCCAGGTGGCGCAGCATCTGCAGGGCGGTGGACAGGCTGACCTGGTGGCGGCGCATCAGCTCGCGCACGGAGGGCATGCGCTCGCCCACCTGCAGGGTCCCCAGGCCCATGGCCTGGGCATAGTCCCCCGCCAGGCGGCGGTACAGGGGCAGTGAAGCAGCAGCAGCCAGTGTCATGGGCCGGATTTCCAACAGACAACAGAGCCGCCATCATGCCCCAGGCCTCTGCTGCGCAACAGATACAGATACAGCGCATAACGACCAGAACAGCAGCCCCCTAACCTGCACTGCTGCGGTGCGCCTGGCCCGCGGCTGTGCCTGTTGCGATGGCCCGCCGTAACCTACGCTGGAGCCCTTGTTTCACACCGTTTGCGCAGGCCCTTATGTCTTCGTTGCCTCCCCCGCCATGCCCCGGCCAGAACCCCAGGGCCGACCGCACCACCCTGTATCGCATCCCCGATGGTCTCCCCCACAGCCTGGCGCTGCCCGCCGGGGCCGAGGTGTTTTGCGCCAGCGGCCAGCTGCTGCTGCAGACCGCCCCGCTGGGAGGGATGGACGGCGGCCCCAGCCTGTCGCTGCACCTGCACACCGGCCAGAGCTGGCGGGCCCCGTGCGCGCTGTGGCTGCAGGCCACGGCCCTGCAGGGCCCGGCCCGGCTGCAATCCACCCTGCCCGCCGCCCCGGTCGGCCCCGCGCCATCCGGCACAGCGCCGCTGCCAGACACCGTCTGGGTGCACCTGGGCGCCACCGTGGCACGCTGGTGGGGGCAACGGCCCTTGCGCCAGCGCAAGGCCCAGTTACCTGGGTGACCAGCAGTGCCATGCCGGCGGCCTACAATGGCTTTGTCGCCTGGCTAACCACCAGGCGACATACGTTCTCAGGGCGGGGTGAAACTCCCCACCGGCGGTATGCAGCCCTGTGCTGTGAGCCCGCGAGCGCTTGGCAAAGCCTGCTTTGCCAAGGTCAGCAGATCTGGTGCGATGCCAGAGCCGACGGTCACAGTCCGGATGAAAGAGCAACGTGAAGACCTGTCCTCCAGCCTGCCGCTGGGTGCGGGCGTGCTTGCGCGCGCCAGCACCTGCCTGGGCTGCGTCTGCCTTCGCGCGCCCTGATTCATTTGTTGCACGTCTTGAAAGACACACATGAATCAGACTTTGACACCTTCCCAATCCTCCCACGCCACCCAGGCCACCTTGGCCACGGCCCGCATCGCCATCGTCAGTGCCAACTGGCACAGCGACATCGTGCACCAGGCCCATAACGCAGCCGCCGCACGGCTGCAGGCCCTGGGCGCCGCGCCCGCCCGCATCCACCAGGTGGAAGTGCCGGGCGCGTTCGAAATCCCGCTGATGGCGCAAAAGCTGGCCCAGTCCGGCCAGTTCGACGCCGTCATCGGCTGTGCCATCATCGTCAACGGCGGCATCTACCACCACGACTTCGTCTCTGCCGCCGTGGTCGAGGCGCTGATGCGCGTGCAGCTGGACACGGGCGTGCCCGTGTTCTCGGTGGCGCTGACGCCCCACAACTTCCAGCCCTCGGACGAGCTGCACGGCTTCTTCCACGCGCACTTTGTGAAAAAGGGCGAGGAAGCGGCCAATGCCTGCGCCGAGACCCTGGCCGCCCACGCGGCCGTGGATGCGCTGCTGGGCGAAGCGGTCACGGCTTAAAGTCTTTTCAGCATTTTCTGGCTCTGGCGCGCATGGGGATTGCGCTGACAGCTATCAAAACTATGGATAGCACCCGCCCTGCGTGGCACGGCGTGCCGTGCAGGGCAAGGGCCAGAAACTCGCCCTGGCGGGCTGGGCACGGGTGGGTCTGCGAGCAAGCCCGTGCGCCGCACGCTGGCGTGGGGCGGTGTTCACCGTGCCTGGTGGGGTGAACACAGGCCCACGCAGCGCATCGGCCCAAGGCGGCCGGCACCACCAGCGGCCCTGCAGCATCGCCAGGTTCCCACCGCAACGGCAAGTGGCAGGCTGGCCCCGCGGCGCGCACAGCGCTGGCGCGTGCAGGCAATCGGGGGAACGGCTGTGCACCGCATGGCGCGCTGAAAAGTGTTTTGCAGATGTGCTCCGCACACCGCCCTCGCACCGGATCTGGAATTGCAGCCAAAAAGACAGCCAACGCACGCCCAGTCAGCGTTGACTGCTATGAAAAATCAAAGCCTGTTGCCAGCCAGCCAGCAACAGGCTTTTCTGTGCGTCTGCCGCGCGTGGGCGGCAGACCACCACGGACCGCGCCCACCCAAGGCAGCTTCAGCGGTCCTGCCTGCCACAGCACATTTTTCGCAGTTGAAGGCCGATGCGGTAGAGCACGTAGAGCCCCCCCACGCTGACCACCACCCAGGGCAGGTACTGGGACACGGAGACAAACTTCCAGAGGGGCCCCTCGCCCACATAGTCAGGGCTGCTGCGCAGGGACAGGTGCAGCACCAGCGAGGCGGCGGTGCCGCCGCCGATGGCCGCGAGCATCGCCTTTTCGGCCCACGGCCGGAGCGCGTAGTGCAGTGCGACCACGGCAAACAGCAGGTAGCAAGCCAGAGACAGCCAGGCCAGGGCGTCAAAGGCGACGGAGTGCACAGGTGCCAGGGCATGCGCCCAGGCTTGGAAGGAAGTGAGCATGGCATCCACCGGGGTTCACGGTATGGCGGCATCGCGGCATGGGTGTGGGTGGCAGCCATCCCCCTCGCCGCAGGAGCAAGCCGGGAATCGTCGGTGCCCCGCAGCCGCTTGAACATCCAAGAGAAATAAGGCACTCACGCAGGCCCAGCCTGCGCCAGCTGCTATCCCCATCAATCAAACAGGCCCTTGGGCTTTTTGTCTTTCTTGTGCTCCACCGGGTTGGCCAGCAGCCAGTTCGCCGGGTACGCCCGCATGAACTCGCGCGCCTTGTCCTGGCGTGCCGTCAGCCAGGCGTCGTAGGTGCCCTCGCCCAGGATGGCCGGCATGCGGCGCTCCGCCCCCTGCGGGCCATAGCGGCGCATCAGCGCATGGCTGTTGGCGTTGAGGGTCAGCACGGCATAGCTCAGCAGCTCGGCCCCGGTGTCCGGGTCGGTCCATTGACTCCACACGCCCGCCACGCCCATGGGCTGGCCGTCCACGCGGGCGATGCGCGTGGGAATGGCCTTGCCGGTGCGCACATCGTCCACATAGAAGGCCTGCATGGGGATGATGCAGCGCTGGCCAGCCAGCCAGGCATCGCGGAAGGCCTGGGTGGTGCTCACGGTTTCATTCAGCGCCACCAGCAGCTTGGGCGCGCGCAGCTTGGCGTCCTTCTCGGACTTCACCCAGCTGGGCACCAGGCCCCACTGGGCAGGCACCCATTCGCGCGCGACCTGGGGGGCGGCTTTTTTGGCCGGCTCCGCCACGGCCGTGCCCTCGGGGGCTGCGGCGGCGGGATCGGCCGGCTCCACGGGGTCTGCCGCGGGCAGCAGCTGGCCACGGATGAAGCCGGACATGCGCCGGGCGCGCATCTGGCGCTCGGCGGGCAATTCGGCGGGGGAAACTTTGAAAAAGTCGGTCCACAGCGCAAGCGTGGCGAGGTTTTCGTATTGGGTCGTCATAGCCGGCTATCGTACGCTGCACCCGTGCCGCGCGGACCCGGCCGGGCGAGTCCCCTTGCACGGACCCTGGACGGCCGCCCGCCGCGCCAGCAGGCCCTGGGCTGGCCGACCATCGCACTGTGCGCCCGCAGCGCCCGCGACCTGACAGGCCCGACAGCCCGGCTGTCACCCCGGTGTCGTGCCCGTGTCGCCCTGCTGGCGTGGCGCTGTGCCTGGCGGGCCGGCATGCTCACAGGACGTGATCAAAAGGAATCCCCATGCAGGTACAGAAACTTAGGCTGCAACGCGGCTGGTCCCAACAACAGCTGGCCGAACTCAGCGGCCTGAGCGTGCGCACCATCCAGCGCATCGAGAACGGCAGCGCGGCCAGCACGGAATCCTTGAAGTCACTGGCGTCGGTCTTCGAGATCGACTTTTCCACCCTGTCCAGTGAGCCCGCCATGCCCGACACCCCGACCCCAACCTCCTCCCCCATCCACACGCCCAGCGCCAGCCAGCAGGAACAGCTGGCCCTGCTGGAGGTGCGCAAGCTCAAGGGCTTCTACCTCCATCTGGCGCAGTACGTGGTGGTGATCGCGGCGCTGTGCGCCATCAACCTGCTGACGACGCCGCACCGGCTGTGGTTCTACTGGCCCGCCCTGGGCTGGGGCATCGGCACCCTGGCGCATGCCGCTGCCATTTTTGGCTGGTTGCCGTTTCTGGGGGTGGGCTGGGAAAAGCGGCAGGTGGAAAAGCGCCTGGGTCGCCCGCTCTGAATGCGCCCCCAGGCGATGGCCCGCATACCCAAGGGCTAGGCCCAGGACAGTGCCAGGCCGATAAGCTGGCAGCCTGACCACCCCCGTCGCCGCACGCGGCAACTTCCGGAGTTTCTGGCATGCACATCAGCGCCATCCCCTTTGGCACGACCGACTGGTCGCGCATCACGCCGACCGAGCACCCAGGCGAACAAGGCTGCGCCTACTGGCGCACCCAGCAGTTTGGCGATCTGCGCGTGCGCATGGTCGAGTACACGCCCGGCTATGTGGCCGACCACTGGTGCGTCAAGGGCCACATCCTGCTGTGCCTGGAGGGCGAACTGCACACCGAGCTGGAGGACGGCCGCCGCTTCACGCTGACGCCCGGCACCAGCTACCAGGTGGCCGACCATGCGGAACCGCACCGCTCATCCACCACCACCGGGGCCAAGCTGTTCATCGTGGACTGAGGCCGCCGGCGCGCCAGGCCCAGGCGGCCGATGCGGGCACGCCGATGGGGCCCAGCGCCTGCGGGACCGTGCCGGGGCCCGGCCCTGCGCGCAGATTTGGATTTACTTGCGTTCCCAGACGGCGGCGAAGAAACCGTCGGTCTGGTGGCTGTGCGGCCACAGGCGCACATAGCGGGCGCCGCTCTCGCCGCCGGCGCACAGGCTGGCGGCGTGTTCCACCTTCAGCTGCTCCAGGGTCTGGCCCGCGTCCAGCGGCACGAAGTCGGGGTGCGCCTGCTGGAAGGCTTCGGCAATCCGTTCGTTCTCTTCGGGCAGCACCGAGCAGGTGGCGTAGACCAGACGGCCGCCCGACTTCACCATGCGCGCGGCGCTGGTCAGGATGGACTGCTGCTTGTCGGTCAGCTCGTGCACGGCCTGCTCGTCCTGGCGCCACTTCAGATCGGGGTTGCGGCGTAGCGTGCCCAGGCCCGAGCAGGGCGCATCCACCAGCACGCGGTCGATCTTGCCGGCCAGGCGTTTGACGCGCTCGTCGCGCTCGTGCGCCAGGGCGGCGGGGTGCACGTTGGACAGGCCGCTGCGCGCCAGGCGGGGCTTGAGCGCCTCCAGGCGGTGGGCGGACACGTCGAAGGCGTACAGGCGCCCGGTGTTGCGCATCTGCGCGCCGATCGCCAGGGTCTTGCCACCGGCACCGGCGCAGAAGTCCACCACCATCTCGCCGCGCTTGGCGTCCAGCAGCAGGGCCAGCAGTTGCGAGCCTTCGTCCTGCACTTCCAGGCGGCCTTCCTTGAAGGCGTCCAGCTTGGTCAGCGCGGGCTTGTCTTCGACACGCAGGCCCCAGGGCGAGTACGGCGTGGCGACGGCCTGGATGCCGGCGGCCGCCAGCTCCTTTTGCACGGCTTCGCGCTTGGCATGCAGGGCGTTGACGCGCAGGTCCAGCGGCGCGGGCTCCAGCATGCTGGCGGCCAGGGCCTCGAACTGCTCGCCCACCTGGGCCTGCAGGGCATCGGCCATCCACTGGGGCAGGTTGTGGCGGTGTTGCGGCAACAACTCCTCAGGCTTGACGGCATCGCACTGGTCCAGCCACTTGGCTTCCTGCTCGCTCAGCGCGGCCTTGAGGAAATTGCGCGGGGCGTGGAAGCCCAGGATGGCGAGGCGGCGCTCCTTGGGGCCGCTGCCCGAGCGGGCCAGCGATTCAAACAAGGTCTTCTTGCGCAGCACGGTGTACGCGGTTTCGGCCAGGGTGGCGCGCTCGCGCGGCCCCAGGTTGCGGTGGTCGCGGAAATAGCGGGACACCACGGCGTCGGCGGGGTGTTGGAATTGGAGGGTCAGCTTGACCAGTTCGGCGCAAGCGTCGAGGAGGGCTTTGGGATGCATAGCCCGTATTGTCCCATTGCCACCAAATCCCGGTGCTGCGCTGGCTGCTGCGGCGTGGCACCATCCGGGCTGGCGTGGCTGGGCGCCCAGGGATTCAAGGCTTTTTAGGCCTGCAGCCCAATACCCACCTGCGCTGACAGCTCCACTTTTGATATTGCTCCATGGCTTCCGAACACCTGCCCCCGCTGATCACCACCCCGCCCGGCCTGTACCGCCACTACAAGGGCATGCTGTACGAGGTGATCGACACCGTGCGCCACAGCGAGACGCTGGAGCCGCTGACGCTGTACCGCGCCCTGTACGGCGAGCGCGGCCTGTGGGTGCGCCCGGCGGCCATGTTCCAGGAGACCGTGGTGATCGACGGCGTGGCCCAGCCGCGCTTCACCCGGCTGCCGCCCGCCGGGCCTGGCACTGACACGGACCTGACGCACAGCCCCACCACCCCCATGCCGGCGGCATGATGGGCGTTTTGCTTGCGCGCCTGCCATGTACCTGCCTGCCCATTTCGCGGCCAGCACCGCCGATGCTTACGACCTGATTCGCCAACACCCCCTGGGTGCGCTGGTACACCAGCATGCCGGGGGTCTGGACGCCAACCATCTGCCGTGGGAACTGGAAACCCCGGAGGCTGCGCCTGCACGCCTGATCGGCCATGTGGCGCGCGCCAACCCGCTGCTGGAGCAACTGCACGATGGTGTTGACGTGCTTGTCATTTTTCAGGCGGAGCAGGCGTACATCTCGCCGAACTGGTATCCCAGCAAGCACGCGACGCACCAGCAGGTGCCCACCTGGAACTACCGCGTGGTGCATGTGCATGGCCGCCTGCAGTTGCACGACGACCGGAAATGGGTGCTGGGCGCCGTGGGTAAGCTGACCCGCACGCACGAGGCGCGCACACAAGGCGTTGTGCCCCACGCGGCAGGCGCCTGGAAAATCAAGGATACCCCGCCCGACTACCTGGAAAGGCAGCTCGCGCACATCGTCGGCATTGAAATCGCCATCACACGCGTGCAAGCCAAGTTCAAGCTCAGCCAGAACCGCAGTGCCGAAGACCGGCATGCGGCAGCCACATCGGTCGCCGCCGCCGGCCACCCCGCGCTGGGAGCGGCCATGCAGGGCGATTGATCAGCGTTGTTGCAGCAAGGCGGCCACGGCGCGGGGGTAGATGATGTGCTCCTGCGTGAGCACGCGCGCGGCCAGGGTCTCGGCCGTGTCGTCGGGCAGCACGGGCACCACGGCCTGGTCCAGGATGGGGCCCACGTCCAGCTCGGCCGTCACGCCATGCACGGTGCAGCCCGCAAACTTGCAGCCGGCATCGATGGCCCGCTGGTGGGTGTGCAAGCCGGTGAAGGCCGGCAGCAGCGAGGGATGGATGTTGACCATGCGGCCGGCGAAATGCTGCACGAAGCCGGGCGTCAGGATGCGCATGAAGCCGGCCAACACCACCACGGCGGGTTGGTAGGGGTCGATGCGCTGCGCCAGCGCGGTGTCGAAGTCCTCGCGGCTGGCAAACTGCCGGTGATCCAGCACCTCGGTGGCAATCCCCTGTTCCCGGGCAAAGACCAGGCCCTTCGCGTCGGCCTTGTTGCTGACCACGGCGGCCACGCGGGCGCCATAACGGCGTTCCCAATCCTGCTGCTTGGCCGCCTTCACAATGGCAGCCATATTGGACCCGCCGCCCGAGATCAAAATCACGATGTTTTTCATTGCGCCGCAATTATCCCAGCCATGACCTTCGACCATCAGAACCTGCCCCTGTCCCCGACTGAAGCGCGTGTGCTTGCCACCTTGATGGAAAAGGCCCGCACCGTTCCGGACAGCTATCCGCTGACCCTCAACAGCCTGGCCAGCGGCTGCAACCAGAAAACCAGCCGCGAGCCGGTGATGCAGCTCAGCGACGCCGAGATCCTGGCCACGCTGGACGCGCTGCGCGACCGCCACCTGGTGATCGAGGTCAGCGGCCAGCGCGCCATGCGCTGGGAGCACAACTTCGAGCGCGTGCTGGGTGTGCCCAGCCAGGCCAGCGCCCTGCTGGGCCTGCTGATGCTGCGCGGCCCGCAGACCGCGGCCGAGCTGCGCACCAATGCCGAGCGCTGGCACCGCTTTGCCGACACCGGCTCGGTCGAGGCCTTCCTGGAAGAGCTGCAGGACCGCAGCGCGGACAAGGGCGGTGCCCTGGTACAGCTGCTGCCCAAGGCCCCGGGCGCGCGCGAGGCGCGCTGGGCCCACCTGCTGTGCGGCGCACCCGTGCTACCCCTGCCCTCCGCCAGTGCCAGTGGCAGTGGCAGCAGCGCCACAGCGCTTGCCGGCGCCGAGGCGCAGCGCCTGGAAGCGCTTGAAGCCCGCGTCGCCGCCCTGGAAGCCCAGGTGCAACGCCTGTGCGCGGCATTGGGCGATTCCGTTTAGCGGAACACAGACACCGACGCGACAACTTTGCGCGTTCCCCCTGTTGCCGGGGCCCGGTGGTCGCAGGCAAGCTCTTTGGTGAACGGCGGGCCCTGGTCCCGCCTGGCTTACCAAGGAGACCGCCACATGGATTTGGCATACACGCCCGAAGAACAGGCCTTCCGCGAAGAAGTCCGCGCCTGGATCAATCAGCACCTCGACCCCGCCCTGGCCGCCAAGGTGCGCAACGGCCTGCGCCTGGAGCGTGACGACATCCAGGGCTGGGCCAAGATCCTGGGCAAGAAGGGCTGGCTGGCCTATGGCTGGCCCCAGGAATTTGGCGGCCCCGGCTGGGGTGCGGTGCAAAAGCACCTGTTCGCCGAGGAGCTGGCCCGCGCCGGCGCGCCGGCCATCCTGCCCTTCGGCCCGGTGATGGTGGCGCCCGTGATCATGGCCTATGGCACGCCCGAGCAGCAAAAGCGCTTTCTGCCCGGCATCGCCAGCGGCGAGGTCTGGTGGAGCCAGGGCTATTCCGAGCCAGGCTCCGGCTCCGACCTGGCCAGCCTGAAGACGCGCGCCGAGCGCCACGGCGACCACTACCTGGTCAACGGCCAGAAAACCTGGACCACGCTGGGCCAGCACGGCGACTGGATCTTCAACCTGGTGCGCACCAGCAACGAGGGCAAGCCCCAGACCGGCATCAGCTTCCTGCTGATCGACATGAAGAGCCCCGGCGTGACCGTGCGCCCGATCAAGCTGCTGGACGGAGAGTGCGAGGTCAACGAAGTCTTCTTCGACAACGTGAAGGTGCCCGCCGACCAGCTGATCGGCGAAGAGAACAAGGGCTGGACCTATGCCAAGCACCTGCTGGCGCACGAGCGCACCAACATCGCCGACGTGAACCGCTCCAAGCGCGAGCTGGAGCGCCTCAAGCGCATCGCCAAGCAGGAAGGCGTGTGGGAGGACAGCCGCTTTCGCGACCAGATCGCCCTGCTGGAGGTGGACATCGTGGCGCTGGAAATGCTGGTGCTGCGCGTGCTGTCGGCCGAAAAGAGCGGCAAGAACCCACTGGACATTGCGGGCCTGCTGAAGATCAAGGGCAGCGAAATCCAGCAGCGCTACGCAGAGCTGATGATGCTGGCCGCCGGACCCTACAGCCTGCCCTTCATCGAAGAGGCCATGCACGCCGGCTGGCAGGGCGACTTCCCCGGCGGCACCGTGGGCAACGCGCCCCTGGCCGGCACCTATTTCAATATGCGCAAGACCACCATCTACGGCGGCTCCAACGAAGTGCAGCGCAACATCGTCGCGCAGACCTTGCTGGGCTGATGCCGCACGGCGCCACCGCTTCACGCCCCCTTCGGCAGGGGGCTTTCGATTGAGCTTCGCTGGGCGCTGCGGCGCCAACCCGCCGCCCAGCCACAGGAGACAGGTATGGATTTCGATTTTTCTGACGACCAGCAGCAACTGCGCGATGCCGCCCGCCGCTGGGTGGACAAGGCCTACACCTTCGAGCACCGGCGCACCGCCGTGGCCGCCGGCGGCTTTCGCCGCGAGGCCTGGGACGCCCTGGCCGAGCTGGGCCTGACCGCACTCAACGTGCCCGAGGCCCACGGTGGCCTGGGCCTGGGCGCCGTGGACGCCATGGTGGTGATGGAGGAAATGGGCCGCGGCATGGTGCTGGAGCCCCTGGCCCAGAGCTTCATCACCGCCAAGGTCCTGGCCCAGTACGCCCCCGCTGCGGTGCAGGCCGACTGGCTGCCGCGCGTGGCCGCGGGCGAAGCCCTGGTGGTCCTGGCCCACCAGGAACGCCGCGCCCGCTACCACCTGGACAAATGTGAATCCAAAGCGGCGCTAACACCCGATGGATATGCGCTGACAGCTCACAAAAGCATAGTCCCCGCAGGCGACCAGGCCGACGCCTTCCTGGTGCCTGCGGTGCTGGACGGCCAGATCGCCCTGTTCCTGCTGGAGCGCGCGGCCCCCGGTGCCCGCACCCGGGGCTACCTCACCCAGGACGGCAGCCGGGCCGCCGAGCTGGAGGCCGAGCGCAGCCCCGCCACCCTGGTCACCACCGAAGGCCTGGCCGCGCTGGAGCTGGCCGTGGACACGGGCAGCGCCGCGGTCTGTGCCGAGGCCGTGGGCGTGATGGACCAGGTGCTGGCCATCACCGCCGACTACCTGAACCAGCGCAAGCAGTTCGGCGTGGCGATTGCCAGCTTCCAGGCGCTGCGCCACCGCCTGGCCGACATGAAGATGCAGTTGGAGCTGGCCCGCTCCATGAGCTACTACGCCAGCCTTCAGCTGGACCAGCCCGCCGAGCAGCGCCGCCGCGCCATCGCCCGTGCCCGGGTGCAGCTGGGCCAGTCCATGCGCGGCGTCGGCCAGCAGGCGGTGCAGCTGCACGGCGGCATCGGCGTGACCGACGAGTACATCGTCAGCCACCAGTTCAAGAAGCTGACCCAGCTGGAGATGACCTACGGCGACAGCCTGCACCACCTGGGCGAGGTGGCGGCGCGCATGCAGGCCACCGCCGGTGTGGTCGACCACTGAGTGCGCGGCACCCCCGAATCAAACAGCCCCGCAGTGCGGGGCTTTTTTTGTGGGCTGGGCGTGTGGCGTGTGGCGCCGGCGCTGACTCAGGTCAGCCGGTAGTCCACCGGCAGGATGGGCGCTGGGATGTCGGTGTCGCCCAGCAACTGCAGCAGGTTCATCTCCATCCCGCGGCACAGGGCGTCCAGCGGCAGGTCGTTGTTGTCGGTACCAAAGGGCTCTTCCAGCTCGTCCCCCAGGGCGTCCAGGCCGAAGAAGGTGTAGGCCACGATGGTGACCACAAACGGCGTCATGAAACCTGTCACATCCACCAGGCCAAAGGGCAGCAGGAAACAGTACAGGTGCGCCGTGCGGTGCACCAGCAAGGAGTAGGAAAACGGCATGGGCGTGTGCCGCAGGCGCTCGCACGACGCGGCGGCGAAGGTCATCTGGGTCAGGGTCTCGTCCAGCTTGGTGGCCATGCAGGGGTCGATCTGCCCGGCACGGATGCACTGCGCCAGATCGTGGGCATTGGCCTGGACGATGGCATCGCCACGGTGTGCCAGCGGCAGCCCACGCACCTTCTCCCAGTCGGCCGCGGTCAGCCAGCGCTCCACCGAGCGGTCGTCCACATGGTCGCGCAGCTGCTCACGCAGGGCGTGGGCATGGGCAATCGCCCGGTGCACCATGCGCACGCGCACATCGCCGTCGCGGTTGCGCGGCTCCAGCACCTGGGGGCTGTCGATCAGGCTCAGGCACTGGCGCGCCAGGGTGCGGGCGCGGATGTTCAGGTCGCCCCAGAGCTTGCGGCCCTCCCAGTAGCGGTCGTAGGCGGTGTTGTTGCGAAAGCCCAGGAAGATGGCCAGCGGCAGGCCGATCAGGGTGAAGGGGATGGGCGTGACCGTGATCTTGATGTCGAACAGGTAGCCATGCGCCAGGGTGACCAGCACCGCCAGCAGGATGTTCAGACACAGTTTCCAGCGGATGCGCTGCAGCACCGACCCCCGCAAGGTGAGGAACAGGGACAGCCCGGTGGGGCGCTCGCGAACGATCATGGCAAACCAGATTCAGGGAAAACCCTGGATTTCACCATAAGCCAAGGCCGATTTTCAGGCTGGGCTGCAGTTTTCAAACTCGGACACATGGTCATCGCCCTGCGCCAGCCGCGAGGACTTGGGCACGTGCATGCGCAGGAATTCCATCTGGTCGGCCAGGATGCGCCGGTTGCGCAGGATGAAGTCCTCCCAGATGCTGGGCACGTAGGGGGCATACAGCAGCGGCATGCGCGCCTGCTCGGGCGTGCGCGGGCCCTTGCGGTGGTTGCAGGATTTACACGCCGTGACCAGATTCATCCAGTGGTCCCGGCCCTGCTGGCACACCGGCACGATGTGTTCGCGCGTCAGGTGCGCGGCGTCGTACAGCTTGCCGCAGTAGGCGCAGACATTGCGGTCGCGGGCGAACAGCTTGGTATTGGTGAGTCCCGGGGTGAGTGCGTGCGGATTGATGCGCGGCACCCCGCGGGTGCCGATGATGCTGTGCACTTCGATCACCGACTGCAGGCCCGTCACGGCGTTGTGGCCGCCACGGAACAGCGCCACCGGGTGCCCCAGGGTCCAGCGCACATCGTCGGCGGCGTAGTACAGCACCGCCTCTTCCAGCGTGAGCCATGACTGTGGCAAGCCATGGGCGGACAGCATCAAGACTCTCACGTTCAGCCTCCTTGCAGACCACTGCGAACGCCCGCCGTCGCCCACAGTCGGGCCAACTTCGCCGTCCTTCTGAAGCGCAATATACTTGCTTTCGGTGACAAACAGCCACCAACCACGCGGGGCTGCAGGCCGTGTCAGCTATAAAAAACAAAGCGACAGATGAAAATTTTCCGAGGATTCAAGCACCCTGGACTGGCGCCAGAATGTGCCGTCACGATTGGCAATTTTGACGGTGTGCACCGCGGCCACCAGGCCATGCTGGCCCTGCTGTCGGCCGAGGCTGCGCAGCGCGGCATCCCCACCTGCGTGCTGACGTTCGAACCTCACCCGCGCGACTTCTTCGCGGAGAAATTCAAGAAGCCCGAGCTGGCCCCGGCGCGTGTGGGCACGCTGCGCGACAAGCTCTCGCAACTCAAGCTGTGCGGCGTCGACCAGGTGGTCGTGCTGCCCTTCAACGCGGCCCTGGCCAGCCAGTCGCCCGAGGCCTTCATCCAAGATGTGCTGGTGCACGGCCTGGGGGCGCAGTACATCCTGGTGGGCGACGACTTCCGCTTCGGCGCCCAGCGCGCCGGCGACTACGGCATGCTGGATGCGGCCGGGCAGCGGCAGGGCTTTGACGTGGCGCGCATGAACAGCTACGAGGTGCATGGCGAACGCGTGTCCAGCACCACGGTGCGCGCCGCCCTGGCGGCCGGCGACATGGCCGCCGCCGCGCAGATGCTGGGCCACCCCTACACCATCTCCGGCCACGTGGTGCACGGCCGCAAGCTGGGGCGGCAACTGGCCGAGTCGGCGCCCGGTGCCAGCGATGGCTTTCGCACGCTGAACCTGCGCTTCAACCACTGGAAACCGGCCGCCAGCGGCATCTTTGCCGTGCTGGTGCATGGCCTGGATGCGCAGCCGCTGCGCGGCGTGGCCAACCTGGGCATCCGCCCCTCGCTGGACCCCAACGACGTCAACGGCGGCCGCGTGCTGCTGGAGACGCACTGCCTGGATTGGCCTGCCGCCCTGGGTGGCGAAGGGGCCTACGGTAAAATCATCCGCGTGGAACTTTTGCACAAACTGCACGACGAGCTCAAATACGACAGTCTGGCCGCCCTGACCGCAGGCATCGCCCAGGACTGCGACGACGCGCGCGCGTTCTTCGCCACGTATACCGAAACCCGTCGCCAGACCACGCGCGACCGAATTTGACGCTCGCTCCCGTCAGCTCGGGCGCCGGCATCGCGCCCGGCGCTCTTCCCCTGCTTTTTTTCGCCCGGCTGCAGCCAGCCTGGCACGCCCTCAAGGTTCCCCCATGTCTGATTCCAAAGCCCACAAGCCCGAAGCGTCCGCCTACCGCGCCACGCTGAACATGCCCGACACCCCCTTCCCGATGCGCGGCGACCTGCCCAAGCGCGAGCCCGCCTGGGCCAAGGAATGGGACGAGCAAGGCGTGTACAAGAAGCTGCGCGTGGCCCGCGCGGGCGCGCCCAAGTTCATCCTGCACGACGGCCCGCCCTACGCCAACGGCAAGATCCACATCGGCCACGCCGTGAACAAGGTGCTCAAGGACATGATCGTCAAGAGCCGCCAGCTGGAAGGCTATGACGCGCTGTACGCGCCCGGATGGGACTGCCACGGCCTGCCCATCGAGAACGCCATCGAAAAGCTGCACGGCCGCAACCTGCCACGCGACGAGATGCAGGCCAAGAGCCGCGCCTTCGCCACCGAGCAGATCGCGCAGCAGATGGAGGACTTCAAGCGCCTGGGCGTGCTGGGCGACTGGGACCACCCCTACAAGACCATGAACTACGCCAACGAGGCCGCCGAGCTGCGCGCCTTGAAGCAGGTGATGGAGCGGGGTTTTGTCTACCGCGGCCTCAAGCCCGTGTACTGGTGCTTTGACTGCGCCTCCTCGCTGGCCGAGTTCGAGATCGAATACGCCGACAAGCAGTCGCAGACGCTGGACGTGATGTTCCCCGCAGCCGATCCGGCCAAGCTGGCGGCGGCCTTCGGCCTGCCCGCGCTGAGCAAAGAAGCTTTTGTGGTGATCTGGACCACCACCGCCTGGACCATCCCCGCCAACCAGGCGCTGAACGTCAACCCCGAGCTGGAATACAGCCTGGTGGACACCGAGCGCGGCCTGCTGATCGTCGCCTCCGCCCTGGTCGCCAAGTGCCTGGAGCGCTGGAAGATCGCCGGCAGCGTGGTCGCCACCGCCAAAGGCCAAGCGCTGGACCACATGCCCTTCAAGCACCCTCTGGCGCACGTGGACAAGGGCTTTGACCGCATCTCGCCGGTGTACCTGGCCGACTACGCCACCGCCGACGACGGCACCGGCATCGTGCACTCGGCCCCGGCCTATGGCGTGGACGACTTCAACAGCTGCGTGTCCAACGGCATGGACTACAAGGACATCCTGAACCCCGTGACCGGCAACGGCGTGTACGCGGCCGATCTGCCGCTGTTCGGCGGCCAGCACATCTGGAAGGCCGTGCCCGTCATCCTCGACGCGCTGAAGGTCGCGGGCCGCCTGATGGACACCACCAGCCTGACCCACAGCTACCCGCATTGCTGGCGCCACAAGACGCCCGTCATCTACCGTGCGGCCGCCCAGTGGTTCATCCGCATGGACGAAGGCGAAGGCGTGTTCACCGACCCCGCCCAAAAGCCCGAGAAGACGCTGCGCCAGATCGCGCTGGAAGCCATCGAGGAAACCAGCTTCTACCCCGAGAACGGCCAGGACCGCCTGCGCGCCATGATCGCCGGCCGTCCCGACTGGTGCATCTCGCGCCAGCGTTCCTGGGGCGTGCCCATCCCCTTCTTCCTGCATGTGGACACGGGCGCGCTGCACCCGCGCACCCTGGAAATCATCGACCAGGCCGCGGCCATGGTGGAGCAAGGCGGCATCGAGGCCTGGAGCCGCGTGACCGCGGAAGACATCCTGGGCGCTGAAGAGGCCCAGCACTACACCAAGAGCACCGACATCCTGGAAGTGTGGTTCGACTCCGGCAGTACCTTCTGGCACGTGCTGCGCGGCACCCACCCCGAGCACCACCACGACCATGGCCCCGAGGCCGACCTGTACCTGGAAGGCCACGACCAGCACCGCGGCTGGTTCCACAGCTCGCTGCTGCTGGCCTCGGCCATCTTTGGCCGCGCGCCCTACCGCGGCCTGCTGACCCACGGTTTCACCGTGGACGGCCAGGGCAAGAAGATGTCCAAGTCGCTGGGCAACACCGTGGCGCCACAGGACGTGTCCAGCAAGATGGGCGCGGAAATCATCCGACTGTGGGTGGCCTCGACCGACTACTCGGGCGACCTGGGCATCGACGACAAGATCCTGGCCCGCGTGGTGGACGCCTACCGCCGCATCCGCAACACGCTGCGCTTCCTGCTGGCCAACACCAGCGACTTCGATGCCGCGACCGACAGCGTCGCCTACCAGGACCTGCTGGAGATCGACCAGTACGCGCTGGCGCGTGCGGCCGAGCTGCAGCAGGACATCCTGGCGCACTACAAGGTCTACGAATTCCACCCCGTGGTCGCCAAGATCCAGCTGTTCTGCTCCGAAGACCTGGGCGGCTTCTATCTGGACGTGCTCAAGGACCGCCTGTACACCAGCGCGCCCAAGAGCCTGGCCCGCCGCTCAGCCCAGACCGCGCTGCACCAGATCACGCACGCGCTGCTGCGCTGGATGGCGCCCTTCCTGTCGTTCACGGCCGAAGAAGCCTGGAAGATCTTTGGCTCCAGCGAATCCATCTTCCTGGAGAAGTTCACCGACCTGCCGGCCGGCGACGAAGCGCTGCTGGCCAAGTGGCAGCGCCTGCGCGAGATCCGCGACGTGGTGAACAAGGACATCGAGGACGTGCGCACCACCGGCGCCGTCGGCGCCTCGCTGCAGGCCGAAGTCACGCTGACGGCCGAGCCCGAGGACCTGGCCCTGCTGCAATCGCTGGGCGACGACCTGAAGTTCGTCTTCATCACCTCCGCCGCACAGGCGGTCGCCGGTGAGGCACTGACCACCAGCGTCCAGGCCAGCGAACACGCCAAGTGCGAGCGCTGCTGGCACTACCGCGACGACGTGGGCGTGAACCCCGAGCACCCCACCCTCTGCGGCCGCTGCGACAGCAACCTGCACGGCGCAGGCGAAGCGCGCAGCAAGGCCTGAGGCGCGCAGGCACTCTCATGAATAATGAGAGCGCCTCGCGCTGGTGTTCACTTGGTTTCACAAGACTTTCATTGTAAAACCAAGAAAACACGTACGCTAGCAGCTATTGATTTTCAAGCACCTCGTTCAAAGGCATGCCATGAGCTCCTCGGCCTCCCTCCCCCACGGCGCCACCCGCAAGCCGGCGTACTGGCCCTGGCTGCTGTGGGCCGCCCTGCTGATCGGCATCGACCAGTTCACCAAGCAGTGGATCCTGAGCTTTTACGAATACGGTGACTGGACGCCCATCACCGGCTTCTTCAACATCGTGCGCGCGCACAACACCGGCGCGGCCTTCTCCTTCCTGGCCGAGCATGGCGGCTGGCAGCGCTGGCTGTTCGTGGGCATCGGCGTGATCGCCACGCTGCTCATCGTCTGGCAGCTGCGCAAGCACCCGGAACAGAAGTTCTTCTGCTTCGCCATCGCCAGCATCCTGGGCGGCGCCATCGGCAACGTGGTCGACCGCCTGATGCACGGCTATGTGGTCGACTTCCTGGACTTCCACTGGGGCGGCTGGCACTACCCGGCCTTCAACGTAGCCGACATCGCCATCTGCACCGGCGCAGCCTGCCTGGTGCTGGACGAAGTCCTGCGCAGCCGCCGCGCCCGGCGCTCCGCTTGAGCGTTCCCCGCCCCGGACCCAGCCCGCTGCTGCAGCGGGCTTTTTTTATGAGTTCGCACACTTGCCAGAGGCATTCGCCGGACCGCCTCCAGCAGGCCACGGCCTGCTTTTTGCGTGCCTAGTGCTAAACCCTGTATAGAAATCGCACCCTGCCGTGCGTTATTGAGTCTGTCTGGCACGCGGCTGCATGACTGCGGCGTATAGTCCCAAGCTCCCTTGTCGAGCACCCATGAAGCATTTACTGAATCTTTTAGCCGCCATTGCCCTGCTGGTCTGGGGCACCCAACTGGTTCGCACCGGCGTACTGCGCGTCTTCGGTGCCAATCTGCGCCAATTCATTGCCCGCGGGGTCAGCAACCGGCTGCGCGCCGTGCTGTCGGGGGTGGGGGTGACGACGATTGTGCAGTCCAGCACGGCCACGGCGCTGATCGTGTCCTCCTTCGTGGGCCAGGGCATGGTGTCGCTGACGGCAGCACTGGCGGTGATGCTGGGGGCCGACGTGGGCACCAGCGTGATGGCGGTGGTGTTCTCGCTGGACCTGTCGTGGCTGTCGCCGCTGTTCATCTTCGTTGGCGTGGTGATGTTCATCTCGCGCCAGGACACCACCGTGGGGCGTGTGGGCCGGGTGTTCATCGGCCTGGGGCTGATGCTGCTAGCGCTGCGCCTGATCACCGAATCGACCACCGTGCTCACGCAAAGCCCGGTGATGGTGACGCTGCTAGAGGCCCTGACCAGCGACATCACCATGGAGGTGCTGACCGGCGCCCTGATCGCCATCATTTCCTACTCCAGCCTGGCCACCGTGCTGCTGGTGGCCACCCTGGCCGCCTCGGGCGGCATCCCCGTGGATGTGGCCCTGGGCCTGGTCATCGGCGCCAACCTGGGCAGCGGCCTGCTGGCGGTGCTGACCACGCTGAAGACCAGCGTGCAGACACGCCAGGTGCCGCTGGGCAACCTGATGTTCAAGATGATCGGTGTGGTGCTGATGATCCCCCTGGTCAACCCCTGGTTCCACCACATGCGCCATGTCGTCCCCGATGTGGGTTCGCTGGTGGTGCTGTTCCACCTGGCCTTCAACACCGTGGTGGCGCTGGTGTGCATCTTGCTGACCGGCAAGGTGGCCTGGCTGGTGCAGAAGATCCTGCCCGTGCAGGTGCCCTCGCCCTCGACCTCGCGCCCGCACCACCTGGACGCCTCGGCGCTGAGCACGCCCTCGCTGGCCATCTCCTGCGCCGCACGCGAGGCCCTGCACCAGGCCGACGTGGTGGAGTCCATGCTGATCGGCCTGCAGCAGGTCTGGCAGACCGACGACCAGAAGCTGGCCCAGGACCTGCGCAAGCTGGACGACGAAGTCGACCAACTGTACTCGGCCATCAAGTACTACATGACCAAGATCTCCCGCGCCGAGCTGGACGAGACCGAAGGCCGCCGCTGGACCGACATCATCAGTTTCACCATCAACATGGAGCAGGTGGGCGACCTGATCGAGCGCGTGCTGCAAGACGTGGAGGACAAGAAGATCAAGAAGGGGCGCCAGTTCTCGCAGGCCGGCCTGGAAGAGATCAACCGCATGCACGGCCACCTGCTGGCCAACCTGCGCCTGGCGATGAGCGTCTTCCTGAACGGCAATGTGCGCGACGCGCAGAAGCTGCTGGAGGAGAAGGCGCGCTTCCGCGATCTGGAGCTGGCCTACTCGGCCAACCACCTGGACCGCCTGTCGGAAAACACGGTGCAGAGCATCGAGACCAGCTCGCTGCACATTGACCTGATCAGCGACCTCAAGCGCATCAACTCGCTGCTGTGCTCGGTGGCCTACCCGATCCTGGAATCGACCGGCGCCCTGGCCCCCAGCCGCCTGCGCGAGCCGGTCGGCACCCCGCACTGAAGCGGCCGCCTGCCGCCATGAAAAAAAGCCGCTGAGACAGCGGCTTTTTTTGTGGGCCATGCAAGCTGCGGCTCACAGCTGCAGGTACTGCGCCAGGACCAGGCTGGCCTCGGGCGTGAACTGTCCCTGCACCAGCCACTCCATCAGGGTGGCACGGTCGATGCACTGGAACTGCTGCACCTCGCCATCCTGGTTGACGGGCGCCAGACCGGCCGGCACCGTGGCGCTGAACCAGTCGATGCGCTCGCGCATGTAGGCCACGCCGCCGGGCACCTCGTCACTGGGGCAGGCCAGCTGCACCTGGCCGCCGTGCTGCACGTGCAGCAGCTGCGCCACGTCCAGGCCGGCTTCCTCCAGGGTTTCGCGGGCCAGGGCCTGCTCCAGGGTGTCGGTGGCCGCCACCATGCCGCCCATCAGCGTGTCCCACTTGCCGGGGTGATTCGGCTTGTGGTCGCTGCGCTGCTGCACCCACATGTGTCCATCGGGCGCCAGGCCCACCAGGTGCACGGCGTGTGTGGCCACGCCCAGCACGCGCACGGCCCCGCGCTCCACCGTGGCCACGCGCTGGCCCTGGGGCGTGCAGACGGCGATCTGCTCATCGCGCCAGGGGCCGCTGAGCCCGGTCTCGCGCAAGCGGTGCGCCAGCGCGTTCAGGCCGAAGCTGGCGTCGGGGGCGGTCACGCTCCAGACCTCCCCCAGGCCGGGGGTCTTCTTCTGGGAAATCACGATGCGCTGGCCCAGCAGGCAGTCCACCCCGACCGTATCCAGAAAACCCTGGGCCACCGTGCCGATGACCTGTCCGTTCCACAGCAGTGGCATGCGCGGTTGTGCTGGCGGGCGCTGGGCCTCGTCGCGGAGCTTCTCCAACCAATTCATCATCTCTCCTCGTGGAACTACCAAGGGCGCCGGCGCCTTACAGGGTCAGGATCGTCGACCCCGTGGTCTGCCGGGCTTCCAGCGCCTCGTGCGCTGCGCGCACTTCTTCGAGGGCGTAACGCTGCGCAATGTGAATCTGCACCTTACCGCTGGCCACCACCTCGAACAAGTCGTCCGCCATGGCCTGTGTGGCGTGGCGGCCATGGGCGTAGACAAACACGCTGGGACGTGTCACGTACAGGCCCTTGGGCGCCAGTGCCGCCAGGCTGATGGGGGGCACCGGGCCCGAGGCGTTGCCGAAGGAGACCATCAGGCCGAAGCGGCGCAGGCTGGCCAGCGAACCTTCCCAGGTGTCCTTGCCGACGCTGTCGTAAACCACCTTGACGCCCTGGCCCCCGGTGATGGACTGCACCTCGGCGGCAAAGTCCTGGCTGCGGTAATTGATAGCATGCGACGCGCCATTGGCAAGGGCCAGCTGGCATTTTTCATCGGATCCTGCCGTGGCGATCAGCTGCAGGCCCAGGGCCCGGGCCCACTGGCAGGCGATCAGGCCCACGCCGCCGGCGGCGGCATGGAACAGCACGTGGTCGCCGGGCTGCAGGCCCTGGGCGGGCAGGCACTGCTTGAGCAGGTACTGCGCTGTCAGCCCCTTGAGCATCATGGCGGCGCCGGTCTCGAAGCTGATGCTGTCGGGCAGCCGGCAGACCTGGGCAGCCGGCATCACGCGGCGCTCGCAGTAGCTGCCGGGCGGGTTGCTGGCGTAGACCACGCGGTCTCCGACTTGGAGATGGGTCACCCCGTCACCCACGGCCTCCACCACGCCTGCGCCTTCCATGCCCAGCTGCAGCGGCAGGGGCAGCGCGTACAGGCCGGAGCGCTGGTAGACATCGATGAAGTTCAGGCCGATGGCATGGTGGCGCAGCAGGATTTCACCGGCGCCGGGCTGGCCCACGTCGCGCTGCACCAGTTGCAGCACTTCGGGGCCGCCGTGGTGGGTGATCTGGATGGCTTTGCTGGTTGCGGTGGTCATGCGGTGGTGTCTCCTGTGTCTGTATGCATGCGGGCAAGACACCCATCGTGCCACGTCCGGGACCCAGGTTTGTGACACATGCGCGCTACCATTCGTTGATGAGTTCCCCATTGACATTCAGCACGGTGGCCATGCTGACCCTGGCGCCGCTGTTCTGGGCCGGCAATGCCATCGTCGGCCGCCTGGTCCATGACCTGATCTCCCCCTTCACCCTGAACCTGCTGCGCTGGTGCCTGGCCTTTGTGCTGCTGCTGCCGCTGGCTGGCCAGGTGCTACGCAAGAACAGTGCCATCTGGCAGTGCTGGAAGCAGTACGCCCTGCTGGGCATGCTGGGCATCGGCAGCTACAACGCCCTGCTGTACCTGGCGCTCAAGACCTCCTCGCCGATCAACGTCACCCTGGTCAGCTCCAGCATGCCGATCTGGATGCTGCTCATCGGCCGCCTGTTGTTCGGCACGACGATCGGCGGCCGCCAGGCGGCCGGGGCCGTGCTGTCGGTGCTGGGGGTGGCCGTGGTGCTGAGCCGCGGCGATGCCCAGCAACTGCTGGCCCTGCAGCTGGTGCCCGGCGACTGGTTCATGCTGCTGGCCACCATCGTCTGGTCGCTCTACAGCTGGCTGCTGGCCCGCAGCAGCGCGACCATGCCCAGCCAGGAGGCGGTGCGCGGCCACTGGGCGGCGTTCCTGATGGCGCAGATGGTCTTCGGCATCGCCTGGTCGGCCGTACTGACCGGCGGCGAAGTGGCCCTGGGCGGCTTCGTGCTGCAGCCCAACGCCACGCTGGCCGCGGCCATGCTGTTCATCGTGCTGGGGCCGGCCATCCTGGCCTACCGCTTCTGGGGCGAGGGGGTCAAACGCGCCGGACCGGCCACCGCCGGTTTTTTTGCCAACCTGATTCCGCTGTTCACAGCCCTGCTGTCCATCCCCGTGCTGGGTGAGGTGCCGCAGCTCTACCACGCGCTGGCTTTTGTGCTGATCGTGGGCGGCATCGTGGTGTCCTCGCGCCGCTAGCCAGTGGCCACCTCGGCCCTGCGCACAAAAAAAGCAGCCCGTGGGCTGCTTTTTGTTTGGGGGGGGCGTGATGCCGGCTCAGTAGGTGCCGGGGTACAGGCCGCCGTCGGGCAGGATGTTCTGCCCCGTCATGTAGCCCGCCTGCACGCTGCACAGGAAGGCGCAGATGGCGCCGAACTCCTCGGCCGTGCCAAAACGCTTGGCCGGGATCTGCGCGGCCTGCGACTGGCGGATGGCCGCCAGGTCCTTGCCAGTCTTGGTGGCCGCAGCTTGGTGGGTGGCGGCCAGGCGGTCGGTGTCGAACTTGCCGGGCAGGATGCTGTTGATGGTCACGCCCTGGGCGGCAATGCCCGAGCGCGCCAGGCCCGCGACGAAACCGGTCAGGCCGCTGCGCGCGCCGTTGGACAGGCCCAGGATGTCGATGGGCGCCTTGACCGCGCTGGAGGTGATGTTGACGATGCGGCCAAAACCGCGCGCAGCCATGCCGTCCACCGTGGCCTTGATCAGCTCGATGGGGGTCAGCATGTTGGCGTCCACGGCCTTGATCCAGGCGTCGCGGTCCCAGTCGCGGAAGTCACCGGGGGGCGGGCCGCCGGCATTCGTCACCAGGATGTCGACATCACGGCCCGGGCCACCGGCGACGCTGAACACGGCCGTGCGCCCTTCAGCGCTGGTGATGTCGCAGGCCACGGCCAGCACTTGGGCGGCTGGTTGGCCGCTGGCCTTTGCGCGCTCTGCGCTGATCTCTCTCAATTGCGCAGCAGCCTCCTGCAGCGGGCCGTCGGTGCGCGCGTTGATGACCACGTGCACGCCTTCCTGCACCAGGGCCTTGGCGCAGCCAAAACCCAGGCCCTTGCTGGCCCCGCACACCAGGGCCCATTTGCCTTGAATGCCCAAATCCATGTTGTTTGCTCCTTCGCGTTTTACTTTGTCATGCCGGGCTTCTTGGCCCAGCGCGTGAACACAAAAATCCCCACCATCACCAGGCTGGTGCCGGCCACCATCCAGGCGTTGAGCTGTTCGTCCAGCAGCCACACGCCCATCAGGATGGTGGACAGCGGGCCGATCATGCCGGTCTGCGCTGTCATGCCGGCGCCGATGCGCTCGATGGCCATCATCACCATCAGCACCGGGGCCACGGTGCAGGCCGTGGAGTTGAGCAGTGACAGCCACAGCACCTGCGGCGCGACCTGCATGGCCGACAGCGGGTGGGTCAGCAGGAACTGTGCGATGCAGAAGAAGCACGCCACGCTGGACGCCAGCCCGACCAGCCGCAGCGCGCCCAGGCGCTTGACCATCTCGCCGCTGTAGACCATGTAGATGGCATAGCTGATGGCGCTGCCCAGCACCAGCAGGCTGCCCAGCACGACATCCGTGCCCTGGGCGCCGACCTCGTGGCCGAAGACCAGCAACACGCCGCAGTAGCTCAGCAGCATGCCCGCGCACTGGCCCCAGGTGATGCCGCGCTGGTAGACCACCCAGCCGAAGATCACCACCAGCGTTGGGTTGAGGTACAGGATCAGCCGCTCCAGCGCCGCCGTGATGTAGGCCAGCCCGGCAAAGTCCAGGTAGCTGGCCAGGTAGTAGCCCGAGAAGCCCAGGCCCAGCACGCCCAGCCAGTCCTTGCGCGTCAGCGGCGGCTGGCCGCGGCCGGCCCACCAGGCCATGAGCAGAAACACCGGCAGCGCAAACAGCATGCGGTACATCAGCAGCGTGACGGCATCCACCCCGTAGCGGTAGGCCAACTTGACGATGATGGCCTTGCCGCTGAAGGCAATCGCCCCCAGCAGGGCCAGCGTCAGCCCCAGCGCTACGCCTTTTTGAGCACCCTGCGCTGGCGAATCAACACTTTCAGACACTTTAAACCTTCAAAACCAATGGACAGCAGCGCCAGGCGCTACTGTTTTATGCAATTTCAATGCTTGTCGCCGAACAGGCGGTGGTGCAGCCGGCGCAGCGACCACCACACGCTGAGCGCCACCACGGGGATGGCGGCAGCAGCCGTCAGCTCGGGCGACAGCGGCCAGCCCAGCTTCTGCGCGCCCTTGCTCAGGTAGGCGATCAGGCCGGTGATGTAGTAGGTGATGGCGGCGACCGACAGCCCCTCCACCGTGGACTGCAGCTTCAGCTGCATGCCCTGGCGGTGGTTCATGGCCTCCAGCACCAGCTGGTTGCTTTGCTGCTGCTCGATCTCCACGCGCGTGCGCAGCAAGTTGCTGACGCGCGAGACACGTTCGGACAGCGCGTTCTGGCGGCGCGAGGCCCACTCGCAGGTGCTGCGCGCGGGCGACAGGCGGCGTTCCATGAATTCGCGGATGGTCAGCAGGCCCGACAGGCGCTCTTCCTGCAGATCGTGGATGCGGCGGTCCACCAGCTCGAAATAGGCCTTGCTGGCCGAAAAGCGCGAGTGCGTGGCGGCGTATTCGCTCTCCACCTCGCCGGCCAGGCGCGTCAGCCGGTCCAGCAGCAGGGGTTCCTCGTCGCGCTGCGCCTCGCGGATGGCCTTGGCCAGATCGGCCAGTTCCTTTTCCACCGTGCCCAGCACCACCGCCGCCTTGCGCGCGGCGGGCAGGCCCAGCAGCGCCGCCATGCGGTAGGTCTCGATCTCCAGCACACGCTGCACCAGCCGCCCCAGGCGGCGGGCGCTGACGCTGTCCGAAGGCTTGACCAGGATGCGCGAGTAGCCATCGGCGTGGATGGCAAAGTCCGTGCACACCTCGGTGTGGCCCAGGTGCACCGTGGCACCGGCCAGGGTGTCGTCATTGAGCATCTGCTGCACCAGGTGCTTGATGCCCTGGCCCTCGCACTGCGGGTCCTTCACGATCCACAGGTGCACGCTGCTCAGGCACTGGCCCGGCAGGTCCTTGAGCCACTGCTGGGGCACCTCTTCCATCGCCGTCTGGGGGCTGCGGGCATTCAGCACCGCCTCGGTCGGCATGGGCACCATGAAGGTCCAGGTGACGAACTCGGTGTGCAGCTCCCAGCGCAGGCGGAACGCGCCAAAGTCCATGCGCAGGTGGGTGCAATCGGCATCCGGCCCGGTGCGGTGATGGTTGTGCATCAGGGTCGCCAGGTGGGCACGGCTGGCCTCGCGCTGGGCGGGGTCGGTCAGCATCACCAGGTGCGCAATCGCAGCGGGGCCTTGCACCGGCTCCGCCGGGCGGGCATGCACTTCGTTGTGCAGCAAGGCACGCAAGGGGTGTTGGGAAGGCTGGGGCAGAACAGGCATGAAACGGTGCAGGGCAGCAGCAAACAAGCGCTTATTGTGGGGCTTTCCCCAGGCGTGCGGCGGCGCAAACCAAGTAGCCCCGCATCGCGGGGCGCCCTGCGGGCCGCGCACGGGGCTGCCGCGTCAGAAGGTTTCCCAGTCGTCGTCCGGGCTGGCGGCCGGCTTGGCCGACGCCACCGCGCGCGGTGCCGCCACGGCCTTGGGCGCGGCCGGCGTGCGGACGGTGGAGGCGGGCGCCACGGCCTTGGGCGCGACCACCTGGGGCGCCGGTGTGGGCGTGGGCGTGGGCGTGGGCGTGGGCGTGGGCGTGGGCGTGGGCGTGGGCGTGGACGGGGGGACGGTCATGGCCTGCCCCGCCGCGGTCGAAGCCCCGACCTGGAAGACCGCCATGGTCTGCATCAGCCGCTGGGCCTGCTCGTGCATGGCCTGCGCGGCCGCACTGGACTCTTCCACCAGGGCCGCGTTCTGCTGCGTCATCTCATCCAGGTTGCTGACCGCCTGATTGACCTGGCCAAAGCCTTCGCGCTGCTCGTTCGCGGCGGCCGTGATCTCGCCGATCAGGTCCGTCACGCGGCGCACGCTGGCCACGATCTCCTGCATGCTCTGGCCGGCCTGCCCCACCTGGTCCGCACCCACCGCCACCGTGCCGACGCTGGCTTCGATCAGGCCCTTGATTTCCTTGGCCGCCTCGGCGCTGCGCTGCGCCAGCGTGCGCACCTCGCCAGCCACCACGGCAAAACCACGGCCCTGCTCGCCGGCCCGCGCGGCTTCGACGGCGGCGTTCAGCGCCAGGATGTTGGTCTGGAAGGCGATGCCATCGATCACGCCGATGATGTCGCCGATCTTGCGGCTGGAGGCATTGATCTGGTCCATGCTGTGCACCACCTGCTGCACCACCGCACCGCCGCGCTCGGCGGCCTGCACCGTCGTGGCCGCCAGCTGGTTGGCCTGGCGCGAGGTGTCGGCCGACTGGTGTACCGTGGCCGTCAGCTGCTCGATGCTGGCGGCGGTCTGCTCCAGGTTGGCCGCTGTCTGCTCGGTGCGGGTCGACAGGTCTGCATTGCCCTTGGCGATTTCCGCTGCGGCTTCGGACACCTCGCCCACGCCGCTGCGTACCTCGGACACCACCTGGCGCAGGCGCTCGGCCATGGCGTCCAGGGCATTCATCAGGTGGCCGAACTCGTCGCGCCGATCGGTCTTGGCCGCCACGTTCAGGTCCCCGCCACCGATGGTGGCGGTCAGTTGCACGGCCTGCTGCAGCGGGCGGGTGATGTTCACCACCAGCCAGCGCGCCATCGCCACCGCGACCAGCAGCAACAGGCCGGCCACGCCCCAGCCGACCATGACGCTGCGCTGGCGGCGGGCCTCGGCACGCTGCGTGACCACATCCAGCTGGTCGATCTGGTACTGCACGAATTCATCGAACGCCTGCGAGTACTTCACGCCCATGGCGGCATAGTCCCCGAAGGCGAAATTGGCACGGGCGTTGTAGTCGTCCAGGTCCAGGTTCTGCTCGGTCTCGGCACGCCGGGTCTGCACCGCGTCGCGCGCCTGCAGGACGCGCGCGAATTGCGCCCGGTCGGCCTCGTCGTGCAGGGCGGCCTCCATGGCTTGCAAGGCTTCGGTGGCGGCCACCCGCCGTTGCTCGAAGCGCTTTTCCAGCTCGATCTGCAAGCGGTTCTCGTTGGTGGCGAACTGCGCGATGCCCAGCTCCAGCCCGGTCATGGCCGCGCCGCGCATGTGCTGGGCCAGCGCAATCTTGCGCTCGATCTGCTGCACGTCTTCGCGCGCCTGCTCCAGGGCCCGCTCGGTATTGCTGCGCACCCACAGGTTGGACAGCATCATCACGACCAGCAAACCCAGGATGGTTGCCCACAGCTTGGGGGCCACACGCACGTTGTTCAAATTCATAGTTTTGGCTTCTCTTGTTCCGGTGGTCCGCCCACATGGGGACCTTGCAGCGTGGAACCAAGCGCTCACCGCGCCAGACAGCCCTTGCAGCTGTTGGCAACCATGCGGTGCGGAATGGGCGTGTGCCCATCCCTCGGAGTTTGCAGCCCGGCGACCGTTGCGCAGCGATTGCGCGGCAGGCCCGTAGCTTTGCGACCCTGGTTTTCACACAGGTGAGCCCTCGGAATACGGATTCTTCTGTAACTTTTTTACAAACAGCGCGCCAAAAAATACCGGCATGGCCATCCAGGATAAAAAAAAGCGCCCCGCAGGGCGCTTTTTGAAGGGTCACACACAGGGTGTGCGTCACTCTTCCACGAAGGCTTCTTCGCGCTTGTTCTTCACCGCGGGCAGCGTCACGATGATCAGCAGGATCACCGCCAGCGCCAGCATCACGGCCGAGATGGGGCGGGTCACGAAAACGGACCAGTCACCACGCGACAGCAGCAGGGCGCGGCGCAGGTTTTCTTCCATCATCGGGCCCAGGATGAAGCCCAGCAGCAGGGGTGCAGGCTCGGTGCCCAGCTTGTAGAACACATAGCCGATGAAACCGAAGATACCCACCAGCCACACGTCGAACTCGGAGTTCTTGGTGCCGTACACGCCCACCGCGCAGAACAGCACGATGGCGGGGAACAGCCAGCGATAAGGCACGGACAGCAGCTTGATCCACATGCCAATCATCGGCAGGTTCAAGATGATCAGCATCGCGTTACCCAGCCACATCGAGGCAATCAGACCCCAGAACAACTCAGGGTTGCTGGTCATCACTTGAGGACCAGGCTGAATGTTGTGGATGGTCATCGCACCCACCATCAGGGCCATCACAGCGTTGGGAGGGATACCCAGAGTCAGCAGCGGAATGAACGAAGTCTGCGAACCAGCGTTGTTGGCCGATTCAGGCGCCGTCACGCCACGGATGTTGCCTTGACCGAAGGGCACTTCACCAGGCTTGAGCTTGGTCTTCTTTTCAATGGTGTAGGCAGCAAATGCCGACAACATCGCGCCGCCACCAGGCAAGATACCCAGGGCAGAGCCCAGCATGGTGCCACGCACCATGGCGGGGAACATACGCTTCAGGTCCTCGCCTGTAGGCATCAGGCCCTTGACCTTGGCCGTGAAGATTTCACGTTCGTCTTCTGGCTTGGACAGATTGGCAATGATTTCGCCATAACCGAACACACCCATGGCGATCACGACGAAGTCGATGCCGTCGGTCATTTCGGGGATGTCGAAGCTGTAACGCGCCACACCGGAGTTCACGTCGGTACCGACCATGCCCAGCAGCAGGCCCAGCACGATCATGCCCACAGCCTTCAGCAGCGAACCCGAAGCCAGCACCACGGCGCCGATCAGGCCCAGCACCATCAGCGAGAAGTACTCGGCAGGGCCAAACATAAAGGCCACTTCGGTCAGTGGGGGGGCAAAGGCAGCCAGGATGATGGTGCCCACGCAACCGGCGAAGAACGAGCCGATGCCCGCAGCCGCCAGCGCCGGACCGGCACGGCCCTTGCGGGCCATCTGGTAGCCGTCGATCATCGTCACCACGGACGAGGATTCACCCGGCAGGTTCACCAGGATCGCAGTGGTCGAGCCGCCATACTGTGCACCATAGTAAATACCGGCCAGCATGATCAGCGCAGCCACGGGAGGCAGCGAATAGGTTGCGGGCAGCAGCATCGCGATCGTTGCGACGGGGCCCAGGCCGGGCAAGATGCCGATCAGCGTACCTAAGATACAGCCGATCAGGCAGTAGATCAGGTTCTGCGCTGTGAAGGCAACGCTGAAGCCCAATGACAGGTGTTCAATCAATTCCACGATTCAAATCTCCTGCTGGCAATTAACCAACGATGAAGGAAGGCCACACGGGGAACTGCAGGCTCAGTGCCCAGACGAACACCGCGTAGCTGCCCACGGCCAGCACCGTTGCCAAGATCAAGCATTCCTTGAAGTTGGCTTCCTTGCGGGCATAGCTGGCGATCAGGACCAGGGCGTAGATCGCCACGATCAGACCGAAGCCGGGGATGCCCAGGGCAGGCACGCCCACCAGCAAAATGCCGAAGGCAAAGTTGGCGGCCAGGATGAAGAAGACTTGGCGCCAGGCCCACTTGCCCACCGGGTCTCCGTCGCCAGGGCCAGACAGCGTGGCCTTGAACGCGATGACCAGGCCGATCAGGGACAGCATCACGCCCAGGATCAGCGGAAAGTAGCCAGGGCCCATGCGGGCACCGGTGCCGATGTTGTAATCGGTCGCACCGATGGCGAAGGCACCACCGACCAGCAAATACATCAGCCCGGCGAAAAAGTCTTTGTGACTCTTGATTTTCACGAAACGTCTCCCATGAGAGGATTTACGACCGGTGGATTCTGTAAGGAAAGTGAAGGTGAATTCATGTGGATTCCACCTACAGCACGCGTTTTTTTGCCTGCAGAATCAAGCACTTTTCTACGCGTTTATCCCTATTCCACGACCCCTCCGGGCATGTTCCGCAAAGCCGGGCAACAGGCCCGGCACCGCCCCTAGCGCAGGGGGGGCGTGGCCGCCATCACCTCGGCCAGCGTGGTCACCCCTTCGGCCACGCGCAGGGCACCCGACAGGCGCAGCGGACGCATGCCATCCTGCACGGCCTGGCGGCGCAGCACATCCATGGATGGACTGTGGTTCATGTGCTGGTGCAGGGCTTCGCTGCTGAGCAGCAGCTCGTACAGGCCCATGCGACCCTTGAAGCCGGTCATACGGCAGGCTTCGCAGCCCACCGGCTGGTAGGGCTGGAAACCGCCCGTGAGCTTCCAGGGGCTCATCATCTCAGCCACCATCTCGCGCGTGGTCTGCGTGTCGGGCTCCTTGCACAGCGGGCACAGCACGCGCACCAGGCGCTGTGCCAGCACCCCCAGCAAGGTGGCGTTGAGCAGGTAGGGCGGCACGCCCAGCTCCATCAGACGGCTCACGGCGCTGGGGGCGTCGTTGGTGTGCAGGGTCGAGAACACCAGGTGCCCGGTGAGCGCGGCCTGCACCGCCATCTCGGCAGTGGCCGTATCCCGGATCTCCCCGACCATGATGATGTCAGGGTCCTGGCGCATCAGCGCCCGCAGCCCTTCGGTGAAGCCGAAGTCCAGCTGCGGCTGCACCTGGGTTTGGTTGAAGGCCGGCTCGATCATTTCGATCGGGTCTTCCACCGTGCTGACATTGACCTCCTCGGTCGCCACGCGCTTGAGCGTGGAGTACAGCGTGGTGGTCTTGCCCGATCCCGTGGGTCCGGTGACCAGGATGATGCCGTGGGGCCGTTGCACCAGCGACTCCCAGCGCGCAGCATCGTGGGGCGTGAAGCCCAGCTGATCGAGCTGCTTGACGGTGTTATCCGGGTCGAAGATGCGCATCACCATCTTCTCGCCGAAGGCCGTCGGCAAGGTGGACAGGCGCATTTCCACCTCTTCGCCACGCGGATTGCGGGTCTTGATGCGACCGTCCTGCGGCCGGCGCTTTTCGACCACGTCCATGCGCCCCAGCAGCTTGACGCGGGCCAGCATGGCATTGAGCACGCCCATGGGCATGCGGTAGACGGAGTGCAGCACCCCGTCAATGCGAAAACGGATCACGCCCTGCTCGCGCCGGGGCTCCAGGTGGATGTCGCTGGCGCGCTGGTCGAAGGCGTACTGCCACAGCCAGTCCACCACGCGGATCACGCCGGTGTCGTTGGCATCGAGCTGCTTGTTGCTGCGCCCCAGCTCCACCAACTGCTCAAAACTGGCTGCGGCCGACGCCCCGCCGCTGCGCTGCGCCGAACGCACCGAGTTGGCCAGGGCAAAGAACTCCGCCGTGTAGCGCTGGATGTCCGCCGGATTGGCCATCACACGGCGCACGTTCTTGCGGGTCTGGCGCTCCACCTCGGCCACCCAGTGCTGCACAAAGGGCTCGGCCGTGGCGATCACGATCTCGCTGTGTCCGACCTGCACCGGCAACACCTTGTGCCGCTGTGCATAGGGCGCGCTCATGGCCTCGCCCACGCGCCCCACATCCACCTTCAGCGGATCGATGCGCTGGTAGCCCATTCCAGTGCTGGCCGCGACAAAGGCCGTCAGGCTCTCCAGGTCCAGCGGCACCCCGTCGCTGGCCCGCGTGACGCCCACGCTGGCCAGACGGATCAAGGGGTGCTGGCTGCTCTCGGCCGTGGCGCAGCGCGCATGCACACGCTCGGCCTCGGCCGCGTCGATCACGCCATCCTCGCGCAGCCACTGCAGCACCAGCCGCCACTCCAGGGCACAGCCGCTGTGGGGGCCGTCCACGGCGCGCAAGGACAAGGAAGAGGCGGAAGGGGCTAGGGATGCGTTCATGGCGTGCCAGGAAGTCGGTCGTCAACGGACATTGTGCCGCCTTGGCCCACCCTGGGGCCGGTCCACTCAGGCGTAGGTATCGACCTGGACGCCCAGTGGGCTGTAGTTGGGGCGTTCCTCGGTGCCCTCGGCAACCTGCGGGGAACTGGCCTTACCCGCCGACTTTTGCTGCGCCTGCTGTTGCTGCAAAGCCTGGATCTGCGCCTGGATGGCCTGGATCTGGGCCTGCAGCATCTTCGCGGTCTGCACCTTCAGCTTGGCCTCCATGTCGGAGTTGGCCGTGTCCTTGAGCTTCTGGGTCAGCTCCTTGAGCTTGCCCTGCAACTTGGCGATCTGGCTGGACACATTGGATGCACTGGTGGCAGCTCCCGGGCTGCTGGAGATGGCGGAAACAGACATATCGGACACCGTAGAAACAAAAAGAAAGCGACCAGTGTAGGCCTTTCGCCGATCTCAGTCTGCGGACAGATCCGCCGCTGGCTCGATGCGCTTGAACACCTTGAGCCACTTGGTCGCCGGTAGGCCCCAGCGCGCCTGCACGGCCTCGGCCCGGGCCTGCAACTCCTCGCGCGCCAGCGGTGTGGCCACGCGCTGCGCCAGCACGATGGTGTTGCCCTCGCGCGTCGGTCGGAAGGCCCAGACATGGCCTGCGCCGAAGGCCTCGGTGATCTTGTCCAGGCTGCGCTGGTAGCTGGAGGCCCGACCGAACAGGTTCACCGTCATGCTGCCCTCGGGGGTGAGCATGGCGCGGCAGTCGGCATAGAACTCCACGCTGTCCAGCACCGGTGCGGCCGCGTTGTGGTCGTACAGGTCCACCTGCAGGGCATCGACCGCGCCTTGCCAGCGGGGCTGGAGGATCTCCAGCGAGGCATCGCCCAGCACCACCTCCAGCATGTCGTTGTCCGGCGGCAGCTTGAACCAGTTGCGGCAGATGTTGACCACCAGCGGGTTGATTTCGATGGCGGCGGTGCGCATCTTGAGCTTCTTGTAGTGGAACTTGGTCAGCGCGGCCGCGCCCAGGCCCAACTGCACAGCGCGGCGCTCGGCCACGCTGTCGGGGTCGATGAACAGCAGCCAGGCCATCATGCGCTGCACATATTCCAGGTCGATCTCGAACGGCTCCTTGAGCTTCATCGAGCCCTGCACCCAGGGCGTACCCAGATGCAGGTAGCGGGCCACGCCATCGTCCGAGACGCTGACCTGGGGCAGGCCGTCGTCGCCCGATGTGCTGGAGTTCTTCTTGCGTGCTGCCACGGTTCAATCGTCTTTCTGTAAAAGGCCCGCCGCCTGCATCACCGCGCGCCAAGCGGCCAGCTTGCGCTCGAAGCTCCACGCGGCATTCGCCGGGCTGGTCGAGGGCAACTGGTACACCTGCAGCCCCAGGCCGGCGAGCTGGCGGGCGTGCTTGTAGCTCTCGCCGCCGTTGTGCGCCACGGCCTGCAGCTGCGGACACGCGGTGCGCAGGGCCACGAAGTCGTTGACCTGCGGCACGCGAATGGCGCTGTCCAGGCTGCCGCGGCGCTCACAGCTGTCGTACACATCCCACAGCCCCAGGCCCCGCGCCAGCAGCCATTCGCAGCGCGCGCCGTAGGCGTCCCGCCCGGGCTGCGGCACGGTGGGCCACAGCGCAGCCAGGAGGGGCCAGAACTTGTTCTGCGGATGGGCGTAGTACTGCTGCGCCTGCAGCGAGGCCACACCGGGAAAGCTGCCCAGGATCACCAGCCGCGTGCGGCCGTCGGCCACGGGGGCCAGTCCCTGCAGGCGGTCGTTGGGAGGGGGGGGCATCACGGACATGGCGCCCGATTGTGCGGGCAAATGCATGGCGGCGTGCGCTGTACAGAATTGCAAAGCATAGCTGTCAGCGCAAGCCAGGTAAGGGCTGGAGGCCAAAATACCTCAATTCTCAATCCACGGTCGCTGCCGCCCAAGCCGGCAGTCCGCGCAGCGCCGCACGGGCGTTGCGGCCAGTGGCATGGGCCAGTGCCGGCAGCGGCAGGCTGCGCAGCCGCGCCACCTCGGCCGCGATGCGCGGCAGCTCGGCACTGGTGTTGCGCCCCTGGGGCTGGCCAGCGGCGCGCTGCTCGGCCGTGGTGTAGAGCCAGTGCGGGGGAATGTCGGGGGCATCGGTTTCCAGCACCAAGCTGTCCAGCGGCAGGCGGGCCGCCAACTCGCGCAGCTTCAGCGCACGCTCATAGGTCACGGCACCGCCGAAGCCCAGCTTGAAGCCCAGGTCGATGAAGGCCTGGGCCTGCTGGGCGCTGCCATTGAAGGCATGGGCAATGCCCCCCACCACCGGTGTGGCCCGCAAGGTCTTGAGCAGGCGGTCGCTGCTCTTGCGCACATGCAGGATCACGGGCAGGCCGAACTCCCGCGCCAGTTGTACCTGCTGCTCATAAAACCAGATCTGGCGCGCCGCCTCCAGGCCAGGCACAAAGAAGTCCAGACCGATCTCCCCCACCGCCACCAGCTGCGGGTCGTCCCGGTACTGCGCCAGCCAGTGGCGCAAGGCGGCGATATCGCCCTCCTGCGCCTGCGGGGTGTACAGGGGGTGGATGCCCAGGGCATAGCTGTCGCCGTGCTGGTGGGCCAGGGCCACCACCTCCGCCCAGTGGGTGCGCTGCACGGCGGGAATCACCAGGTGCGCCACGCCGGCCTGCCGGGCCACGGCACGCACCTGGGCGCGGTCTGGGCTGAATTCCGCAGCATCCAGGTGGCAATGGGTGTCGATCCAGGCAGTCATGGATTGATGATGCCATGCCCCTGCCCGCCCCTCGCAGCGCTGGGTGTGCGCGCTCTCCTACAAATCACAAACAGAAACATGTGCAACATCGTTTTTCACCACCCAAACGATGGTTCCCTGCCTCTCCCCGCACAAGGCCCTTCCATGCCGCACTTTGATTGGAAACAACTGCTCAATCGCCACACCCGCAAAACCGCAGACCAGCAAGGCCAACTGGCCGCCATCCAGGCCGTGCAGGCTGTGATCGAGTTCGACCTGCAAGGCCATGTGCTGCATGCCAATCGCAACTTCCTGCAGGCCACCGGCTACACGCTGGCAGAAATCCAGGGCCAGCACCACCGCATGTTTGTCGATGAGGCCACGCGCAACAGCGCATAGTACGCCGCGTTCTGGCAGCGTCTGGGGCAGGGCCAGCACGATGCCGGCCGCTACCGCCGCATCGCCAAGGACGGGCGCGAAATCTGGCTGCAGGCCAGCTACAACCCCATCCTCGACAGCCACGGCCAGCCGTTCAAGGTCGTCAAATACGCCACGGACATCACCGAGCAGCAGTACCGCGAGGCCGACGCCCAGGGCCAGTTGCAGGCAATTGCCAAGGTGCAGGCCATCATCGAGTTCGAGCTGGATGGCACCATCCTGCACGCCAACGCCCTGTTCCTGCGCGCCACCGGCTATGCCCTGCACGAAATCGTCGGCCAGCACCACCGCATCTTCATGCCCCCCAAGGAAGCCCGCAGCGCCGCGTACCAGGCCTTCTGGCGCAAGCTGGCGCGCGGCGAACACGCTGCCGGCGAGTACCGGCGCCTGGGCAAGCAGGGACGCCCGATCTGGATCGAGGCCAGCTACAACCCCATCTTCGACGCCAGCGGCCGCCCCTTCAAGGTCGTCAAATACGCCACGGACATCACGGCGCGCCACATGGCGGCGGCCACGCTGCGCTCGGCGGTGGAAGGCCTGTGCGACAGCGTGCAACGCTCGACCCAGGCCCGCACCCTGGCAGAGCAGGCCAGCCAGGTGGCCGAATCCGGGGGGCACACGGTGCACGAGGTCATGGACACCATGGAACGCATTAGCGCCAGCTCCCGCAAGATCGGCGACATCATCGGCGTCATGGACACCATCGCCTTCCAGACCAATCTGTTGGCCCTGAACGCGGCCGTCGAGGCCGCGCGTGCCGGTGAGCAGGGCCGTGGCTTTGCCGTGGTGGCTGCAGAGGTGCGCAACCTGGCACAGCACAGCGCGGCGGCGGCCAAGGAAATCAAGCAGCTGATCGAGGTGTCCTGCCAGCAGGTGAACTGCGGCGCGGAACAGGTGCGCAAGGCCGGTCAGACCATGCAGGACATCATGGGCGCCTCGAGGCAGGTGACGACCATCATCCACGAGGTGGCCGAGGCGGCCGTGCACCAGTCGGCCCAGCTGCGCGCCGTGACCGAGGCCCTGGACCATCGGCCCCAGGACCCGGCGCCCGTGCCGGAGCTGGCACCGCCGCCGGCGGTCACCAGCATGCCGGTGTTCTCGTTTGCGCCCACCCCGCGCCCGGGCGCCCTGCTGGCCTAGTGAGCTACGCCCACAGGCCCTAGGCGGCGGCGCTCAGGCCAGCCGGCCCTGCACCAGACGCACCACGCGGTCGCACTTGGCGGCCAGCGATTCGTCGTGCGTGACCATGACAAACGCCGTGCCGTGGTTGCGGGCCAGCTGCAGCATCAGGGCGAACACGCTGTCGGCCGTGGATCGGTCCAGGTTGCCCGTGGGCTCGTCCGCCAGCACGCAGGCGGGCTGGGCCACCAGGGCGCGGGCAATCGCGACGCGCTGGCGCTCGCCACCCGACAGCTCGGCCGGCCGGTGCTCCATGCGCTCCTGCAGGCCCACGGCCTCCAGCATGCGGGCCGCCTGGGCCAGCGCCTGCGACCGGGTCTCGCGGCGGATGCGCAGCGGCATGGCCACGTTGTCCTGGGCGCTGAACTCGGGCAGCAGGTGGTGGAACTGGTAGATGAAGCCCAGATGCTGGTTGCGCAGCTCGCCCTGGCGCTTCGGGCTCAGGGTGTGCAAGGGCTGCCCCATCAGGTGGACGCTGCCCTGGCTGGGCGCGTCCAGGCCGCCCAGCAGGTGCAGCAAGGTGCTCTTGCCCGAGCCCGAGGCCCCAACGATGGCCAGGGTCTCTCCAGCATGGACCTGCAGGTCCACGCCATGCAACACCTGCACATTCAGGCGCCCATCCTCGAAACGCTTGGTGATGCTGCGCGCATCCAGGACCAGTTGCTTACTCATAGCGCAGGGCCTCCGCTGGGTTCACGCGGCTGGCGCGCCAGCTGGGATAAATCGTGGCCACGAAGGCCAGAATCAGGGAAATCACGGCAATCGGCACGATGTCGCTGCTTTGCGGATCGCTGGGCATCTTGCTGATCAGGTAGATGTCCTTGGGCAGGAAGGTGGCGCCCAGGGCGTGCTCAATGGCCGGTACGATGACGTCGATGTTCAGTGCCACACCCAGGCCCAGCAGCAGCCCAGCCAGGGTGCCGATCACCCCGACCATGGCGCCCTGTACCATGAAGATGCCCATGATGGACCCCGGCGAGGCGCCCAGGGTGCGCAGGATGGCGATGTCGGCGCGCTTGTCGGTCACCGTCATCACCAGGGTGGACACCAGGTTGAACGCGGCCACGGCCACGATCAGCGTCAGGATGATGAACATCATGCGTTTTTCCAGCTGCACGGCGGCAAACCAGGTCTTGTTCTGCTGCGTCCAGTCGCGCAGGTAGAGGAACTCAGTGATCATGCCCGACAGCTCCTGCACCACACGGGGGGCCTGGTGCAGGTCCTTGAGCTTGAGGCGGATGCCGGTCGGCCCCTCCAGGCGGAAGATGCGCTGCGCATCCTCGTAATGCAGCATCACCATGGCCGAGTCGTACTCGTAGTGGCCCGAATCGAAGGTGCCCGCCACGGTCATCTGCTTGAGGCGCGGCACCACACCGGCCGGGGTCACCTGGCCACTGGGCGCGATCAGCGTCACCACATCGCCCACGCCCACGCCCATCTGGCGCGCCAGTTCCTGGCCCAGCACGATGTTGAAGGTGCCCGGCGTCAGCAGCTTGAGCACGTCGGCATTGGTGGCGGCCAAGTCGGTCACCTCGCCCTCGCGCGCGGGGTCGATGCCGCGCACGATGGCGCCCTTCATGTCCTCGCCACGGGCAATCAACCCCTGCGCCGCCACAAAGGGCGCGGCCCCGATCACCTCGGGGTGCTGCTTGGCCTGGCGCATGGTGGCGTCCACGTCCTGCAGCGCCTGGCCGTTGGGCGCAAAGATCTCGATGTGCGACACCACGCTGAGCATGCGGTCGCGCACTTCTTTCTGAAAGCCATTCATCACCGACAGCACGATGATGAGCGCGGCCACACCCAGGGCGATGCCCAGCATGGAGACCCCGGAGATGAAGGAGATGAAGCCATTGCGCCGTGTGGCGCGGCCGGCGCGCGTGTAGCGCCAGCCCAAAGCGAGTTCGTAAGGAATTTGCATACGTGGCCCGCATTGTGGCACTGGCCGCCGCCCGGCCTTGTCATACAAGACTGACGCTGGGCAGCGGTTTAGGGACAATACGGCCCCATGTCGCTTTCCCCGCCCGCACTGCCCGCGCCGTTCCTGGCGTCGCCCGCCCCGGCCGCCACCCACCGCCACCTGGTGCTGCCCTATGCCGCCCTGCTGGACGACAGCTGCCAGCACCTGCTGTCCACCCTCGAGCTGCCCCAGCTGGAGCGCCTGCTGCGCAGCCTGCGCCCTGCCGGGGCAACGCCGGGCCAGCCCGACCAGCCGATTCCGCCGCACGAACGCGTGGTGGCGCGCGCCTGGGCGCTGGACCCCGAGCGGCCCGCCTGGGCCGCCCTGGCCACGCAGACCGTCGACACGCCCTGCGCCTGGATGACGCCCTGCCACTGGACCGCTGGGGCCGACCAGGTGCGCATGGACGATCCGGCCAGCCTGCAATTGGAACTGGCCGATGCCCAGGCCCTGCACGCCCTGCTGCAACCCTGGTTTGCCCAGGACGGGCTGTCGCTGGACATCGTCACGCCGCTGCTGTGGCGCATCGCCGGCGCACCGCTGGCCGACCTGCGCCCGGCCTCGCTGGACCGGGTGCTGCTGCGCGATGTCAGCCCCTGGCTGCCCAGCGCCCAGACCGCACGCACCCTGCACCGCCTGCACAGCGAGGTGCAGATGCTGCTGTACACCCACGCCTTCAACGACCAACGCGCCGAACGTGGCCTGCGGCCGATCAACGCCTTCTGGCTGCACGGCGCAGGCCACCTGGATGCGGCCGCGCTGGCGCACAGCCAGCAGGCCGCCGCCCAGGTCCAGCTGCAGGTGGTGGACGGGCTGCGCCAGGCGGCCCTGCGCCAGGACTGGCCGGCGTGGAAGCAGGCCTGGCTGGCCGCCGACGCCGGCCCCCTGGCCGAACTGGCGCAGCATGTCGCCCAGGGCGGCCCGGCCACCCTGAGCCTGTGCGGCGAACACCACGCCCGCAGCTGGGACAGCCAGCCGCGGGGGCTGGTGGACAAGATCAAGAACGTTTTCAGCCCCCAGCGCTTTGCTGGCTTGCACCAAGCGCTATGAAGATCATTGAACGAACGATCCCGGAAAGCACCGTCCAGACCCTGGTGCAATCCGGCATCAACCCCTTGCTGGCGCGCCTGTACGTGGCGCGCGGTGTGCAGTCCTGTGAAGAGCTGGACACCGGCCTGGGCAAGCTGCTGCCGCCTTCCGGCCTCAAGGGCATCCAGGAAGCGGCCCGCGTGCTGGCCGACGCCATCGCGCGGCAGCAGCGCATCTGCATCGTGGCCGACTACGACTGCGACGGTGCCACGGCCTGCGCGGTCGGCATCCGCGGCCTGCGCATGCTGGGCGCCCAGCATGTGAGCTACGAGGTGCCAGACCGCATCACCGACGGCTACGGCCTGTCCGCCCCGATTGCGCGCCGCGTGCACGCCCAGGGGCACGAGCTGCTGCTGACCGTGGACAACGGCATCGGCAGCGTGGACGGCGTGGCCCAGGCCAAGGCCCTGGGCCTGACCGTGGTGGTGACCGACCACCACCTGCCCGGCGAACAACTGCCCACGCCCGACGCCATGGTCAACCCCAACCAGCCCGGCTGCACGTTCGAGAGCAAGTCCCTGGCCGGCGTGGGCGTGATGTTTTACGTGCTGCTGGTGCTGCGCGCCGAACTGCGCGCGCGCGGGGTGTTCGACGCCGCCAACCAGCCCAAGCTGGACACCCTGCTGCCCCTGGTGGCCTTGGGCACCGTGGCCGACGTGGTCAAGCTGGACGCCAACAACCGCCGCCTGGTGGCGCAGGGCCTGCAGCGCATCCGCAAAGGCCACATGCCAGCCGGCATTCGCGGCCTGTACGAGGCCGCCGGCAAGGAATACGGGCAGGCCAGCACCACGGATTTCGGCTTTGCCCTGGGCCCGCGCATCAATGCCGCCGGCCGCCTGGCCGACATGACGATCGGCATCGAATGCCTGCTGACCGATGACTACCCCAAGGCCCTGGATCTGGCGCACACGCTGACGCGCATCAACCGCGAGCGCCAGGAAATGGAATCCGGCATGCGCCTGCAGGCCTTTGCCCTGGCCGATGAGCTTTTTGAGGACGGCGTGCTGCCGCCCGCCGCCATCAGCGTATTCGACCCGGACTTCCACGAAGGCGTGGTCGGCATCGTCGCCTCGCGCGTCAAGGACCGCCTGCACCGCCCCACCTTCGTCTTCGCCGCCAGCCAAGCCGAAGGCAAGGCGCACGAGCTCAAGGGCTCGGGCCGCTCCATCCCCGGCTTTCACCTGCGCGATGCGCTGGACCTGGTGGCCAAGCGCCACCCCGGCGTGCTGCTGCGCTTTGGCGGCCACGCCATGGCGGCCGGCTGCACCATCGCCGAGGAGCACTTCCACACCTTCGAGCAGGGCTTTGCCCAGGTCGCCCAGGAATGGCTGGACGCCAAGACGCTGACACGCTGCGTGGAGACCGATGGCCCGCTGGACCCGGCCTTCCGCCAGGCCGAAGTGGTCGAGCAGCTGAACCTGGAAGTCTGGGGCCAGGGCTTTGCCCCGCCCACCTTCAGCGAGGACGTGGAGGTGCTGTCGCAGCGGCTGGTCGGCGAAAAGCACCTGAAGCTGCAGCTGCGCCACCGCGGCGACGTGGTGGACGGCATCTGGTTCGGCCGCACCGAGCCCCTGCCCGGCTGGGTGCACCTGGCCTTCCGCCTCGACATCAACGAGTGGCGCGGCGAGCGCAAGGTCCAATTCCTGGTCGAAGGCGCCGAAGGCTGAGGCCGCAGCAACCACAAAAGCAGAGCTGGCAGCGCTGATCTTTAGGCGCTTTCAGCACCAAAACTACTGAAAATCCAGGATTCACCAGCGCATCCAGCTATAAAAAAAGACCTGCACACGCAGGTCTTGGGATGTCCGCCTGGGCGGCGGGGGCGCTTCCCCCGCACTGCTGCCGCAGGCTAGGCGCCACCGCGCGATGGCGACTTCAGAAGCTTTCCCATTCGTCCTCGCCCCCCTGGGCGACGGCGGCCTTGGGCGCCGCAGCGGGTGCGTGCTTGGCAGGGGCCGGCGCGGCCGCCACCGCAGCAGGGCGCTGGGGCGCCGCCCCACCCAGGGCCGCCGGTGCTGCCCGGACCGGCGCGGCCGGTGCCTTGGCGACCACCGGCACGGGGGCCTTCATGGCCGGTGCAGACGGCTGCGGCACGGCGCGCGGCGCCATGGTGCCGGCGCCGACGTTGAACACCGCCACCACATCGGCCAGGCGCTGCGCCTGATCGTTCATGGCCAGTGCCGCGGCGCTGGATTCCTCGACCAGGGCGGCGTTCTGCTGCGTCATCTGGTCCAGGTTGCTGACCGCCTGGTTGACCTGACCGATGCCGTCGCGCTGCTCACTGGCCGAGGCCGTGATCTCGCCAATCAAATCCGTCACGCGGCGCACGCTGGCCACGATCTCCTGCATGCTCTCACCGGCCTGCGCCACCTGGGACGAGCCGGCGTCCACATTGCCCACGCTGGCGGTGATCAGCTGCTTGATCTCCTTGGCCGCCTCGGCGCTGCGGCCCGCCAGGGAACGCACCTCACCAGCCACCACGGCAAAGCCACGGCCCTGCTCGCCGGCCCGCGCGGCTTCCACCGCCGCATTCAGCGCCAGGATGTTGGTCTGGAAAGCGATGCCATCGATCACGCCGATGATGTCGCTGATCTTGCGGCTGGACGCATTGATCTGCTCCATGCTGTGCACCACCTGCTGCACCACCTCGCCACCGCGCTCGGCGGCCTGCACGGCGGTGGAGGCCAGCTGGTTGGCCTGGCGGGCGGTGTCGGCCGACTGGGTCACGGTGGCGGTCAGCTCCTCGATGCTGGCGGCGGTTTCCTCCAGGTTGGCTGCGGTCTGCTCGGTGCGGGCCGACAGGTCCTGGTTGCCCGTGGCAATCTGGCTGGCGGCCGAGGACACGGAATCCACGCCATTGCGCACCTCGCCCACCACGGTCCGCAGCTTCTGCGTCATGGCACTCAGGCTGCGCAGCAGGTGGCCCAGTTCGTCCTTGCGCTCGTCGTGCACGTCCACGGTCAGATCGCCGGCGGCAATCGTGTCCGCCAGGTGCACTGCACGGCCCAGCGGCCGCGTGATGGAGCGCACGATCATGCCGGCCAGGGCCACGCCCACCAGCACCAGCACCAGGCTGACCGCCCCCACCACCCAGTAGGTGCGCTGGCGCTCCTGCAGGGCCTGCTCGCGCACCTGGTTGCGCATCTGCTCCTGCAGCTGCACCAGATCATCCTGGGACTTCACGTACACCGCGGCCGCAGGGCGCAGCGCCTGGACGGCCAGCTCCATCGCCTGCAGCACATCGCCCTCTTCGCGCGAACGGTTGATCTTGGCCACGGCTTCCAGCGCCTTGGCGCGGTTGCCGGCCACCACGGCCAGCTGGGCTTTTTCCTGCGCCGAATCGGCCTGGGCCTCGACCTCTTTCTGCAATTCGCTGATGCGCGCAATGCCCTGGGCGCTGAGCGCTTTCATTTCCTGCACCAGCACCGACTCCGACGACATGGCACTGACCACCACCCGCTCCACCGACAGTTCGGTCAGCGCCTTCCAGCGCATGGTGGTGGCGATGCGCACATCCGCCGCCTGGGTCTTGGCGTTCACCTGCTCGGCGGTGCGCTCGGCGAACACCAACAGGCTGAATGCCAGCGTCAGCATGGCCCCCATGGACCCCAATACCACCCCCCACAGCTTCACGGCCACAGGCAAATTGTTCAAACGCATGATGATGGCCCTCTCTCCATTCCTTGTTGTTGTCTGCGGACCGGCCCCCTGACGGGGTCGGCCTGCCTCCCATGTGCAAACACCCTCCGGGGCCTGGCCCCTAGAGGGTGTTTGATTTTTTCACCGCCATGTGAACGGGCAGTCCCTGGCAAACCCTGATCGGATAAAGCCGCAGCGCCCCGGGCTAGAAGTCCTCCCACGCCCCCGCGTCGGCCGAAGCCGGCTGGTTCGGCGCATGGCCGCCGGCCTTCGCCGCCGCACCCGGCGAGGGCGAGGGCAAGGGCGCGGCCTGGGGCTGCAGCGCTGGGGCCGGTGCCTGGCGCGCCGGCGCGGCCGATGCGGCCCGCGCCACGTTCGCCCCTGGGCGGCTGGCTGCCAGCGGGCGAGGGCTGGGCATGCCGACCTGTCCCACGTTGAAGACCGCCACCACCTGGGCCAGGCGCTGGGCCTGCTCGTTCATGGACATGGCCGCCGCGCTGGACTCCTCGACCAGGGCGGCGTTCTGCTGGGTCATCTGGTCCAGGTTGCTCACCGCCTGGTTCACCTGCGCAAACCCGTCATGCTGCTCGCTGGCGGCGGCGCTGATTTCACCGATGAGGTCGGTCACCCGGCGCACGCTGGCCACGATCTCCTGCATGCTGGCACCGGCCTGGGCCACCTGGGCCGAACCGGCATCCACATTGCTGACGCTGGCCGAAATCAGGGCCTTGATTTCCTTGGCCGCCTCGGCGCTGCGGCCCGCCAGCAAACGCACCTCGCCGGCCACCACGGCAAAGCCACGGCCCTGCTCGCCGGCGCGGGCGGCTTCCACTGCCGCGTTCAGCGCCAGGATGTTGGTCTGGAAGGCGATGCCGTCGATCACGCCGATGATGTCGCTGATCTTGTGGCTGCTGTGGGTGATCTGCTGCATGCTGGTCACCACCTGCTCCACCACATGGCCGCCACGTTCGGCGACCTGCACCGCGGTCGCCGCCAGCTGGTTGGCCTGGCGTGCCGTGTCGGTCGACTGCGCAACCGTGGAAGTCAGCTCCTCGATGCTGGCGGCGGTCTCTTCCAGGTTGGCGGCGGTCTGCTCGGTGCGGCCGGACAGGTCGTGGTTGCCGGTGGCGATCTGCGAGGCCGCCGACGACACCGCCTCCACGCCATTGCGCACTTCCGACACGACGTCGCGCAGGCGCTGCGCCATGGCTTGGAGGCTGCGCAGCAAGTGGCCCAGTTCATCCTTGCGATCGTCTTGCACCTCGGCCGTGAGATCGCCCGCGGCAATCGTGTCCGCCAGCGCCACGGCCTGGTCCAGCGGCACCGTGATCTGGCGCACGATGACGATGGACAGCAGCAGGCCCAGCACCACCACCGCCAACAGCGCCGCACTGCCCACCAGCATGGCGGCGTCGCGATCCTGGGCACTGTCGGCCAGGGCCTGGTCCCGCATGCGCTCCTGCAGCGTCACCAGATCAGTCTGCGCCTGGTTGTAGACCGCAACGGCCGGCAGCAACTGGCTGTCGAGCATCTGCCGGGCATGCGCCAGATCGCCGCGGTTGCGCAGCGCACTCAGCTGGCCATTGATCTCCAGCACCTTGCTGCGCGCCTGGGCGATCTTTTCCAGCTGCTGGTGACCTTCCTGGCTGGTCAGCACCTGTTCGAGCTGCTGCTGCAGGGCCGAGGCCCCTTCGACCCCTTGCTGGACTTTGCCCGCGGCGTAGCGGCTGACCTCGTCCTCGCTCGACATCGCCCCCAAGACCACGTTGGCAATCGCCAAGTCCGTCACGCCACGCCATTGCACCGCCAGCCGGATGCGGCTCTCATAATTCTGGATTTCCGAGCGCACCTGGGCTTCCACACGCCCGATGTAGGTGGTCATGCCGAAGCCGGCGGCCAACGTCAAGGCCAGCACGCCAAACAGCAACACCCAGATTTTCTTGGACACCGACAAGTTCTTGAATTGCATACCCCTCCCTCCCTTTGCGCTTTGTTGTTGTTGCGGCAGGGCGCAGCCCAGACAGTGGCTGGTGAAATGCGCCCGACACCTGCCGACGCAGTATCTGGAAGAAGCCCTTTTGCCGACCCAGGATTCCCGACAGCTATTGCGCCAAAGCAAACCGCGTTAAAAACACAGTTGCTTTTTGTCTGCGTTTTTGCCCAGGCAGTTTGTACCCACTTACACAACCCTTGAGTCCCCCACCCCATGCCTGCCAGGTTCCATGCCGACCTTCACTGCCATTCCACGTTTTCGGATGGAACCCTCACGCCCGCACAACTGGCGCAACGCGCCCGCACGGCCGGCGTCACACTGTGGGCGCTGACCGACCACGATGAGCTGGCCGGCATCCCTGCCGCCCAGCAGGCGGCCGCCGCGCAGGGGCTGGACTTTCTGGCCGGGGTCGAAATCTCCGTCAGCTTTGCCCAGGCCTGCGTGCACATCGTCGGGCTGGGCGTTGATCCGGAACATCCTGCGCTGCAGCAAGGCCTGGCCGACCTGCGCAACAGCCGCGGCCCACGCGCCCAGGAGATGGGCCGCCAGCTGGAAGCCGTGGGCATCCCCAACGCCTACGAAGGCGCACTGCGCTATGTGGGCAACCCGGCCCTGATATCGCGCACCCACTTTGCACGCCATCTGGTGGAAACCGGCGTCTGCAAGGACATCCCCGAGGTGTTCAAGCACTACCTGGCCGATGGCAAGCCCGGGCATGTGCCCCAGCGCTGGGCCAGCCTGCAGGAAGCCGTCGGCTGGATCACCCAGGCACAGGGTGTCGCCGTGATGGCCCACCCCGCCCGCTATGGCTTCACGGCCAACGAAGAGCATGCCCTGTTCAGCGGTTTCTGCGCCTGTGGCGGTCAGGCCGTGGAAGTGGTGACTGGCAGCCACGCGCCGCACGAATACGCGACCTATGCCGCACTGGCCCGCGAGCTGGGCCTGGCCGCCTCGCGCGGCAGCGACTTTCACAGCCCACAGGAGTCCAAGATCGACCTGGGGGGGCTGCCTGCTGACCTGCCGGGGCTGCAACCCGTCTGGGACTTGCTGCAGGACCGCATCGTGCGCGCCCCGGCGCCCTGAAGCACCGGGACTGCCACGCCCACGGTGGGCGACAAATTCCACCGGACTGATAACAGACTGGGCCCAGCTGCGCTAGGCTTGCCACCACGGCATCACCAAGGATCGTCCATGGCACAGTATTTCGAGATTCATCCCGACAACCCCCAGCCCCGGCTGCTCAAGCAGGCCGTGGCCCTGCTGCAAAAGGGCGGGGTGCTGGCCATTCCCACCGACTCCAGCTATGCCCTGGTCTGCCAGTTGGACGACCGGAACGCCGTGGACCGGCTGCGCCGGATCCGCCAGGTGAACGACAAGCACCACCTGACGCTGCTGTGCCGGGACCTGTCGGAACTGGCCAACTACGCCATCGTGGACAACAAGCAGTACCGCCTGATGAAGCTGGCCACGCCAGGCCCCTACACCTTCATCCTGGACGCCACCAAGGAGGTGCCACGGCGGGTCAGCCACCCTTCGCGCAAGACCATTGGCCTGCGCGTGCCCGACCGCAAGGGCACCCAGATGCTGCTGGAGCTGCATGGCGCCCCCCTGCTGGCCACCACGCTGATTGCCCCCGGCGAGAGCGAGCCCATGAACGACCCGCAGGCCATCCGCGCCCGCTGGGAGCACGAGATTGACGCCGTCATCGACGCCGGTGCCTGCCCCCTGGAGCCCACCACCGTGCTGGACCTGACCCCCATGGGCGCTGGGGACGAGCCGGCGGTGTTGCGACAAGGTGCCGGCCTGCTGGACCGCATTGGTTTGTAGGCCCACGCACCAACGGGGCGCCAGGTTTGCGACAATGAGGCGGTGAACGCCTCCGACCTCATACAAACCGTCCTCATCTACGCCCTGCCTGTGCTGTTTGCCATCACAGTGCACGAGGCGGCCCACGGCTATGCTGCGCGCCATTTTGGCGATCAGACCGCCGCGATGATGGGCCGCATCACCCTCAACCCCCTCAAGCACATCGACCCCATCGGCACCATCCTGATGCCGCTGTTGCTGTACTTCTCCACCTCCGGGGCCTTCCTGTTCGGCTATGCCAAGCCGGTGCCGGTGAACTTCGGCAACCTGCGCCACCCCAAGCGCGACATGATCTGGGTGGCCCTGGCCGGCCCGGCCTCCAATTTCGTCCAGGCCATCGCCTGGGCCGTGCTGCTGGTGATCCTGGCCGTGGCCGGCACGCAGGAGCGCTTTTTCGTCGAGATGGCCCGCGCCGGCATTCTGGTGAACCTGGTGATGTGGGCCTTCAACCTATTCCCCCTGCCGCCCCTGGATGGGGGCCGCATCCTGGTGGGCCTGCTGCCGACACGCGCCGCCCTCCTGCTGTCGCGCGTGGAGCCGTTTGGCTTTTTCATCGTGCTGGCCCTGGTGCTGCTGGGCATCGTGGGCAGCCTGTGGCTGCGGCCGCTGATGGACATGGGCTACACCGTGATCGACTGGATCATCACCCCCCTGCTGGCGCTGCTGCGCTGAGGCAACATTTTTCTGCGCTGCGCCCCCTGCGCAGCCACCGACTTTGAACTTGGTTTGAGCTATGAGCACCACCCGTTTCCTGACTGGCATCACCCCTTCCGGCACCCCGCACCTGGGCAATTACGCAGGCTCCATCCGCCCGGCCGTGGCGGCCAGCCGCACGGCAGGCGTTGAAAGCTTTTACTTCCTGGCCGACTACCACGCCCTGATCAAGTGCCAGGACCCCGCGCGCGTGCACCGCTCCACCCTGGAGATTGCCGCCAGTTGGCTGGCCTGCGGCCTGAACCCCGAACACGTGGTGTTCTACCGCCAGTCCGACGTGCCCGAGATCCCCGAGCTGAACTGGTTCCTGACCTGTGTCACCGGCAAGGGCGTGCTCAACCGCGCCCACGCCTACAAGGCGTCCCAGGACAAGAATGCCGAAGCAGGCAAGGACCTGGACGATGGCGTGACGGCCGGCCTGTTCATGTACCCCGTGCTGATGGCGGCCGACATCCTGATGTTCAACGCCCACAAGGTGCCCGTGGGCCGCGACCAGATCCAGCACATCGAGATGGCGCGCGACATGGCCTCCAGCTTCAACCACCTGTATGGCGAGCACTTCGTGCTGCCCGAAGCCGCCATCGAGGAAAGCGTGGCCACCTTGCCCGGCCTGGACGGCCGCAAGATGAGCAAGAGCTACGACAACACCATCCCGCTGTTTGCACCGCGCGAGCAGCTCAAGAAGCTGATCGGCAGCATCGTCACCGATTCGCGCGCGCCCGGCGAACCCAAGGACACCGAAGGCTCGGCGCTGTTCCAGCTCTACCAGGCCTTTTCCACCCCCGAGGACACCGCCGCCATGCGCCAGGCCTTTGCCGACGGCATTGGCTGGGGCGATGCCAAGCAGATGCTGTTTGAGCGCATCGATGCCGAGCTGGCGCCCATGCGCGCGCGCTACGACGACCTGATGGCCCACCCCGAAAAGGTGGAAGCGGCCCTGCAGATCGGTGCCGAGCGCGCCCGCGCGCTGAGCCGCCCGCTGATCGCCACCCTGCGCGCGGCCGTCGGCCTGCGCAGCCTGGCCAGCCAGGACACCGGCGCCAAGCAGGCCAAGGCGGCGAAGGCGGCCCTGCCCAGCTTCAAGCAATACCGCGAGAAAGACGGCAAGTTCTATTTCAAGTTCCTGGCTGCCGATGGCCGCCTGCTGCTGCAAAGCGCCGGCTTTGACCAGCCCAAGGTCGCGGGCCAGACGATTGCACAGTTGCAGCAACAGGGCGCCACAGCCCTGGCAGCGCTGGGCACGGCGGTCCAGCTGGCAGACGCCATCAGCAGCGATGACGTCGCGCACGCCCTGCACGTCTTGCAGGAAGCCAGCCAGGCCTGAGGCTCTGCATCATGGCTGTGGGGGCGAGGCTGAGCCCCACGCATTGGGCCATCCCTGCACGCCCCGTCGCACGGCCTGCGAAGGTCTGTTGTGCCATCCATGGCCCCCAGAGGCCCTACCGCAGCGTGCATCATCGCGGCGCCATCGCTGGCTGGTACTCAACCCGCCCAAGGGCAGAAGGTTTGGAGCACCAACCGGTATCAAAGACTGCAGCGTGCGGCGACCTTCTCGCACGGTCGCCGGCGGGCGTACAGGTGGCATGACCTTCGCCAGGTCATGGGCCACACCGAAAAAACGCCCACGTCCTTAGAACGTGTTTACGATCTCCTGAGCAGTAGGGCCAGGAAAGCCAAGTGGACGAACTGCAGGCTGGTGTTCAAGAGCCGCTCGCAGTTCTTCCATAGCCTCCTGTTCTTGTCCAGCCACGCAAAGCTGCGCTCGACGATCCAGCGCTTGGGCATGACCTTGAAGGTGTGCAGCTCACTCCTCTTGGCGATCTGCACCGTCACGTGCTCGCCCACAATCTCCTGCACACCCTGCTCAAAAGGCTTGCCGGTGTAGCCGCTGTCGCACAGCACACTTTGCACTCGGCCCAGGTTGGGCTTGCAGCGCTTGAGCGCCTGCAGTGCCCCTTTGCGATCCGTCACCTCAGCCGTGGTCACCGCTATGGCATGCGGCAAGCCCTGGGCATCCACCGCGATGTGGCGCTTGATGCCCGAGACCTTCTTGCCTGCGTCATAGCCCTTCAGGGCCGCCGTGTCCGTGTTCTTCACGCTCTGCGCGTCCACGATCAAGAACGCGCTGCATGCGTTGCGCACCAGTTTCTCGCGGGCCGCGCCAACCTGTTTTTTTTAAAGCCTGCTCCAGCACGCTCACACCGTGCTGGTCAGGCTCACTCCACTTGCGCCAGTAGGCGTACACGCTTTGCCACTTGGGAAACTCCGGTGGCAGGAAGCGCCACTGACAGCCTGTGCGCAGCAGGTAAAGCACTGCGCAAAATACTTCATACAAGTCCACCGTCACCGGCTTCGTGGTGCGCCGCACGCTGCGCAGCAGCGGCTCGATCTGCGCAAACTTCTCTCTGCTGACGTCGCTGGCGTAGGGCTTTCTCTTCACTCGGCTATTGTCGAGTCATAGAAGGATCGTAAACACGTTCTTAGACCGTGGCAGCAGTGACACGGCCTTCGCTGCCCAAGCGCAAGTCCCTGCCACGCGCTGACGGGACATTATGGGATGGGCTGCCACAGCCACTGACTGCGGCGGACGGACGAATCGTCTGCAGAGACAGCCTGCCAGCCACCTCGTAGTCTTGGTGCCTGCTTGGCGCCAACCGAAGCCTGCGCCAGGTATGTGAAACAGTTTTTTTTCAGCACCAACGAAAAAGCCTCAGAACTTTGCAGTTCTGAGGCTTGTCGTTTTGGTGCGGCTGGCAGGAATCGAACCCACGACCCCTTGGTTCGTAGCCAAGTACTCTATCCAGCTGAGCTACAGCCGCTGAAGCCGTGATTATATGCAGGTTTTGGCGGCGCAAATCCGAAAAACGCTCTTTTTCCTGTGGGGTGCAGCAGGTTGAGCTCCAAAAATCACTGTATTTACATACAGTTTTTATCGAAAAATATAGCAGTCCGCCCCTAGAATGATGGGCTACATGCTATCGATGTACAAGCAAACTTTCTTGCCTGGGCATGTGCTGGCCCATGGCGACGCGTAAAAAGAAAACCTTTGCCCCTCTCTCCTGGCTGCGTGCCTGGCGCCAGCGCCTGACCAGCCGCATGGCCTGCTTTGTCTGGGGGGCCATCCTGGGCAATGCCGTGCTCAGCCACCCCATCCAGCCCCTGAACCTGCTGCTGGAGCCGCCCGAGCACATGCTCAGCACCGCGGCACGGCAGGGGCTGGACCTGCTGCGCGCCGAGGTGCGCCAGCTGGGGAATTCAGTCAGCGCGGCCCTGGGCGAGGCCACCACGCACTGGCTGCGCGCACGCACCGAGGACACGCGCGCCCAGGATCCGGCACCACCGCCCGCAGCCACGCGCAGTGGCGACTTTGCCGATTGCGCCGACCAGTTTCCGGCCCAGCGCCCCCTGCATGTGGCGGATACCAGCACCCAGTGGGCCCCCTTGGCCCTGTGTGCCGATGCCTTCGCCGTGCTGTATTCGGGCCTGACCAAGACGCCCCTGGTGGTGGTGGAAAAACTCAACCGCCAGCGCCTCAAGCACGCCGCCGGCCTCGCGCGCACCAACGCGTTCTACGCCGACACCCGCCTTCCTGCGCCATGGCGCGCCGACCTGGCCGACTACCAGGGCAGTGGGTATGACCGTGGCCACCTGGCCGCAGCGGCCAACCAGCCAGATGCCCAGGCCATGGCCCAGTCGTTTGCACTGAGCAACATGGTGCCCCAGGACCCGACGCACAACCGCCGGCTGTGGTCCAAGCTGGAAGCCGATGTGCGCAAGTACGCGCTGCGCACGGCAGGCAATGTCTATGTGTTCACCGGCAGCCTGCACGAGGGGCCAGCGCAGACGCTGGGCCGCAATGCCGTGTGGATTCCCAGCCACCTGTTCAAGCTGGTGTACGACGAAAACCAGCAGCGTGCCTGGGCTTATGTGCTGCCCAACCGGGCCGACGCACGGATCACCCGCCCCATGGATTACGCCGATTTCGTCGAGCGCACCGGCTGGCCACTGCTGCGAGGGCTGCCGGTGGTGGGCAGCATCCGTTGAGCCCCGCACACCGGGCGTAAAAAAGGCGCCTGCCAAGGCGCCGTGTGGGGCTGCAGGTCTGTGGACTCAGGCCGCAGGGTGCTCGCCCCCCGCGGACAGCTCCTCCGCCGAGCGCATGCGCACCCGCAGCCAGAAGCCGCGCGGCTCGCCCTGCTTGACCAACTTGGTCTCCATCTTCATGCGGTTGAGCAGCGGTGTGGGGATGTGATACAGCGAAGGCGCACGCAAGATGGACTCCTGCGAAGGCATCTTCCAGTACTGGTCATAGCCCGCGTGGTAGGCCACTTCCTCGCACCAGCCGGCACGCTGCAGGTCGGCCATCATGCGGGCGGTGAACTCTTCGCCCTCGGCCACCCCAAGATCGGGCACCAGCAGCAGGCGCTGGGTGGCGGGCTGGATGTGCACCCAGAATTCGGCCGGTGCATGCTCCAAGCCCTTTTCGACGACCGCCGGCTCCGACTCGTCGGCCAAGCCATCGCGGCCCATGAAGCGGCGACGCGGCTCCTCCTCCTGCGAGCTGGTGGCCCGGGTCGGCGCGGGGGCTGGTGCGGGCTTGTCTTCCGCCCCTGTCAATGTCGAAATCAACCGGTCAAAAATACTCACTGCGCTGTGTCTTTCCGTTCTGCCTGCCGCATGCGCAGGCCATAACCACTTCGTTCAGGGGCCTATTGTGGCAAAAAGCCACGCAAACCGATGCTGCGCCCCATCCGATAACCTTGGCAACGCCCGATTTTTTAACGATTAGCAACTATCAACGGCTTCATGCCCGGCCAGCTTGACCTGCGTCAACGACGCGGCAGTCCAGCATCCCGGCGCCGCGCCAGCGGCTCACGCCAGCAGCGCCAGCACCACGGCTGACTCCGGCACCTGCACCACCACCTTGCGCCCAACGCGCAAGCCACTGCCCGCAGCGGCAAAGCCGACCAGTTGCACCCCGGCGGCGGTCTGCACCGCCACCTCATCGCCAATCGCCCCGATGGCCACCCGCGTGACCTTGCCGCTCCAGGCATTCGGGACCGGTCCGGTCTGCGCGGCCAGCTGCCAGGGCTGCACCAGCACGGCCGTGGCCTTGCACAAGGCCAGCACGGGCAACCCGGCCTGCAGGCCCAGCAGTTGGGCACTTTCGGCCGTGATGCGCGCCGTAAGCTCCAGTTCGGCGTGCTGGCTGCGCAGTTGCACCAGGGCCAGCGGCCCGGCCACCTGCACCTGCTGCACCACGCAGGGCCACTGGTTGCGCATGCTGGTCTGCACGCCCAGGCGCGGCACCGCCACCGGTGCCCGCAGCTGCTGCATGACCGAGCCACGCACCTGGGCCAGGGCATCGGCGGCCGTCAACAGCTCCTGCCCGGCCGCCGTCAACCGTGCCCCGCCACCGCCCGCGCCGCCGACGGATTTTTCCACCAGGGCCACGCCCGCCAGGTTGGTCAGCGTGTCGATCGCCTGCCAGGCGGCCTTGTAGCTGACGCCCACATCGCGGGCCGACTGCGAGATGGAGCCACTGCGCGCAATGCCGCGCAGCACCTCCAGGCGGCGGTCGGTTTGCGGGTGACCCAGCGCCTGCATCCAGACGGGCGCTGCGGAAGAATCGTTCGAAAACTGGGACATGCGCGCATCATGCCGCCAATTGCCCACCGTACCGGCACAGCATGGCTATACTTTCGCTATTCACGAAAGGAATAGCGATCCATGTTCACCCTGCCCACCCTGCGCCGCAGCCTGATCCTGACCGCCCTGCTGGAGGGCGCCGCCCATGCCGACACCGTGTCGGTGGCCGTGGCGGCCAACTTCACCGCCCCGATGCAGAAGATTGCCGCGGAATTCGCCAAGGACACCGGCCACAAGGCCGAGCTGTCGTTCGGCGCCACCGGCAAGTTCTATGCGCAGATCAGCAATGGTGCGCCGTTTGGCATCCTGCTGTCGGCCGATGACACCACCCCCGCCAAGATCGCCAGCGAGGGCAAGGGCGTGGCCGATTCGCGCTTCACCTATGCCGTGGGCAAGCTGGTGCTGTGGAGCAAGCAGGACGGCTACGTCGATGCCCAGGGCGCGGTGCTCAAGACCGGCAAGTTCCAGCACGTGGCGATTGCCAACCCCAAGCTGGCGCCCTACGGCCTGGCCGCGGAGCAGACGCTGACCCAGCTGGGCCTGCTGGAGCAGATCAAGCCCAAGTTCGTGCAGGGTGAAAACATCGGCCAGACCTACCAGTTCGCCGCCACCGGCAACGCCGAGCTGGGCTTCGTGGCCCTGTCGCAGGTGATGGAAGACGGCAAAATCAAGTCCGGCTCGGCCTGGCTGGTGCCGTCCAGCATGCACGAACCCATCCGCCAGGATGCCATCGTGCTGAACACGGCCAAGGACAACGCCGCCGCCAAGGCGCTGATGGACTACCTCCGCGGCGACAAGGCGCGTGCCATCATCACCTCGTACGGCTACGCTTTCTAAAGCAGCCTGCGCTTGATTGACAAGCACTTCAGCATGTTTTGATGCTGAAGTGCTTGTACTACCTGCGTAAGCAGCTCACTTTTCAAGAACAACACCTTGGACACTCTCTCCACCGAAGACTGGGCAGCCATCGCCCTCACCCTGAAACTGGCCAGCGTCACCACCGTGCTGCTGCTCGTGCTGTGCACCCCGTTGGCCTGGTGGCTGGCCCACACGTCTTCGCGCTGGAAGGGGCCGATCGGCGCCGTCGTGGCCCTGCCCCTGGTGCTGCCGCCCACCGTGATCGGCTTTTACCTGCTGGTCACCATGGGCCCCAACGGCCCCGTCGGGCAGTTCACGCAATGGCTGGGCCTGGGACGCCTGCCCTTCACTTTTCCGGGCTTGGTGGTCGGCTCGCTGATCTACTCACTGCCGTTTGCCGTGCAGCCGCTGCAGCGGGCCTTTGAAAGCCTGGGCCAGCGCCCGCTGGAAGTGGCCGCCACCCTGGGCGCCAGCAAGCTGGACACCTTCTTCAGCGTGGTGCTGCCCCTGGCGCGCCCCGGCTTCATCACCGCCGCCGTGCTCAGCTTTGCGCACACCGTGGGCGAGTTCGGCGTGGTGCTGATGATCGGCGGCAACATCCCGGGCGTGACCCGCGTGGTGTCGGTGCAGATCTACGACCACGTGGAAGCCATGGAATACACCCAGGCCCACTGGCTGGCGGGCGGCATGGTGGTCTTTGCCTTCGTGGTGCTGGTGCTGCTGCACTGGCTGCAACCGCGCGCACACCGCCACAGCTCCCCCCTGTAACCCTGGCCTGCCCCATGAATGACCGTGTGATCTCCGCCCGCCTGCAACTGCAACGCGCCGACTTTGTGCTCGACGTCGACCTGCAACTGCCCGGCCAGGGCATTACCGCGCTGTTCGGCCCCTCGGGCTGCGGCAAGACCACCTGCCTGCGCAGCATCGCCGGACTGGAACGTGCCCAGGGCCAGGTGCGCGTCAACGGCCATGTCTGGCAGGACGATGCCAGCCGCTGCTGGCTGCCCACGCACCGGCGCGGCCTGGGCTATGTGTTCCAGGAGGCCAGCCTGTTCCCGCACCTGAGCGTGCACGACAACATCCATTACGGCCTGCGCCGCACCCCCGTGGCCCGCCAGCGTGTCGCGCTGGAACAACTGCTGGAGCTGCTGGGCATCACACAGCTGCTGGGCCGCAAGCCCGCCACCTTGTCCGGCGGCGAACGCCAGCGCGTGGCCATTGCCCGCGCCCTGGCCACCAGCCCGCAGATGCTGCTGATGGACGAACCCCTGTCCGCCCTGGACGCCGAACGCAAGGCCGAAGTCCTGCCCTATCTGGACCGCCTGCAGGCCCATCTGGACATTCCCGTGCTCTACGTCAGCCATGCGCTGGACGAGGTGGCGCGCCTGGCCAGCCACCTGGTGCTGCTGCGCGCCGGCCGCGTGCTGGCCCAGGGCGCGACGGCGACCATGCTCTCGCGCCTGGACCTGCCGCTGTCCCAGGGTGACACCGCCACGGCCGTGATCGATGCCCGGGTCCTGGCGCACGACGCCGCTACCCACCTGAGCACGCTGGCCTTCGATGGCGGCCACCTGCGGCTGATCACCCCGCAGCCACCCGTGGTGGGCAGCCAACGCCGCCTGCGCATCCAGGCCCGCGATGTCAGCCTGTGCCTGCAACCGCCCCAGCACAGCAGCATCCTCAACACCTTGTCGGCCACCGTGCAGTCGGTGCGCGAGGACACGCCGGGCTACGCCATGGTGGCGGTGCGCACCGGCCACACCCACCTGCTGGCGCGCATCAGCCAATACTCGGCGCAGCAGCTTCACCTCGAAACCGGGCAATCGCTGTTCATCCAGGTCAAAAGCGTGGCATTGCTGGACTGAGCACCATCAAACTTTGGCCCATGGCAAGCACGCCGTGACATATCACAGCGATTTGCTCACCATTTGGACACCCACGCTGGACAGTGCCTGGGCATGGGACTAGTTTCGCCCGCTTTTCGACCTGATCTAAATTCAGCGCGAAAAAGGAAGGCTTGAGGGCCTTCACCCTTCGTTTCCTCGCCTTGCGAACCCACGCCCCACGCGCGGGTTCAATTGCTTGCCATTGGCATCCCTCAACATTCGACGTGGCCCGTGAGGTCCGGCAATGCGCGGGCAGTCGCCAAGGTCGAGGCCCCGAGTCCGGGCTGTTCCCCCGGCTCACCAGGCGTGCGTGCACTGCATGCATGGCCTGCAAACCTAACGCCCTCCATGGTCATGGGAGCGCGGTTGAAGAAAACAACTCACGATGAATCACGGCAGAAGACGGTTCTTCAAGCTGTGCGGTGCCGGTGTCGCTGGCGCCACTGCTGCATCCCTGGGCTTTGCGCCCTCGGTGGCCCTGGCCACCCAGCCTCGCCAGTACAAGCTGCTGCGCGCCAAGGAAACCCGCAACAACTGCACCTACTGCTCGGTCGGCTGCGGCATGCTGATGTACAGCCTGGGTGATGGTGCGAAGAATGCCAAGGCCAAGATCTTCCACATCGAGGGGGATCCGGACCACCCGGTCAGCCGCGGCTCGCTGTGCCACAAGGGCGCGGGCGCGCTGGACTACATCCACTCCGACCAGCGCCTGAAGTACCCCGAGGTGCGCGAGGCCGGCACCAACGCCTGGAAGCGCATCAGCTGGGAAGAAGCCAACACCCGCATCGCCCGCCTGCTCAAGGACGACCGCGACGCCAACTTCATCGAGAAGAACGAGAAGGGCCAACTGGTCAACCGCTGGCTGTCCACCGGCATGCTGGCCTCGTCGGCCGCCTCGAACGAAACCGGGGTGCTGGACTTCCGCTTTGCCCGTGCCCTGGGCATGGTCGGCTTCGACTGCCAGGCGCGCCTGTGCCACGGCCCCACCGTGGCCGCGCTGGCGCCCTCGTTTGGCCGCGGCGCCATGACCAACCACTGGGTGGACATCAAGAACGCCAACGTGATCCTGGTCATGGGTGGCAACCCTGCCGAGGCCCACCCCGTGGGCTTCAAGTGGGCGATCGAGGCCAAGATCCACAACCAGGCCCACCTGATGGTGGTGGACCCGCGCTTCAATCGCACGGCGTCCGTCGCCGACTTCTACGCCCCCATCCGCGCCGGCTCGGACGCCGCCTTCCTGATGGGCGTGGTGAACTACCTGCTGCAGCACAACAAGATCCAGCACGACTACGTCAAGGCCTACACCAACGCCAGCCTGATCGTGCGCGAGGACTACCGCTTCGACGAGGGCCTGTTCAGCGGCTACGACGAAGACAAGAAGGTCTACGACAAGAGCAGCTGGACCTATGAGCACGACGCCCAGGGCCACGCCCTGAAGGACGAGACCCTGCAGCACCCGCGCTGCGTGCTGAATCTGCTGAAGAAGCACGTGGAGCGCTACACGCCCGAGATGGTCAACACCATCACCGGCACCCAGGTCGCCGACTTCCTGCACGTGTGCGAACAGCTGGCCAGCACCTGCGTGCCCGACCGCACCGCCACCTTCCTGTACGCCCTGGGCTGGACCCACCACACAGCGGGCGCGCAGATCATCCGTGGCGCGGCCATGATCCAGCTGCTGCTGGGCAACATTGGCATGGCCGGCGGTGGCGTGAACGCGCTGCGCGGTCACTCCAACATCCAGGGCTATACCGACCTGGGCCTGTTGTCCACGCGCCTGCCCGGCTACATGGACCTGCCCAAGGATGCGCAGCAGAACCTGGAGGGCTACCTTAACGACATCACGCCCAAGGCGGATGTGGCCGGCCAGGTCAACTTCTGGAAGAACACGCCCAAGTTCTTCGTCAGCCTGATGAAGGACCTGTACGGCGAGCACGCCACCAAAGACAACAACTGGGGCTACGACTGGCTGCCCAAGTGGGACCGCAGCTACGACATGCTGGCCTACTTCGACCTGATGTACCGCGGCAAGGTCAATGGCTACATCGCCCAGGGCTTCAACCCCGTGGCGGCCATGCCCGACTCCGGCAAGATCCGCGATGCGCTGGCCAAGCTGAAGTTCCTGGTCGTCATCGACCCGCTGCAGACCGAGACCTCCACCTTCTGGAAGAACCACGGCGAGTTCAACGATGTGGACCCGGCGCAGATCCAGACCACGGTGTTCCGTCTGCCGTCCTCGTGCTTCGCCGAGGAGAACGGCGCCATCGTCAACTCCAGCCGCTGGCTGCAATGGCACTGGGCCGCGCAGGAGCCACCGTTCGAGGCGCGCCACGACGGCCGCATCCTGGGCGGCATCTTCACGAAGCTGCGCGAGCTGTACGCCCAGGAGGGCGGCACCTGCCCCGAGCCGCTGATGAACATGCGCTGGGACTACCACAACCCGCAGGACCCCCACCCCGAGGAAGTGGCCAAGGAAGCCAACGGCTACGCCCTGGCCGACCTGTACGACGACAGCGGCAAGCTGATCGCCAAGCAGGGCCAGCTGCTGTCCGACTTCGGCATGCTGCGCGACGACGGCAGCACCGCCAGTTTCTGCTGGATCTTTGCCGGCTCATGGACCGAGGCCGGCAACCAGATGGCGCGCCGCGACAACACCGACACCGGCCATGGCAACACGCCCGGCTGGGCCTGGGCCTGGCCGGCCAACCGCCGCGTGCTGTACAACCGCGCCTCGGCCGATCCCTCGGGCAAGCCCTGGGATCCCAAGCGCCAGATCCTGCACTGGGACGGCAAGAAGTGGGGCGGCAGCGATGTGCCGGACTACCCCGCCACAGCCGCCCCGAACAGCGGTGTGAACCCCTTCATCATGCTGCCCGAAGGCGTGGGCCGCCTGTTCTCGGCCAAGGGCATGAACGACGGCCCCTTCCCCGAGCACTACGAGCCCACCGAGAGCCCGATTGCGGCCAACCCGCTGCACCCCAAGGTCAGCCAGAGCCCCGTGGCGCGCGTGTTTGCTGATGATGCCGCGCGCATGGGCGGCCGCGAGGAGTTCCCGTACGTGGCCACGACCTACTCGATCACCGAGATGTTCCGCCACTGGACCAAGCATTCGCGCCTGAACGCCATCGTCCAGCCCGAGCAGTTCATCGAACTGTCGGAAAAGCTGGCCGCCAAGAAGGGCATCCAGGCCGGTGACGTGATCCGCGTGTCCAGCAAGCGCGGCCACATCAAGGGCAAGGCCGTGGTCACCAAGCGCGTGATGACGCTGCAGGTCGATGGCCAGGAAATCGAGCAGATCGGCATTCCCTGCCACTGGGGCTACGAAGGCACCACGCGCAAGGGCTATCTGGCCAACACGCTCAGCCCCGGGATTGGTGATGCGAATGCGCAGACCCCGGAGTTCAAGGCCTTCCTGGTCAACATCGAGAAAGCATAAGGCGCGCCCATGAGCATGCAAACCCAAGATATCGTGCGGCGCTCGGCGACCAACGACCTCACGCCCGCCGCCCACGTCCGCGACCACAAGGCGGACGTGGCCAAACTCATCGATGTGAGCATCTGCATTGGCTGCAAGGCCTGCCAGGTGGCCTGCAGCGAATGGAACGACCTGCGCGACGACGTGGGCGAGAACTTCGGCGTCTACGACAACCCGCGCGACCTCTCGCCGCAGAGCTGGACGCTGATGCGCTTTGACGAGCACGTCAACGAACAGGGCAAGCTGGAATGGCTGATCCGCAAGGACGGCTGCATGCACTGCGAGGACCCCGGCTGCCTCAAGGCCTGCCCCCAGCCCGGCGCCATCGTGCAGTACGCGAATGGCATCGTGGACTTCCAGTCCGAGCAGTGCATTGGCTGCGGCTACTGCGTGGCCGGCTGCCCGTTCAACATCCCGCGCATCAGCGAGAAGGACAACAAGGCCTACAAGTGCACGCTGTGTTCCGACCGCGTGGCCGTGGGCCAGGAGCCGGCCTGCGTCAAGACCTGCCCCACGGGCGCCATCGCCTTCGGCACCAAAGACGACATGCTGGTCAAGGCCGAAGGCCGTGTGGCCGAGATGCAGACCCGCGGCTTCGACCAGGCCGGCGTCTACAACCCGCAGGGCGTGGGCGGCACCCACGTGATGTACGTGTTGCACCACGCCGACCAGCCGCAGCTCTACCACAACCTGCCCAAGGATCCCCGGATCAGCAGCGTGGTCCAGGGCTGGAAGGGCTGGTTCAAGCCGCTGGCGGCGCTGGGCTTTGTCACCGCGCTGGCGGGCGCGGCCGCCCACTACATCACCACCGGCCCCAACGAGGTCGATGAGGACGAGGAAACCAAGACCAGCGAAGGAGAGAAGGCATGAAAAAAGACCGCATGATTTTGCGCACCCCCCTGCCCGATCGCCTGTGCCACTGGGCCATGGTGGTGTGCTTCTTTCTGGTGGCGCTGTCGGGCATTTCCTGGGTGTTCCCCAGCCTGAACTGGCTCAACGGCGTGCTCGGTACGCCGCAGCTGGCGCGCCTGCTGCATCCCATCTTGGGCATCGTGGTGTTTGTGGCCCTGGTCTACTTGTTCGTGCGGTTTGTGAAATACAACCTCTTCGTCAAGGAAGACAAAATCTGGGCGGACAACATCCAGTCCGTGCTGGCCGGTGACCACAGCAAAAAGCTGCGCATTGGCAAGTACAACGCGGGGCAGAAGTTCCTGTTCTGGGGCACGATGGCCTTGATCTGCGTGCTGTTGGTCTCGGGCTTGATGATCTGGCGCGCGTACTTTGCGCACCTGTTTCCCATCCCGGCGCTGCGCCTTGCCTTGCTGGTGCATTCCTTGGCAGGCATTAGCCTGATCTTGCTGATCATTGGCCACATCTACCTGGCACTGTGGGTCAAAGGCTCGATCCGCGGCATGGTCACCGGCTACGTCAGCCATGCCTGGGCCCGCACCCACCATGACCGCTGGCACGCCGAGATCAGCAGCCCGCCCACGGCACCAGCCAAGGCCAAGGGGGGGCCGCACGCGATGAGCATCCAGATCGTTCCGGAGTCCGAGCGCTCGCCGGGCGTGGGGCCCGTCGAACCCGTGCAACTGCCCGCCGCCCAGCTGCCCTATGCGCGGCGCGCCAGCCGCCTGCAGCACCTGGCCCAGGGCCATGCCATGGCCGACTACCTGCTGTGGGCGGCCGACCTGGCCCACGCCCAGCAGGCCACGGCCGAGGCCCTGCCCCTGCCCGCCGAGGAGGCCGACCGCCTGACCACGGTCCTGCAGCAGCATCCGCAAACGCCGCTGCATTCCGCCACCTGGCCACGCTCGGCGCACTGGCAGGCCCTGCTCGATGGATTGCTGCACCGCATGGCCCAGCAGCCGCGCATGCAGACCGCCGCCATCCAGCAGGCCGATGCCGCACAGCGCGACGCCTGGGCCGAGGCCCTGCTGCGCGCGCTGCGCAGCGACGCCGTGACCGAGGCCCACGCCCTGCCCGAGGCCGGCGTGGCCCAGTTGCTGTGGGCGGCCCTGTCGCTGTACTGGCGCCAGCTGGCCAGCCACTTGCCCGCCACCGGCCAGGCCACGCTGGGCGCACCGCGCCACCTGTGCCCGGTCTGCGGCCATGTGCCCACCGGCAGCCTGGTGCAAGGCGGTGCGCAGGCCGGCCTGCGCTACCTGCAGTGCAGCCTGTGCGAATGCCAGTGGCACGTGGTGCGCAGCACCTGCACCAACTGCGACAGCACGCAGGCGCTGGACTACTGGTGCCTGGAAGACGAGCACGCGCCCATCAAGGCCGAGGGCTGCACCGACTGCCAGACCTACCTCAAGGCCTTCTACCAGCAGGCCGACCACCAGCTGGAGCTGGTGGCCGACGACCTGGCCAGCCTGGCCCTGGACGCCGAGATGGAAGCCCAGGACCTGGCGCGCAGCGGCATCAACCCACTGATGCTGCCGCTGCTGGGCGCGCCGGGCTGAGGCCGGCGCAGCCCCCCGCCCTCGATAAAAGGAGCTGTGGGCGCTGGATACACCTGGTTTTCCGCATGCTTTCGTGCTGAAAACCTTGTGGATCGAGCGCTGACAGCTCCTTTTTTTATGAACCGCACGCGACAACCCACGCGGCCGCGATGGTTCCGCCACGGCAGGGATAATCGCCGCATGACACTGCCTGCCGCCACCGCCTGCACGCTGGCCCCCACCCCGCCCACCGCCGTCCCCGCGCTGCACACCCAGGCCGTGCAGCTGCACCATGCCGAACGTGGCGTGCTGCCCCAAGAGCGGGTGCTGGCCAACGAAGTGCCGATTGCCCTGGTCTTCAACGGCATCGCCCACGCGGTGATGATGGGCACGCCGCTGGACCTGGAGGATTTCGCCATCGGCTTTGCGCTCAGCGAAGGCATCATCGACAGCGCCGCCGATTGCTACGGCGTGGACGTCCAGCCCGTGGCCGCGGCCGCCGCCGGCCTGCCCGCCGGCATGGACGGCATGGAAGTGCAGCTGGAGATCGCCTCGCGCTGCTTCGCCCGCCTCAAGGACCACCGCCGCAGCATGAGCGGGCGCACCGGCTGCGGCGTCTGCGGCGTGGAAAGCTTCGCCGCGCTGGACCTGTCGTTCGACGCCCTGCCGGCGCGCGACTGGGTCGCCCGGGTGGACCTGCCCACCGTGCTGCAGGCGATCGCCAACCTGCCGCCCCGGCAGGTGCTCAACGCCCAGGCCGGCGCCATCCACGCTGCGGGCTGGGCCACGCTGGATGGCCAGGTGCACGAGGTGCTGGAAGACGTGGGCCGCCACAACGCACTCGACAAGCTGCTAGGCCGACTGGCCCGCACCGGGCGCCTGAGCGAACCCGGGTTTGTCGTGCTCTCCAGCCGCGGCAGCCATGAACTGGTGCGCAAATGCGCCAAGCTGGGCGTGGGCGCGCTGGCCACCATCTCGGCCCCCACGGCCATGGGCGTGCGCATGGCCGAACTGACCGGCCTGCGCTTCTGGGGCATGTGCCGCCCGCCCCAGGCCGTGCTTTACGCCCCCGGCGCGCAGTCGGCCTGAACGCCGCCGCGCAGCCCCAGCCCCAAGGCCGCAGCACGGCCCGCAGCCGCGCCGAACAGCCCAGCGACGCCACGCCCGGCCAAGTCTGCAGACGGGCCACGGACCATCGCCGGCGCCAGCCACGCGCGGGGGAAACTGGGCCCCCCAGCACACGATGGCACCGGTTCCGCAGTTGCGGCCCACCGTGCCGATCTGGACGATGACCACGTGAGCACGTCTCCACTAGCGGGCTGTGCACCAAGCTTCTGCACCGCTCAGATCACCGTTGCCGCCCTGCGCAAATAGCCGCTCAAAGGACCGTGGTGGCCGCAGCGCGGGCGCGCAGAAACTGGCCAGGCGTGCGCCCGAACAGCTGGCGAAATGCGGCGATGAAGGCCGAGGTCGAGTCGTAGCCGCAGGCCAGGGCCACCTCGGTCACGCTCTGCTGGTCCTGCAGCTGCGGCAGGGCGGCCAGCAGGCGCGCGCGCTGGCGCCACTGGCGAAAGCTCATCTGCGTCTGCTTCTGGAACAGCCGGCCCAGGGTGCGCTCGGACACGCCCAGGGCCTGGCTCCAGGCCCCCAGCTGCAGCGGCGCCTCGGGCACGTCCAGCAGGTGGCGGCACCAGGCGCGCAGGCGCTCGTCCTCGGGCCAGGGCAGGCGCAGCGCGGCCGGTGGTGCGGCATGGATCTGGTCCAGCAGGGCCTGCACGAACCGCCCCTCGGCGCCCTCCTGGGCGTACTCCACCGGCAGGGTGGCGAAGTGGCGGATCATCTCGCGCAGCAGGTCCGAGACCTCCAGCACCACGCAGTCCGTGCCCAGGGCCGGCATGGCCCCGGTCTCGATGTAGAGGCTGCGGATCTCGGTGTGCGGCGCATTGACCACGCTGTGCACGCATTGCGGCGGGATCAGGATGGCCCACTGCGGCGGCGCGATGAACAGGCCCTGGTGCGTTTGCACCTGCAGCACACCACGGCTGGCATACGAGAACTGCACCCAGTCATGGGCGTGGGCCACGGTGGCGGCCTTGCGCTGCATCTGCTCGGCACGCGCATACACCGGCCGCGGCAGCCGCGCCAGCACAGGCACGGGGCGCGAGGCCAGATCCCGGCGTTTTGTCGTTTCAGCGATATCCATGCGCCTGATGTCGTTAGCAGGAAAGTCGCCAGCGTACTAGAGTGCAGGCCAGCGCGGCCCAGCCGCCGTGGTTTGCCCCTGCTCCCATCCCCTGTTGGCCGCTGCCGGTGGTGGCCAACCACATGTTTGCCCCGCCCCTGCCATGCGACGCCCCCGTTTCCTGCCCGACAACTTCATGCTCATCCTGCTGGCCATGCTCCTGCTGGCCAGCGTCCTGCCCGTGCGCGGCGTCTATGCCGGCTATGCCACCACGGTGACCAACCTGGCGATCGCCCTGCTGTTCTTCCTGCACGGCGCCAAGCTGTCGCTGCAGGCCATCGTCAAGGGAATGGGCCACTGGCGCCTGCATTCGCTGGTGTTCGCCTGCACCTTCCTGCTGTTCCCGCTGCTGACCTACGCACTCAAGCCCGTGCTGCTGCCCCTGCTGGGCCCGGACCTGTTCCGCGGCATGCTCTACCTCAGCGCCCTGCCCTCGACCGTGCAGTCGTCCATCGCCTTCACCTCGATCGCACGCGGCAACATCCCGGCCGCCATCTGCTCGGCCGCCACCTCCAGCCTGATGGGCATCTTCATCACGCCCCTGCTGGTGCTGCTGATGCTAGGCCAGAGCGCCCAGAGCCTGCCGTTCGGCGATGCCGTGCTCAAGATCATGCTGCAGCTGCTGCTGCCCTTTGTGCTGGGCCAGCTGGCGCGCCGCTGGATCGGGGCCTGGGTGGACCGCAACAAGGCCTGGCTCAAGCATGTGGACCAGACCTCGATCTACCTGGTGGTCTACACGGCCTTCAGCAGCGCCGTGGTCGAAGGCCTGTGGTCGCAGCTGCCGCTGCAGCAGATCCTGGCGCTGGCCGTGGCCTGCTGCGTGCTGCTGGCCCTGGTGCTGGGCACGACCTGGTGGCTGGGCCACCGCCTGGGCTTTGACCTGCCCGACCGCATCACCATCCTGTTCTGTGGCTCCAAGAAGAGCCTGGCCACGGGCGTGCCCATGGCCCAGGTGCTGTTCGTGGGTGGTGCCATGGGCACGCTGCTGCTGCCCATCATGCTGTTCCACCAGATCCAGCTGCTGGTCTGCGCCGTGCTGTCCAAGCGCTTCGCCGACCGCCCGGAGGAGCCACGGGCCTGATGCGCGCGGCCGCCACCGCGGCGGCCCGCCCGGCCATATCTGAGCGCGCTTCGCTGGCGTGGAGTTTTCTTTAGAATGCCGCAGTCTGTCAGCCCCTGGATGAACACCATGAACCGCTGCTCGCTTGCTTCCTGGATGGCCGCGCCCCTGCTGGCGGTGGCTGCCACCTGCGCGGCCCAAGAAGCCCCCAGCACCTTGCCTGCCGTACAAACCATCAAGCCGGTGCCCCACCCCGGCCTGCGCACCTTCCCCAGTACCGCGCTGGTGGGGGTGCTGCGCATCGACCAGGTGCCCAACGCGCAGATCAATGGCCAGCCCATCCGCACCGCGCCGGGCTTTCGCCTGTTCAGCGCCGACAACAAGCTGATCTTTGCCCACACCGTGCTGAACCAGGAGCTGCGGGTGGCCTATGTCAAGGAAGCCAGCACCCAGTGGCTGCTGACGGCGTGGATCCTCACCCCCGAGGAACTCGCCCACTATTCGGTCAAGCGCTGACGCAGCGACCGCCTCTGCCCGCGTTTCAACGCTACCCTTTTTAGACCTGTTGCGCCCGCCCTGCTTGCCCGGGCGGCCGTTTTTACTTGGAAAACCAGCTGCCACCACGACGGCTGTGTTGCGACCCCGATGAGCAAAAAAGTCTTTATCAAAACCTTCGGCTGCCAGATGAACGAGTACGACTCGGACAAGATGGCCGACGTGCTGGGCGCCGCCCAGGGTTACGAGCCCACGCAGAACATGGACGAGGCCGACCTGATCCTGTTCAACACCTGCTCGGTGCGCGAGAAGGCGCAGGAGAAGGTGTTCTCCGACCTGGGCCGCGTCAAGCACCTGAAGGAAAAGGGCGTGCTCATCGGCGTCGGCGGCTGCGTGGCCAGCCAGGAAGGCGACGAAATCATCAAGCGCGCGCCCTATGTGGACGTGGTCTTCGGCCCCCAGACCCTGCACCGCCTGCCCGAGCTGCTGAATGCCCGCGCCGCCAAGGCCAAGCCGCAGGTGGACATCAGCTTCCCCGAGATCGAAAAGTTCGACCACCTGCCACCCGCGCGCGTGGAAGGCGCCTCCGCCTTTGTGTCCATCATGGAAGGCTGCTCCAAGTACTGCAGCTACTGCGTCGTGCCCTATACGCGCGGCGAGGAAGTCAGCCGCCCCTTCGAGGACGTGCTGGTGGAAGTGGCCGGTCTGGCCGACCAGGGTGTGAAGGAAGTCACGCTGCTGGGCCAGAACGTGAATGCCTACCAGGGCAAGATGGGCGATACGGCCGAGATCTGCGACTTTGCCCTGCTGCTGGAATACGTGGCCGAGATCCCCGGCATCGAGCGCATCCGCTACACCACCAGCCACCCCAACGAGTTCACGCCGCGCCTGATCGAAGCCTACGCCAAGATCCCCCAGCTGGTCAGCCACCTGCACCTGCCCGTGCAGCACGGCAGCGACAAGATCCTGATGGCCATGAAGCGCGGGTATACCACTATGGAATACAAGAGCACGGTGCGCAAGCTGCGCGCCATCCGCCCCGATCTAGCGATGAGCAGCGACTTCATCGTCGGCTTCCCTGGCGAGACCGAGGACGACTTCCAGAAGATGATGAAGCTGATCCACGACGTGCGCTTTGACAACTCGTTCAGCTTCATCTTCAGCCCCCGCCCCGGCACGCCCGCGGCCAACCTGCACGACGACACCCCGCACGAGGTCAAGCTGCGCCGCCTGCAGGAGCTGCAGGCCGTGATCAACCAGAACATCAAGGACATCAGCCTGGAGCGCGTGGGCACCGTGCAAAAGCTGCTGGTCGAAGGCTTCAGCAAGCGCGGCAACGGCGAGCTGATGGGCCGCACCGAGTGCAACCGCGTGGTCAACTTCCCCGGCCAGGAGCGCCTGATCGGGCAGCTGATCGACGTCAAGATCACCGAGGCCATGGCCTACACCCTGCGCGGCGAAGTCCTGATCCAGGCCTGAACAGCCGCGCCCGACCGCCCCCCTGGGCCGGTCCAGGCGTCAGCGCGCCGGCTGCCTGGGGTGGCTGATGCGCCGCCCCTTGGTGTAGCGGTGCAGCACGCGCGCCAGCAGCAGCACGGCCACGATGGCCAGGTAGATGCCCACCTCGGCCAGGTTGTTCTTGCCGGCACGCATCCACCAGAAGTGCAGCACGGCCAGCGCCGCCGCCGCATAGACCGCGCGGTGCAGGGCCTGCCAGCGTTTGCCCCCCATGCGCCGGATGAGCCGCGGAATGGACGTGACGGCCAGCACCAGCAAAATCCCCCAGGCGAGGGTGCCCACCAGGATGAAGGGCCGCTTGGCCAGGTCCTCCAGCACCGCCGCCCAGTCCAGCCCCATATCCAGCAGCAGGTAGCACAGCCAGTGCAAGTTGCCGTAGAAGAAGGCATACAGCCCCAGCATGCGCCGGTAAGCCGCCAGCCGGGTCCAGCCCAGCCACACGCGCAGCGGCGTGACGGCCAGCGCCAGGCACACGAAACGCAGGGCCCACAGGCCCAGGTCGCGCAGTAGGGCCTCGGCCGGGTTGGCCCCCAGACCGTCGGTGGCCGCCAGAGTGAACAGCCACAGCACCGGCACCAGGCACAGCAGATGCAGCGCCACGCGCTGCAGACCTTTCAGTGACAACGACATCGCGCCCCGTCAGAAGTGCTTGCGCAGGTCCATGCCCGCATACAGCTGCCCCACCTGGGCCTCATAGCCGTTGAACAGCTGGGTCTTGCGCTTGGGGGCGAACAGGCCGCCCTCGCCAATGCGCCGCTCGGTGGCCTGGCTCCAGCGCGGATGCGGCACATCCGGGTTGACGTTGGAGTAAAAGCCATATTCGTTGCGTGCCGCCTTGTTCCAGGCGGTGCCTGGCTCGCGCTCCACCAGGCGGATGGTGACGATGCTTTTGGCGCTCTTGAAACCGTACTTCCAGGGCACCACCACGCGCACCGGGGCCCCGTTCTGCTTGGGCAGCTCGTGGCCGTACATGCCCAGGGTCAGCAGGGTCAGCGGGTGCATGGCCTCGTCCATGCGCAGCCCCTCGGTGTAGGGCCAGTCCAGCACCGAGCGCCGCAGCCCTGGCATCACCTTGGGATCGGCCAGCGTGACGAACTCCACATACTTGGCGCTGCCCAGGGGTTGCACCTCGGCCAGCAGCTTGGACAGCGAGTAGCCGATCCAGGGAATCACCATGGACCAGCCTTCCACGCAGCGCAGGCGGTAGATGCGCTCCTCCAGGGCGCTGAGCTTGCGCAGCGCATCCAGGTCGAAGGTCTTGGGCTGCTGGACCAGCCCTTCCACACGCACCGTCCACGGCCGGGTGGGCAGCACCTGCGCGTTGCGCACCGGGTCCCCCTTGTCCAGGCCGAACTCATAGAAGTTGTTGTAGCTGGAGGCATCGGTAAACGGGGTCTGCTTGTCCAGGGCCAGCGCCCCCGGCACATTGGAGGGCAGCGCACGCAAGGGCGCCAGAGCGTCCGGGGTGTCCGCCTTGGCAAAGGCGCTCCCCGACGCCACAGTCATACCGCCCAGGGCCGCCCACTGCAGCAATTCGCGCCGGCGCAGGTACACGCCTTCCGGGGTGATTTCGCTGCCATGCGGGTGGATAAAGCCCGAAGCACCAGTCTTAATCAGCATAGTCATATCCTTGGATCAGGTTCACACGCCCTGCTTCAGAGCACACGGTAGCGCCGAAGTTCCACAGCGCCCGCGCGCCGCCCCGGAAGCACCACGGCCGCCAGGGGCACCACCTGGCCCCACAGGCCCCAGCCCACGCACACATCGCACTGACCTCCGATGCCCGGTGGACCACCAATCCGGGGCGATTCGGTCTGCGCAGGGCCCGTCTCCGATAGAGTGCAGGGCATGCGATGCCGCGCGACCAAGCGACACCCAGGGAAAGCGGGACCATCCACCCAGACCGACCCCAGACCGTGCACCGGCACCGACCCCACGCCGACAGACTGCCCTTTGGACACCATGAACCCCACTGCCGCACTTCAGGGCGAAGCCCTCTACGCGCTGCTCGAACAAGCCCGAGACCTGCTCCACGACTACGGCGAAGTTGCAAGAGCTGGCAGGGCTGCAAGAGCCTGCGCAATGGGCATTGGAGCGGCTGGCACGCCAGCAAGCCGGCGAAGCCCTGCCTGCGCTGTGGTGGATCCAGCCCGACAGCGCGGCGGTGCTCACACTGGAAACGCGGCTGGTGGAATTTCTCTCCACCCGCAAAGGCACCTCGCTGGAAAGCAAGCTGCAGCGCATCAATTGCCCGCAGGCACTGGCACGCTGGACGCTGGAGCACCTGGCCTTCGAGAAAAAGCAAAACAGCGGCCGGGTGGCGCACAGCCAGCACGCCGTGCAAGGGCTGCTGCGTGGCCAGCATGGCACGTTTGTGGAGTTCGATGCCCGCAGTCCGCAGCTGCGCCAAGAAATGGCCTATGAGAGCCAGATGATGGGGCACTGCGTCGGCCAGTTCGCCAACCGCCAGGGTTTCAGCGGTGGCTATGGCGAGCACTACGCCACAGGGCTTGAATCTGGCCGGATGCGGCTGTTCAGCTACCGCACCGGCTCGGCCCAGCCGCGCATCACTGTCAACGCCTATGTGCAAGCCGACGGCTCACTGCAGATCGAGCAGATCAAGGGCAAACAGAACCGACCACCGATTGCGCGTTATGCCGCCGATGTGGTGGACCTGCTCAACCACCTGCCCCTCAACGACGAAGTGCCCGAGGACGCCCTGGCGATGGGCATCGTCCGCCGCCCCCCCGAACTACTGCAGGCACACCCCGGGCTTGCCCTGTGGTGCACGGTGCAGGCGCTGCGCACCGACGACGAACAGCTGTGGCTGGTGAGCTGGGGCGTATTTGCGAGGGAGCTGTCGAAGACCTCATACCTCTCCAAAGCGCCGCTGTCGTGCGCGGCGCTGTCGATGAGCGCCCTGACGTCGACGTAGGGGGCATCTCTTTTGACATCAAGGGGGCGTATGCACGCCCCGGGTATACGTTCTCGGTAGCTCACTATCTTGCTATGAAATATGAAGCACTGGTGCTAGTAATGATGCAACCTGATGGGACATTGCACGTTTGGGCGGTGCGGTGTAAGCCCGAGAATTTTGAGCTAAGACGAGGGGTTAATGGAGGAGCGGACTTCTATCTCGTGAGATGCCCGGCGCCAACAAAAACGCTGCATTAGCCCCGGCTGAAATCTTGGTGCATAGCCCCCTTTGAGGGGCTTTTTCTTTAGCTAGACGCGGTAATGACCAAATTTACCGCCCCGTTGACCTCGCTACGCAGGGGAGTAGCACACGTTAAGGCGCACTGGGAGACCTGGGCGGCCGCCGCGTTTACGGTGGCGCTGGCTGGCTTTGAGCTGTTTGCTGATTACCTACCCCTTCTCGCCGGCGCGGTGGGTGGGTGGCAGCTGGTTGTACTGACTAGCGTCGTTTCATTCGCTATTGCCGCGCTACGCACGAAGAAACGGGGAAAGCGCGCTAGCAAAAAAGGAGCGACCGATGTGGGCTCTGATTCTTAAACGGCTGGGCGCGTATGCCCTGCCCCTGTTGCTCGTAGCTGCCGGGGCGCTGGTTGTCCGCGGTGTCCAGCTCCGCATCGAGAAAGCGGAGCACCGCGCAACCACTGCTGAAGCGCGTATCGCGGAAGTTACTTCTGCGTACGAAAGTAGCTTAGCTGCTCTACGAAAGCTCGAGCAAGAGAGTGTTTCGCGGAAAGCTGCAACTGACATAGCTATCAATGAGGTGGAAAAAGTACGCGTAGAGACAGTAGAGAAGCTCGTGTACATCGAGTCCGCTCCTACCCCCTCGTCATGCCCGGGGGCTATCGAATTTCTCACAAAGTTTGGGGAGGAATTCTGATGAACATGCACCAAGTAACGAGCGGCCTGTTTTGCACATTCGTTCTTGCTGGCTGTGCATCTACTGCTACAGATTCAGTAGCTACACGTCATGTAATGCTCATTCAGCAGCCCTGCCCCGCGGCCGCTGACGAGCACCGCCCTGCCCTGCCTCCGCAACGCCTTAAAAACCTGGACCCCACCCAACCGGGGCTTGTAGCAAAGGCTTTCGCGCTATCAATAACTGAGCATCGTACACGTGCAGACGCTCTCGAAAAACTCTTGGACGCATGCAAATGATGACAAATCACCCCTCCGTTTCACACGCTGAGCTGCTTGCTGTCTGCGCATCGAGACACTGCGCAATCTCGCTAACGCTTCACTGAACCGCTCAGACAAGATTGCAGCTGAGCTGCGCGGAGTATCAGTCGCCTCTCTCGCTCGCGAAGCCGAATAACCAGCCCCGCCCCGCTCCGCGGGGCTTTTTCATGCCCCCGCCCCCACTTGACTGGTGCATATGCCCCCCGCACCGCCCGCCCGCCCCGCCCAAGGCCTTTCGGCCCCGGACGCGACGGGCTACGACATGCTTAATCAAGAACGAACAAAGCCCGAGTGCTCATCGCACCCGGGCTTTACTCTTATTTGACGCTAGTTGAATTCGCCGACGCTACGCGCTATGCACCACGCGTTTCGCGTTACACGCTTCATCTCAAAATCACAAGCAAAAAAAGGCCGCCATCTCATTTCAAGATGACAGCCTTTTCTTCTCCACGCTCCCAAATTGAGAGCAAGGAAGCGTTGTGGTGGGCCTCCCGTGAGTCGAACACGGCACCAACGGATTATGAGTCCGCTGCTCTAACCAAGCATGAGCTAGAGGCCCGTCGACACCGCTTAACGCGATGCCCGACATATTGACAGCTTACCCGATTTTCGGCTAGCTGCCACAATCCTAAATTCCGCCTACGTATAAACCCGTAGAAAAGTCCGGCGTGGAAAAAACGTGGAAAACTTCCTTTTTTCCAGCTTGTCGCCTTCAAAAAAACTCTTTTAAAACAACAGCTTAGAGCATTTTACGCTGGTTAGAACGAAGTATTATGAGTCCCCTGCTCTAACCAACTGAGCTAACGCCCCAACCGGGCTTGCCAACCCATGGTAGGGCCCGCAAAGCCTGCGCATTGTAACGGCTAGCGATGGTGGCTCAGCGCATTGCTGACCAGCTTGGAAGTGATGTCCACAATCTGGATCATCTTGTCGTAGGGCATGCGCGTCGGGCCGATCACCCCCAGGGTGCCCACCACCTGCCCATCGACCTCGTAGGGGGCACTCACGACCGACAGATCCTCGAACGGCACGACCTGGCTTTCGCCACCGATGTAGATGCGCACCCCCTCGGCCTTGCTGGAGAAGTCCAGCAGGTGCAGCAGCTGGGTCTTTTGCTCGAACAGATCGAAGGCGCGGCGCAGATTGCCCATGTCGCTGGAAAAGTCGCTGACGGACAGCAGGTTGCGCTCACCGGAGATGATGACCTGGTCCTGGGGACCGGGGCTCATGGCCTCGGCGCTGATGTTCACGGCGGCCTGCATCAGGTGGGCGACCTCACCGCGCAGTTGTTCCACCTCCTGCTTGATGCGCTCGCGCACCTGCTCGATGTCCAGGCCGGCGTAATGCGCGTTCAGGAAATTGGAGGCTTCCAGCAGTTGGGTCGAGGAGAAATCGGCATCCGTGAAGATCACACGGTTTTGCACATCGCCCTGGGGCGAGACGATGATGACCAGCACGCGCCGTTCGGATAGCTTCACAAACTCCAGGTGCTTGAACACCGAGCTGCTGCGCGGTGCCATGACCACGCCCACGAACTGGGACATGTTGGACAGCAGCTGCGCCGCATTCGCAATCACCTTCTGGGGCTGCTCGGCCGCCAGGGCTGGCGTCACCAGGCTGCCTTGCTGCACGGTCAGCATGGTGTCCACAAACAGGCGATAGCCGCGGGCGGTGGGAATGCGTCCGGCCGAGGTGTGGGGGCTGGCGATCAGGCCCAGCTCCTCCAGGTCGGACATCACGTTGCGGATGGTCGCGGGCGACAATTCCAGGCCCGAGGCGCGCGACAAAGTGCGCGACCCCACCGGCTGGCCGTCGGCAATGTAGCGCTCGACCAGCGCTTTCAACAACAACTTGGCACGTTCATCGAGCATGCACAGATTTTACTTCTGTAACCTCTTCTGGGGAGACCAGCGGCCGCGTGATTCATGCCTATGTATGTGATCCCGTAGACAAGAAACCGAAACCCCCAGCATCTCAGCCAGGAGTTTCTGCGTATCACTGCGCCAGGCAGAAACAACAGCCTCAACTTCCGCATCGTCAAGAGCCCTAGGCGGGCCCCAAGTCTTTCCAGCAGCACGCGCAGCACGCTGGCCAGCAAGACAACGTTCCCGAATCAACTCCCTCTCAAATTCAGCAAAGGCACTCAGCATGTGAAGAAACATGCGACCTTGAGGACTATCAGTTTCGATAGATTCCGTGAGAGATCTAAAACCGACTTGCTTGCGTTGAAGCTCCTCGAACACGCGGGTGAAATGCGAGACGCTTCGAGCCAAACGATCCAGCTTGTAAACGACCAGGACATCCCCAGGCTGTAGGGATGAAAGCAGCTTCACAAGCTCCGGACGATCTTTGATTGCAGACTTCTTTTCTTGGACGATTTTTGTGATACCCGCACGCCGAAATGCAGCGATCTGCGCCGCTGTGTTTTGATCCTGAGTGGAGACACGTGCATAACCGTAAACAGCCATTCATTCCCTCATCACGAATTTGGTTCCGGCTCAGTGTGAAGCACAAACCAATCCCTCCAACGATCCAAATGACCCACAGCAATACGACAGCCAGGGGGGATCAGGGCGTAGGCCACTTCGATGGCCTCTAGGGGGCCGTTGACGATGCCTAGGACCTCAGGTTCAGGCACGGAGCCCTCGCCGTACTTCGTCCAACGGTTCGACCACTTCTCGCCCTCCGCGTAATCCTTGACGATGTACTTGGCAATGTAGGAAGCAATCTGCGCCGCAGATTTACGGGAGTGAAACTTGCGCCGGGCCACATCGATATTGCCGCCCAGGTCACCAACCACAGAGCGCCAGATACGCCGGATGACCTCATAGGACTTGAATCGCGCTGCGTTCTGCCTGTTGCGATCAGCCAGGGATTCAGGGATGCGCCGGGTTGCCATGTGGACATGCCAGGCGCCGCGCTGCTGACGCTCGAATGCAGCGACAAAACCGAAGTCAGGGAGGATGCGCAGGATGCGCCGATTGAACTCCCGCAAATGCCGCTTGGTGAGGGCCAAATCCTGCTGATTTGCCTTGTAGGTGAGGGTGAGCATGGTGTCCACTCCCATGGCCTTGCAAAGCTGCCTGACGCGCTTCTTGGCCCTTGTAGCGGCTCTCTTGGCATTGTTCTCTGCACGCTTGGCTTGTTCTTCGGGGTCATCCATGCGGGCTTGCATGGTTTCCAGGAGGTTTTCCATGGCGATGCGGTCTAGGTTCATTTCGCGCCAACCAAGCATGCGAGATGCGGTCAGTTCCAAATGGCCGTTGCCACAGTCATACGCCTTGACCTTGAAATGCTCGGTCGAAAAACTTTCGTATGCGATTCCATCTATGATGCGTATCACTTGACTACCTCACTTAGTTAAGTCACCGCCCCGGGAAGGTTGCAGCCTTCGCTGGGGCTTTTTTTCGGCTGTATGCCTTGCTGTACTTAAAGTGTCTTAGGGATAAATCTAGGGCGCGCTGCGCGCGCCCCCTGCAGCGCTGCGCTGGCTGCTTGGGGGCGCGCCATGCGCAGCCCAAGACCCATCAAACCGCGCACTTTGTCGCCAGCAGGCAGACCGCCTGGCCAGACATGCAGCAGCAACGCAAGCAGGGAGAGATGGGCGATTCGCCGCTGGTGCGGCGACCGGGCTTTGGCCCTGCGGGTCAAGCCTTGTCCCAAGTCTTGATCGGCCCAGCCGACTAGCAATCCCTATCGCGGACAACCGAATACCCATAGTCAGAGCGCCTACGGCGCTGGATGCGCTCGCCGCGCGGCGTCCGCTGCCCGTCAAGCACCACGCCCTCTGCACCGTTCCCCAGTAGTTCACCGCCTCTTCGGGGACGATGCCACGGGCTTGTGGGAACGGGCCTGCGGCCCTTTGCAAGGGGGTATTCATAAAGCTTCGCTTTACAAAGCTTCCCCCTTGCAATCCCAAAAGCCCGAGGCATTTCCGCCCCACGGCGATGAACTCAGGGGAACGGTGCAAGCAGAGGACAGTTAAACGGGCAGCAGACAGTAAACGACCCGGCTCCGAATCTAGGGGCCCGGTACACCAGAAAGGCAGGGGCGGCACATGGCGATAGCAGCAAATTTCTACAAATTTCCGGAAGCAATGGCTCTGCAGATGCCTTTGCGCTTGGGAAAACCCGTGTGGAATACGAAGCGCCCCACCACGCGCCGAGGCCGTGCGTTTCGCGCCCATATCGCGGCCGTGGTGAAAGCCGTGGGGCTCCGAGTCGCACCAGTGGTAAAGCCAGTGCCTCAGTGGTGGAAAGATGCGCAAAAACGCGCGCGTGCCTTTGGCCGCGAAATCCGCGCCGGGGTTCTGGAATTGAGCCTGCACGTCAACGCCCCAGGACACTAACGGATTCAGCCATACGGGGGCCATAACCGCCGACCTCAGAACGCGCCTGCGCGTTTGTGGCCAACAGGCCCTGAGAGTGCACAGGCTGAGCCAGGGGGGGCGGGGAGGCAGGCACAGGGACTGTGCGCAATGCTGGAGGGGCCGCAGGGGACACAGGGGACGCGATGCGTTCAGGTTGCGGGGATACAGGCATGGGCTGCTGCCAATCCACGAAGAACCCCTTTTCGGCGATATCCCGGCAGACCTCATTGGACGCGACCAGCCTGGTGGCTTGCTGAGAGTAGCAACGGCACTCACCAGCCATCACCAGGCAGGCCGCTGGGTAGGGTGCAACGACCGGTTTGGTGATGTCGTCATACCGCGGCGCTGTATGCGGAAAACCGCCGATCCGCGGATTGTGAGAATCCACGTATTCGGCAGTGGTCATGGGCCGTTTTAAAGCACCAGGGTCAGCAATTGGCGAGGCCGACGCGTTGTCCTGCGCTGCTTTCCCGTTGCTTGTCACCATCGAGAAAGCACCCCAGATCATCGCGGGGATCAACAGCAAGCAGGCACCAAAAACGTAGAGCTGCTTTGGGATCTGGCGCTTGCCGGTATGGAGACTGGCCGAGCGATACCAGGCGTAAGCCTCTTTGGGGAAATTGCGCGTGGTGCACTGGGCGCGCTTGCCTGAGTTGCGCTCCTCGCACTTCAGATCAACCGCGTCAAACTTCAGCTCGTTGGACATTTCAGCGCCGAAAATCCGCTTGAAATGCCGGTGGTAGCTGGGGGAGGCAATCAGCTTGCGAATGAAGTCATCGACCAAGCTGGGATGCGGAGCGATCATCCAGAAGTCAAAACCCCGTTTGCGCCGGAACTGAGCCACCGCGTTGACGTAATCAGGGACGGCATCACGCACACCGCGCTTGGGAAATTCGTTCTGACACTCATCCATGATACAGATGGAGCCATCAGGGAGGTCTTGCCATTTGCGGGGATCAAAGGGTTTCCACCCGAATTCATCCGCGTATTTTTGGACCATCTCAAACCCGTTGTAGAAAACAGGCCGATGGGGTTCTTTGAGCTGCTGCTGACGAACATCCCAGATGGTCATCAAGGTTTTGCAGGCACCGTTGGCGCCGGTCGTGAAATAGATCATTGGACGATCCACTTCTTGAAAGTGTCAGAACTCATACCCGTAAGCAGCATGGACGCAAACATGCAGCTAAAGAGTATGGTCAAACAGGTGCCAACCTTGAGCAGCCCGAGTATCTGGACCACATCCGGGGGCAGGCCAGCCAAGGCCACGATGATGCGATCCCGCAGCCAGTTCATGGACTGATTGATGCCCACATAAGTGACCAAGGACAGCCCCAGGGAAGCCAGAACACGACCGACGATAGAGCCGGTAATAGCGATGAGGACGCCACCAAGAGCGCCGGCAAAAGGCAGAGCCATTACGAGTACCTCCCAACGATGATGCGGGCACCAGCGATGCAGGAAACGACCACCATGATGTTGCCCAGGATGGAGAACCAGGGGCAGAGCTGGGAATACGGGATTACCAACTCGCCGTAGAGCAGAGAAATTGAGCGATCAGGGGGGCAGGAACCAGCCCCTATAAAGTCATCACCGCTGGAAAACCGATCCATGAGGTTGATGGTCTGGTTACCCGGCAAATCGTCGGTGACCTTGCCCGTTATCGCCTTTGCGGCAACGTAAGCAGCATGCTCCGGAGACTTAAGGGCCTCACAATAATCCGCGTGCTGCTTTTTAGCAATGGCACAGGTGATTGCATCACCCTTGCATTGGAAGCCGGAATCACAGTTGCCCGTGAAACTGCCATTGCCGTCCTCGTTCTCGCCCTTTTCGTCCTTGCAGGCTCCGGCGGTCTTGTTCTGGCTGCAATAGGTGGACTTGTCTACCGTTGTCGTAACGCTTGAAGAGTTAACCGTAGAACCAGTCTGAGTATTTGTCGTAGTGCTCGTCTTAGTAACTTCGCACTTTCCGTTCTCGCATTTGACCTGGGTCTTTGAATCCGTTTTGGTGCCATCGCCATTGTCTTTGGACTCCATTTCAGTGACGCCAGAGGAAGCCTTTGGAGGCACGCAAACAGACACGCCATTAACGGTGCCCTTAAAGCCGTTGGGGCATGATGGGTCAGCCTTATCGGTCGTAGTAGGGGCCTCTTCGGGGACGTACTCAGGATCAGATTCAGCGTTCAAATCATTGATGACGCTGGGGTCACAGGTGGCCCCGGAATACTTCGCGGAGCCGGTCGTAACCCAGGAGCCGGAATTGTCCTGAAAAGCCGTAGTGAAGCCACCAACCTGCGCCATACAGCCCTTGGTGCAACCAGGCAGAGGGTCGTTTGTACCGATGGCAGCGGGTGCCATGCAGGTGAACGAGACGCCGGTTTTTCGACCAGGCAGAGAGAAGTTTGTAGACATGCCCTGACTGCCAGAGCACATATCGGCGAGCAGCTCACAAGGATCGGGAGCAGGCTTCACCACACACTGATTTCCCTGCTCAATATAGCCCTCATTGCATGAGCAACCAGCACCGTTTTCTGTAGTGTTAGACGGGCAAGTCAACCGGGAATAAACATTGCCGGAAAGAATAGTCTGATCCCACTCACGTAAAAACGTGCAACCTTGACGTGGGCCAGGCGCATCTTGCCAGGTCCACCCCTCGCCATAATCAGCACATGCGGCAGACTGAGAAGAACGCCAGGGGCCCTCAGCTTTTTGATACTCGTAAGACTTAGGGACAACTGCCAAAGCCAGGGTCGCAAAAAGGCAGAAAAACAGACAGCAGGAAACAACAGTCAGGCGGTGAAGATAAGCCATAGCGCGCCCAGTACAGCGATCAAAAGAAATAGACCCATGACGACCCCCTTTTGAATACCCACCAGGCGATGGGCATTCAAAAAGGCAAGAGCCGAAGCCCTTGCCACGCTGACAAAACAGAGATCAGCGCAGGGCGGAACGCACCCAGCGGAAAGCAGCAACAGCAACCACGATCAGCAGCACAGCGCCACCGATCAGGCCGATGGGGCCAGCTTGAGCGCCGATGTCAGTCACCACATCGGCAACGTCAACAGCAGCGGCATGGGCAGAAGTAGCCACAGCAGAACCCACGGCAGCAGCCACGGGAGCCAGAACACGCGCAGAGCGCAGGATTGCGAACTTGTTCATATCAATCACCTTCGTTGGAAGAATCACCAGTTTTGATGGTGCGGATCAGCATCCGAATACCGAAGCCAACCGCCCAAACGGCAGCAATTGCCCATGCAATCTGCGCCGCATCTGCTGTACTGATGGAAAACAGCGGATTCGTGAATTCATGCTGCACGGTGACCGTGCAGGCTTGTGCGCACTGAATGACTTGTTCAGCCATGGCGCAGCTTGCGCAGCTCACGGCGGGCAGTCATCGCAGCAGTGAGGTGCAGACGGCGACTCATGCGCAAATCACGCACACGAGCGCCAGGGCCACGGACGGCCTTTACCAGACCGCCCAACAGCAGATCGAGTAGCTGTGCGAGCAATGGGACCGCCACGACTCCGACCAGAGCGCCGAGGAAAGCCGCAAAAATGACCAACTGTGCAAACTGCACGAGCTGGTCAGGGGTCAAGGATTCAATAAACATCACGCCCCCTTGACGCCGGAGGCAGGTGCAGGCTTGTAGGGGGTCAGATCGAGCAGGACGGGCTGAATCACACGATCCTTGTCTACGCGCATGCCGTAGACAGGACGGAAATAACCAGCGCCGACTTGTCCCAGAAGATGCTGGGGGACACGGATGATGCCGACTTGCAGGGGGTTGCCAGCATCATCGAGACAGACGCATTCAAGCTGCTGCGCCTTGTATTCACGGTTTTCGTACTTCTTATCGACCACATCGCCAGGGACGACAACTTGAATGACGGAGGGGAGGGGCTTTGCGTGGGCTTGAGAGACAGGGGTAGACATAGTTGGAACTCCGATGAGTGGGGTAAAAATATGTACACATACTGAGTACACGACCACACCTTACAATGACCTCAACATGAGAGCAAGAAAAGCCCTCATGTTGAGTACAGTTTTACAACGGAGGTCCTATGAATACGCTTGAATTGCTAGCAAAAGCAGAGCAGATAAAGCCAATCCCAGAATGGGTCCGAGAGTTAAAACTCTCCAGAAATGCGCTTAACAACGCACGAAGCAGAGGACACCTAAGCCCAGCAATCGCAGGATCAATAGCCGAACGACTGGGTGAGGACGTAGACAGGTGGATAGTTATCGCAGCGATAGAGAGCGAAAAAGACAGTGCATGCAAAGAACGCATGCTGAAAAGACTCAAAAGGATGACATCACTTTAATGATGTAATTTCCTTTATGACGTCCAAGTTTCGCCACGTTGCCTTGGTTGGGAAATACCAAGCCTCCACCGCCTCCGACGCTTCCACGGCGCAGTCCCGTGAGGTCTTGCAGGACATTGCCGATTTTTTGCAGACGCAGGGCTGTGAAGTCATCGTGGAGGCGGAAACCGCCGCGCACACCGGCCTGCACCAGCGCCTGCCCAGCATGGATGTGGATGGCCTGGGCCGGCATTGCGACGTGGGCATTGTGGTGGGCGGCGATGGCACCATGCTGGGTATCGGCCGCCACCTGGCCCGGTACGGCACCCCGCTGATCGGCATCAACCAGGGGCGCCTGGGCTTCATCACCGACATTGCGCTGGACGACTACCAGCATGTGCTGCAGCCCATGCTGCACGGCCAGTACGAGGAGGATGCCCGCCCGCTGATGCACGCGCGCGTGGTGCGCAACGAGCAGTGCGTGTTCGAGGCCCTGGCCATGAACGACGTGGTGGTCAACCGCGGCGGCACCTCGGGCATGGTGGAACTGCGCGTGGAAGTCGATGGGCGCTTTCTGTCCAACCAGCGCGCCGACGGCCTGATCGTCGCCACGCCCACCGGCTCCACGGCCTACACCCTGTCCGTCGGCGGTCCGCTGATGCACCCATCCATCCCGGCCTGGTTAATGGCGCCGATTGCGCCACACACCCTGTCCAACCGCCCCATCGTGCTGTCCGACCAGACGGAAGTGATGATGGAAGTGGTCGGCGGCCGCGATGTCAGCGCGAATTTCGACATGCAGTCGCTGGCATCGCTGCTGCACGGCGACCGCATCTACGTGCGCCGCTCGGCCTACAGCGTGCACTTTCTGCACCCCGTGGGCTGGAACTACTTTTCCACGCTGCGCAAGAAGCTGGGCTGGAACGAAGGGGGCTATTGAACATGGCGCTCAAGCGGATTGCACTGCGCGACTTCGTCATCGTGCAGCAGCTCGACCTGGATCTGCACACCGGATTCACCGTGCTGACGGGCGAGACCGGCGCCGGCAAATCGATCCTGATCGACGCCTTGCAACTGGTGCTGGGCAGCCGCGCCGACACCGGCGTGGTGCGTGAGGGCGCCAGCCAGGCCGACATCAGCGCCGAATTCGACTGCCCCGCCCACCTGCAGCTGTGGCTGGAGGAAGGCGGCTTTGCCCAAGAAGACAGCCTGCTGCTGCGCCGCGTGATCGACACCCAGGGCCGCAGTCGCGCCTGGATCAACGGTGCGCCCGCCACTGCCACGCAGCTGCGCGGCCTGGGCGAGGCCCTGCTGGACATCCATGGCCAGCATGCCTGGCAAAGCCTGACGCGGGCCGACGCGGTGCGCGAGCTGCTGGATGCCTACGCCTGCGTCAGCACCCAGGCCCTGCGCCAGCACTGGATGGTCTGGCGCGCCGCCGCCAAGGATCTGGAGCATGCGATCGCTGCCCAGGACACCGTGCAGCGCGAGCGCGAGCGCCTGCAGTGGCAGATCGGCGAGCTGGACAAGCTCAGCCCCGGCGCCGACGAATGGGACGAGCTGAACACCCAGCACACGCGCCTGTCCCATGCCCAGGCATTGCTGGAGACGGCGCAGGGCGCACTGTTCCTGCTGGAAGATGACGAGGCCGGTATCAGCGGACCACTGGGGCGTGCACAGGACATGCTGCAGGACAAGGAGCACCTGGAGCCCGAGTTCCAGGCGATCGCCGATGTGCTGGCCTCCAGCCTGGCACAGATCAACGATGCCCAGCACTCGCTGCAGATCTATCTGCGCCGCACCGAGCTGGACCCCGACAAGCTGGCCGAGCTGGACGAGCGCCTGTCGCTGTGGATGCAGCTGGCGCGCCGCTACAAGCGCACCCCCGAGGAGCTGCCCGGCCTGCTGCAGTCCTGGCGCGACGAACTGCGCCAGCTGGATGCGGTGGTCGACATCGGCCGCCTGCGCCAGGCCGAGCAACGCGCCCACGAGGCCTACCAGGCCGCCGCCCGCGAGCTGTCGCAGCAGCGCGCCAAGGCCGCGCCCAAGCTGTCGCGCGCCATCACCCAGGCCATGCAGGGCCTGGGCATGCAGGGTGGCAAATTCGAGGTGCAGCTGGACAAGCTGACCGAGCCCAGCCCCCACGGCGTGGACAGCGTGCAGTTCCTGGTGGCCGGCCACCCGGGCGCCACGCCCAAGCCGATCGGCAAAGTGGCCTCGGGCGGCGAACTGTCCCGCCTGTCGCTGGCGATTGCCGTCACCACCAGCCAGCTGGGCCAGGCCGGCACGCTGATTTTTGACGAGGTGGATTCCGGCGTCGGCGGCGCCGTGGCCGAAACCGTGGGCAAGCTGATGCGCGCCCTGGGGCGCGACCGCCAGGTGCTGGCCGTCACCCACCTGCCCCAGGTGGCCGCTTGCGCCGACCACCACTACGTGGTCGCCAAGAAGCGCGACAAGGGCGGCACCAGCAGCTCGGTCACGCCCACCGATGCCACGCAGCGCGAGCGCGAAATTGCGCGCATGCTGGGCGGGGAGAAGATCTCCGACACCACCATGGCCCACGCCCGCGAGATGCTGCTGCAGGCTGCCCACACCCCCTAACCCCTCGATCACGCAAAGGCAGGCTATGACGGATTTGGAAATTGTGCTGATCACCGGCATGTCGGGTTCCGGCAAGTCGGTCGCACTCCACGCCCTGGAAGACGCGGGCTACTACTGCGTGGACAACCTGCCGCCCGAGCTGCTGGCCGACTTTGTGCGCCTGCAGCACGTGCACCATGGCCATCGCGTGGCGATCGCCATCGACGCCCGCAGCGCCGCGGGCCTGCCCGATCTACCGCGCGAGCTGGAGAAGCTGCAGCGCCTCAAGGCCTCGGGCGTGCACCTGCACGTGCTGTTCCTGGACGCCTCCACCAGCACCCTGGTGCGCCGCTTCTCCGAGACCCGGCGCCGCCACCCGCTGTCCCAGTCCAAGCTGCCCGACGGCCGCCAGGCCCTGGTTCAGATCATCGAGCAGGAGCGCGAGCTGCTGGGCGACCTGCGCGAGTACGCCCATGTGATCGACACCAGCAACATCCGCGGCTCGCAGCTGCAAAGCTACGTCAAGGCCTTGATCCAGGCGCCCGCCAACCAGATGACGCTGGTGTTCCAGTCGTTCGGCTTCAAGCACGGCATCCCGGTCGATGCCGACTATGTCTTCGACGTGCGCATGCTGCCCAACCCCTATTACGACCTGGAGCTGCGCCCCCTGACCGGCATGGACGAGCCGGTGCAGCGCTTTCTGCGCCAGCAGCCCGACGCGGCGGCGATGCAGACGCACATCGCCCAGTTCCTGGACCACTGGCTGCCGGCCCTCAACGCCAACCACCGCAGCTACGTCACCGTGGCCATTGGCTGTACCGGCGGCCAACACCGTTCCGTCTACCTGGTGGAACAACTGGCCCAGCGCTACCAGGCGAAATGGACCACGCTGCGCCGCCACCGCGAAATGGACAGCCGCGGCCCGGCCGCAGCCGCTCCGCTGCCCGAGGCGCCACAGCTTCTCTGAGCAAAAAAAAGAGAGCTACTCGCGCCGGCTTCGCAAGCAGTTCAAATACTTTTGTATTTGAATGCCTTTAAAAACAAGCGCCAACAGCTCCTTTTTTCATACCCCTGCACCGCCCCTGCCACGGCGCAGGCGCAGGCACAGTCGGCCGCTTCAAGCTAACCGGCGGCAATGGCCTCCACCAGCTTGCGCACAGGCGCCGGCAGGCCTTGCTGCAACCAGTCCGCCGCGGACTGCCACTGCCCGGCGCCCAGCTCCGCAGAGTCCAGGGGCAGGCGGCCCTCGGCCAGCTCCACCACCACCGGGTGCAGGAACAGGTCACGGTGCGTCAGCACATGCAGCTGCGCCGGCCAGTCCTCGCGCTGGGCCACGCGCAGGGCCAGGGTGTCCAGGCCGGCCTCCAGCGCCGGGGCACTGGCAAACACCGGCGGGCTGAACAGCCCGGCCCAGATGCCGGTCTCCCCACCCTGGACAGGGCGGCGCTGCAGCCACAGCTGCCCTTGCGGATCGCGTAGCACCAGCAGCCACCAGGACTGGGTGCTGCGCCGCGTCTTGCGGGTCTTGACCGGGTAGGCCTGCGGCGCGCCCTGCTGTGCGGCGCGGCAATGCGGCTGCAACGGGCACACCAGGCAGGACGGGTTGCGCGGCAGGCACACGGTGGCGCCCAGGTCCATCAGGCCCTGGGTGTAGCGCGGCATGCTGCTGGTCAGCTCCTGCGTCGGCAGCAGGTCTTCGGCCAGGGTCCACAAGGCCTTTTCGTTGCGGCTGCTGGACAGGTCTTCGCCATAGGCCAGCACCCGGGTCAGCACCCGTTTGACGTTGGCATCCAGGATGGCCACGCGCTCGCCAAAGCAGAACGAGGCGATCGCCGCCGCCGTGGACCGGCCGATGCCCGGCAGCGTGGCCAGCACGGCCGCGCTGCGCGGGAAGGCCCCGCCATGCAGTTGCACCACCGCCTGGGCGCAGGCATGCAGGTTGCGCGCCCGGGTGTAGTAGCCCAGGCCGCTCCACAGCGCCATCACATCGTCCTGCGGCGCAGCCGCCAGGCTGGCGACGTCCGGGAAACGCTGCAAGAAGCGTTCGTAGTAGCCCAGCACCGTGCTGACCTGGGTCTGCTGCAACATGATTTCGGACAGCCAGACGCGGTACGGGTCACGGGTCTGTTGCCAGGGCAGGTGGTTGCGGCCATGGCTGGCCTGCCAGCGGACAACGTCCGTGGCGATAGGAGGGAGAAGGGGATTCAAGGGAAAGCAACAGGTCAGAGAACGAAAGCCACAGGGCGCACGCAGCCTCAGACACCGGCGGCCGGGGCATCGGTCAGTACGGCCTCAGGCTCGGGCGGTTGCAGCAGTTGCTGCATCCACTGCGCCAACCGCTGCTCCAGCGCGGTGAGTTGCTGCTCTGCCGACTCGATCTCGGCAATGCGCTCCATCAGGCCGCTGGCCGCTTCGCTGATGCGGTCCACCGCCTCGATGCGGCGGGCAAAGCTGCGTTTGCGCTCCTTCAATTGTGCATCCAGCTGCGAGGTGGCGCTTTTGCTCCACAAATCCAGGTCATTCGCTGCGGACTCGAACAGGGTGCGCAGCCGCATGCCCAGGGCCTTGACCATGCGCTGGCCAAACAGCGGGTTCGCCAGCTTGAGCGCATGACCAAATCCCAGGTACTGCAGGTAGCTCTCTTCGATCTGTGCCAGCTCGCGGTCGAAGTCGTGCAGCTGCAAGTCACCAGGCAGTTGCAGGGAGAAGCCAAACTCCGTGTTCAGTTCTTTGAACGTGGCGCTGAGCATGGTCTGGATTTCGCCGGCGGCGGCCTTGGCCTGTTGCCCCAGGCCACGCAGGCTCTCGAACGTGGCCGCATAGACCTTGCGCACCCCCAGCTTCAGCCCGGAATGCTCCAGTGCCCCGGCCAGTTGCTCCAGCTCGCGCCGCAGCGAGGTCGCGCCCAGCAGCTGGAAGGCCTGGTTCATGAGCTTGAGGTGCACCGTGCGCACCGCCAGAATCTTGGCACTGCTGTCCTCGAACGTGCGCTGCTCCTGCTGGATGCGCTGGCGCATGCTCTGGATCACCGTGGCATTCTTGCCGCGCAGGCTGCGCAGCTCTAGCATCTGCTCGTCCAGGTCACGGCGGCGGATCTGGATGGCGCGCTGCACCTGGGCCTGCAGCTGGGTCACGCCCGCCCCCACAACGTTGCGCAGGATGCTCTGGCGGTGCGCCAGGATGCCCTGCGCCAGCAGGTCCTCGAACAAGGGCAGGCCGCTGCGCTGCAGCAGTGCGGCATTGCTCTCGATCTTGGCCATCAGGCCTTTCTGCGCCGACAGCGGCAGGATGCGCGCCGGATCGATGCCCAGAATCTGCGCACTCTGCGCACGCTGGCGGTTCAGCTGGGCCTGCACTTCCGTGCCGGAATCCAGACTGCCCCACAGGGTGTCGATCTTGTTCAGCACCACCAGGTGGGCATCGCCCTCGCGGTGGCAGGGCAGCAGGTGCTCGCGCCAGATGGCCAGGTCCGACTTGGTCACACCCGCATCGGCCGCCAGCAGGAACACCACGGCATGGGCCTGGGCGATCAGGTTGACGGTCAGCTCCGGCTCGGTGCCCACGGCATTCAGGCCCGGTGTGTCGACGATCACCAGCCCCTGCTTGAGCAACGGGTGGGCCATGTTCAACAGGGCGTGGCGCCATTTGGGAATCTCGACCAGCCCCTGCTCATCGGGCACGGGGTTGTCGGCCCCCGCCTCATCGCTCCAAAAGCCCAGGGTCCTGGCCTCTTCCACCGGCACCTTGCACACCTGCGCCACATGCGCCAGGGTGCTGGCCAACTGGTCCGGGTCGTGCACGTCCATGGGCAACTGCACCCAGGTCGAGGGCCGGCTGCGCCATTCCGCCAGGCTGTAAGGCTGCGCCCGGGTCTCCACCGGCAGCAGTCGCAGGCAGGGGGGCAAGGCCGGGTCGTAGCCCAGCTCGGTCGGGCACATGGTGGTACGCCCCGGCGTGGCCGGCATGATGCGCCGGCCATAGTGGGCAAAGAACACGGCGTTGATCAGCTCGGACTTGCCACGCGAGAACTCTGCCACAAAGGCCACACAGACCTTGTCACCGCGCAGCAGATGCTCCAGGCGCAGCAGGTGGTCCTGCACGGCGGCATCCAGCAGGTCCTGGGCCGCCAGCCAATCCCGGAAACCGGCCATCTGAGCGGCAAACCCCTTGCGCCATTGGCCAAAACGATCAAATTGCTCGCCGAATGAAAGGCCCACGATCATCCCCTCTCGCAACGTCTGTGTGCTGCCTGCATGCAATATACCTGCAGGCTGCCTGCGGGGAGCCCGGTGAATGTGACCCTTTTGCCTAGGATTTCTGGCAGTGCGGGCAATAGAACGTGCTGCGCTGCCCTTGGCGCAACAAGGCAATCGGCCTGCCACACTGCACACAGGGCTGGCCTTCCCGGCCATAAACCTTGGCTTGCAACTGGAAGTGTCCCGGCAGCCCATCCGCGTTCGAGAAATCACGCAGCGTGGTGCCGCCGCGCTCGACCGCCAGGGCCAGGATGTCACGAATCGCCTGGAACAAACGGCGGGCCTTGACGGCGCTAATGGCCTGCGCCGGCGTGGTGGGTGCAATCCGGCTGGCAAACAACACCTCGGAGGCATAGATATTGCCCACGCCCACCACCAGCTTGCCCCCCAGCAGCAAGGGCTTGATGGGCGTGCGGCTGCGCGCCAGCCCATCCCGGAACGACTCCCAGCGGAAGTGGTGCGCATCCAGCGGCTCCATGCCCAGCCCGTCGAGCAGCTTGCGCGCCACCGGATCGTCGTCGCCGTCCGTGGCGATCACGGCGCCGAAACGCCGCGGATCGTGCAGGCGTAACGTGCCCCGGTCGGTTTGCATGTCGAAGTGCTCGTGCGGCCCCAGTGCGGCGGGCAGCTGGGTGGCGAACCGCAGGCTGCCGGACATGCCCAGGTGCACCATCAGCATGCCGCGGTCCAGATCGATCAACAGATACTTGCCGCGCCGGCGCACCTGCTGCACACGGGCCCCCACCAGGCTGGACGGTGCACGCCCCAGCGGCCAGCGCAGGGGTTTGCCCAGGGTCACCGACAGCACCTGGGCACCGGCGATTTGCGACGCGAAGCTGCGGCGCGTGACTTCAACCTCAGGAAGTTCTGGCATCTGTCGAATTCATTCACAGGGGGGAAATGCTTGGATTATTATGGGTTGATGGTTCTCACACTCCGCACTTGGCACTTGGCCCTGATCCCTGCCCTTGTTCTTGGAACAGTGCCGGCTCACGCTCAAGGAAAATCCTCCCCCGCGCCGCAGCCCGACCAGCCATCGGCGTCAGACCTGGCCGCGGCCTTGGATGCGGAGCTGTTCTATGAACTGCTGGTCGGAGAGATGTCGGCCTCCCAGGGCGATGCCACCAATGCGATTGCGCTGTTTATGGATGCGGCCCGCCAGACCCAGTCGCCACAGCTGTACCAGCGGGCCGCCGAGCTGGCCCTGCAATCCCGCTCGGGTCAGCGTGCGCTGATCGTTGCCAACGAGTGGTACAAGGCCTTTCCGCAGTCGCGCGACGCCAACCGCTACATGCTCCAGATTTTGCTGATGCTCAATCGCGTCTCCGAATCCCAGGAGTACCTGGCCCGCGAAGTCGCCTGGACCCCCGCAGCCTCCAAACCCGCCACTTATCTGGCGATTGCCCAGCTGTACAGCCGTGCCAGCGACAAGGCCATGGCAGCCAGCGTGGTCGAGCAGGCGCTGCAGCCCGATGTAAAGGACCCCGCCCTGGGGTCTGCAGCCTGGGCCACGATTGGCCATCTGCGCCTGGTGGCCGGCCAGAAGGACCTGGCACTGCAGGCTCTGGAACAGGCCTATGACCTCGGCCCACGCAATGGCGCCACGGCACTGCTGGCGCTGGAACTGCTCGAAACCGGCAGCCTGTCCGTCGAGCCAATGGTCCAGGATTACATGCAGCACCAGCCCGCACCGACCATACAGATGGCGTATGTGCGCGTGCTCATGGAGCAGCAGCGCCTGGAAGACGCGCAAAAGCAGCTGACGCCCCTGCTCAAGGCACAGCCCGACATGACCGATGCCTGGATGGCCCAGGCCAGCCTGCATGCCCAGCGCGCGGCCTGGCCGCAGGCGCAGCAGGCGCTGCAACGCCTGGAAAGCCTGTTGCTCCAGATCCCGAACGAAGCGCCGCGCACGCATGCACTCACCCAGGCCTATGTGCTGGGCGGGCGCATTTCCCTGCAGCAAAAAGACTACCCCCAGGCGCTGGCATGGCTGGACAAGGTGCCGGAAGAGGCTCAAACGCTGACGGTGCAAGGCCTCAAGGCCCAGGCCCTGGCCAAACAGGGCAAGCTGGCCCAGGGCCGCGCCTTGATCCGTGCCGTTCCCGCGAATGGCGATGAACAGGAAATGCAAAAACGCCGGGCTGAAGTGACTCTGCTGCGGGACAATGGTGCGCCCCAGGAAGCCTATCTGCTGCAGCGCACCCTGTATGAGCAATCCCCCAGGAACGCTGACATCGCCTACGAAACCGCGATCCTGGCTGAGCGTGCCGGCAAGCTGGAGGTGATGGAGAAGATCCTGCTCGACCTGATCGCGCAGCACCCCGACCACTACCACGCCTACAACGCGCTGGGCTACTCCTGGGCCGACCGCGGCATTCGACTGCCGGAAGCCCGCAAGCTGATTGAAACCGCCCTGTCGCACGCCCCCGAGGACCCCTTCATCACCGACAGCCTGGCGTGGCTGGAGTTCCGTGCCGGCAACCACGCGCAGGCACTGGCGCTGCTGGAAAAGGCCTACGCAGTGCGTGACGATGTGGAGATTGCCGCCCACCTGGGCGAAGTGCTCTGGACCCTGGGCCAGCACAACCGTGCACGCACCATCTGGCGCCAGGCGCAACGGCGCGATGCCGACAACGAAACCTTGCGCGCCACCTTGGAACGCCTGCAAGTCACGCCCTGATGCCGCGCCCCACCATGTCCGTTCTTTCCCATTTCCTGGCAAGGCGCGCCCGCATGCTGGCCTTGGGCGCCATGTTGGTGCTCGCAGGCTGCAGCACCCCGCCGCCACCCGCCGTATCCAGTGGGCAGCAACAAGCCTGGGCAGGCCGCATGGGCCTGCAGGTGCACGACCCACTGGCTCCGGAGCGCTCCTTCAGCGCCTCTTTCCATCTGCAAGGCACGCCAGACAACGGCAGGTTGGACATTTTCAACCCCCTGGGCTCGCAGATCGCCAAGCTGGAGTGGCAACCGGGTGGTGCGTCCCTGCAGCAAGGGGACCGCATCACCGAATCCACGTCGCTGCAAGAGCTGCTGGAGCGCAGCCTGGGTACCCCCCTGCCTCTGGAGGCACTGTTCGGCTGGTTGCGCGGCCTCCAGACCAGCGCACCAGGCTGGCAGGTGGACCTCAGCCGCTATGCACAAGGCCGCATCACGGCGCAGCGCCTGAGCCCGCCCCCCACAGCCACCTTGCAACTGCTGCTGCAAGCACCCGAATAAGCCAAGAGGCAGGCCCTCTTTCGCGACACTTTTCTGCGCCACTCTCCATGCACACCTTTTATGACGTGCCGGCCCCCGCCAAACTGAACCTGTTCCTGCACATCACGGGACGCAGGGCCGATGGCTACCACCTGCTGCAGTCGGTATTCATGCTCATCGACTGGCAAGATCGTTTGCATTTCGAGCGCACGCACAGTGCCCAGATCTCCCGCCAGGACCTGAACCCCGAGGCCCCACCACTTCCGGCCGACGACCTGTGCACCCGCGCCGCCCAGGCGCTGCAAACCGCCACAGGCTGCACCCAGGGTGTGCGGATTGCGATCGACAAGCACATACCGGCCCAGGCAGGGATGGGTGGGGGATCGTCGGATGCGGCCAGCACACTGGTGGCCCTCAATCGCCTGTGGAACCTGCAGCTCTCGCGCACCGAACTGGCACGGATTGGTGAACGCCTGGGCGCCGATGTGCCGTTTTTCATCCATGGACAGAATGCCTGGGTGGAAGGCATTGGCGAACACATCGCACCACTCACCGGTGCCGCACAACTGCCCGCCAGCGATTTCATCGTGATCAAACCCCAAGCCGGTTTGGATACGCAAGGCATCTTCACTGCGCCCAATCTGACGCGCGACACAAAGCGTGCTAGAATCGAAGACTTTGCTGCAGATCACTACGGTTTTGGCCATAACGACTTGCAGCCCGTCGCTGAAGCCTTGTGCCCCGACGTGAGAAAAGCACGACAGCTGCTGGAATCACTAGGATTGCATGCTACAATGACTGGCTCAGGAAGTGCAGTGTTTGCACAAACCAGCAAAGCCATTGAAATGCAAGACGCACCGTGCGGATGGCAAATCAAACTTTGCAAGAATCTGGAAAAACATCCTTTGTTTCACTGGATACCAGAGTAGTCAAGCTACCGGTTGGTTGTTATCAACGACAATTGACCTGTGTAGGGGAGTCGCCAAGTTGGTTAAGGCACCGGATTTTGATTCCGGCATGCGAGGGTTCGAGTCCTTCCTCCCCTGCCAAATATCTTCATGCGTTCAAGCAAACCCAATACTGGGAAGCTCATGCAATCCAACAATTCTGAATTCGTGGTTTTTACGGGCAATGCCAACCGTGGCATGGCCGAAGAAATCGCCAAGCATCTCGGCACGTCCCTGGGCGCGGCCGATGTTGGTCGTTTTTCCGACGGTGAAGTCACCGTAGAAATCAAGCAAAACGTTCGTACCCGCGACGTCTTCGTGGTGCAGCCCACCTGCGCCCCCACCAACGACAACCTGATGGAGTTGCTGGTGATGGTCGATGCGCTGAAGCGTGCCTCGGCACAAAGCATCTGCGCCGTCATCCCCTACTTTGGCTACGCCCGCCAGGACCGCCGCGTGCGCTCCACGCGTGTGGCCATCACGGCCAAGGTCGTGGCCAACATGCTGCAAGCAGCTGGTGTCAACCGCGTGCTGACCATGGACTTGCACGCGGACCAGATCCAGGGTTTCTTCGACATTCCCGTCGACAACATCTACGCCTCGCCCGTGCTCCTGGGTGACCTGAACCAGAAGAAGTACGACGATCTGATCGTGGTCTCTCCGGACGTGGGTGGCGTGGTGCGTGCCCGCGCACTGGCCAAGCAACTGGGTTGCGATCTGGCGATCATCGACAAGCGCCGCCCCAAGGCCAATGTGTCCGAAGTGATGCACGTGATTGGCGACATCGATGGCCGCAACTGCGTCATCATGGACGACATGATCGACACCGCCGGCACCCTGGTGAAGGCTGCCGAAGTGCTGAAGGAACGCGGTGCGAAGAATGTGTATGCCTATTGCACACACCCCATCTTCTCCGGCCCTGCGATCCAGCGCATCACCGAAGGCTCGGCGCTCGACGAAGTCGTGGTGACCAACACCATTCCTCTGAGTGCAGCCGCCCAGGCGTGCAGCAAGATCCGCCAACTGTCCGTGGCTCCGCTGTTTGCGGAAACCATCCAGCGCATCTCCACCGGTGACTCGGTGAGCAGCCTGTTCCAGGACTAAAGTTTTTCCTTCGGGATCCGTGACAGCCTCCTTCGGGAGGCTTGCGTTTTCCGGAGTTTCTTCCAAAGCCTGTGCTTTGGTCATCAACCGAGTGGGACTGGTCGCGGTCCACTCACATTGGAGTTAGTTATGCAAATCGCTGCAACATCGCGCAATCTGCAAGGTACGGGTGCGAGCCGCCGCCTGCGTATTTCCGGCAACACCCCTGGCATCCTGTTCGGTGCTGGTCAGGACGCACAAAAGATCGAAATCGATCACAACACCCTGTTCCACGCTCTGAAGAAGGAAGCTTTCCACACTTCGGTCCTGGATCTGGACCTGGACGGTCAAGTCGTGAAGGCCGTGCTGCGCGACGTGCAGTACCACCCCTTCAAGCCCGCGATCCTGCACGTGGACTTCCAGCGCGTGGACGAAAACACCAAGGTCGAATCCAAGGTGGCCCTGCGTTACGAAGGCGCTGAGCAATCGCCCGCCGTGACCGTGGAAAACGGCACCGTGACCCCCCTGATCACCGAAGTGTCCGTGCTGGCTACGCCCGCCAAGACCCCCGAGTTCATCACTGTGGACCTGTCCAAGCTGACCTCGAAGATCATCCCCGGTCTGCAAACCGTGAAGGCGCCTGCTGGCGTGAAGATCATTGCCCGCGGTTCCAACAAGAACCCCGTGCTGGTCGCTGTGAAGCTGCCCGAAGCTGCCGTGGCAGCACCTGTGGCCACAGCCGCTCCCGCCAAGAAGGGCAAGAAGTAATTCTTGCGCTTGGCGCCGGACAGTCCCTACGGACTGCCCCCCAACAATGGCCCGCCCTGTGCGGGCCATTTGTTTTGCACGGCCGCGCGGCACACGCGGCCCTGATTGGATAATCCGCACATGATCAAACTGTTTGTGGGCCTGGGCAATCCGGGGCCGGAATACGAAGACACACGCCACAACGCCGGGTTCTGGTGGATTGACGGGCTGGCGCGGGAACTCAAGGTGCACCTGCAGCCCGAACGCAGCTACTGGGGGCTGGCGGCCCGCGCCAACGTCCAGGGGCAGACGGTGTGGCTGCTGCAGCCGCAGACCTTCATGAACCTGTCGGGCAAGTCGGTGGCGGCCCTGGCGCGCTTTTTCAAGATCAAGCCCGAAGAGGTGCTGGTGGTGCACGACGAGCTGGATTTCGAGCCCGGCCAGATCAAGCTCAAGCAAGGCGGCAGCCACGGCGGCCACAACGGCCTGCGCGACATCCACGCCCAGCTGGGCAGCCCCGACTACTGGCGCCTGCGCGTCGGCATCGGCCACCCGGGGCAAAAGGGCGAGGTCTCGGGCTGGGTCCTGCGCAAGCCGCCCCAGGACCAGTGGCAGGCCATCCACGAGCAACTGGACCGCAGCCTCAAGGCCTGGCCCCTGCTGGTGGCCGGCGAGATGGACAAAGCCATCGCCCAGATCAACACCAACAAGCCACCGCGTCCCAAGCCACCGCGCAAACCGGCGCCCGACGACGCGGCCGGTGCGCCAGCGATCAAGGAATAAAAAAATAGCTGCTGACGCTTGACTGGTAAGCATCAGCAGCCAGTTTGACTGATATTTTCTGGGTCAGATTTTCTGCGCTTGCGCCTGCAGGCTCTCGAACTTCTGCAGCAGACTGTCGCGGCTTTCAACAAACTCCGGGTTGACCGGAATGCAGGAGACCGGGCAGACCTGCATGCACTGTGGCTCGTCAAAGTGGCCAACGCATTCGGTGCACTTGTGCGGGTCGATCTCATAGATCAACTCGCCCATGAAGATGGCATCGTTGGGGCACTCAGGCTCGCAGACATCGCAATTGATGCACTCTTCCGTGATCATCAGTGCCATGGCACGCCTCCTGGGCACAGTTCGGCCCGCACGGCGGCCCAGGGGTCGGGGGGGGTCAACTCAGGCAACATGCACCGATTATCCCGCGCCTGTCCCCAGTGCCGTGCAGGGGGTCACTACGTCCATGCTTTGCACTGTGGGATTTGCCGCTATGCTCGGGGCCCGCGCCCCTCGCCTGCCTTGCCTTCATGAGTGTTTTCCTCGCCAAACGCCTGCTCACGCTGATTGCCACCCTGCTCGGGGCATCGGTCGTGGTGTTTGCCGTGCTTGAGGTCTTGCCGGGCAACGCCGCCCAGGTGCTGATGGGCCCCGATGCCGATCCCGAGGCCGTGGCCGCCATGGCCGAGCAACTGGGCCTGCACCAGCCCGCGCTGCAGCGCTACGCCCACTGGGTGCTGGGCTTTTTCACCGGCGACCTGGGCAACAGCTATGCCTATGGCTCGCCCGTGTGGGAGCTGGTGGGGGAGCGCCTGGCGCTGACCCTGCCGCTGGCCATCCTGGCCATGGCCCTGACCACTGTGCTGGCCTTGCTGGCGGGTGTGTATGCCGCCTCGCAGCACAACAAGCTGGGCGACATCGGCACCATGGGTCTTGCACAGCTGGGCATTGCCATCCCCAACTTCTGGTTTGCCATCCTGCTGATTCTGCTGTTTTCCGTGAAGCTGCAGTGGTTCTCGGCCGGCGGGTTTCCCGGCTGGAGCGCCGAGATGGGCGGCGGCTTGTGGCCCGCGCTGCAAGCCCTGCTGCTGCCTGCCATCGCCCTGGCTGTGGTGCAGGCCGCGATCCTGGCCCGCATCACACGCTCGGCCGTGCTGGAGGTGCTGCGCGAAGACTTTGTGCGCACCGCGCGCGCCAAGGGCCTGAGCCAGCGCGCCGTGCTCTGGGGCCATGTGCTGCGCAATGCCATGATTCCGGTGGTCACCGTCATGGGGCTGCAGTTTGCCAACCTGCTGGCCGGCACCATCGTGGTGGAGAACGTGTTCTACCTGCCCGGCCTGGGCCGGCTGATCTTCCAGTCCATCGCCAACCGCGACCTGATCGTGGTGCGCAACTGCGTGATGCTGCTGGCTGCCATGGTCATCGTGGTCAACTTTGTGGTGGACGTGCTGTACGCGGCCATCGATCCGCGTGTGAAGGCCAGCGACCTATGAGCGCCACCGCCGCCTGGCCACAGCGCGCGCTGCGCCATCCCAGCCTGGTGGTGGGCGCCGCGCTGACGCTGGCCCTGATCGCCACCGCCCTGCTGTCCTTCGTCTGGACACCGTGGAGCCCCTATGAGATGAACCTGGACGCCAAGCTGCTGGCGCCCAGCGCCCGGTTCTGGATGGGCACCGACGCCTTTGGCCGCGATGTGCTGTCGCAGATCATGGTCGGGGCCCGCAGCTCGATCGCCGTGGGCCTGGTGGCCGTGGGCATCGGCCTGGTCTGTGGCGTGGCCCTGGGTCTGCTGGCTTCGGCCCTGCGTGGCTGGACCGAAGAGCTCATCATGCGCCTGTCGGACTTCACCTTCGCCTTCCCCGCCATCCTGTCGGCCATCATGATGACGGCGGTGTTTGGCCCAGGCATGGTCAACGCCATCGTCGCCATCGGCATCTTCAACATTCCCACCTTCGCGCGCATCACCCGGGCCTCGGCGAACGCCATCTGGGCGCGCGAATACGTGCTGGCGGCGCGCGCCTGCGGCAAGCACCGCCTGAGCATCACCGTGCAGCATGTGCTGCCCAACATCCTGGGTGTGCTGGTGGTGCAGGCCACCATCCAGTTCGCCCTGGCCATCCTGGCCGAGGCAGCCCTGTCCTACCTGGGACTGGGCACCCAACCGCCGCAGCCGTCCTGGGGGCGCATGCTCAGCGACGCCCAGACCCTGATGTTCCAGGCGCCGCTGCTGGCCGTCTTTCCCGGCGCAGCGATTGCCCTGGCCGTGCTGGGCCTGAACCTGCTGGGCGATGGCCTGTGCGACCTGCTGGACCCGCGCCTGTCCCGCCAGCGCCAGTGAGCCCCGCCATGCCCTTGCTTGAAGTCACCGGCCTCAACCTCTTTCTGCGCAGCTCCGGCCGCAGCGTGCAGGCGCTGCGCCACCTCTCGTTCAAGCTGGAGCGCGGCGGCGCCCTGGGCCTGATCGGGGAGTCCGGCAGCGGCAAATCGCTGACCGCCATGACGCTGATGGGCCTGCAGCCCCAGCAGGCCAGCGTGACCGGCAGCCTGCAGTGGGAAGGCCAGGAACTGCTGGGCAGCACCGAGCGCCAGTGGCAGGCGCTGCGCGGCAACCGCATGGCCATGGTGTTCCAGGAACCCATGACCGCCCTCAACCCGGTGCACACCATCGGCCGCCAGGTGGCGGAACCCATGGTGCGCCACCTGGGCCTGGCACCGCGCGAAGCCCTGAAGGCCGCCACCGGCCTGCTGGAGCGCGTGGGCATCCCCGAGCCCTCGGTGCGCGTGCACGACTACCCGCACCAGTTCTCTGGCGGCCAGCGCCAGCGCATCACGATCGCCATGGCCCTGGCCTGCCAGCCGGACCTGCTGATCGCCGACGAACCCACCACGGCCCTGGACGTGACGGTGCAGCAGCAGATCCTGGACCTGATCAACGACCTGGTGGCCGAGCGCGACATGGCGCTGCTCCTGATTTCGCACGACCTGGGCGTGATCTCGCAGAACGTGGACGACATGCTGGTCATGTACGGCGGGCAGATCGTCGAAAGCGGGCCCACGGCGGCCATCTTCCGCCACATGGCCCACCCCTACACCCGCGGGCTGATGGCGGCCCGCCCGCGCCTGGATGCCGCGCGCCAGCCCAGTGGCCAGCCGTATGCGCTGTTCACCATCGCCGGCAACGTGCCCGCCCTGCCCGATCTGCCGCGCGGCTGCACCTTTGCCGGCCGCTGCCCGTTCACCGAAGCCCGCTGCTTCGAGGAGCGCCCGCAGCGGGTGGGCATTCCCAGCTTCCAGCCGCAGGAGGCCGAATACAGCAGCCTGGGCGTGCACCAGGTGCGCTGCCTGCGCCCAGAAGCCATGCGCCCCGGCAACACGGAGGCCTGGCAATGACCCCCGACAACCTGCGCCCGCCGCTGCTGCAGCTGCAGGGCGTCAGCAAGACCTACCGCCTGCCGCGGCGCCAGCTGTGGCAGCCCGCCCCCCTGGTGCAGGCCCTGCACGGCGTGGATGTGACGGTGTACAGCGGGCGCAATGTCGGCATCGTCGGCGAGTCCGGCTGTGGCAAATCCACGCTGGCGCGCCTGGCGATGGCGCTGGACACCCCCAGCAGCGGCCAGGTGCTGTTTGAAGGCCAGGACCTGCACCGCCTGCCCCGCCCGGCCCTGCGCGCACTGCGGCGTGACTTCCAGATGGTGTTCCAGGACCCCTACAGCTCGCTGGACCCGCGCATGACCGTGGCGCGGATCGTGGCCGAACCCCTGAGCGCCCAGGCCGGCACCAGCCGCCTGGAGCAGCGCGAACGGGCCGCCGAGGTGCTGGCCCAGGTGGGCCTGCACCCGCACGACCTGGACAAGTACCCACATGAATTCTCGGGCGGCCAGCGCCAGCGGGTTGCGATTGCCCGGGCCCTGATCACGCGGCCCAAGCTCATCGTCGCCGACGAACCGCTCAGCGCGCTGGATGTCTCCATCCAGGCGCAGGTGCTGAACCTGCTGCTGGACCTGCAGCAGCGCTTTGGCATGACCTACCTGCTCATCAGCCACGACCTGGCCGTGGTCAACCACCTGTGCGATGAAGTGCTGGTCATGCAGCAAGGCCAGGTGGTCGAGCGCGGCACGCCCCACCAGCTGTTCACGCAGGCGCGCCACCCCTACACCCAGACCCTGGTGAACGCCGTGCCCCAGATTGCCCCGGGCCGCGCGCGGGCCCTGCGCCAGTTACGGGCCAAAGCCCCGTCCAACTTGGTGTAAAAACGCGCATTGCTTGGCCGGCCACCCCGGCACGCCAGCTTGTTGACCCGATACCCAGAAGCCCCCCGGAGACCCGCCACCATGATCCACCGCCGCAGTTTGCTTGCCTCTGGCGCGCTTGCCAGCCTGACCACGCTCATGCCCCTGGGCAGTTGGGCGCAGGCCAAGAAAGACACGGTGACGCTGGCGCTGGCGCTGGAGCCGCCGGTGCTCGACCCCACGGCCAGCGCCTCCTCGTCGATCGCCGAGATCACGCAGTACAACATCTACGAGACCCTCACCAAGATCAACCCCGACGGCAGTGTCTCGCCCCTGCTGGCCGAAAGCTGGGAGGTCTCGCCCGACCTCAAGACCTACACCTTCCGCCTGCGCAAGGGCGTGCGCTTCCACAACGGCGAAGTCTTCGACGCGCTGGCCGTGAAGTTCTCGTTCGAGCGCGCCGGCGGCGAAAAGAGCACCAACAAGGACAAGCGCAGCTTCACCAACCTGCAGGTGCGGGTGATCGATCCACACACGGTCGAGCTGGTCACCGAGGACATCGACCCCGACTTCCTGTTCGTGCTGGGCCAAGGCACCTCCATCATCGTCGAGCCCAAAAGCGCCCCCACCAACGCCACCAAGCCTGTGGGCACAGGCCCCTACCGCCTGGGCATGTGGCAAAAGGGCGCCTCCATCACCCTGGTGGCCTGGCCGCAGTACCGCGATGCGGCCAAGATCCGCATCCGCCGCGCCACCTTCCGCTTCATCCCCGATGCAGCCGCCCAGGTCGCCGCCCTGCTGGCCGGCGATGTCGACGCCTTCCCGCGCGCCACACCGCGCAGCGTGCCCCAGTTCGAGAAGGACGGGCGCTTCCAGGTCCTGGTCAGCGGCTCGCGCGCCAAGACCATCCTGGCCATCAACAACGGCCGCAAGCCGCTCAACGATGTGCGCGTGCGCAAGGCGATTGCAGCCGCCCTGGACCGCAAGGCCATCATCGAAGGCGCCGCCGAGGGCTATGGCGTGCCGATTGGCAGCCACTACGTGCCCGGTGCCTTTGGCTATGTGGACACCACCGGCATCAACCCGCACAACCTCGACAAGGCCAAGGCCCTGCTGGTCGAGGCCGGCGTGAAGCTGCCGCTGAAGCTGAACATGACGCTGCCCCCCGCACCGTACGCGCGCCAGGGCGGTGAAATCATTGCCGCCCAGCTGGCCAAGGTGGGCATCGAGGTCAAGCTGCAGAACGTGGAATGGGCGCAGTGGCTGTCCGGCACCTACGGCAACAAGCAGTACGACCTGACCATGATCAGCCACGTCGAGCCCTTCGACCTGGGCAACTTCGCCAAGCCCGACTACTACTGGGCCTACGACTCGCAGGCCTTCCGCGACCTGTTCGACAAGATCAAGCACACGCCCAAGCCCACGGACCGCGCGCGCCTGCTGGGCGAGGCCCAACGCCTGCTGGCCAACGACGCGGTGCATGGCTTCCTGTACCAGCCGCAGTGGGTGACGATTGCCAACAAGCACCTGCGCGGGCTGTGGAAGGACATGCCGATCTTCGTCAACGATCTGTCGGTGATGTACTGGTCGGAGAAATCCTGATCACCAGCAACCATAGCGCCTGGCGCTGATGGAACAAGGGCTTCAGAGCAAAAACACTCTGAAGCCCTTTGTCTATAAGCGCAAAGCGCTCCGCTTTTATTTCTCCACCGTCGCCAGGCGCACGGCCAGACCCAGGAAGACCACGCCGGTCAGGCGGTTCAGCCACCACTGCGCGCGGGCCGAGCCCATCAGCACCTGGCCGAAGACGCCGGAAAAACACGCCACGGCCGCGAACACCGGAAACGCCGCCAGCACAAACACCCCACCCAGCACCAGCAACTGCAGCGCCACGCTGCCGCGCGCCGGGTCGGCGAACTGCGGCAAAAAGGCCAGGAAGAAGATCAGCACCTTGGGGTTGGTCAGGTTCATCACCACCCCGCGCCCGACCAGGCGCCAGGCCTGGGCCGCATCCAGGCGGTCGGCGCGCGCCGTCTGCGCCTGCGGCAGCGCGGACCGCTGCGCCGGGGCCCGCAAGGCCCCCCAGGCCAGGTACGCCAGGTAGGCGGCGCCGCACCATTTCAACAGTGTGAAGGCCAGGGACGATGCGGCCAGCACCGCCGCCAGGCCCAGTGCCACGGCCAGCGTGTGGCCCAGCACGCCCAGGCACAGGCCCAGCACCACGCACAGGCCCACGCGCCAGCCGCGCTGCACCGACTGCACCAGCACAAACAGGTTGTCCGGTCCCGGGCTGAGCGACAGCAGCAAGGCTGCACCATAGAAAGCCACCAATGTTTCCCAAGCAGGCATGTGTCAGGCGCCGTGTGACGCTTCGCAAAAAATGCCATTGTGCAGGCGCCGCGGGCGCGCCACAACCGGCGTCAGCGCGGGGGCACCGGACGCTGCGGGTGGCACTGGGGGTTGTTGAAGGGCCCCTCCGCCTGCGTCCAGCCCTGGCGCGGCATGAACTGCGCACACACACGCTGGCCGTCGACCTTGCTGGTCCACCAGTACCAGGGCGCCGGCGCGGCACGCGCGCCCTCCAAGGTCATCCACAGCAGCAGTGCGCCACTGCAACTCACAACATATCGCAGCATGCGGGCCACTTTACCCCAGGCCCAGCGCCGTCACCCCCAGGGCGATCAGCACCGCCCCACCCATGCGCACCAGGCGGTCGCCCTCCCGCAGCAGGTGGCCACCAATCAGGGCCGCGAACAGCATGGACACCTCGCGCGCCGGCGCCACGTGCGAGATGGGCGCGCTTTGCATGGCAAACAGCACCAGCACATAGGCCACCGGGCTGACCACGGCCACCAGCAGCGCCCAGCGCCACTGCACCGTCCACAGCACACGGGCCTCGGGCAGGTTGCGCAGCACCACGGGCGACAGCAGCAGCACACGCAGGCAGCTGCCCAGGTAGTCGATGAGGATGGGGGACAGCAGCAACACCTTGACGCCATAGCCATCGACCACGGTATAGGCCGCAATGAAGACCCCGGTCAGCAGGCCGTACAGCAGGCCCTGGTGCAGCCGCAGGCGGGCCACCGGGTCCTGGCGCACGCGCAGCAGGCCCGGCCCCCCGGCGATCAGGAACACGCCCAGCACCACGCCGGCCACGCCCAGCAGGCCCAGCTGCGAGATCTCCTCGCCCAGCACCACGATGGCAAACAGCGAGCTGATCAGCGGGCCGCTGCCGCGCGCCAGCGGATAGACCACGGTCAGGTCGGCATGGCGGTAGCCGCGCAGCAAAATCACGTAATACGCCAGGTGCAGCACCCCGCTGACGGCCACCAGGGCCCAGGCCTGCCAGCCCCAGTGCGGCACCACATCGTGGCCCACCCACCAGGCCAGGGGCGCCCAGACCAGCACCAGCAGCAGCGAGCTGAAGAAGGCGAAGCGCGCATCACCGCCGGCTTTCTTGGCGGCGATGTTCCAGCCAGCATGGATCAGGCCGGCCAACAGAATCAGGGCGAAGGCTTGCAGTGACATAGGGACCCGGGGCAGCGCCAGCAGCGCAGTGCCCACGGTGCGCAGGCAAGAAAAAGGCTGCGGGGTACGCAGCCGGAATGAAGGGGAAAACCGCGCTTACTGGCGCCCGGGGATCAGGGCCAGGAACTCGCGGCGCAGCGTGGGATCCTTGAGGAAGGCGCCGCGCATGACCGAGTTCAGCATCTTGCTGTCCTTTTCGCGCACACCGCGCCAGGACATGCAGAAATGCGAGCATTCCATGACCACGGCCAGGCCGTCAGGTCGGGTTTTTTCCATGATCAGGTCGGCCAGCTGGATGATGCCTTCCTCCTGGATCTGGGGGCGGCCCAGCACCCAGTCGACCAGGCGTGCGTACTTGGACAGGCCGATCACATTGGTGTGCTTGTTGGGCATCACGCCGATCCACACCTTGCCCATGACGGGGCACAGGTGGTGGCTGCAGGCGCTGCGCACGGTGATGGGACCGACGATCATCAGCTCGTTCAGGTGCTTGCCGTTCGGGAATTCGGTGATCTTGGGCGGCTGGTGGTAGCGGCCGGCGAACACTTCCTTGAGGTACATCTTGGCCACACGGCGCGCGGTGGCCTGGCTGTTGTGGTCGTTGGCGGTGTCGATGACCATGCTGTCCAGCACGCCCTGCATCTTGGCCTCGACCTCGTCCAGCAGCAACTCCATCTCGCCGGGCTCGATGAAGTCGGCGATGTTGTCGTTGGCGTTGAAACTGCGCCCTGCTGCCTGCACCCGCTCACGAATCCTGACGGAAATGGGCGTGCCCTGCGGGTCTCCACCGGCAGGCTTTTTATCGGATGCAGCAAGCAAATCTGTAAACATGGGCGGGATGGTAACAGTGAATCAGCGGGCCGACAGGCGCCATGGAATTAGCGACGGACTCAGAGTTTGAACTCGGCAATCAGGGGCAAATGGTCGGACATGCGCCACCAGATGCGGCCCTGCGGCACCACCAGACTCAGGGGTTCCAGCCCGCGCACGTAGACATGGTCGAGCTGCGCCAGCGGCAGACGTGAGGGGTAGGTGAAGCTGCTGCGGTCGCCCTCGTATTCGTGCAGGCCGAAGCCCGCCAGCATGCGTTTGATGTGGTTGCCCCAGTCGTTAAAGTCGCCGGCCACCACCACGGGGGCGCCGGGCGGCACCTCGCGCTCGATGAACTGGTGCAGCTGCTGGATCTGGCGCACCCGGCTGCCGGCAATCAGCCCCAGGTGCACCACCACGGTGTGCACAGAACGGCCATGGAACTCGACCTCGGCATGCAGCAGACCGCGCTGCTCGAAGCGGTGGTCGGACACGTCCAGGTGCTTGACATCGCGCACCGGCCAGCGCGACAGCAGGGCATTGCCATGCTCGCCATCCTTGGTCACGGCGTTGGTGCGGTACACGGCCTCATAGCCCTCGGGGGCCAGGTACTCGGCCTGGCCCACGGCGGGCCAGTGTGCGAAGTACTGGGCCTCGCGGCGGTTCATCTTGCGCACCTCCTGCAGGCAGACGATGTCGGCATCCAGCTGCTCCACGGCCAGGCCCAGGTTGTGGATCTCCAGCCGGCGCGTGGGCCCCAGGCCCTGCACCCCCTTGTGGATGTTGTAGGTGGCCACGCGCAGGATGCGCGGCTCCGGCGGCAGCAGGATGCCCGACGGCGTGGACGGTGACAGCGGCGACAGGGTCGGTAACTCAAACGTCATGCAGCGACAAAAGCAGGCAGATGGAGGATGGCTTCGGCATTCGACGGGGCGTAGCAGCGGTCTGCCGCTTCGCGCCAAGCATGCCAAGCAAATGCGGTGTGCTCCCGGGGATTCAAGGTGACGTGGGTGTAGGACGCCACCTCCAGCCCGAACACGCGCTCGGTGTTCATGCACACGCCCGGGGCGTAGCGGTGCAGCCACTGGGGATAGATCGGGTAGGTGTTCTCCAGTTCCCAATCGTGCAGGCGGCAGCCCGGGGCCGTGGCGTCGATGCCGGTCTCCTCCTCCACCTCGCGCACGGCCGCGGCCGCCCAGGGTTCGTCCTCGGCATCCAGGCTGCCGGTGACGGACTGCCAGAAGGCCACGCCCAGGCCGTCGCCCAGCGCGCGGCGCAGCAGCAGGACCTGCAGATCCGGCGTGTAGATCACGACCAGCACGGAGCGTGGAATTTTGTAGGGCGGGCACACCATGACCGCATCTTCGCACTGGAAGCCGGGCCCTGGATGCAAAAAAGCCTTTGCGTCACCGCAAAGGCTTTTGGAGCGTTTCAAGGCTTCAGCGATTGTCTATCAAGCGTCAACAGCTATGAATTTCAGAGCCCTCGAATCACGATGCCTTGACGGCGTCGGGGTTGCGCAGGCGGATGTGCAGCTCGCGCAGCTGCTTTTCGTCCACAGGGGAAGGTGCCTGAGTCAGCAGGTCCTGCGCACGCTGGGTCTTGGGGAAGGCGATCACGTCGCGGATCGACTCGGAGCCGGTCATCAGCGTGATCAGGCGGTCCAGACCGAAGGCCAGGCCACCGTGCGGGGGCGCGCCGTATTGCAGGGCGTCCAGCAGGTAGCCGAACTTGGCACGCTGCTGCTCGGGGGTGATGTTCAGCGCTTCGAACACCTTGGCCTGCACGTCGGCGCGGTGGATACGCACCGAGCCGCCGCCCAGTTCCCAGCCGTTGAGCACCATGTCGTAGGCCTTGGCCACGCACTTGCCGGGATCGGTGGCCATGAGTTCTTCGTGGCCGTCCTTGGGCGAGGTGAAGGGGTGGTGCACGGCCACCCAGCGGTCTTCTTCCTCGTCGTGCTCGAACATGGGGAAGTCCACCACCCACAGCGGTGCCCACTTGTCTTCGAACAGGCCGCTCTTCTTGCCGAATTCGCTGTGGCCGATCTTCAGGCGCAGTGCACCGATGGCGTCGTTGACGATCTTGCCCTTGTCGGCACCAAAGAAGATCAGGTCGCCGTCTTGTGCCGCGGTGCGCTTCAGGATTTCAGCGATGGCGGCATCGTGCAGGTTCTTCACGATGGGCGACTGCAGGCCGTCGCGGCCCTTAGCCACTTCGTTGACCTTGATCCAGGCCAGGCCCTTGGCGCCGTAGATCTTCACGAAGTCGGTGTACTGGTCGATCTCGCCGCGCGAGATCTGCGCACCACCGGGCACGCGCAGGGCCACCACGCGGCCACCCTTGGTGGTCGCGGGGGTGGAGAACACCTTGAAGTCCACGTCGGCCATGACGTCGGTCAGCTCGGTGAACTCCAGCTTGACGCGCAGGTCGGGCTTGTCCGAACCAAAGCGGAAGGCCGCATCCTGGTACGTCATGATGGGGAATTCGCCCAGGTCCACGCCCAGCTGCTGCTTGAACACTTCGGTGATCATTTGCTGGAAGATGGCGCGAATTTCCTCTTCGTTCAGGAACGAGGTTTCGCAGTCGATCTGGGTGAATTCAGGCTGGCGGTCGGCACGCAGGTCTTCGTCGCGGAAGCACTTGGTGATCTGGTAGTAGCGGTCAAAGCCAGAGACCATCAGCATCTGCTTGTACAGCTGGGGTGACTGGGGGAGCGCGAAGAACTGGCCGTCGTGCACGCGCGAGGGCACCAGGTAGTCGCGGGCGCCTTCGGGGGTGGACTTGCCCAGCATGGGGGTCTCGATGTCGATGAAGCCCAGCTTGTCCAGGAAGTTGCGCACCTGGATGGAGGTCTTGTAGCGCAGCATCAGGTTGCGCTGCATCACGGGGCGGCGCAGGTCCATCACGCGGTTGGTCAGGCGCACGTTTTCCGACAGGTTGTCGTCATCCACCTGGAAGGGCGGGGTCACGGCGGCGTTCAGCACGTTCAGCTCGTGGCACAGCACTTCGATCTGGCCGCTCTTGAGCTTGTCGTTGGTGGTGCCGGCGGGGCGTGCGCGCACGATGCCCTTGACCTGCACGCAGAACTCGTTGCGGATGTCCTCGGCCACCTTGAACATCTCGGGACGGTCCGGATCGCACACCACCTGCACATAGCCTTCGCGGTCGCGCAGGTCAATGAAGATCACGCCACCATGGTCGCGGCGACGATTCACCCAGCCGCACAGGGTAACGGTTTGGCCCATCAGGGCTTCGGTCACAAGACCGCAATATTCGGAGCGCATGGCCATGGTCTATCTTCCTGCGCCCTTGGGGGACGCGCTTTCAGGGTTGTTTATCGTTCTTCGTCGGGCACGGGCAGCGGTGGCGGAGCCACCACCCCCATGGAGACGATGTACTTGAGCGCGGCGTCCACGCTCATTTCAAGTTCCACACAGTCACTTTTGCGCATCAGCACAAAGTAGCCGCCGGTCGGATTGGGCGTGGTCGGCACGAACACGCTGACGAATTCATCGCGCAGGTAGCTGGCCACCTCGCCCGCCGGATTGCCGGTGATGAAGGCCACGGTCCACACCCCCTCGCGGGGCCATTGCACCAGCACCGCCGTCCGGAAGGCGTTGCCGCTGTCCGAGAACACGGTGTCCGACACCTGCTTGACGCTGGAATAGATGGAGCGTACCACCGGGATGCGGGTGATCACCGCATCGCCCCACTGCACCAGCTTGCGGCCGACGAAGTTGCTGGCGATGGCACCGATCACCAGTAGCACGGCCAGCGTCAGCAGCACGCCGAAGCCTGGGATGTGCATGCCCAGCAGGTGGTCGGGCTGCCAGGCTTGCGGCAGCAGGTACAGCGTTTGGTCCAGCGTGCTGATGATCCAGTTCAGCACCCAGACGGTGATCACACCGGGCACCAGGACCAGCAAGCCGGTGAACAGCCATTTGCGCAAAGCAGACATAGACAAAAAGGGGGATTTAGGCTTCGGTGGCGGCAGGGCAGCCGGCGGCGGCGCAGGCGCTGCCGCCATTGTCGCAAGCTGCGGCCGGCGCTGCCGCGGCGCTGCTGGTTCCACCCTTGAAGTCGGTGGCATACCAGCCCGTGCCCTTGAGCTGGAAGCCGGGTGCGGTCAATTGCTTGGAGAAGGCCGCGGCACCACAGGCCGGGCAATCGGTCAACGGTGCATCCGACATCTTCTGGAGCACATCCTTGGCGTGGCCACAGGCGCCACACTTGTACGCATAAATCGGCATAGCTTCTGTTTCTGTGTGCGAGACAACAATCAAGCGAAATTCGCAAAACCCTCGATTATAGGCGGGCCTGTTTTGGGATGAGGCCCACGCCCCGCTTGCCCAGACGCGACACAGGGCGCCTGAGCGCCCTGTGCATCGCCAGCGAGGGTGCCCGGGGCACCGGTCGCTTACTCCGCGGAACCCTGGTAGTGCACCACGTCTTCGTGTTCGTTGGCGATGTACTGGGGCGCCAGCGAGCCGAACACCATGCCGGCGAACGCGCCCAGCAGGCCGGCCAGCTGCTGCGGGAAGGCCTCGCCCCAACCGGGCATGAACACGAAGGTCAGCCACACGCCCAGACCCGACACCACGGCCAGCAGTGCGCCCTGGGTGGTCGCGCGCTTCCAGTACAGGCCGCAGACCAGGGGCACGAAGGCACCGACCAGCGGCACCTGGTAGGCCCCGGCGACCATTTCATAGATGGAGCTGTCCTGCATGCTGATGGCATAGACCAGCACGCACAGCGTGAAGACCACCACCGTCACGCGCATGGCCTTGAGGGTCTGCGCGTCGGTCATGCCGGGCTTGATGTTGCGCAGCACGTTCTCCACGAAGGAGGTCGAGGGCGCCAGCATGGTGGCCGAGGCGGTGGACATGATGGCCGACAGCAGCGCGCCGAAGAAGGCGATCTGCAGCACCACGGGCATGTGGCCCATCACCAGGGTGGGCAGGATCTTCTGCGGATCGTCCGCGATCAGGGCCTTGGTCTCTTCGGGCATGACCAGCACGGCCGCCGTCACCACGAACATGGGGATGAAGGCGAACAGGATGTACAGGCTGCCACCGATGATGGGTCCCAGGCGCGCCACGTTCTCGTCCTTGGACGACATCACGCGCTGGAACACGTCCTGCTGGGGGATGGAGCCCAGCATCATGGTGATGGCCGCAGCAAAGAAGAACAGCCAGGTCTTCAAGTCCGCATCCTGCGGGAAGAACTGCAGCTTGCCCTCGGTCACGGCATAGTCGATCACCTTGTCGGCGCCGCCGGCCAGATTGCCGGCAAACCAGGCGATCGCCAGCAGGCCGACGCAGATCACGATCATCTGCACCAGATCGGTGATGGCCACCGACCACATGCCGCCAAACAAGGTGTAGATGAGCACGATCACGGTGCCCAGCACCATGCCCGCCACGATCGACAGGGCGCCACCGGTCAGCAGGTGGAACACCAGACCCAGCGCCGACACCTGCGCCGCCACCCAGCCCAGGTAGCTGAAGATGATGATGATGGAGCACAGCAACTCCACGGCGCGGCCATAGCGCAGGCGGTAGTAGTCACCGATGGTGATCAGGTTCTTCTTGTACAGCTTGTAGGCAAAGAACAGGCCCACCAGGATCAGGCACATGCCCGCGCCAAACGGGTCCTCCACCACCCCTCCCAGGCCCTCTTCCACGAACACCGCGGACACGCCCAGCACCAGCTCCGAACCGAACCAGGTCGCAAACGTGGTCGCCACCACGATGTACAGCGGCAGGTTGCGCCCAGCCACGGCGTAGTCGGCCGTGTTGTGCACACGGCGGGCTGCGTAAAGGCCAATGCCGATCGACACCAACAGGTACGCGGCGATAAAGGTAATCAGCATGGTGGCTGGTCCCTCCGGGAAAAGGAAAAGGGTTGTGGAAAAATTTGAGGCGCGATTATGGACACCACTTGTGTCCGCACGCGGAAAAAATCGCGCGCTGTCTGCTTCAGGCCACAAACAAAAAGGAGCGCCTGGCGCTTGCCTCGATTGGATTTCGATATCCAATGACATCGAAATCCAAACGGAACAAGCGCTAAGCGCTCCTTTTTTCTTGAACTGAGCACCTGCTCACGCAGCAGGCGCCCGTGCAGGCCGGATCAGAAAAGCCGAATTCGCGTAAGGACTTGCATGGCCAGCATGCCTAGTACAAACCCGAGCCCGCCGTACACCAGCCCCTGCAGCAAACGATTGGTACGCCGCTGCTCGCGAAGCAACTCCTGTACCAGTTCCGGGTCCGCAGCCTGCTGGCGCTGCAGCGCGGCGTGCACCAGGCGCGGCAACTCCGGAATCAGCTTGGCGTAGCGCGGGGCCTCGGCCTGCAGCTCGCGCCAGAAGCGCTGCGGCCCCATCTGCTCCAGCATCCACTTTTCCAGGAAGGGCTTGGCCGTGCTCCACAGGTCCAGGTTGGGGTCCAGCTGGCGGCCCAGGCCTTCGATATTGAGCAGCGTCTTTTGCAACAGCACCAGCTGCGGCTGGATCTCGACCTGGAAGCGGCGCGAGGTCTGGAACAGGCGCATCAGCACCATGCCCAGCGAGATCTCGGCCAGCGGACGGTCAAAGTACGGCTCGCACACGGCGCGGATGGCCGCTTCCAGCTCTTCCACGCGCGTGCTCGCCGGCACCCAGCCACTTTCGATGTGCAGGGCGGCCACGCGCTTGTAGTCGCGGCGGAAGAAGGCCAGGAAGTTCTGCGCCAGGTATTCCTTGTCGAACTCGGTCAGCGTGCCGACGATGCCGAAGTCCAGCGAGATGTAGCGCCCGAAGGTGGCCGGTGCCAAGCTGACCATGATGTTACCCGGGTGCATGTCGGCGTGGAAGAAGCCATCGCGGAACACCTGGGTGAAGAACAGCGTCACGCCGTCGCGCGCCAGCTGCGGAATGTCCACCCCGGCTTCGCGCAGGCGCTCGGTCTGGCTGATGGGCACGCCGTGCATGCGTTCCATCACCATCACCTCGGCATGGCAGTAGTCCCAGAACACCTCGGGGATCAGCACCAGGTCCAGCCCCTCCATGTTGCGGCGCAGTTGCGCCGCGTTGGAGGCCTCGCGCACCAGGTCCAGCTCGTCGTGCAGGTAGTTGTCAAACTCGGCGACCACCTGGCGCGGCTTCAGGCGCTTGCCATCGGCCGAGAGCTTTTCCACCCAGCCGGCCATCATGTGCATCAGGGCCAGGTCCTTGTCGATCACCGTCTTCATGCCCGGGCGCAGCACCTTGACCGCCACCTCGCGCTCCACGCCATGCTTGTCGCGGGTCACGGCAAAGTGCACCTGGGCGATCGAGGCGCTGGCCACCGGCGTGCGTTCGAACTGCACGAAGATCTCGTCCAGCGGTTTGCGGAAATTGCGCTCGATGGTGTCGACGGCGATCTGCGAATCAAACGGCGGCACACGGTCCTGCAGCTTGGCCAGCTCCTCGGCCACATCGGGCGGCATCAGGTCGCTGCGCGTGGACAGCACCTGACCGAACTTCACGAAGATGGGGCCCAACTGCTCCAGCGCCTCGCGCAGGCGCTGGCCGCGCGGCGCATCCAGCTTGCGGCCGATGGTGAGCACGCGGCGCAGGCGGTGCAGCCACGGGAGCTGGAAGCTGGAAAGCACCAGCTCATCCAGGCCGTAGCGCAGCACCACCCAGACGATGGTGCAGCCTCGGAAAAAGCGGCTCATTGCGACAACCGGTCCGCGTCGCTGGCGGCAGCGCCCTGGCCCATGCGACCACCGACAAACTGGCGCACCGCCCCGGCAATGCTGCGCCCCAGGTTGGCCAGGGTGTGCGCGGGCACGTCGCCGATGATGCGGGACATGTCTTCCTCGACGTCCCACTGCACGTTGTCGACCAGCCAGTTGATGTCGGCCGCCAGTTGCACATCGCCCTGGATGCGCAAGGCCGGCTTGTCACCGCGCAGCGCCATCTGGGCCAGGGCCAGCGGGTTGCTGTCGGTGATCTCCAGTTGCAGATCAGGCTGGGCGCCCTCGGCCGCCAGGTTCAGCAGGCCGGCCGGGGTCACCACCAGGGCCATGTTGAAGTTGCGCCACTGCACACGGGCCACGCGCCCCTTTTGCCGCACCAGGCGCTCCATGGCCTCGCGTTCCTGCATCAACACGTGGTTGAGAAACAGCACGATGCGCTGCTGGGTTTCGTGGACGAGCCAGCTGGGCGGCTGCACGGCCTGCACCGCGCGTTCCACCAAGCCGTTCAGTAAAGAAAAAGGGGACTGTGTTGCCATAGTCCCCTGATTATTCCTGAAGTCGCAAGTTTTTTAGGCCAAGGCCTGTAAACCCGCTACCAACCAGCCGCTGGAGTTGTCCTTGGGCTTGGCCATGTTCCACACTTCACGGAAGGGGTTGGGCCCGGCGGAGGCTTCTTCGCGGATCAGGCCGGAGAATTCCACGCTGGCCATGTAGGAATCGCCCAGGTCCTCGATGCCCAGCAACTGCGCATCGATCATGACCACGTCGGTCTGGTTGAGGGCGCCGCCGCTCTGGGCTTCTCGCTCTTCCAGTTGGTGCTTGATCTCGGCCAGCATGCCGTCGGTCATCATGGAGCGCAGGGTGGTGATGTCGCCCTTGTCCCAGGCCGCCTGCAGGGTCACGAAGTTGCGCTTGGACGCCTCCAGGAAACCCTGGGTGTCGAAGTCGGCAGGCACGCTCCAGGTGGAGGCTGCGGTGCCCAGGCCGGAGCCGATCATGCTGCCGCTGGCACCGGGGATCTGCTCCCAGGGACGGGCCGAGGCGTCATTGCCCACGTTCTGGGGCTTGTACTGGGGCGGTGTGGCCACGCTGTCGGGCGTCACCGGGGCACCGGCGCCCTGGAAGGCGAAGGGCGAGGCCGCCGCCATCGCGGGCGCGGCCTTCTTGTTGGCGCGTGCGCGCATCACCATGCCGACCACCACCATCACAGCCAGGGCCAGCAGGCCGAACATCAGCATGTTGGCGAAGGCTTCGCCAAAGCCCAGGCTGTGGGCCAGCCAGGCCAGGCCCAGGCCGGCGGCCAGGCCGCCAAGCATGGCGCCCCAGGGCTTCTTGGCGGCTGCGGGGGCCGCCGCGGGGGGCGTTGCGGGTTTGGCAGCGGCGGTGTTCTGCGCAGGCTGCTGCGCAGGGCTGGCCGGTGGGGTGGCCGGGGGCGTCGCCTGGCGCTGCGTCACATTGCTGGACTGCTTGCCGATCGAGCCGCCACCGCCCATGCGCTTGGCTTCTGCCAGGGGATGCATGACGACCAATGCCGCCGCCAATGTCACTGCCCACACCTTCTTCATCGCTGTATCTCCGCTTGAATTTGAATAAACCGTTGATTAACCAAAACCTGCAAACACGTTATGCATGGGACATCTCCCTGTTCAGCATTTGATCCCGACATGCAGCGCGACGATGCCGGCCGACATGTTGTGGTAGTCCACGTGCCCGAAGCCCGCCTGCTGCATCAGGGCCTTGAGCTCCTCCTGGCCCGGGTGCATGCGGATGGATTCCGCCAGATAGCGATAGCTGTCGGGGTCGCCCGCCACCATCGAGCCCATCTTGGGCAGGATGTTGAAGGAGTACCAGTCGTACACCTTCTCCAGCGGTTTGGCGACCTTGGAAAACTCGAGCACCAGCAGCTTGCCGCCGGGCTTGAGCACGCGGTTCATTTCCTTGAGGGCGGCGTCCTTGTGCGTCATGTTGCGCAGGCCGAAGGCCACACTCACCAGATTGAAATAGTTGTCGGGGAAGGGCAGCTTCTCCGCATCGCACACCAGCGTAGGCAGGAAGATGCCCTTGTCGGTCAGGCGGTCGCGTCCAACGCGCAGCATGGCTTCGTTGATGTCGGTGTGCACCACGGTGCCACTGGCGCCGACCTTCTTGGAGAAGGCCATGGACAAGTCGCCCGTGCCCCCGGCAATGTCCAGCACCTGGTCGCCCTCTTTCAGGTTGGCCACCATCACGGTATAGGCCTTCCAGGCGCGGTGCAGACCGCCGGACATCAGGTCGTTCATGACGTCGTACTTGGACGCCACGGAGTCGAACACGCCGCGCACGCGACTGGCCTTGTCTTTTTCGTCGACCGTCTGGAATCCAAAGTGTGTGCTGCTCATAAGCTTGAAATGTAAGCAGGCTGCTGCGTCTGGTACAGCGACAACCCCGTGCACCCCCAGGGCATAGCAGGCCTGCAGTCAAAATCTGGTGCTGGGAAAACGCTTTTCAAGTGGCCATCTCCAGCTACTTTAAATATAGCACCACCGAGGGAATATCCCAGCCCAGCGACGGCACTTGTTGCGCGCGGGGCATGCCGCCCCGGGCTTCAGCAGCCGCAGGAGCCGCTGCCGCAGCCACCACCGCTGCTGGCACCACCGCCGGTGCCGCAGCTGCCGCCGGACTTCTGCGGCATGGGGGTGTCGCGGTCCACACCGGCCGCCTCCAGGCGCGCCAGGTAGTCGCGCCACAGGGTTTCCTGGTTCTGGCCCAGCTCGTACAGGTAGTTCCAGGTGAACAGGCCGCTTTCATGGCCGTCGCTGAAGAACGGCTTGATGGCGTAGTTGCCCACCTGCTCGATGTTGTCGATGCCGACTTCGCGCTTGCCGGTCTGCAGCACTTCCTGGCCCGGGCCATGGCCCTGCACTTCGGCCGAGGGGGAATACACGCGCAGCAGCTCGAAGGGCAGGCGGAAGGTCTGGCCGTCGGAATAGCCCACCTCCAGCACGCGCGAGGCGGCGTGCACGGTCAGCGATTGGGGAAGAGGCATGTCTGCCATGGAATGCAACCTATCAAAACAATAGCTGCCTGCGCTTGCCAAACGCCAACTTCAGCCCTGAAACCTGCTGAAGTCGCGATATGGTCAGCGCAAACCGCTCACATCAATGTGATCACGCCCAGCGTGCCAGCGCCTGGGCGATGGCAGCATCGCAGTCGGCGAGTGCGTCCTGCAATTGTGCTTCGCGGGCCAAATCGCGCGCCCGCAAGGGGTTTGCCCAGACGGGCGCCGGGAAATGGCTGTCCCAGTCATGGCGCGCAATCACATGCCAGTGCAGGTGCGGCACCATGTTGCCCAGGGCAGCCAGGTTGATCTTGGTGGGCTGCAGCTGGGTGCGCAGCACGCGCTCCACCGCGGCCACCACGGCCATGCAGGTGTTGCGCTCGGCCTCGGACAGGTCCGACAGCTCGGCCGCATGCGCGGTCCAGATCACGCGGTAGAAGGCCGGGAAGCCCTCCTCCTGCGCCCGGATGACGCGCAGCTGTGCGCCCTGCCAGACGGGCAGGCCGCCCGCCTCGCGGCACAGCACGCAGTCCGCGGACGGCGCGCTCACAGCAGCACCCGTTCGATGCCGCCGGCGTTGGCGCGCTGCACGTAGTCCGGCATCCAGTTCTCGCCCAGGATCTGCTTGGCCATCTCGACCACGATGTAGTCGGCTTCCAGCAGACCGTTCTGCAGGTCGTTGCCGTAGCGGCTCAGGCCTTGCAGGCAGCTGGGGCAGCTGGTCAGGATCTTGACGTTGTCCTTGGCACCGACGGAGCCGTTGGCCCGCAGCTCAGCCTCACCCTGGCGCAGCTCGGTTTCCTTGCGGAAACGGATCTGCGTGGAGATGTCGGGCCGCGTCACGCCCAGCGTGCCGGATTCACCGCAGCAGCGGTCGCTCTTGAGCACGCCATCGCCGACCAGGGCCTTGACGGTCTTCATCGGATCCTGCTGCTTCATGGGGCTGTGGCAGGGGTCGTGGTACAGGTAGCCGCCCTGCCCCCCCTCCGCCGCGCCCGGCAGCGTGATGCCCTTTTCCAGCAGGTACTCGTGGATGTCGATGATGCGGCAGCCCGGGAAGATCTTGTCGAAGGCATAGCCCTGCAGCTGGTCGTAGCAGGTGCCGCAGCTGACCACCACGGTCTTGATGTCCAGGTAGTTCAGCGTGTTGGCCACGCGGTGGAACAGCACGCGGTTGTCCGTGATCATCTTGTCCGCCACGTCGTACTGGCCCGAGCCGCGTTGCGGATAGCCGCAGCACAGGTAGCCCGGGGGCAGCACCGTCTGCACGCCGGCATGCCACAGCATGGCCTGGGTGGCCAGGCCCACCTGGCTGTACAGACGCTCCGAGCCGCAGCCGGGGAAGTAGAACACCGCCTCGGTGTCGGCCGTCGTCGCCTGGGGGTCGCGGATGATGGGGACGTAGTCCTTGTTCTCGATGTCCAGCAGCGCGCGTGCCGTCTTGGTCGGCAGACCGCCGGGCAGCTTCTTGTTGACGAAGTGGATCACCTGCTCCTTGAGCGGTGGCTTGCCCACCGAGGCCGGTGGGTGCTTCATCTGCGGCTTGGCCACGGCGTGCAGCAGGTCGGACGCCAGGCGCTGCGCCTTGAAGCCCACGCCCACCATGCCCTTGCGCAGCAGGTTGATGGTGTCGGGGTTGGTGGCGTTCAGCATGGCCATGGCCATCTTGTTGCCGGGGTTGAAGCTCTTCTTACCCATCTTGCGCAGCAGGTTGCGCATGTTCATGGTCACATCGCCGAAGTCGATCTTGACCGGGCAGGGCGTGAAGCACTTGTGGCAGACCGTGCAGTGGTCGGCCACGTCCTCGAACTCCTGCCAGTGCTTGATGGACACACCGCGGCGCGTCTGCTCCTCGTACAAGAAGGCCTCGACCAGCAGCGAGGTCGCCAGGATCTTGTTGCGCGGGCTGTACAGCATGTTGGCGCCGGGCACGTGCGTGTTGCACACGGGCTTGCACTTGCCGCAGCGCAGGCAGTCCTTGACCGAATCGGCGATGGCGCCGATGTCGGACTGCTGCATGATCAGCGACTCGTGGCCCATCAGGCCGAACGAGGGCGTGTAGGCGTTGGTCAGGTCGGCGTACATCAACGCATCGCGCGGCGACTCGGCCGGCACCAGGCCATTCTTTTCGCGGATCAGCTTGCCGCGGTTGAAGCGGCCATGGGGGTCGATGCGCTTCTTGTAGTCGGCGAACGGCTGCAGCTCCTCATCGCTCAAAAATTCGAGCTTGGTGATGCCAATGCCGTGCTCACCGGAGATCACGCCGTCCAGGCTGCGCGCCAGCTGCATGATGCGCGCCACGGCTTCGTGCGCGGTCTGCAGCATCTCGTAGTCGTCGGAATTGACGGGGATGTTGGTGTGCACATTGCCGTCACCGGCGTGCATGTGCAGCGCCACCCAGACACGGCCCTTGAGGACCTGTTGGTGGATCTTGACGGTCTCGGCCAGGATGGGCTTGAAGGCGTCGCCATTGAAGATCTGCGCCAGGGGCGCCTTGATCTGCGTCTTCCAGCTGGCGCGCAGGCTGTGGTCCTGCAGTTGCGGAAACAGGGTGGCCACGTCGGCCAGCCAGCCCGCCCACAGGGCGCGCACGTCCTGCACCAACGCGATGGCCTGTTGCACGCGGTCTTCCAGCAGTTCGGCCGAGGGAATTTCACCCGCATCGTCCTGCTTGCCCAGCGGGAGATTGCCCTTTTCAAAGAAGGCCAGCAAGGCATCGCAGAACTTGAGCTTGTTGCGCAGGCTCAGCTCGATGTTGATGCGCTCGATGCCGTCCGTGTACTCCGCCATGCGGGGCAGCGGGATCACCACGTCCTCGTTGATCTTGAAGGCGTTGGTGTGGCGGCTGATGGCCGCCGTGCGCTTGCGGTCCAGCCAGAATTTCTTGCGCGCCTCGGCGCTGATGGCCACGAAGCCTTCGCCGTTGCGCGAATTGGCGATGCGCACCACTTCCGAGGTCACGCGCGCCACTTCGTCGGCGTCGTCACCGACGATGTCGCCGATCAGCACCATCTTGGGCAGGCCGCCGTTGCCCTTCTTGGACTTGGTGGCATAGCCCACGGCCTTCAGGTAGCGGTCGTCTAGGTGCTCCAGGCCGGCCAGCAACACGCCCGAGCGTTTTTGCTCCTCGAACATGTAGTCCTTGATCTCGACGATCGAGGGCACGGCATCCTTGGCGTTGCCAAAGAACTCCATGCACACGGTGCGGGTGTGCTCGGGCATGCGGTGCACGATCCAGCGCGCGCTGGTGATCAGGCCGTCCGTGCCTTCCTTCTGCACCCCGGGCAAGCCGGAGAGGAACTTGTCCGTGACGTCCTTGCCCAGGCCTTCCTTGCGGAACTTCTGACCGGGAATGTCCAGGCGCTCGGTGCGCAGCGGCGTCTTGCCGTCGGCCGCGAAGTAGCGCAGCTCGAAGCTGGCCATCTCGGCATCGTGGATCTTGCCCAGGTTGTGGCCAATGCGCACCACCTCCAGCCATTCGGCATCGGGGGTGACCATGCGCCAGGAGGCCAGGTTGTCCAGTGCCGTGCCCCACAGCACGGCCTTCTTGCCACCGGCGTTCATGGCGATGTTGCCGCCGATGCAGGACGCCTCGATCGAGGTCGGGTCCACCGCGAACACAAAGCCCGCGCGCTCGGCCGCATCGGCCACGCGCTGGGTCACCACGCCGGCTTCCGTCCACACCGTGGGCACGGGGTGGTCCACGCCAGGCAGTGCCACCGACTCCACCTCGGTGATGGCCTGAAGCTTTTCGGTGTTGATGACCACCGAGCGCCAGGTCAGCGGAATCGCGCCGCCGGTGTAGCCGGTACCGCCCCCCCGCGGAATGATGGTCAGACCCAGCTCGATACAGCCCTTGACGAGGCCGGCCATCTCGACTTCCGTGTCCGGGGTCAGCACCACGAAGGGGTATTCGACACGCCAGTCGGTGGCGTCGGTCACATGGCTGACGCGCGACAGGCCGTCAAACTTGATGTTGTCCTTGTGCGTGAGCTTGCCCAGGGTCTTGCGCACGCGGTGGCGCAGCTCGGCCGCCTCGACGAACATGCGGTCAAACTCAACCACGGCGCGGTTGGCGGACTCAATCAGCTCGCCCACCAGGTGATCGCGTTGCGGGTCATCCTGTGGCATGCGGCGTTTGTGAACTTCCGCCATGCGGTGTTGCAAGGCATCGACCAGCAGCTTGCGGCGTCCGGGATTGTCCAGCAAGTCGTCCTGCAGGTAGGGGTTGCGCTGCACCACCCACATGTCGCCCAGCACCTCGTACAGCATGCGGGCAGAGCGGCCGGTCTGGCGCTCTTCACGCAACTGGTTGAGCACACTCCAGGCCGAAGTGCCCAACAAGCGGATCACAATTTCCTTGTCGGAGAACGAGGTGTAGTTGTAGGGAATCTCTCGGAGACGGGCGGGTTCGGCAACCTTGGTTTCCAGCATTGCCTGCGCAATCGGTGCATTCATGGACGTGGACCGGATCGGGCGCTCAAGCGGCGCCCCTGAGTCATGGGGGGCCCAATTTTATGCCACCCCCAGGCACCACCCCCGAGGCTATGTCAGAGACCTCTCGGTGCGCTGACCCAGCCGCCACCGCCGCGGCACGTCAGATTTGAACCACTAAGCAAATCCCACAATTGCGAAAATAAATAATCAAAAAAGAAAAGAATTCGCGCATACCCGCATTCACCAGCGCAGGCCCGGCTTCTAGAATGCGGCCACAGCCACGGACCACCCCGGCATTTGCCACGCAAGTGGAGTACAAAGGACCGTGCGACTGTCATTTGGCCCTACACCGGCCAGATGACTGTCATAAAAGTGCCATCTTCATTCTTAGGATGGGCAGCACACATTTCTACACGTTGAGGAGTTTTCCATGCAATACAAGCGTTTCGCCCTGACCGCCGTCATCGCGGCCACCGCCATGGGCGCAGCCAATGCAGCCACTGAAATCCAGTGGTGGCACTCGATGACCGCCGTGAACAACGAGTGGGTCAACGATCTGGCCAAGCAGTTCAACGAAAGCCAGAGCGAATACAAGGTGGTCCCCACCTTCAAGGGCGCCTATGACGAATCCATGACCGCCGCCATCGCTGCCTTCCGTTCCGGCAACGCCCCCCACATCCTGCAAGTGTTTGAAGTGGGCACCGCCACCATGATGGCCTCCAAGGGCGCCACCGTGCCCGTGGGCAAGGTCATGGCCGATGCCGGCGCCAAGTTTGACCCCAGCAGCTACATCCCCGCCGTGGCTGGCTACTACACCGCCCCCAACGGCCAGATGCTGAGCTTCCCGTTCAACAGCTCGACCACGGTTTTCTACTACAACAAGGACGCCTTCAAGAAGGCAGGCCTGGATGCAGAAAAGGCCCCCAAGACCTGGCCTGAAGTATTTGCTGCCGCCAAGAAACTGAAGGCCGCGGGTGTCAGCTGCCCGATGACCACATCGTGGCAAGGCTGGACACAGTTGGAGTCCTTCTCCACATGGCACAACGTGGAGTTCGCCACCCACGGCAACGGCATGGGCAAGGACGGCCACAAGGCCCGTCTGAAGCTGAACTCGCCTTTGCACGTCAAACACATCAACAACTTGGCTGAAGCAGCCAAGGCCGGTGACTTTGTGTACAAGGGTCGTGGCTCTGTGCCAGACGCTTCGTTCGTGTCCGGCGAGTGCGCCATGACTTTTGCGTCTTCCAGCTCCTACGGCAACGTGGCCAAGAACGCCAAGTTCGACTACGGTATCTCCAACCTGCCTTACTACCCCGATGCCAAGGGCGCTCCGCAAAATACCGTGATCGGCGGCGCATCGTTGTGGGCCATGGCTGGCAAAAAAGCACAGGAGTACAAGGGCGTGGCCAAGTTCTTCGAATTCCTGTCCAAGCCTGAAATCCAGGCCTCTTCGCACCAGCGCACCGGCTACCTGCCTGTGACCATGGATTCCTTCAAGATGACCGAAGCTTCGGGCTTCTACCAGAAGAACCCCGGCACCGACGTGGCCGTGAACCAGATGATCCGCAAGGTGACCGACAACTCGCGCGGCGTGCGTCTGGGCAACTACGTGCAGATCCGCACCATCGAGGACGAAGAACTCGAACAAGTGTGGGCCGGCAAGCAATCCGGCAAGCAAGCGCTGGACAACATCGTCAAGCGTGGTGACGAACTACTGGCCCGCTTCGAGCGCGCCAACGGCGGCAAGTAACCCGCGACCACAGAAGGGCTAATACCCTTCTGACTTCAACGGAACAGCCGCTGCGCCTCTGGCGCAGCGGCTGACAGCTAGGCACAATACGCGCACATTCGATACACATAGTGTTTCGCCTTGGTTCGTTTTGACGCGATTCCAACGCGACACGCCTCGATGACCCTCACTCTCCTCCGCGGCTGATGCAGCTCCGGCGGTTTTTTATTTTGTGATCCATCATGGAAAAACGCGTACTTTTCCGCTCCCGATGGCTGCCCTGGGCGCTGATCATGCCCCAGCTGCTCATCATCGGCATCTTCTTCTTCTGGCCAGCCGGCCAAGCCGTGCTCCAGTCTTTCCAGATGGAAGATGCGTTCGGCATGTCGACCGAATGGGTCGGATTGGACAACTTCCGCAACCTGCTGGATGACCCCACCTACCTGAATTCCTTCCAGCGCACCGCCGTGTTCTCGGTGCTGGTGGCCGGGGTTGGGATCGCCGTGTCACTGGGTCTGGCGATCTTTGCCGACCGCATCATCCGCTTCGCCATGGTCTACAAGACCCTGCTGATCGTGCCCTACGCCGTGGCGCCCGTGATCGCCGGCGTGCTGTGGGTCTTCATGTTCTCGCCCTCCATCGGCGTGATCACCCACTACCTGGGCAAACTCGGCTACGAGTGGAACCACCTGATGAACGAAAACCAGGCCATGGCCCTGATCGTCATCACGTCGGTGTGGAAGCAGATCTCGTACAACTTCCTGTTCTTCCTGGCCGGCCTGCAGTCGATCCCCAAGGCGCTGATCGAGGCTGCCTCGATTGACGGTGCCGGCCCCTGGCGCCGTTTCTGGAACATCCAACTGCCCCTGCTGTCGCCCACCACCTTCTTCCTGCTGGTGATCAACATCGTGTACGCGTTCTTCGACACCTTCGGCATCATCGACGCGGCCACGCAAGGCGGTCCCGGCCAGTCGACCTCGATCCTGGTCTACAAGGTGTACCAAGATGGCTTCAAGGCCCTGGACCTCGGTGGCTCGGCCGCCCAGTCCGTGATCCTGATGCTGATCGTTGTCGTGCTGACCGTGATCCAGTTCCGCTATGTTGAAAAGAAAGTGCAGTACTGATCATGGTTGATCGCAATCCCTGGCTCACCTTCATCTCGCACGCCGTCCTGATCTTCGGCGTGGCGATCGTCGCCTTTCCGCTGTACCTGGCGCTGATCGCCTCGACCCACACGGCCGATGCCATCGTGCAGGCGCCCATGCCGCTGCTGCCCGGCGCCCACATGTGGGACAACTACAAGGAAGCGCTGCTGGGCTCCGGCAAGCTGGGCTCCAACACCAACGTCGTGCACATGATGTGGGTGAGCTTTGTAGTGGCCATGGTCATCACCCTCGGCAAGATCGCCATCTCGCTGCTGTCGGCCTTCGCCATCGTCTACTTCCGCTTCCCCTTCAAGATGCTGTGCTTCTGGGCCATCTTCCTGACGCTGATGCTGCCCGTGGAAGTGCGGATTCTGCCCACCTACAAGGTCGTGGCCGACCTGGGCCTGCTCAACAGCTACGCAGGCCTGACCCTGCCCCTGATCGCCTCGGCGACCGCCACCTTCCTGTTCCGCCAGTTCTTCCTGACCGTGCCGGACGAGTTGGTGGAGGCCGCCCGCATCGATGGCGCCGGCGCCATGCGTTTTTTCAAGGACATCCTGGTGCCCTTGTCCAAGACCTCGATCGCTGCGCTGTTCGTGATCCAGTTCATCTACGGCTGGAACCAGTACCTGTGGCCCCTGCTGATGACCACCTCGGAAGACATGTATCCCGTGGTGATTGGCATCAAGCGCATGCTGGCCGGCGGTGAAGCCGCCGTGGACTGGAACATCGTGATGGCCACCGCCATCCTGGCCATGCTGCCCCCCACGGCCGTGGTAATCCTGATGCAAAAGTGGTTTGTCAAAGGCCTGGTGGATACCGAAAAGTAACTCCAACAGCCCCATCCACCCTCTTTTGACCAATTACAAGATACGAACGAGATACTGTTATGGCATCCATCTCTCTCAAGAACATCGTCAAGCGCTACGGCACCGGCAAGACGGCCGTGCCTGTGATCCATGGCGTGAACGTCGACATCAAGGACGGCGAATTCATCGTGCTGGTCGGCCCCTCGGGCTGCGGCAAGTCCACCCTGCTGCGCATGATTGCGGGCCTGGAAGAAATCACCGGTGGCGATCTGATCATTGGCGACAAGAAGGTCAATGACCTGGAACCCGCCAAGCGCAACATCGCCATGGTGTTCCAGAACTACGCGCTCTACCCCCACATGAGCAACTACGAGAACATGGCCTACGGCCTGAAGCTCGCCAAGGTGCCCGAGGACGAGATCAAGCGCCGCGTGGACAAGGCCGCCAAGATCCTGGAGCTGTCCCACCTGCTGGACCGCAAGCCACGCCAGCTGTCCGGCGGCCAGCGCCAGCGCGTGGCCATGGGCCGCGCCATCGTGCGCCAGCCCCAGGTATTCCTCTTCGACGAACCCCTGTCCAACCTGGACGCCAAGCTGCGCGGCCAGACCCGCATCGAGATCCAGAAGCTGCACGCCGAACTGGGCATCACCAGCCTGTTCGTGACCCACGACCAGGTCGAGGCCATGACCCTGGCCCAGCGCATGGTGGTGATGAACGGCGGCAACGTGGAACAGTTCGGCACGCCCGAAGAGGTCTACCACACCCCTGCTTCGACCTTCGTGGCCGGCTTCATCGGCTCGCCCCCGATGAACCTGCTCAAGCACTCGCCCAACGGCAAGCCCGGCCTGATCCTGGGCATCCGGCCCGAGCACATCGACCTGGTGGAAACCGGCGGCGTGGAATTCCGCGTGGAAACCGTGGAACTGCTGGGTGCCGAGCGCCTGCTGTACGGCAAGGTGGGTGACGAGGACGTCACCGTGCGCGTGGAAGAAGGCAAGCCCTTCCCCAAGCCCGGCGAGACCGCCCGCATCTCGGCCCGCCAGGACCGTCTGCACTGGTTCGACGCCGAAACCGGCAAGCGCGCCTGAGGGTTCAGGCGCGTGGCCGCGCCGAATGCACGCGTGCATGCCTGCGCAATGACTTCTGCACTAAGCTTCCCCAAGCGCCCCAGCCCACGCTGACGGCGCTTTTTTCACGTCTCTACGGGCGCAAATCCACGATGACTACTGCATTGAAACCCTGGCCCTACCCCCGTTGGGTGGCCCACCGCGGTGCCGGCAAGCTGGCACCGGAAAACACCTTGAGCGCCTTCCGCTTGGGCGCGCAGCACGGCTACCGCTTTTTTGAATGCGACGCCAAGCTCAGCAGCGATGGCGTGCTGTTCCTGATGCACGACGCCACGCTGGAGCGCACCACCAACGGCCACGGCGTCGGCGGCGCATTGACCATGGGCCAGATCGCCCAGCTCGATGCTGGCAGCTGGCACTCGCGCGCCTACGCGGGCGAGGCCCTGCCCACGCTGGAAGCCCTGGCGCGCTGGTGCCTGGCCAACCACCTGCACCTGAATGTGGAGATCAAGCCCACGCCCGGCCAGGAGCTGGAAACCGGCCGCGCCTGCGGCACGCTGATGCAGCGCATCTGGCCGCACAGCGAAGTGCCGCCGCTGTTCACCTCGTTCAAGCCCGAGGCCCTGCAGGGCGCGCGCGAAACCGCACCCCACATCCCGCGCGGCCTGCTGGTGGACAAGCTGGCCGATGGCAACGGTGACGCCGATCTGCAAGTGGCCTTGGACCTGGACTGCCACGCCATGGTGCTCAACCACGCGCTGTGGACCCCCGAGCTGGTGGCCAAGGTGCATGGCGCCGGCCTGCGCTGCAGCAGCTACACCGTGAACGACGAATGGGCCGCCCAACGCCTGATCGACCTGGGTACGGACGGCATCATCACCGACCGCGTGGACCTGTTCAGCCCGGCCCAGACCAGCACCTCGATCTAAAAAAGAGAGCTGCTTGCGCTCGATCACAGTGCATTTCAGGCACAAAACACACTGAAATTCGCGCACAGCGCGCGCTGTGCGCTATCGATTTTGCCAGCATGGCATCCCAAAAGGCCTTCCCGCAGGGGAAGGCCTTGCTGTTGGTGCAGCCCGCTGCGCGGGCAGCACGCTCAGTCCATCTTGGTGCCCGAGGCCTTGACCGCATCGGCCCAGCGGGGCATTTCGGCGGCCAGGAACTTGGCAAAGGTCTCGGCCCCCATGAAGTCGGGGTTGGCGCCCTGGCTGACCATGCGCTCGCGCAGCTCGGGGTTCTCCATCACCTTCTGGAAGGCCTGGCTCAGGCGGTCAACCACGGGCTTGGGTGTGCCGGCCGGGGCCAGGAAACCGTAGAAGCCGACCACTTCGAAGCCCTTGAGACCACTTTCGATGGCGGTCGGAATCTCGGGCAGCGCCGGGTTGCGCTCCCGGCTGGTCACGGCCAGCGCGCGCACCTTGCCCTGCTTGTGGTAGGCCGCGGCCTGCGGAATGCTCTCGGCCATGAACTGCACCTGCCCGCCCATCAGATCGGTGAAGGCCGGGGCGCTGCCCTTGTAGGGGATGTGCACCATCTGGATGCCCGTGGCGGACTTGAACATCTCGGGCACCAGGTGGCTGATGCCGCCGTTGCCGGCCGAGCCGAAGTTGACCTTGCCCGGATGGGCCTTGGCATAGCTGATGAACTCCGGCAGCGTCTTGACCGGGGTGTTGTTGCTGACCAGCAGCGCCAGCGGCTGCATGGCGGTACGTGCAATCGGCGTGAAGTCCCGCAGCGTCTGGTAGGGCAGCTTGGGGTAGAGCGCAGGGTTGATCACCATCACACCGGTGTTGGCGATCATCAGCGTGTGCCCGTCGGGCGCGGCCTTCATGACCTCCTGCGCCCCCAGCGTGCCACCGGCACCGGGCTTGTAGTCCATGACGATGGGCTGGCCCAGCTCGGCCTGCAGCTTGTCGGACAGCAGGCGGGCGTGCTGGTCCAGCGGGCCGCCGGCCGGGAACCCCATCACGATGCGGATGGGCTTGCTGGGAAAGTCATGCGCCTGCGCCCCCACCGCAGCCACCAGGCACGCGACCGCGGCCAGGCATGTACGCCATGTTGTGTTCATTCAATGCTCCTTGTTGTGGAATGGCCCGCCTGCCGTCTGGCGACAGGCATGGCGGGCGGATTCTAGGGAGCAAGCCCGGTGCCGCGGGGCTGGAATGTGACAAATTCATGTCAAATCCGTGAAAACCCCGGGGCGTTCGTGCGCCCTCACCCCGCGGACTGTCAGGGCCGCCATTCCGGGCCGCGATGCCGCCACCGACAAGCCCGCAGGCTCAGGCGCGCGGCAGTTGGCGCATGCGCTGGCGCACGTGCTCGGCCACCACCGGCATCAACTGCTGCAGGTGCTGCTGCACCTGGGCAAAACCGGCGCTGGGCAGGCGTGTGTCCTCGTCCAGATAGATGCGGCGGTTGATCTCGATTTGCAGGCTGTGGCGGTGCAGATGCGGCTGGCCAATGCGGCCGATCAGGGCCACGCCCTTGTACGGCTCGTTGTAGGCCACGCTGTAGCCCTGGGCCTGCAAGGTCTCGCCAATCAGGCGGATGAAGTCCGGATCGCAGGTCGTGCCATCCCGGTCGCCCAGGACAAAGTCGGCCAGGGTCTTCTCGGGCGTGCCCAGGCGCTGGTAGACATCGCTGGGCATGGAGTGCAGGTTGATGTGCCAGACCCCGCCGAAACGCCCCACACACCAGCGGATGGCCTGCGCCAGCGCGGCGTGGTAGGGGCGCCAGTAGCGCTCGATGCGCTGCTGCACCTCGGCCACGCTGAGTGCGCGGTCGTACACCGGGGTGGACCGACCGGCCTGGCTGAGCTTCTCCCACACCAGACCCAGGCCCTGCAGGGTCTTGGGGCTCGGGTGCAGCGGCGTGGGCCAGGGGCCGTCCAGCATCGCGGGGTTGATGTCGTCTTCCTCGCGGTTGGGATCGATGTAGGTGCGCGGAAACGTGGCCTCGACCAGGGTCGCACCATGCTCGGGCCAGGCCTGCCACAGGCGGTCCACCAGCGAGTCCTCGCCGCGGCGCAGCTGCGCCAGGGGCAGCGCGAACCCGAAATCCGCCGGATAGGCCGTGCCGCTGTGCGGGGAATCGCACACCAGCGGCAAGACCTCGGCCTGGGGCGGGTGCACCCGCACCGGGGCCTCCGGGCGGGGCTGCAGAAAATCAGGCACACCAGGCATCAGTTGATCTTGATGTTGGCGCGCTGGGCCACGGCGGTGTAGCGGGCGATGGCGGCATCGATCTGCTTGGCAAACTGCTCGGGCGTGTTGGCCATGCCTTCGCCAGCGATGTCCTTTTGCTTGGCCAGGTAGCTGGGGTCCTGCATGGCCTTGTGGGCGGCCGCGTTCAGCTGGTCGATGATGGCCTTGGGCGTGCCGGCGGGGGCCACCAGGCCGAACCAACCGCCATCACCCATCTGGGGGTAGCCCAGCTCGGCATAGGTGGGCACGTCCGGCAGCACCTCGGTGCGCTTGAGCGCCAGCACCGCCAGCGGACGCAGCTTGCCGGCCTTGATATTGGTCAGCGACGAGGACAGGTTGTCCGTCATTGCGTGCACCTGGCCCCCCAGTGCGTCGTTCAGCGCCTGGCCCGCGCCCTTGTAGGGGATGTGCAGCAGGTCGATGCCCGCCAGGTTCATGAAGTTTTCGATGTTGGCATGGCCCAGCGAGCCGGTGCCGGGCGAGGCGAAGCTGTACTTGCCGGGTTCCTTCTTGGCCAGGGCGATGAACTCCTTCATCGTCTTGGCAGGCACGCTGGGGTGCACCACAAACACGCTGGGCACGGCCATCACGTTGGTGATGGGGGCGAAGTCCTTCTTGGCGTCATAGGGCAGCTTGGCCATGATCGCGGGGTTGGCGCCGTGCGTGGACACGGTGGCCATGCCGATGGTGTAGCCATCGGGAGCGGCCTTGGCAATTTCGGCCGCACCGATCGAGCCCCCGGCACCACCCTTGTTCTCGATCACGATGGGCTGGCCCAGGATGGGGCCCATCTTGTCGGCCAGCAGGCGCGCCACGATGTCGGTCGACCCCCCGGCGCCAAACGGCACCACCAGCTTGATCGGGCGGCTGGGGTAGTTGTCTGCGGCCAGGGCGGCGGGGGCCAGGGCGGTCAGGGCCGCAGCAGCGGCGACGGAAGACAACAGGGTGCGGCGCAACATCATGGGGTTTTCTCCAGGGTTCGGATAATTTATGAGAAGTACGCACAGATTCTTGGCCACTGGGGCGCAGGAAAAAAGGGACAAAAAAGCAAGCAAGCATTACCAAAAGTCATAATTCAGCCATGCGCCTTCAGTCCCCGTCCATTTCGGAACTCCATGCCTTTGCCCAGGCCGCGCGGCTGGGCAGCTACACCCAGGCGGCCGATGCCCTGCAGGTCACCCAAGGTGCCATCAGCCGCGCGATTGCCCGCCTTGAAGAGCACCTGGGCTTTGCCGTCTTCGAGCGCCAGGGCCGGCGCAGCGTGCTGACCACGGCCGGGCGCCAGTACCTGGACGCCGTGGGTCCGGCCATCTTTACCATCGAATCGGCCACCCAGGCCATGCGCCGCAAGCGCGAAGGCCGGCACGTACGCCTGTCCATGCCGCCCACGCTGTTCAGCCATTGGCTGATTCCGCGCCTGCCGGATTTCAGCGCCCGCCACCCGGAGACCGTGCTGTCGTTTGCCCCGTATCGGCGCGACGATCCCATCACCTCGCCCGACATCGACGCCTGGGTCCGCATAGGCAGCATGCCGTTTCCCGAGACCGTGCAGGCCGACTACCTGGTGGGCCGCGATCTGGTGCCCATCTGCCGGCCCCAGGATGCGCTGAGCATCTGCCGCCCGCAGGATCTGCTGCGCCGCCCGCTGCTGGCCCACACCAACTACCCGGACAACTGGGCGCGCTGGTTCGAGAAAATGGGCTGCGACGGCCCCTACCCGGCACCAGCGGCCGACTTCGAACTGGTGGGCATGCTGGTACAGGCCGTGGTCGCCGGCATGGGCGTGGCCGTGGTACAGCGCTGCCTGATTGAGGACGATCTGGCCGCCGGGCGCGTAGCCATCCCCGTGCACCGGCCCTTCCAGATCGAGCGCGGCTATTTCCTGTGCCAGCCCGCCTCGCGCCCGGCCTCGCATGCGTTGCAGGATTTCCGTGACTGGGTGCTGGCGCAGGCGCGGGCCGACCAGGCCCAGTACGCGCAGGCCTAGGTGCCAACGCCGCGCCACTTCCGCTGCCGCAGACCGGTCCGGAGCGGCGCCGGCGTCCTGCGGCTCAGCCGCGCCAGCCCTGGGACATCAGCCACTGGCAGCTGCCCATGGCCAGCACCAGGATGGCATAAGTACCCATGCGGCCGTCGTGGCCGGTCAGCACCACGCCCAGGGCCAGCACCAGCACGCCCAGCAGCAGGTTGACGGCGGCCATCAGGTACCAGGGCAGCAGGTGCGCCCGTTTGCGCCACAGCACACACGCGCCCAGCGCCAGCACCAGGGACAGAAAAACAGCCGGTGCCACGAAGTTGAGCAAGTGGTTGAGGAAGTCCAGGACGGGCATAGAAATGACACAGATCAAGACTTTGGACTGTAGGACAGCGCAAAGCGGCAGCAAATTTTATAATCTCGGCTTATGGCAGTCTGGGCACTCGGCATCAACCACAACACGGCACCGTTGGATTTACGGGGCCGTTTTGCGTTCGCCATCGACCAGATCGCCCCCACCCTGCACGGATTGCGCCAGGCGCTGACCAGCGCCACGTGCCACCCCGAGGTGGAAACCGCCATCCTCTCGACCTGCAACCGCACCGAGATTTACTGCGCCGCCGACGCCCCCGCCCTGGACCACACCCTGGGCTGGCTGGCCCATGCCGGCGGCGTGAGTGCGGACATGCTGCGCTCGCACTCCTACCTGCTGGAAGACGGCTCCGCCGCGCGCCATGCCTTCCGCGTGGCCTCAGGCCTGGACTCCATGGTGCTGGGCGAAACCCAGATCCTGGGCCAGATGAAGAACGCCGTGCGCGCCGCCGAGGAAGCCGGCGCCCTGGGCAGCACGCTGAACCAGCTGTTCCAGCGCAGCTTTGCCGTGGCCAAGGAAGTGCGCAGCTCCACCGAGATCGGCGAGCACTCGATTTCCATGGCCGCCGCCGCCGTGCGCCTGGCCGGCCAGCTGTTCGAAGACCTCACAAAGATCCGCATCCTGTTCGTGGGCGCCGGCGAGATGATCGAGCTGGCCACCACCCACTTTGCCGCCAAGAACCCCGCCCACATCACCATCGCCAACCGCACCATGGAGCGCGGGGAAAAGCTGGCCAGCCGCTTTGGCGCCGAGGTGATGCCGCTGGCAGAGATTCCCGAGCACCTGCACGAGTACGACGCCATCATCAGCTGCACGGCCTCGACCCTGCCCATCATCGGCCTGGGGGCGATCGAGCGCGCGCTCAAAAAACGCAAGCACCGCCCCATGTTCATGGTCGACCTGGCCGTGCCCCGCGACATCGAGCCCGAGGTCAAGGACCTGCGCGACGTCTACCTGTACACCGTGGACGACCTGGCCAGCGTGGTGCGCACCGCCCAGGCCCAGCGCCAGGCCACCGTGGCCGAGGCCGAGGTCATCATCGACGCCGGCGTGCTGAACTTCATGCAGTGGATGCACCAGCGCGCCCAGGGCGGTGTGGTGCCGCTGATCCAGCAGCTCAACGCCCAGACCGATGCCTGGCGCGCCGCCGAAATCGCCCGCGCCAAGAAGCTGCTGGCCAAGGGCGAGGATGTGGATGCCGTGCTCGACGCCCTGTCACGCGGCCTGACCCAGAAGATGATGCATGGCACCCTGGCGGCCCTGCACAAGGGCAGCGCCGAAGAGCGTGCCCAGACGGTGGACACCGTCTCCCGGCTGTTCCTGCGCCCCGGCAAGCCCGGCCAGCGTTAGCGCCGCTTCGCGCTGCGGCTTTTGAGCCAAAACACCCTCCAGCGCTGATCTGACCAGCGCTTGCCGCTACGTTTCGCGTAGCACCCCATTTCCCCGAATCGACCATGCAACCATTCCTGCGCACCCAGCTGGAGCGCTATGCCCAGCGCCTTGAAGAACTGGATTTCCTGCTCTCGCGCGAAGACATCATGGGCGACATGCAGCAGTACCGCCGCATCTCGCGCGAACATGCCGACGTGACCGCCGTGGCCGGCCGCTACCAACGCTACCTGCAGACCGAGACCGACATCGCCACCGCGCGCCAGCTGCTGGAGGACCCGGACATGGCCGAGATGGCCCAGGAAGAGATCCAGGCCGGCGAGGCCGAGCTGCTCAAGCTCGAGGACGAACTGCAGCGCCTGCTGCTGCCCAAGGACCCGGACGACGAGCGCCCGGCCTTCGTGGAAATCCGCGCCGGCACGGGCGGTGACGAATCGGCCCTGTTCGCCGGCGACCTGGCGCGCATGTACACCCGCTACGCCGCCAACGTGGGCTGGAAGGTGGAGGTGATGAGCGCCAACGACAGCGAACTGGGCGGCTACAAGGAAGTGGTGCTGCGCATCGAGGGCGAACGCGTGTACGGCGCGCTGCGCTTTGAATCCGGCGGCCACCGCGTGCAGCGCGTGCCCGCCACCGAGACCCAGGGCCGCATCCACACCAGCGCCTGCACCGTGGCGGTGATGCCCGAGCCCGACGAGCAGCAGGCCATCACCCTGAACCCGGCCGACCTGCGCATCGACACTTTCCGCGCCAGCGGCGCCGGCGGCCAGCACATTAACAAGACCGACTCGGCCGTGCGCGTGGTCCACCTGCCCACGGGCATCGTCGCCGAATGCCAGGACGGCCGCAGCCAGCACAGCAACAAGGCCAAGGCCCTGCAGGTGCTGCAGGCGCGCATCCAGGAAAAGGAACGCAAGGAGCGCGAGGCCAAGGAAGCCGCGCTGCGCAAGGGCCTGATTGGTTCGGGCGACCGCAGCGACCGCATCCGCACCTACAACTTCCCCCAGGGCCGCCTGACCGACCACCGCATCAACCTGACGCTGTACAAGCTGCTGAACATCATGGAAGGGGACCTGGGCGATGTGATCCAGGCGCTGCAGCAGGCCCGCGAGGCCGAACTGCTGGCCGAGCTGGAAGTGAATACTTAGTGAGATCGGCAAACACCACCCCGCACACCGAAGATGGACGATGGCAAAACGTGAAACTGCGTGCCGTACCGGCGTGCGACAAGGCACAACAACATATCCAGCGTGGTGCGAGCGAGTCTTTTTATCTTTTCAAGCCAAATTGACCTCTAACGCTTATACCGTCTGCTCCAGCAGCTATACAAAGTGAACTCACCTTTGACTTTGCAGCACGCCCTACGCCAGGCCCACCAGCAGGGCCTGGCGCGCATTGACGCGCAAATGCTGCTGCTGCACGTGCTGGGCCAGCCCGGTGCCAGCCGCGCCTGGCTGCTGACGCACGACCAGGACCCGCTGAGCCACGACCAGCAGGCGCAGTTTGCGCAGCTGTGCGCCCAGCGCCTGGATGGCGTGCCCGTGGCCTATCTGACGGGCTGCAAAGAATTTTTCGGCCTGCCGCTGCAGGTGGATGCCCGCGTGCTGGACCCGCGCCCCGACACGGAGACCTTGGTGGAGTGGGTGCTGGACGTGGTGGAAAAAATCGTTTCACCCCGCGTGGCCGACCTGGGCACCGGCAGCGGTGCCATCGCCCTGGCCGTACAAAGCCAGCTCCCGGACGCCGCCGTGACCGCCGTCGACTTCAGCCCGCAGGCGCTGGACGTGGCGCGCGCCAACGCACAGCGCTTGCAGCTGCCGGTGCAGTTCGTGGCCTCGTCGTGGCTGGAGCAGGTGGAGGGGGTGTTTGACGTCATCGCCAGCAACCCGCCCTACATCCGCGAGGACGATCCGCACATGCCCGCGCTGCGCCACGAGCCCCGCCACGCCCTAACCAGCGGCGCCGACGGCCTGCAGGACCTGCGCGCCATCGTCGCCCAGGCCCCCGCGCACCTGCCGCCCGGCGGCTGGCTGCTGCTGGAGCACGGTTGGGACCAGGCCGGCGACGTGCAGGCCCTGCTGCGCAGCGCCGGTTTTGTGCAGGTGCACAGCCGCCAGGACCTGGCCGGCGTGGACCGCTGCACAGGCGGGCAAATCCCGGACGGCGCCAACGTTGGCGAGACAGTGAAATAATCACAAGCATTGCCGGGCGGACCATGCCCAGGCTCCCCTGCAAGGAGAACCCATGAGCGACGTACAACAACGCATCGACCAACTGGTCAAGAACAACGACATCCTGCTGTTCATGAAGGGCAGCGCCAGCTTCCCCATGTGCGGCTTCTCGGGCCGCGCCATCCAGATCCTGAAGGCCTGCGGTGTGGAGCCCAAGGCGATCGCCACCGTGAACGTGCTGGAAGACCAGGAAATCCGCCAGGGCATCAAGGACTACAGCAACTGGCCCACCATCCCCCAGTTGTACATCCGCGGCGAATTCATCGGCGGCTCGGACATCATGATGGAGATGTACGAGTCCGGCGAGTTGCAGCAAGTGATCAACGGCGAAGCCTGATCGCATGCAGCTGCTGGGACCGATGCCAACCCCAATGACCAGTACGGCTGGCATGGCCCCTGCTTTATCCAAAACCGCCCCTGTGGGCGGTTTTTTCGTTCTCGGCCGCAGGGCAGCGGCACAGAGTGATCGGTATGCCGGCATGCGAAGGAGGCATGCACAATGGTGACACTCGGCCGTCACCTGCCACCCCACTGACTTATGACGTTGACGCAAAGCCTGTTCATCATCGCGCTGTTGATTGCCGCCAGTGCCTTCTTCGCCGTGGCCGAGATTTCCCTCGCTGCCTCCCGCCGTCTGCGCCTGCGCCAGATGGCCGACGAAGACGACCCCCGTGCAGACAAGGCGCTGAGGATGCAGGAGCAGCCCGGCGACTATTTCACCGTGGTACAGGTGGGCCAGAACGGCATTGCCATCCTGGGCGGTATCGTCGGCGAAGGGGCCCTCAGCGGCACACTGGGCAGCCTGTTGACGCTGTGGCTGCCCGAGAGCACCGCCAGCAGCCTGGGCTTCGTGCTGTCCTTCCTGGTGATCACCTCCCTGTTCATCCTGTTTGCCGACCTGGTGCCGCGCCGACTGAGCATGGTCGAGCCCGAGCACCTGCTGCTGCGCGTGCTGGGTCCCATGCAGCTGTGCATGACGGTGTTCAAGCCCATCGTCTGGATCTACGCCCGCATCACCGATGCGCTGATCCGCGTGCTGGGCCTGCCCGACCAGCGCGACGAGCGCATCACCTCGGACGACATCCTGGCCATGACCGAGGCCGGCGCGCGCGCCGGCGTGCTGGCGGTGCGCGAGCAACAGGCGATTGCCAACATCTTCGAGCTGGATTCGCGCACCGTGGCCTCGGCCATGACACAGCGCGATCGCATCGCCTACTTCCTGCGCGATGACCCGGACCACGTGATCCGTGCGCGCATCGCCGAGGAGCCCTTCTCCACCTACCCGGTGTGCGACGGCGACATCGACCACATCGTCGGCTACGTGGACGCCAAGGACCTGTTCCAGCGCGTGCTGAACAACCTGCCGATCTCGCTCAAGGACGACAGCCTGATCCGCCGCGTGCTGCTGGTGCCCGACAAGCTGACCCTGGCCGAGGTGCTGGACCAGTTCCAGCAGGTGCACGAAGACTTTGCCGTGATCCTCAACGAGTACAGCCTGGTCGTCGGCGTGGTCACGCTGAACGATGTGATGAGCACGGTCATGGGCGACCTGGTCTCGCCCGACGATGAAGAGCAGATCATCCGCCGTGACGAGAACTCCTGGCTGATCGACGGTATCACCCCCATCGACGATGTGCTGCGCGCCCTGGACCTGGAAGCCCTGCCGAATGAGGACGAGTACGAAACCCTGGCCGGCTTCTTGATGGTCATGCTGCGCCGCGTACCACGCCGCACCGATGCGGTGAACTGGGGTGGCTACCGCTTCGAGGTGATGGACGTGGACAGCTATCGCATCGACCAGGTGCTGGTCTCGCGCCTGCATGCGGATGGCAGCGTGATGCCGGTGCCAGACGCGCCGACCTCCACCCTGTCGGCCGTGGCCGCCGTGGCGGCCTCCGGCCCGGCCATGAGCACCCTGCCCGGCGCCGCCTCCAAACCCGAGGCCCAGCACCCCAAGCCCCAGCGCGAGACCCCCAGCGTGCCTTGAGCGTCCTTTGGACGCGCCCGCTTACCGACAGCGGTCATCCGTGATCGCCGTCGGCACGGCGGAACCCTGGCATAACTTGAGAAGTGACGGGGCAGCACCAGGCCCAGCGCGCCCGTGGCCTGACGCTGTAGCCGCAGGCGACGACCACCTCCCCGCAGCAGCACACGCCGGAGGACCTGCCCACAGACAGCAGTGCTGGGCATGCCTCATCTGCCGCGCCACGCTCCCCCAACAACGGCGGCATTCACACTGCAACAGGCACCTGATTGCGCCGCAAACTTGCCACATTCACACAAATACATAGCTGCTAGCGCAGACGAACAAAGGGTTTCAGAGCCCTTAGACCCTGAAACCCTTGTTTGCGCTGCGTCAACTGCTCTGCTTATTTCATGCCTGGCGCAGTGCCTGCGGATCGAACTGCCACTGCTTCTGCGCCCCCAGCACCAGGCCGGGGTATTTGTCCTTGCCACGGCTGCCGTTGTAGCGCCCCAGGGCCATGAACAGGTCGCCACGCTCACGCTCCAGGTAGTGGCGCAGGATCACGCAGCCAAAGCGCAGGTTGGTCTGCATATGGAACAGCTTGCCCGCATCGCCATCGCCAATCACGCGCGTCCAGAACGGCATGATCTGCATGTAGCCGCGCGCCCCGGCGACCGAGACCGCGAACTTGCGAAAGCCGCTTTCCACCTGGATCAGGCCCAGCACCAGCGACACTTCCAGCCCTGCGCGCTTGGCCTCGTACCACACGGTCTGCAGAAAGTCGCGCCGCACCTCCCAGTCCGGCTTGCGGCGCTGCAGGCGATCGCTCATGGTGGTCAGCCAGCGCAGGTAGGCGATGCGCGCGTCGGTGGAGGCAAACACCGGCTCCGGCGGTGCCAGGTCGCTGACGGCCGCGCTCAAGGCGCTGCGCACGGCATCGGCCAGCGGCTCTTCCAACTGTGCACCGGCCTGCGCCCACCCCGCCTGACCCAGCGCCCAAGCCGCAGCCAGGCCCAGGCAGGCACGCCGGCCCGGTTGCTGGGGTGGAGGCAAGAACGAGGACCGTGGCATGCAGGGATCGAATTCTGTCAGGGGGTGAGATAGCGCCTGGCTGGCACAGCCGCCAGTGTGCACCGCAACCGGTGCCGCACAGGGCGTAAAAAAAGCAGCCGCAGCTGCTTTTTTATCGGTGCTCGCGGCTCAGTGCAAGCCCAGCTGGGCCTTGAGGTGCGCCAGCGCGTCGGCCGTGGGCAGCTTGGTGGCCTCGGCAGCACGGCGGTGCTGGTACTCGACCACGCCATCCTTGAGGCCACGGTCGCCCAGCACCACGCGGTGCGGCACGCCGATCAGCTCCCAGTCGGCCAGCATGGCGCCGGGGCGCTCGTCGCGGTCGTCCAGGATCACGTCCACGCCCAAAGCCAGCAATTCGGCATAAAGCTTCTCCGCTTCGGCCTTGACGGCCTCGCTGCGGCCCATGCCGATGGGGCAGATCACCACGGTGAATGGCGCAATCGCGTCGGGCCAGATGATGCCGCGCTCGTCGTGGTTCTGCTCGATGGCCGCAGCCGGCAGGCGGGTGATGCCGATGCCGTAGCAGCCCATCTCGAAGTGCTGGGGCTTGCCGTTGTCGCCCAGGAAGGTGGCGTTCATGGCCTGGGAGTACTTGGTGCCCAGGTAGAACACGTGGCCGATTTCGATGCCGCGCTCGATGGCCAGCTCACCCGCTCCGTCGGGCGACTTGTCGCCCGCCACCACGTTGCGCAAGTCGGCCACCACGGCAGGCTCGGGCAGGTCACGGCCAAAGTTGACACCGGTGATGTGGAAATCTTCGTCGTTGGCACCGCAGACCCAGTCGGCCATCACGGCCACTTCGCGGTCCACCACCAGGTTCACCGGCTGCTTCAGGCCGATGGGGCCCAGGTAGCCTGGCTTGCAGCCGAAATGGGCTTCGATCTCGCCCACGGTGGCAAAACGGAAATTGGCCAGGCCCTCCACCTTGCCGACCTTGATCTCGTTCATCTCGTGGTCGCCGCGCAGCAGCAGCAGCCAGACCTGGGTCTGGACAATCTCACCGGCCTCGTTGCTGGTGTCGGTGGCCAGCACCAGGGACTTGACGGTCTGGCTCAGGGGCAGGCCCAGCTGCGCCGCCACGGCTTCGCAGGTGCTGTTACCGGGCGTGGCCACCTTCTGCAAGGGCTGGGATGCCGCAGGGCGGGGACCGGCAGGTGCCAGGCACTCGGCCTTCTCGATGTTGGCCGCGTAGTCGCTCTGGGGGCAGTAGACGATGGCGTCTTCGCCGGTGGAGGCAATCACCTGGAACTCTTCGCTCAGGTCGCCACCGATGGCACCGCTGTCGGCGCGCACGGCACGGTATTGCAGACCGAAGCGGTCAAAGATGCGCTGGTAGGCCGCGCGCATGGTCTGGTAGCTGATTTGTGCGCTGTCGCGGTCCTTGTCGAAGGAGTAAGCGTCCTTCATGGTGAACTCGCGGCCACGCATCAGGCCGAAGCGCGGACGGCGTTCGTCGCGGAACTTGGTCTGGATCTGGTAGAGGTTTTTGGGCAGCTGCTTGTAGCTCTTGAACTCCTGGCGGGCGATGTCAGTCACCACCTCTTCGCTGGTGGGCTGGATCACGAAGTCACGGCCGTGGCGGTCCTGGATGCGCAGCAGCTCGGGGCCCATCTTCTCGAAGCGGCCGGTTTCCTCCCACAGCTCGGCAGGCTGCACCACGGGCATGGTCACCTCCATGGCGCCAGCGCGGTTCATTTCCTCGCGCACGATGGCCTCGACCTTGCGGATCACGCGCAGGCCCATGGGCATGTAGTTGTAGATGCCAGCACCCAGCTTTTTGATCAGGCCCGCACGCATCATGAGCTTGTGGCTGACCACTTCGGCATCGGCCGGAGCTTCCTTGAGGGTGGAGATGAAGAATTGGGAGGCTTTCATGAGGGGGATTCAGCGGGATATCGCAGCAGCAATCTTGATAGGCACAGACTGCCGTGCATAATGAACGCAATATAGAAAATTGGGGTTCGATTATGCTTGACCGGGACGGATTTCGCCCGAACGTCGGCATCATCCTGCTCAACCAGAAGAACCAGGTGTTCTGGGGCAAACGCATTCGCACCCACAGCTGGCAGTTTCCGCAGGGAGGCATTGACCGGGGCGAAAGTCCCGAGCAGGCCATGTTCCGGGAGCTGCATGAGGAGGTGGGTTTGAAGCCCGACCACGTGCGCGTGGTGGCCCGAACCAGGGACTGGTTGCGCTACGAGGTGCCGGATCGTTACATACGCCGCGATGCGCGAGGTCATTACAAGGGCCAGAAGCAGATCTGGTTCCTGCTGCAGTTGCTGGGTCACGATTGGGACCTGAACCTGCGTGCCACCGACCACCCGGAGTTCGACGCCTGGCGCTGGAACGATTACTGGGTGCCGCTGGATGTGGTGGTGGAGTTCAAGCGCGGCGTCTATGAAATGGCGCTGACCGAACTGGCCCGCTACGTGCCGCGCAGCGAACAGCAGCGCAACCGGTATTTGCGCAGCGGCATGCGCCCGCGCGAGAGTGAGCCCCCTACCGCCCCGCCACGCCCGGCGCCCGTGCTGCGCCACCATGGCGTGATGGGCAATCCCGGTCTGGAGTTGCCGCCCGGCGCCAGCTTTGACCCGGATCCGCAGAACGACCAGAACCCGCGCTGAGATTCCCGATCCCGCTGCACCTCACCGTGCCGCGGGATTTTTTTGCGGCCGCGCGGCTGCGGCTAGGTGCTCAGGACAGCACGACCATGTTGTCGCGGTGCACCATCTCGGGCTCGGCCCGGTAGCCCAGCAACTGCTCGACCTCGGACGATGCGTGCTTGCACAGCAGGCGTGCCTCGGCGCTGGAGTAGTTGGCCAGACCGCGGGCGATTTCCTTGCCGCCCGCATCGCACACGGCGATCACGTCGCCGCGCGAGAAATCGCCTTCCACCGCCACCATGCCCACGGGCAGCAGGCTCTTGCCCTCGCCCTGCAGCTTGCGCACCGCACCGTCGTCGATGGTGACCGAGCCATGCAGCTGCAGGTGGTCCATCATCCATTGCTTGCGGGCCTGGTTCTTGTGGGTGGGCGCCACCAGCAACGTCCCAATCGCCTCCCCGCGGGTCAGGCGCAACAGCACATCCTGCTCACGCCCCCAAGCGATCACGGTGGAGGTGCCCGAGCCTGCCGCACGCTTGGCCGCCAGGATCTTGGTCAGCATGCCACCCTTGCCGATGCTGGAGCCGGCGCCGCCGGCCATGGCCTCCAGATCGGGGTTGCCGGCCTGTGCTTCGTGCACGAACCGGGCCTCGGGGTTGCGGCGCGGGTCGGCGGTGTACAAGCCCTTCTGATCGGTCAGGATGACATAGGCATCGGCATCCACCAGGTTGGCCACCAGCGCCCCCAGGGTGTCGTTGTCGCCGAACTTGATTTCGTCGTTGACCACCGTGTCGTTCTCGTTGATCACCGGCACCACGCCCAGCTTGAGCAGGGTCAGCAAGGTGGAGCGCGCATTCAGATAACGCTCGCGGTCGGCCAGGTCGGCGTGCGTCAGCAGCACCTGGGCACTGCCCACGTGGTGGTTGCGCAGCTTGGTTTCGTACATCTGGACCAGACCCATCTGGCCCACTGCCGCAGCGGCCTGCAGCTCGTGGATTTCCTTGGGCCGCGTGGCCCAGCCCAGGCGCTTCATGCCCTCGGCCACCGCACCGCTGGACACCATGATCACCTCGCGGCGCACACCGTCATCGCCGTGCACCAGGGCCGCCAGCTGGCGCGACCATTCCTCAATCGCTGCCTCGTCGAGGCCACGGCCTTCGTTGGTGACCAGACTGGAGCCGACCTTGACCACGATGCGACGCGCATCTTGCAGAACACGGGATGACATTGTTATGAGTGTTTTAAGGCTCTAACGCTTGTCCAGCAAGCGCTAGCAGCTATTGATCCAAGAGCACCGGCGGTGCAACCTCACACGGGCATGTCGCCAGCGAAGCGGGGATCGTACTCCGCTTCCTGGGGTTGCTCGGCCTTTTGCTGGACTTGCACGTGCTTGAAGATGTCCTGCACCAGGCGGTCTGTGCCTTCGCGCGCCAGGGCCGAGATTTCGTAGACCGGCCCCTTCCACTTGTAGCGCTTCACAAAGTCCTTGACCTTGGCGGCACGCTCCTCGGCGGGCACCATGTCCAGCTTGTTGAGCACCAGCCAGCGCGGCTTGTTGTACAGCGCTTCGTCGTACTTCTTGAGTTCCTGGACGATGGCCTTGGCCTGCTCGACCGGATCCACAGCCTCGTCAAACGGCGCCAGATCGACGATGTGCAGCAGCAGGCGGGTGCGCTGCAGGTGGCGCAGGAACTGGTGCCCCAGACCGGCGCCGTCGGAAGCACCCTCGATCAGACCGGGAATGTCGGCAATCACAAAGCTCTGTTCGGGGCCGACCCGCACCACGCCCAGGTTGGGGTGCAACGTGGTGAAGGGGTAGTCGGCAATCTTGGGGCGGGCATTGGAGACCGAGGAAATGAAGGTCGACTTGCCGGCGTTGGGCATGCCCAGCAGGCCCACATCGGCCAGCACCTTCAACTCCAGCTTCAGGCTGAAACGCTCGCCGGGACGCCCGGGCGTCTTCTGGCGCGGAGCACGGTTGACCGCACTCTTGAAACGCAGGTTGCCAAAGCCGCCGTCGCCGCCCCGCGCCAGCACGATCTTTTCACCAGGGACCAGCAACTCGTGCAGCACTTCGCCCGTGGCTTCATCGGTGATGATGGTGCCCACGGGCAGGCGCAAGGTGATGTCCTTGCCGGCCGCGCCGAACATGTCGTTGCCCATGCCGTTCTCGCCGCGCTGCGCCTCATGGCGGCGCGAGTAACGGTAGTCGATGAGGGTGTTCAGATTCACATCGGCCACGGCATAGACGTGGCCGCCACGGCCACCGTCACCACCGTCGGGTCCGCCGAATTCCTTGTATTTTTCGTGCCGGAACGTGGCTGCGCCATTACCGCCATCGCCCGCGGCAATTTCAATATAGGCTTCATCGACGAACTTCATGAGGCTTTCCCGTGATCATTGGAGAGACAGGCACCCGTGGTGCCGGCCCAAAAGCATAAGCCAGGACCTTCCTGGCTTGCTGTGCAAGGGCTTTGGCGCCCTTGTGAAAACAACAAAGCCCCGACGCATCGGGGCTTTGTGATGTCAGATGACGCGTGTTGCTTTAAGCAGCAGGCGTGATGCTGACGGTGTGCTTGGACAGAGCGCCCTTGGTGTCAAAAGACACGTGGCCGTCCACCAGAGCGAACAAAGTGTGATCCTTGCCGATGCCCACGTTGGTACCGGGGTGGAACTTGGTGCCACGCTGGCGCACGATGATCGAGCCTGCGCTGATCAACTCGCCACCGAAGGCCTTCACACCCAGCATTTTGGGCTTGGAATCACGTCCGTTGCGCGTAGAGCCGCCGCCTTTTTTCTGTGCCATGACTTAGCTCCTTGGGAATTAAGCGGCAATCGCCACGATTTGCAGTTCGGTGAACTGCTGGCGATGGCCTTGAGACTTGGCGTAGTGCTTACGACGACGCAGCTTGAAGATGCGCACCTTGTCGTGCTTGCCGTGAGCAACCACCGTTGCCTTCACAGTTGCGCCGGACACCAGGGGAGTGCCAACCTTCAGTTCTGCGCCGTTGCCGACTGCCAAAACTTGGTCGATCACGATTTCCTGGCCTACGTCCGCAGCAATCTGTTCTACCTTGATTTTTTCGCCAGCAGCAACACGATACTGTTTGCCACCGGTTTTTATGACCGCGTACATGTAAACCTCTTTCGATTCTTGAGTCTCCGCGGACGAATTTCCACGGAAGCGCAAGATTGTACGCGTAAACGCCAATGAGCGTCCACACACAACCTTGCCGCCCCACAGGGCTTGTCCGATGTCTTCCTATAATCATCGCCTCTCCTGGTGGCGATTACCTTGACTACAGCAAACCCCATTCCCAACCCGCTTGCCCTGATTGCCGACGATATGCAGGCGGTGGACCGTGTCATCGCACAGCGTTTGACCACCAGCGTCCCTTTGATCGGTCAGATTTCCCAGTACATCATTGCGGCCGGCGGCAAGCGCCTGCGCCCCGCCCTGCTGCTGATGGTGAGCAATGCACTGGGCGAGCAGCGCCCGACCAAGCACACGCTGGCCGCCGTGGTGGAGCTCATCCACACAGCCACCCTGTTGCATGACGATGTGGTCGACGAATCGACCCTGCGCCGCGGCCGCCCCACGGCCAACGAGTCTTTTGGCAACCCGGCCAGCGTGCTGGTGGGGGATTTTCTGCACACGCGCTCGTTCCAGATGATGGTCGAGGCCGGCAATATGCGCATCCTGCAGGTGCTCTCCGATGCCACCAATGTGATCGCCGAAGGCGAAGTGCAGCAATTGATCAACACCCATGACGCCTCGCTAGACGAAGCCGGCTACCTGCACGTCATCCGCTCCAAGACCGCCAAGCTGTTCGAGGCCAGCACCCAGATCGCCGCGATCCTGGCGGGGGCCAACGCCAGGGTCGAGGCCGCCTGCGCGACCTATGGCCAGGCACTGGGCACCGCCTTCCAGATCATCGACGATGTACTGGACTACGACGGCGATGCCACGGAAATGGGCAAGAACCTGGGGGATGATCTGCGCGAAGGCAAATGCACACTGCCCCTGATCATCGCCATGCAAAGGGCCACGCCAGAAGATGCCCAAGTGGTGCGCGAGGCGATCGAGCAAGGCTCCACCGAGCAATTGCCCAGCATCCTGTCCATCGTCAAGCGGACCGGCGCTCTGGATGCCACCCGCGAGGCCGCCCACAACGAGGCCATGCGTGCGATCGCGGCCTTGCAGGCCCTGCCCGTGAATGCCTACACGCAGGCGATGGAGCAACTGGCAGCACAGCTGCTGCTGCGCCGCACCTGATCACGGCTCGCGAACGTGCACAGGAGACTGTGCACCACGTCAATCTTTTTCAAAAAGCCTGCCCCTGCAGGCTTTTTGCGTCTGTACAGTCCTGTTTTGATCGGGGATGATAGGCGCGTCTTTCCACACCCGAATACAACATATTCCACTCACGGCCCATGAACGCCGCATCCACTGCATCCTTGATCGCCCAGTCCTCCTCGAACACGACACTGGCCGGGCTGGCCCGGGCCCTGGTCAGCGCAGGCCAGCTCCCGGAAGCGGTTGCGCTGGAGACGGCCCGCAAGGCACACGCCAGCAAGAACAGCTTCGTGGCACAGCTGGTGGCATCCGGGCACATGCCTGCGGCGGAGCTGGCCTTTCAGATCGCACAGATCTTTCGTACACCGCTGCTGGACCTGGACACCATCGATCCCCAGCGCCTGCCCAGGGATTTGCTGGACGCCAAGCTGTGCAGCATGCACAAGGTGCTGCCCCTGCTCAAGCGCGGCAACCGCCTGGTGGTGGCCACAGCAGACCCCACCGACAAGGACGCCGCGGAGAAGATCAAATTCACCGCCCAGATGGGGGTGGACTGGGTCATCGTCGAGTGCGACAAACTGCAGCGGCTGGTCGAAGCCACCACCAAGAGTGCCTCTGAGGCCCTGGACGCTTTCAATTCCGATGCCGACTTCCAATTCGACGAAGTGGTGGATGCGCCCGCCCCGGACGACAAGGACAGCAATGCATCCGAGGTCGAGGACGCGCCGGTCGTCAAGTTCCTGCACAAGATGCTGATTGACGCGTTCAACATGCGGGCCTCGGACCTGCACTTTGAGCCCTACGAACACAGCTACCGCGTGCGCTTCCGGATCGATGGCGAACTGCGGGAGATCGCAAGCCCGCCCATCGCCATCAAGGAAAAACTGGCCTCGCGCATCAAGGTGATCTCGCGACTGGACATCTCGGAAAAACGCGTTCCCCAGGATGGGCGCATGAAGCTCAAGGTCGGTGCTGACCGCGTCATCGACTTCCGTGTGTCCACCTTGCCCACGCTGTTCGGCGAGAAGATCGTGATCCGTATCCTGGACCCCAGCAGCGCCAGGATGGGCATTGATGCCCTTGGCTACGAGCCCGAGGAAAAGGGTCGTCTGCTGGATGCCATCCAGCGGCCCTACGGCATGATCCTGGTCACAGGGCCCACCGGCTCGGGCAAGACCGTGTCGCTATACAGCTGCCTGAACCTGCTGAACAAACCCGGGGTCAACATCTCCACGGCCGAAGATCCCTCGGAAATCAACATGCCCGGCGTCAACCAGGTCAATGTGAATGAAAAGGCCGGACTGACTTTCGCCACCGCCCTGCGATCCTTCCTGCGCCAGGACCCGGATGTCATCATGGTCGGTGAAATCCGTGATCTGGAAACAGCCGACATCGCCATCAAGGCCGCGCAGACGGGGCACTTGGTGCTATCCACCCTGCACACCAACGATGCGCCCACCACGTTGACGCGCATGCGCAACATGGGCATTGCGCCGTTCAACATCGCCTCCAGCGTGATCCTGATCACGGCCCAGCGTCTGGCGCGCCGCTTGTGCCCACAATGCAAGCAGCCGCATGATGTGCCACACGAAACCCTGGTCGAAGCCGGTTACGAGGAACACCAGCTGAATGGCTCCTGGGTCCCCTACAAGGCTGTGGGCTGCAGTGCCTGCAACAATGGTTACAAGGGCCGCGTGGGCATCTACCAGGTGATGCCGATCACCGAAGCAATCCAACAAATCATCCTGCGCGACGGCAGTGCCCTGGAGATTGCCGCCCAGGCCAGGAGCGAAGGCGTGAAATCGCTGCGCGAATCCGGATTGGACAAAGTCCGGCAAGGCATCACTTCGCTGGAAGAGGTGCTGGCCGTCACCAATTTGTAGGCGCCGCAGGCCTGACCACCATACAACATCAAGATCAGAGGGAACAGCGTTATGGCAACCGCAGCACCTGGCAGGAGCAACGCAAAGGAGTTCATTTACGAATGGGCCGGCAAAGACCGCCAGGGCAAGGCACTGCACGGAGAGATGCGGGCCGTTGGGGAAGCCCAGGTCCAGGCCTCCTTGCGCCGCCAGGGCATCTTCATCACCAAGCTGAAGAAGCGCAGCATGCGCGCCGGCAAGAAGATCAAGCCCAAGGACATTGCGCTGTTCACCCGCCAGATGGCCACCATGATGAAGGCCGGGGTCCCGCTGCTGCAGTCGTTCGACATCGTCGGGCGTGGCAACCCCAATCCCAGCGTGACCAAGCTGCTCAACGACATCCGCCAGGATGTGGAGACCGGCACCTCGCTGAGCATGGCATTCCGCAAGCACCCCATGCACTTCAACGCCTTGTACTGCAACCTGATCGAGGCCGGGGAAGCTGCGGGCATCCTGGACACCTTGATGGACCGCCTGGCCACCTACATGGAAAAGACCGAGGCCATCAAGGGCAAGATCAAGTCCGCGCTGATGTACCCCATCGCGGTGATCGTGGTGGCGTTCGTGGTGGTGACGGTGATCATGATCTTTGTGATCCCGGCGTTCAAGGAAGTCTTCACCTCGTTCGGCGCCGACCTGCCGGCCCCGACGCTACTGGTCATGGCCATCAGTGAGTTCTTTGTCGCGTATTGGTGGCTGATCTTTGGCGTGATCGGTGGCGGCCTGTATTTCTTCATGCAGGCATGGCGGCGCAGTCCCAAGATGCAGCGCGTGATGGACCGTCTGCTGCTGAAGCTGCCCATTTTTGGCATCCTGATCGACAAATCCTGCGTCGCACGCTGGACGCGCACCCTCTCCACCATGTTCGCCGCCGGCGTGCCCCTGGTGGAAGCGCTGGACTCCGTCGGCGGGGCCTCGGGCAACAGCGTCTACCGGGAAGCCACCGACAAGATCCAGCAGATGGTTGCCACCGGCACCAATCTCACCGATGCGATGACGAGTGCCGATGTCTTCCCGTCGATGGTGCTGCAGATGTGCGCCATCGGCGAGGAATCGGGCTCCATTGATCACATGCTGGGCAAGGCGGCCGACTTCTACGAACAGGAAGTGGACGAGATGGTGGCAGGCCTTTCCAGCCTGATGGAGCCCATCATCATCGTGATCCTGGGTGGCATCATCGGCGGGATTGTGGTGTCCATGTACCTGCCGATCTTCAAGTTAGGACAAGTGGTCTGATGGACTTTTCTGTATGGAGCGGTGCCGCGCTGGCGGCATTGCTGGGGCTGCTGATCGGCAGCTTCTTGAACGTGGTGATCCATCGCCTGCCTCGCATGATGGAGCAGCAATGGGATGCCGAATGCGCACAGCACCGGGCAGCACAGGCGGGCGAGGCCTATACACCCACCCCCCCCGCGCTGACACTGTCCAAGCCCCGCTCGCGCTGCCCCCACTGCGCACACCCCATAGGCTGGCTGGAGAACATCCCGGTGCTCAGCTGGCTGTACCTGCGCGGCCAATGCGCACACTGCCACGCAGCGATCAGCGTCCGCTACCCCCTGGTGGAAGTCGCGACGGCCGGGCTGTTTGCCTGGTGCATCACCCGCTGGGGATTCACCCCGACAGGCTGGGCCTGGTGCGGCTTCAGCGCCACCTTGCTGGCACTGGCGCTGATCGACTGGGACACCACCTACCTGCCCGATGACCTGACCCTGCCGCTGCTGTGGGCCGGCCTGCTGGCCACTGCCCTGGGCTGGACCTCGGTGACCCTGGGCGACGCCGTCTGGGGCGCCGCCATCGGCTACCTGTCGCTGTGGTCCATCTACTGGGTTTTCAAACTGATCACCGGCAAGGAAGGCATGGGCTACGGTGACTTCAAGCTGTTCGCCGCCCTGGGCGCCTGGTTCGGCTGGCAAGCCCTGGTGCCGATGATCTTGATGGCATCGGTGATCGGCGCCGTCATCGGCATCGCCCTGAAGCTGCGCAGCAGCCTGCGCGAGGGGGGCTACATCCCGTTCGGCCCCTTTCTGGCGGGCGCGGGCTTTACCGCGATGTTCTTCGGCCCGGACCGCCTGCTGCGCGCCGTGCTGACGGCGTTGGGCCTGTGAACATGCAGCGCGCACAACGCTGGGGCCTGACCGGCGGGATTGGCAGCGGCAAAAGCACGGTGGCGCAGATGCTGGCCGCCGCAGGGGCCGTGGTCATCGACGCCGACCAGATTGCCCGCAGCCTGACGGCGGCGGGTGGTTTGGCCATGCCGCAGATCGAGGTCGAATTTGGTGCCTCGGCGATCGATGCGCAAGGGGCCCTGGACCGTGATTTCATGCGCCAACTGGTGTTTGAAGACCCCAGCGCACGCCAGCGGCTGGAAGCCATCGTCCACCCGCTGGTGGGCAGCCTGACCGAGCGCCAGGCCCTGCAGGCCGAAGCCTGCGGCGCGCAGTGGCTGGTGTTCGACATTCCGCTGCTGGTGGAATCCGGGCGCTGGCGCCCGCAGCTGGATGCCGTGCTGGTGGTCGACTGCGAGGAAAGCACCCAGGTGCAACGCGTCAGCGCGCGCAACGGGCTGGCCCCCGACGCCATCGCACGCATCATGGCGGCACAGGCCACGCGCGCGCAGCGCCGGGCCGCAGCAGACTGGGTGATCTACAACGATGGCCTTGATTTAGCTGGATTACGTCAAGAAGTGCTATCAATTTCCGCATGGTTACAGCTATGATGGCAGCCAGCGACTTTGTAACCAGTGCCCCTTTGGGCTGGCCCGCTGGTGCAAGCTCCATTTTTTCGCCTCAGCACACCGGGATACCGCCAGCGTGATTCTTTACGAGTACCCTTTCAACGAACGCTTGCGCACGTATTTGCGACTGGAACAATTGTTCCGGCGTTTGTTTGAACTCGTCACGCGCGAATCGCCGGTGGACCACCACTTTGCCCTGGCGACGATCTTCGAGATCATGGAAGTGGCGGCCCGCGCCGACCTCAAGTCGGACCTGCTGCGCGACCTGGACCGCCACAAGAGCCTGTTCGAAGGCCTGCGCGACAATCCCGCGATTGCGCAGGACATGCTGGACAGCATCATTGCCAAGCTGGAGCAGTGCTACAGCGTCCTGCATACCCAGACCGGCAAGACCGGCCAGCCGCTGACGGAAAACGACTGGCTGATGGCCATCCGCAGCCGCATCAGCATTCCCGGCGGCACCAGCAGCTTCGACCTGCCCGCCTACCACCGCTGGCAGAACAAGCCTGCGGCCGAGCGCCGGGCCGACCTGCACCAGTGGATCCAATGCCTGCAGCCCCTGGCAGATTCGCTGGGCCTGCTGCTCAGCCTGGTGCGCGACACCGGCTCCCCCCAGAAAGTGGCCGCGATGGGTGGGCAATTCCAGCAGGCGCTGCCGGCCGGACGCCCCTACCAGCTGCTGCGCCTGCGCATCGATGCGGAATCCGGCCTGGTGCCCGAGATCAGCGCCAACCGCCTGATGGTGTCCGTGCGCCTGCTGCGCCCCAATGAGGCCGGCGGCCTGCAGGTCACCACGGAAAATGCGGCTTTCGAGCTGACGCTGTGCGCCTGACCCGGCGTCTGTGACAGACTTGGGCCATGCGAGACGCTGCCTCTTTTCCCTCCACCACCGTCCCCTGCCCTACCTGCGGCGGGCCCAGCCTGTTTGCCCCCACGAATGCGGCGCGACCGTTTTGCAGCCAGCGCTGCAAGGACATCGACCTGGGCGCCTGGGCGGCTGAAAGCTTCCGCGTGCCTGCCCAGCCCCCACAGGACAACCAGTACGGCGACCCGCGCGTCGAAGACTGAGTGCGCGGCGCGCACCTACAAAAAAAGGAGCTGCACGCGCAGCTCCTTACTTGTTTTGAAGGTACTTCAAGTGCCTAATCCATACGGCAAGCGCGCTGACCGCTCACTTTTCCGATAACGCCGTTTCGGCATAGACGGCCGCATCGAACGGTAGCCCCCGCTCCTCGCTCAGCCACTGCAGCACGGGGAGCGAGCCTTCCAGCACCGGGCGCACGCTCAGGGGCAATTGCTGCCAGGCCATCTGCTGGCCTTCGCGCATCTCAAAATCGCCGTCCCACTGCGTGACCTTGCACCAGTGCAGGCGCACCAGGGCATGGCTGTAGGCATGCTCGGTCACCTTCCAGGCCAGGCAGTTGCGGATGGTGATGCCCAGCTCCTCCTGCAGCTCGCGACGCAGCGCCTGCTCCACGCTCTCGCCGGCTTCCAGCTTGCCCCCGGGAAACTCCCACCAGCCCGCGCGGGGCTTGCCCTCGGGGCGGCTGGTGATGAGCAGGGCGCCGTCGCTCTCGCGGATCAGCACGCCTACGGCGACTTCGGTGGGTTGTTGGGCAAGGGGGGTACTCACTGGGGGACTCTTTTCAAACAATCAGATTTCCGCGCCGTCGCTCAGGCCATCGACATCGGCAATACGGTGGCGCACGGCCACCGGGCGTTCGCTGCGGCCGGCATAGTCGCGCGCAAATTGCTGGGCCACGCGACCGCTGCGCGAGCCGCGTTCCAGCGCCCAGACCAGGGCCTCGGGCTGCGCGGCCGCAATCGCCGCATCGTCCAGGCCCATGGCGCGCAGCCACTGGGCCACCACGCGCAGGTACTCGTCCTGGCTGAAGGGGTAGAAGCTGACCCACAGGCCAAAGCGCTCGGACAGGGAGATTTTCTCCTCCACCACCTCACCTGGGTGGATCTCGCCGTGCTCGCCCTTGGAATGCGTCAGGTTGTCGGTCATGTACTCGGGCAGCAGGTGGCGGCGGTTGCTGGTGGCGTAGACCAGCACGTTCGGCGTGGCGGCAGAGACCGAGCCGTCCAGGATGGACTTCATGGCCTTGTAGCCGGGCTCGCCCTCCTCAAAGCTCAGGTCGTCGCAGTAGATGACGAACTTCTCGGGCCGGCCGGCCACCACGTCGACGATGTCGGGCAGGTCGGTCAGGTCCACCTTGTCCACCTCGATCAGGCGCAGGCCCTGCGGTGCATAGGCGTGCAGGCAGGCGCGGATCAGCGACGACTTGCCCGTGCCGCGCGCGCCCGTCAGCAGCACGTTGTTGGCCGTGCGGCCTTGCACGAACTGCTCGGTGTTGCGCGCAATCTTGTCCTTCTGCACGTCCACGTTCTGCAGGTCCGACAGCTGCATGGCGCCCACATGGCGCACCGGCTCCAGCACGCCGCAGCCATTCGCGCGCTTGCGGTAGCGCCAGGCGATGGCCGCATTCCAGTCGGCCGGTGCCTGCAGGGGCTGGGGCAGCACCGACTCGATGCGCTGCATCAGCTGCTCGGCACGCTCCACCAAACGCTCCAAAGGATTCATCACATCTTGCACTGTCTGCCTCCATTCATTTTTTGATAGCTGTTTGCGCTTGATTTCAAAGCATTTCAAATAGAAAACACCTTGAAAGGATTGATTTACCAGCGCCAGCAGCTCCTAAAACACAAAGGAGCCACCAGGCTCCTCATTGCGTTTGCAGCGTTGCACAACGCTCAGCCGGCCAGTGCTGTGCAGGCGCGGCGCAATGATGCAGACAGTGGCAGCGCCACGGCAAACGATTGCCACCAAGCCTGCAGGGCATTGCGCTTGGCAACGCTACCTTTATCAAGAGCGGTAATCGGCGTTGATGGTCACGTAGTCGTGGCTGAAGTCGCAGGTCCAGACGGTCTGGCTGGCCATGCCGCGGCCCAGGTTCACGCGCACGGTGATCTCGGGCTGCTTCATCACGCGCTGGCCGTCGGCCTCCTGGTAGGCGGGGTTGCGGCCACCGTTCACGACGACGTGCACGTCGTCCAGGAACAGTTCGATCTTCGTCTGGTCCAGATCGGTGATGCCGGCGTAGCCCACGGCCGCCAGGATGCGACCCAGGTTCGGGTCGGAGGCGAAGAAGGCCGTCTTGACCAGGGGCGAGTGCGCGATGGCATAGGCCGCCAGGCGGCATTCTTCCTCGGTCTTGCCGCCGTCGATCTGCACGGTGATGAACTTGGTTGCGCCTTCGCCGTCGCGCACGATGGCCTGGGCCAGCAGGCGCGAGACCTCCAGCAGCGCGGCCTTCAAGGCCTGGGCCTCCGGGCTGCTCCAGCCCGTCACCTCGGCATTGCCGGCCTGGTGTGTGGCCACCAGCACGAAGGAGTCGTTGGTGGAGGTGTCACCGTCGATGGTCACGCGATTGAAGGAGCCATCGGCCAGCTCCTTGACCAGGTCCTGCAGCAGCGCGGGCGCGATTGCCGCGTCGGTGGCCACATAGCCCAGCATGGTGGCCATGTTGGGTCGGATCATGCCCGCGCCTTTGCTGATGCCGGTGACGGTGACGGTCTTGCCACCCAGCACCACCTGGCGGCTGTAGGCCTTGGGCTGGGTGTCGGTGGTCATGATGCCTGCGGCGGCGGTGGCCCAGTTGTCGGGCTGGGCCGCGGCGATGGCCGCTGGCAGGCCAGCGACGATGCGGTCCACAGGCAGCTCTTCCATGATCACGCCGGTGGAGAACGGCAGCACCTGCTCAGGCGCCACGCCCAGCGCCTGGGCCAGGGCCGCGCAGGTGGCGCGGGCATTGGCCAAGCCGGCGGCACCGGTGCCGGCATTCGCGTTGCCCGTGTTGATGACCATGGCACGGATGCCCTGCCCGGCCGCCAGATGCTCGCGGCTGACCTGCACGGGCGCCGCACAGAAACGGTTCTGCGTGAACACGCCGACCACGCTGGCGCCTTCGTCCAGCAGGAACACGGTCAGGTCTTTGCGGTTGGCTTTGCGCACACCGGCTTCGGTGACGCCAATGCGCACACCGGCAACCGGATGCAGGTCAGCGGCGACGGGGACGGGCAAATTCACGGGCATTGCAGGACTTCCTACCGAGATAAAACAGTGAGACAGCCATTATCGGGACAAAAAAGAACACGGGCCGCAGCCCGTGTGTGTTCTTTGGTGAAGCGTGCCGTATCAGCTCAGCTTGCCGTGGCAGTTCTTGAACTTCTGGCCGCTGCCGCAGGGGCAGGGGTCGTTGCGCCCCACGCGCGCGCCGGGCGGCAGCTCGAAGCTGTCGCTCTTGTCGCCATCGGCGGACGAGTAGTTCATGCCGGGCACATGTTCGGCGCGGTCTTCGATGCTTTGCGCCGCCTGGTCCAGCTGCTCGGGCTGCTGGATGCGCACGGTCAGCAGCACACGCGTGACTTCGTTCTTGACCTGGTCGATCAGCTGGCGGAACAGCTCGAAGGCTTCGCGCTTGTATTCCTGCTTGGGCTGCTTTTGCGCAAAGCCGCGCAGGTGGATGCCCTGGCGCAGGTAGTCCAGCGCCGCCAGGTGGTCGCGCCAGTTGGTGTCGAAGCTTTGCAGCAGCACGGCACGCTGGAAGTTCATGAACTGCTCGGAGCCCACCAGGTCCAGCTTGCCTTGGTACAGGTCGTTGGCGGCCTTGACGCAGGTTTCCAGGATCTCTTCGTCGGTGATGCTGTCCGAGTCCTTGATCATGCCCTGCAGGTCCACGGACACGTGCCACTCGGCCAGCGCCTTCTCCAGCGCTGGCAGGTTCCACTGCTCTTCCATGGATTCGGCCGGCACGTACTGGCGCACCAGATCGGCCACGCAGTCCTCGCGCATGACGTTGATCATCTCGGTCAGGTCCTCGGCATCCAGGATCTCGTTGCGCTGCTGGTAGATCACCTTGCGCTGGTCGTTAGACACGTCGTCGTATTCCAGCAGCTGCTTGCGCATGTCGAAGTTGCGTGCCTCAACCTTGCGCTGTGCCGACTCGATGGAGCGGGTCACGATGCCTGCCTCGATGGCTTCGCCTTCGGGCATCTTCAGGCGGTCCATGATGGCGCGCACGCGGTCGCCCGCGAAGATGCGCATCAGCTGGTCATCCAGGCTCAGGTAGAAACGCGAAGAGCCAGGATCGCCCTGGCGGCCGGAACGGCCGCGCAGCTGGTTGTCGATGCGGCGCGACTCATGGCGCTCGGTGGCGATGATGCGCAGCCCGCCCAGGGCCTTGACCTCTTCGTGGTCCTGGCGCCACTGCGCGTGCAGCGCAGCGATCTGCTCGGCCTTGGCGGCGTCATCCAGCTCGGGGTTGTGGGCGATCTCCGCTTCCTGTTTGCTGATGTTGCCGCCCAGCACGATGTCGGTACCACGACCCGCCATGTTGGTGGCGATGGTGATCATGCCCTTGCGCCCTGCCTGGGCGATGATGTCTGCTTCCTTGGCGTGCTGCTTGGCGTTCAGCACCTGGTGGGGCAGGCCGGCCTGGGTCAGCAGCTGGGCAATGATTTCCGAGTTCTCGATCGAGGTCGTACCCACCAGCACAGGCTGGCCGCGCTCATGGCACGCACGGATGTCGTCAATCGCGGCGTTGTACTTTTCCTGCGTGGTCTTGTAGACGCGGTCCAGCTGGTCCTCGCGGCGGCTGGGTTTGTTCGGCGGGATGACCACGGTTTCCAGGCCATAGATGCTCTGGAATTCAAAGGCTTCCGTATCCGCGGTGCCCGTCATGCCAGCCAGCTTGCTGTACAGGCGGAAGTAGTTCTGGAAGGTGATGGAGGCCATGGTCTGGTTCTCAGCCTGGATGGCCACACCTTCCTTGGCTTCCACGGCCTGGTGCAGGCCTTCGCTCCAGCGGCGGCCGCTCATCAGACGGCCGGTGAACTCGTCCACGATCACCACTTCACCGTTTTGCACCACGTAGTGCTGATCACGGTGGTAGATGTGGTGGGCACGCAGGGCGGCGTACAGGTGGTGCACCAGCGCGATGTTGGAGGGGTCGTACAGCGACGCGCCTTCGGCCAGCAGGCCGGCGGCGGTCAGAATCTGCTCCGCCTTTTCGTGACCGTCTTCGGTCAGGAACACCTGATGGCTCTTCTCGTCGACCGTGAAGTCGCCGGGCTTGGTCACGCCTTCGCCCGTGCGGGGGTCGGCCTCACCCTCCTGGCGCACCAACTGGGGAGCAAGCTGGTTGATGGCCTGGTACATGGCCGTGTTGTCATCGGCCTGGCCGGAGATGATCAGCGGCGTGCGCGCCTCATCGATCAGGATGGAATCCACCTCGTCAACGATGGCGTAGTTCAGGCCCCGCTGCACGCGATCGGCCTTGTCGTAGACCATGTTGTCGCGCAGGTAGTCGAAACCGTATTCGTTGTTGGTGCCGTAGGTGATATCAGCCAGGTAAGCCAACTGCTTTTCCTCGCGCGGTGCCTGGGGCAGGTTCACCCCCACGGACAGGCCCAGGAAGTGGTAGAGCGGGCGCATGGTCTCCGCATCGCGGCTGGCCAAGTAGTCGTTCACGGTCACCACGTGCACGCCCTTGCCGGTCAGCGCATTCAGGTACACCGGCAGGGTCGAGGTCAGCGTCTTGCCTTCGCCCGTGCGCATTTCCGAAATCTTGCCCTGGTGCAGACCGATACCGCCCATCAGCTGCACATCGAAGTGGCGCATCTTCAGCACGCGCTTGGAGGCCTCGCGCACCACGGCGAAGGCTTCGGGCAGCAAATCGTCCAGGGACTCGCCCTGCCCCAAACGTGACTGGAACTCCTGGGTCTTGGCCTTCAGCGCCTGGTCATCGAGCTTTTCCAGCTCAGGCTCCATCGCATTGATGCGCGCCACCGTCTTGCGGTACTGCTTGAGAAGCCGGTCGTTGCGGCTGCCGAAAAGTTTGGTGAGAAAGTTGACCATGCGAACGGAAGCCGCGCACCAGTCGCCATGGGCACCGGAAGCGGCCAAATCCCTAATGTAGAGTTGCCATGCAGATGGGCTCATTCAGCGATAAAGCAAGAGCCCATCGGCTGAAAGCCAAAAATTGATTCTAACTGCCGCTTTCACTTCGGCACCCGCAGGGATGCCGCATGCACCCACATACAACGCAAGACACGGATAATGTGAGCCCCATCCGGACACTCCACCATGCATTCGCGCCGCCATTTCGCCATTTCGCTGGAGCAAGCCTCCCAGGCTTCCCCCGCCCTGTCCCAGTTGATCGGCCAGGCACGGGAGGCGAATGCGCGCCTGAAGGCCATCACCCCCCTGCTCCCGCCCGGCTTGCGCCACAGCGTGCAGGCCGGGCCGATTGAAGGTGACAGCTGGTGGTTGCTGGTCAAGACATCGGCCGCTGCGACCAAGGTCCGCTATCTGCTGCCAGGACTGGAGGCCCACCTGCGCACCAAAGGCTGGAACGTGGCACGCATCCAGCTCAAGGTGCTGCACGCCGCACCATGGCAAAGCCCGCTGTGAAACTGGAACAGCGAACGCAGTCAATCCCAGTATGCGGGAAGTGTGATCGGAACAATGGATGGTGCCGGTTGTCGGATTCGAACTGACGACCTACCGCTTACAAGGCGGGTGCTCTACCAACTGAGCTAAACCGGCGGTCCGCAACACAGGCCAGAGGCTGCCGAAGGGACAAGGTACTTCAAAGAAAAAGCACCAGAGATGGTGCCGGTTGTCGGATTCGAACTGACGACCTACCGCTTACAAGGCGGGTGCTCTACCAACTGAGCTAAACCGGCGAAGACCGCGATTCTAATACAAGTTTCACGGCCGAAAAAATATCCGCTTACTTCACCCGCTTGAGGGCGGGACGGCCTGTGGCAGGCGTGGGAGGACGCGGCTCGTCACCCTCCTCCACCTGCGGCTTGGCGCCGGAAGTGACCAGCTGCACCACCTGTGCGGGCGCTGGCTCGTCAGGCGCAGCAGCTTCTGGCGACGCCACGTCCACAGCGCCTGCCACATCCAGCACCTCGTCCGGCACATCTGCCAGGACATCGTCCACCACCGGGAACGACATGCCTTGCCCCGACTCGCGGGCATAGATCGCCTGCACACGCTCCACCGGCACCATGATGTCGCGCGGCTTGCCACCGAAACGGGCCTTGAATTCAATGAACTCGTTGCCCAGCTGCAAGCTGCCCGTGGCGTCATAGCTGACGTTGAGCACGATCTCGCCCTCGTTCACAAACTCGCGGGGCACCTGCACGGAACGATCCACGCGCACGGACAGGTAGGGCGTCAAGCCATTGTCCGTGCACCACTCATGAATGGCACGAATCAGGTACGGCCGTGTCGAAGTGGTGGTGGGCTCGTTCATGTACAAATTCCAGCAAACAGCAAAAGCAGTAGATCGGTGCTCGGGGCAGGCGCAATTACTTGCGCATCACCTTCTCGGAAGGTGTCAGCGCTTCAATGTAAGCGGGGCGCGAGAAGATGCGCTCGGCGTACTTCAGCAGCGGCGCCGCGTTCTTGCTCAGCTCGATGCCGTAGTAGTCCAGGCGCCACAGCAGAGGCGCAATCGCCACATCCAGCATGGAGAAGCCCTCGCCCAGCATGTACTTGTTCTTCAGGAACACGGGGGCCAGCTGCGTCAGGCGGTCACGAATGTGCTGACGGGCCTTTTCCACGTCCTTTTCGTTGCCCTTGACGTTGCGCTGCTCCAGCGTGTTCACATGCACGAACAACTCCTTTTCGAAGTTCAGCAGGAACAGGCGCACGCGCGCACGGTCCACCGGATCGCCAGGCATCAGTTGGGGGTGGGGGAAGCGCTCGTCGATGTACTCATTGATGATGTTCGACTCGTACAGGATCAGATCGCGCTCGACCAGGATCGGCACCTGGCCATAAGGGTTCATCGCCGCGATCTCTTCGGGCTTGTTGTACAAGTCCACATCACGGATCTCGAAGTCCATTCCCTTTTCAAACAGCACAAAGCGGCAGCGGTGGGAATATGGGCAAGTCGTTCCCGAGTAAAGCACCATCATGGCGGAAGCTCCTAAAAATCAAAAAGAGTGGGACGCTTCAAAAGCGCCCACTCCGCTGTGACCAAACCGTTTCTGCACCGAAATGCAAAGCGGCTGCAGTCTATCTATTTATTTGACGTCTTTCCAGAATGCGGCGTTCAATCTCCAGGCAATCAGAATGAAGATGCCCAGGAAGATCAAGACGCCAACACCGACGCGAATGCGTGTATTCTGGGCTGGTTCCCCCATCCATTGCAGGAAGTTCACCAAATCACCGACGGCCTGATCGTACTCTTGTGCGCTCATTGTGCCCGGAGAAATGGTTTCCCAGCCCTTGAACACCTGGGTGTTTTGACCATGCACCTCGACATTTTCCAGGATCGCATGACGTTCACCCTGCAGCTGCCACAGCGCATGCGGCATGCCGACCGAGGGGAACACCAGATTGTTCCAGCCAGTGGCCTTGGCCTCATCACGGTAGAACGTGCGCAGGAAGGTGTACAGGTAGTCCGCCCCAGAGCCTTGGGCGCTGGCGCGCGAGCGCGCGATCACCGACAGATCCGGTGGGTTGGCACCAAACCACTCCTTGGCCTGCTTGGGGTCCACCGCCGCCACCATGGTTTCACCCACCTTGTCGGTGGTGAACAGCAGGTTGTCCTTGATCTGTTGATCGGTCAGACCAATGTCCTTGAGACGGTTGAAGCGCATGGACGCCGCCGAGTGGCAACCCAGGCAGTAGTTCACAAACAGCTTGGCGCCGTTTTGCAATGAGGCCTGGTTGGACACATCCACCGGCGCCTTGTCCAGGGCAATCAGACCACCACCGGCAGCGTGCACACCGCCTGCCAGACCCAGAGCGGTCAACAGCGTGAGAATCAGTTTTTTCATTGTTGTTCGCTCCTAGCTCAGTGGGGCTTGAAATTCACGCGGTCAGGCACGGGCTTGGGCGTTCCCAGCTGGCTCCACCAGGGCATCAGCAGGAAGAATCCGAAGTAAAACAGCGTACCGACCTGCGACACACGCTCGCCAATCGGCGAAGGCGCCTGCACCCCCAGGTAGCCCAGGATCAGGAAATTCACCACGAACACCGCATACAAGTACTTGTGCCAGCTTGGGCGGTAGCGAATGGACTTGACCGGGCTCAGATCCAACCAGGGCAGGGCAAACAGGATGATCACAGCACCGCCCATCACCACCACGCCCCAGAACTTGGCATCGATCGCCAGCATCAGCGCCACGGCTACCACGGCAGCACCTACCAGCACCAGCTTGAACAAGCCGGCCATCTTGGCCTTGAAGGCCGTGAACGCAGCCGCCAGCACCACGCAGGCCACCAGCACGTACATCATCTCGGAGGTGATCGCACGCAGCATGGAGTAGAACGGTGTGAAGTACCACACGGGTGCGATGTGCGCCGGAGTCTTCAGCGGGTCCGCAGGAATGAAGTTGTTGTATTCCAGGAAGTAGCCACCGAACTCGGGGGCAAAGAACACCACTGCCGAGAACAGGAACAGGAACACAGCCACGCCAAAGATGTCGTGCACGGTGTAGTAGGGGTGGAAGGGAATGCCATCCAGGGGGTTGCCCTTGGCATCCTTGGGCGCACCGGGCGCCTTGATTTCAACGCCATCGGGGTTGTTCGAACCCACATCGTGCAGCGCCAGCAAGTGCGCCACCACCAGACCCAGCAGCACCAGGGGCACGGCGATCACGTGGAAGCTGAAGAAGCGGTTCAGCGTGGCATCGCCCACCACGTAGTCGCCACGGATCAGGATTGCCAGATCAGGACCGACAAAGGGAATCGCGGCAAACAGGTTCACGATCACCTGGGCGCCCCAGTACGACATCTGACCCCAGGGCAGCAGGTAGCCCATGAAGGCTTCGGCCATCAGCGCCAGGAAAATGGCGCAACCGAAGATCCAGACCAGTTCGCGCGGCTTGCGGTACGAACCGTACAGCAGACCGCGGAACATGTGCAGGTACACCACCACGAAGAAGGCCGATGCCCCTGTGGAGTGCATGTAGCGGATCAGCCAGCCCCAGGGCACATCCCGCATGATGTATTCCACCGAAGCGAACGCCTTCTCGGCGTCGGGCTTGTAGTGCATGACCAGGAAGATGCCGGTCACGATCTGGATCACCAGCACCAGCAGCGCCAGCGAGCCGAAGATGTACCAGAAGTTGAAGTTCTTCGGAGCGTAGTACTCCGACATGTGAACCTTGTAGGCCGAGAATGCCGTGGGGAAACGGTTCTCGAACCAGTTCGTCACCTTGGCGCCCGTGGACGCGTTGGGATCGATGTCTTTGAATTCGTGGGCCATGTCGTTTTAACTCCCTCAAGCCTTGTCTTCACCGATCAGGAGCTTGGTCTCCGACAGGTAGATGTGGGGCGGCACTTCCAGGTTGTCGGGCGCGGGCTTGTTCTTGAACACACGGCCGGCCATGTCAAAGGTCGAGCCGTGGCAAGGACACAGGAAGCCGCCCTTCCAGTCGCTGGGCAGGGATGGTTGGGCACCGGCCACAAACTTGTCCGTGGGCGAGCAACCCAGGTGCGAACAGATGCCGACGGCCACGAGGATCTCGGGCTTGATGGAGCGCCAGGTGTTGCGGGCGTAGGCAGGGGTCAGCTCGGCAGGCTTGCGCTGCGAGTCGGGATCCGCCAGCTGGGCGTCCAGGCTGGCCAGCTCGTCCAGCTGCTCCTTGGTGCGCTTGACGATCCAGACTGGCTTGCCGCGCCACTCCACCGTGATCTTCTGGCCGGGCTGCAAGGCCGAGATATCGACCTCCACCGCGGCACCTGCGGCCTTGGCCTTCTCCGAAGGCTGGAAGGTACTCACAAAGGGGACAGCGGCTGCCACGCCGCCTACCGCGCCAGCGCAGGCAGACGTGATGATCCACGTCCGTTTGCTGGAGTCGACAGGTGTTTCGCTCATGGGGATCCTCGATAAAACATCGCTAGGTATAGGGACAATCGGGAAATTGTAGCGGAGCGAAATTCAGGAATCCAAGCACGCGTCTGACACTACTTTTGCGTTAGATCACGCAATATTGCGCATCTCAACCGATTTGTGGAGTATGCGTATGGGGATGATGCAAGAGTTTCGCGAGTTCGCCATCAAGGGCAATGTGATCGATCTGGCTGTGGGTGTCATCATCGGCGGGGCCTTCGGCAAGATCGTGGACTCGGTGGTCAACGACCTCATCATGCCGGTCGTGGGTCTGGTGTTCGGCAAGCTCGACTTCTCCAACCTGTTCGTGGTGCTGGGCACCATTCCAGACGGCACGCCGCGCACCCTGGCGGCCCTCAAGACGGCCGGCATCCCGGTGTTTGCCTATGGCAACTTCATCACCGTAGCAGTGAATTTTGCGATCCTGGCCTTCATCATTTTCCTAATGATCAAGCAAATCAACCGCTTGAAGCGCGAGGCGCCCGCTGCCCCGCCCGCCCCTGAAGTCACCCCGGAAGAGGTGCTGCTGCTGCGCGAAATCCGCGACCAGCTGCGCCGCTGATCCAGCCACCGCTGGTCCGACGGTTGCGCCGACCGTCCCCCCACAGGCCGCACCGCAAGCTGCGGCCTGTGTCGTTCAGCCCTGCGAAGGTGCCGACAGGCGCTGTGCCATGCGCACCGCTTCGAGCAGGCTGGAGGCATCGGCCACGCCCTGGCCCGCAATATCAAAGGCTGTGCCATGGTCCGGGCTGGTGCGCACCAGTGGCAGACCCAGGGTCACGTTCACCCCTTGCTCAACACCCAAATATTTGACTGGGATCAACCCTTGGTCGTGGTACATCGCCAACACCACGTCGAATTCCCCTGCTCGCGCATCAACATCCCTTGCGCGCATGAAGATGGTGTCGGGTGCAAACGGGCCTTGTGCGTTGATCTGTTCGGCCCGCGCGGCCGCCACGGCCGGGGCAATGATGGTCAATTCTTCCTGACCGAACAGCCCCCCTTCCCCCGCATGCGGGTTCAGCCCGGCCACGCCGATGCGCGGCGCTCGGCCCAGCATGCACGTCAGCGCATCGTGGGTGATGCGCAGCGTCTGCAGCACGTTGTCGAAGGTGACAGCCTCGATGGCCTGGCGCAGCGAGACATGGATGCTGACCAGCACGGTGCGCAGCTCGTGGTTGGCCAGCATCATGCGCACCGGCATCTGCGCAAGCCCAACGCCGGCGTGCGCGGCGGCCTCGGCCTGCAGCAGTTCGGTGTGGCCGGGGTAGTCCACCCCGGCCGCATGCAGCGCCTCCTTGTGCAGGGGCGCGGTCACCAGGGCGGCGATCTCCCCCCGCAGCGCCGCCCGCGCAGCCCACTGCACGCTGTGCGCGGCCGCGGCACCGGCCTGGGCGCTGACCTGCCCCCAGGGCGCGGGGGGCGGCATGTCCGGCAACTGCAGCACCGGGATGCAGCGCGGCGGCACCGCCCACGCATCTTGCGGCGCAGCGATCACTGCCACCGGCAGGTGTGCCTGGCCCGGCCCGGTGATGGCCTGGGCCGCACGCCGCAGCGTGGCCACATCCCCGGCCACAAAACACCCCTGCAGCTCGGACGCATGGTCGCGAAAGGCCTTGGCAATGATCTCCGGGCCGATGCCGGCCGAATCTCCCTGGGTGATGGCGATGGCGTGGGTGTTGGACATGAAATAAACCTCCAGCGCTTATCCAGCATGCGCGGACAGCTATGAATAGTGAGAGTGCTGCGCAGCCACCCGTCCGCGCGGCACGGGAGCGGTGGTGCCACGTTCCGCCGCAGGGCATTGGCCCCGCTGGGGATGACCGCACCGCCAGCCCCCAGGCACGGGCGCGCCACGCTCAGGCCGGATTATCGATCTCGATGAAGCGGTGACTCAGGCCCAGTGCGGCAGCCACATGGGCCGCCACCGCGGGCGCGCCGTAGCGCTCGGTCGCATGGTGCCCCGCGGCGATGAAGGTGGTGCCGGTCTCGCGCGCCAGGTGGGCCTGGGGCTCGGAGATTTCCCCGGTGAGGTAGGCGTCGGCGCCGGCTGCCAGGGCGCTTTCATAAAAGCCCTGGGCCCCGCCCGTGCACCACGCCAGCCGGCGGATGGCCTGTTGCGGCGCGCCGCTGACGCAGGTCACGGGCCGGCCCAGCACGGCCTGCACATGGGCAGCCAGGGCGTCGGCGTTGGCAAACTGCACGTCGCCCAGCAGGCCCAGCGCCTGCTCGCCAAAGCTGCCGCTGGCCTGCACGCCCAGCCGGGCGCCCAGCTGCGCGTTGTTGCCCAGCTCGGGGTGGGCATCCAGCGGCAGGTGGTAGGCGAACAGGCTGATGTCGTGTGCCAGCAGCAGGCGGATGCGTTCCTTCATCCAGCCGGTGATGCGCCCGTCCATGCCGCGCCAGAACAGGCCGTGGTGCACGAAGATGGCGTCGGCACCCTCGGCGATCGCGGCCTCGATCAGCGCACGGCTGGCCGTGACGCCGCTGACGAGGTGGCGAATCTCCGCCTTGCCTTCGACCTGCAGACCATTCGGTCCGTAGTCCTTAAAGCGCTCGGGCTGCAGCAGGCCATCGAAATGGGCGAGAAGGTCTTGTCGCTGGATCATGGGGCCGATTGTGCCAAGCCATGGCAGGCCCCTGCATGCAAAAGGGCAGCCGAAGCTGCCCTCCATGCCGCAGGTCAACGACCGATCAGCCGTGCTGCACCTTGGGCTGCCAGCCGCGCGAGGCCATGGGCCAGAACAGGCCGATGGCCGCGCCCAGCACGCCCATGCCCGCCACGTAGTGGGCGGGCGCCATCACGTCCACCTGCTGCCACACGGACACCAGCATGGGGGTCAGGCCGCCGAACACGGCATAGGCCATGTTGTAGGCAAAGGACAGGCCGGTGAAACGCACCGCCACGGGGAAGGCGCGCACGCCGACGATGGGCAGCAGCGAGATGGAGCCGACGAAGAAGCCCACCAGCGCATAGCGCGCCACCAAGGTGTCCTGACCGGGGAGGCCCAGGTAGAACAGGTAGGCCGTCACGGCCATGCCGCCCCAGCCCAGCACCATGGTCCAGCGGGTGCCGATCTTGTCGTTCAGCCAGCCCCAGAACACGCAGCCCAGGGTCAGGGTGACGGTGGCCACGGCGTTGGCGGTCATGGCGTCGGCGGGGGCGATGTGGAACACCTTCTGCAGGTAGGACGGCGTCATCAGCACCACCACCACCACGGCGGTCGACAGCACCCAGGTCATCAGGGCCACCAGCCAGCAGGCCTGCTTGTGCTCACGCAGGATGGTCTTGATGGGCAGCTCCACGTCTGCGGCCTTGCGCTTTTGCAGGTCCTTGAACAGCGGGGTTTCGTGCAGGAAGCGGCGCAGGTACACCGACACCAGGCCCAGCACGCCGCCCACAATGAAGGGCATGCGCCAGGCCCAGTCGTGGATTTCGGCCTGGGTGTAGGTGCTGTTGAGCCAGACGCCGAAGATGGAGCCCAGGAAGATGCCGCCGGTGATGCCCGAGGTCAGCGTGCCGATAGCCAGGCCGTAGTTGCGGGCGGGCGAGTGCTCGGCCACGAACACCCAGGCGCCCGGCATTTCACCGCCGATGGCCGCGCCTTGCAGCACGCGCATCAGCAGCAGCAGCAGGGGCGCCACGATGCCCAGGGTCTCGTAGGTGGGCAGCAGGCCGATGACCAGGGTGGGCACGGCCATCAGGAAGATGGAAAGCGTGAACATCTTCTTGCGACCGATCTTGTCGCCGTAGTGGGCGATGATGATGCCGCCCAGGGGGCGCGCCAGGTAGCCGGCGGCGAAGATGCCCAGGGTCTGCAGCTGGCGCATCCAGTCGGGCAGGTCGGCGGGGAAGAACAGTGCGCCAATCACGTTGGCGAAGAACACGAACACGACGAAGTCATAGAACTCCAGCGTGCCGCCCAGGGCCGACAGGCTCAGGGTCTTGTAGTCCTCACGGTTCAAAGGACGATGGTGTGCACCGCCCGCCACCTGGTGGGCTTGTGCATTCGGGTGCTTACTCATTGGGTTGTCTTTCCAGAAACTTCAGTTGGTCAGACAGCGCTAGAGCCACGGCAACGGATAGGTGCTAAAGGCAGACCGGACGGTTCTGGCAACTTCACGGTGAGAAGCCGCGGCTTCCTCGGGCGGGCGGGTGTGCCCGTCCAAGAACGAACGCAGTGTGGCGCAGTCGATCGAACATTCTAGGGTTTGCACCAAAAGGGTTTACCCACACATCGCGTTTCGCGAAGCGAATTCGCAAAATAGAGGGGGTTCATCTTGTTTCACGATGACACCCCCAAAGCGGCACCTCCCACACCCGAGCGCCCGCCAAGGCTTCGCATTTGCGCGTACGCTTTCAGACCATTGCCCCTCCCCACCTGTTGCTATGAAGCGTTACTGGCTCTTGTTCTCCCAGGCTGTCACCGTCCTGCTGGCCGCTTATTTCATCGTTGCGACCCTGCAGCCCAGCTGGCTGCAGCGCGGCGCCACCTACAGCCGCGCCGGCATCTCCCTGCTGGAGGCGCCCTCCGAACCGCGCACCGAATTCGCCCCCGGCAGCCTGGCCGCCGCGGCCCAGAAGGCCATGCCGGCCGTGGTCAGCATCAACACCAGCAAGGAAGTGCGCCACCCGCGCAGCAACGACCCCTGGTTCCAGTTCTTCTTCGGTGATGTCGGCCCGCAGCAGCAGACCGGTCTGGGCAGCGGCGTCATCGTCAGCCCGGCGGGCTACATCCTGACCAACAACCACGTGGTCGAAGGCGCCGACCAGATCGCTGTGACCCTGGCCGACGGCCGCATGGCGAATGCCAGCATCATTGGCACCGACCCCGAGACCGACCTGGCCGTGCTGAAGGTGGAGCTGGACAAGCTGCCCGTCATCGTCCTGGGCAACTCGGACCACGCCGTGGTCGGCGACACGGTGCTGGCCATCGGCAACCCGTTTGGCGTGGGCCAGACCGTGACCAGCGGCATCGTCAGTGCACTGGGCCGCAAGGAGCTGGGCATCAACACCTTCGAGAACTTCATCCAGACCGATGCGGCCATCAACCCCGGCAACTCCGGCGGCGCGCTGGTGGATGTGAACGGCAACCTGCTGGGCATCAACACCGCCATCTACTCGCGCTCGGGCGGCAGCATGGGCATCGGCTTTGCCATCCCCGTCTCCATCGCCAAGCTGGTGCTGGACGGCATCGTCAAGGACGGCAAGGTCACGCGCGGCTGGATCGGCGTGGAGCCCAACGAGCTGTCACCGGAACTGGCCGAAACCTTTGGCGCCAAGGCCTCGCAGGGCGTGATCATCACCGGCGTGCTGCAGGACGCACCGGCCGCGCGCGCCGGCATGCTGCCCGGGGACGTGATCACCGCCGTTCAGGGCCAGGTCGTACGCAATGTGGCCGAGATGATGACCGCCGTGGCCGCCCTGCCCCCCGGCCAGGTGGCCGATTTTGCCGTGCTGCGCAATGGCAGCGAGACCACGCTGAGCATCACCCCCGGCGTGCGCCCGGCACCGCAACGCGCCCGCCGCTGAGACTGCATGCAAAAAGCAGAGCGCCTGCCGCTTGCCGGCAGGCCATTTTCACCATAAAACTCTTAGAAACCACCTGAATACGAGCGTCCAGCGCTCCTTTTTCAGACAGCATCCGCCCACAAAAAAGCCCGCCCACCATCCAGGTGCGCGGGCTTTTTGCTTCCCCACCAAGGGTGGGTAAGAAATCAATCCGTGGCGGCTTCGGCCTCGTCGTCCTCGGGCTTCTTGGACGACTTGGCGAACCAGCCGGCGGCGACAATACCGACCTCGTACAGCACGCACATCGGGATGGCCAGCGCCAGCTGCGAGATCACGTCGGGCGGCGTCACCACGGCGGCCACGACGAAGGCCAGCACGATGAAGTAGCCACGGAAGCTCTTGAGCTTGGCGATGTCCACGATGCCGAAACGCACCAGCAGCATCACCACGATGGGCACCTGGAAGGCCATGCCGAAGGCCAGGTACAGCGACAGGATGGCCTCGACGTACGAGGCGATGTCGGGCGTGGCTGCCACGCTCTCGGGCGTGAAGCCCTGGATGAAACCGAACATCTTGTCCAGCACGAAGAACTGCACGAAGGCGATGCCCAGGTAGGCCAGCAGGCTGCCGAACACGATCAGCGGCAGCGCAAACTTCTTTTCATGGGTGTACAGGCCGGGCGCCACGAAGGCCCACAGCTGGTACATGATCCAGGGCAGCACCGACAGGATGCCCACCATCATCAGCACCTTCAGCGGCACGAAGAACGGCGAGAACACGCCCACGGCAATCAGCTTGGCATCGGGCGGCATGTGCGCCTTGATGGGGTGGGCGATGAAATCGATCAGCCCGTTCGGTCCGGGCCAGACCGCCAGCACCGCGACCGCCAGGGCAATCCCGTAAATGCAGTACAGCAGGCGGTCCCGCAGCTCCATCAGGTGCTGCACAAAGGGCTGCTCGGTGCCTGCCAGCTCGTCGTCTTTGGTGGATTTGTCAGACATGGTCGGAAAAAGCGCCGGACTGCGCAGCCCGGCCATTCAGGAAAGAAAGCCGCAGCGCACGGCGGTGGGCCCTGCGCTGCGTCACCACACCCGCGCTCAGCGCTTGGGCTTGAAGCGTGCCACCCGGGCAGCGCCCGACTGCACGTGCGTGCGCACGCCGGCGCGCGCCTTGTACCAGCGCGGCACGGCGCCGCGCTTGAGGCGGAAATTCTTGCCCGGATTCTTGTACACCGGCGCCACGGCACTGCGGCTGTCGTAGCTGCCGTAGTCGCTGGTCGACGTGCCGCTGTCGTAGTCCGAGGCGAAATCGGTGGCCTCGCGCCAGTCTTTCTCAAAATCGCTGGAGGCCGTGTGCACCGTCTGCTCGACATCGCGCGCCGCCGTCTCCACCGACTCCTTCATCTTCTTGAGCTCGTCGAGCTCCATGGAGCGGTTGACTTCGGCCTTGACATCGGACACATAGCGCTGCGCCTTGCCCAGCAAGGTGCCCACCGTGCGGGCCACGCGCGGCAGCTTCTCGGGCCCGATGACCACCAGGGCCACCGCGCCGATCAGCGCCAACTTCGAGATCCCGATGTCAATCATGCCAACGCCCCTGGTCGGTGCTTGCAGCCATGTTCAAGCATCAGCTCTTTTGCTTGGCGTCGACGTCGATGGTGTTCTTATCGGCCTTGGTCTGGTCTGCCACGGCGGCCTTGTCGGCGGTGGCGTCACCAGCGGTGCCGTCCTTCATGCCGTCCTTGAAGCCCTTGACAGCGCTCCCCAGGTCACCGCCCAGGTTCTTGAGCTTCTTGGTGCCGAACACCAAAACCACGATCAGCAGCACGATCAGCCAGTGCCAGACGGAAAACGTTCCCATGAGATTTCTCCTAACGAATACAAGTCATTTTAGACGGGCGGCTGCCACTTGGCGCCGCAGATGGCCTTAGAACACCCGGGTACAGGCCGCGCCGTCATCCAGTGTCAGCAATCGATCAGCCGTGCTTCCAGGGGCGGGGGCCACCCATCACGTGCAGGTGCAGGTGGTGCACTTCCTGGCCGCCTTCGGTCCCGGTGTTGACCACGATGCGGAAGCCGCCCTCGGGATAGGGGTTGCAGCCCTGCTCCAGCGCCAGCTGGGGCGCCAGGGCCATCATCTTGCCCAGCAGGGCTTCCTCGCTCGGACGGACCTGGGCCATCGAGGGGATGTGCTGCTTGGGCACGATCAGGAAATGCACCGGTGCCGCAGGACGGATGTCGTGGAAGGCGAACAGCGTGTCGTCTTCGTACACCTTGCGGCTGGGGATCTGGCCAGCGGTGATTTTGCAGAAAAGGCAGTTCGGGTCGTGCGCAGTCAGTGCGGGCTCGGTCATCAAAGGCTCAACTCTCGGTTCTCGGTGAAGGTGCAGGGCGTGCGGGGTGCACGGTCAGGGATTGTCCACAATCTGCAGGGTCTCGCGCACGCCCACGTCCTGGCGGTGATCATGCACCCATTGCTGGCCCTGGGCGCGCCCCAGCGCAAACAATTTCAGCAGGAAGCCCATGTCCACGCGCGATTTGCTGGCCGCGCCAAAGTGGCTCAGGGCCGCACCGCCGTCGATGCGGTGCATCAGCACGCTCTTGTAGCGCGTGGCATCCAGGCGGCCCTCGGCCAGCAGGCGGCGCACGAAGTCGATGGCGCGCAGCTCGCTGAGCAGGCCGGCGTTGAACATCACCTCGTTCATGCGCTCCATGATGTCGCCCGCCGTCTCGGGCAGCTCATGGTGCTCGATCGGGTTGATCTGCACCAGCAGCATGTCGCGGCAGTCGGTGCGGTAGATCAGCGGGTACAGGGCCGGGTTGCCCGAAAAGCCGCCGTCCCAGTAGTACTGCCCGTCGATCTCGACCGCCTGGTACAGCTGCGGCAGGCAGGCCGATGCCATGACGGCATCGGCACTGAGGCGCTCGCCACTGAAGATCTCGCCCTTGCCGGTGCGCACATTGGTGGCGCAGACAAACAGCCGCGGCATGCCCGGGTGCGGCAGGGCGGCGCGCAGCTGGGCGAAGTCGACCGTCAGCTCCAGCAGCCGGCGCAAGGGGTTGATGTCCAGCGGGTTGGTCTGGTAGGGCGACAGGAACTGCGACATCATGCCCATCAGCGGGTTGCTGGCCACCGGCACCCCCAGGGTGAAGCTGCCCATGGCCCCCACGCCCTCCCACAGCTTGCGCAAGGCGTTGCGCGCGGCGCTGCAGCTGGCCGCATGGCGTGCCGCGTCGTCCTTAGGGTGTTGCAGTGCGGCCGTGGCAAAGCCCTGGGCCACGGCGACGGCGTTCATGGCGCCGGCACTGGTGCCGCTGATGCCGGGAAAGCAAAAGCCGCCGTCCTCCAGCAGCGCGTCCAGCACGCCCCAGGTGAAGGCCCCGTGCGAGCCCCCGCCCTGCAGCGCCAGATTCAGACCTTGTGGGGTGGTGGTGCTCATGGGTGGCGGGGGTCTGGGCCATGGCCGCTCAGCGCGGCAGGGCCTCTTGCTGGTTCATGGCGACCATGCCGCGCACGATGCGGTAGAGGAACCACAGCGAGATCACGCACCAGGCGATCCAGCCGGGCACGAAGAACAGCAGCCACAGCGGGGCGGTGAGTACGTACAGCACGCCGGCCCACAGCACGCTGCGGATGCGCCAGGCGAAATGCGAGGCGTGCCAGGTGCCGCTGGCATCCGGGCGCTTGACCAGATCGATGACCAGCGCGATCAGCAGCACCGCCACGCTGACCTGCGCCCCGGGCACCACCGCCGCAATCGCGACGATCAGGTGCAGCAGGTAGCTGACCCAGCCCCAGGCGTTGAGGCCATCGAGCGTGGCCTTGTCGACCGCGCGGACTTCGACGATGTCATCGTTCACTCGCTGTGTCCTTCCTGCGCTGCCCGTGCCTGGGCCTTGCGCAAAGCCTTTTCCTCCAGCCCGCTGGTGCCTTCACGGCGCTCCAGCTCGGCCACGACGTCGGCGGGCGTCAGCCCATAGTGCGACAGGGCAATCATGGAGTGGAACCACAGATCCGCCACCTCGTACAGCAGCTTGCCCTTGTCGGCGCCATGGTCCACGTCCTTGGCGGCCATGACCACCTCGGTGGCCTCTTCGCCGATCTTCTTCAGAAAGGCGTCGGGGCCCTTGTGCAGCAGGCGCGCGACATAGCTTTTGTCGGGGTCGCCGCCGTTCACAGTTTTACGGCTTTCGATGACGGCCGCAAGACGCGCCAGCGCGCCTTCGACCGATGCAGGATGTTGTGCAGACATGGGGGTTATTTGTAGATGGAGGCAGGATCTTTCAAGACCGGATCGATGGCCACCCACTGGCCGTCCCGCAGCACGCTGTAGAAGCAGGAGTGGCGGCCAGTGTGGCAGGCGATGCCGGGCGTGTGGCCCTGCTGGGTGATCTTGAGCAGGATGACGTCGTTGTCGCAGTCGATGCGCAGCTCGTGCACGGTCTGCACGTGGCCGGACTCCTCGCCCTTGGCCCACAGCTTGTTGCGCGAGCGGCTGAAGTACACGGCGCGGCCCAGCTCGGCCGTCTGCTGCAGCGCCTCGCGGTTCATCCAAGCGAACATCACCACGTCGCCCGTGGCCTGTTCCTGTGCAATCACGGGCACCAGGCCCTGGGCGTCCCATTTGACTTGGTCGAGCCAGCTCATAGTCATTCCTGTTTGTATAGCTGCCTGCGCAGGCAGGCAGGCAGGCAGCCACTTTCAACGATTAATCCATGGCCAACACTGATAGAACCAGCGCCAGCCGCTTATTTATTTCAACAGTGATGCCGCCGCGCGCCACCGTGGAGCGTTGCGGACCCGGCACCTGCGGCATCCATCGCCGCCGCCGCACGCTGCCGCCCAGCCTCCGGCAGGGCCGCCCCACTCACAGGCGCACGGGAATGCCACGCTCGCGCATGCGCTGCTTGGCCTGCTGCACCGTGTATTCGCCATAGTGGAAGATGCTGGCGGCCAGCACCGCATCGGCGCCGCCCTGCTGCACACCGTCGGCCAGGTGGTCCAGGTTGCCCACGCCGCCCGAGGCGATCACGGGCACGCCCACGGCATCGCTCACGGCCCGGGTCAGCGCCAGATCGAACCCGCTCTTGGTGCCGTCCTTGTCCATGCTGGTCAGCAAGATCTCGCCGGCGCCGCGCTGGGCCATCTCGGTGGCCCAGCGCACCACGTCCAGGCCCACGTTCTTGCGCCCACCGTGGCTGTACACGTCCCAGCCCGGGCCCATGGGCGTGCCGCCGGGGCCGATGCGCTGCTCGTCCTCGGGCGTGCGGCGCTTGGCGTCGATGGCAACCACGATGCACTGCGCGCCGTACTTGTCGCTGCAGGCGTTGATGGTGTCGGGGTTGGCGATGGCGGCGGAGTTGAAGCTGGTCTTGTCCGCCCCCGCGTTCAGCAGGCGGCGCACGTCTTCCACGCTGCGCACACCGCCACCCACGGTCAGCGGGATGAAGACCTGGCTGGCCACGGCCTCGATGATGGGCAGGATCAGGTCGCGCCCGTCGCTGGTGGCGGTGATGTCCAGGAAGGTCAGCTCGTCCGCACCCTGGGCGTTGTAGCGCGCGGCGATCTCCACCGGGTCGCCCGCGTCGCGCAGTTCCAGAAAGTTGACCCCCTTGACCACGCGGCCCCCGGTGACGTCCAAGCAAGGAATGATGCGTTTGGCGAGCATGAAAAGACTTTTTCTATCGGTTGAACAGCGAACACCGGCGACCGCCCCTCAGGCGACCACCTGCAAAGTTTGGGTCGCCTGCCAGCGCTGCCCCGGGTGCAGGGCCACGGGCTGGTTGATGGCGGCGGCTTCCACGCACAGCATGCGCATCCAGTCGGCGCCCTGCAGATCCGCCAGGGTGGCGCACAGGGCGGGGCCGGGGTTCCAGACCACGGTCTCGGGCCAGGCCGCATCCTGGTGGATGCGCAGCGTGCCGGCCGCATCGCGCAACTCCAGCGGCTGGGCGGGGCGGGCGTAGACACGGTCCACCTCGGCGCCCAGCGCCACAGCGCCGGCCTGCACCTGCGGTGCAAAGTGGTGGGCCGCATCCCAGTAGGCCGCGCCGTCCAGGCCGTGCAGGGCGGCGATGTCGGCCCCTTGCACCGCCAGGTAGGTGTGCAGCGCGCCGGTGAAGGCCAAGGCGGTGCTGCCGGTGTTGGTGGCCGACAGCGTGATCTGCAGGGCGTCGGGCGACAGCGTCACCGCCAGCTCGGCCTGCAGGGCATGCGGAAAGTCGGGGTGCAGCGGCGCGGCGGCTGCCCACTGCCAGCGCGTGGTGACGGCATGGCCCTGCGCCTCGGCCTCCAGCCAGTCCCAGATGGTGCGCCGCGCCAGGCCATGCTTGGGCAGCGGGCCGCGCTGGTTGAACTGGGGAAAGCACACGGGCACACCGCCCCGGATGGCGGCCGTGCCATCCAGCACGGCGCGCTCGGACAGGAACATGCGCTCCTGCCCCCGGGCGTTCCAGGACAGCACCTGGGCACCGAAATCAGACACCCGCACGCTGTCGCCATTCGGCAGGGTGATGCGCGTGCAGCGCAGGCCGCGCCAGTCTTCGCGCGCGGCGGGGGACGGGTTCATCCGGCGTCTTCTTCGTCGCCGCCGTTGAGCTGGTCGGCCCGCTTCTGGCCCGCGGCAAAGTCCAGGTCGCCGGTGTAGATGGCACGGCCGCAGATCACGCCCTCGATGCCCTCGTCCTCGACGGCGCACAGGGCGTCGATGTCCTGGATGCTGGCCAGGCCGCCCGAGGCGATCACGGGGATGCGCACCGACTGCGCCAGCTTGACGGTGGCGTCGATGTTGATGCCCGACAGCATGCCGTCGCGGCCGATGTCGGTGTAGATGATGGATTCCACGCCCCAGTCCTCGAAGCGCTTGGCCGTGGGGATCACGTCCTGGCCGGTCAGCTTGCTCCAGCCGTCGATGGCGACCTTGCCGTCCTTGGCATCCAGGCCGACGATGATGTGGCCGCCAAAGGCGCTGCAGGCATCCTGCAGGAAGCCGGGGTTCTTCACCGCGGCGGTGCCGATGATGACGTACTCCAGGCCCGCATCAAGGTACTTCTCGATGGTGTCCAGGTCGCGGATGCCGCCACCCAGCTGCACGGGGATTTCACCGTCCACGGCCTTCAGGATCGCCTTGATGGCCGCCAGATTCTTGGGCTGTCCGGCAAAGGCACCGTTCAGGTCCACCAGGTGCAGACGGCGGGCGCCGGCTTCCAGCCACTTGCGGGCCATGTCAGCAGGGTCACCGAACGTGGTGGATTGGTCCATGTCACCTTGTTTGAGTCGGACGCATTGGCCGTCTTTGAGGTCGATGGCGGGAATCAGCAGCATGATGGGCTAAGGGCTTTGCCTAAGAGTTGGCCTCAGGGTGAAGTGGCCAGGGTTGAAGAAATCGGTGCTTACGGGTTCCAGTGCAGGAAGTTGCGGTACAGCTGGATGCCGTGGTCCGCGCTCTTCTCGGGGTGGAACTGCGTGGCAAAAATCTTATCGCGTGCGATGGCGGATGCAAACCGCCCCCCGTAATCTGTCTCAGCGGCGCAATGCGCGGCGTCAGCGGGTTGCGCATAAAAGCTGTGCACAAAGTAGAAGTAGGCCCCATCGGGGATGCCGTCCCACATGGCGTGGCGCACGCCGCCGGGGGTCGTGGGCACGACCTGGTTCCAGCCCATCTGCGGCACCTTGTAGCGGCTGCCGTCGGGCTGGGTGCGGCCGGCCAGGTCAAAGCGGCGCACCACCCCGGGGATCAGGCCCAGCGCCGGGGTGTCGCCCTCTTCGCTGTGGTCCAGCAGCATCTGCATGCCCACGCACACGCCGAACAGCGGCTTGGTGGCGGCGGCTTCCAGCACCGCCGCCTGCAGGCCCGAGGCCTGGAGCGCAGCCATGCAATCGCGCATGGCGCCCTGGCCGGGCAGCACGATGCGGCCAGCGGCGCGCACCTCGGCCGGGTCCTGGGTGACGATGACGCGCACGTCGGTCCCGGCGGCCGCATGCAGCACGGCCTGCGAGACCGAGCGCAGGTTGCCCATTTCGTAATCGACCACGGCCACGGTGTTGTTCATGGAACTCATAGCACTTTGCGCTGGTTGTTGCTGGTTTTCAGCAGGCTTTGGCTTGGAAACCCAGGTTTCACCAGCGCAAGCCGCTCACATTGTTCAGAGACTGCCCTTGGTCGAGGGGATCACGCCGGCCATGCGCTCGTCGCGCTCCAGCGCAAAGCGCAGGGCCCGGGCGAAGGCCTTGAAGATGGTCTCGCACTGGTGGTGGGCGTTGAAGCCCTTGAGGTTGTCGATGTGCAGCGTCACCCCGGCGTGGTTCACGAAGCCCTGGAAGAACTCGTAGACCAGCTGCGTGTCCAGCTCGCCGATACGGCCGGCGGTGAACTTGCAGTCCAGGTGCAAGCCGGGGCGGCCCGAGAAGTCGATCACCACGCGGCTCAGGGCCTCGTCCAGCGGCACGTAGGCATGGCCGTAGCGGCGGATGCCCTTCTTGTCACCCACGGCCTTGGCAAACGCCTGGCCCAGGGTGATGCCAATGTCTTCCACGGTGTGGTGGCCGTCGATGTGCAGGTCGCCCGCGCACTCGATGTCCAGGTCGATCAGGCCGTGGCGCGCGATCTGGTCCAGCATGTGGTCCAGAAAGCCGATGCCGGAGTTCAGCCGCGCCTTGCCGCTGCCGTCGAGGTCCACGCGCACCTGCACGCGGGTTTCGGCGGTGTTGCGCTGCACTTCGGCGACGCGGGGATGGTGGCCCTCGGCGGTGGCGGGGGCGGTGGAGGGCACGAGTGCGTTGCTCATAACGATTCCTTCAGGGCTGCCAGCATCTGGGCATTTTCTTCACGGGTGCCCACGGTCAGACGCAGGCAGTTGGCCAGCAGCGGGTGCATGGCCGAGACATTCTTCACCAACACGCCCCGGGCCTTCATGGCGGCCTGCGCGGCGGCGGCATCGCGCACGCGCAGCAGCACCATGTTGGCTTCGGACGGCCAGACCTTGTCCACGCCGTCCAGCGCGGTCAGGGCATCGATCAGCGGCTGGCGCTCGGCGCGGATGGCGGCGGCCTGCTCAGCGTACAGCGCGGCGTGTTCCAGTGCAAAGATGGCGGTTTCGCAGTTCAGCACGCTGATGTTGTAGGGCGGGCGCACCTTGTCCAGCTCGTTGACCAGGGCTGCGGGGCCGATCAGGTAGCCAAGGCGCGCACCGGCCAGGCCGAACTTGGACAGCGTGCGCATCAGCAGCACGTGGGCGTTGCGCGCCGGGTCGGCCTGCATGTTGCGGATCCAGCTGCGGCTGGCAAAGGGCTGGTAGGCCTCGTCCATGACCACCAGGCCGCCGATGGCGCCGACGGCGTCGATCACGGCCTGCACCTGGTCTTCGGGCCACAGCGTGGCCGTGGGGTTGTTGGGGTAGGCGATGTAGGTGATGGCGGGGCGGTGCTGCGCAATCGCCGCCTGCATCGCGGGCAGGTCCAGCTCGAAATCCGGCGTCAGGTTCACGCCCACGAAGTCCAGGCCCTGCAACTGGGCGCTCAGCGGGTACATCACGAAGCCGGGCATGGGCGCCAGCATGGTGGCGCGGCCGCCCGCGGTGGGCTGGGCCGTGGCCAGCGCCAGCAGGGTGATGATTTCGTCCGAGCCATTGCCCAGCAGCACGGCGCTGCCGGCGGGCGCACCGGCGTAGTCGGCCAGCATCTGCTTGAGGACGTCCAGGCGCTCGCCGGGGTAGCGGTTGATCTCGAGTGCGCCCAGGCGCGCGCCCAGCGCCTGCTGCAGCGCGGCCGGCAGGCGGAAGGGGTTCTCCATGGTGTCCATCTTCAGCAGACCCTGGGCGGGCTGCACGTGGTAGGCCGACATGGCGCGCACATCGGCGCGGATGCGTTGCATGGCTCGTTGCTGGGTCTCTGGCACTGTCATCGTCTTACTTTCTTGCGGGAACCTGCGTTGGCCGGCATGGCACGGGCTGCCATGGTCTGGGGGCGCTCAGGCTCCTTCCACGGCCGGTGCGGCCTGCTGCAGCGGGTGCACCACGGTCACGCCGCCAAATTCCGCGCCATGCGGCAGGTGCAGGCTCAGCATCTGCGCGCAGCCACTGTGCTGGGCGCAGGCCACGGCCAGGCAATCGCCGAAGTCGAGCTGGTGGCGGGCCTGCACGGCCCACGCGGTCTCCAGCGTGGCGCTGTCGGTTTTCCAGGGGGTCCAGGTCTGGTAGCGGCGGATGGCCGCACGCGCATCGCCCTGCGACATGGGCTGGGGGGCGGTGGTCACCTGGTCGTAGAACTCCACCAGGGCCTGGTGGCTGGTGCGGCCGCTGCGGCGGCGCCACAGCAGGTCCAGCCAGTCCAGCGTGGCGGCATACAGCGCGCCGCCGCCCACGTTCTCCGCCGCGATCAGGACCGAGGTATCGACGAACACCGGGTTCATGCGGCATCCCCCAGGGCGGTAGATTTGGCATCTTTTTGGCCTGCAGCGCGCTGGCTGCTTGCGCTGCGCGCTACGGATTTTGCAGGCGCCTGGGCGCCCTGCTGCCAGCTGCGCTCGTCCGTGCGCCAGGCCAGGTAGGCGCGCTCGTAGGCGTCCTCGCGCTGCATCATCTCGGCCATGAAGTCACCCAGCATGCGCGAGACACTGGTGCCGCGCCGTGCTGCCTCGATGCGCGCCCAGTCGAGCACGCTGTCTTCCACGGTGATGGTGACGTTCTTCATGCCGCCCATCGTACACGAAATTCGTGTTGCACGAAATTCGTGTGACAACAGATCCCCGTCAGACCGTGGACGTGCCGCGCAGCAAATGCCGGGCAATCTCGCCCACGCGGTGCAAGGCGTCGAGATGCTGTGCGGTCCAGTCGCCTCCGAGGCCAATCCGCACACCCTGCGGGCCCCGCCCGGCTGCACCTGGGTGCGCAGGGGCAGGCGCCGGCCCTGGTGCGCTGGGTGATGCTGCCCCCGGGCAGTGGTACGCCGGCATAAGCGACTGCGGCGTCCGCAGAGGCTAGTCCCTGGGCGGTCGCTGGGGGCGGCGCGCAGCCGCCAGGCTGCTGAAAGATGCCGTGCGACGGCAGGCAGCCATGGGACACGCGGGCGCAGCGTGCGTGCCTGCCACCACCGAACGGACGAAAAAAAGCCGTGGACGCGCCACGGCTGGTGCACACCTGGCGGCGCGCGTTTTATTTCAAGCGCATCTCGGCGGCACGGGCGTGGCCCTGCAGGCCCTCGCCATGCGCCAGCACCGAGGCGATCTGGCCCAGCACCTGGGCGCCCTGTTCGCTGACCTCGATCAGGCTGCTGCGCTTCTGGAAGTCGTAGACCCCCAGGGGCGAGCTGAAGCGCGCCGTGCCGCTGGTGGGCAGCACGTGGTTGGGGCCGGCGCAGTAGTCGCCCAGCGATTCGCTGGTGTAGGCCCCCAGGAAGATGGCGCCCGCGTGCTTGAGCGCAGGCTCCCAGCGGTGCGGGTCATTGCTGGAGACTTCCAGGTGCTCGGGCGCGATGCGGTTGGAGATGGCGCAGGCCTCGTCCATGTCGCGCGTCAGGATCAGTGCGCCACGGTCGCTCAGGCTCTTGGCGATGATGGCCTGGCGGGGCATCTCGGGCAGCAGGCGGTCGATGGCGGCCTGCACCGCGTCGATGTAGGCGGCATCGGGGCACAGCAGGATGGACTGGGCCAGCTCGTCGTGCTCGGCCTGGCTGAACAGGTCCATGGCCACCCACTCGGGCGGCGTGCTGCCGTCAGCCAGCACCAGGATTTCCGAGGGGCCGGCAATCATGTCGATCCCGACCAGGCCAAACACGCGCTTCTTGGCGCTGGCCACGTAGGCGTTGCCGGGGCCGGTGATCTTGTCCACCTTGGGCACGGTGGCCGTGCCATAGGCCAGGGCCGCCACGGCCTGGGCCCCCCCGATGGTGAAGGCGCGGGTGACGCCGGCCACATAGGCGGCGGCCAGCACCAGCGCGTTCTTCTCGCCCTTGGGGGTGGGCACGACCATGATGATCTCAGGCACACCGGCCACATGGGCCGGGATGGCGTTCATCAGCACGCTGGAGGGGTAGGCCGCCTTGCCGCCGGGCACGTAGATACCCACGCGGTCCAGCGGCGTGACCTTCTGGCCCAGCAGGGTGCCGTCCTCGTCGCGGTAGCTCCAGCTTTCGCCGTTGGCCTTCTTCTGCGCCTCGTGGTAGCTGCGCACGCGGCGCGCGGCGGACTCCAGGGCCTCGCGCTGCACGGCAGGCAGGCTGTCAAAGGCGGCTTTCAGTTCCGCCTGGCTCAGCTCCAGCGCGGCCATGCCATCGGCGGGCAGGCCGTCGAAGCGCGCGGTGTATTCCAGCACGGCGGCGTCACCGCGTTGCTGCACGTCGGCCAGGATGTCGGCCACGCGCTGCTCGATCGCAGCATCCGTGTCGGCCGACCAATGCAGGCGCTGCGCAAAATCATGCTCGAAATTGGCATCCGCGGTGGACAGACGGAGGGGAGTAGCTGCGATTTCCATAGTGCTTGGACGGTGACAGTGGGGAAAGGGAATCAGGGGTTCTTGGCGGCAACCGCCTGCGCGAACGCATCGAGGATGGGGCGCAGGGTCCGCTGCTTGAGCTTGAGCGAGGCCTGGTTGACCACCAGGCGCGAGCTGATGTCCATGATGGGTTCGACCTCGACCAGGTCGTTGGCCTTGAGCGTGTTGCCGGTGGACACCAGGTCGACGATGGCATCGGCCATGCCGGTCAGCGGCGCCAGCTCCATGGAGCCGTAGAGCTTGATCATGTCCACGTGCACGCCTTTTTCGGCGAAGAAGTCGCGTGCGATCGTGGAGTACTTGGTGGCCACCTTCAGGCGTGCGCCCTGCTTGACGGCATGCTGGTAGTCAAAGCCCTTGCGCACGGCCACGCTGACGCGGCACTTGGCGATCTGCAGGTCCAGCGGCTGGTACAGGCCCTGGCCGCCGTGCTCGATCAGCGAGTCCAGGCCCGACACGCCCAGGTCCGCACCGCCGTACTGCACGTACACCGGCACGTCGGAGGCGCGCACCAGCACCACCCGCACCTCGGGGTTGGTGGTGTCGAAAATCAGCTTGCGCGACTTGTCCACGTCTTCCGTGACCACGATGCCGGCCGCGGCCAGCAGGGGCACGGTTTCTTCGAAGATGCGGCCCTTGGACAGGGCGATGGTGATGCTCATTGCGACACTCTTTCAATATCGGCGCCCAGGCCGCGCAGCTTGGCTTCCATGCAGTCGTAGCCACGGTCCAGGTGGTAGATGCGGTCCACCAGGGTCTCGCCCTTGGCCACCAGGCCGGCGATCACCAGGCTGGCCGAGGCGCGCAGGTCCGTGGCCATCACAGTGGCACCGCTCAGGGGCACGCCGCCGACCACGGTCGCCAGGCGGCCGTCGGTGGTGATGTGCGCACCCAGGCGCAGCATCTCGTTGACGTGCATGAAGCGGTTTTCAAAAATCGTCTCGGTGACCGTGCTGGTGCCCTCGGCCACCAGGTTCAGCGCCATGAACTGCGCCTGCATGTCGGTCGGGAAACCCGGGTATTCCGTGGTGCGGAAGCTCTGCGCCTTCAGGCGGCCCTGGCTGCGGATGCGGATGCCACCGTCCTCGGCCTGCACCTGCGCACCAGCGTCCACCAGCTTGTCGATGACGGCGCCCAGGTGGTCGGCACGGCCGTGGCGCAGGAATGCCTCGCCGCCCGTGGCCGCCACAGCGCACAGGAAGGTGCCGGCCTCGATGCGGTCGGCCACCACGGCGTGTTCACAGCCGTGCAGCGCGTCCACGCCGCGGATCACGATGCGGCTGGTGCCGTGGCCGCTGATCTGCGCGCCCATCTTGATCAGCATCTCGGCCAGATCGGTGATCTCGGGCTCCATGGCGGCGTTTTCCAGCACCGTCTCGCCTTCGGCCAGCGCCGCGGCCATCAGGAAGTTTTCCGTGCCGGTCACGGTCACCATGTCGGTGGTGATGTGCGCGCCCTTCAGGCGGGTCCAGCCCGCGGGCAGGCTGGCGTGCATGTAACCGTTTTCCACGGTAATGATCGCGCCCATGGCCTGCAGACCCTTGATGTGCTGGTCCACGGGGCGCGAGCCGATGGCGCAGCCGCCGGGCAGCGACACCTTGGCACGGCCAAAGCGCGCCAGCAGCGGGCCCAGGGCCAGCACCGAGGCGCGCATGGTCTTGACCAGCTCGTACGGGGCTTCGGGGTTGTTCAGCGCACCGGCATTCAGCTGCACGGTGCCGTGCTCGTCGCGCTCGGCCGTCACGCCCATGTTGCGGATCAGCTTGAGCATGGTGTTCACGTCCTGCAGACGTGGCACGTTGTGCAGGGTGACGGGCTGGGCGGTCAGCAGGGCGGCGCACAGTTCTGGCAGGGCGGCGTTCTTGGCGCCGGAGATGTGCACTTCACCGTGCAAGGCACGGCCACCGCGGATGAGGAGTTTGTCCATGGCGTGGGAGCCTTGAATCAGAGTATTTGAAGAAATCAGGCTCCAGCCCTTGTGGGGCAAGCGCCAACAGCTATGAAATGATGATCACTCAGACGGGGCATTCGCCCATTCTGCCGGGGTGTAGGTCTTCATGGACAGCGCATGCACCTCGTCGGTCTTGATGCGGTCGCCCAGCGTGGCATACACCAGGCGCTGGCGCGCCAGCAGGCGCTTGCCCTCAAACTCGGCGGACACGATGGTGGCATACCAGTGGCGGCCATCCCCTTCCACAGTCAGGTGCTCGCAGGCCAGGCCGGCGCGGATGATGGATTGAAGTTGGTCAGCGGTCATACATTTCTCTGGGCCGCAGCGCCTGCGCTGCCGCCAAATACGGTGGCGTGCAGCACCAGGCTGCACGCCGAAGTGGGCTCAATGGCGGATTTTGTAGCCAATGCGCAGCAGGTGCACGGCCAGGGCGCTGACCACCAACCAGGCCACGCCGACGATGGACAGGCTCACCCAGGGCGACACGTCGCTCTGGCCGAAGAAGCCGTAGCGGAATCCGTCGATCATGTAGAAGAACGGGTTCAGGTGGCTGACCTGCTGCCAAAACGGTGGCAGCGACTGGATGGAATAGAACACCCCGGACAGGAAGGTCATGGGCATGATCAGGAAGTTCTGGAACGCCGCCATCTGGTCGAACTTGTCGGCCCACAGCCCGGCGATCAGGCCCAGCGTGCCCAGCAGCGCCGCACCCAGGAAGGCGAACACAAAGATCCACAGCGGCGCCGCTGCCACCGGCGGGGTGAACCACAGGGTGACCAGGTACACGCCCAGGCCCACGACCAGGCCACGCACAATGGAGGCGCCCACAAAGGCCATGAACCAGGCCCAGTGCGACAGCGGTGTCAGCAGGATGAACACCACGCTGCCCATGATCTTGCTCTGCACCAGGCTGGAGGAGCTGTTGGCAAAGGCGTTCTGCAGCACGCTCATCATCACCAGACCGGGCACCAGGAAGGCGGTGTAGCCCACGCCGTCGAAGACCTGCACATGGTCTTCCAGCACATGGCCGAAGATCAGCAGGTACAGCACGGCCGTGAGCACGGGGGCGGCCACGGTCTGGAAGCTCACCTTCCAGAACCGCAGGATTTCCTTGTAGAACAGCGAGGTCCAGCCCTGCATCACGCGGCTCCCTTCATGACCTGCAGGAACACGTCCTCCAGGTCGGCACGGCGGATTTCCATGTCTTCCATGACCACCTGCGCCTGGCGCAGCGTCGCCAGGAAGCGCTCGATGTCATGCGGCCCCTGGGCCGGCAGTTGCACCACGCGCCCGGTGACGCGGGCCACGGGGGCCAGCTCGGCCGGCAGGGCATCGTCGGTCTTGAACTGCAGCACGTTCGCCGAGGCGGTCTTGAGCAGGTTGGACGTGGCATCCAGCGCCACCACCTGGCCTTGCTTGAGCATGGCGATGCGGTTGCACAGGGCCTCGGCCTCTTCCAGGTAGTGCGTGGTCAGCAGCACCGTGTGGCCCTGCTTGTTGAGCTGGGCGATGAAGTGCCACAGCGTCTGGCGCAGCTCCACGTCCACGCCAGCCGTGGGCTCGTCCAGCACGATGATCGGCGGCTTGTGCACCAGGGCCTGGGCCACCAGCACGCGGCGCTTCATGCCGCCGGACAGCTGGCGCATGTTGGCCGTGGCCTTGTCGGCCAGCCCCAGGTTCTCCAGCAGCTCGTCGATCCAGGCGTCGTTGTGCTTGACGCCGAAGTAGCCCGACTGCAGGCGCAGCGTCTCACGCACATTGAAGAAGGGGTCGAACACCAGTTCCTGCGGCACCACGCCCAGCTGCTTGCGTGCAGCGGCGAAGTCGTCCTGCACATCGTGCCCCATGACGGTGATGCGCCCGGCGCTGGGCTTGGTCAGCCCCGCCAGGATGCTGATGAGCGTGGTCTTGCCTGCGCCATTCGGGCCCAACAAGCCAAAGAACTCGCCCTCGGCAATGTCCAGGCTGACATCACGCAGCGCGTGGAAATCACCCCGGGAGGTGGCGTAGGTCTTAGAGATGGATTGGATGGAGATGGCTGGCATGAGAGCCTGACATTCTAAGCCTGCATGGGGATCCGACCACTGCGGCCGGCAGAGGCCTTCAGGCGGCCGCGGCCTCTGCGCTGTCGGGGTCCAGCAGGGGCATGACGCCATAGACCTGCGCCAGCGCCCGCAAGCTGGCCGGCCAGCCCTGGACCTGCAGACGGCTGCCACGGGCCAGCGCCACACGGCGGCAGGCCAGCAGCAGGGCCAACCCCGCCGAGTCGAACGACTGCACCGCCGCCGCGTCCAGCACCACCGGCGTGCCCTGGGGCAGCGCCTGGATTTGCTGGCGCAGCTGCGCCTGGGCCTGCACGGCCACATCGGCATTCAGCACGGAAGGAAGGGCAATCGTAGAGGACATGGCGGATTTATTTGCTGGCCTGCGCGTCGGCGGCCATGGTGCGGCTGGACAGGGCCGTGATCAGGCCGTCGATGCCGCCCTTGTTGAGCTCCTGCGCGAACTGGGTGCGGTAGGTTTCCACCATCCACACGCCCAGCACGTTCAGGTTGTAGATCTTCCAGGCCTTGCCGTCGGTGTTCTCCAAGCGGAAGTCCAGTTGCACGGGCTCACCCTTGCCATGCACCTCGGTGCGCACCAGCACGTCCTTGTCGCCGGGCGCGGCGCGCAGGGGCTTGACCTCGACGCGCTGGTCGCTGACCTGCTTGAGGGCGCCAGCATAGGTGCGGATCAGCATCAGCTTGAACTCCTGCTGCAGGCGGTCGCGCTGCGCGGGCGTGGCCTGGCGCCACTGTGGGCCCACGGCGGCCGAGGTCATGCGGCGGAAATTCACGTGCGGCATCACGGTGGTATCCACCACCTGGGAAATGCGCGCGATGTTGCCCTTGCGCAGCTCTGGATCGGCCTTGATGGTCTCCAGAAGGTCGGCCGACAGGCGCTTGACCAGCGCGTCCGGCGCTTCCGCAGGGGCTTGTGCCCAGCTGGGAGTGGCCATCCAGAGGGCGGTGGTGGCCGCCAGCAGGGCAGCCAAGGTACGGCGTTGCATCATCCAATCATCCTTTCGCACCAGGGCCCACGGCCCTGGTTTCTTGCACTCAGTCGTCGTAGCTCTCTACGCGACCAGCGTTATCGTCATTGTGCTGGCGGCTGGCGGGATCCCGCTGTTTTAAATAGAAATCCCGCATCAGGGTGTAGCGATCCAGGGCCGCGGCATCCAGCGTGTCGGTGGCACCCAGCAGGTTGGCGCGGGCGTCCACCAGGCGCAGACCCAGCAGGCTGTTGCGGTGCGACACCGGGTGCATGCGGTCCACCGGGTGTCCCCACCAGTCGGCAGGCATGGCCACGGTGTCGCGCACGGTCGAGGGACCCAGGAAGGGCAGCACCAGGTAGGGGCCGGGCTTGACGCCCCAGCTGGCCAGGGTCAGGCCGAAGTCCTGCTTGTCACGCTCGACCTGCATCTCGGTGGCGATGTCCAGCAGACCGCCGATCCCCAGCACGGTGTTGGTGGTGAAACGCACCATGTGGTTGTAGGCCTTCTCGCCATTGCCTTGCAGCGCATGGTTGACCATGGACCACAGGTCACCCAGGTTGCCGAAGAAGTTGGTCACGCCGGTGCGCACCGGCTGGGGCGTGACCGTCTCGTAGGCGGTGGCAGCGGGCTCGAGCACGGCCTTGTCGACCGAGTCGTTGAACGAGGTCATGGCCCGGTTGTAGCCCTCATACGGGTCCTGGGGGTGCGTGGCCTGGGTGCTGGCACAGCCGGCCAGCAGCAGGCCCGCGGTCAGGGCCGCGCTCAGGCCGGTGCGGCGCCACAGCGCGGTGGATGGGTTGGAATTGCTTTTCATCGTGTCACCTTGTGCGGAAAACGTGGACATCAAGGAGCGGGCGCCGCGGCAGAGCCGCCCTCTTCCGCCTTGCTGTACAGGAACTGGCCAATCAGGTTCTCCAGCACCACCGCCGACTGGGTCGCGGTGATGCGGTCACCCTCGGCCAGGTTGGCCTCGTCGGCGCCGGCCTCGATCCCGATGTACTGGTCCCCCAGCAGGCCGCTGGTCAGGATCTTCAAGGAACTGTCCTTGGGGAAGGCATAGCGCTTTTCCAGGTCCATGTGCACCGTGGCCTGGAAGGTCTTGTCATCGAAGGAGATCGCCTCGACACGGCCCACGACCACCCCGGCGCTCTTGACCGCCGCTTTGGGCTTGAGCCCGCCGATGTTGTCGAAACGCGCCGTCACCTTGTAGGTGGGCTCGAAGCTGAGGCTCAGCAGGTTGGCCGACTGCAGAGCCAGGAAGACCAGGGCTGCCGCGCCCAGCAAGACAAAAAGGCCGACCCATACGTCGTTTTTAGAAGCCTGCATAAAAAATGTTTCCTTGTTGAAACCCATCGTTCGAGGCTGCTGCCTCAAATGCTAAACATGGATGCGGTGAGCAGGAAGTCCAATGCCAACACTGCCAGTGATGCGACCACCACCGTGCGGGTGGTGGCACGCGAGACCCCCTCGGGGGTGGGCTTGGCGGTGTAGCCCTGGTACAGCGCCACGAAGGTGACGGCCACACCGAACACGACGCTCTTGATCACGCCGTTGCCCAGGTCGTACCACCAGTCCACGCCGGACTGCATCTGCCCCCAGAAGGCGCCACCGTCCAGGCCGATCAGCACCACGCCGACCACCCAGCCACCAAGGATGCCCACGGCGCTGAACACGGCCGCCAGCAAAGGCATGGCGAGGAAACCGGCCCAGAAACGCGGCGCCAGGATGCGGCGCACGGGATCGACCGCCATCATTTCCATGGCCGAGAGCTGCTCGCCGGCCTTCATCAGGCCAATTTCCGCCGTCAGGGCCGTGCCCGCACGGCCGGCGAACAGCAGCGCCGTGACCACCGGCCCCAGCTCGCGCAGCAGGGACAGGGCCACGAGCAGGCCCAGCGCCTCGGCCGAGCCATAGCGCTGCAGCGTGTAATAGCCCTGCAAGCCCAGCACAAAGCCGACGAACAGGCCCGATACCGCGATGATGGCCAGCGAATAATTGCCCAGGAAATGGATCTGGTCGCCGAGCAGGCGAAAGCGCGCCAGCGTGGCCGGCAGCATGCCCAGCAGGCGCAGGAACAGGCCGGCGGCCTGGCCCAGCGCCGCCAGCTGGCGGCGGGTCCACAGGCCCAGTGCGTGGAGGGTGTTCATGCCTGGCCTCCAAAATCCTGCTCCAGGCTGGGCGCCGGATAGTGGAACGGCACCGGTCCCTGCGGCCGGGCATGGATGAATTGCTGCACCAGCGGGTCCGTGCTCTGGCGCACTTCGTCGGGCGTGCCCTGGGCAGCCACGCCGCCCGCGCCGAGGATCACCACATGGTCGGCGACGTGGAAGGTTTCCTCCAGGTCGTGCGACACCAGGATGCTGGTCAGCCCCAGGGTGTCATTGAGCGTGCGGATCAGGCGCGCGGCCGTGCCCAGCGAGATCGGGTCCAGGCCCGCAAACGGTTCGTCGTACATGACCAGGTCCGGGTCCAGGGCAATCGCGCGCGCCAGGGCCACGCGCCGCGCCATGCCGCCCGACACCTGGCTGGGCATCAGGTCGCGCGCGCCGCGCAGCCCGACGGCGTGCAGCTTCATCAGCACGATGTCGCGCACCATGTCCTCGGGCAGGTCGGTGTGCTCGCGCAGCGGGAAGGCGACGTTGTCGAGCACGCTCATGTCGGTGAACAGGGCGCCGAACTGGAACAGCATGCCCATGCGGCGTCGCATGGCGTACAGCTGCTGGGCATTCATCTGCCCCACATCCTGGCCGGCCACCAGCACCTGGCCCTGCTGGGCGCGCTGCTGCCCGCCGATCAGGCGCAGCACCGTGGTCTTGCCACCGCCGGAGGCCCCCATCAAGGCCGTGATCTTGCCGCGCGGCACCTGCAACGACAGGTCGCGCAGGATGGTGCGATCACCATAGCCAAAGGTGACATTGCGCAACTCCACAAGGGGGGCGGGACTACTCATGCGATGGAAAACACGGAGGAATTGGAAGAAACGCTATTGTGCAGACAAGCGGCAAGCACCGCCCGCTGCCACCTCGAACAAACATACACGAATGTATGTCAAGACCATGATGACGCCCCGTCATCCACAAAATTCATAGCTATGTACGCAAGCTAGATAAGCGCTGCAGGCCTTTTTAAGTCAAAGTTGCGATCACCCGGACCGCAGCTTTTTTACAACATGTTCTGCAGAAACGCCTGGGTGCGCTCGTGCTGGGGGTTGGCGAAGAAGGCCTCGGCGGGGGCCTGCTCCACAATAGCGCCGCCATCCATGAAGATCACGCGGTTGGCCACCTCGCGGGCAAAGCCCATTTCATGGGTCACCACCAGCATGGTCATGTGCTCGTTGGCCAGTTCGCGCATGGTGCGCAGCACCTCGCCGGTCAGTTCGGGGTCCAGGGCCGAGGTCGGCTCGTCGAACAGCATGATGTCCGGGTCCATGGCCAGGGCACGGGCAATCGCCACGCGCTGCTTCTGGCCGCCCGACAGGCGGTTGGGATAGGCATCGCGCTTTTCCAGCAGGCCCACCTTCTTGAGCAAAGCCTCGGCCTTGGGCACGATCTGCTCGCGCTTGAGCTTCTTGACCAGCATCGGCGCTTCGATGATGTTCTCCAGCACCGAGAGGTGGGGGAACAGGTTGAAGGACTGGAACACCATGCCCATCTTGCGGCCAATCTGGCGGATCTGCGCCTCGGGCGCGTAGTGGGCCTTGCCGGCGTCGTCGTTGCGCGCCAGGGTCTCGCCCTCGACCACGATAGTGCCGCGGTCGATGGTCTCCAGGTGGTTCAGGCAGCGCAGGAAGGTGCTCTTGCCCGAGCCCGAGGGGCCGATCACGGCCACCACCTCGCCGCGCAGCAGGTCCAGCGACACCCCGCGCAGCACCTCGACGCCGCCGAAGGCCTTGTGGATGCCCTGGGCGGAGATCATCACATCAGGCGTCGTACTTGGCATAGCGTTTCTCGAGGTACTGGAAGCCCCAGGTCAGGATCAGGGTCATCACAAGGTAGAAGGCAGCGGCCACGATGAACGGCGTGGTCGTGAAGTCGCGCTGGACAATGCCGCGCGCGGCGCGCAGCAGGTCGTTCAGGGCCAGCACGTAGATCAGCGAGGTGTCCTTGACCAGGGTGATGGTCTCGTTAGACAGTGGCGGCAGGATGCGCGGCCACACCTGGGGAATGACAATGCGGCGCATGGTCTGGGCGTAGCTCAGGCCCAGCACCTTGGCGCCTTCGTACTGGCCACGGTCGATGGACTGGATGCCGGCGCGGAAGATCTCGGCGAAGTAGGCCGCGTAATTCAGAGTGAAGGCGACGATGGCGGCCGGGTAGTCGTCGAACCGGATGCCGATCACCGGCACAAAAGGCAGCGCGAAGTAGATGAACAGCATCTGCAGCATCAGCGGCGTGCCGCGCATCAGCCAGATGTAGCCGCCCACCAGCGCCCGCAGGCCGGCAAAGCGGGACAGGCGCACCAGCGCCAGCACCAGCCCCAGGGGGATGGAGAGCACCAGCGTGATCGCGAAAAGCTTGAGGGTCACCAGCGCGCCTTGCGACAGTGGCCCCAGAAGGGAAATGACGTAATCCATGGAAAAGGCCTTCAGTGCGACCGCTTGACGGGAGCCGCCGGTGCCCTCGGGCACCCCGCTGCACAGCTGCACAAGCCATGCCTACAAAAAACACCGGCGTGGCCAAGGCGGGCCACGCCGGTGTGTGCGTCAAGCGCGAAGCTTACTTGACAATGTTTTCACCGAACCACTTCTTGGAAATTTCGGCGGCGGCGCCATCGGCCTTCATGTCCTTCAAGGCCTGGTTGACCTTGCCCAGCAGCTCGGTGTCTTCCTTGCGGAAGCCCACGCCGTAGTCTTCGGTGCCGAAGTTGTCTTCCAGCACGGTGTAGGTGTCGGCCTTCTTGGCGACATGGAAGCGCCCCACCACCTCGTCCACCACCACGGCGTCCAGGCGACCGGCTTCCAGGTCCATCAGCGCAGTGATGTTGTCACCGAACTGCTTGAATTCCTTGAAGGTCTTGAAGACTTCTTCTTCCTTCTTCATCGCATCCACGGCGGACGACGATTCCTGCACGCCGATCACCTTGCCAGCCAGACCGGCCTTGTCCTTGATGTCGGAGCCGGCCTTCACGATGATGATCTGGCGGTTGGCCATGTAGGGGTCGGTGAAGGCAATGTGCTGCTTGCGCGACTCCAGGATGGTCAGGCCGTTCCACAGCACGTCGATGCGCTTGCCGTTCAGCTCGGCTTCCTTGGCGCTCCAGTCGATGGGCTTGAATTCCACTTCCATGCCCAGGCGCTTGGTGGCTTCCTTGGCCATGTCGATGTCAAAACCCACCAGCTCGTTCTTCTCGTCACGGAAACCCATGGGCGGGAAGTTGTCGTCCAGACCCACAACGATCTTGGTCACAGCCGCAGGTGCGGGCGCAGCAGGCGCCTGGGCGGTGGCGGCGGGTTCGGACTTGCCGCAGGCCGCCAGAACAGCTGTCAGGGCCAACGATGCGAGAAGGGTGCGTTTTTTCATGGCTTCAAAGTTGAGTTGGAACAACCGGTGGAAGGCCCCAGCCCACAGACCCGGGGAAACCCCATGTCCTGTATGCCTCGGTGGCCGAATCCGCTATTGTCGCGCAGACAAGCCTGGGTTGCCACCTGCCTGGGCATTAACTCGCATGCAAACCACATGCCTGCGTGCATTTCGACGGACTTGCCATGGCTGACACCGCCCTCCCCGAGCCTCTGCTGCAGGCCTACCACGCCACCCGCTACGGGCTCAACGACTGCGACTGGCAGTTGCAACTGGACCAGGCCCAGCCTGCCCTGGCACCGCACTACCAGCGCCATGCCGTGCACTGTGCCGCCTACCTGACCGCCTGCAACCCGTTGGGCGAATTGCTGCCCGACCACCTGAACGCACGCCGCATGGCCCAGCTGCGCCAGGCGCTGCAGCGCGCCGGCTGGTCCTGGCTGGACGGCCATGGCCACGACCCGCAGGGCCACTGGCCCGGCGAGGACAGCGTGCTGGTCTGGGGCATGGGCGAGAGCACGGCCCGCGCCTGGGGCACGCAGTGGAACCAGAACGCCGTGGTCTGCTGCGGCACCGACATGGTGCCGCGCCTGGTGCTGCTGCGCTGACACCCGCTCTCTGATTCCTAGCTGCCTGCGCTCGCCTACAGGGTGTTTCAAAGCAAAAAGCCTTTCAATCTCTTGCAAGGCCTGCGCGTTCAACTCTCTTTTTTGCAGCATGCAAAAAGGCGCCCGTAGGCGCCTGAATGTGCATCTCCGGTGGGCATCCAGGGTGGACGGTGCGGGGGCCGCACCGCGCCCATGCAGCGCCCCGGCCCGACGGTCAGCGGGGCAGCGTGCTGGCCCCCATCAGGAACTCGTCCACCGCGCGGGCAGCCTGGCGGCCTTCGCGGATGGCCCAGACCACCAGGGACTGGCCTCGGCGGATGTCACCGGCCGCAAACAGCTTGGGCACGCTCGTGGCGTAGCCGCCCAGCAGATCGGTCGAGGCCTTGACGTTGCCGCGCGCATCCTTGTCCACGCCAAAGGCATCCAGCACGGTCTGCACGGGCGAGACAAAGCCCATGGCCAAGAACACCAGGTCGGCCTTGAGGATCTGCTCGGAGCCGGGCACTTCCGTCATCTTGCCGTCCTTCCACTCCAGGCGCACGGTCTTCACGGCGGTCAGTTGGCCCTTTTCGCCGATGAACTCCTTGGTGCCGATGGCGAACTCGCGCTCACAACCTTCCTGGTGGCTGGAGCTGGTGCGCAGCTTCAGCGGCCAGTAGGGCCAGACCAGGGGCTTGTTCTCCTGCTCGGGCGGCATGGGCATCAGCTCCAGCTGGGTCACGCTGAGTGCGCCATGGCGGTTGGAGGTGCCCACGCAGTCAGAGCCGGTGTCACCACCGCCGATGACCACCACGTGCTTGCCGTCGGCGCGGATCTGGTTCTTCAGCTTGCCGTCGCGCGTCACCTTGTTTTGCTGGGGCAGGAACTCCATGGCGAAGTGCACGCCCTTGAGGTCCCGGCCGGGCACGGGCAGGTCGCGCGACTGCTCGGCACCGCCGGTCAGCAGCACGGCGTCGAACTCGGCCATCAGCGCCTCGGGGGCGATGGTTTCCTTGGACCAGTTGGTGACCTTGCTGCCTTCGCCCAGTCCGTCCTTGCCCGCCACCAGCACGCCGGTGCGGATCTTCAGGCCCTCGGCCACCAGTTGCTCGACGCGGCGGTCGATGTTGGCCTTGTCCAGCTTGAAGTCGGGGATGCCGTAGCGCAGCAGGCCGCCGACCTGGTCGTTCTTCTCGAACAGGGTCACGTCGTGGCCGGCGCGCACCAGTTGCTGCGCCGCCGCCAGACCCGCAGGGCCGGCGCCGACCACGGCCACCTTCTTGCCGCTATGGGCCTTGGGCAGCTGGGGCTTGACCCAGCCTTCTTCCCAGGCGCGGTCGATGATGGCGTGCTCGATGGACTTGATGCCGATGGGCGCGTTGTTGATGTTCACCACGCATGCGGCCTCGCAGGGCGCGGGGCAGATGCGGCCGGTGAACTCGGGGAAGTTGTTGGTGCTGTGCAGCACCTTGATCGCGTTTTCCCAGTCACCGCGGTACACCAGGTCGTTGAAGTCCGGGATGATGTTGTTGATCGGGCAGCCGTTGTTGCAGAACGGCGTGCCGCAGTCCATGCAGCGCGCGCCCTGGATCTTGGCCTGTTCAGGGGTCAAGGCGATGACGAACTCTTTGTAGTTCTTCACGCGCTCGGCCACGGGCAGGTAGCCTTCTTCGATGCGTTCGTATTCCAGAAAACCGGTGGTCTTTCCCATGATGTCTATTCCTTCAATCTGTGTTCGCTGAGCAGTGCCGGGGCGGGCGGGGCCGCGCCACCGTTTCAGGCTGTGATTACTTCGCGGCTACTGCTTCTTTTTGAGGAGCTGCTGGCGCTTGCGCTGCTTGCTTTTCCTTTTGTTTGCGTTCATAGATCTCGCCGAGTGCACGCTGGTACTCGGTCGGGAACACCTTCACGAACTTGGCACGCGCGGCGCCCCAGTTGTCCAGCAGGTCACGGGCACGCTGCGAACCGGTCCAGCGGCTGTGCGCTTCCACCAGCGCACGCAGCTGCTGGTCGTCGCTCTGGTCGTGGTGCCAGATGCCGCGCGGCACGGTGGACAGGAACTCTTCGTGGGGCAGCACCTTCTCCAGCTTCACGCTGGCGGTGTTGCAACGCTCGGCAAACTTGCCGTCTTCGTCGTACACATAGGCCACGCCGCCGCTCATGCCGGCCGCAAAGTTGCGGCCGGTCTTGCCCAGCACCACCACGGTGCCGCCGGTCATATATTCGCAGCCGTGGTCGCCCACGCCTTCGACCACCGCCGTGGCGCCCGACAGGCGCACCGCAAAGCGCTCGCCAGCCACGCCGCTGAAGAAGGCCTCGCCCCGGGTGGCACCAAACATCACGGTGTTGCCGACGATAGTGTTGGCCGTGGACACGCCGCGGAACTCATGGCTGGGGCGCACGATCACGCGGCCGCCGGACAGGCCCTTGCCGGTGTAGTCGTTGGCCTCGCCGGTGATGTTCAGCGTGATGCCCTTGCACAGGAAGGCGCCGAACGACTGGCCGCCCGTGCCTTCGAAGTGGATGCGGATGGTGTCATCCGGCAGGCCTTCGGGGTGCACCTTGGTGACCGCGCCCGAGAGCATGGCGCCGACGGAGCGGTTCACGTTCTTGGCCACTTCCATGATGCGCACCTTCTCGCCATGCTGGATGGCGGGCTGGCAGCGCTCGATCAGCTTCACGTCCAGCGCCTTGTCCAGCAGGTGGTCCTGCTTGTCGACGTGGTAGCGGGCCACATCGGCCGGTACGACCGGCTGGGCGAAGAGGCGGCTGAAGTCCAGGCCCTGGGCCTTCCAGTGCTCCACGCCCTTGCGGGTGTCCAGCAGGTCGGTGCGGCCGATCAGCTCGTCGAACTTGCGGATGCCCAGCTGGGCCATGATCTGGCGCACTTCCTCGGCGATAAAGAAGAAGTAGTTCACGACATGCTCGGGCTTGCCGGTGAACTTCTTGCGCAGCACGGGGTCCTGCGTGGCCACGCCCACGGGGCAGGTGTTCAGGTGGCACTTGCGCATCATGATGCAGCCCTCGACCACCAGCGGTGCGGTGGCGAAGCCGAATTCGTCCGCGCCCAGCAGCGCGCCGATGACCACGTCGCGGCCGGTCTTCATCTGGCCGTCGGCCTGCACGCGGATACGGCCACGCAGGCGATTCAGCACCAGGGTCTGCTGGGTTTCGGCCAGGCCGATTTCCCAGGGACCGCCGGCATGCTTGATGGACGACAGGGGCGAAGCGCCGGTGCCGCCGTCATGGCCGGCGATCACCACGTGGTCGCTCTTGCACTTGGCCACGCCGGCCGCAATCGTGCCCACGCCGACTTCGGACACCAGCTTCACCGAGATGTCGGCGTGCGGGGCCACGTTCTTCAGATCGTGGATCAGCTGGGCCAGGTCCTCGATCGAGTAGATGTCGTGGTGGGGCGGGGGCGAAATCAGGCCCACGCCGGGCACCGAGTAGCGCTGCATGCCGATGTAGTCGGTCACCTTGCCGCCGGGCAGCTGGCCGCCTTCACCGGGCTTGGCGCCCTGGGCCATCTTGATCTGGATCTGGTCGGAGGACACCAGGTACTCGGCGGTCACACCGAAGCGGCCGGACGCCACCTGCTTGATGCGCGAGCGCAGGCTGTCACCGTCGCGCAGCACGATGTCGGACTCAACCTGCTCCTTGCCGATGATGGAGGCCAGCGACTCGCCCTGCTGGATCGGGATGCCCTTGAGCTCGTTGCGGTAGCGCTTGGGGTCTTCGCCGCCTTCACCGGTGTTGCTCTTGCCGCCGATGCGGTTCATGGCCACGGCCAGCGTGGCGTGGGCTTCGGTGGAGATCGAACCCAGCGACATGGCGCCGGTGGCGAAACGCTTGACGATCTCGGCCGCGGGCTCCACCTCATCCACCGAGATGGCGGTGGCCGGATCGCTCTTGAACTCGAACAGGCCACGCAGCGTCATGTGCTGCTTGCTCTGGTCGTTGATCAGCTGCGCGTATTCCTTGTAGGTGCTGAAGTTGTTCGAACGGGTCGAGTGCTGCAGCTTGGCGATCGCGTCAGGCGTCCACATGTGGGCTTCGCCACGAGCACGCCAGGCGTATTCGCCGCCGGCGTCCAGCATGGTTTCCAGCACCGGGTCGTCGCTGAAGGCGTTGACGTGGTTGCGGATGGTTTCCTCGGCGATCTCGAACACGCCAATGCCTTCCACGCGGCTGGCGGTGCCGGTGAAGTACTTGTCCACGGTGGCGCTGTTCAGGCCCACGGCCTCGAACAGCTGCGCGCCGCAGTAGGACATGTAGGTGGACACGCCCATCTTGGACATGATCTTGGACAGGCCCTTGCCGATCGCCTTGACGTAGTGGTAGATGGCCTTCTTGGCATCCACGCCGCCCACGGGCTGCTGGTACATGTCGGCCAGGGTTTCCATGGCCAGGTAGGGGTGCACGGCTTCAGCACCGTAGCCCGCCAGCACGGCGAAGTGGTGGATTTCACGGGCCGTGCCGGTCTCCACCACCAGGCCGGTGGTGGTGCGCAGGCCTTCGCGCACCAGGTGCTGGTGGATGGCCGACAGGGCCAGCAGCGCGGGGATGGCCACCTGCGTGGCGCTGACGTTGCGGTCGCTGACGATCAGGATGTTGGCACCACCTTTGATCTCGTCCACGGCCTGGGCGCACAGCGAGGCCAGCTTGGCTTCCACGCCTTCACGGCCCCAGCTCAGCGGGTAGGTGATGTCGATGGTCGCGCTCTTGAACTTGCCGTGGGTGTGCTGCTCGATCTCGCGCAGCTTGGCCATGCCCTCGAAGTCGAGGATGGGCTGCTGCAGCTCGAGGCGCATGGGCGGGTTGACCTGGTTGATGTCCAGCAGGTTGGGCTTGGGGCCCACGAAGGACACCAGCGACATCACGATGGCTTCGCGGATGGGGTCGATCGGCGGGTTGGTCACCTGCGCGAACATCTGGCGGAAGTAGTTGTACAGCGGCTTGTTCTTGTCCGACAACACAGCCAGCGGGCTGTCGTTGCCCATGGAGCCCACGCCTTCCTCACCGTTCTTGGCCATCGGCTCCAGGATGAACTTGATGTCTTCCTGGGTGAAGCCAAAGGCCTGCTGGCGCTCCAGCAGGGGCAGCTCGGCAGCCTTCGCGGGGGCCACGAAGTCAGCGGGCACTTCCACCTGGTCCAGCTTGATGCGCAGGTTCTCGATCCACTGCTTGTAGGGCTTGGTGTTGACGATGTTGGCCTTGAGCTCATCGTCCTCGATCATGCGGCCCTGCTCCAGGTCGATCAGCAGCATCTTGCCGGGCTGCAGGCGCCACTTGCGCACGATCTTGCTGTCCGGCACTGGCAGCACGCCGGCTTCGGAGGCCAGGATCACCAGGTCGTCTTCGGTCACGACATAGCGCGAGGGGCGCAGGCCGTTGCGGTCCAGCGTGGCGCCGATCTGGCGGCCATCGGTGAACACGATGGAGGCGGGACCGTCCCAGGGCTCCATCATCGCGGCGTGGTACTCATAGAAGGCGCGGCGGCGCTCGTCCATGGCCTCGTGCTGCTCCCAAGGCTCGGGGATCATCATCATCACGGCCTGGCTGATGGGGTAGCCCGCCATGGTCAGCAGTTCCAGGCAGTTGTCGAAGGTGGCGGTGTCGGACTGGCCGGCAAAGCTGATGGGGTAGAGCTTCTTCAGGTCATCGGCCAGCACCGGCGAGGCCATCACGCCTTCGCGCGCCACCATCCAGTTGTAGTTGCCGCGCACGGTGTTGATTTCACCGTTGTGGGCCACATAGCGGTAGGGGTGGGCCAGGGGCCACTCGGGGAAGGTGTTGGTGGAGAAGCGCTGATGCACCAGGCCGATGGCCGAGACGCAGCGCTGGTCGGCCAGATCCTTGTAGTACACGCCCACCTGGTCGGCCAGCAGCAGACCCTTGTACACCACGGTACGGCTGCTCATGCTGGGCACGTAGTATTCCTTGCTGTGCTTCAGGCCCAGGTTCTGGATGGCCGCGCTGGCGGTCTTGCGGATCACATACAGCTTGCGCTCCAGCGCGTCCTGCACGATCACATCGTTACCACGGCCGATGAACACCTGGCGCAGGATGGGTTCCTTTTCGCGCACAGTGGGCGACATGGGCATGTCGCGGTTCACGGGCACATCGCGCCAGCCCAGCAGCACCTGGCCTTCGGCCTTGATGGCGCGCTCCATCTCCTGCTGGCAGGCCAGACGGGAGGCATGTTCCTTGGGCAGGAACACCATGCCCACGCCGTATTCTCCGGCGGGGGGCAGTTCCACGCCCTGCTTGGCCATCTCTTCGCGGTAGAGCTGGTCGGGAATCTGGATCAGGATGCCTGCGCCATCGCCCATCAGCGGGTCGGCGCCCACGGCGCCACGGTGGTCGATGTTCTCGAGGATCTTCAGCGCGCCCAACACGATGTCGTGGCGCTTCTCGCCCTTGATGTGGGCGACAAAGCCCAGACCGCAGGCATCGTGTTCATTGCTCTTGGCGTACAAGCCGTGTTCTTGGAGATGTGCAATTTCTGCAGCCGTAGTCATGGCGCTCATCCTCTAATTTCTATCGCAGGGACCGCGAGATTACGCCACCGCATTAACCCATGCAAGAAAATTTAATTAGGGTCAGATACTAATTAATACGCACCAAAAACAAACAAAACATAAATTAGGGACATATTTAAAATGCTAACAAAAACAACAGTATTCAAAAAACATACCGAAACAACGCACGCAAATGGTGCAAGAAACCCAGAGTCGCCCTCAGCCTATCGGTGCATCGCCACGCACCGGACGGCCGGCTTTCTGGCGGGTCAGGCGGCGTTCGGTCTGCTGCTGCAGGCCCTGGACAAAGCTGTCCCCGCCCAGCACCCAGCCCTTGAGCGCGGCTTGCAGCACCACCTCCTGCACCTCTTCGCTGGCCCCGCGGTCCAGCAACTGGGCGTAGGCGGCCTCACGCGCAAACGGTGTATCGCCCAGACTCCAGTACGCCCGGTGCAGGCGCAGCATGCCGTCGACCTGCGCCCCGGCGTTGTGGCGCGCACTGCTGAAGGCATAGTCCACCGCGCGTGCAGCCATCCCCTGGGTGACAGCCTGGCTTTCCAGCACCACCATGGCCGGCAGCAGCCAGGCCTGCGGCTCCAGCACCGTGCCGCGGTAGCGCCCCTCCCACAGCGTGCCGCTGCGGCCATGGCGGTTGTTGAAGCCGCGCACATAGCTGCGCCCCACGGCCTGCATGAACTGCGGCAGGCTGTCGGCGGTCTCCGGCGTGGCCAGCAGGTGCAACTGGTTGGGCAGCAGGATATAAGCATGCAGCTCCACGGCAAAGCGCCGCCCCATCTCGCGCAGCAGGTCCTTCATGCAGGCGTAGTCCTGGGCATCGGCAAAGATGGGCTGCAGGTTGTTGCCACGCTGCAGCACATAGTGCGGCAGGCCGGGCAAGGTTAGGCGGGGGAGTCGTGCCATGGGTGCCAGTCAGAAGTTGCGCCGCATTATCCCGCGCGGCGCACTCAGCGCCGTGCCGTGCGCATCAGCAGCGAAATGGTCTGGGCCGCGCGCAGCAGGTGCGGCACGATGCGCGCCTGCATCTCCTGGGCATTGGTGCGGTTGGCCTGGCCCGAGACATTGATCGCCCCAACGCACTGGCCCTGGGCGTTGTGCAGTGGCGCGGCAACGGAGATCAGGCCCTCCTCCAGTTCCTGGTTGATCAACGCCCAGCCCTGCTGGCGCACCACCTCGATGGCCCCCAGCAGGTCGGCGTCCTCGGTCAGGGTGTATCGCGTGAACGGCTCGCGCGGGCAGTTGGCCAGCAGGGCCAGCAGTTGCGGCTGCGGCAGGCCGGCGAGGAGCACGCGCCCCATGGACGTCCAGAACGCGGGCAGGCGCGAACCCACGCCCAGGTTGGTGCTCATGATCTTGTGGGCGTGCACGCGCACCACATAGACCACCTCCAACCCGTCCAGCACCCCGGCCGAGCAGGACTCCTGCACCGCTTCCGACAGGGTTTCCATGGCCGGCATGGCCAGGTTCCACAACGGCTGCGAACTCAGGTAGGCAAAGCCCAGGTCCAGGATGCGCGGCGTCAGCTCAAAGTGCTTGCCGTCGGCGCACGCCACATAACCCAGCGTCTGCAAGGTCAGCAGGATGCGGCGCGCCCCGGCGCGGGTCAGGCCGGTCTGGGCGGCCACCTCGCTCAAGGTCTGCACCGGGCGGTCGGCGCTGAACGAGCGGATCACCTCCAGCCCGCGGGCGAACGACTGCACATAGGTGTCGCCCGGCTTTTTCTCCGACCCATCTTGCACATCCAGGGTTTTCCCTGATGTGGTTTCTACAGCTGACTTGGTGACAATCCCATTCATATAATTCTTTCAGCGAACAAATGTTCTTATTGCGAACATTTTAGCAAAGCCCTCACTTTGCAACCGGTCCCGCAGGGAGACAGAGACACATGATCAACAAAATCACCGACACGATCGCCGAGGCACTGTCGGGCATCCAAGACGGCGCCACCGTACTCATCGGTGGCTTTGGCACTTCCGGCAACCCCGTGGAGCTGATCGACGGCCTGATTGCCCACGGCGCCCGCGACCTGACGATTGTGAACAACAACGCGGGCAATGGCGACACCGGTCTGGCCGCTTTGCTCAAGAGTGGCCAGGTGCGCAAGATCATCTGCAGTTTCCCCCGCCAGGTCGACAGCTGGGTGTTCGACGAGCTGTACCGCAGCGGCAAGATCGAGCTGGAACTGGTCCCCCAGGGCAACTTGGCCGAGCGCATGCGTGCTGCCGGTGCCGGCATCGGCGCCTTCTTCTGCCCCACGGCCTATGGCACCGAGCTGGCCGCCGGCAAGGAAACCCGCGAGATCAACGGCAAGCACTATGTGCTGGAGTACCCGATCTACGGCGATGTGGCGCTGATCAAGGCCGAACAAGGCGACCGCTGGGGCAACCTGACCTACCGCAAATCGGCGCGCAACTTCGGCCCCGTGATGGCCACTGCGGCCAAGTTCACCGTGGCCACCGTGCACGAGGTGGTGGAACTGGGCCAGCTGGACCCCGAAGCCATCGTCACCCCCGGCATCTACGTGAGCAAGGTGGTGCCGATCGAACGTGTTGCCACGCAAGCTGGCGGCTTTAAGAAGTCTGCCTAAAAACAGTTAAAGCGCAGGAGTATCAAGCGTGAGCAGCTATCAAAAGCGTACCAAAGACGAACTGGCCCAACGCATCGCCCAGGACATTCCCGACGGCGCCTATGTGAACCTGGGCATCGGCATGCCCACCAAGGTGGCCAACCACATCCCCGCCGACCGCGAAATCGTGCTGCAGTCGGAAAACGGCATCCTCGGCATGGGCCCCGCCCCCGAAGCAGGCCAGGAAGACTATGACCTGACCAACGCCGGCAAGCAGCCCGTGACCTTGCTGCCCGGTGGCAGCTATTTCCACCATGCCGACAGCTTCGCCATGATGCGCGGCGGCCACCTGGACATCTGTGTGCTGGGCGCCTTCCAGGTGTCGGCCACGGGCGATCTGGCCAACTGGAGCACCGGCGAAGCCGGCGCCATCCCCGCCGTGGGCGGCGCGATGGACCTGGCCGTGGGCGCCAAGAGCACCTGGGTGATGATGGACCTGATGACCAAGACCGGCGAATGCAAGGTCGTCCAGGCCTGCAGCTACCCGCTGACCGGCCTGGCCTGCGTCAAGCGCATCTACACCGAGCTGTGCACGCTGGAATGCACACCCCAGGGCCTGCGCCTGATCGATCTGGTGGACGGCCTGAGCCACGCCGACCTCGAAGCCATGGTCGGCCTGCCGATTGCCACGGCCTGATTGCAATTGATACCCAAACAGCCTCCAGCGCGCATCTAGCCAGCGCTGGCAGCTCTTCTTTTAAAAACTTGGCGCTGGCCGCCAAGCGTGACTCGGAGACACCCGTATGAGCACTGCACCCGAAGCCTTCATCTGCGACGCCATCCGCACCCCCTTCGGCCGTTACGGCGGCGCGCTGTCCAGCGTGCGCGCTGACGACCTGGGCGCACTGCCCATCAAGGCCCTGATGGAGCGCAACCCCGGTGTGGACTGGGCCGCCGTGGACGATGTGCTGTACGGCAACGCCAACCAGGCCGGTGAAGACAACCGCAACGTGGCCCGCATGTCCAGCCTGCTGGCCGGCCTGCCCATCGATGTGCCCGGTGCCACCATCAACCGCCTGTGTGGCTCCGGCCTGGACGCCGTGGGCTCCGCCGCGCGCGCCATCAAGTCCGGCGAAGCCCGCCTGATGATTGCCGGCGGTGTGGAATCCATGAGCCGCGCGCCCTTCGTCATGCCCAAGGCCGAAAGCGCCTTCAGCCGCAACAACGCCGTGTACGACACCACCATCGGCTGGCGCTTCGTCAACAAGCTGATGAAGCAGCAGTACGGTGTGGACTCCATGCCCGAGACCGCCGAGAACGTGGCCGACGACTTCCAGATCGAGCGTGAAGCCCAGGATCACATGGCCCTGGCTTCCCAGCAAAAAGCGGCCGCAGCCATCGCTGCCGGCTACCTGGCCCAGGAAATCGTTCACGTCACCATCCCCCAGAAGAAGGGCGATGCCATCGTGGTGAGCCAGGACGAGCACCCCCGCGCCACCACGCTGGAAGCACTGGCCAAGCTCAAAGGCGTAGTGCGCCCTGACGGCACCGTGACCGCTGGCAATGCTTCTGGCGTGAACGACGGCGCTTGCGCCCTGCTGCTGGCCAATGCCGAAGCCGCCCAGCAATACCACCTGGTGCCCCGCGCCCGCGTGGTGGGCATGGCCACCGCCGGTGTCGCCCCCCGCATCATGGGCTTTGGCCCCGCCCCCGCCGTGCGCAAGGTGCTGTCCCAGACCGGCCTGAGTCTGGCCGACATGGACGTGATCGAGCTGAACGAAGCCTTTGCCGCCCAAGGCCTGGCCGTGCTGCGCGACCTGGGCATTGCCGACAACGACCCGCGCGTCAACCAGTGGGGCGGCGCCATCGCCCTGGGCCACCCCCTGGGCGCCTCCGGTGCCCGCCTGGCCACCACCGCCGTCAACCAGCTGCACACGCTGGGCGGCCGTTACGCGCTGTGCACCATGTGCATCGGCGTGGGCCAGGGCATTGCCGTGATCCTCGAAAAGGTCTGACCCCCGCTTGCACACCGCCAGGGCCGGGCACCGCAGTGCCTGGCCTGGGCACCGGGTGACCCCACCCACCGGCCCGCTCCGAGGGAGCCGGGCCGCCACAGGGACTGCCGCTGGCCTGCCAGCGCGCGGCCCCGCACCTTCCCGGATGGCCGTGCCATGCATGCGCGGCCACCAATCCCCCCTGGACTGACTGCACCGCACCCGCTGCGCGGGCGCACGGGGGACTTGTTCTGACCAGCATCTGTTCACACAGGAGACGTTGATGTTTGCATCCCGCACTTTCACCCGCCGCACCGGCCTGAAAACCCTGGCCGCCGCCGCCCTGGCTGTGGCCGGCATGGGCTCGGCCCTGGCCGCTGACGCCTACCCCGACAAGCCCCTGACCATGGTCGTGCCCTTCTCCGCAGGCGGCACCACCGACATCCTGGCGCGCATCGTGGGCCAGGCACTGGGACAGGAACTGGGCCAGACCATCATCATCGAGAACAAGCCCGGCGCCGGCGGCAACATTGGTGCGCAGCAGGCGTCGCGCGCCAAGGCCGACGGCTACACCCTGTTCATGGGCACCGTGGGCACGCACGCCATCAACCAGGCGCTGTACAAGAAGCTGCCTTACGACCCGGCCAAGGACTTCGCGCCGCTGAGCCGCGTGGCCAACGTGCCCAACCTGCTGGTGGCCCACCCCAGCCGCCCCTACAAGACGGTGCAGGAAATGATTGCCTACGCCAAGAAGCACCCCGGTGAAGTGACCTACGGCTCACCCGGCTCCGGCGCTTCGCCCCACGTGTCCGGCGCGTTGTTCCAGAGCATGACCGGTGCCGAGCTGACCCACGTGCCTTACAAGGGCAGCGCCCCCGCCATCTCTGACCTGCTGGGCAACCAGATTGCCGTCATGTTCGACAACATGCCCTCGGCCATCCAGCATGTGCGCTCGGGCAAGCTGCGCCCCATCGCCGTGACCACGGCCAAGCGCTCGCCCGAACTGCCGGACGTGCCCACCATCGCCGAAGCCGGCGTGCCGGGCTACGAAGCCACGTCCTGGTTCGGCCTGTGGGCCGTGGCCGGCACGCCCGCCCCCATCCTGACCAAGCTGCAGACCGCGCTGACCAAGGTGCTGAAGGACCCGGCCGTGGCCAAGAAGATCGCCGACCAGGGTGGTGAAGTGGTCATCGAGACCCCCGCCCAGTTCGACGCCTTCATCAAGTCCGAAGCCGCCAAGTGGGGCAAGGTCGTGAAAGAGTCTGGCGCCGAGGTGTAAGCGCCCGACCGACTGTCCCGACCGGCTGGGTCGGGCAGCTGTGTTCTCCTCCTTTGGCAACGCCGAACGTGTCACACGTTCGGCGTTTTTTTGTGCGCCACTGCCATGGGTACATGACCCGTTTTGGATAAAAAGTGGCTGTAGCCCTTGATCCGCGCGCGCAAGGCGCTCTGCTTTTTGCCAGGCCGTGCACCGGACCGCACGCGCGAACGCGCCCGCCACGGCAGGCGGCCGCCTAAGGGGTACGCCTCACCCCTGACTTTGCACGGGCAAGCTGGCGCCCTTGATGCGCAGCCACGCCGCGGCCTCGGGTGCCACGGCATCGGTGATGTAGACCCGCACGCCCTGATCCTGGGCGGTGCTGATCATGGCCTCCAGCAGGTGGCGCACCCCCGGGTTGCTAAGTGACTGCTCCGCAAAATAGCCCCCCAGCTTCACATAGCGCAGCGGCAGGCTGGGCAGGTGCCACAGGGCCTTGGGCGACTGGTCCAGGCGACGCAGCCCCACCCCCACATGGGCCAACGCGGTTTCGTCGCACAGCTCGGCCACGCGCGCGGGGTTGACCTCCAGCGCGTGCGCATCCAGTTCCAGCACCAGTTGCTCCAGCCCCGCCCCCAGGGCCTGGGCCGGCGGGGATTGCAGCAGCTTGCGCACCTGCGGCACCAAGTCGTCCTGCTCCAGCGACGGCACGGACACGCGCACCACCAGGGTCTCGCCCGGGTGCTGGCCCAGCCACTGCAAGCCCAGCGACAGCGCCTGCAGGTCGTAGTCGGCCGACATGCCCAGGCGCACGGCCGCCGGCAGGAAGAAGGCTCCGCCCAGCACGCGCCCATCGGGCTCGTGCAGTTCCAGGGATGCCTCATGGCGCACATCGGTGCCGACCAGGGAGGTGCTGGTCTGGGGCTGCACCGCGATCTGCAAGGCCTGGGGCGTCTGCAGGGCCATGCTGAGCAGTTGCTGCCAATTGCGCTCGCCGGACACCATGTGGCCAGGCTGGCGCGTGGCCTCGGCGTACTCGACATCGCCATGGCCTGCGCTTTCGGCCTGCATCAGCCCACGGTCCAGGCGCGACAGCACATCGCCCACCGTGTCCGTGCCGATGAAGGCCGTCAGCGCAAACGCCCAGCGCGTCCACTGCCCCGCCCCCAGCGCCAGATTCTGCGACTGCAGCAGCTTGCGCAGCTGCTGCACCATGTGCATGCCCTCGGGGCCCAGCCCCCCGGGCAGCAACACCACGAAGTCACTGCCATTCAGGCGTGCCAGCTGGGCCTGCACCTGGGCGTTGTCAGCCAGCAATTGCTGCACCTGCTGCCAAACGCTCTTGAGCCATTCGTCGACCTCGTGGCGCGCGTAGCTGGTGTTCATGGCCTGCAGGTCGCGCTGGCGCACCATCAGCACATGCCCCTGGGCCTGCGGCCCGCTGAGCAGGAGCTTTTGCAGCTCGTTGACGAAGTACTTGCGGTTGGGCAGCTGGGTGACCGGGTCGCTGTTGGTCTCCAGCTCCAGGTGTTCGATGCGCTGGGTCTGCGCCTGGGCCGCTTGCTGCACGCGCACATGGGTGTGCTGAATGGCATGGGACACGGAGGTCAACTCCGCCACGCGCGATTCACCCACGTCGGCCACATCGCTCTGGCTGGTGCCGATGCGCAGCACCTGGGCCTCGATTTCCTCATGCAGCACCCGCCGGAACCACCGCAGCAGCAGGCCCACGAACAAAGCCCAGGCACCGCCCGCCACCAGAATCAGCCCAGTCATCCGGATGCTGCTGGACCACAGCGCATCCATGGCAAACCGGTTGTCCACCATCACGCTGAGGTTGCCCACCTGCCGCCAGCCGTCGCTGATGGCCCGCTCGGCCTGGGGCTGCGGCAAGGGCAGCATGTGGCGGAACCACTCGGGCGCGCGCGCCTGCATCTCCAGCGGCTTGCGTTCACGCTCGAACAACACCTGCTCGTCCGGCGCCACCAGGCGAATGCCGGCGAACTGCCCCGTGTCGAACAGGGCCGCCATCAGCAGCTCCTGCGTGACGGGGTCCTGGTTGCCCGGTTGGGACAAGGACAGCGCCAGGGAGGAGGCGGCGTTCTCGCTTTGCGACTGCAATTGCTCCGTCAGATAGCTGCGCGCCGCCTCGATGCTGAACGCCAGCGTGCCCAGCAAGATCCCCGCAATCGCGATCGACACACTGAGTAAAAGCTGTTTGAGCAAGGACATGGCTTAAGGCCTTTCAAAAATACGCCGTTGCACCGTACCAGGGTCCAGGGGACTGACGGGTGGCGCAACGCAAGGAACTCGGTAATCAGGGCCTTCACAACGCATCAAACCCCTCCTTGCGCATCCGTTGCTGCAAGTCTTGCCAGCGGTTGATGCGGTCTGAGGGCGCAGAGCGCTCGCCGCGGACATAAATCCCCTGGGCATTGAAGCTGAACACGGGGGTCAGGTCGGTGCGCAAACTGGCCAGCTGGATGCTGCTGACCAGGTTGTCCAGCACCAGCGGCTCGGCCTGGGGCGTCTCGTAAAAGCCCAGCACCATGTGGGCAATGCTCTGGGTGCTGCCGATCCCGCCCATGCGCGCGCGGACATAGATCAGACGCATGTTCTGCGCTGGCACCCCCAGGCGCACCAGAGAGACGAACTTGCCGATCACGAAGTCTTCGCAATCGCCGGCCCCTTTGCCCAGGCTTTCCAGCGGCGTCGCCCAGTAATCCGTTTCATTCCAGATCTGCAAATCCTCGGATGCCAGCAACTGCTGGTTCCAGAAGGCATTCACCGCCTGCAGCTGCTGGGCAACCGACAGACCGGATTGGGTGCGCAACATCTCCAGCCACGCCTGCAACCTGCGCGTCCCTGCCGCACCAAAGCGTGACGCCATCTGGCGGTGCAGCAGGGATTCATCCCAGGCCTGCGCGCCACGCAATGCCCAGCCGCCCACGGCAGCCACCGCCAAGGTCAGCAGTGTTCTGCGGCGCAGGGAAGGCATCCAGGGAATAGAGCGCTCAGGCGGCATTCGACCTCTCATTTCGTGCGGCTCGCCCTCCATTGTGCAGGCATGGAGACGCTCATAAAAAAGGACGCCTGTCACACAACAGGCGTCCTGGTCGGTGAAGAACGCCTGCGCGTTCTTCATGCCCCCGCCACGCTCAGTGGTCGACGTGCAGCTTGCCTTGCGAGATCAGGTTGCTGATGATCTGCGCTTGGCTCGTTTCACTGCCAACCAGGTTCACGTTCTCCAAAGTGATCTGCTGGTCAAAGCCAGTGCCTCCCGCCCCCAACTCCCCGGTGCTCGACACCTTGATCACCGTGTGGGTCTGTCCCGCCACGGTCTCGGTACCAACGTGCAGGAACTGGGTCAGATTGAAGCTGCCAGCATCGCTGTGCTCGCCCACCAGCAGATCGCTCAGATCCAGTTTGTCGTTACCGTTACCAAAGTCTGTCACCCGATCGAGCGCTGGCGCATCGGTCGTGCCAGCGTCTCCAAGCTTCCAGGCAAAGGTATCGTTGCCAGCGCCGCCGGTCAGGATGTCATCCCCCTGCCCGCCCAGCAACCAGTCGTTGCCCGTGCCGCCATACAGCTTGTCGTCGCCGTTGCCGCCATACAACTCGTCATTGCCACCCTGACCGTAGAGGATGTCATTGCCCTCGCCGCCATATAGCTTGTCATTGCCACCACGGGTATCGCTTGGCACGTCGAACTGCTGATGGTTGGCGCGGATGTAGTCGTAGATCTGCTGATCGGTCGGCTCCACCCCACTGGTGACCGTAGCCTTGAGGAAAGCGGTCAATGCAGACATGCCAGAACCATTAGGCAGCGTCGTCATATCGCGGCCCACCCATTGCAGAGCATCCGTGTTGATGACATCGCCAAATATGATGTCATTCCCTGCACCGCCATTTACGGTGTCATTGCCTACTGCAACCAGGGAGTTAGATGTAGATCCACCTTGCAACGCAATTTCAAGATCGCTGGCCGTCATGACAATTTCAGGCTGCCCACCAAAACCAGAAACAGTATCCCTGCCGCTCGGGTAATTGACTGAAATATTGTCAATAAATACTTGGTATTCATTCGTTGAGGTCTTGTCCTCTACGGTAAACACATAGCGATAGGTGCCTGCCCCCACAATGTCCGATTGCATAGTGATCGCACTGTTAGCGCCAGTGTTAGTGTCAGCATTAGATCCACCATCTTGCACAACCCAATTGCCATTTGCGTCTTGCTTCTGCAACTCCCAGGTAAATCGATCATTCTTCGCCCATCCAGAGTGCTGGTAATCAAAAGACATATACGCATTTGCGTGCGAAGTGGTGAATGCCGAACTGGTATACGTTGCAGCAACGTTGTTGTTATTGCTTGCATCGTTCAACACCAATCTGCCGCCATTCAACGACACTGCCTGATGATCGCCACCTCCCACCCAACTACCCGCTGAATTGTTGAAATTCCAAACAACGTCAGCTTCTGGGGAAATATCCGCAACAACACTACCAACCTTGCTGGTGGTATCAAAGAACTGCAGGAACGACTTATTCACCGAAGGGCCTATCCCAATCGCATACACGTCACTGATTGCACTCAAACCACCAGATTTGTTAAATGCAGTGACAGACTCCTGGAGAGTTGTTTGTGTTGCAACAGTACTTGGCGTTTGTGTTTTTCCATTATTGCTAATGTATGCCGTTGGATCGCCATCTGTCAGGAAGAATGTCAAGTTCTTGAAGCTTGAATCTTTGCTTGCAGTTGTGTTGGCACCTGTAAACCAGTCGACCGTTTTGTTAAATCCAGCTTCGTAGTTGGTATAGCCACTTGCACTCAATTTGCCAATTGCAGTCTCCAACTGAGTCAATGCACTTCCAGACTTCAGATCTGAATAAGAAACTTTAATCGAAGCATCCGTACTAAACCCGATCAAGGCAATATTGATAATTCCGTCATGGTCTGCCAGTTTTTCCACAAATTGCGTCAACGCATCCTTCATAAGCTTCAACCGTGAATCTGAAGAGGACGTACTATTCGAATCCACCGCACGTCCCATGCTAGTAGACAAATCGACTAGCAACGCGATGTTGTAGTTCACCCCCGCAACAGTAATCGGCGTGGATCCGCCAATATCGGCAAGCAGCACATCATCGCCAGCACCGCTGTTGATGATGTTGTCGGCATTGTTACTGCCCACGAACTGGTTCACATTGATGGTCAAGGTCGCGGACTTCATATCACCGTCGCGATCACGCACCACATAGGTGAAGACATCCTGGGCGTTGCCCGACAGGGCCTCGCCACGGGTAAGGCTGGGGTTGGCATGGTAGGTGTAGCTGCCGTCGGCATTCAGCGTCAGCGTGCCATACGTGCCTGCAATCGGCTTGCCCACGCCACTCGGCGAGGCCGCGCTGGCGTCGTTACCCACGCCAACCGCAAACACGCCGCCCTGACCTGGGTGCCACCCGTTCTCGCTGGTGTCGTTGGACAGAACCCCCTGCAAGTCCAGTACGCCCTTGGTCATGCCCTCGGTGACATGGTTCACGTCAGCAACGGCCACTGGCACGCTGTCTTCAATCCGGACGCTCAGATTGCTGCTTTGAACTCCGCCATCTTGGGTCTTGACCGTGACCGTGAAATCATCGTGGATGCTGTCTTTGCCAGCAGAGTGATCGTGGGACTTGCCTTTCTCCTTGTAAGAGTAAGACACCGAGCCAGTGGCAGCGTCGTAGCCCATCACACGCAACGTTCCCTTGTCAGTCTCGATAACAACAGGATCCTGCGAGGTAGCTCCAAGGACCTGCTGGCCAGCTACCATCAAGCTCGTAATTCCCAGAGTGGCAGACACTGCCAGCGTCCCGCTCACGGTATCGCTGGAGTTTTCCATCACACTGCTGAAAGCACTACCCACTGTGGCTTGCGTCAGAGTGATGTCCAATTCGCTGTTGACAAAATCGCCGTCGGCATCGACAAGTTGAACAGGCAGTGAGATATTCACATCGTCTTCCGTCACAGCCGATGAGCCGAACCCGCTGAGCGTAAAGGCGGTGCCACTCACATAAGATACATCCATGGTGGTGTACTGCGTGACACCCACAATCGCAACGTCATCACCCCCCTTCAAGCCACTAATGCTGACACTCAGGTTTCCAGCCCCCCATACCAACGTGTAGCCAGCCACAGAGGTCGTACCGGCATTCACGATGATGCTGTTGTTGAGGATGACGGACTTGATGGCTTGGTGTGTGACATCGTTGACCGAACTGTCTTCGGCGCCACCGTAGTCATTGTCAGTCCCAATTTCAAACCGTGCGGCCGTCGTGCCGTTGTTAATCCCCAGCGTGACGCTCGCGTTGTTGACCAGGTAATGCGCGTCAAAGCTATGGCCAGGAGTCCCTGGAACATAGTCTTGCTGCAGCGGAGAACCTGTGGCGTCAATCACAAAGTTGAGGCGCACGCCCTCCCCATTGCCAATCGCTTGACCTCCGCTATTGCCACTGCTGGCCGCACCAACATCATTCGCAGTTCCATTGATTTTCACGGCATTGCCGATGGGAGTGATCAGCAAATCGCGTGAATTGTCATCCACCGGTGTTTGGTTTTGGCCTTTGGGTGTAAAGACCACCCAGTTGGTATTGCCGCCAGTGAAATCGTAAGTCTTACCGCTGTAGTTGATGTCTTGGACAGCATCCACCTTGGCATACATCGTGACCATGAATGCATCGTTCGCACTCCCGATGTCATGATCCTGGTTGAATTTGACCTCAAATACCCAATCCGATTTATCAAGGTTTGGCTCTGCGGCCGAAGTTGTCGCAACCAACCGGGTTCCGCCCTCCAACAGGTGGTAGTAAACGGTCTGCCCACCAGAGACATAGTCACTAGCCATACCGTTCAACGATGCTGCAAACTTGACCACACCCAACTGATCCGCCCCGACGTTGTTGTCAATGTTGTGATCTGTATCCAGCCAAGACGAACCTGAAGCCCCAGAAGTATTACTAAGGCTCAACTGGATTGGACTGAAAGACACAGGTACATCATCCGAGACGGTCACATTGACCGTGCCTTGCGCCGTATCTCCGTCGATGTCGGTCGCCACCACCTTGACCGAGCCCAACGCCGCCAGGTCATCACCCAGCGCTGTATGACCGGTGTAGTTGCTGTTGAGCGTGGCTTTGACGGTGGCAGTGGTGTTGTCTGCGTTGGCCGTCAGGTCCAGTGTCACCACTGTCGTAGTACCAATCTTGCCGACGATCTGGTTGTCCGAGTCTCGGCTCCAGACCAAGCCTGCGGCTGTCGAGAGGGTGCCCAGGTCTGTACCGAACTTCAGCGAGGCAATCGCATCCGAGCCTGCCGTGAAGGTGATGGCATCCTGCGCAAAGTCAGGGCTCGCAGACGTGTTGCCATTGGCCAGGTTTTCGTCATCCAGTGCCAGGGTGATCACCCCGCCATTGGGACCCGATACCACCGGGCCGGAACCATCGGTCACCGTGATGGTGTGGGTCTTGCTGTCCGTGTCGTTGTCGCCATCCTTGGCACTCAGCGTGAAGCTCACGTTCACACCGCTGGCATTGTTCAGACCGTTGGCTGGCAAGAAGCTCCAGGTGTTGTCTGCATTGATCGTCAACGTGCCCTTGCCGGTGTCAATACCCGTGCCCAATGCCACCGTCCTTGCAGCACCGCCGTCGATCGAGATCGTGAAGTTGGAGGGCGTCACACCATCGGCTCCTGCAGCCAAGCTCCACGCACCAGTGATGGCCGCAGCACCCTCCACCACAGTCATCGCTCCAGACAACGTCACCACCGGTACGTCGTCCGAGACGGTCACATTGACCGTGCCTTGCGCCGTATCTCCGTCGATGTCGGTCGCCACCACCTTGACCGAGCCCAACGCCGCCAGGTCATCACCCAGCGCTGTATGACCGGTGTAGTTGCTGTTGAGCGTGGCTTTGACGGTGGCAGTGGTGTTGTCTGCGTTGGCCGTCAGGTCCAGTGTCACCACTGTCGTAGTACCAATCTTGCCGACGATCTGGTTGTCCGAGTCTCGGCTCCAGACCAAGCCTGCGGCTGTCGAGAGGGTGCCCAGGTCTGTACCGAACTTCAGCGAGGCAATCGCATCCGAGCCTGCCGTGAAGGTGATGGCATCCTGCGCAAAGTCAGGGCTCGCAGACGTGTTGCCATTGGCCAGGTTTTCGTCATCCAGTGCCAGGGTGATCACCCCGCCATTGGGACCCGATACCACCGGGCCGGAACCATCGGTCACCGTGATGGTGTGGGTCTTGCTGTCCGTGTCGTTGTCGCCATCCTTGGCACTCAGCGTGAAGCTCACGTTCACACCGCTGGCATTGTTCAGACCGTTGGCTGGCAAGAAGCTCCAGGTGTTGTCTGCATTGATCGTCAACGTGCCCTTGCCGGTGTCAATACCCGTGCCCAATGCCACCGTCCTTGCAGCACCGCCGTCGATCGAGATCGTGAAGTTGGAGGGCGTCACACCATCGGCTCCTGCAGCCAAGCTCCACGCACCAGTGATGGCCGCAGCACCCTCCACCACAGTCATCGCTCCAGACAACGTCACCACCGGTACGTCGTCCGAGACGGTCACATTGACCGTGCCTTGCGCCGTATCTCCGTCGATGTCGGTCGCCACCACCTTGACCGAGCCCAACGCCGCCAGGTCATCACCCAGCGCTGTATGACCGGTGTAGTTGCTGTTGAGCGTGGCTTTGACGGTGGCAGTGGTGTTGTCTGCGTTGGCCGCCAGGTCCAGTGTCACCACTGTCGTAGTACCAATCTTGCCGACGATCTGGTTGTCCGAGTCTCGGCTCCAGACCAAGCCTGCGGCTGTCGAGAGGGTGCCCAGGTCTGTACCGAACTTCAGCGAGGCAATCGCATCCGAGCCTGCCGTGAAGGTGATGGCATCCTGCGCAAAGTCAGGGCTCGCAGACGTGTTGCCATTGGCCAGGTTTTCGTCATCCAGTGCCAGGGTGATCACCCCGCCATTGGGACCCGATACCACCGGGCCGGAACCATCGGTCACCGTGATGGTGTGGGTCTTGCTGTCCGTGTCGTTGTCGCCATCCTTGGCACTCAGCGTGAAGCTCACGTTCACACCGCTGGCATTGTTCAGACCGTTGGCTGGCAAGAAGCTCCAGGTGTTGTCTGCATTGATCGTCAACGTGCCCTTGCCGGTGTCAATACCCGTGCCCAATGCCACCGTCCTTGCAGCACCGCCGTCGATCGAGATCGTGAAGTTGGAGGGCGTCACACCATCGGCTCCTGCAGCCAAGCTCCACGCACCAGTGATGGCCGCAGCACCCTCCACCACAGTCATCGCTCCAGACAACGTCACCACCGGTACGTCGTCCGAGACGGTCACATTGACCGTGCCTTGCGCCGTATCTCCGTCGATGTCGGTCGCCACCACCTTGACCGAGCCCAACGCCGCCAGGTCATCACCCAGCGCTGTATGACCGGTGTAGTTGCTGTTGAGCGTGGCTTTGACGGTGGCAGTGGTGTTGTCTGCGTTGGCCGTCAGGTCCAGTGTCACCACTGTCGTAGTACCAATCTTGCCGACGATCTGGTTGTCCGAGTCTCGGCTCCAGACCAAGCCTGCGGCTGTCGAGAGGGTGCCCAGGTCTGTACCGAACTTCAGCGAGGCAATCGCATCCGAGCCTGCCGTGAAGGTGATGGCATCCTGCGCAAAGTCAGGGCTCGCAGACGTGTTGCCATTGGCCAGGTTTTCGTCATCCAGTGCCAGGGTGATCACCCCGCCATTGGGACCCGATACCACCGGGCCGGAACCATCGGTCACCGTGATGGTGTGGGTCTTGCTGTCCGTGTCGTTGTCGCCATCCTTGGCACTCAGCGTGAAGCTCACGTTCACACCGCTGGCATTGTTCAGACCGTTGGCTGGCAAGAAGCTCCAGGTGTTGTCTGCATTGATCGTCAACGTGCCCTTGCCGGTGTCAATACCCGTGCCCAATGCCACCGTCCTTGCAGCACCGCCGTCGATCGAGATCGTGAAGTTGGAGGGCGTCACACCATCGGCTCCTGCAGCCAAGCTCCACGCACCAGTGATGGCCGCAGCACCCTCCACCACAGTCATCGCTCCAGACAACGTCACCACCGGTACGTCGTCCGAGACGGTCACATTGACCGTGCCTTGCGCCGTATCTCCGTCGATGTCGGTCGCCACCACCTTGACCGAGCCCAACGCCGCCAGGTCATCACCCAGCGCTGTATGACCGGTGTAGTTGCTGTTGAGCGTGGCTTTGACGGTGGCAGTGGTGTTGTCTGCGTTGGCCGCCAGGTCCAGTGTCACCACTGTCGTAGTACCAATCTTGCCGACGATCTGGTTGTCCGAGTCTCGGCTCCAGACCAAGCCTGCGGCTGTCGAGAGGGTGCCCAGGTCTGTACCGAACTTCAGCGAGGCAATCGCATCCGAGCCTGCCGTGAAGGTGATGGCATCCTGCGCAAAGTCAGGGCTCGCAGACGTGTTGCCATTGGCCAGGTTTTCGTCATCCAGTGCCAGGGTGATCACCCCGCCATTGGGACCCGATACCACCGGGCCGGAACCATCGGTCACCGTGATGGTGTGGGTCTTGCTGTCCGTGTCGTTGTCGCCATCCTTGGCACTCAGCGTGAAGCTCACGTTCACACCGCTGGCATTGTTCAGACCGTTGGCTGGCAAGAAGCTCCAGGTGTTGTCTGCATTGATCGTCAACGTGCCCTTGCCGGTGTCAATACCCGTGCCCAATGCCACCGTCCTTGCAGCACCGCCGTCGATCGAGATCGTGAAGTTGGAGGGCGTCACACCATCGGCTCCTGCAGCCAAGCTCCACGCACCAGTGATGGCCGCAGCACCCTCCACCACAGTCATCGCTCCAGACAACGTCACCACCGGTACGTCGTCCGAGACGGTCACATTGACCGTGCCTTGCGCCGTATCTCCGTCGATGTCGGTCGCCACCACCTTGACCGAGCCCAACGCCGCCAGGTCATCACCCAGCGCTGTATGACCGGTGTAGTTGCTGTTGAGCGTGGCTTTGACGGTGGCAGTGGTGTTGTCTGCGTTGGCCGCCAGGTCCAGTGTCACCACTGTCGTAGTACCAATCTTGCCGACGATCTGGTTGTCCGAGTCTCGGCTCCAGACCAAGCCTGCGGCTGTCGAGAGGGTGCCCAGGTCTGTACCGAACTTCAGCGAGGCAATCGCATCCGAGCCTGCCGTGAAGGTGATGGCATCCTGCGCAAAGTCAGGGCTCGCAGACGTGTTGCCATTGGCCAGGTTTTCGTCATCCAGTGCCAGGGTGATCACCCCGCCATTGGGACCCGATACCACCGGGCCGGAACCATCGGTCACCGTGATGGTGTGGGTCTTGCTGTCCGTGTCGTTGTCGCCATCCTTGGCACTCAGCGTGAAGCTCACGTTCACACCGCTGGCATTGTTCAGACCGTTGGCTGGCAAGAAGCTCCAGGTGTTGTCTGCATTGATCGTCAACGTGCCCTTGCCGGTGTCAATACCCGTGCCCAATGCCACCGTCCTTGCAGCACCGCCGTCGATCGAGATCGTGAAGTTGGAGGGCGTCACACCATCGGCTCCTGCAGCCAAGCTCCACGCACCAGTGATGGCCGCAGCACCCTCCACCACAGTCATCGCTCCAGACAACGTCACCACCGGTACGTCGTCCGAGACGGTCACATTGACCGTGCCTTGCGCCGTATCTCCGTCGATGTCGGTCGCCACCACCTTGACCGAGCCCAACGCCGCCAGGTCATCACCCAGCGCTGTATGACCGGTGTAGTTGCTGTTGAGCGTGGCTTTGACGGTGGCAGTGGTGTTGTCTGCGTTGGCCGCCAGGTCCAGTGTCACCACTGTCGTAGTACCAATCTTGCCGACGATCTGGTTGTCCGAGTCTCGGCTCCAGACCAAGCCTGCGGCTGTCGAGAGGGTGCCCAGGTCTGTACCGAACTTCAGCGAGGCAATCGCATCCGAGCCTGCCGTGAAGGTGATGGCATCCTGCGCAAAGTCAGGGCTCGCAGACGTGTTGCCATTGGCCAGGTTTTCGTCATCCAGTGCCAGGGTGATCACCCCGCCATTGGGACCCGATACCACCGGGCCGGAACCATCGGTCACCGTGATGGTGTGGGTCTTGCTGTCCGTGTCGTTGTCGCCATCCTTGGCACTCAGCGTGAAGCTCACGTTCACACCGCTGGCATTGTTCAGACCGTTGGCTGGCAAGAAGCTCCAGGTGTTGTCTGCATTGATCGTCAACGTGCCCTTGCCGGTGTCAATACCCGTGCCCAATGCCACCGTCCTTGCAGCACCGCCGTCGATCGAGATCGTGAAGTTGGAGGGCGTCACACCATCGGCTCCTGCAGCCAAGCTCCACGCACCAGTGATGGCCGCAGCACCCTCCACCACAGTCATCGCTCCAGACAACGTCACCACCGGTACGTCGTCCGAGACGGTCACATTGACCGTGCCTTGCGCCGTATCTCCGTCGATGTCGGTCGCCACCACCTTGACCGAGCCCAACGCCGCCAGGTCATCACCCAGCGCTGTATGACCGGTGTAGTTGCTGTTGAGCGTGGCTTTGACGGTGGCAGTGGTGTTGTCTGCGTTGGCCGTCAGGTCCAGTGTCACCACTGTCGTAGTACCAATCTTGCCGACGATCTGGTTGTCCGAGTCTCGGCTCCAGACCAAGCCTGCGGCTGTCGAGAGGGTGCCCAGGTCTGTACCGAACTTCAGCGAGGCAATCGCATCCGAGCCTGCCGTGAAGGTGATGGCATCCTGCGCAAAGTCAGGGCTCGCAGACGTGTTGCCATTGGCCAGGTTTTCGTCATCCAGTGCCAGGGTGATCACCCCGCCATTGGGACCCGATACCACCGGGCCGGAACCATCGGTCACCGTGATGGTGTGGGTCTTGCTGTCCGTGTCGTTGTCGCCATCCTTGGCACTCAGCGTGAAGCTCACGTTCACACCGCTGGCATTGTTCAGACCGTTGGCTGGCAAGAAGCTCCAGGTGTTGTCTGCATTGATCGTCAACGTGCCCTTGCCGGTGTCAATACCCGTGCCCAATGCCACCGTCCTTGCAGCACCGCCGTCGATCGAGATCGTGAAGTTGGAGGGCGTCACACCATCGGCTCCTGCAGCCAAGCTCCACGCACCAGTGATGGCCGCAGCACCCTCCACCACAGTCATCGCTCCAGACAACGTCACCACCGGTACGTCGTCCGAGACGGTCACATTGACCGTGCCTTGCGCCGTATCTCCGTCGATGTCGGTCGCCACCACCTTGACCGAGCCCAACGCCGCCAGGTCATCACCCAGCGCTGTATGACCGGTGTAGTTGCTGTTGAGCGTGGCTTTGACGGTGGCAGTGGTGTTGTCTGCGTTGGCCGCCAGGTCCAGTGTCACCACTGTCGTAGTACCAATCTTGCCGACGATCTGGTTGTCCGAGTCTCGGCTCCAGACCAAGCCTGCGGCTGTCGAGAGGGTGCCCAGGTCTGTACCGAACTTCAGCGAGGCAATCGCATCCGAGCCTGCCGTGAAGGTGATGGCATCCTGCGCAAAGTCAGGGCTCGCAGACGTGTTGCCATTGGCCAGGTTTTCGTCATCCAGTGCCAGGGTGATCACCCCGCCATTGGGACCCGATACCACCGGGCCGGAACCATCGGTCACCGTGATGGTGTGGGTCTTGCTGTCCGTGTCGTTGTCGCCATCCTTGGCACTCAGCGTGAAGCTCACGTTCACACCGCTGGCATTGTTCAGACCGTTGGCTGGCAAGAAGCTCCAGGTGTTGTCTGCATTGATCGTCAACGTGCCCTTGCCGGTGTCAATACCCGTGCCCAATGCCACCGTCCTTGCAGCACCGCCGTCGATCGAGATCGTGAAGTTGGAGGGCGTCACACCATCGGCTCCTGCAGCCAAGCTCCACGCACCAGTGATGGCCGCAGCACCCTCCACCACAGTCATCGCTCCAGACAACGTCACCACCGGTACGTCGTCCGAGACGGTCACATTGACCGTGCCTTGCGCCGTATCTCCGTCGATGTCGGTCGCCACCACCTTGACCGAGCCCAACGCCGCCAGGTCATCACCCAGCGCTGTATGACCGGTGTAGTTGCTGTTGAGCGTGGCTTTGACGGTGGCAGTGGTGTTGTCTGCGTTGGCCGCCAGGTCCAGTGTCACCACTGTCGTAGTACCAATCTTGCCGACGATCTGGTTGTCCGAGTCTCGGCTCCAGACCAAGCCTGCGGCTGTCGAGAGGGTGCCCAGGTCTGTACCGAACTTCAGCGAGGCAATCGCATCCGAGCCTGCCGTGAAGGTGATGGCATCCTGCGCAAAGTCAGGGCTCGCAGACGTGTTGCCATTGGCCAGGTTTTCGTCATCCAGTGCCAGGGTGATCACCCCGCCATTGGGACCCGATACCACCGGGCCGGAACCATCGGTCACCGTGATGGTGTGGGTCTTGCTGTCCGTGTCGTTGTCGCCATCCTTGGCACTCAGCGTGAAGCTCACGTTCACACCGCTGGCATTGTTCAGACCGTTGGCTGGCAAGAAGCTCCAGGTGTTGTCTGCATTGATCGTCAACGTGCCCTTGCCGGTGTCAATACCCGTGCCCAATGCCACCGTCCTTGCAGCACCGCCGTCGATCGAGATCGTGAAGTTGGAGGGCGTCACACCATCGGCTCCTGCAGCCAAGCTCCACGCACCAGTGATGGCCGCAGCACCCTCCACCACAGTCATCGCTCCAGACAACGTCACCACCGGTACGTCGTCCGAGACGGTCACATTGACCGTGCCTTGCGCCGTATCTCCGTCGATGTCGGTCGCCACCACCTTGACCGAGCCCAACGCCGCCAGGTCATCACCCAGCGCTGTATGACCGGTGTAGTTGCTGTTGAGCGTGGCTTTGACGGTGGCAGTGGTGTTGTCTGCGTTGGCCGTCAGGTCCAGTGTCACCACTGTCGTAGTACCAATCTTGCCGACGATCTGGTTGTCCGAGTCTCGGCTCCAGACCAAGCCTGCGGCTGTCGAGAGGGTGCCCAGGTCTGTACCGAACTTCAGCGAGGCAATCGCATCCGAGCCTGCCGTGAAGGTGATGGCATCCTGCGCAAAGTCAGGGCTCGCAGACGTGTTGCCATTGGCCAGGTTTTCGTCATCCAGTGCCAGGGTGATCACCCCGCCATTGGGACCCGATACCACCGGGCCGGAACCATCGGTCACCGTGATGGTGTGGGTCTTGCTGTCCGTGTCGTTGTCGCCATCCTTGGCACTCAGCGTGAAGCTCACGTTCACACCGCTGGCATTGTTCAGACCGTTGGCTGGCAAGAAGCTCCAGGTGTTGTCTGCATTGATCGTCAACGTGCCCTTGCCGGTGTCAATACCCGTGCCCAATGCCACCGTCCTTGCAGCACCGCCGTCGATCGAGATCGTGAAGTTGGAGGGCGTCACACCATCGGCTCCTGCAGCCAAGCTCCACGCACCAGTGATGGCCGCAGCACCCTCCACCACAGTCATCGCTCCAGACAACGTCACCACCGGTACGTCGTCCGAGACGGTCACATTGACCGTGCCTTGCGCCGTATCTCCGTCGATGTCGGTCGCCACCACCTTGACCGAGCCCAACGCCGCCAGGTCATCACCCAGCGCTGTATGACCGGTGTAGTTGCTGTTGAGCGTGGCTTTGACGGTGGCAGTGGTGTTGTCTGCGTTGGCCGCCAGGTCCAGTGTCACCACTGTCGTAGTACCAATCTTGCCGACGATCTGGTTGTCCGAGTCTCGGCTCCAGACCAAGCCTGCGGCTGTCGAGAGGGTGCCCAGGTCTGTACCGAACTTCAGCGAGGCAATCGCATCCGAGCCTGCCGTGAAGGTGATGGCATCCTGCGCAAAGTCAGGGCTCGCAGACGTGTTGCCATTGGCCAGGTTTTCGTCATCCAGTGCCAGGGTGATCACCCCGCCATTGGGACCCGATACCACCGGGCCGGAACCATCGGTCACCGTGATGGTGTGGGTCTTGCTGTCCGTGTCGTTGTCGCCATCCTTGGCACTCAGCGTGAAGCTCACGTTCACACCGCTGGCATTGTTCAGACCGTTGGCTGGCAAGAAGCTCCAGGTGTTGTCTGCATTGATCGTCAACGTGCCCTTGCCGGTGTCAATACCCGTGCCCAATGCCACCGTCCTTGCAGCACCGCCGTCGATCGAGATCGTGAAGTTGGAGGGCGTCACACCATCGGCTCCTGCAGCCAAGCTCCACGCACCAGTGATGGCCGCAGCACCCTCCACCACAGTCATCGCTCCAGACAACGTCACCACCGGTACGTCGTCCGAGACGGTCACATTGACCGTGCCTTGCGCCGTATCTCCGTCGATGTCGGTCGCCACCACCTTGACCGAGCCCAACGCCGCCAGGTCATCACCCAGCGCTGTATGACCGGTGTAGTTGCTGTTGAGCGTGGCTTTGACGGTGGCAGTGGTGTTGTCTGCGTTGGCCGCCAGGTCCAGTGTCACCACTGTCGTAGTACCAATCTTGCCGACGATCTGGTTGTCCGAGTCTCGGCTCCAGACCAAGCCTGCGGCTGTCGAGAGGGTGCCCAGGTCTGTACCGAACTTCAGCGAGGCAATCGCATCCGAGCCTGCCGTGAAGGTGATGGCATCCTGCGCAAAGTCAGGGCTCGCAGACGTGTTGCCATTGGCCAGGTTTTCGTCATCCAGTGCCAGGGTGATCACCCCGCCATTGGGACCCGATACCACCGGGCCGGAACCATCGGTCACCGTGATGGTGTGGGTCTTGCTGTCCGTGTCGTTGTCGCCATCCTTGGCACTCAGCGTGAAGCTCACGTTCACACCGCTGGCATTGTTCAGACCGTTGGCTGGCAAGAAGCTCCAGGTGTTGTCTGCATTGATCGTCAACGTGCCCTTGCCGGTGTCAATACCCGTGCCCAATGCCACCGTCCTTGCAGCACCGCCGTCGATCGAGATCGTGAAGTTGGAGGGCGTCACACCATCGGCTCCTGCAGCCAAGCTCCACGCACCAGTGATGGCCGCAGCACCCTCCACCACAGTCATCGCTCCAGACAACGTCACCACCGGTACGTCGTCCGAGACGGTCACATTGACCGTGCCTTGCGCCGTATCTCCGTCGATGTCGGTCGCCACCACCTTGACCGAGCCCAACGCCGCCAGGTCATCACCCAGCGCTGTATGACCGGTGTAGTTGCTGTTGAGCGTGGCTTTGACGGTGGCAGTGGTGTTGTCTGCGTTGGCCGCCAGGTCCAGTGTCACCACTGTCGTAGTACCAATCTTGCCGACGATCTGGTTGTCCGAGTCTCGGCTCCAGACCAAGCCTGCGGCTGTCGAGAGGGTGCCCAGGTCTGTACCGAACTTCAGCGAGGCAATCGCATCCGAGCCTGCCGTGAAGGTGATGGCATCCTGCGCAAAGTCAGGGCTCGCAGACGTGTTGCCATTGGCCAGGTTTTCGTCATCCAGTGCCAGGGTGATCACCCCGCCATTGGGACCCGATACCACCGGGCCGGAACCATCGGTCACCGTGATGGTGTGGGTCTTGCTGTCCGTGTCGTTGTCGCCATCCTTGGCACTCAGCGTGAAGCTCACGTTCACACCGCTGGCATTGTTCAGACCGTTGGCTGGCAAGAAGCTCCAGGTGTTGTCTGCATTGATCGTCAACGTGCCCTTGCCGGTGTCAATACCCGTGCCCAATGCCACCGTCCTTGCAGCACCGCCGTCGATCGAGATCGTGAAGTTGGAGGGCGTCACACCATCGGCTCCTGCAGCCAAGCTCCACGCACCAGTGATGGCCGCAGCACCCTCCACCACAGTCATCGCTCCAGACAACGTCACCACCGGTACGTCGTCCACGATGGTGATATTGATGCTGCCATCGGCTGTACTTCCACCTGCGCCCAGTACCGTGACTGCGATCTGGTCTTGCAAGGTGTTGTTGCCCTCTGCCGGGGCGTGCATTTGGGCAGCATTCAGCGTGTATTCGTAGCTGACCGTGCCTGCTTGGTTGTTGGCCCCCGGGGTGTATCCCGTGATTCGAAGAGTTCCTTCACCCGTATTTACGGATGGCAGCAAACTGACATCCCCCAACAGCTGAGCCAAGCTGAAGCTCACGCCACCAATCGTGATGGAGCTGATGCCATCGCTGGCACTTACGGCGATGCTGCCGCTAGTGGTTTCGCTGGAGGCTTCTTGATTCAAACCGGCTTCGTAGACAGACTTTGCGTCACCACCGACCCCAGCCTGTGGCGCGGGCTCTTCTGGCGCAATCACCCCGCCCGAAATGACATCTGCCGTTGGTGTCGACACAGAGCGTGGGTATTGCAAGGCGAGGGGCGTTGTGTTTTCAATCACGCTGGACAAGCGCACATAGGTGCTGCCTGCACCATCACCGCCAGCCAGGGTTGCCGCAGTGGGATCCAACTGCGCCAAGGGATCCTGGCCTTGATTCAGCGCCGTAATCAATGCATTGACATCCGTATCTGCAGGATTGACCAGCGCTGATTCCGCAGGATCCGCCGTCTTGAACAAATCATCAGCCAGTTTGAACTGCTGGTTTTCAGCGACTTGCAAGACACCGTTTTCACTGCCTTGCAAAAACAGCTGAGCGCCAGCCGCCGTGATGATTTCTGCATCCACGGGAATGCGCATCCCGACCCGCAAAGGCTGCAGATTGCCGTCAGCGTCACGAATCCAAGCTTGCCCTTCCAGCTTGGTGATCAATGCAAAAGTGTTGGCCATGACATTTCTCCAAAATATCGAGATCACTGACGCGATGCGCCACCCTTGGAGAAAATGCTAAGACACAAGCACTTGGAAAACTATTGGCTACAAAGCCAATACAAATACGGCCTTCAGACAGACGCACAGAGAACAAGACATTTGAAGAACGAAAAATGGCGCCCAAGGCGCCATCAACTTTCAGCACAACAAGACTTTTTCCTACAAAACTCAAGGGTGCTAACGGCGAATACCATGCACTTGGAGCGCCAGTTGAAGACGGTCATCGACATGCAGCTTTTCAAACACTGCCGACAGATGGGCCCGTACGGTTCTCTCGGTGATCAATAGCTTTTGGGCGATGTCCGCATTGCTGTGCCCCACCGCCGCCAGGCGAGCCACTTCAGCCTCCCGGCTAGACAGTGCTTGCGCCCAGTCGTTGGCCGTAGCCACCGGCAACCGTTGGTCAATATCGTGGAGCATTTTCTGTAGCAGGCTGCGGCCCAGCCAGATGGCTCCACTCTCCAAACTGCTGATGACCAGGGCCAAGGACTCCATCGGCAAATGGCTATGGGCATAGCCGCTGGCCCCTTTGGCCAGCACCAATTGCCCTTCGGTATCACTCATGTGGGCGCTCAGCACCAACACGCACAGCCCATCAAAGTACGTCGACCATTGCTCTTCGGCGCCCAGTTGCTTCAGGAGTGCCATATCCACAATCACCAGCCGATGCCCTCTGGCTTTCCAATTGAGCATGTCCTGCATGCCGACCCCGCGATAGGGTTGCTTGCCAGATTGCGCCAACAGCTGCCAGCTCTGCCATAGACCTGCGTCCTGTGTCACCACCAAAATAGGCTGTACTTGCATCTTTTCCTCGCGTGCTTGAAGCGCAAGCTCAACGCTCTGTGAAAGCATTTGCTTTGGCCCGCAAAATAGGTTTAAGCAGGTACTGCATCAGGGTGCGCTGCCCCGTCAGGATATGCACCTCTGCCTGCATGCCTGGAATGATCGGCCGCGAGTCATCGCCCACATGGGCACGATCGGTCCGAACCTTCACGATATAAAAAGAGTTGCCTTTCTCATCGGTGATCGTGTTGGCACCAATTTGCTCCACCTTGCCTGCCAGCCCGCCGTATATTGCAAAGTCATACGCGGTGAACTTGACTTCGGCCTTCTGACCAAAATGCAGAAAACCGATGTCCTTCGGGTTGATCTGCACCTCCAGCAGCAAGGTGTCATCCATAGGGACAATATCTAGAATGTCCTTGCCCGGCTGCACCACCCCACCGACGGTGTTGGCCATCAGGTTGTTGACCGTGCCCCGCACAGGCGAGCGCACCTCTGCCAGCTTGACACGATCCTGCAGCGCCAGCTGTCCTTGCTCCAAGGACGAAAGCTTACCCCGGGTCTCCGACAGTTCCACCCGGGCCAGGTTGCGAGCGTTCAGCTCGGACTCCTGGACCTTGCGTTCAGCCTCCTGGATGGCCGCCTGGATGCGACCGATCTGCGCACCTGCGGCCTTGGCCTCGCCACAAAAACGGGCCACATCACGCTGCAAGCGCAGCAGATCCACTTCCGACACAGCGCCACTGCTCAGCAAAGGCTTGGTGACCCGCAACTCCTCGGAAGTCAAACTGCAGCTGGATGCAGCCTGATCGCGGTTGGCCATGGTCTCGCGAAGCTCCTGCTGCCGCTGATTGAATTGGTCACGCGCAATACTGATAGCGGTCTGCAATTCCTGGGTTTTGCTTTCCCACACTCGCCGCTCCATCTCGACCACATTCGGCGCCTGTTTAAGCACATCATCGGGGGCCTTGAAAGGCTCACCCGTGGCCAGCGCCTCCAAACGCGCGGCCTTGGCTTTCAACGCCAAGGTCTCAGCCTTGTTCTCTCCGAGCGAAGCTGTGGAACGCGTAGGATCCAGCCGCAGCAAGACCTGTCCGGCATCCACCCGTTGACCGGGCCGCACCAAAATCTCCTCCACGACCCCGCCATCGAGGCTTTGCACCACCTGCACCTGCCGCGATGGCACCACCTTGCCCTGGCCACGCACCACTTCGTCGATATAGCCCAGGCTGGCCCAGATCAAAAGCACCAGCACGCACAGCAGGGAACTCCACAGCAAGATGCGCGATCCCTTGGCCTGCTGCTGGCTGGCAGCCCATTGGGCATCCGCGGCCAGGTCGGAGGCCGCCAATGTGTCCTTCTTGGCATCCCCCTCGACCAGCCAGTTCTCCCAGCGCTGCTTCCAGCTGCTGGGTTTGCTCTCAGGCCGCTTCATGTGCGCCCTCCCGCCCGTGCGATCCGGCCCGATTTGAGCGCTTGGATCACCTGTTCCTTGGCACCATCAGCCACGATTTTTCCGCAATCAATCACGATCAAGCGATCGACCAGTTCCAGCAACGCGGTTCTGTGCGTGACCAAGATGATCGTCTTGTCGGCACTGGCGCGCTGCAAGCGCTGTCTTAGCAAGGCTTCGCTTTGGTTGTCCAAATTGCTGCTGGGCTCATCCAGCAACAGGATTGGAGGGTCCTGGATCAAGGCGCGGGCGACGGCGATCGACTGGCGCTGCCCCCCGGACAGAGATTCGCCACGTTCGCCAATCGCCATGTCGTAGCCTTTCGGATGCTCGGCAGCGAATTCATCCACGCCGGCGATCTGCGCAGCATGCAGCATGTCGCCTTCAGAAGCGTACGGAGCCCCCACCAGCAGGTTGTGCTTAAGGCTGCCGTAAAAGAGCATCGGGTCCTGCGGCACATGGCCAATCGAACGCCGCAAATCGATTGGATCCATCTGGCGCACATCCACACCATCGACCAGGATCACGCCCTCCGTGGGCTGGTACAGGCCCAGAATGAGCTTTTCCAGGGTGGTCTTGCCGGAGCCGATACGGCCGATCACCCCGACCTTTTCACCCGGCCGCACCTGAAAGCTCACGCCCGTCAGCGCAGGCTGCTCCTGACCAGGATAGGTAAAGCTGACCTGCCGAAACTCCACGCCGCCCTTGATGACGGGCCGCGCCACAAACTCTTTATCGGCGCCATGTTCCACAGGCATCTTCATGTAATTGTCGATAGAAGCCAGCGAAGTGCGAGCATTGTGGTACTGCATCATCAAGCCAGCCACCTGACCGAGCGGAGAAATGCAGCGCCCAGCAATCATTGAGGCAGCAATGATCCCCCCCATCGACAGCTGGGCGCCTTGCACCAGGTACACGCCGATGACCACGACCGCCACCGTCACCAGTTGCTGCATCACCTGCACGAAATTCACATTGGCTGAAGAAATCAGCTTGATCTTGCCCCCAATCAGGGCGATGTACTGCGATGCACTCTCCCACAGGCGCTGCACGCCGCCTTGGGCATTCAAGGTCTTGACGGCATCCAGATTGGTCAGCGCCTCCACCAACAGCGCATTGCGTTGTGACGTGGCCTGGAAGGTCTTGACCGTCAAGCTTTCCAGGCTGGATTGCGCAAAGAACGAAACCAGCAAAACCAATCCGATCGCCACGACCGGCGGCAGCACCATCCAGGGTGAAATCCAGGCCAACACCACCAGGAACAGCAGCACAAACGGCAGGTCGACCAAGGTGGTGAGGCTGGCCGAGGCGATGAAGTCGCGCACCGATTCAAACGACCGCAGGTTGGCAGCAAACGAGCCCACCGATGCTGGACGGCTTTCCATCCGCAAATCCAGGACACGCTCCATGATCTGTGCGGAAAGCTGCACGTCGATGCGCTTGCTCGCGGTGTCAACCACATAGGCCCGCGCCGTCGCAAGCACAAAGTTGAAGAACAGGATCAGGGCCACGCCGAGGGCCAGCACCCACAGCGTCTCTACCGCATTGTTGGGCACCACGCGGTCATACACATTCATGCTGAACAGGGGAATCGCCAGCGCAAACAGGTTGATGAGCACCGCCGCGAGCAGCGCATCCCGGTACAGACGCTTGTTGTCCAGCACTGCGGACCAGAACCAGTGCCCCTGCTTGCCCTCCACGCCCTGCGACGCCCGCTTTTCAAAGCGGAACTGAGGCCGGACAAAGCAAAGATAGCCGGTGTAGACGGCCTGCAGCTCTGCCGCTGTCATCTCGACCGGGCTGCTGACTTCGGGGAACTGCAGCAGGAACGAGCCATCTTCACGCTCTTCCAGCAAGATGGCTGCGCGGCTGTCATGCAACAACACAATTGCGGGCAGCAATCCGCTCGGTATGCCCTGCAACGCGCGCCGCAGAATGCGGGAGCTGAACTTGGCGCGGGCTGCGGCACGCTCCAGCAGCGACGGCGTCAGGCGATTGTTTTCCAATGGCAAGCCATTGCTCAACGCCTGCGCGGTGTAGGGCGTGCCATGCATGCGGGTGATTTCCACCAGGCAATCCAGCAAAGGATCATCCTGTGTGCTGTGCGGAGGCAGTCGATCTGCGACAGGCATCGCAGCAGGGGCCGACAGGGTCTCTTGGGAAGTATCCATAGGAGTTGCTCTGTCGTGTTAGATCAGACCGTCGTCATCGGGCAGCAAGTCCAGCGAGTTGCGCAAACGTTCGCGCACCTGCTTGCGGCGATTGAGCTTTTCCAGCGCCTGGGGCGGCAGATCGGTCAATCGCAGCGTGCCATTGCTCAGCAAAGCATCAATCAAATCCTCCAGCACCCGGATGAAATCATCATCCAGGGCGGAGAAGTCTTGCTGGCCTTTACGCGGTCCATCGTTTGCATCTTTTGTTGCCATACTGCCCTCCCTCACAAGGGCGCTGCATATCCCCTGCAGCCGGGGGACGTGATCAGTTAGGGGTGCGCGGCGTGGATGAACCGGTCTGCTGCAGGGCCACAGGTGTCAAGTTGCTGGTGTCTGGCAGCGCATCGGAGCAAGCCATGACGGGATCGTCAGGCAAGACCAGGTTTTGCTGCTCTTCCGGCTGGTTGTCGTTGTAAGGCTGCGCCAGACCCAGGGTCTGCAGCACCTGGCTGGACAGTGTCAGCCAGTAGTACTCGGCCTTCTTCAGGTCGTACTCGGCATTCAGCAGCGCGCGACGGGCATTGAACAGCTCGTTCTCGGTATCCAGCAAGTCCAGCAGCGACCGCTGGCCAATGCTGAATTGCTGCTGGTAAGCCACTCGGACTTTGGATGTCGACAGCTCGTGCTCGCGCAGGAAGGGCAGTTGCTGGCGCAAACGCTGGATGTTGTTCCAGGCAATCGACAACTCTTGCTGCACGTTGCGACAGGTGTAGTCACGCACATCCCGGGCGGCATAGTTTTGCGCAGCGGTCTGGCGGATGCGTGCGGAATCGGCACCACCACGGTACAGGGGATATGTCAGCATCAGCTGCACGCGAGAGCTTTGCACGTCGCGGTACAAGGCGCCGGGCTGCTCGCGATCACGGCCGGTGGAAGCGCGCAGGTCCACGGTGGGGGCGAACGCAGCCTTGGCGACCTTTTCGCCGGCCTCGGCGGCCTGGACCAATGCTTGCTTGGACAAGATGGTCGGATTGGCGCGCAGGGCATCCTCGAAGTTCTTGGTCTGACCGACCACGGGCAGACCGGTCACGGCAGCTGGCACGGGTTCCATCTGTGCTGGAGGGTACTCACCGACCAGACGGCGGTAGCGCTGGGTGACATCGTTGAGGTTGTTGCTCTCAGTCATCAGGTTGGTCTGTGCCAGCGACAGGCGACCACTGGCCTGTTCCATATCGACGCCACGTCCGACACCCGACTGTTGGCGCTCACGCAACTGGTTGAGCGTGGTCTGGTGCATGGAGAAGTTGTCCTGCGCCAGGGTCTGCATGGTGCGATAACGCTGCACGTCCAGGTAGGCCCCTACGGCCTCGTTGGCCAGGGCATTGGTCGTGGCACGCAGGTCGTAGTACTTGGACAGCTTCTCGAAGCCGAACTGGCGGATGCGGTTGGTCGTGGCGCCCGCATCAAAAATCAGCTGGCGCAACTCCAGGTTCCAGCCGGGTCGGCTCCAGTTGTAGGAGGGGACGTTTTCAATGTTGCTGCGCCATTCCTTGCCCACCCAGCCCGAAGCAGTCACCTGGGGGCGCCAGCCGGCACGGGCGATGTTCTGGTCTTCCAGCGACGAGACAAAGTCATGGTAGCGGGCCATGATTTCAGGGTGGGACGTGATGGCACGATCCACAACCTGGTTGAGCTGTGGCTGGGCCACAACCGGGGCCTGCGCTGCAGGCGCGGGGGCCGCCTGTTGGGCCCAGGCACCCACGGCAAGGGACGTGAAGCCCAGGGAGGCCATCAGGCGAGGGAGTTGACGCATTTTCATAAGAGGTTCTCTCAGTGAGTTGCAACTGGCCCCGACTGATTGAAAAAACTAATCAGCAGAAGGCAAATATTTAAATTTGCATAAACTTTAATTTACTTACGCAAAAAAATACAACCATCACCAAGCCGTTTATCTACGTCACATCCTTTGTCCCGCATGGATGCAGGAAAAATCCTACAAGAACAAAAAAACTATCACTACACAAACTCAATAGCAAAACAACCAATAAAAACATTGTCTTTCTGTTTCCAATAATCTTTTGCACTTCGTTTTTTATAGCAAAAAACGCTTGCATCAAAATGAGTTCAACACAAAATATTGTTGAAAAACTTTAAAAACAAGCGCTTGAAGCTATCATTTTAGGAGTTTGTCGCTAATCAACTTTTTGGGCGACTGTATACAAAAAACTACACTTCGCCCGCATCCCCACTCTTCGGCAACGCCACTTTGAAGCGCTGCTGTGCCAGGGTTTCCAGCCCGAACTCGGCCAGCAGCTGTTGCAGGCGCTCGGCCGCGCTGCGTTTCTTGTGCCCGGTGTAGCGCGCCACGATCAGCTCGTTCTTCATGCTGTGTTCCCAGCCCACCAGCTCGGTCACGGTCACCTGGTAGCCGCTGGCCTCCAGGTACAGGCAGCGCAGGACGTTGGTGATCTGGCTGCCCATTTCCCGCGTGTGGATGGGGTGACGCCACAGCTCCGCCAGTGGGGTGCGCGACAGGCTCAGCGCCTTGGTCTGGCGCAAGCAGGCAGCCACTTCGGCCTGGCAGCAGGGCACCAGGACCATGGCCTTGGCCTTCTTTTCCAAACCAAACGCGATGGCGTCGTCGGTGGCGGTGTCGCAGGCGTGCAGCGCCGTGACCACGTCAAAACGCTCGGGCATGGCATCGGCACGCGTGGATTCGGCCACCGACATGTTCAGGAAATGCATGCGCGCAAAGCCCAGCTCGGCCGCCAGCTTCTGCGAGGCCTCGACCAGGGGGGCACGGGTTTCGATGCCGTAGATGTGGCCCTGCGCCTGGGCCTTGAAGTACAGGTCGTACAGGATAAAGCCCAGGTAGGACTTGCCGGCGCCATGGTCGGCCAGCGTGAGGGCCTGGCCGCCCTGCCCCAGCTCCTGCAGGATGGGTTCGATGAACTGGTAGAGGTGGTAGACCTGCTTGAGCTTGCGGCGCGAGTCCTGGTTGAGCTTGCCGTCGCGCGTCAGGATGTGCAGCGCCTTGAGCAGCTCGATGCTCTGGCCGGGTTTCAGCTCCAGCTGCGTGGCGATGTCTTGGGGGGTGGGCTTGCCACCCGCGGTTTTTGCCGGGGTCTTGCCGGCCTTGTCGTGTCTGCTCATCAATCTTTCTCGGTTGGGGGCGTGGCATCGCGGCCGGTGAACGGGCAGCGTGCCGCCAGGTCCAGGTCCAGCCAGCCTTCGATGCCCATCTGCTCCAGCACTTCCATGTTGCGCTCGTAGATGGTCTCGGCTTCTGGGAAAGCCTCCACGGCCTTGTCGATGCTGTCTTCACGCAGCAGGTGCAGCGTGGGATAGGGGGCACGGTTGGTGCAGTTGGTGACGTCGTCCACGTCCGTGCCTTCGAACTGGAAACGCGGGTGAAAGGATGCCACCTGCAGGATGCCGCCCAGCTCCAGCTCTTCCACCATGGCGTCAGCCACCTCCAGGAAGTCGTTGAAGTCCAGGAACTCCTGCAGCGCCTGCGGCAGGATCAGCAAGGTGGTGTCCCGCTTGTCGGGCGAGATTTCGGCCAGCGCCTCAAGCTCCCGGTGCAGGTCCATGACCACGCCTTCCGCGTCCGTGGCTTGGCTGACCACGTAGTGGATCTGCCCTTTGACATGCACGCTCTTGGCGAACGGGCACAGGTTCAGGCCGATCACGGCCTTTTCCAGCCAGCGCACCGTGTCGGCGATCACGATGTCTTCAGGAAAGGAGCGTTCGGTGGAGGTGTCGGTCATAGGTCGGCCTTAAAAACAAATGGGGGCACCATGCCCCCTCTTGTGTTGTGCTGCAAATTCTAGCCAGCCGGGCTTGGCGGTGCAGACCGCTTGGGATTGCCGCCACTCCACCCGCCCGTCAGCCCAGCAGCTGGCGCCCCGTGATGCGTTCGTGCTCTCGGGAGGCATAACGGTCCGTCATGCCGGCCACAAAGTCGGCCACGGCGCGGGCCTTGACCGCCTCCTGGTCCGCCTGCAGCGCGCGCTGGGCGAAGCGCGGTTTCATCATCGCCGGCTGCTGCAGGTAGGCGGCAAACAGCTCGCGCACCACCTGGCGGGCGGCGTCCATGGTCTGAATCACCTGGTCGTGGCGGTACAGCTGGTGGAACAGGAAATGCTTGAGCGCCTGGGACTGCGCCTGCATGCCGGCGCTGAAGGCCACCAGCCGCTGCCCCTGGGCGCGCACGTCGTCCACGTGCGCCACGCCCGACTGGGCAATCTGCGCGCGCGTGGTGTCGATCACGTCGTACACCTGGGCGCTGAGCATGCGGCGGATGGTCTCGTACAGCAGGCGCCGCTGCTCCGACGCCTGCGCCAGCTGCGGGTAGGCCGCCAGGGTCTGGGCATGGAAATGCGCAAACAGGGGCACGGCCTGCAGCTGTTCCAGCGTGATCAGGCCGGAGCGCACGCCGTCGTCCACGTCGTGGGCGTTGTAGGCGATCGCGTCGGCCAGGTTGGCCAGTTGCCCCTCCAGCGAGGTCTGCCGTCCGCTGAGAAAGCGCGCCGCGACGCCGCCCGGCTCCTGGGCTTCGAGCCTGAGCGCATTCGCGCGCGAGCAGTGCTTGAGGATGCCCTCGCGCGTCTCGAACGTCAGGTTGAGGCCTTCGTACTGGGGGTAGCGCTCTTCCAGCGCATCGACCACGCGCAGGCTTTGCAGGTTGTGCTCGAACCCGCCCCAGGCCTGCATGCAGGCATTCAGTTCATCCTGGCCAGCATGGCCAAACGGTGTGTGGCCCAGGTCGTGGGCCAGGCAGATGGTCTCGACCAGGTCTTCGTTCAGGCCCAGCGGCCGGGCAATCGATCGGCCGAGCTGCGCCACCTCCAGCGAGTGGGTCAGGCGCGTGCGGAAAAGGTCGCCCTCATGGTTGACGAACACCTGGGTTTTGTAGACCAGGCGGCGGAAGGCGCTGGAATGCACGATGCGATCGCGGTCACGCTGGTGTTCGGTGCGCGTCGGGGCGGCGTCTTCCGGATACCGGCGGCCGCGCGATTGCTCGGGCTGGCAGGCCCAGGGCGACAAGGTTTGCAGTGCCAAACGCAGCTCCTCCCGTTTCACGTCCCAAGGTGTCGAGCGCACAGCGCTCGACAAAAGCATAGCTGCTTGCGCTTGCTAAACAACGGAGTCAGACCACTATGCAGTCCAAAACTTTGTTCAGCGCGCGCTGGCAGCTATCTTTTTCGATTACACCTGAATGCCCACACCCTGGGCGCAGCAGGTGTCGATCACGCGGCGCACCAACGCGTCGGGCGCCGCGCGCACCACGGCCTTGCCCGGGCCATCGATCAGCACAAAGCGGATTTTCCCCGCCTCGGCCTTCTTGTCCACGCGCATGTGCGCCAGGTAGGCACCGGCGTTGTCTGCGGCATCCAGCACGGCGCCGCGCGTGGGCAGGCCGGCCCGTTCGATCAGGCGCGTCAGCCGCTGCACGAAGGCAGCATCCACCAGCCCCAGCTCCAGCGACAGGTGCGCGGCCATCACCATGCCGGCGCCCACGCCTTCGCCGTGCAGCCAGTTGCCGTAGCCCATGCCGGCCTCGATGGCGTGGCCGAAGGTGTGGCCGAAATTGAGGACGGCGCGCAAGCCGGCTTCCTTCTCGTCCTGGCCCACCACCCAGGCCTTGATCTCCACGCTGCGGCGCACGGCGTGCAGCAGCGCCGTGCGGTCGCGCTGGCGCAAGGCATCAATGTGGGTTTCCAGCCAGTCGAAGAAGGCCATGTCGGCAATCGGGCCGTACTTGATGATTTCCGCCAGCCCGGCCGCGACTTCGCGCTGGGGCAGGCTGTCCAGCGTGGCCAAATCGCACACCACCAGCTGCGGCTGGTAGAAGGCGCCGATCATGTTCTTGCCCAGGGGGTGGTTGATGGCCGTCTTGCCGCCGACGCTGGAATCCACCTGGGACAGCAGCGTGGTCGGCACCTGAACGAACGGCACGCCACGCATGTAGCTGGCGGCGGCGAAGCCGGTCATGTCGCCCACCACCCCGCCCCCCAGCGCAAACAGCACCGTCTTGCGGTCGCAGCCTTGCTGCAGCAGGCCGTCGAAAATCAGGTTCAGCGTCTGCCAGTCCTTGTGGGCTTCACCATCCGGCAGCACCACGGTGTGCACCTGGCGGTACTTGCCCGCCAGTGCGGCCTGCAGTTGCGCGGCATACAGCGGCTGCACCGTGGTGTTGGTAACGATGACGGCCTGCGCCGCATCGGGGCAGGCGGCGAAGGTGGCGGCCTGCCCCAGCAGATCGGCAGCAATCACGATGGGGTAGGAGCGGTCGCCCAAATCGATGTGGACGGTGTGGCGGGTTTGGGTCACGGCAAGCATCTCGGCAAACATGGCAGGCCAGCGCGGCCTGGGAACAGCATGCAGCCCGGCTGCACGCTGTGGCATTGGGGCGTATTTATACCTTCAATCCGCCGCAGCCCCTGGGCCGCCCTGGCCCGTCAGCAGGCCTGCCAGCTCGGCCTGCATCCCTATCTTGCGGCTGACCTGGCTGGCGTTTTGCCGAACGGCATCCACGACATAGTGGGCCGTCGCCAGGTACAGCGGCCCGCGCACCGCCAGCAGCTGCTGCAGGCGCTGCAGCGGATCGTCCCCCTGCATCAAAGGCCGGGTGGTGTCGTTGCGCAGGCGGCGGGCAATGTCCTCGGGCGTGGACTGCAGGTAAAACACGGTGCTGTGGGCCTGCAAGGCTTGGCGGTTGGCCGCGCGCAGCACCGATCCACCACCGGTGGACAGCACACAGGGCGCCGTGGCGGCCAGCAACTCGGCCAGCACCTGCTGCTCGACGTCGCGGAACGCCGCTTCGCCATGCTCGGCAAAGTACTGCTTGATGGTGCAGCCCAGGCGCTGCTCGATGACATGGTCGGAGTCGACGAAGGGCAGATGCCACTGGCGTGCCAATTGGCGCCCGATGGTGGATTTGCCGGAGCCCGGAAGGCCGATCAGAGAAAAGTGCACAACCGCATCCTGTTCATGCATAGACAAAGACCGCCTTGCGGCGGTCTTGGATTGTCACCGACATTGCGCGCTGTCAGTTGCGGGCAATCGCATCGGTCACCATGCGCGGGGTGATGAAGACCAGCATCTCGCGCTTGGTCGACTCGCGCGTGCGGCTTTTGAACAGGTTGCCCATCACGGGGATATCCCCCAGGACCGGCACCTTGTTGACCTGGTTGGTTTCTTCCATCTCGAAGATACCGCCAATCACCACCGTGCCACCGTTTTCCACCAGCACCTGGGTCTTGATGTGCTTGGTATCGATGGCCACCCCCTGCAGCGTGGTTTCGCCGCGCGAGTCCTTGTTCAGGTCCAGATCCAAAATGATGTTGCCCTCGGGCGTGATCTGCGGCACCACTTCCAGCTTCAGCACGGCCTTCTTGAAGGCCACCGTGGTGGCGCCATTCGGGGCGGTCTGGGTGTAGGGGTACTCGGTACCTTGCTCGATCACCGCCTGGGTCTGGTCGGCGGTCAGCAGGCGCGGGCTGGAGATCACCTTGCCTTCGCCTTCCGCCTCCATCGCGGACAGCTCCAGCGACAGGAAACGCGTCAGCCCAGAGTTGAAGATGCTCAGCGCCAGCGACGAAGGCGTGCCCCCGGTCGACAGGCCGGCCGGCAAATTGACAAATGGGGAGCTGGTGGTCGTGCCATACGGCGCATAGCCGGTGCCGATGCTGCCGCGGCCAGGGCTTTGGTACCCCCCGCCAAACTTGACACCCAGAGAGCGACCGAACGTATCGCGCGCCTCGACAATCCGCGCCTCGATCAGCACCTGGCGCACTGGCACATCCAGCTTCTTCAGCAGGTTGGCGATCTCCTCCAGCTTCTTGGCGGTATCCGTCACAAACAGCTGGTTGGTGCGTGGTTCAGCAATCGCCGAGCCGCGCTGCGACAGGAAACGCGTGCTGGCTTCGCTGGAGCCACTGTTGTCCGCAATCTGCTTTTTCAGATCTTCGGCCTTGGCGTAGTTGATCTGGAAGCCCTGGGTGCGCAAAGGCTCCAACTGCTCGATATTGCGTGCCGCCTCAAAGTCGCGCTTGGTGCGTTCATCGATCTCATCCTTGGGGGCAATCCACAGCACATTGCCGTTTTTCTTCATGCCCAGGCCCTTGGCCTCCATGATGATATTGAGCGCCTGGTCCCAGGGCACATCCTTGAGCCGCAGGGTCAGGGCCCCACCCACCGTGTCGGATGTCACGATGTTGAAGTTCGTGAAATCGGCGATCACCTGCAGCAGCGACCGCACTTCGATGTTCTGGAAGTTCAGCGACAGGCGCTCGCCGGTGAAGCCAGGGCCTTTGCTCAGCTTGGTTGGATCCACGCGCTTGGGACGCACTTCCAGCACGAACTGGCTGTCACTTTGGTAGGCACTGTGCTCCCACTCCCCGGTCGCTTCGACCTGCAAGCGCACGCGATCGCCTTGCTGGCTGGATGTCACCACCTGCACCGGCGTTCCAAAATCCACGACGTCCAGACGACGGCGCAATCCTTCCGGCAAACTGGTCTTCAGCAGATCCACCACGATCCCCTTGCCTTCAGGGCGGACATCCGCACTCACCATCGGCGAGCCCAAATCCACCACCACACGGCCAGCGCCATCGGCACTGCGGCGGAAATCAACATCCTTCAGGACCACTGCCCCATCCTGCTGAACCGGCTTGGCCACCAGACGGCGGTTGGGCGATTCCGTGGGCGCAATCGCCGAGGCCTGCTGCACCGGATCCAGGAACACCAGGACGGTGTTGCCCTTGGTTTCCGTGCGGTAGGTGGTCGCGGTCTTGAGATTCAGCACCAGCCGCGTACGGCCGGAGACCTCCACCACATTCGCGGTGTTCAGGTTGCCCTGCTGAATCTCCACCAGCGATTGCCCCAGGGCATTGCTGGTCTGCGGGAAATCCAGCGCAATGCGTGCCGGCGTCTGGATGGCAAACCCGGTGACAGGTGCACTCAGGGGCTCGGAGAGCTCGATGCGCACCACCTCACCGCCGGCCTGCAACGACCCCGTGACCGACTGGATGCTGGCCGCCCAGGCCCATGAGGAACAGAACGCAGTCATGGATACGGCCAACCAGCGCGCGGACAGCCAATTTTTCTTTTTCAGCATTATTTATTCCCCTCTTGCAGATCCAGCGTGGTCATGCGCTCCACCCAGTCCCCCGCAGGGTCCTGAACGATTTCACGCAGCTTGATGCTGTTTTCTCCAATTTGGACGATACGCCCGTAGTTCTGCCCCAGATAGTTGCCCGCCTTGACCTGGTAAATCAACTGATTCACCTTGAGCAGCGCGGTATCCTGCCCGCCCTTGCGCAAGCTACCCACCATCACCATGCTGTCCAGGGGATAGTTTTCCAGCTCTTCCTTGCGCCGCCCCTGCTCTGCGATCAAGAGCGCCATATTCGAGGTGTTTTGCGCCGATTCGCGGGTCAGCACCTGGGTCAGCTTGCTCATGCTGAAAGGGTCTGCACCATCGGCCGCCACATAAGCTTGCGGGGTGAAAACCGAAGGTTCCTTCAGTGGTTGAATCCTGGGCTTGGTCACCGCCCGTTGTTCGGCCACCCATTGCTGCAAGTCCCCGTGCTCATCCCCCGAGCACCCCAGCAGCAGGAGAACGCTCAGACAGCCCACCCAACGCGCATTACGGAGGTTCATCATTTGCCACCCCGCTTGGTTTTTTGGGCGCCAGCCCGTCCACTGATCTCCTCGGGATCCAAGTAACGGTAGGTCTTGGCCGTCGCATCCAGCGTCAGCACACCATCCTTGCCTTTGGGCGCCACCGACAGGTCATTCAGGGTGACGATGCGCGACAAATGCGCCACATCCGACGCAAACATGCCCATGTCGTGAAACTGCCCGGACACCCTGACGGCAATCGGCAACTCTGCATAGAAGTCTTTCACGACTTCGGTACCCGGCTTGAACAGTTCAAACTGCAGACTGCGCCCTAATCCAGCCTGGTTGATATCAGACAACAAGGCCGCCATTTCCGATTTGCTGGGCAACTGTTTCTCCAGCTGGATCACATATTGCTGCACTTGCTCGCGCTGCTGCTTCAAGCCATCCAGGCTGACTGCCTTGAGCAGTTTCTTGCTGTAGTCTGCGCGCAAGCTGGTCTCTTTATCGCGCTCGCTTTGCAAATCGACTTCCAAGTCGCTGAGGTAGAAATACCATGCTGCCCCCGCCGTGAACAACGTGATGGCGATGCACAGCAGTACCCGGGGCAAGATGGGCCACAGTGAGGGATCCTTGGGATCCAGGTCCTGGAACTGTGCCTTGGCATCGGCCAGATACCCTGCGACATCCAGCTTCAACTGCACTTTGGAGGATTTCATGGTTTTGCCCCGCCAGTCGCAACAGCCGCTGCACCAGACTCTGCGTCAACAGGCAGCACCAGCAAAAAGCTCAAATTGAAGTTGACCACCTTGCGTTGGTCCTTCGGGGACAACGCCACTGTCGATGCCACGATCTCTTTGAGATCAGGTTTGGCAAACCAGGCGGTATTGCCAGACAAATTGCGCAACACTTCCGAGACACGCTCGTTGGATTGCGCAACCCCCTTCATCTCGACCTGCAGACCGTTTTGCTTGATCGAGCTGATGTACACGCCTTCCGGGAGCTGGCGCACCAGCTCATTCAGCAGATGCACAGGCAAATTGCGGTTGGCCTGCAAGGCCTCCACCGCTTTCTGCCGCTCGCGCAGCGCATTGATTTCCCCTTCCAAGCCCGCAATTTCCTTGATCTGCTTGTCCAGCACGGTAATTTGCGAGCTCAGGTAGGCGTTGCGATCTTGCTGGTTTTCAATCCGCGATTGGAACCACCAATAGACTAGGGCCGCCGCCAGCAGACCCACGACCACGGCCAAGAACATGGTGACCTGAAACGCCTCTTTGCGGCGCTTGCGCGCAGCCTCTCTGTGGGGCAATAGATTGATCAAGATCACGACAGGAACCTCCGCATCGCCAAGCCGCAAGCCGTGAGGTACATGGAGGCATCCTGCTTCAGTCGGGACTGCAGCACGCCCGTCGACAGCTTCATGCCCTCGAAGGGGTTCAGCACATGGGCCTGCACGCCGGTTTGCGCCTGTACCGCCTCGGCCAAACCTGCCACCCCTGCTGTGCCGCCAAACAGCACCACATGCTGCACGCTGTGATAGGGCGTGCTGGTATAGAAGAACTGCAGGGCGCGCCCGATATCCTGGGCCAGGCTGCCAACAAAAGACTGAAGCACGGCCTGGGGATAATCCGCCGGCAAGTCACCCGTCCTTTTCTTCAGCTCCGCCTCTTCCACCGTCACCCCGTAGTGGCGCGCAATCATCTGGGTCAACTGCGCACCGCCAAATGCCTGTTCGCTATCGTGCAGAACCTCATCGTCACACACGATTTGCAAGCTGACGTTGCGGGCACCAACCTTCACCAAGGCAATCAGCTCACCGGCGCCGGCATTCGGCAGCTTGGCAATCCAGCGCCCCGCCGCCAGACGCGAGGCATAGGACTCCACGTCCATCACCACCGGATTGAGCCCCACCAAAACCGCCAAGTTGTTGCGCTCTTCCACCCGTTCCTTGCGTGTGGCCGCGAGCAGCACATCGACGTCGCTGGGGTTCTTCGCGTTCGCGCCCACCACACAGAAATCTAGACTCACTTCGTCCAACGGGAAAGGAATGTATTGGCTGGCCTCGGACTCCACCTGCACCTCCAGCTCCTGCTCGCTGAGGCTGCCAGGCAAAATGATTCTTTTTGTAATAACTGCAGAATAAGGTAACGCAAGGGCCGTGTTCTTGGCCCGCGTCCCGCTTTTCTTCAACAGGCGCCGCAGTGCGTCGGCCACTTCATCGAATTTCTCGATGTTGCCATCCACGATCCAGTCCGCGTCCAAGGGCTCTGTCGCGCACCGCTCCAGCACCCACTCACCTTGACCGTCTTGATTCAACTCGACCAGCTTGACAGCAGATGCACTGATGTCCAAGCCAATCAGCGGCGAGGGCTGGCGCCTAAATAGAGAACCTACAGATATCAAGGGCCCTCCCTTCCGGTTTCATTTTGAGATATAGAAATTAGCAGTTCGAGGCATGCTATCAGTAAGGATAGAAATCAACCAAGCCCTCCCCATAGCGGGCGGCTGCGCTATCGTTGCCAAAAGTAGACGCTTTGGCGCTCACCGCGCCAGGGGCTCCGCAAGCTGCCTGGGCACCGTCACCGTTTCACCGCATTGAATCTTGACCATTTCTATAATGGTCTCCCCCTTTTGAGTGGAGCGTCATGCCTACCTCTCCAGACTCTCGAGATAAGAGCACATCCCGTCCTCAGACCCCCCCACACGCACGCATGCACTGGCTGGTGCGTGCTTTTTTATGGCTGATTGGCCTGGCGGTCGCTGGCGCGCTGGCCTTGGCCATGGTGATTGCTGTAGCCCTGGCGATGGCATATCCCAACCTGCCGGACGTGTCCGAGCTGGCCGACTACCGCCCCAAGCTGCCGCTGCGCATTTACTCGGCCGAAGGCGCTCTGCTGGGAGAGTTCGGCGAAGAGCGGCGCACGCTCACGCCCATCAACGATATCCCCAAGGTCATGGTGGATGCGGTCCTGGCGATCGAGGACACCCGCTTCTTCGAGCATGGCGGCGTGGATTACAAGGGCATGCTGCGTGCGGCCTTGGCCAACCTGGGCAAGGTCAAGAGCCAAGGCGCATCGACCATCACCATGCAAGTGGCCCGCAACGTATACCTGTCTTCCGAGAAGACGTACACGCGCAAGATCTATGAAATCCTACTGACCTTCAAGCTGGAACATTTGCTGACCAAGGAGAAGATCCTCGAGATCTACATGAACCAGATCTTCCTGGGTCACCGGGCCTACGGTTTTGCGGCGGCCAGCGAGGTCTACTTCGGCAAGCCCCTGAAGGATGTCTCGATCGCCGAGGCTGCGATGCTGGCTGGGCTGCCCAAGGCCCCCTCGGCCTACAACCCCATCAGCAATCCCAAGCGTGCTCGCATTCGCCAGCTCTACATCATCGACCGCATGGAAGAGAACGGCTTCATCACCCCCGAGCAGGCACGCCTGGCGCGTGAGGAGCCGCTGCAACTGCGCAACGCCAACCACAACGTGGGCGTGAACGCGGACTACGTGGCCGAAATGGCCCGCCAGCTGGTCTATGCCCAGTACGGTGACGATGCCTACACCCGCGGACTGAACGTCTACACCACCCTGAACGCTGGCGAGCAGGAAGTGGCCTATGCCGCACTGCGCAAGGGCATCATGGACTACGAACGGCGCCAGCGTTACCGCGGCCCCGAAAAGTTCATTGCCTTGCCCAGCGATGCCCAGGCGCTGGAAGATGTGATCGACGACACCCTGGCCCAGCACCCCGACAACGGGGATGTGCTGGCCGCTGTGGTGCTGGAAGCCTCGACCAAGTCGATGACCGTGCAACGCCCTGACGGCGAGAAGATCGTCATCACCGGGGACGGACTGAAGCCCGTGGAATCGGGCTTGAGCGACAAGGCGGCCCCCAACATCAAGATCCGCCCGGGTGCCGTGATCCGGGTGATCGAAACCGGCAAGGGCAAGTGGTCGGCCACACAGCTGCCTGAAGTGGAAGGCGCGTTTGTCGCAGTCGACCCTCGCACCGGCGCCATCCGCGCGCTGGTCGGTGGGTTTGACTTCCAGAAAAACAAGTTCAACCACGTCACCCAGGCATGGCGCCAGCCCGGCTCGTCCTTCAAGCCGTTCCTGTACTCGGCGGCCCTGGAGAAGGGTGTGGGCCCTGCCACCCTGGTGAATGACGCGCCCATGTTCTTCGGCGCCAACGTCACCGGCGGCCAGCCATGGGAGCCACGCAACTACGATGGCAAATTCGAAGGCCCGATGCCCCTGCGCACGGCCCTGGCCAAATCGCGCAACATCCCGTCGATTCGCGTGCTGGAGTTCACCACCCCACAGTTCGGCCAACAATGGGTCACCCGGTTCGGGTTCGAGGCCAGCCGCCATCCCGCCTACCTGACGATGGCCCTGGGCGCCGGCTCGGTCACCCCAATGCAGATGGCCACCGCCTTCTCGGTGTTTGCCAATGGTGGCTACCGCATCAACCCCTGGCTGATCTCCAAAATCACGGACCACAAGGGCCAGGTGCTGTCGGCCTACACCCCCAAGCCGCTGGAAGAGCAGCCACAGGCCATCGACGCACGCAATGCCTTCATCATGAACAGCATGCTGCAGACCGTGGCCAAATCCGGCACGGCAGCGCGCGCGCAGGCCACGCTGAAGCGCCCGGACATCTACGGCAAGACCGGCACCACCAACGATGCGGTCGATGCCTGGTTTGCCGGCTTCCAGCCCACGCTGACCGCGATCACATGGATTGGCTATGACACCCCGCGCAACCTGGGTTCGCGCGAAACCGGTGGCGGCCTCAGCCTGCCAATCTGGATCAGCTTCATGCAGCACGCGCTCAAGGACGTGCCGGTTGCCACCTACCCCGTGCCTCCGGGGGTGGTGAACATGGGGGGGGAATGGTTCTACGAGGAATATGCTGGCGGCGCCGGCGTGACCGCGCTGGGCATGAACCCCGGGTACTTCAACCCCGATCAGCCCACGGAAGCGCCTCCGCAAGAAGAGCGCAGCCGCATCCTGGACCTGTTCCGCAACTGATGCGCCCACAAAAAAGCCCGGTGGTCACCCACCGGGCTTTTTTCATTCATGGGCTTGGCGATCACCCGCCAGCCGTCAGACCGTCTTGGCGGTGAATGCCAGAGTCAGTCCCGATTGGGCGCTGGCAAAACGGCTCAGGTTCTCGAAGAACTCACCGCCGCCCTTGGTGTCCTGCCAGTGCTGGCCATCGAACTTGTAGTGAAAGCCGCCGGCCTTGGCCGCCATCCAGATTTCATGCAACGGCTTTTGCTGGTTGATCACAATCTGCGTGCGGTTGGCAAACACCAAGGTCACCATCCCCCCCACGCGCTGGGCATCAATGTCTGCGTCGGTCTCATCGTTGAGCCGATCGCACGACTGCTCCACGGCCAGCAGCAACTGCTCGGCTCTGTCTAAATATTCAAGGTCGGTCATTACAATCCACTCATGTTGAATGCTCCCCAAATTCTAGTCAGGTGCATTGCCCTTGCCGTTTGTACGGCGGCCTTGGCAGCCTGCGGCCAGCGCGGACCTTTGTACCTGCCCACCGACCCCGCGGCCCAAGGGCGTGCCTCCCTGCCCGATACAGTGCTGCCGAACACCCCTGCGCCGGGCACCACCCCGCCACCTGCGCCGGCACGCTGAACCTGCGGCGGCTGGGCGACGGTCTGCGCCCACCGACCGGGTGCGCAGCACACGGAGGATTGCGCTTGATCAAGCGCTGGCCGGGCCACGTCTCCTACAGTGGGCCCTTTTTCCGCATCGCCCCTGCAGATGGCCATCGAACTCTACCGTGACAAGACCCACGCTTGCCTGATGTTCACCGACCTCATGGAGGAAGATGGGCAGGCCGTGCAGTGCAACCAGTTCCTGATCGTCGACCATGGCACCGGCGCCATCATCGACCCCGGCGGCAACCTGGCCTTCAACGAGCTGTTCATGGGCATGACACGGCACTTTGCGCCGCAAAAGCTCTCTTACGTCATCGCCTCCCACGCCGACCCGGACATCATCGCATCGCTGGACCGCTGGATGAGCAGCACCAAGGCATCTCTGGTCATCTCGCGCGTCTGGGAACGCTTCGCGCCGCACTTCACCAAAGTGGGCAAGACCGAAGACCGCGTGATCGGGGTGCCGGACAGCGGCGGCCGCCTGCCGCTGGGGCGCACCGAACTGCTGCTGCTGCCGGCGCACTTCATGCACTCGGAGGGCAACTTCCACTTCTACGACCCGATCAGCCGCATCCTCTTCACCGGCGACCTGGCGGTGTCCATGACCACCGGGGCCGAGGCGCGCAAGCCCGTGGTTCACATGCCCAGCCACATCCCGCGCATGGAAGCCTTCCACCGCCGCTACATGGTGTCCAACAAGATCCTGCGCCTGTGGGCCCAGATGGCCCGCCAGCTGGACGTGCAGATGCTGGTGCCCCAGCACGGTGCCCCCATCATCGGCAAGCGGGCGATCGAGGACTTTTACTGCTGGATTGAAAACCTGGAGTGCGGCATCGACCTGTTCGGTGCGCAGCACTACCAGATCCCCTCGGCCCAGATCGATCCCGCCACCCGGCAGATGCGCACGGGCCAGCCGGCGGTGGCCACGCCCTGAGCACCACCGCCAGCGCATGGGGGCAGACAGCGCCCCCCGCCGGCGCCGATAGCGATAATGCAGCCCATGGCACTCTTGGCTGAAGGCATCCTCAAGCTGCACTGGGACCAGACGGTCCCGGTCAACATTGCGCACATCGTCAAAAGCATGGGTGTGCGCCTGTCGCTGGAAGACAGCGTGCCCTGCAGTGCCCGCCTGTCCATCACCGCGGGCAACCAGGCCCAGCTGCAGCTGTCACGCCAGTTGCCCCACCTGCACCAGCGCTATGTGGTGGCCCACGCCCTGGCGCACGTGGCCCTGCACCACCTGCGCCCCGGCATGCAGCGCGAGCTGCACCTGTCTGAGGACTTCCGGCTGGATTTCGGCGTACCCCACAACCTGGAAGCCAACGACTTTGCCCTGCGTCTGCTGATGCCCGAACCGGCGCTGCGCTACGCCGTCGAGCAGATGCAGGCGCGCAGCATGGCCGAGCTGGAACATGTGTTCGCCGTGCCGGCCCTGTTCATCAAGCAGCGCCTGAGCGACCTGGGGATGGAGCTGCCACGGGCCCAGCCGCGTGCGCGCCGCAGCACCCGCCCGCCGGTGCAAGACGTCTGAACGGCGGTGCCCCCCCCTGGCCGTGCAGCGCCCAGGACGGAGCCCTACCCGACGCGCATCAGGCCAGCGCGCGCTGGATCAGGATCTTCTGCACATCGCTGGTGCCTTCGTAGATCTGGCACACGCGCACATCGCGGTAGATGCGCTCGACCGGGAAGTCGCTGACCACGCCGTAGCCGCCCAGGGTCTGGATGGCGGCGCTGCACACGCGCTCGGCCATCTCGCTGGCAAACAGCTTGGCCATGGCCGCCTCCTTCAGGCAGGGCAGGCCGGCATCGCGCAGGCTGGCCGCATGCCAGATCAGCTGGCGCGCGGCCTCAATCTGCGTGGCGCAGTCGGCCAGCCGGAATCCCACGGCCTGGTGGTTGAAGATGGGCTGGCCAAAGCTCTCGCGCTCCTTGGCGTACTGCAGCGCGCACTCGAAGGCGGCGCGCGCCATGCCCACGCTTTGCGCGGCAATGCCGATGCGGCCACCTTCCAGCGCCGAGAGCGCAATCTTGTAACCCTCGCCTTCCGCGCCAATCAGGTTGGCGGCGGGAATGCGGCAGTTGTCAAAGTTGATCTGCGCCGTGTCGCTGGAATGCTGACCCAGCTTGTCTTCCAGCCGCGCCACCTGGTAACCGGGGTTGGAGGTGGGCACCAGGAAGGCGCTCATGCCTTTTTTGCCGGCAGCCTTGTCGGTGACGGCAATCACGATGGCCACATCGCCGTTCTTGCCGCTGGTGATGAACTGCTTGACGCCCTGGATGACGTAATCGCCACCGTCGCGGGTGGCCGTGGTGCGCAGCGCCGAGGCGTCCGAGCCGACATGCGGCTCCGTCAGGCAGAAGGCACCCAGCATGTCGCCCTGCGCCAGCGGCTTGAGCCATTGCTGCTTTTGCGCCTCGCTGCCATAGCGCATCAGGATGGCGTTGACCGGGCAGTTGGTCACGCTGATCACGGTGCTGGTGCCGCCATCGCCGGCGGCAATCTCTTCCAGCACCACGGCCAGGCTCACATAGTCCAGGCCGGCGCCGCCGTACGACTCGGGCACGCAGATGCCGTAGCAGCCCAGCGCCGCCAGGCCGCGGTGCACGTCCTGGGGGAAATGGTGTTCCTTGTCCCAGCGCGCGGCGTGGGGGGTGATCTGCTCCTGCACAAAGCTGCGCAGGGCCTCGCGGATCATTTGCTGGTCTTCGGTCAGCAGCATGGGGGTGTCTCCTTGGTTTTATATAAATAAGAGCTGCCAGCGCAGGTGCTTGCTTGTTTTCAATACTTAAAGTATTTGAAGTGCTTGTCTATCCTGCGCTGTCAGCTATGCTTTTTCAGCCCTTGCAGCGCTCGCCGTTGTAGCGCAGCAGGCCGCCCCGGTCCTCCCGGGTCAGCTGGTCGACCGTGTCCAGCATGCCCTGCACGCTGGTCTCGACCGTGATCGGTGCGGCGGCGCCGCCCATCTCGGTCTGCACCCAGCCCGGGTCCATGGCGATCACGGTGGCACCGGGCCACTGCGGCTGGGCGCTGGCCACCACCATGTTCACCGCCGCCTTGCTGACGCGGTACAGCCAGGCATCCGCGTCGGCCAGCGACAGGCGCGACATCTCGCTGCTGATGCAGACCATGGTGCCGCCAGCGGCCTCCACGCAGGGCATGACCTGGGGCAGCATCTGCATGGCGCCCAGCACATTGGTGTGCATGACGCGGTCAAACTGCTCCTGGGTGGGCGGGTGGGCCGCCGTTCCGGCATCCCACACCCCGGCCACATACCAGGCGCAATCGATCTCCTGGCCGTCCAACTGCCAGGCCAGGCCGCTGACGCTGGCGGGATCGGCCACATCCACCACCAGCACCTCGGCGCCTTCGGCCCGCAGGGCCTCCCCATCCGCACGTTGGCGCACGGTGGCGATCACGCGGTCGCCGCGCGCCACACAGGCCCGCACCAGACCGCGGCCAATGCCGCGCGAAGCCCCCATCACCAAAATCACTGCCATACCACTCCCTTTTGCTCAGTTCACGGCCGCACACGGCGGAACTGGTTCAATCCTGCGCGCGCTCCGCCGCAATCTGCTGCTGGTAGCGCTGCTCCATCGCCGCCTGGCTTTCCGGCGGGGTGTCCAGCCCGATCTGCGCGTGGATCATCTGGTTCATGCTGGGCAGGACCGAGCGTTCCACCTGCGCCTCAGCCTGCCACAGGCGCGAGCGCATCAGCGCCTTGGCGCAGTGCAGATAGGCCTCGCGCACCTGCACCTCGATCACCAGCTTGGGGGTGAAGTGCGCGCCGGCAAAGTGCCCGGTCCAGGCCGGCTCATCGCGCAGCCGGGCCGTGCCATTGATGCGCAGGGTTTCGTTCACCCCGGGCACCATGAACACCAGGCCGATGCGCGGGTCGTGCAGCAGGTTGCTCAGGCTGTCCAGCCGGTTGTTGCCGCCGGCGTCAGGGATCCACAGGGTCTGGGCATCGTGCACGTGCACAAAGCCCGGCGCGCCGCCGCGGGGCGACGCGTCCATCAGCGCCCCGGCAGCGCCGCCGGTGGCCAGCACGCAAAACGGCGACAGCGCGATGAAGCGCTGGCAGTGCGCATCCAGCGCCGCCTGCTGCTTGCGCAGTGCCCGCTCGGCCGGCATGGCGTACAACTGGCGCAACTGGTCTTCGCGGGTGATCATGCGGCGTCCTCGGCCGCGTGCCGGTCCTGGCGGTGGATGGCGCTGTACATGCCCAGGTACTCGCGCCAGGAGGGGTCGTACTCCAGCGCCAGTGCGGCGTCCAGACCCGGGGCGTGCTCGGCCGCCAGCTGGCGGGCCAAGGCGGCGGCGACGTCCGGGTCGTCCACATAGAAGGCCGCCACGCGGGACTGCATGCCCTCCATGCGCGTGAAGGCCTGGACGCCGCGCTGCTGGGCCAGCAGCTGCGCATCCAGCGCGTCCTGGGCCGCCCGCGCGCAGTCCAGGCTCTCCTGGCTGTCCACCGGGAACCGCAGCGTCAGCAAATAGGACAGGTCGGCGCGCGTGGCCAGCGCATGGGCGCTGTCGTGGAAGGTCAGCAGATCGGGGGCATCGTCCTCGTCGGCATCGCGGGACCGGACTTCCAGCGAGATCCAGCGGTCCTGCTCCTCCTGCGGAAAGTCGTAGGTGCGCCCCAGGACCTCGCGCTGGAAGGCATCGAACACGACGGGGAACTGCGACAGCGGCACCGCATCGGCCTCGGCGTCCACAAACTCCACCGGACCCACGCGCACGGCGAAATCCCATTCGCCCAGGGCATGGTCCAGCAGGATGAAGGCCATGTGCCGGGCCTGCTCCTGCAGCTGCGGCGGCACGGCCTGGGCGAACGACAGCGCCAGCCCGATGATGCCGCCCGCGTCATAGTGGGCCACCAGCACATCGTCACAGGACAGCTCGAAATCCTGCAGGCGCATGGCGAAGTTGCTGCCAGCGGCGCGGCTGCGGAACGCCTGCACGGCATAGCCCGCCAGCGGCGGGGCCTGGCGCACCACAGCCTGCGCCGCCTCAAAGTGTTCGATGTTGCCGTGGGCCGTGACCACCAGGCGGGCGCCGTCCTGGCCGGGCGTGCCTTCCAGCTCCAGCGACAGGCCGGGGGCATGGCGCTGCAGCAGCGCGTTGGCCGCCTCGACAAAGGCCCGCCCGTCCAGCGCGGCCAGGGCCGTCAACTGGCCGGAAAAATCATTCCAGAAGGCGGTCACCTGCGCGGCGCTCAAGGGTGCGTGGGGGTGGTCGTCTTCGGGCAGTTCTGCATGCATACGGAAAATCCTGGAAAAGGCCGCACCCCGCAAGGTGGGGGCGCGGCCGGTGGCACATGGACCGACTGTAAGCCAAGCCCTACGGCCCAGTACCCAGCAGCGCCGGGGGACGGCGCTGCCGTGGTCGCTCAGACCAGTTCGATGGCCATGGCCGTGCCTTCTCCACCGCCAATGCACAGCGTGGCCAGGCCGCGCTGCTTGCCATGGCGCTGCAGGGCGTGGATCAGCGTCACCAGGATGCGCGCGCCGCTGGCGCCGATGGGGTGACCCAGGGCGCAGGCGCCGCCGTGCACGTTGACCTTGTCGTGGGGCACCTTCATTTCGGCCATCAGCGCCATGGGCACCACGGCAAAGGCTTCGTTGATTTCCCACAGGTCCACATCCTCGACCTTCCAGCCTGCCTTCTTCAGCGCCTTTTCGGTGGCGCCCACGGGTGCGGTGGTAAACCACTCGGGAGCCTGTGCAAAGGTCGCGTGCGAGACGATGCGCGCCAGCGGCTTGCAGCCCAGTTGCTTGGCCGTGGACTCGCGCATCAGCACCATGGCGGCGGCGCCGTCGTTGATGCTGGAGCTGGAAGCGGCAGTGATGGTGCCGTCCTTCTTGAACGCAGGCTTGAGGCTGCCGATCTTGTCCAGCTTGGCCTTGGCCGGGCCTTCGTCCACGCTGATGGTCACATCGCCCTTGCGGGTCTTGACGGTGACGGGGGTGATCTCGGCATCGAAGGCACCGCTCTGGGCGGCTTGCTGCGCGCGCTGCACGCTGGCAATCGCAAACGCGTCCTGCGCTTCGCGCGTGAACTGGTACTTGGCGGCACAGTCCTCGCCGAAGGTGCCCATGGAGCGGCCGGCTTCGTAGGCATCTTCCAGACCGTCCAGCATCATGTGGTCGTAGACCTTGTCGTGGCCCATGCGGTAGCCGGCACGGCCCTTCTTCAGCAGGTAGGGCGCGTTGGTCATGCTCTCCATGCCGCCGGCAATCATCACGTCACGGCTGCCGGCAATCAGCTGGTCGTGGGCCAGGATGGTGGCTTCCATGCCGGCGCCGCACATCTTGGACAGCGTCACGGCGCCGGTGCTTTGCGGCAGACCGCCCTTGAAGCCGGCCTGGCGTGCCGGTGCCTGGCCCTGGCCGGCCATCAGGCAGTTGCCGAACAGCACTTCCTCGACCTGCTCGGGCTGGATGCCGGCGCGGGCCACGGCGGCCGCAATGGCCGCACCGCCCAGGTCGTGGGCAGCCAGATCGGAAAAATCGCCCTGGAACGCGCCCATGGGGGTGCGCGCAGCGCTGACGATGACGACGGGGTCTTGGTGTTGTGGCATGGAAGTCTCCTTGTTGATGTCAGTTGGCAAGCCAAAGGTTCACGAAGTCAGCGCCGGCGCATGCAGCTGGCGGCTGGGGTCGTACGGGAAAACGTCGTGCATGTGGCCCTGCTGGATGCGCGCCTGGTGCGCCTGCCAGAAGGCGGGCTCCAGCAGGTCGGCGTGGTGCTGCAGGAAGACCTCGCGCACGGCGGGATGGCCCAGCAGGAACGGGCCGAAGGTCTCAGGGAACACATCGTGCGGACCAACCCGCCACCAGATCTCCCCGCTCATCTCTTCCTCTTCGGTGCGTGCCGGGGGGATGGCCCGGAAGTGGCAGTCCGTCAGGTATTCGATCTCGTCGTAGTCATAGAACACCACCTTGCCGCCGCGGGTGACGCCGAAGTTCTTCCACAGCATGTCGCCCGGAAAGATGTTGGCCGCCACCAGGTCCTTGATGGCATTGCCGTACTCGATCACACAGCGCTCCATGTTGGCGCGCGCGCGGGGCTGCTCCAGCCCGGCATCGAAGCACTCCTGCAGGTACAGGTTCAGCGGCACCAGCCGGCGCTCGATGTAGAGGTGGCGGATGATGACTTCCTGCTGTCCGTCGCCATCGCGGTCGCTGACCTCGATCTGCTCGGGCGCATGGGCCAGCAGCTCGGCCAGCAGGGCATCGCTGAAGCGCTCGCGCGGGAAGGCCACCAGGCTGTACTCCATGGTGTCGGCCATGCGGCCCACCCGGTCGTGCTGCTTGACCAACTGGTACTTGGCCTTGACCTGGGCGCGCGTGGTCTCCTTGGGCGCCGGGAAGCGGTCGCGGATCAGCTTGAACACATACGGAAAGCTGGGCAGGTCGAACACCAGCATCACCAAGCCCTTGATGCCCGGCGCGATCCGGAACTGGTCGCTGGAATGCTTGAGGTGGTGCAAGAATTCCCGGTAAAACAGGGTCTTGCCCTGTTTGGCCAAGCCCAGGGCGCTATAGATTTCGCCGCGCGGTTTGCGCGGCATCAAGCCGTGCAGGAACTGCACGTAGGCGCTGGGCACGGCCATGTCGACCATGAAATAGGCGCGTGCAAAGCTGAACAGCCCGTGCAGGTCATCCTCGCCGAACAAGGCCGCGTGCAGCACCAGTTGCCCCTGGGCGCCGTGCACGATAGGAATGGCCAGCGGCAGCTCGGTGTAGCCGGTGATGATCTTGCCCACCAGGTAGGCGCCCTTGTTGCGGTAGAACAGGCTGGACAGCACCTGGATCTGGAAATTGGCGCGCAGCGTCAGGCCCGCCAAGCGCTCGCGCATGCGAGCGGCCAGCACGGCGATGTCGCGGGCCAGGTCCTCGAACGGGGCTTGCAGCTGCAGCTGCTGCACCAGGGCCTGCAGCGCCTGCGGCAAGGCGTCCAGCGATCCGGGGTAATAGGCACGGTACGTGGGCGCATCGTCCGGGTCCCGGCTCTCCAGGTACTCGGTGCTGACAGCCGGCCGCACGAAGATGAAATCGTTGTGGAAGTGGGTGCGGTGCAGGATCTTGGTGGTGACGGAGTTGAAGAAGGTCTCCGCCAGCTCCGGCTGCAGGTGCTCCACCATCAGGCCGATGTAGTGCAGCTTGACCTGCTGCCACACCGGCATGGGCAGCTGGCCAGCGTGGAACTCGGTCTCCAGCCGCTGCACGCACTCGGTCACGCGCAGGTCGTAGAACGCGATGCGCTCGCGCTGCGCGGTCTGCTGGCCGCTCCAGTCGGCCTGTTCGAAACGGCGCTTGGCGCGGGCCGATTCGGCCCGGAACAGGCGGTAATGGCGGTCAAAGCCATCCATCATCGCCTGGGCGATGCCAAAGGCCTGGGGGGCATCCAGCTGCTGGGGAAACATGGCTCAACGCACGCCGGGGCGCCCCAGGCGCAGGGCCCGGGGGCGGCCGCTTGCCCGCCGTTCAGTCACGCTGGCGCTCGGCCACCAGTTGCACAGCGCGCTGGTGGATTTCATGCAGGCCACCGACGCCGGGGACGGTCATCTCCAGGTTGGTGATATGGCCGTTCTTCAGGCTGTAGCACCAGCCGTGCAGCGACACGCTCTGGCCGCGGGCCCAGGCGTCCTGCATCACGGTGCTCTGCGCCACGTTCATCACCTGCTCGATGGCGTTCAGCTCGCACAGCACGTCATGGCGGAACTGCACGGGCGTGGCCTTGATCAGGTCGTAGTGCTTGTCGCGCACGTCGCGCACATGGCGGGTCCAGTTGTCGGCCAGACCCAGGCGGATGCCTTCCAGTGCCGCCAGCACGCCGCCGCAGCCGTAGTGGCCCACGACCATCAGGTGCTCGACCTTGAGGTGATCGACCGAGTACTGGATGGTGGACAGGCAGTTCAGGTCGCTGGGCACCACCACGTTGGCCACGTTGCGGTGCACGAAAACTTCACCCGGCTCCAGCCCGGTGATCTGGTTGGCAGGCACGCGGCTGTCCGAGCAACCAATCCACATGTACTTGGGTTTTTGCTGCGACATCAGCCCGGTGAAGAATCCGGGGCGGTCGCGCTCCATCTGGGCAGCCCATTCCTTGTTGTGCACAAACAGGTCATCGATGGAGGTAGTGGTCATGTGGCCTTCCTTTTCTAGGTTGCGTGAAACATGCGCAGGCGCGCCATCCGTTCCGTCAGCAGGTCTCCGCGAACAGTTCGCGGCCGATCAGCATGCGGCGGATTTCGCTGGTGCCGGCGCCAATTTCGTAGAGTTTCGCATCCCGCCACAGACGGCCCAGCGGATACTCGTTGATATACCCATTGCCACCATAGATTTGCACGCCTTCTCCGGCCATCCAGGTGGCCTTCTCAGCGCACCACAGGATCACGCTGGCACAGTCCTTGCGCACCTGGCGCACGTGGTCGGTGCCCAGCATGTCCAGGTTCTTGGCCACGGTGTAGGCGAAGGAACGGCCCGCCTGCAGCACGGTGTACATGTCGGCCACCTTGCCCTGGATGAGCTGGAACTCGCCAATGCTCTGGCCGAACTGCTTGCGGTCGTGGATGTAGGGCACGACGTTGTCCATCACGCTCTGCATGATGCCCAGCGGGCCACCGGTCAGCACGGCGCGCTCGTAGTCCAGGCCGCTCATCAGCACCTTGGCGCCACCGTTGACCTGGCCCAGCACGTTCTCAGCGGGCACTTCCACGTTCTGGAACACCAGCTCGCCGGTGTGACTGCCGCGCATGCCCAGCTTGTCCAGCTTCTGGGCGATGGAGAAACCGGGCATGCCCTTCTCGATCAGGAACGCCGTCACACCGCGCGCACCCAGCTCGGGCTCGCTCTTGGCATAGACCACCAGGGTGTCGGCGTCGGGGCCGTTGGTGATCCACATCTTGTTGCCGTTGAGCAGGTAGTAGCCGCCCTTGTCCTCGGCCTTGAGCTTCATGCTGATCACGTCCGAACCGGCGCCCGGCTCGCTCATGGCCAGCGCGCCCACGTGTTCGCCGCTGATCAGCTTGGGCAGGTACTTGGCCTTCTGCGCGGCGTTGCCGTTGCGGTTGATCTGGTTCACGCACAGGTTGCTGTGCGCGCCATACGACAGGCCCACCGAGGCGCTGGCGCGCGAGATTTCCTCCATGGCCACCATGTGCGCCAGATAGCCCATGTCGGCGCCGCCGTACTGCTCGGGCACGGTGATGCCCAGCACGCCAAGCTCGCCGAACTTGCGCCACAGGTCCATGGGGAACTGGTCGCTGCGGTCAATCTCGGCGGCGCGCGGGGCAATCTCGGTCTGCGCGAACTCGCGCACCGCGTCGCGCAGCGCATCAATGTCTTCACCCAGCTGGAAGTTCAGTCCTGGCAGTTGGCTCATGGTGGTGTCTCCTTGTGTGTATCGGTGTCTGGGCTGGCGATCGGCGCCGCCTATTTGCCCGCAATCCCTGGGCGCCCCTGCACCGCCATCAGCGTGCAGTGCATGGTGGCGCAGAGTTTTTCCTGCCCGCCGTCGATCGCGAAGGCCCGGCCTTCGACCAGGACGATGGTGCGCCCGGGCTTGAGCACCCGGCCTTCGCAGCGAAAGCGCTGCCCCTTGGCGGGGGCCAGCAGGTTGATCTTGAATTCGATGGTCAGCACCCCGGCGTCTTCCGGCATCAGGCTGAAGCCGGCATAGCCGCAGGCCGAATCCAGCGCCGCCGACAACATGCCGGCGTGGATGAAGCCGTGCTGCTGCGTCAGGCCCGGGGCCCAGTCAAAGCTGATGTCCACCGCGCCCGGCGCCAGGTGGGTGAGTTGCGCCCCCAGCGTGCTCATGGCGCCCTGCAGTGCAAAGCTGTCCCGCACACGCTGCAGGCTGTCGGTCTGGGCCATGTTGTCTCCTTGGCTGTGCGGAATTTTCCATTCCTTTTACGTTAACGTCAATTATGACGTCTTGGCCTTGGGCAACTTGCGCAGCAGCGACTTGGCCTCTTTCTCCTGGGCACAGACCTCGTCCAGCGTGGCCTGCAGGTCTTCCATGCGCGCTTCCAGCTGGCGGCGGTGGTTGCCCAGCACCTCCAAAAAGCGCTCCAGCTGCACATGGGTGTCGCGCGGGCTGTCATACAGGTCGATGATTTCCTTGGCCTCCACCAGCGACAGCCCCAGGCGCTTGCCGCGCAGGATCAGGCGCAGGCGCGTGCGGTCGCGCGGGCTGTAGACGCGGGTGCGTCCGCCCGAACCCTGGCGCGTGGGCTGCAGCAGGCCCATGTCTTCGTAGAAGCGGATGGCGCGGGTGGTCAGGTCGAATTCCTGCGCCAGATCGCTGATGGAATAGGCCGCAGGGGCCTGGGTGGTCTTGCTCATGGCCTGCATTATTGACGTGCACGTCAACGTCAGACAAAACCATGCCCTGCGCACGCGGGGTTTTTGGCCGAAAATCACGGCCTTGCCGCCTGTGCGGCACCTGCCTGAACCCTCGCCGTTGCCCATGCCCCTGTCGCCCCACGCCGCCTGCCCCTGCGGACGCACCACCGCCCAAGGCCTGCCCGTGGCCTATGCCGATTGCTGCGCCCGCTTTGTGGAACACTTCGACACGGCCCCGGCCACCGATGCCGAGCACCTGATGCGCTCGCGCTACAGCGCCTTCGTGACCGAAAACGCGCCCTACCTGCTGGCCACCTGGCACCCCAGCCAGCGCCCGGCGACGCTGGACTTCGAGGCTGGCGCCAAATGGCTGGGCCTGCAGGTCAAGGCCTTTCAGCCGACGGGCGCGGCCACGGCCGAGGTCGAGTTCGTCGCGCGCTTTCGCGTCGGCGGGCGGGCCGTGCGGCTGCACGAACGCAGCCGCTTCGTCTGCGAAGCCGGCCGCTGGTTCTATGTGGACGGCGACCAGTTCTGATGCAGATTCCAGCCTTTTACCCTTTGCACGCAGGTGCCGCCTGCGCTGACAGCCATGTCTTTTGAAGCCATCTTGTTCGACTGCGACGGTGTCCTGGTCGACAGCGAACTCATCACCAACCGCGTGCTGCACGCCATGCTCAACGAATCGGGCTGGACGCTGTCCGAGGACGACTGCATGCGCATCTTCATCGGCAAGACGGTGCGCAGCGAGACCGCCCGCATCGAGGTCGAAACCGGCAAGCCCCTGACCGACGCCTGGATGGCCGCGTTCTATGAACGCCGCAACGAGCGCCTGCGCGCCGAACTGGTGGCCATCGACGGCGCCGTGGACGCCGTGCGCGGCGTGCACGCCCAGCTGCAGGGCCGCATCGCCGTGGCCAGCGGCGCGGACAAGCCCAAGGTGCTGATGCAGCTCGACAAGGTGGGCCTGCTGCCCTACTTCGGCGGCCACGTCTTCAGCGGCCACGACCTGCCGCGCACCAAGCCCTGGCCCGATGTCTACCTGGCCGCCGCGGCCGCCGTGGGCGTGCCCCCCGAGCGCTGCCTGGTGATCGAGGATTCCGTGCCCGGCCTGACGGCGGGCGTGCGCGCCGGCGCCACGGTCTGGGGCTACTGCCCGCGGGTCAACGCCCACACCACGCCCGAGGCGTTGCGGGCCGCCGGAGCCGTGCGGGTGTTCGACCACATGGCCGACCTGCCCGCCTTGCTGGCCCAGGCGCTGGCGGCCGCACAGGCACCGCAATAACAGGAGCAGGCTGCGCACGCTGAATCGGCATTTCGCAGTCATTTACTACAGAAACGCCGATACAGCGCGCGCCATGCGCTCACCTTTTCGCGCTATGCCCTCATGCCACAGGGGCGGCTTTGCGGGCTTGCCCTGCAGAGCACAGGGCTGAAATATAGAATCTGCGCCAGATCAAGGTTTTGCCGGATTGGCGTACCCCGGGGGGCATGCAAATCTGTGCCCCATGCTGGCAGACCGATCGCCCCCGGCCCCGCCCTGGCGACACGGCCCGGGCCCCACGGCGATGCGCCGTCTGCCCGCCCTGTGGATGCGGGTCTGTGCCAATCTTCGTCGGACATGTTTCAGCCAATGCTTGTTGAGGAGTGCTGATGGGCGAACAGCCTCTTTACGATTTAGCGCCGCTGCTTGAACTGATGGCCCTGGGTGCCGTCATCGCCCTGGCCCCGCTGCTGTGGGTCTGGCACCGCAACCGCGGCGCCGGCCCTGCCCGCCGCCTGCAGGCCCTGGGCCTGCTGACCCTGTTCCTGACCTTCGACCTGGTGCTGTTCGGCGCCTTCACGCGGCTGACCGATTCTGGCCTGGGCTGCCCCGACTGGCCGGGCTGCTATGGCAACACCAGCCCCCTGGGCGCGCACGCCGAGATCACCGCCGCCCAGACCGCCATGCCCACCGGGCCGGTGACCTTCAGCAAGGCCTGGATCGAGATGATCCACCGCTACCTGGCCACCACCGTGGGCGTGCTCATCATCGCCCTGGTGCTGCTGGCCTGGCGCGAGCACCGCAAGGCCCCGCTGCACGGCCCGCGCCACCCCTGGTGGGCCACGGCCACGCTGGTCTGGGTGCTGATCCAGGGCGCCTTCGGCGCGCTGACGGTGACCATGAAGCTGTTCCCGGCCATCGTCACCCTGCACCTGCTGGGCGGCCTGCTGCTGCTGGTGCTGCTGTGCGTGCAGGCCGTGGGCCACCAGCAGGCCGTGCTGCGCCAGCCCCCCGCCCCCATTCCCGGCACGTTGCGCGCGGCGCTGTGGGCCTGTCTGGCGCTGCTGTTCGCCCAGGTGGCGCTGGGCGGCTGGGTCAGCACCAACTACGCCGTGCTGGCCTGCTCCACCTTCCCGGACTGCAACGGCCAGTGGTGGCCGGCGATGGACTTTGCCCAGGCGTTCGAGATCTGGCGCCCGCTGGGCCTGCTGTCCGACGGCAGCCACATCAGTTTCGCGGCGCTGACCGCCATCCACTACGTCCACCGCCTGGCAGCCTATGGGGTGATCGCGGCCGTGGTCGCCGTGGCCCTGGCGATGCGCAGGCAGCCGGCCCTGGCCGGCCAGGGCCGCTGGCTGCTGGGCCTGATCGGCCTGCAATTTCTGACGGGCCTGTCCAACGTGGTGCTGGACTGGCCCCTGGTGGCCGCCGTGCTGCACACCGGCGGCGCGGCCGCCCTGGTCACGGTGATGACCTGGGCCCTGGCCGCCACCCGCACCCACAGCGCACCCGCGCTGCAAGACGATACACAGGCGCCCCACGGCGCACGGAGAGTTGTGGCATGACTGCACAGACTTTGAGTGACACCCAAGGCTCGCGCTGGAGCCAGTTTTACGCGCTGACCAAGCCCCGCGTGGTGCAGCTGATCGTGTTCTGCGCCCTGATCGGCATGGTCTTGGCCATCCCCGGCGTGCCGACGTTCCAGCAGTTGGGCGACATGGCCGTGGCCTGCCTGGGCATCTGGCTGGTGTCGGCGGCGGCGGCGGCCTTCAACTGCCTGGTCGAGCGCCACATTGATGCGCGCATGAAGCGCACCAGCTGGCGCCCCACGGCCAAGGGCGATCTGACGCCCCAGCAGGCCCTGGCCTTCTCGGCCATCCTGTGCACGGCCGGCGCGGCCATCCTGCTGGCCTTCACCAACACCCTGACCATGTGGCTGACGCTGGCCACCTTCATCGGCTATGCCGTGATCTACACCGTGGTGCTCAAGCCCGCCACGCCGCAGAACATCGTCATCGGCGGCGCCTCGGGCGCCATGCCCCCCGTGCTGGGCTGGGCGGCCATGACCGGCCAGGTCAGCCCCGAGGCGCTGATCCTGTTCCTCATCATCTTCCTGTGGACGCCCCCGCACTTCTGGGCGCTGGCGCTGTACCGCGTGGACGACTACCGCAAGTCCGGCCTGCCCATGCTGCCCGTGACGCACGGCGCCAAGTACACCCAGCTGCAGATCCTGCTGTACACCCTGGTGCTGTTTGCCGGGTGCCTGCTGCCGGTGATCTTCGGCATGAGCGGCTGGCTGTACTTCACCGTGGCCTCGGCACTGTGCCTGGGCTTCAGCTGGTATGCGCTGCGCCTGTGGATGCACTATTCGGACGCCCTGGCGCGCAAGACCTTCCGCTTCTCGCTGATCCACCTGAGCGGCGTGTTTGCCGCCCTGCTGATCGACCACTACCTGGTGACCTGAGCGCCCCGCTAACGGCGCTCCAGCGCCTCTGTCCAGCCCACGCGGGCAGCACTCAGCACCCGCACCCCCCAAGGCCGCCATTGCGGCCTTGTTTTTTGGGCGAGTACCTCCGACCCGCGTCACGCACCACCTCCAGGCACGGTGCTCACTCGACGGAGTAAGGCTGCCTATATGTCGAACAAAAAGGTCTACAGCGCGTGTCCAGCCTGCGCAGACTGCTATGCAAAACAAGGGCCGCGCGCGGCCTGGGAGCGGGTGGACGCAGAACTACCGTCGGAAGGATCTGGGTCGGTCCAGGCCGCCCCGCTCAGGACGGCCGTCTGCGCCGCTCACAGCACACCACCAAGCCCAGATCTCACAAGGCCATCATCGCGGCCTTGTGGGTGGAGGCAGCGGCCTGGCACCCGCGCCACGTTCCACTTCCAGACCAGGCACTCCATCAATGGTGTCACACCGCCCACATTTCAGCCCCAAAGGCCTGCAGCGCCCGTCCAGCCTGTTCAGGCTGCTATGCAAAAAAAACAAAGGCCGCATGCGCGGCCTTAGAGGGGATGGGGAGCCGGGCTCCCGTCGGAAGGATCCGGGTCGGTGCCGACAGTCCCGCTCAGGTCGACCGTTTGCGCCGCTCGTGGCGCACCACCAGCCAGGCCGCGCCGACCACCATCAGGGCCAGGCCGTACCAGGTCAGCGCATAGACCGCATGGGTGTTGGTGAACTGGATCACCGTCAGCCCCGGCCGTGGCCAGGTGGCCGCCACGGCGGCGCCAGGCAGGCCCTGATCGACAAAGAACGGGGCCGCCTGCTGCAGGCCCTTGGCCTGGGCGATCGCCTGCACATCGCGCGAATGCCAGCGGTCTTCCGCAGGCACGTTGTCCCGCATGAAGCCGCCCTTGGGCTCGGAAAAGCGCAGCAGGCCTTCCACCGTCACGGTCGCGCCCGCAGCCTCCTGCGGTGCGGCGGCGATGCGGTCGGCGAAGTCCTTGCGCTGCTCCGCAGGCACAAAGCCGCGGTTCACCAGCAGCTGGTTGCCATCGGCCTGCTGCAGCGGCGTCAGCAGCCAGAAGCCGGCGCCCAGCTCGGTCACGGCCTGGGTCAGCACGCTGCGCCCTTCCATCCACTGGCCCTGGGCCTGCACGGGCAGGTATTCATGCGTGGGCGGCTGCACCTGCGGCCATGCCGCCACAGCCGGCACCGGCACGGGGGCGCTGTGCACGCGGGTGTTGACCCGCTCGATCAGGTCCAGCTTCCAGGCGCGGCGCTGCACCTGCCAGGTGCCCAGGCTGAGGAAGGAAATAAAAAGGGCGATGCCCGCTAGCGCGAGCACCGCCTTCACGAAGGTGGAGCGAGAGCGCCGGGGCGCCCTCGTGGTGTCAACCGTCATGTTCAGTTGCTGCTGTGGCCACTGTGTGCGGCGGCAGGTTCTGCCGCGGGTTGCACGGCCGCAGGGGCCGGCGCCGCGACCGCGGGCTGGTCCACCGGAGGCAGGTCGGTGTGGCTGGGCATCATGTTGGTGTTCATGTGGAACATGACCCACAAGGTACCCGCCAGGGTGATGGCCACGAAGACCACCGAGAAGATGGTGGACAACATGGTCCAGCCGCCCTGGATCTTGCCGTTCATGTGCAGGAAGAAGTACATGTGGACCACCACCTGCACGGCGGCAAACAGGCCCAGCACCATCGCGGCGGTGGCACGGTTGTCAATCACCTTGGCCATGACCAGCCAGAAGGGGATCACGGTCAGGATGACCGCCAGGATAAAGCCGGTGACGTAGCCGCCGGTGGTGACGTGAATCTCTTCCTCACCATGGTGGTCGTCGTGACCAGCATGCAGATCATGCGCGCTCATTTACAGCACCCCCATCAAATACACAAAGGTGAACACACCGATCCAGACCACGTCCAAGAAGTGCCAGAACATCGACAGGCACATCAGGCGGCGGTTGTTTTCACGGGTCAGGCCATGCTTGCCCAGCTGGATCATCAGCACGATCAGCCAGATCAGACCGAAGGTCACGTGCAGACCGTGGGTGCCCACCAGGGTGAAGAAGGCCGAGCCGAAGGCGCTGGACTGGGGTGTCAGGCCTTCGTGCATCAGGTGCGCGAACTCATACAGTTCCACCGCCAGGAAGGCCAGACCGAACAGGCCTGTGATGGCCAGCCAGGTCAGGGTGCCCTTCAGGTTGCCCTTTTGCTTCTGGATCAGCGCAAAGCCGAAGGTGATCGACGAGATCAGCAGGAAGGCCGTGTTCAGGGCCACTAGCTTCAGGTCGAACAGCTCGGCGCCCGTGGGGCCGCCGGCGTAGCTGCGACCCAGCACGCCGAAGGTGGCGAACAGGGCTGCGAAGATGAGGCAGTCGCTCATCAGGTACAGCCAGAAGCCCAGCGAAGTGCCGTTCTCGGGATGGGGCTCGTGCGCGGGGTGGTACTCGCGCTGACCCGCTTGGATGGAAATATTAGACATGGCGTGCGAGCTGTTCAGTACGTGCGTCTTCCGTCGCCTGCACTTCAGCTGCAGGGATGTAGTAGTCGCGGTTGTAGTTGAAGGTGTGGATGATCGAAGCCAGGATCATGCCGACGAAGGACACCACGGCCAGCCACCAGATGTGCCAGATCAGCGCAAAGCCCAGCACCATGGCGATCATGGAGATCACAAAGCCGGCGCCCGTGTTCTTGGGCATGTGCAGGTCTTCGAAGCCGTTCAGCGGACGCTGGTAGCCGTGCTTCTTCATGTCCCACCAGGCGTCGATGTCGTACACCACGGGGGTCTTGGCAAAGTTGTACGCGGGAGGTGGCGAGGATGTCGCCCACTCCAGGGTACGGCCGCCCCAGGGGTCGCCCGTCACGTCACGCAGCTTGTCGCGCTGGAAGTAGGACACCACCAGTTGCAGCAGGAAGGCACCGATACCGCAGGCGATGATGGCCACGCCGACGGCAGCGATCACGAACCAGATCTGCAGCGATTGGTCGTCAAAATGGCTCACGCGGCGGGTCACGCCCATCAGGCCCAGGATGTACAGCGGTGTGAAGGCGACCCAGAAGCCGACCAGCCAGCACCAGAAGGACACCTTGCCCCAGAACTCGTTGAGACGGTAGCCGAAGGCCTTGGGGAACCAATAGTTGATACCGGCCAGCAGACCGAACACCACGCCACCGATGATCACGTTGTGGAAGTGGGCAATCAGGAACAGCGAGTTGTGCAGCACGAAGTCAGCAGGAGGCACAGCCAGCAGCACGCCGGTCATACCACCGATGGCGAAGGTGCACATGAAGCCCACCGTCCACATCATGGGCGGCTTGAAGGCAATGCGGCCCTTGTACATGGTGAACAGCCAGTTGAAGATCTTCGCGCCCGTGGGGATCGAGATGATCATCGTGGTGATACCGAAGAAGGTATTCACCGCTGCGCCGGACCCCATGGTGAAGAAGTGGTGCAGCCACACCAGCCAGGACAGCACGGTGATACACACGGTCGCGTACACCATGGAGGTGTAGCCGAACAGGCGCTTCTTGGAGTAGGTCGCCACGATTTCGGAGAAGATGCCGAAGACAGGCAGCACCAGGATGTAGACCTCAGGGTGGCCCCAGATCCAGATCAGGTTCACGTACAGCATGGGGTTGCCGCCCAGCTCGTTCGTGAAGAACTGCGTGCCGAAGTAGCGGTCCATGGACATCAGCACCAGGGCTGCGGTCAGGATCGGGAACGAGGCGACGATCAGCGCGTTGGTGCACAGCGAGGTCCACACGAACACGGGCATCTTCATCAGGTTCATGCCGGGGGCACGCATCTTGATGATGGTCACGATCAGGTTGATACCCGACAGCGTGGTGCCCACACCCGACAGCTGCAGCGCCCAGATGTAGTAATCCAGACCCACACCCGGGTTCTGGTTGCCCAGATTGGACAGCGCCAGCCAGCCGGAGGTCGAGAACTCACCCAGGAACAGCGACACCATCACCAGCACGGCGCCGGTGGTGGTCATCCAGAACGAGAAGTTGTTCAGGAAGGGGAACGACACGTCGCGCGCGCCGATCTGCAGCGGGATCAGGTAGTTCATGAAACCCGTGACCAAGGGCATGGCCACGAAGAAGATCATGATCACGCCGTGCGCGGTGAAGATCTGGTCGTAGTGGTGCGGAGGCAGGTAGCCCAGGTTGTCACCAAAGGCCATGGCCTGCTGGATACGCATCATCACCGCGTCGGCAAAACCGCGCAGCAGCATGACGATACCCAGGATGATGTACATGATGCCGATCTTCTTGTGGTCGATCGAGCAGATCCAGTCGCGCCACAGGGGACCCCACAGCTTGAACTTGGTCAGTGCGGCCATCATCACGAGGCCGCCGAGCACCACGGCAATAAAGGTCCACAGCACGATGGGCTCATGCGCCATCGGTATGGAGTCCCAGCTGATCCGCCCAATCAGCGGATCGTGGGGCAGCGTTGTTTGTCCAGACATAGTTGTGTCTCTTTCAGTGGCTGCCTGACGCGCCGGAGCGCATCAAGGCCGCCGTCCTTGCTTATTGCTGTGCCACAGCACCCTGGGAATCGCGCTGGTCCAGGAGGGCCACCACGCGGTCTGCGTTCTCCACCGAGCACACATCGTCAGGCAGGTTCAGGCCCACCTTCTTCATGTAGGCCGCGCCGCCAGCAGCGTCGATGGCCATCATGTGGTGCATGCACATCTTTCCCTCTTCCACGCACATGTTCAGCACGCGGTTGTAGAGCCCATCCTGCACGGACGAGAAGCGGGTCACAGGGTGACGCTCGCTGGGCTTGACCAGGTCCAGGTAGGAGGCACGATCGAGCACCTTGCCTTCGGTCTTGGCCTGCTGCACCCAGGCGTCGAAGCCTTCGTTGCTCAGGCCGTGGAACTTGAAGGTCATGCCCGAGAAGCCCGCACCGCTGTAGTGCGAGTTCATTCCCTTAAAGGTACCTTCCTTGTTGATCACGGCGTTCAGCTGGGTCTCCATGCCAGGCATGGCATAGATCATGCCCGCCAGATCAGGCACATAGAACGCGGCCATGGTCGAGGTGGCGGTCAGCTTGAAGCGAATGGGACGGTCCACCGGCGCGGCAAATTCGTTCACCGTGGCAATGCCTTGCTCGGGGTACAGGAACAGCCACTTCCAGTCCATGGACACCACCTGCACTTCCAGCGGCTGGACGTTGGGGTCCAGGGGCTTGGTTTCCGAGATGCGGTCCAAGGGACGATAAGGGTCCAGCTTGTGGGTGCTGATCCAGGTCAAAGCGCCCAAAGCAATAATGATGATTAATGGAACACTCCAGATGACCAGCTCCAGAGCGGTCGAGTGGTGCCATTCCGGGTCGTACTCGGCCTCGGTGTTCGACTGGCGGTACTTCCAGGCAAACAACAGGGTCAGCAGGATCACGGGAACGATGATGATCAGCATCAACAAGGTGGCAGTCACCACCAAGTCGCCTTGCTGAGCAGCAATGTCCCCTGCGGGATTGAGCACGACGGCCTTGCTGCAACCCGTGAGGGTCGCTAGCAGAGCCGCGGCAGCGAGCCAAGCTGGCCCGCGGTTTTCCGTGGATGTAGGCATGCTGTGAACGCGAAAAAACGCGCGTTGTTAGGTGTAAACGCGGATTACAAAACCTGCCGAATTTACTCCGCCCACCCATCTTCTGGCGTCCCCTTGGCACTCAACGCAGTGCCGCGTGTTGTCTTTCTGTAGGAATTTGACAATCCGCCTTGTCCATTGATGGCCGTCAAGCCATCTCTAAATCCTTGTTTTTTCAGGAAATCCTGAAATAAATAAAACCCGTTGATAAATGTCAAGGGCGTCCCCACATTGGGGCAAGCTCGCCACAGACCACGCCCACTTTCAGAGCATGGTTTTTGCCACTTTGGTGTCGCATCCATCTCCCGATAAACCCTTTTCCTACACGGCAGGCAGACAAATCTCGCTTGTTGATACATATCAAGCGGCGTACAAGAGGTGCATTGTTTCGAGGAGATTGCACCTATGAACAGCTTGGCCCACCCTGGCACCCCTTCTGGTTCTGCATCCATCGACCAACGACAGGCACCCGCCCACAGCCACGACGACGTGAGCCCAGGCGAAATCGCCGCCGGCGTGATCATCGGCCGGGCCTCCGAATACTTCGACTTCTTCGTGTTCGGCATCGCCTGCGTGCTGGTGTTCCCGTATGTGTACTTCCCCTTCCTGACCACGCTCAACGGCATGTTGGCCGCCTTTGCCGTGTTCGCACTGGCCTTCATCGCGCGGCCGGTCGGCACGGCCGTGGGCATGGCCGTGCAGCGCCGCTGGGGCATGGCCGTCAAGCTGACGATTGCCCTGTTCCTGCTGGGCAGCGCCACCGTGGGCATCGCCCTGCTGCCGGGCTATGAAAGCATCGGCGTGGCGGCCATCTGGTGGCTGGTAGGCCTGCGCGTGGCGCAGGGTCTGGCCGTGGGCGGCTCCTGGGAAGGGCTGCCGTCCTTGCTGGCGATGAATGCGCCCAAGGCCAAGCGGGGCTGGTACGCCATGATCGGGCAACTGGGTGCGCCGATCGGCTTCGTGGCGGCCGCCTCGGTGTTCGCCTACATCTACACCCAACTCTCGCACGAGGAGCTTCTGGCCTGGGGCTGGCGCTATCCTTTCTGCGTGGCCTTTGCCATCAACGTGGTGGCCCTGTTTGCCCGCCTGCGCCTGGTCGCCGACGAGAGCTACACCACCATGTTCCAGACCCTGGAGCTCACGCCCACGCCCACGCTCGAGCTGGCGCGCAGCGGTGAGGGCCGCAACGTGTTCCTGGGCGCGCTGGCCGCGCTGGCCAGCTTTGCCCTGTTCCACCTGGTCACCGTGTTCCCGCTGTCCTGGATGACCTTGTACGGCGAAGCCTCGCCCCCGCAGATCCTGTGGACCCAGGTGGCGGGTGCGCTGGTGGCCTGCGCGGCCATCGTGCTGTCGGGCTGGATGGCGGACCGCTTTGGCCGTCGCAACACCCTGGGCGCCATGGCGGTGCTGATCGGCTTGTTCAGCTTTGCCACCCCGATGCTGCTCAATGGCGGCACCGCCGGCCAGAACCTGTTCATCCTGATTGGCTTTGCGCTGCTGGGCCTGTCGTACGGCCAATCCTCGGGCACGGTCACGGCCAACTTCTCGCGCAAGTTCCGCTTTGTGGGGGCGGCCTACTCGGCCGACCTCGCCTGGCTGCTGGGCGCGGCCCTGGCGCCGCTGGTGGCCCTGTACCTGTCCTCGCATTTCGGTCCGGTGGCGGTCGGTGGCTACCTGCTGTCGGGGGCCGTCTGCACCCTGGCCGCGCTGGGCATCAACCGGGCGCTGGAGACCTCGCGCAAATAAGGCCTCCACGCCGCACCACCCCAGGCCTGCTGTCACCAGCAGGCCTTTTTGCTGCCCGTTTACCAGCACGGACCGCATGCGCTTTGACCAGACCGGCCGATCCACGGCATCAGCCTGCCTAGAATGGTCGGCCGCTTTGTTTTTGACGCTTCTTCTTCGCGCAGCACACCATGACCCAAGGCCAGATCCGCATCCGTGGCGCACGCCAACACAACCTGCAGAACGTGGATGTGGACATCCGCACGGGCGAATTGACCGTCGTCACTGGGCCCAGCGGCTCAGGCAAGTCCAGCCTGGTGTTCGACACCCTGTTTGCCGAAGGCCAGCGCCGCTACGTGGAAACCTTCAGCGCCTACGCGCGCCAGTTCCTGGACCGCATGGACAAGCCGGCCGTGGACCGTGTCGAAGGCGTGCCGCCGGCGATTGCCATTGACCAGACCAACCCGGTGCGCAACTCCCGCTCCACCGTGGGCACGATGACGGAGCTGAACGACCACCTCAAGCTGCTGTTCGCGCGCGCTGCCCATCTGTTCGACCGCCAGACCACCCTGCCCGTGCAGCACGACACGGCCGAGACCATCTTTGCCGCCCTGCAGCAGCGCTGCGAACAGGCCGGTGACCCGCGGATTGCGCTGACCTTCCCGGTCGAGTTGCCCGCCAACACCTCGCAGGAAGAAGTGGAGCAATGGCTGTCGGCCAGCGGCTTCACCAAGGTGCAGGCCGAACGCGACGTCGAGCGTGCGGCCACCGTCGAAGAACCCGCCAAGGGCAAGAAGGCCAAGGCCGCCGCCCCCGAAAGTATCAAGGTGCTGGACGTGGTGGCCGACCGCTTCCGCTTCAGTCGCGTGGAGCGCGCCCGGGCCATGGAGGCCATCGAGGTCGCCCTCAAGCGCGGCAACGGCCACCTGACCGTGTACGTCATGCCCGAAGCGGGTGAGGCGGAGACGTGGAAGTTCTCGCAGGGTCTGCACTGCCCCGAGAGCAACCTCAGCTACACCGCGCCCATGCCGTCGCTGTTCTCCTTCAACTCCGCCGTGGGTGCCTGCGACGCCTGCCGGGGTTTTGGCCGCGTGATTGGCGTGGATTGGGGCCTGGTGATTCCCAACGACAAGCTCACGCTGCGCACCGGGGCCATCAAGCCCATCCAGACGCCCGGCTGGAAGGAGATCCAGGACGACCTGATGCGCCATGCCGAGGCCGAAGGCATCCCACGCGACATCGCCTGGAGCAAGCTGACCCCGGAACAGAAACACTGGGTGATCGAAGGCTCGCCGCTTTGGAAAGGCCAGTGGAACAAGCAGTGGTACGGCATCCGCCGCTTCTTCGAGTACCTGGAAACCAAGACCTACAAGATGCACATCCGCGTGCTGCTGTCCAAGTACCGCAGCTACACGGAATGCCCCACCTGCGCCGGCGCACGCCTGAAGACCGAAAGCCTGCTGTGGCGCATCGGCAGCAAGGCGCAGGCCGATGCGGTGCTGCCCCCTGCACAACGCTTCCTGCCCACCGGCGTGGCCTGGAGCCGTGCCCAGCTCGAAGCCCTGCCCGGCCTGTGCCTGCACGACCTGATGCGCCTGCCCATCACGCGGCTGCGCAGCTTCTTCGACAGCCTGCACCTGGGCAACCAGACCGGGCTGGCCGAGGGCGAGCTGCAGGCGTTGAAGCTGCTGAACGAAGAAATCGGCACGCGCCTGAAGTACCTGGTGGACGTGGGCATTGGCTACCTCACGCTGGACCGGCAAAGCCGCACGCTGTCCGGCGGCGAGGTGCAGCGCATCAACCTGACCACCGCGCTGGGCACCAGCCTGGTCAACACGCTGTTTGTGCTGGACGAGCCCAGCATCGGCCTGCACCCGCGCGACATGGAGCGCATCACCCAGGCCATGCACCGTCTGCGCGATGCCGGCAACACCCTGGTGGTGGTGGAGCACGACCCGGCCGTGATGTTTGCCGCCGACCGCATGATCGACATGGGCCCGGGCCCCGGTGCGCGCGGCGGGCAGATCGTGTTCGACGGCACGCCCGAGGAACTCAAGCGCGCCGACACCCTGACCGGCGCCTACCTGGGCGGGCGCAAGCAGGTGGGCTTTGGCGTGAAGCGCATGGTGACCGAATCCACCCCGCGCCTGATTCTGGAAGGCGCACGCCAGCACAACCTGCAGAACCTCAATGTGGACTTCCCGCTGCAACGCCTGGTCACCATCACCGGCGTGTCGGGTTCGGGCAAATCCTCGCTGATCCAGGACATCCTGGCCCCGGCCCTGCTGCGCCACTTTGGCAAGCCCACCGACAGCCCCGGCGCGCACGACCGCCTGCTGGGCGCCGACCACCTGGCCGACGTGGTGTTTGTCGACCAGTCGCCGATCGGCAAGACCGCACGCTCCAACCCCGTCTCGTACGTGGGCGCGTGGGACAGCCTGCGCGAGCTGTTTGCGCTGGCCCCGCTGTCGGCCCAGCGCGGCTACACGGCCAGCAAGTTCAGCTTCAACAGCGGCGATGGCCGCTGTCCCACCTGCGGCGGCTCGGGCTTCGAGCACGTGGAGATGCAGTTCCTGTCCGACGTCTACCTGCGCTGCCCCGACTGCAACGGCAGCCGCTACCGCGCCGAGATTCTGGAAATCACCCTGGAACGCGATGGCCGCGCCCTGAACGTGGCCGATGTGCTGGAGCTGACGGTGGCCGAGGCCGCCCAGCTGTTCCGCCAGGATGCCGAGGTCCTGCGCGCCCTGCAGCCCATCGTCGATGTGGGGCTGGAGTACGTGAAGCTGGGCCAGCCCGTGCCCACGCTGTCGGGCGGCGAAGCCCAGCGGCTGAAGCTGGCAGGCTTTCTGGCCGAGGCGGCCAAGACCGCCTCCAAATCCAAGCAAAAGATTGCGCGCAAGGGCACGCTGTTCCTGTTCGACGAGCCCACCACCGGCCTGCACTTCGAAGACATCGCCAAGCTGATGCGCGCGCTGCGCAAGCTGCTGGAGGCGGGCCACAGCCTGATCGTCATCGAGCACAACCTGGACGTGATCCGCGCCAGCGACTGGCTGATCGACCTGGGTCCCGAGGGCGGCGACGGCGGCGGCCAGATCGTGGCCCAGGGCACGCCCGAGGACGTGCGCCAAGTCAAGGGCTCGCACACCGCGCAGGCGCTGCGCGAGTACGACCTGGCCATGGGCGTGGGCGGCCAGCTGGTCGAAGAAGTGGCGCCCATGCTCTACAAAAAAGAGCTGTCAGCGCCCGCCCGCAAAGCGCCAGCAGGCAAAAATGCCATTGAAATCGTCAACGCCCGCGAGCACAACCTCAAGGGCCTGAGCGTGGACATTCCGCGCGGCAAGTTCAATGTGGTGACCGGCGTGTCCGGCTCGGGCAAGTCCACGCTGGCGTTTGACATCCTGTTCAACGAAGGCCAACGCCGCTATCTCGAATCGCTGAACGCCTATGCGCGCTCCATCGTGCAGCCCGCGGGCCGACCCGAGGTGGATGCCGTCTGGGGCATTCCGCCCACCGTGGCCATCGAGCAGCGCCTGTCGCGCGGCGGGCGCAAGTCCACCGTGGGCACGACCACCGAGGTCTGGCACTTCCTGCGCCTGCTGTACGTGAAGCTGGGCACCCAGCACTGCGTGCACGACGGCGCCGCCGTGGAGCCGCAAACGCCCGAGCGCATTGCCGCCCAGTTGCTGACCCAGTTCAAGGGCCAGCACATCGGCCTGCTGGCCCCGCTGGTGGTGCACCGCAAGGGCGTGTACACCGAGCTGGCCGACTGGGCCCGCCCCAAGGGCTACACGCACCTGCGCGTGGACGGCGCCTTCCTGCCGACCACGGGCTTCCCGCGCCTGGACCGCTTCAAGGAACACACCATCGAGCTGCCCGTGGCCAGCGTCAAGGTCACGGCGGCCAACGAGAAAGAGCTGCGCGCGCAGTTGGCCAAGACGCTGGAGATCGGCAAGGGCGTGGTCCATGTGCTGTCCGGCATCGACACCCTGGAGGCCGCGATTGGGGCGCCCGAGCAGGGCAAGGGCGTGGGCACGCTGCAAGTGTTCTCCACCCAGCGCGCCTGCCCGGTCTGCGCCACCAGCTATGCCGAGCTGGAGCCCAGCCTGTTCAGCTACAACAGCAAGCACGGCTGGTGCCCCGACTGCGTGGGCACGGGCGTGAAGCTAACCAAGGAGCAGCGCAAGGTCTACGACGACAGCACCCTGGCCGAAGACAACCGCGGCCGCGAGCTGACGCTGACCGCCAACGAGGTCGAAGACCTGGAGGAATGCACCTGCCCGACCTGCGAGGGCACACGCCTGAACGCCCGCGCCCGCGCCGTGCGCTTCCACGGCAAGACCATCACCGAGCTGGCCCACCTGTCGGTCAGCGCGCTGCGCCAGTGGTTCCAGCAGCTGACGACGACCGGCCGCGAAACCGACATCGCGCGCGACCTGCTGCCGGAAATCCTGGGCCGCCTGGAATTCCTGGAGGAGGTCGGGCTGAACTACCTGACCCTGGACCGGGGCGCGCCCACGCTGTCCGGCGGCGAGGCACAGCGCATCCGCCTGGCGGCGCAGCTGGGCAGCAACCTGCAGGGCGTGTGCTATGTGCTGGACGAACCCACCATCGGCCTGCATGCGCGCGACAACCACATCCTGCTCAACGCCCTGCACAAGCTGGGTGACAAGGGCAACACCCTGGTGGTGGTGGAGCACGACGAAGACACCATCCGCCGTGCCGACCACGTGATCGACATCGGCCCCAGCGCGGGCAAGCGCGGCGGCCAGCTCGTGGCCCAGGGCACGCCGGCCGACATCATGGCCGCCGCCGATTCGCAAACCGGCCGCTACCTGCTGCACGCCATGCGCCACCCCTACCAGGCGCGCCGTGCGGTGCATGGCGTGGCGGATGCAGCCGCTATCCCAACAGAAGCTGCCAGCGCAGATGCAGCGAGCACAAAACCCAAAAAACGCACCAAAAAGCAGATCGCGGCCGATGCCGCCACCGCCTTGGCCGCCGACAGCGCCGCCCTGAATGCCGAGCTGGCCAACCCCAGCCAAGCCACCGGCCCGCTGCACTGGCTGGTGGTGAATGGCGCGAACCTGCACAACCTGCAGGACATCGAAGCCAGCGTACCCCTCCAGCGTCTGGTGGCCATCACCGGCGTGTCCGGCTCCGGCAAATCCACGCTGGCGCGCGATGTGCTGCTGACCAATGTGGCCAGCCTCGTCAGCCAGCGCGCCACCAAGGCGGGCCGCGAAGCGGCGCAAGCGGGCCAGACACCAACGCTGGTCGGCTGTGAAGCCGTCTGGGGCACGGAAGCCATCGACCGCGTGCTGGAGGTGGACCAGACGCCGATCGGCAAGACCCCGCGCAGCTGCCCCGCCACCTACATCGGTTTCTGGGACACCATCCGCAAGCTGTTTGCCGATACTTTGGAGGCCAAGGCCCGTGGTTACGGCGCGGGGCGCTTCAGTTTCAATACCGGCGAAGGCCGCTGCCCGGCCTGCGAAGGCCAGGGCATGCGCACCATCGAGATGAGTTTCCTGCCCGATGTGAAGGTGCCCTGCGAAACCTGCCAGGGCGCGCGCTTCAACCCCGAGACGCTGGCCGTCACCTGGCGCGGCAAGAGCATTGGCGACGTGCTGCAGATGGAGGTGGACGAGGCCGTGGAGTTCTTTGCCTCCATGCCCAGCATCGCCCACCCGCTGCAACTACTGAAGGACGTGGGCCTGGGCTATCTGACGCTGGGCCAGCCCTCGCCCACGCTGAGCGGCGGCGAGGCCCAGCGCATCAAGCTGGTGACCGAGCTGACCAAGGTGCGCGACGACATCACCAAGCGCGGCAACAAGGCGCCCCACACGCTGTATGTGCTGGACGAACCCACCGTGGGCCTGCACATGGCCGACGTGGACAAGCTGATCCGCGTGCTGCACCGCCTGGTGGACGGCGGCCACAGCGTGATCGTCATCGAGCACGACCTGGACGTGATCGCCGAGGCCGACTGGATCATCGACCTGGGCCCCGAAGGCGGCAGCGGCGGTGGCTGCATTGTGGCCGCCGGCACCCCCGAAGAGGTGGTGGCCCTGGGCACGCACACGGGCCAGGCGATTGCGCCGGTGCTGGCGCGTACCGCCTGAGCGGCCAGCCCGCCCCGCTGGCCCGCCTCAGGCCCGCGCCAAATCGCAGGTCTGGGGCACAGGGTGGCGTACCGGCAGGTAACGGCTCCAGGCCGTCAGCAGCAGGCCCACGGCCGTCAGCGCGGCGGCGACCCAGCCCAGGTGCACCAGGCCCAGCCCCCCGGCCAGGGCCAGGCCACCGGCCCAGGCCCCCAGTGCATTGCCCAGGTTGAAGGCCGCGATGTTCAGGCTGGACACCAGGTTGGCGCCGTGGGGACCGGCCTGGTCCAGCACGCGCATCTGCATCGGGGCCACGGTGGCAAAGGCCATGACACCGAGCACGACCACATAGGCCATGGCCACGCCCGGGTGCCCGAAGGCCCAGCGGCCCAGCGCCAGCACCACCAGCAGGGCCACGAGGCTCCAGGTCAGGGCCCGCAGCACGCCGCGGTCGGCCAGCTTGCCGCCCAGCAGGTTGCCCGCGGCCAGGCCAGCGCCGAACAGCAGCAAGGTCAGGGCCACCAGGCTGCCCGCCATCCGGGTCACCTGGGTCAGCAAGGGCTCGATGTAGGTGTAGAGCGCGAACACGCCGGCAAACCCGAACACGGTGATGCCCAGGCCCAGCCAGACCTGGGGGTGGCGCAGCGCGGCCAGTTCCTGCTGCAGCGGGGGCACGGCCGGACGGCCCAGGTCTCGCGGCACAAAGGCCACTAGGATGGCGAAGGCCACCACGCCCACACCCGCCACGGCAGCGAAGGCCATGCGCCAACCGAAGTGCTGGCCGATCCAGGCCCCGGCGGGCACGCCCAGCAAGGTGGCCAGGGTCAGGCCCGAGAACATCAGCGCGATCGCCGAGGCCTTTTTTTCCAACGGCACCAGGCTGGTGGCCACCACAGCCCCCACGCCGAAGAAGGTGCCGTGGGTCAGCGAGGTCAGCACCCGCGCCGCCATCAGCGCGGTGTAGTTCGGCGCAAACACCGCCGCCAGGTTGCCGGCGATGAAGATCAGCATCAGTGCCAGCAGCAGGCGCTTGCGCGGCCAGTGGCGCGTCAGCAGGGTCAGTACGGGCGCGCCCACGGCCACGCCGATGGCGTAGCCCGAGATCAGGGTGCCGGCCGTGGGAATGCTGATCCCCAGGTCGCTGCCGACCTGGGTGAGCAAGCCCATGATGATGAATTCCGTGGTGCCGATGCCAAAGGCACCGGCCGCCAGGGCCAGAAGAGAGAGCGGCATGGGAAAGGTCCTTGGGGTATCCAGAAAAATCCGAGGGGGTGACTGTGCCCCCGACCAGGATCTTTGTGTAGATGGAATAATGGCAATGCATTTGTTCCCAAGCGGAACAAATTACCTCCTGGTTCCCGCCCTGCAATTCCGGAGACTCCATGCCCGACACCCCCCGCTTGTCGCCCTTGGCTGCCCAGGGCAGTGAGGTCAACCGCTCCGGCGAACTGGAGGTGCTGGTGCTGGTGGCCGAACAGGGCAGCCTGTCGGCCGCCGCGCGGCAGATGGGTGTGTCGCCCTCGGCCATCAGCAAGACCGTGTCGCGGCTGGAGGCCCGCCTGGGGGTGCAGTTGTTGCAGCGCAGCACGCGGCGCATGCAACTGACAGCCGAAGGGGCGCAACTCGTGGAGCGCGGCAAGCGCCTGCTGGCCGACCTGGACGAGCTGGAGGCCACCGTGGCCGCCCGCAGCGCCCCTAAGGGCGTGGTGCGCATCAGCGCCAGCACCTCCACCGGCCAGCGCCTGCTGGTGCCGCTGGTGGCTCCGCTGATGGCGGCGCACCCGGGTCTCCGGCTGGAGCTGTTCTTCACCGACCAGATCGTGGACCTGGTGGAGGACAGCATCGACATCGCCATCCGCTGGGGACAGTTGCCCTCCTCGGACATGGTGGCGCGGCGCCTGGGCTGCACGCGCCAGGTCATCGTCGCCGCCCCGGACTACCTGGCCCGCCATGGCGTGCCGCAGCACCCGAAGGATCTGGCGGACCACCGGCGCATGGGCTGGACCTACCCGCGTGCGATCCCGCACTGGCCGTTTCTGGTCGAGGGCGAGCGCATGGCGGTGGAGATCGGCCAGGCGCTGCGCGTCAACGACGGCGATGTGCTGCGCGGCCTGGCTTTGGGCGGCGCCGGGTTGGCGCGGCTGTCGCTGTTCCACGCCTGGGAGGACCTGCAGGCCGGCCGGCTGGAGGTGGTGCTGGAAGACTTCAACACCGGCGACCTGGAGCCCATCCACGCCGTCTACCCGGGCAAGCCCGATCGCCTGCCACCGCGCACGCGGGCGGTGCTGGACTTTCTGCAGGCCCACGTCGACCTGGCACATGCCGAACAACTGCCCGCCGCCTGGCGAGCCTAAGATCGCGCCATGGCCTTCCACGCAGTCCTCCCGCCAACCGTCGCCGCCACGGCGCGCCGCCCCGGTCCACGGGCACCGGGGGCACCGCGTGCCTAAACGCATCATCTACCTGCAGCCGGCGGCACCGGCCAAACCCGCCATGGGCACGCCCTGCAATGGCTGCGGCATGGTCAGCGATCCTGGGGCCGTGCTGGGCTGGCGCCGCCCCTGGGCCGTGCGCCTGGTGGCCCGGCTGGCGCGGCGCTGGATTGCGGCGGGCATCGGCTGCGATACCGATTGGGAGCCCCAGCCCCCACGCTAAAGGCCCTGGCCCCATGGCCACAAGACACACCGCGTGGGGCGGCATGCGGTACGGCCCCAGGCCGTGCTATGTGCGCGCCGGCTGGCACGGATTCAATTGCCGACCACCTCTGCCGCCAGCAATTCCGCCAGCCACTGGCGGCCCTGGGGCCAAGGGCCCAGACCGCTGTCGGCATTCAGATGGCCCAAGGCACCCGCCACTTCCAGACGGGCGCCCCAGGCGGTCGCAAACACCTGGGCCCGCTCCAGCGTGACCCGGGGGTCGTTCGTGCTGGCGACCACCAGGGTTGGAAACGGCAAGCGCTGCATCGGCATGGGGGCAAAACCCAGGGGACCCGGCGGCCAGGTGGGAGATTCCACATCGCTGGGGGCCACCAGCAAGGCCCCGCGCACGGGCAGGGGTCGGTCCGGGTGGTACCGCGGCCAGGCGGCCACCAGGTGATTCACCAGGGCCACGGCCACCGAATGCGCCACCAGCACGGCCGGCGTCTGGCGCTGTGCCAGCACCGCCACCAGGGTCTGCACCCAGTCGGCGCACTGGGGGGTCTGCCATTCCCGCTGCCACACCCGCTGCATCCGTGGGTCATCCGCTTCCCAGTGGGACAGCCAATGCTCCGGGTTGGCATTGCCACGGCCCGGCAGCAGCAAAATCGAGGGTTCTTGCATGTCGCTCCTTGTACGAGGGCCGCCCGGCTCGGCAGCGCCTGTGCCCCATTGTGGCCTGCGGGGGAACCCCGACGGGACACCCCCGCTGGCTTGATGCCCCTGCGACAGCCGCCGAGGGATTGCCCTCGGTATGGCCGCGCGATGCGGCTTTTACAGTACAAATGTCGCGCTCACAAAACCAGCCCGACATTCAGGGAGTGGCAGCCCCTGCTGCCCGCATAACGAGACAACTGGAGATTCCCCCATGGCATTTGCCCCTCATCGCAGCCGTCGCTCGGCCCTCTGCGCCGCCCTGGCGCTGTCCAGCCTGGCCCTGACCGGCACCAGCTGGGCCCAGGAACCCACCGCCCAGTGGCCCAGCAAGCCCATCAAGCTGATCGTGCCCTACACCCCCGGCGGTTCGACCGACATCGTCAGCCGCACCGTGTTCGAGGCCGTGGGCAAGCGCCTGGGCCAACCCGTGGTGATCGAGAACAAGCCCGGCGCCAACAGCACCATCGGCGTGACGCAGACAGCGCGTGCGCCGGCCGACGGCTACAACTTCGTCAGCGTGCTGGCCGCCTACACGGTCAACATGTCGCTGTACAAGAAGCTGCCCTACCAGCCCAGCGACCTGGTGGCCGTCAGCCATGTGGCCGACCTGCCCATGTTCCTGTTCGCGGCCAACAAGCTGCCGGTGAAGAACGCCAAGGAACTGGCCGAATACGGCAAGAAGCAGCCGCTGAACTACGCCTCCAGCGGCACCGGCGCCAGCGCCCACATGATCGGCGCGCGCTGGGCGCAAGAAAACGGGCTGAATGCCCAGCACGTGCCCTACAACGGCAGCGCCCCCATCCTGGCCGACCTGATGAGCGGCCAGGTCGACATGCTGTTCGACCCCGCCCTGGTGCCCATGCCCCACGCCAAGAGCGGCAAGATCAAGGTGCTGGCCGTGGCGTCGAAGCAGCGCTGGCCCGGTGAGCCCGACATCCCCACCATGGAGGAAGCGGGCTTTCCCGGCTTTGTGATGAACTCCTGGGTCGGCGTGCTGGCGCCCAAGGGCACGCCCCAGCCCATCGTCGACAAGCTGTCCAAGACCATCGCCGAGGCCGTGCAGTCGCCCGAGGTCAAGGCCAAGCTGACGCAGCTGGGCTTCGGCGCCATCGGCAGCACGCCCGCGCAGTTCCAGCAGCTGATCGACCAGGACACGGCGATGTACAAGGCCGTGATCACCAAGGCCCAGGTCAGCATCGACTGAGCGCGGCCCCGCCCACCAAAAAGCCCGCAGGCGACAGGCCATGCGGGCTTTTTTTATTTCAGGAGCAGTTACCGCGCGTCCTGGGTAGGTTTCAGCGGTTTTTTATATGGAAAACCAGGAATATCGCGCGCCAAACGCTCTTATTTTGCAAGCAGGTGGTCCGCCAGCTGCACAAAGCCATCGCCGCGCTCGGCCGTGGTCACATAGCGCGGCAGGTGCTGCAGCTGGGGCACGAAACGCGCGATGTTGGCCACGCCCACGCTGTGGGGCATGTGCTGGAACATCAGTTGGTCGTTGGTCGAATCGCCGATGTAGACCCACTGGCCCAGCGTCGCGTCCAGGTCGATGCCGAACAGGCTCTGCACGATCCAGCGTGCGCCTTCGAGCTTGTTGTGCGTGCCAAACCAGCCGTTGATGTGGATGGAGCTGACGGTGGCGTTCATGCCGGCGTCGCGCATGATGGCCACGCAGGCATCGATCTGCGCCTGCGACAGGGTGGTGAACTCGCTGTGGTCCACGGCGATGTCGCACTCGCGGCCGTGCGAATCGGTGGCGCGCTGCGCGCCGGGTACCTGCTGCTCGATCTGCGCCAGCACCTCCTGCATCTTGGCGAAGTTGTGCACGCGCGTGTCGTCGTCCTGCTGGTAGAGCTTGTCCAGTCCGCCCCGGTCGTTGCGGCGCAGGGCCACGGCACCGTTCTCGGCGACGATGGCCTCCACCGGCCAAGCGCGCGCAAACGGCACGCTCCAGCCCACGGGGCGACCGGTGATGGGCACCACCTTCAGGCCCGCAACCTGCAGGCGGCCGATGGCGGCCACCACGTGCGCAGGCACCACGCCCTCGGTGGTCAGGGTGTCATCGATGTCGGTCAGCACGCCCAGCAGGTTCGCGGGCACCGGCAGTTCAGACAAGGGGCGCAGAAATTCTTGGCTCACAGCAAACTCTCAACAACCAACCCGTGCCAGGCACGGGTGAGATCAAACACAGCGTAGAAATCAGTAGCGGCCAGCGCAGCGGTGCAGGCGAGGCGCCGGATCGAAGCCAGTAGCAGCGCTACGGCGAGATTCGGCAACGACGCATGCAGGCCGCTAGTGATTTCAATTAATGGGCACTACCCAGGGCCAGGCCGGCGTGTTCGCGCAGGGGGTGGAAGTGGATCTTGGGGAAGCGTTCCTGCGCCAGGCGCACGTCATAGGGGCTGGTGCACAGGAAGGCCAGGGTGTCGGCCGCATCGTGCGCCAGGCGCATGGGGTAGGCGTTCTCGAACTCGCGCAGCTCGGCGGGCGAATCGGCCGTGATCCAGCGCGCGCCGGTGTACTGGCAGCCTTCCAAGCGCACGTCGCAGTCGTACTCGGTCTTCAGGCGATGCTGCACCACTTCAAACTGCAGCTGACCGACCGCGCCCAGCAGCATGTTGCCGCCGACATCGGGCTTGAACACCTGGATCGCGCCCTCTTCGCCCAGCTGCATCAGGCCCTGCTGCAGCTGCTTGGTGCGCAGCGGGTTCTTCAGCACCACGGTCATGAACATTTCGGGCGCGAAGAACGGCAGGCCGGTGAACTGCAGGCTGGGGCCGTCGGTGATCGAATCCCCCAGCTGCACGCCGCCGTGGATGGTGAAGCCGATGATGTCGCCGGCGTAGGCCTCGTCCACCGCCTCGCGGCGCTGCGACATGAAGGTCACCACGGACGTGGGGCGCAGCTCCTTGCCGGTGCGCTGCACCTTCATCTTCATGCCGGGCGTGTACTTGCCGCTGGCCACGCGCACGAAGGCGATGCGGTCGCGGTGGTTGGCATCCATGTTCGCCTGGACCTTGAACACCACGCCGGCGAAGGTCTTGTCTTCGGGGTGGATGGTGACTTCTTCGCGGTTGCGGTTCACCTCGGTGAAGGCGATGCGCGGGCCGGGCGGGGGCGACATGTCGACCACGGCGTTCAGCACTTCCATCACACCGAAGTTGTTCACGCCGGAGCCGAAGAACACGGGGGTCAGCTTGCCTTCCAGGAAGGCCTGGTGGTCCCACTCGGCGGACGCGCCCTGGGCCAGTTCCATGCTCTCGATGGCATCGTCAAAGGCCTGGCCGAAGCGCGCACGCAGCCGGTCGGTTTCGGTCAGCGGGATCACCTCGAAGTCCTCGGGGCGCTTTTCGCTGCCGGCGGCAAACACCGTCATGGTCTGCGTCTGCAGATTGATGATGCCGCCGAAGCTCTTGCCCTGGCCCACGGGCCAGGTGATGGGGCAGCAGGGCATGCCCAGCTCGCGCTCGACCTCGTCCAGGATGTCCAGCGGGTCGCGCACTTCGCGGTCGAACTTGTTGACGAAGGAGAGGATGGGCGTGTTGCGCTGGCGGCAGACCTCGATCAGGCGGCGGGTCTGCGATTCCACACCGTTGGCCGCGTCGATCACCATCAGCGCCGAGTCCACGGCCGTCAGCACGCGGTAGGTGTCTTCCGAGAAGTCCTTGTGGCCGGGGGTGTCGAGCAGGTTGATCACGTGGTCGCGGTAGCTCATCTGCATCACCGACGACGCCACCGAGATGCCGCGCTGCTTTTCGATTTCCATCCAGTCCGAGGTGGCGTGGCGGCTGGCCTTGCGCCCCTTCACGGCACCGGCGATCTGGATCGCCCCCGAGAACAGCAGCAGCTTTTCGGTCAGCGTGGTCTTACCCGCATCCGGGTGGGAAATGATGGCAAAGGTGCGGCGACGCCGGGTTTCTGGAGCGTATGACACTGGTCGGGGACGGGTTCGGTCGTGGCGGCGGCCACGCGTTTGCGACAAAGGGCCGCAAGCGCAGCAGTGCGCAGCGGGCCTCTCAAGGTAAAGAGGGTCGATTTTAAGGGAAAGCACGAAACTCCACCGGCCCCGGAGAATGCGCGCCCACGGCGTCCGTGGCCCACCCCGCAAGGCGGGACAGCCCCAATGCCCAGCCGTGCGCGTGGCCCGCAGACTGGCCGGCATGCACCTGCTTGCCCACCTCCATCCGCTGCAATGGGCCATGGCCCTGTGCGCCCTGCTGGCGATGCTGGCCGGCCACCTCGGGCCCTTCGCCGCCTATGCCCTGCTCAAACCCCTGCCGCTGCTGCTGTGCCTGGCCCTGGTCTGGCGGCGCGCCGACCACCACGGCCAGCCCGTGGCCACCCGCTGGCTGCTGGCCGGCCTGGCGCTGAGCCTGCTGGGCGATGTCTGCCTGCTTCCTCGCCGGCCTGGCGGCGTTCCTGCTGGCCCACGGCTGCTACATCGTGCTGTTCCACCGGGGCCTGCCGTGGCTGCCGCACCGCCCGGCCCTGCTGGCGGTGCTGGCCTGCGCCGCGCTGGTCTACGGCTACCTGGCGACGCACGGCCTGCCTGCCGACATGCGCCTGCCCGTGGCCGCCTATGTGCTGGTGATTGCCGGCATGGCGGCCCAGGCCATCGGCCGCGCCCAGGTGCTGCGCAGCGCGGGTGCACGCTGCGTGGCCTGGGGTGCGCTGAGCTTCATGGTCAGCGACAGCATCCTGGCGATCGACCGCTTCGTGCAGCCCCTGCCCGCCGCCACCGTGTGGGTGCTTGGCAGCTATTACCTGGCCCAGGGTCTGATCGTGCACGGCATGCTGCAAGTGCTGCGCGTGCCACAGACAAAATAAGAGCACCCTGCGCAGGCAGGACGAGCGCCAGCAGCCAAAAACACTACATGTGCGGCGTGTGCGTGTCCTGGGCGATCTGGCCGTCGACCATTTCCACCAGCCGGTCGCAGCGTGCCGCCAGGCGCGGGTCGTGGGTGACGATCAGAAAGGCCGTGCCCTGCTGGGCATGGATCTCGCGCAGCAGCGCGAACACATCGTCGGACGATTGCGTGTCCAGGTTGCCCGTGGGCTCGTCGGCCAGCACCAGGGCCGGCTGCTGCACCAACGCCCGGGCGATGGCCACGCGCTGCTGCATGCCGCCCGACAGCTCCGACGGTTTCTTGTGCAGCGCCTGGCCCAGGCCCACGGCGCGCAGCAGTTGCAGGGCGCGGTCCTTGTCCGCGCCGGACACCACCCCGTGCGCCATCAGCGCCGGCAGGGTCACGTTCTCCAGCGCGGTGAAGGCCGGCAGCAGGTGGTGGAACTGGAACACGAAGCCCAGGCTCTGGCGGCGCAGCAGGGTCAGGCGGTCGTCGCTGAGCCGGTGGGTCTCCTGCCCCAGCAGCTGGTAGCTGCCGCTGCTCATGCGCTCCAGCAGGCCCAGGATGTTCAGCAGGGTGCTCTTGCCCGAGCCCGACGGGCCGACCAGGGCAATGAACTCACTGGCGCGCAGCTGCAGGTCGATGCCGTGCAGCACCTCGGCCTCGCTGGGCTGGCCCACGTTGTAGGACTTGCGCACGGCCGACAGCTGCAGCAGGGGCGCGGTGGTGGGGTCGTGGGCCATGGGGGTCACATCCGTATCGCCTGGGCCGGGTCCATGGACGCGGCACGGCGCGCCGGCACCACGGCCGCCAGCACGCCGCACACGGTGGCAATCAGCGCCGCACTCAGGGCGTCGGGCAGGGTCAGGTGAATCTCGAACAGCGCGCCGCCCTCGGCGCTGCGCGCCAGCGTGGTGAACAGCTGCACCATGGCCCAGGACAGCAGCACCCCGCCGACCGAGCCCAGGGCCCCGACCACCGCGCCCTGCAGCAGAAACACGCGCAGCACCTGGCCGCGCGTGGTGCCCATGGCGCGCAGGATGCCAATCTCGCGGCGTTTTTGCACCACGCTGACCACCAGCACGCTGGCAATCCCCAGCACCACCACCACCAGCACCACCGCGCGGATCACCGTGGTGCTGATGGTCTGGGCCTTCAGCGCCGAGAGCAGCTGCGCATTCGTGTCCTGCCAGCTCTCCACGTCATAGTCGTAGCGCGCACGCAGCTGGCGCGCGATGGCATCGGCCTGCCACACGTCGGCCACCTGCATCTCCAGCACCGTGGCGCCGCCGGGCACGCCCAGCAGGCTTTGCGCGCTGCGCAGCGGGATGATCACGGTGCGGCGGTTCAGGTCCTTGAGGCCCAGGTCCAGCAAGGCCGTCACGCGCACCGGCTCGTTCACCGCGCCGGTGGCGATGGTGAAGCGGTCGCCCGGGCGCACGCCCAGGTCGGCGGCCAGCTCGGTGCCGATCATGGCCTCGCCCGGGGCCAGGCCCCAGGCACCGGCCACCAGCTTTTCGCGCAGGTTGACGATGCGCTGGTAGCGCTCCAGCTCCACCCCCATCAGGGCGATGGACTGCGAGGCCTCGCCGCGCAGCGCCAGCCCGGCGCCCGAGACCATGGGCGACACGGCGATCACGCCCGGTTCGCGCTCCAGCACCGGCAGCAACTGCTGCCAGTTGGCCACCGAGCGCAGGCGCTGGGCGCGCGGCTGGGTGTCCGACAGCAGCACCGCATCGCCCACCGCCGGGCGCGGCAGGGGCGTGACCACGTCCTCGGGCGCCCGCAGGCTGATGTGGGCCTGCGTGCCCAGCGTCTTGCGCACGGTGTTGGCCTGCAGGCCATGGATCAGCGCCGTGATGTAGGTGACCACGGCCACGCCCGCCGCCACCCCGGCGACGATCATCAGGCTTTGCATGCGCCCTTCGCGCAGAAAGCGCAGGGCCACCTGCCACTCGAAGCCCCAGGGCATGCGCACGGCCATCAGTGCTCCTGCTGTGGCGCGGCCGCGCGCACCCGCTGGCCGGCCTGTGCCGGGGGCAGCAGCACGGTGTCCCCGGCGTGCAGGCCGTCCACAATTTCCGCAGCCTCCAGGGTGCGCAGGCCCACCTGCACCGGGCGCGGCGTGGCCCGGCCGGCCTGCAGCACCAGCACCTGGGCGGCGCTGTGGCCTTCACGCAGGCCTTGCAGGGCCTGCAGCGGCAGCACCAGGGCCTGGGCCTGGCGGCCGGTCTCGACCTGCACCGACAGGCTCATGTCCTCGCGCAGGAAGTCCGGCGGCGCGGCCTGCAGCGCCAGCTTGACCTCCACCGCGCCACGCTGCGCGTCCACGCCCGGGGCGATCGACACCACGCGCGCCGCCAGGCGCTGGTCGGCAAAGGCATCGGCCACCACCTGGGCGCTCTGGCCCTCGCGCAGCTGGTCCAGGAAACGTTCATCCACCTGGGCCACGATCAGCGTCGGCCCCTCCAGGGCCAGCTGCAGCAGCGCCGTGCCGGCCTGCACAATCTGGCCGGGCTCCACCGCGCGCGCCAGCACCTTGGCGGCGCTGGGCGCGACGATGTGGGTCTGCTGCAGCTTGGCCTGGGCGGCCGCCAGGGCCGACTGCGCCTGCTGCACCTGGGCCTCGGCGGCCTGCAGTTCGGCCCCACCCTCGGCCGCCGCCTGGGCCTGGGCCTGGGCGGCCTGCAGCTGCGCCTGGGCCACGCCCAGGGCCTTGCGTTTTTCGTCCAGGCTGGCCTGGCTCAGAAAACCTTGCTGCACCAGTTGCTGGTTGCGCGACCAATCGGCCTGGGCCTGCTGCAGCGTCACCTGGGCCTGGGCCACCTGCGACTGCTTGCCGATGCGCCCATTGGTGCGCACATTGGCCAGCTGGGCCCGCGCCTGGGCCAGGCTGGCCTGGGCCTGCTGCACGCTGGCCTGCAGTTCGGGGGGCTCCAGCTGCACCAGCAGCTGGCCGGCCTGCACGTGGTCGCCTTCTTGCACGGCCACGCGCTCGACGCGGCCGACGATGGTGCTGCCCACGCCCACGCGCGAGCGGGTCTCCACCCGGGCCGAAAACTGCAGGCTGCGCACCAGTGCCTGGGCCTGCACCTGCACGGCGGGCACCTGCGGGCCGCGCCAGCGCTGCACGCCCCAGACGGCAGCCAGCAGCAGCACGGCAGCGGCGCCGGCCAGCCACCACCAGCGGCGCGGGCGGCGGGCGGGTGCCGAGTGGGTGGTTTCAGATGCGTGTGGACTCACAGTGCGTTCCCCTGGTCCCGGGTGCCGGTGCGGCCGGCCCCGGTTGCGGCCTTATTCGTTGAACAGACTGCCGGCCGCCTGCGGTGCCACCAGCCCCAGGTGCTGGTAGGCGGCCTTGGTGGCGATGCGCCCGCGCGGCGTGCGCTGCAGATAGCCCTGCTGGATCAGGTAGGGCTCGATCACATCCTCGATCGTGCCCGCGTCCTCGCCAATGCTGGCCGCGATGTTGTCCACGCCCACCGGGCCGCCGTCAAAGCGGTGCACCACGGCTTCGAGCAGCTTGCGGTCCATCACGTCGAAGCCGCGCGGGTCCACGTCCAGCATGGACAGGGCCTTGCGCGCCATGTCCTGGGTGATGGTGCCGTCGCCCTTGACCTCGGCATAGTCGCGCACGCGGCGCAGCAGACGGTTGGCGATGCGCGGTGTGCCGCGCGAGCGGTTGGCGATTTCCTGCGCGCCCGCCGCATCGATGGGTGCGCCCAGCAAGCCGGCACTGCGCGTGACGATGCGCGCCAGCTCCTCGGCGTTGTAGAACTCCAGCCGCGCCACGATGCCGAAGCGGTCGCGCAGCGGGTTGGTCAGCATGCCGGCGCGCGTGGTGGCCCCGACCAGGGTGAAGGGCTGCAGGTCCAGCTTGATGGAGCGTGCGGCCGGCCCCTCGCCGATCATGATGTCGATCTGGTAGTCCTCCAGCGCGGGGTAGAGGATTTCCTCGACCACGGGGCTGAGGCGGTGGATCTCGTCAATGAACAGCACATCGTTGGCCTCCAGGTTGGTCAGCAGCGCCGCCAGGTCCTTGGGCTTTTCCAGCACCGGGCCGCTGGTCTGGCGCAGATTCACACCCAACTCGGCGGCGATGATGTGCGACAGCGTGGTCTTGCCCAAACCGGGCGGGCCGAACAGCAGCACGTGATCCAGCGCCTCGCCGCGCTTGCGCGCCGCACCGATGAAGATTTCCAGCTGCTCGCGCGCCTTTTCCTGGCCCACGTATTCCTGCAGCAGCTTGGGGCGCAGGGCGCGCTCCAGCACCTCTTCGTGCTTGTTGACCGGCGCGGGCGAGATGGCGCTGCTGCGCACGGCGGGCTGGCCCGGGTCGTCCGGGCGCGGCGCCTGGGGCGCGGCCTTGGCGCGCGGCTTGCGCGCCGGCGCGGCCTCGAAATCGCCAAAATCTTCGGTGTGGATGCTCATGGCGGCTTACTTTGCCAAGGCCTTGAGGGCCAGCTTGATGCCCTCGCTCACGCCCACATCGGCGGGCAGGGCTTTGAGGCTGGCGGCCGCTTCCTTGTCCGAATAGCCCAGCGCCAGCAGCGCCTGCAGGATGTCGGACTGGGCATCGTTTTTGACCTGCGCCGCGGCCGTACCCACCACGGCATCGCCCAGCTTGCCCTTGAGCTCCAGCAGCAGGCGCTCGGCGGTCTTCTTGCCGATGCCCGGCACCTTCACCAGCCGCCCCACTTCCTGCAGGGCGATGGCCTGCACCAGGTCCTCGATGGTCATGCCCGACAGCAGGGACAGGGCCATGCGCGGACCGATGCCGCTGACCTTGATCAGCTCGCGGAATGTCTGACGCTCCTGTGCGGTCGCAAACCCATACAGCAGCTGCGCATCCTCGCGCACGATAAAGTGCGTCAGCAGACTGACCGGCTCCCCCAGTGCGGGCAGGTTGTAGAACGTGCTCATGGGCACCTGCACCTCGTAACCCACGCCATGGCAGTCCACCAGGACTTGGGGCGGGTTCTTCTCCAGCAGGGAACCTGTCAATTTGCCTATCATTGCGATCCTTTGTTGCCGCCCGGCGCGGCCTTCCTTCAGGGAATTATCAGCGTGATCTTGCGCCACACCTTCACACCGCACAACAACCTGCGCCTGACCCACCTGTGTGGCCCGGCCGACGCCCACCTGCGCACCATCGAAACCGGCCTGCAGGTCAAGATTGCCCACCGCCACGAGCAGTTCAAGGTCGACGGCCCCAAGGCCAAGGCCCAGCAGGCGCTGGAGCTGCTGCAGGCGCTGTATGAAATGGCCGACCACGCCATCCCCGAGGACACGCTGCAGCTGATGCTGGCCGGCGATGCCGAGATGCTGGAGCCCGACGCCACCGCCGTGCAGCTGACCACGCGCCGCGCCGACCTGCGCGCGCGCACGCCCAACCAGGCGCTGTACCTGCAGAACATTGCCGAGCACGACATCACCTTCGGCATCGGCCCTGCCGGCACCGGCAAGACCTACCTGGCCGTGGCCTGCGCCGTGGACGCGCTGGAGCGCAGCGCCGTGCAGCGCATCGTGCTGACCCGCCCGGCCGTGGAGGCCGGCGAGCGCCTGGGCTTCCTGCCCGGTGACCTGACGCAGAAGGTCGACCCCTACCTGCGCCCGCTGTACGACGCGCTGTACGACCTGATGGGCTACGAGAAGGTGCAAAAGGCCTTCGAGCGCAACGTGCTGGAGATCGCCCCGCTGGCCTTCATGCGCGGTCGCACGCTGAACAACGCCTTCGTCATCCTGGACGAGGCGCAGAACACCACGCCCGAGCAGATGAAGATGTTCCTGACCCGCATCGGCTTTGGCGCCAAGGCCGTGGTCACCGGCGACGTCAGCCAGATCGACCTGCCCAAGGGCGCGATGAGCGGCCTGATCGATGCCGAGCGCGTGCTCAAGCGCGTCAAGGGCATCAGCATCAACCGCTTCACCAGCGCCGACGTGGTGCGCCACCCGCTGGTGGCACGCATCGTGGACGCCTACGATGCCAGCAACGGCCGCAGCCGCAGCTGAGACTCTCAGAATCCATAGCTAACAGCGCTTGACCAGCAAGCGCCAGAGCCCCAAATGGCACTCAACAACCTGTCCCTCTCCCTGCAATTCGGCCAGTTCGACAACCTGGCCGCGCACCGCGCCCTGCTGACCCGCGCGCGCGTCACCAAGTGGATCAAGCACGCCCTGGCCGTGGACGCGGAAATGGCTGTGCGCATCGTCGGCGAGGACGAAGGCCGCCAGCTGAACGCCCAGTTCCGCAAGAAGGACTACGCCACCAACGTGCTGACCTTCGACTACCAGCAGGCCCCCACGGTGATGGCCGACCTGGTGATCTGCGGCCCGGTGATCGAGCGCGAGGCCCAGGAGCAGAACAAGTCGCTGGAAGAGCACTACGCCCACATGCTGGTGCACGGCACCCTGCACGCCCAGGGCTGGGACCACGAGACCAGCGAGGAGGACGCCGACGAGATGGAGGCCTACGAGACCGACATCCTGGCCGAGCTGGGCTACGCCGATCCCTACGCCAAGGACTGAGGCCCGCCTGCACGGGCACCCGCGCAACGCAGCCCCCCTATGCAAAAAGGACGCCCTGTGGCGTCCTTTTTTTGTGGTCCCTGGGGGGGCTTCAGCGGTCGATGCCCGTGGCCAGCACCACCAGCAGCAGCACGGCGCTGACCAGGCCCAGCCAGGGCTGCAGGCCCACCAGCAACATGGGCACGCACCACATCAGCAGGCGCACCGCCAGCGCATAGAAATGCCCGGCACGGCGCAGGCTGGTCTGCCCCAGGGGCAGCCACTGCGCGCGCAGCGGGCTGTCCGTGGGCATGCCGGCCACAAAGCCGGCATGGTGCCACTGGCGCGCCGCCAGCATGGAGCTGATGAAGGACAGGCCCAGCAGCACCAGCACCGCCAGGGTGTGCAGCTGCAGCACCTCGGCACGGCCGTTGGTCGCCGCCTCGGCCCAACTGCTGTGCAGCAGCGAGACCCCGCCCATCAGCGCCAGCGTGGCCGTGGTCGCCGTCATGGTGCAGGACATCAGGGAGTTGCGGATGGTCTGCACGCCCAACACTTCCGTGCCCTTGCTGTCCGAGATGGCCTGCAGCCAGTCCTGGCGCAGCTGGTCGTGCATGCGCGTGGCGCGCGCCGGGCGCAGCCATTGCTTGGCAAAGTAGGCCAGCGCCAGTCCCAGGGTGACCCACATGGGCCAGATGTATTCATACATGGCTGCTCACTCCATCGTCCATCCCGTGCCAGACCGGACCTCTGCACATGAAAAAGGCCTGCAGCCCAATCGCCACCTGCGCGGGCTGCTCTGGTTTTTTAAGACCCACTCCGCTTCGCCCAGGCGTGCTGCGCCAGCATGCCCACCAGCATGGCGGCGACGAACAGCCAGACCTCGCCATGGCCGGTGCTCAGGTTCATCAGCGCCGGACCCGGGCAAAAACCGGCCAGCCCCCAGCCGATGCCGAACAGCGCCGCACCGGTCAGCAGCTTGCCGTCCAGGGCCATGGCCGTGGGCAGCTGCATGGGCTCGCCCAGCAGCGAGGTCTTGCGCCGCTTGGCCCAGGTGAAGGCGAAGATGGCGACCGCAATCGCGCCCGCCATGACCAGGGCCAGCGACGGGTCCCAGGTGCCGAAGACATCCAGAAAATTCTGGACCTTGGCCGGGTTGCCCATGCCCGACAGGATCAGGCCCAGGCCGAACACCAGGCCTGCCAACAATGCCACGAATGCGATCATGGTTCAGCCCCCCAGCACATGGCGCACCACGAACACCGTGGCCACGCCGGTGGCGATGAACACCACCGTCGCCGACAGCGAACGCAGCGACAGCCGCGAAATCCCGCAGACCCCGTGGCCGCTGGTGCAGCCCGAGCCCAGGCGGGTGCCAAAGCCCACCAGCAAACCGGCGGCGATGATGACCAGCGGGTTGCCCGGCATCTCCATCGCCGGCAGCGGCGCAAAGCCCTGCCACAACAGGGGCGCCGCCAGCAGGCCGACCACGAAGGCCGCACGCCAGCGCCATTGGGGCGCGCTGCGCCAGGTGCCAGCCTGCAACAGCTGGCCCACGATGCCGCTGATGCCCGCGACGCGGCCCAGCAACACCACCATCAGCGCGGCGGCCGCGCCGATCAACAGCCCGCCGGCCAGCGCGGCCCCGGGCGTGAACAGGTCCCATGCAATGCTCATGCAGGTTCTCCTTGCTTGCAAAACAGCTGGTGCACCACCTGCATCAGTTGCAGGGCGCGTGCATCGGCCAGCTGGTACCAGATGAATTTGCCTTCGCGGCGCGTCGTCACCAGGCCTTCGCGCCGCAGCACGCCCAGCTGTTGCGACAGCGTGGGCTGCTGAATGCCGGTGAGCTGCTCCAGCTCGCCCACCGTGCGCTCCTGCAGCGTCAGCTGGCACAGCAGCATCAGCCGGTCCTGGTTGCCCAGCACCTTGAGCATGGCCACGGCCTCGTCCGCATGGGCGCGCAGGGCGTCCAGGTCCAGGGTGTCAGCACGGGTGTCGGTCGAAGATGGCTGGGTCATGGCAACAAATGCGGTGGGTGGCGAAAAGGCAGGGCCCTGACCTTAGGGGAAAACGCAAAGCGCTGCCCCCGACAAGGCCAAGCCCCCCGGTCCGGCCGCGGCGCCTTACTTGCGCGACGACAGCGGGCAGCTGCTGATGCCCAGCAGCGGGTACAGCGGGCAAAAGCGCAGCAGCCCGGTGGCCAGCGGCACCACGCCCAGCCAGCCCCACCAACCCACCGTGCCGGTGGCGGCCAGGGCGATCAGCACCAGCCCCACCAGGATACGCAGGACGCGGTCGATGCCGCCAACATTTGCTTTCATGGTCTTCTCCTTGCAGTTGATCCACACTGTCCAGATCCGGCCGGCGCCCCATGCGCCAGCCCGTGGTCACGACACGCCGGGCTGACCCTGCCAGTCCTCGCCATCCAGAAAGAGAAAGGCGTGCGTCACAATCTGTTTTTATATATTATATTAAAAAGTAAATTGATGCGGCCCACAGCAGCTTCCCGACTGTTCCCCCGCATTGGCGCCTGAAAGGACACACCATGCACATCGAACCCTTCTACGACGACGTCACCGGCACGGTGAGCTACGTGCTGGCCGACACCGCCAGCGGCCAGGTCGCGGTGATCGACCCGGTGCTGGATTTCGAGCCCAAATCCGGCACGCTGACCAGCGCCTCGTCCGACCGCATCATCGACTACGTGCGCGCCCAGGGCTGGCAGGTGCAGTGGATCCTGGAAACCCACGCCCATGCCGACCACCTCTCGGGCGCGCAGCACATCCGCCACCACCTGGGCGGGCAGATCGCCATCGGCACGCACATCCGCACGGTGCAGCAGATGTTCCGCAGCATCTTCCACTTCGAGCGCAGCTTCCTGCCCGACGGCAGCCAGTTCGACCGCCTGCTGGCCGACGGCGAGCGCTTCCAGGTCGGTGGCCTGACGGTCACGGCCCTGCACGTGCCCGGCCACACGCCGGCCGACATGGCCTACCAGGTCGAGGACGCAGTCTTCGTCGGCGACACCCTGTTCCTGCCCGACGTGGGCACGGCGCGCGCCGACTTTCCGGGCGGGCATGCCGCGCAGCTGTACCACTCCATCCAGCGCCTGCTGGCCCTGCCCCCCGCCACGCGCCTGTTCGTCTGCCACGACTACCCGCCCCAGGGCCGCGCCCCGGCCTGGGCCTGCACCGTGGCCGACCAGAAGGCACGCAGCATCCACGTGCGCGACGGTGTCACCGAGGCCGACTTCGTCGCCATGCGCACCGCCCGCGATGCCACGCTGGCCATGCCCACGCTGATCCTGCCGTCCGTACAGGTCAACCTGCGCGCCGGCAAGCTGCCGCCCGCGGCCGAGGACGGACGCACCTACATGCAGGTGCCGATCAATGCCTTTGCGCTGCACCAGCCCGCGCCCGACGGCGTCTGGCAGCCGGCCCGCGCCGACTGAGTGCCACCGCCTTTTCTTTCATCCACCGAGGAGACCTGCATGAGCAGCTTTGACCACCAGCACCTGACCCGCGACATCAACAACGCCCTGCGCCCCTTCCGCCAGTCCCAGAGCGGCACCATGGAGGCCTTTGCCCAGTTGGCCCAGGCCTCCATGGCCGAGGGCGCCATCAGTGCCAAGCACAAGGAACTGATTGCCCTGGCCATCGGCGTGACGCAGCGCTGCTCGGGCTGCATCGGCTTTCACACCAAGGCGCTGCAGAAACTGGGCGCCACCCGCCAGGAACTGGAAGAGATGCTGGGCATCGCGGTTTACATGGGCGGCGGCCCGGCGCTGATGTACGCTGCCGAAACCCTGGACGCCTGGGACAAGCTGACCGCAACCACCCTGCAGGCCTGACCCACGCCCGTTTGCCCCTCTTCGCCTGCCTGCCATGTCCGCACCTGCCCCCGCCAGCCCGCATGCGCTGCACCTGCTGTTCGCTGCCCAGTCCCTGGGGGGCGCCTCGCCCCCGATCATCATCTCGCTCGGCGGGCTGGTGGGGCAGCAGCTGTCCGCCGATCCCACGGCCGCCACGCTGCCGGTCAGCCTCTACCAGCTGGGCCTGGCGCTGTCGACGCTGCCGGCCGCCTGGGTCATGCAGCGCCATGGCCGCCGGCCGGCCTATGTGCTGGGGGCGGTGCTGGGCGTGCTGTCGGGCCTGATCGCCGCGCAGGGCATTGCCCAGCAGGACTTTGTGCTGTTCTGCCTGGGCACGGCCCTGGCCGGTTTCTACGCCGCCTGCGTGCAAAGCTACCGCTTTGCGGCCATCGATGCGGTAGGGGATCCGGGGCTTCAGGCGCGCGCCATCTCGCGCGTGATGCTCGGCGGGCTGATTGCCGCCGTCATCGGCCCGCAGCTGGTGATCTGGACGCGTGACGCCCTGCCCATGACACCGTTTGCCGGCAGCTTCTACGGCCAGGCGGCCCTGGCGCTGCTGGCCCTGCCCCTGCTGCTGGCCCTGCGCCTGCCCCCGCCCACCCAGGCCAGCGTCAGCGGCCCGGCACGGCCGCTGGGGGCGATCGTGCGCACCCCGCAGTTCATCGTGGCCTGCACGGCCGGCGTGGTCAGCTACGGGCTGATGGCCTTTCTGATGACCGCCACCCCCATGGCCATGGTGGGCTGCGGCTTCAGCGTGGGCGAGGCCGCCCTGGGCGTGCAGTGGCATGTGCTGGCCATGTTCGCCCCCAGCTTTGTCACCGGCCGCCTGATGGCACGCTGGGGCAAGCTGCCGGTCACGGCGCTGGGCCTGCTGCTGACGGGTGCCTCTGGCGTGATCGCCCTGATGGGGCTGGAGCTGCTGCACTTCTGGGGCGCGCTGATCCTGCTGGGCGTGGGCTGGAACTTCAGCTTTATCGGCGCCACTGCGCTGCTGACCGAAAGCTACCGCCCGGCCGAGCGCGCCAAGGTTCAGGCGCTGAACGACTTCCTGGTGTTCGGCACCGTGGCCCTGGCCTCGTTCGGCTCGGGCCGTTTGCTGCACACTGCGGGCTGGGATGCCATCAATGCCGGCATGCTGCCCCTGGTGGCGGCCGTGCTGCTGATGCTGGCCGCCCAAGCCTGGCGCCAGCGCGCCGCCACCCCCACCGCCGTATGACCACCACCCTCCAGATCCTGCTGCACGCCCCCGACGCCGAAGGCCTGCAGCGCGCCCGCATGAACGCCGTCAACGCCCGCAAGGGCGACCCCCACTGCGCGGTGCGCATCATCGCCAACGCGGCGGCCGTGGCCGCGGCGCTGGACACCCCGCACGAACATGCCGACGCCCTGACCTGGCTGTGCCCCAATTCCCTGGCCCAGCTGCAGCGCCCGGCCCGCGCGCCCCTGCAGGTGCTGGACGGCCCCGCCATCCTGGCCCTGGCACGCCTGCAGACCGAGGGCTGGACCTACATCCGCGCCTGAGGCGCCACGCCCCGCCACCCGGCGCACTAGGCGGGCGCAGGTCCAAGGTGCTTTGCGTTTTGCACATGCCGGCGGCCCGGTCCAGCCACTAAGATCGATCCATGGCTGCACCAGCACGGTGCACGCGCGCCCATCACAACAACATTCGGGAGACACGCATGGACATTCTGGGCATTGGCCCCTGGGCCCACATCGCCCTGCTGCTGGCGGCCGCCTTTGTGGCCGGCGCCCTCAACGCCGTGGCCGGCGGCGGCAGCTTTCTGACCCTGCCGGCCCTGGTCTTCACCGGCGTGCCGCCCGTGGTGGCCAATGCCACCGGCACCGTGGCCCTGTTGCCCGGCTACGCGGCCAGCGCCTGGGGCTTTCGCGAAGACATGGCCGCGCCCCCGGGGCTGACCCTGGGCAAATCCATCGCCCTGGCGTTGATCGGTGGTGCCGGCGGTGCAGCCCTGCTGCTGGTCACCCCCGACGCCACTTTCCGCAAGGTCGTGCCCTGGCTGCTGCTGGGCGCCACCGCCCTGTTCGCCTTCGGCCCACAGATCCGCGCCTGGGCCTCGCGCAGCTCCCACCCCGACGCCCCTGCCAGCACCACCAAGGCCACGCTGGGCATGCTGGCCGTGGCCGTCTACGGCGGCTACTTCAACGGCGGCCTGGGCATCCTGTGCCTGGCGCTGTTCAGCCTGCTGGGCCAGACCCAGCTGAACGCCATGAACGGCATGAAGAACCTGGTCTCGGCCCTGCTGACCGCGATTGCCGTGGGCATTTACGCCGCGGGCGGTATCGTCGAATGGCCGCAGGCCCTGGTGATGATGGTCGCGGCCACACTGGGCGGCTACGGCGGCGCGCGCGTGGCCCGCAAGATTCCAGCCCACATCCTGCGCTGGGGGATTGTGGTCACCGGCTTGGTGATGGCGGCTTTGTTTTTTATGAAGGGCTAATTGCATAGCGCCTTGCGCTTGCTGTATCAGCGTTCGAGGCTGATTTGGCTTTTATTTCTTGTTGGAAGCTTTGCTGGACGCTGTACGCCTCAGCACTCCCAGAGGGCGTTAATGCAGAGAGCAAGCAGCAGCTTGCACATCTTTCTATAGCTGCTTGCGCTTGCTGGATAAGCGCTAGAGGCTGATTCAGCTTTGCTACTGCTTGAAATCTTGCTGGCCGCTTATCGCGCGGCGGCGACTTCCTTTTCTTGCTTTCCCAAGAAAAGGAAGCAAAAGAAGGGAACCCTGCTACCCGTGTCCCTTTGGGCTTTGCTGCGCAAATCCCAAGCGGGCAACCTGCGGTGCTCGATCCCAGGGAGGGGCCGCAGAACTCACTGCGCGGCTGTGCCGCTCCGTTCAAACAGCTGCGGCCAGTCAGATGACGAAGCCGATGCGTCCTGCGGCGCATCGGCCCACCCTGCGCTCTGCGCGCCTCGGCACGGGTAGAAGGGCGTGCGGCGAAGCCCCCAGCCTGCTTGGAGCCTGTTTTTGCAGCTGTCTCAATATTGATCACAAATGTGAGCTGCTTGCGCTTGCTGGATAAGCCCTAGAGGCGAATTTAACCTTGATGGCTATTTCGATTCTTGCTGACCGTTGCTCGCATGGCAGACGACTTCCTCTTCGTGCGCTCCCAAGAAAATGAAGCAAAAGAAGGGAACCCTCTACCCGTACTCCTTCGCTGCGCTCTATGCACCTCGGCACGGCTAGAAGAAAAATCAGCGCACGGCCAGGAATCCTGAATTCATATCTATCGTGTTTCTAACTCTGCCTCAGTAAAAAAATCGGATGGGTAACAGCTTTCAGTCCCAATCCTATCAAAAGCCCTTTCCAAACTCCCTTCTGCATAACGTACAACAGACGCAACCGTCTCATAAGCCTCTGTTAAATTTGCTGTATGTTTTCCTGCTGAAATAACAATTCTTGTACTTTTATGAAGACTGAATATTTCTCTTTCCGGAAGATCAAACCTCATATTCAAATCTTTAATTGTTACTCCCGGCCGAATAACACAAGCTTTAACCTTAAGTGGAGTATCTTCAAAAAATGATATCCACTTTATCTCTCCCAAAACAGAGGCATTCATCGCCACTATCTGCTCAATTTTTTGAGCAACATGATCCGCTACATTTCTTACTTCTCTGATATTTTTTAATTTTTCAGAAATTCTATCTACAGAAAAATCCGAAGGCAGGGTATCTATGGAGGGTTGTAATGCCCATAAAAGTCGAAATCTATCTACAGCGTCCACAAAAGCCCACGAATCTAAAAAAACAGATGTAAACCCTCCATTTCTTTCTATTATATTTCTGTCATTTGCGATATGCCAAAGATCATTATTCAATCTTTCATAAGCAAAGCTCAATATTTGTACAGCGTGCCTCATTCCATCCAAAAATACTGCCTGCTTTTTATCCACTTTAATAGGTATATTTCTGAATGGAGATTTAATTGAGAGCATATGAAAATTTGATTTGAAAGATATTTAACAACACAAACAATTGCAACAAAAAATCCACTCGCGCGCAAGCGTCGCGCCCCCACTTTGTGGATGTCCTTCATTTTTTTCGGCGGCTGTTTGAACGGAGCGCTGCACGCGCGCAGTGAGTTCCGCCGGACCGGCCGCCTGCAAGGCGCGCCTTTTCTTTCCCTGGTTTCTTTTGGCAAGACAAAAGAAATCGGGTCGCCGCCGGGCGACTCCCGGCCTCGGACACAAGTGCCACAACAAGCACAAGACAAGAAGCACAAACCATAGCTACCAGCACTTGCTGCATAAACGCTAGAGCCACCAAACTCCCACAAACAAAAAAGGCCGCCAGTCTTGCGACCAGCAGCCTTGGGCATCAGCAACAGCGAGCAACTGCCAGCCGCCCGCTGAAAAGATGTTTACAGCACACGCGCTCTCACGCTCTTGCCCTTCACACGGCCATTGTTCAGCTTGGCGCAGGCCTCCGCCGCAATGCGCCGGTCCACCGCCACATAGGTGGAGAAGTCGTTCACGCTGATCTTGCCGATCTGCTCGCGCGTGTAGCCGAAGTCGGCGCACATGGCGCCCATCACGTCGCCGGCGCGGATCTTTTCCTTGCGCCCGCCGATGAGCTGGATGGTCATCATCGGCGGCAGCAGGGCGCCGCCGGGGGCGGGCGTCAGCTCGGCCACGTCGAACCATTCCGAGGCACGGCCCTGCAGCTGTTCGATCTTGGCGACGTGCACCATCTCTTCCATGTCCACCAGGTGCAGGGCCAGGCCCTCGGCATCGCCGCGGCCGGTGCGGCCGATGCGGTGGATGTGGACCTCGGGGTCGGGCGTGACGTCGATGTTGATCACGGCCGACAGGTTGGCGATGTCCAGGCCGCGCGCGGCCACGTCGGTGGCGACCAGCACGCTGCAGCTGCGGTTGGCAAACTGCACCAGCACCTCGTCGCGCTCGCGCTGTTCCAGCTCGCCGAACAGGGCCAGGGCGCTGATGCCCTGGGCCTGCAGGGCGGTGACGGCTTCGCGGCACTGCTGCTTGGTGTTGCAGAAGGCGATGGTGGATTCGGGGCGGAAGTGCGCCAGCATCTGCACGACCACGTCGAGCTTGTGCCGGGCGGGTACTTCGTACCAGCGCTGGGCGATCTTGTGCGCGCTGTGCTGGGCGGCGACCTGGACCATCTGGGGTTCGCGCATGAAGCGCTGCGCCAGCTGGGCAATGCCTTCGGGGTAGGTGGCCGAGAACAGCAGGGTCTGGCGCTGCGCGGGGCATTGCTCGACCACGGTGACGATGTCGGCGTAAAAGCCCATGTCCAGCATGCGATCGGCTTCGTCCAGCACCAGGGTCTGCAGCTTGGAGATGTCCAGCGCGCCGCGCTCGATCAGGTCCATCACGCGGCCGGGCGTGCCGACGACGATGTGGGCGCCGTTCTCCAAGCTGGCGATCTGGTTGCGCGAGGGCACGCCGCCATAGACGGTGACGACCTTGATGTTTTCCTGGGCGCGCGCCAGGCGGCGGATTTCGGTGGCCACCTGGTCGGCCAGCTCGCGCGTGGGACACAGCACCAGGCCCTGCACGGCGAACCAGCGCTGGTTCAGGCGCTCCAGCAGGGGCAGGCCGAAGGCGGCGGTCTTGCCGCTGCCGGTGCTGGCCTGGGCGATCAGGTCCTGCCCGCGCAGCGTCAGCGGCAGGCTGGCGGCCTGGATGGGCGTCATCTGTTCATAGCCCAGCTGCTGCAGGTTCTGCAGGGTGGCGGGGTGGAGCGACAGGGAAGAGAACGCCGTGGATGCGGCTGCGCCGGCGGCGCTGGGCGAGGTAGTCATGGCCCGAATTATCCGGGGACGCCCCCACCGGCCGTGCGGCGGGGCGCAATACCCCGGCGTCAGGCCCTGTGGCCGGTCTGGCGCTCCAGCACGGTGACGGCGCCCTGCGGCAGCAGCTCGATGTGCACCTGCACGCTGGGGATGGCGGCCATCAGCGCGGCCTCGGTGCGGTGGCGCCAGTCGGCGGCCTGGGCCAGGCTCCAGTCCCCGGGCAGGTGCAGGTGCAGGTCGATGAAGCTGTGGCCACCGGCCTGGCGCGTGCGCAGGCTGTCGAAGACCAGGGCCACGCCGGTCTGGGCCTGGGCGGCCTGCACCTGGGCGTGCAGCACGGTCTCGACCTGCAGCAGCTGCTCGGGGTCCATGGCCACGTCCATCAGGCCCTGGGCGGCACGCCAGACCAGCACGGCGCCGTGCCACAGGATGTTCAGCGCCACGACCACGCCGGCCAGCGGGTCCAGCCACCACCAGCCGCTGAGGTGGGCCAGCCCCAGGCCCAGCACCACGCCCACCGAGGTGTAGACATCGGTCATCAGGTGGCGGGCATCGCCCTCCAGCGCCATCGAACGGTAGGTGCGGGCGCTGCGGAACATCAGCCAGGCCAGCGCGCCGTTGAGCACGGTGCTGGCCAGCGACAGGCCCAGGCCCCAGTCCAGGCGCTGCAGCGGCTGGGGGTCCAGCCAGCGGGCCACGCTGACCCAGATGATGGCCAGGCTGGCGCCAATCACCAGCAGCCCCTCAAAGCCGGCCGAGAAGTACTCCGCCTTGTGGTGGCCATAGGGGTGGTCGTCGTCGGCCGGGCGCTGGGCGATGGTCACCATGGCCAGCGCGAAGGTGGCGCCGGCCAGGTTGACGAAGGACTCCAGCGCATCGGACAGCAGGCCCACCGAGCCGGTCAGCAGCCAGGCCAGCATCTTCAGCACGATGGTGACCACGGCCACGGCGATGGAGATGCGCAACAGGCTGTGCGGCCTCATCCAGTCCGAAGTGCGTGCGGGTGTCTGCTCTGCCATGTCAGCCTCTGTAATTGAGAATGATTTTGGCTCTCAGCCCTTATATATCAAGCGCTGACAGCTATCGTTTTTTTCAACACTGCCTGCAGTGTGGCACAAAACGCCCGCCGGCGTGGTTCAGCGTCCGCGCTGGGCCTGGCGGTAGGCGCCGGGTGCCTGCCCGGTCCACTGGTGGAAGGCGCGGATGAAGCTTTTCTCGCCCGCAAAGCCGCAGGCCTGGGCCACGCGCTTGAGGGGGGTGTCGGTGCGCTGCAGCAGGTGCAGGGCGCGGTCGCGGCGCACCGCGTCCTTGAGGGCCTGCAGACTGGTGCCGTGCGCCTGCAGCTGCCGGTGCAGGCTGCGCGGCGCCAGGTGCAGCTCGGCGCACAGCGTGGCCGCCGTGTGGCTGCACTGCGGGTGGGCGGCCAGGGCCTGGCGCACGCGCTGCACCAGGGGCTGGGCCGGCTTGTAGGGGCGCACCTGCAGCGGCAGGGCACGCTGCAGCATGGTGTTGAGCGCGGCCTCGTCGCGCACCAGGGGCAGCTGCAGCCAGTGGGCGTCCAGCTCCAGGCTGGCCGCAGCAGCGCCAAAGCGCACCGGCGCGTCGAACAACCGGCCATAGACCGCCTGGTGGGCGGGCGCCGGGAAGGGAAAGCTGACCTGGCGCAGCGGCAGGCGCGTGTCCACCAGCCAGCTGGCAAAACCGTGCAGGTTGCGCAGCACGGACAGCAGGCAGAACTCCTGCATCGCGCCCAGCTCGCGCCGCGCCTGCACGCGGATGGTGGCCAGCGGGCCGTCGACCTGCAGCGCCAGCGCCAGGTCGTCCGTCAGCAGGCCGTGGTGGCGGCACCAGCGCGCCACGGCCAGCCCCAGCGAGGGGCTGCTGATGCTGGCGCGCGCCAGCAGGCCGTAGCTGCCCCAGGGCAGGCGGCGCTGGAACCAGCCCAGGCCCTCGTCGTCCAGCTCGCGCATGGCGTGGGCGCACAGCAGCTCCATCTGCAAGGCAGTGATGCGGGCCTGGTCATCGGCCAGCAGCGCTGGCGCAATTTGCGCCTGCTGCAAGGCCACACCCACCTCCATCCCACGCTGCGCATAGGCCAGCGCCACGCAGCGTACAAAGGCGATCGGGGTGAAAGCGGGGTGCTGGCCGGCGGCGGCCGGCACCAGGGCGGGGGTGGTCATATGGCCATTATTGCAACCTCTGTGACCACATCTGTATCGTGATTCGCCCTAGGCTTGCAGCATGCCCTGCCGGGCCGCACGCCGCGCCCGGCCCCACCCGACGGAGACGTTCACGCCCATGCGCCACCGCCCCCCTGCCCTGCCCACCGCCTCAGGCGGTGGTCTTGCCCGGCTTCAGGCCTGCGGCCCGGCAGGCCACGGCCAGGCGTTTGCGCAGCGACACCTCGGCCATGTCCAGCTCGCTGACCATGGCGCGCAGGGCTTCGTCGTTGATGCGGTGCGCCTGCCGCTCGGCGTACAGGGCGTCGCGCTCCACCTGGATGCAGCGCACGCGCAGCTCCATTTCCTTGACCAGGCGCTGGCGGCGCTCGTGCACCATCTCGGGGGTGTCGCGCTGCGCCTCGGTGGACGTGGCCACGCCCGAGCTGTCGTCCAGCAGGTGGATGCGGTTGCGGTATTCCTGCGTGATGCGGCCCACCACCTCCTGGTACTGGGCCACCCACTGCTCGTCGTGCTGCTGCATGTCCTCTTCGGTCAGCGTCAGGCTGGCGATCGCCGCCTTGCAGGCCACGGTGCGCGCGACACGTTCCTCCAGCTGGGCTTCCGTGTCCTCGTGCGGCGGCATACGGCGCAGGATCAGCGGCAGGGCGATGGCGCCCAGCACCAGGGTGAACAGGATCACGCCAGTGGCCAGGAAGATCAGCAGGTCGCGCTCGGGAAACGGGCGGCCATTGTGCAGGTGCACGGGGATGGACAGCGCCGCCGCCAGCGTGACGGCGCCGCGGATGCCGGCCATGGTGGTCGCCAGGTTCAGCAGGTGCGAGGGCTTTTCGGCCATCTTGCCTTCGCGGTGGGCCTTGCGCAGCGCGCCGTGCACGCCCAGCGTGATCCACGCCCAGCGCACCAGCAGCAGCGCGATCGAGATCACGGCCACATAGCCCACCAGCTTCCAGCCTTCGTGGCCGGCGTCCATCAGCGTGACGCCGATGATGGACGGCAGTTGCAGGCCCAGCAGCAGGAAGATGGCGCCGTTGAAGGCGGACTCCACCATGTTCCAGGTGCCTTCGGTCTGCAGGCGCTCCGAGATGAAATTGCTGCGGTCCAGGTCGGCGAAATTGGTGGCCACGCCGGCGGCCACGGCCGCCAGGATGCCGGACACGCCGATCTTTTCACCCACGATATAGGCCGCAAACGGCAGCAGCACCAGCAGCAGCACCATCTGCGTGGCGGCCACGTCGCCCACGCGGCGCGTGATGGCGTCGCGCGCATAGCTGAAGCCCCAGCCCATCAGCGCCCCGATGCCCAGGCCGCCCACGGCCATCCAGGTGAAATCCTTGGCGACATTGCTCCACGAGAACACGCCGGTCAGCGTGGCCAGCACGGCAAATTTGACGGCCACCAGGCCCGAGGCGTCGTTCAGCAGCGACTCGCCCTCGAGCATGTGCATGGTCTTGTGCGGCATGCCCAGGTTGCGCGTGATGGCCGAGACGGCCACCGCGTCGGTGGGCGAGACCACGGCCGCCAGGGCGAAGGCCACGGTCAGCGGCATGGCCGGAATCATCCAGTGGATCAGGTAGCCCAGGCCCAGCACGGTGATCAGCACCAGGCCGAAGGCCAGCAGCAGGATGGGGCGCGCCAGGGCAAAGAATTCGCGTTTGGGGATGCGCCAGCCGTCGGCAAACAGCAGCGGCGGGATGAACAGCAGCAGAAACAGTTCCGGGTCGAAGGCGATGTGCAGGCCGCGCTGGGGCCAGGCAATCAGGGCGCCCAGGGCAATCTGGATCAGGGGCAGCGGAATGGCGCGGACGTAACGGGCCGCGATGCCGGTCAGCGCCCCCAACATCAGCACCAGCAGGACGGTTTCAACGGTGTGCATGCGGCATTGTCTGGTGTCGCTGGTGCGCCTCCGTCGCAAACGATCACAAAAACCCTGAATCAACATCGGGATAACCCTAGGGATACCAAGGAGACAACATGGGCGTTCTAAACAGCCAACTCAACCCGCGCTCGGCCGACTTCCAGGCCAATGCGCGCGCGATGCAGACCCTGGTCGATGACTTGCGCGCACGTTGCGAGCAGATCGCCCAGGGCGGCGGCGAGGCCGCGCGCGCCAAGCATGTGGCGCGCGGCAAACTGCTGCCGCGCGATCGCGTGCAGATGCTGCTGGACCCCGGCACGCCCTTTCTGGAAGTGGCGCCCCTGGCGGCACTGAACATGTACCACAACGACGCACCGGGCGCGGGCCTGATCGCCGGCATCGGCCGCGTCAGCGGTGTGGACTGCATGATCGTGTGCAACGACGCCACGGTGAAGGGCGGCACCTACTACCCGATGACGGTGAAGAAGCACCTGCGCGCCCAGGAGATCGCCCAGCAGAACCGCCTGCCCTGCATCTACCTGGTGGACTCGGGCGGCGCCAACCTGCCCAACCAGGACGACGTCTTCCCCGACCGCGACCACTTCGGCCGCATCTTCTACAACCAGGCCAACCTCAGCGCTCAGGGCATTGCGCAGATCGCCGTGGTCATGGGCAGCTGCACCGCCGGTGGTGCTTATGTGCCGGCCATGAGCGACGAGTCCATCATCGTCAAAAACCAAGGCACCATCTTCCTGGGGGGCCCGCCGCTGGTGAAGGCGGCCACGGGCGAGGTGGTCAGCGCCGAGGACCTGGGCGGCGGCGACGTGCACACGCGCCTGTCCGGCGTGGCCGACCACCTGGCCGACAACGACCTGCACGCCCTGGCCCTGGCGCGCACGGCGGTGAAGAATTTGAATAAAAACAAGCCTGCAGCGCCCACCGATGCTGTGCCAGCAGCTCCGCTTTTTGATGCGCAAGAGCTGTATGGCGTGATCCCGACCGACACGCGCAAGCCGTTTGACGTGCGCGAGATCATTGCCCGCATCGTCGATGGCAGCGTGTTCGACGAGTTCAAGGCGCGCTTTGGCAGCACCCTGGTCTGCGGCTTTGCGCGCATCGAAGGCATGCAGGTGGGCATCATCGCCAACAACGGCATTTTGTTCAGCGAATCGGCCGTCAAGGGCGCGCACTTCATCGAGCTGTGCTGCCAGCGCAAGGTGCCCCTGGTGTTCCTGCAGAACATCACCGGCTTCATGGTCGGGCGCAAGTACGAGAACGAAGGCATTGCGCGCCACGGCGCCAAGCTGGTGACGGCCGTGGCCACGGCGGCGGTGCCCAAGTTCACCATCATCATCGGCGGCAGCTTTGGCGCCGGCAACTACGGCATGTGCGGCCGCGCCTTCAGCCCGCGCTTTTTGTGGATGTGGCCGAACGCGCGCATCAGCGTGATGGGCGGCGAGCAGGCCGCCAGCGTGCTGGCCACGGTCAAGCGCGACGGCATCGAGGCCCGCGGCGGCCAGTGGAGCGCCGAGGAGGAGAACGCCTTCAAGACCCCGATCCGCGAGCAGTACGAAGTCCAGGGCCACCCCTACTATGCCAGCGCCCGCCTGTGGGACGACGGCGTGATCGACCCCGCCGACACGCGCCGCGTGCTGGCCCTGGGCCTGTCCGCCAGCCGCAATGCGCCGATGGAGGACACCAAGTTCGGTGTCTTCCGCATGTAATGGACCGATGACCCAGCCAGGAGCACGCCCATGACCCGTCCCGTCACCCTGACCACCAACGCCGGTGTGGCCACCATCACGCTGAGCCAGCCGGAGATCCGCAACGCCTTCAGCGACGAGGTGATCGCCGAGATCACCGCCGCCTTCGAGGCCGTGGCCCAGCACGCCGCCGTGCGTGCCGTGGTGCTGGCCGCCGAGGGCCCGGCCTTTTGCGCCGGCGCCAACCTGAACTGGATGCGCCGCATGGCCGACTACAGCCGCGAGGAGAACCTGGTCGATGCCGGCAAGCTGGCGCAGATGCTGCGCACCATCTACACCTGCCCGCACCCCACCATCGCCCGCGTGCAGGGCGATGTCTACGCCGGCGGCCTGGGCCTGGTGGCGGCCTGCGACATGGCCGTCAGCGTGGACAGCGCCCACTTCTGCCTCAGCGAGGTCAAGATCGGCCTGATCCCGGCCACCATCGCCCCCTACGTGCTGCGCGCCATGGGTGCCCGCGCCGGGCAGCGCTATTTCCTGACCGGCGAGCGCTTTGACGCCGCCGAGGCCCTGCGCATCGGCTTCGTGCACCAGGTGGTCGCCCCCGAGGCGCTGGACGACGCCGTGGACGGCCTGCTCAAGCACCTGCTGCAGGCCAGCCCGGCCGCCGTGCGCGCCTGCAAGCGGCTGGTGCAGGACACGGCGGGCCACGCCATTGACGAGGCCCTGATCGCCCGCACCGTGGAAGGCATTGCCGAGATCCGCGCCAGCGCCGAGGGCAAGGAGGGCGTGCAGGCCTTCCTGGCCAAGCGCAAGCCAGCCTGGCTGTCCTGAGCCCCACCACACGCCACGCTGAACACCCATGAACGACCTCTGGAACACCCTGCTGCAGTGGCTGCACCGCGTGGGCCTGCACCCCGACCGCACGGCGGTGGAGCAGGCCGGCGGGGCCGTGCTGGACAGCGCCAGCGCCGCAGCGGCCGGGGTGGGCCAGGCCGTCGGCAGCATGGACATGGCCAGCCTGATGGCCCTGGCGGCGGCCCTGGGCTGGGCCAGCGGCTTTCGGCTGTACCTGGTGGTGTTCCTGGTGGGCCTGCTCGGAGCCACCGGCGCCCTGGTGCTACCCGGCAGCCTGCAGGTGCTGGCCCACCCGGCCCTGCTGTTCGCCAGCGGCGGGCTGCTGTGCGTGGAATTCTTCGCCGACAAGATCCCCGGCGTGGACTCGCTGTGGGACCTGCTGCAAAGCGTGCTGCGCGTGCCCGCCGGCGCGGCCCTGGCGGCCGGTGTGTTCGGCGCCGACCACACCACCATGGCCCTGGCCGCGGCGCTGATGGGCGGCACGCTGGCCGCCACCAGCCAGGCCGCCAAGACCACCACGCGCGCCGTGATCAACACCAGCCCCGAACCCTTCAGCAACCTGGGCGCCAGCCTTGCCGAGGACACGGCCGCCGTGGGCGCCGTCTGGCTGGCACTGGCCCACCCGGCCGTGTTCGCCGCAGTGCTGGCGGTCACGGTGGTGCTGATGTGGGTCGTCACCTGGATGCTGTGGCGCTTTCTCAAAGCCGCCCTGCGCAAGCTCAGAGGCTGGATGGGTGCGGCCGAACCTGCACCGCCGCAATTGCCAAAAACATAGCTGCTAACGCTGACCCAATAATCGCTAGAGCCTCAAAACACTTCAAACGGAGACAAGGCATGTTCACCAAAATTTTGATTGCCAACCGCGGCGAGATCGCCTGCCGCGTGGCCGCCACCGCCCGCCGCCTGGGCATCCAGACCGTGGCCGTGTATTCCGACGCCGACGCCCAGGCCAAGCACGTGGCCGCCTGCGACGAGGCCGTGCACATCGGCGGCAGCGCACCCAAGGACAGCTACCTGCGCTGGGAGCGCATCCTGCAAGCCGCCCAGGCCACCGGCGCACAGGCCATCCACCCCGGCTATGGCTTCCTGAGCGAGAACGAAGACTTCGCCCAGGCCTGCCAGGCCGCCGGCCTGGTCTTCATCGGCCCACCTGCCAGCGCCATCCGCGCCATGGGCCTGAAGGCCGAATCCAAGCAACTGATGGAAAAGGCCGGCGTGCCCCTGGTGCCCGGCTACCACGGCGCCGACCAGAATCCTGAGTTGCTGCAGCGCGAGGCCGACCGCATTGGCTACCCGGTGCTGATCAAGGCCAGCGCCGGCGGCGGCGGCAAGGGCATGCGCCTGGTGGAGCGGCGCGAGGACTTCGCCGCCGCCCTGGCCAGCTGCCAGCGCGAGGCTATCAACAGCTTCGGCAACGACGCCGTGCTGGTCGAGAAATACGTGCTGCGCCCGCGCCACATCGAGATCCAGGTGTTTGGCGACACCCAGGGCAACTGCGTCTACCTGTTCGAGCGCGACTGCTCCGTGCAGCGCCGCCACCAGAAGGTGCTGGAAGAGGCCCCCGCCCCCGGCATGACCGAAGCCCTGCGCGCCAAGATGGGCGCGGCCGCCGTGGCCGCTGCCCAGGCGGTGCACTACGTGGGCGCGGGCACGGTGGAATTCATTGTCGAGCAGCCCGGCGGCTACGACGCGCCCGACGCCATGCAGTTCTACTTCATGGAGATGAACACCCGCCTGCAGGTGGAACACCCCGTGACCGAGGCCATCACCGGCGAAGACCTGGTGGAGTGGCAGCTGCGCGTGGCCGCCGGCCAGCCCCTGCCCAAGCAGCAGTCCGAGCTGAAGATCATCGGCCACGCCATCGAGGCCCGCATCTGCGCCGAGAACCCCGACAACGGCTTTCTGCCCGCCACCGGCACGCTGCAGGTCTACCGCAAGCCGGCGTGCAGCAGTTTTGCCATCAGCGATGTGCGCGTGGACGACGGCGTGCGCGAAGGCGATGCCATCAGCCCCTTCTACGACAGCATGATTGCCAAGCTGATCGTGCGCGGCGACACGCGCGCCCAGGCCCTGGCGCGGCTGGATGCGGCCCTGGCGCAGACGCAGATCGTCGGCCTGGCCACCAACGTGCAGTTCTTGCGCCACGTGGTGCGCAGCACCGCGTTTGCCAATGCCCAGCTGGATACGGCCCTGATCGAGCGCGAGAAGGCCGCGCTGTTCGACCAGCAGCCCGTGCCCACCGCCCTGGCCGTGGCCGCCGCCGTGGCCCAGCTGCTGCAGGCCGAACAGGCGCTGCAGACAACCGACCCCTTCAGCCGCCGTGACGGCTGGCACAGCCACGGCACGCCGCGCCGCAGCCTGCAGTTGCTGCAGGGCGGCACGCCCGTCGCCGCCAGCCTGACCACGGGGCACGACGGCCAGTTGCAGCTGCAGGTGGGGGACACCACAGGCCGCCTGGACTGGCAACCCCAGGGCGACGGCCTGCTGGTGCAGTTTGCCGGCCTGCGCAGCACTGCCCAGGTGCATGTGCAGGGCGAGGTGCGCCACATCTTCACGCCCCAGGGCGCGGCCGTGCTGGAGCTGCCCGACCCGCTGGCCCACGCCGGCGAACACGGCGCCGAAGGCGGCCGCCTGACCGCGCCCATGCCGGGTAAAGTGGTGTCGTTTGCCGTGCAGGCCGGCGATGCCGTCACCAAGGGCCAGCCGCTGGCGGTGATGGAGGCCATGAAGATGGAGCACACCATCGCCGCCCCCGCCGACGGCGTGGTGCAGGAGCTGTTGTACGCCCCCGGCGACCAGGTCAGCGAAGGCGCGGAGCTGATCCGCATCGAGGCAACCGCCTGAACGCGCGCCGGCCGCAAACGGCCGGTGGGCGGGGGTAGGGCCCACCGGCCTGCTGGCTGCGTTCCGCGCCCCCCCTCCGCAGGCCCCGTTCGGTTGCACGCAAACCCATAGCTGCCCGCGCAGGATGTACGCCATCTTCCAATGAGAAAGCCTGCCAATTGCTTGCACTACTTGCGCCAGCAGCTCCTTTTTTGAAAGTAGCGCTGTCCCCGTGACAGACAGGCCATCGCCCACCCTGTAACCTTGCCGCCATGCGAGTGACTTTTTGCTGTACGGGTACCAAGGCCGAACCTTGGCTGGAAGGACTGCGCGCCGCCTTGCCGCATGCCGACATCAGTGTGTGGGCGCCCGGTGCGCCCCAGGCGGACTACGCCGTGGTCTGGGCGCCGCCCCAGCAGTTCCTGGACGAGCAGCCGGGGCTGAAGGCCTTGTTCAACATCGGTGCCGGGGTCGATGCGCTGCTGAAACTGCGCCTGCCGCCCCAGGCCCAGGTGGTGCGCCTGGACGATGCCGGCATGTCCGTGCAGATGGCCGAGTACGTGACCCAGGCCGTGATCCGCCACTTCCGCGAACTCGATGCCTACGAGGCCGACATGCGCCAGGGCCAGTGGCAATTCCGCAAGCCCCAGCTGCGCGCCGACTTCCCCGTTGGCGTGATGGGCCTGGGCGTGCTGGGTGAGCGCGTGGCCAAGGCGCTGGGCGTGTTCGAGTTCCCCGTGCGCGGCTGGAGCCGCAGCCCCAAGCAGATCGACGGCGTGCAGACCTTCAACGGCGAGGCCGGTTTCCACGACTTCCTGCGCGGTACGCGCGTGCTGGTCAACCTGCTGCCGCTGACGCCCGAGACCGAGAACATCCTGTGCCGCGACACGCTGCAGCAGCTGCTGCCCGGCGCCTACCTGATCAACGTGGCGCGCGGTGCCCACCTGGTGGAAGAGGACCTGGTGGCCCTGATCGCCCAAGGCCATGTGGCCGGTGCCATGCTGGACGTGTTCCGCCAGGAACCGCTGCCCGCCGGCCACCCGTTCTGGACCATCCCGCAGATCACCATGACGCCCCACACCTCGGCCCGCACCCTGCGCGAGGACAGCATTGCCCAGATCGCCGGCAAGGTCGCCGCCCTGAGCCGCGGCGAGGCCGTGGTCGGCATGGTCGACCCCCAGCGCGGTTATTGACCCGACCGTTCACAGACCCACAAGGACCACCCCATGAGCTACCCTACCCGCGTCAAACTGGTCGATGTCGGCCCCCGCGACGGCCTGCAGAACGAAAAGCAGCCCGTGCCCGCCGCGGTCAAGATCGAGCTGGTGCACCGCCTGCAGGCGGCCGGCCTGAAAGAGATCGAGGTCACCAGCTTCGTCTCGCCCAAATGGGTGCCCCAGATGGGCGACAATGCCGAGGTGATGGCCGGCATCGAGCGCCGCGCCGACGTGCGCTACTCGGTGCTGACGCCCAACATGAAGGGCTTTGAAGCGGCCGTGCTGTCGCGCCCCGATGAGATCGTCGTCTTCGGCGCGGCCAGCGAGGCCTTCAGCCAGAAGAACATCAACTGCTCGATCGCCGAGAGCATCGAACGCTTCGCCCCCGTGGTGGCCGCCGCCCGCGCGGCCGGCATCCACGTGCGCGGCGCCATGAGCTGCACCGTCGGCTGCCCCTACGAAGGCGAGGTGGCGCCCGAACGCGTGGCCTACCTGGCCGGTCTGATGAAGGGCATCGGCGTGCAGCACATCGGCGTGGCGGACACGATTGGCGTGGGCACGCCCATCAAGGTGCGCAAGGCCATCGAGGCCACGCTGCAGCACTTCGACCTGAATGACATCTCCGGCCATTTCCACGACACCTACGGCCAGGCCCTGTCCAACACCCTGGCGGCCCTGGCGATGGGCGTGTGGCAGTTCGACACCTCGGTGGCCGGGCTGGGCGGCTGCCCCTACGCCAAGGGGGCGACGGGCAATGTGGCAACCGAGGACGTGGTCTACATGCTGCACGGCATGGGCATCGACACCGGCATCGACCTGGACCAGCTGATCGATGCCGGCCAGTTCATCAGCGATCACCTGGGCCGCCCCACGCAATCGCGCGTGGCCAAGGCGATCCTGGCCAAACGCGCCAGCAGCGCGGCCTGCGAGGCGGTGTGAATGTGCGCTTCTGAATTGCATCCCCTGCCCGAAGGCGTGCAGCGCGTGGCGCGCTACCTGCAGGAAGTCGGTCACCCCCACACGCCCCAGATGCTCGAGGGTGCGGCCCGCACCGCGCAGGAAGCGGCCGACCAGTTGGGGATCGCGGTCGGCCAGGTGGCCAAGAGCGTGATCTTCAAGCGCAAGGAAGACGGCGCCTCGGTGCTGGTGGTGGCGGCCGGGGATCGCCGCGTGGATGAAAAAAAGGTGGCCGCCCTGGTCGGCAAGATCGGCCGTGCGGATGCCGACTTCGTCAAGGACCGGACCGGGTTCTCCATCGGCGGCGTCAGCCCGGTGGCGCACGCCCACGCACCCGTGACCTTGATCGACCGCAGCCTGCAACGCTTTGACGTGCTGTGGGCGGCAGCCGGTCACCCGCATGCGGTGTTTGCCTTGAACATGGAGGCCCTGCGCGCCCTGGCCCAGGCCCCGGTGGTCGACATTGCGCAGATGGTGGACACGGAGGCAGCACCTGTCGCCTGCGCCATCCCGCCTGTGCCCGACGCCTTGCGGCACAAGTTGCAGACCCTGCTGGCCCAAGGCAGCCTGCAGCCCTCGGCCGTCGAGGCACCGCCCTCGCCCTGCATCTCCGTCTGTCGTATGGATGCAGACCGCCAGTACTGCGTGGGCTGCCTGCGCACCCTGGATGAATTACGCTGCTGGGGCAAGGCCGATGCCACGGCCAAGCGCCACATCTGGCAGCAGATCCAGCAACGCTGCGGGCCGGCTTCTTAACCTCCTGAAAGGCAAGCGACATGCGCCACATCACCATGCACCTGGACTTTGTCTCGCCCTACGCATGGCTGGCCTTCCAGCAGTTGCCCCACACCCTGGCGGGCCTGCACTGCCACGTGGAGTACCGCCCGGTCCTGCTCGGTGCCTTGCTGCAGCAACACCACAACCCGGGGCCGGCCGGCATCCCCGCCAAGCGGGTGTGGACCTACCAGCACGCCGTGTGGCTGGGCCAGCACCTGCAGATTCCGCTGCAGATGCCGGCCAAGCACCCATTCAACCCCCTGCCCCTGCTGCGCCTGGCACTGCAAACCAGCCACGACGGCAGCATCAACCGCTATGTGGCGGAGACCATCTTCCGTCACGTCTGGCAGGGCGGCAAGGATGCTTTGGCCCCCGCGCGGCTGCAGGCCCTGCAGGCCGAACTGCAGCCGCGTTTCATCGCAGCCGCCGATGCCACCGAGGCCACCAAGCCCCTGCTGCGCAACAACACCGAAGCGGCCGCGGCCCTGGGCGTATTTGGCGTGCCCGCCTTCACCGTGGACGGGCAGAATTTCTGGGGGCTCGACAGCCTGCCGATGCTGCGCGACTACCTCGATGGGCACCCCTGGTTCCAAACCGAGGGCTGGGTAAATGCCGATGCCACTCCCTCGGGTTTGGCCTGATTTCAAGCACCGCCTTCCCCGGTAGGAATTTCCGGCCATGTCACATCCCGAAACAGACTGCGCGGGTTTGACCTGAATTTGTCAGAAGCACGTCAGTTTGACGCAAGTTCGCGTTGGATTCGCGTCAGAAGCGGGTCAGTACGGCCTCCAAGAATGTGATCGTCCGCACATGGCGGCAAGCAACAATCACATTCAGGAGACAACACCATGGCCATCAACGCTGCAAACGGCGTAGGACCGAAAGGCACAGCTGCCGCTCGGCCCATGACGCCAGAAGAACGCAAAGTGATCTTTGCGTCATCCCTCGGCACTGTGTTCGAGTGGTATGACTTCTACCTCTACGGTTCGCTGGCAGCCATCATTGCCAAGCAGTTCTTCAGCGGACTGGATGCCGGCTCCGCCTTCATCTTCGCGCTGCTGGCGTTTGCAGCCGGCTTCATCGTCCGTCCATTCGGTGCGCTGGTCTTTGGCCGCCTGGGTGACATGATCGGTCGCAAGTACACCTTCCTGGTGACGATCCTGATCATGGGCATCTCCACCTTCATCGTGGGTGTCCTGCCCAACTACGCCACCATCGGCGTGGCAGCCCCCATCATCCTGATGGTGCTGCGCATGCTGCAAGGCCTGGCACTGGGCGGCGAATACGGCGGTGCTGCCACCTATGTGGCCGAACACGCGCCCCAGGGCAAGCGCGGTGCCTACACCTCCTGGATCCAGACCACCGCCACGCTGGGCCTGTTCCTGTCGCTGCTGGTGATTCTGGGCACCCGTACCGCGATGGGCGAAGAAAAGTTCCAAGACTGGGGCTGGCGCATTCCCTTCTTGGTGTCCATCCTGCTGCTGGCCATTTCGGTGTGGATCCGCATGACGCTGTCGGAATCCCCCGCCTTCCAGAAGATGAAGGCCGAAGGCAAAACCTCCAAGGCACCGCTGGCTGAGTCCTTCGGCCAATGGAAGAACCTGAAGATTGTGCTGCTGGCCCTGGTCGGTCTGACTGCCGGTCAGGCCGTGGTCTGGTACACCGGCCAGTTCTACGCGCTGTTCTTCCTGACACAGCAGCTGAAGGTCGATGCCGTCACCGCCAACCTGATGATTGCCGCCGCACTGCTGCTGGGTACACCCTTCTTCGTGGTCTTCGGTTCGCTGTCGGACAAGATTGGTCGCAAGCCCATCATCATGCTGGGCTGCGCGCTGGCCGTGTTCACCTACTTCCCCGTGTTCAAGGCCCTGACCTCCGCCGCCAACCCGGACCTGGCCGCCGCACAGGCGAACGCCAAGGTCGTGATCGTGGCCGACCCCGCCGAGTGCTCGTTCCAGTTCAACCCCACGGGCACTGCCAAGTTCACCAGCTCCTGCGACATCGCCAAGCAAGCCCTGGCCAATCGCTCCGTCAGCTATGACACCGAACAGGCCCCGGCCGGCACCCCTGCCGTCATCAAAATCGGCGAGCACACCATCCCCAGCTACAGCTCGGTGGGTCTGAGTGCCGACGATGCCAAGGCCAAGGGTGCTGCGTTCACCAAGAGCCTGGCAGAAACCTTGAAGCAGGACGGCTACCCCGACAAGGCCGACCCCGCCAAGATGAACAAGCCCATGATGATTCTCATCTTGTTCTACCTGGTGATCCTGGTGACCATGGTCTACGGCCCCATCGCAGCCATGCTGGTGGAGATGTTCCCCACCCGCATCCGCTACACCTCGATGAGCCTGCCCTACCACATCGGCAACGGCTGGTTCGGCGGCCTGCTGCCCACCATGTCCTTTGCCATCGTTGCCCAGACCGGCAACATGTACAACGGTCTGTGGTACCCCATCATCATTGCCGGTGCCACCGCCGTGATCGGTACCCTGTTCTTGCGTGATACCAAGGACGTGGATATCTATGCCGACGACTGATTAAAAGGCTCTCCCCACAGTTGTGCGCCCCGCCTCAAAGCGGGGCGTTTCTTTTTATCGCGACCACGCATGGTGCACAGCAACATTCTTCTGTTGTTGTCATGCATCATTCGTCATCAAAACTTCACCCAAAAGCCCTGTACGGCAGGTGCAATCCCTAAAATTTGACCAGCCCTTTGCAAGTGCTAGTCACACAAAGTTGATGGCTACCCTCAACCCACCAAGGAAATAACATGACGAAGACAACTCGCGTAATGCTGGCCGTGCTGGCCGTTTGCGGTACTTCCGCCGCCATGGCCCAAAGCAGCGTGAACGTGTATGGCCGTATCAACACCACCGTGGAACACCAGAAAATCGGCGCCGATAGCAAGTCGGTCATGAATGACAACAGTTCGTTCATTGGCTTCCGCGGTACTGAAGACCTGGGCAATGGCCTGAAGGCGGGCTTCCAACTGGAAGGTCGCTTCAACGCAGATAACGGTTCTGGCGAAGGTGGCGGTGGTTTGAACTTCGCACGCCACAGCGAGGTGAACCTGTCCGGCAGCTTCGGTACCGTGCGCATGGGCCAGTTCTACGTGGGCTCTTACCTGGCCACTGCGGACTACATCAGCATGCACAACCACGACACCGGCACTTCTGCTGATGCCCTGTATGCTTATGTCTTCCCCGAAGGCAATCAGCTGTCCTACCGTTCGCCCGAATTCGGTGGCGTGACTGCTGAGTTCAACTACGGCTTTGGCGAAAAGAAGACTCGCACTATTGCAGACAAAAATGAAATCGGTTTGCCTGGCGGCGTTCGTACAGTGCAAGGCACAGAGAAGGGGGCATTCGACGCAGCTTTGAACTATGCCAATGGTCCCCTGGGCCTCGGCTTGGGCTACACACGCGCTGAAAGCAAGCGTTTTGGCGACACCCAAAAAGAACAGCAGCTGGGTTTGCGCGCAAGCTACACCATCAACAGCCTGACCCTGGGTGCCTACTACCAGTACTACAAGGTTGATTCGGAAGCGTTCGACACCAAGCGCCACGCCTACCGCCTGGCCGCCATGTACACCCTGGGCGCATCGGAATTCCACGCCAACGTGGGCCGTGCACAAAGCTACAAGGGCGTCGGTTTTGATGGCACAGCCGCTACGCAATGGACCCTTGGCTATAACTACAACCTGAGCAAGCGCACCAAGGTGTACGGCTACTTCACCAAGATCAACAATGGCGACAATGCCGCTTACGGCGTGACCAACGCTGGTGACAACTTCCGCTCCATCGCCGTGGGCGTGCGTCACCTGTTCTGATCACCCAGAGCGTAAGCTCTCTGCAAACCCTGGCTGGTGTAATGCCTCCAGGGTTTGCTCCAAGGTTTAAGCCCCAGTTCTTAGGAGTTGGGGCTTTTTTCTTGGCGACAGCCTCCAAGCTTGAAAAGTGGATACCCCTTCTTCAGAACAAAGGAGACTCTCATGTGGAAAATTGCTGTGGCTTTTGCCATCTTCGCCGCCATTTCGTTGTACATGATCATGCAATTTGGCGATCAGGTGGACATGAGCGGAGAAAAGCACGGAGCCGATGCAGTGCACGCACCTGCGCCTGCAGAAGCCAAGTGAGTGGCTTGGAATTCCAATCCGTGAGCGCCTGGCGCTGATCCAGATTCGGTTCTCAGGTCTTTGGTGCCTGATTCGCAATAAGAGCGCACGCAGTGCGCTCTTATTTTTTGAGAATTGGGAGTGAGCGCACTTGTGATCCATAAGCTGCCAACGCCGGTTCACAGCCAGGATGGACGTTCATCCCCCCCAAAAACAAAACCCCCTGCCTCGCTGGAGGTCAGGGGGT